>NZ_CP104138.1:0-3577500 GCF_025200775.1 Rhizobium sp. WSM1274 | reverse complement strand
GCTTAGAAGCAGCCATCATTTAAAGAAAGCGTAACAGCTCACTGGTCTAAATAAGGGTCTTTGCGCCGAAAATGTAACGGGGCTGAAGCCATGCACCGAAGCTGAGGATGTGTAGCAATACACGTGGTAGCGGAGCGTTCCGTAAGCTGATGAAGGGAGACCCGTGAGGGCTCCTGGAGGTATCGGAAGTGCGAATGTTGACATGAGTAACGATAAAGAGGGTGAGAGACCCTCTCGCCGAAAGACCAAGGGTTCCTGCTTAAAGTTAATCTGAGCAGGGTTAGCCGGCCCCTAAGGCGAGGCAGAAATGCGTAGTCGATGGGAACCACGTTAATATTCGTGGGCCTGGTGGTAGTGACGGATTGCACAAGTTGTTCTGGTTTATTGGATTATCAGGGCAGCGGAGCGGTTCCAGGAAATAGCTCCACCGTATAGACCGTACCCGAAACCGACACAGGTGGTCAGGTAGAGTATACCAAGGCGCTTGAGAGAACTATGTTGAAGGAACTCGGCAAATTGCACGCGTAACTTCGGAAGAAGCGTGACCCCATGGTAGGCAACTATTATGGGGTGGCACAGACCAGGGGGTAGCGACTGTTTATCAAAAACACAGGGCTCTGCGAAGTCGCAAGACGACGTATAGGGTCTGACGCCTGCCCGGTGCTGGAAGGTTAAGAGGAGAGGTGCAAGCTTTGAATCGAAGCCCCAGTAAACGGCGGCCGTAACTATAACGGTCCTAAGGTAGCGAAATTCCTTGTCGGGTAAGTTCCGACCTGCACGAATGGCGTAACGACTTCCCCGCTGTCTCCAACATAGACTCAGTGAAATTGAATTCCCCGTGAAGATGCGGGGTTCCTGCGGTCAGACGGAAAGACCCCGTGCACCTTTACTATAGCTTTACACTGGCATTCGTGTCGGCATGTGTAGGATAGGTGGTAGGCTTTGAAGCGGGGACGCCAGTTTCCGTGGAGCCATCCTTGAAATACCACCCTTATCGTCATGGATGTCTAACCGCGGCCCGTCATCCGGGTCCGGGACAGTGTATGGTGGGTAGTTTGACTGGGGCGGTCGCCTCCGAAAGAGTAACGGAGGCGCGCGATGGTGGGCTCAGACCGGTCGGAAATCGGTCGTCGAGTGCAATGGCATAAGCCCGCCTGACTGCGAGACTGACAAGTCGAGCAGAGACGAAAGTCGGTCATAGTGATCCGGTGGTCCCGCGTGGAAGGGCCATCGCTCAACGGATAAAAGGTACGCCGGGGATAACAGGCTGATGACCCCCAAGAGTCCATATCGACGGGGTTGTTTGGCACCTCGATGTCGGCTCATCGCATCCTGGGGCTGGAGCAGGTCCCAAGGGTTTGGCTGTTCGCCAATTAAAGCGGTACGTGAGCTGGGTTCAGAACGTCGTGAGACAGTTCGGTCCCTATCTGCCGTGGGTGTAGGAATATTGACAGGATCTGTCCCTAGTACGAGAGGACCGGGATGGACATATCTCTGGTGGACCTGTTGTCCTGCCAAGGGCATAGCAGGGTAGCTACATATGGACGGGATAACCGCTGAAGGCATCTAAGCGGGAAACCCACCTGAAAACGAGTATTCCCTATCAGAGCCGTGGAAGACGACCACGTTGATAGGCCGGGTGTGGAAGTGCGGCAACGCATGAAGCTTACCGGTACTAATAGCTCGATCGGCTTGATCGTTCTCATTGACTATGCTCATCGAACAAAGTTCGATGTGCCAGACCTTTGTCCTGACGCGCCATGGCGCTGCGGACGGCCCGCCAAACGATTGGCGACGGCCTCTGGCCTGTATCGGTGCCACAAGCACCCGCAGCCGGAAGAGGTTCCAAAAGACGTGTTCAAAACCAGCGAAAGAGAACCAAATAGCGCTATTCGCTATTGGCTACTCCCTATTCGCTCCAAATCCAGCTTCTCAAAACAACAAAGTTGCGCTTTGCCGACCTGGTGGTTATGGCGGGGTGGCTGCACCCGTTCCCTTTCCGAACACGGCCGTGAAACGCCCCTGCGCCCATGGTACTTCGTCTTAAGACGCGGGAGAGTAGGTCGCTGCCAGGTCTGCAAAACGCAACTTTGATAAAACAATCTTCTCTAAACAAAACAAACGGCCCATGCCGTCGCAAAAGGGCCGCTCACAAGCGGCCCTTCTGCGTTGAACAGACAGACAAGAAATACCATATTTGCCATAGGCAAAATAAAATGGCGCGGGGTGGAGCAGCCCGGTAGCTCGTCAGGCTCATAACCTGAAGGCCGCAGGTTCAAATCCTGCCCCCGCAACCAAATCCCAAATACACTCCTGAGCAATATCGCTGGCGCGAAGACTTCATCTTCGCTGGCGATGGTAGCTCCTCGTCCTGCGGACCATAACCTGAAGGCCGCAGGTTCAAATCCTGCCCCCGCAACCAAATCCTCTCTAAAGATCAGCACCTACCTTCTTATCGCTGGCGGAAAAGCTTCGCTTTCCCTGGCGATGGTAGCTCTCGTCCTGCGGACCATAACCTGAAGGTCATGAGCGGTCGATCGGGCCAGCCCGATAAAACAGTGACCTGCCACGGAACTTTCATCCTGCAGCGATGAGAGCCTCGGCGGTTTTTGATACGCAAGATGGCGCGGTGCAACCGGCGGAAACGCGGAGCGTTCATCTTGCGCAGCGAGCCACTCGTCTCAAAACGTCCTGAGCCCGGACACATCATAGCCAGCGGCGACATAACTGCGACGGCATTGTATGCGGTGCGTCGCCGTTGTACCATGTAATCTGACAAGTGCGCGCAGTGCTCATTGTATAGCCGGAGCCAAAGTCCGGTCGTGCGCTTCAACCCGATGAATAAGTAGCCGGGATCATGGAACTTATCGTCGCCCTTGGCCTGATCGTCTTGAAGGTCGCGTTCCTGATTGCGATCCTGCTGTTGCTACCCTTGCCGCTGACCTGGCTGGAACGCAAGATCGCCGGGCACATGCAGCAGCGGATGGGGCCGATGCGCGTGGGATGGCACGGGCTGTTGCAGCCGGCGGCGGATGGAATCAAGCTCCTGACCAAAGAGGATCACATCCCGGCCGAGGCCGACCGGTTCCTGTTCAAACTGGCGCCAATCCTGGCGCTCGCCCCGCCCTTTGTGGTGTTCGTCGCGATCCCCTTCGGCGAAACGGTCTCGGTCCTCGGCCACGAGATCACGCTCTACGTCTCCAACATGAATGTGGCGCTCCTTTTCGTTTTCTCGGTGATCGGGATCGAGGTTTATGGCGTGATCTTCGGCGGCTGGGCCTCCAACAGCAAATACGCTGTCCTGGGCAGCCTCAGGACCTGCGCGCAGATGATCAGCTACGAGATCCCGATGGGGTTCGCGGTCATCGGCGTGGTCATGCTGGCGCAATCCATGAGCCTGCTCGAGATCGTGCGGGCGCAGGCCGATGTCTGGAACATCGTCTACCAACCGGTCGGATTCATTGTGTTCTTCGTCGCCGGGCTCGCCGAAGCACAGCGCATTCCCTTCGACCTGGCGGAGGCGGAGGGTGATCTGGGTGCCGGGTTCCATACCGAATACAGCGGTATCCGCTTTGCCTTCTTCATGGTCAGCGAATATGCCATCGTATTGCTTGTGTCGGTGCTGGTGGTGATCCTGTTCTTCGGCGGTTGGAACGGAGTTCTGATTCCCTTGCCACCGCTCTTGTGGTTTGTGCTCAAGATCGCGTTCTTCGTCTATGTGTTTATCTGGTTCCGCTTCACTTTCCCCCGCTACCGCTACGACCAACTGATGGCGATCGGATGGAAAGTCTTGCTTCCTCTTTCAATGGCGAACATAATTATAACCGGTGTACTTTTTGGGGTCGTAGCGGCTCCGTAGCGAGGCGGCGATGTCGCGCGCGCAGGACAGAATTGGAACATGGATTGGTTGGGCGTTCTTTGCCGATCTGGCGAGCGCCTTGGCTCTGACCTTCGGCTACATGTTCTCCAGATCCGTGACCATGCAGTATCCGGACAAGGAAAAGTGGCTGCCCTACTCCCGCTATCGCGGGCATCACTTCCTGACGCGTGATGAAGAGGGCGAGATCAAGTGCGTGGCCTGCGAACTCTGCGCGCGAATCTGTCCCTGCGACTGTATCGAAGTCGTCCCCTACGAGGACGAGAACGGCAAGCGGCACCCGGCCAAATTCGAGATCGACACGGCCCGATGCCTATTCTGCGGGCTGTGCGAGGACGCCTGCCCGGCGGACGCGATCGCGCTTGGCCAGCAATACGAATTCTCGAGTTTTTCCTCAGCTGACCTGGTGATCGGGCGCGATGATCTGCTCGCCAAGCCGGGTAAGGCGGCAACCGGCGGCGGCGTGGTTGCCGCGCGCCTGAATACGAAGAAGGACGTACTTGTCGAGACGAAAGAGACGCAGGGCTACAACTGGTGGCGGAATATCCGGCGAACATGAACGCGCGCCAGCTGTCAAACCGAAGCGCTCGGAAGGAGGCTCAGATGTTTGTCGGTGAAATCATGAAAAACAAGGGTGTCGGTGTCATCACAGTTGCTCCCGATCAGACGATGGTGGAGGTACTGCGGCTGTTTCGAGACAACAATATCGGCTTCGTCGTCGTCAGCCGATCGAACGGCAAATACCTCGGTACGCTGTCGGAGCGGGACTGCTGCAATGCGGTGGCGGAATACGGGGCCGAGGCGGCGATGATGCGGGCCGCTGACATCATGAACCGCAGTGTGGCGACCTGTTCGACACAGGATTTGCTGCCCGTCGCGATGGGGATCATGACCAATCGACGGACGCGTCATGTGCTGGTCATGGACGGGAACGAGGTTACCGGCGTGGTCAGTATCGGGGACGTGGTTAAACACAGGCTCGACGAAGCGCAGCGTACAGAGCAGGATCTGCAGGATTACATCTGCGGGACCAGGTATCACTGACGTCGCCAGATCGATGTAAAGACGCTGGGACACGGCGGCATGCCGGGGGCCTTCCGATGCCCGATCCCAAATCTTCAGACCCCACGCCAGATCCGGTCCGTGCGGTCGAGCTCAAGAGCGGCATGAACCTTCTGGACCTCCACCGGGCATGGGTATTCGCCCCGCCGCATCAGGCTGTTGAGACGCAAGGCTCTATAGTTTTCCGGAACGAAGACGAGGCCCTTGGGAAACCGCCTGTCGACCTTGAGTTGCGCCGTCAGTTCGCCCTGGCCGGAACGCACGATCACCTGATCGCCATCCGACAGGCCAAGCTGCGCGGTATCCTGCGCGCTCATCGCGACATAGGGATCGTTGGCGACTGTGTTCAGGATGTCCGACCGTTCGGAAAGATATCCGTTGTGGAACAGGCAGTCGCCGGTGATCAGCATGAGCCGGTCGGCTGCAGTTGGAACGGGCGGCGGCGCAAGGAACACGCCAGCCGGTAATGTTGGCACTGCCTTGGTGAATGCACCGTCGGCGGCAAGCCCGTCCTGCGTCAACCCCTGATAGGCCGGAACCAGCCGGGCAATCTCGTCGAAAATTTCGGCTTGCGTCGATGGCCGCAGCGCTTGGTTGCGTAGCGCCGCGACGAAGTCGACAATCGCCAGATTGCCTCGCGCCTCGAAAACGGGCTCACGGAATTTGCGAACATTCTGGATCCGGCCCTCATTGTTGGTGAACGTTCCGGATTCCTCGCCGTAGCCCGACGCGGGCAAGACGACCTCGGCCATGCCCGCCGTATCCGTGAGGAACGCGTCCTGCACGATCAGGAGATCGGCGGCGCCAAGCGCCCGCGTCACGAAGTCCCGGTCGGGATAGGCGACCAGGGGGTCGGTTCCGACGATGTAGAGCGCGCCCATCCGCCCACCGACGCAGAGCTCCAGCATGGCGTCGAGATCCGCGCCGGGTTCAGACGGGATTTCGGTGCCCCAGTTTCGTGCAAAAGTTGCGCGCGCCGCGTCATCGGCGACCGCCCGCAGCCCCGGCAGACCCGCCGGCAGGACCCCCATGTCCCAGGCGCCCATCTGGTTGGCACGGTCGAAGAGAAACTGCATCGCCGGGCCCTTGCCTAGCAGGCGGAGGACGTGCAGCAGGTTGTTGAGCTGCTGCAGCGTCGCACGCGCTTCGGGTAATCTCAGGAGGTCGACGCTGACAAGCACGGTGACGCTGCGGCCTTCCCTGAGCGCGGCGGCCAGGCGCTCGGGCCCGTCACTGCCGGCGCCCGCCGCTGGCCTGCCGATTGCCGCATCGATGTCCGCAAAAGCGCCGCCCGGCAAGGCCTGACCAGCCGCCGCCACGAGACCGGCCACTACCGCCGCAAGGCTCGCCGCTTCTCCGCCCGGAGGCACACGAACCACCACCCTGGCATCGGCGTCCAGACGCGATGGCCGCGCCGATAGCATGAGCAATCCGGTCTGCCGCCGCCGCGCGCCGTCCCGCAGCAGGTATTCGGTGACCGGGTTCTCCTCGGTTATGTTGCCTCCGACGACGAGCACGCAGTCGCTGCCGATTAGGTCCTCCAGTGGCTTGCGGCTGTAGAAAGTTCTCAATAGCGGGCCGAGCGTATCGAAGGGCGCGGCCCAGCGTGACGAACAATCAATGTTGTTGGTCCGGAATACTGTTCGCATCAGCTTCTGGAACTGATAAAGCACCTCGTTGGGCAGGCGAGGCGAGGCCAGCCCGCCGGCATCCTTGCTCTCGACGGCCAACAGTCGCCGGTGCAGATAGTCCCCAGCTTCGTCCCAGGAAACCGGAACCAGGGCGCCATCGTGACGGATCATTGGCTGCTTGATCCGGTCCCGGCTTGCAACGAAATCGAGGCCGAAGCGTCCTCGCACGCAGAGAGTTTCGTGGTTGACACCTTCGTCCCACTTCGAGCGCACCCGCATGAACTCGCCCTTGCGCGTGCCCACCGTCAGCTGGCAACCGGTGCCACAATGCGGGCAGACCGTGTCGGTCTCTACGAGATCCCAGGGGCGCGCCTTGTAGCGGTAGGGGAAGCTCATCAGCGCGCCGACCGGGCAGACCTCGACGCAATTGCCGCACTGATCGCAACTCGCCAGACTGCCCTCGAAGCCGGTGACGGCGGTATCCATGCCTTTTTCGACGGTGCCCAGTGCCACCGCGCCGACGACCTCCTCACACATCCGGACGCAGCGCTGGCACTGGATGCAGCGGTTGACGTTCATGATGATGACCGGACTTAAACGAATGTCCTCGGAGTGGAACACACGTTTGTCATCGTGGAATTGGCTTTCGCGGGGGCCGTAGGCCATTACCATGTCCTGGAGCTCGCATTCGCCGCCCTTGTCGCAGATCGGGCAGTCGAGGGGGTGGTTGGCGAGCAGCATGTCGAGCATGGAAGAGCGCGTTTCCTCGATCAGAGGCGTGTTCGTCCGCACGACCATGCCATCGGTGGCCACAGTGGCGCAGGACGGCTGCAGCCGGCGCAGGCCCTCGATCTCCACCAGACACATGCGGCAGGAGGCGAGCGGCGGCAGGCGCTTCATATAGCAGAAGGTCGGGATGTCGATGCCCAAACGCAGGGCGGACTGCAACACCGTCGAGCCAGCCTCAACTTCCAGCGTTTGTCCATCGATCGTGACTTTAAGCATGGTTTCCTCACAGCCTGGTCCGGCACACTCCTTTAGTGAAACGGGCACCTCCGCTCCTCGACATGGGCGACGAATTCATCTCGGAAATGCGCGAGTGCTGCCCGCAATCCCATCGCTGCACCGTCACCCAAGGCACAAAACGTATTGCCGAAAATGCCCTTGCAGAGCATCTCCAGTTGCTCCAGATCGCCGGGTGCGCCATCCCCGCCTTCAATCCGGCGCAGGACCTTCACGACCCAGTTCAATCCTTCCCGGCAGGGCGTGCACTTGCCGCAGGACTCATGGTGGAAGAACTCGATGACCCTGGTGGCGACCTTGACCATGCAGGTGCTATCGTCGATCACGATAAGGCCGGCCGAACCGAGCATCGAGCCGGCGGCAGCCAGCGAGTCAAAATCCATCCTCACGTCCAGCCCGTGCTCAGGGATGACCGGCGCTGAGACCCCGCCCGGGATCACCGCCTTGATCTTGCGTCCCGGCAGGGCCCCGCCGGCATGTTCCTCGACCAGCTCGCGCAGGGGTATGCCCATCGGCAACTCGTAGAGGCCGGGTTTGCGCACCTGCCCACTGAGGCAGTAGAGCTTCGGGCCAGGGCTCTTGTCCGGGCCGATGCCGCGGAACCAGTCCGCGCCCCGCGCCACGATATGCGGCACGCAGGCCAGCGTCTCGACATTGTTGATCACAGTCGGGCTGGCGTAGAGCCCGGCCACGGCCGGAAACGGCGGCTTCAATCGCGGCTGCGCCCGCTTGCCCTCGAGCGACTCGAGCATGGCAGTCTCCTCGCCGCAGATATAGGCGCCTGCGCCGCAATGGATGTGGACGGCGAAATCGAAATTCGAGCCCAGAATGCCCGTTCCCAGATAACCCTTTTCCTGTGCCTCGGCGATCGCCTGCTCCAGGCGACGGATGGCCGTCACATATTCTCCGCGGATGTAGACATAGGCGGTTTTGGCCCCAATCGCATAGGCGCTTACCGCCAGCCCCTCGATGAGCTGATGCGGATCGCGCTCCATGATGATCCGGTCCTTGAAGGTACCTGGCTCCCCCTCATCGGCGTTGCAGCAAAGATATTTCGGCTTGTCGACCTGCTTCGGTACGAAACTCCATTTCATGCCCGTCGGGAATCCGGCACCGCCGCGACCGCGCAGGTTGGACTGTTTGACTAGGTTAACGACCTCGTCAGGCGTGTATTCTCTCAGCGCCTTCGCCAGTGCCTGGTAGCCGCCGCCAGCCTCGTAGGTCGACAGCAGGTGACTGTCCGGCACGGCGACATTCTTGAGGAGAACCGGCTCGAACATGGCGCTACTCTCCCTGCGGTCGCGCAGAGGGCTCGATGCTCGCGACCCGTTCCGCCGTAGCCCGCAGGTTCTCCAAAAGTGCATCTATCCGCGCGACATCAAGGGCGCCATGGTAATCGTCGCCGACCTGCATCACCGGAGCCATCTCGCAGGCACCGAGGCACTCGACGGAGGAAAGCGTGAACAGCCCGTCCGGCGTGGTGTCGCCCTTCCTGATCGCCAGCACCGTTTCCAGATGCTTCAGCAGATCCTCGGCTCCGCACAACATGCAGGAAACATTGTCACAGAGTTGCAGGTGGAACATGCCCACCGGCTCGGTATGGAAGAGCGAATAAAAGGT
Organism: Rhizobium sp. WSM1274; assembly: GCF_025200775.1. Classification (NCBI taxonomy): domain Bacteria; kingdom Pseudomonadati; phylum Pseudomonadota; class Alphaproteobacteria; order Hyphomicrobiales; family Rhizobiaceae; genus Rhizobium; species Rhizobium sp. WSM1274. The sequence continues at coordinate 3,568,287 of NZ_CP104138.1, read as the reverse complement.
CGCAAGCTCGTAGACCCAGATCCGTTCGACTCCGAGCGTGTCGGCGACTTCTTCCAGCACCTGACCAGGCAGATGGCCATGCTCCCTCTGCGCGATCAGAAGCGCGGGCATGATCGCAGAGCGCTGGTCGGGATACCGCGCCGCTGCCTCTTTTATCTTTTCGCGCATGGTCATTGCATTCAAATCCCTGCTACTTGTCCACCTCCGCCATCACCGGGTCGAGACTGCCGAGCACGGCGATCATGTCCGCCAGATAGCGGGCGTTGGTCACCCCGAACAGTCCCTGAAGGTTGACGAACGAGGGTGCCCGCACCTTCATGCGGAATGGTTTTGGCGACCCGTCGCTGATGATATAGAAGCCAAGCTCGCCCTTTGGCGCCTCGATCGCCGAATAGACCTCGCCCTTCGGCACCTTGAAGCCATAGGCCGACAGGTCGAAATGCTGGATCAGTGCTTCCATCGAGCAATGCACCTTGTCCTTGTCCACCGGGAAGGCGATTGTTGGCATGTCGATCTGGAACGGCCCCTCGGGCATCTGGTCGAGGCATTGCTCGATGATCCGGACACTCTCGCGCATTTCCTCGACCCGACATTGCCAGCGCGCATAGCAGTCGCCCTCGTCGCGCGTGATGACGTTGAAGTCGAGCCGGTCATAGATCTCATAGGGCTCGTCGCGACGGATGTCCCAGTCGACGCCCGAAGCGCGCAAGTTCGGACCGCTCAGGCCAAGATCGATGGCGTCCTCGGCGGAGATCACGCCGATCCCCTGCGTGCGCTTCAGGAATACCCGGCTGTTTTCGAGCAACCGCTCATAGTCGCGGATCCGGTTTGGGAAGATGTCGCAGAACTCCCTGATCTTGGGAAGGAAACCGTCAGGCAGGTCCTCGCGCACTCCGCCGACCCTGCAGAAGGACGTGTGCATGCGCGCACCGCTGATCATTTCCAGGAGGTCCATGATCATTTCGCGCTCCCGCATGGCGTAGAGCAAGGCGGTCATGGCGCCGAGGTCCATCGGCAGCGCGCCGGTGATCAAGACATGGCCGGAGATCCGTGCCAGCTCGGCCATCATCACGCGGATATATTGTGCGCGAATCGGTGCTTCTATGCCGAGGAGTTTCTCCACCGCCAGCGCGAAGGCGAGGTTGTTCGACGGTGGACAGAGGTAGTCGAGCCGATCGGTGAGCGGAAAAATCTGGGTGTAGGTGAAGCTCTCCGCCAGTTTTTCGGTGCCGCGATGGAGGTAGCCGATATGTGGATCCACGCGCTTGACGTACTCGCCGTCCATTTCCAGGACAAGCCGAAGAACCCCATGCGTGCTCGGGTGCTGGGGGCCGAGATTGAGAAGCACCTCCTTGGTGTCGAACGCTTCGCCTTGCGGGCTGATCAGTTCGGTGACTTCGGTCATTTTAGGTTCCCGGCGTGGAGCGGCCTCCCTTATGGAATGTTCTTGGTGGCGAGGTCGGGCTGCGTCGGCGGCGTGCCTTCGGCGCCAAACGGGTTCAGCTTGTCCTTGTAGCCACGGAGCGGAAAATCCTTGCGCTGCGGGAAGCCCTCGAACCCTTCCCACATGTAGATCCGGCGCAAATCGGGGTGGCCCTCGAACCTGATCCCGTACATGTCCCAGGCTTCGCGCTCATGCCAATTGGCGGTTCGCCAGACCCCCGTCACAGACGGGACCCGCGGCGGATCGGCGAGGCGGCATTTGATGCGAACGCGCCATTTGTTCGGTAGCGAATAGAGGTGGTACACCGTCTCGTAGCGTGGCATCTCAGGATAATGATCGACCCCGCAGATGTCCGACAGGAAGTTGAACCGCAACGCCGGGTGTTCCTTCAGAAACCGGCAAAGCTCGACGATCGTGTCAGGCGGAGCGGCGAAGGCATGTACACCATGCGCGAAGCCAAGATCGTCGATTGTCTCGCCGAAACGCTCCGTGATCGTCGTGCGGATGAGGGGCGTCTCCACACTCATGACGCTGCAACTCGATCCAGAGGAGTCCCGGCCAGTGCTCGGGATTTTTTGATCTTCTCCTGAAGTAGCAGGAACCCATGCATCAGCGCCTCGGGCCGCGGCGGGCAGCCGGGCACATGCACGTCCACCGGCACGAAGGTCTCCGCTCCCTGCGCCACCGCATAGGTGTTGTAGACCCCGCCCGAGATAGCGCAGGTGCCCATTGCGATAACCCAGCGCGGCTCCGGCATCTGGTCATAAAGCCTGCGCACGACGGGAGCGAATTTCCGCGTCACGGTGCCGGCGATAATCATCACGTCGGACTGGCGCGGCGAAGGCCGGAACACCACGCCGAACCGGTCGAGATCATAGCGGGCGCACCCCGCCGAGATCATCTCGATGGCGCAGCAGGCAATTCCGAAGGTCTCGGGCCACAGCGCCGATTTTCGGCTCCAGTTGATAACGCTCTCGGCGGTGGTGAACAGCACGCTGTCGCGGATCGAATTGTTTACGCTTCCCATTCCAGCGCTCCCTTCAGCCAGGCGTAGGCGAAGCCCACAAGAAGCAGCACTATGAAGACGAACATCTCGACATAACCGACGAGGCCGATGTCTTTCAGGACAACGGCCCAGGGAAAGAGGAACATCGTCTCGACATCGAAAACGACCAACAGGATCGCGAGAATAAAGAACTGCACCCTAAAGCGGCCCCCGGCGGCCTCGCCTGCTGGGTCCATGCCGCATTCATAGGGCATGTTCTTTTCGGGATAGGGATTGGACGGGCGCAGCAGTGAGGAGACAAAAAGCGTCGCCCCTGTCACCAGAACAACTCCGGCGACCATGAAAAGAACCGGCAAGAATTCCATTGCAGCCATATCGCACTGCACCGGTTACCCACTGAAAGCTTTCCTAAGGCCGCGACCGCCCTGTTCAGGATGGTAATGCGGTCGCCCCGGGAAAGGGCTTGGGTAATCCTTTCTTGAGCTTCGAGTTTATTCCGTCGGGCAGATCATTGCAAATTCAATCGGTCAGCCGCCAAACACCGAGTTTTGAGCAAGCCGCAGAAACCACGCGGGAAACAGGCCGATGCCGATGGTGCCCAAGGCGGTGAAGGCGAGCGTGGTGCGTACCCAGGGAGTCAGCGCAGGCTCGAACGTCCTCTCCGGCTCGCGCATGTAGATCACCATGACTATGCGGATGTAAAAATAGGCGGCGACGGCGCTCAGCAGCACCGCGATCACCGCCAGCATGACGAAACCTCGCTCGACCAGCGCGAGCAGCACGTAGAATTTGGCGAAGAACCCGGCCGTCGGCGGAATGCCGGCCAGCGAGAACAGATAGAGCAGCATCAGAAGCGCCAGACCGGGATGCGACTTGGCGAAACCCGCGTAATCTTCAATGACCTCGCCTGAGAAATCGCCGTTCCGCATCATGATGACGGCGCCGAAAATACCGAGATTCATGAGGGAGTAGATCAGCAGGTAGAGCATCACGCTGGCGATTCCGTCCGCGCCGCCGGCCACCACGCCGAAAAGGGCGAACCCGGCATGGGCAATGCTGGAATAGGCCAGGAGGCGCTTGAAATTATCCTGCACCAGCGCGACGAAACTTCCGAGCGCCATCGTCACCACCGCAATGACCGCGACGATGATCCAGACGTCCGAGGCCGCGACCAGCGGGTTGAGGAACACCCGCAGGATCGCCGCAAATCCTGCCGCCTTAGGGCCTACCGACATGAATGCGGTGATCGTCGTCGGCGCGCCTTCGTAGACGTCCGGCACCCACATATGAAACGGCACCGCGCCGACCTTGAAGACCAGCCCCGCGACGATGAAGACCTCTGCCAGCAGCAATCCCGGATCGAGCGGGTCGTCGGTCACAGCCGCAGCCATCCCGTCCAGTTGCGTCGTGCCGGTGAGCCCGTACATCAACGAAACGCCGTAGAGGAAAATCCCGGTCGAGACCGCGCCAAGGATCACGTATTTCAGCGCCGCTTCGTTCGACCGCCGCTCTCGCCGCAGGAAACCGGTCAGCACATAGGTGCAGAGCACCATCAGTTCGAGGCCCACATAGATCGAGAGGAGATCGGTCGCCGAAGCCATGATCATCATTCCCGACAGCGAAAAGAGCAGCAGGACATAGTATTCGCTGCTCCCGATCCCTTCGATTTCCGCATATTTTCGCGAAAGGAGGAATGTCAGGATGGTGGCCAGGTAGAACACGAACTTGAAGAAGACCGCGAAGCGATCGGCGATGAACATGCTCGTGTAGGCCGGCCGCACCTCGCTCGAAAGCATGAGTGTCGCCATGGCGGCAATCAGCACGACCGCGACGGAGGCCCAGACAAGGAAATGTTCCTGGCCCTTGCGCACAAGCTGTCCCAGGATCAAAAGGATGCAGGCTCCAGTGATCACCACGATCTCGGGCAGGCTTGCGAGAGCCGACTGGAAAAGTGCTGCGGCAGTCATTGGCCGCTCCCTTTATCATGCGCCTGAGCCAGCAGATGCTTCACCGAGACGTCGATAATGTTGAGAAAGGGTTTCGGATATAGCCCGACCCAAAGCACGAAGACGGCCAGCGGCAGGATCGCGACCATCTCGCGGGCGTTCACGTCGCGTATCTTGAATCGGACACCGACGCTGGCCGGGCCTAGCGCGACTTTCCTGTACATGCCAAGCAGATAGGCCGCGCCCAATAACGCGCCAAAAACGGCGGGCGCGCCGATGGCGAGGTTGGCCGCAAAACCGCCCGACAGCACCAGCAGTTCGCCCACGAACGAATTCGTCCCCGGCAGCGCCATTGACGACAGAGTGAACAGCGCCAGAAATGCCGTATAGACCGGCGCCGCCTTCATCAGCCCGCCGTAATCTGCAATGCTTCGCGTGTGTGTCCGCTCGTAGATCAGGCCGACGAACAGGAACAACGCGCCGGTCGTTACGCCATGATTGAACATTTGCAGGATGGCGCCCTCGAGCCCGCGGAGGTTCAGCGCAAAAATCCCCAGCGTCACGAAGCCCATGTGGCTGATGCTGGAATAGGCCACCAGCTTCTTCAGGTCGTCCTGCGCCAGCGCAAGCAACCCGCCGTAGACGATCGCAAGCGCCGAAAGCGAAAGCATCAGCGTCGAATAATACACCGACGCCTCCGGCAGCATCGACAGCGAGAACCGCAGGAACCCGTAGGCGCCCATCTTCAGGAGCACCCCTGCAAGGATGATGCTGCCTGCCGTCGGCGCCTGTACATGGGCGTCCGGCAGCCAGGTATGGACCGGCACCATCGGCACTTTGACGGCGAAGGCGATCAGGAAGGCGAAGAACAGCCAGGACTGGACCGGGAACGGCAAATCCTGCGCTGTCAGCGTGACGATGTCGAAGGTCTCGCCGCCGTTGAAATAGAGCACGATGACACCGATGAGGAACAGGAGGCTGCCCGCCAGCGTGTAGAGGAAGAACTTGAACGCCGCATAGACCCGGCCTTCGCCGCCCCAGACGCCGATGATCAGGTACATCGGGATCAGCATCGCCTCCCAGAAGACGTAGAACAGGAACAGGTCGAGCGCGCAGAACACCCCCAGCATCAGCGTCTGCATGGAGAGCAGACTGACCATGAACGCCTTCACCTTGCGGTCGATCGCGACCCACGAGGCGAGCACGCATATCGAGCCCAGCAGAGCGGTCAGGAAAACGAAGAGCGCGCTTATCCCGTCGATGCCAAGCGCATAAGTGATCCCGAGCGCGGGCACCCATAGGCGCTTCTCGGTGAACTGCATCGCGTGGGTCGTGGTGTCAAAGCTCGCCAGCATGGCGATGCAGAGAGCGAGATCGAGGATGGTGACGGCCAGCGCGGTCCACCGCACCGCATCGTCGCTGCGCAGAAACATCAGAACCGCTGCCCCGGCGACGGGCGTGAATACGATGAGACTGAGTAGCGGCAATCCCATCACGCCCCCTACCGCCACACCACGGCGAAGACGACAGTGGCTGCGATCACACCACCGATCATCGCCAGCGCGTAATGGGTCACGACGCCGGTCTGGAGGCGCCGCAGCGTCCCGCCACCATTCAGGATCGCCCGGGCGACGCCATTCACGATGGCATCCACACCGGCGAGATCAATCCACAGTCCCGCCCGCGCCGCCCCATGCAGGAAAGGCAGAACCGCGGTCTCGGACACCTCACTCACCGTCTTCTCGTAGCGCGTCAGCGGTTTTCCGGCGATCCACATGAAGACCCGCGCGCCCTTGCGGTAGAACCAGTCGGTGTCGATGCTGATCGTGTTCTCGGGGTCGAGTGCCCTGAGGAATATGACAAAACCCAAGGCGGTGAACATCAGCACGCCAAGGCTCTCGGTGACATGGACGCCGGTGTAGGGCTCGAAGTCGACCGGATAGGGTAGAAGTGCGTAAAGCGGCTGCGGGACGACGCCGATCGCGATGCAGAGCACCGCCGCCATGCCCATCGCAACCAGCATGTTGCGGGGCGGCTCCCGCGCCTCCAGCTTCCGGTCCGTGCCAAAGAACATGTAATAGGGGAGCTTGAGACCGGTGTGGAGGAATGTCCCCGCCGACGCCATCGTCAGTGCCAACACCACCAGCGCGCGGTGATCCTGCCCGGCGGCGGCCACCACCATCGACTTGGTGACGAAGCCCGAGAAGAATGGAAATGCCGAAATCGCGAAAGCGCCAACCATGTAGAGCGCCACGGTCACCGGCATGGTCTTGTAGAGCCCACCAAGCTCGGTGAGCTTGCGCCGGCCGGTGACGTAAATCACCGCCCCAGTACCCATGAACAAGAGCGCCTTGTAGAGGATATGTGCGAAAGCATGACTGGTGGCCCCGTTCACCGCCATCTCGGTGCCGATGCCGACGCCCGCCACCATGTAGCCCACCTGGCTAACGATGTGATAGGCCAGTAGCCGCCGGCAGTCGTTCTCCAGCACCGCGTAGACGACGCCGTAGAGCGCCATCGCGGTACCGAGCCAAACGAGAAGTTCAGTTCCCGGAAACGCCCGCGCCAGCACATAGACGGCGGTCTTGGTGGTGAAGGCGCTCATGAACACCGCGCCGGTGACCGTCGCCTCCGGGTAAGCGTCGGTCAGCCAGGCGTTGAGCGGCGGCACAGCGGCATTGAGCATGAACCCGGCAAGGATCAGGTAAGCGCCGACGCCCATCTCGCCTGCGATCGGGCCGAAGAGCAGCGAGCCAGTCGAGAGCCCGTAGAGAATGACGCCGCCAAGTAGGACGACGCCGCCAGTGAAATGGACCATGAGATACCGGAACCCGGCGGCGATCGCCTGTCGGCCGCCTTCGGCGAAGACCAGGTAGGCAGAGGCAAACGCCATGCCTTCCCAGAACAGGTAGAGCGTCAAGTAGTCGCCGGCGAACACGACGCCGAGGGCGCTGCCGACGTAGACAAATGCAGCGACATGCTGGCCGGGGCGAGGCAGGTGCAGCGCATAGACCGTTCCAATCAGCGCCATGATGGTGAAAACGGTGGCGAAGACGATGCTCAGCTTGTCGACCTTGGCGATGAGGATTTCCTGCCCGACGAACTGCGTCGCGCCGTAGCTTCCCGGTTGTATCGTCAGCACGGCGAGGATCGCCAGCGCCGGGATCAGCAGCAGATAGGCTTTGCGGATCGATCCGTTCAGGAAAGGGATCGGCAGGGCGCCGAGAATGAACAGCAGGGCGGGATGGACGAAGTCAGTCATAATAGTCCTCGCGCCGCATGAGCCCAGCCCGGTGGCCAAGGAACTTGGAAACGAAAATCAGCAGCACGCAGGATAAGAAGCCGTAGGCGGCCGACCAGCCCGGCAGGCGGTCCCAGAGGTATTCTGCGTGTTCGCGGTGGACCAGAAAGTCGGAGATAACGGTCAGAACGAGCACCAGATAGAACAGCCGGCGGCGCTGGTTTGCATGTTCCTCGTCACCAAAGAAGTCGACGACACGCTTGATCATCTGACAACTCCTTCCGCCAGGGCGAGGAAATAGCCGGGAAAGATGCCCATCGACACCGACAAGATGGCAGTCGCAACCAGCGGGATCGTCATCATCGGAATTTCGCGGACCGTCGCCGGGCTCTCCTGCGCTTCCGTCCCGAAAAAGGCGGCATAGCTGACAGGCAGGAAATAAGCTGCGTTCAGGACTGAGCTCGCAAGGAGCACGACCAGGAACGCAATTTCGCCCGCCTCCACCGAGCCCCGCGCCAGATACCACTTGCTGACGAAGCCCCCGGTCGGCGGCACCCCGATCATGCTCAGCGAGGCGACGAAAAAAGCACCCATCGTCCAAGGCAGCCTGCGGCCGATGCCGGCCATGTCGCTGATATTCCGCTTTCCCGATGCGCAAAAGATCGAGCCGGCGCAGAAGAAGAGGGTGATCTTCGAGAACGCATGCGCCGCAATGTGGACGATGCCGCCGACCATCGCGACGGGCGACAACAGAACCGCGCCCAGAACGACGTAGGAGAGCTGGCTGACCGTCGAATAGGCGAGCCTCGCCTTCAGGTCGTCCCGCGTCAGCGCATAGACGGACGCCATCAAGATCGTGAAGGAGACCAGATAGGCCGTGGCGATGCCCAGCCCAAGCCCGCCCACCAGCCCCGTGCCGAAAACGTGAAACACCACCCGCAGCACGCAGAACACGCCCATCTTGACCACGGCCACTGCATGCAGGAGCGCGCTGACCGGTGTCGGCGCCACCATCGCGGCAGGCAGCCAGGCGTGCATCGGCATTACCGCAGCCTTGGCGAAACCGAAAAGGTAGCAGAAATAGACGACCGTCAGCATCGCGGCAGAAGCATCGCTCCTTGCCAGCAGGCCCCCCGACACAAAATCGAACGACCCCGCAATGTGGTAGGTCAGCGCCAGCGCGGCGAGAAGCAGGCTTTTCGACGCGCCCATCAAATAGACGAGGTACTTGCGGCTGCCCGCCCATCCCTGTTCATCCTCGTGGTGGTAAACAAGCGGATAGGTCACGAGGCTAAGCATCTCGTAGAAGATCACCAGCGTGAATAGATTGGCGGAAAAGGCGCCCCCGACGGCCGCCGCGAGGCTGGTGGCGAAGCAAGCGAAGAACCTAGTCTGCGCATGCTCGTTCAAGTGGCGCATGTAGCCGATGGAATAGATCGCCGCCACGATCCACAGGAGCGACGAGACGGTGGCGAATACCATGCCGAGCGCATCCACCCGGAAAGCGAAGTCTATCCCCGGCAAAATCTCGAACAGGCGCAATTCGACCGTCCCGCCCGCCAACACCGTGGGCGCCATCGAGGCGACAATCGCGAACATGACGATTGCAGCGAGCGGCGAGACGATATCGCGGAGCTTCTCGCGGTTGTGCAGAAGGAGAACGGCAAGGGCCGCCAGGCCTGCTATGGCGACGGCAAGCAGCGGCCGGATCGATATCACCGGGTCCAAAGCCGCTATCCTTTCATCATGGTCACTTCGTCGACCTTGAGGGTGGATTTGTTCCTCACGAGGGCGACCAGGATACCGAGGGCGACGGCAACTTCCGCCGCTGTGATTGCGATGACGAAGATCGCGAAGATCTGCCCGCGGAAATCGCCGTGGTAACGCCCGAAAGCGATGAAATTGATGTTGACCGAGTTGAGCAGCAGCTCCAGCGACATCAGCACGACCAGGATATTGCGCCTGACCAGCACGCCAGCTGCTCCGATCACGAACAGGACCACTCCGAGTAGAATGTACCACGAGAGCGGAACCATCATCCCTGCTCCTTCCGCGCCAGCACGATGGCGCCGACCAGGGCGGCCAGAAGGATGACGGACGCAGCTTCAAACGGCAGGAGATAGTCGGCGAAAAGTGTCGTGCTGAGCTGCCTGGTCTGATCGCCGCCGCTCATGGCAGCGGGCTCCGTGATCGAAAAGCGGTCGGTCCAGAGCACCAGCACAAGCATCTCGATCCCAAGCAGGATGAGCAGCACCATGGCTGGCAGGTTGCCGCCCGGCAAGAACCGCTGCAACACCGCTTCGCGTACATCGATCATCATGATCACGAACAGGAACAGGACCATGATCGCGCCGACATAGACGAAGATCTGGATGACCGCGAGCAACGGCGCCTCGAGCATAACGAAGATTGCCGAGATGTTGAGGAAACACGCCATCAGCGACAATGCGCTGTGCACCGGATTTCGGGCCAAGACCACCGTCAGGGCCGTGATCACGGACACCGTAGCGAACAGAAGAAAGAACCCCTGATCCATCGACGCCGACCCTCCGACGCGAACTGCTATCCGGCGCGAGACGGCCGGATTTGAGATTGCGCCGCAAATTCCGATGCGTTCACAAATTGTGCCCTAATATCGGATTTTTCACAAGTTTATTGTCATTGGCGGAGCAAACCAGGCCGGTCCGGATGTGGCGAAGGTCGCTTGCGAAGCGCGCGCTTTCGGACCGGTGAAGCGGCCGGAGCTTTCCTGTTTTGCCAAGTGGCACGACAAGAGAGATTTGACGTTAGAAATCGCTGCAGCGAGCGCATTGGTTTCGCCATGACGGCATTGATCGCACCGATCGATGCAGCGCGATCAACGAGTTATTCCACCGTCCTGCGTGAGACCGTGCGAAACTCCGCTTCCAGACAGCGTATCGCCTCCACATTGCGCTTTACAACTATATAACATAGTTGCTACGTTGCTAGCGATGGGAAGGCGAGCCTGCTGACTGGTTGTTGCGCTGCCCTTAATGAACGAGGCTGCGACGATGCTTGGGACCTATGCTACTTTTTCCAACGATAGTTTTGCGGGCCGAAGCGTGCTTATCACGGGCGCAGCGAGCGGAATGGGTCTAGAAACTGCAAGGGCCTTCGCCAGCAAGGGCGCGGAAGTCGTCATGGCCGATCGTGATGAGGCGGGGCTGGAGCGCTATGGTGCGGAGCTGCGCAATGGCGGCGGGGCCGTTCACACCGTGACGGTGGATGTCAGCGATCAGGAAAGCATCGACAAGGCCTTCGATTATTGTGACGCCAATCTGGCGCGTCTCGATAACGTTGTGACGTGTGCAGCGATCATCACAGCCAAGCGTATATTCGAGCAGGATTGGGCGCATTGGCATCGCGTGCTCAATGTCAATCTGCTCGGCAGCTTCTTCGTCGTGCAGGCGGCGGTCAAACGCATGCTCGACAACACCGATGGCGGCAACATCGTCTGTATCGCCTCGGATGCCGGCGTGCATGGCGGCGGCGGGCTGATCGCCGATACCGCCTATGCGGCATCGAAAGCAGGAACCTTGTCGATGGTCAAGTCGGTAGCGCGGGAACTTGCGGGCAAGAAGATCCGCATCAACGCGCTGAACCCCGGACCGACGGATTCCCCGATGCACTCCCATATTGACCAGTCGCTGAAGGACCGCATCGCCGGCAATCTGCCGATGCGGCGCATGGGGCGGCCGGAGGATATGGCGGCGGCAATCATGTTCCTGTGCTCGGATGCAGCCAGCTTTACCTACGGCGCCGCGCTTGATGTCGACGGCGGATCGATGTTCCGCTAGGCCGGGGAGGGGATAAAACTATGCAGCAGACAGCTCGCCGTTACGCCTATTCGGCCGATATTCCCGAACTCGATGATGTCGATGTGCTCGTCATCGGGGGCGGACCATCGGGATTATCGGCGGCGGTCGCGGCGGCACGTCTTGGCGTGCGGGTACGCCTTGTGGAGCGCTACGGCTTCCTCGGCGGCAACCTCACGGCGGGCCTCGTCGGCCCCTGCATGACCTCCTATTCGCTCGACGGCAGCCAGCAACTGATCCGCGGCATCTACGAAGAATTCGTTCAGCGGATGATGGCGCTCGGCGGCGCGTTGCATCCGAGCACGATCCCGGCAGGTTCGGCCTATTGCGGCTTCATCGTCTACGGCCACGACAAGGTGACCCCTTTCCAGCCTGAGGCGGCAAAGGTCGCGGCGCAGCGCATGTGCGTCGAGGCAGGAGTGGAATTGTTGCTGCACACCATGGTCGTCGATGCGATCGTTGATGACCATGATGCGGACAATCCCCGGGTGCTCGGAGTCGTTTGCGCCGGCAAGGGCGGGCTGAGGAGCGCTCGTGCCAAGGTCGTCGTCGATTGCTCGGCCGACGGCGATGTCGCCCATTATGCCGGTGTCCATACCCGCCAGGGGCGGGAAAGCGACGGCCTTTCCCAGCCGCAGACACTGTTCTTCCGCGTGCAGAACGTCGACGACCAGGTGGTGGAGGATTACATCCGCGCGCATCCGCAGGACTTTCGGCCTTTCGCCTCGATCGTCGCCAAGGCGACGGCAGAGGGCCGCTTTCCCGCGCCTCGCCGCGGCATCGGCCTATACAAAACCATGGAACCGGGCGTCTGGCGCATCAATACCGGCCGCGTGTTGCGCCGCAATGGGGCTGACGCCCTTGAGCTCTCACTTGCCGAGGTCGAAGGTCGGGAGCAGACCGTGGCGCTGCTCGATTTCTTCCGCGACAACCTGCCCGGCTTCGAACAGGTGGAGCTGCGGGACACGGCAACTCAGATCGGTGTGCGGGAAACCCGACGGATCGACGGCGCTTACGAACTGACGCTGCAAGATTTGCATTCCGGCCGCGCCTTCGACGATGTCGTGGCGTTGTGCGGCTATCCGCTCGATATTCACGACCCCACAGGTTCGGGCGGTGGTACCGGTGGCGCGGGGCTCGATGCCGCCAATATCTACCAGATACCTTACCGGGTCATGCTGCCGCGCATTCATGAAGGCCTGTTGGTGTCCGGCCGCGCGGTTTCGGCGACGCATGAGGCGCTCAGCGCCATTCGTGTCATGCCGCCCTGCTTTGCGCTCGGCCAGGCGGCCGGTGTTGCCGCAGCACTTTCGGTCGGCAACAGGGCCAGCCCCCGGCATGTCGACTACGCGGATTTGCGCAGGGAACTTCTGGCCCAGGGCGCCTATCTTGGCTGACGGAAGGAGAAAGCGCGGAAGCGATACCCGCGTTTCTCAAATCAAGCCTTCAGATGAAGGGTCACGAGCACGGTGCATTCAGCGCCATCGGCAAAGCGGGTTGCAACGCGCAGCCAATTGCCGAAGGCGTTGAGCCGGGCCACGGCAATGCCGTCCTGTTCGCCCGGCATGACGAATTCCGTTCCTTCTCGAACCCAGTGCATGCCGTCAGGCGAGATCTCCACCCAGCCCTTGGGTACAGTGCCGACGGGAGGCTTCAATGCCCGAATAAAGAACACGGCTTCATGCGCCCAGCCGGCCTCATAGGGTTCGCTCGCGGCGTCACCGCTCCAGCGCTCATTGCGGGTTATCACCGCCGTGATGTTTTCGGGAAGCATCAAAAATCCCCTGAAATGCAGATGGAATCAACGTAGAGAAAGGCACGTTTTGCGACATCCGTCTCGGCGAACAGGCAGAAGTTCAGCATGCACCAGAGATTTTTCATCGCCGGAATCCGGATCGACTCGAAGCCGGATACGTCGAAATTCCGGTCGTTGCATTGCAAGCCGGAAGCCTTCATGGAGGCGAGGTCGAAATCGAAGCGCATATAGCTCCAGTTCACCTTCGTCGGGATCTCGTTGTAGCAGAGCCGTTGTTCACCATCCGGCAAGTCCAGCCAGCCTTCCGGCGCCAGGTGATAGTGGCTTACGGTCTTGTCTTCCCGGCCGATGGCTGTGAAGGACGTGGTCTCACGCTTGTACTGCCATTTCTGCAAGTGCTTGCCGTCGAGTGCATTGAGAAAGCGCAGATGCGGCATGACCCGCTCGCCATTTCCGTCCCGATCGCCGCATTGCAGGTCGAACAGGAAGCCGATCGATCGCACGTCGGTTTCCGATAGTTTCAGTTCCGTCGCCTCCGGCTTGAACGTGAAGAAAATCTCGAAGCGGATCGGCCCGCGCTTGCGGAAGGTATGGCGCTTGATTGCAACGTTCTGGGCACCGGGCTTTGCCTTTGTGGCGATCTTGAGCGCATAGGACGAATCCATGCCGCCGTGGGATCCCGCATCCCAATGTCCGAGAGTTGAGAGCATGGCGCTCGAGTGCTGGGCAAAGCCCGGCAGCATGACGTCGAGGCTGTCCTCGTAATTGCCGACCAACTGTGACCAGCCGCAATGCCCGCGCGAAAAGTCGTCAAAGGACAGGATGCGCGGCAGAGGATCGAAACGGCTGAGCGCCGGATCTGCACGAAGCATGGCGAGCCTCATGGCTTCCATCATGTCGGCTATGGAAGAGGGGGCTGATGTCGTCATTCTAGCGTTGACCTCACTGTACGTGGAGCCGTTTGATGGCGTCCCAATTGATTTCGATGCCGAGACCCGGCCGTGTTGGCACGTCGAGCTGGCCATTCTTCTGGCGCAGGCAGCCGGGCGCCAGATCGGTCAGGTCGCGCTTGAAGGGGCTAAGATCGCACTCGCATTCCATCACCCGGAAATTCGGAAGGGCGGCCGCCAGATGCGCGCTGGCCGTCTCGCAGATAATGCCGGACATGCCGATATGCGGGGCGTAGCCCACATCGTGGAGGGCGGCATAGTCGGCCATGCGCCGCGTTTCGGATATGCCGCCGGCACGCGCGACATCTGGCTGCAGGACTGAAAGCGTGCGGTTGGCGACGAGACGCTGCGCCTGATCGGCGGTAAAGTTGCTCTCTCCGGCTGCGAGCGGCACGTCGCAGCGTTTGCGAAGTTCTTCGTAGCCTTGCTCATTTTCCGGCGCCAGCGGCTCCTCGAACCAGAAGTAGCCGTTGGCCGAAAGTGCCCTGCCGACTTCGATCGCCTGGTCCAGATCATAGGCCCAGTTGGCGTCGACACAGAGTTCGATATCGTCGCCGGCGCGTTTGCGCAGCCGGTCGATGCGCCGGCAGGCTTCCCTGACGGGATTGGCCATCTTGACTTTGATGCGCGGGAATCCCTCGCCGATATAGCGCTCCAGTTCCCGATCCGCCTTGGCATCGTCGACCCAGTTTACGGCGGCGGCATAGACCTCGATCGTTTCCCGGCCGATGCCGCCAAGCAGCTTGGCGATCGGCATGCCGGCGGCCTTGCCCATGATGTCCCACAGCGCAATGTCGACGCCTGCGATCGCCTCGATCAGCATTCCGCCGGCGCGGCCTGAGAGCGAGCGCCGCATGGATTGCCAGAGCGCGCCGATGTTGCGTGCGTCCTGTCCGATCAGCCGTGGCTTTAACGAGGTTTCGATCAGCTCCGCATAAGCCTTGGGCGAAAACCGGGCCAGAGCCTCACCGACGCCGACGATGCCGGCATCAGTGCGCACCTCGACGAGAACCATCGAGACCTTGTGATAGGTGCCCCAGGACGTGACGGTCGGTTTGGGCAGCGTCTGGCTGAGCGGATGGGCGACGACATCTGAAATGAGGATCGCCGGTCCGGTCGAACGTTGCACAGAATCCATCGGCTCTTTCGTTCCCAATGTTTTGCTCGTTGCTCCGGGTTTTGCTCGCTGCTTTCGGGCGTGTCTGTTATTCCTAGCTAGATGTCGGTGACTTGGCAACTGATAAACCTAGTTGCTAAGTTGGAAACTGCGTGTTAGCTTTGTGAATATGAGGATCGAGATGAGTGAAATTCCCGAAAGGAAACCCGTTTTCACCGCCAAGCCGCCAAACCCTTCGCGGTTGGCGGATGGAGTGTCCGATGCGATTGCCGCCGCGCTCTTTGACGGGCGCATCTCGCCTGGCGAGCCGTTGCCGCCCGAAGGGGAGATCGCCAGGGAGTTCGGCGTCTCGAAGCCTATCGCCCGCGAGGCGCTTCGCCAGCTGACGGCAGCCGGGCTGATCTTCACCCAGCAAGGCAAGGTCGCCCGCGCCAAGGCGCTGAGCGGCGACTCGATGGATAAAATCTACGGCTACGCGGTCCGCTCCAGTCTCAAGCGGCTGCGCGAAGCCAATGAGATGCGCCGCGTCGTCGAGACGGGAATTGCCCGGCTCGCCGCCGAACGCCGCGATCCGGAAGGTCTCAATATCATGCGGCAGGGATTGGCGGGCATGCAGGCTTCCGTGCAGGAGCCCTCCAGCTTTACCGCCGCCGACATCCTGTTTCACCTTGGCCTTGCCATGACGACGGGTAATTACATGATCCGTGTGCACATGGAGAGCATGCGTTCCGTGCAGCGCGAGGTGTCGGAATTGTTTTCACGTCGCGCCAATCGCAGCGACGCTGACTGGCGGGCAACGATTGAACGGCATCAGGCGATCTACGACGCAATTGCAGCTGGCGATGCCGACCTCGCCGAGCAAAAAATCCGGGAGCATTTCGAAGCTGCCGACATTGCCTCGCTCGAGGTGGCCGACAAGCTGAAAGATACCGAGCGATGAGCGCCGCGCGCTTCTCATTGAAAGGCCGGCGGGTGCTGGTAACCGGCGCCAGTTCCGGCATTGGCCGGGCTGTTGCGCTTGGCCTTGCGGAGCATGGAGCGGAACTGATCCTGCATCATTTCGGTAATGAGAAGGGCGCGAGTGAGGTGGCCCGGGCGACCGGCGGCACAGCGCCGGTACTGGAAGCAGACTTCACCGACGGGCGTGCGACGCAGGCTTTTGCCGATGATGTGCTCAAAACACACGGCCCGATCGATATCCTCATTGCCAATGCCGCCATCGAACATCGGCGGCCCTGGCAGGAATTCGATGAGGCGCATGTCAGCGCCCATGTGGCATCGAATTTCTCGGCGCTGCTGATGCTGACGGCAAAGCTGGTTCCACCGATGGCCGAGCGGGGCTGGGGCAGGATCGTCGCCACAGGCAGTATCATGGCGGTGCGGCCGCGGGCGGAAACGGTTGTTTATGCATCGCTCAAGGCGGCGCAGTTGACCGCGATCAGGTCGATTGCGCGCGAAACCGGCCATCGCGGCGTCACGCTGAATGTGGTTTCGCCGGGTGCGATCGAGATCGAGGCCAATTCCGCGCGCTACGGCGACCCGGCGTTCCGCGAAGCGGTTGCCGCCAAGATCCCTATTGGTAGACCGGGCCAGCCGCAGGACCTGGTGGGGGCGTTTGTTTTTTTGTGCAGCGATGCTGCCAGCTACATTACGGGTGCAAATATCCCGGTCGACGGAGGATGGTCGATCGGAGACGCGCCCGGGAGCCTTCCGCACGCTGTCGGGTGAGCGGCCTGCGGCAAGGTTTTCGAGATCATGTGGCGGACCATCCGCCGCAGCTTGCAGCCAAATTCGGGGCGAATGCCGTTTGCATTCATTCGGTGAAGGCTGATTGCAAACGACCAAAAAGGGAGGAAACCATGAAGGCCGCATTTGCAGGTATCGCAGCATCCGCGTTGACATTGTGCATATCGACGTCTGCCGTCTTCGCGACGGATCTCCGCATGACTGTGTGGACCGGGAGTGAGGCTCATCTGAAGATGCTGAATGGCATTGCGGAGAGCTTCAAAGCCACGCATCCCGACGTGAACGTGAAGTTCGAGACCGTGCCAGTCAATGACTACACGCAGAAACTAACCTTCCAGATCGCCGGCGGCAATGCTCCCGACATAGCCTGGATGATGGAAGATGCCGCTCCGGCTTTCGAAAACGCCAATCTTCTGATGGACCTCGGCCCGACGCTCAAGGCGGCGGAAGGCTATGATTTCGACGATTTCTCGAAGCCGGCCATGGGCCTCTGGCAGAAGGACGAAACAGTCTACGGCATTCCGTTCTCCACCTCGCCTTTCATGATCTACTACAACAAGGACATGTTCGACAAAGCCGGGCTCGAAGATCCGCTGACGCTCGCCGCCAAGGGCGAATGGAACATGGACAAGTTCCAGGAAGTCTCCAAGAAGCTCGCGGCAGCCAATCCCGGCAAATGGGGCTTCGAGTTCAAGGATGGCGAAGGCTATGCCTCTCGCATGACCCATGCCCTTCTGCCGCCAATCCGCGCTTATGGCGGCGATATCTGGTCGAACAAGGAATGCGGCTTCGACAAGCCCGAAGCCGTCAAAGCGGTCAAGCAGCTGCATGAAATGGTCTTCAAGGACAAGTCCATCGTTCCGCCAGGCGAACAGGGCGATTACTTCTCCGGCAATTCGGCGATGACGGTCAACCAGATTTCCCGCGCCTCGAAGATGGCGGAAGCCGGCTTCAAGTGGGGCATCGCACCGTTGCCCACCGGCCCAGGTGGTGAGTCACCCGTCATCGGCCAGGCCGGTCTTGTTGTGTTCGCCCAAGGCAAGAATACGGAAATCGCCGCAGAATTCGTGGCGCATATGACCAATAAGGAGAACGTCGCCACCATGGCGCAGTTCTTCCCGCCGGCCCGCAAGAGCGTTCTGCAGGCCGATGCATTCATCAACGGCAACAAGCTCGTGCCGCCCGAGATGATGAAGAATGTGGCTGCCGCGATAGAAAAGGGCCGGGTGGTCTCGGCGAACGAAAAAGCGCCCCAGATCCTTGCCGCCATGGCGCCTCGCGTCGATGCCCTGTGGAAGCCGGATGCCGATGTCGATGCCGCCATCAAGGGCATCTGCGCGGCAATCCAGCCGCTGCTTTGATCAGAACGAAGATGGCCGATACCGTTCATAACTCCATTCAAACCGGCCAAAAGACCTGGCTGACGTTGAAGATGAGAGAGATGATGGAGGCGTGGCTGTTCGTCAGCCCCACCTTCATCGGGTTCCTCATCTTCTTCCTCGGTCCGCTGTGCGCAGTGGTCTATTATTCAATGACCGAATGGAACCTGCTCAGCCAGCAGGCCACCTTCATCGGCCTTGCCAATTTTCGGAATGCGCTCGTCGAAAACCCTGACTTTTGGCTTGTGGTACGCAATTCGGTTATTTTCGCGATCGGTCTCGTGCCGCTCAACATGGCGCTCGCGCTCGCTTTGGCGCTCGCCCTCTCCCGGCCGTTCTTCGGGGTCGTGTTCTTTCGCACGGTGTTTTTCGCTCCCGTCATCACCTCGGCCATCGCCTGGGCGATCGTCTGGAAATTTCTGCTGCAAGGAGAAGGCGGTTTCATCAACCAGGTGCTGGCGCTGGTCGGGATCACTGGTCCAAACTGGTTGCGTGAACCGAACTGGGCCATGGCGGCGGTCATCGTCACCCGCGTCATCAAGATGGTCGGCCTCAACATGATCCTCTACATTGCGGCGCTGCAGGCGATCCCCCGGGATTACGAAGAGGCAGCGCGCCTGGAGGGCGCCTCACGCCGGCAGATCTTCAGCATGATCACCTGGCCGTTGCTGGCGCCGACCACGCTCGTCATCATGGTCATCACGACGATCGGCTCTTTCAAGGTCTTCGATCACATATACCAGATGACCGGTGGCGGCCCGGAAAACGGCACACTGGTGCTTGCCTTCTACATCTACCAGCAGGGCTTCAAGTTCTTCAATGTCGGCTATGCCTCGGCGCTCGCGATGATCATGTTCGTGATGATCATGGCGCTGACCCTGGTGCAGGTGATGCTGCGGAGAAAGGGATCGGAGTGACCCAGCGCCAAATCCAGATCCTCTACCGCGCCTGCTGGACGATCGCGCTCCTGATCGCCGCCATACCTTTTGTTTTCCCATTCGTTTGGATGGTGTCTGCCGGCTTCAAGAGCGTGACCGAGATATTCGGCGCGCCGACGCTTGTTCCGCGCGTCTGGCGCTGGCAGAATTTCGTCGAAGTGTTCACATACCAGCCGTTCGCGCGGCAGTATTTCAACTCGCTTTACATCGCGATCGTGGTGACGGCGCTCACCCTCGTCATCTCGTCCATGGCCGGCTATGCGCTGGCGCGCATGCGGTTTGCCGGTGCGGCGCTGCTGATGCTCTTTCTGATCTCGGCGCTCATGGTGCCGGAGGAAGTGACGATCATTCCGAACTTCTTCCTGATGCGTTGGTTTGGTTTGGTGGATACTCATTGGCCGCTGATCCTGCTGCCCACCTTCGGCCCTCATGGGGTGATGGCAACGTTCCTGATGCGCCAATATTTCCTGGCCCTGCCCAAGGAGTTGGAAGAAGCCGGCAAGATGGACGGCCTCTCACGCTTCGGCGTTTGGTGGAAGATAGCGCTGCCGATGGCGCGTCCGGCCCTGGCTGCGGTTTCCATCATCACCTTTCTGTTCTCGTGGAACCTGTTCCTGGAGCCGCTGATCTTTCTGAGCTCGCTCGACATGTTCACGCTGCCTTTGGCCCTGTCGAACTTCAACGACAGCTACGGCTTGCCGCTGTGGAACCTGCAGCTTGCCGCTACCAGCCTTGCCGTGGTGCCGATCCTGATCGTCTATCTGATCGCCCAGCGGCAGATCATCGAAAGTTTTGCGCTATCAGGCGTGAAGGGATGAGGAATTTTCGTTCATGAGCAGTGTATCGCTTAAAGGCATCGAAAAACGCCTCGGCGCCGTCGAGGTCATCCGCGGCGTCGATCTGAGGATCGATCCGGGCGAATTCGTCGTATTCGTCGGTCCGTCAGGCTGCGGTAAGTCCACCTTGCTGCGGCTGATTTCGGGGCTGGAATATCTCAGCGGCGGTGAACTTGCGATTGGCGGCCGGGTGGTCAACGAAGTGCCGGCTTCGAAACGCGGTGTTGCCATGGTCTTCCAATCCTATGCCCTCTATCCGCACCTGACCGTCCGGGACAATATGGGTTTCGGGCTGAAGGTCCGCAAAGTTCCGGCACAGGAGCGTCAGAAGCGTGTCGATGAAGCTAGCGCCACGCTGAAGCTCGAAGCATTGCTCGATCGCTACCCTCGCGAGCTTTCCGGCGGTCAGCGGCAGCGCGTTGCGATCGGCCGCGCCATCGTCGGAAATCCTGATGTCTTCCTGTTCGACGAACCGCTGTCGAACCTCGATGCAGAGCTGCGCGTGCACATGCGCTCTGAAATCGCCGCTCTACACAAGCGGCTCTCCACGACGATGATTTATGTAACGCACGACCAGATCGAAGCGATGACGCTCGCCGACAAGATCGTGGTTCTGCGCGACGGCCGCGTCGAGCAGGTCGGCTCCCCTCGGGACCTATACGAGCGGCCGGCAAATACCTTCGTGGCGCAATTCATCGGAAGCCCAAAAATGAACCTGCTCCCTGCAGTTATCGCGCCTTTGCTGACAGGCGCAACGGCAATGGATGCCGCAGCCGAGACCATCGGGGTAAGGCCGGAGCATCTGAGCGTCGTGGAGCCTCGAGACGGGACGCTGCGCGGAACCGTCGGGCTTTGTGAATATACCGGGGCGGTAACGCTGCTCCACGTCAAACTGCCGGATGGGCACGATTGCCTCGTCCTGCACGACGGTCATGACATGAAGGCGGGAATCCAAATAGGACTCACCGCCGATGTCTCGAAGGTGCACTTTTTCAAGGGCAACGGGCAGACAACAAAGCGGGTTGAACAAGGTCAGACTGCGTGAACGTACAGTCGTTCGTGGCGCGGGCGCGAACCGCAGATGTCTCTTAAGGGCCGGATTCGTCTACTCGCCCTGGCGCAAGTTGCGAAGCCGGTCGAAAAGGACGGCGAGCACGATTGCCCCGCCGATAAAGCAGCCCTGCCAGAACGCGTTGATGCCAAGCAGGCCAAGACTGTTACGGATGACCTCGATGAGTGCGGCGCCGACCAAGGCTCCAAAGGCAGTGCCGACGCCGCCGGCCAGGTTGGCGCCGCCGATAACCGCGGCGGCAATGACCTGAAGCTCCATCCCGGCGCCGATGTTTGTAGTGACGGCGCCGAGCCAGCCGGTTTGAATGATGCCGGCAACCCCCGCCGAAAGGGCAGAAATCATATAGACGATGACCTTGATCCTCGGCACGGGAACACCTGTCAGTGTCGCGGCATGCTCATTGCCGCCGATGGCAAAGACATAGCGACCGAACTTGGTCCAGCGCAGCACGAAACCGGTAATGAGTGCCAGCACGATCATATAAAGCACTGGATTGGCGATGCCGAAAACCCAGGCGCCACCACCCAGCGCCAGGAGCTTGTCGTGATCTGGCCCGAACTCAAAAACGACAGTATTGTTGGATGCAACCATCGCAAGGCTGCGCGCAATCGACAACATGCCAAGCGTGACGACGAAAGGGGGGAAGCCGAGATAGGCAATCAAGACGCCATTGAAAGCTCCGACCAATAGAGCGGTACCGATTGAGGCGGCGATGCCGACTTCAATGCTGTATCCCGCATGCATGACGACCGCCAGCACCATGCTGCACAGGCAAAGCACCGAGCCAACGGACAAATCAATGCCGCCGGTGATGATGACCAGCGTCATGCCCAGCGCGATAATGGCGACGAAGGTGACGTTGCGGGTGATGTTGTAGATGTTCTTCGCCGTCGCAAAGGAGTCCGTTGCCATCGACAGAAAAATGCAGGCGAGAATGACTGCAATCAGCACCCAGAATGTCTGGCCGCTCATGATCGTCGCAAGCCAACTCCGTTGCTTCTGTCCGATCGTTTGGTCAAGTGTAATCGCCATCGTCGACCTTCTTCCTTCTCGTTGCAACGGATAGCATCGATCACACCTGTTCGATGGCGCCGGTGATCAGTCCCGTCACTTCCTCCGGCGAACTTGCCGCAATCTGCTTGTCGGCTACTTTTCTGCCTCGCCGCATCACGATCACGCGGTCGGCGACCGAAAAGACGTCGGGCATGCGGTGGCTGATCAGGACAACGACAATGCCCCGGTCCCGCAATTGGCGGATCAGATTCAGAACCTCAGCCACCTGGCGCACGGAAATGGCTGCCGTCGGCTCGTCCATCAATACGATTTTCGCTTCAGACAGCATCGTGCGGCCGATCGCGACCGCTTGCCGCTGGCCACCTGACATTTGCTTGACGAGGTCGCGCGCCCGCGTCTCGGATTTGAGTTCGCGAAATATCTCGCCGGCGCGCTTGTACATGCTCTTGTGGTCGAGGATGCGAAGAGGCCAAAGGCCGCGGCGCAGTTCTCGTCCGAGGAACACGTTCGCTGCCGCCGTCAGATTGTTGCAGAGCGCCAAATCCTGGTGAACGATCTCAATGCCATGCTGGCGTGCTTCCTTCGGCCGATGAAGCACGAGATCGGCGCCGTCGAGCCGCATGGTTCCATGGCTCGGCCGAAAGTTGCCGGCAATCATCTTCACCAGTGTGGACTTGCCAGCGCCGTTATCGCCCATGAGGCCGACCACTTGCCCCGCTTCGAGTGAAAACGAAACATCGTTGACTGCCTGGATGGCGCCGAAATGTTTGGAAATATTGCTGAGTTCAAGAACCGCCACCAGCCTCCTCGCCTCCCAAAACCTGCGGGCCATCCATCGCTCCGAACCCTGCCTGTCTCCGACGCAAGGCTCAAGCGTGTCCGCTTCTCCAATGTCCTCCCAGGAAAAGCGAATGGGAGCATTTACGCAAAACCCTGCGACAGCGTCAACTCATTGTCCCGGCCGTTGCTCCTATTGTCGCAAAAATCTGTTTTGTCAGACAAATATCATTTGACGAGAGTGGTGCCCGGATATTAGCTACTCATGGGGGAGAATGAGCATGCTGATCCTTGTTACCGGTGCGACGGGCAAGGTCGGGCGGCGCTTCATTGCTGGGCTGCTTGACGATCCGAGATTTTCCAAAGCCCGTATTCGTGCGCTTTGTCATAATCGTTTGTACGAGGCGACCGACCGTGTCGATGTCTTCCAAGGCTCGATCGCCGATCGCGATGTCGTGGCAGCGGCGCTGGATGACGTTACCCATGTCGTGCATCTCGCCACATGCAAGGAAACGCCTGAAGACATCATGGATGTCACGGTCAAAGGTCTCTTTTGGCTGCTCGAGGAGTTCCGTACGAGCGTCACCGCACGCCAGTTCATCCTGATTGGTGGTGATGCGGGTGTGGGACATTTCCACTATCGCCACGACGGCCCGATCACCGAGAACACCCGCCATTGTGCCTATCCGGGAAGCTATGCGCTCTCCAAAGTCCTGGAAGAGGTCATGCTGGAGCAGTTTGGCATTCAGTACGGCCTTAATGGCTGTTGTCTGCGCGCGCCCTGGATCATGGAAAAGGACGACTTCAAGTATTCGCTGTCTTTTGGAGACGATGTCTTTGGCGGTCCGGACTGGAAGACGCTCGTTCCGGAAGACGCGGCACGGCGCTATGCGGCGATGGGTACGGTGCCGCTGTTGCTCGATGCTGACAGTCGTCCGCTGAAACGCAACTTCGTGCATGTCGATGACCTTGTATCGGCAATACTGGCAGCGATCGATAACCCCCGGGCGGAGCGGCAACTCTTCAATATCTGCATGGATCGACCGGTCGACTATGCTGAAGTCGCCGCCTATCTCCTCAGTACCCGCAATCTCGGCTCAATCGACATACCAAGCCGCTTCCATTCCAATTGGATGGACAACAGCAAGGCGAAATACCTGCTGGATTGGCGGCCAGACTACGATCTCGAAATGCTTATCGACTCGGCATGGCAATACGAGCGCTCAAAGGAGGAGCCTCGCATCGTCTGGTATCCGGGTTGATTTCGTGTGGCGGGCACGCGGTGTCCGTCTGTTTCAAGGGAGGAAACTATGAGGAAGGCATTACTACTTACAGCCGCAGTTTTAGCAATGACCGCCGGGCAAGCCTTGGCCAAGAAGCAACTCGTCATCGTCGTCAAAGGCCTCGACAATCCGTTCTTCGAAGCAATCAATCAAGGTTGCCAGAAATGGAACAAGGAGAACCCCACGGCCGAATACGAATGCTTCTACACTGGTCCGGCATCGACATCCGATGAAGCCGGGGAAGCGCAGATCGTTCAGGATATGTTGGGCAAGGCAGACACGGCTGCAATCGCAATCTCGCCGTCAAATGCAAAGCTCATCGCCCAGACCCTGAAGACGGCCAATCCAACGGTTCCGGTGATGACGCTCGATGCCGATCTTGCCGCCGAGGATGCAGCCTTGCGCAAGACCTATCTTGGCACCGACAACTATCTGATGGGCGCCCGCATCGGCGAGTACATTAAGAAGGCCAAGCCGAAGGGCGGCAAGATCTGCACGATCGAAGGCAATCCGGGCGCAGACAATATTCTACGCCGCGCACAAGGGATGCGCGACACGCTCACTGGTCAGAAAGGTTTGCCCGCGCTGAAAGGTGAGGGTGGCTGGACTGAGGTCGCCGGCTGCCCGGTGTTCACCAATGACGACGGTGCCAAGGGTGTTCAGGCAATGACCGATATTCTCGCGGCCAATCCCGGCATGGACGCATTCGGCATTATGGGTGGCTGGCCGTTGTTCGGCGCACCGCAACCCTATCGCGACCTGTTCAAGCCAATGGCCGAGAAGATCGCCAGCAACGATTTCGTCATTGGTGCGGCCGACACGATCGGCGACGAGGTTGCCATTGCGAAGGAAGGCCTAGTGACGGCGCTCGTCGGCCAGCGGCCATTCGAGATGGGCTACAAAGCACCGTCGGTGATGATGGATCTGATTGCCGGCAAGCCGGTTAAAGATCCGGTCTTCACCGGGCTCGATGAGTGCACAAAGGACACAGTCGACACCTGCATTCAAAAGTAGGTTCACGGTTTGGCGCACCCGGTTGAAGGGTGCGCCGACTGTCCTCACGAGACGGATCGAGAGATCCGCAGGGTTGACGCGCCTTGAATTCCGCGCTTTGTGCCGGCGTCAATCGCAGGCGACTTCCTCGTTATTACGATTGTTTTGACCATACGTGCAGACAGTCGAAAGAATGCTGAGGCAGTAGAAATAAATGCCTGACAAAAAATCAGGAAGGCCAACGGCTGCGGTCGAGGTGGTGACGGTTGACCGCTCGATAACCACAAGGCGCCCAAATTCTCCCCGCATGACTGGGGCGAGTGTTCATGTGTCGTTGGCCGGCGAGATCGGTCTGCGAATCGTGCGCGGCGACTATCCGCCGGGCACGATCCTGCCAAATGAGGCAAAATGGTCGGAAGTCTTTGACGTCAGCCGCTCGGCGGTGCGCGAAGCGATCAAGATGTTGATGGCCAAGGGTCTGCTTTCTTCCCGCCCGAAAATCGGCAGCTGGGTCGAACCTAGGGAACGTTGGAACCTGCTGGATCGAGATGTCTTGGGCTGGTATGCCGCATCTCCCGATCGCGAATCCTTTCTGAGGGCCGTGCAAGAACTCAGGCATATGATCGAGCCGGAAGCGACTGCGCTTGCTGCGGAGCGACGAACTGAGGAACAGATGAACGCGATCAGTCAGGCCTTGCATGACATGGACCAGGCGACATCGCTCCAGCAGCGAACAGAATCCGATGCGCGATTTCACATCGCGATCT
This sequence comes from Rhizobium sp. WSM1274, assembly GCF_025200775.1. NCBI lineage: Bacteria > Pseudomonadati > Pseudomonadota > Alphaproteobacteria > Hyphomicrobiales > Rhizobiaceae > Rhizobium > Rhizobium sp. WSM1274. Next base: position 3,542,186 of record NZ_CP104138.1, on the reverse strand, counting down.
TGCGCGCCTCCGGAAATGATCTGTTGGTACCGCTCGGCGTATTGATCGAATCGGCGCTGAATCACCTCTTCGCCCATGTCACGCGGGAGGAAGACAACTTGCGATATGCGCTGAAACTTCACGAAAATATTGAGAAAAGCATTCGACTACAGCGGCCGAACTTGGCGCGCAACGCAGTCCGCAAGGCGCTGGCAAATACCGACGACATCATAGCCCGGTGGTCACGATAGACGTTTGCATCCTGTCCGGTTGAGGAAGCGGTTGCCAGTCCCGCGTGCATATGCCGTCATAGCATGGGGTAGTCCGTGATATCGGTTCGACGGCTGTTGCCCTCAGTATTGAGCAAGATCTGGTATAGTAAATCATTACTTACGGGTTCCTTTCACGCAGCCGTTGAAGTCCTCGGGGTTTCGAATGGAAGGACGCGTCGGCGTCGTTCTATGGAGAAATAAGGATTGATCCGGAGCCCCCTAGCCAATCGACTCTGGTCGCCAGGCGTGAGATTCAGCCTGAGCGCAGCCGGTTCACTGGACTTGAGGGGTTAATCTCCGTTCTTTAGAGAAAACGCCAGCACATAGTCGCCAACATCTTTCGAGTATGGCGCTCCACCAACCGATATCAGGACATATTGCTTGCCTGTTTTCGGCGATACATAGGTCATAGGCGTCGCGCTCGAACCGACCGGCAGAGGATATTTCCAGAGTTCGGTACCATTCTCGGCATCATAGCCGCGGATATAATAGTCCTGGAAGCCAGCGAAGAAGACGATTCCACCGGCGGTGGCCGACGTGCCGGCGTAGCTCGGAAGGCCCATCTGCATAGGCAGCTTGGTTTTGATCTTGAACGGCCCGAGTTCTTCGGCTGTGCCGGCAGGAACCTGCCATGCGATCTTGCGCGTCTTCAGATCCACTGCGGTGACGGTGCCGAAGGGCGGTTGCGTGCAAGGGACGCGAAGCCTCGATGTCCACATCTCGGTGGCCATGGCGTAAGGCGTACCACGCTGGGGGGCGGAGGGGCCGTGCGCGGTTGTGGTCAGGGCAAAGTCGACGTATTCGGCGCGCGGAATGAGTGAGAAGAGACTGGGGACGCGAATATCGTTCATGAAGACCCTGTTGTTCGGCAAGTCGACCGATACGCTTCCCCAGTTGAGACCACCCAGATTGCCCGGCTGCTGGATCGCATACTGTGTGCCGATCGGGGTGAAATCGCCGTCGTAGCGCATCTTGCGGAATGCGATGCGGCATGCCAGCTGATCGAACATGGTGAGGCCCCAGGCCGTCTGCTCGGTTACGCGCTCCGCACCGATTGTCGGCATGCCGACGGAGTAGGGCTGCGTCGGGGACAGTTTTTCTTCCGGCGCGCCGCCTTGCTGCGGCACCGGTTTCTCCTGAACTTCGGCAAGCGGTGTGCCGGTTTGACGGTCGAGGAGAAAAAGCTGCCCGCGTTTGGTGGTCTGCAGCAGAGCGGGCACGGTGGCGCCATTGCCGTCGGGCAGATCGATCAGGAGGGGTTGGGCCGGCAGATCATAGTCCCAGATATCGTGATGGACGGTCTGGAATTTCCATTTCTCCCGACCCGTCGTTACATCGAGCGCCACCAATGTCGCGTTGTATTGATCGGCGAAACCAGGGCGATTGACGCCGTAATAATCCGGCGTGGTATTGCCGAGCGGTGCATAGATGAGGCCAAGCTTGTCGTCGAAAGCGGCCATCGTCCACATGTTGGGCGTGGCCCGCGTATAGGTCTGGCCGTCCGGCGGGAGCTTGGTGATCTCGGGGTTGCCGAGATCCCATGCCCATTCGAGCTCGCCGGTGACCACGTTGAACGCGCGGATAACGCCGGAGGGTTCGCCGACCTCCTGGTTGTCCGTGACCCAACCCCCGACGACGATCAGATTGCGGGCAATCAGCGGCGCCGATGTCTGGAAATAATAGCCTGACTTGACTTCGCCCATGCCCTGGGAAAGCTGGACGGTGCCATTGTCTCCGAAGTCCTTGCAGAGGGTGCCGGTCTTGCTATCGATTTCCAGGAGACGGGCATCGATCGTCGTCTGCACCAAACGCTCGTTACAGAGACCATCGGCTGACTGGGTCGCCTTTGGCATCTTGTAGTAACCGAGGCCGCGGCAGCGTTGCCAGTAAGGCGCCGTCGCCTTGGGGTCAAAGGTCCAGCGGGGTTTGCCGGTATCTGCATCGAGCGCTGCGATCACGTCTGTCGGCGTGCAGGTGTAGACCGTATCGCCGATCTGCAGCGGGGTGTTCTGATCGGCGCCATCGCTTTTTCCGGTGCGATATGTCCAGGCAAGATCGAGCTTGGACACATTGCCGCGGTTGATCTGATCGAATGGCGAATAACGATCTCCTGCGGTGGTGCGGCCATAGGATGTCCAATCGGAGGGAGCGTTGTCGCCCTTGGGGGTCTTGTAGGCGGTGATGTCGGCGGAGGGGCGGATAATGCCGTGCGGCACAAAGCTCAGGCCGAAACCCGCGACGAACAGGATCGCCGTAACCGAGGCACCGCCATATAAGAGCTTCCGGTTGGCGGTCAGGGAAAGCGACGGAGCAAAGAGAAGCGCAAAGCTTGCCAGCGCGATGGGGGACATCAAGCGGGCAAAAAGCGCCCAAAAATTAAGACCCGACTCCCATAACGCCCAGGGAAGGGTGAGAACGGCGACAAGCAGGACGATGAGGCTGCCTGATATCTTCCGGCGCCACAGCAGAAATGCGCCGACCAGATAGGCAAGTCCGGTGATCGCGTAATAGGGCGAACCGCCGAGGAGCAGCAGCCAGGCGCCGCCTGCGATCAGCCCCAATCCGATAGAGGCGAGAACAAGACAAAACAGGGTGGCCAGAAATTTCATAGTCTCCTCATCCAATCCGCTGCCCGATCACCTGGATACCAACTCCGACCATCGCAGGGCACCTCGGGAGCACAGGGCCATGGGTTGATGGTCAGAGACGCGTCTTCGGGAGAGGGCTGCTCTCTCGTTCAATTTTTAACTGATGTACCTGTGGTCACTGACACGCGGCCCCGACCCGGCAATGATGCCGGCGCCGCTCTGCGGCAACGGCTTGCCATTCCAAATCGAGTCAATACTTCTGAAAGGGGCACAGATGTTTCTCGGCGAAAAGCTTGATCAAGCGAACGGGCGACCGACAGGATTCGATTATATGCGATTACTGTTAGCCTTTTCAGTGCTTTGGATACATACGGCCCGCGTCACGTACGGCGATGACCTCTTTCTCTGGGAGTCATCCTTCCGCCCTGTTATCAAGTCTGTGCTGCCCATGTTCTTTGTCCTGAGCGGGTTCCTGGTGGCTGGCAGTCTTGAACGATCGAAGACATTGATCTCCTTTCTCGGTAACCGATTTATCCGGATCTACCCTGCTCTTGCGGTAGAGGTATTGTTGGCTGCCTTTATACTCGGTGCGATCTATACAGAGTATGACCTGCGTGACTATTTCACCGATCCTCAGTTTTTTACATATCTGATGAATGTCACAGGGCACATTCACTTCAATCTTCCCGGGGTATTCCTGGATAATCCTGATGCCGCGATGGTGAACGGGCAGCTCTGGACGGTGCCCTTCGAGCTTGAGTGCTATGGGGTGATTGCCGTCCTCTTCTTGCTCGGCGTCGTCAGGCGGCGGGTGATTGCCCTTATCGCAACACCGGCCTTGATCATAAGCTTCGGTATCGCAAGATATTGGAAACATGAAAGTGATTGGGCGAATATGCCGACGACTGCGTCGGGCAATCTGCTCATTTGTGCTTTTCTTGTGGGGGTGACCTTCTATCTCTACAAGGACAAGGTTCTTTGGGATATCCGCATTTTCCTCGCCTCGGTGGCGTTCATCCTATGGGCCTATTGGTTCACCTCCTTTGGGGACTTTGTTGCCATTCCGGCCATGGGATATGTCACGGTCTTCCTTGGCCTCACCTCGCCCCGCAAGCTCGGCGTCCTGCGTGGAGCTGATTACTCCTACGGCGTCTTCCTCTATGGCTATCCGATCCAACAGGCGTTCGTAGCGCTCGGACCTTGGGCGCATAACTGGTGGCTGAACGGCATTGTCTGCAGCATCATTGCCGCTTGCTTTGCCGCCTTCTCGTGGAGATTCATCGAAAAGCCGGCGTTGAAATTGAGGAAACAAGTCACCTGGCTGGAAAACCTCAGTCTCCAACGCGTCGCAAAACGGCAATTGGCCGGCGCTGTCTCGAAATAGGCTTGCCGATACGGCCTCGATGCCGGCAATTCCATCGCAGGTGTTCAACCGGCAAGGACATCAGCAGAGCTCGCCATGGCGGCGGGCTCTGTTTTCGTTGTTGCGCGCCCGATCACCTCAGATGAACAATCCGGGTCCATCGCAGGAGCCGAGTCTTGCGTAGGCTGTTGCGCAACACTGAGGCCGTCGCGCTTGCCGGACGAGCGTAAGCCCGATCGTTGCCAGCGCACATGCGCTCGAGCGTAAGCCTATTGCCAAATTCATCTTTTCAGGAAAAACACGTGAACGTTCAGTTCGGCGAGGGAACGCCGGAACTGCATTACTTGCTCCTGTATAAGCCTCCGATGCCTAAATCTTTCTGACTGCAATATCCAAGGGTTTCTTGGGTTTAATCGGTAGAACGGGCCTTCCAGATGAATAGTCGAATATTACCCGATGGGGGTTCAATCGAATTGCTGGGCAGTTGTTAGCAATATTTTAACCGTAATAGATAAAATACTTTGATCGGACTTCGTTTCGACTTTGGGTTTTGTCATGTCGTTGAGGGCTGACGGTGGCTTGAAGGAGGTGTGAAGAGAGGATCAGAATAATGCTGAAGAGCACGTTCGTCGTGGTTGCCGTCTCCATCGCTGCCGGAGCCACCATCCGCGCCTCGGCCTTTGCAATATTTGCATTTCTAGTCGTCACGGCCTTGGGCGGCGTGATCCTGCTGAAAGGTACCTCCTTGACGGAGGCTGTCGTTTCTTGTTTCGAAGTGCTTGTATTGATGGAGATATGCTATCTGGTGGGTCTATTTGCCTTCTCCTTGTGGCATATTCAAAAGCGCCGGAAAAAGAACGCCATCACTGAGCGCTCCCATGTCACGGGCAAACGCCCTCATGGGTAGCGACATGACCGAGGCCGGCCGGATGCTCGGCTAAGCTGGGCGCGAAGCTGAAAGATTGCGACGCGCTTTAGGAATCCACCCTGGGCAGTAAGGCGTGCCGGGAAAGCAGGGCGGAGAGCGTCTTTGCCACGATCACGAAATCCAACGCCAGCGTCCATTTCGACAAATACTCGACGTCGAGGGAAACTCTATTCCGGTAGCTGACGTCGTTGCGCCCGCTGGTCTGCCAATGGCCGGTCAGGCCGGGACGGACGGCCATGTAGGCGTAAGCATGTTCACCGTAATGCGACAGCTCTTCTTTGGTAATGGCGCGGGGCCCGACGAGGCTCATTTGACCCAGCAACACGTTGATCAATTGCGGAAGCATGTCGAGGCTCGATCGTATCAAAATATCGCCGACGACTGTGACAGGCGCGTTGGCCGTTGCATCGACTGTCATCGTGCGAAACTTGAGGCAACCAAACTCTTTTCCCTTATAACCGATCCGGCGATGGGAATTGAAAATTGGCCCCCAATCACTTAGCGTTGTGATGGCTGCTACCGATACAAGGAGCGGCGACAGAAGGACTAAGAGCCCTGCTGCAATGATGAGGTCCAACGCGCGCTTCAGAATTCTGCTGATCGTATGGGATTGTAACGAATTGAATGGACGCCTTTCCCGTTGCGCCCTGGCGAAATCCCGCCAAGGTTTGATCGGGTTTATGCCCTGATTTTTTCCCGCCATCCGCGTCTCCGTTAGACAAACCCCAAAAATCACAGCCAAAGCTTGTTTTATTGCAAGTTCTATGTCTGTGACCGAGGTCATAATCGTGAATAAATTCTTTATTCTCTGAAGAAATTCCTGTGAATATATTAAATATTACCTTCGCTTTTGGCGCTGTATCAAAAATATTATTTATCTTTATTTTAATAAATGACATTATTCTTATAATTGTTAACTTATTCTGCGGATGGACAGTTGTCATAAATCGTATAAAAATCGTCATACAGCTTCAAAGCGTTGCTTAAGACAGAACTCAATATGAATTTTATGATATATAAATGTGAGGATCCGTCATTATTATGTATAGTTTCAACACGATATTTTTATTTTATTACTGTTTGACTTTCTAATTCAACTTATTACGAATGCCTCTCGAGATAGTAAGTCAATTAGTCTGCGTGGAGTTGCACTTATGGATGGGGTGATTAGCATCGGAGACGACAGAACTAGAGGAAACGCGGCGCGAATAGGCGAAGCGATTACTTTCGGGGCTGTAGGTATTGTTTACGGCGATCGGGGGGATTTGGATCACGAGTTCCCGTTTTGCCGCTCGAGTGTTCGCAAGTTTCGTCGCGGTGAGCTTATTGCCAGCGCCGGTGTCCTCATCGACATGTTCGCCCGCGTGCAGCGCGGAATGGTGAGTGCAAGCACCCCGCTTGCCGATGGACGAGAGTTCATCGTCGAAATCATTCCTAAAGGTGGCTTGATCGGCGAATTGGAAGTGCTGCGCAAGCAGTCTCTCAGCTTGGAATATCGGGCCTCCTCGGACTGCGAACTCCATTACTTCGACGGTCGATTACTGCGGGACTTGTGTGCGAACGATCCGCAATTTCAGGTGAAGATCCTGTCAAAGGCGCTGGCGCGTGTTTCCGAACTCGAACTGCGGATCATTGCCAATGCCGGATCGAGTCTAAGGCAGAGAGTGGCCCGGACGCTGCTGCGTCTTTCTGCCCTGTACAGAATGGATGCGGAGAACAGCGGCGACGAGCTGATCATCTCCCAACATGACCTAGCCGCAACGCTGCCGGCGTCGCGTGAGAAGGTCAACCAATGCCTGCGGCGTTTGCGCGAGAACAAAGTGGTCGACGGGACACAGGGCAAAATCCGCATTCTCAACCGGAAGGCGCTAGAAGCTTACGCCGAGGGTATGACGTCTCTCGTTTGAGGCGGCGCCTCGATAAAATAAAACGGAACGGCAGAAACCTCAACAGAACCCGCCGCCGGCGGGTTTTGTGTTTGATGGGGAGTTGATAGTCAGACGATGCAGGCTGAAAGCTCGGGTTGACGCGTTGGCTCTTGTCTTCATGCGCGTGGTCCCAAACCGCTGCGCATTTTTGGACGACATGCATTAGACTTCGGTCTCCGAGGCATTCCTCCAGTATTTCCAGCCTTCACCCTGGATGAGCCCGTGATCGGACAGATCCTTCCAGCTTCTGTAGGTCCCCGTATCGTCATGGACGAAATCATCCATGTCCTTGCCCGAGGAGTATACGGTGTATTCTTCGGTATGTTGGGACCGGTGTGCCGCATCGGCAACCTTGTGCACGAAGGTCGACAGAAACTTGAAATGCAGAAGGGCGCCGGATACGCCGAGCGCTCCGCGCATGTCGCCCAAATTCAGCGAGAGCGGCCAGACCTGGTGCGATGATTTGAGAAACAGACGTTCACCGGCCACATAGACGAGAGGAATCTTGTTGAGCGCGGGGCCGTCCCACAGCCGGTCGTGGAAGTAGACCCGCCCGCGAACGCCACCCTTGATCCATATTGTCCGGTTGCGTTTGTCGAAATGCGCGATATAGCCGGATCGGTCGAAGAGATTGCAGACCTCGAGCGGGTTGCGACCGGGTTCGCAGATGTTGTCGAGAACGGGATGCGGGCTATACATGTCGATCATGACCGAGCGGAGCGAGTGGCCGCCCATGGATTCGATATAGGCGGTCAATTGATCGATCGGCCGAGTGTCGCAATGGGGATAGACCAGAAATTCATCTGCATCGACATACAGGACCCACTTCTCCCGGCAGTGCCGGTTGATAACTTCGTTGATCCAGTCGTTTCCGAATCTCGCCGCCTTGTAGGACCCATGAGCGGAAAGAAGGGAGACGTCGTCGAAGCTGGACAGCAACTCGGCTGTGCCGTCGGTCGAGCCGTTGTCGATGCAGATGAAGTGCTCGAAGCCGAGATCACGATAATACTGCAGGAAGAAGGCCAGCCGGTGCCCTTCGTCGCGGATGACGCAGATGACGACGTGGCGCGCCTGCTTGAGGCCGATGCGCAGCAGGTCATAGCGAACCTGCCGAGCCTTGAGCGACCGGCGTAAGCGGGCTTTCACATAATGCGAGATACTGGCGGCGGAAGCGCTATAACTCATATTCTGTCCTGAACATTATCCATTCCTGGAATGAATGGATGAATACTTGCGCTTCCGTCTGCAAATCCACGGCTCGACCGGCGACGCTGAGTTCAGTTTCGCGAACATTCAGGTCGGACCAGCAATACATCATCATACGGCATAATCGCCAACCAGCAGGCTCTGAACCCGAGGATTGAATTCGTCTTTCTCAATCGCGTGTTCGATGCGCGCCCGTATCGATCGATATTTATACAGCATCTTACGGTCGAAGCTTATTCCGCGATACAGCGAGTTGTAAATCGGATGTGCTTTGCGCAGGTCGACGTACACTTGGCTTTCTTTATCGGTCCATGGAAAGAAGGTTCCGTGCCATGGCTTCGGATGCGCCATATAATGGACGATCGACAAGGAGGACATGGTCACCAGATGAAGGAACTGTTTGGGAAAGTTCCACCGGTTCGATACGAGGATGAGCGATGAACCGCAGACATAGTTCAATGCGCCCTGATCATGTTTGCCATCGCAAGCCTCGGGATTTCTAGCAAAAAGCTCAAGCGCCTCCTGTCCTATCCAGCCGTTGCGATGGAATTTCAGGACCCCTGCATTGAAATAGTGGCTGTCCTTTCCGGTATCGAGGAAGTCATGGATCGCCGTGTAATCGCGCGCCGCGAAAAACCTGCCTTCGGGCACAGTTGTACTTTCGAAAGCACCCAGATCGCTGACGATCTGGGTATCCCCATCGAGGTAGATGATCTGAGTATAATGGGCAGGCAGGATCTCGCAAAGGACCAGCTTGGCCATCGTGCTGACGCTGATGCGTCCCTGGAAATGCGAACTGTCGAGCTTGCCGAGGGAGTCCTGCAGCGCCTCAGTCGCATCGATCAATATGACCCCGTTCGTTGCGAGCAGGGCTTTCAGCTCTTCGAAATTGTCGAGATGTTCCGACATGAGGACGCAGACATCGGTCACGGGGCTTGCGAATTTGCGAGCCTGAAGCGCCGAGAGAATGGTCGGAAATGAATATTCGACATCCGTGACGTAGACGACGCACTGATTATTCATGTCATCACCCTTCCGATTGTGCGCAATACGATTGAATCGGCATTGTCTTTGCGAGGCGAGGGAACAGTTGTGAATTGAGCCGACAGGTCTGTCATATGAAGGCCCTGTTCAGTATATATTGCCGACATCCAGTCCAATGGTGCTGAATCGGTATCTGGCTGACGGCGGCTTTTGCGTGTTTCATTGTTGAGGTATTCATTATGAGGAATGCCCTGTCTGTCATAAGGCTGTGTTTCGACATATCGTTTCGCGGTACGACGATTGGTGCCGGGACGTTTGGTGGAATGCGGAGGGGAGGGGGATTGTCATGTTGATCACCATACTTGTGGCAGCCGTCATTTCGATCGCTGCCGGGGCTTCCATCCGCGCCTGGGCTTTCGCAATTTTTGCATTTCTCGTCGCAATCGGCTTCGGCAGTGTGGCTTTCGTCGACGGGTCTTCGGTGATTGCGGCAATCCTCTTCGGTGTCGCCATTCTCTCGCTCATGGAAATCGGCTATCTGGCGGGCGTGTTCCTCTCGGGTTTTTTGCGACGCAGTGCCAGGCTGCGGGAAAACAATTCCGCTGCAGATAGCGTCGCGACCACCCGTGAGCGCCCGCAAGGCTAATATCGACATGGAATCCGCCGCATAGCCTTCTGCGGATGGCCTTGCAGGACGGCGTTCGTTCGCCAGTTTGTTTCTACAGGAGATTCTTGAAAGATGCGGCGTGGCCGGCTGGCTTCGGCCCCGTGCCGGCACGCCAACGGCTTGATGAGATTGCCATGCTACGCCATGGCGGAGCTCCACAGCGGGCGTCATCGTGTTGAAAACATCGGCGCTCTCATCAGAGATGTCGATGTCCCCAGTGGGGTCCGGTTGGCAAGCGATCGGGTCGCGCGGCGTGGCGAGGTATTGGTTGCCGCCAGGCAGCCGGCCGCCAGGCCGGCCGTGGTGCTGAACAGCAAACCGAGATCGGTGCCGCTTCCCGATATCGCCGCCGAGGCGACCTGGGCGATGGATGCCATCACCGCCGCGTTTCCGATCGCGTGCATCTCCCGATTGCCTGACCTATGCCGGCCGGAGGCTCTCACGAGGCTGTACAGGAAGGCGGCGAAGAGAAGAGTGCCGGTCAATCCGACATTGGAGAGCAATGCAGCGATGAAACTCGAGGCTCGAACCGTGCCGAGCCCGGCGCCGAAGGTGGCAGTATCGACGAATGCGATCAATGCCAGCGTGTTCCAGGCAGTGCGCTCTTCGCCGGATTGCGATTGAAGCTTGTCCGACAAGGTGGTGTTCACCAGGCCGGCGATCGAATCCCACGCATCGGGGACAAGGCTGAGCGCGACGATGGCGCAGGGAATCAAGAACAGCGTGATCACCAGGAGTGCCACGTGCGGGGTCGTGGCCGGGCCGCCGATCAGTCGTTTCAAGCAATACAGCACGAACATGCAGACAACGAAGATGCCGGCGATATAGGCGGTTGTCGACGTGCAAAGGACGATCGTCGGGCCGATAAAAAGCGTTGCAAGTCCGGCCATGCGGCTTTGGACGCGCTCCAGCCAAAGCATGAGCGTGAAGGAAAAATAGGTCAATGCGACCGCGCCATAAGTGCTTGCTTCGGGAAACGGACCGACGATGCGTTTGAAGCCGCTGATCGTCTCGGCCGTATGCATCGTATAATTCGCATTTCTGATGACATCGAGCAGGTAGGACTGGTCGGTCAGGAACGTTCCGATATCGACCAACGCCAGGGCAAAACATGCGATCGAGGCCACGATCAACTGCAGTGCGATGAAACGGGCATATCCGAGCCTGGTAAGCCCCGAGATGGCAGCAAAGCAGGCCAGATCGCCGAGCAGATAGACGGACTGGCTGAGATTGGACGAACCCGGCGACAAGGGAGCGGCCACCGTCGACATCATGCCCGTGGCGTCTCGTGCAGAGGAGTAGACCAAGGTCGCGCCCGCAAAGATGCGGGGCAAGAAGAAAGAGGATGCTACGGAAAACAGGATGTAGCAGGCAAACCAGAAACCAGGACCCGGATAGGCGAGACTGGTCAGCATGGCCTGTGTTTGAGCCGGGCGTAACAGGGCGGCGGCCACGAGAAAAAGTACCAGTAGATGGCTTGGCTGGATGCTGCTGCCGCCGAGCGCGGGCAATTGGAGAGCCGCTGCGGCCCCCAGCAGCGTCGATAGGCAAAGGGTCGCCACCGCAAAACGCGCGCCGTTGACCATGCCGAGCAGGCCAAGAAGCAGAACGATGAAACCGATCGGTTCTATCGACATGCTTCAGACCCCGATCCGGACGGCAAGCGGCAGAGGCATCGGTTTTGCCGAAGACCGGCATCCGCCTTTCGGCGCGATGCTTGAGGCGGAAGCCGCCAGCTGTCGTCGATGCTCACAACCGCCCCCTAATTCGATCCCGTCTGGGATATCCAGCCGGCAGCCGCTTGATTATCGCCTGCCACATTCGACAGCGGGACGGTCGAGCTTTGCTGCGGTGCGGACTGCAGCTGCAGCGGAGGCGACGGCGTCTGAAGGTCGGTGTCGATGCCGATTTCGACGACATCATGCGGCCGCAAGGTGGTCGTCTCGTCCGCCTCGATATTGCGATAAGTCCCGTCTTCGTTGCGACGCACGATCCTGTAGTTCTTCTGCGCTCTGCCAAGACCCGGCGTTTCCGTATTCATCTGGGCGAGTTGCGCGCTGTAGCCAGCCTGCTCGCCCAGAAGCTGGGCCACCTGGATATCGATCGCCGCCCTGCCGATCGCCAAATTGACCTGGTTCAGCAGTTCCTGGTTTTCGCTGTTCTGCCGATTGACGATATTGATCTTCGAGCGGTCGGCTTCGCTGAGCCCCTGGCGAGCCGTGGTCAGGGCGACTTCGAGATCGATCAGCGTGCCTTGCGCATCCGCGACCCCGCGGTCGACCGAGACCTGACGGGAATTGCTGACCAAGCCCTTGCTCACCAGGCTGTTGACATTGTCCAGTTCCTTCTGCGCCAGGTCGATCTGCCGTTTTTGCGAATTGATCTTGGCCTCGAGAGACTGGACCTGCTGGCCGTAGAGACGGCTGAGGTCGCTTGCCGCTTCGATCTGGCTTTCGATATCGACGCGTCGCAGCCGCATCAGGTTCAATTCCTGCGCCTTCAGCTTATCCACATCGGGCGTTCCGGCGAGCTCGGCAGGGATCTCGAAACTCTGTTCGCCAGCAATCTCGGCGCGCAACCGCGCCTGGCGCATCAGAAGATCGCGCCGGTTGAGAATGGCGGTTCGATAGGCGCCGGCGGCCTGGATCCGGTCGCGCTCGAAGACGGTATTTTCCTCACGCTCCCGAAGAAAGCCGCCAGCGATGCTGACGGCCTTCATGACCGTCATATCAGCCTCAAAAGCATAGCGCCCAGGGGTCTGCACGGTTCCGGTTACGAAGATCGGTGCATGTTGAGCGATCTCCACCGCGATGAACGGTTTTCCCGGCAGTTCGGCCTTTTCGGAGAGCGCAGTGGCGATCGCATCGGAAACCTGTTCCGTCGTCTTGCCGATCGCCTGCACCTGGCCAGCGATCGGGATCGCCAGATTGCCGGTATCATCGACCGTATATGTCCCGCCGAGTGCCTCCCAGCTCGCATACCGGGCATCCGAAGATCGCCATTCGACGACACGCAGTCGCACCTGATCTTCCGGCACGAGCGTATAGTTTTCCGCATGAGCGACGCTCCAGCCGGTTACGCAGGAAGATACCAGCAAGGCAAGGGCGGCGGAGATGAGGCGATCGGACAAGGATGTGCGCTGCATGTCTGCTATCTCCTTTTCGTTGCGATCGGCGGCGAAGGCAGCTCGCGCGGCGAGGGATTGCCGAATTCGAGAATGCGGGACGGAGAGGCGCGGCCGATAAGAAGATCGGACAGGGCCAGCAAATTGCCGTTCAAACGTCCCCAACGGTCGACCAAGCGATCATTGAACAACAGGCCCCGCGTATTCGCCAGGATGTTACGGCTGATCTGTGCAACGGCACGGCCCTTCGACATCGTGCCCTTCCGGGTCAGGTAGACAGGATTGGCAACCTGCGAATAGCCGAGTCTTCGGCCGGGCTGGCGCCCGGATCTGACGCCGAGGTGCACCCCGCGGGCACCTTCGACACGGACGGACCTGCCATAGCGGGCGATGGACCGACTGAAATCGACATCCTCGAGCCAGCCGTAGAGCGGCAATTGTTCATCGAAGGCCAGCGCGTGCTCGAGAATGGGTGAAAGGCGAACCGCCATATTGCATCCGTAGGCGTTATAGACATCCGTCACCTGCACGGCTCCTTCGGCCGCAGTTTCAAGAACCTGCAGAGCGTTTGACATGCTGAGGCCGCCGTCGAGGATGCCATCGGCCAGAACTTCGCCGGTGGCGATCGCCACGTCGGGGTTTGCCGCAAAGACGGCCGCCATCCGCGACAGGAAGGTCGCGGCGGGAATGAAGTCGTCATCCAGGAAGATCAGAACATCCGTATCGGCAGCGGCCGCCTGGATGATCCTGTTGCGCTGAGAGGTCAAGCCGCGGCTGCCGACGGTGACTTCCACGTCGCGCCGGTCGGCGAGCCCGGCTGCGTCGTCGATCACGGGCACGCAGACGATCAGCCGGTTGGCCTGATCCTGCAGGGCCGTGAGATAATCCACCGTCTCCCGCAGTATCGAGGGCCGGCCGGCCGAAGCGATCCCGACGGCCATTCGCAACGGGCGCTTCGCGTGCCCGGCTATGGCTTCAGCGCCGCAAGGAACAGGCGCCGGTCCGATCGGGCTGTCCTGCCTGGTTGCTCCTGCCGAAGGTGAGGTCATGACTCTATTCTTTTCGGTGCATGATTGATGATCGCGCCGAGGATCTCCGCGCCGACATTCCGCAGGGTGTCGATGACGCGCATGGTGTCGTCGATCGAGGTGCGCCCGTGCGACGTGACCACGAGGACACCGTCCAGTTCCGGCGCGATCGCATTGGCATCCGGCGACGCAGAGAATGCGGAAATGTCGACGAATATGGCGTCGAACTCCTTTTTCAGTTCGGCGAAACTCAACTGCGTGCGGCGGGAACTGAGGCGTATGGCTGGCGTCACCGCTTCGACTTTGCCGAGGGGAAGAAATCTCAGCGTCGGGGTGAGGGCCAATGCCGCCGTCTGGATCAGTTCGCCATTTTCGAGAACGTCGACGAGACCTGTGGAACTATGCGGGGCGATCGATTTGCTGAGCGACGATTTCTGTGCGGCTGCATCGATCAGCAGCGTGTGAGCGCCTGATATCGAGGACAGCACCGCAAGTTCGCATGCTATGGTCGACGCCCCGCCGCCGGGATTGACGGCGACGATTCCAATGACGACCCGGCGTTTGCGCCGAAGACCGACGACCGTCGCGCTCAGTTCCGCCATGCCCGGTATGACAGGATAGGCGGCTGTGCTGCTGCCAGCACCGGCAGCAAGGAAACGTGCAGGATGACTATTGCGGATCCGCCTCGATGTCGCCAGCAAAGTGACAAAGGGCAGTCCGCCGGATTCCGCGATCTGATGGGGACGGATGATCCGGCGATCGCCGGCGTGCCTGATCATGGCGAGTGCCAGCCCGACGCCAAGACCAACCGCCGACGCAAAGGCGATAATGAGCGCGCTGCGTGGTCTGGCCTTCGAAAGCGGCAGTGTGGCCTGCGAGACGATCGTGGCATCGGACACCGGGTAGGTGATGCGCTGCCGGGCTTCCGTCAACTGATTCAAGGTATTCTCGTAGAGGGTGCGGCGGGCGTCCGTTGCACTCTGCAGCTCCGCAAGCTTGAACTGATCGCGCGGATTGCTCGTGAAGCTGGCCAGGGCGCTGGCAGCTTCGGCCAGTCCACGCTGCTGTTCGCTTACAAATCTTGCCAGCCATTCGCTGTATTGGCGGGAAGCATTGGCCTTCATCGCGATATTCTTCTGGATATATTGCCTGGCGAGCATATCGGCGATGTCGACGGCCCTTTGAGGGGTCGACGCAGCAGCCGAGATCTCGATGATCGTCGAACTCCCGACCCGGCGTATTCCTATCATGTTCAGCAGAGTAGCGATGGCCCGATCCTGGATCCGATCGTCCTCCGCCTGCGGCTGTGCCTGGCGCGGCCCTGTGCCTACTGCTTCCTGCGATTCCGGATCCGATTCAGAAGAAATCCCCATCAACCAGTTCTTTGCCCTATCCTGCAGCGAAGGCGCCTGATCGACAAAGCCAGGATCGGTATCGAGACCAAGTGCCCTTACCGTTTCGCCGATGACGTCGCTGGATCTGGCGATCTCCAGCTGTCCCTCTATGAATGCGTCTTCTGCGAAAGACCTTTGTGCTTCGGTGCCGCTCACCTGCGGGAAGATCACAAGTTGCGTGCTGGCAACGAAAGTCGGCTCGGCGCTCAGCACATAGATCCCCGCCATCGCGAGGAAAACGAACGTCGTCGCCACAATCCACCGCCAGCGCATTCTGAGAAAGAAGAGCATATCTCGCAAGGTCAGCGGCGAATTCCCGCCAGTGGCTGCGGCGGGCAGAGATATCGGAGAAACACCGCTGAAGATCGTGCTGGAGGTCATGTCGTCCTAATCCAAAATGGCGAGATCACGGAGTAACCAGGGAGTGGCAGCTTGGAGGGGGACGGGGGCAGCGTGTCTTCCGATTTCAAGCATGGTCGGCAGCTTCCCTTGAATGCTCAGTAAGAGCCGCGCTGCGAAAACAGAGCGGGAATGGTCTTGGCGATGATGACGAAGTCCCGGCCGAGCGACCAGTTGGCGAGATAGTGAACGTCGAGGGAAACCCGGTACTCATAACTGACATCGTTGCGCCCGCTGGTCTGCCAGTGACCGGTCAGGCCCGGGCGGACGGCCATGTAGGCCCAAATATGCTCGCCGTAGCGCGGCAATTCCTCGGCCGTGATCGGCCGGGGGCCGACAAGGCTCATGTCGCCACGCACGATATTGATCAGCTGGGGGAGTTCGTCGATGCTCGACCGCCTCAGGATCTCGCCGACGGCTGTAACCCTCGGATCGTCCTTCAGCTTGCGTGTCTCTTCCCATTCGCTTCGCGCAGCCGGGTTGTTTTGCAGCAATTCGGCAAGTTGAGCACTCGCATCGGTCTTCATCGTGCGAAACTTGAGGCACCCGAACGGCGCTCCGCCGACGCCGATACGCGTATGGGAGTAGAAGACCGGGCCACGGTCGCTCATCTTCACGATTATTGCGACGATCAACAGAAGCGGGGAAAGGAGGATCAGCGCCGTGATTGCGATGAAAAGGTCTATCGCGCGCTTCGACGATCTGCCTGCGGCACGAGGCCGGGACGAATGGAGATCGCCGTCTTTCGCGGACCGTCCGACACGCGACCAGGCCTCGAAACTATGTGCTTCCCATGTCATCGATGGTCTCCAAAACATTCCGATTAAGAACCGTTCAAAGTTTGCTGCGCCGCACTCTGGTTGTCTGTTACCAAGGTCATAATCCTTAATAAATTGTTTATGCTACTAACGGGCAATCGAGAGTTTGGATTACACCATGACGGCCTTCTTTTCATTTCAAACGACGATCTAAGCTAATTCGGGACGATTATCTTCTGATACTTATTTATCAGTTTTGATATCACCATTTCGATTATTGCTGTTTTTAATTCAGTAAGCCATTTTAATAGGCGGTCATATTCGATCAAACGGCGGTTTTTTGGCTCAACTGAGATTTTGAATTCAGTTCGTGATGTATATTTTGTTTTGAATCTAAATAGATGTTTTATCTTTACGTCAAATTTCGCTGATGTTATTTGACTCTCATATTAAGGCAATATAAATGATGCAGTGCAGCATTTTCTATGGTTATTCGAGTATTCGGAGTTATGCGCATGGATGGGGCGACACACACATCAGATCGCAGGGCCGGCATCGGCAAGCCGGCGATATCGGCTAACGGCAGCATTCATCTCAACAGCCGCATCGTCATCGACGACGAATTTCTTTCCTGCCGGTCGAGCGTCCGGCGGTTCCGGCGCGGCGAAGTCATCGCCGGGGCCGGCGTCCTCGTCGATACCTTCGCGCGCGTCCATTCGGGGGTGGTCAGCGCCAGTACGATGCTGCCCGACGGCAGGGAATTCATCGTCGAGATTATTCCGAAATCCGGCCTCATCGGCGAGCTCGAGGTCCTGCGTAGGCAGACGTTGAGTCTCGAATACCGCGCCGGTTCCAACTGCGAACTGCATTTCTTCGAAGGCCGGCTGCTGCGCGATATGTACGCCAGCGATCCAAGCTTTCGCGAAAAGGTTTTCTCCAGGGCGCTGGCGCGTATTTCAGAGCTTGAACTCCGGATCATTGCCAATGCGGCATCGAGCCTGCAGTCGAGGCTGGCCAGCACGCTGCTGCGGCTCTCCGCTGTTTATGGAAAAGATGCGGCAAATAGCGGCGACGAACTAATCATCTCGCAAAATGACCTGGCCGCGACGCTGCCGGCGTCCCGCGAGAAGGTCAATCAATGCCTGCGGCGCCTGCGGGAAAACAAGATCATCGACGGCGGGCAGGGCAAGATCCGCATTCTCAACCGCAAGGCGCTGGAGGCCTGTGCCAACGGCGCGGTTTCGGTGAAGTGATGCGCCCATCGCTTCCCGAGGCTCTCCGATCCGCAGCAAGCGTCGGCCGTTTTCCCGGCCCAGGCACGACAAAGATCGATCGCGTGGTCATCGTCGACGACTATTCGGTGGCCAGAGGCGGCGCGACGGCGCTGGCGGTGCTGTCCGCCAAGCTTTTTCGGGGGCTCGACATCCCCGTGACCTATATTTGCGGGGATGACGCCGCCAATGTGGAGCTTGTCGCGCTCGGGGTTTCGATGGTCGGTCTGAACAGCCGCGACCTGCTCAGCGCCGAGCGTGCGAAGGCTTTCGTGACCGGCATTCACAACGGCGCCGCCATCCGTATGGTGGCGAACTGGATTGCCGCAAACGACACCGCCAATACCGTCTACCATGTCCATGGCTGGCACCAGATCCTGTCTCCGGCGATTTTCAGAGCACTGGCGCCGGTCGCCGGACGATGCGTGGTTCACGCGCATGATTTCTTTACCGCCTGCCCCAACGGCGCCTTCTTCGACTATCAGGCACAGGAAATCTGCCTTCGACGCCCGCTCGGCGGAAGCTGCATTGCGACGGCTTGCGACAAGAGAAGTTATTCCCACAAATTGTGGCGGGTCGCCCGCGGCTCCAATATCCTACGGCTGCTGAAGGATCAGGCCGATTTCGGCCGAATCATCCTGCTGCACGAGAAGATGGCTGGTTTTCTCGTCGGCGCCGGATATCGGCCCGAACGCCTGACGACGATCCGCAATCCCGTTGCTCCGCTATCCATCAATCGCATCGAGGCGGAGGCCAACGACGAATTCGTGTTCATCGGGAGGCTGGATGAGGAGAAGGGCATAGAGGACGCCGTGGCCGCCACGCGCAAAGCCGGCGTCCGGCTCTGCGTGATCGGGGACGGGCCGCTGATGCCGCTGGTCGCAGCTTCAGGAAATCACGTCAGGGCCGTCGGCTGGCAGTCGCATGCGGAGATCGGCCCGATCATCCGCAAGGCGCGCGCACTGTTGATGCCGTCGCGCTATCCCGAGCCGTTCGGTCTCGTCGCTATCGAAGCGGCGAGGAGCGGTCTGCCGGTCATCATGTCGCGCAGCGCCTTTCTCGCCGAGGAAATGCAAAGAGCCGGCATGGCGCTTGCCTGCGATACGGCTGACGAAATCGCCTTTGCCGATACTTTGACGAGATTCAGCCAAATGCCGAGACATGAGGTCCGCGCCATGAGCGAGCGGGCTTTCCGGCTGTCGCCGGATCTCGCCTCGACACACGAGGAATGGCGCGACGCGCTTCTTGCCGAATACCAGAGCCTGATTTCGGCGAATGTGGTTCCCGAGCTGACAGACGGTGTGGTGATACAAGGAGTATTGAGTTGACTCTTAAAGCAACAACCTCTCTTCCCGACGCGAGGGCATTTCTCGGCGATGCCCCTGTCATGGCGAAAAGACGTGTCACTGATGCCGGAGGCGCGAGCGACACAAAGCAGCTTCGTGTCGCCATCGTGCATTATTGGCTCGTTTCGATGCGCGGCGGCGAGAAAGTCGTCGAAGAGCTGTGCCGCATGTTTCCGCAGGCCGATATCTTCACCCTCGTCTGCAACCGGGATCGCATCAGCGATTTCCTGAAGACGCGGAACATCCGCACGTCCTTCCTGCAGAAGATCCCCGGCGCGCAACGGCATTATACCAAGATGCTGCCGCTGATGCCCTTCGCGCTCGAGCAGTTCGATCTGCAGGACTACGATCTCGTGCTGTCGAGTGAATCCGGACCCGCCAAGGGCATCATCACGCGCGCCGACGCGCTGCATGTCTGCTACTGCCACTCGCCGATGCGCTACATCTGGGATCAGTTCCATGTCTACCGTCATGGCCTGCCCTGGGTTGGGCGCGCTTTGATGTCGATCACCGCGCCCATGCTGCGCGCCTGGGACGTGACGACGTCCTCGCGAGTCGATGTGTTCGTCGCCAATTCCGATTATGTCGCAAGCCGCATCCGCCGCTTCTACGACCGGGAATCCATCGTCATCCATCCGCCCGTTGCGACGGACGATTTTGCGGTGGGGAAGGGAAAAGGCGAATTCTATCTCTATGCGGGTCAGCTGACCACCTATAAGCGGCCGGATATCGCCGTTCGCGCCTGCACCGAGGCCGGGCGGAAGCTGGTCGTGATCGGCGAGGGAGAACAATTGGCTTATCTGAAGTCGATCGCCGGACCGACCGTTGAGTTTCTCGGCCACCAGCCCTTCAACATTCTGCGCGACCACCTGTCGCGATGCCGCGCGCTGTTGTTTCCGGGCACGGAGGATTTCGGCATCCTTCCGGTGGAAGCCATGGCATCCGGGCGGCCGGTCCTGGCTTTCGACGCCGGCGGTGCCAGAGAAACCGTTTCCTCGCCGCAGGTCGGTTTTCGCTTTGCGCAGCAGACCACGGAAGCTCTGTTGGAAACGATGGCGGCGTTCGAAGAGGTGGAGGACGATATCGATCCGCATGCCATCCGCGCGCACTCGCTGAAATTCTCTTCCACCGTGTTCCGCGACCGTCTGTCCAACCTGATCGAACAACAACTGTCCACCCATGGCGACCGATCCGCCGAGGTCTTCAGAAGACGGCCGGGCTGACGGAAAAGGACGGAGCTGCCTGTTTGCCGCTGCCACCGAAACCGTCTCAATCCGTCGACGAGGAATAGAAGATAGATCATGTCAAGCGTATCTCAGAAGACGGCGACGGCGAGTATCTGGACAATCGGCGGAAAATTCCTGGCGCGACTGCTCGATTTCGTCAGCCTCCTGGTCCTCGCAAGGCTTTTGAGCCCAGCGGATTTTGGCCTTGTCGCTATCGCGACCTCGGTTCTGGTCATCGTCGAGACAATCCTGGACCTGCCGCTGACGCAGGCCCTGATGCGCCAGCCGTCGCCTTCTGACGATATGTTTGCCACGGCCCTTACCCTCAGCCTGCTTCGAGGCGTGGCCATCAGCATACTGATGATGATCATTTCCTGGCCAATGGCTCTGATCTACGACGATTCCCGGCTTTTCTCGCTTGTCGCCGTGCTCTCCATCGCGCCTGCGATGCGCAGTGTGATCAGCCCACGCATGGTTCTGTTCATGCAACGGTTCGATTTCAAACGCGAGTTCGCACTCGATCTCATCACCAAGGGTTCGACACTGTTGTTCGGTGTCGGGGTGGCGGTCGCGACCGGCAGCTATTGGGGACTGGCGATCGGCGCGGTTGCAGGCCCGACCGCCGCGGCGATCACCTCCTATGTCTTTGCGCCGATGCGACCGAGGTTCAGCCTTTCCGAGTGGAAGCACTTTCAGGACATGATCAGCTGGAACACCGTGTCGCAGGTGCTGAGTTCGATCAACTGGCAACTGGACCGGCTGCTTTTGCCACGCTTTACCGGCTTGTCGACGTTCGGCGCCTTCAGCGTCGCCGACAATATTGCCGGTATTCCATACCAGACCTTTGTTGGGCCATTGTTGCGCCCGCTGATGGCGGCATTCTCGACCGTCGATGACCGTCGTAATCTGATCACTGCCTATCTGAAGGCGACGAACGCGATCACCTTCGTGGCCGCGCCCATCCTCATCACGCTGGCGCTTCTTGCCGAGCCGGCCGTACGGATCATCGTTGGCGAGAAATGGGCATCCGCCGCGCCGATTCTGCAATGGCTGTGCATCGTCAGTCTGCTCGGTCTTCCGACGAATATGATGCCGCCATTGGCCATGGTCCTGAATAAGACCCGTTATCTCGCTCTCCGGATGTTTGCCGAGTTCGCCGTCAGGGTTCCGGTCACCGTCCTGGGCATCGTCTATTTTCAGGTGGCAGGAGCATTGGGCGCGCGGATCGTGGCGGTGCTTGTCGCCTATGCCGCATCGCTCATCATCACGCGGCGGCTGATCGGCGCGACGTTTGCCGCTCAGTTGAACGCTTTTTTGCGGCCTCTGTCCGCGAGCTTGCCGATGATCGCTTTCCTGCTGTGGATGGAGCCGATGCTCGCCGCCATGCCTGTCGGCCTAAACCTTGTCGTCGGCCTGGCGCTTTGCGGCGGGGCAGCAGTCGCGATCTTCTGGGCCTTCGCGCTGTTGCTGTGGCAGGTTGTCGGAAGGCCAGACGGCATCGAGACCATCGTCGTCCAAAGGCTCATGCCGCGACGAAACGGGGTTCTCACCTTTTGATCGAGACAAGTGTAGTCCAACGATTGGTTTGGCGTTTTCGGAGGAGCAGGATGCGTTACGGGATATCTTCTAAGGCTCTGGGTTTGCTCATTGTTCTCGGCCTGGGGGCGTTGCCCGGGCAGCCCAGCGTGGCTCAGCAACCACTCAATATCAATGCGTACCAGCTAACGTTCGAGGAAAGTTTCGACAGTCTGGACGTCTCGGCCTGGGGGGAGAGAAGCTCCCGCTGGATCGCCCATACGCCCTGGAACGGCGATTTCGGTGACGCCAGGTTCACAGACCCGGCGCCGGGCTTTCCGTTTACCACCGATCAGGGAATTCTGAAGATCGAAGCGCGCAAGGAGGCCGATGGAACTTGGCGCTCGGGCCTGTTGTCGTCGGTGAACCCGAAAGGCGAAGGCTTCTCGCAGCAATTTGGTTATTTCGAAGCACGGATGAAGCTGCCGCCGGGCAAGGGTGTCTGGCCGGCCTTCTGGCTCATCGGGCTTGACCGGTCGAAATACACCTCCGAGATCGACGTCCTGGAATATTATGGACGCGCGCCCTACGAATTCAGCATGGGCTTTCATATCTGGCGTCAGAGCCAGGGCGGCCAGAACACGACCGGCGGCCATTGGCAAACCGTTCAGGACGGAATTTTAAACAGCGAATACCACACTTACGGCGTCGATATCCAAGCTGACAAGACGAGCTTCTACTTTGACCGTCAGTTCATCTGGAGCTTCGATACGCCGAAGGAGTTCCACATGCCGTTCTATCCGCTGGTGAATCTGGCGCTCGGCTCGGGTTGGCCGATCGATGAAACGCCGAACCCTTCCATCCTGCTCGTCGACTATATTCACGTCTACCAGCGGAAGCCCACTGAGGCAGCGAATTGAACAATTGAGGGGAAAACCGTTCTGTCGCTAACGGCCGCAGCTGAGGCCGGTTACCGGGTCGAAGAGATGCATCGCCTCCTCATCGAAGAAGAGAGTAATTTTGTCATTGTCGCGGATCGGCGTGCGTGGCGGCAGGCAGGCCATCAGGCGCTGATTTCCGGCAAGGGCGGTGACGACGAGTTCCGGGCCGGTCAGCTCTGCGACCTCAAGGGTTGCCTCGATCGATGGGCCGGTGCCGTCCGTGCGAAGCGCCTCGGGACGGATGCCGAGGATAAGCTCGCGGCCATTGCCGGCCGCTTCTCGGAAACGGGCGTGCAGGGGCAGGATCGCATCGGAGCCTGAAAGCGCCAGGCGACCGTCACGCGCCGTCACCTTCAGCAGGTTCATCGGCGGCGCGCCGACGAAGGTGGCGACATAGAGCGTCGCCGGATGGTTGTAGATCTCCTCCGGCGTGCCCAGCTGCTCGATGCGGCCGTCGCGCATGACGGCGATGCGGCTTGCAAGGGTCATTGCCTCGATCTGGTCATGGGTGACATAGACGACCGTGGTTTTCAGCATCTGATGCAGCCGCTTGATTTCGGTGCGCATCTCCATGCGCAGCTTGGCGTCGAGGTTGGAGAGAGGTTCGTCGAAAAGGAATACCTCCGGCTTGCGCACCAGCGCGCGGCCGATCGCGACGCGCTGGCGCTGGCCGCCGGAAAGCTGGCTCGGCTTGCGGTCGAGGAGGTTTTCGATTTGCAGGAGCTTTGCGGCATCGTGCACGGCCCTGTCGCGCTCCGGCGTCGGCACCTTGCGCATTTCCAGGCCGAAGCCGATGTTCCGGTGCACCGTCAGATTGGGATAGAGCGCGTAGGATTGAAAGACCATGGCAATATCGCGGTCCTTCGGATGTACGCTAAGCACCGAGCGGCCGCCGATCCTGACATCGCCACTCGTCGCCTCGGCAAGGCCGGCGATGATGTTCAGCAGCGTGGACTTGCCGCAGCCGGAGGAGCCGAGCAGCACCAAGAACTCGCCGCTTTCCAATGAGATGTCGATGCCTTTCAGCGTCTCGACGTCGCCGTAGGTCTTGCGGATGTTCTGAATTTCGAGCGCGCTCATCGCACGGGCTCCTCAGGAGATGACGGGCCGCCATAATTGCGGGGAAGGGTGGAGATGGCGCGCGAGGCGACTGCGGTTCCCGCCTCCAGGCAGGACATCAGCGGCTCATCGCTTGCGAGCGCGGCGAGGAAGGCGGCGTTGAAGACATCGCCGGCGCCGATCGTATCGACGACCTCGACAGCGGGTGCCGCCACCGAAACCAACAGGCCGTCCGGCCCGATCGCGAGAGCGCCGTCCGGGCCGCGCTTGACGACGATGATCGCGCCCTCCGGCATATGCGACCTGATGTGACGGGCCGCCTCGATCGGATCGGCGATGCCGGCAAGCGTCGTCGATTCGACCTCATTCAGCAGCGCGATACCGCTGCGGGAGAGCCAGGCACGTGTCGCCGCGCAATTCTCGTCTGTCCAGCCGTCAAGCGGCCAGCCGGTATCGAGCGCGACGGTGATGCTGTGGCTGTCGGCCCAGTCGAAGAAGGCGTCATAATCCGCTGTAAGGTCGTCGGTCAGGAACGAGCCGCAGAGTAGGGCGTAACCGCCGCTGAGGCGAGTGCCGTCGAGGGCCGCAAAGACGTCTGCCAGACTGAAGCGCGGCAGATGGCCCCTCGTCGTGAAGAAGGTGCGCTCGCCGTCCGGATGGGTAATGCCGACGGAGAGCGTCGTTTTCTCAGGACGGACCTGCCACTTGTCGGAACGATGGCCGAAGGCTTCGCTCAGCCAGCGACCGAACTGGTCGCTGCCGATATTGGCGGCGATCCCGAATTCGACGCCAAGCGCTTGCCAGGCGAGGGCGCTGTTGCCGGCGGCTCCGCCGACCCGCAACTCGTCATGATCGACGATGATTTCCGTCCCGGCCTTCGGCCAGGGGGCGGCCGGTCCAAGGATCAGGTCGATGTTGACGTTGCCGATGACTGCAAGCGGCCGCATTCATTCGCTCCGGGTGATCTTCGTGGAGCGGACCGGTGTTCCGGCATTCTCCACGCGGGCATCGGCAAAGGCGATCATCAGCCGCTGGGCGACCGGCAGCATGGCGAAGATCGCGGCAAGACCGGTTGCAGGCGCAAAGCGGATCGTTACCGCGCCGGCCACCGGCGCTTCGCCCGAGGCGTCGAACAGGATGACCGGGGCACCGGTCTCGACGGCGGATGTCGCCATTGCGGTGACCAGGCCGGCCGTTTCGTCCATGCCGCGGAAGAGCACGACACCGATGTCCGATCCCAGCATCTCCATCGGTCCGTGGCGCAACTGGCCGCCTTCGAGCGAAAAGCAGGGACGGCGTGACAGCTCGGTCAATCCGAGCGCCAGCGCCTCGGCGACACCCTGCAGCCGGCGTCCCGACGTGACGATCGTCACGACGTTTTCGAGTGCCGAGAGGGCGGCGGTGATGTCATGGTCTTCCGGCGCCTTGAGGGCGGCAAGTGCGGCGTCGGGATTTTCGCCGAGGCCGGCGAGGATGGCCAGATGCAGGGCGAAGGTTACCGTCAGGCTGCGGGTGGCGGCGAAGGCTAGCTCGGTGCCGCCGCTGCCGACCAGCGACGGGGCGGTTCTTGCGAGGAAGGAACCGCCTTCGAGTGTCAGGCCGAAGGTCTCTTCCGTGCCGCCGGTCTCGTCGAACCAGCGCAGGACTTCGGCGCTTTCGCCGGATTGCGAGGTGACGAAGATCGTCCTGCCGGCGATCGGCAGCGGCTGGCCAAGCTGCTCGGACAGTGGCAGGGCGATGGCATCGATGCCGTAGGCCCGGTAGAGCGGCTCGACGGCGCGGTTGACGGCATGCGAGCCGCCCATGCCGATGAGCAGCAGCCTGCCGGTCTTTTTCAGCGAGACGGCGGCCCTTGCCGCCATCGGCTGGGCGGCTTCATAGGAGGCGATCGCATCGGCATGCTGGCGCGCCATTTCGCGATCGATCGCGGCAAGTCCGGCCGGCCGGGTTCTTTCTGCTGTCATGTTCATCCCTTGACGCCGCCGCTGGTGAGCCCCGAAATCAGGGCGCGTTGCATGACAAGACCGATCAGCACCGGGGGCAGGGCGGCGAGCACGCCTGCCGTCGCAATCAGTCCGTAATCGGAAACGCGGCCGCCGGCGAGATCGGCAATGGCGACAGTCAGCGTCTTGGCGCGCTGGTCCGAGGTGAAGAGCAGCGCATAGAAGAATTCATCCCAGGCAAGCAGGAAAGCAAAGAGGCTTGACGTCGCGACCACAGGGGCTGCCAGCGGCAGCGTGATGATGCGCAGCGTCTGGAACAGGCCGGCACCATCGATCATCGCGGCGGATTCGATCTCGCGCGGGATGGAATCGAAACCCGATTTCATCAGCCAAGTGGTGAAAGGCGCCAGAATGGTGAGATAGACGAGAGCGAGGCCGAAGACGTTGTTCAGCAATCCGAGATGGGACAGGCCCATATAGAGCGGCACGGCGAGCGCCACCGGCGGCAACATATAGGTGGCGATCACCATCGACAGCGACCATCCCACCGAAGGCGTGCGCGACACAGCCCAGCCGGCCGGAATGGCGAGTGCGATGGCGGCGATCGTCGCCATGCCCGCCACTTCGATGCTGTTTCGCAGCGACGAGGTGAAGGCGGCGCCGGCGCTGTTTTCGAGCGTCGAGAGCAGCACGCCGTAGCGAGAGAAATCCGCCGTCTGCGGCCACCAGCGCAGCGGCTTTGCCGCAAGGTCGGCGGCCGGCGAGATGCTCATAATGAACAACCATAGGATCGGCGCCAGGATAACGGCGGCGAGCAGCAATGCGCAGAGGTGAATGAAGGTGGAAAAGAGCGGGCTCTGGCGTTCCATCAGGCCACACTCCCCGCCGCCCTGCGCACCAGAGCGGCGTAGCCGGCAGCAAGCAGCGTCACCAGCAGCGTGACGATCAATGCCAGCGAGGCGCCGGAGCCTGCCCGCTGGAAGGAGAAGGCTTCCTGATAGACGAGGATCGACAGCGTGCGCGTGCTGTTGGCCGGGCCGCCGCGGGTCATGACCCAGATGATGTCGAACACTTTGAAGGCCTCGATCGTGCGCAGCACCAGGGCCACCATCAAGGGGCCGGCAAGATAGGGCAGAACGACGAAGCGGAAGCGGGCGAAAGCGCCGGCGCCGTCGACGAGCGAGGCGGCAGTGATGTCGCGCGGCACGGCCTGGAGTGCGGCCAGCGCGATCAGCGCCACCAGGGGGAAATTCTTCCAACAGTCGGCGACGATGAGGGCTGCCAGCGCTGTGCCCGGTTCGCCGAGCCAGGAGCGGTAGGCCTCCAGCAGGCCAAGTTGGGTCAGCGCGGCGTTCAGAGCGCCGTATTCCGGATTGTAGATCAGCCGCCAGAGCGTGGCGTTGACGACGGTTGGCAGCGCCCAGGGTGGGATCATCAGCGCACGAAGTGCGGTGCGGCCACGAAACTGCTGGTTCAGCAGCAAGGCTGCCAGAACGCCGATTACCATTTCGGCGGCGACCGAAACGATCGCGAACCATGCGGTGGTGATGAGCGTGCGCTGGAAATTCGAGCCGGAGATCATGTTCGCGTAGTTGTCGATGCCGACGAAGTTCCCTTCCGTGCCGACGAGCTTGGCATCGGTGAAGGAGAGGCCGACGGTATCGATCAGAGGCCAGCCAATGACTGATATCATGACCACGAGAAGCGGCAGCATCAAAAGCCACGCGCGGGTTGTCAGCCAAGTGCCCGACATCAAGGCGACCCTTCTTCATTACAGGTTTTGGAGACCGGGCGACGGCCGGCGCCGCCCGGGTTTTCATGGCTTGATCAGAGGCCGCTATTATCTGCGGCCGACTTCAGCGCGTCCTCTGGAGAGGACTGGCCGAGCAGCGATTCCTGGATCGCCTGCTGCAGCGCGGTCGAGAGCTCCTGATATTTCGGCGTCGTCGGACGCGGATACATCGCGGCCAGGCCGATCTTGGCGGCGGAGATCAGCTCTTCCTGGCCCTTGGTGACGGCTGGGTCCTCATAGGAGGACGCCCAGATCGGCAGGCTGAGCTTGGCATAGGCATTCTGCGTCGCCTGCGACGTCATGAAGGTGATGTATTTCCAGGCTTCATCCGGATGCTTGCTGGCCGAGGTGATGCCAAGGCCCATCGAGCCGTTGACGGCTGAAGCCTCGCTCTTGCCGGCAACACCGGGCGCCGGCACGACGCCGACCTTGCCTGCGACCTTGCTGTCCTTCGGATCGTTGGCCATGTTGTACATGTAGGTCCAGTTCAGCGCGAAGGCGGCATCGCCGTTTTCGAAGACCTTGCGGACGTCCTCTTCCAGGAATTCCTTGGAATTCGGATTGGTGAGGCCGGAGGAATAGCTGGAGACCATGTACTTCAGGGCGTCGAGGCCGCCGCCGGTCTGGAAGGCCGGCTTGCCGTCCTTAAGGAAATCGCCGCCATAGGCGCTGACGAGCGTGGTGTAGTCGCAGATCGCGGCTTCGGCCTGCGACCAGCTCCAGGCGATCGGCATGGCAAGCAAGCCCTTGTCCTTGATCGTCTTTGCCTGTTCGGTCAGTTCGTCCCAGGTCTTGGGCGGGGTCTTGATGCCGGCCTTTTCGAGGATTTCCTTGTTGTAGAACAGGTATTTGGTGTCGAGGATCCACGGCATGCCGTAATATTTGCTATCATATTGCACAGTGGTCCAGGCACCCGGCAGCACGCCTTTCTTCATCTCGTCGGTGACGCGAGAGGAGACGTCGACCAGCACCTTGTTGGTGGCGTATTCGGCCGGCCAGATGACGTCGAAGAGGACGACGTCATAACCACCGCCGGAACCCTGCGCCAGCACCGTCTTGTCGTGCAGGCCTTCATAGGGAACGAATTCGAGATTTACCTTGATATCGGGGTTCGCCTTGGCGAAGGCGTCGGTCATGGCGCGTACATCGGCCTCGCTATAGGCGGCCTGCGCCATGAAGAGCGCGTTCAGCGTCGTTTCGGCGAAAGCATGCGGCGCAAGGGATGCGCCGGTCAAGGCCGCACCCAGAAGCGTCTTGTTAAAGGATTTCAGCATTGCAGCCTCCAGTTTTTGACATTTACGCATTGCCGAGGGCGGTCCTCCGCCATCGGTGTTCGAGAAGGCACGCGCGAAAACGTGCCGGTTCGTCGTCTCGGAGCGTCGTCGGAGGCCTTGCCGGCCTCCTGCGTTCCCTGGAACTCTTCGGTCCCTTAATAAGTCAAGTGTCTTGACTTATTACTTCTTCAACATTCTATTGGAGTCAAGAGGGAATTGCACATGAATGACAGCCGCCCGATCCGGGCCAAGAGCGGGACCAATCACGAAGGCACCAGTGCGCATAACCGGCGCGTGATGATCGATGCCCTCAGGATCAACGGTGCGCTTTCACGCGCCGATCTGGCGCGGGCGACGCGGCTGACCAAGCAGACGGTGTCGAATATCATCGAGGAACTTGAGCGCGACGGTCTCGTCAGTTCGCAGGAGGCGGTGAGGAGGGGCAGAGGCCAGCCGTCGACACCCTACGGCCTGGTGCCCGAGGGCGCCTTTGCGATCGGCCTGCAGATCGACCGGCATGTGACGCGGGCGGTCGCGGTCGATCTCGTCGGCAGCGTTCTCGTGCGTGAAGAGGCCGGCCTCCCACCTGGAGGTCCGTCGAACGGGACGAAGGTCATCCTCGACCTCGTCGCCGGCATAAGGTCAAAGCTTGCCGGGATCGTCCAGCAGTCGGAAAAGCGGCTGGTTGGTCTCGGCGCCGCCATGCCCGGGCCTTTCGGGGTTGCTGGCAGCGGCGATGATCCTTGGATGATGGAGGCCTGGCAGAAATTTCCGTTGTTGGAAACGCTGACCGCCGGCACCGGGCTCGATGTCGGCCTGCAAAACGATGCGGCGGCGGCGGCGACTGCCGAACGCATGGTGGGAGCTGCCCATGGCCTCGACCACGCCGTCTGCCTCTTTGTCGGCTATGGCATCGGCGCCGGCCTCATTCTGAACAGCGAACTCTACCGCGGCACCAACGGCAATGCCGGCGAGATCGGCATGGCGCTGCTGTTTGCCGACGGCAAATCGACGCCGCTCGAACATCGCGCCTCGCTCGCCTCGCTCTATCAGCATCTATCGGTCGATCCCGCCGATCCTCATCTGCACGCACGTATCAACGATCTTTCCTTAAGAGGCGATCAAAGCATCCACACCTGGGTCGAAGCAGCGGCAGTGGACCTGCGCTGGAGCATCCATCTCATCGAGACGCTGTTCGATCCGCAGACGGTGATCCTCTGCGGCAGCGCGCCGGAAGCGCTGGTGAACAGGTTGATTGCGGCAATCGGCCCGTTGCTGCCGTCGATCGCCGAACGTCGCGGCCGGACGCTGCCGCGCCTGCAGCCCGGCATGGCTGATCCCTGGTCGGTGGCGCTTGGCGCTGCCGCCGGACCGATCAGCCGTGCATTCGATCCGCGTTTTGCGGCGATCCTGAAGGATTCCCTTCAATCCTGAGGCCTAAATCCTGAGGTTGCACACCAGTGCAAAGGCGAAAATGCCAGCGTTTTTGCAAGTTTCGTTGCGGCGGAGTAGCCGAATAAAGGCACTCTTTCAGTATAAATAAATATTAAATATCCCCTAAAATTCCATTGTTTTGAATATAGCTGTCATTTATTGGCAATATGCTGAAGCAAGCTTTGAAATTTCTCTAAATATTTCCCTAGGATTTGCGAATAATGGTTGTATGAAGGTTTTATGACAACTGTATTTAGATAATTTCATGTCATGTAATATTCATTGGCCGCGGCAATTTGAACCGGCTAATAGGGCGTGCGCTGAAAGTGCGCGTCCCTTTTACGTTCGAGGTTCTCATGCAAGCCAAGCTTCTCGGCGCCGTTGGCGCCCTTCTCGCTACAGCGTTTCTTGCTGGTCCCGCTGCCGCCGCCGATAAGACCAAGATTGACTTCTGGTTCGGCAATTCCGGTGACATCGCAAAGCGTGTCCAGGAGCAGTGCGATCGCTTCAACCAGTCGCAGGCCGACTACGAAGTCGTCTGCACCAGCCAGGGCAGCTACGACGCGTCCCTGCAGAACACCATTGCTGCGTTCCGCGCCGGCAAGCAGCCGACCATCGCCCAGGTCTCCGACGCCGGCACCCTCGACATCATGCTCTCCGGCGCCTACTACCCGGCCAACAAGCTGATGACCGACATGGGCTATACCGTCGACTGGAAGGACTACTTCTCCGGTATCTCCGGCTACTACGCGACATCGAAGGGCGAGATGTACTCCTTCCCCTTCAACTCCTCGACCGCTCTTCTCTACTGGAACAAGGACGCCTTCGCCAAGATCGGCAAGGATCATGCTCCGGCGACCTGGAAGGAAGCAGGCGAGGACCTCAAGGCTCTGAAGGATGCAGGCTATGCTTGCCCGCTCGGCTTTGACATCTCCAACAACGAAGTCTGGCAGTACATCGAGCAGTTCGAAGCGGTCAACGGCGAAGCGATCGCCACGAAGAAGAACGGTTTTGAAGGTCTCGACGCCGAGCTGGTGTTCAACAAGAACCCGCTTCTCGTCAGCTACATCAAGGACCTCAAGTCCTGGTACGACAACAAGCTTGCCGTCATCAAGAACAAGGCTGTCGGCCAGACCTTCGTCGAAGCCTTTGCCGCTGGCGATTGCCAGGTCATCCTGACCTCGGTCGGCGACCACGGCAATGTCGGCCGCACCGCCAAACAGGGCATGAACTGGGGCGTTGCCATGCTCCCGACCTACGGCGACGCAACCCGCCACAGCTCTTTCGTCGGCGGCGCTTCGCTCTGGGTTCTGAAGGGTCACTCGGACGCCGAATATAAGGCTGCCGCGGCATTCTTCAACTTCATCGCAAAGCCGGAAGAAGCTCTTACCTGGTCGACCGTTACCGGTTACATCCCGGTTCGTAACTCCGGCTTCGAATATCTGAAGAAGCAGGGCTTCTACGACAAGGCTCCTTATGCCGGCCGCGAACTCGCCATTCAGAGCCTGACCGCCTCGCCGGCTGGTGACGCGGCTCCACACGGCATCCGCCTCGGTGGCCTGCTGCAGGTCCGCACCGAAATCGCCAATGGTCTGCAGGCAATCTTCGTCAACAATGCCGATGTCCAGGCTTCGCTCGATAGCGCTGCCGAACGCGGCAACACGCTGCTGCGTCGCTTCCAGCAGACCTACAAGAACGTTCAGCTCCCCTGATCGTTTGATATGAGCCGCACCCGGCCCGCATTTCGCGCGCCGGGTGCGTACTCGGCCGCGGATGCGAACTCGCCGCCCGCGCCTAAAGCGCGCCGCAATCTTTCAGATTCGCTCCTCGCGCTTTAGACCTTTATTTTGACGCATGTCGTTACCGCAAAACCGCTGCACAGTTTTGCGCGACATGTTTTAAATCGAACCAGGACGAAAACGACCACTCATGGAAAAGCGCGTCACTTTCTCCTCAACGACGATCGGGCTGCTCTTCGCATTTCCGATGCTGTTGCTGATCTTCGTCTTCTTCTATTGGCCAAGCGCGCAGGCGCTCTATTGGGCGTTCACGCTCGAGCAGCCATGGGGCGGCGGTAATGCCTGGGTCGGTTTCGACAATTTCAAACAGCTGCTCACCGATCCGATCTATTGGGACTCGATCGCCCGCAGCATGATCTTCGGCTTCAGCTCGACGGCCATTGCCATGGGGCTGGCGCTGATCCTGGCGCTTTTGACGGATCGTGAATTGCGCGGCCACAAAGTCTACCGGTCAGTCTTTATCTGGCCTTACGCCATTGCCGCTCCCGCTCTCGGCCTCGCCTTCCGCTTCATCCTGGCGCCGGAGGCCGGCCTTCTGTCGGTCATCAACCACGTCTGGCCCGGCCTCTGGAACCCCGCGCTTGACGGCAAGGATGCGATGATCGCCGTCATCGTCGCCTTCTCCTGGAAATATATCGGCTACAACTTCATCTTCTTCCTCTCGGCGCTGCAAGGCATTCCGCGCTCGCTGATCGAGGCCGCCGCGATGGATGGTTCGGGGCCGATGCGCCGGATCTGGGATATCCAGCTGCCCCTGCTGACGCCGACGCTGTTCTTCCTGCTCGTCATCAACATCACCGAGAGCTTCCAGGATTCCTTCGGTATCGTTGACGTGATGACGCAGGGTGGCCCGGCGCGCGCCACCGAGCTCATGGTCTATAAGATCTATTTCGACGGCTTCAGAGGTCTCGACTATTCGGGCGCCGCAGCGCAGTCCATCATCCTGATGGTGCTCGTTGTTCTTCTCACCATCTTCCAGTTCCGCTTCATCGAGCGGCGCGTGCACTACAAGTGAGGTCGCGGACATGATCGAACGCACGCCGATATTCAACTTCATCTGCTATACGCTTCTCGCGCTCGGCATGGTGATCGCGCTTCTGCCTTTCGCCATCGTCATCATCGCCTCGACGCTTGATCTGGAGACGGTCAATCGCGTGCCGCTGCCGCTGATGCCGGGCTCGCATTTCTGGGAAAACGCTGAGACCGCCTGGGTTCGCGCCGATCTCGGCAACAAGCTGTTCCACAGCATCATCTTCGCCGCAACCGTCGGCGCCGGCAAGGTCATGCTGTCTTCCATGGCAGCCTTCTCGATCGTCTACTTCCGCTTCCGCGGCCGGTATGTGATTTTCTGGATCATCTTCATCACGCTGATGCTGCCGCTGGAAGTCCGCATCGTGCCGACCTATTCGATTGCGGCCAACGCGCTGCAGCCTTTCCAGACGATCCTCGACGTCACCGGCATAAGCTGGCTCGTTGCGCAGATCACCGGCTTCCAGATCAAGCTCGAATGGGGCCTGCTTAATTCCTATCCCGGTCTCGTTCTGCCGCTGGTCGCAACCGCGACCGGCACCTTCCTCTACCGGCAGTTCTACCTGACGGTTCCCGACGAGTTGGCCGAGGCTTCGAAGATGGACGGATCGGGCCCGGTCCGGTTCTTCTGGGACATTCTGCTGCCGCTTTCGCGGCCAAATATGATCGCGCTCTTCACGATCATGTTCGTCTGGGCCTGGAACCAGTATCTCTGGCCGCTGCTGATCACCACCGATCCGAAATTCGGTATCGCTGTGACGCAGCTCAAGACCCTCATCCCGTCCGAATTCGGCCTGCCCGACTGGAACGTGGCCATGGCCGGAACCCTGATCATCATGTCGCCGCCATTGATCCTCGTCATTCTGATGCAGCGCTGGTTCGTACGCGGCCTTATCTCCACCGAGAAGTGAAGGAGTATTCCCTTGGCACCGATCTCCATTCGTGGCGTGAAGAAAAACTACGGCAAGACCCCCGTCGTTCACGGCGTCGATCTCGACATCCAGTCGGGCGAGTTCATCGTCATCCTCGGCCCGTCCGGCTGCGGCAAGTCCACGCTGCTGCGCATGATCGCCGGCCTCGAGGAAATCACCGGCGGTGAAATCGCCATTGACGGCCGCGTCGTCAACCAGCTGGAGCCGCGCGAGCGCGGCTGCGCCATGGTGTTCCAGAACTATGCGCTTTATCCGCATATGAGCGTTGCCGAGAATATCGGCTACGCATTGAAGGTGGCCGGTGTCTCGAAGGCGGAGCGTCAGCGGCGCATCGGCGAGGTCGCCAAGGCGCTCAGCCTCGAACCCTTCCTCGGACGCCGGCCCGCCGCTCTTTCCGGCGGCCAGCGCCAGCGCGTCGCCATGGGGCGGGCGATGATCCGCGAACCGAAGGTATTCCTCTTCGACGAGCCGTTGTCGAACCTCGACGCCAAGCTGCGTATCGCCATGCGCGCCGAAATCCGCCGCCTGCACCGCCGCCTTGGCGCCACGTCGATCTTCGTCACGCATGACCAGACCGAGGCGATGACGCTGGCCGACCGGCTGGTGGTGATGAATGGCGGCAGGGTGGAGCAGGTTGGCACGCCGGAAGAGGTCTATCATCATCCGGTCTCGCGCTTCGTCGCGGGTTT
The DNA here is from genome assembly GCF_025200775.1 of Rhizobium sp. WSM1274. NCBI lineage: Bacteria > Pseudomonadati > Pseudomonadota > Alphaproteobacteria > Hyphomicrobiales > Rhizobiaceae > Rhizobium > Rhizobium sp. WSM1274. The sequence goes on along the minus strand of NZ_CP104138.1, from coordinate 3,507,318 downwards.
CGTCGGCACGCCGGCGATGAACCTGCTCGAGGGCACGATCAATGACGATGGCGTCTTCGTCTACGATCAAAGCCGCAAGGTCGTGCTGCCGCGCGAGCGCGCCGCACCGCTGAAAGGCAAACGCGTCGTGCTCGGCATGCGCGCCGAGGCCGCCCGGCTGGTCGCCCCGGATGCTCCCGGCGCCCTGATCGCTACCGCCGATTTCATCGAGGAGCTCGGCGCAAGCCGCGTCGTCCACGCCGATTTCGACGGGCTGCCCTTTGCCGTGGCGCTGACTGAGGCCGTGAAGGTGAAGTCGGGCGATCCGATCGGCATCGCGATCGATTACAACCAGATCCACCTCTATGCCGCCGATACCGGACGGATTATCGAGAACCCTGTTATGAACGGCGCAGACGCCGTCAACGCTTGAAGGCGTCTGCGATGATTCTTGCAGAGCGTTTGGCGGCGTAAGGGTCTGCGCACATTGCGGAAATTACTCTAACGGTGGATCGGATCGATCCACGCAACGTCTTCCGGCTTTTCGACCGGTTCGATGTCGAGGTTAACGACGACCGGTTCCTGGCCTGAGCGGACGAGAACGCATTCCAGCGTCTCGTCGCGGCTGGCGTTGATCTCCTGATGCGGCACATAGGGCGGAACGTAGATGAAGTCGCCGGGGCCGGCCTCGGCGGTATATTCCAGATGCTCGCCCCAGCGCATGCGGGCCTTGCCCTTGACCACGTAGATGATGCTTTCGAGATCGCCATGGTGATGAGCGCCGGTCTTGGCGTTGGCATGGATCGTCACCGTGCCGGCCCAGATTTTCTCGGCCCCGGCGCGCGCGTTGTTGATCGCAGTCGCGCGGTTCATGCCCGGCGTCTGCGCGGTGTTCGGATCGAGCGAATTGCCGGGAATGACCTTGACGCCATGTTCACGCCAATCGACATGATGCTGCTCGTGGTCGTCGCTCATGCCTTGCCTCCAGCTTCGATTTGGTCAGTCTAGGCGTGAGGCAGGCAGCGGCCAAGCAGATTTGCCGCTGTACAGCCCACAATATCTCGGCGCCGCGATAGCTTCTGCGCACAAACGAAAGAACGGACCCGATGAGCCACCTCCCGCAAATCGACTACGACACCGCTTCGGAAGAGGTTCGTGCGGCGCATGACGAGGAAGTCAGGCGGCGCGGCCGGATGACCAATATGAAGCGTACGCTGCTGCATTCGCCGGCCGCCCACCGCATTTATGCCGAATGGTTCACGCTGCGCGCCGAACTCGATCCCGCGATCAACGACCGGGCGATCTGGATATTCTCGCATGCGATCTCGAAGGCAGCCAGATCGAAGATCGCTATCACCTTCTTCCGCCGGGCGCTGATGAACAAGGGTTTCGATCCCGACGCGCTGGAGCTTTCCGACGAGGAAGCGCTGCTCGACGCTTTCGGCAAGGCGATCGTCGCCGATTCCAACGCCGTTCCCGTCGAACACTGGGCAAAGCTGAAACAGCGCTATGAGACCAAGGTGCTCGTCGACCTCGTCGCTTTCGCCGGCATCATGCTGGCCACCGCCGTCTTCAACAATGTCGTCGAGGTTGATTTCGATCCCGAGCTTGAAGGCTTTGCCGAAGGCGCCAGTTCATCCGCATCCTGAAATTTCAGCTATTGAGCGGCAGGATCAGCACGTCGCGCGGCGGCACCTCGATGCCACTATTGCCGATATGGCCGATCGGCCAGACGGCCTGACTTTGGGCAAGCGTCCCTTGGGCGAGCGTTACCTCAGTCTTCTGCGCCGTTCGCGTCGGATTGACTAGCCAGAGGAAGCTGCCCTTTTCTCCCTCGTGGATACGGGCGAAGAGTGCGGCATTCGACAGCGTCAAATGGCGCTTCGTCCCGCTCCATCTCAATAGCTCAGCGAAGAAAGCGCCGTTCGCCTTCCCCTGCGTGCGGTAATAGGCCACGGAAGGATTGGTGCCGATCAGCAGCGTGCGGCCTTTGCCATAGGTGTTTTCGACGACGGCAAGGCGGCCGTCGGTGAAATGGCCGCGCCCGGTTCCGCCCGCCAGCCGGTAGGATTGCAGGAAACCGCCGCCGTCCACGGTGGCGCCATCGAGATCGAAATGGATGCGGTCGCCGATATCGGGCATGAATTCGACTTCCTCCTCGCGTGCGCCGAAGACCTCGTCGAGGCCCATGTTCGGCTGCACGGTGCCGACATGGCCGTGATCGCCGAAATAGCCGGGGCATGCTTCGGCAATAAGCGTGCCGCCGTTTTCGACCCAGGCTTTCAGGCGGTTCGCCTGTTCTGATGTGAACATGATCGGATAGGGGAAATAGAGGAAATCATAGGCCGCGATATCGTCGATATGCACCCAGTCCGGCTGCACGCCATTTTCGAGGAAGGCGCGATAGGCGCCCCACATGGCCTCGGGATAGGGTTTCTCCTTGCGGTCATGGTTCAGGAGGTAATCAAACTCTTGCGTTTCGCGAACGACAAGGATGCCGACCTCGCCGCGAACGGGCTTTGCCTCCCAGAGGGGAGCCTGCGCCCGGTCGTTTGCCCATTTCGCCATGGCGCTTGCCATATCGGAGCGCGGCGTGCGCGAGCCGTCCATGCCGTAGGAGCCGAACGCGCCGAAGAGCGGACCGTCGAGCAGTGGGCGCCAGCGCAGATTGATCACGCCGCGAGCGCCGCCGGCAAGCGAGGTCATGCTCCAGAGACGGATATCCTCGGGCTCGGCGACGCGGCCATCCTCCTTGTCGCGGCCGATCACCTGCGGCTGCAGCCAGAGCGGCCCGCCCTGGCGCTCGGCATGCCAGAAGGGCTTGCCGCGGGCGGCGGCGCGGTTGATATCGACGCCATACCAGTTCTTCCAGGCTTCCGAGCCCTTGCGCGCCTGGATCCAGGTGAAGCCGTAAACCTCGACTTTGGAGGCGGCGAGCCAGTCGTCGCAGCCGTTGGCCGCCATGTTGGGAATTGCGCCGGATATGCCGTGAGCAGCGATGGTATTCTTCTGGTCGACGGCGCGGATCGTATCGATGCGCCACTGCATCTGGTCGTAGAAATTGTCGCGCTTGAACTGCAGCCAGTCGATGCATTCGGGATAGGGCGCCATGTGCACCGGCGGCTCGATATCCTCCCATTCGGCATAGCTGTAGCGGTACCAGGCTTTCGCCAGGACCTTCAGGCTGCCGTACTTCTTCTCCAGCCATTTGCGAAAGGCTGATTTGGCAAAGCGGCTGTAATCGACATCGGCGGAATAGTTGCACTCGTTCCAGACGTCATAGCCATAGATCGCCGGATGATCCTTGTAGCGGGTGGCAAGCGCGGTCAGGAACTTGCCAGCGGCTTCCTTCACTTCGGCGCAGTTCAGCGTCAGGGCGCCGGCGCCGCCGCCATTGTTGGAGAAGCCACCGGTTGCCGACGAGACGCCCATATAGGAACCGAGTTTGGTGCCGTCGGCATTGACCTGCAAAGCATGCGCATATTTGCGCACTGCCCAGTCCGGCACGGCATGAATCAACTCGGCGATAACGGTCTTGATGCCGTTTGCGGCGGCAAGATCCATCTGGCGGTCATATTCCTCCCAATCGTAGACGCCGGGGGCGGTTTCGATCGCGCTCCACATGAACCAGTGGCGGAAGATGTTGAGGCCGTCCTGCCCGGCGGTGGCGTAGTCGCGTTCCCAATCTTCGCGGGGCGGGTTGGACTTGCGGAAATAGACGGCGCCGTAGGGCAGCTGGATATCTTTGTTGAGCATTTCCTGTCCTTCTCTATCGATGACCGGACATGGCTTCGCCGTCCGGAAGAGGGCTCCGGCGGAAGACAATCGAAGATGTCATCCGGCAATTCTAAAAAGCGTTGATCTAGCGCGGTCCTCCGGCGAGGAGTTCCAGGGTGCGGATGAGAGCGGAGTGGTCGCGTTCGCCGTCGCCATTGGCGATCGCGGCATTCATCAGCTGCTGCGTGGCGGCCGTGTTCGGCAGCGACAGATCGAGTGCGCGGGCGGCATCGACGGCAAGCGTCATGTCCTTGCGGTGCAGGCGGATGCGGAAGCCGGGCTCGAAGGTCTCCTTGACCATGCGCTCGCCATGCACTTCAAGGATGCGCGAAGCGGCAAAGCCGCCCATCAGTGCGGAGCGCACCTTGGCCGGGTCAGCACCGGCCCTCCTGGCAAAAAGCAGCGCTTCGCCAACAGCCTCGATCGTCAGGCCGACGATGATCTGGTTGGCGACCTTCGCCGTCTGGCCGTCGCCGCTGCCGCCGACATGGGTGATGTTCTTGCCCATCTTTTCGAAAAGCGACCTGGCGCGTTCGAAAGCTTGCTCCTTGCCGCCGACCATGATCGTCAGCGAGGCGGCCTTGGCGCCGACTTCACCGCCGGAAACCGGGGCATCGAGATAATCGCAGCCGAGCGCCTCGATGCGTTTGGCGAAAGTCTTGGTGGCGACCGGTGAGATCGAGCTCATGTCGATAACCAGCTTGCCCTGGGAAAGGCCGGCGGCGACGCCGTCTTCGCCGAACAGAACCGCCTCGACATCTGGTGTATCCGGCAGCATCAGGATGACGATGTCGGAAGCGTGCGCCACCGCCTCGGCGCTTGCGGCGGCTTTGCCGCCCTTGTCGACAAGATGCTGCGAGATTTCCTTCACGCGGCTCAGATGCAGCGTATGGCCGGCGTCGATCAGGTGTTCCGCCATCGGGCGGCCCATGACGCCCAGTCCGATAAATCCGATGTTCATGCTGTCCTCGCTCACTTCAGATAGGGTTTCATCCAGCCGAGGCCTTCGCTGGTGCCGGATTTCGGCTTATACTCGCAGCCCACCCAGCCTTCGTAGCCGAGGCGGTCGAGTTCGGAGAGGATGAAGCCGTAATTGATCTCGCCGGTCCCGGGTTCGCCCCGGCCGGGATTGTCGGCGATCTGCACATGGGCGATCTTCTCCTTCAGCCTGACGAAGGTGGGGATCAGATCGCCCTGCATGATCTGCATGTGGTAGAAATCATACTGGATATAGAGGTTGTCGGAACCGACCCTGTCGAGGATGCGCTCGGCGTCAGCGGTGGTCGACAGGAAGAAACCGGGAATATCGCGTAGGTTGATCGGCTCGATCAGCAGCCTGACGTCGGCATCGGCGCAACGCTTTGCAGCATATTTCAGATTGTCGACCAGCACCGTTTCCAGTGTTTGAAGGTCCGCACCCCTAGGCACCAGCCCGGAAATGACATTCACCTGTCGGCAATCGAGCGCTGCGGCATAATCGAGGGCCTGCGCGACCCCATTGCGGAACTCGTCTACGCGCTTCGGTAAGCAGGCGATGCCGCGCTCGCCGCCGGCCCAGTCGCCGGATGGTACATTGAAGAGCGCCTGTTTCAGGCCGCTCGCCTTCAGCGCCTCGGCGACCTTCTCCTTGGGCTCGGCATAGGGGCCGAGATATTCGAGGGCGCCGAAGCCGTCCTTTGCGGCTGCCGTGAAGCGGTCGAGAAAGGGCAGGTCCTGGTAGAGGAAGGAAAGGTTGGCGGAAAATTTCGGCACGGGATCGTCCTTAGATATTGGCGGGCGCGACGAAACGATGCCGGTGCAGCATGCGCTTATCGCGGGGGTCGGGATTGGGAATGGCGGAGATGAGGCTCTTGGTATAGGCCTCCTCGGGAGCGGTGCAGATCTGTTCGGCCTCGCCAAGTTCGACGATTTTGCCGCGATGCATGACGGCGACGCGATCGCAGAAATAACGCACCACCGAAATATCGTGCGAAATGAAGATGAAGCTCAGGTTCAGCCGCTGGCGGATATCGAGCAGCAGGTCGAGGATCTGGCTGCGGATCGAGACATCGAGGGCCGACGTCGCCTCGTCGGCGATGATGATGCGCGGGTCGAGCGCAAGGGCGCGGGCGATGCCGATGCGCTGGCGCTGGCCGCCGGAAAAGGCATGGGGGTAACGCTCCATGCCCATCGGATCGAGGCCGACCAGGCGCATCAGCTCGGCGACGCGGTCCTCCAGCGCCTTGCGCTTGGCCAGCCCGTTGACAACAAGCGGATCACCGATCACCTCCTTGACGGTCATGCGCGGATTGAGCGAGGCGAAGGGGTCCTGGAAGACCAGGCGGACTTCGCGGTGGAAGGTGCGGAGTTCGCGCTTCGTCAGCTTGGTGACGTCGATCTCGCCACCGTCCCTGCCGCGATAGCTGATGCTGCCCGATGTCGGCTCGACGGTGCGCAGGATCAGCCGGCCGAGCGTCGTCTTGCCGGAGCCGCTTTCACCGACGATGCCGAGGTTTTCGCCGGGATAGAGATCGAAGCTGGCATCGTCGACTGCGCGCAGCGTGTTGGCCTTGCCGTGCCAGCCATAGATCTTGCCGAGGTTGCGGACGGACAGGATCGGCTGCGGCGCCTGCGGCGACAGTGCCACGGCGGGCAGCCGCCCTTCGACATGGTGGGTCAGCTTGACCGTCGAGGCCAGCAGCTGGCGGGTATAGGGATGCTTGGCGGCATGGTAAATCGCATCCACCGGGCCGTGCTCGACGATGCGGCCGAAGCGCATGACGGCGACATCATCGGCCACTTCGGCGACGATCCCCATGTCATGGGTGATGAGCAGCATGGCCATGCCGCGTTCGACCTGCAACCGCTTGATAAGGTCGAGGATTTCGGCCTGCGTGGTGACGTCGAGTGCCGTCGTCGGCTCGTCGGCGATGAGAATGTCGGGATTGCCGGCAAGCGCCATGGCGATCATGGCGCGCTGGCGCATTCCGCCGGAGAACTCGAAGGTGTAGCGGTCGGCCATCTTGTCCGGGTTCGGAATTTCGACCTGGCGCAGCAGTTCGATGGTCCTTTCGCGGGCTGCATGCTGATCAAGATTGCTGTGCAGGCGCACGGCCTCGATGATCTGCGAACCGATGGTATGGACCGGTGACAGCGAGCTCATCGGCTCCTGGAAGATCAGGCCGATGCGGCGGCCGCGGATGGCGCGCATCGCCCGATCCGACGGTTTCAGCGCGGCGATGTCGGTGATGCCGTTACCCCCGGTGACTTCGTCGCCGTTATTGAGCAGGATGCGGCCGGAAACGATGCTGCCGGGGCTGTCGACGATCTGCAGCAGCGAGCGGGCGGTGACGCTTTTACCGGATCCGCTCTCGCCGACGAGACAGAGCGTCTCACCGCGCTTCAGCTCGAAGCTGACATTTTCGACGGCGTGCAGGATGTGGGTGCGCAGCCGGAAATCGATCGAGAGGTTTTCGATGGAGAGAACGACGTCGTCTGAAAGATCGGTCATGGTTTCCTCCTCAATTGTCGTAGGGGTCGGCGGCATCGCGCAGGCCGTCGCCGAAGAAATTGAAGGACAGGACGGCGACGACGACCGCGAGCGACGGCCAGATCAGGAGCCACGGCGCGGTGGCGACGGTGCGGATGTTCTGGGCGTCCTGCAGCAGCACGCCCCAGCTGACGACCGGCGGCTTGAGACCGATGCCGAGGAAGGAAAGCGAGGTCTCGGCGACGATCATGGTCGGCACGGCCAGTGTCACGACCGCAAGGATGTGGCTCGTCAGCGACGGCAGGATGTGGCGGAAGATCAGCCGTGCTTCGCTCGATCCGTCGAGCCGGGCGGCGACGACGAAATCCTCGCTGCGCAGCGCCAGGAACCGGCCGCGCACCTCCCGCGCCAGGCTGGTCCAGCCGAGCAGCGAGACAATGATCGTGATGACGAAATAGACATTGACCGGCGACCATGTCAGCGGGATCGCCGCCGCCAGGCCGAGCCATAGCGGGATGGTCGGCATGGCGCTGACGACCTCGATGACGCGCTGGATCAGCGTATCGACCCAGCCGCCGTAGAAGCCGGAGATGGATCCGAGCACGACGCCCAGGATCAGCGACATGGCGACGCCGACGAGGCCGATCGACATGGATACGCGTGTGCCGTAGACGAGGCGCGAGAAGACGTCGCGGCCGAGCCGGTCGGCACCGAGCAGATACATCGGGTCGTTCTGGTTGAGGGGGCCGATCAGGTGGCGGTTCATCGGGATCAGGCCCCAGAGATCGTAGGCCGCGCCTTTGACGAAGAAGCCGATCGGGACGACCTTGGTGTCGTCGACGACGAAGGTGCGGCGCAGCGCCACCTTGTCGATCTCGACCTTGTAGCCCTTCACATGGAAATTGAACTCCGAGCTGCCGTCCGGTTTTTCGACGAAGAAGCTGAAGCCCTGCGGCGGGGCATAGGTATATTGCGGCCGCGAGGTCATCGGCAAAGCCGGCGCCAGGAATTCGGCGAAGAGGCCAACCAGATAGAGGAAGAGGATGATGGCGCCGGCCACCATCGCCACCTTCTGGCGGATCAGTTTGCCGGCGACCAGCCGCCAGGGGCCGATCGCGGCGGTCGAGACGGTCTTGCCCTGTTTCAGCGGGCTGATCGACGGGCCATCGGCAACAGTGTGAAGCGGACCAGCGTGGTTTCCGAAGGTTTCGTGCGTGCTCATCGCATTCCCCTCAATTGAACCGGATGCGCGGATCGAGCAGCGCCAGCAACAGATCCGACAGCAGCATGCCGACGAGGGTCAGCGCGCTCAAAAGCAGGATGAAACTGCCGGCGAGGTACATGTCCTGCGAGATCAGTGCGCGGAAAAGCAGCGGCCCGGCGGTCGGCAGGTTCAGCACGATGGCGGTGATCGTCACGCCGGAGACGAGATGCGGCAGCACCCAGCCGATCGCCGAGACGAAGGGATTGAGCGCGATTCTGACCGGATATTTCAAGATGACCTTGTATTCCGGCAGTCCCTTGGCGCGGGCGGTGACGACATAGGGCTTGTGCAGTTCGTCGGTCAGGTTGGCGCGCAGGATGCGGATCATTGCTGCCGTTCCCGATGCGCCGATGATGATGATCGGGATCCAGAGATGGGCGAGGAAATCACCAACCTTGGCGAGGCTCCAGGGCGCCTCGGCATATTCCGGCGAAATCAGCCCGCCGACGCTCTGGCCGAGATATCTATAGGCGATGTACATCAGCGTCAGCGCCAGGATGAAGTTCGGCACAGCAAGGCCGATGAAGCCGAGGAAGGTGAAGACATGGTCGCCAACGGAGTGGCGGCGGACAGCGGAATAGATGCCGATCGGCAAAGCGACGATCCAGACGAAGAGCAGGCTCAGGAGCGAGATCACCAGCGTCGAGCCCATGCGAGCCCAGATCAGCCCGGAGACGGGCTGGCCCCACTCGAAGGAGTAGCCGAAGTCGCCGCGGCTGACGATGCCCCAGATCCATTTCAGATATTGGACATAGAAGGGGTCGTCGAAGCCGTAGATTTCCTTCAGCCGCTCGATCTGCGCGGGATCGACGGTCTGGCCGCTGTCGCTCATGGTGGCGATCATCGACGTCAGATAGTCACCTGGTGGCAACTGGATGATCAGGAACGAGATCAGCGACATGCCGAACAGGGTCGGGATCATGTAGAGCACGCGCTTGAAGATATAGCCAAGCATCGAAACGTTTCTCCTCCGGTCGGGAACGCCGTGACGCGCTTCCCCGGATCTTTACCCACCTTCGGCCCTCCAGGCCGAAAGCGCTCCTTCGTCGCGTGTCATCTCATTTCCAGGTAAGATGCAGGACCTCCAGCCGATCGATACCAGGCACCTCCACCTGCGCGCGGCCATTCCCGAAGCTGAAGTTTGCGGCGCGGTCGGCAACGACGAGCCAAGCCTTTGCCAGCGATCGGCCCTCCGGAATCTCCACCGAAACGGTCTGCGCTGCCAGAGGGTAATTGTCGCGGATCGGGCCTTTCATCATCATCGGGTTGGTGAGGTTGAAGAGGCTGACTGCCAGGCCCCCATCGTTTTCGCGCAGCGCCAGATCGACGACCCCCTTGCCCTTGACGGTGACGCGCGGCGTCTTGCCGAGTGCCCAATGAACGGCGTTGGCGATGAGCCGCGCATGATCGACGGCAAAGACCTCCCAGAAGATCTCGCCGATATTCCAGGGGATATAGACTGTGCGGCCACCCTTGCCGGTCTCGCGGGCGATGACGGCAGCACCTTTCGGCTCTTCACGCGGATAGACCTCTTCCATCGGCAGATCGGGAAAGTCGGGGATGTAGAGGAAGGGTGTCTTCGCATCGACCGACGGTTCGGCGTGGATCAGGCGGGTGCCGCCCATGATCCGCTCGGCGCCGTCGAAACCCCGATTGATCGGGTGATCGCCAGAAAGGGCGACATAGGTGTTCTTGACGATGCCGCGCGGGCCGGAGACGTATCTGGCGCCGAGGACGTCGGCAAGGCCGAATTCGGGGCGCTTCTTGCCGAATTCGTCGCGCAGCGATGTCTCATAGGAGGCAATGACGCTGCCGCCGCGAGCGACATAGGCACGGATTGCGGCGTTTTGGGCATCCGAAAGGCAGGAGGCGTTGGCGAGAATGATTAGCTTGAAGCGGTCGAGGCTCTCTTCGGTCAGCACCTGGTCCGAGAGCAACTCGAAGGGCAGGCGGGCTTCGACGAGGGCATGATAGAGACCGAGATCGTGTTTTTCGGCGGAATGCCGCTCTTCCGGCGCCCAATGGCGCAGCGTCGTCGAGGGATCGACGACAGCGATTTCGGCGGTCGGCTTCATGCTTTCCAGCACGGGCTCGACGGCTGCCTGCAGGCCGAAGGCGTCGGCCACCGGCTCGACCCAGCGTTTGTCGGGCACGACACCGTTGAACTTGGTGAACCAGGCGCAGAGGCCGTGGGCAGTGCCGTCATTGATCCAGAGCTGCATCTCCTCACCCGAGGTGACGGCATCCTTCCAGCGATATTCCTCCTCCGGGCCGATCGAGGTGATCAGCACGACCGGGCGGTCGGGGAAGGTGGCGCGGATGCGCTTGCCGTTGCGACCTGCCGACCAGCCGAGCTCAAGGCCCTTTCGGCCCTGATGGTCGACGACGAGGAAGGGGCAGTGCCTGGCGATGACCGAGAGATCGAATTCCATCAGCGAAGCGCCACCCATGTTCGGAATGAAGCTCGCATGCGGGCGGATCGCTTTGACGGCATCGTCCCATTGCGCGATCATGTCGGTGAGCACGCGGCGGCGCCATTGCACCCAGGCCTGCCAGGCCGGATCCTCGGCATCGGGCTTCTTCGGCAGAGCATGGCCGGACATGTCCTTGAAGCGGCGGGTGCTGTCTTCGCTATAATCGACGCCGTGGCCCTGCCAGCGATTGGCGAAGACCGCATCGATATCGTATTTGCGGACGATCTCCTTGACCACCTCAGGCATGAAGAGGCTGTTGTAGTCGCCATAGGCATTGGTGACCCAGACATCGGGATAGGCCCAGTGGCGGCGCGGGGTTCCGTCGGCATTGATCATCACCCATTCCGGATGGGCTTTGGCGGCATCGTCATGGATCGCATGCGGATCGACGCGGGCCATGACATGCATGTCGAGCTTGCGGGCGGCATCGACGAGCGCGCCGAAGATATCCTTGTCGCCGAGATATTTGCTGACATAGTGGTAGGGCACGTCGCTGGGATAATAGGCGATGTAACCGCCGGCGCTGAGGCAGACCGCGTTCGACTTCGTACGCTTGAACACGTCGATCCAGAAGGCCGGATCGTATTTCTCCGGGTCGTCTTCCACGAAAGTCAGCTGGGTCCAGCGGGTCGCGGTCTTGAACCAGTCCGGCGTCCTCAGCGTGTGGGTGTTCCGTTTCCTGGCATCGAGCATCGTCTTTATCCAATCATTGGCAAAAGAAAAACCTCGGCGCCAACCGGAAGGGCCGGCGCCTGGCATGCATCATGGGGAATGGGCCATCAAGCCTTATAGAACTGCTCCGGCATCGTCGGAGCGGGCGTCGGCCAGCCGAAGGAGTTCGGCATGATCTTGGTGATGTTCTTCATGTTGTTCTTGACGATGCCGTAGCCGTCGGGCGGCAGCGAGATGCCGAAGACATAAAAATTGTCGGCGGCGCCTTGCAGGATCTGCTTCATGACCTCGCGCTGGCCTGATGCGTCGGAAGTCGCCTTCAACTTGTCGTATAGCGCAAGCTGGCTCTTCGTGTTTTCCGGCGGTTCCTCGGCATTGGCATTGGCGCGGTCGCGATACCAGAGCTGCCAGGCCGGGGCATACATGGCGTTGGCATCGGTCGGCACGTAATAGCGCGGGTCGAGCATGGCGGCGACGCCGCCATTGGCGCCGAACTGGTGGGCGGTCGCGTCGAAATCGCGGCCCTGGCGGACGCGCGTCTCCCAAAGCGAACGGTCCATCGAGCGCATCTGCGCATCGATGCCGACCGCCTGGAACATCGGAATGACAAGTTGGAAGAGATCGAGGAAGACGGCGCGCGCCTGGTCGATCTCGAAGATGATCGTCAGGCGGCGGCCCTTTTCGTCGAGGCGGAAGTTCTGGTCGTCGCGCTTCGGCACGATCTGATCGAGCATGGCATTCGCCTTGTCGACGTCATAGGCCGTGAACTGCGTGGCGAGTTGCTCGTTGTAAAGCGGATCTTCCTTTTTGATCGACGGCTGGGCAGGCGCGCCCTGGCCAACGAGCACGGCATCGATCAGCGACTGCCGGTCGAGCGCGGTCGAGAGTGCCGCGCGGAAATCCTTGTTCCGGAAGAGCGTCCGCTTGGTCTCGTCGTTGTGGTTCAGGTTGAAGATGAAATTCATCACATTGGCTTCGGTCGAAGTCAGCGTGTAGAAATCATAGCCGCCCTGCTCACGCGCATCGTAGAGAACCGACTTGTTGTTCGGCGTGGCGATATACTGGTCCATCAGGTCGACTTCGCCCTGCATGGCCTTCAGCAGCAGAACCTGCGGGTCGGCGACCATCTGGTAGACGATGCGGTCCATATAGGGCAGCTGGTTGCCCTCGGTATCGACCTTCCAATAGTAGGGATTGCGCTCGGCAACGGCGCGTTCGGTGTTTTCGCCGGGTGCTATGGTGAACATCCAGGCATGCACGCAGGGCTTCTTCGAGGAGTTCAGGAAGAAGGCGTTGTCGTCCTGGAAACCGGCGGCCGCCTGGAAGGAGGCGATCCAGCTTTCGAAGCCGCGTTGCTTGGCGAGTTCATCGGCCTTCGGATTGAAGTCGATGTGGAACTGCTCGAGATAATGCTTTGGCGTGCGCGTCGTCTGGTCGTTGTTTGCCCAGGCGACCTGCAGCGGGAAAAGACCGTTCGGCTTGTCGAAGGTGACCTTGAAGGTCTGCTCGTCGACGATCTCCAGCTTGGCCGGCTTGCCGCCGGACTTCCAATGATCCTGGCCGACGAAGGCGACGCGCTTGTCGGTAAAGACGGTGTCGTACCAGAACTTGATGTCGGCAGTGGTGTAGGGATGACCGTCCGACCATTTCATTCCCTTGCGCAGGCGGATCGTATAGACTCTGGAATCGGCGTCACCCTCAAAAGACTCGGCAACGTTCAGCGTCACGCCTGACCAGTCGGGGGTGTAGCGCAGCAGCGGTTCGTAGGCCTGGTAGCGAAACAGCATCGACAGCGACCCGCCGCCAACCAGCGCCATGTTCCAGTCGCCGCCGTATTTGCCGACGCTTTCGACCGGTTTGACGACGAGCGGATTTTCAGGAAGCCGGTCCTTCAGACCCGGCAGGGCGCCGCTCGACACCTTCGTTTTCAGGATATCCGCTTCCTTGAAGTCAGCGGCGAAAACCGGCAGGGCCGGTAATATCAGGGCGGCCGACGTCCCGGCCAGAAACGCACGTCGTTTCAGCTTGATCATAGGGATCTCCTCCAAAAATCCGTGCCCTTATCATTATTTTTGCTGTGGGCTTGAATGGAGAAAAGATTACATTTGGATATTGTTAGGTAAAGCGTTATGTTTACGTTAGTGTATAAATTTGCTTTACCGGCGCGATTGCTATAGCCAGCGCGCATCAATCGAACGCTGAGGTGCCACGTGGGAAGCAGGGGCCGGGTTACATTGCAGACGATCGCGCGGGAGGTCGGCCTGTCGAAATACGCGGTGTCGCGCTCACTTGCCGGCAAGAGCGGCGTCAGCGAAGAAACGCGCGCGCTGATCCGCGAGACGGCGCAGCGCCTCGGCTATATCAAGCCTGCCGGGCAGGGTACTGCCGGCGAGGTCGCGGTCGTCTTTCACGATCTCGATGCCGTCAACAGTGAGCTCTATATGCAGGTGCAGAACGGTGTGCAGCACGAGGCTCATCGGCTCGGGATGACGCTACGCGTACGCTGGACCCATGATTCCGGCCAGTTGGAAGAGCTGGCGCGCACTTGCGACGGGCTGATGCTCGTCGGTCCGCACGCTCGTGAGGCTGTGGCGGCGGTGAGTGCCACCGGCGTTCCGATCGTGCGTTTCGGCTGGGTCGATGCGCTTGAGCAGATAGACCATGTCGGCGGCACCGACCATGAGGCAGGGCAGGCGGTGGTAGAGTATCTGGTCGGGCTCGGCCATCGGTCCATTGTTTACGTCTATGGCATGCCGGGCCTGCGGGGACGCCAAGAGCGGCATTACGGCGCCCGCGAAGTCGCCGAACGTTATCCTGACGTTGCGCTTCATGTTATGCAGTTCGACGAGCAGAACGGCTTCGCGACGGCCTACCAGGCACTGAAGCAAAGGGGCATCCGGCCAACGGCTTTTTTCTGCGCCCATGACGGGCTGGCACTGACCGTGGTTTCCGAGCTGCTTGGTCAGGGATACCGCATTCCCGACGATATTTCGGTCGTCGGTTTCGGCGACTACTCGCCGGCAACGCAGATCTCACCGGCGCTGACGACGGTGAGGATGGAGGGGCAGGAGTGCGGGGCCGTCGGGCTGCGGCTCTTGCTCGAGCGCATCGAGAATCCACGCCTCCCCGGCATGCCGGCGCGGCGCATCATGATTGCCTCGCGCATTATCGAGCGCCGCTCTGCCGGACCCTGCAAGGCGGTGGCAAGCGTCGATGCCGCCGAGGTTTAACCGCCGAGCGAAGCAATCGCGGCCTTGACTGCGTCCGCGCCGGGCCTGGTCGGCCGGTACTCCAGACCGACGGCGCCGTCGTAACCGTTGGCGAAGATCCAGCCGAGGCGTAGAGCAAGGTCGATGCTGCCGGAGCCCGGCTCGTTGCGGCCGGGGTGATCGGCGACATGGACGTGGATGATACGGTCGAGACGGCCGTTCAGCACGTCTTCGCTGCGCTCGTCCATCACGGCGGAATGGTAGATGTCGTAGACGATGCCGATCTCGGGGCGAGCGACGTCGTCGATGATGTCGAGGCCTTCGCGGGTCGAATCGAGGAAATAGCCGATATGGTCGATGCGGATATTGAGCGGCTCGACGCCGAGGCGCACACCGCTGCCTTTGAGGATATCGGCGCCGGCTCTCAGCGTTTCGGTGAGCGCCCGGCGCTGTTCTTCGCGGCTCAAGCCTGGGAGATCGTCGCCCGCCTGGGCAATTAGCACCGGCGCGCCGAGACGCTTCGCGGCAGTCACGGATTCGGCAAGGCCTTTGAGCCAGACCTGCCGGTTGGCGGCGTCGGTCAGTGCGATTATCGGTTCGGCGACGAGGCTGGAGACGGCAAGGCCGGTTTCCTTCAGCGCCGCCTCGATCGCATTCAGATCCTTGTCGGTCCAGCGCCAGAATTCGATCGCCGTCAGGCCGGCTGCATGGGCGCGGCGGATGCGATCGGGAAAGCTGTCGCCCTCTTCGGCAAACAGCCACTCTATGCAGGCTGAATAACGTCGCATCAAAACTCCTCCCATCCGTTGATGCAGGCATGCGACAGATCGGCGTCTGCCGCAAGAGGAGTGCAGGCGCTTGACGCCCGGTATTCATTGGCGGAACACTCAGCACATCAGGCCGGGATCTCCGGCCGTTTTGCGGAGGAAGACATGGATCTCGGATTGAAGGGAAAGACTGCCGTCATAACAGGTGCGTCAGTCGGCATCGGACTGGCGATCGCCGAGGGATTGGCGGCCGAGGGCGCCGACCTCGTGCTGGCAGCACGCGGCGGCGAACGGCTCGAGGCGGAAGCCGCCCGTATCGCCGAGACGTACGGCGTCAGCGCCGCCGCTGTCGCGGCCGATGTGGCGACGGTTGCGGGAACCGAGGCGATCATCGCGGCGGCGGCCGCAAAAGGCGGCGCCGACATCCTCATCAACAATGCCGGCACCGGATCGAACGAGACGGTGATGGAGGCGCCCGACGAGAAGTGGCAGACCTATTGGGACCTGCATGTGATGGCCGCCGTGCGGCTGGCGCGCGGCATCGCGCCGCAGATGAAGGAACGCGGCGGCGGAGTGATCCTGCACAACGCCTCGATCTGCGCTGTCCAGCCACTCTGGTACGAGCCGATCTACAACGTCAGCAAGTCGGCGCTGATGATGTTTTCGAAGACGCTCTCGACCGAACTCATCAAGGACAATATCCGTGTCAACTGTGTCAATGCCGGCCTGATCCTGACGCCCGACTGGATCAAGACCGCCAAGCAATTGACCGCCGAAACCGGCGGCAACTGGGAGGGCTATCTGCAGAGCGTCGCCAACGAGCACGCCGCCTCCAAACGGTTCGGCACGCCGGAGGAGCTGGCCAACGTCTTTGTCTTCCTCAGTTCGGAGCGTGCGAGCTATTGCATCGGCTCGACCTATTTCGTCGACGGCGGCATGCTGAAGACGATCTGACCGAGGTGAGCGGAAAGCGCGCGGCGGCCGGTCTTTGTCAAGGCTGCCGTGCGGGCCTGTGGATGTTGCCGATACAAGCTATAAATAATAGCTATTTTGTTGTATGTTCACGCTTTTGACGCTATTTGCCTGCTATTGGCAGGATAATACTGCGATTTCTACAAGGCGACGACGATGCTGACGAAAAAGGGAAAATACGGGCTGAAGGCGCTGGTCGACCTGGCGCGGCTGGCGCCGGGTGAGACCGCCTTCATCAACGACATCGCGGCCCGCAACAATATCCCGAAGAAGTTTCTCGATACGATCCTGCTCGAACTGCGCAATGTCGGCATCCTGCGCTCGAAAAAGGGACCGGGCGGCGGCTATTCCCTGTCGCGGCCGGCCTCCGAAATCCGCATCGGCCATGTCATCCGCACGCTCGACGGGCCCCTAGCGCCCATCCGTTGCGCCAGCCGAACGGCTTACGAGGCCTGCGACGACTGTGCCGATCCGGAAACCTGTCAGGTGCGGCGCTCGATGACCGACGTTCGGGACGCGATCGCCGCCATTCTCGACAATATGACCCTTGAGCAATTCGTCGCCGGCGGTGGCCGCGTCGACGGTACGACGGAAGAATTCCCGATCTCCGCCGCCAGCTGATTAGGCGCCGCCAACCTTCGACATATATTCGCCTGCGGCATGCACCAGCTTATCGTGCGGCAGCGATAGCGCGTGAATGCGGGCATTGCGCCAATGGCGGTCGAGATTGAGCCCGATGCCAGCCGATGTTTCCCCTGCAAGTTCAAACAGCGCGTTTGCGGTGTCGAGCGCCGTTTCCCCGGCAAGGATTGCGGCGGCCGAGGCGGAAAAATGCGCGTCCGCCATCGCTGCCTCAACAGGATTGACCTGGGCAATGTCGAGTTTGCGCCCAGCCCGTTCCAAGGCTGCCGCTGTCGCTTCGATACGGATGGCGCGGCCGCCGATTCGCGGGAGGACGGTCGCGCTGCGATCGCCAATCGCGGTCATCAGGTCGCACCATGCGGCCCGCGCGATGCCCAGGCTGACGCCGGCCTTGAGCAGCAGGCCGAGCGAGATGCCGGTCGAATATCCGGACGAGGGGGCAGGGGCAATCGCATCGGCATTGACATGAAGTGTGGCGACGATCACCGTCGCTGATCCGTTGGTGCGCTGGCCGAAGCCGTCCCAATCGTCGACCACCTGCACGCCTTCGTCAGCCCGTGCAAGGTAGAGCGTCACCGGGCGGCTGGGCGGGGCGGTGGCGGCAGCGGCGATCCAGTCGGCGAATAGAATACCGGGCGCCTGTCGCGTGCGCCCACTCAGGCGGTAGCCCGGGCCTTCGGCCGCAAGCGCAGCTCCGTCGGTGAAGGCGGCGCCCGAAAAGCGGTCGCCGAGCAGCACGCGGGCAAACAGCGATGCCTTCAAATCTTCGGCAGCCTGGGTGCGGAGGGTTTCCAGCATGCAAAAATGATTTTCCAGCGCCTCGCCGATCGAAGGATCGCCCTCGGCGATGATTGCAACGATTTCGGCGAGCAAGGCGTTCGACACGTCGAGCCCTTGGTGGTCGGGCGGTACCGCGATTGCAGTCAGCCCCGATACCGACAGCGCATCAAGCTCGGCAAAGGGTAGGATGCGGTTGATATCGCGCTCGCTCGCGTGATGCCGGAATGCGGCGGCGAGGTCGCGGGCCGTGGATATCGCCTCCTCTTCGCTTTCGATGCGATGCGCGGCAGCTCTCAGGCTCTGATGAAATTGCGATACCGTTCCCATCGGTCACTCTTTTCTCGACGGATATAGGAGTGAGGGATTGCCCCTCGAATGATAAGGCCGGTTTTTCTACAAAACCCGAAAGCTTTGAATTTTCTTACCAGCTTGATTGCGTTGTCCTTCACTCTACTTACGGTGAACCAGGGCTATCGAGAAATATGATGAGCGACTCTCGTGCTCGCAACAGCGAGGTTTCGAAAATGGCACGCCAGCCGAGACCGCGTCTGACGCTGGATATTGCCGCTATCCCAACCTATGCGATCGGCGACATTCACGGTCGGTATGATCTGCTTGTGAAGGCCGAGGAGGCGATCCTGCGTGATGGCGCGCAGTTGCCCGGGCGCAAGCTGATCGTCACGCTCGGGGACTATATCGACCGCGGCCCGGAATCGTCCCAGGTCATTGACCACCTGATGGAGCCGCCGCCTGATGGATTCGATCGTATCTGCCTTGCCGGCAATCACGAAGTCGCCATGCTCGACTATATCGACGGCTGGACCTCCTATGACGATTGGATGCAGATGGGGTCGGCGGAGTCGCTCAAATCCTATGGCCTCGATCCGGAGCACCTGCCGTTGGTCTTTCCCTCCGGCGCGAAGCTTGATGCCTTCATCCGCCAGTCGCTGCCGCGCACGCATATCGATTTCATGCGGGCGATGCCCGTCCTGCTGGAGACCCCGAACGTGATTTTCGTGCATGCGGACATCAATCCGAAGCTGCCGCTCAGCGAGCAGACGGACGAGGATCTGGTCCTCATCCGCCAGCGGTTTCTCGAAAGCCGGGTGCCGTTGCCGAAACTCGTCGTTCACGGTCACACGCCGAACGATGAACCCGACATACGGCCGAGGCGGCTCAATCTCGATACGCGCGCCTATCGCAGCGGCAAGCTCACCGTCGCCCGCCTGTGGCAAGGCCAAGTGCATCTGTTTTCGACCTGACTTCCGTTTCTCCTGCCGGTGGGGTCGTGTCAGACGACCCCTTGCTCAACCGGCTCCGTCTTCGCTGGCTCTACAGTGGCCGGCCGCTTGCGGCGCCAACCGCGCAGCACGACGTAAAAGACCGGCGTCAGAAACAGGCCGAAGATCGTCACGCCGAGCATGCCCGAGAAGACGGCGGTGCCGAGCGACTGGCGCATTTCTGCGCCGGGGCCGGTGGCGATCGCAAGCGGCAGAACACCGAAGATGAAGGCGAATGCCGTCATCAGGATCGGGCGCAGGCGAAGATGGCTGGCCTCGATGGCCGCCTCTACCGGCGATTTGCCCTCGTCTTCCGCCTGCCTGGCGAACTCGACAATCAGAATGGCGTTCTTGGCGGCAAGGCCGATCAGGACGATCAGGCCGATCTGGGTCAGGACATTGTTGTCCATTCCCCTCAGCGAGACCCCGATCAGCGCCGCAAGCACCGCCAGCGGGACGATGAGAATGATCGCGAGCGGCAGAACCCAGCTTTCATATTGTGCCGCCAGTGCCAGGAAGACGAAGATGACAGACAGGGCGAAGATGTAGATGGCCGTGTTGCCGGTGTGGGTCTCCTGATAGGCGAGTTCCGTCCATTCGAAGGTCGTTCCCTGCGGCAGGATCTTGGCTGCTAAGGCCTCCATCTTGGCGATCGCATCGCCCGTCGACGTGCCCGGCGTCGGATTGCCCTGAAGCGGCACCGAGACATACATGTTGTAGCGCTGGACAAGGGCCGGGCCGCTGGCATCCTGGATGTCCATCAAGGTTCCAAGCGGAACCAGCGCGCCGGTCGCCGATCGGACTTTGAGGGCGAGGATGTCTTCCCGGTCCATGCGATATTGCCGGTCGGCCTGGGCGCGAACCTGGTAGACGCGGCCGAACGCATTGAAATCGTTCACATAAGCGACGCCGAGATTGATGGAAAGGGCATTGAAGATATTGGGAATCGGCACATTCAGGAAACGCGCCTTGTCACGGTCGATCGCCAGGAAATATTGCGGGCTTGCATCGGAGAATGTCGTAAAGACACCGGTTAGCCCCTCGGTCGTTGCCGCCGCACCCATCATCTGTCGGGCCAGGCCGAGCACGCGCGTCATGTCGGCGTTTTCGAGATCGGAAATCTGCATCTTGAAGCCGCCGGAATTGCCGACGCCACGCACGGACGGCGGCGGGATGGCAATGATGAAGGCTTCCTGGATGCTTTGCAGCTTGCCGTAGAGCTCGCCGATGATCTTGTTGGCGGTCTCGCCGCCCTCTTCTCGCTCGGCAAAGGATTTGAACGGGACGAAGACGACGCCGGCATTCGAGGCATTGGTGAAGGTCGCCCCGCTGAAGCCGGCAAATTGCACCGCATTGCCGACACCGGGCACGGTGCGGGCGATATCGCCGACCTGTTTGACGACGGCGTCGGTACGTGCAAGTGAGGCGCCGTCCGGAAGCTGGATGACGATGATCGCGTAACCCTGGTCCATGGTCGGGATAAAGCCCGCGGGAACTTTCGTGCCAATGTACCAGGTCGCTCCGAGCAGGCAAACGAAGGTGACCATTGCCGCTGTCAATCCAACCCAGCTGCTGACCAGATGGCGAACGGTCCATGAATAGCCGGAACTCAGCCGATCGAATCCATGATTGAAGCCGTTTGCAAGCCCTCTTCCGAGGCGCGAGGCGACATTGGTGCGCTTGGTTTCGTGGTCATGGGCTTTCAGCAATATGCCTGCGAGGGCGGGCGACAGCGTGAGCGAATTCAACGCGGAAATTGCAGTGGTGACAGCGATCGTAACCGCGAACTGTCTGTAGAACTGTCCTGAGATGCCTGGAATGAAGGCCGTCGGGACGAACACGGCGATCAGCACCAGCGAGATAGCGACGACGGCGGTTCCGACTTCGTCCATCGTGACATGGGACGCCTGCTTCGGCGTCATGCCGCGCGCCAGATTGCGCTCGACGTTTTCCACCACCACGATCGCGTCGTCAACGACGATACCGATCGCCAGCACGAGGCCGAACAGGGTGAGCATGTTGAGCGAGAAGCCGAAGGCGAGCAGCACGGCAAAGGTGCCGATCAGCGACACCGGGATGGCAATGATCGGGATGATCGCGGTTCGCCAGGATTGCAGGAAGACAAGAACGACGATTGCCACCAGGATGGCCGCTTCGGCGATGGTTCTATAGACCTCGGTGATCGAATCCGAGATGAATTCAGTCGTGTCGTAGACGATACGATATTCGAGACCCGGCGGGAAATTCTGGGATATGTCCTTCATCAGCGTCTGGACTTGATGGGCCGTGTCCAAGGCGTTGGTTCCCGGCCGGGCGAAGATGCCGAGAGCAACTGCAGGATCGTTGTTGAGATAACTGTTAGTGACGTAATCCTGTGCGCCGAGTTCTATCCGGGCGACATCCTGCAACTGCACGAGTCGGCCCGATGTCGTCGATTTCACAATGACATACCGGAACTCGCGCACGTCGGAGAAGCGGCCGTCCGTTCGCACCGTATATTCGAATGCATTCTTGCCGGTGACGGGTGGGGCACCGATCTTGCCGCCTGATACCTGGACGTTCTGATCTCTCAATGCGGAGACGACGTCATCTGATGTCATCCCGTAGGCAGAGAGCTTTTCTGGGTCCAGCCAGATTCGCATCGAATACTGGCGCTCGCCAAAGATCTGCACGTCGCCGACGCCGTCTAGGCGCACGAGAACGTCGCGGATGCGGTTGCGGGCGTAGTTCGAGACGTAAAGCTGGTCATAGCGGTGCGACGGCGAAAGCAGATGCACCACCATCATCAGATCCGGCGAGCTTTTGTCGGTGGTCACGCCAAGCCGCTGGACTTCTTCGGGAAGACGGGGCAGGGCGATGGAAACGCGGTTCTGGACAAGCACCTGCACCTTGTCGAGATCAGTTCCGAGCTTGAAAGTGATCGTCAGCGACATGGCGCCGTCGGCGCTGGAGTAAGAAGACATATAAAGCATGTCTTCGACGCCGTTGATCTGTTGTTCGAGCGGCGTCGAAACGGTATCGGCGATCGTCTGCGGGTCGGCACCCGGATAAGAGGTGCGCACGACGATGGTCGGCGGCGCTATCTCAGGATACTGCGATACCGGCAGCTGCGTATAGGCAATGCCGCCGACGACGAGAAGCAGGATCGAGATCACGGCCGCAAAGATCGGTCGATCCACGAAGAAATGAGCAAATCTCATTGTCCGCTCTCCGCGCCGGCGGTTTCGGGCGCAGTGTCCTGCCGCTCCTGCGGCAGTTCGGTCATCTCAGGCGTAATCTTTGCACCCGGCCGGGCGCGCATCAGGCCGTTGACAATGATCGTCTCGGTGCCATCGAGGCCCTCGCGTATGATGCGGTAGCCGTAGAGCCTCGGCCCAGGCCTTACGGGCTTGGTCGACACCGTGCCGTCTTCGGCGACGACATAAACGACGCGCTCATTCTGGTCCGAGCCGATCGCCTCGTCGGGGACGAGAATGGCCTGGTAGGTGTTCGAGGCTTCGACCTGTATGCGACCGAAGAGGCCGGGCTGAAGGACGAGATCGGGGTTGGGGAAGCGGGCACGCAGACGAATGGTGCCGCTCTCATTGTCGACCCGATTTTCGGCGAAATCGAGCTTTCCTTTGAATGGTTTGGCATTGGGATCGGAGATCGTGACGGATACATCCAGTCCGCCACCGCCCTGCTGGAGATCCTTGCCCAGCTTGCGGGCCGTGTCGGCAAAATTCAGCAGGCGGCGCTCATCGACGTCGAAATAGAAATCGATCGGGTCGAGAGAAACGATCGTCGTGAGAATGGTCTGGTCGGTTTGCACGAGGTTGCCGGCGGAGATCAGGCGGCGGTCGATGCGGCCGCTGAGCGGCGCTTTGATTTCGGTATATTCCATATCGAGAGATGCGCGATCGGCGGCAGCTTGGGCGCCGCGGACATTGGCCTCAGCCGAATCGAATTCGCGGCGGCGATCGTCCAGCGTCTGCGCCGATTGGCTGCCGCTCGAAGCAAGCGATTGCGCGCGCTTATACTGCGCATCGGCAAAGACCAGGGCGGATTGCGATGCTTCGAGTGCCGCCTTTGCCTGATTAAGCGCGGTGACGAACGGCCGCTGGTCGATGACGAAGAGCAGATCGCCTTGCTTGACCAGGGCGCCGTCCTGGAAATAGATTTCCTCCAGGTAACCACCGACGCGCGAACGGACGGAGACTTCGTCGACGGGCTCGAAACGGCCGATGAACTCGTCGCTGTCGACGACATCGCGCACGACAGGCTTGGCGACGGTGACGGGCGGAGGCGGCGGGGCGCTCTGGGCCAGCGCGGGGAGAGGCATGAATGCGGCAATACAGCCAAGCACCACCATCTGTCGAAGCGAGTAAGTCATACCGGTCCTCCAATCTCGACGGCCGATTCACTGCCGCCAACCTCAAGATGAAGTGATGCTGTTCACGTCTTGTTGCTTTGAATGAGGGCCTCTGCCCCCGTGATTCCCCCGGCATTCAATCCCTTGGAAAAGGCAGGCCGGCACGCAATGCACATCGGAAAAATCGTAACCCTATGGAATTGGACTATAAACGGCAGCGGCGAAAAATTGCAAATGCCAATTCGTAACGATTCCGGAATCCATCAAAACGTCACGGACGGCATCAGCTCTCGACGATCTCGTCTCTGCCGGGGTGGCGGCGGCGAGTTCGGTCCCGTCGAACTCCTGTTCCAGCATGTGAATGACATCATCGTCGATCTCGTCGGCGCGGCGCGGCGCGCCTCCTTCGGAGGCTGTACCTACCGCAGAATTAGGGCAGAGCTGGGCTGCGGCATTTTCGCCGCTGCCGTTAAATCTGCCGTTCATGCCCTTGTGCGGCGCGCATGCTCAATATATATACCTATATTATAAGTATGCTTATAAATAACGGTCACAGGTTTTCATGAACGCCACTCCGACCCTCGGTTTCCTTCTCCACGATGTCGCACGGCTGCTGCGCAAGCGGTTCGAGCAGCGCGCAAAGTGCCTTGGGCTGACCCGGTCGCAATGGCAGACGCTTGCCTATCTCTCGAATAACGAAGGCATTCACCAAGGCGGCCTTGCCGAAATCCTCGAAGTCGAGCCGATCACGCTGGTGCGCATTCTCGACAAGCTCGCCGAACGCGGGCTGATTGAGCGCCGCCAGCACCCGACCGACCGGCGCATCTGGCTGCTCTACATGCGCGACGAGGCGCACCCACTGCTCGCCGAAATGCGCGAGCTCGGCGACACCACCCGCACAGAAGCGTTGCAGGGCGTTTCGGCCGAGCAGCGCGAGCAGCTTTTCCACATCCTATCGGTAATGAAGACGAACCTGGTTCAGGCATGCCGGAGCCCGGTTGACGAGAATGAGACGAACGATGGCTGACCAATCCCCCCTCCGCGTCGTTGCCGACGCCAATGCCAAGACCAAGACTCCTGTCGAAGACAACCAAGCGAAACAGCAGGAAACAGTAGCCGAAGCGCCTTCATCCAATTCAGCGCCGGCTGCCGCCGTGGCTGCGCCTGGCGGCAACAAGGTCCGCCGCCGGCGCAGTCTCACGCGGCCGATCCTGTTTGCCCTGCTGCCGGTGGCGCTCGTCGTCGGTGGTTATTATTACGTCAATGGCGGCCAGGTGATGTCGACCGACAACGCCTATATCCAGGCCGATATGGTCGGGCTTACCACCGATGTCTCGGGTATCGTCGACCAGATCAACGTGCATGAGAACGAGGCCGTCAAGGCGGGGCAGGTGCTCTTCAGCCTGAGGCCCGATTCCTTCAAGATCGCGCTTGCCGGCGCCGAAGCCCAGCTCGGTGTCCAGCGCAACCAGATCATGAACCTCAAGGCAAGCTATCAGCAGTCGCTGGCCGAAATTACCCAGGCCGAGGCCGACATTCCCTATTACCAGGAGGAATTCGACCGTCAGCAAAACCTGGTGACCAGCGGCGGCGCGACCCGCTCGGCCTATGACGAGGCCAAGCACAATCTCGAAGCCGCTGAGCAGAAGGTGACCGTCGCCA
Source organism: Rhizobium sp. WSM1274 (assembly GCF_025200775.1). NCBI lineage: Bacteria > Pseudomonadati > Pseudomonadota > Alphaproteobacteria > Hyphomicrobiales > Rhizobiaceae > Rhizobium > Rhizobium sp. WSM1274. Next base: position 3,482,020 of record NZ_CP104138.1, on the reverse strand, counting down.
AGGCGGAAGCCGCGACCACGCTTGCTCAGCTCGGCGGCTCTGCCGATCAGCCGCTCGAGGAGAACCCGCTCTACCTGCAGGCCAAGTCGAATGTCGACAATGCCCAGCGCGAACTCGACCACAGCGTCGTCAAGGCGCCGTTCGATGGCATCGTCACCAATGTCAACGCGCTGCAGGTGGGCTCCTATCTGCAGGCTTCGCAGCAGGCCTTCTCGCTTGTTGCCACCGACCACCTGTGGATCGCCGCCAGCCCGAAGGAAACCGAACTCACCTACGTCAAGCCCGGCCAGACGGCTGAGATCTATATCGACACCTATCCCGGCGTGACATGGAAGGGCAAGGTCGTGAGCATCAGCCCGGCCTCCGGCTCCAGCTTCTCGCTGCTGCCGGCGCAGAATACCACGGGCAATTGGGTCAAGGTCGTCCAGCGCATTCCGATGCGCGTCAGCATCGAGGACACCGAAAGCAAGCCGCCGCTGCGCGTCGGCATGAGCACGGTGGTCGATGTCGAGACCGGCCATGCCCGCGGCCTGCCTGATTTCGTCAACAAGCTTCTGGGTCGGCCTCAGGGCAAGGATCATGAGTAACGATTCCGCTTCTCCGGCGACGCCGATTGCCAATCGCGGTGCGATCACGGCCTGCGTCATTCTCGCCGTCATCATGCAGGCGCTGGACACGACGATCGCCAACGTGGCGCTGCCCTATATCCAAGGCAGCGTGTCGGCCTCCGCCGACCAGATCAACTGGGTCCTGACCTCCTATATCGTCGCGGCGGCAATCATGACGCCGCCGTCGGGCTTCCTTGCCGCCAAGTTCGGTCGCAAACGCGTGCTGCTCGTCGCCATCGTCGGTTTCGTGGTTGCTTCCGTTCTCTGCGGCCTGGCGCAATCACTGAACCAGATCGTCGCCTTCCGCCTGATGCAGGGCCTGTTCGGCGCATCGCTGGTGCCACTTTCCCAAGGCATCCTCCTCGATATCTATACCGTCGAGGAGCGCGGGTCGGCCATGGCCCTTTTCGGCGTCTCGGTCATGGTCGGGCCGGTGCTTGGGCCCGTCATCGGCGGCTGGTTGACCGACAATATCAGCTGGCGCTGGGTGTTTTATATCAACGTGCCGATCGGGGCGCTGGCCTTCATGGGCATCGTCGTCTTCGTCACCGAGACCAAGAGGGATCTGCTTGCCAAGCTGGACTGGTTCGGCTTCGGGATGATGAGCCTCGGCATTGCCGCGCTGCAGCTCTTTCTCGACCGCGGCGAGCAGCTCGACTGGTTCTCCTCGGGCGAGATCGTCATCGAGGCGCTGATCTGCGCTGCCGCCTTCTATCTGCTGATCGTGCACACGCTGACGGCAGAGAAATCCTTCGTGAACCCGAAGCTGTTTCTCGACCAGAATTTCTCGATCAGCATGATCTTCATCTTCGTGATCGGCATCACCTATCTCGCCTCGCTGGCGCTGATGACGCCCTATCTGCAAACGCTGATGGGCTATCCCGTGATCACCGCCGGCATCGTGATGGGGCCGCGCGGGCTTGGCACCATGCTCTGCATGTTCATCGTCGGACGGCTGATCGGCAAGGTCGACACGCGCTTGCTGCTGGTGCTCGGTCTCGGTCTTACCGCCTGGGCGATGTACGACATGACCGGCTGGACGCCCGATGTCTCACAATGGACGATCGTCTCCGTCGGTTTCATCCAGGGCGCCGGCCTCGGCTTCCTGTTCGTGCCGCTGACGACGATCGCCTTTGCCACGCTGCCCGCCCATATGCGCGGCGACGGCACCGGCCTCTATAACCTGTCGCGAAACATCGGCTCGTCGGTCGGCATCTCGATCGTCTCGGCGCTGATCGTCGAAAACACACAGAGCAATCACGAATCGATCGCAGCCTATGTGACGCCGTTCAATCACGCCTTCAACGCAGTCGCGGCACAAGGGCTAAGCCCGCTGACGGCTGCCGGCCGCGCTTCGCTCAACGAAATCATCACGCTGCAATCGACGATCATCGCCTATATGGACGATTTCAAGCTGCTGATGCTGATGTCGCTTGCGGTCATTCCGCTGGTTCTGCTGCTGCGCAAGCCGAAGGCAGCACCTGCCGCCGACCACAGCGCGGTGATGGAGTAGTGATTAGCGGAACGGCTTGCTGAGATAACGCGATCCCTGAATGCCGAAGCGCCATGGTGCTTCGGCGTTTTTCGTGATGCCGATGCGTTTTCCCGAGACGATCGGCACTGGGGCCGATTGTGCGATCGCATACGGCGGGCGGTCGAGCAGCCTGTCATTGATCGCGATATCGATGCCGAGCGCCTGGCAGAGCTTGCCGGGACCGCTGCAGAGCGCCGTCAGCATGTCGGTGCCGCGCCGCTCCATCATCACAGGGATTCCCGTTTCCGGCTCCAGGGCGCGGATGAGGGCAGCCGAGCCCGGATGGCAGACGAAATTCAGGCACCAGTACATGCCGTAGATGCGGTAGATATAGACGTTGCCCGGCTTGCCGTACATGGCGCCGTTGCGCTTGGTCGGGCCGCGGAAGCTGTGCGAGGCCTCGTCATCGGGGAAATAGGCTTCGGTCTCGGTGATGCGCCCGCCGACGCCATCCACGGTCAGATGGCAACCGAGCAGGTCGCGAGAGACGGTGATCGCATCGCGCTCGAAAAATTTTCTGAGGCTTTCGCCGGCAAGTGCGCCGACGCCGATCGCGCCTGATATCGTTCCACCATCGGTCATATCAGATGCAAATAACATTCAGCGCGCTTGGCGTCATCCCAAAACCGTTTCATACGTTTGCGCGACAGGGATCAGCGGCCGGCATTCGGATCGCGCATCGGGATCGAGGAGGATGTGACCGAGACCGGGTCGCTCGCCGGGAAGGTATCCTCCAGACCCTCCTCCAGCTCTTCCTCGAGCAAAGCGGGGTCCTTGCTGCGCCAGCCGGCGCCATGGGCAGGTTCGATTGCTGCGGCAAGTAAGGCCTTGGCCCGCAAGACGGCGCTTTCCGGCATCAGTTCAGGCCTGCTGCGCAGCGTCACGGCAATTCTGTCTTCGCCTTCGCCTCCGAATTCGACAACGAAGCCGTCCTCCGTTTGGTAGACGGTGATATCGTTGAGTGCCATTGCCGTTCTCCGAGGGTGCTCATATTAGCAAAGCGCATTTTAGTGAAGCGCGTTTTCAGAATTTTGTCGAGCGAAGACCTTCACCAGCCAGTCGATGAAGACGCGCACGCGCGGCGAAAGCTGGCGGTTACGGGGATAGAGCAGGGACACCGGTGTTTGCGTCGGCGGAAAATCCGGCAGCACTTGGACCAGCGTGCCTTCGGCCAGATCCTTTTCAGCGTGATAGCGCGGGATCTGGATCATGCCGAGGCCCAGCCTGGCCGCTGAAATATAGCTTTCGGCGGCATTGACGGCGACGGTCGCCGGGATGCCGATGTGGGCTACTGCGCCGTCGACGATGAATTCGAGCGGCAGCAGACTGCCGGTGCCGCTGGAGCGGAAGCCGACCATGCGATGGCCGGCAAGCTGGTCCGGATGCTGCGGCTGGCCGTGACGGGCGATATAGGCGGGGGAGGCGAGGGTCACCTCATCAAGCATGGCGACGCGCTGCGCGATCATGTCGCTGTCCTGAGGCGTGCCGACGCGCAGCACGCAGTCGATGCCCTCGCGCACCAGGTCGACTAGTCGGTCGCCCTCGCTCATGTAGAATTCGATCCCAGGATAGGTCTCCAGGAAGGACGGCAGGGTCGGCAGCACGAAATGGCGGGCAAGCGTGCCGTGCACGTCGACGCGCAGCATGCCCTTCGGTTTGGCGCCGGCAAAGGCGCCTTCGGCTTCCTCGATATCGGCGAGGATCGACAGGCAGCGCTGGTAATAGGCTTGGCCATCGAGCGTCGGGCTGACATGACGCGTCGTACGCCGGAGCAGGCGCACGCCGAGACGGGCTTCGAGCTGTTTCACCGCATCGGTGACGGTCGAGCGCGGCAGGCCGGTATCTTCGGCCGCAAGAGTAAAGCTGCGGCGTTCCACAACGCGGGAGAAGACCCGCATGGCATCGAATCTGTCCATCTTGTTTGTTCGTTATTCCCGGATAGTGATGCCGGATAATGCCTGATTATCCGCGCAGACAAAAGCGGCATCTTCTCCTCATCGAAAACGCGCTGCGGCGCATCCCTGAAGGAGAACGAAAATGGCCAGCAACGAAAACAAGGTCGCACTGGTGACTGGCGCCTCCCGCGGCATCGGCGCGGCAGTCGCCCGACGCCTCGCCAGGAACGGTTTCACCGTCGTCATCAACTATTCCGGCAATGCCGCTCCGGCCGAGGAATTGGTCCAGGAGATCGAGCAGGCCGGCGGCAAGGCACTGACGGCGAAAGCCGATGTCAGCGATGCCGAAGCCGTCCGCCACATGTTCGAAGCCGCGGAAACCGCCTTCGGCGGCGTCGACGTGCTCGTCAACAATGCCGGGATCATGATGCTGTCTTCTCTTGCCGAGGCCGACGACGTTAATTTCGATCGCCAGATCAACGTCAATCTGAAGGGCACCTTCAATACGCTCAGGGAAGCCGCCAAGCGTCTGCGTGACGGTGGCCGGGTCATCAACTTTTCGACATCCGTCGTCGGCCTGAAGCTCGAAACCTACGGCGTCTACGCCGCTACCAAGGCTGCCGTGGAAACGCTGACGGCGATTATGGCCAAGGAGATGCGCGGCAGAAACATCACGGTCAATGCGATCGCGCCTGGCCCTGTGGCCACCGACCTTTTCCTCAACGGCAAGTCGGACGAACTCATCGCCCGCATGGCGAAAATGAACCCGATGGAACGTCTCGGCACACCGGAAGACATCGCCGCTGCGGTTGCCTTTCTTGCCGGCCCGGACGGCGGCTGGGTCAACGGCCAGACGCTACGCGCCAATGGCGGCGTGATCTGACGAAACCGGCGGCGTCCGGCCGCCGCTCATCGGCCTTGAGGACTTGCTGAAGCCAGCCATCGGGAATTGACACCCGGTCGGCCACCGCGTGCGGGAATATCGGCGCCGACCCGTCATCGCAATTATGTGAACGCGATTGCGGAATTTTTCCTTATAATCCTGCGGGGAGTGCGTATATCTGTTTTATCGCGAGAAAGTGGAATTCCCTGCCGCTCTCTTCCGAACCTCCAGAGCCTGCCGCGTCCTTGTTACGGTGCGACAGGCTTGATGTTCAAAGTTGTACATTGCGGCCCGTCGAAGGTTCCCCTGCCTTCCGGGCCGTATTTGTCCTGGCGCTCAGACGTCGTTCAGTCTCGCCTCGACCAGAAGCTTCACCAGCCAGTCGACGAAGACGCGCACCTTGTTGCTGAGGTGGCGGTTCGGCGGATAAACGACGTAGAGCGGTAGCGGATCGCGACGCCAATCGGGCAGCACGCGGACGAGCTCGCCCCTTGCCATCGGCTCGCGCGCCATGAAGATCGGCACCTGCGCGATGCCGAGACCCGTCAGCGCAGCCGTCAGATAGGTGCGGCTATCGTTGACCGAGGCGATGTAACGCGGACTGGTCTCGATCACCTCGTTGTGTCGGCGGAATTCGAAAGGCAGGGTCCGGTTATTCTGTGCGCGGAAATAATTAACGGTGTAGTGATCCGCCTCCAGATCCTCCGGCCGCTCGGGCATGCCGAATTTCTGGACGTAGCCCGGTGAAGCGCAGGTGATCATCTCGACTTCGGAAACGCGCCGGGCAATCAGCGACTGGTCGGCCGGCGTGCCGGCCCGCAGCGCGCAATCGACATTTTCCGCAAGATAATCGACCGTCCGGTCGCCGACACCGAGATCGATACGGATATCGGGATAACGCTGATAGAAATCGCAAAGTGCCGGAACGACGATCCAATCGGCAAAAGCGCCGGCCATCTCGACACGCAGCCGCCCGCTCGGCAGGCTCTGGGAATTGGAGAGGCTGCCATCCAGTTCTTCCAGCTCGGAAATGATCTGGGCGGCGCGTTCGTAATAAAGCGCGCCGTCCGTGGTCACCATGACCCGGCGCGTGGTACGATTCAAAAGCTTGGTGCGCAGATGCGCTTCCAGGCCCTGGATGAGATTGGTCACTGTCGCCTTGGGCATGGCGAGCATGTCGGCGGCGCGGGTGAAATTGCCCGTCTCCACGACCCGAATGAAGACGCGCATTGCCGAGAGCTGATCCATCGGTTTCAAATCCGCAGTTTGCGTTGCACCATTGTTCGAGATCTGGAACAGAGTTATCGCGATATAGCTTCTTATTCCTCCGTTGGAATAACAATATCTTTTTTATACAAAATGCAAGCTGCAGGCGATGTCTGCTTGTGGCCGACGGAAAAGAGACCGGAAGCATGACGGTGGAATGGAAAGATATGATGCTGGATAAGGTGGCCATCGGCCCCGTTTCCGCGCGCATCTACCAGGGCGCCGATTACGGCAAGGGTCCGCCGATCGTGCTTTACCTGCATGGCGGCGCGTTTCTGGACAGCGACAAGAACATCGACCGGCCGGTGGCGATGAGCCTCGCCAAGGCCGGCGCTATCGTCGTCGCTGCCGATTACAGCAGTCTTTCCGGCAACATATTCCCGCAAGCGCTGGAAGTCTCCTTCTCCGTTTTTACCTATCTCGCCAACAAACGCGCCGGTCTCGGCGATCGGAAGTCGTTGCTCTTCGTCGCTGGCGAAGAAGCAGGCGGCAATGTCGCTGCCGGTGTGGCGCTGAAGGCGCGCGACCAGATGCCGGACGCGCTCGACGGCCAGATCCTGATTTCGCCGCTGCTTGATCCCTTCATGGGCACGTCCTCGATCCGCAAGGCAGAAGCCATCGGCATGCGCCAGCGCTGGACGGAGGGCTGGAGCCACTATCTGAGCGGCGGCGGTTGCCACCCTTACGCGGCGCCTTGCCTCTGTTCTCGTATTTCGGGGGTCGCGCCGGCGCTGATATTCACCGCGGAGGACGATCCTCTGCACGATGAAACGATTGGTTACGGTGCCCGCCTGAAACAGGCCGGTGTCGGTGTGCGCCAGCATGTCCTTCCCGCCGGGACGGGCTGGCCCTCGATTTATGGTGGGAAATCCGAGGGAGTGCCCGACTGGCAGGAAAACGTCAGCCGCCATTTCGGAAGCTTCCTTCGGGACGTAAGCGTTCAACCGCAATTGCATTGAAGAAGACCTGATATTTCGGCGGCCTTGAGCCGTAAGGAGAGTACCGATGACGTCCAGAAAGAAGCGCTGGGCCCTGGTGGGCGCCGGCATAGGCCTTGTTGCGTCCGTTTCCGGCGCCGCACTGTTTTTCGAATTGCCGATGAGCACGACCGCCACGGCCGCTTCCGCCCCTGCACAGGCTCCCGCTGTGCCGGTGACGGTGGCCGTCGTTGCGGCGCACGATGTGACGGCCTGGGAGAATTTCTCCGGCCGTCTGGAAGCCGTCGACCGTGTGCAGGTGCGTTCCCGTGTTGCCGGTGCCATCCTGTCGGTGGCCTTCCGTGAAGGGGCGCTGGTCAAGCAGGGCGACCTGCTCTTCACCATCGACCCAGCCCCCTACCAGGCGAGCGTGGCGCAGGCGCAAGGCCAGGTCGCTTCGGCCGAAGCCAAGGTCAGCCTGGCGCAGACTGAACTCGACCGCGGCCGCAGGCTTTCCGACAACCGCACCATCTCCCAAAGCGATCTCGATCAGCGCCAGAGCGCGCTGGCCGAGGCTCAGGCTGGGCTGCGTTCGGCGCAGGCTGCACTGCAGTCGGCTCAGCTCGATCTCGACTACACGCAGGTGCGGGCTCCGGTTTCCGGCCGCATCGGCAAGATCGAGGTGACCGCCGGTAACCTCGTCGCGGCCGGGTCGGCCTCGCCGGCGCTGACGACACTCGTTTCCGTCGATCCGATCTATGCGAGCTTCAACGCCAGCGAAGAGATGGTAACGCGGGCGCTCGCCCAACTTCCGCAGACGGATAGCGCCGTGCCTGCCGTCGAGCAGATCCCGGTCGAGGTCGGCACGCTGACCGACAGCGGCACGCCGATCAAGGGCAAGCTGCAGTTGATCGACAACGAGGTCGATGCATCAAGCGGCACGATCGGCGTACGCGCCGTCTTCGACAATCCGGGCGGGCGTCTCATCCCCGGCCAGTTCGTGCGGGTGCGCATGGGCCAGCCGAAGGCCGAGAACAAGATCGTCATCAGCGACCGTGCCGTCGGTACGGACCAGGACAAGAAGTTCGTCTTTGTCGTCGATGGCGAGAACAAGGTCGCCTATCGACAGGTCCAGCTCGGCACGCTGGCTGACGGCCAGCGGGTTGTCGAAAGCGGCCTGAAAGTCGGTGAGAAGATCGTCGTCAACGGTCTGCAGCGCATCCGTCCTGGTGCAGTCGTCGCACCACAGATGGAAGAGAAGGTCGCGACCGTGCAATAGGACTTCGCCTTCCTCTCCCCCGGGGGAAGGCCGATACGCGAAATGATATGACCCGCCGGCGGGCTGCCAAACCGCCGGAGAGGGACTTTGCATCCATGTTCACCCCGGAGAGGGCTTTGATATGAACATCTCCAGATTCTTTGTCGACCGCCCGGTCTTTGCCGGTGTTCTTTCGGTCCTCATCCTGGTTGCCGGCCTGATCGGCCTGCGCGCGCTACCGATTTCCGAATATCCGGAGGTCGTGCCGCCGTCGATCGTCGTGCGCGCCACCTATCCCGGCGCCAACCCGTCCGTCATCGCCGAAACGGTGGCAACGCCGCTCGAAGAGCAGATCAACGGCGTCGAAGGCATGCTCTACATGGCCAGCCAGGCGACATCGGACGGCGTGCTCAACGTCACCGTCACGTTCAAGCTCGGCACCGACCCCGACAAGGCGCAGCAGCTCGTGCAGAACCGCGTTTCGCAGGCCGAACCGCGCCTGCCGGCGGAAGTCCGTTCGCTCGGCATCACGACAGTCAAGAGCTCGCCCAACTTCATCATGGTCGTCAACCTCGTCTCTGACGGGGGCGATCACGACATCACCTATCTTCGCAACTACGCGACCCTGAATATCAAGGATCGGCTCGCCCGCATCGCAGGCGTCGGTCAGGTGCAGGTCTTCGGTGCCGGCGACTATTCCATGCGTGTTTGGATCGACCCTCAGAAGGCCGCCGAGCACAATCTCGCCGCCAGCGATATCAGCAGCGCGATCAGCTCCCAGAACATCCAGGCCGCCGCCGGTATCATCGGCGCAGCGCCAAGCCAGCCCGGTGTGGACCTGCAGCTCAACGTCAATGCCCAGGGCCGCCTGCGCACGCCCGAGGAATTCGGCAACATCATCGTCAAGACGGGCGCCAATGGCGAGATCACCCGCCTTCGCGATGTCGCCCGCATCGAACTCGGTGCTGCGGACTATACGCTGCGTTCGCTCCTCGACGGCAAGCCGGCCGTCGCCGTTGCTGTTCTGCAGGCGCCGGGTTCGAACGCGATCGAAATCGCGGACAATGTCAACGCGACCATGGATCAGTTGCAGCTCGCCATGCCTGCCGGCGTCAAATACGAGATCGTCTACGATACGACGAAATTCGTGCGCGCCTCGATCGAGAAGGTCATCGACACGCTGCTCGAAGCCATTGCTCTCGTCGTCCTCGTCGTCATCCTGTTCCTGCAGACGTGGCGTGCCTCGATCATCCCGCTGATCGCGGTACCGGTATCGATTATCGGTACCTTCGCGGTCATGTACGTCTTCGGCTTCTCGATCAACGCGCTCAGTCTGTTCGGCTTGGTGCTTGCGATCGGTATCGTCGTCGACGACGCGATCGTCGTTGTCGAAAACGTCGAGCGCAATATCGAACAAGGCTTGTCGCCGCGGGCTGCAACCTACAAGGCGATGAAGGAAGTCTCCGGTCCGATCGTCGCGATCGCGCTGGTGCTCGTCGCGGTCTTCGTGCCGCTCGCTTTTATCTCCGGCCTGTCGGGTCAGTTTTATCGCCAGTTCGCGCTGACGATCGCAATCTCGACCGTCATCTCGGCCTTCAACTCGCTGACCCTGTCTCCGGCGCTGGCAGCCCTTCTCCTGAAGGGCCATGATCAGCCGAAGGACTGGCTGACGCGGTTCATGGACGCCATCTTCGGTTGGTTCTTCCGCGGCTTCAACCGTGTCTTCGGCGCGGGCTCGAATGCCTACGGCAAGGGCGTGGGCGGGCTGTTGTCGCGCAAGAGCATCGTCATGGTGATCTATCTGGCGCTGGTGGGTGCGACCTACAGTCTGTTCAGCACGGTTCCGGGCGGCTTCGTGCCGTCGCAGGACAAGCAGTATCTGATCGGCTTCGCCCAGTTGCCGGATGCGGCAAGCCTCGACCGCACGGAGGATGTCATCAAGCGCATGACCGACATCGCGCTGGCGCAGCCGGGCGTTGCCAATGCGATCGCCTTCCCAGGCCTGTCGATCAACGGCTTCACCAACTCCTCGAATGCCGGCATCGTCTTTGTGACGCTGAAGGACTTCGAGGAGCGCAAGACGCCCGATCTCTCAGGCGGCGCAATCGCCATGGCGCTGAACCAGAAGTTCGGCGTCATCCAGGATGCCTTCATCGCCATGTTCCCGCCACCGCCGGTCAATGGTCTCGGCACGACAGGCGGTTTCAAACTGCAGATCGAGGATCGTGCGGGCCTCGGCAACCAGGCGCTCGACGAGGCGACCAAGGCCGTGCTTGCAAAGGCCTATCAGACGCCTGAGCTCGCCGGGCTGTTTTCCAGCTTCCAGATCAACGTGCCGCAGCTTTACGCCGATCTCGACCGTGCCAAGGCCGAGCAGCTCGGAGTTTCCGTCACCGACGTCTTCCAGACGCTGCAGATCTATCTCGGCTCGCTCTACGTGAACGACTTCAACGCCTTCGGCCGCACCTACAGCGTCCGTGTGCAAGCCGATGCGAAATTCCGCGCCCAGCCGGAAGATATCGGCCAGTTGAAGGTCCGGTCGGCATCGGGTGAAATGATCCCCCTTTCGGCCCTCTTGAAGGTGGAACCGAGCACCGGTCCGGAACGCGCGAACCGATACAACGGCTTCCTTGCCGCCGATATCAACGGCGGCCCGGCACCGGGCTTCTCGTCGGGTCAGGCGCAAGCGGCAATCGAGAAGATCCTTCACGAGACCCTGCCTGCGGGTATCGACTTCGAATGGACGGATCTGACCTATCAGCAGATCCTGGCCGGTAACTCCAGTGTCGTCGTCTTCCCGCTGGCTCTACTGCTCGTCTTCCTGGTGTTGGCTGCCCAGTATGAGAGCCTGACGCTGCCGCTTGCCATCATCATGATCGTGCCGATGGGCGTGCTGGCCGCACTGACCGGCGTCTGGCTCACCGGTGGAGACAATAACATCTTCACTCAGATCGGTCTGGTGGTGCTTGTCGGCCTATCCGCGAAGAACGCCATCCTTATCGTGGAATTCGCCCGCGAACTGGAGTTCGAGGGAAGGACACCGCGGGAGGCTGCGATCGAGGCCAGCCGCCTTCGCCTTCGCCCGATCCTCATGACCTCGCTCGCCTTTATCATGGGCGTCGTGCCGCTGGTCGTCTCCACTGGCGCCGGTTCGGAAATGCGCGCGGCCATGGGTGTCGCGGTCTTCTCGGGCATGATCGGCGTGACCTTCTTCGGCATCTTCATGACGCCTGTCTTCTACGTGCTGCTGCGGCGGTTGACGGGCAACCGTCCGCTCGTCCAGCACAAGCCGGACGAACACAAGGAAGAAGAGGCGGAGGTCATCCGGCTCGCGGCGGAATAAACGGAATTCAACCTTCCTTTGTCGGGTAAATCGGGCGGGAACTTCGGTTCTCGCCCGTATCGTTTTCAGGGCATGAAGCCGACAAGTGCGCGCGGTTCCCGGACACACCATCCGCGTCTAAGGACACACCACAAAAATGCGTTACGTCCGTCAAAACGGTTTGCAACGGTGGGCGAGCGGACTATCAAAGACGGACAATAGTTGGGAGGACTGAATGACAGGTTCGGGGAAATCTCATGACCGCAGGCGGATCGCCTTTCTCGGCACCGGCCTGATGGGGGCGCCGATGGCTCGCCGGCTGCTTGGCGCGGGCTTTGCCGTCACCGTCTGGAATCGCGATCCCGGCAAGGCCGAGGCGCTTGCGGGAGACGGTGCGGTCTGCGCGAAAACATCGGCGGATGCCGTTTCAGGCGCCGATGTCGTCATCACCATGCTGACCAACGCCGAGGCGGTGAAGGACGTGTTGTTCGACCGCGGCGTGGCCGATGCGATGACGCCTGGTGCTACCGTCATCGACATGAGTTCGATTGCCCCGCATTTCGCCCGTGACCATTCGGCGAGGCTTGCCGACCGCGGCGTCGATCACGTCGATGCGCCGGTATCCGGCGGCGTCGTCGGGGCTGAAGCCGGTACGCTTGCCATCATGGCGGGTGGCAACGAGGACGTCATCGACCGGCTTGCGGATATCTTTGCGCCGATGGGGCGGGTGACCCGCGTCGGCCCGAGCGGTGCGGGCCAGCTCGCCAAGCTCGCCAACCAGCAGATCGTTGCGGTGACGATCGGCGCCGTCGCCGAAGCGATGATGCTGATCGAAGCTGGCGGCGGCTCGCCGGCCGCCTTCCGAGATGCCATTCGCGGCGGCTTTGCCGAGAGCCGTATCCTCGAACTCCACGGCAAGCGCATGGTCGAACGGCAATTTACCCCAGGCGGTTCGTCTAGCAACCAGTTGAAGGACCTGAACGCCGCCATGGAGGCAGCCAAGACCCTGTCGCTGACGCTGCCGCTGACGGCGGCGGTGCATGCCGAATTCAGCGAATTCGTCGCCAATGGCAATGGCGAAAAGGATCACAGTGGCTTGCTCCTCCATCTTGAAGAGAAGAATGCCAGGCCGGGAGAAAAACAGTGACGAACAGCCATTCGCTGAAGCGGCGCCTGCGTTCGCAGGACTGGTTTGACAATCCCGATCATATCGACATGGCAGCGCTCTATCTCGAGCGCTTCATGAATTACGGCATCACGCCGGAAGAGCTGCGCTCCGGCAAGCCGATTATCGGGATTGCCCAGAGCGGCAGCGATCTCACACCCTGCAATAGGGTGCATGTCGAGCTTGCCAAGCGGGTGCGCGACGGCATCCGCGATGCCGGCGGTGTTCCGATCGAGTTTCCGACGCATCCGATCTTCGAGAATTGCAAGCGTCCGACGGCCGCACTCGACCGCAATCTCGCCTATCTCGGCCTCGTCGAAATCCTCTATGGTTATCCGCTCGACGGTGTCGTGCTGACCACCGGCTGCGACAAGACCACGCCTTCGGCGATCATGGCCGCTTCGACGGTCGATATTCCGGCGATCGTGCTCTCCGGAGGGCCGATGCTCGACGGTTGGCACGAGGGGGAACTGGCGGGCTCCGGGACGGTGATCTGGCGGATGCGGCGGAAATATGCGGCAGGCGAGATCGATCGGGAAGAGTTTCTTCAAGCGGCACTCGATTCTGCGCCTTCCGTCGGCCACTGCAATACGATGGGCACCGCTTCGACGATGAATGCGCTGGCCGAGGCGCTCGGCCTTTCACTGACCGGCTGTGGCGCCATTCCCGCCGCTTACCGCGAGCGCGGCCAGATGGCCTACCGCACCGGACGGCGTGCTGTCGAGATCGTGTTCGAGGATCTGAAGCCGTCGGATATCCTGACGCGCGAGGCTTTCCTGAATGCCATCCGTACCAATTCTGCGATCGGCGGCTCGACCAACGCGCAGCCGCATCTGGCTGCGATGGCGAAGCACGCCGGCGTCGAACTCCATCCCGACGACTGGCAGGTGCATGGTTTCGACATCCCGCTACTGGCCAACGTTCAGCCGGCGGGCGCCTATCTCGGCGAGCGCTTCCATCGCGCCGGCGGCACGCCGGCGATCATGTGGGAACTGCTGCAGGCCGGAAAGCTCGACGGCAACTGTCGCACGGTGACGGGCAGGAGGATGGCCGAGAACCTGGAAGGCAAGGAAGCACGCGACCGCGAGGTCATCACGCCGTTCGCCGAGCCGCTGAAGGAGCGGGCGGGCTTCCTGGTTCTCAAAGGCAATCTCTTCGATTTTGCGATCATGAAGATGAGTGTGGTCTCGGAGGATTTCCGCCGGCGCTACCTTGACGAAGCAGGGCGCGAAGGCGTTTTCGAGGGAAGGGCGGTGGTCTTCGACGGTTCGGAGGACTATCACAAGCGCATCAACGATCCCCAACTCGGCATCGACGAAAATACCATCCTCGTCATCCGGGGCGCCGGGCCGCTCGGCTGGCCGGGTTCGGCTGAGGTCGTCAACATGCAGCCTCCGGATCATCTCCTGAAGCGCGGCATCCGCAGCCTGCCGACGATCGGCGATGGCCGCCAATCGGGCACGGCGGACAGTCCCTCGATCCTCAACGCCTCGCCGGAAAGCGCCGCCGGCGGCGGCCTCGCCTGGCTTCGTACCGGCGATATCATCCGCATCGACTTCAACCATGGGCGCTGCGACATGCTGGTCGATGACACCGAGATCGAACGGCGCAAGGGCGATGGCATCCCGCCGGTGCCGGCGGATGCGACGCCATGGCAGCAGATCTATCGCCGCTCGGTTACGCAATTGTCGGACGGCGCGGTGCTGGAGGGAGCGACGGAATTCCGCCAGATCGCAAAAAAACCGCCGCGGCACAACCACTGATCTTGAAGCTGCCGCAGTGCAAGTCCTTTGATCCGAAATGGGAAAGTCGTAACGAACAGTTCACCTAGTCATTAGTTCGGTGGTCAAGACAAGGCTTCATTAATGCCGGCTTGAGACCATATTGCCGTTATGCAAGCTTCCAAGGCTGGGACCGCGTTGCCAGAGAACAAAGCCACTCGATCCGAACACGAGTTTCAGGATCTTCTGCGTCGGCTCGAACTCGCTCTCGATGCATCCCGGATCGGTGTCTGGGAGCATAGCATCGAGCAGGGCGGGATCTTGTGGGATGCGCAGATGCATCGTCTCTACGAGACCGGCGAGACCTGCCGGTTGGTGCCGGCATCGCTTTGGTCGAATGCCATCCATCCAGATGATCTCGAGCGGGCCGAACGCGACTTCGAGCAGGCGATCGCGACGCGCGGCGCCTATGACTCACAATTCCGGATCGTATTGCCCAGCGGCGAAATCCGCCATTTGCGTTCGCGCGCGCATTTCTATGTCGATGCGGAAGGTCTGCCATCCTTCATCGGCGCCGAATGGGATGTGACGGCCGACGTACTGCTCAACGGGGAACTGGCGCGGCAGAAGGTGGTGGCCGAGGCGAGGGCGCTGGCGCTCGAGGAAAGCAATGCGCGCATCGAGCATGTCGCCGATCACGACTATCTCACCGGCCTGCCGAACCGGCGCCTTCTCGACAAGCGGCTGGCGGAACTGCCGGCCGACAAGAGCATCACCGCGCTTGCGGTCCTGCATCTCGACCTCGACCAATTCAAGCAGATCAACGACAGCCACGGTCATGCCGCGGGCGATGTTGTTCTCAGGGCGGCAGCCCTTCGCATCACCGCTGCCATTCCTGTAAATGGCACGGTTGCCCGCGTTGGCGGCGATGAGTTCGTCATCGTGCTGGTCAATTTCACCGATCTCACCGAGCTGAAGCTGATCACCGAGGATCTCCAGCGCCGGCTGCGGAAGAAGATCCGCTTCGGGCAAGAGATGCTGCAATCCGGCGCCTCGATCGGCGTTTCCTGGAGCGGCGATCGGCGGGCGCGCAACCTGCTTGCCGAATCCGATCTGGCGCTCTACCAGGCCAAGAAGCTCGGGCGGAACCGCGTCGAATTCTTCACGCGGCAACTGCAGGAGGATCTGCGCTCCAAGCGCCGCCTCGCCGAAGAGCTGAAGCTTGGACTGGAACGCGGCGAGATCGTTCCCTATTATCAGCTGCAGCTCGACGCCCGGACGCGGGAAGTCATCGGCTTCGAGGCGCTGGCGCGCTGGAAACATCCCGAGAAGGGCGTGCTTGCCCCGGGGATATTCCTGAAGATCGCCGATGAGCTCGGACTTGCGGCGGAGATCGACGCGGCGATCCTGAAAAGCGTTCTCGAAGACCGGCTGTTCTGGCTGTTGCGCGGCCTTGCGGTACCGCGCATCGCCGTCAATATCTCGGCGTCGCGCCTTGCCGATCCGACGCTGCTGGGCAAGCTGAGGAGACTCGCCATTCCGCCCGGTGCGATCGTCTTCGAACTGGTCGAGACGATTTTCCTCGACGACAGCGACCAAAATCTGCTCGATCAGATCGGCGATATCAAACAGATGGGCATCGATATCGAGATCGACGACTTCGGATCGGGCCATGCCTCGCTCATCGGTCTCGTCAAGCTGCGGCCGAAGCGGCTGAAGATCGACCGGCAGCTCGTCACCGAAGTTGTCAGCTCTGCCGAGCAGCGGCGCGTCGTGGGTTCGATCGTGGAAATCGCCAAGGCACTCGATGTCGAGGTGATCGCCGAGGGCATCGAGACCGCGGCGCATGCCGTCGTGCTGGCGCAGCTCGGCTGCGACGGCCTGCAGGGTTATGCCTTCGGTCATCCCGCACCGGCGGCCGAGACAGACCGTCTTTTCTCATCGATGACGAGCGGGATCGAAAAGCAGAAGGCCGCGATGGGCGGCTGAACGGCCGGTGATCCGTCCGCTGGCCATTGTCGCCGTCGGTTTCAACAGCGCCTTTGCCGCGTCGCGGAACTGATTTCGGTCGAAATGCTTTCCTCGCCTTTGGCAGCAGTGTCTTTTCGGCGCGGCGTGTTTATCTGCATCGGCAGGAAGATAATTGGCGCGCAAGTAATTTTCTTGAGCTTGCAACGGCATTGTTTCATGGTAATGCGGAAACGAAGCTTTCTGCATTGCATCGAAAAATGATTATACGCGTCGTCAAGTCCATGAGCGCGGCTCTCCATCATTCGCAGGTGCAATCGGGGAGCTGGGACCTGACAATTGCTTTGCCATTGCCGGGATGGACTTGCGGGACATTCAATCTAGGAAAGTCGCATGAATTCGGAATTTGCCGTTCGTTCGATGCGGCCCGGCGAACTGGAACTCGTGCTCGAATGGGCGCGTCAGGAGGGTTGGAACCCGGGCCTCGACGATTCGCTTGCATTCCTCGATGCCGATCCGTCAGGATTTTTCGTCGGCGCTATCGGCGAAGTCCCCGTCGGGTCGATCTCGGTCGTCAAATATGGCGAGAGTTTCGCCTTCCTGGGCCTCTACATCGTCCATCCCGATTTCCGCGGCAAAGGCTACGGCAAGGCGATCTGGCAGGCGGGCATTGCCAGCGCGGGAGACCGCACGATCGGTCTCGACGGCGTCGCCGCACAGCAGGACAACTACCGCAAGGCCGGCTTCGAACCGGCCTACTCCACAATTCGCTACGGCGGGGTCGCCAACACCTTGCCTGTCTCGACGCTTGTCGCGCAGCCGGTGCTGGATTCACGCCTCGAAGGCCTGCAGCGATATGATTCGGCGATCTTTCCGCAGCCGCGGGATGCCTTTCTCGCTGCCTGGTGCACCGCCCGCAAGGGCCGTCGTTCGGCGGTGGTGCGCAAGAGCCACAAGATCCGCGGTTACGGCACCATCCGCCGCTGCTACGATGGCTACAAGATCGGCCCACTCTTTGCCAACGATGCCGATAGCGCTGCCGCGCTGCTTGCCGAATTGATCCCCGAGGCGAAGGGGGCCGCGGTCTTCATCGATATTCCCACGGCGAACCACGAGGCAGTCGCGCTTGCCGAAGGGCTCGGTCTTCAACCGGTGTTCGAGACGACACGCATGTATCGCGGGCCGGCGCCGGCTATCCCGCTGAAGCACGTCTTCGGCGTGACGACGCTGGAACTCGGTTAGGCTCTAGTCCACGGGTGAGGCGGGCACGGTTTGTGCCGAAGCTTTCGGCCGGCCCTTTTCGGCGATCGCGATGCCGCCTAAGGTCAGCACCAGCGCGATCACATGGAACGACTGCAGCTGCTCGCCGATCAGCGCGACGGAGAGCAGCGTTCCGAACACCGGCACGAGATTGATGAACAGGCCGGCCCGGTTGGCACCGATTGCCACCACGCCCTTGATATAAAGGATCTGCGCCACTAGTGACGGGAAGATCGCCGTGTAGAGAGTGATGACCCAGCCGGCCTGGTCCGGCCACTGCGCCGCGCCACGGCCGGCCTCCCAAAGGAGCAGCGGCAGCGAGGTGAGCATGGCGCCGAGCGCTGGGACCGCCATCAGCGTGCGCCAGTCCAGCGGCGGCTTCCAGCGCAGGAAGATCGTGTAGACCGAATAGGCGGCAATGGCGATCAGCATCAGCCCGTCGCCGCGGTTGAGGCCTAGTTGCAGCAGCGTTGAGAGGTCACCATGTGCGGCGGTCAAAGCGACGCCGATTAGCGTCATGCCGAAGCCGAGACATTGCGCCAGCGAAATGCCGGTACGGAAGAACATGAAATTCAGCAGGAAGATCAGCATCGGGATGCCGGCCTGCTCGATGGCGACGTTGATCGCAGTCGTATATTGCACGGCCGAGTAAAGCATGGCGTTGAAAAGGGTGTAGCCGATGACGCCGTAGAAGAGGAGCAGCGGAAGGTTCTTCCTGACCACCGGCCAGTCCTTGCGCAGTTGCGGTACTGAAATCACGGCGATCACCGCCACAGCGAGGAACCAGCGCAGGAAGGTCAGCATCATCGGGCTGATATGCCCGAGCGCGAGTTTGCCGGCGACGGAGTTACCACCCCAGCAGAGGGTGGCGATAACGAGGCAGATATAGGCCGTGGCTTGCAAGAGCGTTCTTCCCGTCTTTCCGCGATCGCCGTGCGGCGTTTTGTGACGGGAAATAGCCTGTCGGCTGCTGATTTGTCACGTAAAAAGCCCAATCTGCTGTGACAACAGGGTCGCTTTCCAAAAAACAAAGCTTTATAGATGCGCGGGTTTGAGCAGGTGCGCGGTTCCGCGCCGGTAACAGGAAGAGTTGGATGACGAACGTAGTCGTGGTCGGTTCGCAATGGGGTGACGAAGGCAAGGGCAAGATTGTCGACTGGCTTTCGGAGCGTGCGGATATTGTCGTGCGCTATCAGGGCGGACACAATGCCGGCCATACGCTCGTCATCGACGGCACCAGCTATAAGCTCTCGCTCTTGCCGTCCGGCGTCGTGCGCCCGGGCAAGATGGCCGTGATCGGCAACGGTGTCGTCGTCGATCCGCATGCGCTGATCGCCGAGATCGGCCGGCTGGAGGCGCAGGGCGTGACGGTTACGCCTGACAATCTGCGCATTGCAGACAATGCGACGCTCATTCTTTCGCTGCACCGCGAGCTCGACGCGATGCGCGAGGATGCGGCGTCGAACAGCGGCACCAAAATCGGCACGACGCGCCGCGGCATCGGCCCGGCCTATGAAGACAAGGTCGGCCGCCGCGCCATCCGCGTCATGGATCTTGCCGATCTCGAAAGCCTTTCCGGCAAGGTCGACCGTATTCTGACGCATCACAACGCACTTCGCCGCGGCCTCGGTGTCGCCGAGGTCAGCCACCAGGCGATCATGGATGAACTGACCTCGATCGCCGACCGGGTACTGCCTTTCCGTGATACGGTCTGGCTTTTCCTCGACAAGGAGCGCCGCAAGGGTGCCCGCATCCTCTTCGAAGGCGCGCAGGGCAGCCTGCTCGACATCGATCACGGCACCTATCCCTTCGTCACATCCTCGAACACGGTGGCCGGCCAGGCGGCAGCCGGTTCCGGCATGGGACCCGGCTCGCTCGGTTATATCCTCGGCATCACCAAGGCCTATACGACGCGCGTCGGCGAAGGCCCGTTCCCGACCGAGCTCACCGACGAAATTGGCCAGTTCCTGGGCGAGAAGGGGCATGAGTTCGGTACTGTGACGGGGCGTAAGCGGCGCTGCGGCTGGTTCGACGCCGCACTGGTGCGCCAGTCGGTTGCCACCAACGGCATCACGGGCATCGCGCTCACCAAGCTCGACGTGCTCGACGGTCTCGAGGAATTGAAGATCTGCGTCGGCTATACGCTCGACGGCGAACAGATTGATCATCTTCCGGCAAGCCAGGGAGCGCAAGCTAGGGTCGAACCGATCTACGTCACGCTGGAGGGATGGAAGGAATCGACCGTCGGCGCCCGCAGTTGGGCGGATCTGCCGGCACAGGCGATCAAATATGTTCGCCAGGTCGAAGAGCTGATCGGGGCGCCTGTCGCGCTCCTGTCCACCAGCCCGGAGCGGGATGACACCATACTTGTGACCGATCCGTTTGAGGATTAAGCTCACGGGTCACTGTGGAGGATGGTTCGGTAGAGTGCCGGACTTCTTGAGAAAGTACTAATGGCGGATTTTATTGCAGTCATTCGGCGGGCCGTCGACGGCCTGGCTGAAAATACCCCTGAGATGCGGGTGAAAGTCTACGAACGTGCCCGCGGCGCAGTGCAGCGGCAGCTCGAGAACATGAAGCCGCGTCCGCCGGAAGCCATGCTGCAACGCCAGCTCGAAAAGCTCGAGGCCGCCATCCGCGAAGTGGAAGGCGAACATTCCGAGGCTTTGCCGCTCGATGCGCCGCTTGCGGACGTCACCGCGCCGGAATCCTTCGAAGAACAAGCGGTTCACGACGAAAGCGAACCGGCGTCGACGCCGGAGACGGCTGTCGAGGAACCGGTCTACGAAGCCTATGCGGAACCGCAGGCGGCCGAGGCCGCCGACGAGCCGGATCACGTGGAAGCCGCCGCGCCAGAGGAAGCTGACGAAGAGGTCGCTGCCGAGGAGCCGCTTTCCGCGGAAGAAGCTGTTCCCGCCGAAATCCCTGTTGCCGCCGAGACAGCGATTTTGCCGGAGACATCCGGTGCCGCCGAGACATACTGGCACCCCTCGCATGAGGAGGAAGCGCCGGCCGAGGAATGGCATGCCAGTGAGGCGCGCGACGTCGCTGACGAAGATGTGCCCGCCGGATATGACGGCTGGGAGGCGCCTGCCGAACATCGCAGCGAGCAAGCCGACGAAGACCGTGGTGATGAGCATCATCCCGTGGAAGCCGAAGAGATCGCGGCCGAACCGGCGGCGGCGGAAAGCGGGGGACCGGAGGCCGAGGAGGCTTACGAGCCCGTTGAGCCGTTGCAGCCGATCACCCGCGGCATAGACCATGCATCCAACCGGCTGGTGGAGCCGGTCGCCGATTTCGATCGTCCGCAGGAATTTGTCGAGCACAGCCGCGAGGAGCCGTTGCAGGGCGCCGCGGCGGCGCATTTCGACCCCGTCTGGACCGAACCCGTTGCCGAAACGCCGGCCCCGGCGCCCAAGGATGCGGAGACCGAATGGGCGGAAGAGGAACTCAGGCAATATTCGGAGACGGCGCCGGCACCGATTACGGCCGATGCCTCGGCGCGCGCTTTCGAGGAGGTGATATCGAGCCTCGAAAAAGTGGCACCCGCGGCCGTCATGCCGGCCGCCAAGGAAAGTTTTTCCTGGGAGACGGCTGCGTTCGACGATCTGCCGCCGATCGAGGCAGGCAGCAATAAGAAGACGCCGGTCGCCTCGCATTTCGACGATGTCGATATCTTCGCGGAAGTGCACAACGGCAAGCCGGCGCCTGCTGGCGGCGCGCCGAGCGAGGCCTGGCGAGAGGCGAAGGCGCTGCGCGGCTACGACCGCCGCGGATCGGTCGCCGCTGACGACGATGACGCCGATCCGGCAATGGATATTGATCAGATTGTTGCCTCCAAGCTGCAGGGCAAGAGCTTTCGTATCGAGCCGAAGCGCCGCCGCTTCGGCATCGGCACCGTGATCACGCTCATCTTCGCACTCATCCTGATCGGTGGCGGCGGCTATGCCGGCTGGACGAACAGGGAGGCGCTGGTGGCGATGGTCGACGGGCTCGTCAGCTCGGCACCGTCGCAGGCGACCAGGAACGAGGCGGCAACGCCGCCGGATCGCTCGGCGACGCCTGCTCAGCCCGGCGCGGTGACGCCAGCCCAGCCAAGCGCGGTGACGCCAGCCCAGCCGACCACACCAGGAGCGCAGAATACCCCAGCGACGCCGGCGCAGCCGAGCCCGAACCCGAACCCGCAGGTAGCGTCAATGAACAATGACGGCGCTGCGGCCAATTCGAAATTCACCCAACGGCTGCTGACCGACGGGACCGAGGTCGACAGCGGACCGGCAACGGTACCGGGAACACCGACCGCGGAAGGAAAATCGGTCGCCGAACAGAATGTCGCGGCAGCAGATACGCCGCCTGCCAGCGCGCAGGGCGATGCGGCACCCGCCGAAACGCGGACGCCGAACGGCCCGGTGGCATCGCCGCAGCAGACCGCGCCCGTCGGTTCGTCGCAAAAGATGTTTCTCTATGAGGAACGCATCGGCCAGAGCTCGCCGACGGCGATCGAGGGATCGGTCGTCTGGAGCGTGCAGCACGAGGCCGGTCAGGACGGCCGGCAGGAGGCGACAGTGCAGGGCAACGTTACCGTACCCGAGCGCAATCTCTCGGCGCTCGTCACCTTCAAACGCAATTCCGATCCGTCGCTCCCGGCAAGCCATCTGGTCGAGATCGTCTTCTCGGTGCCGCCGAATTTCGAAGGCGGCAGCATCGAAAGCGTCCAGCGCATCTCGATGAAGCGCACGGAACAGGATCGCGGCGATGCGCTGATTGCGGTTCCGGCCAAGATCACCGACGATTTCCACATGATCGCGCTCAACGACTATCCCGATGCGCGCAAGGCCAATCTCGACCTGATGTCGACCCGCAATTGGATCGATATTCCGATTACCTACCGCAACGGCCGCCGCGCGCTGCTGACGATGGAGAAGGGCGGTACGGGGACGGACGCCTTCAATACCGCGATCAAGGAATGGACCGCACTCGGGGATGTCTCGACGAGCCAGTGATGGCTTTTCCGGGTGCAGCAGAGATCAATGAAAAGGCGGGCTGCAAGGCCCGCCTTCTTCAATTCTATCATGCGGCAGGTTTTATGCCGTAGCTTCGACGACGCGGACGGCCTTGGCGCGTTCCAGGGCTTCCTTGCGCACGGCGTCCTGCACTTTTTCGAAGGCGCGAACCTCGATCTGTCGGACGCGTTCGCGGCTGATGTCGAACTCGGTCGAAAGGTCTTCCAGGGTCACCGGATCCTCGGCGAGGCGGCGAGCCTCGAAGATGCGGCGTTCACGCTCGTTCAGCACGCTCATCGCTTTCGCCAGCATGCGCCGGCGAGTGTCGAGTTCGTCCTGTTCGATCAGCACGTCTTCCTGGCTGTCATGGTCGTCCACCAGCCAATCCTGCCACTGGCCGCCGTCACCTTCGGCTGCCTTGATCGGCGCGTTCAGCGACGCGTCGCCGGAGAGGCGGCGGTTCATCGAAATGACCTCTTCCTCCGAGACGTTCAGCTTGGTGGCGATCTCAGAGACGTGCTCCGGCTTCAGATCGCCGTCGTCAATTGCCTGGATGCGTCCCTTCAGCCGGCGCAGATTGAAGAACAGGCGCTTCTGGTTGGCAGTCGTGCCCATTTTCACCAGCGACCACGAGCGCAGGATATATTCCTGGATCGAGGCCTTGATCCACCACATGGCATAGGTGGCGAGGCGGAAGCCGCGCTCGGCATCGAACTTCTTGACGGCCTGCATCAGGCCGACATTACCCTCGGAGACGACTTCGCCGATCGGCAGGCCATAGCCGCGATAACCCATCGCAATCTTCGCGACCAGGCGAAGATGGCTGGTGACCAGCTTGTGGGCAGCGTCGCGGTCGCCATGTTCGGCATAACGCTTTGCGAGCATGTATTCCTGCTGCGGCTCCAGCATCGGGAACTTGCGGATTTCGTCGAGGTAACGGTTGAGACCGGCTTCGCCGGCGGTAATGGACGGCAAGGTATTTCGGGCCATAGTGCACCCTCCTAAAGTGAATTCCGGTTCCCGATGGAAACGCATCCTCGCGTTAAAAAAGGCAAACCGGGGCGTGCGGCTCTCTCCGAGCCCGCACTAAGTCAATATATAGATAAGTGTGGCGAAACAGCGGTTCAAGATGCCGCTCATGCAGGTGTGAGGCGGGCAGGCGACATTTCGGAGCCGCCTTTATTGGCGCAGCGCCTCGATCAGTTCGACCATATCATCCGGCAGCGGCACTTCGAAATGCATGATTTCGCCGGTGCGGGGATGCTCGAACTGCAGCATGAAGGCATGCAGCGCCTGGCGGCCAAAACCGTTGACGACCTTGCGGATCCCTTCCGGCAGGAGATTGGCCTTGGTCTTGAAGCCGGCGCCATAAACCGCGTCGCCGAGCAGCGGATGGCCGATATGGGCCATATGGACACGGATCTGGTGGGTGCGGCCGGTTTCGAGGCGGCACTCGACCAGCGAGGCGAACGCGGTTGCGTCCGGCTTCTCATGGAAGCGCTCGATCACCTGGTAGTGCGTGATCGCCTCGTCGGCGTCCTGACTGTCGGGGCGCTTGACGGCGCGGCGCGTGCGGTCGCCGGTGGCGCGGCCGAGCGGCGCGTCGACCGTGCCCGACAGCGTGCGGGGCCGGCCCCAGACGATTGCCTGATAGGCCCGCTCCAGCGGCATGGTGCGGCCATGGTCGGCAAATTGCAGCGATAGGTGACGATGAGCGATGTCGTTCTTGGCGACGACCATCACGCCTGTCGTGTCCTTGTCAAGACGGTGGACGATGCCGGGGCGGCGCACGCCGCCGATGCCGGAGAGCGTATCGCTGCAATGGTGGATCAGCGCGTTGACCAGTGTCCCCGTCCAGTTGCCGGCGCCGGGATGGACGACGAGACCGGAAGGCTTGGAGATGACGATGACATCGTCGTCCTCATGGAGGATATCGAGCGGGATGTCCTCGCCCTGCGGCGTCGGGTCTTCCGGCTCGGGCAGCGTGAGTTCGAAATTGTCGCCGGTGCGCACCTTGCGCTGCGGGTCGGTAACGGGTTCGCCGCGCAGAAAAACCTGGCCGTCCTTGATCAACGCCTTGATGCGGCTGCGCGAAAATTCCTCGCCGACTTGCGCCGTCAGCCAGGCGTCCAACCGGCCTTCGGCAGTTTCATCGGCGGTCAGGACTTTTCTATTGCCGGCTGCTTGTTTAAAGGGGTCGCTCAAGACGCTTCTTCTCCGACGTATTTTTAGAACGGGATGCACAGATGACAGCAATCGAGCCAGACGACCAGGAAGAGAAGCCCCTTGATCCGGCGATGGAAAGTGTCCGGCGCAAGATGGTCCGCCTGCAGATCGTTTCCGGCGCCATCATGTTCGTGAGCCTTATGGCGGTCTTCGGCGCGGTTGTCTACAAGGTGATGCACAGCGAACCGAAGGAGACGGCGTCCGCTGTTGCCGCCTCCGGCGTACCCTCGGATGCGCCGCTTGCGGCGACCGTTTCCCTGCCGCTCGGCTTCAAGGTGCAGTCCACCTCGTTTTCATCAGGGCAGATCCTGTTCTACGGCGAAACGGCCGAGGGCAAGAGCAAGGCGCTGGTTTACGATCTCAGGACCGGCCGGACGGTTGCCGACGTCACTGTCGCGGGCAATTGAAACCGGCATGGCCGCCGTTCCGATCGACATCAACAGTGCCGACGATCCACGCGTCGCTGAATTCCGCGCGATCCGCGAGCGCGACCTGACGGGCCGAGAGAACCGCTTCATCGCCGAGGGCACCGTCGTGCTGCGCATGCTCGCCGAGGCGCATGCGGCAGGCCGCGGCTTTTTCGCCGAGAAGATCCTGCTGCTGCGCAATCGCGTCGAGGGCGTCCTACCCGTCCTGGAGCGGTTTCCGGCCGACGTGCCGGTCTATGTCGCCGGGTCTGATGTGCTCGACGGCGTCGTCGGTTTCCACCTGCACCGCGGCGTTCTCGCGCTCGGCCGGCGGGAGGATCGCGGCGAGGCGGCACTTCTCGACGCGCTGCCGGAACGGGCGCTGGTGCTTGTCGGTTGCGGCATTTCCAATCACGACAATGCCGGCTCGATGTTCCGCAATGCGGCCGCCTTCCGAGCGGACGCGGTGCTGCTCGACGAAACCTCCTGTGATCCACTCTACCGCAAGGCGCTGCGTGTCTCGGTCGGTTCGGTGCTGAGTGTTCCGCATCGGCGTGGCGGCAAGGCCTTGGATGTGCTCCTGGCGCTTGCCGAACGGGGCTTTGCCATCTGGACGCTTTCGCCGCACGGCAAGACCGATATCCGCGCCATTCCGGCCTCGACGCGGATGGCGCTCGTCGTCGGCACCGAGGGCGAGGGGTTGCCGGAGGCGCTGCTTGCGCGGTTCCGGAGCGCGCGCATTCCACAGTCGGAGGAACTCGACAGTCTCAATGCCGCGACGGCGACGGGTATCGCGCTGTTTTCCATGGCCTCCGCGATGGGGCGGATTTAGCCTATACGCCCGAAGATCGGAATCGTTTTTTGGGATTATGCCAATTCAAAATGATGGCGCGCCGCTCGTCCTATCCGACGCGCGCCGCGCTAAGGCGTCAGCGCGGGGGATCGGCGATGATCGCCGCCGCTCTGTCGGCAAGGCTGACGCGATCGTTGGGGTTCTTTTCCGCATGTGCGAGCAGCGTGCGGATCGGCGAGGAAGGCCCCTCGTTGAGTGCGGTCAGCGCCACCATATTGGCGGCGATCGAGGCGATCTCCTCGCGGATCGCGCCATCGCGCCCGGTTACGGCCTTTGCCTTTTGCAGGCGCTCGGCAAGAGCGGCGCTGCGCTTGCGGACATCCTCGCCCATCTCGGCCGTCACGGCGGCGGTGTCGAGCACGGATGCGGTCGTGTCTTCAGCCATCATTTCCGCCGGCAGCTCCGCGACCATCCCGGCAAGGCCGGCGTCGCGCAATACCCGGTTGACCTTGCGGATCTCTGCGTTAGCGGCCTTCAATTGCTCCTTCAATTTGGCGATCTCCTGCTGGCGGCGAACGACCAGAGTTTCCTTTTCGGTGGCGGAAGCGCTCTCGCGCGCGGCCTTATCCTCCAGGCGGATCACCATATGCTGCTGTTGCGTCAGTTTCTGTTCGGCATCCTTGGCGCGCTTCTGCAGCAAGTTGACATCCTGACGCAGGGTATCGCGTTCGTCACGCAGCGCGTTGACGCGGAATTTCAGGCTCTCTGCCTCGGTTTCGCGCGCAGCCAGGTCGATCCTCAGCCCATCGACCTGTTCACCGAGTTTGCTCAGCCGCGTCCGCATCGTCGCCAGTTCGCTCTCCTTGCTGGCAGCGGACTGCTCGGCAATATGCAGGTTGGTCTTCAACTGGCTGATATAGTTCTCGTCCTTGCGCAGATGCGAGCGCTGGTCGGCGGCCTCGACATGCATCTCGCCGATCTGGGTCTGCAATTCGCCGATCTCGGCGGCAAGCCTGCCGGCATCGACGGCGAGTGCGTCATGACGAAGCTGGAGCGACAGGGATTTCTCGCGCTCACGCAGAAGATCCTGGGCCGTGCGGGCATTTTCGGCGGCATAGAGCGCACGCACCATATCCTTCTGGGCGCGAACCTCCTGAGGGCTCAGCGGCATCGTCGCTTTCAGCCGGTTCTCGGTATACCAGACAATGCGGCGGTGAACGGCGGGCGAGACCAAAAAGACAAGGAAGGCCGCGGTCAGGAAGCCCAATCCGAACAAAAGAGCATATTCGATCACGGCGCGGCCATCGGTAAGAAGGTTGATACGGCGTCAGCCGCGATAATTAAGCACGCATGACACGCATGGCAAGGCCGGTGTGAGCGGCGACAGATTCCGGTGGCTTTGCGGCCTCAGAAAGGGTTCCAGGTCGGCGCCTGGGTGATCTTGAGATAGCCGACATTGATGCCCAGGCGGGCGCCGACGCCGGTGCGGATCGGCACGACCAGCACGTCGTTGTTCTTGAGCAAGGTCATACCGAAGCCGGCGATCACATAGGCCGAGCCGCTGACGCCGCCGAAGCGCGCATAGATGCCGTTGACGGAGGGCAGGTCGTAGACCAGCATCATCACGCGCGAGCCCTGGCCACCGTAATCGAGGCCGAGCGAAGGTCCCTGCCAGTAGAGATTATGTTCGCCGGCGTTCTTGGTGTTCAGCTGGCCTTCGCCATAGGTAAGACCGGCGATGAAGGCGCCGCCGCCTTCCTGTCCGAGGATATAGCCGTTTGGCAGGCCGTATTTCTGGAACGCACTCTCGACGACCTTGGCAAGTCCGCCGCTGGCGGAACCGAAGAAGGAGTGGCCGGCGTCGACGATTTCCTGAATCGTGTACTGGCCGTTGTCCTGGGCGGTGGCCGGCCCGGCAACCATCAGCGAGGAGAAGACGAGGGCCGAAAACAACCTGAAGAAGCCGATGAATCGGTGCGGAAATCGAAGGCGCATGGTGTCATCCGTTCGTCGTTTGGCTTGGAGCGGGCAACCGCTCGCGGCGATTGGTGCATTTTGCCCCGATGATCTTAACAATCGGTTTACCAAATATGGTGTCATTATGGCACCGAGTACGATCGCAAACTTCGCGCAATTTTGATGAAGCATATTCTGGGCGCGATGAAATTGCCGCCCCTCAGGAGACGATGATGTCCAAGAACCCAAATCTTACTCTGTCTGGCCCGGATCTGGCCGCGCTTCTTTGCAGCCGCGTTTGCCACGATGTTATCTCGCCGGTCGGCGCAATCAACAACGGCCTGGAACTCCTGGATGAAGGCGGCGCCGATTCCGATGCGATGGACCTGATCCGCACCAGCGCGCTCAACGCTTCCGTCCGCTTGAAGTTTGCACGCCTGGCCTTCGGCGCATCGGGTTCCGTCGGCGCCTCGATCGACACCGGCGAAGCCGAACGCGCTGCCAAGGATTTCGCCGTCGCCGAGAAGAAGACCGAAGTGATCTGGAACGGACCGCGCGCCATCGTCGCCAAGAACCGTGTCAAGCTGCTGCTCAACCTCTTCCTCGTTGCCTATTCCGCCATTCCGCGCGGCGGCGTGCTCGAGGTAACGCTCGAAAATCCCGAGTTCGATGCCAGATTCAGGCTCACGGCCAAAGGCAAACTGATGCGCTTGCCGCCGAAATTCGTCGAGATATCGACCGGCACCATCGAGGAGGCGATCGACGCCCATTCGATCCAGCCCTATTACACCGTGCTTCTGGCGCAGGAGTGCGGGATGACGCTTGAGCACGGCGCCAGTGCCGACGAACTGGTGTTCACGGCGGTGGCCGCGGCAGCCTGATTTCGGAGCGCGGACGCGTGCCTGGGCTCGTCCGGTAACGATTCCTTAGCCTGATGGACCTATTCTCCAGGGTTGTAAGAGGCCTCTTGCTACGACGAATGCGGGGGCAAAGGAGCGGCCATGCAAAGGTTCATGATCACCGATAATTCGGACATCGTCCGCAAGGTCGGCAAGCGCATTCTCTCCGAACTCGACTTTCTCGTCAGCGAAGCCTCCAACGCCGGCGAGGCGCTGCAGCGCTGCCAGGCGGAGCTGCCGGAATATCTGATCGTCGATTCCGGCATGGAAGGTGCGCTTGACCTCATCGCCGCCATCCGCGCCATGGAGGGCGGCAAAGAGGTCAAGATCTATTACTGCGTCGTCGAGGCGGATCTGAAGAAGCTGATGGCAGGCAAACGGGCCGGTGCCACCGACTTTCTGCTGAAGCCGTTCGATCGCAAGATCCTGACCGCCGTTTTCGGAAACCGCGCGATCGCCGCCTGACCGGCGCGGCCTCTTCCCCGCCGATGTCGGCGTCCCTGGAGCATGACGCCGAAAGTGCAAGCACGGTCGACGGCTGCCAAGTTCTATTTTCTTCATCGAGATACAGGGCACTTCAGGCTGATCCAGCCTAAGATCCTCTACATCGGGTGAGTCTCGCCCAACGTACGCAGAAACGAAAAATCCCGCCGAAAAGGCGGGATCTTCGTTTGTCCGATAAGGGGATCGGAAAAATATCAGGCGGTTTCGGCGTATTCGGCACCATCCGGCTCGCGAAGAACGTAACCGCGGCCCCAGACGGTCTCGATGTAGTTGGCACCGCCGGCAGCATTGGCGAGCTTTTTGCGGAGCTTGCAGATGAAGACGTCGATGATCTTCAGTTCCGGCTCGTCCATGCCGCCGTAGAGGTGGTTCAAGAACATTTCCTTGGTGAGGGTGGTGCCCTTGCGGAGCGAAAGCAGCTCCAGCATCTGATATTCCTTGCCCGTCAGATGGACGCGCTGGCCGCCGACTTCCACAGTCTTGGCATCGAGGTTGACGATCAGCTCGCCGGTCATGATGACCGACTGGGCATGGCCCTTGGAGCGGCGGACGATGGCGTGGATACGGGCGACGAGCTCGTCCTTGTGGAACGGCTTGGTCATGTAGTCGTCGGCGCCGAAGCCGAGGCCACGAACCTTGTCTTCGATGCCGGCCATGCCCGACAGAATGAGGATCGGCGTCTTGACCTTGGACAGTCGGAGAGTGCGAAGCACCTCATATCCGGACATGTCGGGCAGGTTCAGATCGAGAAGGATGATGTCATAATCATACAGCTTGCCCAGATCGACGCCTTCTTCACCGAGATCGGTGGTATAAACATTGAAACTCTCTGATTTCAGCATCAACTCGATGCTCTGCGCCGTCGCGCTGTCATCCTCGATTAGAAGTACCCGCATAATTATCCCCTTTACCGCCGCCGAAAGGTGGTCTGGCCCCCTACACGATACCGAACACGCTACGTGATTTGAAAGCTGCCACGAAATGGTTAACAAATTCTAATTCACTCTGGCAAGGAGTATCGAATTTATTAAACAATTTTTCCATTTCTCTGTTTTCCAATAGGAATCTCAAGAAGGCGTTCCTCTACTTTAACATTAGGAAACAGCGCTAAGTGATTCATCCGACTCGCCAATGAAAAGGTTCGAATTTCATGCCGCGGCATTTACCGACCCTTAAATCATCGGGCCTATCATTAACGATGCCCGTAAACGAAAGGTTACCAGCGGTAGGTATTTGTTAATATCGCAGGAAATTTTTTAGCAAACCGTGTCAAAGCGGCGCGCAGGGCGGTTTCAAGTTGAGCCGGGGTCTCGCATCACGGGAGTAATGCGTATGAAGTCGCGAGAAAGTCTCGTTCGCCTGAAGGAATTTCAGGTGAATGAAAAACGACGTCAGTTGCAGCAGTTGCAGATGATGATGTCCGAATTCGAACGGATGACGAAGGATCTGGAGAGCCAGATCGTCGTCGAGGAAAAGAAGTCCGGTATATCAGACCCGAATCACTTTGCTTATCCGACCTTCGCCAAGGCCGCGCGTCAGCGGGCCGACAACCTGCAGGTTTCGATCAAGGAACTGAAGATGCAGGAAGAGACGCTGGAAATGGCGCTCGAGGAGATGCAGGCGGAATATGCAAGGGCCACAGCGCTGGAAGAGCGTGACGGCGCCGCCCGCGCAAGGGCGTAAGAGAAACGGCGGGCGCCGGCTTCGGCGCTCTGGCATCGCCACTGAGAAGCCATGTATGATGGGCGCGCTGTCCGTCATACATGGCTTTTGGTGTTTGCGCCTTCGGGCGGCTCTCGCCGAAATCGAGGTTGTCACGCCGCGAGCGATGGAAGACGCTAGGTCCAAAGCGGGTCACATCGAGCGTGATTCACATGATGCGATTGCATTTTTTGCGCGTGTCCCAAAACCGCTGCGTGTCTTTTAGCCCGCGCATTAGAGCGCCGCGCGCCCTTCCGGACACGCAAAAGGACGCTCTAACTCTTTCAATCTCGCATCGTGCTTTTCCGAAAATCGATTCCGATTTTTGGGCCAATGGCCTAAAGCGCGTTGCGATCTTTCAGATTCGCTCCTTGCGCTTTAGGTCCTTGTTTTTACGCATCTAGTTCACGACGTCTTTCCATTCCGGATGGCGTTGCGCCTGCGCCTTGAAGAAGGGGCAAAGCGGGATGATCTTCCAGCCACCGGTGCGGGCTGCTTCCACAGCATGGAGCGCCAACGCTTGGCCGACACCCTTGCCGCGCAGCGCATCGGGAACGCCCGTGTGATCGATGATGACGAGCTTCGGCGATGTGCGTGAATAGGTCATCTCCGCCTCGTGTCCTTCGACCTCGGCCGCATAACGGCCGCCGGAGGCGCCTTCCTCGTTTCGAATATCCATTGTCTTTCCTCGTAACGGATTTGTCTTGGCGGACCGTGACATGGTGGCGCGGTCATGCCAAGCCGTGGAGGCAATAGAGGCAGGAGACGGAGTGTTCATGCAAAATATCGGGTCGATACGAGGTTCGGAGCAATGAAGGCGCTTGCGATGATTCGCCCCGTGCTTCTCGTGGCCGCGCCGTTCTTCCTGGCGCTCGGCCTCGTCTTACCGCTGGTCCGTTTCGAGACTCTATATTTCTTCGACGACACGCCGTCGCTCATCGAAATCATTGTCTCGCTTTGGCAAGGCGGGGATGGGTTGCTGGCGGCGATCGTCGTGCTGGTTTCGATCCTGCTGCCGCTTCTGAAGATGATCGGCATCACAGCGGAGGCGATGGGGATCGCCGCAGAAGCGACGGCCGCCGGCAGCGGGGTCGGCAGCCTGTTCTATCGTCGCGTCGTACCGCATCTGTCCAAGTGGTCGATGATGGACGTGCTGCTGGTTGCGATCGTCATTGCGGCGGCGAAGACGACTGGGCTGGCCGACGCCTTCACGCAGCCCGGCCTCTGGTGCTACGCGGCCTCGTCAATGATTTCGGGCCTTCTTCATTCCCTCATGGGAGATGCGTCCGGCCCGAAATAGATGTCGTCGATGCTGGCGCGTGATCAGTGACGATATTGCTGAATGCGAGTGGTGCGCAGGCCGGCGAGACCGTGACTGTTGATCGACGACTGCCAGGAGAGGAATTCTTCGACCGTGAGCGTATAACGCTCGCAGGCCTCTTCCAAGCTCAACAAGCCACCGCGGACAGCCGCGACAACCTCTGCCTTCCGGCGAATCACCCAGCGCCGCGTATTGGGCGGCGGAAGATCCGCAATCGTCAGGGGGCTGCCATCGGGGCCGATGACATATTTCACTCGGGGACGTATCATTTCGGTCATTGGACTCTCTACACAACGCAAGACCACGAGCCCCACTCTAGCCTGCCACATTTAAAAATTGCCTAAACCCATCGTAAGACTTTGATAACAAATTTAGACGCCCGGCCCTGGCCGGCGATTTGGAGCGGCCGCTTGCCGCTACGGCAATTTGTGGCGCCTGCATGGGAGCCATGTGGAATAAATATTAGCTGATTTCCCGGGATGATCTTATCAGCGCTGCAACATAAGACTGAGCGCAAGACTTCGTCTCCGTTCTTCCCGCTGTATCAGTCCAGTCGCGTTTTTGATGCTTCGTGTCCTCGGGATGCGAGGCAGAAGCCATCTTTGCTGATGCTCCGGCGCGAGCTTCTCGCCGCCGGCAGCGAGGCCGAGCCGAAGCTGGCTATATGAGGATTACGAAGATGAAAAGACCTGAGCGCGCAGTCGACGACTGCGCTGAGGATGCTGTATTTTCGCCTTCGCAGGCCGATGGCGCCGGGGTTTCGTTCAATGATGGCAACGATCGGCTCGGCGAGATGGCGAAGCTTGCGGGCTTCGATTTCTATCTGCTCTCGGCTTTCCCGCGGGGCGACCGTACGGCTTTCACCGAAAACCGGCTGATCAGCAAATGGCCGCAAAGCCTTGTCGGCTTTTACGAGGCCGCCGATCTCTTCTATTGCGGCAGACTGGTGACCGCGATGAAGCGCGATCGTGCCGATCTTCTGCGAGGAGGGAGCGTTTGCGGGCAGCGCCGCCAATCAGGAAAACCGCAAACTCAACACGCTCTTTCAGATGCAAGGGCTGAAGAATACCTTCGCCTTCGCGCTACACGACGCTGACCTGAAATAATACATCTTCGCCTTCTCAGGCCGGCTGTCCTATGCCCACACGAGAGCAGGCGATGGCGCTGCTCTACGGCTGCATGGAGCTTCTGGACAAAGTTTCTTCGCGCAATGGCAGCGGGGAAGACGGTCCGTCGGAGGCGCTTACCCGGCGCGAAATCGAACGCTTGCGACGCTGGCTGATTCCTTTAATGGGAATCGATTTAAGGAATCAGCCAGCAATTCAAAGTGCTACAGCGTCCTTTGCGCGTCTAAAAAGACGCGCGGCGCTGTAGTCGGCGGCCGGCAAGAGCAGCGACGAGATCGCGATCGTTCTCGATCTCTCGTCGCATACGGTGGCAGGTTATCTGAAGAGCGCGATGCGCAAGCACGATTCGGTCAATCGCATGCAGGCGGTCGCCAGAGCATTCCGGTACCGGCTGCTCTAAAGCGCGTTACATCGCGCTTTAGGTCTTTGTCTCATGCATGTCGGTTTCCCGAAACCGCTGCACATTTGTGGGCGACATGCATAAGGCCGCCGGCCCCTTCTCACAAAGCTTAAAGCTTAGAAGCCTTTACCGCCGGTCAGCTCCGACACGACGGTTCCGACAATGATGCGGATGTCCATCCAGATCGAGAAATTCCCGACGTAGTAGAGATCGCTGGCAATGCGGGCGCGCGCCTTGGCCGGACGATCGGTCGGGCCGCGCAGGCCACGCATCTGGGCAAGACCGGTCATGCCTGGACGCATCGCATGGCGCTGATGGTATTCCGGTACGAGCTCTTCGTAGAGCACGCCGCCGGCGCGCATGCCGATTGCATGGCAACGCGGGCCGACGATCGACATATGGCCCAGCAGCACGTTCAGCAGCTGCGGCAATTCATCGACATTCGTCCGGCGTAGAATGGCACCGATGCGGGTGACGCGCGGGTCGTCCTTG
This sequence comes from Rhizobium sp. WSM1274, assembly GCF_025200775.1. Lineage (NCBI taxonomy): Bacteria > Pseudomonadati > Pseudomonadota > Alphaproteobacteria > Hyphomicrobiales > Rhizobiaceae > Rhizobium > Rhizobium sp. WSM1274. The sequence goes on along the minus strand of NZ_CP104138.1, from coordinate 3,447,394 downwards.
ACCGTCTGGGCAATGCCGGAGACGTCGCAAAGGTCGGTGCGCATGGAACGGAACTTGTAGACCTTGATGGCCTTGCAGTTCTTGCCCCAGCGGGTCTGCTTGAAAAGCACTGGTCCCGGGCTGTCAAGCTTGATCAGCAGGGCGACGAACAGAAGGAAAGGGGCGAGGACGAGGAGGGCGCTCAACGACGAAAAAATGTCGAACGCCCGCTTCAGGACGAGATCCACCAACGGCGCCTGCGGCGCATCGCTATGGATAACAGGGGTCTGGATCTTCAGGCTCGGCTGCTGGCGGCGGCTCGGCCGGAAGGACTCTGTCGAAATGCTGTTGTTTAGTTCCGTGATGCTCAAGGATCGTACTCTGTTGTCTTCGAGGGGGCGCGGCGGCAATAGGCGATCAATGGTTAACCCTGTCACCAGGGCTGCACTCAGGTCTTAGTAACCCTACTAAAACGGAAAAATGCGACAATTGTGTAATGGTGTCCAGAGAAATATCGCATCGCAACAAATCTTTCGCACTTGCGTTAAGTTGAGGCAAGCTCATGATATTTCGTTAATAATTGGAATTTTGTCAAAGTTTTTAGGCCTTTGGCAGGGGTTCACCGGGGGTTGGCGACGTGCTGTTTCGACACGTGCACCGGGTCTCTTAAGCATATTTCTTAACGGAACACGCGGCGAAATTTTTCGGATGAAGATATCGAGCACTGTCGAAGGCGTGCTGAAATGTGACAAAACCAAGGCAGGATTGTTGGCGCGCGGCGTCTTGAAAAGATGCAGGGCAACGGATTCGCCGCCGAATCGCTCAATGAGGGCCGATAACGCGAATCACTTCACAGCTGGAAAGGGAATCGTGGACGCGCTTTAAGGAGGGACGCTTGCTCAGTTGAGGCGCGCACGCCGGAGGCCGGTCGCGGATTGTCGCGACAGGTCTGAGCTCATGGTTACGATGCAGAGAATCGCGCCGCTTGCCGGTCTTCAGCGATCCTGAGGATGGTCACGCCGGTTCGAGGATGCGTTTCCTGCCGCCCCAGGAGATGAAGTTCGGGTTGGCGAAGTCGAAATCGGCCGCCTTTCCCGTCTTGCCGTAGGTCAGCGGCATTCCGTCCAGCGTCACCGTCGAACCGCCGGCGGCGCGCAGCACCGCATCGCCGGCCGCGGTGTCCCATTCCATCGTGCGGGTAAAGCGCGGATAGACGTCGGCCTTTCCCTCGGCCAGCAGGCAGAATTTCAGCGAGGAGCCGATATTGGTGCATTTGAAGATCGCGTGGTCGGCGAGAAAGCTTCCGGTCTCGGGGCTGTTGTGGCGAAGGCTTGCAAGCGCCAGCCTGTCGGCGGGCTGTTCGCGCACAGTGATTGTGCTGCGAGCGCCAACTGCGAAATCGTCCGTGACGACGAGCTTTTCGGCGTGGCCGCGTTCTCCCGAAAAGGCAAGCCCGAGCGCTGGCGCGTAGACAATGCCCGCCACCGGGGCGCCGTTCTCGATATAGGCGATGTTGACGGTGAATTCCTGCCGCCCGTCGACGAACTCGCGCGTGCCGTCGAGAGGGTCGACCAGGAAGAAGCCACGGCCGGCAATGTCGGGCACCTTGCCGGCGGCAACCGATTCTTCCGCCACGACGGGTATTTCGGGATAATCTCTGGCGAGATGAGCGAGGATGATGCGTTCGGCTTCCTCATCGGCGACCGTGACCGGACTTGCATCCGCCTTCATAGCGACGGGGAAGCCTTCGCGCAGGATCGTGATGATGGCCCTGCCGGCTTCGAGCGCCGCCTTTTCAAATGTCCTCAGCATTGTCCTTTTGCCGTTCGCCACGCGGCGAGCACCCATTGTCGCTCGTCCGCAAACCCCCTGTCACAACCAGATACTCAAGTTTATATGGTGTTCCCCGTCGTGCCCCGCATCCCTCAATGCACAGTCAGATGATGCTACCATAAGTTTTCAGCCTTGTCAGACGAAGATCGGGCATCGCTCGTGAAATGACATTCGTCAAAGAGGCTGCCGTGGGGTCTGAATTTGCTCCATCTTCCAATTCTGTGGAATAGCTTACGCGGCACGCGGAGCAAGAAATCGACGGCGATATCTCCGGATGGTTAATCCAGTGGCAGTTTCTGGCTAAAAATAGGCCCTGCTCTGCCGTTTTTCTGTGGATTTTGGTTCAAAACGCGCCATCTAGCCCTGTTCTGACAAGAATCTGTCGGAGTAAATCCTTTTTGTCTTCACATTTCCAACGAAACCGCTATGCATTCGGCCTATGAGGTTCTCTGAAACGGAGAACTGAAGAACCAAAAAGAGATGCAGCGTGTTTCGCTCGCATCCAGGGGAAAACGACATATGGAGTATTTCGTCCAGCAGCTCTTAAACGGGCTGACGCTCGGATCCATCTATGGCCTTGTGGCTATTGGCTATACGATGGTTTACGGCATTATCGGCATGATCAATTTCGCCCATGGCGACATCTTCATGCTCGGTGGTTTCGCCGCTCTTATCGTCTTCCTCGTCCTCACATCCATCTTCGCAGGTCTCCCGGTGGCAGTTCTGCTGTTGGCGATGCTTGTCGTCGCGATGTTGATGACGAGTTTGTGGAATTGGACGATCGAGCGCGTCGCATACCGTCCCCTGCGCGGTTCCTTCCGCCTGGCGCCGCTGATTACCGCGATCGGCATGTCGATCACGCTGTCCAACTTCATCCAGGTGACGCAGGGTCCACGCAACAAGCCGATTCCGCCGATGGTGAGCTCGGTCTACCAGTTCGGCAACATCTCGGTGTCGCTGAAGCAGATCATCATCATCTTGATCACGGCGGTGCTGCTGACGATCTTCTGGTACATCGTCAATCGCACCGCACTCGGCCGTGCCCAGCGCGCCACTGAGCAGGATCGCAAGATGGCGGCGCTGCTCGGCGTCAACGTCGACCAGACGATCTCGATCACTTTCGTTATGGGTGCGGCACTCGCAGCCGTCGCCGGCACGATGTACCTGATGTATTATGGCGTCGCCTCTTTTAACGACGGCTTCACGCCTGGTGTGAAGGCCTTCACGGCAGCCGTTCTCGGCGGTATCGGTTCGTTACCCGGCGCCGTCTTCGGCGGCCTGCTTATCGGCCTTATCGAGTCGCTGTGGTCGGCATACTTCACCATCGCCTACAAGGACGTCGCGACCTTTGCGATCCTGGCTTTCGTGTTGATCTTCAAGCCGACCGGCATCCTCGGGCGGCCGGAAGTCGAGAAGGTATAACGTCATGGCAAAAATCGAAAATTCTGCAGGCAAGCCCGATGCCGGACTTGTCCGCAAAGGCCTTACCGAAGCTCTTTTCGCCGCAGTCCTGTCGTTCGGCATGTTCGTTCTCTATGTCGGCCTCAAGACCGACCAGAACATCAGCAACGAACTGATCATTGTCCAGCGCTGGGGCCTGCTTGCGATCTTCGTCGCGATCGCCGCCATCGGCCGCTTCGCCACGGTGGTTTTCCTGCGGCCGCATCTCGACAGCCGCAAGCTGGCAAAGGCGAGACACGGCGAACTCGACATCTCAACCGAGAAGAGCTTCTTCCACCGGCATTTCCTGAAGATCGCGCTGATCGCGCTGCTGCTTTATCCTATGGTGGTGGTGGCGATCAAAGGCCCTCAGGGCTCGCTGACATATGTCGACAATTTCGGCATCCAGATCTTGATCTATGTGATGCTGGCCTGGGGGCTGAACATCGTCGTCGGCCTCGCCGGCCTGCTCGACCTCGGCTATGTCGCCTTCTATGCCGTCGGCGCTTATTCCTACGCGCTGCTTTCGACCTATTTCGGCCTGTCCTTCTGGATGCTATTGCCGCTTTCGGGCATGTTCGCGGCACTCTGGGGCGTCATTCTCGGCTTCCCGGTGCTGCGCCTACGCGGCGATTACCTCGCCATCGTGACGCTTGCCTTCGGTGAAATCATTCGTCTCGTCCTCATCAACTGGACTCAAGTGACGAAGGGCACCTTCGGTATCTCGAGCATCCCGAAGGCAACACTCTTCGGCATTCCCTTCGATGCGACGGCCGGCGGCTTTGCCAAGCTCTTTCACCTGCCGATCTCCTCGGCCTATTACAAGATCTTCCTCTTTTACCTGATCCTGGCGCTCTGCATGCTGACCGCCTATGTCACCATCCGCCTGCGCCGCATGCCGATCGGACGCGCCTGGGAAGCCTTGCGCGAAGACGAGATCGCCTGCCGTTCCCTCGGCATCAATACGGTGACGACCAAGCTCACCGCCTTTGCGACGGGCGCGATGTTTGCCGGTTTCGCCGGCTCGTTCTTCGCCGCCCGCCAGGGCTTCGTTTCGCCGGAATCCTTCGTCTTCCTGGAATCGGCCGTCATTCTGGCCATCGTCGTTCTCGGCGGCATGGGCTCGCTGACCGGCATCGCGATCGCCGCCATCGTCATGGTCGGCGGCACCGAGTTGTTGCGCAGCATGGGCTTCCTAAAACTGATCTTCGGACCCGATTTTACGCCCGAACTCTACCGCATGTTGATCTTCGGCCTCGCCATGGTCGTCGTCATGCTGTTCAAGCCGCGCGGCTTCGTCGGCTCGCGTGAGCCGACAGCCTTCCTCAGAGCGCGCAAGGCGATATCCGGAAGCTTCATCAAGGAGGGCCATGGTTGATGAGCCCTGTAAAGAATACGATGTCTGACGACACTCTTCTCAAGGTCGAGCACCTGTCGATGAAGTTCGGCGGCCTGATGGCCATCAACGACTTCTCCTTCGAAGCCAAGCGCGGCGATATCACCGCGCTGATCGGGCCGAACGGCGCCGGCAAGACCACTGTCTTCAACTGCATCACCGGCTTCTACAAGCCGACGATGGGCATGATCACGTTCAACCAGAAGAGCGGCAAGCAATATCTGCTCGAGCGTCTTCCGGACTTTCGCATCACCAGGGAAGCCAAGGTCGCACGCACCTTCCAGAACATCCGGCTGTTCTCCGGCCTGACCGTTCTCGAAAACCTGCTGGTTGCCCAGCACAACAAGCTGATGAAGGCATCGGGTTATACGATCCTCGGCCTTATCGGTGTCGGCCCCTATAGGCGGGAAGCGGCCGCTGCAATCGAGCTCGCCCGTTTTTGGCTCGAGAAGGCCGACCTGATCGACCGCGCCGACGACCCGGCCGGCGACCTGCCCTATGGCGCCCAGCGGCGTCTCGAAATTGCCCGCGCCATGTGTACCGGTCCGGAGCTGCTTTGCCTGGACGAGCCGGCTGCCGGCCTCAACCCACGGGAATCGGCAACGCTCAACGCGCTGCTGAAGAGCATTCGCGCCGAAACAGGAACGTCGATCCTGCTGATCGAGCACGACATGTCGGTGGTCATGGAAATCTCCGACCACGTCGTCGTCCTCGAATATGGTCAGAAGATTTCCGATGGCACGCCGGATCACGTGAAGAACGATCCGAGGGTCATCGCGGCCTATCTTGGCGTCGAGGATGAAGAAGTGGAAGAGGTGATCGCAGCCGTCGAGCAGCTCGAAGGAGGCGCAAACTGATGGGCGATGAAGTAATGACGGGTCAACCGCTCCTTCAGGTGAATAGCGTCGAAACCTATTACGGCAATATCCGGGCGCTGGCCGGCGTCGATGTCCACGTCAACAAGGGCGAGATCGTCAGCCTGATAGGCGCCAATGGCGCCGGCAAGTCGACACTGATGATGACGATCTGCGGCAGCCCGCAGGCCCGCATCGGTTCGGTGGTCTTCGAGGGCCGCGACATCACCCGCATGCCGACGCATGAAATCGCCCGTCTACGCATTGCACAGTCGCCGGAAGGCCGCCGCATCTTCCCGCGCATGACGGTTCTGGAAAATCTTCAGATGGGCGCCGGCCTCGACAATCTGAAACACTTCGCCGAAGACGTCGAGAAGATCTTCACGCTCTTCCCGCGGCTCAAGGAACGTCACGCCCAGCGGGGCGGAACGCTTTCGGGTGGTGAGCAACAGATGCTGTCGATCGGCCGCGCGCTGATGGCGCGCCCGAAGCTGCTGCTTCTCGATGAACCCTCGCTCGGTCTTGCGCCGCTGATCGTCAAGGGCATCTTCGAGGCGATCAAGAAGCTCAACGAGGCGGAGGGGCTGACCGTTTTCCTCGTCGAGCAGAACGCGTTCGCCGCCCTCAGGCTTTCTCATCGCGCCTACGTGATGGTGAACGGCAAGGTGACGATGAGCGGCTCCGGCAAGGAGCTTCTTGCCAATCCCGAGGTTCGCGCCGCCTATCTCGAAGGCGGAAGACACTAGGTCGAAAGGAGAGTTTGACATGCAGGGACTTTTCTTCGAAGCGGATGCCGGCTCCCTTGTGGCGATCCGTGTCATCGTCTTGCTCTTAGGCTTCTGGACGGCATGGCGCGCCGGCAAAGCGGTTGCCGAAGGCTGGGCCGACTATCCGTTGGTCATCGTCTATACATTCCTGCTCGCCTGGGCGATGCAGTTCCTGCATCATGCCCTGTTCAATGGCCCGATGCTCAGCGCCTTCTACTATATCCTCGACTTCGTGACCCTGCTGGTGTTCTCTACGGCCGGCTTCCGCTACCGCCGCACCAATCAGATGGTTAACAACTATTACTGGCTGTACGAAAAAACTTCCGCGTTTTCGTGGAAGGACAAACATTGACAGTCCGTTGAAACTAGGCATGAATTGCCTTCCGAGTGGAACAGCTTTCCTGGCGCAGTCAATGGTGGGTAGTGCGCTGGGCCTTGGACCGGAACCCGCCCAAAAATTGGGAGTAATAATATGAAAAAGTCTCTTCTGTCGGCAGTGGCTCTGACGGCGATGCTCGCCTTCAGCGGCAACGCGTGGGCCGACGTTCTCATCGCTGTCGCTGGTCCGCTGACTGGCCCGAACGCTGCGTTCGGCGCTCAGCTCCAGAAGGGTGCGGAGCAGGCGGTCGCCGACATCAACGCGGCTGGCGGCATCAACGGCGAGCAGATCAAGATCGAACTCGGCGACGACGTCTCCGACCCGAAGCAGGGCATCTCGGTCGCCAACAAGTTCGCTGCTGACGGCGTCAAGTTCGTCATCGGCCACTTCAACTCGGGCGTTTCGATCCCGGCTTCGGAAGTCTATGCCGAAAACGGCATCCTCGAAATCACCCCGGCCGCGACGAACCCGACCTTCACGGAACGGGGCCTCTGGAACACGTTCCGCACCTGCGGCCGTGACGACCAGCAGGGTGCCATCGCCGGCAAATACCTTGCCGATCACTTCAAGGACGCCAAGATCGCTGTCGTTCACGACAAGACCCCCTACGGTCAGGGCCTTGCCGACGAAACCAAGAAGGCTATGAATGCCGCCGGCGTCACGGAAGTCATATACGAAGGCATCAACGTCGGCGACAAGGACTTCTCGGCCCTCATCGCCAAGATGAAGGAAGCTGGCGTCTCGATCATCTATTGGGGTGGTCTGCACACCGAAGCTGGTCTCATCATCCGCCAGGCGGCTGACCAGGGTCTGAAGGCGACGCTGGTTTCGGGCGACGGTATCGTTTCGAACGAACTGGCCTCGATTGCTGGTGACGCCGTCGCCGGTACGCTGAACACCTTCGGCCCCGATCCGACAGCGAACCCTGCGAACAAGGAACTCGTCGAAAAGTTCAAGGCCGCTGGTTTCAATCCGGAAGCCTACACGCTCTATTCCTACGCTGCGATGCAGACGATCGCCGGGGCCGCCAAGGCTGCCGGTTCGCTGGATCCTGAGGCTGTTGCCAAGGCCATGAAGGAAAAAGGCCCGTTCCCGACCGTTCTCGGCGACATTTCGTTCGACGAAAAGGGCGACCCGAAGATCCCTGGCTACATCATGTACGAATGGAAGAAGGGTCCGGACGGCAAGTACAGCTACTTCCCGCAGGGCATGTAAGCCTCGCTCCCTTTTATGAGATAAGATTATCGAAGCCCGGTTCTCCGACCGGGCTTCTTTCTTTTCGCGGACGTTTCAATTTTCGCCTGGCTGGTCTAACTCTTGGCATCGTTTTGAAGCATTGAGCGGAACCCTCCATGTCCAAACCCCGCATTCTCGTCACCCGGCGCTGGCCAGCCTCGGTGGAAACTGTCCTTGCCGAACGTTTCGATGTGACGTTCAATCGTGACGATATTCCGCTCGGCGAAAGCGAGATGCGGCTGGCGCTCTCGACCTATGATGCCGTATTGCCGACGGTTTCCGATCGGTTGCCGGCCGCCGTCTTTGACGGTGTGCCTGTCGTCACCAAGATCCTCGGCAATTTCGGGGTCGGCTACAATCACATCGATATATCAGCCGCCAGGGCGAGGGGCATTGCGGTGACGAATACGCCGGGCGTGCTGACCGACTGCACGGCCGATATCGCCATGCTGCTGCTGCTCTCCATTGCCCGGCGCGGCGGTGAGGGCGAGCGGCAGGTACGCGCTGGTGAATGGAAGGGCTGGTGCCCGACGCATATGGTCGGCACCAAGGTGACCGGGAAGACGGTCGGCATTATCGGTTTCGGCCGTATCGGCAAGGCCTTCGCGCAACGCTGCCATTTCGGCTTCGGCATGGATGTGGTGTTCTTCAACCGTTCGCCGATCGATCCGGCGGAGGCGGCGCGTTACGGCGCGCGGCAGCTGGCGACGATCGAGGCCGTGCTGGCGGTGGCCGATTTTGTCTCGCTGCATTGCCCAGGTGGAGCAGAGAACCGACACCTGATGAATGCGGCGCGGCTTGCGGCGATGAAGCCGGGCGCCTTTCTCATCAATACGGCGCGTGGCGACGTGGTGGATGAGGCGGCGCTGATTGCAGCGCTCAAGGCGGGCAAGATCCGCGGCGCCGGGCTTGACGTCTACGAGGCGGAACCTGATGTGCCGGAGGCACTGCGGCGGATGGAGAACGTCGTGGTACTGCCGCATCTCGGCAGTGCTACGGAAGAGACGCGGACCGCCATGGGCATGAAGGTGGTTGACAACGTGACGGCGTTTTTCGAGGGCAGGGATGCGCCGGATCGGGTGGTTTAGAGCGGGATTGTTTTATGTCCGTTCATATCCGGCTTCCTTGAAGTAGTTTTGGCACTCTTTCGGCGAGACGGTTTGAAGGGTGGCTGCCAGCGCGTCGTCGATGGCCTGTCGGGTTCGAGCCTGCGCCTTGCGCAGCTCGTGCTTGATCTTGGCGAAGAGTTTTTCGATCGGATTGAGATCGGGGGAATACTGCGGCAGGAAGAACAATCTGGCGCCGGCCTTGCGGATGGCGGCACGGATAGCGCCGGCCTTGTGCGAGCCGAGATTATCCATGACGACGATGTCGCCGGGTTTGAGCTCCGGTACCAGCACCCTCTCGACATAGATGCGAAAGCGTTCGCCATTGATCGGGCCGTCGATGATCCACGGTGCGCTGACGCGGTCGGCCCTGAGGGCTGCGACAAAAGTCATGGTATTCCAGTGGCCGAAGGGCGCATGGCCCAACAGCCGTTCGCCGCGCGGCGCCCAGCCCCTGAGCGGCGTCATATTCGTCTTCGTCCAGGTTTCGTCGATAAAGACAAGGCGAGATGGATCGATGCGATGGCGATGCTTCAGCCAGCGCGCCCGCCGGGCGGCAACATCGGGCCGCTCGCGCTCGCTGGCGACCAACGTCTTTTTTATAACTCAGCCCTTCCTCATGCACGAAGGTCCGGACGGCGCTGTAATCCACTTTCAGGCCGCGCTCTCCGAGTTCCGCCACCAACCCGCGCAAGGTGAACGCCTGCATGTGGCAGCGATCGATCAACCAGACCCGATGTTTACCTGAGATCGCCCGTGGCTTGTGCCCGCCCATCTGGCCGGGAGCCGCGCTGCCCGTCTCACGCAAGCGCCGGACCCAGTCGATCGCGGTGCTGATGCCAATGCCGAAGCGCTTTGCCGCCGCTCGACACGACAGGCCCTCGCGCGTTACTGCGCCAACAACGCGTTCCCGAAGATCATCCGAAAAAGGTTTCGCCATCCAGACCGGCCTCCTGCACCGGCCAGAATGGTGAATCTGATTTGCACCAGAAAGGGAATCCCTGTTCCGATTCCGACTAAAACAATCCCGCTCTAGCGCCTGGAGTATGATGCCGAAAAGTGTGAGCGGTTTTCGGACGACATCATGCTCTCACCATTTAATTTAGAACAGGATCCAGATTTTAGGCCGAACAGAGCTAAGATCATGCTGTTCCAGCCTCCAACACCATCTCATATCTCGTAGAGCACATGCGTGGCTTTCACGGCGGCCGAGGCCCGGTTCTCGACGCCGAGCTTCACGTAAATCTGTTCGAGGTGCTTGTTTACCGTCCGCGCCGACAGTCCCAATATTTCGCCGATGTCGCGGTTGGCCTTGCCCTTGGCGATCCAGAGCAACACTTCGGATTCGCGCTGGGTAAGCGAAAAGCGCTGGCGCAGCACCTCGTCGTCGCTGCGCTGATTGGCGGCAGTGAGGCGGAAGAGATATTCGTCAGGGCCGATTGCGCCCAGGAAGGCGAGCTGCAGCGCCGCCTGGCCGGCATGGGCGATCGAGATGATGCCGTCGCGCACCGCCGCGACCCGGTCGCGCATCCAGCCGGCGATATGGCGGACGACGATTTCCATGCCGTCGTCGCTGCCCATGGCGGCATTGACCAGCCGTGTCGCCTGCGGCGTTGACCAGTGGATGGCGCCGTCGCCCTTGACTGCCAGCAGATGGCGGCCAGCTGCGTCCAGCGCAATGCGGGCGCTTTGGGCCGAGCGAGCGTTGCGCAAATGGACACGGATGCGGGCGCGCAGTTCGTCGATGTTGATCGGCTTGCTGAGATAATCGACGCCGCCGGATTCCAGCGCGTGCACAACATGCTCGGTCTCGGTCAAGCCCGTCATGAAGATGACAGGTACCTGCGCCGCCGCGGCGTTCGCCTTCAGCCGACGGCAGGTCTCGAAGCCGTCCATGCTCGGCATCACCGCGTCGAGCAGGATGAGATCGGGCGTGATGCGCTCGACGATACCAAGCGCCGCCGTGCCCGACGTGGCGATCAGCACGGAGAAGCCGGATTGTTCGAGTGCGTCGGTCAAAAAGCCGAGTGCTTCGGCCGAGTCGTCGACGAGCAGAACGATGTCACGGGGGAGGGAGGCTGGCTCAGCCAATGGATTCCACCTTTTCGTCGAAGTCGTGCAGGAAGGTCATGAAGCCGGCGAGATCGAAGGCGGCGACATAGGTGCGAAGTTCATCGGTGAATGGCTGATTTGCCTCCATCCTGGCAAGGTCCGAAAGCTTGGCTTCGATGCCTCTGATATAGCCGATCTCGCCGAGCCGCAGCAATTCCTGCACATGGGCAGCACCGGGGCTCAGTATCGGCGCTTCGATCTTAACGGGAACGGCTGGCGCGGCATCGGCATAGATCCACTTCAGGCCAAGATGCAGGGCGAGCTTATCACGGAGTTGGCGGATATCGACCGGCTTGCCGATTGCATCATTGTGGCTGTCGTCGCTGTCGCTGAGAACAGCCGCGTCACCGATATTGGCCGAGAGCATCAGCACTGGCGCCGTCTGGCCGGCCTCACGCAGACGCGAGACGAGCTGCCAGCCGTTCATGCCGGGCATCAGGATATCGACAAGGAAGAGGTCCGGCATAATGCCCTCGATCAGCGTCAGGCATTCGCCGCCGCCCGCTGCCGTCAGCACGATGAAATCGAGCGGCGCCAGGATTTCGCGCATCATCTCGCGATGGTCCTCGTTATCGTCGACGACGACGACCGTCCGACGCGGGCCGTCATAGCTGACAATGCGCTTTTCCTGCGGTGCGGCGGCCACGGCGCGCATGACGGCGGACAACATCAGGCGGACGCGGAAGCTCGAGCCTTCGTCCTTCACGCTCGAAACCGAGATCTCGCCACCCAGCGTGTTGGTCAGAAGCCGGGTGATCGTGAGGCCGAGGCCGAGCCCCGGCATTGGCCGCACGCTTTCGGCCTCGCCACGCTGGAAAGGCTCGTAGATGCGGGTCAGGTCTTTCTCACTGATGCCGCGCCCCGTATCGGCGACGGTGAAAGTCGCGACCTGGCTGCGATAGCCGACATCGAAGGTGACGCTACCCTCGTCGGTGAACTTGATGGCGTTCGAGAGCAGGTTGACGAGGATCTGGCGTAGCCGTTTCTCATCGGTGCGAACGAATTGCGGCAAGGCCGGCGAGCGCTCATGGATGAAGACGAGCCCCTTCGCCTGGGCCTGCGGGCGGAACATATCGACGATCTGGTCGAGGAAATCCTGGATGTTGATCTCGTTCGAATAGACCTGCAGGCGGCCGGCCTCGATCTTCGAGATATCGAGCAGGCCGTCGATCAGGCCGGAGAGATGTTCGGCGCTGCGGCGGATGACCTTGATCGAAGATTGGCGCGGCGTCGGGATCGTTTCGTCGCGCTCGAGGATCTGGGCGTAGCCGAGCACGGCGTTCAGCGGTGTGCGCAACTCATGGCTCAAGCCGACGACATAGCGGCTCTTTGCCCGGTTGGCGGCCTCGGCGGTTTCCTTGGCGTTCTGCAAGGCGGCATCGGTCTTCTTGTGGGCGGCGATTTCCTTGAGCAGCAGCGTGTTCTGGCGCGAGGATTCCTCCTCGGCGACGACGCGGCTGTCATGGGCAAGCACATAGAACCAGCAGACGACGCCTGATATCACCGAGAAGACGAAGAAGACGATGAGGATGGTGCGGTTGACGACCTCGGCCGTTTCAGGCGAGGCGGCGGCGACCTGATGGGCGATCATCGCCAGGATGGCGCCGATGGCCGTCAATGCCAGCACGACGGCGACGCCATAGCGGCCGAGGCGTGTCGTCAGCTTCTCGATGATGGTCTGAGGCAGCAGCACCTTGGCGACGGTGCCGACTTGGGCGTTGAAACGGGCGGCCGGCTTGCACATGTCGTGGCAGCGGCTGTCGAGCGAACAGCAGAGCGAGCAGATCGGTGCGGCATAGGCCGGACACCAGGCCATGTCCTCCGGTTCGAAGGGATGTTCGCAGACCGAGCAGGTGATGCTCGTCAGGTTCTTCCAGCTGTGGCGTGGCTTGCGGGCGAGATAGAACTTGCCTTTGGTCGCCCAGGCGATGACAGGCGAGGCGATCAATGCGACGACGAGGGTGATATAGGGCGCGAGCGAGGCGGCAATATCGCCGAAGGCGCCGAAATGAGCGATCAGCGATACGGCCGCCGACAACGTCATGGCGCCGAGGCCGACGGGGTTGATGTCGTAGAGATGGGCGCGCTTGAACTCGATACCCGGGGGAGCAAGGCCCAGCGGCTTGTTGATGAAGAGATCAGCGGAGATCGTGCAGAGCCAGGCCATCGCAATGATCGAGAAGATGCCGAGTGTTTCCTCCAGCAGCCGGTAGATGCCGAGTTCCATCAGAAGCAGGGCGATTGCGACGTTGAACACCAGCCAGATGACGCGGCCGGGATGGCTGTGGGTCAGCCGCGAGAAGAAGTTCGACCAGGCGAGCGAGCCGGCATAGGCGTTCATCACGTTGATCTTCAGCTGCGAGACGACGACGAAAGCGGCCATCAACAGCAGCGCGGCATTGTGCCAGGGGACCATGTAGCCGAAGGCGGTCAGATACATTTGCGCCGGGTCGGCGGCGCGATCGAGGGGGACGCCCGAGGTGAAGGTCAGCACGACCAGAAATGAACCGGCAAGCAGCTTCGGCGCGCCGATGATGACCCAGCCGGGCCCGGCGAGAAAGATCGCCAGGCGGTGGCGCCACTTGCGCTGCGGGTCCGGCGGCAGGAAGCGCAGGAAGTCGGCCTGTTCGCCGATCTGCGACATCAGCGCCAGGATGACGGCGGAGGCAGCGCCGAATTCCACCAGATCGAATTCGGCGATGGTGCCGGGCGGACCGGAGGCATGGCGGATGCCGGCGAAGGCGCGCCAGAGATCGAATTTTTCCCAGTCCGACAAGGCGATGAAGATCAAGGGAAGGATATTCAGCACGATCCAAAAGGGCTGGGTCATCAGCTGGAACTTGCTGATCAGCCGCACGCCGTGCGTCACCAGCGGGATTACCATGACGGCGCTGATGATGTAGCCGATCCAGAGCGGGATGCCGAGGGTGAGCTCCAGCGCGCCGGACATGATCGATGCCTCGATCGCAAACAGCATGAAGGTGAAGCTCGCATAGATCAGCGAGGTGATAGTCGAGCCGATATAGCCGAAGCCCGCGCCACGCGTCAGAAGATCGATGTCGACGCCGTGGCGGATGGCGTAGCGGCTGATCGGCAGGCCGATCGCCAGCATGGCGACCGAGGCGACGATAATGGCGTAAAAGGCGTTGGTCGTGCCGTAGGAAAGAGTGATCGCGCCGCCGATCGCCTCCAGCGCCAGAAAGGAGATCGCGCCGATCGCCGTCTGCGAGATCCGCTGCGAGGAGAAATGGCGAGCGCTCTTTGCGGTGAAGCGCAACGCGTAATCTTCCAGCGTCTGGTTGGCGACCCAGCGATTGTATTCGCGTCTCACCGGAATGATGCGTTGGCGCGCTGCCATGTCTTCCTTTCCGGCATTCCGGTTGGGCTCATCGTCTCTCCGGCAGTTTTGGCGGGATGGTTGGGAAAGGCAAGAGGCGGGCACCGACAGGTTCACAGAATGGCAATATTTTTGCAATTGATCTGTCACATGAGAGCTCTAACTCTCCCGGCGTTCGTTCAAACATTTCGGGTATCACCATGTCTGTTTTAAGCCTTTGCCGCCTGAGCACCGCCCTCGTCTGCCTTCTTTCCATCGTGCCATCACTTGCCAGCGCCGAGCAGGCGACGGCGGCGAAAGCGCCTTATGCGCAGGCCGGAAACACCAACAAACGCGGTGACGCCTGCTTCTCGACGGTGGACACCAATGCCGCCGTTCATCTTCTCTCCGGCTTCCTCGAAATCTGGACCCCGCGCACGCCTTTCGTCGATGCGGGTGTCGAAGCCCCGGCCAAGGATAATTGCCCGGCGGTCGCCAAGACGGATTGGGACGGCATTCCGTCCAGCAAGACCGACGGCCATATCGTCAACCAGGCCGTCCATGACGCCAACATCGCCTATGTCGTCAAAGCGACGCGGGCGCGGACGGCCGATCAGGCCGTCGCCGCCTATCTCGACGATCGGCGCGGCAAGAATGCCAGCATCGTCGATGGCCTCGGTCCGCTGACGGATGCCTGGAAGGCCGGCTCGAAGCAGACCACCACGATCACCGAGGTGGCAGCCGATGCGACGACGGTCAAATATGATGACAAGGGCAACAATCGCGGCGCCGGCAGCAAGCCGGACGCGGAAAACAAGATCGACGCCAACCCCGACATGGGACTTGCTATCGACTTCATCAACGCCGCCAGCGGTGACGGCTCGACAGAGCCGGCCAAACGCTATTTCAAATATGCCCGCCCCTACCGCTGGAGCCAGGACGTATCGGTCGTCCCAACGCTGGAGCCGGCCAAGGGCGGCAAGCCGGCCGAGGACGGCGGTTTCCCGAGCGGGCATACGGCGGAAGCCTGGCGGGATGCACTGGCCATGGCCTATCTCGTGCCGCAACGCTTTCAGGAAATGATCACGCGTGCCAGCGAGCTGGGCGAAGACCGCATCCTCGCCGGCATGCATTCTCCTCTCGACGTGATAGGCGGCCGCATGCTCGGCACAGCTACGGTCGTCTACAATCTGAACAACGCCGACAATGCCGCGCTGAAGAGCGATGCCTACGCCCAAGCGCAGTCATGGCTCGTCGCCAAGTCAGGCGTTGCGGATGCGGGTGCACTCGAGGTTGCGGCCCATGCAGCACCGTTGGCCGCAGACCGTTTCGCCGATCATGACGCCAATCGCGCCTACGTGCTGCAGCGCTTGAGCTACGGCCTGCCGACGATCCATGCGACCGATCAGCCGGCGCGCGTGCCGCAGGGCGCCGAAGCGCTTCTCGAAACGCGTCTGCCCTATCTGGGCGGCGAGCAGCGCCGCGCCGTGCTGAAGTCGACGGAGATCGCCTCCGGCTACCCGCTGCTCGACGATGCGGAAGGTTACGGCCGTCTCAACCTCTTTGCGGCGGCCGACGGTTACGGTGCGTTCGAACAGGACGTGACCGTGACGATGGACGCGGCAAAGGGCGGTTTCAATTCGATCGACACCTGGCGGAACGACATCACCGGCAATGGCAGGCTGGTGAAGCACGGCAGCGGCATTCTCGAGCTGTCGGGCGCCAACAGCTATACCGGCGGTACCGTGCTGGAAGAGGGCGCACTGATGGCCCTATCGCCGTCGGCCTTCGGTACAGGCGGCCTGACGGCCGACCGCGGTTCGCTCGTTCTGGCGGCGGAAAAGCCCGTGACCGTCGGCGGCGACTATCAGCAGCTTGCCACGGCCGTGTTGAAGCCGAGGCTAGGCGCGAACGGCGAGGGTACGCTGATCGTCCATGGCAAGGCGGTGCTGGCCGGCGAGCTCGATGTGACGCTTGCCGACGGGTTTGTCCCGACGCCCGGAACGAAGATCGAGATCCTGAAGGCGAGCGTCGTGACTGGCGCCCTCGAAAAGCTGACCGTCGCAGGCCATAGGGCGAGCCTCTCTTACGGTCCCACGTCGATCGTCTTGACGATCGACGGATAATTCCTCCCAGAGAATCGACAGGGCATCTCCCGCGGTGGGGGATGCCACCTCTCCCGGCCTGCTGCCTGTTTGCCCCCGGCGCCTACGTCAATCGACGTATGTGTTTTCGCGCTGCAGCACCCGATAGTTCTTTAAGCAACAGTTAATCTCCGTTTCCGGTCTGTTGCGGAACAAGAAGAGGGGAGTTCAACCAGATGAATCTCAAATCCACTATTACGGGCGCAGCGCTCGGCGCCATCATGGCGGCGTCGGCTGCCTTCGGCGGTGCAGTTGCCGCCGACGACACGATCAAGGTCGGCATTCTACACTCGCTCTCCGGCACCATGGCCATTTCCGAGACCACGCTCAAGGACGCCATGCTGATGCTCATCGACGAGCAGAACAAGAAGGGCGGCCTTCTCGGCAAGAAGCTCGAGGCCGTCGTCGTCGACCCGGCTTCCGACTGGCCGCTGTTTGCCGAAAAGGCACGCGAGCTGATCCAGAAGGACAAGGTTGCCGCCGTCTTCGGTTGCTGGACGTCCTCGTCGCGCAAGTCCGTTCTGCCGGTTTTCGAAGAGACCAACTCGATCCTCTTCTACCCGGTCCAGTATGAAGGCGAAGAGTCCTCGCGCAACATCTTCTACACCGGTGCTGCTCCGAACCAGCAGGCCATTCCTGCTGTCGACTACCTGATGGAAAAAGAAGGCGTCAAGCGCTTCGTTCTCGAAGGTACGGACTACGTTTATCCGCGCACGACCAACAAGATTCTCGAGGCATACCTGATTTCGAAGGGTATTCCGAAAGAAGACATCATGACCAACTACACGCCGTTCGGCTTCTCCGACTGGCAGACCGAAGTTTCCAAGATCAAGGAATTCGGTTCGGCCGGCAAGAAGACCGCGGTTGTCTCTACGATCAACGGCGATGCCAACGTTCCGTTCTACAAGGAACTGGGCAACAAGGGCATCAAGGCAACAGACATCCCCGTCGTCGCCTTCTCGGTCGGCGAAGAAGAACTTGCCGGCCTCGACACCAAGCCGCTCGTCGGCCACCTCGCTGCCTGGAACTACTTCGAGTCGGTCGAAAGCCCAGCCAACAAGAAGTTCATCAAGGAATGGCACGCTTTCACCAAGAACGACAAGCGCGTGACGAACGACCCGATGGAAGCTGCGTATATCGGCTTCAATGCATGGGTTAAGGCCGTCCAGGCTGCCGGCACGACCGATACCGACAAGGTTCTCGACACCATCATCGGCGTCAGCGTTCCGAACCTCTCCGGCGGTTATGCGACCGTCATGCCGAACCACCACATCACCAAGCCGGTGCTGATCGGTGAAATCCAGGCCGACGGCCAGTTCGAAATCGTCCAGCAGACACCCGCCGTCGTCGGCGACGAATGGTCAGATTTCCTGCCTGACTCCAAGGATCTGATCTCCGATTGGCGCAAGCCGATGTCCTGCGGCAACTTCAACGTCGCTACCGGCAAGTGCGGTGGCAAGGGCTCCTGAGTACGACCCCGATCCGATGACTGCCTGAAGGATTCCGTCCGGGTTTGTTCCCGGGCGGAAGCTCCGTCCCAGCGATTGCGCCTCGAGGCCAACACTATCAAGGGCGAGAAAGCCGATGTATCGCGCCATAAAGATTTTCCTCATCACGGTTTGCCTGACATTTTCGGGCCTCGTATTTTCAGGCTTTGCTTTTTCGGGCGTGATAATCTCGAGCGAAGTCCAGGCCCAGGACGATATCCACGTGCTTGTCGACGCGCTCGGCGTCGGCGATTTCCCGGAACGGGAAGCGGCCATCAAAGCGCTGGTCGCTTCCAAGGACCAGCATGTCAGCCAGATCCTGCAGCAGTTGAGCGACGGCCTTCTCTACGTCAATTCCGACGGCGGCCCGGTTCTCCTCCAGGGCGGTACCGATGACGAAACGACCTATTCCGATCCGATCACCGGCGAAGCCGCTGCCGATGTCGATCCGGATCTGATGACGAAGGTCAAGATCAACAACGCGCTTCGCGGCGTCATCGGCGCCGCTACCAGCCAGTTGACGCTGATGAGCCCGGACCGTTCCGCGCGGCTTGCCGCGGCGCAGGGCCTGCTGAAAGATGCCGATCCCGCCAATCTCGACCTGCTGAACTCGGCGCTTGCGGCCGAAAAGGACGCCGAGATCAAGAATACGATGGAAGCGGCGCGCGCAGTGCTGCTGCTCAAGACGGATGCGAGCGTCGAAGACAAGAAGGCTGCGATCGACACGATCGCGGCGCGCGGCAATCGCGATGCGCTGACCATCCTCACGACCACACTCGAAACCGCGCCTGACGACCTGAAGCCGGCAATCCAGGCGGATATCAGCTCCATCAATCGCAGCCTGGCGCTGTGGGATATCGTCCAGAACATCTGGTACGGATTGTCTCTCGGCTCGGTGCTGCTGCTTGCCGCGATCGGCCTTGCCATCACCTTCGGCGTCATGGGCGTCATCAACATGGCGCATGGCGAAATGGTGATGATCGGCGCCTACACCACCTATGTGGTGCAGGAATACATCACCTCCGCCTTTCCTGAACTTGCCGATTATTCGCTGGCCTTTGCCGTGCCTGCGGCCTTCGTCTTTACCGGCTTCGTCGGTCTGGTGATCGAGCGCGCCGTCATCCGCTATCTCTACGGCCGGCCGCTCGAAACGCTGCTCGCCACTTGGGGCGTGTCGCTCATCCTGCAGCAGGCAGTGCGCAGCATCTTCGGCCCGACCAACCGCGAGGTCCGCAATCCGACCTGGATGTCCGGCGTCTTCGATCTCGGCGGACTCTCCATCACCTGGAACCGACTGTGGATCATCGTATTTTCGATGGTGGTCTTTGTGGCGCTGCTCCTGCTGCTCAAGCGGTCCGCCTTCGGCCTGCAGATGCGTGCCGTTACGCAGAACCGGCGCATGGCGTCGTCGATGGGCATCCGCACCGGCTGGGTCGATGCCTTCACCTTCGCGCTCGGCTCGGGCATTGCCGGCATCGCCGGCGTGGCGCTCAGCCAGATCGACAATGTCTCGCCGAACCTCGGTCAATCCTACATCATCGACAGCTTCATGGTCGTCGTCTTCGGTGGTGTCGGCAATCTCTGGGGTACACTGGTCGGTGCACTCTCGCTCGGCGTCGTCAACAAGTTCCTCGAGCCCTTCGCCGGCGCCGTGCTCGGCAAGATCCTGGTGCTCGTCCTCATCATTCTCTTCATCCAGAAGCGTCCCCGCGGGCTCTTCGCACTCAAAGGAAGGGCGGTGGAAGCATGATAACGGCCTTCCTTCTCCGATCACTCGATCGCAAGATCGTCATTGCCATCGCCCTCCTGCTTCTGGTCGCCGTCCTTGTGCCAGTCCTGAACCTGATGACGGGGCCGACCAATCCGCTGCACGTGCCGACTTATATCATGTCGCTGTTCGGCAAGTATCTGACCTATGCGCTGCTGGCGCTGGCGCTTGATCTCGTCTGGGGCTTCTGCGGCATCCTCTCCCTCGGCCACGGGGCCTTCTTTGCGCTCGGCGGCTATGCGATGGGCATGTATCTGATGCGCCAGATCGGCACGCGCGGCAGCTACGGAGACCCTGTTCTGCCCGACTTCATGGTGTTCCTGAACTGGAAGGATCTGCCCTGGTTCTGGTACGGCTTCAACCATTTCTGGTTTGCGGCTCTGATGGTGCTCGTCGTGCCCGGCCTGCTCGCCTTCGTCTTCGGCTGGTTTGCCTTCCGCTCACGCGTCAACGGCGTCTATCTCTCGATCATCACCCAGGCGATGACCTACGCGCTGCTGCTGGCCTTCTTCCGCAATGACATGGGCTTCGGCGGCAATAACGGCCTAACCGATTTCAAGGACATTATCGGTTTCAACGTCCAGGCTGACGGCACGCGTGCAGTCCTCTTTGCGGCAACTGCGATCTTCCTTGCTCTATCGCTGCTGCTCGCCTCGGCGATCGTGCGCTCGAAGTTTGGCAAGGTGCTGGTCGGCGTGCGCGATGCGGAAAGCCGCACGCGCTTCCTCGGTTACCGCGTTGAGCACTTCAAGCTCTTCACCTTCGTCGTCTCGGCGATGATGGCTGGTATTGCCGGTGCGCTCTACGTGCCGCAGGTCGGCATTATCAATCCCGGCGAATTCGCGCCTGCCAATTCGATCGAAGTCGTCATCTGGACGGCGGTGGGCGGGCGGGCGACGCTGATCGGCCCGATCATCGGCGCGATCCTTGTCAACGGCGGCAAGACGATCTTCACCGGCCTCTTCCCGGAGTTCTGGCTGTTTGCGCTCGGCGGCCTCTTCGTTGCCGTCACGCTGTTCCTGCCCAAGGGCGTCGTCGGCACGATCGCCCGATATCTCGGAAAGCGGAAGAAGGTCTCCAATTCTGCTCCGCCGGCGGCGCAGGAAGATGGCATCGAGCCGAAAATCCAGGCAGCGGAGTGAGCACCATGATCCCCGACGTCAAACCCAACAGCGTACTTTATCTCAATGGCGTCTCGGTTTCCTTCGACGGCTTCAAGGCGCTGAATTCGCTGTCGATCGTCATCGAACCCGGTGAACTCAGAGCCATCATCGGCCCGAACGGCGCCGGCAAGACGACGATGATGGATATCATCACCGGCAAGACCAGGCCCGACGAGGGCGAAGTTTTCTTCAACGGCACGATCGATCTCACCAAGAAGGACGAGGCCGACATCGCCCAGCTCGGCATTGGCCGCAAGTTCCAGAAGCCGACGGTCTTCGAGAGTCATACGGTCTGGGACAATCTGGAACTGGCGTTGAACCGCCGTCGCGGCGTGTTCTCGACGCTGTTTTACCGGCTTTCGGGCGAGGACAAGACGCGCATCGAGGAGATCCTCGAAACCGTGCGGCTGACCCATCGCCGCGACGAATTCGCCGCCAATCTCTCGCACGGGCAGAAGCAGTGGCTGGAGATCGGCATGCTGCTGGCGCAGGGGCCGAAGCTCCTGCTCGTCGACGAGCCGGTGGCCGGCATGACCGATGCGGAGACGGCCGAAACCGCGATCCTGCTCAAGGATATCGCCAAAACCCGGTCGGTGGTCGTCGTCGAACATGACATGGGCTTCATCCGAGACCTTGGCGTCAAGGTGACTTGCCTTGCGGAAGGATCTGTGTTGGCTGAGGGATCGATCGACTTTGTGAGTTCGGATCCGAAGGTCATCGAGAATTATTTGGGGCGGTGAGCGTCGTGTTTGCCGGATGCCCCTCACCCTAACCCTCTCCCCGTAAACGGGGCGAGGGGACGTGCCATGCGATAGGTGGACGAGGGACGGACAGGTCGCGGCATATTCCCTTCTCCCCGCAAGCGGGGAGAAGGTGGCGGCAGCCGGATGAGGGGCAGCGGCCTGCTCCGACAGCAGTTTGAATGTAAAGGGAAACCGATGCTGACAGTCGAAAACGCAAACCTCCACTACGGCGCCGCTCAGGCGCTGCGCGGCATCTCGATCAAAGCGGAGATGGGCAAGATCACCTGCGTGCTGGGGCGTAACGGCGTGGGGAAGAGTTCTCTTCTTCGCGCCGTTACCGGCCAGCATCCGCTGTCGGCGGGCACCGTCACCTTCAATGACACCAGGCTCAACAGCCTGCCGCCCTTTGCCCGCGCCAAGCAGGGCATCGGCTATGTGCCGCAGGGGCGCGAGATCTTCCCGCTGCTCACCGTCAAGGAAAATCTCGAAACCGGCTTTGCTCCGCTTGGCCGCCGCGACCGCAACATCCCCGATGACATCTTCAGTCTCTTCCCGGTGCTGAAGTCGATGTTGTCACGTCGCGGCGGCGATCTTTCCGGCGGGCAGCAGCAGCAGCTGGCGATCGGGCGGGCCATGGTGACGCGGCCTCGGATTCTCGTGCTCGACGAGCCGACCGAGGGCATTCAGCCGTCGATCATCAAGGATATCGGCCGGGCGATCCGTTACCTGCGCGACTCCACCGGCATGGCGATCCTGCTCGTCGAGCAGTATCTCGATTTCTGCCGCGAGCTTGCTGACTATGTTTACATCATGGACCGCGGCGAAATCGTGCATGAAGGGCTTGCCGAGACGCTGGATACGCCGGAGGCCCGCCGCCACCTGACTGTCTGACTGTCTGGCTGGCAGATGCCGCATTTTGCAGCAGAAGGCGCGGCGCCTGGAAAACCTTCCGCCGCCGCCAAAGGTCTGCCCGGTGCGGCATGGGAATTGCTTGCTTTCCGCTATCCGCGCGCTTGAATGAAAACCAGGGGCGCGACCGAAAGGGACGATATGACGATTGCGGCGGCAGGCACGAGACCGCAAAGAGCCGAAGGGCGAGGGCATCTGACGGCAAAGCTGTTCGATGGCCGCACGCGCATCCATGAACTCTATCAGGAGGGGGCAGCGAAGATCCGCCTGCCCGACACCTTCGACGCCTCCATGGAAGCCGTCATCATCAATACCGCTGGCGGTTTGACGGGCGGCGATCGGATGGATTGGAGCGTGGATGCCGGCGCCGGCACGCGCATCGACGTCACCACTCAGGCCTGCGAGAAGATCTACAAGGCATCGGCCGGCATCGCCGAGGTGGCGACCAGCATCACGGTCGGAGCCCAAGCCCGCGTCGACTGGCTGCCGCAGGAAACGATCCTCTTCGACCGGGCCGCACTTTTTCGCCGGCTGGACGTCGATCTTGACGAGAGCGGCGAATTTCTGGCCGTCGAAGCCGTGCTGCTCGGCCGCAAGGCGATGGGTGAGGCGGTGATATCAGGGCTGTTCCGTGACCGCTGGCGCATCCGCCGCTCGGGTCAACTGATCCACGCCGAAGAACTCAGACTTTCCGAAGCTGTGGCGGCGCTGGCGGCGCGGCAGGCCGTGCT
Source organism: Rhizobium sp. WSM1274 (assembly GCF_025200775.1). NCBI lineage: Bacteria > Pseudomonadati > Pseudomonadota > Alphaproteobacteria > Hyphomicrobiales > Rhizobiaceae > Rhizobium > Rhizobium sp. WSM1274. The sequence goes on along the minus strand of NZ_CP104138.1, from coordinate 3,424,031 downwards.
CGGCGGACAGGTGGCCTTTGCGACGCTGTTTTATGCCGGGCCGCTTTCAGAAGCCTATCTCGGCAAGGTCCGGCCGCTCGTCGAAGGATCGATGGGCGGTGCGAGCGCTTGGAATGGCAAGCTCGTCGTCCGCCTGGCAGCGGCCGACGGCTTCTCACTCAGAAAAATCCTGATCCCGGTCATTTCCGCCTTGCGCAATGGTGCGCCTGTGCCGAAAGTCTGGAATCTATGAACTTCAGCATTCGATCAAGCAGATGGACAAGCGATGAACCTCACTCCGAGAGAAAAAGACAAGCTGTTGATTTCGATGGCGGCGATGGTGGCGCGGCGGCGGCTGGAGCGCGGCGTCAAGCTGAACTATCCCGAAGCGATCGCGCTGATCAGCGACTTCGTTGTCGAAGGCGCCCGCGACGGCCGCCCGGTTGCCGAGCTGATGGAAGCCGGCGCCCATGTGATCGGCCGCGACCAGGTGATGGAGGGGATTGCCGAGATGATCCACGACGTGCAGGTGGAGGCGACGTTCCCGGATGGAACCAAGCTCGTCACCGTGCACGAGCCGATCCGTTGAGGAGATAGGAATGCTCGAGCTCAGGCCCAATTGCGAATGCTGCGACAAGGATCTGCCGCCTGATAGCATTGAAGCACGGATCTGCACCTATGAATGCACCTTCTGCGCCGATTGCGTGGACGGCGTGCTGAAGGGTGTCTGCCCGAACTGCGGCGGCAATCTCGTCGCGAGGCCCATTCGGCCGGCGGCCATGCTCGCCAAAAATCCGGCATCGACGAAGCGCGTATTGAAGGCCGAGGGCTGCGCGCCCAAGGCGGCTTAAGGAGGACGAGATGATTCCAGGCGAGATCATTGCCGCAAGCGGCGACATCGAACTGAATGCCGGCGCGCCGACGGTGACGCTGGAGGTTTCCAATACGGGCGATCGGCCGGTGCAGGTCGGCAGCCACTATCATTTCGCCGAGACCAATGCCGGGCTTTCCTTCGATCGCGCGGTAGCACACGGCAAGCGGCTCGATATCCCGGCGGGGACGGCGGTGCGCTTCGAGCCGGGGCAGACGCGCTCGGTGACGCTGATCCCGCTTTCCGGCAAGCGCGAGGTCTATGGTTTCCGTCAACTGGTGATGGGCAAGCTTTAAGAACAAAATACGGGAGAAGTGCATGCGCTTGAATATCTGCCTCGTCGGGGCGGCGATGCTGCTGACGGCAGGTGCTGCCTCTGCTCAGGATATAGATTGCAACAATCCCAAGACGCAATCGGACATGACTGGCTGCGAGACGGCGCGCCACGAGACTGCCGACAAGGCGCTGAATGCGCAGTATAAGAAGACGCGCGCCGCCCTGGCGGCGATCGACAAGGACCTGGATGGCGACATGAAGGGCGCAGAGCAGGCGCTTGTCAAGGCGCAACGCGCCTGGATCGACTATCGCGACGCCGAATGCGACGCCTTTGGCTTTCAGGCCCGTGGCGGCACGATGGAGCCGATGCTGGTCGCCGGGTGTCTCGCCAACATTACGGACAAACGCACGAAAGAGCTGAAAGAGCTCGAAGATACGATGGGCAACTAGGGTGATCAGAAAAATCATGATCGTCGGCAATGGCGACATCGAGGAGGGTGGGGCTGGCATCATCGATGCCGCCGATATTGTCATCCGCTTCAATGATTGCCGCTCCTATGGCGCCGGCGGCAGCCGCACGGATGCCGTCGCGGTCTGCAACACCGGTAGGCCGGCAAAGGCGATGCTCGGTTCGCGTGAGTGGCGCGCCCATCCGGGCGTCGTTTCGGCTGGCGAAATCTGGAGCGTGCGCGACCCGGAAAAATTCGCCGCGATGCGGGCGCCGCTTGCCGTCTCTCATCCGGAGCTTGATGATTTCTGCGACGACCATACCGCTGCGTTCAGCTCCTTTTGCGCAGACACCGGCAAAAGGCACGTCATTATCGGCAAATCGGTTCACGAGGCCGTGGATGCGTCGCTTTCGGCGTTTTCTCCAGCGCCCTATGTCGTGCCGAGCAGCGGGATGATCGTCATTGCCGAGGTGCTGAACACATATGCCGAGGCCGAGGCGACACTTGCCGGCTTTGGCCACGCCGGCTGGGAATGGCACCCGTTTTCGGCCGAACGACAGCTTGTCGATAGCTATATTGCCGCTGGCCGCCTCAAGCGGCTCGGCGGAGAAACACTCGTCTCTTCCTCCCAAGGAGCCTGATAGATGCCCTACAAGATCTCGCGCGCCGCCTATGCCGGCATGTTCGGACCGACCACCGGCGACAAGGTGCGCCTTGCCGATACGGAGCTCTTCATCGAGATCGAGAAGGATTTCACCACCTATGGCGAGGAGGTGAAGTTCGGCGGCGGCAAGGTGATCCGCGACGGCATGGGCCAGAGCCAGGTGACGCGGGCGGATGGCGCAGTGGATACGGTTATCACCAATGCGGTGATCGTCGATCATTCGGGTATCTACAAGGCCGACATCGGGCTCAAGGATGGGCGCATCGTCGCGATCGGCAAAGCCGGTAATCCCGACATGCAGCCGGGTGTCAACATCATCGTTGGCCCGGGCACGGAGGCGATCGCCGCCGAAGGCAAGATCGTCACCGCTGGCGGTATGGACAGCCATATCCATTTCATTGCGCCGCAGCAGATCGAGGAAGCGCTGATGAGCGGCATGACCTGCATGCTCGGCGGCGGCACCGGTCCTGCACACGGCACGCTTGCCACCACCTGCACGCCCGGTCCCTGGCATCTGGCGCGCATGATCGAAGCGGCCGACGCCTTTCCGATGAACCTCGCCTTTGCCGGCAAGGGCAATGCCTCGCTGCCGGGGGCGCTGACCGAAATGGTGCTGGCAGGCGCCACGTCGCTGAAACTGCACGAGGATTGGGGCACGACCCCTGGCGCCATCGACTGCTGCCTGTCGGTTGCCGACGAATACGACGTGCAGGTGATGATCCACACCGATACGCTGAACGAAAGCGGCTTCGTCGAGGATACGATCGGTGCCATCAAGGGCCGCACCATCCATGCCTTCCATACGGAAGGCGCGGGCGGCGGGCATGCGCCCGATATCATCAAGATCTGCGGCCAGCCGAATGTCATCCCGTCGTCGACCAATCCAACGCGTCCCTATACGGTCAATACCATCGCAGAGCATCTCGACATGCTGATGGTCTGCCACCATCTGTCGCCGTCGATCCCCGAAGATATCGCCTTTGCCGAAAGCCGGATCCGCAAGGAGACGATCGCCGCCGAAGACATCCTGCACGATATCGGCGCCTTCTCGATCATCTCGTCCGACAGCCAAGCCATGGGCCGCGTCGGCGAGGTGGCGATCCGCACTTGGCAGACGGCCGACAAGATGAAGCGTCAGCGCGGCCGGCTGAAGGAGGAAAAGGGCGACAACGACAATTTCCGCGTTCGCCGCTATATCGCCAAATATACGATCAACCCGGCGATCGCCCACGGTCTCAGCCGTGAGATCGGCTCGGTCGAAGTCGGCAAGCGCGCCGACCTCGTGCTGTGGAATCCGGCCTTCTTCGGCGTGAAGCCCGATATGGTGCTGCTCGGAGGCTCGATCGCGGCCGCGCCGATGGGCGATCCGAACGCCTCGATCCCGACGCCGCAGCCGGTACACTACCGGCCGATGTTTGCCTCCTATGGCAAGAGCCTCACCAATTCCTCTGTCACCTTCGTCAGCCAGGCCTCGCTCGATGCCGGCCTGAAGGGCCGGCTCGGCGTTGCCAAGGAACTGGTCGCGGTGAAGAATACGCGCGGCGGCATCTCCAAGGCATCGATGATCCACAACGACCTGACACCCGAGATCGAGGTCGACCCGGAGACCTATGAAGTCAGGGCGAACGGCGAATTGCTGACATGCGAGCCGGCGACGGTGCTGCCGATGGCGCAGCGCTATTTCCTGTTCTAAGCCCACGCCCATGTGCGACGGACGGCGGCGATGAGGACAGGTATCCGCTGGTTGTTGCGGATCGTATTTCTGTTTGTGCTTTCGGCGGCCTGCGGGACCTTTATTCCCCGGCCGCTGATTGCGCCCGTCGAGGCGTCGTCTGCGGCAGTGACGCATCGAATTCTGCTGCTGTCGGGCCCGATCCATACCGATATTGCCATTCCGCTCGACGCGGAAACGCGGGCTGCCTTTTCCTTCCTCGACAATACTGGTTTTCCGCTCGGCCATCCGAATGCGGAGTGGCTTACTATCGGCTGGGGCGGACGTGCCTTCTATCTGGAAACTCCCACATGGGCGGAGCTGAAGCCGCTGCCGGTGTTGCGCGCGCTGACGATCGACCGTTCAGTGCTGCATGTGGACCTTGCCAGTCATATCACCGAGCCCCAGTCCACCGTTACGGCATTCAATGTCAGTGAGGATCAATTGGCGCAGCTGCGCGATTTTATCTCCGAGAGTTTCGTCCTCGACGCGGGCGCGGTGGTGCCGATTCCGGATGCGGGTTACGGCGAGATCGACCGGTTCTTCGAAGCCAGGGGATACTTCAACGCACTCTTCGGCTGCAACACCTGGACCGCCGCTGCCCTGCGCTCGGCTGGGTTTCGAACCGGCATATGGAACCCGCTTCCACAAACATTGCGGTTGTCTATTGCTGTCTACAATTGAAGCAGCCGTCGGGTCGGTCCGCTCTTAAAGTGAATTGTGAATAGCGCTCTCCATATGGTTGTAAAAATCGGTGGAAAACCCGGTATTTTGTCAAGCTAACCCATTCTGGAACAACTGCATCACGAAACTTGATGAACCCTTTTATATCAGTCGTTTAACTGTCTCTTCGCGCTGTTCGATTCAGGGATTGGAAAGCTGCATCCCCTGCTAGAAAAATTCTGTCCACCGAAACGTCCGAACCGTTCGAATTTTAACGGGTCGATTAAGACACCCGCAGCAATTGGGCTCTTATCAATGCCTGGAAACGCCGAGCAGGAAGGTTGATTCTCATGAGAAACTGGATTTTGCTGCAGGCCGATTTCGGCGATCTTCAATACCGCAGAAACGTCTATGTCTTCGCCCTGAAGATGGCTTTTCTTGCCGTTATTCTGTCAGGAGTCATTATCGCATTGACGATGCCGTCGCTGGATCTTCTCGGGCTTCTACCGGTGACGCTCGCCCATGCAATCGGCTTCAGCGCGATCTTTTCCTGGCTGATCGGCGGTACCGTTTCCGGCATGCTGTCACTGTTTGCCGGCTTTGCCATGCGCGATCTCGCGCTCTCGCGGGCGGAATTCGAAAAGCTCAGCCGCACGGATACGCTTTCCGGGCTGCTCAACCGGCGCGCTTTTACCGAGGCGCTTGAGAATACTGATGGCGATGCGTCGCTGGTGATTTTTGACGTCGACCGTTTCAAGGCGATCAACGACCGCTTCGGCCATGGCTGCGGCGATGCCGTCATCATCTCCGTTTCGGCCATGCTGAGATCCGCCTTCGATGAGATGTCCGTCGTCGCACGGCTGGGTGGGGAGGAGTTCGGCGTCATCGTCTCCGGCGAGCCGCTCGAGACGCGTATGGAGCGCGTCGAAAGCGTCCGGGCCCGGATCGCCGGCGGCGCCATGAAAGCCGAGGGGCACGATATCCGCATCACCGTTTCCGGCGGCGTTGCCGATCTCGTCGCCGGGCGCACCAAGCAGGCGGTCTATGCTTCCGCCGACCGGGCGCTCTATCTCGCCAAGGCACTCGGGCGCAATCGCGTCGTCCACGAACGAGAAGGTCTGCGTCACGCCTGGCACGGGCTTGTCGATAGCGGCGTCGATGGCGAGAACAAAGGACCGGAGAGCGACAACGTGATGCAGGCTTACGGAATATCAAAGCAAAGCGCGAACGAAAGGGCATTGGTGCTTGCATCGGGAAGAGCTATTTTGCATGGTCGTCCTCTCAGCAAAACGGACATATCATGCAGCGCGTCACGTCCTATCTTCCCGCCGGAACCCCTTCCTCCCATCCGATCGCCCAAGTCAAGCTGCCGCATGATCTGCGCCATCTGCGCCGCAAGCTGCTGCATTTGGAAAATGGCGAAATGGTCATGCTCGATCTCAAGGATCCGGTGCTTTTCGCCAATGGCGACCTCTTGGTGCGCGACGACGGCGAACTGATCGAAATCCTCGCCGCCGACGAGAAGCTCTTCGAGGTTCGCGGACGCGACCGCACGCATCTGGTCGAGCTCGCCTGGCATCTGGGCAACCGGCATCTTGCGGCCCAGATCGAGGAAGATCGCATCGTCATCCTGCGCGATCATGTCATCCGCACCATGCTGCAGGGCCTCGGCGCCGTCGTCCTCGAGATCGACGAGCCGTTCCAGCCGGCACGCGGCGCCTACCATTCCCAAGGCGGGCATTCGCATGGGCATGATCACGATCACAATCATGATCACGGCCATGACCATGATCACGAACATGGCTACGAGCATGAGCATGAGCACCGCCACGATCGCGGTCATGATCATGACCACGGGCGGGATCATGGTCATGAGCACGGACATCACGACCACAAGCACGACTGAGCCTTGATGACTGGGGATCGCGAGTTGCAGGCACTGCTGCGCCTGACGGCATGGCTCTCACCGGCCTTTCCGATCGGCAGCTTTGCCTATTCGGGCGGGCTGGAGCGGGCGGTTGCCGACGGGTTGGTCACGGATGCGGCCTCGCTTGCGGCCTGGACCGGCACTTTAATCGGCAATGGTTCGGTCTGGAACGATACGGTGCTGCTGGCCGAAAGCCACAGGCACCAGGCTGAAGCCGCGCGCCTTGCCGAGATCGCCGCGCTCGCCGAGGCGCTTGCCGGATCACGCGAGCGCCATCAGGAAACGATGCTGCTCGGCGAGGCTTTCCTGGCGGCGGCAGGCGCTTGGCCGGACGATGTATTCGAGAGGCTGCCCGGCAAGGCCGCTTATCCTGTCGCGGTGGGAGCGGTTGCGGGTGCACATGGCATAGGATCCGTGAAGGTGCTCGCAGTCTTCCTGCACGCCTATGCCTCGCAAGCGGTTTCGTCAGGCATCCGCCTCGGCATCGCTGGGCAGAGGGATGGCGTTGCCGTGCTTGCCGGCCTTGAAGAGCACCTCGCGAAGATCGCCCGGCGGGCGGCTATCTCGACGCTCGATGATCTGGGTTCGGCGACGGTGCAGGCCGATATTGCAAGCCTGCGCCATGAGACGCAGGCGACGCGGCTGTTCCGCTCGTAATTGTCCGAAATTATCGCGGCGGCGAGAGCAATTCCAGCAAAAGTGCGCAGCGGTTTTGCGTCCGGAAGTGCGTGAAAACAAAGAGATAGAGCGCTTCGGTGATTCGAAGAAAAACAAGCGCTCTAAGTCATTTGACGGTGGCGCGGGCGGGCGGCTTCGTTATCATCGGGGTTCGATTGGAGTAAGGCACATGAAATCAAGAAACGGACCTTTGCGTGTCGGCATCGGCGGGCCAGTCGGCTCGGGCAAGACAGCGCTGACCGAAAAGCTCTGCAAGGCGATGCGCGACGACTATTCCGTCGCCGTCGTCACCAACGATATCTATACGACCGAGGATGCCGAGGCGCTGGTGCGGATGCAGGCATTGACTTCGGACCGCATCGTCGGCGTCGAGACAGGCGGCTGCCCGCATACCGCCATTCGTGAGGATGCGACGATCAATTTGCAGGCGATCGCCGGCCTCAACCAGCGGATCCCCGATCTCGACGTCGTCTTCATCGAATCCGGCGGCGACAATCTAGCGGCGACCTTTTCGCCCGATCTTGCCGATATCACCATCTATGTCATCTCCGTTTGCCAGGGCGAGGAAATCCCGCGCAAGGGCGGGCCGGGTATCACCCGGTCGGACCTGCTCGTCATCAACAAGAAGGATCTGGCGCCCTATGTCGGCGCCGATCTCGACGTGATGGACCGGGATGCGACGCGCATGCGCGCTTCGCGCCCCTTCGTCTTCTCCGACATGAAGCGCGGCGACGGCGTCAGCTCGATCGTCAGCTTCCTCAGGGAGCAGGGCGGACTCTAGATCCGGATTTTAGGCCGGATCGGCCTAAAACATCCGGATCAAAATCAAAGAATTAGAGCATGTCGTCCGAACACCGCCCGCTTTAGGTCTTTGTTTTTACGCATGTCGCACAAAGCCGCTGCACACTTTTGCGCGACATGCGTTGGAAATGAACGAAAAACGAAACGGGCCGGGAGATCGCTCCCGGCCCGTTCGTTTCCTGGGTTTTGCTTATTCCGCCGCGAAGGGCGGCAGGCGCAGCACGTTGGTGTCGTTGCCCTTGGCGCTCTTGCGTTTGTCTTCCGGCTTTTCGATCGCCGTCAGGCGCTCCTCCAGCGCGTCGATGTCGCCGCGGTTCTCCCGGGTGACGCGGGTGAGATCCTCGCGCGACAGCGGCAGCTCCTCCTTGTCCTTCTTGCCGACCAGGCGGCCGAAAGCCCAGCCGAGCAGGCGGGACAGATCGTCCATGATCAGGAAGAAGGAGGGCACGACGACGAGCGAGAGCACGGTCGAGACGATGATGCCGCCGATCACCGCGATCGCCATCGGCGCGCGAAACGAGCCGCCTTCGCCGACACCGAGCGCGGAAGGCAGCATGCCTGCCGACATGGCGATCGAGGTCATGATGATCGGCCGGGCGCGTTTGCGGCCGGCTTCGACCATGGCCTCGACGCGGGACATGCCCTGGTGGCGCATCTCGATTGCAAAATCGACGAGCAGGATGGCATTCTTGGTGACGATACCCATCAGCATCAGAATGCCGATCATGACCGGCATCGACAGCGGATTGCTGGTGATGATCAGGCCGGCTGCGACGCCGCCGATGGCGAGCGGCAGCGAGAACAGGATGGTGAAAGGCTGGATCACGTCCTTGAAGAGCAGGATCAGCACCGTCAGCACCAGCAGCAGGCCCATCAACATGGCGTTGACGAAACTCTGCTGCATCTCGCTCTGCACCTTGGTGTCGCCGCTTTCGGCAAGGTGCACCGTGGCCGGGATATTTGCGTCGTTGACGATCTGGCGGAAGCGGGCCGAAGCCGTGTCGAGTGCGACGCCCTGCGGCAGGTCGGAACCGATCGAAACGACGCGGTTGCGGTTGTTGCGCTTGATCGAACTTACGCCTTCCGAATAGTCGATATTGGCGACGCTTGCGAGCGGAACGGTGCCGCCGCTGGCGGTCTGGATCTTCAACGTCCGGATGGCCGCGAGATCGCGACGCATGTCGAGTGCGGCCTGAACGCGGATCGGGATCTGGCGATCGTCGAGCGAGATCTTGGCAAGGGCGGCATCGACATCGCCAATAGTGGCGACGCGGATCGTCTCAGAGATCTGCTGTGGCGTAATGCCCAAGCGGGCGGCCTCATCCATGCGCGGGTGAACCTGCAGTTCCGGACGGGGCAGCGAGCCGTCAGCGCTGACATTGGCAAGCAGCGGATCGGCGCGCAGTTTGGATTCCAGAATGCCGACGGCGTCGTTCAGGTCCTTGTCGTTCTTGGAAAGGAAGTTGAAGGAGAGGTCGCGTTCGCCGCGGTCATTGAGCTTCAGGATCCGGACGTCGGGAATGTCACGCAGCTTGGCGAAGACTTCCTTTTCGATATCCCACTGCGGGCGTTCACGGCCGTGGACCTCCACCTTCGGCAGTTTCGGGCCAATGACGGGGATACGGCCGAGCACGTCGTTGACCATCTTCTTGACCAGCGATTGGTCCAGCTTGTCGAGTGCCAGCGTGATGGTCGCACGGCGCAGTTCGAGATCGCCCTTCGGCGACGCGCCGCCGAGGACGAAGACGCTTTCGACGCCGTTGATGTCCTTGACTCTGTCATAGATCGCATCGGTCGTCTTCTCGGTGTCGTCAAGCCGTGCATTGGGCGGCAGCTCGACAGAGAGCACGATGCGCGAGGCGTCTTCGGGCGGCAGGAAGCTGCCCGGAACCTGCATCAGCAGCATAATGGAGCCGGCGAGGAAGCCGAACGCGACAAGCAGAGTCGCATAACGCGTGTACCAGCGGCCGGTCGTGCCGCGTATGAGGCGTGTGTATCCACGCATCAACAGGCTATCATTGTCGTGATGATCGTCGACGCCGTCTTCTGCACGCATGAGATACGCGGCCATCATCGGGGTGATGAGGCGCGCGACCATCAGCGAGAAGAAGACGGAGAAGGCGACGGTCAGACCGAACTGGATGAAGTATTGACCCGGAATGCCCGGCATGAAGGAAACGGGCACGAAGACAGCGATGATCGTGAAGGTGGTGGCGATGACGGCAAGGCCGATTTCGTCGGCTGCCTCGATCGCCGCCCGATAGGGCGTCTTGCCCATCTTGATGTGGCGGGCAATGTTTTCGATTTCGACGATCGCATCGTCGACAAGGATACCGGTGGCGAGCGTCAGAGCAAGGAAGCTGACGAGGTTCAGCGAGAAGCCCATCATGTCCATGACCCAGAAGGTTGGGATCGCAGACAGCGGAAGGGCGATTGCAGAGATCAGGGTCGCACGCCAGTTCCTGAGGAACAGGAGGACGACGATGACAGCGAGCAGCGCACCCTCGAGGAGCGTATGAATGGCGGCTTCGTAGTTGCCGTAGGTGAAATAGACCGAATCATCGATCAGTTCGATCTTCACATTGGGATTTTCGGCTCGCACCTTGTCGAGGTTCTGCGCCACGGTTTCGGCGACGCTGACCTCGCTGGCGCCCTTCGAGCGGAAAACGCCGAAGGTAACGACCGGCGTAGCGTTGAAGCGCGAGAAGGATTTCGGCTCCTCATAAGTGTCCTTGATAACGCCGAGATCGGATAGTTTGACGAAGCGGCCGTTCGGCAGGCCAATGGTCGTATTGGCAAGGTCGGCGACGTTGCGGGCGTCACCGAGAACACGGATCGCCTGTTCGCTGCCCGCCACCTGGCCGCGACCAGAGCCGAGGTCGATGTTGGTGCCGCGCAGCTGCTGGTTCACGCTGGCGGCGGTGATACCATAGGCATTGAGCTTGTCAGGGGTGAGTTCGATGCGTACTTCGCGTTCTGCGCCGCCGTAACGGTCAACACGGCCGATGCCGGCCTGGCCCTGCAGCGAACGTTTGATCGTATCGTCGACGAACCAGGAAAGTTCTTCCAGCGACATCGCAGGCGAGGAAACGGCGAAGGTCTGGATCGCCTGTCCCTCGACATCGACCTTGGAGACGATCGGTGCTTCGGCCGTTGCCGGCAGATCGCTGCGGATGCGGTCGATCGCATCCTTGGTGTCCTGAACGGCCTGTTCGGTCGGCACTTCCATCCGGAACATGACGTTCGTTTGCGAACTGCCGTCGGTGACCGTCGACTGGATTTCGTCGATGCCGGTGATGGAGGCGACCGCGTCTTCGATCTCCTTCGTTACCTGCATTTCGAGTTCAGCCGGCGAAGCGCCGCTCTGCGTTACGCTGATCGAGACGAGCGGCACGTCGATATTGGGAAAACGCGTGATCGGCAGCGAATTAAATGACTGCATGCCGATGAACACCAGCAGGCAGAAGGCCAGCAGCGGCGCAACGGGATTTCGAATGGACCAGGCTGAGAAATTCATCGGATGGTCTCTTTAGTTGGAAGCCGGGGGCTGTTCACGCACCGGCGTGATGTGGTCGCCGTCGCGGACATAAGCGCCCGCCTTGGCTACGACCTCGTCGCCGGTCTTCAATCCATTGACCACCTCGACATAGGCGCCGTCCTGGATGCCGGTCTCGATCTTGGCGAATTTCACCACGCCGTCCTCGACTTTGCGGGCGGAGGAGCCTTCGTTGCCGGTGAGTACTGCGGTCAGGGGAAGCGCTACGCCTTCAGTCTCGCGCACGATGATTTCGGCGCTGCCATACATGCCGGAACGCGCCTTGCTGTCATCATCGATGGAGATATGCACGAGGCCGAGGCGAGTGACCGGATCGACAGTCGGCGAAACCAGGCGTACGGCGCCGGAAAGTTTCTCACGGCTGCCAGAAAGCGAAATCGTTGCCTTTTGGCCGGCCACGATCCTGACAACATCGCTTTCGGCGACCTCAGCGACAAGCTCGATATCGCCGTCGCGGATGATGGTGAACAGCGGATCGCCGTTGCCGGCGGCAATGGCGCCGACCTTGGCGTTCTTCGCCGAGACCGTGCCGGCGACCGGCGTCTTCACATCGGTGCGCGCCAGCTTCAAATCCGCATCGGCGATCTGGCTGTCGAAGACCTTGAGATCCGCTTCGGCGACCTCGATCGCCTGTTCGGCGGAGACGACGCGAGCATTGGCGGCGGCGGCAGTCGCATCGGCCTGTTCGACCTGGGCGGTGGAAACCGTGCCCTTCTTGACCATTTCCTGGGCGCGGGCCTGCTGCTGCCTTGCCTGTTCGGCATTGGCCTGCGCCTCGATGAGCTGGGCGCGCAGCTGGGCGAGGCTTGCCTCGCCCTTGGCCCTCGTCGCCATCATCTGGCTCTTTTCCAGGACCAGCGCGTCATCGTTGAGCGTCGCCAGCGTGCTTTCGGCCTGAACCTTGTCGCCGACATCGGCTTTCAGGGTGCGAATCGAGAGGCCTTCGACCTGCGGCTGGATATAGACTTCTTCGACGGGTTTGACTGTTCCCGTGCCGATGACACGGTCGACGAGGGTGCGATTGACAGCCGTGGTGACGACGATCGCCGGCAGGTTCTGTTGCGGTTTTGCGACCGGCGCTTCCTGCGAAAATGCGGTGGATGCAGCAAGTGCCGCTGCAAAAAGGGTAGAGGCGCCTAGAATTCCAATCGGCTTGCGTGCCATGCGTCTTCGTCCAATCTTATGATAAGGTTGGCCGAACTCGAGCGTCTGCCACTCAGCGCGCGATCAGGCCACTGCCCTTCCTGCATTCTCAGAGGTTTCCGCCGGTCCTTTGCCGTCTTCATCCCTCGGCGGCAAATTCGGCTTGTAGGTGGTATCGATTTGCTCGATCTACAAGTCCGGCAGAAAACAATTCCCCATCAGGCGATAATAATTACCATTCCGACGTCAATCAATCACCGCAAGGTTATGTCAACATTACGAAGATTGATCGCGTTCTTACCCCATGACGTTTGACGCCCGATAAATGCGACAGCTGCAAGGCGTTTTTTTTCCACCTCGCACGGAAAAACACGAAACGCGCGGAAAATCTCCCGCGCGTTTCGCTTCGCCGCGTTGACGAACCTACTTGGAAGCGGCGTCGGTGATGTCGTGCGTCCAGGCGCCTGACGGCTCCTTGCTGATGATCTTCTGGTCGAGCAGCGCCTTTGCCGTGCGGGCATAGAGTGCCTCGTCCAGCTTGCCGGAGCTGTCGCCGACCAGTTTGGCGACTTCACCCATCATACGCTTCTGATGGTTCTCGTCCTGGCCGCCGTTGTCCATGACGATCTCGGCGGCTTCGTCGGGATTCTCGGTGGCATATTTCCAGCCCTTCATCGAAGCGCGGACGAACTTGACCATCTTCTCCTTGAAGGCGGGGTCCTTCAGCTTGTCTTCCATCGCATAGAGACCGTCTTCAAGAAGGTCGTTGCCCATTTCAGTGTAGTTGAAGACCGTCAGTTCTTCCGGCTTGAAGCCGGCATCGATCGCCTGCCAGTATTCGTTATAAGTCATGACGGAGATGCAGTCGGCCTGCTTCTGGACAAGCGGCTGCACGTCGAAGCTCTGCTTCAGCACGGTGACGCCGTTCGGACCGCCTTCTGTGGACAGGCCGAGCTTGTTCATCCAGGCGAAGAAGGGATACTCGTTGCCGAAGAACCAGACGCCGAGCGTGTGGCCCTTGAAGTCGGCTTCGGTCTTGACCGGGCCATCCTTGCGGCAGACCATTTCCAGGCCCGCCTTCTGGTAGGGCTGGGCGATGTTAACGAGCGGAACGCCCTTTTCGCGGGCAACAAGGGCGCCACCCATCCAGTCGACGATGACATCGGCGCCACCGCCGGCGATCACCTGCTCGGGGGCGATATCAGGGCCACCCGGCTTGATGTCGACGTCGAGGCCTTCTTCCTTATAGAAGCCCTTGTCCTTGGCGACGTAGTAACCGCCGAACTGGCTCTGCGTGACCCATTTCAGCTGCAGCACCACCTTGTCGGCGGCCATGGCATGGGCCGATGCAAGCGACATCGCGCTCGCCATCATTGCAACCATCAACTTTCTCATTTTTTTATCCTTACCCTCTGAAGTTATGCCCGGACCCGTTTCTGGAGCCCGCGCGCGCCTAGCCACCACGGATAGACGGATGCCAGAACGTCACCGCCCGTTCGGTCAGGGCGATGATGCCATAGAAGATCGAGCCGGCCAGCGCCGCGACGGCGATTTCCGCCCAGACCATGTCGACATTCATGCGGCCGATCTCGGTGGAGATGCGGAAGCCCATGCCGACGATCGGCGTTCCGAAGAATTCCGCAACGATGGCACCAATCAGCGCCAGCGTCGAGTTGATCTTCAGTGCGTTGAAAATGAAGGGCATTGCTGAGGGAAGCCTGAGCTTCAGCAGTGTCTGCCAATAGCCGGACGCATAGGTGCGCATCAGGTCGCGCTCCATGTTCCCTGAGGCGGCAAGGCCGGCGACGGTATTCACCAGCATGGGGAAGAAGGTCATGATGATGACGACGGCGGCCTTCGACGGCCAATCGAAGCCGAACCACATGACCATGACAGGGGCGACGCCGATGATCGGCAGGGCCGAAACCATGTTGCCGATCGGAAGAAGGCCGCGGCGCAGGAAGGCGATGCGGTCGGCCAGCACCGCGACGACGAAGCCGCTGAGGCAGCCGAGGATATAACCGATCAGCACCGCCTTGAAGATCGTCTGTCTGACGTCTGCGCCGAGGATCGGCAGCGATGCCATGAACCGCGCGCCGATGGCGCTCGGCGGCGGCAGCAGGATGAAGGGAACGCCGGCGCCACGCGTGACCGCCTCCCAGAGAATGAGGATCCAGGCGCCGAAGATTGCTGGGATCAGGAGCTGGAGCGCCGACTTGCCGGACGTTGTGACGGGCTGCAGCTTCGACAGCTCGGTGACGCATCGCCAGGCAAGCAGCCAGCAGGCGAACAGCAGCAGGAAGAAGGCCCGCGTCGCCGCACCATCGTTGCCGGAAAGAGCCGAAAGCAGCATCCAGGCGGCGCCATGCGCGCCGATAAACAGCACGGTGGCCCGATAGGCCGGCGGCTGCGGCGCTAGAGACAGCAGGGCAGCCGCGATGATGATGATGAAAATGAGGGTTGCCGTGCCATCGGTGAGGGGTCGCGTCGCGCCGTCGGCCAGGAGCGGCAGGGCCATCAGTGCTCCGATGCAGAGGAGGAGGGCGACGACGCCTTGCCAGGAGAAGGTCAAATGTCTCATGCCGGCCTCCCGCCCATGGCGCGGTCAACGATTTTCGCCGCAACGCCGACAATCGCGACCAGGATGCCGGCAAGCAGCGATCCGGCGACGAGGGCGGCCCAGATATCGATGGTCTGGCTGTAATAGGAGCCGGCGAGCAGCTTCGAGCCGATGCCGGCGACAGCACCCGTCGGTAACTCGCCGACGATGGCGCCGACGAGGCTGGCGGCAATCGCTACCTTCATCGAGGTGAAGAGGAAAGGGATCGAGGCTGGAACGCGCAGCTTCCAGAAAGTCTGCATCGGGCTGGCATAATAGGTGCGCATCAGGTCGAGATGCATGATCTCAGGCGAACGCAACCCTTTCACCATGCCGACGGCGACCGGAAAGAAGGAGAGGTAGGTGGAGATCAGCGCCTTCGACACGAGCCGGGAAGCGTCGGAATCGAGATTGAGGAGATGTGCAATAGCATTGTCGCCGGTCAGCACGTTATAGGAGATGATGACGATCATCGGTGCGATGGCGAGGATCGGTATGGTCTGGCTGGCCACCAGCCAGGGCATCAGCGAGCGGTCCATGGCGCGGTTGTGGACGATCAGCACGGCGAGAAGGATGCCGAGCAGCATGCCGAAGCCAAAGCCGAGCAGGGTGGAGGAGAGCGTTACCCAGCTGTGATAGACGAGGCTGCGGTTGCTCGAAAGGCTGCGCAGAAATGTGTTCTCGTAGACGTTCTGCGCCACCTGATGCGGCGCCGGCAGGACCGGCTTCGGCTGCGCCAGCGTCTTGCCGATGAATTCGAGGGTCGAAGGTGTGACGCCGGCGCGGCCGTCCATGTCGCGCTGGAATGGCGCGTTCATGAGGATGGCGGCGACATACCAGATGACGACGAGGGCCAGCAGGATGGTGGTGACGGGGACGATCTTATCCTTGAACGTGTCGGGCTTCATGCTACGCGCTCCTTCAAAAATGGCGCGGCATATTTCTCGACGGTGAGAAACACGTAATCGGGTCCATCAAGTACTTGGGCATTGTCGAAGCGCAGCACTTTGAAACCCTCGTTGCGCAGGAATGCATCCCTGGCAAGATCGTGGCGGCGGCCGTCGGCAGTCTCGTGGCTGTCACCGTCGACCTCGACGATCAGTCGTGCTGAAAGCCAAGCGAAATCGGCGATATAGGGGCCTATCGGCGTCTCGCGCCTGAATCGGGCACCATAGGGCCTGAGATCGCGAAGCATATCCCACATGGCAGCCTCCGCCTTTGTCAGCTCACGGCGGAGCCGTTTTGCCGTTTGGCGGGTTTTGAGGGTGATGTTTGAGTGTGGCATCTAGACCCCTCCCCAACCCCTCCCCACAAGGGGGAGGGACTTAACGGTCGAACCCGCGGGTGGCGGCAGCGCTCTCCCGCGACATTCCATGGAGAATTCAGCGAGCGCCGCGTGTTTGCCCCTCCCCCTTGTGGGGAGGGGTTGGGGAGGGGTCTTGCCAAACAACACGCGCCCGCTCCTCATGCGTGTCCCGTCCTCAGTCCCTCGCGAACGCGGTGGGCAATCTCCAGGAACTCGGGGGTTTCGCGGATGTCGAGTGGGCGCTCGGCCGGCAGGGTCGAGTCGATCACATCGGTCACCCGGCCCGGTCGCGGAGACATCACCACGATCTTGGTCGAGAGATAGACCGCCTCGGGGATGGAATGGGTGACGAAGCAGATCGTCTTGTTCGTACGGGTCCAGAGTTTCAGCAGCTCTTCATTCAGATGGTCGCGGACGATCTCGTCCAAGGCGCCGAAGGGCTCATCCATCAGCAGCAGGTCCGCGTCGAAGGCGAGTGCGCGGGCGATCGAGGCCCGCTGCTGCATGCCGCCGGAAAGCTGCCAGGGGAATTTCTTCTCGAAGCCCGAAAGACTGACGAGATCGAGCGCTTCGGCGATGCGCCGCGTCCGCTCGGCGCCGGAATAGCCCATAATCTCCAAGGGCAGAGCGATGTTGTTTTCGATGGTGCGCCAGGGATAGAGCGCCGGCGCCTGGAAGACATAACCGTAGGCGCGGGCCTTGCGCGCCTCCTCCGGTGTCATGCCGTTGATCGAGATCTCGCCCGAGGTGCTCTTTTCGAGATCGGCGATGACACGCAGGAAGGTGGTCTTGCCGCAGCCCGACGGGCCGATGAAAGAGACGAAATCGCCCTTGCGGACATCGAGATTGACATTGCTCAGTGCACTCACCGGGCCATCATTGGCCTGGTAGGTGAGACAGAGATCCTTGGCGGATACGACGGAGGGTGCTTGCATCAATGCGACCAGTCTTGTTTTCCCCGCTTGAACGCGGTTTGCGTGCTATCATTACCGCCGGTTTTATCGACGACACACTCCATGGAGGATGAGGATGGACGTGACATCAAAGCCCACCTGCCACATCGTTCGCCCCAATCATGCCTATGACGGCAAGCAGGGGCTGAGCTATTTCGCAGGCATCGCCGCCGAAACGGTCGGCGCCAAGGGCATCTGCATGCATCTTTTGACGATCCCGCCCGGCGTGCGCGCCAAGGCGCATCTGCACGAGGCGCACGAGACGGCGATCTACATGCTCTCCGGCGAGGCTCATACCTGGTACGGAGACCGGCTCGAGCATCACGTCATCGTTCATGCCGGCGAACTTTTCTATATCCCGGCCGGCGTGCCGCACCTGCCGGCCAACCTCAGCAGCACGCCGTGCACAGCGATCATCGCGCGCACCGATCCGAACGAGCAGGAAAGCGTCGTGCTTCTGCCGGAGTTGGACGCTTTGGTGCCGGCGTGAGGTCATTGGCATAGAGGCAGCGGTCCCCGATTGATGGCCGTATCGTCATGCGCCATCGTCATACGCCGCTTGCCGGAATGCCGCTACGCGTCACCTTGCGCGGTGCGGTGATATCCTTCCACTGGGAAAGCGCCTTGCTGACGGCCGTGACCGGCTCGCGCCTGACGAATTCGCCGTGGCCCTGGCGGGTCTTGATCGCGCCTTCCTCGATCGCGAGGACGCCGCGCGTCAGCGTATAGCGCGGCAGGCCGGTCACTTCCTTGCCTTCGAAGACGTTGTAGTCGATCGCCGACTGCTGGGCTTTGGACGAAATGGTCTTGGAACGTTGCGGGTCCCAGACGACGATATCGGCATCGGCGCCGACAAGGATTGCGCCCTTCTTGGGATAGATGTTGAGGATCTTGGCGATGTTGGTCGATGTGACGGCGACGAATTCGTTCATCGTCAGCCGCCCGGTGTTGACACCATGCGTCCAGAGCATCGGCATGCGGTCTTCGAGGCCGCCGGTGCCGTTCGGGATCTTGGTGAAATCGCCAACGCCGAAGCGCTTCTGCGCCGTGGTGAAGGCGCAATGGTCAGTGGCGACGACCTGCAGCGAGCCGGAGGCGAGACCTGCCCAGAGCGAATCCTGATGCTGCTTGTTGCGGAAGGGCGGCGACATCACCCGGCGGGCCGCATGATCCCAGTCGGGATTGGAATATTCGCTCTCGTCGAGCGTCAGGTGCTGGATCAGCGGTTCGCCATAGACGCGCATGCCCTTGCTGCGCGCACGGCGGATCGCCTCGTGCGCCTGTTCGCAAGAGGTGTGGACGATATAGACCGGGCAGCCGGCCATGTCGGCGATCATGATGGCGCGGTTGGTCGCTTCACCTTCGACTTCGGCGGGCCGGGAATAGGCGTGCGCCTCTGGGCCGTTATTGCCCTCGGCGAGCAGCTTTGCCGACATCGAGGCGACGACGTCGCCGTTTTCGGCGTGCACCAGCGGCAGGGCGCCGAGTTCGGCGCAGCGCTGGAAGGAGGCGAACATCTCGTCGTCGTCGACCATCAGCGCGCCCTTATAGGCCATGAAGTGCTTGAAGGTGTTGATGCCCTTGTCGCGGACGATGGTCTCCATCTCCTTGAAGACCTGCTCACTCCACCAGGTGACTGCCATGTGGAAGGAATAATCGCAATTGGCGCGGGTCGATTTGTTGTCCCACATGGTCAGCGCTTCGAGCAGCGACTGGCCGGGAGCGGGCAGGGCAAAATCAACCACCATGGTGGTGCCGCCGGAAAGGGCGGCGCGCGTGCCGCTCTCGAAATCGTCGGAAGAATAGGTGCCCATGAAGGGCATTTCGAGATGAGTGTGCGGATCGATGCCGCCCGGCATGACGTAACAGCCGGTCGCATCCAGCGTCTCGTCGCCCGAGAGATTCTGCCCGATCTCGATGATCTTGCCGCCGTCGATTTTCACGTCAGCCTTGTAGGTGAGGTCGGCCGTGACGATGGCGCCGTTCTTGATGACTGTGGTCATGGCTGCTGTTCCTTTCCCCTCGATCTTATTGCTCTTACGGCTCCACTGCCATTGTGGGTGTGCCGTTTCTAAAGAGGTCCGCACCCTTGGCGATCAGGCTGTAGACGGCCTTCTCGCTTAATTCATTCGGCTTGTCGTGCTTCTCCTCGTGGTACCAGTCGGGCTGATCAAGGACGTCAACGCCGCCGATCGACAAGGACCAGACGCCTTCGCATTCGCGAAAGTAAAAATCCTTGCCGTCGATCAACCCGGTTGACTGTACGGGTTGGCTGCCCTTGGGACGTTCGATCAGTATGCTGGGCATGGAAGCGCCAAGTTCGATCCGAACGACGTCAATGGAACCAGGCCGCCCATAGACATAGTAGGTTTTATGGTGGTCGCGGTCATCTGAAACGGCCAACTGAATGTTAGAAGGCTCATATCGCCAAAAACTCGATATTTGCGGAAGCCTGATCCGTTCGCCTGCCGGGTTGATGCCAATGTAGAAGATCTGCACGGCGGGGACATCACCCCACGGACCTTCGTTCACCGGCGTCGCATTGGCATTAGCCCATGCAAGATCGTCGGCAGTTTGCTGAAAGTAGAACTTAAAAGCATCCGGATAATCGAGATAAGTCGCTGGCAAGTCCGACGCCATCACACCACAATCTCCGCCGTCTCGACCACCGCATGAAACAGCACATCGGCGCCCGCCATCGCCCATTCCTTGGAGATTTCTTCCGCCTCGTTATGCGAGAGCCCGCCGACGCAGGGGCACATGACCATCGTCGCAGGTGCCACTTTGGCGGCCCAGCAGGCGTCATGGCCGGCGCCGGAGATGATGTTCATGTGGCTGTAGCCGAGCCGCTCGGCGGCTTCGCGCACCGACGTGACCAGTTTCGGATCGAAGGTGATCGGTTCGAAGTGGCCGATCGCCTCGATGGAACAGCCGACGCCGAGTGCATTGGTGATCTCAGGCGCCTTTGCCTCGATCTTTGCCCGCATACGGTCGAGCTTCTCCTTGTCGGGCGAGCGGATGTCGACGGTGAAGACCACCTTGCCGGGTAGCACGTTGCGGGAATTCGGCGAGAAGAACACCTGGCCGACACCGCCGACGGCACCCGGCTGTTCGCCCATCGCCACGTCCTGGACCATTTCCAAAATGCGGGCCATGGCGAGGCCGGCATTGACGCGCAGGTTCATCGGCGTCGAGCCGGTATGGGCTTCCTTGCCGGTCAGTGTGAATTCCAGCCACCAGAGGCCCTGGCAATGGGTGACGACGCCGATCTGCTTTTCCTCGGCTTCGAGGATCGGTCCCTGCTCGATGTGATATTCGAAATAGGCGTGCATCTTGCGGGCGCCGACCTCTTCGTCGCCGACCCAGCCGATACGCTTCAATTCGTCGCCGAACAGATTGCCCTCGGGGTCCCTGCGATTATAGGCAAAGTCCAGGCTGTGCACGCCGGCGAAGACGCCTGACGCCAGCATGGCAGGGGCAAAACGCGCGCCTTCCTCATTCGTCCAATTGGTGACGACGATCGGATGTTTGGTCTTGATGCCGAGATCGTTCATCGTGCGCACGACTTCGAGGGCCGCAAGCACGCCGAGCACGCCGTCATATTTGCCGCCGGTCGGCTGGGTATCGAGATGCGAGCCGACATAGACCGGCAAGGCATCGGGATCGGTGCCGGGGCGGGCGGCGAACATCGTGCCCATCCGGTCGACACCCATGGTCAAACCGGCATCGTCACACCATCTTTTGAAAAGACTGCGGCCCTGCGCATCGGCATCTGTCAGTGTCTGGCGGTTGTTGCCGCCTGCTATGCCGGGGCCGATCTTCGCCATGTCCATGAGACTGTCCCAGAGACGGTCGCCATTGACGCGCATGTTCTCGCCTGGTGCTGCCACCATTCTTTATGCCCTCACCTGTTTGCGGCAGTCATGCAAAGAGGCATGCCCGCTCGTTCCCGTGGTCCTTTCCTGCGCCCCCTTATTGGTTTTGTCGAGCGCCGGAAAATCGCCAGTTGCCTTTGTTTTACATCTGACGGATAATTTGACCGATTGGTAAACATTACAACTTCCATCGCCGGGCTCAAGACGAAAATCACGAAAATTGCCGATAAAAATGCGGGCAGTTGCTCAAGGAAGCGGCGAGGGTCGTCCCTAGCCAAAACTTGAGCGAAGAAGTTGAATTTCAAGGGGAAACGACAGCCTGTGACAATACCGAGAGCAGCGAAAACCCTGAGGCGGACGCGAATCCAGGAAGAGAAGGAAGAGCAGATCCTGGAAGCTGCGCTCGATGTGTTTTCGGCAAGCGGCTTTCGCGGCTCGACAATCGATCAGATTGCCGAAGTGGCCGGCATGTCGAAACCCAACTTGCTCTATTATTTCCGCACCAAGGAAGCCATGCACCGGGCGCTGATCGACCGGGTACTTTACACTTGGCTGGAGCCGCTCCGCGCCTTCGACGCCGAAGGCAATCCAGAGACGGAAATCCGCAGCTACATCCGCCGCAAGCTGGAGATGGCCCGCGATTTTCCCCGCGAGAGCCGGCTCTTCGCCAACGAGGTGCTGCAGGGCGCGCCACATATCGAAGACGAGTTGAAGGGGCCGCTGAAGGAACTGGTCGACGAGAAGGCGGAGGTCATCCGCGCCTGGGCGACATCAGGCAAGATCGTCAAATGCGATCCCTACCACCTGATCTTCTCCATCTGGTCGACGACGCAGCATTACGCGGACTTCGACGTTCAGGTGCGTGCTGTGCTGGGGCAGGAACATTCGGGCGAGGGGCGCTTCGAGGATGCGGCGCGGTTTCTGGAACAGCTCTTCATCGGTGGGCTGCGACCGGATACCCTTGGAGGATGAGGCTTTACCCTCTCCTCGGAAGCGACACCCGGGCAAGAATATGCGTCATGCCCTCCATCGTATAAGGCTTCTGCAGCACGGGCGCGTCGGAGTGGCTACTCGCCTGAGCGATGCCCTCCCCATACCCCGTGGCAAATAAGAAGGGCACGCCGTCAGCAGCCAGTCGATCGGCAATCCCGAAACTCGTCTCATCGCCAAGATCGACGTCAAGAAGCGCCAGATCGAAGGACTGTCCGGTCAGGATCTCAATCGCTTCGGCGACACTTGGCGCCGTTGCCACGTCGGCGCCTAAACGGCGCAGGATATCCTCGCCATTCATGGCGACGACTAGATTGTTTTCCACCAGGGCGCTGCAAAGTGACATGCTGACGTTTTTCCGAGTGATATGGCGGCCGCCCACAGTGGACGGTGAATGAGCGGATGTACTGCGCCATCGCGTTATTTCCAGAGAAACGCCTAGGAATAACATGGGTTTCTAGTCGCTCGCAGACCCGCGGCGAGCGCTTCAGCCCATCATTGCCGGCAATCCCGCAGCGAGCGTATCGATCGCGAGCCGCACCTTCGGCAGCATGACCGGTGAGCGCAGCCAAACGGCATGGGCATCGGAGATATTGGCCGGTTCGTGCTTCAATACCTGAATGAGCCGGCCCGCCAGCACCTCCTCGCGGACCAGCCAGCAGGGCAGCCAGGCAAGACCGCGCCCGGCGACGGCCGCATCGGAAATCGAAGCGAGGTCGTCGAGCCGCAG
Source organism: Rhizobium sp. WSM1274 (assembly GCF_025200775.1). NCBI lineage: Bacteria > Pseudomonadati > Pseudomonadota > Alphaproteobacteria > Hyphomicrobiales > Rhizobiaceae > Rhizobium > Rhizobium sp. WSM1274. Next base: position 3,400,860 of record NZ_CP104138.1, on the reverse strand, counting down.
TCGCGCCTGTGGCACCAGCCGCCGCCCGGGATCGGCCGCAGTCGGAAATATCCAACCCTTGTCATCATCGCCCCGCCTGTAGACGATGCCTTCATGCCGCGGAATATCGAAGACCGTCTGTGGCGCGCCGTGTTTTTCCAGATAGGCGGGCGATGCGCAGACGGTCATGCGCTGGCGGGCAATCGCCCGGGCCATCAAATCCGGATTGTCCTCCAGTGGCCCATTGCGGATGACAAGATCGAAGCCGTCCTCGAGCAGGTCGACGATACGGTCGTTGAAGGAAAGGTCGAGTTCGAGGTTCGCATGTTCATCGAGCAGGCGTGCGAGGGTCGGCGCGATGCAGTGGCGGCCGAAAAGCACGGGCATCGAGATGCGCAATCGGCCGCGCACGTCACGCCGGCCGGATTCCAGCATGGCTTCCCCGAGGCGGATTTCCTCAACCGCGCGCAGGCAGCGCTCGTAGAAGAAGCGGCCTTCCTCGGTAAGGCTCTGCATGCGTGTCGTACGGTTGAAAAGCCGCACGCCGAGACGCTGTTCCAGACGTGCGATCGTCTTGCCGACGGCCGAACGCGTGAGATGGAGCCGCTCGGCGGCAGCCGAAAAGCCACCTGCCTCGACGGCTTCGACAAAGATCGAGATACCCTTCAGCTGTTCCATTTGTTTCCTCTTCGGAACCATTCTGGTGAATTAATATCGCAACTGGTGCGAAATATTCAACGATATCCTTGTGCTCCCTGCAATGAACAAGGAGCAAGGCAATGCAAACAACACGGCAATGGCAGATCGACGCAGTTGGGCCGGAGCGCCAGCTGGCGATCGGCGAGCGGAGGCTCGAACCGGTTTCGGGAAACAGGATTCTGGTCCGGACGGAAGCCGTCTCGCTCAATTTCCGCGATCGGCTGGTGATGGAGAGCGGCATGGGGTTGCCGCTACAATTTCCCTTCGTGCCGGCTTCCGACATGGCGGGGGTCGTCGAGGCAGTCGGACCCGACGTCAGCCGTTTCAAGCCGGGCGATCGGGTCATCTCGACGTTTTCGCCCGACTGGATCGACGGACGCGGGTTGGGCGATGCGCGCACGCCACCTTACAAGACGCGCGGCGGCTTTTATCCCGGCGTCCTCTCGCAATATACCGTGCTTTCCGAAGAATGGTATTCACGCGCGCCTGACACGCTCGATGCGGCGCAGGCGAGCACCTTGCCCTGCGCCGGGCTGACTGCCTGGTTCGCACTGATCGAACGCGGCGGTCTGAAGGCCGGCGACAAGGTGCTGGTGCAAGGCACCGGCGGGGTGGCGCTCTTCGGTCTGCAGATCGCCAAGGCGCATGGTGCGGAGGTCTTCATCACATCAGGCAGCGCCGAGAAACTCGAGCGCGCCGTTGCCCTCGGCGCCGATCACGCGATCAATCGCCATGAGGGCGACTGGGTGGAACAACTCTATCAGTTGACCGGCGGCTATGGCGCCGATCACGTGCTCGAGATCGTCGGCGGCCCGCATCTCGGCCAGGCGCTGAAGGCGGTGGCGATCAATGGCCGCATTTCCGTCATCGGCGTGTTCGAGGGTTTCGAGGTTTCCGGCCCGGCCGGCCCGTTGCTGCTCAAGGCGCCTGTTGTGCAGGGCATTTCCGTCGGCCACCGCCGTGCGCTTGAAGATCTGGTGCGGGCAATCGACCAGACCGGGCTGAAACCTGTGATCGACAAGCGTTATGCCTTCGACGAATTCCCTGAGGCACTCGATCATCTCTATCGGGGGCCCTTCGGCAAGGTGGTCGTCGAGTTCTGACGGTCGCGATTTTCCTTCTCCCCGCTGCAATAATTGTAGGGGAGAAGGGAGGCCATCAGGCGGCAGCGGGGATGCCCTGTTCGAAGGCGAAGCCTTCATCGGCCCAGCCGGTCATGCCGCCGATCATCAGCTTGGCCTGGAGGCCGAGATTGGCGAGCCGGAAGGCAGCCTTGTCGGCGCCGTTGCAGTGCGGACCGGCGCAATAGACGACGAAGAGTGTATCGCTTGCCCATGTCGACATGCGGTGCGCCGTCATCTTGCCGTGCGGCAGGTTGATCGCTCCGGGAATGTGGGACTCTGCGAAGAGCTGCGGCGATCGCACGTCGAGGAGAACGAAATCGGCTTTCCCGGCCGCAAAGGCGGCATGCACGTCCGAGCAATCGGTTTCGAAAGCGAGCTTGGCGGCAAAGTGAGCGACAGCGGCATCCGGGGCTGCAGCAGGTATTTGGGAAACGGGGCTTGGCATCGGGTTTTCCTTTTTCTGAAGTTGCCGCCTGGTATCGCCGATGCTAGAGCTTTGCGAAATTGGCCATCATGACCGACAGCGTAAATATCATGCCAAACTCATCGTCGCAGCAGACCAAAGGACCGCTGGTCGCCGCACTTGCCTATGACGGGCTCTGCACCTTCGAATTCGGCATCGCCTACGAGGTCTTCGGCCTGCCACGGCCGGAAATGGGCGAAGGCTGGTATCGCTTCTCAGTCTGCGGCATCGAACCGGGTCCGCTTCGCGCAGCGGGAGGGCTGACGGTCGCAGTCGACCAGGGACTGGAAGTGCTTGACGAAGCGGACCTGATCGTCGTGCCGGGCTGGCGGTCGATCGATGCCGTCGTTCCCGAGCCGCTTGTTTCAGCGCTCAAGGCAGCGCATCAACGCGGCGCACGGATCATGTCGCTTTGCTCGGGTGTTGCCGTTCTTGCCGGGTCGGGCCTGCTAACGAACCGCAGGGCGACGACGCATTGGCGTTATGTCGCCTCGATCGCCGCGCGTTATCCCGATATCGCACTCGATGCCGACGTTCTCTACATAGACGAGGGCAGTCTGCTGACGGCAGCGGGCAGTGCTGCCGGCATCGATCTCTGCCTGCATGTGGTGCGCGGCGATTTCGGTTCGGAAGCAGCAAACAGCGTTGCAAGACGCCTCGTCGTGCCGCCGCACCGCGAAGGCGGACAGGCGCAGTTCATTCACGCGCCGGTTCCTGAGGAACGCGAGGGCATCCGCTTGGGGCCGCTGATCGAATGGATGCGCGAAAGCCTTTCCGAGGATCAGCCGATCAGCCTGCTTGCGAAAAGAGCGGGCATGAGCATGCGCACCTTCCAGCGGCGCTTCGAAGCGACGACGGGCCTCAGCGTCGGCGAATGGCTGCTCACGGAGCGGCTGCGGCATGCCCGCGACCTGCTGGAGAAGGAACTTGCTGTTTCGCTCGACGACATCGCCGCCGCCAGCGGCTTTGGAACACTGGCAACCATGCGGCATCATTTTCGCAGGCGGCTCGGGACAAGCCCTCATGCCTATCGAAAATCATTCGGTGGCTAAGGCATCCTTTGCCTGCATTTAACCTAAATGGCCGCTCTCGATCGCATCTCGAGATGGCGCGTGATGATGAGCGACATCTCAGCGCGCTCCGAGACAGCAAGAGCTGACTGAAACGGCGCGATGTCCGCCGGCCGGGAACTTCAATGGCGCCGGGTTGTTGCGCAGAAAGGGTAAATCGAAAGGACGCTTCGACTATGACAACCAATCTCGAGGATGCTGTTGTCGTCATTACCGGCGCATCGAGTGGTATCGGTCAAGCCGCAGCCGAGGCATTCGCCAGGCGGGGTAGCAGGCTGGTGCTCGCGTCGCGCAACGGTGCCGCATTGGAAAAAGTGGCAGAGGTCTGCCGCCGCCTCGGCGGCGAGGCCACTTCAGTTGTTGCGGATGTCACCGACCCCGATGCAGTCAAGGCTCTTGCCTCGAAAGCTGCCTCGTTCGGCAAGATCGATGTCTGGGTCAGCAATGTCGGCGTCGGCGCGGTTGGTCGGTTCGAGGAGACGCCAATTGAGGCGCATGAGCAGGTCATCCGCGCGAACTTGCTGGGACATATCAACGACGCACACGCGGCTCTCCCGGTGTTTCTACGCCAGGGTACGGGCGTATTCATCAATATGATTTCGCTCGGCGGTTTTGCAGCGGCGCCGTTCGCCACAGCCTACAGCGCCAGCAAGTTCGGGCTTCGCGGATTTTCCGAGGCCTTACGGGCGGAGGTGGCGGATAAGCCTCGCATTCATATCTGTGACATTTACCCCGCCTTCGTCGACACCCCCGGCCTGATGCATGGTGCCAACTATGTCGGCCGGAAGGTCTCCGCGCCGCCGCCGCTGATCGATGCCCGGCGCGTTGCCGAAGCCATAGTCCAGGTGGCAAAACACCCGCGAGCAACGACCACCGTTGGCGCAGTAACCAATGCAACACGTCTCGCTCACCTGCTGGCGCCAAACCTGGCGGCGCGTTTGCTCGGCCGCTTCATGGCCGCCTATTTCAACCGAGCATCACCTGTCGCGAAAAGCGACGGTAATCTCTATCGGCCTTCCCAGGACACGGCGCATATCGATGGCGGGTTACGCTCGCGCTCGCGGCCATCGCTGTCGACGCCTCTGATGCTGGGCCTTGCAGCCCTTGCTTCCATCGCGGTCGGCGCGGCCATTGCATCGAGAGGCAGCCGGCGCCAGCCTCTTTCGCTGCCCCGGCGCTTGCGATAGCCGAGAAGATCGCAGCACCGAGCACTATCAAAAAGCCCGAGCAACTGTGACCGGATCCCAGCTTCACCTAGACGCTATGGCGAAGGCCTCGTAGGGGCTGAGTTCAATGGTCTCGTTGATCTTGTGCACCGGTTCATAGTTGCAAATGAGACATTCTCCGTTCATCCCGAGCTCCGATGGCAAACTCAGCCCAATGTGCCGCGGGGTGAAATTAGCGATGACAATCATCCGTGTCCTGTCGAATGTACGGGTATAGACGAAGACATCAGGATGTTGGTCGAGCCAGGATCGGTATTCCCCGTAGACGATGACAGGGCAGGTCTTCCGGAGCGCGATCAGTTTGCGATAGTGGTTCCAGATCGACTTCTCGTCTCCGATGGCCGCTTCGGCGTTGACCTTCGGATAATTGGGATTGACCTCGATCCAGGGTACGCCGGTCGAAAAACCGCCATAGGGGGCCGCACTCCATTGCATCGGTGTGCGGGCGTTATCGCGACCGTTCTCGTTTGCTCCGCGAATAAACTCTTCTGGGGAAAGGCCGGCCTCCACGTGCAGCCTGTGCATGTTGAGGGTTTCGATGTCCCGGTACTGATCGATGGAGGTGAAGGGGACGTTTGTCATTCCGATTTCCTCGCCCTGATAGACGAAGGGCGTGCCTTTCAGCAGATGCAGCACGGTGGCCAGCATCTTGGCCGACTCGATATGATAGCCGGTCACGTCGCCGTAGCGGGAGACGGCGCGCGGCAGATCGTGATTGCCCCAGAAGAGCGAATTCCACCCGTCTTCCGATAGAGCAAGCTGCCATTTGCTCAGGACGGTCTTGAGATTCACAAGGTCGAACGGTTTCGGGCGCCATTTGCCATAGACCGCGTCCCATTGCTGGGTGACGTGCTCGAACTGGAAGATCATCGAGAGTTCTTGGCGGTCGCGTCCGGAATAGAGGAGGGCTGCACCGGGAGTGGCGCTCCAGGCTTCGCCGACCGTCAGGATATCGCGGCTGCCAAAGGTCTTGGCATTCATCTCCTGCAGATAGTCGTGCAGATGCGGTCCGTCCTTTATAAGCTCCTGGTCCACCTGCTTGCCGATATAATCAATGACATCCATGCGAAAGCCGGCAATGCCTCGCTCAAGCCACCAGTTCATCATGTCATAGATTTCCGCCCGCACCCTTTCGTTCTCCCAGTTGAGATCCGGCTGGCGGCGAGAAAACATATGCAGGTAATATTCGCCTGTTGCCGGGTCGAGCGTCCAGGCCGGTCCGCCGAAGGAGGACTTCAGGCCGTTCGGCGGTCCTCCGTCCGGCGCAGGTTTGCGCCAGATGTAGAAGTCGCGGAATGGGTTGTCCGAACCGTGACGGGATTGAAGAAACCACGGATGCTCGTCCGATGTGTGGTTGACGACGAGGTCGAGCATGATGCCGATTTCTCGGTCTTTCGCCTCAGCCACCAGCCGGTCGAAATCTTGGAGCGTGCCAAACTCGGGGGCAATGTCCCGGTAGTCCGATATGTCATAACCATTGTCGTCCATCGGCGACTTGTAGATCGGCGACAGCCAGATGATGTCGATCCCGAGCTTTTTCAGGTAGTCGAGCTTTGAGGTGATGCCGGGGATATCGCCAATGCCGTCTCCGTTGGAATCGCAAAAGCTGCGCGGATAGACCTGGTATACAGTTGCGGTATGCCACCATTTCGGTTGGAGAGGTGATCGCTCGGGACCTGCCAGCGGTGTCGTGGAGTAATCCATCGGAGGCTTCCTATCTGTTGGGGATATCGGGAAAACACTGGTGATGTCTGCAGGTTCCACCGGGCCAGACCTTCCTTCCGCATCCCCCGGCATCCTTGGACTTGGCGCAATCCGAGGAACCCCCTCCTTCCGGACCGTTAGAAGGGTTGGCAACAGAGATTATCGGGAGACCGTCGCGGTGCCGAACCGAAGCAGCAGCTGGTATGAGGAGGCGGTGATCTACAGCATCGATGTCGAGAAATTCGCCGATGGCAATGGTGACGGCATTGGCGACTTCGCGGGCCTGACGGAAAAGCTGGCCTACCTTTCGGAACTCGGAATTACCTGCATCTGGCTACTGCCGTTTTATCGCAGTCCGGATCGCGACAATGGTTATGACGTCAGCGATTTCTATTCGATCAATCCAAAGGTGGGAACGCTTGACGATTTCCTGACATTTCTGCACGGTGCCGGTGAGCATGGCATTCGGGTGATCATGGACCTCGTCGTCAATCATACATCCGATCAGCATCCCTGGTTCCAGGCCGCTAGGCGGGATGACGAGACGCGCTACCGCAGTTATTATGTCTGGAGCCCCGATCCTGCACCTGTCGCTTCAGGGGCCAAATCGATTTTTCCGGGCGAAGTGGACAGCCTCTGGACCTATGATGAGGTGGCGAGGGCCTATTATTTCCATAGCTTCTACGAGTTTCAGCCCGAATTGAACGCTGCAAATCCGCAGGTGCGCGAAGAAATATTGCGCATCGTCGATTACTGGATCGCATTCGGCGTCAGCGGGTTCAGGCTGGACGCCGCCCCGCTCATCATCGCCGATAAAGGACTTGAGCATGCTAATCCTCGCGATCCCCACGGCATCCTGAGGCAGATCGGCAGCTATCTGCAAAGCAGGCGATCGGGTGGTGTGCTCCTCGGAGAAGTCAATCTTCCGCCGGAAGCTTCCGACGCCTTTTTTGGCGAAGGAGACCAACTCCAGCTTCTGCTCAACTTCATGCTTGCCTGCTATCTCTTCGCAGGCCTCGCTGGGGAAGACGCGGCCTCGATCAATCAGGGACTGAGCCTGCTTCCGGAGCCACCGCCCGGTTGCGCATGGGTTAATTTCCTGCGCAATCTCGATGAGCTCGATTTTTCCCGAGTTCCCGCGGATTTGAAGAAGAACGTCTTCGACGCCTTCGCTTCGAAGGAAGAAATGCAGGCATTCGGCCGCGGCATCCGCCGTCGCGTTGCGCCCATGTTGGGCGGCGACCAACGACGGACGGAACTCGCCTTCAGCATCATCTTTTCTCTGAGCGGGCCGCCGCTTATCGTCTACGGCGACGAGATCGGCATCGGCGAGGACCTTTCCCAGCCCGGACGCAATGCAGTGAGGGTACCGATGCAATGGTCGGCGGAGAGGAATGCCGGTTTCTCCAGTGCCGACGCCGGAAAACTGTGTCAGCCGATCGTCTCGGACGGGCCGTTTTCCTACAAGAAAGTCAATGTTGTCGACCAATTCAATGATCCTAATTCCCTGTTGAACAAGATCAGGCGTTTTATTTCTCTTCGCAGGAATCAGCCGATCTTCACAAAAGGGCGGCTGGTGAGATTGAGCGCCGAGGATCCGGCTGTTTTGGTCCACGGCTTTGAAGACGCCGGGTCGCTTCTGCTGCTCGTCCACAACCTCGCTCGCCGGCGTATTAAGACGGAAATCAATTTTGGCGGAATGCAGCCTCGGAAGTTCCGAGATCTGATCGGCGAGGTGGAGTACGCAGGCGCCATCCAACCACGCCTGCAACTCGAGCCCCATGCCTACCACTGGTTTATTTCCGAGGGCAACGGATCATGACGCTCATCGGCTATCACGCGTCCCATGAGCAATTTTCGCCAAGCGAGCTCCTCGGATATGTGCAGGCTGCGGAGGCTGCAGGTTTCGGCGCCGTGATGTCGTCCGATCACCTGACGCCATGGAGTGAGAGGCAGGGTCAGTCGGGCTTTGCTTGGGCCTGGTTAGGGGCCGCGCTCCAGGCCACGCAATCTATTCCCTTCGGTATCATCACAGTCCCTATGGGCTGGCGTTATCATCCGGCGATTACCGCACAGGCTGGTGCGACGATTGCAGAGATGTTTTCGGGCCGGTTGCCGTGGATAGCGGTGGGCAGCGGGCAGGCCATGAATGAACATGTCATCGGCGAACGCTGGCCCTCCAAGGCAGAACGAAATGAACGGTTGCTGGCTGCGGTCGAGATCATGAGGGACTTGTGGTCGGGGAAGCTGGTCAGTCGGACAGAACCCATCAAAGTCGATCAGGGCCGCGTCCATACTCTCCCTGATGAGATCCCGCGCATTGTTGCCGGCGCTCTTTCGCCAGAAACGGCCGAGTGGGCGGGAGGCTGGGCGGATGCGCTTATCACCATCAACCAGCCGACCGGCAAGCTCGACAAAGTCGTCGAAGCCTTCCGGCGCGGCGGCGGGAGGCAAAAGCCGCTCTACTTGCAAACACATATTTCCTATGCCGGCTCCGAAGAGGAAGCTAGGGCTAATGCCTTCGACCAGTGGCGCAGCAACGCGATTTCCGCTGCAATCTCGGAAACGCTTCGTTTGCCGGAGGAGTTCGATGAGGCATGTCTGAAGGTGCGGCCTGAAGATATGGACCAGCATGTGCGCATCTCGGCCGATCCACGACAGCATGTCGAGTGGTTGAAAGCCGATGTCGCGATGGGATTTGACGAAATCTATATTCACAATGTCGGGCGCAATCAGCGCGAGTTCATCGAAGTTTTTGGTCGAGAGGTACTAAGCTCATTCAGGACTGATGCGCCGGTCGATCCATGCGATCTTTCAACGGGAGATGGCTTCAAGGGCAGTCCAGATATCAGTTGATGAGGAGCGAATGCGGCTGGCCGTCGCAATTGCCCGCACTGTCGGGAATATGCTGCTCCAAAGAACAGCGAACTCCAAGCCGAAGTGCGCTACCGAGTGCGCTACCGCACAGAAACAAGTCTCTCCAGACGACGTTCGGTCTTACGGTAGTCAGGAGGATGCGTGCCACACGACAAACAAATATCGGCGATTGCCACCGCGATTGAACGCCGGCAGGCCGTTTTGTTCGTTGGTGCAGGAATATCGATGAACGTCGGCCTGCCCTCATGGAGCTGTCTCATCGATCATATGCTGATGGATCTCGGCCTGCCTTCGTCGTTCGCCGCCACGCACGGCGCAACCTATCAGGAAATTGCCGAATATTACCGTTTGAAGCACGGCTCGTTGTCTCAGTTGGTCGAATGGATGAAACGCGAGTGGCAGATCTTGCCTGAGCAACTTGAGAACTCCGAGCTGCATAGGCTCATCGTCGAATTGGACTTTCCTCTCGTGTACACCACAAATTACGATGCAAATCTCGAAATCTCCTATGAGGCGTTCGGGCGGCCATTCACACGGATCACAAGCGCGAAAGATATGGCGACCGCGCCAGTCGGCGAAACTCAAATCGTCAAATACCACGGCGACTTCTCCGATCCGGACACACTGGTGCTGACAGAGTCGGATTACTTCGATCGCCTATCGTTTGACGCTCCTTTGGACATAAAATTCAGGAGCGATGCCTTCGCCTCGACATTGCTGTTTGTCGGCTACAGCATGTCCGATCTGAACATTCGCTTTTTGCTCCATCACCTGTGGTCGACATGGCGGCGGACCGGACTAGACCGACACCGGCCGCCGCTATTTCTCTTCATGCACGAGCCGACCGAGGTTCAGGTGCATGTTCTGAAGAGGTGGGGCGTTACCGTCCTCAGCGGCGATGGCGAGAGTTCAGGCGACTCCCTCTCTCATTTTCTCGAACGTCTGCTTCAACGACGAAAATCGAATGCCGGCAGTTAAGTGCTAGGGTCCCCGGCTCGCAAGATGCCGGCTTGCCAGTCCTCAATTGGCATTGCTGAGACGTTTTGCCGGTTCTGGAGTTTAAAGGGGGCGACGACCAGAGCAATATCCCCGTTCAATACCCAACGCTTCCAAAAATCATATGGGCGGCGTCCACTGCCACCGTAGGCGGCATCTTCACTTGACCAAGAGAGATGCCATTGGTGAGCTTCCGGCGGCGCAAAAAGCGGATCCGGCAGACTATCGATCACGAGGTCATTGCCGAAGTTGATCAACAATATTCTTTCGTCCGACGGCTTCTCCGCGAAGAACCTCAGGAGGAAGGCGGAGCTGGACAAAACATTACCGTCCATTTGGCCGTCACGAGCGCAAGCTTGGCGAGAAAATGCCTTGTTCGTCTGACGAAGATTCAGCAGGTCGCGATGAAGCAGCACGACTGCCGCGTTTCTCTCCCATTCGGCCCAATCGAGCTTCACCTTCTCAAACGTCGTGCGAGCACACGGATCCGCCATCTGTCTGATGAGCTCTTCATCCCTCAGGTTCGGGAATTGGCTGAGGAAACTGCGCCGCCCCTGCCGGACCATGTCGGCGATTTCTCCAGCGTGATCTGCGAAATAATAAAACGGAGAAGAGGCACCAAATTCCTGTCCCTGAAAGAGCATGGGCGTCTGCGGCCCCAGCAGTTGCAGCGCCGTCATGGCCCGAAGACGGGCTGGCGATGTTAGGTGGCCGATCCTGGCGCCCGTGCCGGAATTGGCGACTTGGTCGTGATTCTGGAGGAAGTGCACGAAATTCCACGGCTTGAGGTCGAGCCCAGCCGTTCCGCGCGGTTTATCCTGCCAATCATATCGCTGCCCCTGAAACAGGCAGCCATATTTGGCGGCAGAAACGAGTTCCTGGGCCGTACCGCGGTGATCATGATAATAGGCTTCGTTGCGGCCGGTCAGCGCCACTGTCGCGGAGCGGTGGAAATCATCGTTCCATAAGGCGTTCAGCCCATGCCCTCCCGCGCTCTCCGGCCGCACCATTTCGCTTTGCTGCGGCTCATTTTCGCTCACGAGATAGATCTGCCGCTGTCCCGCTGCTGCTCGAGCTTCCCTAGCAATGACCGTGACGATGTGTTCGTGGCTTGAGTCGAACAACGCCTGCGTTGCATCGATACGCAGTCCATCGAAATGGAATTCGTCGATCCAGTAGGCCGCGTTCTTTGCTATATATTCCCGAACACCGTGGCTGTTCGGACCGTCGAAGTTGATCGCCTTGCCCCATTCGTTCGAGTACCGCTCCGTGAAATAGTCGGGCGTGAATTCAGAAAACCGCTCGCCGACACCGAAGTGGTTGTAGACCACGTCGAGGATCACCCCGATGCCGATCCGGTGGGCTTCGTCGACGAAAGCGCGCACATCATCCGGTGTTCCATAGAGCCGCGTCGGAGCATAGAGCAATGTTCCGTCGTAGCCCCAGCCGAATTCGCCTTCAAACTCATTGATGGGCATTACTTCCAGGCAGTTGATGCCGAGTGCGCGAAGTCTTTCCAGCTTTTCCCGGGCTGCCGCAAAGGTACCTTCCCTTGTGAAGGTGCCGATGTGCATCTCGTAGAGAGCAGCTCCGAAGGCGGGCATTCCTTGCCAGTCGTAATCACTCCACTGATACCGCGCCGGATCTACGACGACTGATTGCCCCGATGGACCATCTGGCTGAAAACGCGAGGCAGGATCGGCAAGAAGATCATCCGCGTCTCCAAAGTGAAACTGGTATCGCGTTCCTACATCCAAACCGGGCAGATACAGGCAGAAGTAGCCGCCGTCCTCCGCCGTCATCTTATGTTCGGAATTTCCCTCGATCACGAGGAAACAGCGTTCTCTGGCAGGGGCCCATACTCGGAACGAAACGCCGCCGGCATCAACCTCCGCTCCGATCGGGGAGCGTCGGCTCCAACTGCGAGGCTTCGATTTCGACTCTTCGCTGCTTGAGTGGTCGTGCATGGCTCTCTCGTGGAATCGCCTGCGCTAACTTCGGCAGCCTTATGATGTTCCCGTAATCGCCTTTCGCCAGCTTTCGGGCCCATCCATCAAGCCCGAAACTTGCATTTGCGGTGCAGCGCAATGCCGCGGACCGAGCTTGCCCGTGGCGTTGAAGCTCCATCACTCCGCCGCCTGGCGCGCCATTGGGTTGTTCGGATGCGTGGTCCAGTTGGCATAGTTGGGGTCGACAACCCGGCCGGTGCGTTTGTCGAGGGCGCCGGCGGGAAGCTGCTCCATGGTGATGCAGTTCTCAACCGGACAGACGCTGACGCAGAGATTGCAGCCGACGCATTCCTCATCCATCACCTCGAAATGGCGAGCGCCATCGACGAAGTTGGTGATCGCCTGGTGCGAGGTGTCCTCGCAGGCGATGTAGCAGCGGCCGCATTTGATGCAGGCGTCCTGATCGATCTTGGCCTTGGCGATGTAGTTGAGGTTCAGATACTGCCAGTCGGTGACGTTGGGCACGGCGCGGCCGGTAATGTCGTCGAGGCTGCGGTGGCCTTTTTCGTCCATCCAGTCGGAGAGGCCGGTGATCATCTCCTGGACGATCTTGAAGCCGTAAGTCATCGCCGCGGTGCAGACCTGGACGTTGCCGGCGCCGAGCACGAGGAATTCGGCAGCGTCCCGCCAGGTGGTGATGCCGCCGATGCCCGAGATCGGCAGGCCATAGGTTTCGGGATCGCGGGCGATCTCGGCCACCATGTTGAGCGCGATCGGCTTTACCGCCGGGCCGCAATAACCACCATGGCTGCCCTTGCCGCCGACCGTCGGGTTAGGGGCGAAGTTGTCGAGATCGACGGAGACGATCGAATTGATCGTGTTGATCAGCGAGACGGCATCGGTGCCGCCGGCCTTGGCGGCGCGGGCGGGGCGGCGGACATCGGTGATGTTGGGCGTGAGCTTGGTGATGACGGGCATGCGGGTGTACTGCTTGCACCAGCGCACGACCATCTCGATATATTCCGGCACCTGACCGACCGCGGAACCCATGCCGCGCTCCGACATGCCGTGCGGACAGCCGAAATTGAGCTCGATGCCGTCGGCGCCGGTTTCTTCGACCAAGGGCAGGATCGCCTTCCAGGCCTCTTCCTCGCAAGGTACCATGATCGAGGCGATCAGTGCCCGGTCCGGCCAGTTCATCTTCACCTGCTTCATTTCGCGCAGGTTGGTGTAGAGGTCGCGGTCGGTGATGAGCTCGATATTGTTCAAACCGAGCAGGCGGCGGTCGGCGCCCCAGATCGCGCCGTAGCGCGGGCCGTTGACGTTGACGACGGGCGGGCCTTCCTCGCCCAGCGTCTTCCAGACCACGCCGCCCCAGCCGGCCTTGAAGGCGCGCTCGACATTGTAGGCCTTGTCGGTCGGCGGCGCAGACGCCAGCCAGAATGGGTTCGGGGACTTGATGCCGACAAAATTATTACGGAGATCAGCCATTGTTCATTCTCCCCTTTAGGCAACCGCGACAGCCGGAGCGGCTGCTGCGGTGAGGGCACGATGGATGGATTCAGCCGCATCGCGACCGTGGGCGACGGCGGAAACCGTGAGATCGTCGCCGCCGAAGACGCAGTCGCCGCCGGCCCAGACGCCGTCGAGCGAGGTATGGCCTTCGCCATCGACAGCGATGCGGCCGGATTCCATGCGCAGCGAACCGAGACCAGAGGCGTCAAAGCTCTGGCCGATCGCCTTGAAGATCTGGTCGGCGGCAATCACACCGGTCTCGCCGGTGCCGACGAGACGGCCATCGAGGATTTTGGTATATTCCACTTCGATCGCGGCGACTTTGCCGTCCTGCGACAGGATCGATTTCGGCGCCAGCCAGTGGCGGATGATGACGCCCTTGGAGCTTGCCAGATCCTGTTCGAATTCGGAGGCGTTCATGTGCTCCTTGCCGCGGCGGTAACAGATCGTCACCTCCTCGGCACCGAGCAGCTTTGCCTGCACGGCGGCGTCGATCGCCGTCATGCCGCCGCCAAGGACGACGACGCGGCGGCCGATGGCGATTTCGCCCTTGTCTTCGGCTTGGCGGAGTGCGGCGATGAAATCGACGGCGTCGTCGACGCCTGCAAGGTTTTCGCCCTCGATGCGTAGCGCGTTAACGCCGGCAAGGCCGATACCGAGGAAGACGCCGTCATATTGCGCCTGCAGATCGGAAAGTGAAAAATCGCGGCCGAGACACTGGCCATGCCGAACCTCGATACCGCCGATCGAAAGGACGTAATCGACTTCCTTCTGGGCGAAGTCGTCGACGGTCTTGTAAGTGGCGATACCGTATTCGTTGAGACCGCCGGATTTTTCCCTGGCATCATAGATGACGACGGAATGGCCATTCACGGCCAGGCGATGGGCGGCGGCAAGGCCGGCCGGGCCGGCGCCGACAACGGCGATCGTCTTTCCGGTCGGCTCGGCCCTGGCATAGAATTGCTTGTCGGCCTGCATGGCGGCATCGGTGGCATAACGCTGCAGGCGGCCGATCTCGACCGGCCGCTCTTCAGCCGTGTTGCGCACACAGGCCTGTTCACAGAGTTCTTCGGTGGGACAGACGCGGGCGCACATGCCGCCGAGGATGTTCTGGTCGAAGATCGTCTTTGCCGAGCCGATCGGATTGCCGGTCGAAATCTGGCGGATGAACAGCGGAATGTCGATCGAGGTGGGACAGGCCGTCATGCATGGCGCGTCATAACAGAAATAACAGCGGTCAGCGGCGACCAGCGCCTCATGATTATCGAGGCGCGGATGAAGATCGGAAAAATTAGCCTCATACTCGGCGGGCGAAAGCCGGCCGGGATGAATCCCGGTTTCCAGTCGTTCCATTGAAGTTCCCTCATTATTGGTAAACGGCCTGTGAGGGAAAGCGTAACTCAGGTTTAAAAATTTATCAAACGGTAAAATTTTGACGATTTTCCCTTGCTGACTCGCAAGTAATCCTCTGTTTTTGCTGAGAAAATTTATTCGACCTAAATCGGTGAAACGGCTGAGCGCGTGATGAGGGAAGGGCATCCGAAAAAAGATTCAAAAAAGTCGAATTTTTTTTCGGATGGCAGGGAACCAAAGTTTGAGGTCGTCGTTATTGCGATATCCGGATGGTGATCGCATCGACCCAACATGCGCGCCCCCAACCCACTATCCGGACGTACTCACGGTCCCCTCCCGGTGAGTGAAGACAGCTGGTGCGCCGCCCTCGCACCAGCTGTTTTTCGTCCTCGGCTGTCTCCAGGGCTTTTCACACCCGCTTGAAGATCTCGAATTCGGTTTCCGGAATGGTCAGACGGTACTCGATGCGGCCGGGAACGAGGTTCAACTCCGCTTTGCCATTGACCGATGAAGGCACGACACGCTCCAGCACAGTGCGGCCGAAGCTGTTGTCGCTGAATTCGTGGACTTCCGACTGATCATGCAGAACTTCCGCCCAGGCAACTTCGATCGCCCTCCTGTCGTTGATCATGGCTTCGCGGCAATTCAGCGTGATGGAGGCGGCGCCGCCTGATATTGCGCCGAATGAGGCGGAATTGACGATGAGTTCGTGGAGGGCGAGCCCGAGGTGCACGGCGGCATTCGGTGTCAGATGAGCGTTGATGCCATAGATCGGCATGGAGCCGGCCGTCTCCGGCCAATAGGGGGCGAATTGCTTTTCGGCGAGTTCGAAGAGGTAGGCGCCGCGCCAGCTCGAATCCGTGATCAGGTCCTGCGAATTGGAAAGCGATTGCAGCCGCCCGCGGAACTTGAGGAGGAAGCTGTCGAGAGAGAGCGTGTTGCGCGCCGTCTGCGTGGCAATGCCCTGGATGATGGCGAGAAGGTTCTTCGAGCGGTGTGAGAGCTCGCGCAGCAGCGATTTCAGAACTTTTTCCCGATGCCGGCTTTCGGTGACTTCAGTCATGACGGACAGAAGTCCATGTGCGCTGCGTTCGCCGGTGCGCTGGATCTTCAGTTCATAAGTGCGCCTTTCGCCGTCGACATCGATTTCGACTTCAGCATTGTTGGGAATGCCGGTTTCCAGGACCTTGTGTTTCAGCGCTGTCAGATATCGCCCATGGGCCTCGCCGAAAAGGGCGGCGTCGCTGCCGCCGGGCATAAAGAGCGCCGCGAAATGCGGCGGCAGATTTTCGACGTAGAAGATCGACAGTCGAGCATCCTGGCAGAGGATCGAAACCCCGGCGCTGCCGAGCGCGCGCTCCATCATTGCGGCTTTGCCTTCGAAGGTAAAAGGCATGCCGGACAATGGTTCAGTCGTATTCACTCGGCCGCCTTTCCTTGTGACATCTTGACCGTCGCTGAAGGGAGCGCCCTTCCATACAGCGCCTGCCAACTCTAGAACAAAGCGCTGCAAAAACCGTTAAAGCCATCGGAGCGTCCCGGTAGCACCGGAACGCCTGTTTTGGCGATTTGGTTCCGAAAGCCGGAAAATTACGTCTCAGGCGGCCACTCTGGTCGATTCATTGAAGAAAAGAGCCTGGCTGATCAGTGCCTTGACCATGTCCGGATTGAAGGGCTTGGTGACAAGGAAAGTCGGTTCCGGGCGCTCGCCGGTCAGAAGGCGTTCCGGGAAAGCGGTGATGAAGATCACCGGCACGCTCGACGTCTTGAGGATGTCGTTGACTGCGTCGATACCGGAGCTGCCGTCGGCAAGCTGAATGTCGGCCAGCACCATGCTCGGCTTGGTCTTATTGTAGAGCGCCACGGCCTCGGCATGCGTACGGGCAATGCCGGTGACGCGATGGCCGAGGCTCTCGACCATCTGCTCGATATCCATGGCGATCAGCGGTTCGTCCTCGATGATCATGATATCGGTTGCGACCTGACGGGAGATCTCCTGCGACGCTACGTCGAGCAGCTGCACGACATCCTGCTCCTCGGTTTCCAGGATTTCGGCAATTTCAGCGACGCGGAAATTCTCCACGGAGGCGAGCAGGAAGGCCTGACGGGCGCGCGGCGAAACCTTGGAAAGGTTCAGCGTGGCGCGTTGCTCCCAGGCATAGGGCGAGGTCGGCTCCGGAATCTGGACTGCGGTGGAACCAAACAGTTGCGTGAACAGTTTGTAGAGTGCGACCCGGTCATTCGCCGTATCCGGGAAAATCGACAGATCGGCGATGATGGCTTCGAGAACGGCGGCGACGTAAGCGTCGCCCGAAGTCTGAGTGCCGGTAAGGGCGCGGGAATAGCGGCGCAGATAAGGAAGGTGCGGCGCAATTCGAGTAGAAAGTGTCATTAATGGCTCCTGAATGCAGACCGGCATTGGCTTCAATGAGCGGTTAACGCTGCCTTCATAAAAAAGTTCCGGAATGACAGGAACTTTTTTCGTCGCGCCGCATTATTCCAGCCGACGAAGAAAGGGCGTAGCGTTTTGACCCATGCAGCGGCAAATACCAGCGATATCGATCGAACGTTCGATGTCGCTGGTTGAAATCGTGATTGATCCCATCCACGCCCCCTAGAACAGGATGATTTTCGGCCGGGTCGGCCTAAAATCCGAATCCTGTTCTAAATTAGAAAGTTAGGGCATGATGTCATCCGAAAACCGCCCACACTTTTCGGCATCATACTCTGGACAGACAACCGGCGAGAAGACGAATTGATGACTACACGCAAGAAAGAAGCAGCCGATCAGCGAAAGCTGGAGCTGCGGGCGAGCGACATCCTGGACCCGAACAATCAGATCGGCGTCAGGCTGCGGTCGCTTTATGCGGCCGCACAGGGTGAGGCGATCCCCGATCGTTTTCTCGACCTTCTCGAAAAGCTCGACCATGCTGAAATGATGGCTTCTGCCAAGATGGCCGAATAGGATCTCGCCGCATGGAAGACAAATCGCAACCCAGCTTCAAGCGGGAACTGCTGGCGGCACTCCCAAGTCTTCGCGCCTTCGCGATCTCGCTCATCGGGCGGCACGACCGTGCCGACGATCTCGTCCAGGACACCATCATGAAAGCCTGGGCCAAACAGGATCATTTCGAGATGGGCACCAATATGAAGGCCTGGCTGTTTACGATCCTGCGCAACGAACTCTACAGCCAGATGCGCAAGAGCGGTCGCGAAGTGCAGGACAGCGACGGGCTGTTCACTGAATCGATGGCGATGCACCCCTCGCAATATGGCGCGCTCGATCTGCAGGACTTCAAGAAGGCGCTCGACCAGCTGCCGCCGGATCAACGCGAGGCAATCATCCTCGTCGGCGCCTCGGGTTTTTCCTACGAGGAGGCGGCCGAAATCTGCGGCTGTGCCGTGGGTACCATCAAGAGCCGCGTCAACCGAGCCCGGCAGCGGCTGCAGGAGTTGCTGCAGATATCAGGCGAGGCCGATTTCGGCCCCGACGCCACCTCGGCGCCGCTGACGTCGAAGGCCTTCGCATTCTGACAAGAGTTACATTTGGGAAGGCAAGCCGGTCGCCCGTCGGGGAGCGGGCTTTTTTGCGTTGTCGACTATATCATTGATATGATTGTGGATCCGCCCCTCATCCGGCTGCCGCCACCTTCTCCCCGTAAACGGGGCGAAGGGGATATGCCGCAACCTCTCCGCCCCTCTCTCGCGTCTCGTATGGCGCGTCCCCTCTTCCCGTTTTTACGGGGAGAGGGCTAGGGTGAGGGGCCGCCGCCTGTTGCCGTCTCCTCAATCAATCCTCGCGCTTCGATCCCACCAGATTGGCTGCGACAATTGCCGCCAAAACACCGGCGGTCAGGAGCGGCTGGGCGCGGATAAGGCCGAGCCCGACCGTTGCCAGCGATTCCAGCGCCGCGCGGCGTTCCCGGGTGCGGCGGGCTTCCCGGGCGTTGATGATCGACATTACCACCAGCGCGATGATGGCGATCAGCAGCGCGCAGGCGGTCAGGAAAAGAGCAGCGCCGACCGGGCCATATATGCCGGCGAGCCAGATGGCGCCGGCGGTAACAGCCAGCGCGTAGGCAGTAAGGAGGAAGAGCACGGCAAACGCAATGAAGATGCCATTGCGCTTGGCGCGCGCAACGGTTCGGTGCACGCTTGCGCCCGTCAGCAGGCCGAGGATCGAGAAGAGCATCGCGCTTCCTCAGCGCCGGGCGAGGAAGGCGATGGCAAGGCCGAAAGCGGCTGCAGCGCCGATGGTCGCTAAGGGATGCTTGCGCACCGTCTCCCGCATTTCCGTCGCTCCACGCTCATAGCCGTGCTGCAATTCGCGCAGCAGATCCTCGCTGCGGCCGAGCAGTTCCTCATAGCCGGCGCCGGCCTGACTACGGATTTTCTCACCCTGGTGGCGCGAACTCTTGCCAACGAGGCGCGTCAGTTCTGCGAGTTCGTCGCGCAACGCTTCGATCTGTTCCTCGATGCCGGATTCCAGATTGTGGAAGGTGCCGTTGCGGCGGCTGCGGCCGGACTGGAAGATAGAATAGCTCATGGCTGTCTCCATTGGCTGGGGCGCGCACAAGCCCGCCTGTTTCGCACGAGGGTCACCACCGTCCGTTGCATGAATGATATCGCTCGGCATTGACCCAGATCATGCCGGAAACGTGCCGGGCGATCAAAAGTTCCGCTCGCGCTGTGCTCAGGAGCGCGAAACGGCGCTGTGGGCGAGCACGAAGGGCGTGCCGTCTGACGGTACCTGGTTGATCCGCAGCGCGCAGCCGAACACCGAGAGCATCGTTTCGTTCGTCAGCACTTCGCGGATGCTGCCAGCGGCGGCGAGTCGGCCGGATTTCATCAGCACAATGCGGTCGGCAAAGAGCGCCGTCAGGTTGAGATCGTGCATGACGGCGATGACACCGCCGCCACGTTCGCAGAAATTGCGGGCAAGCGTCATGATGGTCAGCTGGTGGCTAATGTCAAGGCTCGAGACCGGTTCGTCGAGCAGCAGCCAGCAGGGCTTGCCGTCGACGACGGGTTCGGCGATCTGGCAGAGCACGCGGGCAAGCTGCACACGCTGCTGCTCGCCGCCGGAGAGCTCCTGATAGAAACGGCCTTCGAAGCGGCTCAAGTCGACGGAGGCAAGTGCTGCGGCGGCCGTCTGCTCGGCCTTGTCGGGATGCAGGTCGAGGCCCGAAGTCAGGCCCATGCGGACGATCTCGCGCACGGTGAACGGAAAGGAGATCGTGCTTGCCTGCGGCAGGACACCGCGAACGGCAGCAAGCTGCCAGGGCTTCAGAGCCCTCACCTCGTCGCCGCCGATGCGCACCGAGCCGCCATAGGCAAGTTCGCCGGAGATGGCTTTCATCGTCGTCGTCTTGCCGGAGCCGTTCGGCCCGGCAATCGCCGTCAGCTCGCCGGCTCTTGCCGTGAAAGTGACGTCGCTGATGATGGTCTTGCTGGAAAGGCGCACGGAGACGCCGGAAATTTCGATCATCTCAATGTCACTCACGGGGGTCACTCACGGGGGTCACTCACGGGGTCACTCACAGGGCAAGGCGCGAACGCTGCCTCAGCAGGATCCACAGGAAGAACGGCCCGCCGACCGCCGCGGTGATGATGCCGATCGGCAGCTCGGCCGGGGCGACCAGGGTGCGCGCCAGGACGTCCGCGAAGATCAGCAGGGAGCCGCCGAGAAGAGCTGCTGTCGGCAGCAGGAAACGATGATCGGGGCCGATCGCCATGCGCAGGATATGCGGCACGACGATCCCGACGAAACCGATGCCGCCGCTGACAGCGACGGACGCGCCGGTCGCCGCGGCGACGCCGACGATCGCGACATTCTTCAGCCGCTGCACCGGCACGCCCATATGAAAGGCGGCCGCCTCGCCGAGCGTGATGGCATTGAGGCCGCGGGCCATGAAGGGCAGGGTGGTGAAGGACAACAGGATGATCGGGCTGGCGGCGGCGATCTTCGTCCACGTGGCGCCGGCAAGCGAACCCATGCTCCAGAAGGTCAGGTCGCGCAGCTGCTGGTCGTTGGCCATGTAGATCAGCAGCCCGGTGATGGCGAGGGCGAGTGCGCCGAGCGCGATGCCCGCAAGCAGCATCGTCGCCACCGAGGTCTGGCCACGATGGGTGGCGATCCTGTAGAGCAGTAGCGTCGTGACGAGGCCGCCGCCAAAGGCGGCCGCCGGCAGAGCGTAGATGCCGAGAAGCACCTGGAGCGGAGCAGCGATGCCGCTGCCGAGTACGATCATCGCGACTGCGCCGAGGCTTGCACCGGAGGAAACGCCGACGAGGCCGGGATCGGCCAGCGGATTGCGGAACAGGCCTTGCATCACCGTACCGGAGACGGCAAGCGAGGCGCCGATCAAGAAGCCGAGGATCGCCCTTGGCAGGCGGATATCGAAGATGATGATCCGGTCACGCGTACTGAGCGCCATCTCGGAACCGGCCATGTTGCTGATGACGTCGAGGATCGAGGCATCCGAGGCGCCTGTCGTCACCGAAAACAGCATCGAGAAGACCGAGCCGGCGACGAGCAGCGCGATCACCAGCAAGGCCAGCCGGGTCCTGTCGCCCGCCTGCCTGATTTCGCGGATGTCCGGCATAGGGAATGGTCGCCTTCGTTCCGTCATTGCAAGCGGCAGGGCCATGATCAGCCTCCGTAGATCGCCGTGTTGAGCTGACGCGCGGCGGCTGCAGTGCGCGGGCCGAAGCCGAGCAGGTAGACGCCATCCATTCGGATGATCGCTTTCTTCTCGCCTGCCGGCGTCAGCGCGATCGCCGGCTGAGCCAGCAGGTCTTCGCTCTTGGTGCCGGCGCCATCGCCGCGGTTTATCATCAGGATGATGTCGGGCTTGGCTTCGATAAGCGCCTCGTCCGTCAGCGGCTTGTAACCCGGGAATGCGCCAACGGCGTTGATGGCGCCGGCGAGCTTGACGATGCCATCGGCGGCCGTGCCGGTGCCTGATGCCATGATCCGGCCGTTCTGGGCGCTGAGGATGAAGAGAACGCGCTTGCGCTCGGCCTTCGGGCGCTTCTCGGCGTCGGCGATCATCGCGTCGAGATCGGCTGCGACCTTTTCTTCTAGCGCCTTGGCCTTGTCGGGCACGCCAAGCAGCGTGCCGACACGGTCGATCTTGGCGATGATGCCGTCGCGGGTAAAGGCGCTCGGCACGGTCTCGAAGGGCACGCTGGCATTCTTCAGCACGGTCAGCGCCTCCTGCGGGCCTGAACCTTCGACGGCAATGATCGCCGTCGGGTTCATGGCGAGGATGCCTTCCGGCGAGAGCGCGCGCATGTAGCCGACGTTGGGCAGCTTCAGCGCCGCCTCCGGATACATGCTCGTCGTGTCACGGGCGATCAGCCGGCTTTCCTCTCCGAGCGCATAGACGATCTCGGTAATGTCGCCGCCGACCGAAACCAGGCGCGACGTGTCGAGCTTCTTTTCGTCAGCATGGGCGGCGCGGATGAAGGCGAAGCCTTCGACCGTCGGCGCCATCGGGATCAGCGGCAGCGCCATGACGGCCGCCGTCAGGGCCAGTTCCCAAGCACGGATCCGGCGCAGATTGTTACGCATCGTCATCGTTGCGATCCTTATGCTGCCACGCTTGCTGCCCGCGGCAGGTTTTCCATGATCTCGCGCCATGCGGCGCGTTCGTCGGAACCTTCCTGCCGCTTGCCGAAGAACTGGATGATCATCTCGCCTTCGGCGTTGTAGGCCTCCAGCGAGGTGACGTGGCCGTCCGTGGTCGGCTTGCGCACGGCCCAGGTCTCGGCAATATGATCCTGGCGCAGATGCAGGTGGAAGCTCGGGTCCATGATATTAATCCACGGACCCATGGCCTGCACGTTGAAGATCGGGCCGGAATGGATCTGGACGATGCCGTCATTGGCGACGAAGCACATGATCGGCAGGCCAGATTTCACAGAGGCATGCATCATCTCTGCCGTGGCGCTGATGTCGAGCTTCCAGGCATAGTCGTCGCCGACAGTGCGCACGGCCGCCTGGCGGCCGATCTTCAGGCGCTTCAGCATGCCGAAGAACTGATGCGTATCGGTGAGCTTGCTCCAGTTGTCGCGCAGTTCGTCACGGCTGATGTCGGCGGTCTCATCGGCGGCGTTCGAGGTTTCAGCCTCGACAAATTCCTGCGACTGGTCTTGCAACTTCAACTCGGCGACGATCGCGTGATAGGCCTCGACATTCGAGCTCGCGCGCAGGTGCACCTTGTGCACGGCGTTGCCGGCCTTGTCGAAATATTGCAGGCTGAGGCGCTCCTGATCGCCATCCTTCTTGGATACGGCGAAACCATGCTCCCAGCGGCTCGGGAAGATGCGCAGGTCGATGTTCTCGCCGAGAACGATCGCGGCCTGCGCGCCGCTCTTGATGTTTTCGAAGACGCCGATCTTCTCGTGCACGGCACTTTCGTTGCGCGACAGCGCCATCACTTCACCGAGCCCGGCGACGCGCTCGAGAAGCTTCAGCGCGCTGCCATCGATGCGGGTCACGCTGATGCCGGTTTCGGCGGCGACGAGGGCTGCCTCGGAAATCTTCAGCTGGGCGGCGATATCGCGCTCGCGCATCTTCGGATTGTCAGCGCGAAACGCGCGGATTTCGGCTGGCGCCGGTCTTGTCTGTTCGGTCATGTCCTACCCTACTTATTGAGAATGAGCTTGCCCTGACGGGTGATCTTCAGGCGGTAGACCAAGCCGTCGTGTCTTATCATGATCTCGTTGGTACCGCGGAAAAGGTCCGCGCTTTCGACGATCCGGTACTGCGCTGCAGGTTCGCTCTGCAGCGGCACATGCTTAAAGTTATCTGGCTTTTCAACCATCATTTCGGTTGGCAATTCCGTGAGGCCGGTGATCGGGATCCCCGGTTGTGATGAAAATTATCTTGACTTTCTTACTCATGGTTTTTTAAAGATGCAATAGGAGACTAATACAGTCAAGTTTTTGAGATTGCTGATATGAAGCCGCCTGGCGGCGGTTCGCGACAATGGCGGAGAAGATGATGACGGTTAGGTTTGTGGCTGTTGCGGCCGGCATGATGATGGCGGTTTCAAGCGTATGCCAGGCGCAGGATGCGGCAACCGCCAAGCTCGATATCGAACTCAACGCTCTGGCGCCGTCGCAAAAGGGCTGCATGATGACCTTCATCGCCGAGAACAATCTTCAGGCGCCGATCAACAAGATCTCCTTCGAGCTCGCCTTCTTCAACGACAAGAATGCCGTCGACCGCATCACCGTGCTCGACTTCCGCGATCTACCGCAGGGCAAGAAGCGCGTGCGCCAGTTCGATATGCCGAATGTGAAGTGCGAGACGGTCACGCGTATCATCATCAACGACACGCCGGTCTGCGATGGCCCGGCGGCGGGTGAATGCATGAAGGGTCTCGTCACCCGTTCGCAGATTTCCGTTCCTTTCGAGGGGTAGAGCGGTTCAGCTTTTCACGGAAGCGCTGAACCGCTCTATCCGTTTTTTTACGCAATTCCGGACGGAAAGCCGCTTCACACCTTTCCTGGAATCGCTTTGAGGATACGCCGGGGATGAACCCCGGCCGACATGTTTCAGGCTGTCCGAGGCATACAAATGGCAATTTCAGCGAAGACCAGATCGAGACAGGTGGTCATCGGGAAGCCGGACGCTGACGGCGGTCTGAACGACAATAACATGCATCCCGGCCATGAGCTTTCCGACCTGCGCAGCGTGCAGCGGCAGCCGGCCGGCGAGGCTGTGGTCCACTATGCGCGGTTCGCGCAGATATCCTCCTTTCCCGAACATCCGGAAGCCGAATCGACAGCCTCTGTTTCTGCGCCGCCGATCGATGCGGCGGTGGAAAAGCAGGAGGACGAGAAGGCGCCGGTGCGGCGACGGGTGGCGCTTGCCTGCGTTAGTTCGCTGATTTTCCACGCGACGCTGGCCGCTGCATTGATCATTGCGTTCCCCAAGGCGCCGGAGGAGGCACTGATGGAGGCAGGCGAAGCGATCAGCGTCGTAATGCTCGGCAGCTCTGACGCCGATCAGAGCGCCGCCGGCGAGCCCGAGGTGACTATACAGCAAGAAATTGTTCCGGAAGCTGTCGAACCCGATACGGTCAAGCCAGTGGAAACAACGGAAATACAGCCGGAGGCCCTCCAACCGGAAACTGTCCGGCGGACTGATGTTGTGCCGGTCGAGGCCGTTCAGCCCACGCAGGAGGTGACGCGTCAGTCAGCGGAGACGGTGACGACTGTGGAACCTGAGGTAATCGTATCGGAAATCCCTGCAGAAACGTCAGTTGCGCAGCCAATGTCGACAGTGGTGCCGGAGCAACCCCCGGAGATGCCGACAACATCCGCCGAACCACCCGCCGCAACCGCGACGCAATCCGTGTCGGAAGAGATCAAGCCCGTCGAAGCGGCCGCGATTTCTCCCGAGCCGGAAGCGCCGGCAGAGATTGCCACGCCACAACCAAAACCGAAGCTGGGAAAGCCCGCGGAAAAGAAGTCGGTCGAAAGAAAGCAGCCCCCAAAGAAGGCACAGGGTTCAGAGGGAGAGGCCAAACAGGAGTCACGCAAGGGCGCTGCGGACGGGCAGGCAGACGCTAACTCCGACAGTAATTCACGCACCTCGGGCGGAAGGAGTGAATCGGGCGGTGCATCCGAAGCCAATTACAAGGGCAAGATCGTCTCGCGACTGTTCCGTTGCGTTGACCGGATTGAATCGCGATATCGTCGCGATTCTGCATATTTGAATGTTCGCATCACGATCAACCGCAACGGAGATATCACCGCATCGGGGCTTATCCGAGGTTCGGGCTTGGCCGAGGTGGACGGTGCCGTTATGTCCCGGATCGCTGCCTGTAATCTTCCCGCTATGCCGGATGGCTGGGCCGGATCCTCGCGCTCGTACAGTTTTCCGGTGCAAGTCACTGCTCGTTAAAATATGATAAAAATAGTCAACTTTGTACTTTACTCTAAAAATCAAGTTTAATAAGGTGCCGCTCGCACACGCAGGAATCGTGTGACGATCAACGAGCGAACGGGTGGCATATGGCTCGCAAGGGCAAGAAGGGTTCGAACCGGGAGGTCCGCGACAGCGCGGGCGAGGACGCCGGCCAGGCGTCCTCCGGGCGATCCAAATTGGATGGCCGCAGTTTCCTCTATGTCGGCGGACGCGACTGCCAGGTGGCGCATCTTCGCCAGATCTGCAGCAATTTTGGTGCCGAGCTCATTCATCACGACGGCGGGCTGCGTGAAGCGGTTTCCCGCATCGATACCGTCCTTCCCTCGGTCGACTGCGTGTTCTGCCCGATCGACTGTATCAGCCACGATGCCTGCCTGCGCGTGAAGACCGGCTGCAAGAAGTTCGGCAAGGCCTTCATCCCGCTTCGCAACGGCAGCAAGTCCAGCCTGGAGCGTGCGTTGCATACGATGAACGAACGAGACAATTCCCGATGAACGACCAGCGCCCCGACGGCTTCACCATGATCGGCCTGCACAAGCTTGCCGCGCAGACAGGCGAGGGCCTCGTGCCCGAACTCTACGAACTTTTCCAGCAGCATGCCGAACGCCAGCAGATCTACCAGAATGTGACGCTGTTCCCGACCTGGGAAGCGCGTATGCCCGGAGAAGCGGCAACAAGACCGCTTGGCCTGGCGGCGGCAAGCGGTGATAATGTTCTCGCCTTTCCCTCGCGTGTGGCTAGAGCGGGCCAAAGGAAGGTCTAAAGCGCGTCGCAATCCTTCAGATTTGCTTATCGCACTTTAGGTCTTTGTTTTTACGCATGTCGTTGTCGCAAAACCGCTACACACTTTTGCGCGACATGCTTTAGGAGATTTCATGTATATCGCAATGAACCGCTTCAAGGTTGCAACCGGGAGCGAAGGCGATTTCGAGACGGTCTGGCGCAACCGCGATTCCGGCCTGCCCGAGGTGCCCGGTTTCGTCGAATTCCGCCTGTTGCGCGGTAAGGTCAACGAAGAGGAAGGCTATACGCTCTATTCCTCGCATATGGTCTGGAAAAGCGAAGCGGATTTTCAGAACTGGACGAAGTCCGAGAGTTTTCGCGCAGCGCACCGCAATGCCGGCGATCACAAGGCGATCTACAAGGGACCGCCTGTTTTCGAAGGCTTCAACGTGGTTGATGGGATCTAATTGCGGTTGATTAAGAGCGACTTGGCTCTTCGCTAAAATCTTGATTTTTTGCTCTTTCTCAACTCCGGCGGAGAAAGGAGCCTGAGGCGCTGCCACAGGTCTCTTCTCCCCAGCGGGGAGAAGTGCCGGAGCGATAGCGAGGCGATGAGGGGGTGAGCGGCTAAGCCGCGAATGCACTGAGAGTAAGCGAAGGGCAATAATGGATGGCGTGCCGTGCGGCCCCTCATCCGACCCTTTGGGCCACCTTCTCCCCGAGGGGAGAAGAGGGAGCAAGCCGCGGGCCCCAGCCATTCCTCGGGATGGTATATCTACTCTGTGAACCTTCATTAAGCCTCTGAGCAATATCGGCAGAGCGCTATGCCGAACCGACAATCCTAGGCCCGGACGCGAAAAACCGCTCCGGCGGCAACGGCCAGCCAGCCGAACATCATGGCGAAACCGCCGGTCGGGGCGGCCATCGGGAAGAGGCCTGAACCGGCAAAACGCAGCGAAACGAGATCGCCTGAAAAGAGCAGCGTGCCGATGCCAATCAGCAAACCGGCCAGCCAGGCGGTATAGATTCTGTCGGCGGCGAGCGCCAATGCCAGCAAGGCAGGCGCATGCGCCAGGCACATTGCCGAGGCCGAGGCGAGCAGGTGGGCATCGCCACCGCCATGCGCAGCCGCTGCCGCAAGCGCCACGCCGGCAAAGCCGAACAGGCCCGACAACAAGTAAAACAGCGGCACGAAACGGTCATTGAGGCGCATCGGCTATTCCTTGTTCTGCATGTGATAGGCGAGACGTTCCACCGGCGCCCAGATAAGATCGCGCAACGCCTGGCTCGATATCGTCTCGTCCAGGGCGCGGCGAAAGCAGAGCAGCCATTCGTCACGCTCGATAGGGCCGATCTCGGCGACGAAATGGCGGCTGCGCAGACGCGGATGGCCGCGCTTGTCGGTATAGAGCGGCGGGCCGCCGAGATAACCGCTCATATATTCGTAGAATTTCACTTCACTGCCCGTAAGGCTCGGCGGATGCACGGCGCGCACGTTGCTCGCCTCCGGCAGCGTGTCCATCAGCTCGTAGAAGCGGTGCGTCAGCGCCCGCACGACCGGATCGCCGCCGATCGCCTGATATAAGGTGGTGACCTTCTCCGTCACGAACCATCCCCACTGTCTGGACCAACCCCGGCCTCTTCATGCACCGGGCGGAAAATGATCGCAACTGTCATCAAGGTGCCGCGGCATTTCGCGCATAATGCCGAAGCAGGGGTAGCCGCCGATTCTGTTTGACAAAACCGTCCGGACGGTATCTTGTAATTTGCATGTCAAACGCTCATCATCGCAAGAAGCAGCCCGCCCTCGTGCGCCAGCAGTTGCTGGATGTCGCCGCGCGCCTTGCTGCCAGCGAAGGCATGGCCGCCGTCACGCTCGACGCGGTTTCCGCCGCGTCCAGCGTCAGCAAGGGCGGGCTGCTGCATCACTTCCCGACGAAGAACGCGCTGCTCGATGCCCTGTTTGAAAGCCTGCTCGAAAAGTTCGACGCCGATATGGAGGAATTGATGCGCGGCGATCCGCTGCCGCAGGGCCGCTTCACCCGCGCCTATCTCAGGGCGGTATCCGGTCTCAAGGATCGTCCCGACGATTCCCGGAGTTGGACGCAGGTGACGATCGCGCTTCTTGCCGAACCCCGGCTGCGTCTTCGGTGGCGCCAATGGGTGCAGGCGCGGGCGGAGGAATATATCGGCACCGACTCCTCCCTCGACGCACAAGTCGTGCGTTTCGCCGCCGACGGACTTTGGTTCGCAGATACATTGGAAAGCCATGATATCAGCGGCGTTCTGAGGCGGGATCTCATCGATCGCCTTGTCGAACTGACCGGCAAGTAATTCGAAAAGGAATTCGCCATGAGCCAGGCCGCCGTCTACGGGCTGCTGTTTGCAGCCATCGTGCTCGAAGTCATCGGGACGACCGCGCTGCAACTGTCGCAGCAGTTCACCCGCATCGGGCCGACGGCACTCGTCCTCGCCTGTTATGCGGCTGCCTTCTATTGCCTATCGTTGACCCTGAAGAGCATCCCCGTCGGTATCGCCTATGCGATTTGGAGCGCTTTGGGAATCGTGCTGATTTCCTCGGTAGGTCTGGTCTTCTTCAAGCAGCGTCTCGATTTGCCAGCAATTGTCGGGCTTGGGTTGATTATATCTGGCGTTTTAGTCGTCAATCTATTTTCTAAAGCGGTTTTGCATTGATATTGCTGCTATATTGCCAGCCGGTTTTTCCGTCTTCAGTCGGTAAATTTTCCCCTTTGTCAAAATACTGACAAAGGTCTATGTGTTCCTTGGACGTGGAGGAGACGAGGCGCAGTCGGCGCCGTTTTCCAAAGCGCTTTGAATCCTGACTTCCCGCCTATCGATACTTCCAGGTTCTACAGGAGCACATCATGGCCATTCGCACCGTCGTCTGGGGAGAGAATATCCACGAGAATACCAATGCCGTCGTCCGGAGTATCTATCCCGAGGGCATGCACACGACGATCGCCAACGCGCTGAACACCGATCCAAGTATCTCGGCGACGACAGCGACGCTGCAGGAGCCGGAGCACGGTCTCAGCGAAGCCCGCCTTGCTGAGACCGACGTCTTGACCTGGTGGGGCCACAAGGATCACGGCGCGGTCTCCGACGTCGTCGTCGAGCGTGTTGCCAAGCGTGTCTGGGAAGGCATGGGCCTGCTGGTGCTGCATTCCGGCCATTTCTCCAAGATCTTCAAGCTGCTGATGGGCACGCCCTGCGCGCTGAAATGGCGCGAGGCGGGTGAGCGCGAGCGTCTGTGGACGATCAACCAGCGTCATCCGATCGCCGCCGGCATCGGCGAGCATTTCGAACTCGAGAACGAGGAAATGTACGGCGAGCAGTTCTCGGTGCCGGAACCGCTTGAAACGGTGTTCATCTCCTGGTTCCAGGGCGGGGAAGTGTTCCGCTCGGGCCTGACCTGGCGTCGTGGCGCCGGCAACGTCTTCTATTTCCGCCCAGGCCACGAGACCTATCCGACCTATCACGACGTCAATGTGCAGAAGGTGCTGATCAACGGCGTGAAGTGGGCCTATAGCCCTGAGGGGGCGTTGACTGGTATCACCGACGCTCCAAATGTGCCGGTAGAAAAAGCACTGGAGCCGATCGTCGAACGCGGCCCGAGACTGCACCAGGCCGGCGAAGCCGGTTACCGCTGAGGAGCATCCATGCGACTACTCGTTCTTGGCACGGGGGTGATGGCGAAAAACCAGCTCGCCCGCTTCCCCCTCATCGACGGCGTGACGGTGGTCGGCGCCGTCGACACCGATTCCGAACGGCTTTCGGCCTTCGCGGACAAATTCAACATCGAAAAGCGGTTTCTTTCGCTGGAGGAGGCGATCGCCTGGGGTGAATTCGATGCGGCGACAAATGTCACGCCCGACCGCATCCATCACCCGACGACGATGGCGCTGATTGCTGCGGGCAAACACGTTTTCTGCGAAAAGCCGCTGGCGGAGAACTATGCAAAGGCGCTGGAGATGACGGAGGCCGCCGAAAAGGCCGGCGTCATCAACATGGTCAACCTCACCTATCGCAACGTCGCGCCGCTGCAGCGCGCCCGTGAGATGGTGCTTGCTGGCGAGCTCGGCACGATCAGACATGTGGAAGCCTCCTATCTCCAGAGCTGGCTGGTGTCGCGCGCCTGGGGCGACTGGCGCACGGAATCGACCTGGCTGTGGCGGCTTTCCACCGGCCATGGTTCGAACGGCGTGCTCGGCGACGTCGGCATCCATATTCTCGATTTCGCCGCCTATGGCGCGGCGACCGACATCGATCACGTCTTTGCGCGGCTGAAGACCTTCAACAAGGCGCCGGGCGGCCAGATCGGCGAATATCTGCTCGATGCCAATGACAGCTTCACCATGTCTGTCGATTTCGCCAACGGCGCGCTCGGCGTCATCCATGCCAGCCGCTGGGCGACAGGGCATCTGAACGAGTTGAAGTTGCGCATTTATGGCGAGAGGGGCAGCCTTGAGGTCATCCATCGTCCCAGCGGTTCGGAGCTGCATGGTTGCCTCGGCGAGGATGTCGAAACCGCGACCTGGACGAAGATCGAGGTTGAACCGGTGGCGACCAACTACGAGCGTTTTGCCGAGGCCGTGGCAAGCGGCATCCAGCCGGACCCGAACTTCCGCCACGCCGCCAACCTGCAGAAGGTGCTCGACCTTGCGATGGTGACCGAGCGCGAGCGACGCGAGTTGAAGGTTTGACCCTGTCCGCTGGATAAGCTGCCGTTCATCCGACGGTGGCTTATCCAGCGCATCGGCGCACCATCGGCTTTCAGTCCGCAATATTTTCGCGCTATGCTCTGGCAATGAGCAGCTCAAGGCTTTCGTTTGGTCCGTTCCTTTACGATCCCGTGACAGGAAGCCTGTGGCGGGACGGAAAGTCCGTTGCGGCGGGACCACGGCCCGTAGCGCTGCTCGGCTTGCTGCTGGAGGCTGAGGGCCGCGTCGTCACCAAGGCGGATCTGATGGAGCGGGCCTGGCCGGGACTTGCCGTAGAAGAAGGCAACCTGACGGTCCAGATTGCCACGCTCAGGAAGCTTCTCGGCGCAAACCCGGATGGCACGGAGTGGATCGTCACCGTTCCCAGGGTTGGTTATCGCCTGCCGCGCCAGGACAATGCCGGGATGGCGCCCGTGGCGCCGCAGGCGCCGTCGGTTGCCGTTCTTCCCTTCGCCAATCTCGGCGGTGACGCCGACCAGGATTATTTCGCCGACGGCGTGGTGGCGGAGATCATCACCGCGCTTTCGCGCTTCCGTTCCTTTTCGGTGGTCTCGCAGAACTCCGCCTTCGTCTACAAGGGACGCAGCGTCGATGTGCGAGAGGTGGCCAGGGAATTCGGTGTGCGCTACGTGCTCGAAGGCAGTATCCGGCGAGAGGGCGCGCAGCTGCGCATCAACGTGCAACTGGTCGACGGCCTTTCGGCGGCCAATCTCTGGGCCGATCATTTCGAAGACGGCATCAGCCACGTCTTCGCCTTCCAGGACCGGATCACCGAGCGCGTTGCCACGATCGTCGAGCCGGCGATCGAGATCGCCGAAATCCGGAGATCGCGGCGAGACCGGCCGAACAGCCCCGCGGTCTATGATCTCTATCTGCGTGCGCTTGCTGCCATCACCGACGAGTCGATCGAAAGCAATGCCGTTGCCTATGCGCTGCTGCGCGAGGCCCTGGCCATCGAGCCGGAAAATGCGTTGATCCTGTCGCTTGCCGCGTGGGCGCTCGAACATCGCACGACCATGGGCTGGCCGCCGCTCGGAGAAGACGACAAGGCGGAATGCCTCAGGCTTGCACGCAGCGGCCTCCAGCATTCGGCCGGCGATCCCCGGGTGATGGTCCATTGCGGTATGGCGCTGCTGCAGACGGGCAAGGACTACGACGGCGGCATGGCCGTCCTGGAGGCTGCCGCTGCCGCCAATCCCAATGATCTTCGCGTCGCGGCATGCTCCGGCATCGCGGCCCTGCACTGCGGCGATATCGATGACGCGCTCGAGCGTCTGCACCGCGCCTTGATGCTGGGGCCGCGAGATCCGGACGCGCGTTTTTCGCTGACGGGCATCGCGATGGCCGAGATCTTTCGCGGCAATTACGAGGCGGCGGTCTCTTTCGGCGCTCGCTCGCTGGCGCTCAATGCCCATTTCGACCCGACCTACTGGATGCTGATCGCAGCACATGCGCATCTCGGCAACATGGCCGAGGCGCGGCAGTACCTGCATGCGCTTGAGGCGATCGCACCCGGCGCGACCCTTGAGAAAATTCAAGCCGGTCAACCGGCCAGGGACCCGCGGCGCTTTGTTCCGGTTCTGGCAGGACTGGCGCGGGCCGGAATGCGACCGCGCTGAAAGCTCTTGGAAGTTTTAGTAGCCCTTAATCGGTCTCTTAAGGACCCAAAGCGGACGTTTCGGCGATGCTGATCCCGTCAATCGATGGAGGATCGGCTCATGCTTTCCACCGTGCATATTCTATCGCTCAGGCAGGGCAAGCTTTACGGCGACCAAATTCCGATAGAGGCGCTGCCGCGGGGGTTCGAGTTGCCAGAGTACGCCGTCGTTCTGTTCTCACTGATCGGCAGGTGGCGCGAGCGCACGAAAAAAGGCTCCGCCGAAGCGGAGCCGGAAGTTGCCGAACCACAACGGGCGGCTTCGGTTGCCTGATTATTCGATGACCTGCACCACACGGTGGGTGCGGGGTTCGACAATCACGCGTTGATTGTTGATGACCGTATAGGCATATTTCGGATTGTCAGGTACCGGCGTCACCACGACGTCTGCCGGAAGCGGCTTGCCGACGACGATCGGTTCCTGGACCACCACGGAGGCGGTCGGGGCTGGCTGCTGCTGGACATAAGTGACGACCTCGCGCGGCGGCGGATCGACAACGGCACCGGCGACACCGCCGGCCACACCGCCAATGGCAGCACCCACAGGGCCGCCGACGATTGCGCCGGTGATGGCGCCGCCGGCTGCACCGGTCACGGCTCCATCAGCGAGCGCATTGGTTGCAAATGACGACAGCGCAAGGGCGCTGGAAACAACGAGAATCTTGTACATTTTGCTTCTCCTTTTCTGGGGATTGCACTGGGGTAACGACCGCGCCAATCCGAGGTTCCGGCAGGAGAGTGTCACGCTTTGGACGGCCGGTTCACATTATGTGAGGCCGCTAAAGTCCGGGTCGGAATGCGTTATTCCAGCCGCCGGCGGAAAAGCCAGGCGGCGGCACTGAGCGTAACAGTGGCGATCAGCGCCAGTGGGATCGTCTGGTTCACCACCTCGCTCAAAGGAATATCCTTGAGGAAGACGCCTTTGACGACGACCAGGAAATAGCGCAGCGGATTGATCAGGGTCACCGGCTGCAACCATCCCGGCATGTTCTCGATCGGCGTCGCAAAGCCGGAGAGCAGCATAGCCGGGACCATGAAAAGGAAAGCGCCGAGGATCGCCTGCTGCTGCGTCATCGACAGCGCCGAGATGAAGAGGCCGAGGCCGGCGACCGAACCGAGATAGAAGATCGCGCTGCCGTAAAGCAGGAAGAGCGAGCCGCGCAGCGGCACCTCGAAGAGGAAGACGGCGGCCAGGATATAGACGGTGATGTGGAAGAGGCCGATCATCATCGGTGGAATCAGCTTGCCGATCAGAATCTCGTGCATACGCAGCGGCGAGACCATCAGCTGGTCGAAGGTGCCGAGCTCGCGCTCGCGAGCAATCGACAGCGCCGTGACGATCAGGCCGATGAGGAGCGCGATGCTGGCGATCAGGTTCGGCACCATGAACCATTGATAGGTGAGGTTCGGGTTGAACCAGTTGCGCGGCAGTGTCGAGACGATGTCGGCGCCGGCACGTTTGCCGGCCGGTGTCTCGGCGGCAAGGGCGGCGCCGATTTGCGAGAGATAGCCCGCGACGATCTGCGAGGCGTTGGAGCGACGGCCATCAAGCACCATTTGCAGGTCGGCTGGCGTCCCGGCCTCGATATTGCGGGAAAAGTCTGGGCCGATCTCAACGGCGGCAATGGCCGTCTGATTGTCGATCGCCACCCGGACCTCCGCCTGACTTTCTGCAATCTCGATCTTCCTGAAAGTCGGCGAGCCGTCGATGCGCTCGATCAGTTCCTGGCTCCAGTGACCGCTGTCGCGGTTGAGGATCATCACATCGACATTGCGCACTTCGAGCGTCGCGGCATAGGAGAAGACGAGAAGCTGGACGATCGGCGGGCCGATCAGGATGGCGCGGCCCTTCGGATCACGCAGGACGGCGAGCAGCTCCTTGACGATCAGGGCGTAAAGCCTTGTCCAACCCATCTCAGCCGATCCTCTTTCTGGTGCTGCGCGCCGCAAGCACGAACATGATGACGCCGATCGTCAGCATCACGCCGATCGCCTGCAGGAACATCGGCCAGATATCGCCGGCGAGGAACACCGTCTGCAGGCTGGGGATCAGGTAACGCGCCGGCACGATGAAGGTGACCCACTGGATCACGGTCGGCATGGAATTGATCTCGAAGAGAAAGCCCGACAGCAGGAATGCCGGCAGAAAGGCCGAGATCAGCGCCAACTGTGAGGCGAGGAACTGATTCTTCGTTGCCGTAGAGATCAACAGGCCCTGGCCGAGCGCCGGGATCAGGAAGGCGACCGATAGGGCATAGAGGGCAGCGACGGAGCCACGGAACGGCACGCCGAAGAGAAAGACCGCAAGCAGCACGCAGAGCGTCATCGAGGTGAGGCCGAGCAGAAAATAAGGCAGGATCTTGCCTGCGAGCAGCTCGACCGCTGTTACCGGCGTTGCCATCATCGCCTCCATCGTGCCCCGCTCCCATTCGCGGGCGACGACGAGCGAGGTCAGAAGTGTGCCGACCAGCGTCATGACGATGGCTATGGAGCCAGGCACGAGGAAATTGCGGCTAGTCAGTTCAGGATTGAACCAGAAGCGCTGCTCGACCGAGATGGCAGGACTATGGGAGGCGACGTCCGCTTGCCTCTGCCGCTCCCAGTTGGCAATGGTGCCCCGCGCATAATTCTGTACGAAATTCGCCGTGTTCGGATCCGAGCCGTCGACAATCATCTGAATATCGGGACGGTTGCCGGCGGTGTAGCGTGTGGTGAAATCGGCGGGAATGACGACAATGCCGCGTACCTTGCCGAGCACAAGATCGTCCTCGAACAGGCGCCGGTCGCGGCTGACGGCGACCTCGAAATAGCGCGAGGCTTGGAAACTCGCCGACAGATCCTGTGTCAGCGGCGTCATCTCCTCGGTCACGAGGCCGATGCGAGTGCGGGTGGTATCGAGCGAGACGCCGTAGCCGAAGAGAAAGAGCAGGATCAGCGGCAGCACGAAGGCGATGAGGATGCTGCTCGGATCGCGAATCGCCTGAAAGCTTTCCTTGCGCACGAGGGCCAAGAGACGCCGCATCCGGCCGGAGGAGGTGCTCATGCGGCATCCTCCTTCTCGGATTGCTGCACCAGGGCGATGAAGGCGTCCTCCATCGTCGGGTCCGGCTGCTCCTTGGTTGCAACCCGGGCTTTCAATTCATCGGGCGAACCGAGCGCGATCGAACGTCCGCGATAAATCAGCGAGATGCGGTCGCAATATTCCGCCTCGTCCATGAAATGGGTGGTGACGAGCACGGTCACGCCCTTTTCGACCAGCGCATTGATATGCGTCCAGAATTCTCGCCGGGTGATCGGATCGACGCCGGAGGTCGGTTCGTCGAGGAAGAGGGCGCGCGGCTCGTGCATGACAGCGCAGGCAAGCGCCAGGCGCTGCTTCAGGCCGAGCGGTAGATCTTTCGCCGGCTGGCTGGCATGGCGGCCGAAATCGAAGATGCTGGCCATCAGCTCGATGCGTTCGCGCCTGTGCGGCCCGCGAAGGCCATAGACGCCAGAGAAGAATTCGAGATTTTGCATGACAGTCAGATCGCCATAGAGCGAGAATTTCTGCGCCATGTAGCCGAGGTGGTTGCGGGCCTCGGCGGCATCGCGGCGAAGGTCGAAACCGGCGACGCGGCCTTCGCCGCTTGTCGGCTTCAGCAAGCCGCAGAGCATCTTGAAGGTGGTGGATTTGCCGGCGCCGTTTGGGCCGAGCAGGCCGAAGATCTCGCCGCGGCGGATATCGAAGCTGATATTGTCGGCAGCGGTGAAATCGCCGAAGCGCTTGGTCAGCGCCTTGGCCTCGATCACCGGCCGGTCATCCTCGCCTTTCGTCGGCTCTTGCGCCTCGGCCAATCTCGAGCGGCCGCCAGGACCACCACCCAGCATGTCGATAAAGGCATCTTCGAAGCGCGGCGGGGCAGGGGTGAGTGTCGCGCCATCGCCGGCCGAGCCTATATCCGGTTTCCTGTCCTTGGCGGCGACGAGGCGGATCGCCTCGCCCTGGATCACGCCATCGATGACGCCATCAGCCTGCAGAAGTCCGGCGAGCACCTGCCGGCGGCGCCCTGTCAAGCCCGAGACGCGGAAAACCCGGTCGCTGAC
Organism: Rhizobium sp. WSM1274; assembly: GCF_025200775.1. Classification (NCBI taxonomy): domain Bacteria; kingdom Pseudomonadati; phylum Pseudomonadota; class Alphaproteobacteria; order Hyphomicrobiales; family Rhizobiaceae; genus Rhizobium; species Rhizobium sp. WSM1274. The sequence goes on along the minus strand of NZ_CP104138.1, from coordinate 3,363,755 downwards.
GCGGCCGGTCATGTCAGCCGGTTTCCCCGAAAAGAGCAGCTTGCCCTGGTTCAAGAGCAGCACATGATCGCAGGCTTCGGCCTCGTCGAGATAGGCGGTCGACCAAAGGACGCCGATGCCTTCCTTCGTCAGGTTCTCAACCATCTTCCAGAGGTCGCGGCGCGAGATTGGATCGACGCCGACGCCCGGCTCGTCGAGCAGCAGCAGGCGCGGCTTCTTCAGAAGCGCGCAGGCAAGACCGAGCTTTTGCTTCATGCCGCCGGAAAGCTTTCCAGCGAGCCTGCCGGTGAAACGCTTGAGATCGGTAAAGGTGAGCAGTTCGTCGAAGGCGCTCGCACGTTCGCTCTTCGGCAGGCCACGCAGATCGGCGTAAAGGTCGAGGTTTTCCTGTACCGAAAGGTCCTCATAGAGACCGAAGCGCTGCGGCATGTAGCCGATCGCCGCCTGGATGCCGGCGGCATTCTTCCGGGTATCGAAGCCGAGAACCTCCATAGCTCCCGTGTCGGGCAGCATCAGGCCGGTCATCAGGCGGATCAGCGTCGTCTTGCCGGCGCCGTCAGGGCCGACGAGACCGGTGATCGCGCCGCCACCGATGACGCCGGAGACGGCGTCAAGGACGGCCGGCGCATCGTCGAAGCGCTTGGTGACGCCGTCGATCCGGACAAGCGGCTTGTCGCCCCGGCCGGTCTCGGCGGCGGTCATCGTTCGTCCGCCGTCGGCGTAGGAAAACGCATGGTGACTGGCATGCCCTGGCGCAGATCCGGGCCGGGCTTATCGATGACAATCCGCAGGCGATAGACGAGGTCGGTCCTGAGCTCCGGCGTCTCCACCGATTTCGGCGTGAATTCGGCAACCGGCGAGATGAAGCCGATCGTACCTTCATAGGGTTTGTTGGACGCCGTATCGGAGGTGACCGAAACCTTCATGCCGGGATGGATGCGGCCGAGATCGGGTTCGGCGACATAGGTGCGAACCCAGACGGGTTCTGTCAGCGACAACACGAAGACGGTGTCGGCGGGGGAAACAATCGCGCCATTTTCCCGGACGCGGGAGAGCACGACGCCGTCGTTCGGCGCGCGCAGTTCGGTGTCATCTAGCGAAGTGCGGGCGGAAGCGAGTGTTGCCTGTGCCGCCTTCAATTGGGCGTCGGCAGCGGCAATATCCTCGACACGGGAGCCTTCCAGCAGCAGTTTCAGCGCCTCGTTGGCGGAATCGGAACGTGCGGCGGCCATGGCCCTTGCAGCGGTTGCCTGATCAAGGCTCGCCTCGGAAATCGTCCCCTGCGGTCGCAACTGGCGGGCGCGGTCATAGGCGAGGTTGGCATTGCGGAGATCGGCGATACTTTCGTCATAGGCGGCGCGTGCCTGGGCGATCTCGGTCGGCCGCGGACCGGCTTTCAGCTTGTCGAGCGTCGCCCGAAGGGCTGCGACATTGGCCTCGCCGGAGCGGACCGCGAAGTCATAGGGGGTTGCGTCGAGCTTCGCCATGACCGTTCCGCTCTTGATGACGTCACCTTCGTCGGCAAGGAGTTCGGAGAGGCGGCCACTGACGCGGAAGCCGAGCGAGACCTGGCGGATATCGATATTGCCGTAAAGGACGAACTCGCGGCTGGCCTCAGGCAACCAGCCGAGCTTTTGGGGCAGGCCGTACCACCAGCCGGCGGCACCTGCCGCAACGAGAAGAAGGATTGCGAGGGGAAGGATGCGTTTCATGCTGCACTTCCTTTCGGCGAGCCGATGCAATCGACCAACTCTGCGGCAAGGCCGCGCACCGTTTCCACCTGTTCCGGGCCGACTCCGTCCCACTCCATCTGGGCGAGCACGGCCGCGTGGGCGACGCGGAAGACGAGAATGCTGCCGAGAAGGGTGAAAGTGCGAAGGCGCACATGTTCCGAGGCGGGATCCTCGTGAAGGATGGCTCCGATCAGCCGCCGGCCCACCTCGATCATCGGCCGCATGAGGCCCTGATAGACCCGTGTGAAGGCTTCGGTCGGCTCCATCTGCTCGCGGATCAGGAAACGCGCCCAGGATTCGGATTCCCCGCCGACGAACAGCGTCACCATGGTCTGCAAAATCTCGATCAAGAAATGGCGGGCCTCCGCTTCCCCAAGCGGTTTGCCCGCAGCGTCGAGCGCCAGCAGATGCGCACCGACGCGCGCCCTCATGTCACCGACATGCGTATTGATCCGCATCATCAGATATTCGGCCGTGGCGATGTAGAGACCTTCTTTGCTGCCGAAATAATAGGGGATCGCCTGCAGGTTGACGCCGGCCGCATCCGCGAGCTGGCGCGTCGAGGCGCCATCGAAGCCATAGCGGCCGAAGACGTCGAGGGCAGCGTCCAGCATCTTCTGGCGCGCGATCTCGGCGCGGGCGGAGGCCGGTGGCTGGCTGTTAGCTTCTCGGGTCATGGCAATTTGTAACATTAGTCGAAAAGTAAGTCAATCGATTGATATATTTGCCAAGGCAAGAAGATGACATTGCTCGTGGAACGTGTGGTCTGGTTTGGGATCGAGATATGCCGTTCAGCGGTCCAACGTCAATTCGGATCAGGCGATCTCACAGTTATGGAAAAACGCTTGGAAAGAAGCAAAGAGGCCCGTGGGAACGGACCTCTCAGGGTTCTCGGGGTGGGAAGAGGAACCAAGCCTCGGGGTCGGCTGCTAACAGGTAGCAGTGCAATATCACTAATTTTCACGACACTAATATGTCTGGTGCCAGCCGGCTGCAAAACAAAGAACGCGCCACTTTTTCGTGATCCCTGTGACTATGTTTTGACACAAAACTGCCTTGCTCTTTCCGTATCGGCAGTTCGATGCGTATTCAGATCTATATTATCGCTCTGCTGCTCAGCGCCATCATGTGGTCGATCTCGTTCGATGCGGCGCGAGAATCCTATCATGCTGCGCAAAGTGCGGGATTGATGCCGAACCTGCACATCAACAAGAAGCTGGATCGTGTCCTGTAGACTGCGATGCAGCGTCGAGGCCATCGGCATTTCCGCGTTTTTTCCGTGGATTCCCGACCGGTGCGACCGGAAAATCAAATTTCTTAAAATTTGACCGATCTGCTTAAAAACCCTGAAAATACTGATGTGTAGAGTGGTCTCATGAAAGCGACCGAAGCGTGGACAGACGCGTCGATCGTTTGGAGCCGGGCAAAATGAAGCCCGCCGATCCGCAAACGGGGACTTCGACATGCACAGAACTCTTGCCACCATCGCCTTGACCCTGACGATCACCGCCGCCGCCGAGCCGGCCTTCGCCATCGGCCCAGCCAGCCTTGCCCGCGACCTGATGTACACCTCAGCCATTGGCCATTCGCCCGAGGTTCCGTTGACGACACGCGCCGGTTTCATGCGCCCAGGCGTTCCTTTCGTCCTGCGCGGCCCTGCTACGGTCGAGGGCGAGGGCTACCGGCTCAAGACCTATTCGCAGAGCCTGACCGTTGTCGTCGGTTACGTGTTTGCGACGGCGGTCGCTGCCGTCGACGCCGTCACGTTTCTCCGCTGAAACATTGGGCCGGCTTCGGCCTGTCGCATCCTCTGCGACACCTAGCGCATGATACCGAAAAGTGTGAGGGGTCTTCGGACGTCACCCTGTTCTAAGCGTCGAGTTCGCCGCGCACGTCGAGATACCAGTCGACGAAGGCCTTGACGCCGATATCCAATGTCGTATCCGGCCTGTATCCCGTCAGCGCGACGAGCAGATTGGGGGCTGCGAAGGTGCGCGGCACGTCACCCTTCTGCATCGCCAGCATCTTGCGGATGGCGGGACGGCCGAGCGCTTTCTCCACCGTTTCGACGAAATCCATCAGGCTGACCGGCTTGCCCCCGCCGATATTGACGACGCGGAAGGGCGCCTGGCGCGAAAGCGTTTCGACAGCTACGTTGTCAAGACGATTTTCCTCGCTCGGAGCGATTGCCGAGAGCCTGACGATCGCTTCAATGAGATCGTCGATATAGGTGAAGTCACGGCTCATATTGCCTTCGCCGTAAATCTCGATCGGCTGGCCTTCGAGCATGTTCTTGGTGAATTTGAACAGCGCCATGTCCGGGCGGCCCCATGGGCCATAAACCGTAAAGAAGCGAAAAGCCGTGGTCGGAATCTTGTGAAGATGGGCATAACTATGCGCCATCAGTTCCATTGATTTCTTCGTCGCGGCATAAATGGTCAGCGGCTCGTCGGCGCGATCGGTCTCGTGAAAGGGGACGGTCGGATTGGCGCCATAGATCGAGGATGTCGAGGCCAGCATCAGGTGACGGATTTCGACGCTCCGCGCGATTTCCATGATGTTCCACGAGCCTTCGACGTTCGAACGAAGATAGGCCTCGGGATTTTCCAGGCTGTAGCGGACGCCAGCCTGTGCGGCGAGGTGGATCAAAATGTCGGGCTTGGCCTCCAGAACGGCGGCTTCCAGCGATGGGCGGTCCTCAAGCATAGCGATGACAGGTTTGAAAGCCGGAAACTGGGAGAGTGCCGCATGGCGCATCTCCTTGAGCTTGACGTTATAATACGGAGTCAGGCCGTCGAAGCCTGTGACGTCGTGCCCTTCCTGCAGCAGGCGCCTGGCCAGATGAAAACCGATAAAGCCGGCAGTCCCTGTAATGAAGTAGCGCATTCCCACCTTTTCTCGGCTCCCTGCCGACGGCAAAGAGCCGATTCCGTATCAAGTGACCCCACTTACAAGATAAGAAGAGGCCGAGTCGATAGGTCTTTGAAAGAGAAGGCCACAGCACCGTCCCCGCTGCCGTCGGTCTATCCGCCGCTGTTTTGCCGGACGCCGGCTCCCGGCTGTTTTGTTGCATTGCACCATAACTGATCGCATGTTATGGCCGGACGGCCGTCTGCAAGCAGGTCAGGATCGATGAGAGATATAATTTATTGGATTCTCTGCGCGTTTCTGACCGTTGCCATCGCGATCGTATCGTTACGCTATGTCACGAACTTCTGGCTTCTGTCCTTCGTCTACAGCTTTCAGCTTCACCTCGGCGTCGTGTTCGTCGCCGCCAGCATCATCATTCTGGCCATCAAGAGACAGATCTACGGCTTTATCCTTCTGATTGCCTCGCTTATTCTCATCGCTCACGGCATCATCATGCTGCGCGAATTCGCGGAGGGCGACAGAAGCACCGACACCCCGCCGCTTTTCCGTCTGATGTCGTTCAACATCGCGATCGACAACTGGAAAAACTCAACTGAGATCACCAACATGGTGATCGCGTCGAATGCCGACGTCGTCAATCTGCTCGAAGCAAAGCCGTTGACGTTTCACCTGCAGCAATTGTTCAAGGCCTATCCCTACCATATCGGCTGCGATACCGGGAAGGATACATGCGATACGCTTGTGCTCTCCAAACGCCCGTTCGTCAGCCCGCAGGTTGCAAGCATGGGCAGTTTGCGAAAAAATAGGCTGGTGATAGCAAGCGTCGATTTCGGCGGCGAGACCATCAATCTGGTTTCAGCGCACCTGACTAAACCATACTTCGACGATTTTCAGATGGCTGAATTGGAAGATCTCGCCAAAGCGCTCGGCTCAATCGACGGCCCTCTGGTGGTGTCAGGCGATTTCAACTCCTCGGTGATCGCTCCGAGCATCCAAGCTTTCCTGCGCGACCAGAAGCTGAAGACGATCACGCCGGAACCGGCAACATGGCCGGTCGGCGCCGGCCGGCTCGGGATCGCCATCGATCACATATTTGCGCGCGCGCCGCTTCATCTGACATCGCTGAAACGTGTCGATGATAGTCTCGGCTCGAACCATTCGGGTCTGATCGCCGACTTCGTTCTCGACAAGGACAGTGCAACTTCACCCGCAAAATGATTTTGCCTGCGGGAAGACAAGCCCGGGCAAGGAAATTGCCGGCCACAAATCAGAATCTGGTTCGGCCGCCTTTTTTGTCGATCATCTGAAAGGTCTTGCCGTCGGTCTTCACGTTGACGCAATCGGTCTTCTTGCTGGGGAACAGGACGCACACCTGGCCATTGTTTATCTTGTAGCCATTCTTATTGCCGTCGCGATATTCGTAGCCATTCTTGCCTTCTTTCAGTTCGGACGTACCGGGCAGGTGCTGGCGAATTTCGGACTCGCTTGCGGTTCGCATGCTTGCCGTTTCGGCAAACGCCATTCCCGGCACCATGATTGCAAGAAATCCGGCGAGGACGGGCAACGTACGCATCAGGGGGATATCTCCGGTCATGTCTGTCGGTACATCCATTCTACGAGAACCCCAAGAGGAAATTCAACAGCGAGGATGGTCGCGCCGGAAAAGACCCGACCATCGCTCCGGTTGCGATTTTACGTTCTTCCGAACTCATCGACGATACGGATGATGTCGTCCTCGCCGAGATAGGAACCCGTCTGCACCTCGATGAGTTCGAGAAGGATCTTTCCGGGGTTGGCGAGGCGGTGGACTTCGCCGAGCGGAATGTAGACGCTCTCGTTCTCACGCAGCATCCGCACGGTCTCACCGACCGTCACCTCGGCCGTTCCCTTGACGACGATCCAGTGTTCGGAGCGGTGGTGGTGTTTTTGCAGCGAAAGCTTCTTGCCCGGTGTAACGAAGATGCGCTTCACCTGGAAGCGATCGCCGTTGAAGATCGAGGTATAGCCGCCCCAGGGGCGATAGGATGTCGGATGGGTTTCGGTGAATTTCGCGGTGGCGGACGTGGACGCCAGCATCTTGACCAATTGCCCGACGTTCTGGCTGTCTTTGAGCGGCCCGACATAGACGGCGTCTTCGCTGGCGATGACGGCGACATCATCCATGCCCTGGACGGCAAGATGCACGCCATGCGTCATGACGAGCGAGTTGCGGGTATTGACCACGGTGGTGTTTGCGGCGGCGACATTGCCGTTACCGTCGCGTGCGCCTGATTTCCAGACGGCATCCCAGCTTCCCATATCAGACCATTTGAAGGGCGAGGGGACAACGGCGGCCTTGGAGGTCCTTTCCATGATCGCGTAGTCGATGGAGATGTCGGGGCTCTTGGCGAAATGGTCGGGGTCGAGGCGGGTGAAATCGAGGTCGCGGCTTGCCTTCGAAACGGCCTTGCTTGCAGCCTTCAGCACGTCAGGCGCATATTCCTGCAGTTCGGCGATAAGTTCCGCAACCGGGAACATGAAGATGCCGGAGTTCCAGTAGAAGCCGCCTGCGGCGAGCATCTGCTCGGCCTTCTCAAGCGCCGGCTTTTCGACGAAGCGCTTGACCTTGTGCGCACCATTTTTGAGCGCATCGCCGATTTCGATATAACCGTAACCCGTCGCCGGCTCCGTCGGACTGATGCCGAAAGTCACGAGCTTGCCGTCGCCTGCGGCATCGCGGGCGATGCGGATGCAATCGAAATAGGTCTCATCGGCCAGGATCTCGTGATCCGAGGCGAGCATCTGGATGATGGTGTTCTTGCCGAAGAGCTCGCCGGCAAGGTTAGCGGCGGCGGCCACCGCTGCCGCGGTGTTGCGGGCAACCGGTTCCAGCAGGACGGCGGCGAGCGGGATGGCGAGTTCGCGGGCCTGCTCGGCGACCAGGAAGCGGAATTCCTCATTGGTGACGACGATCGCGGCTTCATAGAGATCCGGATTGGAAACCCGGTCGAGGGTCTCCTGAAACAGCGTCTTGTCACCGACGAACTGGATGAACTGTTTCGGTGCGGTGGCACGGGAAAGCGGCCAGAGCCGGGTGCCTTTGCCGCCGGCCATGATCACGGGAACAATTTTCTGCGTCATAGGCGGGTTCCTTGAAAAAAGCGTGTTCGTCGCATGTTTAGCGGGTATCTCCGCCCAGTCTCGTATACGGGTCAGCCCGGCGGTCAGAAGATCCAGGGCTGCGGTTTCGCTCTCGGCTTCCACGTAACAGCGCATTTCCGGCGCATTGCCGGACGGGCGGAAATGGATAATCCTGCCGTCCCTCAGCGTCAGGCGAAGTCCATCGATGTCGGACTTCGCAGCCACCTCGCCGATCGGCTGCAGGAAGGCCGAAAGATTTTCATCAGAGGCACGCAGATACTGCATCAGCGCTGCGCTCGTCTCGACCGGAAAACTCTCCAGGCGGTCGGCGGCTGCAAATGGCAGATGATAAGAGGCGGCAACGGCCGAAAGCGGCTGCCTGCGAATGGCGGCGAGCGACAGGATCGCGAGCATCGGGATAAAACAATCGCGTGTCGGCAAGGCACGCACGTTCCGGCCGTTGATATCAAAGGCGGTTGCGGTCAGCAGTCCGCCATTGGCTTCAAAGCCCATGACATGATCCTTGCCGGCCGTCACGGCCTCTTCCATGCCTGATATGACGAAGGGTGAGCCGACGCGGGTGCGTCGGACGGCGAAAGAGCCCGCGGCCTCGATGCCCGAATTGGAGGTAACCGGCGTCACCACCGTGCCGGCGCCGAGGAAATTGGCTGCCACGAGGCCGAGAAGGTCACCGCGCAGCGGCGTGCCTGTTTCGTCTGCGACCAGCGGACGGTCGCCGTCGCCATCGGTCGAGACGATCGCATCGAACTTGTGGTCGGACACCCAACGCCTCATCAGCGCGATCGTCTCGTCGGAAACGGCTTCGGTGTCGACGGGAATGAAACTCTCCGAACGTCCGAGAGCGGTGATCTCGGCGCCGTAATGAGCGAGAACGTCCACCAGCAGGTCGCGGGCGACGGTGCTGTGCTGGTAGACGCCGATCTTCAGGCCGGCAAGCGCGCCTTGCGGAAGCAGAGCGGCATTGCGTTCGAAAAAGAGCTGCCGGCAGATCGCTTCATGATCCTCCGTCCCGGTCGGCGCCTGCGTTACCGTTTCGCCGGTTCGTTCGATCTCGGCTGCCAAACTGGTGATCGCTGCCTCGTCCGCCTTGTCGATCTCGCCATCCGGGCGATAGAATTTGATGCCGTTGCGGTCGGCCGGAATATGTGAGCCCGTCACCATCAGACATGCGGCGTTGCTTTCGAGACCATAAAGGGCAAGGGCGGGTGTGGGGACATTGCCGCAGTCGAATATCCGAAAGCCGAGCGCGGCAAGCGCACCGGCACAATTTCCCGAGATTTCAGGGCTTGAATCGCGAAAATCGCGGCCGATCAGAATGACGTCGCCGGTCCGCGCCTTACCGGTCTGCAGCAGATATTTGCCGAACGCGGTGGCGTAGAGGGCAGAGGCGCGCCCCTTGAGATCGACTGAAAGTCCGCGAAGGCCGCTCGTGCCGAATTTCATAGGAAGACATGGCTCCGATTTCACAATCAAGGTTCTACTCAGGCCGCCTGCCGGCGTAAATACCGAAGCTATCATATAGTTAAACACGGACGACGGTGCCCCGGCCAGCCTCTCGCAAATCCTCTCTCCGAATTCTGAAGGTGTAGACCTATTGCCGAGCCGACGGGCATTGCAGCGTAGATCGATTTTGCTAGAACCGTGTGACCGTTATTTCGTCATATGCGAAGGGTTTCCGGGATGAGCGATCCATCCGTCAGTCTCGAGGAGAGCTGGAAGGCTGCGCTGGAGGGGGAATTTTCCAGCCCCTACATGCAACAGCTCAAGTCTTTCCTCGTCGCGCAGAAGCAGGTCGGCAAGCGGATATTCCCCAAGGGCAGCGAATATTTTCGCGCCCTTGATCTGACGCCGATCTCCAACGTCAAGGCCGTCATCCTCGGCCAGGATCCCTATCATGGACTTGGGCAAGCCCATGGGCTGTGCTTCAGTGTCCGGCCGGGCGTGCGCATACCACCCTCGCTCGTCAACATCTATAAGGAGATGGAGACGGATCTCGGCATAGCGCCGGCACGGCACGGTTTTCTCGAACATTGGGCAAGACAGGGTGTGCTCCTGCTGAACAGCGTGCTGACCGTCGAGGAGGGGCAGGCAGCGGCCCATCAGGGCAAGGGGTGGGAGCGCTTCACCGACGCCGTTATCCGCAAGGTCAACGATGAATGTGAATCCGTCGTCTTCATGCTCTGGGGTTCCTATGCCCAGCGCAAGGCCGCCTTCGTCGATACGACGCGGCATCTCGTGCTCAGGGCGCCGCATCCCTCGCCGCTTTCGGCCCATAACGGTTTTTTCGGCTGCGGGCATTTTTCAAAGGCAAATGCCTTCCTGCAGTCGCGCGGGCGCGCGCCGATCGACTGGCAATTGCCGGCCGATCCCCACGGGGCATAGGTGTGAACGCAATCTGATGTTCGTTCACTAATAGAAGACAATGCGTTTTGGTCTGCGGGTCTGTTCCGTGAGAGTTTCAGCGCGCATCTTAGCCTCATCGAAAGCCCGCAACGGCGGGCATGAAAAGGGGTCTCAAATGCTCGATCAGATCAAGGGTCTGCACCACGTCACGTCGATGGCGCAGGACGCCCGCACCAACAACCAGTTTTTCACCAATGCGCTCGGTCTGCGTCGCGTCAAGAAGACTGTCAATTTCGACGCGCCTGACGTTTATCACCTCTATTACGGTGACGAGACCGGCACACCCGGCAGCGTAATGACCTATTTCCCGTTCCCGAAGATGGCGCAGGGCCGTCCCGGCACAGGCGAGGTCGGCACGACGGTGTTTTCCGTTCCGCAAGGCTCGATCGGCTTCTGGAGCGATCACTTTGCCGCGCTTGGTGTCGGCGGCCTGAAGGCTGAGGAAAGTTTCGGCGAGAAACGCCTGAATTTTTCCGGTCCCGACGGTGACGGTTTTGCACTTGTTGAAGTCGAGGACGATAACCGCCAGCCCTGGACGCATAGCGGCATCAGTGAGGATCACGCTATTCGCGGCTTCCATTCCGTTGCCATGCGGCTGCGGGACGAGGGCGCCACGGCCGAGCTCCTGAAGTTCATGGGCTACCAGGTCGCTGAAGAAAGGGACGGCGTCAAGCGGCTGATCAAGCCCTCCGGCAATGGCGCGCATCTCATCGATCTCGAGACCATGCCGAACATCGCCCGCGCGCTTCCCGGCGCCGGCTCGGTTCATCACGTCGCCTTCGCCGTCGAAAACCGCGAGAAGCAGCTCGAAGTGCGCAAGGCGCTGATGGACACGGGTTATCAGGTCACGCCGGTGATCGACCGCGACTACTTCTGGGCCATCTATTTTCGCACGCCGGGCGGCGTGCTGTTCGAGGTCGCGACCAATGAGCCAGGTTTCGACCACGACGAGGACACGGCCCATCTCGGCGAAGCCTTGAAACTGCCGCAGCAGCACGCCCATCTTCGCGCGCTGCTCGAGCAGCACCTGCAGCCGCTCGAAGCGTAAGGAGAGGCGATATGACCGAAACTGGATATGTGCACCGGCTGCATGCCGGTGCACCTGATAAACCTATTCTGCTGGTGCTGCACGGCACCGGGGGCGACGAAAACCAGTTTTTCGACTTCGGTCGGCGCCTGCTGCCGGAAGCGACGATTCTCTCCCCGCGCGGCGATGTTTCCGAACACGGCGCGGCGCGGTTCTTTCGCCGCACCGGGGAAGGGGTCTACGACATGCCCGACCTTTCGCGCGCGACCGAGAAGATGGCTGCCTACGTCAAAGCATTCGCTGACGAGTACCGGGCTTCCGAGATTCTCGGCCTGGGATTCTCGAACGGCGCAAATATTCTTGCCAACGTGCTGATCGAGAAGGGTATCTTCGATGCCGCGGTTCTGATGCACCCGCTCATTCCGTTTCAACCCGAAGCCCAGGTAACGCTTGTGGGAAGAAAGGTGCTGGTGACGGCGGGACGACGGGATCCGATCGCTCCCGTCTCCATGACCGAGGCGCTGTCCGAGCATCTGAAAGACCGAGAGGCGGAGGTCAGGGAGGTCTGGCACCCCGGCGGTCACGAAATTGCGCCGCTCGAGATCAATGCGGTTCGCGATTTCCTCGGCAATTATTGACCGCGCGCCGCGGCAGCGCCGCGTCTTTTTAGACACGCAAACGACGCCGTAGCATTTTGAAGTGCGGCATAATTTGTCCTTCAATCGATCCCGATTTAAGGAATTATGCAAGTGCTGGCGGGAAACTGATTTGCGGGACCGGCGAATGCCGGTCCCGCATCTTTGCTGGAACGATGATACTATCATCCGTTCTCGATAAGGCATTAGGGACGGGGAGGATATTTGCCCCGGATTGCCTTCATATAAAAATTTCCTGGCGATGCCGCCATCGTCAAACCGACGACGACACCCTTGGGAACGCCTTCATATTCTCGCCTCTGACCGTTGGTCAGATAGACCCTTAGATGCCGGCTGTCTTCGTCGTAGGTGATCGCCTCGATAAGCTTCGAATCAACCGCAGTTTCCACTTTGCACCCCGCAGTTTTGGATCTGAGATTCCTGACCAAGAATGTCATTCACGCTCGCAACGCGCCATCATTATGCTGCGCCGCAAGGGCGTCAAGCGCGATCTGCTTTAACGTTCATTTTTTCCCGCGGCCTCTCGTTATAGTTGATTTTTGCAGCTTCTCGAAGGTCACCCCTGTGGAAATCCGATGCCTGTGGCTCCTCCATTTGAGGAATATTAGCCGATAATGTCGCGAGAAACGCAATAATCGCCGGCTTAACGCCGGATTAATCATCATATAGCAAACTATAGCGTATTATTAACCGCAGCACCCTCCCAAGCATGAATGACTACATCCGCAAGGCGGAGCGTGACCTCGCCGCTGCAACGGTCAATATCGGCGCTGCCGAGTCGCAGCTTTATCCGAGCATCACTCTCAATGGTTCGATCTCGCCGTCATCCATAAAACAAGCGGGTAGCGCTCCCGGTGGCCTGACCACCTGGTTGTTTAGGCCGGCTCTCAACCCGCCAATTTTCGGTGGTGATCGGCTGCGCCCGAATGTGGAGATGTCGAGATCCAATGCGAAGGTGCAGTCTCTTGCGTGGAAGCAGATTGTTCTGGCCGCCCTCGAAGAGATTGAGCGCGCTCTATCGTCCGTTCACCGCGACGCGCAAACCATTCAGGCGCTGCGGGCGCAGGTGAAGACCACGCAGGAGACTCTTGCGCTTTCAATCGGGAGCTACAAGGATGGACAATCATCCTTGCTTGATGTGCTGGATGCGCAGCGTTCAGCCGTGACCAGTCAGGCCAACCTGGCGCAGGCGGTGCAGCAAACGGCGAAGAACTATGTCACTCTGAATGTGGCAATTGGTTCGGGTTACAACTTCGGTGGGGCCGCGATCAGGCCAAATTCTTATGAACAGTGAGCCTCATGCCGTTTCAGCGATGGATAAGAGATGGATTATTTCCGCAACCCGCCATTCGGTCGGGTCTCATAAATGGGTTCCATGTTTAACTATCTAGCGCCGTGGCGACAACACATACCGATACTGGCCGGCAACCGTAAAAGACGCGCTCGGCTGACGTTTGCCGAAGGCGAATTCGCTGCGGTCTACGCGATGAGCGATGTTCACGGATGTTATAACGAGCTCGTCGAGGTGCATCGCCGCATCGTCGAGGATGCCGCGCGCATCCCGGGACCGAAACTCATCGTCATGCTCGGCGACTATGTCGATCGCGGGCCTGATTCGAGTGCGGTGCTGGAGTTCCTGAGCAAGACCCCGCCGCCGGGATTTCAGCGCTTCGTCCTGTGCGGCAATCACGACGCGGAACTGGTCAAACTCTACCGCAAGCCGGCACGCATTCTCGAATGGCTCGGCTTTGCCGGAACGGAGACGCTGCACTCATACGGTATCGACATCGAGCATCTGCTGGAATCGGCGGCCGGAAGCGAAACAATTGCCCGCGTCATCCGCACCATGATACCCGAGCGGCATATCAAATTCCTGGAATCGCTGCCGATCATGCTGCGGATAGGAAGGGTCGTCTTTGTTCATGCGGGCATCAAACCGGGCATCGACCTCAAAAAGCAGAAAGACAGCGACCTCATGTGGATCCGTCAGCCCTTCCTGGATGAAGGGCCGCAGCTTCCTGTCCTCGTGATCCACGGGCATACGCCGGCACGAATCCCGACATTCGGGCCGCAACGCATTGGTATCGACACTGCGGTTTCGGCGACGGGCCGGCTGACCGTGCTGACGATAAAGGGGACGCGGGTCGGAATCCTCTAAATCGGCAAGCATGGTGTCGTCCGAAAACGCCTACACTTTTCGGCGTCATGCTCAAAACCAAACGCCGCGGATTATGCTCCGCGGCGTCAGGACAATAAAAGTTCACGGAGCTATCTCAGGCGCCGGTCGCTTCCTGATAAAGGTTGGTGCCGATACCGGTATAGGTAAAGCCGTGTTTGCGGACCTCGTCGCTGCGGTAGATATTGCGCAGATCAACCAGGATCGGAGCGCGCATCGACTGCTTCAGGCGATTGAAATCGAGCGCGCGGAACTGGTTCCATTCGGTGACGATGACAATGGCATCCGCACCAGCGGCCGCCTCGTAGGGTCCGCTCGCATATTCGATGTTCTCGATTACCTTGCGGGCGTTTTCCATGCCCTCGGGATCGTAGCCGACCACTTGCGCGCCGTTGTCCTGCAGGGTCTGGATGACCGCGATCGCCGGGCTGTCGCGCATGTCGTCGGTATTCGGCTTGAAGGTCAGGCCAAGGATCGCGATCTTCTTGCCGCGAATGTCTCCGCCGACGGCCGAAATGACTTTGCGTCCCATCGCGCGCTTGCGGTTGTCGTTGATCGAGATCGTCGTCTCGATGAGACGCATCGGCGCGTCGTAATCCTGCGCCGTCTTGGCAAGAGCAAGCGTATCCTTGGGGAAGCACGAGCCGCCGTAACCCGGGCCGGCATGCAGGAACTTGGAGCCGATACGGCCATCGAGGCCGATGCCGCGTGAAACGTCCTGGACGTTTGCGTCGACCCGTTCGCAAAGATCGGCGATCTCGTTGATGAAGGTAATCTTCATCGCGAGAAATGCATTGGCCGCATATTTGATCAGTTCGGAGGTGCGGCGGGTGGTGAAGACCAAGGGGGCCTGGTTGAGATAGAGCGGGCGGTAGACCTCGGTCATGGTTTCGCGCGCCCGGTCGTCGTTCAGGCCGACGACGATACGGTCGGGACGCTTGAAGTCTTCGATCGCCGCACCTTCGCGCAGGAATTCCGGATTGGAAACGACGGCGACATCTGCCGCGGGATTGGTTTCGCGCATGATCCGCTCGACCTCGTCACCCGTGCCGACCGGCACCGTCGACTTGGTGACGATAACGGTGAAGCCTTCCACATAGGTGGCAATCTCGCGTGCAGCGGCGTATACATAGGAAAGGTCTGCGTGGCCGTCGCCGCGCCTGGACGGCGTGCCGACAGCGATGAACACGACGTCGGCGCTGCGGACGCTTTCGCCGACATCGGTCGAAAAGGACAGCCGGCCGGTGCTGGTATTTTCGGCGACCAGTTGCTCCAGACCCGGCTCGTAGATCGGAATGCGGCCTTCGCGAAGGGCTTCGATCTTACTCAGATCCTTGTCGACGCAGATGACGTCGTGGCCGAAATCCGCAAAGCAAACGCCTGAAACGAGGCCGACATAGCCTGATCCAATCATCGTGATGCGCATATTTCCCTCAAATCATTAGAGTAGAACGTCATGCTGCGTCGCAGCATGACGTTCGTCATACTCAATCTGGGCGAAAAGACAATATCGAAGATCGCTTGATACCCACATCGAAAATCGAACTCCGGGCACCGCAGTTCGCTGCCGGTTAGCCCGTCGACAGCCAAAACATAGGTTTATGTGGGCGATATGACAAGTCGAGCGGCTCGTCAGAGCAGGCTCGACTTCAATCCGGAAACAGGATCAATCAATCTATGTCGCTGCCTCGGCCGTTATAGCTGGTACCAGACATAGGGGTCTGTTCCCGATTGAATCTTGTCCCAGCGCAGATCGGTATCGCGCCAGTTCTTGATGCTGCTCTTCCTGTTGTCGAGCACGAGATCGCCCTTGTCGGTTCTGACGACGAGGACCGCGTGCCCTTCACCGGAGGGCGTATATGCCGTCGCGATCCGCAGAGCGCGCGACGACCAGCCCATCGCTATCAGCCGGCTGCGCTTGGTCAATGCGAAATCTTCGCAGTCGCCGCTGCGCACATTCACCTTCCAGACGTCGCCATTCAATTCGTTGCGGGGGTCGTTCCGGCCGATCATCGTACGATTGACGGCAGAGTTGACGTCCTTCAGTTGCAGCATTTGCGTGTCCGTCAGTGCAACGACCGCCAAACCATTGTTATCGCGGCATTCGGTCGGGTTCTGGGCGCAGAACAGCACCTGGGCGAAAGGTGGAATGATCTTGCCTTTTTCAGAGATATAACTGACCGCCGAATTACCGGTCATACCGCGGGCAAAACCTGCGGGACCGGCGGCAAATGCCGAGCATGCATTGCCTGCTGTAAAGGCCAGCGCCAGAAGTGTAACGACTGTTTTCTTCATCTCTTAAATCCCCGTTACGGGCAACCGATTGAGATCAGGCTTGCCTTTGGTCTCAGTCAATGGCATGGCGACTTAGTGATCTGCCAAGTATTGGCCGCAGAACGTCTGTCCCGTTCCTGCTGCTTCAAGGAGCATAGCCAGGGGTTGTCTCGATTGATTTAAACGTTTCGCGACAATTTTAAATGATGTGGAATTCTGCTGCACTTTAACACGCAGGCGCTTGATATGCAACTTATGTTAGT
Source organism: Rhizobium sp. WSM1274 (assembly GCF_025200775.1). Lineage (NCBI taxonomy): Bacteria > Pseudomonadati > Pseudomonadota > Alphaproteobacteria > Hyphomicrobiales > Rhizobiaceae > Rhizobium > Rhizobium sp. WSM1274. The sequence continues at coordinate 3,347,211 of NZ_CP104138.1, read as the reverse complement.
ACGGGAATATTGATCGTATTGGCTGTAGGCCCCTCATTCCCGCTGCTGCCGGTGAGCGATTCAAATGTTATCCAACCTCATCAACAGGCAGATCATGCGGGAGGTGATCCTCGTTGTCTTCATTTGCCTGGTGATATTGACTCTTATTCCGTTCGGAAGCGTCACGCCCTTTCCCTTCGCCTTCGCTGCGATCGGAATGTTTGTGCTGGCGATTATTTCCGCGCTGTTGTTCGGGGAGCCGAGGCAGACCAGATCGGTTTTCAGCATCGCTTTGTTTCTGCTCGTCGTGCTGACAGGCTGGACGTTCATCCAGACCGTCGAGTTGCCTTCCAATTGGTTGGCCAATCCTGCCTGGAGTGCTGCGCGTGATCTGGCAAGTGTCCAGTACGCAGCGATCTCGGTCGAACCGGCCGACACGCTTGCGTCGATCCTGTGGATCGCCCTGCCTTTCGTCACATTTCTGACCGGGCTGCTCTTATGCGATACCGATCAGCGTGCGCGGAAAGTGCTGACGGGACTCGGGCTTACGGCGGGCATTGTCGCTGTTTTCGGCCTGCTGCAGTTTTTGCTGTTTCCCAACATCCTAATCGTCGTGGAGAAACGCGCCTACCTAGACAGCCTGACTACAGTCTTCGTCAACCGCAATACCGCCGCGACCTTCCTCGGGCTTGGAACGCTGCTGATGCTGACCCTGGTCAGGGACATAGCTCGTGCCTATTCGAACTATCCGCCCGGCGAACCGGGCCGAAACGCGCTTCTCTTGAAATCGTGGATCTACATCCTGCTCTTGTGCGCATGCTTCACCGCGCTGATGCTGAGCCGCTCGCGCGCCGGGATATTTGCGACCTTTGTTGCCGCTCTCATCTATTTTCCATGGCTTGTCCTCAATTGGAACGGATCGAGGCGCCATTTAAGGCCGGCGCCAAGATGGCGTTCGTTGCTGATACTCCTCTCGGCGATTGGTTTCGTCGTAGTGTTACTGACGATGTTTGCAGGCCAGGCGATTTTGCGCGCGCAGGAGCGGCGACTCGAGGATGATGATCGGTTTTGCATTCTGCCGGGCATATGGCGTGCCATTTCGGATCATTGGTTGACGGGAACGGGGCTCGGAACCTTCCGGACCGTGTTTTCCGCCTACCGCGATCCGGCTTGCGGAATTTTCGGGGTCTTCGACCGCGCGCATAATTTCTATCTCGAAGGATTTCTGGGTCTCGGAATATTGTTCCCCATTGCAGCGGTCCTTGCCTTCTCGGTGCTTGCCAGAGTGTTCCGGCGCGGGTTCGCCCAAAGACGGCGTCTCAGGCATTATGTTCTTCTTGGCCTGGCGGCGAGCGTTTTGGTCGCCCTTCATGCGGCGGTCGATTTTTCGCTGCAGATACCCGGTTTTGCGGTGTTTTTCTCCGCCTTCCTGAGTGCCGTTGTCGCGATATGTCTGGGACGCAGCAACGGAGAGGCGGACATGGCTTATGAGCGGCCGTTAACCAGTAAAGTTTAAACGGATGGATTTTAATAAGATTTTCGGAAAAGATCGATTGTGCAGGTGCGAACGGTTGACTCTGAAACCCTAGAAATTTTATAGCGGGTGCAGCCTTCGGATTTGTTGCGATGCAAGAAAAGTCGGACCGAAGTCGTTTTCGCTTCCTACAGGGCTCGGCGTTGCCAGCCTGCCACAGTTAGGGGAATGTTAATCGGCTTTCAGTGTTATTGATCGGGGATTGTCTTGTATTTTGTCAGATTGCGGGGCAGTAGCTTCAGGGGCGTAAACGCAGGGTATTCTATGGGTTGTTCTCGTATCGGTAGTACACGCGTCGCCATTGTTGTAGCGCTAACGACTATATTGGCAAGCTGCACATCGTTGCCAAGATCCGGTCCCGATCACAAAGATGTTGATCGCGATGCAGCCGTGAAAGTGACAACCAAGGAGCGTCGCGTCGGTATCGACTACGCCCTGATTGATCTCAGCAAAAACGTCTTGTCGTATTTTACCGCTCCCCAGCCGACCTCGTTCAAAGGGTTTGGTGGTGGTCGAGGCGGGGCGCCTGAAATTCCGCTCGGTTACGGCGACGTCGTCCAGGTCGCCATCTTCGAAGCTCAGTCCGGCGGTCTCTTCATCCCATCGGACGCAGGTAGCCGACCCGGCAATTACATCTCGCTGCCGGAGCAGACCATCGATAGAAATGGGACGATCACAATTCCCTATGCGGGTCGGGTTCCGGCTGCCGGTCGCCTGAAGGAGACCGTGGAGCAGGACGTCGAGGATCGCCTGGCAAGCCGAGCGATCGAGCCGCAGGTGGTTATTACGACAACCACAAACCGCTCCAGTCAGGTTGCCGTGCTCGGTGACGTCAACAATCCCCAGCGCGTCCAGATCAGCCCGGCCGGCGAGCGCGTTCTGGATGTCATTTCCGCCGCGGGCGGTTTGACGACCAACAATATCGAAACGAATGTGACGCTGCAGCGTCGCGGAAAGACAGCAACCGTCGCCTACACGACGCTGTTGAAGAACCCGGCCGAAAATATCTATGTTGCGCCCGATGACACGATCTCGATCGATCATGAGCGTCGCACATATCTTGCGCTCGGCGCCGCGGGCGTCAGTGGCCGCTTCGATTTCGAAGAGTCTGATCTGACACTTGGAGAGGCAATCGCCAAGGCGGGCGGCTTGCGCGACGACCGCGCCGATCCGGCTCAGGTCCTGCTCTACCGCCTTGTCCCCAGGAAAACGGTTGCAGCGATGCACGTGGACGCGACGAGGTTTACGGGTGAAATGGTTCCGGTGATCATCCGTGCGAATATGCGCGACCCGGCAACTTTGTTTGCTGTTCAGCAGTTCAAGATGGAAGACAAGGATATTATCTATATTTCCAATTCGGACTCTGTTGAACTGGTCAAGTTCCTTGACATCGTGAACTCGGTATCATCCACTGTTTCCGGAGTGGCCGACGATACGAGGGATACCCGCAACGCGGTACAGGATCTTGGAAATTGATTGAAATAGGTCGCCGGCATCGATCGCGAATGATCAGTGCCGGCGACCTATATTGCGGATTTGATGAAGGACTGTGGTTATGGCAAGTTCAGGTGTTTATCGTAAGCTTGCGTACAGCGGAATTGTCGTCGCAATATTTGCCAGCATGAATTCAAGCGCTTTTGCAGCAGCTTGCGTCAAGCTTTCAAGCGTGACTTTCGTCGATATCAATGGATTTACGGCCAACCCCACCGCTCTGCTTGATATGTCCGATCCGCTGGTTTTGTCATCGAGCGTCCGCGCACTGGTTGGGAGCAGCAATGACGCGCTGTCGCTGGTGATCGAGCAGGCCAAGAAAGCCGATGCCGCACAGATGGCCGCTATCGGTTCCGGTCTTGGGCGGGCCGCAAACAGCTGCCAGGTAACGGATCCACTATTCAAGCTAGCCATCGAAAAGGCCGTCGCCGAGGCGGCGAGCACCGATCCGGATCTTGCGCCGCTCCTTGCCGCCTTTGCGAAGGTTCTGGCTGAAGGCGGCACCGCGGCGCTCGGTCCGGGTGGAAGTGCTGCAGCTGCCGCATCCGGCATCGGCAATGACGGGCAAGTGGGACAAACCGGGCCTGGAGCGGACGATGGTACGCCGTTCGACGGCGCGGTCACAACTGCGGGTACGCTGAAGGTTTCGAATGCCGGCGCAGATGATTCATCGTCGACTTCAACGACGACGATCGTCAGCATCGGAGCGGCTGGGCAGTCGTCCACCGATCCGACGCAGTCGACGAGTCAGAGTGTCCCGGTCATACAATAGCTGGAATTGCCCGTAGATCTTAGCGCTTGACGCTTTTGTTGGAGATCGAAATTGCTATCGCCAGATAAACTTACGCCGCGTATCGACCCCTCCCGCGATACTGGAAACGAAGCTGACTTCATCGATTTCGACAAGCTCATCGCAATCGCCCGCCGACAGTGGCGGATGGTTGCGGCGTGCGGTTTCGCCTTCGCCATTCTGGGCATTGTGTATGTCTTGACGTCGGTGCCTGTTTACACCGCCGACACAAGTGTGCTGATCGACCGCAGCGATAGTCAGGTGATCAACCAGTTGGCGGCTTTCGGCCAGATGGACGATGACGAAGGTACTGTCCTCAGTCAGGTCGAGCTGTTGAAGTCTGACACCATCGCCTATGCTGTCGTCGACAAGCTGAAACTCGTCGACAATCCGGAGTTCATGGCACCGAAAACCTCGCTCTTTTCCGTGTCAACGTTGAAATCCTTAATGAATTTTCGGTCGTGGTTTGCCGATGATGCGGTCGTCGCCCCCGATCCGGAAATGAGGCGGCGAAGCGCTGCGGAGACTGTCGCAGGTAATATCGACGTCGAACGCGTCGGCCGCTCCTACGTCCTCGATGTCAGCTATACCGCGCAGTCGCCCGGCCTGGCGCGTGATATCGCGGCAGGGATCGCCGACGTCTATCTGGTCGACAAGCTCAATTCGAAATACGAGGCGACGCGCCGGGCCGGCCAATGGCTGCAGGAGCGCATCGAAGAGCTCCGACAGCAGGCGCTGGACACCGACCTTGCGGTTCAAAAATTCCGCGGCGAGCATGGGCTTGTCGAGGCCGGATCCGGTACGCTGATTAGCGAACAGCAGCTTTCCGAGATCAACACCCAATTGATCAACGCGCAGGCCGAGACAGCGAAGGCCGAGGCACGATATGCCCGCGTCAAGTCGATCATCGACGCCAAGCAGACCGATGCGATCGTCACGGATGTGCTCGACAGCTCCATTTCGAACGACCTGCGCAAGAAATATCTGGAAGCTTCCAAGCTCGAGACCGAAATTGAGGCGCGGCTCGGTCCCGATCACGTCCAGGCGGTTCGGCTTCGTGCGGAAATGGAAGAATATAAGAGGCTCATGTTCGATGAGTTGAATCGCATCGCCGAAAGCTACCAAAGCGAGCTGCAGGTCGCGAAATCGCGGGAAACTTCTCTGCGCGACAGTGTGACACAGGCGACGGGCGTTGCCGCAACGGCGGGCGAAACGCAGGTGCAGCTTCGCGAGCTGGAGCGCACGCGCGATACCTATAAGAATCTCTATCAGAGCTTCTTGACGCGCTATCAGGAAGCAATTCAACAGCAGAGCTTCCCGATTACCGCTGCGCGCATCATCACGACAGCGGAGACGCCGACGAAGCCGAGCGCTCCGAAGAGAGCTCTCCTAGTGGCCTTCGCGATGTTCGTGGGATGTGCGTTTGGTAGTGGTATAGCCGCCTTCCGCGAATTCCGGGATCGGTTTTTCCGCACCGGCGACGATGTCCGGGACGTGCTCGATGTCGAGTCTCTCGGTGTCATGCCGCTGATTGAAAATAACGTCGACGATCCGACGCTCGTTGATCCCGGCAATCCGCGAAGCATCGCCAGGGGCGGGAAGACCACGACCTATGTCGAGGAGCATCCGCTCTCGGCATTTGCCGAGACGCTTCGAAGCGCGAAGATTGCCATCGACCTCAGTGCTGCCGACCAGCGCTGCAAGGTCATCGGCGTCGTGTCGAGCTTGCCCGGCGAAGGGAAGTCGACGACATCCATCAACTTTGCCAAGCTCCTGGCAATGCAGGGTGCGCGTTGCCTGCTTATCGACGGCGACATGCGCAATCCTGGTGCTACCCGGGCGATCGGCCGCCATGCCGAGGCCGGCTTGCTCGAGGCGATCGTCGACAGCCGCCCGCTCAAGGATCTGATCCTTCTCGATCCCAAAACAAAGCTCGCATTTTTGCCGACGGTGGCACGGTATCGTGTTCCGCATTCGTCGGAGCTGCTTGCGTCACGCGGCATGGATCAACTTCTTCAAACGGCACGTCAAAGCTTCGATTATATTATTGTCGACCTGCCGCCCTTGGCGCCGGTTGTGGATGCACGCGCCATCAATTCGAAGCTGGATGCGGTGGTTTTCGTTATCGAGTGGGGAAAGACATCGCGCAAGGTCGTGCAGTCGACCCTGCTGTCCGAGCCGGAACTCTATGCGAAGTGCGTCGGCACTATATTGACCAAGGTCGACCCGTCGCAGATGAAGCTTTACCGGACATTCGGTTCGAGCGAGTATTATTATAAGCGTTATTCGCGATACTACACCGAAAGCTGATGTTCCGCGGTCAGGTCGTTTCGGTTGCCGGGATCGCTTTCGTTATTGTCACCGTCTTCTTTGGGGTGCTGGCCGGTCGAGAGCTCTCCGCTTCGATAAGAACGGCCAGCATCTCGATCGTCGCCGAAAGGATCGAGCGTGGAGAGACGGTCGCGGACGATGTCGTTTCCAAATATGCGTTGCGTAGTGTCGACGTCGTTGACGGACATTATTGTCGATCAGACATCGTGGCTGCTGGCGTAACCCTCGTTCTGGCGCAACTCGATCGGCAGAATGTCAATGTCAATTACGACGCCTGGGCCGTTGCGGCGTCGAGTGCTCGCCAGTATCTGCGGTACGCGCTTTCATGCATGCCGACGAACAGCAATTTTTGGCTTCGCCTTGCGGCCGTGGAGTCGACAATTGCGGAAGAGCCGGTCGCGATCGCAGAGATGATGAAGCGTTCGGTCGTGCTCGCGCCCTACGACCAGGTGATGATTCTGACGCGGTTTTATTTCTGGAACGATTTTACCGATGGAACGCTTGCCGCGGCAAAGCGTGCGCTCGATAGCGATCTCACGACGATGCTGAAACTGGGCGATCGTTGCAGGGTCAACGCCACGATAAAAGAGATCAGCCCACAGCTTCGTCCAATCTTCGATCAAACCTGGACGAGCGTTGGAGAGGCTGCTACGGCGCGGTTCCGACAGCGTTGCAGCAAGTAAATCACCGAAGCCGTTTTCAAAGGCAGTTCAAAGCTCCAAAACGGCACTGCACCAACGCCCGATGGAATATAATCGTGCTGTTCTGGAGGCAGTTCCGAACACCGCTGAATTTAGCGGTCCATCTGGTCGCCGACAGCTGAGCACCTATTCTCTTGAGGAGCTCAACTTGCATAAACAATGCCCGCCGTCTGCGCGGCGGGCATTGTTTGACTGGTTGTTGACGATCAGACGCTGGCGCCGGAGACAAAATCCGTGCCCGTGATATTGAGCGTCAGAATGCCGGCGTCGGTGTGGCCTTCGCCGTCCGAGATCTTGTAATACTGGACGGTTTCCGTGACGTGATCGCCCGGAGCGATATCCGTTGCCAGATCATACGTGAATGAGCCATCCGCCTTTACATGGAACGTACCGTAGGCGCCGGCGACGTCGGTCGTTGCGCTCGGATCGCCGTTTACAGCCTTGCCATCGAACTGGCGGAGGAAGAGATGACCATTGTCGCCGGCAATGTCGTTGTCCAGGGCGTTGCCGCCGATGGCGTCGCCCTCGGTAAAGCTGTAGTGGTCGTCGACGGCGATCGGCTTTACCTGGGTTACGCCCTGGATGTTCAGGGTGAACAGGCCAAAATCGGTATGACCGCTGCCGTCGGAGATCTTGTACGAGACCTTCTCTTGGATCAATTCACCATTGGTGAAGCCGACCTTGGCAGCGTCGCTCAGGACATAAGTGTAACTACCGTCAGGCTTGACGAAGAAGGTGCCGTAGTCGCCCTGGATCTCTGTGACCTGGCTGTTGCCGCTCTTGGCGCCAACGCTCGCGCCATCAAAGGCGCGCAGGAACAGGTGTCCGTTATCGGATGAGTCGTTGGAAAGCAGATTTCCTGAAATGGCGTCAGTTTCCAGGAATGTTGCACTATCGTCGGTTGCGTGAACAGCCATCGGTTCTCTCCTTGAATTGTTCTTTGCTAGGTCAATTCTGACCTTTAGCGAGCCGCCCGATTAAGGATATCTTAATACTGAGAGTCAAGGGTGTAATTAACAGCAAGTGAACGTTTTTCGGGTGTATTGTACAATAATGACACACCTTGAACTCGCATAGGCAATGAAACGCCAGGGAATTGTTACGTTTAAAATAAGAGGAAATGTCGAATGACAGATACGAATCCATTTTTCTTGAGGAGATAATGATGTTTATGCAAAGGTAATTTATAAAAATACGCTTAGGTTCAGGTGTGCAGATGAGATATTGATATAATCACTACGGGCTATGGCGTGACATCGCTGTATTGTTTCGTTTCCCGCTCGATCTCATGATTTTCGGCGAAGTGACTGATGTCGTGCTCTTGTCACATATGTTTATCGGGTAACGTTTCTTTCGAGGCGCAAGTTTCGCAAATTAATATGCGTGTCCTGGAAGATAGTCTTAATGTCACCGCTGATGTCAGCCAACTTATTCATAATTGTGCAGCGCAACTTTTTTTGCAATGCGAAATATGAGAGAAGCGAAGATAATTTGTAGAGGATGTAAGAATTATCGCGAGATAGAACGCATTTTAGTGTTCCATTTCAGGAGGCAGAGAGGGGTCCGCAGGTAAAAGATTTTCGAGTATCTTTGGGAGATCATGGCGTGACCGTCTACTATGTAAATTCGGCAACGGGATCCAATCAGAATAGTGGGATGAGCGAGCAGTCGGCTTTCGCGACGCTTTCCGCAGTCGAATCCTTGAGGTTAAAGCCGGGAGACAACGTGCTGCTTGCCGCCGGAAGCGTGTTTAACGAACAATTCGACCTGAAATACTCCGGCACTGTCAACTCTCCGATTACCATTGGTAGTTACGGCGTTGGCGATGCGCCGGTCATTCACAGTAGCAATGACGGCATCCACGGATCGAAAGCGTCAAACATCATTGTGGAGAACATCAAGATTGCTGATACCGGCGGTGGGGCGATATATGCGGGAAATGTCTCTAACTGGATCGTCCGCAACGTCGAGGTCGAAAATACCGGACTTGCCGGCAAGCCCGGTTCCGTCAACTTCCAGAGCAGCCAGAACATTACCATCGAGAACAGCAAGATTTCCGGGGTGAATGGAGACGGCATCTGGATGGATAGGGTGATTGGCGTTACCATCGTCAATAACCTGGTCATTAACAGCCAAGGCGCTGCGGCAGACGCCGTTCAGTTGAACGACAGCAGCAATATCCTGATCAAGGGTAACCACCTGGAGCAAACGGAGACCAACAGCGCAAAGGGCGTTCTGGTGCTTGTTCGGGCTGTAAATGCAGCGGTCGAGGACAACACCGTGGTCGGCGGCGGTTTCGGGATAGGTGCCAACGCGGGCACGAATATCGCCATCCACGACAACGACATCTCGGGATACGGCGGCTATAGTTGGTCCTACGGTATCGGCCTTGGCGATCAGGGCAATGCGACAAACTATGATATCAGTGGAAACTATATCCATGACGGCGTCTGGGGCGTGTCGATCAGCGCTGCAGGTTACCCAAGTTATACACGCATCGATATCGATATTCATGGTAATGTCTTTGACGACCTGTCGTCTTCAGCGCTGAAGGTCGACAGGCCTGCATCCGGCTCTTTTCATGATAATGTCATCGACAGCGTGGTGTCGACGTTGACAATGCCGGTCGCAATTGCCCTCCAGAGCACCTTTTTGATCAACGATAATAAAACGCTGGAGCAAGCGCAGGCCGAACTCGACGCTGCGACTGGCAACACCCCGTCCAACGGTGAGACGCCTACCACACCGGTTGTGGAGCCGCATGTCGAACCGTCAACACCGACGCAGACAAGCACTCCGGCGCCCGCGACTGAAGCGCAGGTTTCCACCGCACCCACCGTCGCCGTTCCCAAGATTGTCGCAGCCCATGACAGCCTGAAGATCTCCACGGATACGGGCAGCGCCTATCATGGCAACCTCCTCGAAAACGATAGCGCAATCAATGGAACCGTGCTGCTTCGTCGCTTCGGTGACAGTGCAGTGGATAAGCATGGCCTGACGCTGACCGGGAAATATGGCGTCATCCATGTGGAGAGCGATGGTGATTACACGTATACGGTCGATGCGGTGAAAATCGCCGGTCTCAGCGGAAAGGTCAGCGAATCCTTCCAATATAAGATTTCTGACGGCGCTTCTCACATCGATACCGACTCGCTCGGCGTTTATATCGATGTGGACGCGTTCCATAGCAGCCAAGCATCGCACCTGCTGGTTTGAATCATGCCAAAAAGAGCGCCGGTCCGCTGTTCAACATCTGAAAGCTTGATGATGAAGGGGTGTCGCGGCGGTCGAAGGTGCGGATAAAAAAATAGTTCCGCCGTTCAAAGGAAAAATGAACTATAGATTGAATTTAAAGTTAACGCCGGAGTAATCGTCGCACATATGCGCGCGATACGTTCATCTCTCTGCGCCGTTGTTGGGCAATTTGCGATTTTCACTTGCTCAGGTTGGTATATTTAGCGTAGCGTCAAGACAGAATCCCTGAAACCGCTCGTTATAAATTGGAGTTTTTGGCCACTTTTTGGTTGGATTCATGTAATAGGTCGTGGGCTTGCAAGCGGGTCCGGCGCCGGTGTCGGGGGTCCAATGCAGTCGTGTCATTGATCGGGCGTGGACCCGGAGCTGGAGTTGCGCCGGCATATTTGCTTTCGTGCGATGCGGTAAGAGAGGGATTATTTCGTGTTTCAGAATTCAGCAGCTGATGTCAGCGAGCCATCCAAAGCATTAAAGAAATGCAAGGGGGGGCTGGTTTTCATCGGAATAGCAAGCGCGCTTATTAATATCCTATACCTTACAAGTTCATTTTTTATGCTTGAGGTGTATGACCGGGTCATCCCTAGTAAAAGTATACCATCGCTGGTTGTCCTGGCAATACTTGCGTTAATGCTTTACTGTTTTCAAGGAGCGTTCGAGGTTCTGCGAAGCAGGATGCTTGTACGTGTTGCCGGTGCGCTTGACGAGATGGTGAACGGACGTGTGTTCCGCGCGCTGATCAAGGCTCCGTTGAAAGTCAAAATCGGCGGAGACGGGCTTCAGCCGTTGCGCGACTTCGACCAGATCAGAACCTTCCTGTCCGGTATGGGGCCGACAGCGATGTTCGATCTGCCCTGGTTGCCGTTCTATATCGTGATCTGCTTCCTCTTTCATCCGGCGATCGGATATATCGCGATCGGTGGATCGCTGGTTCTCGCTATCCTGACGTTCATGACCAATCAGGGAACGCGTACGCTCTCCAAAAAGCAGTCTGACTCCGCCAATATGCGGAATGCCTTCGCGCAGACCTCGATCCGCAACTCCGAGGTTATTCACGCCATGGGTATGGCAGGCACGATGGCCGAAATCTGGGACCGCAAGAACAGTGAATATCGGACGATCACCCGGCAGGCATCGGATGTCGGCAACGGATATGCGACCTTGTCGAAGATTTTCCGTATTGCTCTGCAATCGGGAACGCTCGCGACCGGCGCAATCCTGGTCATTCAAGGGCAGGCCTCTTCGGGAATTATCATCGCGGGCTCGATATTGACCTCGCGCGCCCTGGCGCCTGTCGAAGCGGCGATTGGAAATTGGCGTGGTTTCGTTTCTGCTCAGCAGAGCTGGGCGCGGCTTTCGAGCCTGCTGAAAACCATTCCTGAGATTCCAGCCCCCCTTGCGCTCGCGGCTCCTACCAAGCAAGTCACGGTCGAGGGCTTGGCGAGTGGACCGCCGGCGGGTCAGCGCCTGGTCATCTCCGATATCAGCTTCGGCTTAAGGGCAGGGAGCGCGCTTGGTGTCATTGGTTACAGCGCCTCGGGTAAGTCGTCGCTGGCGCGGGCGATGATGGGTATCTGGCCGACCGTCAGAGGGTCCATTCGTCTCGATGGCGCAGCACTCGACCAGTGGGATGGCGACGCGCTTGGCCGGCATATCGGTTATCTCCCGCAGGATGTGGAGCTTTTCTCGGGGACCGTCGCGCAGAATATCTGCCGTTTCGCGAAGGAGATGTCGCCTGAGACAGTGGTTGCCGCAGCGAGAGCGGCGCGTGTTCACGATCTTATTCTTCGTCTACCGAACGGTTACGAAACCGAAATCGGCGAAGGCGGTGCTGCGCTTTCGGCCGGCCAGAGGCAGCGTATCGCGCTTGCAAGAGCGCTTTACGGCGAGCCATTCCTCGTCGTGCTCGACGAACCGAACTCCAATCTCGATGAAGAAGGCGAGCGGGCGCTGAGTGCCGCGATCATGAGCGTGCGGGCGCGCGGCGGCATTGTCGTTGTCATCGCACATCGGTCAGGCGTTCTGGCAGTCTGCGACTTCGTGCTGATGATGCAGGAAGGCCGTATGATCGCGTTCGGTCCCAAAGAGGAAGTTCTGGCAAGGGTCAGCCGGCCGGAAGCGGCGCGTACGCCGATTGCCGAGCGCGTGGCTCAGCTTAAAGTCGTCGTCGACGGCATAAATGCGGCCGAATAGGCCAGAAGGAAGATTGTGATCAAGGTTATCAGTGAATCGAAACGCTCCCTCAATCGGCATGTTGCCGTCGTCGGTGTGTTGTCGATAGCCCTCGTTTGCGGCATTGGCGGTTGGGCGGCGACGTCAGAGCTGTCGAGCGCAGTCATCGGCGAGGGCGTAATCGTCGTCGACGGCGATGTAAAGAAGATCCAGCACCTGACAGGTGGTATCGTGTCGGAATTGCTGGTCTCGGAAAACGACCATGTGACGGCAGGGCAGGTCCTGATCAGGCTCGATGGGACGACGACCAGAGCGAACCTTTCGATTGTCGAAAGCACGCTCGCTCAGCTTTATGCGCGCCGTGCCCGTCTGAAGGCGGAACGGATCGGCGCCGAATCGTTCGAGGTCGAGGAAAACATCAGCGATCTGACATCCAGCACTTCGGCGCAGAAGCTTCTCGATGGCGAGCAGAAATTGTTCGACAGTCGCAGGACGGCGCTCATCGGAATGAAGAGCCAGCTGGCATCCCGCAAGGATCAACTGGCCGAGCAGGTAAAGGGGTTGGTGGTTCAGATCAACGCCACCAACGATTCCCTGGGCTTGATCGAACAGGAGCTTGAAGGCATTGATACGCTTTACAAGAAAGGCCTCGTCACGCTCCAGCGTTTGAATACGCTCAAGCGCGCCCGCGCCGATCTCCAGGGCAACAGCGGCCAGGAAATCGCAGCTAAGGCGGAGGCCGAAGGTAAGGCAATCGAGATCGATCGCCAGTCGATCCAGCTGGATGAGGATCGTCGTTCGGAAATTGCAAAGGACCTGACCGACGTCGAGGCGCAGATCGCCGAATATGAAGAGCGCCGCGGAACCGCAGTCGATCAGCTGCACCGTCTCGACATTACCGCACCGTTGACTGGGCGAGTTCACGAACTTTCGGTTCACACCGTCAATGGTGTTATCGATCCCGGTCAGACGTTGATGCTCGTCGTTCCCGAAAATAACGAACTTACGGTCGAGGCGAAAGTCGCCACCCGCGATATTGATCAGGTTCACGTCGGCCAGTCCGTCGATGTGCGTTTCAGCGCTTTCGATCAACGCACGACGCCTGATGTGAGCGGTGAGATTACCTCAATCGCCCCTGATATCGTCAAGGATGAGCGCACGGGCATCAGCTACTATCCCCTGCGCGTCAAGCCGAAAGCTGAAAGCATTGCCAAATTGAAGACGATAAAGCTCTATCCCGGCATGCCGGCCGAGGTCTTCATCAAGATCGGCGACCGGACCGTGATATCCTATCTGACGAAGCCGCTGACCGATCAGATGCAACACGTATTTCGCCAGGAGTGATTGGCGGCTGTTTCGGGTCGTTAGGAGCCTTAACATCTCAAAGCAGCCGGTATCATCCGCCAGGCTGAGGTTGGATAGTTTCGCCTTGCTCGAATGGGCATGAGCGGCCATTTCACCAAATTGTCTCAAGCCTGCTGCAAGGTCTCCCCATGATGTGTTTGCTGCCTTGGCGAGGGGCGCCGACTGAGAAGCGATCGGCTTATGGATTGGTTCTGTTTCTGGCGTGTCTGGTAATGTTTTCAGCGGTCAAAAACGGCCATGCCGATGGCGCTCAGCCGCTGAAAATAGTGGCTTTCGGCACATCCTTAACGGCTCGCGGGGGATGGCAGCCCGCTCTCGAGACAAGGCTTGCAGCCTGCCTGCAAAGGCCCGTGAAAGTCGAGAGTGTTGCAAAGAGCGGCGAGACGTCATTATGGGCCCTTACCCAAGTTGATCGCGTGGTTGCCGCGCAGCCGGATATCATCCTAATTGAACTCTACGCCAATGATGCAACATTGCATCGATTCGTGTCGCTTGCTCAAAGCCGAAAGAATATCGGCGACATTCTCGACCAGCTCCAGCAGCGCCTGCCGCAAGCGCGGATCATCGTCATGGCCATGAATCCGTTTTCAGGATTGCGTGGGCTGATCCGCCCCTTCGTCAATAGTTATGTCTCTGCACATCAGGCGGAGGCGGAAAAACGTGGTCTGGAGTTTGTCGACCACCGGGCCAACTGGGAGCGTCTTACACCGGATGACCTGGCCACGGCAATTCCCGACGGCGTGCATCCTCAGCCCGATATGGCCTCCAAAATCATCGCGCCTGAACTCGTCAAACATATCGCCGGCAACAATTGCGGAGAGTGAAAAGATTTCTCAAATCCGTCACAGATTTTAGCGGCTTCCAGGTCAGACGGCCGCAATATAGGTTTTCAAGTAGGTGACCAGCGAAGCCCGGCCGGCCTCCGACGAATCTTCGTGAGACGGGCTATCCAGCTCTTCAAGCAGATAGTTCCTGAGATCGTCATCGGTATGTGCGACGTAGATACCCGGTCGGCCTGCGAGCTGGCCGACCGTGGCAAGCTGATGATCGTTTCGGTGCTCGCCGAGCGCCGCCTGTCGGGGAACGAGAATGATCGGCTTCCCAAAACGCTTGGCCGTGAGCACTGTACCAATTCCCGCATGAGAGACGATGACCGTTGCATCGCGAAAAACGTTATCGAAGTCCTTAGGCTCGATATTCTTGATCCATTTCATATTCTGTGGCGTGTAACTGCCTCTGCCGATCTGCGCCAGAACCGGTTTGGACAGTTCCTTTGCAAAGGTGTCGACAGACCTGACGAGGCGATCAAACGGCAGCTGTGTTCCGACGGTGACAAGGATCAAAGGACAGCTCCAGCGTAATGGGGGCCATCCGGCCGCGACAGATGTTGCCATTGCGTGAGCCAGAGCGTCGCAATATGGCCGGCCAATTTACCCGATAGGGACAGCTTCTCGACATTGGCGACGCTATCGATCCAGATCGTCCGCTTGCCCGTCAATTTGCCAGCAAGCAGGCAAAAAAGCCCGGGCGCCGCACCGGTCGAGATAATGACGTCTGGCCTCTGCTTGATGACGATGGAGAAGGCGCTGAAAAAGCACCGGATCGACATGGTAATCGAGTCGCGGCTGCAATCGGGAAGGACCAGTCCGTCCCGAATGTCGTATTTTGCAAGCAGTCCCGGGATGGTCGTCGCAAAGACGATATCGCAGCCCTCGAATGCACCGCGCATCGCCATCAGCTGCTCCCAGTGGCCGCCTCCCGACGAGGCAGCGAGAACCTTCAATTTTTTCTCAGCCATAGACAGGCATCTCCTATATTTGACCGATGAAGCGCGAAAAACCATTCGGTTCGAATAGCGGCTGTGTCACGATAGTTCAGTAGAAGTGTAGCATTTTTTGGCCCGGTTGGTTGAAGCCTTGAAGTTCATGGACAGTCAATCACTCATGAGTTTTCATCGGGAAGATAATAAGGGTCAGAACTCTTCCAAGGGCGCTCTTGCAAACAATATCAGAGAGCGGCATTGGGCTTGTATTCCTGATATGCATGTCCAAGAATTCCATTAACCATGCCCGCACCGCGCAGAACATGGGTGAGGGCTCGCATGCCCCAATAGGGCGAAATCAAGATCGCCGGCAGCATGAGCAGTCCAAGCACGACTCTCGTGGCGCCATAGGCCGCGCGATAGATCCGGCGCTTGAGGTTGCCATGCAGGACCTCGCTGACTGCGAAGGTATTGCCGAGCCGGTATTGTCTTTGCAATACCCATTTCCACGTCATCCGACTGGCAGGAACGATATCATGGACAAGCGCCTTATCAGCCCAGAAAACCTGCATGCCACGGCGAATGGCCTGATTGAAGAACAGATAATCCGTGCCCCCGGTGAAGCGCATCTTCTCTTCAAAACGCAGATTCCATGAGCGGATCAGGGGATAGTCGAACATGACGTTGTTCGAGGCGGCATAAGAAATGCGTTGGCCGTCTTTGTTCTTCTTGCGCTCGAACACCCTTGCCTTGATGAAATATTCCGGCGGGTTTTCGGGATAGACCGGTTGGACGGGGCCATAGACGCAATCGGCGCGGTTTTTCTCTCTTGTCTCCAGCATCGCGTCCAGCCAGCCGTCGACCGGCCATTCATCATCGTCGAGAAAGCAGAAGAGGTCGGTGCCGAGGGGCGCTGAATCCAACGCGCGATTGCGCGCAAAGGGTATGCCCTGGTTTTGTTCGATGACGTAGATCAGGTCGTAGGCACCTGTCTGGCCGAAACCCTCCACTGTGGCCTTTGCGCTGCCGGCCGCATCATTATCCACGATCACCATAGTGAGATGATAGAGACGATCCGGATGCCTGACCTGGCGCGTCATCACGTCGAGCAGCTTGGCGATCCCGTCGAGGCGTCGATAGGTCAGCACGCCGACGGCGATATTCAGCGGTGCGCTGCCTGCTTCCGTGCCGACGGATGAATGCGGAAAAGTCTGTTGCTGACTCATGACTGTCCTCTCCGCAGCATATTTCCCAAACGTTTGCGCGCCGCCATCAAGGCCACTTCGGTCGCGGCAGCATCGCCGAACGGACCGCCGGCCACCGTGTTGCGAGCTTCGCTCCGGAGCTTCAGAAGCGATGTCGTTTCGGCAATTCCGCCGGCCACGAGGCTTTTGCCGAGTGCCTGCAGCCCGTCATAGCGGCGTGCCAGCTCCAGCCCAGTCGCGATCATGATCCGCGGGCGCAGCGTCTTTGCCCTGCTTGTGCCCGTGTAGCGGTTCGACTCATGAATGCGCTGAAACGTCAGCGGTGTTTCGACGATCGCGCCGCGGCCGAGAAAGGCAGCAGCAAACTTGATATAATTGTCGCTGAGGACGACGTCTGTTGCAACGGACATCGGCAGGATCTGGGACAGCAGGTGGCGGCGGAAGCTCAAGCCCGATGTCGGAACCGGAAGTGAGGGGAAGCCGCCCCTGCGAAGCGTGTCCCGCTTGTCGAACAGTCTCACTTGCAGCGTTGCAGGCGGCAGGTCGCTTTCCTCGGTCGTCACCCGATCGAAGCACCAGTCGATCTCATTGCGATCGTAGATCTCGGCGATACGAGCAAGTTTGCCGGGCAGAAACCCATCATCGGCATCGAGGAGAAAGAGGATATCGCCGCTTGCCGCCGCAAAGCCCGCATTGAAGCTCGAGGCCTGGCCACCATTTTCCTTCAATACCGTCAGGATCTGCTCGCCGTAAGAGGCAAGGATCTGGCGGGAATCGTCGGTCGATCCGTCATCGACCACCACCACTTCGAAGTCGGGGTAGGCCTGCGACAACACACTGTCGATGCATGGACGCAAAAAGCGACCGTAATTGAAATTATTGATGAGCACCGAGAGTTTCAAACTACCGCCTCCTGGGCCAATCGATCACCGGGCTAGTGTCTGGGGCGCATACCGGCGAATTCCAGCACGATATCCACGCATGTAGTAATATTTCCAGATAGCCCAGAAACGCTTCTTCGATTGCGGCAGGAGATAAAGCATGGCTGCCCGAAATGCCCATTGCGCGCTTTCGATCCAGATCGGTAGTGGAACTCCGCTTAGCCTCACCCCTTCAGGTATCTCGTCGGGAAAGAGCGCCGGCATGCCATAACCAAGCCGTTCGCCTCGTTTCTGCACCCAATCCTCAGTGACACTTGATGCCGGTATCCAGTGATGAACCACGGCCTCTGCGCATCGATAGGATTTCGCGCCATTCGCTGCGAGACGAATGATGATTTCCGCATCCTCACCCATGGCAAATATCTTCCCTGGAAGAGGACCGATATCTTCGCGGTAACGGACGCTCGTTCCGAGCAACTCTCGCCTAATGATCGTGTTAGGACCCCAGACTTTCGTCGGGTCACAAGGTCCGCTTTGCGTTTCATCGACGATCGCGAAAGTCGAGCCCATGGGAATCCAATCGATAAAGCGGCCCTTCGGCTCCTTTTCCCAGTCGGGGACGATTCTGCCTCCGAACACGCCATAGCCCGGATGCGCGATGGCACAGTCGACGATCGCTTTCAGCCAGTTCGGTTCGGCGCGTATGTCGTCGTCCGTAAAGACGATAAGATCTCCCTTAACTCGATCCAAAGCCAAATTCAGTGCGCCGGACTTTCCCGGTTTGCGCTGCTGCAGGACGGTGATCGGAAGTTTCTCGTTATACGATTTCAAAATCTCAAACGTATCGTCATTGCTATTGTTGTCGACAGCAACCAATTCCCATCGATCATGCGGAAGCTCCTGGCGCACTAAGGAATCCAAAGTATGGCGCAGCCGGCGGCTGGCGCCATTGTAAGATGAAAAGAGCACGCTGACGAAGAGATCCGACATCAGTTACCAACCCTCTTGGTGAAGTCGAAAGAGAAGAGCTTCATATTTTGACCGCCTGTGCGATGTTCGAATGGGATCGGCGCTTACGCGGGGTTCGACCGCGTCTTACCGAAAAACTCGCGCCTGTGACCCTCGCCGACTATCCTCAGCTTACGAAGATTGCGCAACCACCGCCGCGGTTTGGTGAGTACGCCGCGGTTCAGGAAATACTGCCGCAGCAAACTGGGTGCCTGACTGTGCGATCCGCCGTGGGCGACCCGATAGACTGCCCCGCGAAAGGGAAGCTTCGTGAGCGGCGCTCCCCGTTGCGCAAGAATATCCGCTATGCGGACATGGCTGCCCAGCATCGACTTGATCCAGTCCAGCGAAGCATCCTCAAAGCGGGTCGGCAGTTCGTAGAGATCGGCACGAATGATCAACGATGTACCGCAGAGATGGCTGAAGTCGTCATGGCCAAACAGAAAGTTGCCGCCATCGTCCCAGATATAACCATGGTCGATCGTCCATCCGTTGGCGTCCCGGTTGTCGAATACGTGTTGAACGATCCGCGAGCTGACGAAATCGTCGTCATCGACAATCATGAAGAAGCGACTGTCGGTGGCATTCAGCATGCCGCTCAGAACGCGACGGCCTTTGTCGGCCCGGAAGGCATCAAGGAAGTCTTCTTTGCTGCCCTTTCCAAGTTCATGCAGGTCGTTCGGCGGAAAGGTGACACGCACGGCGGAGAATTTTTCCGGCAGGTCAGGCAGATCGGCGCCTTCGTTTGCCACGATGATGCCGCGCCAGTCTCCGTTGGTCTGGTTGGAAATGGAGGCCACGGTCTGGGTCAGGTTTGCCTTCAGCCTGCTCCAATCGCGGGCATTGTCCTGATGGCGGACCGGGATAATGAAGGTGACAAGTGTCATCGAATGCCCCTTAAGCCCGCAAGCTTACAGCTTCTTTTTCATCGACACGCCCCTTGGCTGCCTGACCACGCGCCCACTCTATTCCGTCCTCGAGCGAGGTTGCCTTGTATGAAAGGTCGGTTCCGCCGGAGAAAGCATTCATGAAGCGGCGGATCTTTCCATAGCTGTTGTCCAGCACGGCATGCGGACGGCCGAGCAGCAGCGAGCAGATATGGACGTGCAGGCGATCGGTCACGATTGCGCGGGCACGCGAAATCTGACTGATGCCGCGCTCGAAACGGTTGTGTGCCGCAGCGTCCAGTCTGCGCAAGGCAACTTCGCTCGGCTTCAATGCGAGATAGGCCGAAGCTACCCCCAACTTCTTGGCGATATCGACCTTCCGTTTCGACTCGGTAATCCAGTCTTCCACAGGAATATCGGAAGGAATTTTGCGATCGGTACCGCCAACCCGTTCCGCATCCTCCCGCAACATGGCGAGGACGGGAATCTGTGTCGCCCTTTCCGCAAGCGGGCCGATGGCAAAAGCCATATCGGGGCATAGACGTACGGTGCAGTCGAAGTGTTTTTCGGAAAACTCCTTCGATTCTTCGTCGCGCACGAGCAGCACGAAATTCTTGTGGCGCCCGATTGCCCGTTTGGATTGCTCGATGCGCTCAGGCGAACTGTAGTGGATCGACTGCGGGAACTGGATGATCTGCCGATCCGGGAAACGCTCCATGATCGCTTCGCGGAAATCCTGGTGGGCAACCCAGATATCGCCGAAATTGCCGCCGCCGTGAATGAAGATCGGGCCGGTCGGTACGCGCCGTTTCAGTTCGTCGGCGGAGAAGTCGTACAGTCTGGAAACATAGTCCGGGCGCTTGCCGAAGCGATCTTTGAGATAGGCCATCTCACCCAGCCAGATTGCCGAGTCGCCGCAATTGCGGATGTCAGGAAAGTCGAGAATCGCAAGCGGTTCGTCGCGCGAGACATAGTCCTTGAGGCAATCATGGATCATGCCATTGAGTTTTGCGATCAGCTCCGATCTGGATTGGCTGGTCATTCTGCCTCTCTTCTTGATGTTCGTTTCGCTTCAGGCCGACTTGGGTACGGCAATACGTTTGGCTTTTGACAGGAACTTGACAACGATACGCTGAACTTCAGTTTCCGGGCCGTTTGGCTTCTTCATCGCGAGCCAAAGGACAAAGCTGGAACCGACATAGAGGATACCGCCGGTGACGACCATGATGGCCAAGTGAAGGGCCAGCGCCAACTTGTCGGTGGGAGTGTTCAGGACATGCGACAATCCCCAGACGCCGGCAGCCATCACGGCGACACTGGCAAGCGCGCGAAAGTTTGCCGCGAGCTGCTGGAAGAATGGCAGATTGATCAAGCGCTTGACGAGAAGCATGTTGACTACGGTGGAAATCAGGCCCGTCAACACGCGTGCATAAACGACGCCCGGAAGCCCAGCCATCATGAGACCAGCGATGATGATGGGCACGCGGACCACCAGCATCTGCGTGTCGCGGATGAACAGCATCTTGGTATGGCCTTTTGCCATGCCCAGCGGTTGGACGAGCGAACCGAGGGTCTGCAGAGCGAAGACCGATGCGAGCGCCTGTACGATGAAGATGGCGGGAACCCACTTTTCTCCCAAGGCAAGCCGCATCATCGGATCAGCTACCACTGCCATGCCGATTCCGGCCGGAAGCGCCACCGCCGCCAGAAGCGCCTGTGCACGCTGATAGGCTGCGACAAGCCGGACCGGGTCGTTGCGGACCTTCGAAAAGCCTGGGTAAATCGTCTGGTTCAAAGGCGCCGTCGCCTCGCGCGTTGGCAGAGTCGAAAGAGTGTTGCCGACGGTATAATGGCCAAGCTGCGTGGCGCCCAGCATCTTGCCGATTAAAAGATACTCGACCCGCCAGTTCAGCGTGTTGACGATCTGTCCGGCCGTCAGCCAGAGCGAAAACGAAAACAATTCCCGTGCATGCCGGAAGGTTATGCGCGGCCAGAACGGCAGGACGGTATAGGAAACGATGATATTCGTGACCTGATAGGCGAGGGTGCCGACAACGAGCGCCCAGTAACTCTGGTAGATGGCAGCAATTGCCACCGTCACGACGAAGCCGACCAGCTTTTGCGAGACGTTCAGTACGAACTCCTGCCAGAAGATCAGATCACGCTGGAGCATGACGCGGCGTGGATTGGCGAGACCACTCAGGAGCAGGCTGAAACTCAAGGCAAGCATGACGCTTGTCAGCCGAGGCTCGTTGTAAAACTCGGCGATCGGATAGGCACTGGCGGCAAACAGTAGCGCCAATACCGCGCTTCGCGTCACGCTCAATGTCCACACCGCACTGAAGTGAACTTCGCTCGGAGAATCGTGGCGGATAAGCGCCTGATTGAGCGAGAGTTCGGTGACGGAGCTCAAAATGACCTGGATCGTCGTTGCGATAGCAACGAGACCAAAGTCGGCCGGCACGAGATACCAGGCCAGGACAAAGGTGCTGAGTGCGGAAAGCCCGTTGACGATGGCGCGGGACAGACTCAGCCATATGCTACCTTGGATCAGCCGGTCGGTAACACTGCTCATAGATCAATGGCTCCGCACGACGAGGACATCGACCATTTAAGTGGGCTGCACACCCGTCCAAAGTGCTGCTCCCCTTCGTCAGGGCAGAGCGGGTTGATGGAGTTAGAAAGGATCATGGCTATTGCCTCGTCACGAACTCGGTTTGCGACATCACACGACGCTTGCCGTTTTCTTGGAAAAATCTTGCTTCAGTCGGTTTAGCTCAAGCAGCATTCTGTCGTGCGCCTTTATAATAGACTCATCTGTGCTGAGCTGGCCCGGCTTCTCTGCTACCCGCTGCAACGTCTTGACCGTCGACCCAAAGACATAGTTGCCAGTGAGCTGTCGGATGCGGCGGTGGCGGAACGTTATGTTCTTCAAAAGGTAGGTGTTTTTCCGTACCAGCGACGCGCCTGCTTCGACGATATTTGACGGGCCAATCGCGTCGAAGTCGATCTCGAGATCAAGCGCACTTGCCCAATCGTACCACTTGGCTCGATTCCCCGGCGCGATCGGCCGGATAGCCCGCCAGGGAACGCGCAGCGCGTCTGAGATAATACAGCCATGCATCGCCTCGGAGACAACTTTATGCGATGCGCTGATTTCGGTCAGAACCTTTTCCACAGACCAGCGGGGATCAATATAGTGAATCCCTGCGAGCTCGCAGGCCTTATCCCAACTGCCATACATCGCGCTTTCGTAATGCGGCATGAAAGAGACCGGGTAGCGCTTCTCGATGCTTTTCGCATCCCAGCAGCTGCGCGTGAGGATACCCGAATCGCCGATGGCGTAGCTCGGATCGATGCCGAGGATTTCGGCAGTCTTCTTTCCGCGCACGAAATAGAATGTCCAGTTGCGATCGACTTTCGGCGGGTTGGTGTAGCCGCCATAGCCCGAGCCGAAGACAATCTTCTGCATATTCGGGTCGAAATTGTCATAGAGAATCGAACCGATGCCGAGAAAAAGTTGGCTTTCGTCGTCGTCGAAGAAGCCGGGCAGCAGGCGCTCCCAAAGCCAATGGTTCAGTTCGTCGCCAAAATTCTCGTGTTTCCCCCGGTAGGCAAACATCTTCATCGTGCTTCTCCAGTCGGCAAGTGCGTCACGATCTGCGAGACCGTCTCGTCTTCGCGTGCCATGCGTCCGTAACGCGAAATGATCTTGATGTCGCTGCGGATTATCTTTGCCGGATTGCCCGCCACAAGCGAGCGCGGTGGAATGCTCTTGGTCACCACTGAGCCCGAGCCGATGACGCATTCGTCGCCGATCTCGATGCCGGGCAGGATGATGCTGCGGGCGCCGATGAAGCAGCGTTTGCCAATCCTCGTGTGAAGGTAGAGCCCGCGTGTGAGGTCGTGGGTCAGAATCGCAGCCTCAAAGGCAACGTAAGTTTCCGCGCCGATATGCAATCCCCTCGGGTTGGTCTTGTCGAAACGCACGCTCAAGGAAAAGCTCGCCGTCGGATCGATATCCATTCCCCAGAATTTCGTATAATAGAGCCACTTGGCCTTCACAAATCCGTTCCGCAGTGGCCGAAATACGTTCAGTCCCCACTTCGGCTTTTTTCCCGTCTGCACCATCAAGTCCGACCCCGGCTGGAAAATTCGTCTAGCACGGAACTGTAATAGTCCTCGAGCGTCCCCGTCTGACGACGTAAGTCGAAGCGCTCGGCCACCAGAAGCGGTGCCCGCGCGCTAAAGGCTGTCCACAGGGTCTGGTCGTTGAGCAGTCTTCCGACCGCGTCCGCCATTCCCGCGACATCCCGCTCCTCCACGAGATAACCAGTTTTCCCCTCTTCGATCGCTTCGCCGACGCCTCCCGAGCGAAATGCGACGACCGGAGTACCGACGGCTTCCGCCTCGAGATTTGCGAGGCCGAAAGCTTCGGCGTGACCATTGTCGAGGGTCACGCTTCCATGGAGATAAAGCTCCGCACTGGCGAGCAGATCTCTTATCTCAGTCTGCGACAGATTTTCATGGATCGTGACGCTTGGCAAGGAACGACGCGCCAGTGCTTCGATTTCCTCCTTCAAGGGACCCTGGCCGACCATGACGAATTCGACGGGGGTGCCGGCGGCGGCCACACGCGAAAGCGCATCGATCATGAAACGATGGCCCTTATAGTCGACGAAGCGGGCAATTGAAACCACGAGCCCTTTTTTTCGGGGGCGGGGTTCCATTTTGAAGAGATCGAGATCGATGCCGATATGATGGCGATAGACGCGTTCGGCTGGAAAGCCGAGGGCCAGCAGCCGGTCGCGGATGAAATCGGAAACGGCGATGTTCCAGCTGTTCCAGCTGGCCATCTCGCTCCGGCCCTTGGCGAAGAAACGCACCTGATTGAAGCCGCCCGGCTTTTTCGGGTCGCCGGAATAGGTGGCATCGAAGCCGTGGAACGTCGTGACGAGCGGCTTGCCGGCGGCCCGGGCCAGCGGGCCAATGACATAGCCGTTCTTACCGAAATGGGCGTGAACGAGATCGGCTTTGCCGATCGCAGGAAAGAGGAAGGGAAGGCCGATCTGCGGGATTTTCAGCAGCAGTTCACCGGCCCGCGCAATGGGAGACCGACGGATGTCATGAACCGGAACAGTGGATTTTTTTGTATGCGCCGAAGAAATTCGCGAGCCGGCAAGAATTTCAGCTTCGAAAGTACGAAACGCTACCGCCTGGTTAAGAACAAATGCCTGGCTGGCAGGCAAAAATTTTTCCACATAAATAACGGCTTTTTTCATGAATCTGTTCGCGTCTCCGTTGTCTTATGCATCACATCGCCTCTATTGCCCGCCGGACACCGTCAACCGCACTTCTTGGCGCATTATTTTCGTCGTAAAGATTAACACGCTTCGTGCAAGCGGCGGCGGGATCGGCCGCTTTCTCATCGCGCTCGCCGTATTTTTCCGACATGCCCCATACTGTCACGCCTTTCAAGTCGCCATGTTCGGCCGCCACGGTGATCACGTCACTGAAAATATCGGCGTAGGATGCCGGCGTGAGGGCTTTGTCGCGGTTCAGGAAGTGGCAGGACGCATCCAGTTCGGTGATGAAAACGCCGACACCCATGTCCTTCAGCGCCGCGCAGAAGCGCCCCATTCCTTCCGGATCGATCCGGTCGAGACCGGGGCGGAAATGCGCCTGCAGCCCCACCGCATTGATCGGCGTTTTTTTTGCCACGAGATCCTCGACGATTTTCAAGATGTGCGCGCGCTTCTGTTCGAACACGTCTGATTTTTTCTCCAGATGCGTTTCGTTGAGTACCAGCGTTGCGTCGGGATTGGCCTGGTGCGCCATGTCGAAACTCATACGAATATAATCGTCGCCAAGAAGGCGTCGGAAAACACAATCCCGCAGATCCGGTGCATCATACTCCAACGGTTCGTTGACCACATCCCAAGCATCGATCGAGTTCTTATAGCGAGTGACAACCTGTTTTATATGACGGTTCATCGCCGCCTGAATAGTCTTCGCGTCCGTGATATCAGACACCCAGCCCGGGACGCGATACCAGATCAGCGTATGGCCATAAACCTTCATGTTGTTTTTGCGTGCAAATGCAACCATGCGGTCGGCACTGCCGAAGCTGAAAACACCTGGTCTCTTTTCCGTCGCATTCCACTTCAGCTCGTTTCGCGGCGTTATCGAATTGACGTTGTCGATGTAGATCTCGGAAGCGATTGGATCGTTGATGTTTTGCAGGTCGATTGCCGATCCGAATCGGAACGACTTCTTGTCGGCAAGGGCGCGTAACCCTGCAGCGGCAGGCACCTGTGCCAAGGCCTGGCCTGCACGAACATATAACAGAGCGAGCGGAAGCGAGGCGAGGAAACGTCTTCTATTCATTCTATCTCTCTCTGTTAGCTTTTTCATGTCCGCAGTGGAATTTGAAGGACCGAGCTCGTCGGCACCGATCCGCCAGGGGATTCGCGTTCAATTCAGCAGGCTAATGCAACCTCAAATATACTTTTCCGGCACGGGATATTGTCAGTGTCTGCTAGACTTTTCAGCATGCTCCAAAATATAGACCGTCGGGGGAGGGCGCCGGTGATGGAAGATTGGTCTAGCTATCTGAGGAGCTATTTTTATATGGCATTTCAAAATGCCGTTTTTTTTATGGCGACTGTTCGAAACCATCTATCTCTTCTCGATGACCGGCAGTTCGCTGCCCTTGTTCTCGGCATCATCGGCGTCATTTTCCTCCCGTTCGCAGTTATCGTCAGAATGTCGTGGCGGCTGCGTCGATCGGAGATCGTCATTCGCTCGCTGAACGATGACCTTGCGCAAATCACACAGGACCTCAATGCCGAGCGTGTCTGGCGCCTGGCGGGTGGGGACAGCACCGAACGGCCGAGTGCGGACAGTTTGAAAGAGCTCTACAAGATTTTGGCCAGACATCGTGACGATGTAAGTCACATGGCGTGATGGGCCGGTGCTTGGGGTGAAACCAGAAATCGACAACATGTTCGCCTTTCTCCAGGTCGCGAGGATGCTCTATCTCTTTGTTTTCGCGCAAGCCCTGTGAAATCGTTGCACAGTTTTGCTGATGCGAGGATTGAAAGAGCCAAAGCGTCCTTTGTGCGTCTGAAACGACGCACGGGGTTCTAATGCGGGTGTTGCCGACTTTCTGCCGGGGCCTCGGCATCGGGAGGCCTGGAAACTGCTTCCGGTTGTGGGCTGTCGGTCTCGACCGCGGGGTCCGGCAATGGCAGCCATATTCTGCCGGAAAAATAATTTCTCGTTCTCTTCTGAGCTCCTGAAGTCGCATCCAGCGAGAGTGTGAAATTGTAATTCCCGGGATTGAGCACCTCGCGGGTGAAGCTGATGCTGGCTCCGAATCCGTCTTCCTTGATGTCCCTCAGATTCTTGATCGCGTTCAGGGTCTCGTGAAAATCGAGCCACTGCGGTTGTCGCAGCATGATTTCGAAAATTCTCAGAATGCCGGGATCGAGCTGGCCATTTCGATCAGTCTCGGGATTGATGATTTTCACGCGCATATTGTTGATCGTGCCGGCGGCGTTGCCGCGAACGATGACGAAAATGGACTTTGGGAGCTGATCCTTTTCCCGCTTGCCGCTCTGCTCGAAAAAGCACTCGAACGTATCGGCGTTGAAGCTCGCCGGTGCCCAATCGCTAGTCTCGATGCCGGCATTGTGCAGTGCCGCACACATCGCGGCGCCGGATATCCGCCATGTCCGTAGAAAAGTCGACGCGGCCTCTACCATCGGCGGTTCGATGGCATGCAAGGGAAGCTTAAAGCTGGCAGGGGGCATCGGGCGGGGAAGGGGTTTGGGTGGAGGCGGCCTCACCTCATGGGGAAAAAGATCGAAGCCAAAATAATGGCTGACTGTCTTTAAGTGTTTCATGTCGTTGGAAAGCAGCACCGTCCCCATGACCAGTGAGAGGGAAATCGCCAGCAGCAACCAGAAGACCACGGGAATCCGCGGTTTTCCCACCGGCTGTTTCGCATATGCGGACGACGAATTATCGGGCAAGCTTGTCTTCTCCGGCGCGCGAGAAGGGTTTCGATCGGGCTGGCTAGAGCATTTCCGTTTTTCTCCAAGCCACGGAACCCTCTATCTTTTTGTTTTTGCGCAACTCCGGACACAAACCGCTGCGCACTTTTGCTGGAATTGCTCTAGATCCAGCATATACATTCAGCCGTTAAATATCTTTGGCTTCGTGTCGGCAATTGGGCACCTTTGTGCCTCGTCATCAGGAAGGCGCGCTGCATATTTTGGATACCGGCTTCGACAATGTTCGTTTGAATATGTTGGAAGGATTGCCGTTTTCGCCAAGTCGATGATCGCTGTTGCACAAAAGCCTCTTAGACACGGCGTCGGAGCGGCGCTCGTTTCGAACGGGATTCGTCTGCTGCGACGTGCGCGATAGCAGCACCGCGCCAAATGGCACCCCGTTGCAATAATCCACAAGTTGTTTTTACTGTGTGCACGGCTGAAAAAAACCCTTACGAAATATTTACTTTTAGTTGCATTCTTGCTTAAACTCTCCATTATACAGCTGGGCGTGCTGATAACGCGGGAGACTAATTCACATGAAGGCTAAATCGCCGAATTCGATCGACGTCTATGTTGGCAACCGCGTGAGAGTTCGGCGGAAGACGCTCGGGATGACCCAGAACGGCTTGGCCGAACTTCTCGGCATTACCTTCCAGCAGATCCAGAAATACGAAAAAGGAACGAATAGAATAGGCGCCAGCCGCCTTCAGCGCATATCCGAGATTCTTCGCGTGCCCGTCGGCTTTTTCTTCGAGAACGGCGGCGCCGGACCAATCGAGGGCGAGACGAGCGAATTGAACAAGTTTTTGTCCTCGAAGGAGGGGCTGGCGCTCAACAAGGCATTCATCGCCATCGAGGACCCGAATATCAGGCAAAAGCTGGTTGCGTTGGCCAAAAGCCTGGCAGCCGCGGGGTTGCCTGAAAGCGACAGTGAGTTGCACGATTCGGTTGTGAACAGCTGAGGACGGATCGTGCTCCATCTGCAGACATTCGGCGATCTGCGGTTGATCGAGACGAATGGCGACCCGGTTCGTTATCCGATCAAGGGCCTGTTGATGATGGCCCATCTCTATGCCGGCGCGGACCATGAACTCAGCCGTTATGAATTGGCTCAGCTTCTATGGAACGACGTCGAAGCTGACCTGGCGCGGCTCAATCTGCGCAAACTGCTTTCCCGCATCCGCGATACAGACGGCGGACGCGCGGAAATGCCCTTTGATTTCACCGCCACCACGGTTCGTCTCGACACGCAGGCGGTTTCCAGCGATCTGGATATCTTTCGCACAGGCGGTTCGCCGCTGGAGCGGCTGAACGCGATCGCCGAACTGACCCAGCGCGGCTTCATCGGAAATATCAAACCAGCGACAAAGCTGATAGAAGCGTGGATCAGGGCGCAACGGGACGCTCAGGCGCTGCAGTTGCGGCAGGCACTGCTGGATGCGCTGCCGGACGCGCAAAAGCCCGGCGCGGCGCGCACCATTTCCAGCGCCGCCCTGCAGATCCTCGAACGGGATCCGAATGACGAGCAGGTCAGAGCCTTGCTGCACCGGCTATCCGGCGGTTCGTCCCTCAATAAGAGATTGCCGAACGGCGACGACCATGCCCGGGTACAGGTGAAGCGGTCAGAGGCCGGTGGTCAGACAGCTGCCGACATCGAACGTATATCGCCGATACCGCTGATCTTGCCTCGCCTGGTGCTGCTTCCTCCGACATCGAAACATGTCGATGCCGGACTTGCGCTTGCCAACGCCCTGATCGAAGACGTTACAATCGAACTCTGCGCGCTACGAAACATTTCCATCGTCGCGCCGCATACGGCCGGCCAGATCCGCCGCGATTCCGAGAAGGCTGCCGTGGTCGCGCGTCATTCGATCGCCTATCTTCTAGATACGAGGCTTTCCGAAGAGGGATTATTCGCCCAGCTGGTTTACTTTCCCACGGACGAGATTATCTGGGCCAATCGCTTTGCGATGACGCCCGATATATTGCCACGGCAAAGACGGTTGATCGCGCAGCAACTGACCTTATCGGTGGCAAGCGAGCTGGCTGAAAACGAGGAAGAGCGACTACGCTTCGAAGCCAACCCGAAAGCTTATCATTCCTATCTCGTCGGCTCGAGCCTGATGAGCAGGTTGACGTTGCCGCATATCCGCCGGGCAAGGAAGGCATTCAAGCAATCCCTGTTGCATAAGCTGGATTTTTCTCCGTCATTTACCGGGCTGGCCAGGACCTTCACCAGCGAGTGGCTCGTGACGGCGCAGGGAAACAACGAGCTGCTGCATCTGGCCGAGCAGAATGCGCTTCGGGCCATCGAGCGGGATCCAGAATCGGCGGCGGGTCATCGCGAGCTTGGCGTCACCAAACTCTATCTCGGCGATGTCGATGCCAGTGTCGCCGCACTTCATCTGGCGGAAGAACTCAGCCCGCATTTTGCCGATGTCATCTACAGCCATGCCGACACGCTGGTCCATGCATCCCGCCCGGGCGATGCGCTCGCCAAGATCAAAAAGGCGATTTCGCTCAATCCGATTGCGCCTGACGCCTATCTCTGGTGTGCTGCGGGAGCGAGTTTCTTCCTAGAACAATACGAGGAGGCCATCGCCTATGTCGAGGCGATGAAAGACAAAGCGCCGGCCCATCGCATTGCTGCGGCCAGTTGCGCAATGATCGGCGATCGAAAACGGGCGCTTTTCCATCGGCAACGGGTCGCAAGCATCAACCCGGCCTTCGACGTCGAGAAATGGCTTGCCATCGTTCCCTTCAAAGAGCATTGGCAAAAAGAGCTGTATCGGGAGGGCCTATTGAAGGCCGGTTTTTAACAATAGCTTAGGGGCATTACATGGCGAAAGCTGTCATTGTAGGTATACCCGGAGAGGCGGATCTTTGGCTTGCCGATCTCGGCGCAGGTGCGGTCAAGCCTCTCAATCCGATGGGGGATTTGGCGACCGCGAACGACCTGCGCAAAGCCGGCGGCACATTTGTGAAGGGCGTCGACCTTGCCGTTGCCGTCTCGTCGGCGCAGGTTGCCCTCTCCGGTCACGTCGACGGCTGAGCCGGCATTCTGACGGATCGGTCCATATATTCCGACAGGATCATGTCGCCGCGAGAAACCCTTTCCCGCGTCGAACCTCTTTTGGCCGGGTTCGGCATTACCAGGGTTGCGCGACATACCGGACTGGACGACATCGGAAGCCCCGTCTGGTGCGCATATGCCCCGAATTCCCGCTCCATCGTGATTGCCCAGGGAAAGGGCCTGACCGATATTGACGCCAAAGTATCCACTATCATGGAAGCCCTCGAACGGGCGGTTGCCGGCGAACCCGCCGTCGATCTCGTCCACGGCACCTCTTCCCGTCTGCAGGCGATGGGATGCAAGACCGACACGCTGAACTGCCTGACCGCTCTTCATAAACCCGATCTTGGACCGGACGAGGAGACGGAATGGGTTGCCGGCATCGATATCCTCACCGGCGAGGAGGTCTATGTCCCTTTTGAAGCGGTGGTGCTCGACCGCACGCGTGACGCGCGATACTGGATGTCTTCAGACGGCCTGGCGTCGGGAAACAATGCCGAGGAGGCGATCTTTCATGGCGTTCTGGAGCGTATCGAGCGTGACGCCCATGTGCTGTGGCAGGTGGGCGCGGAAGCGGATCGTTATGCCGGCTGCGTCGATCCCCGCGGCTTCCAGGACGTCGCTTTGGACGGGCTGATCGACAAGATCGAAACATCGGGATTGGCGCTCAGGCTCTTCGATATCACCAGCGACATCGCAATCCCCTGTTTCACCGCCATGCTGGGTCCTGGGGATGCCGTGCTTGGTTCCCGGGACCTTCACGGAAACAGGGACATTCGCCTCGTCGAGGTGACCGGCGGCACCGGCGCTCACCCGTCTCCCGTGCGCGCGGCCATTCGGGCGGTGACGGAAGCCGTGCAATCTCGGTTGACCTATATCAGCGGAGCCCGCGACGATATCTCTCCCGCAACTTTCTCACGATCCTTGCCGCCGCTGATGCGGCAGGCCTTCGCTGCGGTTGCTGCACCGCCGGCTGCCGCCATCGGCCTTGATGCGGTTGCCAGACATGGGCAGCAGGATCTGGCCCGCTTGCTGCAGCATGTGCTTGACCAGCTACGCGGCAGGCGGATCGCTTCGGTGATCGCCGTGCGCCTCAGCGACGACACGCTTCCCTTCAGTGTCGTCAAGATTGTCATTCCCGAGCTCGAAAATCCGGAGGGGGAGCGTGCCCAGCGGTTCGGAACAAGGGCGCTTGCCAGGGCAGTAGGGTTTTGAAGATCATTTTCGCAGGTCCCAGTCTTCCCGATGCGGCGTCGCTTGCCGGCGAGGGGATATGCGTCCTGCCGCCTGCGACGCAGGGCGATGTCTTGGCGGCGGTGGAACAGGGCGCCAATGTCATCGGCCTGATCGACGGCGGCTTCGAATATACCGCACCAGTCTGGCACAAGGAAATTCTCCATGCTCTTTCGCTGGGCGTCGCGGTTCTCGGGGCGGCAAGCATGGGTGCGTTGCGCGCTGCCGAATGCCATCCGTTCGGCATGATCGGGATCGGGCGCATTTTCGAAGACTATCGCATCGGCCGGCTGGTCGACGATGCCGCGGTTGCACTCACTCACGCGCCGAGCGCGCTGGGCAGCAAGCCGCTCACGATACCGCTCGTCAATGTCAGCGCAACGCTCGATGTGATGGAGGATAGCGGACTGCTGGAAAGTCGGTTGCGCCAACAGCTGGAGGATGCCGCAGGCGCTATCTTCTTCAAGAAGCGAACTTGGCGGGCGGTCGTCGAGCAATGTGCAGGGCTGGCCGAGCAGCATCGTCCGCACCTGATGGCGGCACTTTTGTCGAATGCCGTCGACCAGAAACGCATCGATGCCTTGGAATTGTTGAAAGCCGTGCAGGACGTTCGCGATATTCGGTCGAATGCCGATCTGCCCTGGAAACTGCGCCAAACTTCATTCCGCACGCGCCCTGCATTGTGAATCGGAGCCGGCAATAGTCACCGAGGGTTGTGTCACGCTTTTTTCACGGGGTGGATCACGTCTAGGCGCGTATCATTCCTTATTCATTGGAGAAATGGGACATGGGCGTGACATCGGTTGGAAAGGTAGAAGCAGACCAAGGGGCGGAAGACGGTCTGGAAGAGCTCGTCGCATTGGCGCGGATGATCGCCTATGCGCGACAGGTCGCCCAGGATGTCAAACTGCCGTTCGCGACGAATTGCCTCGACCTTGCGCTCGAGGCAGTGAAGCAGGAGGTCGGGGAGGGCTTGACCAGGGAATTGGCTGAATTGAGCTCCCCGGTTCCGCAAGTGAGCGTCAGAAGCCACTAGACCGGCATGCGTCCGATCGGACGCGCTGGAACGCTCTACCACTTCAAATCCATGCATAACCCCCGAAATCAGCATCGATTTCCGGGGTTATGCATATGTTGGTCCGGTGAGCGGTCAATCGAAATCCATTCTGTGAGCTGGCGCGAATTATAGATTTGGAGAAGCCCGGTTCGTTCAGGGCGGACGCATGCGCTGTTGAGTGTGGTTGGACGGTTTATTCAAACGCTGTTCGACATCATCGCTCGGATGGTTTCGGCGCAATCCGTAAACGATTCCGTTGACGTTGCCTCCGGGCAGAAAAGCGGCGGCGATTTTGGGTCACGCACATCGTGCGGACGATCGGCCGATTGACGGCCGATCCATTGACCTCAATGGGTCAAATTGCGCTTCTGGGCCAGCAGTAAAATGTAATCGTCGGCAATGTCTGCGATGGCCATTGCGACTTCCGCTGGATCGCATCCCTCGACCTTCGTATTTGCAATGAACTGATAGACCGCCTTTTCGATCTGCTTCCGGCAGATCATCACGCGCTCATCGTAACCAAATTCCGGAATCTGCGATGCCATATCACTCATCAGGTCGGCTCCCTCGCTACTTACAGTGACCATGACACAAATTATAAGTTGAGCAAGCAAATGCTTTATGAAGGGTTAATTCGCGGGCGAGGTGCGACCATTTCGACACAGGTCGGGGCCTCTGATGTAATGAATCAGGACCGTCCAACTTCGTCCAAGCATATCAGTTGTTTCGTATTAGGCGGCTCGCCTAGAGGATAGGCATTTCTTACGCCGCGGGTTTTGCATCGGTATTTCCGTTGGCAAGTACAGCCCCATATGCCGGCCTTTGAAATGACAGACCGAATGCCGTTGGGCTGAATTGGCCGGTCTTATATAATATCGTTATGTATCAGAATGTTAATGTTTCGTGCGGCGATGTTGAATTGCATCGGCAACTTTCCCACGCGCGACCAGCCCAGGACTATTGGGGCCATCGGCCGTAACAACATCACCAGTGTGCCGGCAGGTTGTCCGATCGTTGGGAACCGGGGGGAGGAAAATAGCTTTCGGGAGATTTCCAGCCCTCGCGCGAAACCTGAACGCCGATGCTTATGAAATGAAGGAACTAATTAAACTGGCAACAATAATTGGGTATAACAATAAAATTTATCAAAAGGTAAAATTTATGACTTTCAGATAATGGTTGTATTTAGATGCCAATGGTGAGGCGGTTAAAGTTATATCAAGAAATAATCAGAGGATGCATTTCCTAATAGCGGCATCGATACTTATTAATTTCTATTGAAAAGCAATATCAACTTTATGAGGGATTGCTCCGTCTCCGAAATTTCACTGCAGATCCCAAAATATCGCGCGCTCAATTGAAATTTTGATCGAAGTATTAAGCAGGAGAGCCGGCACTTCGACCGTCACCTGCCGATGATGCGAGATTTTCTCATCAAGCCGATCTCAACAGCGTAATATCGTCGTCCGAAGTAAGATCTATCTATGCTGATGCAGTGTTAATGGCGATTGCATTTGTGCAACCGGTCGAGAAGGAAAGTTGAGGACCCGCCGGGGTGGTTGGCGGGTCCTCCAGCCGGAATGCTTGCACAGTACGTAGGTATGATTGCAGTTAAAATCGAGATTGTCGAAGATTATTATTGGGGTAGTTCTTCTTTCTGTAGGTTACTCTCTTTTATAGCAATTGCTATTCTTCGTTAAAATAAAAGCTCGTAGTACAAAATAGCGAGATAGTCACCAGGCTGATGGACGGGAGGCGTTGTCAAACCTCTGGATGTTTGACGGTGCTCGATCTCTTCGGCGCGACATAGCGGCCGAGCGAAAAACGCCATCGACAGCCGTTCAGCCGACAGACATCAAGCCTCCTGCGATGAGGTCGCCACAGAGCATTCGCAAGTCCGATCCATCTCAGACAAGCGGCTGAGCAATGCCTTCGTTCTGAAGCGAGACCAACCACCGACCAAGGGGAGAAGCGGTTCTATCTCTTCGAATTTCCTGAGATTCTTTTGCTTTTGTTCCCTCGCTGGCCAGACTTTCGACAACGCCCGGCGTGTGGCTCTGCCAGCTTTTGAAAAGAGCAGCCTGGCGAGGATGCCGGAGGCGAGCATTGGGCTATGATGATAAATGTGTTTGAGCGAGGTCGCAGCGCTGGACCAATCTTTCAAAGCGGCAAATTTTGAGAATGCATAAAGATGCGCCGACGCGCGGGCGCAACTGACGACAAAAGCCGGAAGCTCAGGATTGCGGGCGATGCATTGCTCGGTCACCGCCAGAAGCGATCGCGCCATCCGTGACCTGTCTGAAGACATGGCTGCGGAATGTGAGCGATAGCCCACCAGGCCCAACGGCACCGTCTCGATCTTGAAATGTTCAGCGGTGCGGAGTTCGAAATCGAAATCCTCGCATCCTCCAATCCCCTTTCTGGCATAGCTTGAATCGTAGCCGCCGATCTTGTCGATAACAGCGCGGCGAACCATGAAGCCGCTGCCATTGCCGACGAAGCGGAATACGAGATGACGGTTGAGAATGCTGTCTCGGGCGTTCAGCGACGAACCGGATCTTGTGCAATATCCTTCGGTATCGATGAAGCGGTGAAGCGCATAGACCGCGCCCCAGGCGTCCGGCAAAGGCTGGAGAGCCGAGAGCATTCTTTGGATATAGGTCGAATGCCATAGGTCGTCTGCATCGAGGAAGGCGATATAGTCGGATTTCGATGCCTGGATCCCAGTATTGCGGGCCGCAGCGACGCCACGGTTTTCGGTCGACAGAATTCGGATCCTTGAATCACCCGCGGCGAAACGGCGACAGATCGAGGGCGTCTCGTCCGTCGAGCCGTCGTCGACGATGATGATCTCAAGCGCCTTGTGGGTCTGGTCGACAACGGATTGGAGCGTCTGGGCAAGGTATTCTCCGGCATTATAGGCAGGGATCACGACCGCCACCCGAACACCTGACATCGTTGACACATCCATGTCCGTCACCCGAGCTTAGATGTGGGTGCGGGCGGGCGGAGATCGATCCGGTTCTTCATCAGCCTGGCCACAGCGGGCCGATGGCTGACGACAATCAGTGTTCTGCCGGCGTCTTCTTTCATCGCCGAAAACACCCGCATCTCGGTCTCTTCGTCGAGCGCGCTTGTTGCTTCGTCCAACAGCAGGATCTGAGGCCGGCCGGCGAGCGCGCGCGCCAGGCCTATGCGCTGCCTTTGCCCGCCCGAAAGCCGGATCGCCTCGTCACCCAGCCATTCATCAAAGCCATACGGCAGATCTTTAATGAACTCCGTTGCGCAGGCCACATCGGCCGCCCAGCGGATATCCTGCTCCGAGATATCGCGACGGAACCGGATGTTGTCGAGGACCGTGCCCTCCATCAGTTCAACGTCCTGGCCCGACACGGAGAGCAGCTGCAGCCAGCTGGAACGGTCGATGGTTGTCAGATCCCTGCCGTCGACCGTGATCAGGCCCCGGGTCGGCGGGTTGAGATCGAGAATCATGTTGAGGATTGTGGTTTTGCCGGAGCCACTCGGCCCCGTCAGAGCCGTCGTCTCACCTGCCCTGATCGAGAAGCTGAGATTGTGAACCGCCGGTGCGTTCGATCGCTCATAGGCGAACGAGACGTCGTGGAAGACAATCGCCTCCGCCAGGCGGTTTACCTTTTCCCCTTGCGAAGCCTGCTTGATGTCATCCTTCTCCGAAAGCAGCGCAAGGACGTTTTGCAGGGACGCTTCCATCTCGTAGAGGCTGAGAATCTGGGAATCAAATCCCTTAATATGCGGTTGAAGCCTGTAAAGAAGGATCGTCGCCGAGAGCGCCGCCTTGAAATCGACCGGCAGGAATTCCGAAGACAGAATGATCGTCAGGATGACCCCGAAGGTCAGAATTTCGCTCAGAAGCGAGGTTATCGCTCCCATCCAGTCCGACCGCCGCCAGGTCTGGCCGACGTCGTTGGAAAGCGCCGCGAAGAGTTGTTGGTGACGCTTTTCCATGCCGAAGCTTTTGACGGCTTTCAAAGTCTGTAGCGTTGTCCAGCTCAGTTGCGTCAATGCTTCCACTGCCGCCAATGCAGAGGCGCCGAGACGGCGGTAGGCACCGGCAAAGAAACCCAATACAAAATTATGGATGAAACCGAAGGCGAGGGCGAGCAACGCGATCGGCCAGGCCATTACCAGCATGCCGACGCCGAAAATCACAATCGTGCCGAAATTCACTCCCAGTCGTACCAGGCTGGCATGCGCCGACGACACTGCATGGGATTCGGTCGCGATAACGTTGATCAGGTCGCTACGCTCGTAATCCTGAAAGCGCTGAAACGGCATGGTCAAGACCTTGGCGTAGAGACGGTCTCGCATGCGGTCGCTAATTCGGTGGTTGACAGCGCTTGCAATGAGCGAATTGGCGCATCCGAGAAAAATCCGAAACAGGATCGAGCCGATCAGGATGCCGATCAGGACAGGCTTCGAAAGACTGAGGTCAATGCCGCCGAAAAACGCCGGAAGCCATGCAACGGCGGAGCCGGAAGCGGGACCTTGCTGCCCGAGAAGAAAGACGAGGCTGACCAGAAAGGTGATGCCGACCATTTCCGAGAAGCCGGTGAGAATTCCCAGGATGATCATCACTGTCATCTTGAGTCGCAGTGCCGGTACGAGTTGCAGAAGCTCGCGGAACCGAGCCGCTACAACCAGGTTGTAGGCTCTTGCGGGTTTAGCGGAAGGCGGCTTTCGAAACCTATTCATTGTTGACCATCCGGGAAGAGGTCAGACCGATTGCCTCTTTGGCAGGCACGGCTATGAAACGATCGCTGAATGCTGTTCCGGGTTGCGGAAGCGGCGCGTTCGCGACGCGGGTTTTCGGCCGCGCCGAAGACTTGCCGAGGACGCGCTTTGCCATCCGGAGGCCGCGTTTCGCCTGGCGCCAGCCCTGCTGCACGCCGTGGGCGATAAGGCGCAAGGAATATTTGCTGACCATCATCGGCGCCAGCTTTTTGACCTGGGCAAAATCGCTGCCGAGAAAAGCCTTGGCGAAATACCAGCGCGCCGTGTTGAATTCGGCTGTCTTGATGTCACGCGTAAAATGCGGATAGCGCGTGATGATCGGGGCCATCACCAGGGCGTGGGACTTCAACATCCGATAAGCGTTGCTGGACATATTTCCCTTGGTGAAACGATAACCGGTCAGGAAATCGGGAACCAGGGCAAAGGGCAAGGTTTCGGCCAAAGCCAGATAAAGTTTCAGATCTTCGCATCCCTCGGCGCCGTTGTCGCGCAGGCTGGCGTCATAGCCGCCGCAGCGAAGAATGTCCGCCCGCGGCATCAAGGGCGTGCTGCCATTGCCGATGAAGTTTTCCCTTAACAGAGGTTCGAAGATATTCCCTTGATGCAGGACTGGTCGCGAATGACCGAAAATGATCCCGTTTTCGTCAATCGCCGCATACCAATTGTAGGCGACTCCGCGTCCGTCCGGAAACTTCCCTAGTGCCTCAAGCTGGAGCTCGATTTTCCGGGGGTGCCATAAATCATCGGCATCGACGGGGGCTATGTAAAGGCCGCTGGCCTCCCGGACGCCGTGGTTGCGCGCGCGCGCAACCCCACCATTCTCCTGGCGGAGAACACGGACACGGCGATCGATCAGGCTGTGGTCGCTCGCGAGATCGAAGGTACCGTCCCGCGATCCGTCGTCGACCACAAGGATTTCGAGCTTGTCGTAGGACTGGTTGGAGACGCTTTTCAACGTTTCGGCAAGCGTCTTCTCAGCGTTGTAAGCCGGTATGACGATGGTAATGAGGGGGGCCGCAACGCCAGTTATTGTCATCCGATAAAAGCTCCCGGCAGGCCCATAAGTTCGGGAAAGGCTTCAAGAGGACAATCGCCGCGGACTTCGAGGCGTGGCAGAGCGAAGAGATTATCGGAAAATGTGGCTTTCGCCTGCCGTGTCGTGAA
The DNA here is from genome assembly GCF_025200775.1 of Rhizobium sp. WSM1274. NCBI lineage: Bacteria > Pseudomonadati > Pseudomonadota > Alphaproteobacteria > Hyphomicrobiales > Rhizobiaceae > Rhizobium > Rhizobium sp. WSM1274. Next base: position 3,308,496 of record NZ_CP104138.1, on the reverse strand, counting down.
GCCGACCCCATAGCCGGCAAGCGCCAGAATGCCCGGGACCCTGAAGTCCGTCGCGCCATAAGGAAGCGCAATGGATTCCACGGAGGTGCCCAGCCGGCTGTGCAGCGCATTGCGCGAAAGCATGGCTTCGGCCAGCAAGGCTTCGTTGTCCATCGCAGTGGCCGGTGTGTGTGATACGAGGTGGGAGCCGAAGCTGATGCCCTTTTGGTGCAACTGCTGAATATCCGACCACAACATCAGCGGCGCAGGCTCTCCATAGGCAGAATCCCAATCTGATTGACTGCCGACTTTATCGGTGACGACGAATACGTCGGCGCTGAAATCATTCTCGGCAAGGATCGGGAAGGCGTCCGTCAGGAAATCCAGGTAGGCATCGTCGAAGGTCAGCATGACGGGCCGGCCCTGGATCGGCTTGCCGCTGCGCAGCAGATCCGTAAGCGTCTGCGCCGTCAGCGTATAATAACCCTGGCGCCGAAGGAACTGCATCTGCTTGCGGAAGATCTCGGGCGGCGTACGGAAGCGCCGGAGTGCAGCGGGGCCTTCGTCTGCGATCCTGTGATACATGAGGATGGGAACCGAGGTCGTAACCTCCGTTGTCCATGCCGCCTCACGCTCAACGCCAGCCGGCCCCCAGATGATGTGCTTCGCCACATCGGCGTCCAACGGAGTTCCGTGCCGCTCGACCCGCAGCACAGGATCGGCCAGCGAGCCCTTTCTGAACCGGTGGATGGCGTAAAGTTCGGTTTCGATCGTGTCTTCCAAGGCCAGGCCAGGCTGTGCGGCCAAAACCTGTTTGATCGTGCCGACACCGAAGGGATTGCCCCAGTCGAAACCGGTCCGGGTGGGTTCGTCCCGGCGGATATGCGCGTGGGCCGTGATCAGGTAGCCGTTCGGCTTCAATGCTGCGGCCATCTTGCCGCAGACGGCGGCAAGCATCTCCTCATCCTTCATGTAATAAAGGACTTCGGAGCAGACGACGAGATCCTGTTCGGGTGGAAGATCTTGTCTGACGAAGTCAAGCACACGAAGCTCGACATTGCAGTGGTCGTGGCACCGCTCGACGGCCCTGTCGATCGCCCGCTGGGAAATATCCGTGGCCGTCAGCCGACCGACCTTCCGCGCCAGCTTCTCGGTAAAGATCCCCTCGGCGCAGGCGAGCTCGAGGGCCTTCTCGATCCCTTCCGGGATCAGGCTCAACGTCTGCGCATATTTGACCTGCTCGTAAACGGAGACGTAATTCCATGGATCCGGGCGCTCAAAGATATGCTCCCAATACTCTTCTTCCGACTGAATGGGGGGAGCCGCATTTTTTTCCTCCGGAGACGGGTCAGAAGAATCTGAAAGCAGTCGAGTCGGATCGCGTCGGAGATTTCGCAGGATGTCGGACAGCCGGGCGTCGTTGTCTTGTTTGTCGCTTGGCGCGCAGGCAAGAAGGGCGTTGCGTCCGGTACGGACCAAAATCCGTTCGAGACGTCCCCGCCGCCGGCCATTTCGTATGATGAGGCCACCGAAGGCTCTGTACCCGCGCAATGCCTCCTTCGTCCAGGAGCTCATATAGGCGAGCTTGGGCGGTGTTTGCAGATGCTCTTCGGCCTGCATCTCATGCATGATCAGCCTGATCTGCGCCCGGATCGAAAGATCGCCCCAGAATGGCCCGACGAAAGAGCCGACATGCTGTCCGCCGGACAGGGCGTGCATGATGAGCGTGTCGGCTGGCTCGACCTTGCGGATTCGCGAAAGCGTCTCGAGCGCGACACTGACCACCTGGACATTGCCAAGCGTGAATGACCGCAAAGGGTTTGCGGCGGATATGTGCCAGCAAGCGGACTCAATGATCTTGCGCCCAGTGCCTGGGAAGGATTGTTTCTGAATCAGCTGGATGAGCAAAAGGAACGTTGGCTGCCATTTATCGCTGACATCAATGAGATCGTCGGCCCGATCGATAAAGAGCCCTGTCTGCAAACCATGCAGAATTACACCGGCAAGAAGGTTCTCGTAGCCCGCGCCGTCCGGCATGTCAGGCAGGAGCGATGCAAGGGCCGCTATATCCAAAGTCGGATCGAGCTTGGCCGCGACGACCCAGGCTAGCATGCGCAGTTGGCTGATCGCGGGCGTGATCCAACCTGTCTCCGGCTCCTCGGCCGACAAGCCTTGCTGCATCTGCAGCGCTTGCGCCTTCGTTGTCACGCGAATGGCGTCACGCATCATTTTGGTCGGATCGCCGGATAGAGAGCCCGACTTCATGCGATAGAAAGCCAGGCACTTGTCGACTCGACGAAATTCGGCGCCGGAAAAGGCCATGCGAAGCCAAAGATCCCAGTCTTCGCAGGTCTGCAAGGTCTCGTCCATGCCTCCCAAAAGCTCGAAAAGGCTCCGGGGAAAGACAACCGTATGTATGGCGAGCGCACAAAAGGAGGAGAATTCGCGCTTGGCGGCATCACCCGTCAGGGTGGGAGGCTGTTCTACCTGCATAAGCCTGCCGTCCGGGGCGACACGGCGGTAGGCGCAATAGGAGATAACTGCTGGAGATGCATCTTCTGCCACCGGCAGCATGCTTTCAATGAAAGTCGGATCCAGCCAATCGTCGGCATCCAGCATGCAGAGCAGAGGTGCGGCTGCCAGTCTGGCGGCATGGTTTCGCGCCGCGGCGGCGCCGGCATTCGGCTGACGGGCGGGGAGAATGCGGCTGTCCGTTTTTGCGATGCCCTCGAGAAGCTCCCAGGTGCCGTCTGTCGAACCGTCATCGAGCACGACGGCCTGCCAGTTCGATCGCGTCTGCTGCTGCAGGCTGGCAAGACATTCAGCAAGCGTATCGTCTGCATTATAGGCGGGTATGAGGAAAGAAATGTCAGGCTTCACAGCGGTTACCATGCGGGCCTCTTCCATCGCCGCAGAACGTATAGAGCGCCATTTACGCTTCCGAGCATTTCCTGCTTCAGGAAGAAGTCGTGTGATGTCGCACCTTTGCGAAGCCGTCTTTTAACCCTTCCGGCATAATATTTCGGAAACGAGAGCAGGATCCGCCGCAGATTGGCGTTATTTCCTGTGTTCTGATACTGGACGAGCAGGGCTGCGACGTGGCCACTCATATATTGGTAGATCTGTTTGGCGAGCCCCTTCATATCCTTGCGATGAAAGTGCCAGGCTACCGCCGTCGGCTCGTAGCGGCAGACATGGCCATGATGGAGGAGCCGATTCCAGTATTCGGAATCGCCTGAGCATCCGGCAGCTCCCATGTCCAAGCGGACATCGAACAGGCCGATCTCATCGAAGACCTTGCGGCGGATGGCCTGGCTTGCGCCGGCTCCGATCGTCCAAACCGGAGCGCCGTAACGTGTATCCCTGGTATAGAAATCCTGATTGAAATCCTGCCGCAGATAGCCCCGGCCAAAACTCCAATGCTTTTCGAAGATAAACTGTGCAGGCGTTGCGAGTTCTCCGGGAAGGACCAATCCGGTGACGCAGGCGATCTCCGGCAGATCGAACCCCTTCATCAAGTTCTCCAGCCACCGCTCGTGGAGGACGACGTCATCGTCCGTAAACGCGACGAATTCGGTTCTCGCCGCACGAACCGCCGCATTGCGCGCATAATCCAGCCCGACCCGATCTTCACGGACATAGGTGGCGCCCGATTCCTCTACCACCCGACGCGTCGCCTCGCCGGCGGAGGCATTATCCACCACGATGATCTCGATGGGGCTGAGCGACTGTTTGGGGATTGAGGCCAGGCACCGGCGTAGTTCCTCCGGCCGGTCCTTTGTGCAAATCAGAATGCTGACGTCACGGTTGCGCACTGGCGTTTGCGCGACATGACGCGCATGCTCGAGCGTCTCGGGTCGCACGACACGCTCGGCGAGTGCCGCCGCCGTCTCGTGCCTTTCGATATAGGCTTGTCCTACCGGAAGACCATCCGACAGAAAGACCACGAGCCCATTGGAGACAGGGGGCGAAACGGCATCGAAGCGAGGGGTGGCGAGATCAAGATAGTGAATCGGTATTGGAAAACTTATATCCTTGAGATCGGACGGAACTGGTTCTCGCATTATTACTCTCTCAATCGCACCGTGAACATACGCCACCTGCATCCAGGACGCGAGTCTCGAAAGTCATCATGGCTTATTCTGCCGCGTGTGCCTTCATTTGGTTCCTGAACCAGTCGAGCGTCATTGCCACGCCCTGTTCGTAGGTGATCTTGCACGACCACTCGGGCATGACATAGTGCGCGTTGGTCAAGTCCGGCCGTCTGTTCGTGGGGTCCTGCGGCGGTGACGGCTCGAAGACGATCGGCACGCCGCCAACGAGTCTGGAGACATATTGCGCGACCTCGAGAACCGAAATCTCGCGATCATTGCCGACGTTCAGAGGCCCCTTATAGTCGGTTTCATTTATCCAGAAATAGCGCGCGAAACCGTCGACAACGTCATCGACATAGCCCCAGCTGCGAGACTGTAAGCCGTCGCCGAAAACGGTAATCGGGCGACCCGAAAGCGCCTGGGTGATGAAGTTGGAGACCGCGCGGCCATCGTCGGAACGTGTCCGGGGACCATAGATGTTGAAGGGGCGAACGATCTTGACGTCAAGCCCTTGGGTACGCTGCATCTCGAACAGCAGCGACTCCGTGCACCGTTTGCTCTCGTCGTAGGACGAGCGCGGGCCGGTGCAGTCGACCTGGCCTTTGTAGGATTCCGGCTGCGGCGACACCAGAGGATCGCCATAGACTTCGGAAGAAGAGGTGAAACCGAAACGCCCGCCCTTCTTCAGCAAGTCGAGCAACCGGAACGCCCCGAGGAGATTGGCGGAGATCGTCCTCTTCGGCTCCTTCATGTACCACGGCGGCGATGCGGGCGATGCAAGGTGATAGATTTCGTCGAATTTATCCGAGGTCTGCAGCGTCTCGACGTCGGATTTCACGAAGTGGAAACGGGGGTCCCTGATGTGTGCGATATTCTCGAAAAGCCCGGTCCAGAGGTTGTCGACAACGACCAGCTTCTGGATGTCTTTCCTAAGCAAAAGTCGATCGCACAAGTGGGATCCGATGAAGCCAGCCCCGCCAGAAATCAATACGCTTTTCATTGCTTTGCCCCTCGTGACTTGAGATAAGGTGTTTGCTTATTAGCATCGCCTGTATTGCATGACAATTACTTAGAGTCTTTCTAAGAAATACTCGCTTATTAATGTTAATTCTTATACGTGCCTACCTTAAGGCGATGCGTGTCCCTGCCGCGTTCGGTAACGAGCGGCCACGCCGGAACGGATGCTACAGATGATCGTCGCGCGATCATCACGACCTGCCCAATCTCGACCATCCGTTCCATGAGACGGCCGCCAGCATCTGCGGGTCGATCGAAGGAATCGGCATGGTATCGAGAACCTCTCCGACGAGTTCGGATCGAGAGCTGAGGTGCCTCATCGAAAAGCATGTCGCTCGGTGGAAACACTGGATCCTTGAAGTGTGTTATATTTTCGAAAGGTCTGGTGCAAAGATTGTCAATAACAGCCAGTTTCTGGATATCACTTCCTAAGTACAAGTCGGTGGCATAAATGCGATCCAATGAAGCCGACCTAGGAATTAACACGTTTCTCACATCGTCCTGCCTCGTTACTTAAGAATATATTATTGTTATTACAGCGCGCGGACGTTTTGTATGGGCACGAAGTCCGGGGTGGGTCGGACTTTGGTCTGGGTTTCGGGCGCGCGGAAACGTTCGTCATCGTCGTTCGACGCGCGTCCTTTTCAGGCGCGGAGATCGCGCATTAACACATTGAATCAACCTCATTGTTCCGGAGAATCGATTCCGATTTTCGAGCCGATGCGCGAGTGACTGTAAGGCATGCTGGTTTTTTAGGAGCTTCTAAAAAGTGCGAATTGGCCGCCGTGCGGCCATTCTAACGCTGACGATAGAGTTTCCAGAGGCATCTGTATGTCCTCGTCAATCGCGCTCGGCATGGGTGGCGGCGGCTGGTTTCTCGGGATCGCCAACCGGTTCTCACCATGGTTGTTCCAGCGCTTCCGATCGGCTTCGTACAGCGCATCAAGCCTTGATGATTGAGGTCAGCCCTCCGGAGGCGACGCAAACCGGCTCGCATCGAACAGGTCTGTGGCGGCGAGCGGAATGATATCCTCACCTGACGTCGCGACATTGACCTCGCGATGAACCGTGCGGGGGGAAACGTGAGGCGCGCTCAATCCCATCAGCTCTCCTGGAGAATGCAGCGCCCATTTCATCAGCGCCGCGTCGGACGTCGATCCAAAGAAATTGGCTCCTTCCCAGGAAGCGGTCATGGGCAGGGAGGCGATCATTTCAGCGCCGTATTTGGAGGCCTGGTGTGCAACAACGAGGGGTTCGAAGCGGGCGTAGGTCGGCAATGCCGGCGCCGGCCTATCCGGAAGCACGGCAATTGGGCCAATCGACGCAGTCTCCAGTATGTCATCTGCGCCCGCGTCGTGCTCGAGGGCAGGCGGCCGCATCGCTGGTACCGGAATCGGCAAAGAAGAAACATCCCCAGTGGACCGTTTGTCATCGCGCTCGACCGCGCCCGTCTGCAGCGCGAGCGCATTCAATGCTCGGCTTCGGGGCGCAGGCAGAAGCGCCGTCACGAGGTTATTGTCGCCGCTCGAAGTGGTCGGCGCTCCTGTATCTTCGTCTTGTCCAGCGGTGCTGGCGATCTGGATCGAGGTGGGGCCGACGCGCTTCTTGTAGTTCGCAATCGCCTGATCGTATCCCGGCAGCGGCCGGCCATCGGCCGGGAGATGCATGGTCTGCCCATCCGGGAATATTCGAGCGAGTTCCTGCCGGGACATGCGGGGCCAGGCCCTGACGTTGCCGACGTCGAGATGCACGAAGGGCGATCCCGAGGTCGGATAATATCCGACGCCGCCGACCTGCATCTGCATGGCAAGTGCACGCAGCCTCGAAAGCTTCACGCCGGGAACATAGAAGTCCATCGCCTTGCCCAGCATGTGCTGGCTCTTCTTGGCGACGCCCGTGGTGCGTGAGCGGTTGCGGAGCATATTGTTGGTGGTGGGCGAACGATAGGCGGAGACGATGTGGATGTAGTCCGTGCCGCCGCTGCGCTTGTACACTTCCCAGACCAGGTCGAGCAGCCGGGGATCCATCCGGGTCGGCTCGTTCCTTCGCCAGTCGCGCAGAAACCGGTTGATCTGGGCAAGGCCCTTTGGATCGAACTTGCCGTCCCGCTTGTAGGTAATCGTCGCCCTCTCGCCCGTATGGGTAAAGAACAGCTTCAGGGCGCGATCTTCCGCCGAGGCAAATGATGCGGAGCCGACAAGTGCCGGAAGCGCAAACAGCGCCGGCAGAATGGTCTGCGCGACGAAACGTTCCGCACGCGACAGGAGTGTCGCAATTCCGCCCAAGGCTGCGCCTGATAGTCCTTGCACTGGATACCTCAACACGAACAATCCCGCCCACACCAAACACTCGGCGAAGTGCGGGAACCTCCGCATCCATCGCGCTCAGTAAAGCCAGCTTATGGTCAATAAATTCCTAACGAGTGGATGCGTGAGCTCGGCGGATTGAGGATGCGAATCATCCCAAGCGCAGTCGGAGCCTGCGCCCGCGGGAGGAGAGCAGCCGCTCTGAAACGGTTACAACCGCTCCCGACCTTCGATCTCCCCGAACACGCGACCTCAACTCCCACCTGGCGGCTGACCAGAACATGCTTCGACCTTAAACCCGGATCAACAGGGCAGGCCAGTTGGGAATGAGGCATCCGATGCGCTGCTATCCGCCAGCCTTGTCGATCGGTACAGACGCGATGCTTGCCCAGAAATGCGCACGTCGGTCGGAACTGGAAAAATTCGCTGAACAAACTCTAACTATGTCCTCAGAAGTTTGGACTATCCTCATACCCTTCCAACTCGGGGCACCCCCTGATGTTGCCGAAACCGATCGTTCGCCGGTCGCCCGATTCATCCAGACCTCTGAGCACGATGACATTATCATCCTGCTGTATAATCTCGCTACGATAGATGCCGGCCCGAAGCGCCCTGTTCTTCGCTTGGCTTATATTACATTGCCCGGGCGGTGGAGTGACGTGCCAGTATCTCGTTCCTTGCCCATCGGAATGCCATCCTCCCGAAGCTGCGAATCCCGACAAGCTGGATAGCAGTATGGCAGACGCCAATATTACACTGCCTAGAACCAGTTTCATGTAACCTCCGTAAGCCGCGGCAGGGCTGGTCTTCATTCTGCTTGTCCTGTTTTCAACGGACAACCGAGTTTCCCATGGCGTCACCACACTAGGTGGCTCGCGCTAACACTGTGCTAACGACCGCTTCGGCAGCAATTTGCGGATAGTGAAAACGAGGTTTTTTCGACGCGGTTCGCCTTTTGCTACCGATGTCGCCGCCTTTGTTCACCCTCGCGCGGATGGTCGGATCCGGCGATCGTCTCGAACACGGGTAGCAGCCGGGCTGCGTCCTGCGCGATCTCCGCCATTTGTCGTGACGTGGAGCTCCTCGTCGTCGCTGTCGGAAGCGCTGCGACTTTCTCCAAAAGCGCGACCGCGTCGCACTGGAACTCCTGCACGGTCTCGGCCGAGCGCCGGCGGGCGGCGTCGAGCATGGCCTTCTTGCTAGCTCGAGCCTGATACTGAAATTCGGTGAGCTTGCTATCGGCAACTCCGCGCCGGACTGCTCTCAGGTCGGAGGTGTCGAAGCGGACGCCGGAAGCGATCTGGGCCAGGGCGATCTCGCGAACCGTCGAATTCGTGGTAATGAGACCGCGGATGACATCGTACGAGACGGCATTCTTCTGGAGGAACTCCTCGTAACCTTTGAGCTTCCGCGAGAACTGTGAGCAGGTCTTGATTTCGCTAGGCATAAGGCCGCAGCGGGTCATATCAACGAGCGCATAACCGGGCTCGATGCTGGCGCGGACGACTATCTGGCCAAGCCCCCATACCAGGGGGAACTCCTGCCCACCTATTTAATCGAACGTGACTTCGCCGCCGGAACTTGATTAGCGCTCGTACGTTGAGCGCGAAGGCCAAGGAGACGCAAGATGCCTCGGTTGATTTCATTCATGCTGACGCGCATCGCTGCCGGCGCCGGATTGGGGTGCGTGGTAGGGCTCGTCGTATGGAGCAACGGGTTTGCCGGAATTTCCTCAGCTAGTTCGACGGATTATTACATCGCCCAGGGCATGTTCGTGTACCTGTTCGCCAGCACCCTCGGCGTTGGCTATCTCGCCACGGCACTTATGCTCGATGACACCCGATAACAAGCGGGGCGTCGCGAGCTCGCGGCGACTTTGGAACAGCTTACGGGCGTCTCCGAGACAAGGACGAGGGCAGGGCCATTGCGAGCGTTCCACATTGCGATGTCCCGGTGCCAGCTATTCATTATCCCGCGCTTGCTCCGAAGAACACCCAGGTTGCGTCGCGTCGTTACCAACGCGGACATGATCGTCCTGGATCCCCCTCTTAAATGCCTTTATGCCGTGTGCAACGTGGGCCATCAGTTCAGGTATCTTGCCACGACCAAACAAGATAAGCACGATGACCAAATCTAGAAAGATGGGCGCAGCCTTCGCACGCAATTGAGACGAGCGGCAGCGGTTTCGAGAAGAAAGCTTCTTGGCGACCATCCCTAGAAGGCTTCTATGGCCGACCTAAGCCGTTTCCCGCTGCGTCTTGCATCAGGAGGCGCGAGGTACCTGCAAGATATTTGTTTGGGGCACACCAAGCGGATCGAGGCGCAACCAAGCTGTTGCGCTGACTGGCGGCCACAATCGGGATCCCCTTGAGCGAGTCGTTTCGATGTGGCGACGCGTGTGCAGGCATCGCCCGCCGAGAACACTTCTGACTGCTTCGCGACCTTGTCGGCCGCGCGGGGGAACGTGGGTTCTCTGCCGCGTCAGGACGGACTGTGACAGCAAGGCGCCGTGGTACTAGGATCGTCCTTCAAATGCTTCCCGTCCCAGACGTCAATGCCGATCGAAAAGCTCCCGGATCATGGACGCCAGTTCCCTCGCAGTGTATGGCTTGCGAAGCCATCGAGCGCCGGAGATGACATCGGTCGTCGCGAGGGCCGGCTCCGAGTACCCGGAGGTGAAGAGGACGGCGACGTCGGGCCGAAGGAGGCGAGCCTCCCTCGCCACCTCGTCTCCGGTCATTCCGCCCGGCATGACGATGTCTGTGAACAGGAGCGCGATTTCCTGGTGGTCGCGCAAGATTCCCAATGCTTCACGGCCGTTCTCCGCTTCAAGCACCACGTATCCCATGTCGGCGAGCCGCGCGACGGCTACCCGGCGAACGCGTGAATCATCCTCCACCACAAGAATGCTTTCGCTTCCTCGCGGAAGCGGATTGGCTTGTTTGCCGTCTTCTGAATCTGGCTTCTGCAGTTTGGATCCTGTCAGGGCCGGAAGGTAGATCCGTATGGTGGTGCCTCGACCTACCTCGCTGTATATCTGAAAATGGCCTCCGGACTGCTTGACGAAGCCGTAGACCATGCTGAGACCCAGTCCCGTTCCCGATCCGACCTCTTTCGTGGTGAAGAATGGCTCAATGGCGTGCTTCTTCACTTCGTCCGTCATTCCGACGCCCGTGTCGGTGACGGAAATGAGCACGAAATTGCCGCTGCGGACCTCTGGGTACATCTTCGCATAATCTGAATCCAGGTGGACGCGCGAGATTTCGGTGGTCAGACTGCCCCCCTTGGGCATGGCGTCGCGAGCGTTGAGAGCGATGTTGAGAATAGCGTTCTGAAGCTGTGAGCTGTCGACCACCACGTTCAGATCGGATCCCGCGATCGTCGTGGAGAGCTTGATGTCTTCTCCGAGGGTTCTCCTAAGCAGATCAGAAAAACCTGTCACGAGCTGACCGAGATCGGCATGCTTGGGATTGAGAGGCTGACGCCGGCCGAAGGCAAGCAACTGGCCCGTAAGTTTCGCGCCGTCGGCCGCCGCGTCCTGCGCCTCCCTCAGGATGTCTCGAAGCTTGCCGGGGGGTAGCTTGTCCTCGATCATCTCGAGATTCCCGCTGATCACGGTCAGAAGGTTGTTGAAGTCGTGGGCCAGGCCGCCCGTCAACTGCCCCACGGCTTCCATCTTCTGAGCCTGGCGGAGATCTTCCTCGATCTTGAAGCGGCTTGTCAGATCACGGACGAAACCGGTGAAGATCCGTTCACCGTTTGCCGTCGCTTCCCCGACGTGTAACTCCATCGGAAATTGGGTGCCGTCGGCCCGCTGGCCGGTGACGACTCGGCCGTAGCCGATGATCCGCTTTTCACCCGTCTCGATGTAGTGGCCGATGTAGCCGTCGTGGGCGTCACGATAGGGATTCGGCATCAGGTTTCTAACATTGCGCCCACAGATCTGATCGGAGGCCATCCCGAACAGCTTTTCTGCCGCCTTGCTGAATGAAAGCACCATTCCTTTATGGTCGATGACCACCATCGCATCCGGAACGGTGTCGAGAATGGAACTTAGATGGGCCTCGCGGGACTTGACCGCGTCCTGAGCCTGTTTCAGGGCGCTGACGTCGCTGTTGGTCTGAATGATGGCCAGGTCGCCGTCGGGAAGGTTCACAAGCACGCAGCGGGAGGCGGCGTGGATATCATGCCCGCTTTTGTGACGATGGATGATTTCGCCCTGCCAGAACCCGCGTTGCTTGATCTGGTTTCTTATTTCGTCCACCGGCTCCGGAAACCTGGTGGCGAGCAGTTCGTAGACGTTCTCGCCGACCGCCTCGTCCCTGGTCCAGCCATACATGTTCTCGCAGCCGATCGACCAATGGCTGATGGTGCCCTCGAACCGATGGATCAGGATATCGGCGCCGTCCAGCACGTGAACCATTACGTCAAGCTCCTGATAGGAGGCTGTTCGTGGCGATACGAGACGGTGAGGCATGGCTTGTCCGGCGTTCAATTAGTGGAGACTGACGCTATGGCAGGTTTTCTCCGAGAAATCATCTGGGTTGCCTGAGAGTTCCTGCAAACGGCGCAAGTTCACGATTCTCAGGTCATGACGCCCTTCCGGAACAACGATGTTCCGGGAAGCGAGCTTTGTGATCGTGCGGGATACCGTTTCGATCGTCAGGCCGAGGTAGTCCGCAATATCCTGGCGGTTCATGGGGATCCGCAGCAGGCCCTTGTTGACCCCGGCGGTGTGACGGAACACCAGCCTGGCGATGAAGCTGCAAAGCCGCTCTTCGGCATTCTTCTTGGACAGAAGCACCATCTGGTCATGAGCGGCGACGGTCTCGTTGCAGAGCAGAGAGATGTATTCGGGACGCAGCAGGTCGCATCGCCCAACCTCGTCAAGAAACCTCTTGCGTGCGACACGCCGAATCTTGCAGTCGGTGACTGCCTCGGCTGTGAAGAGGAAGTCGTTCTGAAGAAAGGCGCCGACAACGTCGCCCCCGAAGTGAAAAGCCGTGATCACGCGGCGTCCTTCGCCGATGATGCGCTGGAGCCGGACGACGCCTTCGACGACCTGGAAGAGGTGTTTCGCTGCGTCGCCCTCCCAGCAGATGGCCTTTCCGGCCGAAACCGATTCCAGTGGCGACATATTGAATACGGAACCGAGCGAGGGACCGCCGCGCGCATTGCTCGTGGTGGCTTCGATCTGTTGGAAGCCTTGGCGATTCTGCATCAGCATCTTGGTGTCCCCGCGTTTTCGATGGATGCAATAGAAGGCACGCACGTCACACGACAATGATTGGCGGGTTTCAAATGGTGAGACTGTGTAACCGTTTGTAACAGCCGCGGGATGCGGCCCCCAGAGTCGTCCTTCGTTGATTTAGATCAAGGAGCAGAGGCCGCCCCCATGCCAGTCCTGCCTCAAAGTACGAGAAAGCCGGCCGCGTTGCGGTCGTCTGGGCACTGGGGACGACGTGATGAATTATACAACGGAAACGGCAGTGGTCGCGGTCGCTGCTTTCCTAGCGCTGCTAGGAGCCGCATTCGCGCACGATAATCTATTTTCGGTCCACATGGGCATATTATGCTTCTGCTTGTCCGTTGGCACCCTGCTGCTGGTGAGGAACGTCGATTTTTCGCCCGCTGGAAGACAGCAGAAGGTCGACACGTCAGGCTATTTTGACGAGGTGATCCGGTACGGACTGATCGCTACGGTCTTCTGGGGCGTAATCGGCTTTCTCGTCGGCGTAGTCGTCGCCGCGCAGTTGGCCTTCCCGGACCTCAATCTAGCGCCTTATCTCAATTTCGGCCGTCTTCGACCTGTGCACACCTCCGCCGTCATCTTCGCCTTCGGCGGCAACGCGCTCATCATGACCTCATTCTACGTCGTTCAGCGTACGTGCCATGCGCGCCTTTTCGGCGGCAGCTTGGCGTGGTTCGTTTTCTGGGGCTATCAGCTCTTCATCGTCATGGCCGCGACAGGCTACGTCCTGGGGATCAACCAGGCGCGCGAATATGCGGAACCGGAATGGTACGTGGACATCTGGCTGACCATCGTCTGGGTGGCATACCTGGCCGTCTATTTGGGGACGATCCTAAAGCGCAGGGAACCGCACATCTATGTGGCGAACTGGTTCTACCTTGGCTTCATCGTGACGATCGCGATGCTGCATGTGGTGAACAACCTTGCCGTTCCGGTGTCCTTCCTTGGCTCGAAGAGCTACTCGGTCTTCTCCGGCGTTCAGGACGCGCTGACACAGTGGTGGTACGGCCACAATGCGGTCGGCTTCTTCCTTACCGCGGGCTTCCTGGGCATGATGTACTACTTCGTGCCCAAGCAAGCGAACCGCCCGGTCTATTCCTACCGGCTGTCGATCATCCATTTCTGGGCGTTGATCTTCATGTACATATGGGCGGGTCCGCATCATCTGCACTATACGGCGCTTCCAGACTGGGCGCAGACGCTCGGCATGGTCTTCTCGGTCATGCTCTGGATGCCTTCCTGGGGCGGCATGATCAACGGCCTCATGACCCTTTCCGGGGCCTGGGACAAGGTTCGGACCGACCCTATCATCCGCATGATGATCGTCGCCATCGCCTTTTATGGCATGTCGACTTTCGAGGGCCCGATGATGTCGATAAAGACCGTCAACTCGCTGAGCCACTATACAGAATGGACGATCGGCCACGTACATTCGGGAGCCCTCGGCTGGGTCGGCATGATCACCTTTGGTGCAATCTACTACCTGACGCCCAAGCTCTGGGGACGTGAACGTCTCTACAGTCTGCGGATGGTCAACTGGCACTTCTGGCTCGCTACACTCGGCATCGTCATCTACGCCGCCGTGCTCTGGGTGGCCGGGATCCAGCAGGGCCTTATGTGGCGCGAGTACAATTCGCAGGGCTTCCTCGTCTACTCGTTCGCCGAGACCGTGGCCGCGATGTTCCCATACTACGTGCTCCGCGTCGTCGGAGGCGGCCTGTATCTGGCCGGCGGCCTGGTGATGGCATGGAACGTCTTCATGACGGTCCGCGGCCATCTCCGCGACGAGGCAGCCATTCCGACCGCATACGTGCCCCAGGCACAGCCTGCCGAGTGAGGTGAGAAAATGGCATCGATACTTGATAAACATAAGATCCTCGAGAAGAACGCAACGCTTCTTCTCGTCGGCTCGCTGCTCGTCGTCAGCATCGGCGGCATCGTCGAAATCGCACCGCTGTTCTACCTGCAGAATACGATTGAAAAGGTGGAGGGGATGCGTCCCTATACGCCACTCGAGCTGGCCGGCCGAAACATTTACATTCGCGAAGGCTGCTATCTCTGCCACAGCCAGATGATAAGGCCGTTCCGCGACGAGGTGGAACGTTACGGTCATTACTCTCTGGCTGCGGAATCGATGTACGACCACCCATTCCAATGGGGTTCGAAGCGAACCGGGCCGGACCTTGCGCGCGTCGGCGGCCGCTATTCGAACGAGTGGCACGTCCAGCATCTTTCCGATCCGCGGGCCGTGGTGCCTGAATCCATCATGCCGAAGTATGAGTTCCTCAAGTCGAAGGAGCTTTCGGTCACGGATATTGGCATGGACCTCAAGGCCAACGAGGACGTCGGCGTTCCCTATACCGACGACATGATGGCCAATGCCGAAGCCGACATGAAGATGCAGGCCGATCCGAACGCCGACACCACGGCGCTGCTAGAGCGCTATCCGAAGGCCAAGACCGGCGACTTCGACGGCGATCCGCAGACGCTCACGGAGATGGACGCACTCGTCTCCTACCTGCAGATGCTTGGGACGTTGGTCGACTTTTCAATCTACGACGACGCAACCGGCTATCGATGAGGCGATGCAATGGAAACGTACACAGCGATGCGGCACTTCGCCGACAGTTGGGGCCTGCTGGCAATGGCCGCGTTCTTCGTAGGCGCCGTCGTCTACACCCTTCGCCCCGGCAGCAAGCAGACGGCGGCGGAAGCAGCCGATATTCCCCTGAAGGATGACTGAGATGTCGGACAAGCATATCGATGAAATCAGCGGCGTCGAGACTACCGGTCATGAATGGGATGGTATCCGCGAGCTCAACAATCCGATGCCGAGATGGTGGGTCTGGACGTTCTATGTCTGTATTCTATGGGCGATCGGCTACGCGATCGCTTATCCAGCCATCCCGATGTTCACTTCCGCCACGAAGGGCTATCTCGGCTACTCAACTCGCGCCGAACTGCAGCAGGAGCTTGATCTCGCCAAGGCATCCCAGACGAAGTTCCATGATCTGATCGCTGCCAAAACGGTGCAGGAGATCGACGCGGATCCTGCTCTTCGTGAATTTGCGAGCGCCGGCGGCGCGTCCGCGTTCAAGGTGAACTGCGCGCCCTGTCATGGCTCCGGGGCGAGCGGCGGTCCGGGCTTTCCGAACCTCAACGATGACGAGTGGCTGTGGGGCGGAGATCTGGATGCCATCCAGACCACGATCGCCCATGGGATCCGCTTCGACTCGGATGCCGAAACCCACGCTTCCGAGATGCCGGCCTTTGGCGACGTTCTGGAGCCTGTCCAGATGCGGCAGGTCGCCGCCTATGTGTGGGGGCTGAGCAATACGCCCTCGGACCCCGCTCTCGCAGAGGCGGGAAAACAGATCTTCCTCGACAACTGCGCCGCATGTCACGGCGAGAATGCCAAAGGAAAGGCGGAAATGGGTGCGCCGGACCTCGCCGACGCAATCTGGCTGAAGGCGCGCGGCGAAGATGCGATCGTTCGACAGGTCGCCTCTCCCAAACATGGCGTAATGCCTGCCTGGGCAGCGCGCCTGGGTGAGACAACGGTCAAGGAGCTTACCATTTTTGTCCATTCGCTTGGCGGTGGAACCTGAAGGAGATCAACATGACCACGCACGACCACGACCCCTTGCTCGCCCTTTATGGAATCCCCCGCGCGGTCGTACACTCGCGAGTTTCCGTGCGCGCAAAGCCCGTCACACCCGATCCCGAAAAGGGGATGCGGAAAAGATGGGGAATTCGATGATCAGTTTGATCGGGCTCAAAGAACAGAAGCCGACAAGCAGGTAGGAACCTCTCGAGGACGTCCAGGCGGTCTCTCCCCCGCAGTTCCTCCAGGCCACGCGTTCTCTTCCGAGGCGTGGCCATTCCTAAGCTCCATCTCTCAAAGGAGCCGATTGCGGCGGGCTGCTACCAGCCGGCATCTAGTCTTTTTGGGCCGCGTTTCCCTGTCCGGAGTGCGGCCCACTTTTTTGAGCAGTTGTCGTCCTTGACCTGGATCAAGGACGGGTCCTCCCAAAGCTGAGAAGACAGGGAAAATCGGACAGAGCGCAATGAACCTCTACACAGCACCAGATCCCACGCCGGTCGAACGGATCGACGTTGAACCCGTAAACAACCGCCATAAAAATGAACCCCTCTACGCTCCGCGAAAGAAGGTGTTTCCGAAGCGTGCCGAGGGCCGTTTCCGGCGGTTCAAGTGGATCGTGATGCTGATCACGCTGGGGATCTATTATTTGGCTCCCTGGATTCGCTGGGGCCGGGGGCCCTACGCACCGGATCAGGCTATCCTGATCGATCTGGCCTCACGCAGATTTTTTTTCTTCTTCATCGAGATCTGGCCTCAGGAATTCTACTACGTCGCAGGCCTGCTGGTCATGGCGGGGTTCGGTCTCTTCCTGGTCACGTCCGCCGTCGGGCGGGCCTGGTGTGGATATGCATGTCCGCAGACGGTGTGGGTCGATCTTTTCCTTGTCGTCGAGCGCGCGATCGAGGGGGACCGAAACGCCCGCATGAAGCTCGACGCCGGGCCGTGGAATTTCGACAAGGCGAAGAAACGTGTCGCCAAGCACACGATATGGCTGATCATCGGCCTCGCGACCGGGGGGGGCGTGGATCTTCTATTTCGCCGATGCGCCCACGCTCCTCGTCTCCTTTTTCACCGGAAAGGCGCCGGTTGTCGCCTACGCGACCGTCGCCACACTTACCGCCACCACCTACGTGCTTGGTGGGCTCATGCGCGAACAGGTCTGTACCTACATGTGCCCCTGGCCGCGAATCCAGGGGGCCATGCTCGACGAAAATTCCTTGGTCGTCACCTACAACGATTGGCGCGGCGAGGCTCGCTCACGTCACCCGAAGAAGGCATTGGCTGCCGGACAGCCCGTCGGCGATTGCGTCGACTGCAATGCGTGTGTGGCCGTCTGCCCCATGGGCATCGACATCCGCGACGGTCAGCAGATGGAATGCATCACCTGCGCTTTGTGTATCGACGCCTGCGATGGGGTCATGGACAAGCTCGGGAAGCCTCGTGGGCTGATAGCCTACGCGACGCTCAGCGAATACGCCGCCAACATGGCCATCGCGACGGACGGCGGAAGGACCTCGGTGCAGCCCGCGAAGGTCCGCAATGCTGATGGCTCGTTTATCGAAACGATCAAACATTTCGATTGGCGGATCATATTCCGCCCACGCGTGCTGTTTTACGCGTCTGTCTGGCTTTTGATCGGCGTCGCGATGGTCGTCCACCTCGCAATGCGTGAGGGACTTGAACTGAACGTGGTCCACGATCGCAATCCGCAGTACGTCATGGAGAGCGACGGCTCGATCCGCAACGGCTACACGCTGCGAATACTCAACATGGTGCCGGCTCCACGCAAGGTCGAGCTGAGCCTTCTAGGCCTCGACGAGGGCGCTACCATGCGCATTCCCGAGCTCGGCAAAGAAGACGCCCGAGCTTTCACCATCGAAGCGGCGCCGGATGTTGCGACCACCGTGAAAGTGTTTGTGACGAGCAAACCGTCGGCTGCCGCGGTCGCCGAGTTCCTCTTTGCCATCGAGGACGCCGCCCACGCCGACAGAGCAACATATCGAGCCGCGTTCAACTCACCAGGAGATACCAGATGACGACTGCCAGTCAAGGATTCACAGGGAGGCACATGCTGATCGCCACGTGCTCGTTCTTCGCGGTGGTGATCGGCGTCAACGTGATCATGGCCTGGTTCGCCTCGTCGAGCTGGAGCGGTCTGGTCGTCGAAAACACCTATGTCGCCAGCCAGGAGTTCAACCGCAAGGTGGCAGATATGAAGGCGATGGCGGCGTCCGGAATCATCGGAAGCCTGTCGCTCGACGGCGGCCGAATCCATTACGACATCCGTAACCGTGACGGATCTCCTGTCATCGTCGACGACGTGACCGCAAACTTCAAACGCCCCGTCGGCGATCACGAAGATTTCCACATTTCGTTCACGAAAGTCGCAGACGGACAGTTTGAGTCCCGGCACCGTGTCGGCTCGGGCGACTGGATCGTGGAGGTCATCTCGCGCAGGGAAGGCAAAGTCGTCATGCACGAGGCCTCCCGTCTCGATACCGCGGGATTCGGCGAATGACATGCTGCACGATGGATGCCGAAGGGGTTCTCGCGATAAGCACGACGTTCATCAGCGCCGAGGAAATCGCGCTAGTGAGCCATTCCTTAGGCGAAGGACTCCGGCAGCTCGACCTGAGCGTTCCGGACGTCCACTGCGGGAGCTGCATATCGACCTTGGAAAAGGCCGTTTCAGCGCTCCCATACGTCCGGAAAGCCAGAGTGAACCTCACGTCGCGGCGCGTCACCTGCGTGTACGCTGAAGAAACCGTTGAAGGGGCCACCGATCCGACGGGTATCATCGCTGCGGTCAATGCCGCCGGATACCGTGCGCATCTGTTCACGCCAGTGGCGCCCGAGACCGACAAGACAAGGAACCAGCTTCTCCTGGCAGTCGGAGTATCCGGCTTTGCAGCCACCAATATCATGCTTCTGTCCGTCTCCGTCTGGTCCGGCGCCGACGCCGCGACGAGGGACATGTTCCACTGGATCTCGGCGCTGATTGCCGCGCCAGCGCTAGTTTACGCGGGGCGGTTCTTCTTTCGGTCGGCGTGGCACGCGTTGAAGCACGGCCGCACGAACATGGACGTGCCGATATCGTTGGCCGTGACCCTTTCCTACGCGGTTTCGCTCTGGGAGACCGCGCATCATGGCGAACACGCCTGGTTCGACGCGACCGTCTCCTTGTTGTTCTTCCTTCTTATCGGCAGGACGCTCGACCATGTGATGCGCGAAAAAGCCCGTGCTGCCATCAACGGCCTGGCGCGACTTGCGCCGCGCGGTGCGCTGCTCCTGTCGTCCAACGGATCGCGCCGTTATGTTCCGCTTGACGAGATCGTCGTGGGAGACGAGATCGCGGTCGCGGCCGGCGAACGAATTCCGGTGGATGGAACCGTCGCGGTCGGCGAAAGCGACCTCGATCTTGCGATCGTTACCGGTGAAAGCGCCCCTGTCTCCGTAGGCGTCGGCGTCGGGGTCAGCTCCGGCGCCATGAACCTGACGGGCGCTCTCGTGGTCCGCGCTACCAAGCTCGCGAAGGACTCCCTGTTGGCCGAAATCATCAGCCTCATGGAGGCTGCGGAGGGCGGAAGGGCGCGCTACCGGCGTATCGCCGATCGCGCCGCCGCGCTGTATTCCCCGGTCGTCCATCTTCTCGCACTTGCCTCGTTTCTTGCCTGGGGCCTGATCGACGGCGATTGGAAGCATGCGATGCTGGTCGCGGTGGCCGTGCTTATTATTACGTGCCCATGCGCGCTGGGTCTTGCGGTTCCAGTCGTTCAAGTCGTGGCGGCTGGCGAGCTTTTCCGCAGGGGTATCATGGTGAAGGACGGCTCGGCGCTCGAAAGGCTTGCAGAGATCGACACGGTCGCCTTCGACAAGACGGGAACGCTGACCATCGGGCGTCCAAGGCTGGTCAGGCTCGAGGCCGCGCATGAGGCCGATCTGGGGAAAGCGGTGGGACTAGCCGTCCACTCGAGGCACCCACTGTCCCAGACGTTGGCCCAGAGCGCCGGCCACGTCGCGGCTCCGTTTGATCGCGTCAGCGAAATTCCCGGTGGCGGGCTCGAAGGCATGCGTGGCGAGGAGACCTATAGGCTGGGGAGCGCGGCGTTCGCGTGCGGCGTAGATCCGGCTCCGTCGACGGCCGACAGCCCGCTCTCCGAAGCCGTCCTTTCCAGGAACGGAGAAGCGCTTGCGCGCTTTTTCTTCGAGGACGCGCTCCGAGCTGGCGCGCAGGACGTTATCAAAGAACTCGAATCCGGCGGATTTGGAACATTGATCGTTTCAGGAGATCGTCAGAGCGTAGTAGACAGTGCGGCGCGTGCGCTCGGCGTCGGTCGGGCGATGGGAGCGCTTACTCCGAAACAGAAAGTCGACGAGTGCCAGAAGATCGGCGACGCCGGCCATCGCGTCCTCATGGTGGGAGATGGCATCAACGACGCGCCGGCGCTGGCTGCCGCCCATGTCTCCATGGCGCCTGCCACGGCTTCTGACATCAGCCGGCAGTCCGCCGATCTGGTATTCTTCAACGAACGGCTGGACGCCGTCCCCCAGGCGATCGCAGTGGCGAAGCGATCGGCTGCCCTCATACGTCAGAACTTTGCGCTGGCGATCGGCTACAACGTGCTGGCCGTCCCGATCGCGATGGCGGGACTTGCCACGCCCCTGATCGCAGCAGTGGCGATGTCCACTTCATCGATCATCGTCGTTACGAACGCTCTCAGGCTCAACGCAGGCTCCAAGCGATCTCCTGTCATAGATGCTTCGCGGCCAGCCGCGAGGGGCGGGGAGGTCAAAGTAGCATGAACATGCTGATCTTTCTTATTCCGATAGCGCTCCTCATGGGCGGCGCCGGACTTGCGGCATTTCTTTGGTCTCTTCGGAGCGGTCAGTATGACGATCTTCAGGGAGCCGCCTGGCGGGTGCTCGCTGACGATGAATACGATCCGCCTAAGTCGTAGGCCGTTAAAGGGGGGGCGACGATGTCCTTAGATGATGAGATAGTACTGCGGTCAGAGCTCTTCGAAGGACTCGATGAGAAAGTATGCCGAAGCATGCTGGAGTTGGTGGGTCTGCGGGCAGTCGCGGTCAACGAACGAATAGTGGCCGAAGGACAGCGAGCGTCCCACGTGTTTTGCGTTCTGTCTGGCGTGGTCCGGTTGACCAAGGCCGAGGCTGGCGGGCGCGAGGCCGACGTCTGCATCTGTGAGCCCGGAGACTGCTTTGGCGAATATCTGGTTCCCATGGGGGACGCCTACGCGCATGGGGCTTGGGCCGCGGCCCCCGTGGAGCTTGCGCAGTTCGATCTGCCCGGCCTTCGTGCACTTGCCGCCGAACACGGCGGCATCCAGCGCAACGTCATGCGGATCATGGCCAGGCATCTGCTGGGCTCGTTGGACTGCATCGCGGGAGACCGCCTGCACACCGCTGCCCAGCGCGTTGCCAACTACTTCGTGAGCCGGTGTCCCAACTCCGCATCTCAGGCGACGTTCCGACTGCCTTATCAGAAAAGAGTTCTTGCCGGAAAGCTTGGGCTCGCTCCCGAGGCGCTGTCGCGCGCCTTTGCAGCTCTTTCCGGTGCGGGAGTGGACGTGAGGGGCCGGACGGTCTGTATCGGCAGCGTGGCCCAGCTAAGGGAAGCTTGTTAGAAGTCTTCTTCAGCGCCCCCCGAGAGCGCTAACCACGATGCGCGACGGACGAGACCTGCGGGGCTGTGACGACTTGCTGCTCGGAAGGGAGCGCTCGCAGTCGGTCGGTTACGATCTGGACTGTTATCATGACCAGAACAACAGTAGCGCTGTCCCCGATCCTGCGGTATCTGGTTTTGAAACAGAATTGCAGCGGGACGAATGAGGGACATGGAACCGGATCGCATTCTGGTCGTCGACGACGACGCCCGGATCAGACAGATGCTTGTCCGCTACTTCGAGGACAACGGATACAGGGTGAACGCCGTCGGCAATGGCGCCGCCATGCGCGCCGAATTGTCCAAGGCGTCCTACTCGGCCATATTTCTCGATCTCGTGCTCCCAAATGGAGAGAACGGCCTCGAACTGCTGAAGGAGTTGCGCAACACGTCCGACGTTCCGGTGCTGATGCTCACTGGGCAGGACGACGTGACCGACAAGGTTGTGGGCCTGGAATTTGGTGCTGACGACTATATTGCAAAGCCATTTCATCTGCGGGAACTGCTCGCAAGGCTAAGGACTGTACTAAGGAGGCGGATACAGACCCCTCCGACGGACCGAGCCGCGAACGCAGAGGAGGAAGTCCTCCAGTTCGACGGCTGGAAGCTCCAGGTTGGTCGAAGGAAGCTAACTTCTCCGCAGGGAGAGGACGTCTCCTTGACGACCGGAGAATTCGAAATGCTTCTGGTCTTCGCGCAAAATCCTGGCCGCGTGCTGTCGCGTGACAAGCTAATGGACCTAACGAGAAGCCGCAGCCTGGAGGCCTTCGACCGGGCGATAGATGCGCAGATCGTCCGCCTTCGGAAAAAAGTCGAAGTTGACCCAAAGGAACCGACGATGATCCAGACGGTTCGCGGCGTCGGATACGTCTTCACACCACGCCCATCAAATGTGAGATAGTTGATCAGGGTCAATGTTCCACGTAGCGATCGTGCATACGGTCGGCCGTGCAATGGCTTCTGGACCAATGATCATCTGGATACTTTTTGCGGTCGTCTCGGCCGCAACAACCGCAGTCTTAGTGCATCCGCTGTCGTCGGTTCGCGCCCGTCATTCGAACGTCGGCGTGGACGCCCACGTGTACCGGGACCAGCTCCTCGAACTCGAAAGGGAGCTGGCGAGGCAACAGATTGGTGCAAACGAGTACGAACTTGCCAAGGCGGAAACAGCGCGACGGCTCTTCAAGTCCATGGATCTGCCACGGACGCCTAGCGGTCCCCAACGCTCCCACAGGCGCGTCAGACTGGCCGTCGCTGCGATGCTCCCACTAATTAGCATCGGAGTCTACGCCTCTCTCGGTTCTCCTGAGCTTGAGTCGCGACCTTTGCAGGCCAGACTTGATGACCCTGGCGAGGATCTTGCGATCCTTGTCAAGAAGACCCACGACCATCTCGTCAGCAGTCCACAGGACGGTCGGGGGTGGGATCTACTTGCCCCCGTTCTCCTCAAGATGGGTCGAGCGGACGACGCGGTCGAGGCATATCGATCCGCGCTTCGTATCCTTGGCGCGAGCGTACCGCGTCTGGGCGGGCTCTCGGAAGCGTTGATGGCTCGTTCAAACGGGCTTGTGGGAGAAGATGTCCTGCTCGCGCTCAATAACTTGCTGCAGATCGATCCTGCGAATGTGCGCGCCCGTTTCTACATCGCCCTCAGCATGGAGCAGGCGGGACGGCCCGATGAGGCGCGGCAGGCCTTCGAGGCGCTGGCAAAACAATCGCCGGCCGATGCGCCGTGGCTGCCGCTGGTCAACCAGCATATCGCCATGAACGGCGGCGCGCCGGCAGGCCCTGGTTCGGCTGCCCAGGGCGCCAATCCATCTGCCTCGGGCGCCAATCCGGCTCCCGGCAATCCCACGCAGCAGGATGTGACGGCGGCCGAGACCATGAACGCCGGCGACCGGCAGCAGATGATCCGCGGCATGGTCGAAAGCCTCGATGCCAAGCTCAGCGAGGATCCTGCAGGTGGCATGGGCTTCATCCTCGCCGCCGTGCTGCTTGTCATGTTCGCCTTCAGCCAGTCGGTTGCCTATTTCTACATGCCGGCCGATCTCGCCAAGACGCCGGTGGCGCCGGAAACCCGCATCCGCCTCGGCGGCCTGGTCGGTGAGGGCAGTGTCGTGCGCGGCACCGGCTCGACGGTGGAATTTGCCGTCACCGACGGCAGCGCCAATGCCGTCAAGGTCCAATATACCGGCATCCTCCCCGATCTCTTCCGCGAGGGCCAGGGCGTCGTCACCGAAGGCATGTTCACTGCCGGCACGAACGTCTTCGTCGCCGATACCGTGCTTGCCAAGCATGACGAGACCTATATGCCGAAGGAGGTGGCCGACAAGCTGAAAGCCCAGGGGCTGTGGAAGGAAGGCCAAGGCCAGGAAGGTCAGGGCCAGGAAGTGAAGGAACAGCAAGTGAAGGCGACGCCATGATCATCGAGATCGGCCATTACGCGCTGGTGCTGGCGCTGGCCACGGCGCTCATCCTTTCCATCGTGCCGGTGATCGGAGCCCGTCGTCACGACCGGGCGATGATGGATGTGGCGACGGTCGGCTCGCTGGCGATGTTTGCGCTTGTGGCCTTCTCCTTCGCCGTGCTGACCTATGCCCATGTCGTCTCGGATTTCTCGGTCGAAAACGTCTGGGAGAATTCGCATTCGCTGGTGCCGCTGATCTACAAATACTCCGGCGTCTGGGGCAATCACGAGGGATCGATGATGCTCTGGCTGTTGATCCTGACGCTGTTCAGCGCGCTGGTCGCCGTTTTCGGCCGCAATCTGCCGGAGACGCTGAAGGCCAATGTATTGGCCGTGCAGGCCTGGATTTCGGTCGCCTTCACGCTGTTCATCCTGCTGACCTCCAATCCCTTCCTGCGGCTCGATCCGGCGCCGGCCGAGGGCCGCGATCTCAACCCGGTGCTTCAGGATGTTGGTCTGGCGATCCATCCGCCGCTGCTCTATCTCGGCTATGTCGGCTTCTCCGTCTGCTTCTCCTTTGCCGTTGCTGCCCTCATGGAAGGGCGCATCGACGCTGCCTGGGCACGCTGGGTGCGGCCCTGGACGCTGGCGGCCTGGACCTTCCTGACGCTCGGCATCGCCATGGGCTCCTACTGGGCCTATTACGAGCTCGGCTGGGGCGGCTGGTGGTTCTGGGACCCGGTGGAAAACGCCTCCTTCATGCCGTGGCTCGCCGGCACTGCGCTGCTGCATTCGGCGCTTGTCATGGAAAAGCGCGAGGCGCTGAAGATCTGGACGGTGCTGCTCGCCATCCTCACCTTCTCGCTGTCGCTGATGGGCACCTTCCTGGTGCGCTCCGGCGTGCTGACCTCGGTGCATGCCTTTGCCAGCGACCCATCCCGCGGCGTCTTCATTCTGTGCATCCTGCTGATCTTCATCGGCGGGGCGCTGTCGCTGTTTGCCTTCCGCGCGCCGAAGCTTTCGGCCGGCGGGCTGTTTGCGCCGATCTCGCGCGAGGGCGCGCTCGTCGTCAACAATCTGATCCTGACAGTCGCCTGCGGCACGGTGCTCACAGGCACGCTCTATCCGCTGCTGCTGGAAACGCTGACCGGCGACAAGATCTCCGTCGGGCCGCCCTTCTTCAACCTGACCTTCGGCCTGCTGATGGCACCGCTGATCGTCATCGTACCCTTCGGGCCGATGCTGGCCTGGAAGCGCGGCGATCTGCTGGGTGCCCTGCAGCGGCTCTATGTCGTCGCAGGTCTCGCCTTCCTTGCCGCGCTGATCTTCTTCTATATCGAACATGGCGGGCCGGTGCTCTCAGTGCTCGGCCTGGCTGCCGGGCTGTTCCTCATCCTCGGCGCGGTGGCCGATCTCTGGTACCGCGCTGGTATCGGCAAGGTCGCGGGCAGCCTTGCCTGGCGCCGGCTTTCCGGCCTGCCGCGTTCGGCCTTCGGCACGGCGCTAGCCCATGCCGGGCTCGGCGTCACCGTGCTCGGCATCGTCGCGGTCACGACCTTCCAGAGCGAGCATGTCATCGAGATGAAGCCCGGCGAGGTGACGAAGGCCGGCGGTTACAGCCTGCATTTCGACGGCATGCAGCCGGGGACCGGGCCGAACTATACCGAGGAGCGCGGCCACTTCACCATCCGCCGCGCCGGTGTCGCGGTTGCCGATACCTGGTCGGCCAAGCGCCTCTATACCGCCCGGCAGATGCCGACGACGGAGGCTGGTATTCTGACCTTCGGCCTCAGCCAGCTCTACGTCTCTTTGGGTGACGCCACCAAGGACGGCGGCATCGTCGTGCGCATCTGGTGGAAGCCGTTCATTCTCTGCATCTGGGGCGGCGCGGTGTTCATGGCCTTCGGCGGCCTGGTCTCGCTCAGCGACCGGCGCCTGCGTGTCGGCGCTCCGCGCCGCAAGGCGAAGCCGGCAGCTCCTGCCATGGAGCCGGCGGAATGACGCGCTCACGGCTTTCTTCCCCTTCTCCCCATCGGGGAGAAGATGCCCGAAGGGCAGATGAGGGGGCCGAGCGGCGGAGCTGCGAGGAGCTTGAGCGCAAGCGAAAGGTCGCCTGTGCTGCGAAGGGTGGCCCCCTCATCCGCCCTGTCGGGCACCTTCTCCCCGAGGGGCGAAGGGGAATGCGGCTTCTCTCCCGGCTCCTCATCGTCCTTTTCGTCCTCTTCACGCCCGTCTCCGCCTTCGCCGTCAATCCCGACGAGGTGCTGGCCGATCCAGCTTTGGAAGCCCGCGCTCGCGCTCTCTCGGCCGAACTGCGCTGCATGGTCTGCCAGAACCAGTCGATCGACGATTCCAACGCCGATCTGGCCAAGGACCTGCGGCTGCTGGTGCGCGAGCGCATCAGCGATGGCGACAGCGACGAGGCGGTGCTGAACTACATCGTCTCGCGCTACGGTGAATTCGTGCTTTTGAAACCGCGTCTCAGCCTGAAGACGGGGCTGCTCTGGGGCGCACCGCTGCTGCTGATCCTTGCCGGCGGACGGTCACTGCTGGTCTTTGCCCGCAAGAGGGCCGGCAAACCGACCGGCAGCAAGCTGACGGCCGATGAACAAGCGAAGCTGAGCGAGATGCTTCACAGAAATCGCACTATTTGACGGAGATCAATGGCGGCTCGACGCGGTCGTCCTATCGTCGTCGCAGCAACAATTCCTATAAACGAGGCAGGACAATGCAGGCGAAGGACATAATGACCACGAAGGTGGTGTCGATCGGTCCAGCAGTCAGTATACGCCACGCTGTCGCTGTCATGATGCACAACAACGTCAGCGGCCTTCCTGTCATTGACGACGAAGGCCGCGTCTGCGGAATGCTTACGGAGGGCGACCTGCTGCTGCGAAGAGAGATCCGCTTCGCTCCCCGCGCCGCCCGCGCACCCGAAATCATATCCGAGATCGATCTTGAGCGATATATTTCCAGCAATGGCTGGTGTGTCGCCGATGTCATGTCTCAAGATGTGATCGTGGCGAGCCCCGACAGCGAGGTATCGGATATCGCCGAAAGCCTCCAGGCGCACCGGATCAAGCGGCTGCCTATCGTCGAGGACGGGCGCCTTGTCGGGATTGTCAGCCGCAGGGACATCCTCGGCCTGATCATCGATGCCCAAACGGCACCGTTGCCAAAAGAAGATGAATCGATCAGGCTGGCTGTCCGGACGCGACTGAGGTCGGACTTGGGGATAACGCCTCAGAAGATCCAGGTGACCGTCAAGGACGGCCAGGTGACACTCGATGGCAACGTCGAGTCGGAGCTGAAGCAAAAGGCTGTTCGCACCCTGGTCGAAAGCCTGGGTGTCGGCGCCTATCGTGACCGGCTCCAGATCGCTCGGCTGACCGGGACCGAGGTGGGTTGAGACAGCGCCTCTATGCTGTTTAAAGCGCCGACCAATATCCGCACATCCGCGGAGACCAATTTCTGGATGTCGGAGCATATGCGGCGATAAAGCATCTTATGCTCGCCCGCTGGTGTTCAAGCCGAATCTCGCAAAGATTTAGTGAAATCGCCGCTTGCCTCAACCAGACAATCTCGCAGATTCTGGACACCCGAAATTCTCAAGCTTGCGGCACTGCCGCCCGCGCCTGGCGGCGCGGCTTCGGCTGGCGCTCGTTGGTGAGAGTGAATTTGACGCGAGGAGGCTCGCTCGGTGTTGCGCCCCAAAACCGAGCGAGCCTCTGTCAAGTTTCCCCCCTTGACACGGGAAAATCCCGACCCGCCAAATCGACATACTCAATAGGCGAGGCCGTTTCCTTGATGGAGGTCAAACACGGCTGGCAGAGGCAGCGTTCATTCGGCGGCAATGATCTCTTCCAAAATGGGCAGAAAATCAATCGTGAGGCTTTTCTCGTCGATCGGTCGGACATGTCTCAAGAGGATTCGTCCCGTGCGATCGATAATAAATGTTTCCGGGACGCCCTAGGCTCCCCAGTCGATCGAGCTTCTTCCCGTGGTGTCGATTCCGATCGCCGCGAACGGATTGCCGTTTTCCACAGCGATTGGAACGGGGGAATTTCGTGACTGGTCCGATGCGCTCGCCAGTCGGTGTTCAGCTTTCACCCAACTTGATCAGGATCAAATACGCCGCAACCACCGCAATGTACTGCTCGAATCGAACAGGGAGCGTGCACATGGATTTCGAAGCGTTTTTCAAAGACGAGTTGGACGGGCTTCATAGCGAAGGCCGTTACCGCGTTTTTGCCGATCTCGAACGTCACCGCGGCAATTTCCCCCGCGCGACGCGTCACACCGCGGATGGCCAAAAGGAGGTCACGGTCTGGTGCTCCAACGACTATCTCGGCATGGGCCAGCATCCGAAGGTGATCGAGGCGATGAAGAACGCCATCGACCACTGTGGCGCGGGTGCGGGAGGCACCCGGAATATTTCTGGCACCAACCACCATCACGTCATGCTCGAGCGTGAGCTTGCCGATCTGCACGGCAAGGAAGCAGCGCTGATCTTCACCTCGGGCTATGTCTCCAACTGGGCAGCGCTCGGCACGCTCGGCGCCAAGATCCCCGGCCTGATCATCTTCTCCGACGCGTTGAACCATGCCTCGATGATCGAGGGCATCCGCTATGCCAAGTGCGACAAGGTGATCTGGAAGCACAATGACGTGGCCGATCTCGAAGCCAAGCTCAAGGCCGCCGATCCGAAGGCGCCGAAGCTGATCGCCTTCGAGAGCGTCTATTCGATGGATGGCGATATCGCCCCGATCAAGGAAATCTGCGACCTCGCCGACAAATACGGGGCGATGACCTATCTCGACGAAGTGCATGGCGTCGGCATGTATGGCCCGCGCGGCGGCGGCATTGCCGAGCGCGAAGGGCTGATGGACCGGCTGACCGTGATCGAGGGCACGCTCGGCAAGGCGTTCGGGGTGATGGGCGGCTATATCGCCGCGTCGACGGCGCTTTGCGATTTCATCCGCTCGTTTGCGTCCGGCTTCATCTTCACCACGGCGCTGCCGCCGGCGCTGGCAGCCGGCGCCGTCGCCTCGATCCAGCACCTGAAGGTCAGCCAGTTCGAGCGCGCCCGCCATCAGGACCGTGTCCGCAAGCTGAGGGCGCTGCTCGACCAGCGCGGCATTCCGCATATGCCCAATCCGAGCCATATCGTGCCGGTGCTGGTCGGCGATGCGGCCAAGTGCAAGTGGATCTCCGACCTGCTGCTCGACAATTGCGGCGTTTACGTTCAGCCGATCAACTATCCCACCGTGCCGAAGAAGACCGAGCGCCTGCGCATCACGCCGACGCCGCTGCATTCCGACGCCGATATCGCCCATCTGGTCGAGGCGCTGCATTCGCTCTGGTCGCGCTGCGCGCTCGCAAGGCACGTCGCCTGATGCATTGAGGACACTTCCGTTCTTTAACGAAGGCATGACCCATCGTCTGCTTGCTAAATTCAGACGTCGTGCAGCCCTCTACATTTTTTCAGGTCTCAGGTGCGGGATCGCGCCTCCGGCAAGACGAGGATGTATCGCCATTATTATTGATCGCGATCAAAGACAGAGCCGCCTTCCCACAAGAAGAGTGCCACGGAATGAAGTCGGAGACCAAGACATTGATGATTGCAAAGCACGACTGCCGTTCCGCCGGCCCGTTGGAAGGCGCCACGGATACATGCGGCGGAAATTCCGCGAAGCGGAGGATCGGCGGCCTGATGCGTTTGCGACCATTGCTTCGCAATCATCGGCCGCTGGTGGTGTGCGCGGGTGTTTCGCTGACCTGTGCGGCTTTGATATCGCTTGCGCTCCCGTTGGCGGTTCGCAGGATGATAGACAATGGCTTCAGCCAGGCTGATGGCGCGTTCGTCAACCGTTACTTCATGATGCTAATGATCCTCGCGATCGGACTCGCGGTAGCAAGCGCCTGCCGATACTACTTCGTCACGACGCTTGGGGAACGGATCGTTGGCGATCTCCGGATAATGGTCTTCCACAAGATCACCCGTCTCCCCGCGAGTTTCTTCGATGCAAACCGGTCGGGGGAAATCGCCTCGCGGCTGACCGCCGACGCTGCTCACATTAAGACAGCGACGAGTCTCGCCGCATCCGTAGCGTTGAGAAACTCCATCCTCTGCGTCGGCGCTCTTGCCATGATGTTCGTCACAAGCCCCGCTTTGTCCGCGATCACCATGGGCGCCATTCCCTTAGTCGTGGCCCCGCTGGTGGTATTCGGACGCTCGGTTCGGAAGCGGTCGAGGGCCGCTCAGGACGCCCTGGCCAATGCATCCGCTTACGCGGCCGAAATCATAGCCGGAAGCCGCACCGTCCAGGCATTCAACGGCGAGGAGATCGCCTGTCGCCGATACTCAAAGGATATAGAGGAGTCCTATCGAAGCGCAGTCGTCGCTTCGCGCTCGCGGGCAGTCCTTACGGCGGTTGCAATCGCTCTAATATTCGGAAGCGTCGTCGGAGTGCTATGGATTGGGGCGCACAGCCTGCTTAGCGGAACGCTTTCTGCCGGTAATCTCAGTCAGTTTCTAATCTATGCCGTGATCGCGGCGGGCTCGCTCGGGTCGCTCTCCGAAGTCTGGGGCGAAATGGCCCAGGCTGCCGGAGCGGCTGGACGGCTTTTCGAGCTATTGGACGAACAAGGAAGCGTCCGTCAGCGTGGTTCCGTCAGACCGATCGGTCAGGTACGGGGCGACGTTCAGATCGCGGATCTCCATTTCGCCTATCCTGGCTCGCCTGAAAGAGAAGTCCTTAGAGGCCTCTCGCTGCGGGTCGCGGCCGGCGAGACGGTCGCGATCGTCGGCCCATCGGGATCGGGGAAGAGTACCGTTCTCTCGTTGTTGCTCGGTTTCTATGACGACTACTCGGGCAGCATCGCGATCGACGGGCGGGATATCAGATCGACCACGCCCGAAGATCTTCGGAAGGAGATTTCCGTCGTCCCGCAGGACGTGACGATCTTCGGCGCCTCGATCGCTGAAAACATCGCATTCGGTCGTCCTGACGCCACGGAGGCGGAAATAGCGGCAGCTGCCGCCAAAGCGCGGGCGGACGCTTTTGTCGCCGCGCTTCCAAAGGCATATGAAACCGTCGTCGGCGAACGCGGTCTGACGCTCTCCGGAGGACAACGCCAGAGGATAGCGATTGCACGCGCGCTGCTCAAAGATGCTCCAATCCTCCTTCTCGACGAGGCGACCGCCTCGTTGGACGCCGAGAACGAGCAGCTCGTTCAACGGGGATTGGAAGGACTCATGAGCGGTCGGACGACGATCGTTATTGCGCACTGGCTCGCCACCGTTCTCAATGCCGACCGCATCCTGGTCATGGACAAGGGCAGGATCGTGGAGGAGGGTACACATGCGTCGCTAGTTCGACAGGGGGGACTTTACGCAAGACTCGCGGAGTTGCAGTTCAATGTCACCACCCAGCCCGAACAGGATGCCGCCTGATGAAGTTGGGAGGAGCTGCACAGAACCAAATCAAGATCGATACGCGAGCGAGCCCGCTTGGGCTTGCCCAGGCGAAGGAGGTGGCCGGCCGGCTCGCCGCCTACCACGGTCTTCCTGGTGACTGCTTCGAGATCCTGCCTCTGACGACCAGAGGCGATCGGATTGACGAACGGCCGTTGCCAGAGGTCGGAGTGAAAGGCCTTTTTACAATTGAACTGGAGGAAAGGCTCCTTTCAGGAGACCTTGATCTTGCGGTGCATTCGGCCAAGGACGTCGCCACGACCCTTCCGGACGGGCTGCACCTCAGCGCGTTCCTGCCGAGGGAGGACGTGCGCGATGTGTTGATCTCACGCAGCGGATATCGATTGTGGGAGCTGCCGCCTGGCGCCGTGGTCGGTACGTCGTCGATCCGACGCGCAGCGCTTGTCGCAATGCACCGGCCAGATCTAGATATCGTTCCATTTCGGGGATTCGTCGGTACGCGGCTGCAGAAGCTCGAGAGTGGGGTTGTTGACGCGACGCTGCTTGCGATGGCGGGACTGAACCGACTGGGCATGTCCGACGCCGCGACGGAGATTTTGAACCCGCGCGATTTCCCACCTTCGCCCGCGCAGGGAGCCATCTGTATCGAGAATGTCGTCGCGAATGACCGAATAACTGAACTGGTATCAGCTCTAAACGATGCAAGCACGGCCGATGCCGTTCGCTGCGAGCGTGCCTTCCTTCGAACCCTCAACGGCTCGTGCCGAACGCCGATCGGAGCGCTCGCGGTCTGTCATGGAAGCGAGATTCTGCTTCGCGGTCTGAGCATTGATGCTGATGGGCGGAACCCTCGGCGCGTGACCGTGCGTGGCGCTCGGACAGTCCCGGCGGCGCTGGGCGAAGAGGCCGGTCGGATGGTCCTGGCCGGGGTGGGGATGGCGTCCGGACACGTTTAGAGGGATCGGGTGGCGTCAAGTTCCCATGGACGTGCATACGACGTCGGATCTTTCGAGGCCGGTAAACCGATCGGTAAAATGCAAGCGATCTCAATGAGCCCGAGATACCCGGGGAGGAACCGTTCCCCGATCAGGAACCAGACAAGGGCGCCGCGCTATCAGCCAGATGTCGTCCCACTGCCCGACGTGGGGAATAATCAGCGATGGGCTTTTGCGCCACGATCCTGTGCCCGTCCAATTGCATCGACCTGACTTGGTGATCGATGGCGTCGTCTTCAATCACCGTCTTTAGCTGACGCCGATTGGGCGGCGGTGTCGGCGCCGTCGGAGCCTAACGCGGGTGACATCCGGACGGCCAACATCGATCATGTTGAACGCGCCATGCCGCACCACTGGGCGGCCATGACCGCAAATGTTCCGCGGCCATGTTCCTCCCTCAGTCAATGCGCCATGAAAATCGGCATGCTGCTTTGCTCTATCATGTTGCGCGTCACGCCTCCGAAGAGCGTCTGCTGCCAGCGAGGGTGATTGTATGCGCCCATGACGACCAGATCGGCGTTGACGTCCATCGCATGCCGCCTCAGGACCTCGTCGGCGGTGTTTCCGCCACTGGCCACGCGATCCACCTGAACCTTGACCCCGTGACGGGAGAGGAAGCTCGCGATGTCGGCGCCTGGTTCTTCTCCATTCACCCGCTCTCGCGAGACCGGATCGACCATCGTCACGTAGACGCAGTCCGCCGTCTTCAGCAGGTCGAGGGCCTGCCTTGCAGCACGCGACGCCTCGTCGCTCGAATCCCACGCCAGTACGATCGATTTTGAAGTTGAAGAGAGCGGCCGCCGTCCGCGGTTGATGATGATTGGCGTCGGCGTGTGGAACAGAGCGCCATCCATGACCCTTTTCTGGAGTTCCTCGTCCTTGCACGCTTGGCGGCCGACGAGAACGACGTCGGCGTAGAGCGCCCGTTCTGCAACGTCCTCCCGTGCAAAAGCATATTCCGTATAGACGTCCTGCACGTCGTAGGACAGGTCGGTGCGCGAGAGATACGCCTTGATCTCTTCGGCTTTCTTGACGATTTCCTCGATTTCGCGCTGGCGTTCTTCCAGCCAGACGGTCGACAGGGAGTTATATTCTCCCATCATGGGCGACGCGCCCATGCAGATCACGACCGCGCTGAGATGCGCTCCTGAGGCTCCGCAAAACTCGACGGCGGCCTTCAGGTCTTCATCGAAATATTTGGAACTCAGGATGCTCAATACCGTGCGAATGGACATTTCGATCACCTCTCTTGTTGAATATCGAAAGGATAACGGCGCATGCGCTGACGTCTTTGATCTTCGTCAAGCAACACGGGATGAACGATCGCGGTCGTCCCGGCGGACGAGGGTTCGTTTGCAAGCAGTGCGCGCAGCAGCCTGCGCGCCCTCTCGCGGACCAGGCCGCCGTCCAGCACCTGTCGAGATCGGCATGGGCGTCCAGAGCGATGTCCGTGCCATCAGGCAGGCGAATTTCAGTCACCGTCTGCACGTTGCTGGTCAAGGTACCCGTCTTGTCCGTGGCGATCATCGTGGTCGAACCCAGGGTCTCCACCGCCGGCATGCTTCGGACGATGACATTGCGGCCGGCCATCCGCCGCATGCTGACGGCAAGCGCGACGGAAATGGCGATCGGAAGCCCTTCCGGCACAGCACTCACCGCCAGACCTACGGACATCATGACCAGATCGTGCAGAGGGAGGCCCCGCATGAAGCCGGCGACGACCAGCACCAATGCCGCCAATCCTACGAAAAGAGCGAGCGCGTTCGTGAACTTCAGCAGACGGGCGACAAGCGGAGGCTGCGAGGAATCGGCTCTTCCCAACTCGGCGGCGATGACCCTGGCCGACGGCTGCTCGAGCTTGCGAAGGGCGGCGGCCGCCCGATCCGCAGAATACTCCTGATACGTGCCGATGGAGGCATTGATCAGAAGCACGACGAGAATGAACAGGGCGTCCTCGATCCTGCCGGTCGCAAACGAGAGCGCCGACGCCAGCAAAAGAATGTAAATGATCGGGTTGCGAAATTGGATGAGGAACACCTTCAGCGGCGATGGCGGCTCAGGCTCGGGCAGCGTGTTTGGCCCGAACTCGGCAAGGCGTTCCGCGGCCTCGACGTCGGTCAGACCGATCACCGTAGGTGTGGTGGGGGCGGGTGTCTGCGCCGTGAGATTCATCATGGGCTCCGGGCTTGTCGCAACGATTTCACTGAAAGCTCGCGCGACAGCCTATGTGCCCCTGCGCAGGCGGCATTGACCGGGATCAAGGAGCTCCGATCGCATTGAGATATGCTGCAGACGACTTGTGGGCCGAGGCATATGCGGCAATGGCGTTTCGAAGGCGGTGCGTTTGGTTCGGTATTACGACGGCATCGCGTGTGGACCCAGATTGATCCGGCATGATTGAAAGGCGATCAAAATGAATAAAAGCTTGGTACAGACGGTGTTGCAGACGATGAAGGATGACCTTGTCCGCCGTCTCGGAGCGATCGATGCGGACCTCTGCGTGGCGCTCGAGAAGGACAGCGAGGAGCGCGCGACCCAGGTTGAGAACGACGAAGTTCTCCGCGAGATGCAAGCCGAAGGGCGCGACCAGATTGCGGCCATCGACGCGGCCATCGACCGGCTGAACGACGGCACATATGGGCGATGCGTCAAATGCCACCATCCGATCGGCAAGGAGCGGCTGACTGCGGTTCCCTACACGCCGTTCTGCATCGATTGCGCAAAATCGTTCCGCTGACTTCCGGATTGATGGGAGGGTGAAAGGTGGCTATAGCGGCGGCTTGGAGGGCTGGTAGGTGGACGTGGCCTCAGGGCCGGGTGTTGCGACTGAGGGACGGGAGCTCCGGATCGGGCCTTCTGGTGCTGTCGTCGCTTCTTGCACTAATGATCGCATTTGCCTTCTATCTCGCGGGCAACGGCCTTGGATACAAGGCAGTCCTCATCGGCTGCACCAGTCTGATCCTCGCGGCTCTCTGCGTTGAGATCGCCAGGAAGCTGCGGAAGCAGGAATACGGCCTGGATCTGATCGCGGCGATGGCCATGGGGTCTTCCTTATGGTTCGGCGAATATCTTGCCGGAGCGATCGTCGGTCTCATGTATTCCGGCGGTCAGTTTCTCGAGGCATACGCACATCGTCGCGCCGACGAGGGCATGTCGGCTTTGCTGGCGCAAGTTCCGCGGACGGCCATTCGGCTTGCCGGAACCGGTTTCGAAGAAATTCCGATCGAGACGGTCGCGGTCGGCGACGTACTCCTGATACGCAAGGGCGACGTCGTACCGGCCGACGGGGCGCTCCTCGGCGAAGTCGCGACGATCGACCAGGCGGTGCTGACCGGAGAGCCTTTCCCGGTGCGCATCGCCAGGGATGGCAAGATTTCGAGCGGCGCTACGAACGAGGGCGATGCGATCGAAATCCGCGTTCTGAGCCGCGCCGAGGACAGCACCTATGCGGGTATAGTCAGGCTCGTGGAAGCATCGAGGCGATCCAAGGCGAAGCTGATGCGCCTGGCCGACCGGTTCTCGGTCTGGTTCCTGTTCGCCACGGTGGCGATTGCAGGAGTCTCGGCATTGATGTCCGGAGACATGGCAAGGATCGTGGCCGTGCTGGTCGTCGCCACGCCCTGTCCGTTGATCCTGGCGGTACCCGTCGCACTTGCGGCAGGTACTTCAAAAGCCGCCAAAGAGGGCGTTCTGGTGAAGGGTGCGGGACCTCTCGAGGCACTCGCCCAGGCCACCGTGGCGGTTTTAGACAAGACGGGGACGCTCACCGCGGGACAGCCGGAAGTAGGCCACATCGAGGGCACGGTGCGTCCCGACAGGATCCTGCGGCTGGCCGCCTCGCTGGACCAGGCGTCGGGGCACGTGGTCGGGCGCGCGCTGGTGGACGAGGCGCATAGACGTGGGTTGCTACTGAGCCGCCCATCGGAGGTGACCGAGACCGCCGGATCCGGAATTTCCGGGATTGTCGATGGCGTGCGTGTCGGCGTCGGAGGAGACACGTATTTCGGAGAAGCGCCGCCGTCCGAGCCGAACGGGTCAATCAGCGCAATGCGCATAAAGGTGCTGTTTGACGGCACGCCGGCTGGCACGATCACGCTCGAAGACCGGCTTCGCGAAGATGCTGTCCAACTCGTCGCCCAGCTCAGGGCGTCGGGAATCTCTCGAATAGTCCTGGCTTCTGGTGACGGGTTGGCTATCGCGACAGCCATAGCTCGCTCGCTTGGCTTGGACGACGTTGCGGCGAGGCTCGCTCCCGCAGACAAAGTCGCAGTCGTCGAAAAGGAGCGCGTCCACGGGAAAGTGCTGATGGTCGGCGACGGCGTGAACGACGCGCCGGCGCTGGCGGCGGCCGACGTCGGAATCGCGGTCGGTGTCGAGAACCTTGCGGCGGCCGCGGAGGCCGCGGATATCGTGCTCGTCCGGGACGATCTCGCCAAGATAGCGACGGCGATCGGCATCGCGCGTCGTTCCCGCAAGATCGCGCTTCAAAGCATCTATGCCGGCATAGGTCTCTCGCTCCTCGCGATGGGGTTCGCGGGAGCGGGATACCTTCCGCCAGTCGCCGGCGCATTGCTTCAGGAGGCCATCGACGTTGCCGTCATTCTCAACGCCCTTCGCGCCCTCTAATGGGCGAGAAGCACCGGCAGTTCGGCCTTGACGAGCAGTTCGCGAGTAACGCCGCCGAGGATAAACTCACGAAGCCGCGAATGGCCAAATCCGCCCGCGACCAGAAGGTCCGCCTTTCGTTCCAGCGCCGCCGATTGGATGGCAGCTGTCGCGGTCTCGCCGAGTGCCTGGATCGATACGTCATCCACGTCGAGTCCCGAATGCTTCAAAGAAGAGATCAGGAGGGCGCGGTTCGCCTCGTCGATCTCCTTATCGTCGGTGATCGAGATGACCTGCACCTTGATCGCGCGTTCGATGAAGACCCGTGCGCAGGAAAGAGCGCGCGCTGCAGTGGCACTGCCGTCCCAGGCGACGGCGATCGTGTCCACACGAGAGTAGACGCTGGTGACTGGAAATAGCACGAGCGGACGGCCGCTTCCGAATAGCAGCGTTTCGGAGAGCTGTCGGGAGAGCTCCGAGGCTTCGACGATGGAAAGGTCGTAGCACTTGGCAATTTCAGAAAAGCATTCATAGACGAACGGTTCCCTGACCTTGAATCCGTGGATTCGCACCTCGAAGCCAGTTTCCGAAATAGCGTCGGCGACGTGTTCCCGCAGCGAAGTCCCGCTGTCCCGGCTATACCGCTCTGCTTGTTCCCGCCATGTGTCGACATCGATAAAAGTGGGAAAGGGCTGATGGACCTGGGGGATCCGGACTTGCGGGATGCTGGCGACGAGATCGGCGTCGTTCTGCCGAGCGAGGTCGATCGCGTTGTCGATGACGGTGAAGGAACTCGGGTCGGGATAGGTCGATAACGGAAGATGGAACTGCGCCTTCATGCTGGCCTCCTGAGGTTAAACAGCCGTCATGATGCATGCCGCGGAGAGAGTTTGCATTGCGCTTTGTCAAGGCCGCGGCGCAACGGAGCTCCTATGATCGTGCCTTCATTAAAGCTGGAGAACACGGCCATGACGATCAAGCTGACGGAGATCAACCCCGGTGAGTGCTACCGAATCCTTGAGAACGAACGCTTCGGTCATCTCGCCTGCTGCAAGGATGGGCAGCCTTACGTGGCGGCGATCTATTTCGCCTTTTCCGGCGGCGTCGCCTATAGCTTCACCATGCCCGGCAAGAAGCTCGACTGGATGCGGGGGAATGACAAGGTCTGTCTTCACGTCGAGCAGCGTTCGAGCAGTGGCGGGTGGACGAGCATCGTCGTCGAAGGCAGGTTCGAGGAGTTTCCGGACAGCGATGCGCGACGAAGCGAAAGGCTACACGCGTGGTCGCTTCTCCAAAAGTATTCGGACTGGTGGGAGATCGGCTCTATGAAGCCCAACGAGATCCCGATGTCCGATGGTTCTCCTCACGTCTTCTACGGCATTGCCGTCACGGCCGTGTCGGGACGCAGCGCAGTCAGAACGAAATGACCGTCGACGCTCGAGCCGAACCCAACCCACATCCCTCAAGCGGAGCACCACATGACATATCTCCCCAGTCCAAGCGCCACATTCAACTTCACCCTCGCACCCGCATTTTGTGCAGGGGCTCTGATCCAAGAGCAGATCTTCGTCACGTCGGCCACGATCACCACGGATTTGACGGCGTCCGCCGTTCGGCGAGGGCTTCGATGCTTTGAATTTCTGACAAGACTTGGCTGCAGCATCGACCACGGCGATGCGGTCGAGGTCCTTTCGGACTTCGTCGAGACCGAGCTGGAGGAATATCCTAAGGAGGTGTCGCGGCTTTGCGAGACCGGGTCACGACTGTTGTCGCATACCGCCGAACTGTATCGTGACATCGCCGCCGGTCAGGTCAGGGAGGCTGAGGCGAAGAGGGTCGTGTGAAGCGCGCTGTTCACCGGGTCGTTCGCAAGACGAGCACGGAGCATGGTGCGCGCTGCACGACGTGATCCACGACCGAGCCAAAGACCCGGTCGAGCACGTCGTCCCGGTGAGAGGCAATCACGACGAGATCGGCGGCGGTCACCTTCTCGATGGCCACGATGATCTGAGACGGGTTGCCCGCCCTGACGTGTATAGAAGCAGGAGTGTCGGTCGACCGCAGGGCTTCCGAAAGTCTGGTCTCAGCGGCGGCCATCACCTCGATCGCCCAATCGTCCGGCGAGGCGGACGAGGGTAGGCCCTCCACCGCGTGAACGAGGTGGAGGCTTCCGTTGTGCGCGAGCTGCGCGCGGGCCGTTTCGATAAGCTGGAGCATGCGTTGCCGGGATCCTCGGCCGATGGCGCAGACGACTGTGGCGAACATCTCAGTATATGTCCTTTCCAGACAGGCTGACGAACTCGGTCGTCAGGCCCTCGCCATGCGCTTCCTTGAGAAGCCGATCGGCGCTCATGATGTCGAGACACATGCTGCCAGTGAAAGATTGCCGCAGCGCGCAGCAGAAATGGTCTCTCGCCCATGCCTGGCCCCGCGGCGTCGCCGCCGTCACCTCCCAGCGATCCTCGTCCCGACGTTCGAGAACAAGGTCTGCCGATGTTCGCTCGACCGGGGAAGCGGTCGTGGCTACGTCGGCTGCGGTGTTGCGTGTCTTTTCGTGTTCGCGCATGTCCGTCTCCTTTGGATGAGGTCGTGGCGCTGTGTCCAGGGAGGCTATCGGACCTCAGGCATTCCGTCTTTGACGAGCATCAATCCGGATGTTTGACCCGGATCAAGCGAAGGTCGGGAAGGCGATGAGATTCCGCTGACTATGAAGGGACACGTTAGGGCAATGGTGCTTGACGAGGGGCCGTACGATTCGCCTCGGGGGTTGGGCCACGCCCGCGGCACTGCGAATTTTGCCGCGGGTCGCGGATAATCTATGCGACGAGCCCGGCTTCACCGGCTACACGCGACGGCGGTTTCGCAACGCGATCGATCGCCAGGATCGGAGTATTCTCGATGGCGAAGGCCGCCGCATCCGATGCGTCACCAGCGTCCATGCTCTTGTGGATGCAACGAGGCCTTCCTGCAGCAACTCTTAGGCGCCCGACGGCTAAGCGTCCGTCGTCGAGCTTGTCTTTGACCTTCGTCAACGTACGATCGCCTGCGGCGGCGTAGGTTCGTGACAACAGTAGGAGTTGTCATGGCCAATCCCATTCTCCATTTCCACGGCGCCGCGGGGTCGGTCACCGGGTCGTGCTTCTTTTTAGAGGCTGGTGGCACGCGCATTCTGATCGACTGCGGAATGTTCCAGGGCTCGAAATCGGAGAAGGAGCTCAACTACAAGCCATTCCCCTTCGAACCATCGACGATCGACGCCGTGCTGCTCACGCACGCGCACATCGACCACTCGGGGCTGCTTCCGAAGCTCGCGAAGGCGGGATACGGTGGACCGATCTTTGCAACGGCAGCAACGATCGACCTTTGCACGATCATGCTGCAGGATTCGGGTCATATCCAGGAGTCGGAGGTCCGACAGCTCAACCGAAGGAATCGCAGAAGGGCGCGAGAGCCGGTGGAGCCCATCTATACCGCCGACGACGCCCGCAGCATGCTGCCGCAGTTCATCGCCGTCGAGTATGGTGAGTGGCGGGAGACCGTTGGCGGCGCAAGGTTCCGTTACTGGAATGCTGGACACCTGATGGGTTCCGCATCGATCGAACTCGAGGCCCCCGGCGCCGACGGACCGACAAGAATTTTGTTCTCCGGCGACGTCGGCGCGAGCAACAAACTATTCGAAAATCTCCCGCGGGCACCTTCCGGGGTCGATTACCTCATCTGCGAAAGCACATACGGAGACCGGGAACGGGAAGAATACGCCCTGAAGGTTCGACGGGACCGGCTGCGCGACGTGGTGGCGACCTCGAACAGCCCTGGCGGGGTTCTTCTCATTCCCTCCTTCGCCGTCGAGAGGACGCAGGAGGTGCTGACCGATCTCGTCGCCCTCATGGACGAAGGAGAGGTGCCGCGGTGCCCTATCATGATAGACTCGCCGCTTGCATCGCAAGCGACCGAGGCATTCAGGAGGCATGCGGCCGACCTCGGTCACGGCAAGGCGTTCCTTCGCGCGCTCAATGCGCCGAATGTCCGCTTCACCGAGACGGCCGAGCAGTCGAAGGCGCTCGATCTCGTCCGAGGCTTTCACATCATCATCGCGGCAAGTGGAATGTGCGAGGCGGGGCGGATCCGCCACCGCCTGAAGAACTGGCTCTGGCGGCAGGAGTGCACCGTCCTGTTTGTCGGGTTTCAGGCGGCGGGGACGCTCGGCCGCATCCTGCAGGAGGGCGCGACCGACGTCCGCATCCAGGGCGAGGAGATTCACGTCGGCGCCAGGATGGCCACGCTCGACGCCTATAGCGGACATGCGGATGCAAGCGAACTGGACGCGTGGGTTGCGGGTCGGGAACCGATCCGGAAGGCGATCTTCCTCGTCCATGGAGAGGAGAGCGCTCGTGAAGCGATGTCCGCCCGGCTCCCAAAGCAAGTTTCTGCAAAGGTCGTCTGCCCGTCGCTGGACGACGCCTACGAGCTTGCACCGTCGGGTGCACGCCTCGTCGATGACCGGACGCCCGCACGTATCAAGCCGGTCGTGCCCGGCAGGCCCGACTGGAACAATGATTATCAGCGGTTCGTGCTCGACCTGTCGGATCGCCTGACATCCGTCGCCGACGAAAAGGGTCGCGCGGTCGTGCTGCGCAGGCTTCGACGCGCACTGGACCCGGACGATGCTCCGGCGGTCGAAGGGAGGAGGGACGGCAATGCTGATCATGGATCGTGACTGCAAGCGCGGCGGGGAACGCTTCGCGATACCGAGCCAGGGGGAAGTGCAAGGCAAGCTTATCGTCCTGGAGGTCGTCGCTATAACCTGCCTGCAGGAGGTTCTCGCTTCGAAGAATGCCTTTGCGGTCGCTGCGCTAAAGAAGAAGATCCTGCGGGCGATGAAGGAGCAGTGCGCGCCGTTCGGTCTGTCGTCGGAAGACGAGAAGGCCGCCCTAGAGTACGCATGCGAATTCTTCGCAGAGGCAAGCAAGGAGGCAGCCAGGCAGGCTGCAACGAAGGTGGCTGCGAGGTCTGCTGGGACGGCACGCCCCAGGACTCCGGGCCATGGATAGGGTTGCCGTCACTTTCAACGCCGGTTCCTCCAGCCTCAAGGTCGGCGTCTTCAGGTTGAAGGACGGCTGGGCACTCCGGCTGGGAAGCGGCGTTGCCACGCTCGGAGACCAGCCAAGGTTCACCTTTCGATTTTCTGACGGGGACGAGGCTGTCGATCTTCCGTCCGGGACAGCAATCGACGCGGGGCTGGTTTTGCAGCTCGTCGATTGCATCGTCCGCAGAGGATTCGACCCCGTGGTGGCCGGCCATCGCGTCGTCCACGGCGGACAGGTCTTCGATGGCCCCGTTCTGCTGGAGCCCGAAGTGGTCCTCAGAATGGAAGATCTGACGCATCTCTCACCGGTGCATCTTCCTCCGGCGCTTGCGATCGTCCGCGCAATCCGAAGCGCATATCCGGACATACCCCAAACAGTGTCATTCGATACCGCATTCCATTCGTCGCAGAGCAGTCTTGCCGCACGGCTCGCCCATTCCGAGAGAGCTGCACGACGCCGGGATCCGCAGATACGGCTTCCACGGTCTTTCCTATAAGTACGTCGCCGGCGAACTCAGGAAACACGATCCAGATCTTGCCGCTGGCCGTGTCGTCTACGCGCACCTTGGAAGCGGTGCGAGCCTTTGCGGCATGGTCGACGGCGTGAGTATAGACACCAGCATGGGGTTCTCCCCGCTGGACGGAATTCCGATGTCGACCCGGCCGGGCTCGCTCGATCCGGGCGCTGTCGTCCACCTTTTGCGCAACAATTTCCACGACGCAGACAGTCTCGAGGATTTCCTCTATCACCATTGCGGCCTGCTCGGCGTCTCCGGGAAAAGCGGCGACGTCCGGGTCCTGCTGCAGGACTTCCATCCGGCGTCAAGGGAAGCCCTCGACCTCTTCTGCTTCAGGATCGCCGGCGAAATCGGAAGGCTTGCCGTCTCTCTTGGCGGGGTGGACGCCATCGTCTTTACCGCCGGCATAGGCGAGCATCAGCCGGAGATACGGGGTGGCGTCGCCCGCCATCTCTCTTGGCTGGGTCTCTCGTTGAGCGAGCCCGCGAACAAGATGAACGCGACCGTGATCAGCGCAAGGGAAAGCGAAATCGTCGCCCTCGTCATTCCGACCGACGAGGAACAGGTGATCGCCGACGAAGCGATCGAAGTCATCAGCCGCCACAGGCTTTAAGGGGTCGAACATGTGTGCACGCTAAGTCGCGCGTTCAACGACATCTTCACGGAGTAGGCCGGTCATCTTCGCTTACTTCCACTCATTCATCGGTTGGCGTACCGTCGCACCGATCACGGCAGGTCCATGTGCGTGGAGCAATGCACGACGACCATGCCGTTCAACATCACCGTGATGAGGCTCGTCGAAGCGTCCATCAAAGAGGATGGCGAGGACATGCCGGAGGTACTGAACTCGCACGGGAAAGGGCGTCTTAGGAGGAAACTGGTTTCCTCGACCTCCGGTGTGACACGATGCTCAGGTTTGATCTTCGTCAAGGCGGCGGATCGATTTTTCGCGTGTAATTGTCCTGCCAATCTAAAGGAGACGATACGATGCTTGCTAGAGACATCATGACGACCCCCGTTACGACGCTCGACGAGGGACACAACGTCAGGGAAGCCGTCGAGATCGTCAACGCCAGCAAAATTGGCGCGGTGCCCGTCGTCGATGGCGAAGGTCGGCTCACGGGCATCGTCACGGAGGGAGACCTGCTGCGCCGGGTGGCGTCGTCTTGGGCGAGACGGGCGGTCCCACATACGCGCGACCGCGAAGATGGACTGGCGGACTACGTGAAGGCCCGAAGCTGGCGCGTCAGGGACGTGATGTCGACGCCCGTCGTCAGCGCCACCCCGACCGCCACCGCCAGCCAACTCGCCGAGCTGCTGCAGGCCCACAACATCAAACACCTGCGGGTCGTCGAGAACGGTAGGCTCGCCGGAATGATCAGCCGTCGCGACTTGATGCGAGCGCTTCTCGATGTTCCTCGGCAGTGCACAGCTTCCGGCGACGAGGCGGTAGGGACCGCCGTTCGTAGCCGCCTGGAAGCCGAGCTCGAAATAACCGCCCCTACGGTCAAAGCGACCATCTCCAACGGGATCGTCACCCTGAGGGGAGAGGTCGACACTGAGCTGGAACGCTCAGCGGCCAAGGTGGCGGCGGAAAGCGTCCGCGGCGTCGGCGGCGTGGTGAACAAGATCA
Organism: Rhizobium sp. WSM1274; assembly: GCF_025200775.1. Classification (NCBI taxonomy): domain Bacteria; kingdom Pseudomonadati; phylum Pseudomonadota; class Alphaproteobacteria; order Hyphomicrobiales; family Rhizobiaceae; genus Rhizobium; species Rhizobium sp. WSM1274. The sequence goes on along the minus strand of NZ_CP104138.1, from coordinate 3,263,880 downwards.
CCCTGGCCTTCGCATGGTAAGTCCCTCATACGATGAAATCGTCCCCGGTGTTTCCGTCATGTTTGTCAGGGTCATTGCAGACGCCATCATGTCGAGGCTTCTCCTCGTCATTCTTGTCCTCATGGTCGGGACGGTCTTGGGCGTCCTGCTGGTGAAACCATCCGACGACTCTCGAAGCGGGCGCGTCGAGCGCTCTCTCTCTGACCCGTGAGTGCGCGATGAACATTTGGCCCTCCAGGATTGGAATGCCGGGCCGCGTCTTGCAAAAGACCGGAAGCGCGACAGATTCGATGCCCTCCGACCTGTTCGGCTTTATCTGGCTGATGGGAAGGCGTCATCAGGCGTTGATCGCCGGGCTGTCCCTGGTTCTGTTTGTTATCGGCGCGGCGCCTCTCGAACTCCAGCGCCGGATCGTCAATGAGGCGACCCAGCAAGCATCCTACGGGACGCTTCTTTTTCTCGTATCCCTCTATCTCGCGGTGGCAGTGTTGGAGGGCGTGATAAAATTCACCCTCAATCTCTACAGAAGCTGGGTGGGCGAGAAGGGCACGCTCTGGCTGCGGGCGCGCGTTCTGCATCGGGCCGAGACGCCGCCATCAGAATCCATGCTCGAGGGCGTCGAGCTGTCGATCGTGCTTGCGGAAGCCGAGCCGGTCGGCGGTTTCGTCGGAACCAGCATCTCCGAGCCGCTGCTGCAGGTCGGCATCCTTGTCACCGTCTGCAGCTACCTGATCTATCTCCAACCGCTGATGATGCTGGCCGTCGCAGCAACCTTCGCCCCGCAGATTGCGTTCGTCCCGATGTTGCAGGCCGCGATCAACCGCCGGGTCGAGGCGAAGGTCGCCATCATGCGCGACGTCAGCGAAGGCATGGTGCATGCGATCGAAGGTGGCCAGGGAGAGGATCCTCAAACTTCGCGCATCGGAGCGATCTTCTCCGCCAACATGGAGATCTACCGCTACAAGTACGCCATGAACTTTCTCATGAATCTCATGGCGCAACTGGGCTATGTCGGCATTTTCGTCCTCGGGGGATATTATGTTGTCACCGGCAAGACCGAGATAGGCACCGTTGTCGCCTTCGTCTCGGGACTGGCAAAGATCGTCGACCCTTGGGGGGCGATCGTGGACTGGTATCGTGACCTCAGGGTGACCCAGGTGAAGTTCAGGCTCATCAGGGACGCCGCGAAGTTCGATGGCGCTGGCATTGGCAAGACGTGAGTGCCTTCCGCGCCCGGCGATCACGCCTATTTTGAAAGGCGCCTTGTACGAGCGCGAGGCCGACGACGCGACGCTCGCTGCAGTGAATGGTGCTGCGTTGACAACGTCGCAAAGTAAAAGATCTTCACGGTCTCGAGAGCTGATACGTAGATCAAGGTCACAGCCAAAAGCACTGCGAGAATTTCGAGGGGGATCCGAACGAAACCAAAAAGCCCACCGATCGGGGTGTAGGGGATGGTCACTCCTGCCGCAGCGACGGCGATCGCCGTGCCGAATAGCAGCGGACTGGGCCGGTTCCTCCAGATCGGACCCGGCGTCCTGATGACGAGCATGGTCGCCAACTGTGTCATTAGCGATTCAACGAACCATGCGGAGCGGAACTCGTCCTGTCCGGCGGAAAACACTGCCAGCAGGACGACGAACGTCGCCAGATCAAAGAGAGAACTTAGCGGCCCGAACCAGAGCATGAACCTCTTGATGCGGGAGATGTCCCAACGCTGCGGACGCCGAAGGTCTGCCGGATCGACCTTGTCCGTGGCGATTGCCATCGCCGGCAGGTCCGACAGCAGATTGTTCAGCAGTATCTGCTTGGCAAGGAGCGGCAGGAATGGCAGCACGAGCGACGCCGCTGCCATACTGATCATGTTGCCGAAGTTGGCGCTGGTCGCGATCGATATGTACTTCATCGTGTTAGTGAAGGTCCTGCGTCCGTCGTCCACGCCTTTGGAAAGGACGGCGAGGTCCTGCCGCATCAGGACGACGTCGGCAGCCTCGCGGGCGACGTCGGCCGCGCCCTCAACCGAAATCCCGACGTCCGCCTCGTGAAGGGCCGGCGCGTCATTTATCCCATCTCCAAGATATCCGACCACGTGTCCGGCCTTGCGGAGGGCCGCCACGATCCGTTCCTTCTGATTTGGGTCGATCTCGACGAACAGGTCGGTTTTCCCCGCACGGCTGAACAGTGCGTCGTTGCTCATGCGGCCGACCTCTTTCCCCGTGAGCATGCAGGAACCGTCGATTCCGATCGACGACGCGAGATGCTGGACGACATATCGGTTGTCTCCCGATATCACCTTGATCCGCACCCCTCGTTCCATGAGGCTTGCTACCACGGCTGAAATATCGGTCTTCGGGGGATCTGAGAAGAGCAGAAAACCTTGCAGGCAAAGCCCGCATTCGTCTTCCCTCGAGATTTCGGGAGCGGCTTTGGATATGGGCCGGGTGGCGACCGCGAGCGCGCGCATGCCTGCTTCTCCCCATTGCCGGCAGGCATCGTCTAATCGTTTGCGGACATTGTCGTCCAAGGCCACTTCGCGGCGCGCGGTCATGACTGCGGCGCAGACGTCGATCACGTTGGTGGCCGCTCCTTTGCAGATCAACAGCGGCGGCCGGTCCTTGCCGGCAACGATCACGGATAGGCGCTTGCGCGAGAAATCGTAGGGGATCTCGGCAAGCTTGCGGGCGTCGGGAGAAATCTCCCCCGCGGCGATCGTGGCCGTCACGGCGTCGTCGAGCGGATTCTTCATTCCCGATTGAAACGCCGAATTGAGAAGTGCCAGCCGCCGCACTTCCGGCGAGCCGACGCCCTGCGGGTCGACACAACTGTCAAGGCGGATGACGCCCTCGGTAAGCGTCCCCGTCTTGTCCGTGCAAAGCACGTCCATGCTGCCAAGGTTCTCCATTGCATCGAGGCGGCGAACGATCACGCCAGACTTCGACATCATCCGGGCGCCGCGCGCGAGCGTCACGCTGATGATCGCAGGCAGCAGCTCAGGCGTCAGGCCGACGGCAAGCGCGAGCGAGAAAAGCAGAGAGTCCACGATAGGTCTATGAAGCAGGAGATTCGCCACCAGCACGACGACGACGATGCAGAGCATGATCCGCGTCATCAGAAATCCGAAATGCCGAACACCTCGAGCGAATTCCGTTTCCGGAATCTGACGCGCGACGGCGCTGGCGATCCGTGCGAATTCCGTGCGGGGGCCGGTCGCGATAGCAAGGGCCGTCGCCGTGCCGCTCCGAACCGAGGTTCCTGCGAACGCGCAGTTGGAACGGTCCGCGAGACCGGCGTCCTCGGTTGAAAAGCCGGGCGCCTTCGCAACGGGAAAAGTCTCTCCGGTAAGCGTCGCTTCGCTGACGTTTAAATCCTGCGCGACAACGATGACTGCATCGACAGGCACGAGGCTCCCCGCCGAGAGCAGGATCAGGTCGCCCGGCACGATGCCGGTTGCAGTCACGACCTTGTCGGCGCCGTCGCGGCGGACCCTTGAAGTGAGAGAAATTCGCTGTCGCAGCGCCTCGACCGCTCTTTGCGCGCCATGTTCCTGCAGAAAACCCAGGAAGCAGCTAGCGAGAATGATGATGCCGATGATGAAGGCGTCGTGGACTTCGCCGACGCTACCCGCGACAAGCGCTGCGAACACAAGCACGAGCACGAGCGGACTTTTGAACTGGCGCGCGAAGTTCGCCAACATGCCTCCGCCGCTTTCCTCGGAAAGAGAGTTCGGCCCGAACCGTCGTAGCCGTTCTTCCGCTTCGCCGGACGTCAGCCCGTCCTGCAGGGAGCTGGCGAGGGCAGCGCCCAGCTCCGTGGGCGATCTCACCCAGTATGCAGAAGTCGCGACCTCTAAAGCGGACGAAGGGGGAGGAGAGGGAGGAACGGGGATATCCATGGCGAACTCCGTATGTGATTTCGCCGATTATCGTCTCCGCCAGGGGGACGTCATTGATGGTTGTCAAAGCTTCGCATCGTAGGTGCCTGGCTTGATCGATACCCACGTCCACGCCGTTCGAAGCCGGTGAGGTCCCGCCGCTCGATAGCAGCCGAAACCAGCCACGGCGGGCACAGTTCGTCAATGCGACATGAGGATGGGCAGAAGAGGCTCGTGCAAGACGCCATCGGTTGCTCCGCCCAGGACAGAATCGCGTAACCTCGAGCGTCCAAATCCTCCCATGACCAGGATATCGGCGTCCAGTTCCAGTGCTGCTTCCTGAATGCTCAAACCGATGGATGACGAGGTAAACCGAGCGGCAAATATTGTGCCGTCATGTCCTGCTCCATCTCTCGCGGACCGCCGCGATTGCAATCATCTATCTCCTATTCGTTTCGACTCGGCATTGATGTAACGCAATTGCCGGCGCTCCGGCTTCCTGGCCACGGCCGGCGCCGTGTGCCAGAATTCCGTCTCTCCTTCGCCGAGCGCCACGATAACCGGAAGTTCACATAGGCGCCTTTCCAACTGGAAGCCCGCGTAAGTTGATCGTGGTCAAATCCTTGATGGCCGAGCTCCGGTATTGAAGCCAGGAGGACGTGTCTGTGAACAATGGGAGCGCGAAGTGAATTCAACGACCGCCGAAACCACCGGGATGCGGCGGAGACTAGCACGTACGCTAACCCTGTCGCACGCCGTCCTGTACAGTTTAGGCGTTACCATAGGCGCGGGTATTTACGTGCTCGTCAGCGTCGCCGCCGGCGGGAGACGCGCATGAGCAGACTGCATTCGGAACATCACCTGGTCTCCCGCATCGGTTGGCTAAGGGCTGCCGTCCTCGGCGCAAATGATGGGATCGTCTCGACGGCGAGCTTGATCATGGGCGTCGCCACCGCGTCCGCCGGACCCTCGCAGATCCTGGTAGCAGGCGTCGCTGGTCTGGTCGCGGGCGCGATGTCCATGGCGGCCGGTGAATACGTGTCGGTAAGCTCTCAAGCGGACACCGAGGAAGCCGATCTTGCACGAGAACGAATCGAGCTGGATACGCAACCAGAAGTTGAGTGCGAGGAGCTGACGGAGATCTACGTCAAACGCGGCCTTACCGACGAGCTGGCCAGGCAAGTCGCGATCCAACTGACTGCAAATGATGCTCTCGACGCGCATTCACGCGACGAACTCGGTATCGTCGAACACATGGCGGCCCGGCCGGTTGAGGCGGCCTTGACGTCGGCCGTCACGTTTGCGGTGGGGGCCGCGTTGCCCCTGCTCATGGTCGTACTTTCGCCCGCCTCGGTGCTAATCTATACCGTTGCAACCGCGTCTTTGGCCTTCCTCGCGCTGCTGGGGGCTATCGGTGCGAAAGCGGGCGGCGCCAACGTCTGGAGAGCCACCACGCGCGTCACTTTCTGGGGCGCTTTCGCTATGACATTGACGGCGGGGATCGGTGCGCTGGTTGATACCGCAGTCTGACCAGTAACTTTCCGCCCCTTCCTGCACGCCCAGCTTGAGGACGGGGTGAGTTTGTAGGATGTTGCGGTTCTGGTCGCAACGAAAGGGGCGACGCAAGATCGACCCCTCAGAGCTCGGTGGCCGGAACTCCCAATCGTCAGATCTCGGCGACCGTCTCGGTGAGCATCGAGCGAACCCGGCCTGCCAGACTGGTCAGCATTTCGTTGTCGATAGCCTGCATGGATGCGACCGGATCGATGGCGCTCACCATGACATTGCCGCCACCGACCCCGCGCAGGATGACATTGCACGGCAGCATGGCCCCCACCTTCGGTTCCAGTTTCATCGCCTCGAACGCCATGCGCGGATTGCAGGCTCCGAGGATGAGGTAGTCGTCGATGTCGGCGTCGATCTTCTTTTTCATGGTTGCCTTGACGTCGATCTCCGTCAGAACACCGAACCCGTGCTTGATGAGAGCGGATTTGGTCCTGCCGACCGCATCGTCGAAACTGGTCGCCCAGAGAGTTCTATCGAGCGTATAGGTCATGAGAAGTCTCCTTTAGGCTCCCATGCAACGGCCGGCAAATGCACGGCGTCCAATCACATGTCTTGCATGAATGCCTGCATTTCTTCAGGTGTGACTTTGCCGTCCTTGTTTGCGTCGACCGCGTTGAAGATGCGTTTGTGGATTGCGGTCACCTCTTCGAAAGATATTGCGCCGTCCCCATCACTGTCGGCGATGACGAACATGATCTTCATCATATGACCGCGCATAGGCCCCATCATGCGCACTCCTTCATTCATGTCCGATGACATCATGTTGCGGCCCATCATGCCTGGCATCATTTCCGATCCGTCGGCATCGGGCTTGTCCTCCGACTGGGCCGGGTCTGGACTTTTCGTCTGGGCAGAGGCGATACCCACGGCACCGAGCAAGGCCAACATAGCGATCGTTGGCAGTTTGAACATGGACATCCTGAATCTCCTTTAAGTGTTGTCCTCCACGAGTTGGAGCTGCCTTTGAGAATAGGATGCCCACTGGCTTCACACATTGCGCTGGATCAACCACTTGTATGGTTCGAGTCATCGAGGTCGGACCGATCGCCTTCGTGCGGCGCCATGACTGCGACGTCAGCCACCTGCGTCGCCGAGGAATGATCGCGGCTGAAGCGACCTGGCTTGATCAACGTCCATGCCAGTCGAACGCTGTATCCTGACGCCATCAGCCAGCGCCTGATCGTGGTCCCGCCCTCGTAATGATGCCCCGCTCGCAATTCGAAACGTTCAGGAGATCGAGGATGACGTCCCAGAAACAGATTGAAGGAACCTGGTCGGAACCTGTTTTCGTCCAGGTGGGATGAACGTCCCTGAGGCTGTCGGCGGAGGGAGCGCTCGACTTTCCCGCAAATCGATGGCGTAGAAAACACGCATTCGCGAGAGAGATCTGCGCCGCGGCCGTAAGCGGGAATGTCTCGCAGGAGCCAGCGCGCACGGCTTTCATTCAGGCCGCTGACGAAGCCAGGATGTCCACCTGCGCGGCCCCTGGTCGTTCGTAGACGCCGGGACGAGATCAGCTCGGCAAATGAGCAACAAGTCCTTAACCAGGTGTCTTCCATGGCTTCAGGTCCTACTTGGCCGCGACGCCGATCCAGGTCAATCGGCTCGCTTCCTGCCGGTTACCATCGCTCGGACAAGGTTTTCCCTGTGCTCGATGCTTGCCAGGAGGACGCCAGCGATGTGAAGGACGACTAGGCCAAGCGTCAAATTGACCAGCAGTTCATGCGCCACTTCCACCCATTCCACTCCCCAGTAGGCGTCCGTCGTCATCATGTACCCGGTTGTGGCAATGCCCGAGATCGCGAGGAGCAGCGCTAACACCATCGCGCCTCCGGCCGGATTGTGGCCGATGTAGCGCTTCGCGCGCATGGCCAGGCTGTCACGCAAGAAGCCGAGGGTGGTGATCGGATCGTAGATGAAGTTGGAAAAGCGCGCGTGATGGCTGCCGACGAAGCCCCAGATGATCCGCACGAGCAGGAGACCTACGATGGCGTAGCCCGACAGAATATGCGCCTGTTTCCACTCGTCGCCCGTCAGAAAGGAAAACGCGAACAGGCCCACCAGACCCCAGTGGAACATCCGCACGACCGGGTCCCAGACCCTGATCTTTGGCGGCGAGCCAGCGCCCGCCGCATCCATATCCATCCTGCGCATGGTCATTCGCTTTCGTTGCCGACCACTGCGCCGGTTTCGGGGTTGAACAGGGTTTCGACCTTCTTGCCCTTCATATCGACGGCGTAGACCTCGTAGCAACTGCCCTCCACCTTGACCCGGCGCACATCGAGGCCCGCGGCCTTGGCCTTTTCCTTGATGCCGTCCTCGCTCAACCACCTGTCCTTGGAAGCCTGCGTGCAATTCTGACCTTCTTCGGCGCGGGCAACGCCGATCGACGCGGTGGCGAGCAGGAGGGTTGCGAACATGATTTTCTTCATTGGTCTTTCTCCATCATCCCAGGAGCGATTTTGCTCATCTGGTCGGCCTCGAACCTATGAGGCGCGACCTGACGGCGACCTGATCGCGATTGTCAGGTTATTGTCATCTTCGATAGGATATTCTTCGACAATGTACCCGCCCCGCACGCTCGCGTTCGTCTGCCTAGTTCTTCTGTGGCCGTTGCTTCCGATATGGAGCGCACATGCCGACGATTTCCCTGGTCGTTCCCGCGAAGCGGATGACCTGCCGTCGCACGAGGACCTTCCTAAACGGGTGCACGAAGGGAAAATCCTGCCTCTGGCCGTACTGAAGGCGAAAGTCCTCGCCAAGTTGCCCGGCGAATTGATCGATATCAGTGTCGATCGGCATGACGATCGCATAATCTACGAGTTCCGGATTCTGAGGGGCGGCGGTCAGGTCACGGAGGTGGAACTGGACGCCGCGTCAGGCAGGATCGTCGAAATCGAGAACGAATGATGCGCCTATTGCTTGCCGAAGACGACCCGCTCATCGCCCGTGACGTGGCCGCCCAGCTCACCAAGGCCGGTTTCAACGTCGTCCACGAGACCGACGGAGAAGCCACCCTGTTCGCCGGCGAGCATGAAGACTTCGCCGCCGTCGTCCTTGATCTGGGTCTGCCGAAGATCGACGGCCTAACGATCCTCAAAAACTGGCGGGCGAACGGTCGTGACATGCCGGTCATCATCTTGACGGCGCGCGGCAACTGGGAGGAGCGCGTCGAGGGGATCAACGCTGGCGCCGACGACTACCTTGGCAAGCCATTCCGCATCGCGGAGCTTCTCGCCAGATTGCACGCAGTCCTGCGCAGATATTCTGGCCATGCCAGTGCGGTCCTGTCTTCAGGTCCCGTTTCCATCGACCCGCGCCGACGCGCGGTGATGGTCGACGGGATGCCTGTGGATGTCACGCCCATGGAGTACAAATGCCTGTCCGTGCTGATGCAGAACCGCGGTCGCGCGATCTCCCAGCTCGAGCTTACCGAGCAGCTTTACACCCAGGATTTTGAACGGGAGAGCAATTCGGTGGAGGTCCTGATCGGACGGCTGAGAAAGAAGCTTGGAAGGAACGCCATCGTCACGCGCCGAGGCTTCGGGTACCAGATAGCATCGGGCGAGGGGACATGAGGTCGCTTCACGGCCGTTTCATCATCACGTCGCTGATAGCTGTGTCGATCTGCCTTGCCGCTGCATCCGTCGCTCTCGTCCAGATCTTTGCGGACAGCTACAGCAAGCGCGTGCAGAACGAGTTGACCGGACACATAAACCGTCTGGCGGCCGTGATCCGCTTCTTGCCCGGAGGCAGGCTGCAGGTGCCCGAGAACCCTCCTGACAATCGTTTCCTGATACCTTATGGGGGGCTCTACTGGCAGATCGACGATCCTGTGGGGAAGACGGAGGTCCGATCTTCCTCGCTCTTCGACTACGTCCTGGCTCTGCCGCAGGATTCACATCCTGTCGGCATCATGCATCAATATCGTCTCTCCGGGCCGGAGGGGAAGGATGTCCTTGTTCAGGAACGCGTGCTGTCGTTGGTCGCACCGGAGGGCACGAGACCCATTCGCATTGCTGTGGCGGTGAATGCCGACGAGGTCGACAGCGCGCGCCTTGGATTTGCTCTCGACATCCTGCCCTATGTCGCCGTTCTTGCCGCGCTCCTCGTGTTGATGTCGATCGGGCAGCTTTGGATCGGATTGAGACCCCTCGACCGCATTGGCCGTGATCTTGAAGCGGTGCGCGACCGGAGGGCCAGCCGACTGGCGGGGGCCTATCCGCGCGAGGTCCAACCGCTCGTCAATCAACTGAACAAACTTCTGGAAAGCCAGGCCGCGGCGATGGAGAAGGCCAGGGGCAGGGCCAGTGATCTGGCTCACGGGCTGAAGACGCCTCTGACCGTTCTCACAAACAACGCGTACTCGCTTCGAGAGAAGGGCGAGGTGGAGATCGCCGATGAACTCGACCATCTTGCCGAGACTATGCTCTCGCACGTCGAGCACGAGCTCGCCCGTGCCCGTATCACCCCGAGCCCTGATCAACGGAGTGGCGATGCCGACGTCGAGAAGATCATCAACGAGACCGTTCGAATGCTCAGACACACTGATGCAGGCGAACGCCTTGCCTGGAAAATAGACGTTGCCAACGGCTTAAGAGTGCCGGTCGACCCGCACGACTTTCGCGAACTTGTGGGAAACCTGCTCGAGAACGCCTGCAAGTGGGCCAGGAGCAGGATAAATGTCAGCGCGGTTCGACAGAATGGCCATTCCCGCCTCGTAATCGAGGACGACGGCCTAGGCGTGTCGCCAGAGAGATTGCCCGATCTTCCGCATCGGGGTGTCCGTCTCGACCGTTTGAAACCCGGCTCTGGTCTGGGTCTTGCCATCGTGTCGGAGATCGCAGCGGTGTACGATCTTGCGCTCAGCCTGGAAAACCGCGTCGAAGGTGGCTTCCGTGCGGAAGTCGTCTTCCCCGACGTCATCGCCCCCGAAAACTCCATTCAAGAGTAGCGGCGACAACATAACATCTTCCGAGGGGATCGACGCCGTATGTCCGCGTTTGCCGACGCGCGAGTATCCTTCATTAAATTGTGCCGTAACTGCGGCCGCGTGGAAACCAACAGGGAGGGGACAATTACCGAATTCGGTAGCAAATGCATGCACGCAATTAGGTAGCAACTGCCACCAGACTTCGGTCTGCTGAACCCCTAGGATCGGTGTGATCCTAGGGGGTAATTGTGCATGGTCCTTGTTGCAGACGAATTGAAGCGGAAACAGGCCGAGATCCGCTTGAGGATCGAGGAGCTGCGGTTGGAGCTCGCCGCGCTGGAGCAGCAGCAGGCCGCTTTCGTCGTCGTCATCCGGACATACGAGCCGGAATATGATCCTGGCACGGAGCCAAGGGTGTTCCGCCGCCGTAGCAAGCGGGACGGATCGAATACCGACGGCGTTTCCGACCTCTTCAGGGACTTCGACCGCAGAGGCTTCGCTCTGCGCACTCTCCGTGAGGCCGGACGGCCGATAACGACGGTGGAGTGCGCCACGGCCTTCGCGCGCGAAACTGGGCTGGGGGATAACGACGCCGGGCCGGGCAAAATCGGAAACGCCCTTTCGCAGGTTCTCGACCAGCTCGCCAGTGTCCTTCCCGAGAGAAGGGTGACAGTTCATACCGGAGACATGGGTTACACTTTTGGCCTTTGCGAGGAGAGCGAAGGTGCCTTGGCAGGAGTGTAACCTTATGGACGAGCGTCTCAAATTCGTTGCGCGGGTTCTGGATGGCGAGAAGATAGCGGCGCTGTGCCGCGAGTTCGGCATCTCCCGCAAGACCGGCCACAAGATCATCAGCCGCTATAATGCCTGCGGACTGGAAGGACTGACAGATCGCTCGCGACGTCCTTACCGGCACGCCAATCAGCTTCCTTTCCAAATCGAGAAGCTGATTGTGCGTGCCAAGCAGGAGAAGCCGAGCTGGGGCGCACCGAAGATCAGAGAACGACTGGCGCGGCTTTACCCGGACGTGCAAACGCCGGCGATCTCGACCGTGCATGCGGTGCTCGACCGCAACGGCTTGGTCCAGCACCGCAAACGACGGCGCAACAGGGCGCAGGGAACACCACTCTCCCAACCTCGCCAACCCAACGACCTGTGGTGCGCCGATTACAAGGGCGAGTTCATGCTCGCCGACAAGCGCTACTGCTATCCATTGACGATCACTGATTTCGCCAGCCGCTATCTCCTGGCTTGCGAAGCGCTGCACACGACGAAGGAAGCCTACGCCTTCACCGTGTTCGAGAGCGTCTTCAAGGAGTTCGGCCTGCCCAGGGCGATCAGAACCGACAATGGCGTACCCTTCGCCAGCCCCAACGGATTGTTCAATCTGTCGCGGTTGGCGGTCTGGTGGCTCAGGCTCGGCATCGACATCGACATCGAGCACATCAAGCCAGGCAATCCGCAGCAGAACGGCCGCCATGAACGCATGCATCTCACACTCAAGCTGGAGACCACCAAGCCGGCCGGCGCCAATTTCCTGCAGCAGCAGGCCCGCTTCGACGACTTCATCGAGGAGTTCAACACCGAGCGGCCCCACCAGGCGCTTGACATGGCTTGCCCGGCAGAGCGCTACAACGCCTCACCACGATCCTATCGCGGCCTGCCGGAGCTCGACTATCCGTTCCACGACCAGACCGTTACCGTCACAACATGCGGCCGCATCTGCTACAAGCGAAAGAAGATCAATCTCAGCCTGGTCTTTGCCGGCCAGGCCATCGGCATCAAACAGGTCGAAGACCATATCTGGCTCGCAAGCTTCATGGATTACGACTTGGGATACTTCGATGACGAGACATGCAGGCTCGAACCGCTGCCGAACCCTTTCGGCGCGAAAGTGTTACCTATGTCTCAGGAATAAACCGTAACCCATGTGTCCAGAACGGACCACAAGTTTGGTGGCGCACCCGACAGGATTCGAACCTGTGACCTTTGGAATCGGAATCCAACACTCTATCCAGCTGAGCTACGGGTGCATGCTTGAGGCGGTTTGAATCGCCTGTCCGATGGGTGGTTCTTAGCCTAGCTTGCGGCTGGCTTCAATCGCGAAATTCTCGGAAATACCGGATGCTTGCGGTTTGACGGGCGTTTTTATCCGCCAGGCTGGGGATAGTTGCATAAAAACTCCGCCGCCTTGCGGGCGGCGGAGCGTTGTTGTCGTGGGTTGTCACCTTGCGGCAATCAGATCTGCATGGCGCCGGGGCCGGGGATGGCCTTTGTGGGCACCTTGCCGAGGATGATCATGCCGAGCACTTCGTCCTTGGTCACGTCCTCGGTGCGGGCGTGCCCGACGACCTGGCCGTTCTTCATCACCGAGACGCGGTCGGCGAGGTCGAAGACGTCGTGGATGTCGTGGCTGATGAGGAAGATGCCGATACCTTCCTTCTTCAACTGCTTGATCAGCTCGCCGACCTGCGCCGTCTCCTGGGGCCCAAGCGCTGCCGTCGGCTCGTCCATGATCAGGATGCGGGCGTTGAAGAGGATCGCACGGGCGATCGCCACCGATTGCCGCTGGCCGCCCGAAAGCGCCTTCACCGGCTCCTTGAAGCGCTTGAAGTTGGGGTTGAGGCGCCCCATCACTTCGCGGGCGGAGGCTTCCATCGCGACGTCGTCGAGCGTGCCCCAGCGGGTCTTTAGCTCGCGGCCGAGATAGAGGTTGGCGGCGGCGTCGACATTGTCGGCGACGGCGAGCGTCTGGTAGATTGTCTCGATGCCGTATTTCTTGGCATCGCGCGGATTGCGGATGTCGGCCGGCTCGCCATTGATCAGGATCTCGCCGCCATCACGCTTGTAGGCGCCGGAGAGGATCTTGATGAGCGTCGACTTGCCGGCGCCGTTGTGGCCGAGCAATGCCACGACTTCGCCGGGGTAGAGATCGACCGAGGCATTGTCCACGGCATGAATGCCGCCGAAGGAGATCGAGATGTTTTTCAGTTCCACGAGGGGAGTGCGTTGATCAGCCATGTCTGGGGCTCCTCTCACTTGGCACGGGCGCGGTAGACGGTGTCGAGCCAGACCGCCACGACAAGGACGGTGCCGACGACGACGCTCTGCAGCGGCGTGTCGACATGCGCCAGCACCATGCCGGATTGCAGCGACTGCATGACGAGCGCGCCGAGCATGGCGCCGGCGATCGTGCCGGTGCCGCCTGCCAGCGACGTTCCGCCAATGACGGCGGCGGCGATGGTGTAGAGCTCGTCGAGCGTACCCTGCGAGTTCGTAGCGGCATTGAGGCGGGCGGTGGAAATCGCCGCTGCAATGGCCGCGAGAATGCCCATCAGCGCGAAGATGCGCACGGTGACCCAGCGGGTCTTGATACCGGCGAGCTCGGCCGCTTCGGGGTTGCCGCCGATCGCGAAGACATAGCGGCCGAAGCGCAGCCGTGTGGCGATGAAGGTCATGATGATGCCAACGACGATGGCGATCAGCACCGGCACGGCGATGCCGTAGGGGATATCCAGGCCGGTTTCGGGCCAGGGGACATTGTTGGCTTCCGCATAGCGCTTGGCGATGTTGATCGGCCAGTAATAGCTGTTGGCGATCCAGACCGCGCCGAGGATCAACACGCAGCTCAGAATGGCGAGGAAATATTCCGCCCAGATCGGCCGGCGCGGAAAACCGAAGCGGCGGCGCTGATGGCGCGAGCCGATGATGCTGGCAATGACGAAGAGGCAGGCGGCGATACCGACGATCCAGCTCCAGGTGGCGCCGATCGAGCCTTCCGCGCCGCCGCCCATGATGCGGAAGGTCTGGTCCATCGGGGCAACCGTCTGGCCGCTGGTGACGAGCCAGGTCGCGCCGCGCCAGACGAGCAGGCCGCCGAGTGTCACGATGAAGGAGGGAACATTCAAGAAGGCGATGATCATGCCCTGGAAGGTGCCGATCAGGCCGCCGGCGATCAGGCCGACGAGCAGCGTGATCATCCAGGTGAAGGGGCTGTCGAAGCCGATATATTCCGGCAGGATCTTTGCCTGCGTCACGCCCATGATCATGCCGCAGAGGCCGAGCACGGAACCGACCGACAGGTCGATATTGCGGGTGACGATGATCAGCACCATGCCCGTCGTCATCACCGCGATGTCGGTCGTCTGGACCGAGAGGTTCCAGAGATTGCGCGGGGTCAGGAAGAGGCCGCCGGTGATGATGTGGAAACCGATCCAGATGATGATGAGCGCGCCGATCATGCCGAGCAGACGCGTGTCGATCTCGGTGGCGCGGAAGAAGCGGGTCACCGGACTGGCTTCCGCCGCTCGCGGTCCGCTTGATGTTGTGGATTTTACCATTTCGGCCATGGGTTTGCCGTTCCCCCATTTTTGTTTGGACGGACGCGCCGGAGTGCTAGAGGCTGCCATCGGCGTCATGCGTCTGTTCTTCAACTCACCATCGCGATGCTTCCGGAAACCGTGGCGTGGCGTCGCGACACCCTTCCGGCAGGGAGTGAAAACCCGCGATGGTGCGGCGAGGCGGAGAAAACTTCGTCGTTGGAATTCTCATCCGCATCCGGCGCCGCAACGGTGTTCCGCTGCGGCGCCGGCAATTCCAGTTTACAAGCCCTGACTTACTTGCAGGCAGCGACGCTGTCGGCCTTGACGCCCTGGCACGCTTCCGCCTTGGAGATCCAGCCGGCGTCGATGACGACGTTCAGGTTTTCCTTGGTGATCGCAAGCGGCTTCAGGAAGACAGACTGCATTTCGACGCCCTTGGGACCGCCCTTGAAAGCCTGGGCGCCGTCGATCTTGCTCATGTCCTTGCCGCCGGCGAGGTCGAGAGCGACTTCGGCGGCGCGCTTGCCGAGTTCGCGGCTGTCCTTCCAGACGGAAACCGTCTGCGTGCCGAGAGCTATGCGGTTGAGGGCTGCCTTGTCACCGTCCTGGCCGGAAACCGGAACGGAGCCGGCGAGGCCCTGTGCGTCGAGAGCAGCGATCGCGCCACCGGCGGTGCCGTCATTCGAGGCGACGACGGCGTCAACCTTGTTGTTGTTGGCGGTCAGGAACTGCTCCATGTTGCGCTGAGCGTTCTCCGGCAGCCAGCCGTCGGTATAGGCCTCGCCGACATTCTTGATCTTGCCGGCGTCGATGGCGGCCTTCAGGACTTCCTGCTGGCCCGAGAACAGGAAGTCGGCGTTCGGATCGGAAGACGAACCCTTGATGAAGACGTAATTGCCTTCCGGCTTGGCCTTGAAAACGCCCTCAGCCTGCAGGCGGCCGACTTCTTTGTTGTCGAAGGTGATATAGAAAGCAGCCGGGTTTTCGATCAGGCGGTCGTAGCCGACGACGGGGATGCCTTCAGCGGCGGCCTTTTCGATCGCTGGGCCGATGGCGTCGGAGTCCTGGGCGAGAATGATCAGCGCGTTGGCGCCCTGCGAGATCAGCGATTCGACGTCGGTAAGCTGCTTTGCGGCAGAAGACTGCGCGTCAGCGGAAATATACTTGGCGCCCTTGGCTTCGAGAGCCTTCTTGATGGCGGCTTCGTCCGTCTTCCAGCGTTCTTCCTGGAAATTCGACCAGGAAACACCGACGACGAGGTCGGCAGCCATGGCAGCGGTATGCACGGAAACGAGGATGGCAGCACCTGCCATCAATTTCAAAATAGACTTCATAATGTCCTCCCGAGTGGATTGCGACCGGCCCAGCCCATGCTTCCTCCGGCCACCGCGAATAGCTGTCGAGAAAGGTTCGGATTTTTTTCTCGACAGTCGAGAAATTTAGTGTCAGAGATTTTTTCAACTGTCAACACTGCACTGCCAGCTTAATTTCCTTGCGAAACATCGGCTGGAGATGCAGTGGAAACCAAGGGAAGAGCAAGCAGGAGGAGAGGGCGGCATTCATGCTGACCAAGTCGAGCACGGAGCTGGTCCGGCAGAGAAACAGCGTGCTCGTGCTGTCCGTGCTGCGTCGCCACGGTGCGCTCGCGCATACCGAAATCTCCGATTCCACCGGGCTGTCATCGGCCACCATTTCGGCGATCACCACTGAGCTGGAAAAAGCCCAGATCATCGAAAAATCAGAACAGCAGCCGGCAAGCGGCCGCGGCCGGCCGCGCGTGCTGCTGCGCCAGCGGCGCGATTGCGGCTATCTCATCGTCGTCATCATCTCCTCGGATGCGGTGCAATATTCGCTGGTCGATTATGCCGGCAAGCTGATCGATCGCTTCAGCGAGGAACGTTCGCATGATCCGGCGGGTGCCGTGCGCTTCGTCGCGGCGGTGCGGGCCGGGCTTTTGCGCATTCTCGATCGCTCGAAGATCAGCCAAGAAAAGGTGCTGCTGATCTCGATCAGCAGCAAGGGGCTGGTCAATTCCACCGAGCCGGTTCTCGTCTGGTCGCCGATCTTCGGCAGCGACCAGATCGATTTCGAATCGGCACTCCGGCCGGAATGGCAGGCCAAGGTGATCCTCGACAACGAGACGCTGCTGGTCGCAGCCGCGCTCGGCGCGCGTGAGGAGATGGTAAAGGGCGCTGATTTCCGCTCGCTCGCAGCCCTTTCGCTTGGCCACAGCCTCGGTCTCGGCATCGTCAGGCGCGGGAACCAGACAGGCCAGGAGATATCGGCGCCCAATTTCGGGCACATGCTGCACATGGCCAATGGTGGGCTCTGCCGCTGCGGCACGCGCGGTTGCATCGAGGCCTATGCCGGTTTCTACGCGATCCTACGCAGCGCCTTCGAGGTGCCGCTCGATACGATTCCGGCAAAGTTCGTGCCGGTGGCGGAACTCGACAAGATCGCCGCAAAGGCGCGCCAGGGCCACCGCGTCTCCGCCTTCGCCTTTCGCCAGGCGGGGCTGGCGCTCGGCAACGGCCTGTCGCGCATGCTGAGCCTAACGGAGCGCATGCCGATCGCCATCACCGGGCCGGGCACGCGTTATTACGACCTGCTTCGGCAAGGGATAGAAGAGGGGCTGGGGCAGTCGCATATCGTGCGCATGGAAGGCATGCCCGAGATCAGGGTAGTGGCCGACGAGCAGATCCTCGTCTTCGAAGGACATTTGAACCGGGCGCTGTCGGTGATCGACGAGGATATCGTGCTGTCAGGGGTCCAGGGGGCGGCTTGACGGGGGTTCCGCGGGCGCTCGGACGCTGCCCCTCACCCTAACCCTCTCCCCGTAAACGGGGCGAGGGGACGTGCCCAACGAGAGGTGTGCGGGGAACGGAGAGGTCGCGGCCTATCCCCTTCGCCCCGCCTGCGGGGAGAAGGTGGCCCGAAGGGTCGGATGAGCGACTATCTGGGTTGTCAAGTTGCGCATTCGAATTCTCTTCGCGCATCCCGTGCTTTTGCATTGAGAATGACCAGCAGTTTTCGGGCGAGCGCAATGCGGATAACCATTTTTGGCTTGCCAGCGCTCTGCAACCTTTGCCTGAAGGCAGCCAAATGCGGATCGTACCTGGCCGCGGTGGCGGCGACCAGGAACAGGATGCCACGCGGTCCGGAGCGCCCGCCGCGCACCGGCCGGGGTCCGCTGCGTTTGCCGCTATCGTTGGCAATCGGCGCCAGGCCGGCCAGTTTGACGATCGCCTTGTTGGAGATTCGGCCGATTTCGGGCAGTTCGGCCATCAGCCGGGCAACGGTACGGTCCGCCACCCCCTTGATCGAGCGAAAGGCTTGGTTGAGGCAGGCCCAGAGCGGATCGTCGTCGATCATCGAGGCAATCTCGCCCTCAAGGGTGCGGCTCTGGCGCACCAGAAGCGCGATCACTTCGTCGAGGCTTGCCACACTCTGCTGATCGCGGGCAGCACTGCGGCGCTGCCTCTGGACGGTCAGATCGCTGGTGACCTGAGACAGCCGCGTCATCAGCGCCGACAGCCGCAGCTGCGCGGCTTTCGGCGGCGGCAGGGCAGACAGCCGCCTGGCCTCGGCATAATGGGCGATCATCGCCGCATCGATCCGGTCGGTCTTTTCCAGAAAGCCCATGGCCTCGGCAAAGCGGCGCACATGGCGCGGATTGGCAAGCGCGCAGGCGATCCCCAACTCCCACAACAGCAGGAAGGCCGAACGCTCGTAGCCGCCCGACGCCTCCATGACGACGAGCTCGACACCCTGCTCCCGGCAGAGCGCAGCCAGCGCGCCGATGCCGGCCGCATCGTTGCTGAAACGCTCAAAAACCCCGGACGGGCGGATAAACGCATCCAGCCAGTCCTTCGAAACATCCACTCCACATATAACTCTGTTCACGGTAACCTGCCTTGTGCGTGCGGTTGAAGCCAAGCGACTATTCGGTCGTACGTGACGATGACGAAGATCCCAGGCTCATCCACGGTTGTAACCGGAGGGGGAAACGGGCGACTTCGTCACGCCTCTGGCTGGGTGGCCACCCAGCCAGAGGCTCAATCGCTTCCATCGCACATAAAATCTAACATGCAGATACAAGGGGCTGGTCTCGTCGATTTCCTCGGGTCGGGAGGTCGCGTGACATTAAAATCATGCTCATGTCTCGATCCGCAGGAAACGTCTGAAACCAAACAGAATTAACGTCATCGGCTCAGCCGGACAACTGTAGCACAAGGCCGATGATGCCACCAAAGCGAAATGGCCGGGCGTGCGCCCGGCCATCTCATGCATGGCGTCCGGCCGGGAGAGGGCCGTCAGCCGATCTTGATGAGCTTGCCTTCCTTGACGGACTGAACCGCGGCATCGGCGAGTGCCAGCGCTGCGAGACCGTCGGCGCCGGAAGGCGAGATCTTCGAACCCTTCTCGATCGCGGCGATGAAGCTGGCGATCTCGTTGGCATAGGCTTCGGTATAGCGGGTCATGAAGAAATCGTGCAGCGGCGGGCGGGTATAGCCGTCGCCGTTTGCGACTTCGATGGAGACCGGGCGCTGGTTTTCGGCCGAGACCAGGCCCTTGGAGCCATGTGCTTCGATGCGCTGGTCGTAGCCATAGGTGGCGCGGCGGGAGTTGGATATGACGGCCTGCTTGCCGGATTTCGTCTGCAGGATCACCGAGACGCTGTCATAGTCACCGGCTTCGCCGATCGCCTTGTCGACGAGAACTGCAGCGGTCGCGAAAACCGACACCGGTTCTTCGCCGAGCAGGAAGCGGGCCATGTCGAAGTCATGGATCGTCATGTCGCGGAAGATACCGCCGGAGCGTTTGATATAGTCGACCGGCGGGGCGCCGGGGTCGCGCGAGGTGATCGTCACCATCTCGACATCGCCGATCTTGCCTTCGTCGATGACTTTGCGCACCGCCATGAAATGCGGGTCGAAACGGCGGTTGAAGCCGACCATCAGCTTGGCGCCGGTCTCTTCCACTACCTTGATGCAGGCCTTGACGCGGGCAACGTCGAGATCGATCGGCTTTTCGCAGAAGATCGCCTTGCCGGCGCGGGCGAAACGCTCGATCAGGTCGGCATGTGTATCCGTCGGCGTGCAGATGACGACGGCGTCTATATCCTTGGCTGCCTCGATCGCGTCGATGGTGCGGACCTCGCAGCCATAGGCGGAGGCGATTGCTTCGGCAGTCTGCGGAAAGGCGTCTGCGACCGCGACGAGCGTCGCATTGGCGTCGCCGCTGACGGCTTTTGCATGGACCTTGCCAATGCGGCCGGCGCCGAGAAGACCAAATCTCACTGTCATTTTAACCTCCCTTGAATTCGGAACAAATAAACCGAATTGTCAAAATTCTGGAATTTTCATTCCATCTTCTGTGAACCACGTCAAGCCCGCGGATCTTTCACATTTGCAAGATTCGAACCAGAGCCTGTCCCAGTCGGATTGAAGTTCTGCCGGAGCAGATTTTGGTCAGTGCGGAGCCGGTCGCCTCTGATCCTGGCGGAAAGATTCCCGGCCCTTCAGCCAAGAGAATACTTTAATCTGACCAGGAAAGGCCCTAGAACAGAATGATTTTAGGCCGGTCGGCCTAAAATCTGAATCCTGTCCTGCATTATATAGTTAGAGCATGACGTCGTCCGAAAACCGCTTACACTTTTCGGCATCATGCTCTAGAGACAATCGCGGCACGGGCCGACGGCCGTGCGACAAATGCGACCGCGGGGCAGGAATGAAACTCATCGATCCGAATCATCCGGCATATCGGCGCCTCTGGGTGCGGATTGCCATCGTTGCCGTCTGCTTCGGCTGGGCCGTGGTCGAACTTGTCACCGGCGATCCGTTCTGGGCGGTGCTGGCCGGGGGGGCAGGCGCCTATTCCTTCTATATGCTGTTCTGGACCTTCAATCCGCAGCCTCCTGCCATCGAGCGGCCCGTACAGCCTGACGCCGAGGACGAAGGCGAACCCGCGGCGGCCGCTGAAAAACTTTCGAAGGACGGGCAGGCGGAATAGTCAGCGGCTCAACCGCCGCAGCGCTTCGTCGATCAGCAGATTGGCCAGCATCATGCGCTTCGTCGCATTGTCACGGAAGGGCAATTCTACGCCATCGGGATGATTGGCGCGCGCGAAGGCGCGGCGCTTCTCGCGGAGTGTCAGCAGCGTATCGGCGGCGGAGATCGCCAGTTCTTCAGCAACCTCCTGCGGAGTCGTGCGCACGAGATGATCCGGCATGATGGGCTCGGGTGGAGGCGCAGGCGCCGGTTTCTCCACGACCCCAGCGACAGCATCGAGTTCCAGATTATCGAAATAGGCCTGGCCGACGCGCTGCGAGGCGACTGAGACGCCCGCCATCACATCGAAGGCAAGCCCGGTGCCGAGACCGGAGACACGATGGGCCGCCGGGGCTTCGGCGTCTTCGGTCGTCTCATCCTCCGCCATCAGCCGCTCGAGGACTGATTGAAATACCGACTGTCCGAACAGCATCCCGCCTTCCTTGAGAGCATCTCCGTTTTTTCTTCGAATCACGGAAATGCTCTATCTTTTTGTTCGCGCAATTCCGGACGTTAAAACCGCTGCACAGTTTTGCTGGAATTGCTCCAGGCGCACTAAAAGAGAGCAAGATGGCGCAGGGCTTGCGGCTGTCGTCAGCCGGCCTGCTTGTGACTCTCCTGGAGGATGATGTCGTAGAGCAGCCGCGCACTCGGCGGCAGCGCCCGTTCCCTGGCTGTGATCATGCTGTAAGGTTTGACGTTGATGTCGAAATCGATCGGCAGCATGCGCACATCAGAGGCATTCGAGCCCTGGCTGGCAAGGAACTGGGCGACGTCGACGGCAACGGGAGCGATCGCATCGGTTTCGCAGATGATGGCACAGGTCAGAAGCAGCGAGGAGGTGTTGACGATGTTTTCGGGCAGCGCCACGCCACGCGACAGGAAAACGTCCTCGATCGTGCGGCGCAGCAGCGTGCCCGGCGGCTGGAACACCCAGTCGTAATCCCTGACGTCGGAGAGGCTGCTCGTCTTCTGCTTCATGAGCGGATGGCGGCTGCGCACGATCAGGCAAGCCCGTTCGATGCCGATCTCGGTCACCTCGAACAGGCGCGGGTTGAGATCATCGGGAATGCGGCCGATGACGAAGTCGTGGCGGGCGGCGAGTAGCTCGCGGGCAAGCACGTTGCTCGTCTCCACCTGGATGTTGATCTCGATGCCTGGATAGGCTTTGCGCACCTTGTTGATTGCCGGCACGACAAGGCTCATGGCCGGCGCCGTCACCGCGCCGATGAAGACCGACCCGCCCTTGCCGCTTTTCAGTTCGCCGATCTCGCGGCTCGCCTCGCGCAGCTCCAGAAGGATCTTCCGAGCCCTTCGGGCAAGCGCTGCGCCGAAGGTCGTCAGCACGACGCCGCGGGCCACGCGCTCATAGAGCGACGTCTTGGTGATCGATTCCATTTCGGACAACATGCGCGATGCGGCGGGCTGCGAAATGTTCAGGACTTCCGCAGCTGCGGAAATCTGTCCACTATCTTCGATTGCGACGATCATGCGCAGGTGATTCAGCTTAAGTCCTGCACGCAAAAGGCCGTCATCGCCGAAATTATCGCTGTGGATATCGACGTGATCCATCAAAAATGGCTCAGAAATAATCGCCATGGTTGCAGCCTCCTCGCTGCGCTCCATCAAAAGTAATACTTTTTAACGATATACCAAAATTGTTATGCACGTTAGCACTTATTCTATTTGACAGTTATAGGAATCCATACCAGTTTGCCGCCGTGTGCTGGTTGGCACTCAACACGTGTGAGATCGTGGAGGAGACCTACTTCGTTTCTCACCATCTGAAGTAACTATCCAATACGGAACCTGCCACAGTTTCGGGGCGGGCGATTTTTCGTCCGCTGCTTATTAACAAGGGAGAGAGAAATGAAATCCATTATCTCATTGATGGCCGCGGCTGCCTTCGGCGTCGCTTCGTTCGTTGCACCGGCTCTTGCCGCGGATAAGGGCACCGTCGGCATCGCAATGCCGACCAAGGCTTCTGCCCGCTGGATCGACGACGGCAACAACATCGTGAAGCAGCTGCAGGCTGCCGGTTACGGCACTGACCTGCAGTATGGCGACGACGACATTCCGAACCAGCTTTCGCAGATCGAAAACATGGTCACCAAGGGTGCCAAGGTTCTCGTCATCGCTTCGATCGACGGCACGACGCTTTCCGACGTCCTCCAGAAGGCACACGACGCCGGCATCAAGGTCATCGCTTATGACCGGCTGATCCGCGATTCGGGCAACGTCGACTACTACGCCACTTTCGACAACTTCCAGGTCGGCGTTCTGCAGGCTGGCTCCATCGTTGACGGCCTCGGCCTCAAGGATGGCAAGGGCCCGTTCAACATCGAACTGTTCGGCGGCTCGCCGGACGACAACAACGCCTTCTTCTTCTATGATGGCGCAATGTCCGTCCTGCAGCCCTACATCGACAGCGGCAAGCTCGTCGTGAAGTCCGGCCAGACCGGCATGGACAAGGTCGGCACACTGCGTTGGGATCCGGCAACGGCCCAGGCCCGCATGGACAACCTGCTCTCGGCCAACTACACCGACGCCAAGGTCGATGCCGTCCTGTCGCCTTACGACGGTCTGTCCATCGGTATCATCTCCTCGCTGAAGGGCGTTGGTTACGGTACCGCGGCTCAGCCGCTCCCGATCGTCACCGGTCAGGACGCTGAAATCCCGTCGGTCAAGTCGATCATCGCTGGCGAACAGCACTCGACGATCTTCAAGGACACCCGCGAACTCGCCAAGGTCACTGTTGCCATGGTCGACGCCGTCATGTCTGGCAAGGAGCCTGAGGTCAACGACACGAAGACCTACGACAACGGCGTCAAGGTCGTTCCGTCCTATCTGCTGAAGCCGGTTGCCGTCGACAAGACCAACTATAAGCAGATCCTCGTCGACAGCGGTTACTACTCTGAAGACAAGCTGAAGTAATGAGAAGGACCGGAACCCGCGCTTGCGGGTTCCGGTCTTCGATTTTATGATCGCCCAGCCGCTTGACGGCTGTCGGCGCTGGAACTTTGACTATGGACAATACCATCCTCGAAATGCGGAGCATCACCAAGACGTTCCCGGGCGTCAAGGCGCTGGAGAATGTGAACCTCAAGGTTCGCCAGGGTGAAATCCACGCATTGGTGGGCGAAAACGGGGCCGGCAAATCGACCCTGATGAAAGTGCTATCAGGCGTCTATCCCACAGGAAGCTATGAAGGCGACATCGTCTACGAAGGCGAGACGCGCAACTTCAAGGTCCTGAAGGACTCAGAAGAAATCGGCATCGTCATCATTCACCAGGAACTGGCGCTCGTGCCGTTGCTGTCGATCGGCGAAAATATCTTCCTCGGCAACGAGAATGCCAAGAGCGGCGTCATCAGCTGGGACGAGACATTCAACCGCACGAAGCAGCTGCTGAAGAAAGTAGGCCTGTCCGAATCTCCGAACACACTGGTGACCGACATCGGCGTCGGCAAGCAGCAGCTCGTCGAGATCGCCAAGGCGCTGTCGAAGAGCGTCAAGCTGCTCATCCTGGACGAGCCGACCGCTTCGCTCAATGAACGCGATTCCGACGCGCTGCTCACTCTGCTCATGGAGTTCCGCAAGCAGGGCATCACTTCGATCATCATTTCCCATAAGCTGAACGAGATCCGCAAGGTCGCCGACCAGATCACGGTCCTGCGCGACGGCATGACGGTCAAGACGCTCGACTGTCACGCGGACGAGATCAGCGAAGACATCATCATTCGTAACATGGTCGGTCGCGATCTCGAGGACCGCTATCCTCCGCGTTCGGTGCCGATCGGCGAAACCATTCTCGAAGTCAAGAACTGGAACGCCTATCATCAGCAGCACCGCGACCGTCAGGTCCTGCACAATATCAACATCACAGTCCGCAAGGGCGAAGTCGTTGGTATCGCTGGTCTGATGGGGGCGGGGCGCACCGAATTCGCCATGAGCCTGTTCGGCAAGGCCTATGGCCACAAGGTTTCGGGCGAGGCGCTGATGCACGGCAAGCCGGTCGACGTCAGCACCGTGCGCAAGGCGATTGACGCAGGTCTCGCCTACGTTACCGAAGACCGCAAGCAACTCGGCCTCGTCCTCAACGACACGATCCTGCACAACACGACGCTCGTCAATTTGAAGGCGGTGTCGAATGCGTCCGTTATCGACAGCGTCAAGGAATCCAGGGTTGCGACCGACTATCGGTCGAAGTTGCGCATCCGTTCCTCCAGCATCTTCCAGGAGGCGGTCAATCTTTCCGGTGGCAACCAGCAGAAGGTGGTGCTGTCGAAGTGGCTGTTCTCCGATCCGGATATTTTGATCCTCGACGAGCCGACGCGCGGCATCGATGTTGGCGCAAAATATGAAATTTATACTATCATCAACCAGCTTGCCGCCGATGGAAAGGGCGTTCTGATGATCTCGTCGGAAATGCCCGAACTGCTCGGAACGTGTGACCGCATCTACGTGATGAACGAAGGACGCATCGTCGCAGAACTGCCGAAGGGAGAAGCAAGCCAGGAAACCATCATGCGCGCTATCATGCGCTCAGGGGAGAAGAAACAATGACGCCGATCAATCAACCCATCGCTGAGCAGGGGCGTGTCGTCTCGGTCGGAGACTACGTTCGCGGCAACATCCGCGAATACGGCATGTTTATCGCCCTCATCGCGATCATGGTGTTCTTCCAGTTCTCGACCGGTGGCGTTCTCTTCAGGCCGCTCAACCTGACAAACATCATTCTGCAGAACTCGTTCATCGTCATCATGGCGCTCGGCATGCTGCTGGTGATCGTCGCTGGCCATATCGATCTTTCCGTCGGCTCGGTCGTCGGCTTCATCGGCGCCATCGCCGGCGTGATGACGGTGCAATGGCACACCAATTATGTCCTGGCGGGTATTATCTGCCTTGCCATGGGCGCGCTTGTCGGCGGCGTCCAGGGCTATTTCGTCGCTTATCACAAGATCCCGTCCTTCATCGTCACACTGGCCGGCATGCTGGTCTTCCGCGGCCTGACGCTGTTCGTGATGACGGCATCGGGGACCGGCACCAGCATCGGTCCTTTCCCGCCGGCTTTCCAGTTGATCAGCATCGGCTTCCTGCCGAACGCTTTCGATATGGGCGGCATCAACTCGACCTCGATCATTCTGACCGTTGTCGGCGCCGTAACCCTCTTCTACCTGGCATGGCGCAAACGTCTATCGAATGAAAAGCATGGCAATGACGTCGAGCCGCTGGGCTTTTTCCTCGTCCAGAACGCCCTCGTCACCTTCGCCATTCTGGTGCTCGGTTACCAGCTGTCGATCTATCGCGGCTTCCCGAATGTGCTGATGGTCATGCTTGTTCTGGTGGCTGCCTATGCCTTCATTACCCGCCGCACGACGATCGGCCGCCGCATCTACGCCATGGGCGGCAATGAGAAGGCGACGAAACTTTCCGGTATCAACACCGAGCGGCTGACCTTCCTGACGTTCGCAAACATGGGCCTGCTTGCCGGACTGGCCGGACTGATCGTTGCCCTGCGTCTCAACTCGGCAACGGCCAAGGGCGGCTTCGGTCTCGAACTCGACGTGATCGCGGCCTGCTTCATCGGCGGCGCATCCGCCCAGGGCGGCGTCGGCAAGGTGACCGGCGCTGTTATCGGCGCTCTGATCATGGGCATCATGAACAACGGCATGTCGATCCACGGTCTCGGCACCGATTCGCAGCAGATGGTCAAAGGCGCGGTGCTCCTCGCCGCCGTGTTCTTCGACGTCTACAATAAGAACAAGGGCTGAGCGCTTCCTAAGCGCCAGCCAGGCATTCGCAGTCCTATGAATGATGGATTCCGGCTCCTGATGGAGCCGGACAGGCGGAGCTTTTTCCTGTCTTCGCCGAAACGAGAAGGATCGAAGACGTGCTTATTTCACAGATCAAGGGTGCAAACGGAGAGATCGTCGTTGCCGTTCGCGAGCCGGGCGGCGTTGCCAAGTCGGTCAAGAACGCCGTCAGCGTCTATGCGCTGGCGATGGAGGCCGCAGACGGCGGCAAGTCCCTTGCCTCAGTCATCGAGGTGCATGGCTATGGCGACGCCGTCGATCTTGAAAAGGCCTATGCGGAAGGCCGCTTCTTGCCGCCGATCACCCATCCCGACGCCGCCCATCTGCATCTGACCGGCACTGGCCTGACGCATTTGGGATCGGCGGCAACGCGCGATTCCATGCACAAAAAGACCACGGAAGCCGCCGAGGAAACCCTGACGGACTCGATGAAGATGTTCAAGATGGGCCTTGAGAACGGCAAGCCGAAGGCCGGCGAAAAGGGCGTCCAGCCTGAATGGTTCTACAAGGGTAACGGCTATGGAGCCGCAGCCCCCGGCGCGCCGCTGGTTTCGCCTTCCTTCGCGCTCGATGGCGGCGAAGAGCCTGAAATGGCCGGCATCTACGTGATCGCCAAGGACGGCTCGCCCTTCCGTATCGGCTTTGCGCTGTCGAACGAATTTTCCGATCACGTCACCGAGCGGATCAACTATCTCTATCTCGCCCATTCGAAGCTGCGTCCGGCAAGCTTCGGCCCGGAAATCCGCGTCGGCGCGGCCCCGGAAGATATTCGCGGCACCTCGCGCATCAAGCGCGGTGACAAGGTGATTTTCGAAAAGCCGTTCCTGTCCGGTGAGGCGAACATGTCGCACACCTTCGCCAATCTGGAATACCACCATTTTAAATATGGCCTCTTCCGTGTTCCGGGCGATGTTCACGTCCATATGTTTGGTACGGCGACCCTTTCCTTTGCCGACGGCGTCAAGACCGAAGAGGGCGATGTGTTCGAGATCGAAGTCGCCGAATTCGGCTTGGCGCTCCGCAATCCGCTTGAGGTGGCCGCCGAGGAAGAGATCGCCGTCAGGCAGCTCTGATTTGAAGACCCGGCCGCATTCGGCGGTCGGATCATGCTCGTAAACGGTAGAGGAGGCTTGTTGAGCCCATGACCATTTATCAAAACCTGATCGCCGGCGAATGGGTCGGCTCGAACGCGACGAAGAACATCAACCCGTCGGATACGAACGAGATCGTCGGCCTCTATGCCGACGGCAGCGCTGATGACACGAGAAACGCCATTGCCGCCGCCAAGGCCGCCTTCCCGGCCTGGTCGCGCTCCGGCATCTGGGAGCGCCACGTCATCCTGAAGAAGGCCGGCGACGAGATCATGGCGCGCAAAGACGAGCTCGGTGCGTTGCTTGCCCGCGAAGAAGGCAAGACGCTGCCGGAGGCGACCGGCGAGGTGATCCGCGCTTCGCAGATCTTCGAATTCTTTGCCGGCGAGGCGCTGCGGTTGGCCGGCGAGGTTCTCCCGTCGGTTCGTCCGAATATCGGCATCGAGATCACCCGCGAGGCTCTCGGCGTCATCGGCATCATCACGCCGTGGAATTTCCCGATCGCCATTCCCGCCTGGAAGATCGCGCCGGCGCTCTGCTACGGCAACACTGTCGTCTTCAAGCCGGCCGAACTGGTGCCCGCCTGTTCCTGGGCGATCGTCGACATCCTGCACCGCGCCGGCCTGCCGAAGGGCGTGCTGAACCTCGTCATGGGCAAGGGCTCGGTGGTCGGTCAGGCCATGCTCGAAAGCCCCGACGTTCACGGCATCACCTTCACCGGTTCCACCGGCACCGGCAGACGTGTCGCCGCCGCCTCCATCGAGCATAACCGCAAGTTCCAGCTGGAAATGGGCGGCAAGAACCCGATGGTCGTGCTCGACGATGCCGATCTCAACGTCGCCGTCGAGGCGGCCGCCAATTCCGGCTTCTTCTCAACCGGCCAGCGCTGCACCGCCTCCTCGCGGCTGATCGTCACCGAAGGCATTCACGACAAGTTCGTCGCAGCACTCACCGACAAGCTGAAGACGCTGGTCGTCGACAACGCCCTGAAGGCCGGCACTCATATCGGCCCTGTCGTCGATGAGCGGCAGTTGAAGACCGATACCGACTATATCGATATCGGCAAGTCGGAAGGCGCCAAACTCGCCTTCGGCGGCGAGGTGATCTCGCGCGACACGCCCGGCTTCTACCTGCAGCCGACGCTGTTTACCGAGGCGACCAACCAGATGCGGATTTCGCGCGAGGAGATCTTCGGGCCTGTGGTCTCGGTGATCCGGGCGAAGGATTACGACGAGGCGCTTGCCATTGCTAACGATACGCCGTTCGGCCTTTCGGCCGGCATCGCCACGACGAGCCTGAAACATGCGACGCACTTCAAGCGCAATTCCGAGGCCGGCATGGTGATGGTGAACCTGCCGACGGCAGGCGTCGATTTCCACGTGCCGTTCGGCGGCCGCAAGGGCTCGTCCTACGGCCCGCGCGAGCAGGGCAAGTACGCCGCCGAATTCTACACAACCGTCAAGACCGCCTACACCCTGGCTTGAGACAAGTGCGATAACCCGGGCCGTACGAGGCCGTCCGGCGATATCCTGAAGGATAGAGACTATGAAAAAGAAAGCGGAATGGCCGCGCAGGCTGAGGTCGCAGGAATGGTACGGCGGTACGAGCCGCGATGTGATCTATCATCGCGGCTGGCTTAAGAACCAGGGTTATCCGCACGACCTGTTCGACGGCCGGCCGGTGATCGGCATCCTCAACACCTGGTCGGATATGACCCCGTGCAACGGTCATCTCAGAGAGCTTGCCGAGAAGGTGAAGGCGGGTGTATGGGAGGCTGGCGGCTTCCCGCTCGAGGTACCGGTGTTCTCAGCATCCGAAAACACCTTCCGTCCGACCGCGATGATGTACCGCAATCTTGCCGCGCTTGCGGTGGAAGAGGCGATCCGCGGCCAGCCGATGGATGGCTGCGTATTGTTGGTCGGCTGCGACAAGACCACGCCGTCACTTATCATGGGGGCCGCTTCCTGCGACCTGCCGTCGATCGTCGTCACTGGCGGACCGATGCTGAACGGCTATTTCCGCGGCGAACGGGTCGGCTCGGGCACGCATCTGTGGAAGTTTTCCGAAATGGTGAAGGCCGGCGAGATGACGCAGGCCGAATTCCTCGAGGCGGAAGCCTCGATGAGCCGTTCGTCGGGCACCTGCAACACCATGGGTACCGCCTCCACCATGGCTTCCATGGCCGAGGCGCTCGGCATGGCGCTTTCCGGCAACGCCGCGATCCCGGGCGTCGATTCCCGCCGCAAGGTCATGGCGCAGCTGACCGGCCGGCGTATCGTGCAAATGGTCAAGGACGACCTGAAGCCCTCCGAGATCATGACGAAGCATGCCTTCGAGAATGCCATCCGCACCAACGCGGCCATCGGCGGATCGACCAACGCCGTCATCCATCTGCTCGCGATCGCCGGCCGTGTCGGCATCGATCTTTCGCTTGACGACTGGGACCGCTGTGGCCGTGACGTGCCCACCATCGTCAACCTGATGCCGTCGGGCAAGTATCTGATGGAGGAGTTCTTCTATGCCGGCGGCTTGCCGGTGGTGCTGAAGCGCCTCGGCGAGGCGGGCCTCCTGCACAAGGATGCGCTGACGGTATCAGGCGAAACCGTCTGGGACGAGGTCAAGGACGTCGTCAACTGGAACGAAGACGTTATCCTGCCGGCCGAAAAGGCGCTGACAGCTTCGGGCGGCATCGTCGTGCTGCGCGGCAACCTCGCGCCGAAGGGCGCGGTGTTGAAGCCTTCGGCGGCTTCGCCGCATCTGCTGGTGCACCGGGGCAGGGCTGTCGTGTTCGAGGACATCGACGACTACAAGGCCAAGATCAACGACGATAACCTCGATATCGACGAAACCTGCATCATGGTCATGAAGAACTGTGGGCCGAAGGGCTATCCCGGGATGGCCGAGGTCGGCAATATGGGGCTGCCGCCGAAGGTGCTCAAGAAGGGCATCCTCGATATGGTGCGCATTTCCGACGCCCGCATGTCGGGGACGGCCTACGGCACCGTGGTGCTGCATACATCGCCGGAAGCGGCGGTCGGCGGGCCGCTGGCGGTCGTGAAAAACGGCGACATGATCGAGTTGGATGTGCCGAATCGTCGTCTGCATCTCGACGTTTCCGAGGAGGAATTGGCACGGCGGCTCGCCGAATGGCAGCCGAACCATGATCTGCCCACATCCGGTTATGCCTTCCTGCATCAGCAGCATGTCGAAGGGGCCGATACCGGCGCCGACCTCGACTTCCTCAAAGGATGTCGCGGAAATGCGGTCGGCAAGGACAGCCACTAGCGCGGTTCAATCCATAACGAGAAAAAGGCGGGGCACCACCCCGCCTTTTTCTTTGCACTTGTTCAATGCGGAAATGGCCCTATATTCCGTATAGATGTACAGGAGATATAGTCATGTCCAAGACAGTCGGCGCGGCCGAGTTCAAGGCGAAGTGCCTAAACCTTATCGACCAGATGGGGAAGGACGACGAATCTATCGTCATCACCAAGCGCGGCAGGCCGGTTGCCGTGCTTTCGCCGGCACGTGACACGAGCGGACGCAGAAGTATCATCGGCGCGATGAAGGGCAGCGTATTGCGCTATGACGATCCGCTATCTCCGGCTGCTGAAGCAGAAGATTGGGACGCCGTTCGTTGATCGTCATCGACACGCATATCCTCGTCTGGGCAATGCAGGACGATGCGCGCCTCGGATCACAAGCCCGGCGCATCATCGACGAGATGACGGAGAAAAGCCGGATTCTGGTTTCGGCGATTACACCTTGGGAAATCGCCTTGCTTGTTCAGAAGGGACGCCTGGCGCTCGGCGACGATGTCGGTCGATGGATCGATAGCGCATTGTCTCTGCCCGGTATCCAGCTCGCACCGATTGAGCCTTCCATCGCGATAGACAGTGGTCGGCTGCCTGGCGAGTTTCATGCCGATCCCGCCGACCGCATCATCGCTGCAACAGCCCGTTTTCACCGCGTCCCGTTACTTACGGCCGACCAGGCGATCCTCAGCTACGGCGCGCGCGGGCACCTCCGGGTTCTTGCAGCGGGATAGGCTTTGGGTGGAGCCGTCAGTTGCTGTCTTGGGACGGGGCCATGGTATCCGGCGGCCCAAAACAATCCTGCTCTTGCCGTTTGAGACCGCCATGCTGCGATCCTCGTTGGCACCATGTTCGAAGAGCGCACGGATCGCCGCCATTTGCGGCCAATGAAAAATTGACGAACGGCAATTATGACGTGCGCCACACGCCGGAAGCAGGCGGAATTTCGGGACCGTCCGTCTCTATATTCAAGTCCAATATGTTAGTTTCGCGGCGAGCTCGGCAGCTATTCTATCGGCCCTTCGCAGCGTGCGGTAAAGCTATCTGTACGCTCCGCTCAGTTCTGGCTCTGGCTTTGCATTTGTCCGCCGTCCTCGACCTTCACGGTGACCGACAGCGTTTCGCCCGGCGTGCCGATGCGCATGCCTGAAATCGGCGCGGCGTCGCGATAGCAGAGACCGGAGGCGACTCTGATGTAGCGCGCATCCGGGCAGATCTCGTTGGCGGGATCGAAGCCGACCCAGCCGAGGCCGGGAATATGGGCCTCGGCCCATGCATGGGTCGCAGCCTGTTCGATCTTTTCTTCCATCATCAAATAACCGGAGATGTAACGCGCCGGCACCTGCAGGGCGCGGGCGGCGGCGATGAAAATATGCGCATGGTCCTGGCAGACACCGCTCTTCTTCTCCAGCGCCTGTTCGGCCGTCGTCTCGGTGTTGCTGGTGCCGGGCTTATAATCGACCGTCTGGTGGATTGCTGCCATCAGCGCGTGCATACGGGCAAGCTCGTTATCGCCACCGACGTCCTTGATCAGTTCCTTGACCAGCTTGCCGCCCTTGGTCAATGGCGTGTCGCGCAGGAAGAGCCAAAGCGGGCAGAAGCCGGTATGCGGGCCGGTGACGCCGTTGTTGTCTTCCGTCTCGACCTCGCCTTCGGCGAGGATGCGCGTCACATCCTGCTCGCCTTCCAGCGAGACCAGATTGACGTGATTGCCGTACTGGTCGTCATATTCCACTTCGGGCGTGGCGCCCTCGACATTCAGCGCCCAGCCGAGCACTTTCTGAGCGGAGCTGGTCGGCGGCGTCAGCCGCAGCCTTTGCAGCGAGAACTGAGTCGGTCCGTCGTAGCGGTATTCGGTGAGGTGGCTGATCTTCAATCTCATATTGTTATCCGCTTATGCATAGAACCGGTAGCCGTCGGAAATTTCCGCGCCGAGCTTGTTATTGCGCGAGACGAAATCCTCCAGGAACTCGTGCAAACCCTGATCCATGATATCCCGGATCGCCCTTGTCTGCAGTGTCTTGCGGATTGAATCCGCGGTATCGTGGGCGGGAAGCCGCTCCTCGTAATCCTGGGCGAGATAGCCGAGATTGCTGACGATCTTCTCGTAGCAATAGGCAAGCGAGCGCGGCATCTGGACATTGAGGGTCAGGAAGTCGGCGATGTTCATCGCCCGGTATTCGCCGTCATAGGCCCAGCTATAGGCGCGGTGCGCTGAGACCGAGCGCAGAATCGATTCCCACTGGACGTTGTCGAGAGAGGAACCGACTGATGAAACCGACGGCAGCAGCACGTAATATTTCACGTCGAGAATGCGGCTGGTATTGTCGGCTCGCTCGATGAAAGTGCCGATGCGGGCAAAATTATAGAGCTCGTTGCGCAGCGTCGAACCATGGAAGGCGCCGCGGATGAGGCCGGCGCGGCGCTTGATGACATCAATCACCTCTGGCATTTCGGCCGCCTTGACTCGCTTTTCGAGCAGCGACTTCAAGTCGATCCAGCATTCGTTGGTCGCTTCCCAGGTCTCCCGCGTCAGCGCCGTGCGCACCATACGGGCATTGTTGCGGCCGGAATCGATGCAAGACATGACGCTCGACGGATTAGTGCGATCGCGCAGGAGATAGTCGATCGCGTCGGCGTTGGTCAGCTTGTTGTGGCCTTCGTCATAAGCCTCGCGCACGCCCGCACTTTGTAGAACGCCATCCCAATTGTCATCGCCGGTGCTGCTGCGGGTCAGCGACATGCGCAACCCCGCATCGATCAGGCGGGCTATATTTTCGGCGCGCTCGATGTAGCGAAACATCCAGTAGAGGCCGTTTGCTGTTCTTCCGAGCATCAGTCCTCCAATACCCAAGTGTCTTTGGTGCCGCCGCCCTGGCTAGAATTGACCACCAGCGAGCCTTGCTTCAGCGCTACACGGGTGAGCCCGCCCGGAATGATCTGTACCCTGTCGGATACAAGCACATAGGGGCGAAGGTCGACGTGGCGCGGAGCAATGCCTTTGTTGACGAGGATGGGCACGGTGGAGAGCGACAGCGTCGGCTGAGCGATGTAATTGTTCGGCTTGGCCTTCAGCTTCTCGGCGAAATCGGCACGCTCCTTCTTCGATGCGGTCGGGCCGACCAGCATGCCGTAGCCGCCCGAGCCGTGTACCTCCTTGACGACGAGGTCTTCCAGGTGTTCCAGCACATATTTCAGGCTGTCGGCTTCCGAACAGCGCCAAGTCGGCACGTTTTCGAGCAGCGCCTTGCGGCCGGTATAGAATTCGACGATCTCCGGCATATAGGAGTAGATCGCCTTGTCGTCGCAAATGCCGGTGCCTGGCGCATTGGCGATGGTGATGTTGCCGGAGCGGTAGACATCCATGATACCGGGAATGCCGAGCGCGGAATCGGAGCGGAAGGTCAGGGGATCGAGGAAGTCGTCGTCGACGCGGCGGTAGAGCACATCGATCGCCTCGTAACCGCGTGTCGTCCTCATCTTCACCTTGCCGTCGATGACGCGCAGATCCGCGCCCTCGACCAGTTCGACGCCCATCATGTCGGCGAGGAAGGAATGCTCGTAATAGGCGGAATTATAAATGCCCGGCGTCAGCACGGCGACGCGCGGCTTGCCCTTGCAGCCGGGAGGGGCGAGCGAGGCGAGGCTCTGACGCAGCAGATAGGGATAATCCTCGACGCGCTGCACCTTGTTCTCATGAAAGAGCTCGGGGAACATCTGCATCATGGTTTCCCGGTTTTCCAGCATGTAGCTGACACCGGAGGGCGTGCGCGCATTATCCTCCAGCACGTAAAACTGGTCCTCGCCGGTGCGCACGATGTCGGTGCCGACGATGTGGGTGTAGACGCCGCCGGGCGGTCGGAAACCGATCATTTCGGGAATGAAGGTGACATTGTTCTCGATCAGCTCACGCGGAATGCGCCCGGCGCGGATGATCTCCTGCTTGTGGTAGATATCGTCGAGAAAGGCGTTCAGCGCGATCACCCGCTGCTCGATGCCTTGCGCGAGCCTGCGCCATTCGCGGGCGGAGATGATGCGGGGAATGATGTCGAAGGGGATGAGCTTTTCGGAACTGTCGGCATGGCCGTAGACCGCGAAGGTGATGCCTGTCTTCCGGAAGATGTTTTCCGCATCGCGGGACTTGGCAATCAGATGCGCCCGGTCTTGGCTGTTGTACCACTCGAAGTATTTGTCGTAAGGCGGGCGAGGACTTTCGTCCCCGGTAATCATTTCATCAAATGCCAAAAGCGCGGCTCCCCTTTTTGTTCATTTGAATACAACGCAAATGGCAATGCAAGAACCATGCGCAGTTCGAGGAAAAGATTTTGCGCTGCGAGAAACGGGTGAAAATCTGGGCATTTTAAGTGATGCAGTGCGGCATGATGGATGGGTGATCCCGAGGCTTGCGCAAAATCTGAGCATGTGATCGCTTTTCGTTCGGGCAAGACGGTCGAATATGGTCACGCGCGTAGGCGCCCCGCCGCCCTCCCTCCTTGGTAAACGCCGGCTGGCGCGACCGCCCTGGGTCTCTGCCATCAGCGAAATTTCAAATAAACATCAACGCTTCGCCTTTGACGGCAGCCGCCGGGTGGGGCTATCAGCACGGCGACCCTTCTCTCCCGAGCCGCCCCATGTCCTTCGATCGCCTTGCCCCCGCCGTTTTCGTCCTACTCTGGTCCACGGGCTGGGTAGTGGCGAAATATGCCTCGCTGCATTCCGAGCCCTTCACTTTTCTTTCGATACGTTACGCGCTGTCGGCGGCGGCATTCCTGGCGCTCTGCCTGGTGGTGCGGGCGCAATGGCCGAAAAGTCGGGCGACGGCGCTACGCGCCATCTATTCCGGTTTCTTCCTGCATGGCTTCTATCTCGCCGGTCTCTGGTGGGCCATCGCCAATGGCGTGCCGGCCGGCATATCGGGCATCATCGCGGCGCTGCAGCCGCTGCTGACGGCAATGGCAGCTCCCATCCTCATCGGCGAGCGGCTGCAGCAGGCGCAGAAACTTGGCCTTGCCCTCGGTTTCATCGGCATTGCCATTGCCATTTCGCCGAAGCTGCTCGGCCCAGCGACCGCCGATCTCACACATGCAGCCCTGCCGCTGGCGATTAACCTCGTCGCCATGGCGTCCGTCACCTACGGCACGCTCTATCAGAAGAAGCACCTGCAATCCGGCGACCTCAGAACCATCGCGACTTTGCAATATATCGGCGCGCTGATCCTCACCCTGCCGCTTTCGCTGATGTTCGAGCATCAGCATTTCGACGGCACCGAGCAGGCCTATGGCGCGCTCGCCTGGTCGGTCTTCGGTCTGTCGATGGGCGGCGTCGGGCTGCTGCTTCATCTGATCCGCCGGGGTCAGGTGTCGCGCGCCGCCTCGCTGATCTACCTGATGCCGCCAACGGTCGCTCTCGAAGCCTTCATCGCCTTTGGGGAGCCGCTAACCCTGCCGTTGATCGTCGGCACCGTGGTGGTGGTGACCGGCGTCTATCTCACGAACCGCAAGGCGCTCAGCCAAGACCGGCCCGCGGCGGCGTAGATAACAAAAAGGCCGGAAGATCCCCCGGCCTTTCCGCTTTTTCAGTCGTTCAACTATCAGGCGCGTTCGCGGCGCTGGCCGCCGCCGTTGCGGGAGCCGGAGCCACCGCGACGATTTCCGCCGTTGCCGTCCCGGCGCGGTTCGCCGGCCTGGGCCTGCTGCGGGCCGCGGTCTTCGCCATGCTTGCGGGCCGGACGGCCATGGGCGTGGCGGCTGTTGCCGCGGTGATGGCCGCTCGGTTCGCCATTGGCGTGGGCAGGACGCTGCGGCTTTGCCGAGGGGCGGAAGTCGGAGGTCGAGGCCAGATCGTTGTCAGGACCGAGATTCGGGGCCGCTTCGCCGCGGCGCTGGCCACGGAAATCCTCATTGCGGCCGGTCGGGCGCTCCGGACGCGGACGACGCTCTTCGCCGCCGGCGCGGACTTCGCTGCCTTCACCTTCGAGGCGCGGGCGGCGTTCCTGACGGCTGCCGCGATGCTCCGAACGGTTCTGGTCGCCGCGGCCTTCGCCGCGACCCTGACCTTCGCGACCCTGGCCGCCATTGCGATTGCGGTTATTGCCGTTGCCATTGGCGCGACGGGGCGCGCCGTTCATGTTTGCCGGAGCTTCACCGCTGGCGACAGTGATGTCGATGCCCATCAGGCGCTCGATATCACGCAGCAGCCTGGCTTCATCGGGAGCGCAGAAGGCGATGGCGATACCGTCGCGGCCGGCGCGCGCGGTGCGGCCGATGCGATGGACATAGGCGTCAGGCACTTCAGGCAGATCGTAATTATAGACGTGGCTGACAGCCGGGATGTCGATGCCACGGGCGGCAACGTCGGTGGCGATCAGCGTCTTGATGCTGCCGTCGCGGAAGGCCTTCAGTGCCCGCTCGCGCTGACCCTGGCTCTTGTTGCCGTGGATCGAGGCGACGGAATAGCCGATGTTTTCGAGATGCTTCATCAGCTTCTCGGCACCATGCTTGGTGCGCAGGAAGACCATGGCGCGGCCATCAGGGTTTTCGGTAAGCGACTTGCGGAGCAGTTCCGTCTTGTCGTTCTTGCCAGCGACGAAATGCACGTACTGCTCGACCTTGTCGGCAGCCTTGCCCGGAGGCGTGACTTCGACCTTGACGGGATCGACGAGATATTCGCCGGCAAGATCGGCAATCGCCTTCGGCATGGTGGCCGAGAAGAGCATGGTCTGGCGCTTCTTCGGCACCATCTTGGCGATCTTGCGCAGATCGTGCACGAAGCCGAGGTCGAGCATCTGGTCGGCTTCGTCGAGCACCAGATAACGAACCGCAGTTAGCGTGATCGCGCGGCGATTGACGAGGTCGAGCAGGCGGCCCGGCGTGGCGACGAGGATGTCGGTGCCCTTTTCGAGCTGAAGCTGCTGCTTGTTGATCGAAACGCCGCCGACGACGACATTGATTCGCAGCGGCGACTTGCGGATGAACTTCTTCAGGCTCTCGGCGATCTGGTTCACCAGTTCGCGGGTCGGGGCGAGAATCAGCGTCCGCGTCGTGCGGTTGTCGGGACGCCGTTCGTCGGCAAGCAGCTTTTCGATCAGCGGCAGGCCGAAAGCGGCGGTCTTGCCGGTGCCGGTCTGGGCGAGGCCGATGAGATCGCGGCCTTCGAGGAGGAGAGGAATTGAATGTTCCTGGATCGGCGTCGGCGTTTCGATGCCGAGCTGGAACAAAGTAGCGACGATCGGCTTGGAGACACCAAGCGATTCAAAATTAGTCAAGGTATAACCTTTCGGGGCGCCACAATGACTATCGCCGGAACGCACCATGCGATCCGGTTTCATTCTGGCGTCAAGAACCCCGCGTGAAGTGGGAACTTGTGAGTTGGAAAAAGCTTTCCAGCGCTTCTGGCCGCTCATGGGGAGTGCGGCGCTCTATCGAAATGCGCTTTTGTCCCTTCTTCCTGCGTCTGTATTTTTCAGCAGGGGCACGCTCACGCGGCGGCCGGAAAGGTGAAAGCTGACCCGCATTTGGGCTAGTTCGCGTGGAAAGTCAAGTGCGGTGCACAAGAAAGCCTTAAGCTGGGTCAGGCGAGGGCATGACGAGGACGAAGCTTTGCGATGCGGTCTCCGCGCCGTTGACGAGGATGGCGATGCGATGTTCGCCGGGATAATAGCGTCGCGTGGTGATCGGCCGCATGGCGTGGCGGCGCTCAATCGTATGGCTTTGCCCCGGAGCAAGCATTATCGCCTTGCACTTGAAGACCTTGGGTGAGAGCGAGCCGTCGCTCTTCACATGGTGAATGGCGTAGTCGATCATCAGTGACTGCGCTCGCTCGCCGGCGTTTGTCACCCGGATTTCGAAATCCAGCCCTTCGCCGAACATCACCTCAGTATTCCGGAGCCGCAGTTCGCATTCGAGCGAAGCGGTGGCGGCAAAGCCGAAATTGGCGAGCGCCTGCGCGTGGCCCTTCTTCAGAAGCGTGCGCGAGGCATGTTTCAGCAGCCAGCGACGTTCGGATGAAGTACCGTCGATATGACTAGCGACGAAGGCGGCGACCAGGTCCGGGTGATCCTTGGCGACGTCGTTCAGGCTGTTGGCCACGGAGCGGCGGACATATTCCTCCGGATCATCCATCAGCGCAGTGATGGGCAGGATCGGTGCCGGATCCTTGACGAGTTGCGGCAGGCGCATCGCCCAGGGCAGGCGCGGCCGCGTTCCCTCGCTCGCCAGCCGGCGCACATGCTGGTCGGAATCGTCGGCCCAGCCGGAAATGATTGCGAGTGAGCGTTGCTGGTCGCGGTGGATAAAGGGGCGGATGCCGAATTCGGCAGTGAAATGCGGCGTCAACGCCTTCAAGAGATCGAGGCCGAGATCGAAATGATCAAGGCCGCGTGCGGCGATGAACTGATTGACCGGCAGCAGCATCCAGCCTGTCAGTCCAGGCTTGCTTTCCGAGGGGAGGCTTACCTTCAGAATGGCGGCGGCCTCCGGGAAATTGTCGGGAAGCGTTGAGAACAGCGCGTCGCGGATCAGGGCCGATCGCTCCATCAGTTCCAGCGCCTGAAGGCCACCGGTCGCTAGCGTCACGAAGCGGCCCTTGTCGAACGACGGGGAATTGCCGGCGATTCGATCGGCCATTTCGGCGATCAACGCTTCATGCAGCAGGTTCTTGAGCGGTTCCGGCATGCTGATCCTCCTTTGCGCCGGGGACGCATTGGACCGGCGCCGCCGGGAGGTCAAGCGGCGCCGGATGCGATTTCTTCTATTCCGTGCAGACTTTGACGCGGTAGGGGTCGCCCCAATCGTCGTGTCGCCATTCGAGGTGGCAGTAGGACGGCCGGTAATAGGTCCGGTAGACCGGATAGGGGCGATAATAGGGGTAAGCAGGATAGACCGGGTAGGCGGGACGGGCGGCCTCCGACAGCAGAGCGCCACCGACGACGCCGGCTGCAAGGCCGCCCCAGAAGGCATCGCGTGGACGGGCATCGGCAGTGGTGGCGGTGGCGAGCGAGGCGCCGGCAAAGGTCAGGGCGATCAGGCCCGTCGCCATGGTCTTATGAAGAACGGACATGCTATTTTCCTTTCATGGGCATGGCTTCCATAAAGCCATGCCGAGACTCGGCCCGGATCGCGGCAGCGCAATGGCCGCACAAGCCGTTCGGCATTAAATTTTCGTCATGATTTCAACGGATCCCAACGTCGAAAGAAATTATTGCCGGCGTCCTTTCAGTCTCGTGCAAGCCGGGGCTGGTAATCTCGGATTATCTTCAGCTTGGTGAGCCGGCTTGTAAAATTCCGCTGTCGAAATTTATGGTTAAAACCTTGTTAAAAGCCTTGGCGTTATAGTTTTTGTAGTCGATATTTCGTTCATTGCGGGAGCGATATTTTTGAAATCAGCCGGGGAACTTCTGGAGTTGGCTTGCCGCCGGATCGCTGATCTGGATACCCCGGCCTATGTCAAGAACAGCGAGCTGCGTTATATCGCCGTCAATGAGGCCTATGCCCGTTTCCTCGGCCGCGAGATCTCCGATTTCATCGGCAGGCGCAGCCGCGAGCTTCTCGACCGTCCTGAAGAAGAGGATCGTGAGGACAAGGAGCGCCGCGCACTGGTGTTCGGCACAGAGGAAAACGCCATCTGCTTTGATGCGGCCGGCCTCAGCCATGAGCGTATCCAGATCGAAAGCTTTTCGCCATCGCCGGAGCGAGCCTATGTGCTCGGCATCTTCGAAGTGCGCGAGACGCCACGCCGCGCCCTTGGAGACGGGAAGGGCGCCGACGATCATGGCCTTGCCGGCGCTTTCGCCCGCGTGCGCGAGGCGCTGGAAAAGCTCGACCACCCGATCGGCATTTTTGCCGAAGACGGCCGGCCTCTGGTCATCAACGCCGCCTATCGCAACGGCGAGAAACCCGTAGCCCCTACCGATTCGAGCTGGCACGCGAGCGTCGACGAACGAGACCTGCTGCGCACCATCATGGAGGATCTGCCGGTCGCAGTTTTCGTGCGCGACGAGAAACATCACCTCGTCTATGCCAACCAGTATTATGAGACTTTCAGCGGCCACCAGCGCTCGCGGGTGCTGGGAATGACCGAATATGAAATGTTCGGGCCGGAGGGCGGCGAGGCGATCTACCAGGAAAACCGGCTGTCGCTGGAACAAGACCTGTCGCAGGAGCTGGAAGGCGTAATGCCGAGCAAGGATGGCCGCATCCATCCCGTGATCTCGCGAGTCAAGCGTGTCGTGACGGCGGATGGGCGAGCCTATGTCGTCGGCTCCTTTTCTGACATTTCACCGCTCAAGGAGCGGGAGAAGGCACTGATCGAAGCGCGGAAGCAGGAAGAAGTGCTGCACCGGGATATCGAGAATATTCTGCGCTCGCTGCCGGTCGGCGTGCTGATCCTCGATAACGATCACCAGATCCTCTACGTCAACGACGAATTCTACAGCATCTGGGAGCTGCCGCTCGACGACCCCTTTGACGGGCGCCCCTTCATCGACGTCATCCGTCGCAATTATGAGCTCGGTCGCTACAACGGCACGCAGACACCAGAGGAAATCTACGCTTTCCGCAAGCACCTGTTCGAAACCGAGGAGCCCGAGCCGATCGAGCTCGGCTGGGCGGGCGGCAAATCCGTCATCTTCGATAGCCGCCGTATCTCCAACGACCGGATCCTGCTCACCTATGCCGACATCACGGCCGTGCGTGAGCGGGAAAATGAAGTCCACGAGGCCCGCGCCGCGCTGGAACAACTCGGCGAGATGATGCGCGACGCGACCCATGCCATGCCACAGGGCCTGGCCATCGTTCAGGACGGCATTATCAAGCTGTCCAACGAGGCGCTTTCTGACATCTTGCAGATTCCGGCCACCTATCTCGAAACCGGCGAGGGCTGGATTGGCATGTTCGAATTTTGCGCGGCGCGTGGCGATTTCCACGATGCCGCCGCCGAAATCCTGCAGGGCTGGCGCGACAATATCGCGGCCAGGCTGCCGATTTCCACCGTCTTCCATGTCGACGGCGAGCGATGGGTGAACATGGATGCGACGGTCAGCAAGGGGCAGCACTGGGTGGCGCTCTTCACTGACGTCACCGAGCTGAAGAGCCGCGAGGAGGAACTGCGCCAGCTGCTGTCGCGCGCCGAAGCCGCCGATCGCGCCAAATCCGAATTCCTTGCCAATATGAGCCATGAGATCCGCACGCCGATGAACGGCGTGCTTGGGATGGCGGAACTGCTTGCCAAGACCAATCTCGATACGCGCCAGAAGACCTTCGTCGACATTATCGTCAAATCCGGCAATGCGCTGCTGACGATCATCAACGACATCCTCGACTTCTCGAAGATCGACGCCGGGCAGATGAAACTGCGCAAAACCGCCTTCGATATTACCGAAGCGGTGGAGGATGTGGCGACACTCTTGTCCTCGCACGCCGCCGAGAAGAACATCGAACTCCTGGTGCGGGCCGCACCCGATTTGCCCGCAGCCGTGATCGGCGACGCCGGGCGGTTCCGCCAGATTGTCACCAATCTCGTCGGCAACGCCGTCAAATTCACCGAGCGTGGCCATGTCTTCGTCGATGTCGGCTTCGAGCCGGCCGCCGGCGGCGAGATCATGGCGTGCATCCGTATCGAGGATACCGGGATCGGCATCCCACCGGAGAAGCTCGAATCGGTCTTCGACAAATTCTCGCAGGTGGACGCCTCGTCGACCCGGCGGCATGAAGGAACCGGCCTCGGTCTTGCGATCACCGCCGGGCTGGTTGACCTTTTCGGCGGTTATCTCAACGTCGAAAGCGAATGGGGCAAGGGCTCCGTCTTCACCATCAACCTGCCGTTTGCAGTGGCTGCCGCTCGACTTGAGCCGAAGCCGTTGCCGATCAACGTGCAGGGTGCGCGTATCCTCGTCGTCGACGACAATGAAGTGAACCGGCGAATCCTCACCGAGCAGCTGTCTCTCTGGGGCTTCGACGGCGTGGCCGCCGAGGGCGGCGGCACCGGGCTTGCGATCCTGGAGGCGGCGGCCGGTCTCGGCATTACCGTCGATGCCGTCGTGCTCGATTATCACATGCCCGATATGAACGGCGCCGATGTCGCGCGCCGGCTGCGCGCCGATCCCCGCTTCGTCGAACTGCCGATCATCTTCCTGACGTCAATGGATATTTCGGGCACGGAGAAGGAATTCGCGGCGCTGAACGGCCATGCGCATCTGATGAAACCGGCGCGCGCCAACGTGCTGCGCAACACCGTCGTCGAGGTGGTGCGCGCCAGCCGCGTCAAACAGGCCTCCGAGGCCGAGATCGCCCGGCTGCAGACGGAAGTGGCCGTGCCCGCGCCGGCGCCCGTGCCGCAGAAGCGGGCCGCTGAATTCGTCGACGTGCTCGTCGCCGAAGACAACGAGGTCAACCAGATCGTCTTCACGCAGATCCTGCAAGGCACGGGTCTTTCCTTCCTCGTCGTCGACAATGGCGAGGAAGCGGTCGCCGCCTGGGAGCGGTATACGCCGCGCATCATCATGATGGACGTCTCGATGCCTGTCATGAACGGCCATCAGGCGACGCAGACGATCCGCGAACGGGAAAAGGGACAAGGCCATCGAGTGCCGATCATCGGCGTCACCGCCCATGCGCTCGAAAGCGACCGCGAGCTCTGCCTCGATGCCGGCATGGACGATTACATGTCGAAGCCGATCAGCCCCGAACTGCTCGAGGAAAAAATCCGCCAGTGGCTCGGAACGAGCGAGCAGCAGCCGGAGCGCACCAGCTACTGATTTGAACCTTCGGAAAACAGGATGCTCTCGAAATCCTGGGCGCCGTTGAGGATATGCAGGATCTCGATACGATCCTCGCCAACGCGATAAAAGATCAAATAGTTGCCGTAAGGACGGCGGCGAACGCCGGTGCGTTCGTAACGTGGAACCAATGAAAAACCGTTCGGAGTTTCGGCCAGACGCTCACACCGTTCCAGCAGTTCTTGAATGAAGCTTGCCGCCCGCTGCGGATTGTCCTCAGCGATATAGTCGCCAATACGTTCGAGATCCGCCTCCGCCTGGGCGGTGATGAGGACGATCACGAACGGCCGTCATATTTGGCCGCAAGGCGGGCGGCGACATCGCTGATGGGCTTGAAGCGACCTGCTTTCGCGTCGGCGATCCCCTGGCTGATTGCCAGATCGAGCGCCATCAACCGTTTTTCCCGCTCCTCGACAAGCCGGACACCTTCCCGCAGAACTTCACTGCGAGAGTTGTAACGCCCCGATTTCACAAGTTCGTTCACATAGTTTTCGAGTTGCTGTCCAAGATTCGCGCTGCTGGCCATACTGGTTCCTCTCGGACTATTATCGCACAGAGTGATAACTGTTAGCAACTCAGCCGTTTGAATCGATCGCACTTGCCCGAGTTTACTTGATGCCGCAGAGCATTTCGCGCTTGCCGGCAAAGCCCTTGCGGCGCTCGACGGCAAAACCTGCAGCGATGAGATTGCGGCGCACGAAGCCGGCCGCCGCATAGGTGGCGAAAGTGCCGCCGGCTGCGCTTTTCTCGCAGACGAGCCGCATCAGTTCTTCCGACCACATATCGCTGTTGCGCGACGGGGCGAAGCCGTCGAGATACCAGGCGTCGAAGCCGGGTTTGGCCTCTGCAACGCCATCGAGTGCGCGGCCGCAGACCACGCTGAGCGTCGTCTGAGAATCGAGGTTCAGCGAGACGGTGCCAGCAGGCGCTTGCGGCCAAGCCGCCGTCAGCGATCCGCGTTCG
This sequence comes from Rhizobium sp. WSM1274, assembly GCF_025200775.1. Classification (NCBI taxonomy): domain Bacteria; kingdom Pseudomonadati; phylum Pseudomonadota; class Alphaproteobacteria; order Hyphomicrobiales; family Rhizobiaceae; genus Rhizobium; species Rhizobium sp. WSM1274. The sequence goes on along the minus strand of NZ_CP104138.1, from coordinate 3,219,183 downwards.
ACATCGATCTCCGGCCAATGCGACAGCGCCCTGCCGATTTCTTCGCTGCGCATCGGATAAAGTTCGAAGGAGATGAAATGCAGGTGCTGGCCGTTCGCACGATGGAGCTTCCATTGCCGCCAGGTTTCAGTGAAGTTCAGGCCGGTGCCGAAGCCGAGTTCTCCGATCTGGAATCTCTGCCGCCCATTCCAGCGCTCCGGCAGGCCGTTGCCGGCGAGAAAAACGTGGCCGCATTCCAGCCGCCCATCGGTCTGGCAATAAAAATGATCGCCAAAGGCGGTGGAATAGGGCATATCGCCGTCGCGCCATTCGAGCGGCTGCGGCGCGCCCGCGCCAATCTGATCGGGGTTCACGTCTATCATGGAAAAAGCCGATAGTCCTCAGCCGGTCTCAGGTCAATCGTCCTTAGAATTGCTGATTGTCGGCGGCGGCATCATGGGGCTCTGGGCGGCCGTCCATGCCGAACGCCGGGGCATCCGTGCTCTAATCGCTGACGCCGGCAGGTTGGGCGAAGGTGCAAGTGGTGGCCTGCTCGGCGCGCTGATGCCGCATATGCCGGACCGGTGGTCGGAGAAGAAGCAGTTCCAGTTCGATGCGCTGGTCTCGCTCGAAGCCGAAATCACAGCGCTCGAAGCGGAGACCGGGCTTTCCGCCGGGTATAACAGGTCCGGACGGCTGATCCCGCTGCCGAAGCCGCATCTCAACAAAATAGCGCGTGGCCATTTTGAGGACGCCGAACGCCATTGGCGGGCGGGTGACCGCCGCTTCCACTGGCATGTGCTCGACGGCCTTGATATGGACGGTTGGATCGAGGCGTCTGCCGGCGAGAGCGGCTTCGTACACGACACACTCGCCGCCCGCGTTGCGCCCCGCTTGCTGATCGCAGCGCTCATCGCCTTCCTGCGGCGGGCAAAGCATGTTCGCGTCCAGGAGAATGCGGCGATTGCCGGCCTCGACCCCGATCGCGGCATGGCCGAAATAAACGGCGAAACCATCGTTTTCAGTCACTGCATCCTGGCCGCCGGCCATCAGTCCTTTCCGTTGTTGCAGGTCCTGACGCCGGGGCTGAAACAGCCGCTCGGCCAGGCGGTCAAGGGGCAGGCAGCGCTATTGAAAGCCGATATCGACCCGGCGCTGCCGACGATCTTCCTCGACGGGCTCTATGTCGTCGCGCACGAGGGCGGGCAAGCGGCAATCGGCAGCACCAGCGAGAACCGTTTTGACGACCCGACGTCGACCGACGCCCAGCTCGATATGCTGATCGAGGCGGCGCGCGGCATCGTGCCATCTCTTCGCGACGCCCCCGTTGTCGAGCGCTGGGCCGGGCTTCGCCCAAAGGCGATAGACCGGGATCCGATGATCGGCCGCCATCCCGAACATCCACGCCTGATCGCGCTGACCGGCGGCTTCAAAGTCAGCTTCGGCCTCGCCCACCGGCTGGCGGAGGCGGCGATATGTATCGCAGACGATGCAGACTGCGGATTTTTGCTGCCGGAAAGCTTCGCAATCTCAAGCCACATCGCGGCGGCTTCACGTTAAACGTGAATTAGGCGCTGCTTCGTTTCGTTATTCTGTCATGCAAATCACCTATCTGCTTGCGCATCGACAGCGCCGGATCTGAACGGCGCTTACTTCCTTGATGGAGGAAATTGCATGCGCTATGCCATTTGCTTCACGCCTCCGGCGAGCGACCTGTTGTCGCTCGTGGCCGCCAATTGGCTTGGCCGAAACGTGTTTTCGGGCGATATGATGGAGCCTCCGGCAGTTCGTGGCCTCGGTATTCACGAGATCGCCTTCCATACCGCCGTGCCCCGGCGCTACGGTTTTCATGGCGTCTTGAAAGCGCCATTTCAGCTGTCCAACGACATGTCCGAATCGCAACTCCTGCGCGATCTGATGCGTTTTTCCGGGACCTTCGTTCCCTTTCAGATTCCGCGTATCGAAGTCGCCCGGCTCGGCAATTTCTACAGCTTGCTGCCGAGCACGCCTTGCGAGCAGATCCAGTATCTCGCCTCGGCGATCGTGCAGGAATTCGATCGTTTCCGCGCACCGCTCAGCGAGGCCGAGATCGAACGCAGTGATCCGGACGGGCTATCGGCGGCACAGTTTGCCAACCTTCATCGCTGGGGCAATCCCTATGTGATGGAAGAGTTCCGCTTTCATATGCCGGTGACAGGCCCCGTCAACGCGATCGACATGCCGCGCATCGAGCCGGCGCTGCGGACGATCTTCGAGCCTGTCTTGAGTGAGCCGGTCACGGTTTCGAACGTGGCGCTGATGATCGAGGAGGGCACGGGCGGCCCTTTCCGCGTTCATTCGCTGCATCCGATGGGTAAGGTCAGCGCGCGCAGGATCGCCTGACGAACCAATGCCTCAAAGGTTGGCGCCGGAGCGCCGGCGTTCGGACAGAACTCCGTTGCGCAGTTTCCGGCTCGACATTCCGGCTACGGATGCTACCGTTTCCTCTGTCTTTTCAGAGGGTGATTTAATGGTATCCGAGACTTATCCGCGCAATCTTGTCGGCTATGGGCGCCTGACGCCCGATCCGAAATGGCCGGACGAGGCGCGTGTCGCCGTGCAGTTCGTCATCAACTACGAGGAAGGCGGCGAAAGCTCGATCCTCGACGGCGATGCGGCCTCCGAAAACCTGCTATCGGAGATCGTCGGCGCGGCCGCCTGGTCGGGACAGCGCAACCTCAACATGGAATCGATCTACGAATATGGTTCGCGTGCTGGCTTCTGGCGGCTTTGGCGGATGTTCACAGATCTCAACGTGCAAGCGACCGTCTACGGCGTGACGCTGGCGATGGCCCGCAACCCCGAGGCCGTCGCCGCGATGAAGGAGGCCGGTTGGGAGATCGCCAGCCACGGCTACCGTTGGCTGGAATACAAGGATTTTCCCGAGGATCTGGAGCGCAAGCATATCCTCGAAGCGGTGCGCCTGCATACCGAACTTACCGGTGAGCGGCCCTATGGCATGTATCAGGGCAAGCCTTCCGACAATACGCTTCGGCTGGTGCAGGAGGAGGGCGGTTTCCTCTATTCCTCCGATTCCTATGCCGACGACCTGCCTTACTGGGTGAAGGGCGTCGACGGGAAACCCTTCCTGATCATCCCCTATACGCTCGAAACCAACGACATGCGTTTTGCCACGCCGCAGGGCTTCAATGCCGGCGATCAGTTCTTCACCTATCTAAAGGACGCCTTCGACACGCTTTACGAGGAAGGCAAGGCGGGCAGCCCGAAGATGATGTCGGTCGGCCTGCATTGCCGCCTCGTCGGGCGCCCGGGCCGGGCGGCGGCGTTGAAGCGCTTCATCGAATATGTACTGAAGCACGACAAAGTCTGGATTCCGCGCCGCATCGAGATCGCCGAGCACTGGCACAAGCACCATCAGCCGGAAGCGCTGTGATGATGTCGCGCGAGGATTTCGTCTCCCGCTTCGGCGGCGTCTTTGAACATTCGCCTTTCATCGCCGAGCGCGCCTATGACGCCGGCCACGTGACGGAGCCACTGGCGGCAGCCGGTGTGCATGCGGCCCTTGCCGCCATCTTCCGGGCGGCAAGCCCGCAGGAGCGTCTCGGGGTGCTCTGCGCCCATCCCGATCTTGCCGGGCGCCTTGCCATCTCTGGCGATCTCACGGAAGACAGCCGGAAGGAGCAGTCCGGCGCCGGTCTCGACCGCCTGAACCCGGCCGAACATGCCCGCTTCACCGAACTCAATTCGGCCTATGTCGAAAAATTCGGCTTTCCCTTCATCATCGCCGTCAAGGGGCTTACAAAGGACGACATCCTGTCGGCGTTCGAAGCGCGGATCGGCAATGGCCGAGACGAAGAATTGGCGACCGCGGCCGCGCAAGTCGAGCGGATCGCGCTGCTGCGCCTGACATCGATGCTGCCGGAGGCTGAATGAAAGAGCGGCGAGCGATCGACTATCTCAATGAGATGTATGAGGCGGCATCCGAAGCGCTGACCTTCGTCGGCGGAATGGATGAGGCTGCGTTTACCGGGGACAAGCTCACCTTCAAGGCGGTTGTCTTTTGCCACTTCACCATCGGTGCGGCGGCGTCCCGCCTGCTGGTGACACATCCGGAATTTGCGACCGAGCATCCCGACTTGCGGTGGACGAAAATCTGCGGCACGGGCAACCGTATCCTCGACGATCTCTTCGATCTCGATCCCTCCGAGATCTGGGAGGCGACGTATCGCACACTGCCGGAGCTTCTCTCCGCGATCGATGCCATCCGTCACTGGCATGCGCAAGGCGAGTGAAGTCATGCCCGATTTTCTCGGCATCCGCCCGCTCACCCGATCCGCCTTTGCTCCCTTCGGCGAGGTGATCGAGGCCGATCCGGCCGCAATGCGGCTCATCAATGGCGGCACAACGGAGCGTTTCCATGCACTCGCCGCCACTGAGGCGACGGGCGAGGATGCGCGCGTCGTCATCAACCTCTTTCGCGGCCAGCCGCGTAGCTTCCCCTATGAAGTCACCATGATGGAGCGCCATCCTTTCGGCAGCCAGAGTTTCTCGCCGGTCTCGGGCCGTCCTTTTCTCGTCGTCGTCTCCGAGGATGAGAACGGCCGCCCGGGCAGGCCGCAGGTGTTTCTGGCGCGCGGCGACCAGGGGGTGAACTATCGCCGCAACGTCTGGCATCATCCGCTGATGACGCTTGGCCAAGCCTCAGATTTCCTGGTCGTCGACCGCGACGGACCGGGCAACAATCTGGAAGAATTCTTTTTCGAAACCCCCTATATCATCGAAGAGCCAGCCCCATGACCGGACTGACCACGCATGTTCTCGACACCGCTCTCGGCAAGCCGGCCGAAGGCTTGAGGATCGATCTTTTCCAGCTCGACGGCGAGATTCGCAGGCATCTGAAGACGGTGGAGACCAATGCCGACGGCCGGGTTGATGGCGGCCCTATCCTCATTGGTGAAAATTTTCGAGCCGGTACCTACGAACTGGTCTTCCACGCCGGCGATTATCTGAGGGCCAGCGGCACGCCGCTGCCGCATCCCGCCTTCCTCGATCTCGTGCCGATCCGCTTCGGCATCGCCGACGTCACGGCGCACTATCATGTGCCGTTGCTGATATCGCCCTATGGTTATTCTACTTACCGAGGGAGCTGATGAGAGCCTTTCCTGGTCAGATTGCAGCATTCTGCCGGAGCAGGTTTTCGTCGGGGCAGAGGCGATTGGCGAAGGGCATACTTCGTGGTACGTCCGAGCCGATCGCCTCTGCCCCGGAAAGATGCCCGGCCCTTCGGGTTGGCTGAAACGGGCCGGCTAATCGACCGGCCGGCTTGGCCGTAGAGCTTGGCTACGACGCGCGCCGGCCGGTCGACCATCCGACTCCGTTTGAGCCAACAGAATGCTTCAATCTGACCAGGAAAGGCTCTAGAAATGCGGTTTGCAGCAATTGCCGATATCCACGGAAACCATCTGGCGCTCGAGGCAGTGCTTGTTGATATTCGCGCGCAACGCGTCGAGGAGATCGTCAATCTCGGCGATTTCTTCAGCGGCCCGCTCGAGGCCGGCAGGACGGCAGACTTGCTGATGCCGCTCGGCCTGACGTCGGTCCGCGGCAATCACGACCGCTACCTGATCGAACAGGATCCGGCGGCTATGCATGCTTCGGATGCCGCCGCCTACCGGCAATTGACGCCATCCCACCTCGACTGGCTGGGCGGCCTGCCGTCCGATACCGTTTATAGCGGCGAGGTCTATCTCTGTCACGCGACGCCGAAGGACGACAATCTCTACTGGATGGAATCGGTTTCGCCGGAGGGCTTCGTCTTCCTGAAGCCGATCGAAGCGATCGAGGCGCTGGCCGAAGGCATCGACCTGCCGCTGATCCTCTGCGGCCACAGCCACATTCCCCACGCCGTGCGGCTTTCCGATGGCCGCCTGATCGTCAATCCCGGCAGCGTCGGATGCCCGGCCTATGACGACGAACTGCCTTATTACCACAAGGTGGAAGCCGGCCATCCGCTGGCGAGTTATGCCATTCTGGAAAAGACGGCGGGCGGATGGACATGGCAGTTCCGAACCGTCGCCTATGACCACATGGCGATGTCGGCACTGGCCGCCGAAAGGGGCCGTGCCGACTGGGCGAGCGCGCTGGCAATGGGTTGGGTGAGATAGAGCATGATGCCGAAAATTGTGAGCAGTTTTCAGGCGACATCATGCTCTAACTATTTAATTTAGAACAGAATTCAGATTTTAGGCCGAACCGGCCTAAAATCATCCTGTTCTAGTCCAGACCCGCTTGCGCGGCGATCAGTCCTTCTTTGGTGCCGGCTTCGGCGCCGGAGGGATGATCGTTTGTGTCGGGGCTGCGGCCGGTATTGCCGGCTTTGCCGGGGCGGGCGTTGCCGGTCTCGCCGGTTTTGCTCCATCGAGATTTCCCAGAAGGGATGAGATGGCATCGTCGCCCTCGAAGCCGGCTTCCTTCATCAATTTGTCGAGAATCGGTTTGTTCGCCTGGTAGGAGAGGAGCTGGCCGGCCAGTCCTTCGCCAAGCCCGATACCGTTTCCGCCGGTCGCTCCATTTCCGCGACCGAGCATGCCGCCGGTGTCGAATATCCTGATATCGGAGATTTTCTCGATCGGCTTGACCGCTTCGGCGAGCGCCTGCGGAATGATGCGGATCCGTTCGCGGGTGATCTCGAACTCGATGATAGCAGAGCTCAGCTTGTTGCGCGCGTCGTTGAGCAATGCCTCGCTCTCGGCCGCGGCCTTGCCGGTTTCGAGAATGCCCTTGGCCTTGATGATCGCCGCATCCGCCTCGGCGGTTGCGAGCGTCTTGATGGCTTCGGCCTGGTCGCTTGCCGCCTGTTTTTCGGCCTCGGCGCCGACGGTGACGGCAGTCGCTTCCGTCTCGGCTTTCTTGCGCGCATCGATCACGGCAATCTGCTTTTCGCGTTCGGCAATCTCGATCGCCTTGGCGGTGCCGACCTTTTCTTCTGCTGCTATCGCCAGCGCGCGGGCCGTTTCAGCCGCCGCCTTCGCCTCGGATTCTTCACGGCTCTTGTTGGCAACGGCGATCGCGCTCTCCTGTGCCACGATCTGGAGGTCACGCTTGGCTTCGGTTTCGCGTTGCTGGACGGCACGGGCGGCGTCGATGTTGGCGCTTTCGCGAGCCTGTTTGGCAGATGCCTCGCGTTCGGCGATCGCCTGTTCGGAAGCGATTCGGGCTTCCTCCTCGGCGCGTTTTGCGGCCTGCTCCTGCTGCGCGGTTTCGGCGCGTGTCGCCGCGGATTTGTTGGCGATGTCCCGTTCCTGGCTGAGTTCGGCTTCCCGCTTGGTCCGCTCGATGGTCAGCGATTGCTGACGGGCCTCGAGATCCTTCTGGGCGATGGCGACTTCGGTGTCGCGAACGATCTCGTTTCGCTCCTTCTTGCGTCCCTCGGTGATGCGGGTCAATGCGGCCAAGCCTTGCGCATCGAAGAAGTTGTTGGCGTTGAAATGCTTGATGTCGGTCTGGTCGAGGCGTGTCAGCGACACGGATTCGAGTTCGAGGCCGTTCGACTGAAGATCGGCGCCGACAGCTTCCTGCACGGCCTTGACGAAATCCATGCGCTGTTCCTGCAGCGCGTCGAGATTCATCGTCGCGGCCACCGAGCGAAGGCCGTCGACGAATTTCGCCTCGATCAGGATGCGGAGAGCCTCGGCATCGTTGGTGCGGTTGCCGAGTGTCTGAGCTGCAAGCGCAATCGAGGAGGCATCGGGTTTCACGCGTACATAGAACTCGGCGCCGATATCAACGCGCATGCGGTCCTTGGTGATCAGTGCATCGCCTTCGCCGCGGCGAACCTCGAGCCGCAGTGTCTTTAGGTTAACCCGAGCGGTCGAATGGAAGATCGGCAGAACGACCGAACCGCCGTCGAGCACGACCTTCTGGCCGCCGAGACCGGTGCGCACATAGGCCTCGTCGCGGCTGGAGCGCGTGTAAAGCGAGGCGAGGACAAAACCGATGCCGAAGATCAGAACAATCCCAATGCCGGCTGGTAGAATAACGTCGTACATCATTGCTGCTCCCTCAAAGATTGATTGTCCGCATCGGCGGGGTCAACCGGCGCGGGAATGGCGATAAACACATTTGCCTTGTGATCGACGAGAAGTACCGAAGCGCCGATCGCGAGGGGACCTTCGCCCTTGGCGGCTCGGGCTCGAAGCACATGCCAGTTTCCATGCTGATCCTTGACGCGGACGCGGCCTGGCAGCCCCTGATCGAGCGGGCCGATCGAAACCTCGGCGGTCCGGCCGAGCAGGGCGTCGAGATCGACCGCATAGGTCTCGTCGCGCGGTACGATACGCGCCACGGTTCTGCTCGATGCCCTGACCATGGGGATGGTTGCCAGCGCGGCAGGTATGACGGCTATCAAGCTTGGCAGTGGCGCCCAGAAGGCGTTGGCGACGGCCTGCAACGCAAAGCCCGTCATCGCGAACAAGCCGAGCGTCAGCATCATGAGAATCAGCAGGGGAACACCGCCGAAATTGAGCCAGGAAAGGTAAGCCAGGATGCCGTCATGGCCATGAACCTCCGGCTTTCCCAGAAATTCCGTCATCGAAAAGCCCATGACCATCGCGAGCATCTCGATCGCGGTCAGGCCGACAAGGATAGTTGCGGCGATGGCGAAGGGCGCACATTCCGGTGAGAAAAGGAGCTCCATCGGCGCTACCGGTTATCCGCTTTGAAGCGGGCGAGGCGGGCTTCGATTGCCTGTTCGCGGTGCAACCGGTCGAGTTCGTCCAGTTCGGAACTATGGGCATGCTCGCCAGCGGGAACCCCGGTCAGCCGCGAGACCGCTGCGGCAGCGCGGGCGGCGTCCGGACCCGGTGCCGGCTGGCTTTGGCCGGTAGCGTGCTCGGGATGCCTTGCGATGCTGCGCTTGAAATCGGCAAGGCGAGCATCCGCCTCGCGGCGCGTGGCGAGCACGGCCTGCAGGGCTTTCTGGCCTTCGTCCACCTGTTCCCTGGCATCGGCCAGCGCCTTGTCGAGCGCTGCGATTTGGGATTCGAGATCGATCTGGCGGGCAACGCCGGCCTTTGCCAAGTCATCCCGCTGAGACGAGACGGCGAGGCGGATCTTGGAGTCGAGCGCGTTCATGTCTTCGACGATTTCGTCCCGGCGGCTCTGGATGCGGTATTCCTCCGCGCGAGCCTTGCCGAGATCGGTGCGGGCGTCTTCCGCTGCCGCATCGATCTCGCGGATCGCCTGTTCGATGACGGCGATCTTATTTACGCCTTCCGCCTTGTCGATCGCCGCATTCGCGATACCCGCGATCAGGCGACCCATGCGTGAGAGAATGCCTTCGTTCGTCATGTTTTCCTCCATCGGAGCGGAATTCGGCGTGACGCCGATGTGAATCTCGTAGCGATCCCGGCCCGAAACGAGGTAGGCCGGAAAAATACTCTCCCATCCCCGTGAATAACCCGCGACATCGTAGGGCACGGCAACGCGTCCGTGCACTGTGGCGATCGTCAGGTCCGAGGGCCCTTTGATGGCGAAGAGCTTGTCATCGAGCGGCAGATATGGCGGATCGGCGCTCACGCCGCGATTGGCGGCGAAATCGCGAAGGCCGAGTGTCACCAGCCGTGCTGGCAGGCTTGTCTGCTCGCGGACTGTTTCATAGGCAATCTCATGCAGGACGACGAGATTGGCGCCCGCCCTGTCGTGGATGAGTTCACTGAGGATGTCGATCATCCTCCGATAGGCGGCAACAGTATCGTCCAGCGCCTGCCGGGCAGAATCATCAGGCGCCAGCGTGTAGCGCAGTAGCGATGGGTGGGGTGTCTTGCCTGTGTTCGCCATGAAATAAAACATAAAGCACCGCTTTGGTGCTTTCAAGGTGCAGCGCTAAAAATGCAACCTATGTTTAACATGCAGTTGAAGGAGGAAGGCAGGGTCGATCAACCGAGACATTTCATGAGCTCCGGCTGGCGGCAGTGAAGCGGCGGCAGATCGGCTCCGCTCGCTACCGGGTGGCTGTGTGGGCCTCGCGAATACCGGCGCTGATGCGATTGATGATCGTCCATATGAGAAGTAAAGCCACCACCGCCCAAAGCCACGATGTCCATGCTGCAAACGTCCCACCGACCGCGACAAAGGTGCCGAGCGCGCCGAAAAGCACCGCACGGTCGCTTTTGCCCAGCGGCCCGTCGTAACGCCGGCTTGCGCCGACCGTTTGACCCAGAACGCCGGTAAATTCCGTCAGCGCCGAGAGGAATATGACTGATATCGCCGGCATCAAGCCGTTCGGATCGATGAGCGCGAACGGCAAATACAGGGCGACATCCGACACGACATCACCGATCTCGTTCAGATACGCGCCTAAAATGCTCTTCTGCCCATGTTCGCGCGCCAGCATGCCGTCAATGGCGTTGAGGCCCATGCGCAGGAGAAACCATATAGGCACCAGCAGGAACCAATGCGGAAGCGGGAGGACGCTCAGTAAAAGGCCCAATGCAACCGAGACGGCGGCGGCAACTGAAGTCACCTGATTGGCGGTGACGCCTCGCGCCGCGAGGGAGCGCACGAGAGGGCGAAGAATATTCTGAAACCGGGACTTCAATTGATAAACAGACATGCGACCTCAGTGGAATATCGTGGCGTTTGATCAGTCTATCTCGGCTCGGGCAGTGAAGATCGTCGTAGCTGTGAGGAAGCCCGCACTTTATATCGGTTCACGCATAGGACTTACATTTGCAACTAGACTTTTGCAATGAAAGCAAATCACTGTGCTCGCCAATGGATGAAATCTATCCACCTATCAGAATTGGAGAAGACCGTGCTGCAAACTGCCGATAGCGAGCAACCGTCCTCGACGGCCAGACCAATGCGTGAATCCGAATTCGCTTCGCATGACGGTACTCGACTGTTTTACCGGATGTGGCCCGCGACCGGGGCTTCCCCGAAGGGCGCAGTCATTCTTCTCCATCGCGGCCACGAGCATGGCGGCCGCGTCGCCCATCTCGCCACCGAGCTCGGCCTCGATGATTTTGCCTTCTACGCCTGGGACGCACGCGGCCACGGGCGTTCGCCGGGAGAGCGCGGCTATTCGCCATCCTTTGCGGCCTCGGCGCATGATCTTGATTGCTTCGTTCGCCATGTCAGCGAGACAAGCGGTGTTTCAGTCGAAGACATCGCCGTCATTGCACAGAGCGTCGGCGCGGTTCTGGCCACCACCTGGGTGCACGACTATGCGCCGCCAATCCGTGCGCTCGTGCTGGCCTCCCCAGCCTTCAGCGTCAAACTCTACGTGCCTTTTGCCAAGGAAGGCATTGCGCTCTGGGAAAAGCTCAAGGGGACATTCTTCGTTAACTCCTATGTCAAGGCGAGGTTTCTGACGCATGATCCCGAGCGGATCGCCTCGTATGAATCCGACCCATTGATCTCCCGGCCGATTGCCTCCAACATCCTGTTGCAGCTCTATGAGGCGGCGGCCCGCGTCGTCGGCGACGCCCGCGCCATTACGGTTCCAACCCAAATGCTGATCTCGGGGAGCGACTGGGTGGTGCGACAGGCACCGCAGCACCGGTTCTACGAAAACCTCGGCAGCCGAATCAAGGAACGGCATGTGCTTGCCGGCTTCTACCATGACACGCTTGGCGAAAAGGACCGCGCAATTGCGCTCGCCGAGATCCGCCGTTTTATCGATGCACGTTTCGCCGAGCCTCGGGCGCCTGTCGACCTTCGCACCGCCCATATCCAGGGCTATACCAAGGATGAGGCCGACCGGCTTGCGAGCCCTCTGGATGCCACATCTCCACGCGGCATCTACTGGGCGCTCAGCCGTCTCAACATCAGGCTCGGCGCGCTGGTGTCCGAAGGCATAAAGACCGGGGTCAAGACCGGTTTTGATTCCGGCTCGACGCTCGATTACGTCTACGAGAACAGGCCGCGCGGGCTCGGTCCCGGCGGGCGGTTGATCGACAAGGTGTTCCTCGAGGCGATCGGCTGGCGCGGCATCAGGCAGCGCAAGCTGCATTTGCAGGAACTAATCGACCGCGGGCTGCTGCACCTGAAAGCAGCCGGCCGCAGTACTCATATACTCGACATAGCGGCCGGGCACGGCCGCTATGTCCTTGATGCAATCGAGACCGCTGCCGCGCGTCCCGATAGTGCGCGGTTGCAGGACTATTCCCCGGTTAATGTCGATGCCGGCCGCAACAGCATCGCCGCGCGGGGACTGGGCGATTTCGTCAGTTTCCGCCAGCAGGATGCCTTTGACGGCGAAGGGCTGGCTGCAATCACGCCGGCTCCAGATCTCGCGATTGTCTCCGGCCTTTACGAGCTGTTTTCCGACAATGCGATGATCGCCGCTTCGCTCGGCGGGATGGCCCGCGCGATGCGGCCCGGTGGTCTGCTCGTCTACACCAACCAGCCATGGCATCCGCAACTGGAGATGATCGCCCGAGCCCTGACCTCGCATCGCGGCGGCGAGGCATGGGTGATGCGGCGGCGGACGCAAGAGGAAATGGACCAGTTGGTCGCGACAGCCGGTTTCCGCAAGATCGAACAGCGCATCGACCAGTGGGGCATTTTCACCGTCTCGCTGGCCGAGAGAGTCTGAGGGCAAAGCGTGGAGAAGGCACGTTCAACTTTTTCCCAGACAGCGCTGGTCCCGAAGCGGGCAGCGCTCTGGCTCGCCTTCCTGGCGCCGTTCTTCTATCTGAGCTATGGCGGCGCCAATTGGCTGGCTTCGCAACGCGCTGATGTGCCGAACGTCGCCTTTGTATGGGAAAGCGCCATTCCTTTCCTCGGGTGGACGATCATTCCCTATTGGTCGATCAATCTATTCTATGCACTCTGCCTGTTCATCAACACGACGCCGCGCGATGTGGATAGGCTGGCGAGGCGTTATCTGACGATCCAGATAATAGCCGTCGCCTGCTTTATCGCGTTTCCCCTCGAAGCGACCTTCGTGCGGCCGGCAACGAGCGGCCTGCCTGGTTTCATGTTTGCCGTGCTCGGCGGCTTCGATAAGCCGTTCAACCAGGCGCCGTCGCTGCATATCGCGCTCCTGGTGGTGATCTGGGACCATCTGCGCGGCCGGTTGCCGCGCAAGGCACGGCTCCTCTGGCACGTATGGTGCTTCCTGATCGGTGCCTCCGTGCTGACGACGTGGCAGCATCACGTCATCGACATACCGACCGGCATGCTGCTCGGCTTTTTTGCCGCCTGGCTTTTTCCGCGCGGTGCCGGTTCGCCTCTCGCGAATTTTACGATGAGCGGCGATCCAAAGTCGCGCCGTCTCGGCTTCTATTATCTGTGCGGTGCCGTCGCATTTCTCGGCCTTGCGGCGCTCTTCACTCCTCTATCGGCGGCAGCCCTGTTGTTGCTCTGGCCGGCTGTTGCGCTGGCGATCGTCGCACTCGGATATTTCGGCGCCGGCCCGCAGATATTCCAGAAACGCGTCGATGGCCGGGCAACGCTTGCCGGCCGCTGGCTGCTGGCACCTTACCGGCTCGGCGCTCTCATCAATATTCGGCTCTGGACCCGGAGAATGCCGGCTTCTGTGGCGATCGCCGACGGCGTCCATCTCGGTCGTTTTCCGCGTCGCCACGAGGCCAACCGTTTTGCCACGGTGATCGACATGACCGGCGAACTTCAGCGCCCGAGCGGGACGCTCGCGCGCTGGTGCAGCTTTCCGACCCTTGATCTTACAGCCATCGAGAAGATCCAGGCGCTCGCCGCGGCAAACCTCATCGAGATTGCGCGCCAGCAGGGACCGGTTCTCGTCTGCTGTGCGTTGGGCTTCCAGCGGAGCGCCTGCGTCATCGTGCGTTGGCTGCTCATCACCAGACGTTGCGAAGATCCAGCCGAAGCCGTGCGGCGGATCGAACGGGCAGGGCGGCGTGTTCATCTGCCCGTGGAAAGCCTTCATGCCGTGACGGAGGGCTTGCAATGACGCAGTGGAATGTCACGGCCGCGGCGGCTGCGCGAAGTCTCGGCCGCAATTCGATCGTCTGCGGGCTGGTAGCGCTGCTGCCACTGATTGCCGGCCCGATCGCCGTGGGATATCGCGGCTTCGTTCCATCGCTCGGCTGGTTCTTGATGCTCGTTTTCTGCGTGATGGTCCTTGCGCTGGCGGTCCATCTCCTCTTCGATGCGCTGCTGTTTCGCCTTGCGTCGAGCCACGAGACAGAGGCCGCCGGCCTTGCCGCCGTCGACGACCTGTTGTCCCGGATGCAGCTTCGCAAGCCTGGCGGGGCGCCGCCTGGCTTGGAGAGGCGGATTGCTGGGTCGCGCCGCATCGCCTGGCGGCAGCGTTTTGCCCTCGCCATCTGTCTGGTGATTTTCGCGATCCTTCTGTTCGATGCAAGCGACGGCCTGCCGCTATGCTGAATCGCATGCGGTCGATTGTTTGATGGCTGGCTCGTGACTCTTCTAAGTTGGCTTCTCAGGCAGGTTTACTGCCGTCCGGCGATGATCGACGAATTCACATCGTTAATGTCGCGCTTGCCGCAGAGCGCCATGGTGATGTCCATCTCCTTGCGGATGATGCCGAGCGCTAGCGACACGCCTTCTTTGCCCATGGCGCCGAGACCGTAAAGGAAGGGGCGGCCGATATAAGTGCCCTTGGCACCGAGCGCCACGGCCTTCAGCACGTCCTGGCCGGAGCGGATGCCGCCGTCGAGATGGACCTCGATGCGGTCGCCGACGGCATCGACGATCTTCGGCAGCATGCTGATCGAGGAGGGGGCGCCGTCAAGCTGGCGGCCTCCGTGATTGGAAACGACGATCGCATCGGCGCCGGTGTCGGCGGCCGCCTTCGCATCCTCCGGATCGAGTATGCCCTTGATGATCAGCGGGCCGCCCCATTGTTCTTTGATCCAGGCGACATCGGCCCAGGATAGCCGCGGGTCGAACTGCTCGTGTGTCCATGCGGAGAGCGAGGCGATATTGGTGACATTTTTCGCATGGCCGACGATATTGCCGAAGCTGCGGCGCTTGGTCTGCAGCATGTCCAGGCACCAGAAAGGCCGGGTCGCCATCTGCCAGACATGTTTCGCCGTGAATTTCGGCGGTGCCGACAGGCCGTTGCGCAGGTCCTTATGCCGCTGGCCGAGGATCTGCAGATCGGCGGTCAGCACCAGCGCCGAGCATCCGGCCGCCTTGGCGCGATTGATGAGGTTGAGGACGAAATCCTTGTCCCTCATCACATAGAGCTGGAACCAGAAAGGGCGCGTCGTCGCTGACGCCACGTCCTCGATCGAGCAGATGCTCATCGTCGAAAGCGTGAAGGGAACGCCGAACTCCTCGGCGGCACGTGCCGCCAGCATCTCGCCGTCGGCATGCTGCATGCCGGTCAGGCCGGTTGGCGCCAGGGCCACCGGCATCGACACTTTCTGGCCGATCATCGTCGTTGCCAGCGTGCGGTCGGTCATGTCGACCATCACCCGCTGGCGCAGCTTGATGTGGCTGAAATCGCTCTCGTTCGCTGCATAGGTCGATTCCGTCCAGGCGCCCGAATCCGCATAGTCGAAATACATCTTCGGCACACGGCGCTGTGCGAGCTTTTTCAGGTCGGCGATGGTGAGCGGAGTGGCCATGAATTGAACCTTCACATCTGAATGCAGCCATGGGCCATAACATGAATTTCGCCGGAGGGTTACGGGAAATTGGGGCCGCGCCGGCTGCATTTCGCGGTTCGAATCCGAGACTAACAGGCGTGTCAGCAAAGCTGCGCCTTTAACGCAACACCGGCCACATAGGTCTCGGCGATCGCCCGATCGTCGCCCATCGTCTGCAGCAGGAAGAGTTCCTCGGGCAGCGTCTTCACCACTTCCATCTTCAGCGCCATGGCGGGTGTCGCCGTTGCATTGAGAACGACGAGATCGGCCTCTGTGCCGGGTTCCAGCGTACCGATCCGGTCCGCCAGCGACAGCGCCTCGGCATTGCCGCGGGTCATCAGATAATAGCTTTCCAGCGGGTTCAGCCGTTCGCCGAGCAACTGCTGGATCTTGTAGGCCTCATCCATCGTCCGCAGCATCGAATAGCTGGAACCGCCGCCGATGTCGGTCGCCACGCCGATGCGAACCGGCTTTTCCCGTCGCGCCAGCGCCTTCAGCGGAAACAGGCCTGAGCCGAGGAAGAGGTTCGAGGTCGGGCAGTGGACGGCGACGGCGCCTGCCTCGCTCATCACATCGGCCTCGCGCTCGGACAGGTGGATGGCGTGGCCGAAGAGGCTTTTCGGCCCGAGCAGGCCGTAGCGGGCGTAGATGTCGGTATAGTCGAGCGCGTCGGGATAGAGCTCGCAGGTGAATGTGATCTCATCGTGATTTTCCGAAAGATGCGTCTGGATGTGCAGGTCGGGAAATTCGCGGGCAAGGGCCGATGTTGCTTCCATCTGCGCCGGTGTCGAGGTGATGGCGAAGCGCGGGGTGATGGCGACGTGATTGCGGCCCTTGCCGTGCCAGTCCGATATCACCTGTCGGGTCTCGTCATAGCCCATCTCGGGCGTGTCGAGCAGGCCCTGCGGGGCATTGCGGTCCATCATTACCTTGCCGCCGACCATGCGCATATTGCGCTTCAGCGCCTCGGCGAAAAAGGCGTCGGCCGAGGTCTTGTGCACGGAGCAATAGGCGACCGCCGTCGTCGTGCCGTGGCGGATCAACTCGTCGTAGAAATGCGTGGCGATCCTTTCGGCATGCGCACTTTCGACGAATCGGCATTCCTCGGGAAAGGTGTAGGTGTTCAGCCATTCGAGCAGGTTGGCCGCATAGGAGGCAATCACCTGCATTTGCGGAAAATGCAGGTGCATGTCGATGAAGCCGGGCATGATCAGATGCGGGCGGTGGTCGATCTCGGCTGCGTCCGCGGCTGCCTTTGCCTTGACGTCGGCAAAGGCGCCGATTGCCGCGATCAGCCCATTCTCGATCAGCAGGCCGCCATCCTCCTCGAAGAGATAGCTTTGGCTGTCGGTAAGGCTTAGCGGCGCGCGATGGAAGGAAAGCAGGCGGCCGCGCAGGAGTGTCGTCGTCATTGTGTCTTGCCTTCGACTGCGCTCTCGAACCAGGCGACGAGCAGCTTGCGTTCATCCGGCGTGATGTCGGTGATGTTGCCGGGCGGCATGGCATGGCTGCGGCCCGCCTGTATATAGATCTCGCGGGCATGGGCGGCGATTTCGGCGTCGTTTTCGAGCATCACGCCCTTCGGCGGCCGCACAATGCCCTCATAGACCGGCTCGGCTGCATGGCACATGGAACAGCGCGTCGAGACCAGTTGCTTGACGGCGGGGAAATGCGGGTCACCGGCGAATTGCTGGAAGGCAGGCGCGACCGCCGCGGCATCCGTTTCGCCGGTTAGCAGCTTCGGCACAGTCGAAAGCCACATGATCAGGATGAAAAGGATGACGGTGACGATCCAGGTCCAGGTCGGCCGGCCTTTCCTCGCATGCGTCGTGTTGAACCAGTGGCGGATGGTGACGCCCATCAGGAAGACCAGGGCCGCGATCACCCAATTGAACTGAGTACCGAAGGAGAGCGGATAATGGTTCGACAGCATGAAGAAGATGACGGGCAGCGTCAGGTAGTTGTTGTGTAGCGAACGCTGCTTGGCGACCTGCCCGTATTTGGGATCAGGAACCCGTCCGGCGATGAGGTCGGCGACGACGATCTTCTGGTTCGGAATGATGATCATGAAGACGTTGGCCGACATGATCGTCGCGGTGAAGGCGCCGAGATGCAGGAAGGCGGCGCGGCCGGTGAAAAGCTGCGTATAGCCCCAGGCCATGAAGACGAGCACGACGTAGAGCACCGCCATCAGTCCCCAGGTGTTCCGCCCAAGCGGCGACTTGCAGAGCAGATCGTAGGCGACCCAGCCGAGGGCAAGCGATGCCAGTGAGATCAGGATCGCGACGGGCGGGCTGATATCGAGCACGTGCCGGTCGATCAGGAAGAGGTCGGCGCCTCCGTAATAAACGATGCACAGCATCAAAAAACCGGAAATCCAGGTGAAATAGCTCTCGTATTTAAACCAGGTCAGGTGCTCCGGCATCTGTGCGGGCGCCACCAGATATTTCTGGATATGATAGAAGCCGCCGCCATGGACCTGCCATTCCTCGCCATAGGCGCCGGCTGGCAGATGTGGGCGCTTCACCAGTCCGAGATCGAGCGCGATGAAATAGAAGGACGATCCGATCCAGGCGATCGCGGTAATGACATGGAACCAACGCGCCGCGAAGGCGAGCCATTCCCATGCTATGGCATATTCATACATCGAGTTCCCCTATCTTCCTCCGACTCGTGACATTGCGGAAATTTTGGCGGGGAGGGAAGAGGAGATTGAAGAACTGCACACGCGCAACGACCGGCGCGGCCAAGGAGCAATGGCAGAATCGCCGCGCCCGTCGAGATCTTCGGCCGTTTTGCCGAAGTTACCGATCGCGGTCGGATCACCGATCTTCTGTCGCGTGCCTAAAAGCTGCCGAGAAGGCTGTGCATTATCTCTGACTTATACTGAATCTGCTAATTCAGCAGATCTTGAACTGCGACGACTCGATTACAGTTATTTTTGCAGGCCGCCGGAATAAAATAAGAACTGTTAGATCATCGGCGGCGCATTCATCGACGGAGAAGATGCCGATGCGCAGTATTCTGACGTGTGTGATGATTGCCTATGCGTCGTTGGCGACGGCTCACGACGCACCCTCGGGGTGGAGTTACGACCCCTATTGTTGTAACGGCGACAGTCATAATGGCGATTGCCAGATGATCCCATCGAAAAGCGTGGCAGTGACGCCAGGCGGATATCGTGTGACGCTGCTGCCGGGCGACCACCGGATGGTCACGCATGCTCATGTCTTCCTGCTGCCGATGACGAAGGCGATGCAATCCGGTGACAACGACTATCATCTCTGTCTGTTCCCGAACGAGGATACGCCGCGCTGTTTCTACGCGCCGGAGATGGGATATTGAAGGCGGGACCGCAGGACCGGACCCAGCTCATGAAACGGGTCCGGCGTGCGATGCTCTAATTTCCGGCTGCCTTCATCTCCTCAAGGATCCAGTTGCGGAAAGCCTTGATCTTCGGCACGTTGCGACGGTTTTCGGGGTAGACGAGCCAGTAGGCCTTGCCGTCGCTGCGGGTCAGTTCGAAGGGCTGATAGAGCCGGCCGAGCGCGATCTCGGCGGCATAGAAGGAAGGATGAAGGATGGCGACGCCATGGCCGGCGATTGCCGCGTCAGCTTCCACTGCCTGCGAGCCGAGCTGGTTGCGCGGGCGCCGATCGAGATCCGTCTCGGTGACGCCTGCTGCCTCGAACCATTGTTTCCACCAGATGTCGCCGGCGTCGAAGAGATCGAACTTCAGGAGATCGCGCGGCTCCCTGATGCCGCCTGCCGTCTCCGCCAGCTTCGGGCTCAGCATCGGCGTGAACTCCAGACCCATCAGCCGGTGCAGCGTCAGCCCCGGCCAGTTGCCGTCGCCCCAGCGGATGCCGACGTCGATCTGCTCGCGGGCGAAGTCGATGATGTCAGAGCTCGCCTGAAAGCGCACCGCGATTGCCGGATGCTTCAAGTGGAAGGAGCCGAGGCGCGGCGCCAGCCATTTCGAGGCGAAGGTATGGGTCGAACTGATCGCGAGCGTGCCTTCGACGCTGTCGCGCGCCGTCGCCATCGCGTCGTGCAGCATGGCAAAGGCTTCGGTCACCTTCGGCGCCAGCCGCTCACCGGTCTCAGTCAGTGCGATCTGGCGGGGACGGCGCAGGAAGAGCGGCTCGCCAACATTCTCCTCCAATAGCTTGATCTGATAGCTGACGGCCGTCTGCGTCATGCCGAGTTCATCGCCTGCCTTGGTAAAACTTCCAAGCCGGGCAGCGGCCTCGAAGACGCGCAGCGCATTCAGCGGGAATTGCTTCGACAGTTTCATGGATAAGTTCTCTTGATGCAGGCAGACGGTCGTTCGATTGGAATTGCAGCATTTTTGGCGGCAAACTGCAACTCATACCATCAATCTATCGAGGTGATCTCATGGACTGCCATGTTATCGAAGAGGGCCGGCCGCAGCAGAGAATCCAGATTTTCCGGCGTCTTGCCGGCTGGCTGGCAAGCGGCGCCGATCGTTTCCGCCGTCTACCCCGGCTCGATCTCAATGCGGCGCCCGATCGCGTCAAGCGCGATCTCGGTTTCCTCGATGGACGCGATCCCTACTACGAAGACGAGCGCATGCGGTAGGCGCCAAGCGCCGTCAGGATCTCGGCGGCGGTCATGGCGGCGATAACCTCAGGGCGCTTGTCCCTGACCACCGCGCCGCCGATCGGCAGCGTCAGCCGCTCCATCCAGCCGCGCTCTCCGCCGCCTTCACGGGAAAGCCAGCTTGCGAAGGTGGCGCGCTTGGTCGCCGAGCCGATCATGCCGGCATAGGCGAGATCCTGTCTTTCCAGCGCTTCGCGGGCAATGAGGAAATCCAGCGCGTGGTCGTGCGTCAGGATGACGACCGCGCCGCCGGCCGGAATATTCTTCACCAGCGCTTCCGGCATCGGCATGAGCCGCGTCTTCGTCTTGGAAGGCAGGTTGGCGAGTTCCTCCCGCCGCGTCTCGACGACCGTCACCGACAGCGGCAGCGGCGCAAGGGCTGTTGCCAGCGCCCGGCCGACATGGCCGGCACCGAAGAGATAGACCTCCGGCAGACGCTCGACCTCACTGGTTAGCCTGGCCTCGATTTCTTCGGCAACCGCCTGCGTCACCCGGCGAAACCGCAACTGTGTGCGCCCACCGCAGCACTGACCGATGTCAGGTCCGAGCGGGATATCCATCTGCGCCATTCCGCCGGTTCCCGCGAGCATGTCCCGCGCATTCGCGATCGCCATGAACTCGAGCTGCCCTCCGCCGATCGTGCCCCATAGGGCTTCAGCCGAGACGAGCATGAAGGTGCCGGCCTCACGCGGGGTGGAGCCCTGCGTGCCGGTGATATCGACGAGGATGCAGTCTGGCTGGGCGGCGAGGAAGGGGTAGATGTCGGTCATGGGTGGTTGGCCGATGGGTTCGCGGGTGTGTCACCCCCCTCTGTCCTGCCGGACATCTCCCCCACAAGGGGGGAGATCGGTATGAGGCAGCGGCTTCCCGGAACAGAGAAGTCGTGGCGCAGCGTCGGACTTTCGTGATGTAGCGGCAGGATAGCGAAGCGCAGAGCATTCCGTTTTGCTGATCTCCCCCCTTGTGGGGGAGATGTCCGGCAGGACAGAGGGGGGTATCGCTCACTCCAAGCTTTCTGTCCGTCCTGCTCAACCAACAAACCAGCCGGACGCGTTCGCATCTCTACACCCGCTTCATCCGCTCGACCGCCATCAGCACCCTCTCCGGCGTCGCCGGGGCGTCGAGCCTTGGGCAGACCTTGTAGTTGGCCACACTTGCTACCGCCATCGACAGCGCTTCCAGCACCGAGATCGCCAGCATCAAAGGCGGCTCTCCGACGGCCTTGGAGCGGCCGATGGTGGCCTCAGTGTTCTCGGACCATTCGGCAAGGCGCACGTTGAAGATCTTCGGGCGGTCGGAAGCGAGCGGGATCTTGTAGGTCGAGGGGGCATGGGTGCGCAGCCGGCCCTTGTCGTCCCACCAGAGTTCTTCCGTCGTCAGCCAGCCTAGGCCCTGCACGAAGCCGCCTTCGACCTGGCCCATATCGATCGCCGGGTTCAGCGAGCGGCCGACATCGTGGAGGATGTCGGTGCGGTCGATCAGATATTCGCCGGTCAACGTATCGATCGACACCTCGGTGCAGGAGGCGCCGTAGGCGAAATAATAGAAGGGCGTGCCGCGGCCGGCCTTGCGGTCCCAGTGGATCTTCGGCGTCTTGTAGAAGCCGGCGGCGGAAAGCTGGACGCGGGCGAAATAGGCCTGCTTGATGAAATCGGGGAAGGGGATCTCGATCTCGCCGACGCGCACGCGGTTCGGCAGGAAGGCGACGTCGGCGGCCCCAACACCCCATTTTTCGGCGGCAAAGGCCACCAGCCGTTCCTTGATCTGGCGAGCAGCGTCATAGGCGGCCATGCCGTTCAAGTCCGAGCCGGAGGAGGCGGCAGTGGCCGAAGTGTTCGGCACCTTGGCCGTCGTCGTCGCGGTGATCTTGACGCGGTCGATATCGACCTGGAAGCTGTCGGCCAGCACCTGCGCCACCTTGGTATAGAGGCCCTGGCCCATTTCGGTGCCGCCATGGTTCAGGTGGATCGAGCCGTCCTGGTAGATGTGGACGAGGGCGCCGGCCTGGTTGAAGGCTGTCATGGTGAAGGAGATGCCGAATTTCACCGGCGTCAGCGCGATGCCCTTTCTGATATAGCGGCTGTCGCGGTTGAAGGCGATGATGGCGTTACGCCGTGCCTGGTATTCGGCCGTTTCCTCCAGCTCCTCGACGACGCGGGCGATGATATTGTCCTCGACCTCCTGGTGGTAGGGGGTGAGAGTGCGTCCGGAGCCCGGCTGGCCGTAGAAATTCAGCTTGCGGACATCAAGCGGATCCTTGCCGACCGCATAGGCGATCTCCTCGATGAAGCGTTCGGCGCCGAGCATGCCCTGCGGCCCGCCGAAGCCGCGAAAGGCGGTGTTGGAGACGGTATGCGTCTTCAGCGGCTTCGAGGTCAGATGCACATGCGGATAGAAATAGCTGGAATCGGCATGGAAGAGGGCACGGTCGGTCACCGGTCCCGAGAGGTCCGAGGAGAAGCCGCAGCGCGCCGCATAGGTCGCGTCGACCGCGTGGATACGGCCTTCGGCGTCGAAGCCGAGCTCATAGTCGACGAGGAAATCATGGCGCTTGCCGGTGGCGCTCATATCCTCGTCGCGGTCCGGACGGAATTTGACCGCGCGGCCGAGCTTCTTGGCGGCGATGGCGGCAAGCGCTGCGAACTGATTTCCCTGGGTCTCCTTGCCGCCGAAGCCGCCGCCCATGCGGCGCACGTTGACGGTCACGGCGTTCGAGGGAATATCAAGCACGTGGCCGACAATGTGCTGGATCTCGCTCGGATGCTGCGTCGAGGACCAGACCGTGACCTCGTCGTCCTCGCCGGGGATGGCCACAGCGATATGGCCTTCGAGGTAAAAATGCTCCTGCCCGCCGATGCGCATCTGACCTTTCAGGCGCATGGCGGCATTCGTCATTTCCTTATCCGGCTCGCCGCGCCGGAGCGTCATCGGCGTGATGACGAGCGGGCCGCCATTGGCGAGCGCGCCGTCAATGTCGCTCCAATGCGGCAGGTCGCGATAGTCTACCTTTGCCAGCAGTGCGGCACGGCGGGCGGCATCACGCGTCTCGGCGATGACAGCAAAGATTGGCTGGCCATGGAACTGAACTAAAGTTTCGGCCAGCAGCGGCTCGTCATGGCTGCCGTTGGAGCTGACGTCGTTGACGCCAGGGACATCCTTGCTGGTGAAGACCCAGACGACGCCGGGATGCGCGGCGACCGCAGAAAGGTCGATGCTGAGGATTTCAGCATGCGCCCGGTCGGAGAGGCCGAGGGCGCCATGCAACAGACCTGCGGGTTCCGGAATATCGTCGATATAATCGGCGGTTCCGGTGACATGCTTATGCGCTGAATCATGCCGCAGCGAGCCGTGCATCGGGCCTGATATGACAAGCTTGCGGTCTTCGAAGGTGGACTTGTCCATTAGCGCCTCCCTGCCGAAAGGTTGCCCATCGCCGGTGCTCCGGGCGCTCGCGGCCTAATGCCGCTCGCCCCCCTCATCCGCCCTACGGGCACCTTCTCCCCGCTGGGGAGAAGAGAGAGGAGCACGTGGTGCTGTCTCAGTGAAAATTCAGCCTTGATGGTTTGGCGCTGGTCCTGCGGCATGTCTCTTCTCCCCAGCGGGCAGAAGGTGCAGGCAGGCGGATGAGGGGGACGGCTGGCGCTTACGGTCGCTTTTTTCATCACGCCAACTCCTCGAACCGCTTCAGCTCCGCCGGCGCGCCGACGGTCTCAAGATAGAACCGCGTCAACAGATTCTTCGCCGTCAGTTGGCGGTATTCAGCCGTGGCACGCCAGTCGGTCAGCGGCTGGTAATCGACATCGAATGCGGGGCGGGCTGCCTCGATCGTCGCTTCCGCCCACGGTTTGCCGATCAGTTCGGCTTCCACCGTGCGGGCGCGTTTCGGCGTCGCCGCCATGCCGCCGAAGGCGATGCGGATGTCGGTGATCATCTCGGCCTCGTCAAGGGTCAACAGGAAAGCGCCGAGCACGGCGGTGATGTCCTCGTCGCGCCGCTTGGTGATCTTGTAGGCGGCAAAGCGGCTGGTTCCCTTGGGATAGGGCACGTAAACGCTTTCGACGAATTCGCCGGGTTTCCGGTCCTGCTTGCCATAGGCGATGAAGAAATCCTCGAGCGGCAGCGTGCGCGTGCCGTTTGCGGAGCGCAGCGTCAGCGTCGCGCCGAGCGCGATCAGCGGCGGCGGGCTGTCGCCGATCGGCGAGCCGTTGGCGATGTTGCCGCCGATCGTGCCCATGTTGCGCACTTGCTCGCCGCCGATGCGATCGATCAGCCGCCCGAGCGCCGGGATTTTCTTGGAGGTTGCCTCGAAGGCCTTGGTGTAGCTGACGCCGGCGCCGATGGTGATGCCGTCTTCGCCTTCCGTGACCGACTGCAATTCGCTGAGGTGATTGATGAAAACCACCGGGCTCAGCCTGCGCATCTGCTTCGTCACCCAGAGGCCGACATCGGTCGCGCCGGCGACGATGGTCGCGTCGGGTTCCTGCGAAAGGATTCCTGCCAGCGCCTCCATGGAAGCCGGTACGATCAGCCGGTCTTCGCCATTCGTAATGCTGATGGTGCCGCTCGCCTGCATCGCCCAGAGCCGGGCGACGATTTCTGAACGCGTCCGCTGCAATGGATCGAAGAGCGTGCTCGGCCGCATCATGCTTACCTGCTCGGCGGCCCTGACGATCGGCTCATAGCCGGTGCAGCGACAGAGATTGCCTTGCAGTGCCTTTTCGATTTCCTGGCGGCTGGGCTTTTCCTTGGCGAGCCAGAGACCGTAAAGCGACATGACGAAACCAGGGGTACAGAAGCCGCATTGCGAGCCGTGGCAATCGACCAATGCCTGCTGCACCGGATGCAGCGCGCCGTCTCTGCCGGCCAGATTCTCCACCGTCACCACATGCGTAGCGTGTAAGGAGCCCATGAAACGGATACAGGCATTGACCGATTCATAGATAAGCTTGCCATCGGCCAGCCGGCCGACGAGCACGGTGCAGGCGCCGCAATCGCCTTCCGCGCATCCTTCCTTGGTGCCCGTCAGCCGCCGCTTCAACCGCAGAAAATCGAGAAGCGTCTCGATTGGCCTGACATCGGTGAGCGTGATGTCCTCGCCATTCAGGATGAAGCGGATACTGTCGTTCATGATATTCCCGGTTGTTTTTCCAATGGTTAAGCCGCTGTCCAGCCACCGTCAATCGAGATGTGCGTTCCGGTCACCTGCCGGGCGGCATCGCTGGCGAGGTAGAGCGACAGTGCGCCTATTTCCTCGGCCTTGACGAATTCATGCGTCGGCTGCGCCTTGAGGATGACCTCGCTCTTCACCTGCTCCTCGGTCATGCCGCGCGCCTTGGCGGTGTCCGGTATCTGTTTCTCGACGAGCGGTGTCAGTACGTAGCCGGGGCAGATGGCGTTCACGGTCACGCCGAATTCGGCAAGCTCCAGCGCCGCCGTCTTCGTCAGGCCTAATATACCATGTTTTGCCGCGACATAGGCGGATTTGAAGGGGGAGGCGACGAGCCCGTGGGCCGAGGCGATGTTGATGATGCGACCGTACTTCTTAGCCTTCATCAACGGGATCGCGGCGCGCAAGGTATGAAAGGAACTCGACAGATTGATCGCGATGATCTGATCCCATTTCTCTATCGGGAAATCCTCGATCTTCTCGACGTGCTGGATGCCGGCATTGTTGACCAGGACATCGACGCCGCCGAAGGTTTTCGCTGCCGTTTCGATCAGGTCAGCGATCTCGGCGGGCTTGGTCATGTCGGCCGGATGGTAGATCGCCCGTCCCTTCGATACTGATTCAAGCCGCCCGACGATCGCCTTGATTTCATCGGCTTTTCCGAAACCGTTGATAACGACGTTGTCGCCCGTTTCGGCGAAGGCAGTGGCGATCGCAAGGCCGATGCCGCTGGTGGAACCGGTGACGACGACTGTTCTGCTCATGCTGTTCTCCCTGAAATCACGATGCTGCGTTGCAGCGTTGGCTGCGAGGTTATGCCCAAAGCCGGCGGGCTGGCAATTCCGCTTTATTCGCTTTTCTCGCCCGCATCCGTGTCCTATTGATTTGTCACGACAATTGACATGCTGAGGGAGGGTTTTCATGAGCGGATATGTTCTGGCGATCGATCAGGGAACGACGTCGACGCGGGCGATCGTTTTTAATGGCGACATGCAGGTCGTCGGCAAGGGCCAGAAGGAATTCACCCAGATCTACCCCCGCTCCGGCTGGGTCGAGCACGATCCCGAGGAGATCTGGGATTCGGTCGTCTCCACCGTCCACATGGCGCTGCGCGATGCCGGGATCGAGGCTAGGGATCTTGCCGCACTCGGCATCACTAATCAGCGCGAGACGGTGGTCGTCTGGGAGCGCGAGACGGGCCGACCGATCCAGAATGCCATCGTCTGGCAGGACCGGCGCACGGCAAGCTATTGCGACAATCTGAAAAGACAGGATCTCGAACGGCTGTTCACGAAGAAGACCGGCCTCATCCTCGATCCTTATTTTTCCGGTACCAAACTTTCCTGGATGCTTGCAAACGTGAAGGGCGCGCGGGCGCGCGCTGTCAGGGGCGATCTCTGCTTCGGCACGATCGACACCTTCCTGATCTGGCGGCTGACGAGTGGGAAGAGCTTCCTCACCGACGCCACCAATGCCTCGCGCACGCTGATGTACAACATTGCCGAAAACGCCTGGGATGAGGATCTGCTCGAGATTCTGAGGGTGCCTGCCGCTATGCTGCCTGAAGTGAAGGATTGCGCCGCCGATTTCGGCACGGTCGATCCTGATATTTTCGGTGCTGCTATCCCGATCCTCGGCGTGGCCGGCGACCAGCAGGCGGCAACCATCGGCCAGGCGTGTTTTGCGCCGGGCATGATGAAATCGACTTACGGAACCGGCTGCTTCGCGCTGCTCAACACCGGCGCCGACATGGTGCGGTCCAAAAATCGGCTGCTGACCACTATCGCTTATCGCCTGAATGGCCAGACGACCTATGCGCTGGAAGGTTCGATCTTTATCGCGGGTGCAGCCGTGCAATGGCTGCGGGACGGGCTCGGCATCATCGGCAGCGCTGCCGAGACCAACGAGCTTGCCGGAAGGGCAGATCCGACGCAGGAGGTCTATCTCGTGCCCGCCTTCACCGGCCTCGGGGCGCCGCATTGGGATGCCACGGCACGGGGGGCGATCTTCGGGCTGACGCGCAACAGCGGTCCGGCGGAACTCTCCCGGGCGGCACTGGAAGCCGTCTGCTATCAGACCCGCGACCTGCTCGATGCCATGCAGAAGGACTGGAAGAACGGCACTGACGACACGGTGCTGCGCGTCGACGGCGGCATGGTGGCCTCTAACTGGACGATGCAGCGCCTTGCCGACCTGCTCGATGCGCCGGTCGATCGCCCGGTGATCCTGGAGACGACGGCGCTCGGGGCCGCCTGGCTCGCCGGCAGCCGGGCAGGGCTGTGGCCGGACCGGGACGAATTTTCGGCGACGTGGAAACGGGATCGGCGGTTTGAGCCTGAGATGGACGAGAAGGTGCGGGCGGCAAAGCTCAAGGGTTGGAAGAACGCGGTCAAACGGACTCTAAGCGAAGGGTAAGGGGCAGGCGGCGCCGCGATATAATTCCACTCGTTCCCGGGAGATGCTCAGCTATTTCTGCGGCTACTGCGGCGCCGTATTCGGGAAGATCACGAATTTCCGGTCAATAATTTTTTGATGCGGCCTGTCGGGTAAGCGGTTACTCCTTCGTCATTCAAAAAGAGGAGTGAGCGATGCTTTATGCAATCCTTTGTTACGCCCATGAGGAAACCGTCTTCGCCTGGACCAAGGAGGAGGAAGCTGCCGTCATGGAGAAACTCTACGCCGTGCAGGAGCCGCTTGCCGCATCCGGCAGGCTCGGCCCTGTCGGACGGCTGATGCCGACGACGGCTGCGACCACGGTGCGCAAGGGCAGGGACGAGCCCTTGGTCATCGATGGGCCTTTTGCGGAAACGAAAGAGGCGCTTCTCGGCTTCTACGTGGTCGACTTCGAAACGCTCGACGAGGCGATCGCCTTCTCGAAGCAGCTTTCATCCGTCAATCCAGGTTCCACCTCTTACGAAATTCGGCCTTTCTACGTCTTCAGGCCCGGAGATGCTTCATCATGACAGACATTGCCTGGATCGACCTCGCGCTTGCCTCTGCCCGCCCGAAGGCGCTCGGCGCGCTGCTGCGCTATTTTCGCAATCTCGATACCGCGGAAGAGGCGTTTCAGGAGGCGTGTCTGAGGGCGATCCGGACATGGCCGGAGAAAGGGCCACCGCGCGATCCCACGGCCTGGCTGATCTTCGTCGGACGAAACAGCGGCATCGATGCGGTGCGCAAGCGGGCGAAGATCCAGGCTTTGCCGGATGAGGACGTCGTCTCCGATACCGAGGATGCCGAAAGCGACATCGTCGAGCGGCTGGACGATTCCCATTATCGCGACGATATTCTGCGGCTGCTGTTCATCTGCTGCCATCCCGATCTACCCGCGACCCAGCAGATCGCGCTGGCGCTGCGCATCGTCTCCGGCCTTTCAGTGCCGCAGATCGCACGTGCCTTCCTGGTTTCCGAGAGCGCCATGGAAC
Source organism: Rhizobium sp. WSM1274 (assembly GCF_025200775.1). Lineage (NCBI taxonomy): Bacteria > Pseudomonadati > Pseudomonadota > Alphaproteobacteria > Hyphomicrobiales > Rhizobiaceae > Rhizobium > Rhizobium sp. WSM1274. The sequence continues at coordinate 3,190,387 of NZ_CP104138.1, read as the reverse complement.
AGCGCATCACCCGGGCCAAGGCGCGCGTCGCCAGGGCAGGTGTGCCTTTCGAAACACCGAGCCCGCAGGAGAGGGCCGAGCGGCTCTCGATCGTCAGCACGATGATCTACCTGATCTTCAACGAGGGCTACAGCCAGGCGGATCCCAGGCATGAGGCGGCTGCCTTCAGCGACGAAGCGATCCGGCTAGCTCGGTTGATGATGCATATCTTCCCGTCGGAACCGGAGCTGATGGGGTTGCTTGCACTGATGCTCCTGCAGATCTCGCGCCGGCCGGCGCGCTTCAACGCCGGGGACGAGATCGTGCTGCTCGAAGATCAGGACCGGTCGCTCTGGAACCAACCCTTCATCAACGAGGCTTTAGCGCTGCTCGACAAGGCGCTGCGCCATCGTCAGCCCGCTCCTTATCAGATTCAGGCAGCCATCGCCGCTGTTCATTCCCGTGCAAAACGCGCCGAGGATACAGATTGGGTGGAGATCGATCTGCTCTATCGCGCGCTGGAGCGTCTCCAGCCGTCGCCTGTCATAACGCTAAACCGGGCCGTCGTCGTCTCCAAGCTCCAGGGTGCGCAGGATGCGCTCGACCTCATCGATCCGCTTGGCGAAAAACTCGGGGGCTATTTCTACTATCACGGCTTACGGGGCGGGCTGCTGAAGCAGCTTGGCTTGACCAGCCAGGCACGAGAAGCCTTCGACCGCGCCATTGCGCTCGCCCATTCGGCCGCTGAAGCAGCCCATATCCGTCGGCAGATCGACAAGATGCAGGAAGAGGCCACGCAGCCGATCGCAAAATAAAATGCGAAAAAGCCGGTGCGTTGTCGGAACAGCGAACTTCAACACGTCCTTGTAACAGCCTGACAGGAAACAGGTTTCATCCAAATGGAGAGATGTCGACATGACCGCCAGCACGCAACATGAACTCGTCCTCGTTCGCGAATTCGACGCGCCACGCGAGAAGATTTACAAGGCCTGGACCGATCCCGCCTTGCTGAAGCAGTGGTTCGTGCCGCGTCCCTGGGGTGTGGCGGAAGCAACGCTCGACGTCCGCCCCGGCGGTTCCAACGTCGTCGTCATGCATGACACCGAGGGCAATCAATACCCGAACCGTGGCGTCTATCTCGAAATCGTCGAGAACGAGAAGATCGTCTTCACCGATGCCTACACCAGCGCCTGGGTGCCTTCCGAGAAACCTTTCTTCACGGGCGTCATCCTGCTCGAAGATCTCGGCAACGGTCGCACCAAATATACCGCCAAGGCGCTGCACTGGCGCGCCGAGGACAAGGAAGCACACGAGAAGATGGGCTTCCACCAAGGATGGGGCAAGGCTGCAGACCAACTGGCGGAGTTGCTGGCGAAGATGTGAGCGGTAACGGGGCCGCGTCATCCTGACGTTCAAGCAAGGTTTGAGGCGGTTCGAAAGATGATTCCGCCGGTGCTGCGAAGCCGTTGAATTCAGATTCGAATTGATTGTTCTGGTCGGTTCGGGGCCTGGATCGCCCCGGATTTATTCTATGCTCGCAACCTCCGTGATCTTTTTGCCCGGCCGAGGAGAAGCGGGATAAAGACGCTGCCACGAATCTCTTCTCCCCAGCGGGGAGAAGGTGCCGGCAGGCGGTTTAGGGGGTGAGCGGCGAAGCCGCGAATGCACGGAGCGGAAGCGAAGGGCAATCAATGATGTAGTGCCGGGTGGCCCCCTCATCCGACCTTTCGGGCCACCTTCTCCCCGCTGGGGAGAAGAGGGAGCCAAGCCACAAGACTCCAGCGGCGCCGTGTCCACGGCGCAAGGACTCTTTGCCGTCTTGCGGTGAAGTCCATCGGCCGTCCGAAGCACAATGCCGCCCATCGAAATCGTCGAACATTCCGTTCCAGAATTTGTATTTGCGCTCCATCCCCGGCATCCTTATCTCAGCCGAGAATTCAAAAGGATGCCGACAATGGAACTGGGGCTTTACACATTCGCCGACGTCAATCCCAACCCTTCCCGCAGCAAGGGCGCGGAAGCGGCCGAACGGCTGAAGTATCTTATCGAGGAAATCGAGCTTGCCGATCAGGTGGGGCTGGACGTCTTCGGGCTCGGCGAACATCATCGGCCGGATTATGCGGCGTCGGCTCCCGCGGTCGCGCTGGCGGCCGCCGCCGTCAAGACGAAGAACATCCGGCTGACCAGTGCGGTCACCGTGCTCTCCTCCGATGATCCGGTGCGCGTCTTCCAGCAGTTTTCGACGCTCGACCTGATTTCCAACGGCCGAGCCGAGATCATGGCCGGGCGCGGTTCCTTCATCGAGTCCTTCCCGCTGTTCGGCTACAATCTCGAAGACTACGACCAGCTTTTCGAGGAGAAGCTCGATCTGCTGCTGGCGCTGCGCGACAGAGAGGTTGTGGAGTGGAAGGGCGAGCTTCGCGCGCCGATCAACGGGCGCGGTGTTTATCCGAGGCCGCTGCAGGATCCGTTGCCGCTCTGGGTCGCGGTCGGCGGTACGCCACAGTCGGTGGCGCGCGCCGGCGCGCTGGGCCTGCCGGTGGCGCTGGCGATCATCGGCGGCGAGCCGCGCCGTTTTGCGCCGCTCTTTGATCTCTACCGCGAGGCCGCGCGCCGGGCAGGGCAGGATCAGTCGAAGCTGAAGACCAGCATCAACGTCCACGGCTTCATTGCCGATACGATGGAGGCCGCGGCCGACCAGTTTTACGGACCTCAGGCCGAGGTGATGAACCGCATCGGCCGCGAGCGCGGCTGGGGGCCGACGAACCGGGCGCATTTCGACATGTCGCGCGGGCCGAACGGTGCGCTCTTCGTCGGCGATCCCGAGGTGGTCGCCGAAAAGATCATCGCCCATCACGCGCTTTTCAAGAACGATCGCTTTCTGCTGCAGATGGCGATCGGTCTGATGCCGCATGCCGAGATCATGCGCGGTATCGAGCTTTACGGTACGAAAGTCGCGCCGATCGTCAGAAAGGCGTTGACTGATAGCAGCGAAGAGGCGAAAGCCACGGCTTGATTGGCGCATACCCACGAAAATCGGAATCGATTTCGGAAGGGATTGTGCGCCACTTCAAAGTTATAGCGCGTCCTGTCGAACGCGCGGCGCTCTAGGGCGGCCACGGCCGTCCTGCGCAAGGTCGGAACAGACGAATGGTTATCGCAAACGACGACGAGTTGGTAAAGCTCAAGGAGATCGGCCGCATCTGTGCTAACGCCATCCAGGTGATGGCGGCGGCGATGGAGCCCGGCATGACGACGCTGGAGCTCGACCAGATCGGCCGCAAGGTGCTCGAGGATTCGGGCGCGCGCTCGGCGCCGGAGTTCTGCTACCAGTTTCCCGGTGCCACCTGCATCAGTATCAACGAGGAAATCGCCCACGGTATTCCCGGCCCGCGCGTCATCCGCGCCGGCGACCTCATCAACATCGACGTCTCGGCGGAAAAGGATGGTTTCTTTGCCGATACCGGTGCCTCCTTCGCGATGCCGCCGGTGAAGCCGAAGATCGAGCGGCTTTGCCGCGACGGCAAGCGGGCGCTCTGGGTCGGGCTCAACCAGGTGAAATCGGGCGAACCCTTGGCGAAGATCGGCACTGCCGTCGGTGCCTTCGCGCAGAAGAACCGCTATACGCTGGTCGCCAATCTGGCGAGCCACGGCGTCGGCCGCTCGCTGCACGAGGAGCCGGCCGAACTCTCGACCTGGCCGGATCCTTCGGAAAAACGGATGATGACGGAAGGCCTCGTCTTCACCGTTGAGCCGTTTCTCTCACTCGGCGCGACATGGGCCGAAGGCGGCGACGATGCCTGGACGCTCTATGCCGATCCGAAGGCGCCGACCGTGCAATACGAACACACGGTGGTGGCGACACGTAACGGGCCGGTGGTTCTGACCTTGCCGGATGAACGGGCGTAGGGCTGGGGCCGGTGTTATTCCGGCTGGGTGGGAGCACCCGCCTCGCCCTTCGAGGCCCCTGCGGGGCACCTCAGGGTGAGGCTCTCTTGGAGGCTTCACGCGTTGGCAGCAGAAGCCGTGCATTCTCCACACCTTTGCGGCATCCTCAAACGCACCTCACCGTGAGGTGCGAATCCCGTAGGGCATAGCCTCGAAGGGTCCTGCCGCAACGTCGCTTCTTGCCTGCCACGAACGATCGCCTCACCATTCGGCTCTCGTCCTCAGCCCCGCGTTCCCGGCCTGCCGCCTTGCAGGATTTCGGTGGCGGCGCGTTCGAGGATGCCGGCGATGCGGGCGGCTTCGGGTTTCGACCAGGGATAGCGCATCCGCATGGCCGAGCGCAGCAGCATGCGGGCGGCGCGGATATCACCACCGTCCTGCATGAAATCGCCGTCATCGCCTTCGTCGGCGCCGTGACGGTCGGTTTCGAAGACACGCTTCACATGGGCCATCTTCTCGCCGATGCGTTCCAGCTTGGCGAAGGTATGCAGGATCATGGCGCGGTTTTCCTCGACGCGGCCACGGCCGGCCTCTGTGATACGGTAGAGCTTCTTGGCGCCCTCCACCTCGACCTCGGCAAGGCCGGTTTCCTCGAGATAGGTGAGGGCGGGATAGATGACGCCGGGGCTCGGCACGTAGAAGCCGCCGGACCGCTCCTCCAGCAACTTTATCAATTCGTAGCCGTGGCGCGGCTGCTCAGCGAGCAGGGCCAGGATGACCAGTTGCAGATCGCCAGCCGCAAATTTGCGGCCCATGCGGAAATCTCCGCCGAACATGCCGCCTTTAAAACCTCTCATGGTTCTTCCTTTCATCGTTAGATGTATCGTTGACTATGTCGTAAAAGATATGTCGTAAGATAACTCTTTTCAAGAGAAGGTGAAAATTTCCGGCGTTTCGGGAAATTGATCGATCGATCAGAATTACTTGATTGTGATGCCGGTGCTGCGGCGCGATAAGCGCTGCATGCTGGCCCGCACCCGAAACTCCCCACCGAACCTCGTCTCCACCGCCGCTGCCGGCGCAGTTGCCATGGCCGCTGCCATGGGCTTCGGGCGCTTCTCCTACACGCCGATCCTGCCCGGTATGATCAGCGGCGTGCCGCTTTCGGCGGCAGATGCCGGCTTCATCGCATCGGCGAATTTCGTCGGTTATCTCGTCGGTGCCGTGCTTGCCGCCTATGGCTGGGCGGCCGGACGGGAGCGGCTGGTGGCGCTGCTGTCGCTGCTGGCAACCGCGATCCTGCTTGCCGCCATGGCGGCCACTGATTCCGTCGTCGTCTTTGCCATCATTCGCTTCCTGGCCGGTGTCGCCAGTGCCTTTGCGATGGTCTTCACCTCGTCGATCGTGCTCAGCCACGGGGCTGCTGCCGGCAACGACCATGTGCAGGCGGCGCATTTCGGCGGGCCGGGGGCGGGTATCGCGCTGTCTTCGGTTATGGTGCTGCTGATCGGCCTCGGCTTTCACGACGGGCCGGGCGGTTGGCGGGCCGACTGGATCGGCGGGGCGCTCTATTGCGCGGCAAGCCTTGTCGTCGTTTTCTTGCTGCTGCCGTCGTCGCCGGCGCAATCGGCGCAGGCAGGCAAGGAGCCGGCGCTCATCTGGCACCGGCCGATGGTGCTGCTGACGCTGTCTTACGGCCTGTTCGGCTTCGGCTACGTCATCACCGCGACCTTCCTCGTCACCATCGCGCGCCTTTCTGCAACGGGACCCTTCGTCGAATTCCTCTGCTGGTTCGTCGCCGGCTTGACGGCTGCGGTAGCGCTGTTTGCCTGGAAGCCTCTGGTCCGGCCGCTCGGGCTTGGCGGGGTCTATGTCGCAGCTCTTCTGGTCGAGGCCGCCGGGGTGCTCGCGACGGTGGCGCTGCCACCTTCCGTCGCACCGCTGATCGGTGGAGCGCTGTTCGGGGCGACGTTCCTGGCGATCACCGCTTACGGACTGCAGATCGGCCGCAAACTTTCGCCTGACAGTCCGCGGCGGATCCTGGCGATGATGACGGCTGCCTTCGGCGTCGGCCAGATCGTCGGGCCTGTCGTTGCCGGTTGGATCGCCGAGCGCGCAGGCAGCTTCACCGTCCCCACAGTGATCGCCGCCGTGGCCCTCGTCGTCTGCGCAGCGCTGGTGATGCCGGTGATCAAGAAAATCGCTTAACCGGTTACATCTCCGTAACAATCGGCCGAACCCATTGCTGCGTCCTTCGAACTGCCTTAGTTTCCGGCACAATCAGTGTTCGACACTCCCGAGACTCACAGTTCAGGAAAGCAAAGCCTCCCGTGTTTCATTCCTTTTTTCCGCAGCCAAAGGCGTTCTTTACTTCGCTCGTTGTTTGGACCCTGATTTCCATTGCCGGCTGGTATCTCTTCGCCGCCAGTCTCGGTGTATCGCTTGGCTATGCGCCGGTTCCCGAAGAGCAGCAACCGATCGACCTTTCGTTCTTCCTGCTGCCCGAAAATGTCTGGTTCTACAGCTATTTCCTTCTGTCGGCGGTGATCTTCTGCGGTGCATGGCATCTGAGGGCGCTGAACCACCCCTGGAAGATCTGGTCGATCTGGGGTTCGGCACTGATCATCTTCGTGACCTACTTCGGCGTCCAGATCAGCGTTGTGATCAATAACTGGCGCCGGCCGTTTGGTGACCTTCTGCAGAACGCATTGTCGAAGCAGCCAGGCATTTCCGTCGAGAATTTCTACACCTTGATGTGGGTCTTCTGCCAGATCGCATTCCTCAGCATGTTCGTGTCGATCATGACCGACTTCTTCACCAGCCATTACATCTTCCGCTGGCGAACGGCGATGAACAATTTCTACATGTCGAAGTGGGAAAAGCTTCGTCATATCGAAGGCGCCTCCCAGCGCGTTCAGGAAGATACGATGCGCTTTTCGAGCACGCTCGAAGGTCTTGGTATCAGCCTGATCAACTCGGTGATGACGCTCGTGGTATTCCTTCCGATCCTTCTGGCGCTGTCGCATTACGTGACCGAACTGCCGTTCATTGGGCCGGTGGCGAACTCGCTCTTTTGGCTGGCGCTGTTCTGGTCGGCGTTCGGCACGCTTCTGCTGGCGGTCGCCGGCATTAAGCTGCCGGGGCTGAATTTCCGCAACCAGCGCGTCGAAGCAGCTTATCGCAAGGAGCTCGTCTATGGCGAGGACCATGCGGAACGGGCTGACCCGCTGACAGTCAGGGAGCTGTTCGGTAACGTCCGTCGCAATTATTACCGCATGTATTTCCACTACATGTATTTCAATGTCGCCCGTTATTTCTACATCCAGGCCGACGCGCTCTTCGTGGTCTTCATGCTAGTGCCGACGATCGTGGCGGGCACTATCACTTACGGTATCTTCCAGCAGATCTCGACCGCATTCGGCCAGGTCAGCAACTCGTTCCAGTATCTCGTCAACTCCTGGACGACGATCATCGAGCTTCTGTCGATCCACAAACGCCTCAAGGCCTTCGAGGCCGCAATCGACGACGAACCGCTGCCTGAAATCGACCAGCGCTACCTGGAGCGTGAGACGGGCGTCGTGCACGCTGACGGTTGATGGGCGGGGCTTGTCCGTAATCGAAATGTCGGCGCGTGCGGCCCCCTCATCCGCCTGCCGGCACCTTCTCCCCGCCGGGTAGAAGGGGGAATCGCAGCGTCGCAACGAATCTCTTCTCCCCAGCGGGGAGAAGGTGCCGGCAGGCGGATGAGGGGGCCGCACGGCACGTCGGTTCGTCCAGATAATTGGCTCTTCAGAGCCCCGACGTCTGTTGCAATTTTCCGCGCACCTCGATCATCGGGATCGCTTCCGAATAGCTGACGCAAGCCACATCCGTTCGGTGGCAGACGTCGCTGACCAGTCGGTCAAGAGCACGCCAGTAGGCGCCGCCGTTCATTTCGACGAAGTGGAAGCCGAGCTGGAGCGGAATGCGGGCGCCGGCATATTGCTTGTCGAACGCCTCCTTGAAGGCGGCGTAGGCGCGGTTCTCGAATTCTGCGGAATCGGCGGTGTCTTCCTCACCCTTGGAGTGGCGGACGAAGAGATTGTAGTCCATGCCGATGATCGGCTTTTCGCTCGGGCCTTCGGGGATCAGCGGCAGGCCGAAGCGGATGATGCCGTCTTCCTCGACAGGCATGGCAGGGCCCTTGGTGACGAGGCTCGCGTCATAGCTGAGGCCCGCCTTCTTTTCGGCGGCGATCATGTCGGCGCCCGCTGTCGCCGACAGATAGGGCGCGCGAAAGCCCTCGATGCCGTGATCGACCAGATCCTGCCACCCGGCCGGCTCCTGGAGGCCGACGCTTCTCCAGGCATTCTTCAAGGTCGCGCGAAAGGTGGCATATTCGGCCGACCAGTCGGCCTCACTCCAGAGGCGGCCGTCGAAATGGCCGCAGGCGTGGCTAGATATGTCGTGGCCTTCGAGATGGGCGTGCCAGATATTGCCGAGGCGCTCGCGGATCTCGTCGTCGCTCTGGGCGAAGCCGACATTGGATTTTCCGCGTTTCTGGTGTGGCGCCTGGTAGGCCTTCTTCGCCGCCTCGTTCATCAGGAAAGTGCAGGAGAGAAAATAGGTGAAGTGGGCGCCGTTCTTCGCCGCCATCTGGCGACTCTTCAACCAGAGCGCATTGTCGTGGGCGCCGTCGAAGGAAATGATGACGAGCTGTTTCGGTCGGTCGGCCGCCTCGGCAATTGCCGCGATGAGAAGCGAAACAGAAAGGCAGGTGGAGAGGAGAAGACGGGACATGGACACCGCGACAATTTGGTTGGCGGTTTCCCTCCGATAGAATTGCGGCGAAGCTGCGGTCTCGCTGGCGTTTTTTCACGCCAGCCGGTAAGCCATGACAAACGGCACGGAAGGGATCCACAATGACATTGCTTATCGTCGGCATCATACTTTTCCTCGGGGTGCATCTGGTGCGGGTGGTGTTGCCGGACTTTCGTCGTTCGATGATCGCGAGCCTCGGCGAGAAGGGCTGGCGGGCGGTCTATTCGATTGCCAGCATCGCCACGCTGATCCTTTTGATCTACGGCTTCGGGCAGGCGCGCCATGTGACCGGCGTGCTTTACAATCCGCCGGTCTGGATGGCGCATATAACAATCACGCTGATGCTGATCGCGATGATCTGTCTCGTCGCCTCGCTGCTGCCAGCGGGGCATATCGCGACCAAGACCAAACATCCGATGGTGCTGTCGGTGAAGATCTGGGCGCTGGCGCATCTGCTCGCCAATGGCGAGACATCGTCGGTGCTGCTGTTTGGCGCTTTTCTCGCCTGGGGCGTCATCCTGCGCATTTCGCTTAAACGGCGGCAGCGGGCGGGCGAGATCACGCTCCGGCCGTTCGTCTCGGCCAAATACGATCTCTATGCTGTTGTCATCGGCATCGTCGTCTGGGCGCTGATCATCTGGGAGCTGCACGAATGGTTGATCGGGGTTTCGCCGCTCGTCATGTGACCGACGCATAACTCGAAAATAGATTCCAATTTTCGGAAAGGATTATGCGCGGATTCAAAGCGTTAGAGCGTCCTTAGCGCGTCCTGTTGGACGCGCGGCGCTCTAATCTTTCACATCCCCCTTACAACGGCGGCAAAATGGAGTAGAAGGCCCGACTATGTGCGTTTTGCACAGCGTGTGGGTATTTCCGCGGCCGGAGACGAGAATGGCATTCAACGACGACAGCTTCATCCGTGAAGTCAATGAGGAATTGCGGTCTGACCAGATGAAGGGCGTCTGGCGCCGGTTCGGCCGCTATATCATTGCTGTCGCCATCCTGATCGTCGTCGGTACCGCCGGCAAGGTCGTCTACGAGTATTGGGACGACAACCGCTCGTCGGGCACCGGCGATCAGTTCCTGGCGGCGATGAAACTTGCCGACGAGAACAAGAACGACGAGGCGCTCGCCGCGCTCGACAAGCTCGAGAAGGAAGGCCATGGCGCCTATCCGGTGCTGGCGCGCATGCGGGCCGCGACCGTTCAGGCGCAGAAGGGCGATAGCGCAGCGGCAATCGCCGCCTTCAACGAGATCGGCAAGGACAATGGCGTTCCCGCGGCCGTACGTGATGCCGCCAAGATGCGTGCAGGCTGGCTGCTCATCGAGAACGGCTCTTACGAGCAGGTTTCGGCGGCCATCGAGGAAATGGCCGTACCGGGCAACGCCTTCCGCCATTCGGCGCGTGAGGCACTCGGCCTTGCCGCCTATAAGGCCGGCAACATGGCGCAGGCGCGGCAGTGGTTCCAGTCGATCGTCGACGATACCGACAGCCCGCGCAATATTGCCAATCGCGCCCATATGATGCTTGATCTGATTACTGCATCCGGCAAGGCGCCCGCCGCTCAGGGCTGAGCTTAAGGAAAAAGAATGAGTTTCACGGTCGCCATCGTCGGTCGCCCGAATGTCGGCAAGTCGACACTTTTCAACCGGCTGGTGGGCAAGAAGCTGGCGCTTGTCGATGACACGCCGGGTGTAACCCGCGACCGTCGGCCGGGCGATGCGCGGCTGATGGGCCTGACTTTCACGATCATCGACACGGCTGGTCTGGAAGAGGCCGACGCGGAGAGCCTGCAGGGCCGGATGCGGGCGCAGACGGAAGCGGCGATCGACGAGGCGGATCTTTCGCTCTTCGTCGTTGACGCCAAGAGCGGACTGACGCCCGTCGACACCGACCTTGCCGAAATGCTGCGCCGGCGCGGCAAGCCGGTGGTGCTCGTTGCCAACAAATCCGAGGCGCGCGGCTCAGACAGCGGTTTTTACGACGCCTATACGCTCGGGCTCGGCGAACCGACGCCGATTTCGGCCGAACATGGGCAGGGCATGCTCGACCTGCGCGACGCCATCGTTGCGGCAATCGGCGAGGACCGAGCCTATCCCGCCAAGGAGGATGTCGCCGTCACTGACGTCGACATTCCGCAGACCGAAGGCGAGGGCAGCGACGAGGACGAGGAGCCGGCCTATGATGAGACCAAGCCGCTCCGGGTGGCGATCGTCGGCCGGCCGAATGCCGGCAAATCGACGCTGATCAATCGCTTCCTCGGCGAGGATCGGCTTTTGACCGGACCGGAGGCGGGCATCACTCGCGATTCTATTTCGGTCGAATGGGACTGGCGCGGCCGCACCATCAAGATGTTCGATACGGCAGGCATGCGCCGCAAGGCGCGGGTGATCGAGAAGCTGGAGAAGCTTTCGGTTGCCGATGCACTGCGCGCCATCCGCTTTGCCGAAACCGTCGTCATCGTCTTCGATGCGACGATCCCCTTCGAGAAACAGGACCTGCAGATCGTCGACCTGGTGCTGCGCGAGGGCCGTGCCGCCGTGCTCGCCTTCAACAAGTGGGACATGATCGAAGACCGGCAGGCGGTGCTTGCCGACTTGCGCGAAAAGACCGACCGGCTGCTGCCGCAGGCGCGCGGCATTCGCGCCGTGCCGATCTCCGGCCAGACCGGCTGGGGGCTCGACAAGCTGATGCAGTCGATCATCGACACGGACAAGGTCTGGAACAAGCGCATCTCGACGGCGCGGCTCAACCGTTGGCTGGAGACGCAGCAGATTCAGCATCCGCCGCCGGCCGTTTCCGGCCGCCGCATCAAGCTGAAATATATGACGCAAGTCAAAGCCCGCCCGCCGGCCTTCATGATTTCCTGCACCCGGTCGGATGCGCTGCCGGAATCTTATACGCGTTATCTGATCAACGGCTTGCGCGCCGATTTCGACATGCCGAGCGTGCCGATCCGCATCCATTTCCGCTCGCCTGACAATCCGTTCGAAGGCAAGAAGAGACGGACGTAGGCTTGGTTGACGCTGATTTGTGGCGTTTTGTGGAGTTGGGCCGGTGCCGTCTGGCCACCCCCCTCTGCCCTCATCTCCCCCACAAGGAGGGAGATTGGTAGGAGGTTTGACCATCGTTTCTCCTCTATCGGCGTAACGCCCATCAGCCCCGATCATTGTCTGGGGAAGCCATCACGCCGATCCGATCTCCCTCCTTGTCGGGGAGATGCCCGGCAGGGCAGAGGGGTATCATAAACACTGCGATAGCCATTCCGGCCCTTCAGCAGCGCTTCCGATCAACGCCTCGCGCAGCGCCACGATCTCGGCCGGCAGCGGGTGAAGTCTGCTGCATCGCAGTTGCTTCATGCTTCTAAACGCCATCGCCGAAACACCTGCCGTCCACAGCGCCTTGCACAAGTAAGAGCGATCAGTCCGCGGACGGGACAGGCCCGGCGGTCTCGCCGGGCTTTCTGCTTCTTGGAAGCGACTTGGTGGCAAATTGCCAGGCCTTCTTCCATTTCGGCGTGATCACGCCGTTGGCGGCGCGGATATTGTTGATGAACTGCAGCGTCGCCGCTTCCCAGGAATATTGCATGGCGAGTTCACGCGCCTTGATACGCGAGGCGGAGAGGGCGGCAAGGCAGGCTGTTTGCAGGTTTGTGTCGAGCGCCCCGACTTCGCTGTCCTCACCGATGATATCGAGCGGGCCGGTGACCGGATAGGCTGCAACGGGCACGCCCGATGCCAGTGCTTCGAGGATGGTGTTGCCGAAGGTGTCGGTGAGCGAGGGAAAGACGAAGACGTCGGCCTGGGCATAGGCTTTCGCCAGATCCTCGCCGAACTGCACGCCGGCGAAGAAGACCTCGGGATATTGCTTTTCAAGCTCTGCGCGGGCCGGACCGTCGCCAACGACGACCTTGGAACCGGGCAGATCGAGATCGAGGAATGCCGGCAGGTTCTTTTCCAGCGCCACGCGGCCGACGGTCATGAAGATCGGGCGCGACAGGCCGAAGGGGTTTTCCTCGAGCGCCATCGGACGGAACTGCGTGGCGTCGATGCCGCGGCTCCAGGGCATGAGGTTGCGGATGCCCTTTTCCGACAGTTCGCGGGCAAGGCTCGGTGTCGCTACCATGCAGCCGGCGCCGCCATTGTGGAACCAGCGGACGAAGGAGTAGAGCCAACTCTTCGGTATCGGCAGGCGCGCGGAAACGTATTCCGGGAAGCGGGTGTGGTAGCTCGTCGAAAACGGCATGCGGTTCTTCAGGCACCAGCGGCGGGCGGTCAGTCCCAGCGGACCTTCGGTGGCGATATGCACGTAGGAGGGATTGTGCTTTTCAATTTCGCGGGCGATGCGGCGGTAATTGGCGATCGACAGGCGGATCTCAGGATAGGTCGGGCAGGGGATGCTGTTGAAGCGCTCCGGCGTTACCATCGAAACCTCGATGCCCATCTTCGCCAGTTCGCGGTTGGTGTTCTCGATCGAACGCACGACGCCGTTGACCTGCGGGTGCCAGGCATCGGTGACGATCACCAGCCTCTCGGGCAGGTTTCCGGCGGCTGCGGAATTGGCCCAGCTCTCGCCGCTATTAGTGTTTGCCGGACGTTGCAGCATGTCACGATTTCCATCCGCGTTGCAGTGATATGCCAACGCTCAACCCCAAAGCGGGGTTCCGGAACGGCGATTCCCGCTTCTCTATTTTGAGGCATGACCATGATGGAAATATTACAGCCCATATTGCATGGATTGCAGGGCTTTCGCCTGACCGATCGCCCCGATTATGTCGGTAGCCGGCGGCGGTTTTCATACGGGAAAAAGAAGGTCACGGCGCCGATCGAGGACCGGCGCCGTTCGGGAAGTTAAGCGGCAGCGGAGGCCGAGCTTGCAGTCGGAACTTCCGAGATCGTCTTCAGAACCTGCGAAGCGATCTGGTAGGGGTCGCCTTGCGAGTTCGGGCGGCGATCTTCCAGATAGCCCTTGTAGTCGTTCTTGATGAAGGAGTGCGGCACGCGGATCGAAGCACCGCGGTCGGCAACGCCGTAGGAGAACTTGTTCCACGGAGCCGTCTCGTGCTTGCCGGTCAGGCGCTTGTCGTTATCGGGGCCGTAGACCGCGATGTGGTCCATGAGGTTCTTGTCGAACTGCGCCATCAGCGCTTCGAAATATTCCTTACCGCCGACTTCGCGCAGGTACTTGGTCGAGAAGTTGCAATGCATGCCCGAGCCGTTCCAGTCGGTGTCGCCGAGCGGCTTGCAATGATACTCGATGTCGATGCCGTACTTTTCGGTCAGGCGCTGCAGCAGGTAGCGTGCCATCCAGATCTGGTCGGCGGCCTTCTTGGAGCCCTTGCCGAAAATCTGGAATTCCCACTGACCCTTGGCCACTTCGGCATTGATGCCTTCGTGGTTGATGCCGGCAGCGAGGCAGAGGTCGAGGTGCTCTTCGACGATTTCGCGGGCAACGTCGCCGACGTTCGAGTAGCCGACGCCAGTGTAATAGGGTCCCTGCGGAGCCGGGTAGCCCTGCTCAGGGAAGCCGAGCGGACGGCCGTTCTGGTAGAAGAAATATTCCTGTTCGAAGCCGAACCAAGCATCTTCGTCGTCGAGGATGGTCGCGCGGGCATTCGATGCGTGCGGCGTAACGCCATCCGGCATCATGACTTCGCACATGACGAGAGCGCCGTTGGTGCGGGCCGGATCGGGATAAATGGCGACGGGCTTCAGCACGCAGTCAGAGCTGCGGCCCTCGGCCTGCATGGTCGACGAACCGTCGAAGCCCCACAGCGGAAGCTGCTCCAGCGTCGGGAATTCATCGAATTCCTTGATCTGCGTCTTGCCACGCAGGTTCGGTACCGGTGTGTACCCATCGAGCCAAATGTACTCGAGCTTAAATTTTGTCATCGCGACTCTCTCAGTGCTACAAAGGTGAGCAAATCCGGAGGCAATCTCGGCGCGCAAGCGCATCCGATCGCCAGGGATGACGCTTTAAAAGCACGTAGCGTGCCAGTTTTGGCGCCCCGCGAAAGAAAAATCGCGAATCAGCGTACCGACCGATTTTTTCCCTTTTGGATAATCGGGCTGTTTTTAACGCTCGCAGGCGGTATCGGCCATCGAAACGCACCTTTTCCATCTGGAACCGGATGAAAATTGCGGCGTTAAGCTGAAATGATGAAGTGTTAAACAAATTGGCGGAAGCTTTTGGTCGAGACAGCATGCCGACCGGCTACAATTGCAACATTGCTCTTATTTTGTGCAATTTGCATAAACTATGTGCATTATGCTATGGTAGCGGTCCTGAAATGTTGATGCGCCGAGCTGAATGGAGGCGATCTCATGCCCACCGGTTTCCACCGTGATTCCGCAACGATCTACCAGTTTCCCGTCAAGGCGATACGCAACGCCAACCGGTTCGAACGCGCCCGCCTGATGGAGCGCGAGGCAGCCGAAGTCTGCGATGCGGCGCTCGACAGCTGCTGGTACCATGACGAGGCGGTTCGCGAATCCGACCGGCCGACGAAGTCCTGATTTCCCCGGTCGCGAGGCAAGGACGCCGACAAAGCGGAGCGCGCCCGCACATGGCGTTCATACTGCGTCACCAAGACCTAAAGCTCGGTAAGCTGAAAGTTCACGAGGCTTGGCTGCCATCCAATCCAAGCTTTTCCTTTACGACCAATGCACCATGTTCGCTGACGACGCGGGCAGCGACCTTTGCTGCGAAACGGGCGGCGGCAGGAGCATCGCCTGCTTCGAGATACCGTGCGAGAAACGCGCCGTTGAAGCTGTCGCCGGCGCTGGTCGTGTCGACCACCTTCTTCACCTTTTCGGCCGGAACGAAGGTTTGCTCGCCGGCAAAATTCAGCGTGACACCGTCAGCGCCGTTCTTGACGACGATATCGATGGCACCTAGCGCGCGATAGCGATGGATCGTCGCCTCGATGGAATCATCGCCGAAATGGGCGGCCTCGTCGTCGAAGCTCGGCATGACGAGCACGGCGGAGCGGGCGCCTTCGCTAATTGTCGTGTGCATCACGTCGTAGCTCGACCAGAGGCGCGGGCGGATGTTTGGATCGAAGACGACGAGCTTGCCGGCGGCCTTGGCGCGACGAACTTCGGCGAGCAGCGTCTCGGCATCCTCATGCGGCAGGATGGCAAGGGTGATGCCGGAGAAATAGATGACGGCAGCGCTTTCCACCGCCTCGCGCAGACTGTCCGGATCGGCAGCCAGGCTGCGGGCGGCCGAGCTGTCGCGCCAGTAGCTGAAGGAGCGTTCGCCATTTTTCAGGTTGATCATATAGAGGCCGGGCGTCCTGCCCCGGATACGGCGGATGAGGCTCGTGCCGATGCCTGACGTGTCGATGAAGGCCAGCATCTCATCCGACATGGCGTCGTCACCGAGGGCGGTGAAATAATCGACCGACCAGTCGGCGGCAAGGCAGGCGCGGGCATACCAGGCGGTGTTGAAGGTATCGCCGGCAAAGCCCTTGCGCAGCAGGCCGTCGCCTGCTTGCGAGAGTTCCACCATGCATTCACCGATCGATAGAAACCGTCCGCTCACTCTGTCCTCCCGGCATTTAGGGCGCCGCGCGTCCAACAGGACGCGCTATCACTTTGAATTGGCGCACAATCGCTGATACGCGGAGCCGGGCAGAGTGACAAGCGTCGATATCACGAGAGATGAAAGCCCGCCTTCACGGACGAGGCGAAGGCGGGCTCTTAATACCTATTCGTGGATGGTGTAGCTGCCCATCGCGCAAAGGTCCTGCGTATCTTCGGTGGTTTCGAGGTTTGAGTCTTCCTCGAATTCGAAGCGCATGTCGTATTTGCAGACGGTTCGGCCGTCGGCGATGGTGATATCCATGGTTTCGCCCGGATCGAGAACGTTCTCGCCGAAGACGTCTTCTTCCCAGTTGTCGACGCCGGTCGGCGAGCTGTAGAAGCGCGTCAGCACGGAGTTCGTTCCGTTGATGAGCTTGAACGTCAGATCTTCGGCATGCGACGAAACGGCGGAGACGGCAATCATGGCCGCGGTAAGTGCGAATACACCTGATATTTTCGATTTCATATATGCGTTCCCCTGGCTTGCGATTAGGCCGAAATGGGATAACACATGCTTATAAAGGCTTTCTTATCAGGGTCTTTAGACACCAAAATAAGTCTGCTTCGCTCCGAAACGGATGGCGCACTGGGCATTCTTATGAGCTGACGGCCGCTTGCGCGACCGCCGTTCCATTCACGGCCTGTCCATATGATAACAGGCGGCTGTCTGGCCGGGGCGGACCTGCTCTGTTGGCGGCATTTCGGTGCGACAGATGTCGGTCGCCTTCCAGCAGCGCGGTGAGAAGACGCAGCCTTTCGGCGGGTTGAGCGGCGACGGCGGATCGCCCTGCAGGCGGATGCGCGTGCGCAGCCGTGCAAGTTTCGGATCCGGGACCGGCGCGGCGGAAAACAGCGCCTGCGTATAAGGGTGGGCGGGATGATCGAAGACGGTGGCGCAGTCGCCGGCTTCCACCACCCTGCCGAGATAGAGTACCAGCACATCGTCGGAGATCAGGCGCACGACGGAGAGGTCGTGGCTGATGAAGATCAGCGTCAGGCCGAATTCCTTGCGCAGCTTGCGCAGAAGCGTGATCACCTGTCCCTGGATCGAGACGTCGAGGGCCGAAACCGGCTCATCGCAGATGATGAGCTTCGGCTTGGTGACCACCGCGCGGGCGATGCCGATGCGTTGCGCCTGGCCGCCGGAGAATTCGTGCGGATAGCGGTTGATCATCTCCGGCACCAGGCCGACGGCGGTCATGATGTCGCGGACGCGTTCGGTGCGCTCGGCCCTCGTAAGCTTCGGCTCGAAGACGGTGAGCGGCTCGGCGATGATATCGCCGACCGTCATCCGCGGGTCGAGCGAGGCGATCGGATCCTGGAAGATGATCTGCATGTCGCGGCGGGCGGCGCGCATCTCCTCATCCGTGAGGTCGAGCAGGTTGCGGCCCTGCCAGAGGATGCGGCCCTTCTGCGATTTCAGCAGCCGCAGGATGGAACGGCCGAGCGTCGACTTGCCGCAGCCGGATTCGCCGACTATCCCGAGCGTGCGACCTTCGCTGAGGTCGAAGCTGACATTGTTGACGGCGGTCAGGAAGATCGGCGGCTTGAAGAGGCCTTTCGCCGGCAGTTCGAATTGGGTCGTCAGATTCTCGACCCTCAGAAGCGATCGATCAGCCATGGTTCAACAGCTCCTCGCGGCGGGGAAAGGGGTGGTAACAGGCCGCGCAATGGCGCAGCGCCAGCGTTTCGAGCGGTGGCGGGCGGTCGATGCAATCGTCCTGGACCTGCGAACAGCGCGGCGAAAAATTGCAGCCCTTCGGCAGGTGCTGCAGGTTCGGCGGACGGCCGGGAATGACGACGAGGTCGTCGACGTCCTGGTCCGGGCGCGGGATCGAGGCATGCAGCGCTGCGGTATAGGGATGGGCGGGGTTGTCGAAGAGTTCGTCGACGGGCGCCTCCTCGACGATGCGGCCGGCATACATGACGGCGACGCGGTCGGCGAGGCCGGCAACGACGCCGAGATCGTGGGTGATCATGATCAGCGCCGTGTTCATCTCCGCCGTCAGATCGTTAAATAGATCAAGGATCTGCGCCTGGATTGTGACGTCGAGCGCTGTCGTCGGCTCGTCGGCGATCAATAGCTTCGGCCGGGTGAGCAGCGCCATGGCGATGACGATGCGCTGGCGCATGCCGCCCGAGAGTTCGTGCGGGTAGAGGTGGAAGCGCCGCGTCGGGTCGGGGATGCCGACGCGTTTGAGCATGTCGAGGGCAGCAGTGGATGCGGCGCGTGCCGTCAGCCCGCCGTGAACCTCAAGCTGTTCCGTCAGTTGCCTTGAAATCTTCAGCGAGGGGTTTAAGGCGGTCATCGGGTCCTGGAAGACCATGGCCATGTCCTTGCCGCGGATCTGGTCGAGCTCGCGCGGCTTCAGCGCCAGCACGTCCTTGCCTTCGAGCAGCGCCTGTCCCGTTGTTTTGCCGTTCTTGGCAAGCAGGCCCATGATGCCGAGGAAGGTCTGGCTCTTGCCGGAACCGGACTCGCCGACGATGGCGATGCGTTCGCCGCGCCTGACCGTCAGGTTCATGTTGGAGACCGCCTTCACCTCTCCATCCGGCGTTTTGAAGGTGATCGAGTAGTCTTTGAGTTCGAGAAGGGTGTCTTTTTGTGTTTCGTGGAGCATTTTTAGCGATCCTTCGGGTCGAACGCGTCGCGCAGGCCGTCGCCGATGAAGAGCAGGCTGAGCAACAGGGCCACGAGGAAGCTTGCCGGGAAGACCAGCAGCCACGGCATGCTTTCCATGGCATCGGTTCCCTCGGCGATCAGCGTGCCGAGCGAGGTCAGCGGTTCCTGCACGCCGAAGCCGAGATAGGAAAGGAAGCTTTCGGTGGCGATGATTTCAGGCACGGTCAACGCTGCGAAGATGACCACCGGTCCGACAAGGTTCGGGATGATGTGCTTGATGATGATCTTGAACGGCCGCTGCCCGGATGCGCGGGCCGCTTCGATGAATTCGCGATGCTTGATCGACAGCGTCTGGCCGCGCACGATGCGGGCCATGGTCAGCCATTCCAGTGCGCCGATGGCGGCAAAGAGCAGATAGACGTTGCGGCCGAAGATCACCATCAGCAGGATGACGAAGAGGATATAGGGAAGCGCATACATGATATCGACGAAGCGCATCATGATCGCATCCAGCCTGCCGCCGATATATCCCGATACCGCACCGTAGAGCACGCCGATGAAGACGGAGACGACGGTCGCCGTCAGCGCCACGGCCAGCGAGACGCGGGTGCCGTAAAGGGCGCGGGCGAGAAGGTCGCGGCCATTCGGGTCGGTACCGAAATAGTGGCCTGTCTCGATCGAGGGCGGGATGCGGAAAGCCGCCCAATCCGGATCCTCGTAGTTGAAGGGAATGAACCACGGGCCGAGAAAGGCGGCGAGGATCAGAACCGTCAACACGACGATCGACAGGACGGCGGCCTTGTTGCGCCCGAGGCGGCGCAAGGCATCCTTGGTGAGCGAGCGGCTTTCAGGCGCAAGGCCTTCCGCCTCCAGCAGCTCCTGCGCGAGCAGCTCGCGCTTTGCGGGGTTGAGGATCATCTGTTTCTCACTTTCGGATCGAGCCACGCATAGGCGATATCGACGAGAAGGTTCAGGAACACGATCAGCATCATGTAGAAGATGACGGTGCCGAGAACCATGCCGTAATCACGGTTCAGCGCTGCGTTGACGAAATAGCGGCCGATGCCGGGCAATCCGAAGATGCTCTCGACAACCAGCGAGCCGGTGAGAAGGTAACTTGCGGCCGGCCCGAGGTAGGAGACAACAGGCATCAGCGCAGGTTTCAGCGCATGGCGCATCACGGTGAGCCGCGGGCCGATGCCCTTGGCCTTGGCGGTGCGGATGAAGTTCTGGTTCATGACTTCGATCATCGAGCCGCGCGTGATGCGCGAGATACGGCCGGCATGCGGCAGGGCAAGCACGACGATCGGCAGGATGAGGTATTTGATCGAGCCGTCACCCCAGCCGCCAACCGGAAACCACGCGAGATGGATGCCGAAGACGAGCTGCAGGATCGGCGCAATCAGGAAGTTCGGCAATACGACGCCGATCAGGATGAGCGCGCCCAGAATATAATCCGGCGCCTTGTTCTGATAGAGCGCCCCAAGACAGCCGACGGCCACGCCAACAATGATAGCAATCAGGAAGGCGGCCGTACCAATAGTGAAGGTATAGGGCAGACCGATCATGATCTGCTGGGCGACGGTGAAATCTTCGCTGGCGAAGGACGGGCCGAGATCGCCTCGGAGCAGGTCACCGACATAAATCAGGTACTGCTGGATGAGCGGCTTGTCGAGATTGTAGTGGATCGCAAGGTTCTTCAGGATCACCGGCGGCAATGGCCTTTCGCCATCGAAAGGGCCGCCGGGGGCAAGGCGCAAAACAAAAAACGAGGCTGTCACGGCGATCCACATGACGGGGATCGTCGACAGCAGGCGACGGAGGGCATATTTGATCATGATCGTGGGCCGGTCCTTTCCGCAACGCGCGGAAAGGACCGTTTTCCCTTACTCTTTCATCGACAGCCAGCGGGTGCGGTGGATGTCTTGAATGTTATCGACGAAGCCTTCGATCTTCGGCGAAACGACATTCTTCGAGACGTAGTAGTAGATCGGCAGAGCGGCGGACTCATCGAGCGCTAACTGTTCGGCCTTCTTGAAGATCGCGGCACGCTTGGTGAGATCCGTCTCGGCGTTGCCTTCCTTGATCATCTTGTCGTACTCGGGATTGGACCAGCGGCCGTAGTTCATCTGCACGCCTGTCACCAGGAGGTTCAGGAAGTTGTCCGGGTCGTTGTAGTCGGCGAGCCAGCCGGCGCGGCCGATTTCGACCTGGCCACGCTGCATCTGGTCGTAATGCACCTTGGTTTCGGCGTTGACGAGCTCGACATCGACGCCGAGCGGCTTCCACATGGAGGCGATGGCGACGGCAATGCGCTTGTGGTTGTCGTTGGTGTTGTAGCTCAGCACGGCGTGCAGCGGCTTGTCCGGGCCGAAACCGGCTTCGGTCAGAAGCTTCTTGGCTTCGGCGACCTTCTCGCTATAGGGCAGGTCCTTCCAGCTGACATAGGCCGGCTCGCCGTAATTCGCCGTGCCTGGCGGAACCCAAGAATAGGCAGGCAGTTCGCCGGTGCCGAGGATTTGCGGGCCGATGACTTCACGGTTGATCGCCATGGAGAGTGCCTGGCGGACGCGCTTGTCGCTGAAGGGCGGCTTCTGCGAGTTGACGACGTAATAGTAGAGGCCGGAGAAGGGGGCGACATGCGCCTGGCCAGGCAGGTTCTTCTTCATCCATTCGTATTGGTCGGTCGGGAAATCGGTGAGGATATCGAATTCGCCGGCGCGGTAGCGTTTCAGCGCGGCTTCCTGGTCTTCAAGCACGAAGAACTTCGCGCCGTCGATCTTCAGGTCCTTGGTGTCATACCACTGATCATTCTTGACTGTGGTGACATGCGAGCCCGGAACCCATTCGACCGGCTTGTAGGGGCCGTTGGTGACGATGTTGCCAATCTTGACCCAATCCTGGCCCTTCGCCTCGACGACATGCTTCGGCAGCGGATAGGCAGTGTAATGCATCAGGGCATTGAGGAAATAAGGGGTGGCATTTTCAAGCGTGATTTCGAGCGTCTTGTCGTCGATCGCCTTAACGCCAAGCTGGTTGAGGTCGGTGATCTCACCCTTGTTGATCTTTTCCGCGTTCTTGATGGTGAACTGCAGATAGGCATAGTCGGCGGCATTCTTCGGGTCGACGAGGCGCTGGAAGGCGAAGACGAAGTCTCCTGCCGTTACCGGCTGGCCATCGGACCACTTGATGCCGTCGCGAAGCTTGAAGGTGTAGACCTTGCCGTCAGGCGAAATCGTCCAGCTTTCAGCCTGACCGGGGACCGGATTGTCCTTGGCGTCCTCGGTGACGAGACCTTCGAAAATGTCGCCGGCGATACGGTTCTCCCAGTCGCCGGAAAGCTTCTGCGGATCGAGCGACTGCGGGTCGCCACCATTGTGAATGTTGAGCGTGGCCGCATGGGCCGAAAACGCCAGCAATGTGCCAAGCATTGCAGAGGCGAGAAATTTTTTCCCGAAATGGTTCATGGTGGGTCCACCTTTCTAGGCTTTGCGCCTTTATTAGACATTTGTTCCCGGTGTTTGACCTCTTACGTACAGGTCAGTGCGCACATTATCGCAAAGGCTTCGCGTTGCAACCCCAAATCCGGAGGGTATAAACGGGTTGTGGACAAGCCTATATACGTCTCCCCCTTGTCGGATCGCGACGACCCGCCGCTGCCTTCGCAGGGCCTTCATAAAGGCTTCACATGGTTGTCTTTTGTTTCGTCCGCTTTAGTGTGGCGAGCGCAAACGAGGCAGGAGATGTAGCCGATGGCATTGCAGGCAGGCAGGAGTGCGGACTGGTGGCGCGGCGCGGTAATCTATCAGGTCTATCCGCGCTCGTTTCAGGACACCAACAGCGATGGGCTCGGCGATCTCAGGGGAATCACCCGCCGGCTGCCGCATATAGCCAGCCTCGGCGTCGACGCGATCTGGCTCTCGCCCTTCTTCAAATCGCCGATGGCCGACATGGGCTACGACGTTTCCGATTATTGCGACGTCGATCCGATCTTCGGGACGCTTGATGATTTCGACGAGATGATGGCCGAAGCGCATAGGCTCGGCATCAAGGTCGTGATCGACCAGGTGATCTCGCACACTTCCGACCGGCATCCCTGGTTCGTCGAGAGCCGGTCGAGCCGGACCAATCCAAAGGCGGACTGGTATGTCTGGGCCGACCCGAAGCCTGACGGTACGGCGCCGAACAACTGGCTGTCGATCTTCGGCGGGCCGGGCTGGGAATGGGACGGTGTGCGCCGGCAATATTACCAACACAATTTCCTGACCTCGCAGCCCGACCTCAATTTCCACAGCGCAGACGTGCAGGAGGCGGTGCTGGAGACGGTGAAGTTCTGGCTCGACCGCGGCGTCGACGGCTTCCGGCTGGATACGGTCAACTATTATTTCTGCGACAAGCAGCTCCGAAGCAATCCGCCGCATGAGCCCGATACCAGCGACGGCGGCCTCGATGCGCCCGACACCAACCCCTACGGCATGCAGAACCACCTCTATGACAAGACGCAGCCGGAAAATGTCGATTTCCTCAAGCGCTTCCGGGCGCTGCTCGATCAGTACGAAGATCGTACAACCGTCGGCGAAGTCGGCGATGGCGCTCGTTCGCTGAAGACGGTTGGCGCCTATACGAGTGGCGGCGACAAGCTGCACATGTGCTACACATTCGATCTCCTCGGGCCGGATTTCACCGCCGAGCATATTCGCGGCTGCGTCGAGGCCTTCCAGAAGGCCGTCACGGACGGCTGGGTCTGCTGGGCTTTTTCCAACCACGACGTCATGCGCCATGTCAGCCGTTTCGCGCGAACGGAGGAAGAGCGGTCTGTCATCGCCAAGCTGGCGATCTCGGTGCTTGCGGCGCTGCGCGGTTCGATCTGCCTTTATCAGGGCGAGGAGCTCGGCCTGCCGGAGGCGGAGCTCGCCTTCGAAGACCTGCGCGACCCCTACGGCATCCGCTTCTGGCCGGCCTTCAAGGGCCGCGACGGATGCCGCACGCCGATGCCTTGGGAAGCCGGCAAGGCGCATGCAGGCTTCACCTCGGCCGAGAAGAGCTGGCTGCCGGTGCCTTACGAGCAGGCAGCGCTTTCCGTGGACACGCAGGAGGCGAGCGACAGCTCGGTGCTGCATCACTACCGCAAGACGCTTGCATTCCGGAGGAGCCATCCGGCGTTGATCGACGGCGACATGACTTTCATCGGCACCAACCAGGATCTGCTCGCCTTCACCCGCGAAAAGGGCGGAGAAAAACTGCTCTTCGTTTTCAACCTGGCGCGCAAACCGGCGGAATTCCGCCTGCCTGATGGCATGGTGCGCGGGGAACCGCTTGAGATGCCGGGCTTCGAGGCGGTGGCTGACGCGGGGCTGGTGAAGCTTGCTGCGCTGGACGGGTTTTGCGCGCGGGTTTGACGGCTATTTCAGAAGCTTATCGTAATCTGCATGCGAGCCGATCCAAAACCAGATGATGTCATCTCCATCCCTGACCGCTAAAGCTCTCCAGGATGTGCCGACGCGCGCCGACCAGAAGCGGCCGACGCGCTTGAAATGCAAGGAGGGATGCCTGGGATCTTGTTTGAGCAAATCGAAGTTTCCGTTGGCCAACTTCCGTATCTGCTCAGGCAAGCAGTCATAGGCCTCCCAGAAAGCGGGAGTGGCGTGGTGCTTCAAAGCCGTCTTGTCTTTCCGCCACGAAAATCGGTAAAGGCTTTCTCGGCGAGATGATCGAGTTTGCCACTCGCTGCGTCCGCTTCCATCTGCCTGTCCCAGCGTTCGGCTTGAAGGGCTTCAAACCACGCCGAAAAGGCTTCGAACTCGTACTTATCGAGTTCGGTAACGATTTTTTCAATCTGTTCCAGCTTCGTCATGATCGGCTCCAACGTTACCGCAAAATAAGCGCTGTCGCCGAATTTGCCAAGGATGCCGTCACCCAATCAGCGCGAACTTGCCCACGTCCACCATGCCGCGGTCGGATATCTTCAGGTGCGGGATGACCGGCAGCGGCAGGAAAGCGAGTTGGAGGAAGGGTTCTTCCAGCGTGGCGCCCAGCGCCAAGGCGGCTTTTCGCAGATGGTGCAGCGTATCGCGGACAGTCTCGTAGGGCTCAAGGCTCATAAGACCGGCGATCGGCAGGGCGATTTCGCCGGTGACCTTGCCGTCTTCGACGACCACGAAGCCACCCTTGATCTCGCCGAGGCGGTTTGCGGCGCGCGCCATGTCGTCCTCGCTGACGCCGACGACGCAGATATTGTGGCTATCATGGCCGACGGTCGAGGCGATCGCACCCTTCTTCAGGCCGAAGCCTTGGACAAAGCCGTTGGCGTGGTTGCCGTTCTTGCCGTGGCGCTCGATGACGGCGACCTTGATGATGTCATTGGCAAGATCGACCGCAGTCTCGTTGCCGCTGACGGGCAGGCGGTAGCGACGATGCTCGGTGATGATCTTGCCCGGGATGACGCCGATGACAGGCGTTTCGCCTTCGGCGACCGGGACGCCGAAATGGGCGGCGTTGACCGGCCGAGCCTTGACGCTGTCGAGGCCGATCGGGGCAACCGGTCTGCGCGAGGAAAAGAGCGCATCCGTGACGCGGCGGCCAGCGGAAAAGACCATGTCGGCGCGGCAGTCTTCCAGGCTGTCGAGTACCACCAGATCGGCGCGCCAACCAGGCGCGACCAGTCCGCGGTCCCTCAGACCGAAGGCGCGGGCAGCCGAAATCGAGGCGGCGCGGTAGATCGCCAGGGCCTCGACGCCGCTTCCGATGGACGTGCGGATCATGTGATCGAGATGACCCTGTTCGGCGATATCGAGCGGATTGCGGTCGTCGGTACAGAGCGCGAGGAAGGGTGAAAGCCGCTCGGTGATAATGGGGATCAGCGCCGCGAGATCCTTGGATACCGAACCCTCGCGCACGAGGATGTGCATGCCCTTCCGGATCTTTTCCATCGCTTCGCCGGCAGTCGTGCATTCATGCTCGGTTCGGATACCGGCGGCGAGGTAACCGTTGAGGTCATTGCCGGACAGCAGCGGCGCATGACCATCGATATGGCCGCCCTGGAAGGCGTCGAGCTTGGCCATGCAGACGGGATCCTTATGGATCACGCCGGGGAAATTCATGAATTCGGCGAGGCCGATGACCTTCGGATGGTGGCGGAAGGGCAGGAGGCGCTCGATCGGCAAGTCGGCGCCGGAGGTTTCGAGATGCGTCGCCGGAACGCAGGAGGAGAGCTGGACGCGGATGTCCATGATCGTCTCCAGCGCCGATTCGAGAAAGAATTCGATGCCGGCGGTTCCCAGCACATTGGCGATTTCGTGCGGATCGCAGATGGCGGTGGTGACACCATAAGGCAGAACGCAGCGATCGAATTCATGGGGTGTGACGAGCGAAGATTCGATATGCAGATGCGTGTCGATGAAGCCGGGAACGACGATCCTGCCCGATATATCGATCTCGGTTTCACCTTCGTAGCTACCTGAGGTTCCGACGATGCGATCGGCGCCGATGGCAATGTCCGACAGGACGAGTTCGCCGGTGACCAGATTGAAGAAACGGCCACCCTTCAGTACGATATCGGCCGGCACGCGGCCGACGCCCTGGTCGATGAGACGTTCGAGCTTGGTGGTCATGGCATTGCTCACATTACAACCGATTTCAAAACTTATAACCGATCTGCCGCCACAAGCGAGTGCCGCAAAACGAGACCGGGCGCCGTACGGGCGCCCGGCCGTCGACGGTCAGCGATGGTTTATTCGGCGGCGACGATCTTGCCGGCTTCCCACTTGTAGAGCGAGAAGCTCTGCGAGGTCAGGTCGCCGGTCTTGCCGTAGGTGACCTTGCCGATGGCAGTCGGGATCTCCTTGCCGTCCTTCAACGCGGTCGCGACGGCTTCCGCATCCTCGGCACTGCCGGCCTTCTCGATGCCGGCCTTCAGCACCTCGACGGCGGCATAGGCGTTCAGCGTGAAGGCCTCGGCCGGGATGTTCTTGGCGGCGAGCGCGTCGGCTGCGGCCTTGGAATCCGGGCTCTTGGTGGCGTCCGAAGCGTTGGTGAAGATCGTGCCTGCTGCCGCATCCGTGCCGATTGCCCAGAATTCGGTGTTGGAGAGGCCATCGCCGCCGATGATCGTCGCGTTGGCGGCGAGGTCATGCAGCTGGCGGGCCAGCAAGCCGCCTTCCGGGTGGTAGCCGCCGAAATAGACCACGTCGACCTTCTCGGACTTGATGCGGGTGGTGAGCGCGCTGAAATCCTTGTCACCAGGCGTGATCGCGTCATTGACGACTTCGGTGATGCCGCCGGCGTTCAGCGTCGCCTTGAAGGCATCGGCGAGGCCCTTGCCGTAGGCGCCCTTGTCGTTGACGATGGCGACGCGCTTGTCCTTGAAATTCTTCAGCACATATTTGGCGGCGACTTCTGCCTGCTGGTCGTCGCGGCCGCAGGTGCGCAGCACGTTGGTGAGACCGCGCTTGGTCAGGTCGGGGGCCGTCGCGGTCGGGGTAACCATCAGCACGCCGTTTTCAGCAAGCACGTCCGAAACGGGAATGGCGACGCCCGAGGTTACCGGGCCGACGACGAAGCGGATGCCGTCGCCGACGACCTTGTTGGCGGCGGAAACGCCCTGCTTCGGTTCGCCGGCATCGTCGGCCAGTTCGAGAACGACCTTCTCTCCGAGAATCCCGCCCTTCTTGTTGATCTCGTCGACGGCCGTCTGAGCGCCGTTCTTCACCTGATCGCCATAGGCGGCGACGGGGCCGGTCAGCGGCGCGATCAGGCCGATGGTGATATCGGCATGGGCAAGCGGCGCAAAGGCGAGTGACGCGACGAGGGTCGCCGTCAATGTCTTGAGGGTCATTGTCTGTCTCCTTGGATGGGGTCATGCGACCCGCGATGAAGCGTCGCGCCGGCTTTTCCGGATCGTTCAACGGCCCAGGAGCCGTGCCAAGAACGATCGATATCGGCGCGATCAATGCACCCTCCGGCCATATTTGGCTCGAGTGGTGCAGCGACAAGATTTCTAGGAATTTTGGTGAGATTGCGCAAGTTGATAACAAAATGGAACGAAAATCGGCTCGATCCGACACGAAGTCTTGCCAAAATCGTCGATTTTGGCGCCGTCTGGTGATTGTTTCGAGGGTGGCGGTACCCGCACAATCGCGGTGCGCCGATGAACCTGCTGCATATCGCGGAAGCTCGCTTGGTCTTTCCGAATATTCAAATTCTGTTTTGAGATTAACACTTGATTCTACCAATTAGAGTAGAACCATTGTTCCCGCATATATTGCTGCGATGCAAAAGAACGGTCGGTCATAAACAGAGAGATATTTCAGGAACTGAGATCTGGATGCTGAAGCGTATCGAAGCCAGACAGGTGCGCAACGGAATGTTTGTGGAGGCGATCGAGGGTGCATGGCATGACCCTCTTCTGTCCAAGCGAAGATTTCTGCTGCGCCGTGAAGCCGATGCCCTAAAACTTCGCAAGAGCGCTATTGAAGGTGTTGTCATCAACACCAGCAGAGGCCTCGACATCGACGGCCTGCCAGGCGGCAATATCGAGATGGACACCAAGGCGGCACGCGAGACCATCCAGAAATCCGTGCAGGTGCTGGAAAGCGTCTTCAGCCGGCTCCAGCATGGCGATGGCATCAGCGTCGATCAGGTGGCGCCGGTGATTTCCTCTGTCTCCAAGTCGATTGATGACAATCCCACTGTCTTTCTCAGCGTTACGCGTCTGAAATCCAAGGACGAGGCAACGTTTCTGCATTCCCTTTCGGTGAGCGCGCTGATGATCCTGTTCGGCCGTCATCTCGGACTTGACGAGACTACCGTGCAGATGCTCGGCACGGCAGGATTGCTGCACGACGTCGGCAAGCTCGAAATTCCGCTTGAGATACTCAACAAGGAAGGGCGCCTGGACGAGGACGAGATCAAAATGATCCGCGATCATCCGGAAAAGGGGCATGCAATCCTGTCGCGCCAACAAGGCATGTCGGAGATCGTTCTCGACGTCTGCCTCAACCATCATGAGCGTATCGATGGCAAGGGCTATCCCCGCAGGCTTTCCGAGGCGCAGGTGAGCTTCCATGCTCGTCTTGCTGCGATTTGCGACGTCTATGACGCCGTGACCTCCGTGCGGCCGTACAAGGCGCCATGGAGCGCGAGCCAATCACTGACATGGATGCTTGGCAGCGAAGGGCAATTCGATCGCCGGCTCCTGAAGAAATTCGCCCTCTGCCTTTCCGTCGCCGCGGTGAGCTGAAATCTATCTGGCTTCGCAACAAAAGGGCCTGCGTGGGCTTCCAGCGCCGCGCGTCTTTTCAGACGCGCAAAGGACGCTGTAACACTTTCAATTGCCGCGTAATTTTATCCTTAAATCGACTCCGACTTAAGGAATTATAACAGGAGGTCCGCCGCAGGCCCTGTTGCCGGAAGCCTCAGAGCTTTCTCAGACGTTGTTCTGCAGGATGGTTCGCAGCTTGCCGAAGAGCTCGTCGATATGGTGCTTCTCGATGATCAGCGGTGGTGAGAGCGCGATGATATCGCCGGTGGTGCGGATCAGCAGGCCGCTTTCATAAGCTTTCAGGAAGGCGGTGAAGGCGCGCTTGGTGGGCTCGCCGGCGATCGGGTCGAGTTCGATCGCGCCGATCAGGCCGGTGTTCCGGATGTCGATGACATTGGGGCAGTCCTTCAGCGAATGCAGCGCGTCGGCCCAGTAGTCGGAAAGCTCGGCGGCGCGTGTCAGCAGGCCCTCCTCCTTGTAGGTGTCGAGCGTGGCGAGCGCGGCGGCGGAAGCGATCGGATTGCCGGAATAGGTGTAGCCGTGGAAGAACTCGATCATGTGCTCCGGGCCGTTCATGAAGGCATCATGGATCTCGGAGGTAACGAAGACCGCGCCCATCGGAATGACGCCGTTGGTCAGCCCCTTGGCGGCGGTGATCATGTCAGGCTTGACGTCGTAATATTGCGCGGCGAAGGGAGCGCCGAGGCGGCCGAAGCCGGTGATGACCTCGTCGAAGATCAGAAGGATGCCATGCTTGGTGCAGATCTCGCGCAGCTTTTGCAGGTAGCCCTTCGGCGGGATCAAGACGCCGGTGGAACCCGCCACCGGCTCGACGATGACGGCGGCGACGGTGGAGGCGTCATGCAAGGTGACGATACGCTCGAGTTCGGTAGCGATGTCGCCGCCATGCTCGGGCTCGCCGCGAGTGAAGTTGTTTTTGCCGGGCTGGTGGGTGTGCGGCATGTGATCGACGCCGGTCAGAAGTGTGCCGAACATCTTGCGGTTGGTGACGATGCCGCCGACGGAGATGCCGCCGAAATTGACGCCATGATAGCCGCGCTCGCGGCCGATCAGGCGGAAGCGTGATCCATTGCCCTTCACGCGGTGATAGGCGAGCGCCACCTTGAGCGCCGTCTCGACGGATTCCGAACCCGAATTGGTGTAGAGAACGTGGTTCAGGCCTTCCGGGGCAATGTCGACCAGGCGGTTCGCCAGTTCGAAGGCCTTGGGATGGCCGAGCTGGAAGGCCGGCGCGTAATCGAGCTCGCCGGCCTGCTCGCGGATCGCTTCGGTGATCTTCGGGCGGCAGTGGCCGGCATTGACGCACCAGAGGCCGGCCGTTCCGTCCAGCACCTGACGGCCGTCATGGGTCGTATAGTACATGTCCTTGGCGCCGACGAACAAACGCGGCTCCTTCTTGAACTGGCGATTTGCCGTAAACGGCATCCAGAAGGCGCGAAGATCGTTCGGTGCATTGAGGCGATTGGACATGCTGTTCTCCTGGCCGGTGACGGCCCTTTCCCGGGGCTTTACGCCCATATTTTTACTGCCCGGTCAAATTATCAGGGCTTCCCAAGGCGTCAACGGGAAAAGTCCCGAAAGCTCCTCCTGACAGCAGGCTGAAGCTGCGTCGATCGATCACGGGGCGAGCGCTTCAGCGCGATAAGGCTGCAATTCCTTCGCGGCCGGCGAAAGAAGCAGAACGACCAGGGCACTCAAAGGCACGACCGGCAAATCGGAAGATTTGCCGGTCGTGCCATAAGGTTCATGTGCTGAAATATCGTTGCCAGGCCTCGGGGAATATCCCCTTCCGGCACGGCATCGGCCGACATTCATGTCAGCGCTATCATCAAGCGGCGGATCTGTTTCTCTTCTGCACGAGGTAGATGTCTTCGAGCGTTGCCAGGATCTTCATGACCGGCTCGGAGGTGCTCGAATAATAGATGGTTTGTGCGTCTCGGCGGGTCTTGACCAGTTTTTGAGCGCGTAGTTTCGACAGGTGCTGAGAGAGAGCCGACTGGCTGAGGCCGACCTGCGTCGCAAGCACGCCGACGGCCACTTCGCCCTTCACGAGGCTACACAGGATCAGCAATCTTTTCGGGTTTGCCATGGCCGACAATAAAGCTGCCGCCACGTTCGTGTGATCGGCCAAATCAGAGGTTTCCATATGTTATCTTCCTAATGCGAAACGTACATCATTCGTGCTGGCACAGGCCGTCAGCCGGGATTTTGACTGACGCTAAAAACTAGCAACTGGGCTCGAAGATTGTATATACCTAAATTTAAGGTATCGAGTATGCTATTTTAGTCATGTTTGAACAAATGTGATCGGTATCCACAGCGAGGGTTTCGAACTCGTATCGCAGCAGCAAGTCGCTGGAAATCATGTCAAAACCTGAGGAATCGATACCACAAATGCGCCAAGGACCCGATTCCGGCGCCTTCAGCCTGATAGCGAGGGCTTCGGCGACATCGGGATGGCGTTCTACTAAATCTCGCACTGTCTCTTCCGCCTCGGTGGCAATTGCCTCATTCGCGGCCGACTGGATTATGAGATCGTTTCCATCCAACTGGTAGGCGCGGCCGAAGCCGCCATTGAGGCTGGCCTGTTGCGGCTTAAGACGGAAGAACAGGAAATCAGGAAAGTCGATATAAAGCTTCGCCTTGGTATGGCGAGCGAGAAAACGCGTGCGGATACGCTCGTAGAATGCACTGCTGCGCTCGACGGGTTCTGCCAGGCACTGGGTCGTCAGACGCGGAAAGGCGAGGGGATCGCCCTTGCCAGGCTCGCCGGTCAGGAGCGAGGCGCGCGGGTCTCTGGCAAGCGCCCTCGTATGGGCCGATAGCTTCGAAACGAGGATGACGGGGGCGCCGTCGATATCGGTGGCGACCAGCACGCGACTGGCAAAGGGAAAGCCGGTCTCGGGGTCGAGAACGGCAATCGCCGCGTGCCGGGCGGAGCGCAGAAGCACGCGGGCGAGCTTGCGGGCATCGTCGTCGGTTTCGCGTAAGGGTGAGGCCGGATCTTTCATATCCGCTTTGTGGCAAAGCGCATCGAAAACATCAAGCTTCCTGCTTGCGGCGATGGCGGGTGAGGCCGGCGACAATATCTTGGGCGGAGATGGTACCGACAATCGCGCCGTTCTCGACGATGCCGATACTGCCGGGTTGGCGGGCCAGGGCGTCGAGGACATCGATCAGCGGCGTCGCGGCACGGGCTGTAGCGCTGACACTCATGCCGGCGGCAGTCTGGCCGAGGCCTGGCTGCATCACGTCGGCCGCAGTCAGCATGTTGATCGGATTGAGG
The DNA here is from genome assembly GCF_025200775.1 of Rhizobium sp. WSM1274. Lineage (NCBI taxonomy): Bacteria > Pseudomonadati > Pseudomonadota > Alphaproteobacteria > Hyphomicrobiales > Rhizobiaceae > Rhizobium > Rhizobium sp. WSM1274. Next base: position 3,157,945 of record NZ_CP104138.1, on the reverse strand, counting down.
TTCTGCACGAAATCGGCGACATACTGGTCTGCGGGATTCTTGACGATGTCGTGCGGCGTTCCGCACTGAATGATACGGCCGCTCTCCATAATGGCGATGCGATTGCCGATGCGGAAGGCCTCGTCGAGATCGTGGCTGACGAAAAGAATGGTCTTCTTCAACCGCCGCTGGAACTCCAGGAGCTCGTCCTGCAGGCGGGTGCGAATCAATGGGTCGAGCGCCGAGAAAGGCTCGTCCATGAGCAGGATCGGGGCGCCGGTGGCAAAGGCGCGGGCAAGGCCGACACGCTGCTGCATGCCGCCGGAAAGCTCGTTGACCTTGCGGCCTGCCCATTTCGTCAGGTTGACCAGTTCGAGCTGCTCGCCGACGCGGAGCTTGCGTTCGGCTTCCGGCATGCCGGCGAGTTCGAGGCCAAAGCCGACATTTTCGGCGACCGTGCGCCAAGGCAAAAGGGCGAACTGCTGGAACACCATGGAGACGGTGTGGGTGCGCAAATCGCGCAGCGCCTTGGCATTGCATCTGTAGGGGTTGATGGGGCCGGTGGTCGTGGAGACCGCAACATCGCCGCGCACCACGGGAGCGAGCCCATTGACGGCGCGCAGCAGCGTCGACTTGCCAGAGCCGGAAAGGCCCATCAGCACCAGGATCTCGCCTTCCTCGATCGTCAGTGAGGCATCGGCGACGCCGAGCACCAAGCCGGTCGCGGCGCCGATTTCGTCGCGTGATTTGCCCTGATCGACCATGGCAAGCGCTGTTTCCGGCCGATCGCCGAAGATGATGCTGACATTGTTAAAGTTTACCGCGGTCATGCAGCGCCTCCTTCACCCGCCGTGCGGAACATCCGGTCGAGAATGATTGCCAGGATGACGATGCAGAAGCCCGCCTCGAAGCCCTTGGCGATGTTGACGGTGTTCAGCGCACGGACGACGGGCACGCCAAGCCCGGGAGCGCCGACAAGGGCGGCGATGACGACCATCGACAGCGACAGCATGATGGTCTGGGTGAGACCCGCCATGATCTGCGGCGTGGCGAAGGGAAGCTCGATCTTGCGCAGCACCTGTATCGGCGTCGCGCCGAAAGCGACGGCGGCTTCGACGAGGGACGGCGGCGTCGAGATGATGCCGAGGCGCGTCAGCCGGATCGGGGCGGGGATTGCGAAGATGACGGTCGCGATCAGGCCCGGCACCATGCCGAGGCCGAACAAGATGAGCGCCGGGATCAGATAAACGAATGTCGGTATGGTTTGCATGAGATCGAGCACCGGGCGCATGGCCGCATAGACCCAAGGGCGGCGGGCAGCGGCAATGCCGAGCGGAATGCCGATCACCATGCAGACGAAGGTGGCGGCGAGCACGAGGGCGAGCGTCTCCGTCGTTTCCTTCCAATAGTCCTGGTTCACGATGAGCAGCAGCCCAAGACAGGTGAAGACCGCGACCGCGATCGATCGGCGCAACCAAAAGGCGATGGCGGTGATGGCGGCGATGACGATCAGCGGATGAGGCTTCTGCAGCACGAAGAGCAGGCCGTCTATGGCGCTCGACAGCAGGAAGGCGACCTGGTTGAAGAACCATTCGCCGTTCGAGGTCAGCCAGTCCACGAAGGATTTGGCCCAGGAGCCAATGGGAATCTTAAATTCGGTGATCCAATTCAAGGGCGCGCCCATCCAAAAAAACAACAATCGGACAAAAATGAAACGGGGCGGCGAGCCGCCCCGTTCGCATCGTCAGAGGCCGAGGCCGGTCTTGGCGGCCGCGAGAGCGTCGCCCTTGCCGTCGCGGGTCTTGACGCCCTTAAGCCAGGGCTCGAGTGCTGCGGGGTTCGCCTTCAGCCATTCGGAAGCTGCAGCCTCCGGCTCTTTGCCGTCGTTCAGGATTTTGCCCATGATGTGGTTCTCCATGTCGAGGGAGAACGTCAGGTTCTTCAGCATCGCGCCGACATTCGGGCATTCGTCGAGATAACCGGCACGGACATTGGTGAAGACCTTGGCGCCGCCGAAATCCGGACCGAAGATATCGTCACCGCCTGTGAGGTAGGTCAGCTTGAAGTTGGTGTTCATCGGATGGGGTTCCCAGCCGAGGAAGACAACGGGCTTGCCCGCTTTGTCGGCGCGCGCGACCTGGGCGAGCATGCCCTGCTCGGAGGATTCGACGACTTCCAGATCCTTCATGCCGAAGGTGTTCTTTTCGATCATGTCCATGACGAGGCGGTTGCCGTCATTGCCAGGCTCGATGCCATAGATCTTACCGTCCAGATCGTCCTTGTGAGCGGCGATGTCCTTGAAGTCCTTGATGCCGAGTTCCGCACCCTTGGCGTTGGTTGCGAGCGTATACTTGGCACCGACGAGGTTGGGGCCGAAAGATTCGACCGACTTGTCGTCGAGATAGGGCCGGACGTCCTTTTCCTGTGTCGGCATCCAGTTGCCAAGGAAGATGTCTATGTCCTTGTTCTTCAGCGAGGTGTAGGTGACCGGCACCGAGAGAACCTTGATGTCGGTCTGATAGCCGATGCTCTTCAGGACGACGGATGCGGTGGCGGTGGTGGCGGTGATATCCGTCCAGCCGACGTCCGAGAAATGAACGGTGGAGCAGCTGTCGGGATCGGCGGCGAAGGCAGCGGTCGCAACGGAGAGGGCGGCGACGGCAGTTGCGGTAACGAGTTTGAACGTGCTTGTTGTTTTCATTTTAGACTCCCAGTCTTTAAGTTCCCAAGCCAACCATCAATAACCGAGTTTGACAAGCGACCTCAGCGCGTTTGCGTCGTATCGACCTATGCGATTGCGACGTCGGCGAATTTTTTCCGAGCGCCTGGTTTTCAAGGCTTTCGCCGGTTTTCGAGCCGGATTCCTGTGATTATCGTTCTCTCGGGGCTTTTCTTTGCCATTCCGAGCTTTCAATAAGCCGATTAAGGAGAAATCGGATGGCAAAACTCTATTTCAACTACTCGACGATGAACGCCGGCAAGTCGACGATGCTGCTGCAGGCCTCCTACAATTACCAGGAGCGCGGCATGCGCACGGTGCAACTGATTGCCGCCTTCGACGAGCGCGCCGGCCGCGGCGTCATCGGCTCGCGGATCGGCTTGGAAGCGAGCGCCATTCCCTTCGAGCCGCATGAGGATCTGTTCCGGCTCGTCGCGGCGCTGAGCGGCGAAGGCGCGCCGATTTCCTGCATCTTCGTCGACGAGGCGCATTTCATGACGCCTGTTCATGTCTGGCAGCTTGCCCGCGTCGTCGACAGGCTTGGTATCCCTGTCATGGTCTACGGACTGAGAACCGATTTCCAGGGCAAGCTGTTTCCGGCCTCGCAGGAACTGCTGGCGATCGCCGACAAAATGCGCGAGGTGCGCACGATCTGCCATTGCGGGCGCAAGGCGACGATGGTTGTGCGGCTCGGCGCGGACGGAAAAGTACTGCACGAAGGCGCCCAGATCGACGTCGGCGGCAACGAGAAATATGTCTCGCTGTGCCGCAGGCATTGGGACGACGCGATGAACGGAGCCTGGATCGCAGAGCCGGTCTGAAGCCGGCGACGCCGCCTGTTTTCTTTAGCGCCGCAAGCGACTAGCTTGAGCAGGAGATTCCCTGGAGAGATCAGGTGCGCAAACCCCCGCCATTCGATAGCCAGTACGAAGCTGCAGGCAGCTTTGCCGAGAGGATTGCGGCCGAGGGAGCCTATTGCGTGGCGGCGATCGGCGCCTTCAGCGGCGAGGAAACGCGGTCGGCCGACGAGGTCTTCCTGGAACAGAATGCCCGCTTCAAAGCCCATATCGCCGACGCTGCGGCGCTCGACGCCCAACTGGCCGAGCTGGTCTTTTCTCTTGACCGGCTGACGGCCGAGGTTTCTGCCGATCTCGATAGTTTCCGGGGGCTGACGCTGCGTGAGAAGATGGCCGGCTGGGTGTCGCGCCAGCGGATGTGGCGCATGTATACCGAACGTGTGCGCGAGGCGCCGGTCATCGAGCGGCTGCTCGAACTTTTGAGGAAATCGGACGCGCTTGCCAGGCTGATCGCCGGCCAGCGCACCTCGCTCACCGAACGGCACAGGGCAGCCGAACGCAGCCTTGTCGATATTGTCGAGCAGCGGCGCCGGCTGGTCGATTCCATCGATATCGCCCGCCTCAAGATGAAGGAGCTCAATGCCAAGGCGCTGACCACGCAGGGCCGTATCGGCGTCTATGGCAACAGGGCTCATTGGGAGCAGATGGAGGCGGAACGGCGGGCGCTGAAGGCCGAGGCCGAGCGAATTTCCGCCGAAGAGCACGAGATGCGAGACGACAGCCAGCGGCGCGAGCGCTTCATCGGCCTGTTCCAGGCCTTTGTCGATTCGCTGAACGGCCGGATCGCCGCCTGCAATGTGCTGCTGCGCAAGCTGTTGATAGACGTCGAGGAGCGGCTGATCATCTACCAGGCGCAGGTCGATACCGACAGGCCGGGCATGAAGGCGAGGATCAAACCGGAACTCTTTCCCGATATCGCCACGCCGATCAGGCTGTTCGAGAAGGGCATGCTGGTCGCCCAGGATCTGGAGCAGCGCAAGAGCCGCGCCGATCTCGAATTCACAAGAAGGTTTCCGACCTATGCCGAGCCGTCGGCGGTAACATCGGGAGGGCCTCTGATCGATACGGCGCGCAGGTCCTTGCGCTTCCGCCTGCCTCTCCTGCGCTCCTGACCGGCAGGGCGCGGGCAATACGCCTCTTGCATAATGCTCTCATTCCGAAAAATCGAAGGGCTCGTGTTGTGCTCGGCCCATCGAGCGCATATGTGGGATGCAGCGGGGCGGCAACGTCCCGATGTTCGCCTCGCCTGACAGGAGACGACGATGCTTGACCGGATAGCCGGTTTTTTCAGGCTGATCGGCCAGACGATCGGCCGCTGGGCCCGCCTGTTTTCCGCCTGGGCTTTCTGGCCCTTTCTTGCCGCGCACGGCTGGTATCAGCGCCGGAGCTGGATGATCCGGCTGCCGGTCATCGCGTTCGTGGCGCTGCTGGTCGTGCTCTACGGTTATTTCTTCTGGCAGACGCAGGTCTGGACGAATTTCAACCCCGCCTTCGTCGACCAGTACCGGCTTTCCGAACGCAAGGTCGCAGCCGGGCAGGACGTGTCGGCAGCCGACGGCGCGGCCGCGACGGCGCCGAAGACTTGCCAGCGCTCGGCGATCGTCGACGTCGCGGCCGATCTGACCGATTTCAATGTCAACCAGAACGCATGGATCTCCTCCATGCTGCTCTACAAGATGGGCTTCTTCGGCATCGACTGGGATCACACGCCCTTCCTCGACAACAAGGCGTCGTTCCAGCGCGGCGTCAACCAGGCGGTCCGGCGGACTTCGGCGGAGCTTGTCGATACGCTCGGACGCGTGCGCGGCACATCGGGCATCAACAATGACCTGCAGAGCGCGCGCGGCAATCTGCAGTTTGACGAAAACAGCTGGTATTTCGGGCTCAATCCCTTCGGGCCGAAGACGCCGACGCCTTCCTATTACCGCTCGGCGATCGGCAGCCTGCGCAAGTTCAACACCGATCTCGCCCTCTGCAATGTTGTTTTCGACGGCCGCGCCGACAATTTGATGCAGTTTATCGACCGCATTGCCAACGATCTCGGCGGCACCTCCGACATGCTCGCCGAGCGCTCGGAAAACCACAATCGCGGCTGGTTCGATACACGCGCCGACGACCGGTTCTGGTTCGCCTATGGCCAGCTCTATGGCTACTACGCGATCATGGCAGCCGCCCAGGCGGATTTCTCGCAGGTGGTGGCGGAACGCAATCTCGGAACGATCTGGGCCGGGACCATGCGGCAGTTCCAGGCGGCGCTCCGCATCCAGCCGGCGATCATCTCCAACGGGCGCGAGGACGGCTGGATCATGCCGAGCCATCTCGCCACCATGGGCTTTTATATTCTGAGGGTGCGCTCGAACCTCGTCGAGATCCGGTCGGTGCTCGATCGCTAGGTCATCAAGTCGCGAAGAATCCCCACTTGCGTTAACGAGGCGGGGCGATGGAAGCGCGCAGGATTAACTGGCATTCCATCTTCAGCCGCACTGGTGTCCTCTTCGGCTGCGCCACCTTTTCCAGAAGCTCAGCCACCGCCCATTGGCCCATCTCCTCGTGCGGCAGTTTCAGCGTGGTGAGTGGCGGCAGGATTTTTCGGGCAAGGCTGTCATCATCGAAGCCGACGACGGAAATGTCTTCGGGGATTTTCAAGCCTCTTATTCTGATTGCATCATAGGCGCCCATTGCCACCCGGTCTGAAAAACAGAATACCGCAGTCGGCGGGGACGGCAGGTCGAGCAACTGCAGCATTTTCTCGCGCCCGAGGTCGAGCGACCAGGCGCCGGACACAATCAGCTCTGGATCCACCGCGATATCGTAGGTGGTAAGCGCCTGGCGGTAACCGTTTAAACGATCTCGGGACGCCTCAAGCCGCTCCTTGCCCGCGTCGATCATGGCTATGCGGCGATGTCCGGCCTTGATTAGTGTCTCCGTCGCCGCAAAACCGCCGGCAAGATCGCCAGGAATGATCGACGAGAACTCGGCCCGCTGCTGATGGCAGTTCAAGAGCACGGTGGGGTAGTTGGCAAGTTTGGAGGGCAGCACTGGCGCCAACTGGGTGATGAGGGTGGCGTAGACCACTCCGACAATCTGACGCCGGCCCAGATAATCGAGAATGACCTCTGCGAATTCGACCTGTCCGCCGGTAACGACGGTGATCGCCGCCAAGCCCCGTTCTTCTGCTGCCTCACGCACGCCTTCAATCAGCGGCGCGGCGTGATGCGAAGCCATCAGATCGTCGATCAAAAGCACGATGATGCCGCCGATCGGGCCATTGACGGGCGTGGTCTTCTGATAGCCAAGCTCCTCGGCCACAGCCAGCACATGACTGCGCATCTTCTCGGAAACGCGCTTGCCGGGCGCCTCGTTCAGCACCAGTGAAACCGTCGCGTGCGAAACGCCGACCTTTGCAGCGATGTCGGACATTGTCGGTCGTTTCGTTATTTTGTCGTTCACGCAGTTTCTCTCTCGGACAGTTGGCATGCACGTTAGAAAATCTAACGGACAATGTGAAGCGGCGGGCTTGCGGGGGTTACATTTTTAAGTTACGAAACCTGTCTGTAACTTATTTTGTGACTGCATCCAACTGGAAAGCTTGCGGCTCATGACCATCGCCTCCCGCCGTTTCGCCGACACCCATTCCGGGCCGCGTGCGCGCCTGTCTCTTGATGGGACCTGGGACTTTCGGCTGGAGGGACACGAGCCCGCGACGATTGCCGTGCCCGCTCCTTGGCAGGCGCACTTTCCGAATCTACGCGCCGCTGCGGGCGTCGCAACTTATTCGCGCAAGCTTACCGTGCCGCAGAAGTGGCAAGGTCGTCAGGTGATCGTGCATTTCGGCGCGGTGAACTATTTCGCCGAAGTATCGGTCAATGGCAGGCGCCTTGGCTCTCACGAAGGCGGCTATCTGCCGTTTGAATTTGTCATCCCCGCCGATCTGCTGGGCGGTGAAATGCGTCTTGACGTACGGGTCACGCTGCCGAGTTCTGACGGACAGGCTTTCCCCGCCTTTCCATTCGATGAAATCCCGCACGGCAAGCAGAGCTGGTACGGTATGTTGGGCGGCATCTGGCAGTCGGTCTGGCTTGAGTGCCGCTCTGAGGCGCATATCGCTCACCAGGGCATTCGCGCCGACCTCTCCACCGGCGGCGTGACGGTTGATGTCGAACTGGCCGCGGCCTTCACTGGTGCGTTGAACATTAGGCTTCTCGACCGCAATGGCGCAGTGGCGGCGTCCGCCGAGCTTGCTCTCAGCGGCGCGGCACACGCCTCGGTCGCGCTCAAGGTCGCCAAGGTGGAGGCCTGGTCGCTCGATGATCCCGCGCTTTACCGGGCTGTCGTCGAACTGCGTCAGGACGACGTCGTCATCGATGCCGACGTCCAGGATTTCGGCTTTCGGATGTTTGAAGCGCGAGACGGAAAGTTTTTCCTGAACGGCCAGCCATTCTATATGCGCGGCGCGCTGGATCAGGATTACTATCCCGAGGGCATCTACACCCCGCCGTCGTTGGAATTTCTGGAAGACCAGGCGCGTAAATCGAAGGAGCTCGGCCTCAACCTCCTGCGCTGCCATATCAAGGTTCCCGATCCGCGCTACTATGATGTAGCGGACCGCTTTGGCCTGCTGGTCTGGACGGAAATCCCCAACGTCCAGACGTTCACCGAGAAGTCGGCGCAGCGCCTGCTCGATACGATCGAAGGGATCCTGCGCCGCGACGGCAACCATCCCTCTATCGTGATCTGGACCATCATCAACGAAGACTGGGGGACGCGTCTTGTCGAAAGCGCCGATCAGCGGAGCTGGCTGGACAACGCCTACCATTGGCTGAAAAAGAAGGACCCCACACGGCTGGTGGTGGACAATTCCGCCTGCATTCCAAACTTCCATGTCGTCTCCGACATCGACGATTACCACTATTACGCCTCGGTTCCGGAAATGGCACGCGAGTGGGCCGATTGGGTTTCGGCCTTTGCCAAGCGGCCCGACTGGTCCTATTCGCCGAACGGCGATGCAAAACGGCGCGGCGACGAGCCGCTCGTCGTCTCCGAGTTCGGCGTCTGGGGCCTGCCGCATCCAGACAAGCTGCTGCAGGACGGCAAGGAGCCGTTCTGGTTCATCAACGGGCTGGAGTGGGACAGCGAAGGTGCGACCTATCCGCATGGTGTCGAGCAGCGCTTCCGCACCTTTCAGTTCGACAAGGTCTTTCCGTCCTTCGACTCCTTCATCGAGGACACGCAATGGCATCAGTTCAATGCCCTCAAGTTCGAGATCGAAGAAATGCGCCGCCATGCCTCGATCCAGGGCTATGTCATCACCGAGCTGACCGATCTGCACTGGGAAGCCAATGGCCTCATGGACATGGAGCGTAATACGCGCGCCTATCACAACCGTTTCCACGAGATTAACACCGACGTGGTCATCGTGCCGCGCATGCAGCGCTATGCGGCCTGGACAGGCGACGCTGCCAGCATCGAGCTCGAAATTTCGACGGGCGGCAAGGCGCTGCCAGCGACCGAACTGGGCTGGAGTGTCGATGGCGCAGCCGCCGGCAAGATGGCGGTCGAAGCGGTGGATGCGACGTCAGTGTGCCGCCTGCCGGCAATTGAACTATCCTTCGCCGCAGAAAAAGCCGGCACTCAGGTCAGTGTCCAGTTCACGCTGACCACCGGCGATAAGGAGTTGGCGCGCAACAGCCTCGATATCAGCGTCTATGCCCGTCGGTCCAAGCCTGTGCTTTCGGTTTCGTCCGCAGAGCCCGAGATCGCGCAATATCTGACCTCCCTTGGTTATGAGGTCGTAAACGCCGACAAGGCGCATGTGCGGGTTGTGTCGACATTGAGCCAGGCCGATATCGATGCCATGGAGCATGGCGCCCATTACGTGTCGCTGGCCGATGTTGCGCCCCTGTCGTTTGGCAATCTGCGCAACGACCAGCCAAACTGGAATTATCCGAGCGGAGGCGATCGCGGGCAGCCCATGCCGCAGATGCGCGTCACCGAACGCAACGGCACCATCTGGAAGGGCAACTGGGTCACCGGCTTCAGCTGGGTGAAGCGTTCCGGGGTATTTGAACGTCTGCCGGGCGGCCCGCTCACCGACCTATCCTTTGTCGGCGTCAACCCCAACCGCGTCATCACCGGCTTCCGACCGATCCATTTCGACGGGCTGGTCCATGCCGGCACGATGGCGGGTTGGATTCACAAGCCCTGCGCGACCATTGCCGAACGGCGGGTCGGCTCAGGTCGTATCGTGGCTACGACCTTCGGCCTGATGCGCGAACCCCCTGGGGCCGATCCGGTCGCGGCGACCTTACTCGATTGCATCATCGAGATGGCCGCCGCGGGATAGGCCGTTTTCAGAATTGAACCGCCGCACATGACCGGGAGGAGGTTTAGGTGGCCAAGACAGATGCAGGCGTGACCATCCGCAACGTTTCCAAGAGTTTTGGGGCGGTGGAAGTGCTCAACGACATCTCGCTCGGGATAGACAGCGGCGAGTTCATCGTCTTCCTGGGCGCTTCCGGCTGTGGCAAGTCTACCCTTCTGCGCATGATCGCCGGGCTGGAGACGGTTTCGGGCGGCGAAATCTGGATCGGCGGGCGCCGTGTCGACCAGCTTGCCCCCGGCCAGCGTGACGTATCCATGGTGTTCCAGTCCTATGCGCTCTATCCGCATATGAGCGTGCGAGAAAATCTTGCCTTTGGACTGGCCAATGTCGGTACGCCGAAAGCCGAGATCGCAACCCGCATTGCGACGGCGGCCAGGATGCTGGAGATGGACCATCTCCTCGACCGCAAGCCGGCGCATCTGTCCGGCGGCCAGCGCCAACGCGTTGCGATTGGCCGCGCCATCGTGCGTGAGCCAAAAGTTTTCCTCTTTGACGAACCCCTGTCGAACCTGGACGCCGGCCTGCGTACACGCACCCGTTTCGAACTGTCGCAGCTGCATGATCGTCTTGGCGCCACGATGGTTTTCGTAACCCATGATCAGATCGAGGCAATGACGCTGGCGACCCGGATTGTCCTTCTGAACAAAGGAAGGATCGAGCAGGTCGGCGCGCCCATGGATATTTATGCCCGCCCAAGCACACGCTACGTTGCCCAGTTCGTCGGCTCGCCGCCGATGAACTTCCTGCCGGCGGCACGGATTGAGAGCGGTCTGGACGGCGCGATTGTCACAACCGGCGGCGGCGTCGGGCTGCAAACCTCGGTTCCGTTCGACAGTTTGCCTGGTGCCAACCTCACGCTTGGCTTGCGGCCGGAGAGCCTGACGGTCTCGCCGCACGGCACGCTAAGGGGCAAAGTCGTCACAGTGCAGCAGATGGGCGACCGCTCTCTGGTCCACGCCGAACTCGCCGACGGGACGCAGGTCGTCGGCGTTGACGCCCCAATCACCACGGCCCGTGGTGGTTCCGAAATCGCGTTTGCCGTCGAAGGAGCGACGGCGATGCTGTTTGATGAAATGGGCAAAGGTTATCACGCGGCCGGCTAGGCTGCGGCGCGAGACAGCAAGGCCGCCCTCCGAAGGAGGTCCCGGCAGGAAAACCGATCATTCTGGAGGAGTGAGAATGCGTAACCTGTTGAAAACATCGATTGCGGCGTTCGCCGTCATGATTGCCTTCCCGGCATTTGCAGCCGAAAATGTCGTTTGGTGGGACTTTTTGTCGGGAGGCGACGGCGTGCGAATGAAGGCGCTGATTCAGCGCTTCAACGACGAACATAAGGACAAGATCCAAATCAAGGGCACCACCCTCGAATGGGGCATCCCTTATTACACCAAGCTGCAGACATCAACTGCTGTCGGCCAGGGACCTGACATCGCCACCTACCACCTGTCGCGCCTGGCCGGTGCGGTTTCGGCCAAGACCGTGTCGCCAATCGATCCGAAGGAGCTTCAGGCTGTCGGTTTGAAGGACAGCGACTATCCGCCGAATGCAATCGCCGCCTCGACGGTCGACAATATGCGCTACGCCGTACCGTTCGACGTGCACGGCGAGGTGCTCTACTACAACAAGAATGTACTGAAGGAACTTGGAGCATTGGGCAAGGACGGCAAGCCGACCGGCATCGATACGCTGGAAGGCTGGCGGGCGCTGTTGGCCAAGGCCAAGGAAGCCGGCAAGAACGGCGTCGTCATCGCGTCGTCCAGCGGCGATTTGCGCGACATCTATACTTTGTTCGGCCAATTGGGCGGTCAATTGACCACCGATGGCAAATTCCTGCAGGGCGACAATTTCGACAAGATGCAAAAGGCCTATGGCGAGATCACCAATTGGGTGAAGCAAGGCTGGGCGCAGCCCTATATCGACCCTGAAACCATCACTCCGACCTTCCTGGCCGGACAATCCGCCTTCTTCTTGAACGGCAACTGGGAGCTGCCGACCATGGAAACCGAAGTGGCCAAGGGCAGCGGCTTCGATTACGGCATGGTGAACATTCCCGCCTGGATGGGCAAGCCTGCCAACTGGGCGGACTCGCACTCGTTTGTCATGCCCAACAATGTCGGCGTGACCATGACGCCGGAAAAGCGTGCCGCAGTTCTCGAAGTCATCAGATGGATGAATGTGAACTCACTGGAATGGGCCGGCGCCGGCCATATCCCGGCTTATTTGCCGGTCAGCACGTCTGACGCCTATAAGGCGCTCAAGCCGCAAGCGGACTATGCCGCCATGGCGCTCAACGCCTTCTATATGCCGAAGACGCCGCTCACCGGCGCTGCGTCCAAGTTCGACGACGACTGGCAGAACATGGCGTCCGGACCGCTGAACGGCGACGGCGATCTGAAGGAGACACTGGAGACGTTCCGCGATCATATGAACTCTCAGTGACGTTTTCCTTCAACAGTCCCCGGGGCAGTTCCTGGCCCGGGATCGCATAACCGAGGCAGGTGATAGATGGCTGCAGTCAGCAACAAGAAGCAGGACAGCCTGATTGCAGCGCTGCTGGTCGCACCGGCCGTCATCGCGTTTCTGGTGATCTTTGCCTATCCGACGTGGCGCATGGTGGCGATGAGCTTCACCAATGCGCCGCTGATCGGTCCCGGCGAGTGGGTCGGCCTCGACAATTACGCGCGCCAACTCTATTCGCCTCAATTTCAGAAGGCGCTTCTGAACACGCTGTACTTCATCGTTCTGACCGTCATTCCCGGCACGTCTCTGGCGCTGTTCGTTGCCATGGGGGTCAATCGTCTGACCGGGCGCATACAGATGTTGGTCCTGGCGTGCTTTTTTCTGCCTTCCATTCTGCCGGTATCGGTGGTGACCCAGATCTGGATCTGGATCGCAAACATGCAATATGGCGTCATCCAGAATGTCATCGGCCTGTTTACCGGCGGCCGCCCGCTGCCGGTGCTGCGTTCGCCGACCTATTTCATGCCCTCCGTCGCCGTCGTCACGATCTGGTGGACGATCGGTTTCAACATTCTTCTGTTTCTTGCCGCCTTGCGCAGCATTTCGTCCGACATCTACGAAGCGGCGGCGCTCGACAATGCCAGCCGCTGGCGGGTGTTCTCAAAGATAACCTGGCCGCTGATCTGGCCGGTGACAGCGTTGGTGCTGACGCTGCAGCTGATTGCGCAGTTCAAGATTTTTTCGCAGCCGTATCTGCTCGGCTATTTCGCCCACACGCCGGCTGACGCGCAATCCGTGGTCATGACCGTCATCTACGACCTCGCCTTCAAGCAGAACAAGGGTGGAGAAGGTGCCGCCGTCGCTACCATACTGTTCATCATCATCCTGATTGCCTCCGTTTTCCAATATCAGTTCCTGCGGGCGCGAGGTGAAAAATGAGCGTTCTGGCAACCGATCAACAAGCGGCTCTGGCGCGGACGAACGGTAGCATTGCCGCAAGCAATTGGAGCGGCCGCGCGCTGACTGCTCTGGCCGTGCTCGGGGCGCTGATCTGGTTCTTCCCGCTTTACTGGGCGATCGTGACTTCGCTGAAATCCGACACTGAGGTGGCGAGCCCAGCATCCGGGTTGTTACCTAAAGAACCGACGATCGAGCCCTATCTCTACGTGATCGACCGCTCCAGTATCGTGCAATGGTATATCAACTCGGTCGGCACATCGACGATCATTGCGTTGGTGGTGCTGGCAGCCAGCGTCTGCTGTGCCTATGCCTTGAGCCAAATTCACTTTCCCGGCCGCCGCCTGATCTACGGCGCGCTGATTGCCTCGGTGATGGTCCCGGCGGAGGCGCTTATCATCAACCATTTCGTGCTGATGAACTCATTCGGGCTGATCAATAGCTGGGGCGGCATCATCATGCCGCAACTCGTGGTGCCATCGGTCATTATCATCCTCAAACAGTTCTTCGACCAGATCCCGAAGGAATTCCGCGAGGCGGCGATGCTCGACAATGCGGGCCATTTGCGAACGTTATGGAAGATCTATGTGCCGATGAACTGGGGCGTGATCATCGCGCTTGGTATCACGACCTTTATCGCGGCATGGAACAATTTCCTATGGCCGTTCCTGGTCGCGACTTCGGACGCCACAATCACCATTCCCGTCGGCATCACCCAGGTGAAGGACGTCTTCGGCGTGCGCTTTGCCAAGGACATGGCTGCGGCGGTATTGGCCGGTCTTCCCGTCGCCATACTCTACCTCCTCTTTCAGAAGCAGGTCACGCGCGCCATCATGCTCTCCGCCGGAATAAAGGGATAATGGGGCTTCGTGGGCATTTCTGTAATAACACCCTAGAGCGCCGCCCAAGTCGACGACACGCAGTTTCCCGACGAATTCATAGGTGATGCCGACGATGCCGCCGCCGATTTCATCGTCGCGGAAGCGACCGACGCTGCGCACCATCTTGTGGCCGCCAAGCCGGTTGTCGACGCGATAGACGAAATGGAAGCCGACGCCGTCAAGGCTCGCGTCTTCGAAGGTTTGGGCGATCAGGCTGCGATCGTCCTCGTGGAAACGTGACGTTAGCCTGTCAGGTTGATAGGGCCGTCGCTGTAGGGGAGGTCGAAGATCGCGTGGACGTCCTCGCTTGCAAAGAAATGTCCTGTCTCGATATCGATGCGCCAGAAGCCGAAAAGACGATAGGCAGCAAGCATCTGGACAACTTCAGCATCGGTGATGCCGATTTGAGCGCGGGATTGCTCTGTCTTGTTAGTGACGGGCTGTTCGAAGTGAACAGGCACGATTCCCCCAGATCACGGGACGACGTGCCGACTCTCTTCCGATTCCTCAGTTGATCAGCTTCAATCGAATTGCCTTAGCTACCAACTGGGTGCGGTTGACGCAATCGAGTTTTTTGATCGCGTTCGTCATATAGGCGTTCACCGTATGATCCGAGAGCGTCAGGATCTGGCCGATTTCGATCGAGGTCTTGCCCTGAGCAGTCCAGCGTACAACTTCTAGTTCTCTGGTCGATAGCGCGTTATGCGCGCATTCCTCGTTGCGCTTGACTGCATTGTATGCATCGAGTGCATGGAGAATGATCATTGCCAGCTCATTGATCTCGCTCTGGCCGAGTGCGGCGCGGTCGCCGCAGAACCAAAAGACCAGGCGCTGGCCGTCGGCTGCAATGGTCGGCATGGCAACACCCGCCGGTATGGCATGGCGCAGCATCAGGGCACGAAGTTCGGCGGGAAAGGCCTGGCCATTGACAGCGTCGTTGAGATGCCAGGCCGGCGGCACAACGGACTGCCTCAGCCTTAGGCCGAAAGGGCAGCCGCGCATCATGTGGGCGTGGTCGAAATCCCTGATATAGGCGGCCGGAAGCGAGCTCTCGATCAGCAGGGGTTTTAAGAGAAGATCTTCGGGGGAAGGAGCGTGCATCAGCGTCGCATGCGACAATCCGAAGGCTGTGGACACTCTGCCGAGCGCGTGCGCAAACAGGCTGCGGGTTCGAGCGGTCGCAAGCTCTGCCGAAAGCAATGACTGTCTTTCAGAGGTAGTCATGTAAGACATTTGTGCGCCCCGCCAGCCTCAATGTTAACGCTATCAAACATGGAAAGGCGGCCGGATGCTAGTCCCAATTGACTTAACGTCGGCCGATTTACTCATATTGTGTAAAATTATTGACAGCAGATCGCGCTTTAGTTGAGTTTCGACTTGCGGATATAGCGTTGTGGTATCTTTGATTTCCTCCATGCGCATCCGTCATGGGTTTCGCGCAGTGATGTAGGAAGAGAATCACCTTGGAAGAGCCTGGCGGCAACACTTGTCGAAAACCGGCTTGCTGGCGATCAATGCAATTGCTAAGCGTCTTACCATGTATAATTGAGGCAATTCAACCGTGCGTTCTGCGATTTCTTTTTCAGTGAAGTCCCTATTTTCCCTGATATTACTCGTTTTATTATTTCTAACCCTGCCGATAGGAGCGGCAACCTCGCAGGCCGCCGGGCAGAAGAAGCAGGCAGGGCAGCCGCCGATGCGCTTCATCCTCGTGCGCAGTCTCCTCTGCATGGAAGACTGTCCGGAATGGATATCGGCAGAGGGACGCATAACCTCCGATACGCCGGCCCAGCTCCGAAAAATTCTGAAGAAGATCGGCGATCGGAAATTGCCTATTGTCCTGCTTTCGGAGGGTGGCGAAGTAGACGCGGCCTATGCAATGGGCCGAATGATCCGCAAGGCCGGGCTGGAAACAGCGGTCGGCGGCACCCGGTTGAAGGATTGCCCGGCGGAAGATATGCGTTGCGATGCTGCTGTCGCGAAGGACGGGCCCTCGCTTGGCGACGCCTATTCCTATGGTGCATACTGCTTTTCCGCTTGTCCACTGGTGTTCGCCGGCGGGACTGTGCGTGCGGCGCCGCAATGGGCTTTCATCGGCGTCCACCAGATCACGACCATCTATAGCAAGGTGCGCGTTTCCTATCGCATCGAATACAAGATCGTGAACGGCAAGAAGACGGAAATTTCCCGCAAGGAGGTTGGACGCAAGTCAGCGGGGCAAAGCAGTTCGACCAAACTTGGAAAGAAGGCAACCGCTGCCCTGACAGTCTATCTGAAAGAAATGGGCGTCAGTGCCGATCTCATCGGTGTGATGATGAGTGCCACACCTGACAAAATCAATGTCGTACCGCCCGAAGACGCACTTCGAATGGGTCTCGCAACGGACGTGCTGGCGTATAACGAATGGCCCGGCATGCCGCTTTGCGCGTTGGATGCGGCGGCTGAGGCTGTTTGTCACCGCCGTCCGGCGACCGAGGGGCGGGCGCAGGATGCGGCGGCGATAACCAGCGAGACTCCGGCGGAAAATCGGCCGATGGATTTTCTGCTGCTGTATGACGGCAATTGCCAGGACGAATGCACACAGTGGATTTCTGCGGAAGGAGACATCACGCCGGAGACACCGGCTCAGTTCAAGGCAATCTTGAAAACGCTTGGCGAAAGAAAGCTGCCGGTCGTCCTTCAGTCTAATGGCGGGGACATGGATGCGGCTTTCGCGATGGGGCGTATGATCCGGGCTGCTGGCCTGGAGACCTCGATTGGCAGAACGCGGTTGCCGAACTGCCCGACGCTGGATCCGCGTTGCAAGGCGAGCATGGCAAAAAGCGGCCCGACCAAGGGCGAGGTCTCTGCCGGCGGCGCATACTGCCTTTCGACCTGTGCTCTGGTCTTGATCAGCGGAACGCCGCGGCTTGTCGGATATTCCGATATCGGCCTCGCCAGACCCACGACGGCTGAATATCCAAAATTCTTCGCCTATTTCGACGAGATGGGTGTCAGTTCCGCGACATTCGAGACGATGATGCTTGTGACATCGATCGAGCAAAAAACCATGCCTCGTTCTCAGGCGCTCGAGCTTGGCCTCATCAATGGTATCATCCCTTATGGTGACGAACCCGGCTATCGCTTGTGTGGACCTGATGCCAAGCAAAGTCTTCGATGCCCCAGAAAAGCTGAAGCAGAGATCGCTCCTGCTGCTGCTTCGCTAAATTGATATCGGAATGCGGAACAGGCACAGCTCAGCGTTTCGCGTCCGGCTGCCGCTTGGTCAAGCTCCGAAGGCGCCCGTGCCGCCCGCTAATCCTTAACTGACGCAAGGCGCAGCACTATTCACACCCCGCCGATATTTCGCTATCTCGATCAAGAGAAAAACAACGGCTCCGCGCCCGCGGATGTCGGACGGGGGAACATCCATGCCATCCATCAAATCCGATATCGAAATCGCGCGCGCCGCGGCCAAAAAGCCGATCTTCGAGATCGGGGCGAAACTCGGCATTCCGGTCGAGCAGCTCGTTCCCTATGGTCACGACAAGGCAAAGGTCAGCGCCGAGTTCATCGCCGCCCAAGCGGGCAAGAAGGACGGCAAGCTGATCCTCGTCACCGCAATCAATCCGACACCGGCGGGCGAGGGCAAGACGACGACCACCGTCGGGCTCGGCGACGGCCTGAACCGGATCGGCAAGAAAGCCGTCGTCTGCATCCGCGAGGCCTCTCTCGGCCCCTGCTTCGGCGTCAAGGGCGGGGCGGCCGGCGGCGGTTACGCGCAGGTCGTGCCGATGGAAGACATCAACCTGCATTTCACCGGCGACTTCCATGCGGTCACCTCGGCACACAATCTGCTGGCGGCGATGATCGACAATCACATCTACTGGGGCAACGAAGAGAATATCGACATCCGCCGCATCACCTGGCGGCGGGTGATGGACATGAACGACCGGGCACTCAGAAGCATGGTCTCCTCGCTCGGCGGCGTCGCCAACGGCTTCCCGCGCCAGGGTGGGTTCGACATCACAGTCGCCTCCGAGGTGATGGCGATCCTCTGCCTTGCCACCGATCTCAAGGATCTGGAGCGGCGGCTCGGCGACATCATCATCGGCTATCGTTTCGACCGGACACCGGTGCATGCGCGCGACCTGAAGGCCGACGGCGCCATGGCGGTGCTCTTGAAAGATGCGATGCAGCCGAACCTGGTGCAGACGCTGGAGAACAATCCGGCCTTCGTGCATGGCGGCCCCTTCGCCAACATCGCCCATGGCTGCAACTCGGTGACTGCGACCAAGACGGCGCTGAAGCTCGGCGATTATGTGGTGACGGAAGCGGGCTTCGGTGCCGATCTCGGGGCTGAGAAATTCTTCGACATCAAGTGCCGCAAGGCAGGGCTGAAGCCGGATGCGGCGGTCATCGTCGCGACCGTCCGGGCGCTGAAAATGAATGGCGGGGTGAAGAAGGAAGATCTCGGCTCCGAGGATGTCGTGGCGCTGAAAAAGGGCTGCGCCAATCTTGGCCGGCACGTCGCCAATGTGCGCCGGTTCGGCGTGCCCGTCGTCGTGGCGATCAACCATTTCGTCTCGGATACCGAGGCTGAGATCGCGGCAGTCAAGGAATTTGTCTCGAGACTTGGCGCCGAGGCAATCCTCTGCCGTCACTGGGCGCTGGGTTCGGCCGGCATCGAGGACCTGGCGCACAAGGTGGTGGAACTGGCAGAATCCGGGCAGGCGAAATTCCAGCCGCTTTACGGCGATGATCTTTCGCTGTTCGAAAAGATCGAGATCGTCGCCTCGAAGATCTACCATGCGGGCGAGGTGACGGCCGACAAGGCGGTGCGCGACCAGTTGCAGACATGGGAGGAACAGGGCTACGGCAAGCTGCCGATCTGCATGGCGAAGACGCAATATTCCTTCTCCACCGATCCAAACCTGCGTGGCGCGCCGGAAGGCCACATCGTCACCGTGCGGGAGGTGCGGCTTTCCGCGGGAGCGGGCTTCGTTGTCGCCATCACCGGCGAGATCATGACAATGCCCGGCCTGCCGAAATCGCCGTCGGCGGAGCGGATTTTCCTGAACGATCAGGGTTATATCGAAGGTCTGTTCTGATCCGGCGACGGCCTACCGGGATGATTAGTGGCAATAGCGATAGCCACCCTTCCTCTCGATCACGTCGAGATGGAAATGCGTCTCATGGGCGGCGTCGCTTTCGGGGTCGAGGACGGTGGTGAAATAGAGGCAGCCGGCGGCGCTGACGGTGCGCTGGAAGGCGCCGGTCAGCGTCGGATCCTCGCGGCGGGAGCGGACGGCAACATCCTCGCCCTTTTCGAAATGGAAGCTCGCAATGTCGATGGCGTTGCCGCGGGCATGTTCGGAGATCTTGCCGGTTCCAGCGCCGTTGCGCAGGCGGCACATATAGGCCGTTGCCTGGTTGACGGTGGTGATGCGGCCCTGCTCCGGCAGGGCGGCGGAGGCCGCCGGGATGACGCTGTCTTTCATCCAGCGGGCAAGGGCAAGCGCTGCCGGACAGCGGATCGTCGCCTCCGGCTTCAGCTTGATGCCGGGCAGGGCTTCGGAGACGATGATCGGCTTGTCGATGCCGCAGCCATTGCCGTCGTCGATGCGCGGCGCTTCCTTGAAGACCACACCCAGGGCCTGAAGCGCAGCCGTGCATTCGGCATGCTCGGCATCGCTTTCGGGCTCGATCGTCAGGTGTTGCTCTTCCAGTGTCTGCTCGCCGGGCGGCTTACCTTCTTCAGGGCTGCCGGGCGGTCGTGGCGGACCTTGCATCTGCTCTGTCGGCCCAGGCTTTGACGGTGCGGCCTGCGCTGGCGGCTGGCTCGGCACCGGTGCCTCCGGATCCTCTAGATCGGGTTTCGGCTGAGGGGCCGGGACCTCTTCGGGCGCGGGCGGTTCCGCCTTTTCCGAGGACGGGGAAGTGGGGTTGGTCGCCTGTCCGGCATCTGGCCGAGGTTCGGGCATCGGGCCTTGCGGGGGCAGGCGGGCGCCGGCAAGAAAGGCGCTAGCGGCGAAAAGGATCGCTAATATCGAAAGTTTTCTCAACGCGTCCGATTCCTCGTGTCCGTGGCCGAAGACAACGCATGAGGGCGTTTTTCGTTGCAATTGTGCAACGTCCTTGAAGATCGCTAAAACGTGATTGATATATTCAACATAAGGCGGTCAACTTATGTTGACAATATTAATCATGTTTTTTAAGCGCGAAAAGAAGGCGGAATTCTGCTCCGCCTTCATCCGCAAAAGCCTAGCCAGCCCCTCGAGCGTGCGACACGCCACGACCAGCCAGCCCGGTAATCATCATTAGAGGGTAGGTTATGATCGTCCGGCATTGGCGCTCGGTTCTATTGGTCTGCACGGCAGCCACAGTTGTTCTTCCTGTTTCGCAGTCTTTTGCGCAAAGCGCTCCGGCAGCCACGCCGCAAGCCGCGACGGATGACAGCACCGTCCTGGAGAAGATCGTCGTCAAGGGCAAACGCGTGGCGCCGGGCAGCGTCGCCGACACGCCGCTGGCGACCGAGATCACCGCCAAGCAGATGGCAGAAAAGCAGGTCACCAATTTTGACGATATCGGCCGCAGCGTCGATGCAGGCGTAAATTATTCGCGTGGTGACGCAGGCTTCAACCTGCGCGGCCTTTCCGGCGCGCGCATCCTGACTACCATTGACGGCATTCCGATCCCTTATATTTCGAACAGCGCGCGCCAGGGTGCTTTCGCCCTCAGCAACGCCAACGGCGGCGGCGACACCTTCGATTTCGATTCGCTGTCCTCGCTCGATATCGTGCGCGGGGCAGATTCGAGCAAGGGCGGTTCCGGTATGCTCGGCGGCGCCATCGTCCTCAATACGCTGGAGCCGGAGGATCTTATCCCTGAAGGCCGCGACTGGGGCGCGATCGTCAAGTCGACCTATGACAGTGAAGACCGCAGCATTTCCGGTTCGGCCGCCGCAGCCAAGAAGATCGGCGGCACGTCGATCTTGTTTCAGGGCGGTTACCGCAAGGGCCATGAACGCGACAACATGGGCGACAATGACAGCTACGGTCGTTTCCGCACCGAGGCAGATCCGGCTGATTTCGATCAACACAATCTGCTCTTCAAACTGCGTCAGGAGATGGAAGGCGGGCACCGCATCGGCCTGACGGCCGAGCGTTTCCGTCGCGACCTGCAGACCGACCTGCGTGAACAGCAAGGCACCGGACGCACCTATATGATCGGCAACTACGACGGTCGCGAACTGCGTGACCGCGATCGCGTATCGCTCGATTATGATTATGAGGCCCAGTCTTCCGACGCATTCTTCAGCAGTGCGCGAGCCACGCTCTATTGGCTGGATTTGAAGAAGGAATCCGGCAGCAAGGGCCGTACGGCAGCGAATGTGGCTTATGGCCGTAACAACGAGATCGAAAACGAAACCTGGGGCTTCAGCGGCACGGCGACGAAGGATTTCGAATATTCCGGTCTCAGCCACTCCGTTCGCGTTGGCCTCGATGTCGGCGTTTCCAGCTGGAGCCAGTATGGCTGGGCACTTTGCCCCACACCGACGACCTGCCCCTCGCTGAACAACCAGGCGGAAGTGCCCGATGTCGACAGTCAGAACCTTGGGTTGAGCTTCGAAGACAAGATCGAAATCGGCAATACCGGCTTCGCGCTGACACCCGGCTTCCGCTTTGACTGGTTCAACTACAATCCCTCAACCGGCGGGAGTTTCGCAAGCAATACCGGGCTTACCCGTTTCGGGGACCTGAACGACCGAACGGAAGCCGGCCTGTCACCGAAGATTCTTGCGACATACGACCTGACGCCTGACGTGCAGCTCTACATGCAGCTGGCAGTCGGCTTCCGCGCACCTACCGTGGACGAACTCTACAGCCGCTTCTACAACCCGACGGGCCGCTACGCCCAGCTCGGCAATCCCGATCTTGAACCCGAAATCGGCCGCGGCGTCGAAATCGGCGCCAATTTTGACACGGGCGATTTTACTGGTCGGGTCGCGGCTTTCCACACCCGCTACCAGAACTTTATCGAGACGGTGACGAGCATCGATGCGACCGGCTTCACGACGTTCAACTACGCGAATGTGTCAGCGGCCACGATCTCCGGTATTGAAGCCAGCGCCGTCAAGACGTTCAACAACGGCATCAATCTGCATGCGTCACTTGTCTATGCCTATGGCAAGAACGAGGATACCGCCCAGCGCCTGCGCTCGGTGGCGCCATTCAAGGCGATCGTCGGCGGCGGTTGGAGCAATGAGACTTTCGGCTTCGATCTTTCTTCTACGCTTTCGGCCGGCATGCTCACCGACCATCTCAAGACACCCGTCACCAACACCGCCGACACAACCTTCGATGCGCCCGGCTACGCAATCGTCGACCTGACCGGCTGGTGGACGCCGGACCAAATGCCGGGCCTGCGCGTGCAGGCAGGCGTCTACAACATCTTCGACCAGGAATATTTCAACGCGCTCGCCGTGCGCGATGTCAACCTGAGCTCGGCGACGGCGTCCCAGCCGCGGGAGTGGTATTCGGAGCCGGGTCGTACGTTCAAGGTGTCGCTGACCAAGACCTTCTGATCGCGATCACGCTTCCAGGGCTGGGGATGGGCGGCTTTCGGGTCGCCCTTTTCATTCCCGCATTCGCCTCTTGCGCAATGGCTGATCTCAGGCTAACAATTTTCTCCATGATCAAGTCCTTGAACATTGCAGTTTGGTGGTGGGTTCGCTAAGGCGGCCTCGACCAATCGTGTTCAAAGACGACGAGTGAGCCGCCCGAAACTTCGAGGCGGCTTTTTTTGTTTTATGGCCGCCTGTCGTCCGGGCCCCGATAACGGAGTGGAACAATGGTAACGATCCTGCGGGATGATGGTGCGGAAATCTACGAGACCAAGGGCGGCATATCCGTCACGCGGCAGCGGCGGGCGATCCCCTACGGCGATGCGGTCTCTTCCTATGTCGACAAGCTCGACGAGCGCCGCGGTGCGGTGTTTTCGTCGAACTACGAATATCCGGGCCGCTATACGCGCTGGGATACTGCCGTCGTCGATCCGCCGCTCGGCATCTCCTCCTTCGGGCGTGACGTCT
Organism: Rhizobium sp. WSM1274; assembly: GCF_025200775.1. Lineage (NCBI taxonomy): Bacteria > Pseudomonadati > Pseudomonadota > Alphaproteobacteria > Hyphomicrobiales > Rhizobiaceae > Rhizobium > Rhizobium sp. WSM1274. Next base: position 3,134,637 of record NZ_CP104138.1, on the reverse strand, counting down.
GGATCGAAGCCTATAATGAACGCGGCGAAGTGATCCTCGGCTTCGTGACCGAGCGGCTGAAGACGGTGTCCGACATCGTGCTCGGCGTGTCCTCCGCCCGTCGCCTCGACCTGACCGTCAAGACGCCGGACCGGGTGTTTACCGAGGAAGAGCGCTCGAAGATGCCGACGGTCTTCACCGTGCTGCGCGCCGTCACCGACCTGTTCTATTCGCAGGCGGATGCGAGCCTCGGGCTCTACGGCGCCTTCGGATACGACATCGCCTTCCAGTTCGATGCGATCGATCTGAAGCTGACGCGGCCCTCAGACCAGCGCGACATGGTGCTCTATCTGCCGGACGAGATCCTTGTCGTGGACAACTACGCCGCCAAGGCCTGGGTCGACCGTTACGACTTCGAAAAAGGCGGCGTGTCGACCGAGGGCAAGGCCCAAGATATCGCGGCGGAGCCCTTCAAACACACGGATGCCATTCCGCCGAAGAGCGATCACCGGCCGGGCGAATATGCCGAGCTCGTCACCAAGGCGAAGGAAAGTTTCCGCAAGGGCGACCTCTTCGAAGTCGTGCCCGGGCAGAAATTCATGGAGCGCTGCGACAGCAGGCCGTCCGACATTTCCAAGCGGCTGAAGGCGATCAATCCGTCGCCCTATTCCTTTTTTATCAATCTCGGCCATCAGGAATATCTGGTCGGCGCCTCACCTGAAATGTTCGTGCGCGTTTCCGGCCGTCGCATCGAAACCTGTCCGATTTCGGGCACGATCAAGCGCGGCGACGATCCGATCGCCGACAGCGAGCAGATTCTGAAGCTCCTGAATTCGAAGAAGGACGAGTCCGAGCTTACCATGTGCTCTGATGTCGACCGCAACGACAAAAGCCGCGTCTGCGAGCCGGGTTCGGTCAAGGTCATCGGCCGCCGGCAGATCGAGATGTACTCGCGCCTCATCCACACGGTCGACCATATCGAAGGGCGGCTGCGCGACGACATGGACGCCTTCGACGGTTTCCTCAGCCACGCCTGGGCGGTCACTGTCACCGGCGCCCCGAAGCTCTGGGCGATGCGCTTCATCGAGAGCCATGAAAAGAGCCCGCGTGCCTGGTATGGCGGGGCGATCGGCATGGTCGGCTTCAACGGCGACATGAACACCGGCCTGACGCTGCGCACCGTGCGCATCAAGGATGGTATCGCCGAGGTGCGCGCCGGTGCGACGCTGCTCAACGATTCCATTCCTGAGGAAGAAGAAGCCGAAACAGAACTGAAGGCCTCCGCCATGCTTTCCGCCATCCGAGACGCCAAGACCGGCAATTCCGGCAGGATCCAGCGCGACGTCGCGAGCGTCGGCAAGGGCGTCAGCATCCTGCTCGTCGATCACGAAGACAGCTTCGTCCACACACTCGCCAATTATTTCCGCCAGACGGGGGCGACGGTTTCGACCGTGCGCACGCCCGTTCCGGAGGAAATCTTCGACCGGCTGAACCCGGACCTCGTCGTGCTGTCGCCAGGACCTGGAACGCCCAAGGATTTCGATTGCAAGGCGACGATCAAGAAGGCGCGGGCGCGCAACCTGCCAATCTTCGGCGTCTGCCTCGGCCTGCAGGCGCTCGCCGAAGCCTATGGCGGGGAACTGCGCCATCTGGCGCTGCCGATGCACGGCAAGCCCTCGCGCATCCGCGTGCTGGAGCCTGGCATCGTCTTCTCCGGCCTTGCCAAGGAGGTGACGGTCGGCCGCTACCACTCGATCTTCGCCGATCCCTCGACGCTGCCGCGCGAGTTCATCATCACGGCGGAAAGCGACGACGGCACGATCATGGGTATCGAACACGCCAAGGAACCGATCGCCGCAGTGCAGTTCCATCCGGAGTCGATCATGACGCTCGGTGGCGATGCGGGAATGCGGATGATCGAAAATGTCGTGGCGCATCTGGCGCGCAGGGTGAAGACGAAGGCTGCGTGACGGCAATTTCGCCTGGCCCTTCCTACTATGGGAAGGGCCAGGCGTCAGGCCGCCGGGCCGCGACTTGACTTCTTCCGGCAAATCAGAACATTTCAGGAACGATCAATCGGAACCTGTCGCCGTGGCCAATGCTGAAAAGTTCATCGTTCTCCCTTACCGCAAGAACCGCGGCAATCTCGTGCCCGGCGAAATGCGCCAGGCATCGAACTCCGTCAGTGCGGAAAAGATCGCCTCGGCGATGGCTGAGCGTTTCGTCGGCGTGGCGGCCTATGCCGTGATCGTCGATGAAGAAACCGGCGACATGTCGTCGCCGCGATTGCTTGCACGATATGGCGAGATTGCCGATCTCAACGCCGCCTGAGGCGCCGTTTTTACCATGGAGACGTCGCTCTACCTGCCGGTCAAAGCTTTCCTGGAGGCGGCTGGTTATGTCGTGAAGGGCGAGGTCGGCGGATGCGATCTCGTCGGCTTGAGCGGCGCCGAGCCGCCGGTCGTGGTGGTCTGCGAACTGAAACTCTCCTTCAATCTCGAATTGCTTCTCCAGGCGGTTGACCGCGCGGCGATGAGTGATGAAGTCTGGGTCGCGGCCCGCGTTTCTGCCAAAGGCCGAGGGCGGGAGGCCGATAAACGATACCGCGACCTCTGCCGGCGACTTGGTATCGGCATGCTTGGCGTCTCCGATGGCGGCGAGGTCAGCATCATCGTCAGCTCTGTCTCGCCTATGCCGCGCACCAATCCGAAGCGGCGCTCGCGCCTTGTCAGGGAGCATCAGCGCCGCCGTGGCGACCCCGCCGTCGGTGGCGGCTCGCGGGCGCCGATCATGACCGCCTATCGCCAGCAGGCGTTGCTCTGCGCCTCAGCACTCGATGGAGGGCTCAAGCGGCCGCGAGATATGAAGGCGCTTGTGCCCAATGCCGGCCCGATCCTGCGCGACAACGTCTACGGATGGTTCGAGCGGATAGAAAAGGGTGTTTACGCCCTGACGTCTGCAGGACAGGCTGCTCTTTTGCGCTGGCCGCAGCCTGTCCTTTCCGACCCGGCTCCTTGAGCCGGCGCAGTACCAAGCAAAGGGGATCGTTCGACGAGCGCTGCTTTCCGGCTACTGCATAGCCCCTAAAGCGGAATCGATTTGAGGATAAAATTATGCAGTAATTCAAAGTGTTACGGCGTCTTTTACGCGTCCGAAAGGATGCGCGGCGCTGTAAGGCCGGCAACGCTTGTGAACGGCGTGTCATTCCCCTTTGACAAATCCTCCGTCATCGCCCATATCACCCTAGACTGAACCGCCTGCGCGACATTCGCGTGGGCGGTTTTGCGTTTCAACGGCTTAAAAGCTGCAATTCATTCGCAACCGCAGGGGGACGATATGAGTGACGACGGCGATCTTACGGTTCGGAAGCTGGCGATGTGGGGGATTCCGCTGTCGCTCGGCGTCATGGGTCTGAAGATGGTGGCGTGGTGGGTCACCGGGTCGGTGGCGCTGCTGTCGGACGGGCTCGAATCGTCGGTCAATGTCGCCGCCGCCTTCATCGCCTTCTTCGTCATCCGCTACGCGCAGAAGCCGGCCGATCACGACCATCCCTTCGGCCATCACAAAGCCGAATATCTGTCTGCCGTCACCGAGGGCGCGCTGATCATCGTCGCCGCCCTGCTGATCGTCAACGAAGCGATCGGTTTCCTCGCCGAACCGCGCATGCTCGATGCGCCGGTACTCGGCCTTGCGATCAATTTCGCGGCCGGCGTCATCAATGCGATCTGGGCGCGGCTGTTGATCCGGACGGGGCGCCAGCACCGCTCGGCGGCGCTCGCGGCGGATGGGCAGCACATCATGTCCGATGTGGTGACCTCTGTCGGCGTGCTCGTCGGCCTGCTGCTGGCGCTGGCGACGGGCTATGCGATCTTCGACCCGATACTCGCCATCCTTGTTGCCGTCAATATCCTCTATCAGGGGTGGAAGGTGATCTCGCTATCGATCGGCGGCCTGATGGACCAGGCGGTCGAGCCGCAGGAGGAGGAGGCGATCAAACAAGCGATCGCTACCCACGCCGAAGGCTCAATCGGCGTGCACGACCTGAAAACGCGACGTGCGGGTAAAGTCACCTTCATCGATTTTCACATGGTGGTGCCAGGAGCGATGTCCGTTCGGCAGGCGCATGATATATGCGACCGCCTTGAGGATGCCATCAGGGCGGTGCACGAGGGCGCCACTATCGCAATTCATGTGGAGCCGGAGGGCGAGAAGGCTCACGGCATCCGCGTCAAAGTCGTCAAGGAGGCATGATGCCGAATACCGATGTTTCCAGCCTGTCGATGCTGGGTCAGCAAACCGAAACCGCAAGATCGCCGGAAGAGGCAGTGCTTGAGAAAGTGCCGTCCAACCATGCCGGCACCGATTATGTCGTGCGCTTCACCGCGCCGGAATTCACCTCGCTCTGCCCGATGACCGGGCAGCCGGATTTCGCCCATATCGTCATCGACTACATTCCAGGCGAATGGCTGGTGGAATCGAAGTCGCTGAAGCTCTTCCTGCATTCCTTCCGCAATCACGGCGCTTTCCACGAGGATTGCTCGATCTACATCGCCAAGCGCATCGTCGAGTTGCTCGATCCGAGGTGGCTGAGGATAGGTGCCTACTGGTATCCGCGCGGCGGCATTCCGATCGACGTCTTCTGGCAGACGGGCACACCGCCGGAGGGCGTGTGGCTGCCGGAACAGGGCGTCGCCACCTACCGCGGCCGTGGGTGAGCCGCGGTCGGGCAAAGCCCGAGCAATCGATCCAGCGAATCGATTGCAGCGGCGAACGCCTTGAGCTTAAGCGAAGGGCCGGGATACGGTGCGGCAACCGCTGCCCGTCTCCAACCGCCAAACCTCACACATCCGTAACGTCGTCACTGGACGAATCGTCGGTGTAGTCGTCGCCGTCGTCATAATTGGCCTGCTGCAGATTGTCGTTGTCGTTATTATCGGCCGCATTGTCGGACGCCTGGCGGGTGTCGTCATTGCCGTAATAATTGTTGATGACGGTTTCCTCTGTGGGCGCGCTGGCATTGCCAAAGGGGTTGGCGCCGAAGGGCGAGCCCCAACCAAGTGAGGACATGTGATTGCCGAAGATCCCGCTCAGCGAATTGGCAAGCAGCATGCCGCCGGCAACGCCGGCTGCCGTGCCGAGCGCACCGCGCAGGAAGCTGCCGCCGGCCGACGGCGCCGAGACCTGCTGGCTCCAGGGGCCGGTCGGCTGTTGCTGCTGCGGATGGCGGCCATCGCGGTCATAGCCGCGTGAATCGTCATCGGCGCGGGACTGCTGACCCCAGGGACCGGGATTGGAGGGGACGGGTGCCGGTTGCTGCGTCTGGGTGTTGCCGAAGATCGAGCTCAGGAAGCCGCCGCCCCGCTCGGCCTGGTGGTGTTCACTCTCGCCGGCTTCCAGCTGGCGGACACGCTCTTCGAGTTCCTTGATGTGGTTGGCCGCCGCCTCCAGCCCCTTTTCCTGAACGATGACGGCCTGGGCCAGATAGTAGGTGGCGGAGGGCTGTTCGCGTGTCGCCTGTTCGATCAGGGCCTCAGCGTCGCGGTCGCGCGGCTGGGCCGCTGCGGTGCGCACACGGTCGAAGAGGGCGGTCAGCAATTGGCGTTCTTCGGGTGACATGTTCTGCCTCCTGTTGGTCCGGAGCACTCTCGTATCCGACCGGACGCGTACAGCGCTCCATGGTTTTTCGGTGCAGCTATCGCTGCGTGAGGTTGAGGTAGGAACCGATTCAGGCTTTTCAAAGCCTTTCACCGTTACATTTCAGTAAGGCTTGCAGAACGGCGCGCGGCTTCTTAAGGATATCTCCATCGCTTCGGTGCCTTGTGTTTTTCCCACATTGTTTTAGGCATTGAGTCGCACTATGTGCGGGGAAGCCGAATTCATCTCCAAGAGGTTCGAATGAACGACGAAGACCAGGACGACAAGACGAAGGAACTGCCGCTCGGCAAGGAAACGGAGGCGAATCTTTTCAAGTCGCGTTCGATCTTCATCTACGGGCCGATCAATCAGGAATTGGCGCAGAAGGTCTGCTCGCAGCTCGTGGCACTGGCCGCGGCCAGCGACGAGGACATTCGCATCTATGTCAATTCGCCCGGCGGTCACGTCGAATCCGGCGATTCCATCCATGACATGATCAAGTTCATCAAGCCGAAGGTCTGGATGATCGGCACCGGTTGGGTCGCCTCCGCCGGCGCGCTGATCTATGTCGCCACTCCGAAGGAGCGGCGCCTGTGCCTGCCGAACACGCGCTTCCTGCTGCATCAGCCCTCCGGCGGTACGCGCGGCATGGCATCCGACATCGAAATCCAGGCGCGCGAAATCATCAAGATGAACGAGCGCCTGAACAGGATCATGGCAGAGGCCACCGGCCAGCCGCTCGACAAAATCGCCAAGGATACGGATCGCGACTACTGGCTTTCGGCCGAAGAGGCGAAGGAGTATGGCCTCGTTTCGCGGATCGTGACGTCTCAGGCCGATATCTGAGCTTTCTCAGCCAAAGCTGCCGAGAACCCGCCCTTGCCTGCCGATGGCAGGCGAGGGCGCTTTGTTTTCGGATAAGGCTTGAACGGAGATGGTCTCCTATCGACAAGGTCTGAACGGAAAGCACAGAGTCCGGACTTGCGCCTGCGGCAACCATCATGCTCCATGCGCCATTCCCGCAGCCCGCGAGTCCTGCCATGCTCAAAGATTTTTCCGTCCAGGCCCTGTTCATGGGGCTGCTGACTGCCTTCGTCGGTTCTGCCAGCTCCTTCGCCGTCGTGCTGCACGGGTTACAGGCGGTCGGCGCCACGGACGTACAGGCGGCTTCGGGGCTCATGGCATTGTCGATTTCGATGGGCATCTGCGCGATCGTGTTGAGTGCCGTGACCCGATTGCCGGTCAGCATCGCCTGGTCGACACCGGGTGCCGCACTGCTGGCAAGCACCGGGGCGATCGACGGCGGCTTCAATGCGGCGGTCGGGGCATTCCTGATCTGCGCTGTACTGATTATCGTTGCGGGACTGTTCAAGCCGCTCGGGCGAGCGGTTGCCGCGATTCCGACACCACTCGCCAATGCGATGCTCGCCGGCGTGCTCATCGGCCTGTGCTTCGCACCGGTGAAGGCGATCGGCTTCAATCCGCTGTTCGGCCTGCCGATAGCCGTCGCATGGATCGTCGTCGGCGTCTTCAAGCGGCTTTGGGCGGTGCCGGCAGCACTCGCAGCCTTCGCGCTGGTGCTCGCCTTCGGCGTCGATATCCCCGACGGTGCGCTCGGCTCGCTGGAACAATCACTCGTGCCAACGGCGGAAATCGTCCGGCCGGTGTTCAATTTGGCCGGCCTCATCTCGATCGCGCTGCCGCTCTTCATCGTCACCATGGCTTCACAGAACATTCCGGGTATCGCGGTGCTGAAGGTCAACCACTACGATCCGAAGCCCGGTCCGCTCTTTGCCGTCACCGGCTTCTTCTCGCTGCTGTCGGCGCCGTTCGGCGGCCACGCGGTCAATCTGGCGGCCATCACCGCGGCGATGTGCGCCGGACAGGATGCCCATGCCGACCCGAAGCGGCGCTATTGGGCGTCGCTGATCGCCGGCGTCGGTTATATCATCCTCGGGCTGCTTGCCGGCGCGGTGACGGCCTTCGTCGCGCTGGCGCCTTCGATCCTGATCGAGGCGGTAGCGGGGCTGGCGCTGGTCGGCGCCTTCTCGTCCTCGGCGATGTCGGCCTTCCAGGCGCCAGCCTCCCGTGAGGCGGCGGCAATCACCTTCCTCGTCACCGCATCCGGGGTTTCCTTCGGCGGCATTTCCGGCGCCTTCTGGGGCCTGATCGCGGGTGGGCTGATGCTGGCGCTGTCGCGGCTGGTGAAGATTTGGAAAGACCGAGCTCAGTCGAGGTAACGGAAGGTCGTTGTGCTCCCCAAATGCCGGATCCTGGCGCTTGCAAGCAGCTCCGCCGGCAATAAGGACAGTTCGTCGATCGTTGGCGGCGACCAAAAGCCGGGCAAGGACTTGCCAGTCTTACTGCCCGAGGTTATAAGCGCGGTCATGAAGACCACTGGCGCCAGAATTTCTGAGACGATTGTACGCGGCCGCATCGCCCTGCGTGACGTCTCGCGCGCCCTGACCTCGCTTCTTCTCCTCGGCCTTACACGCGGTTGCCGGGTCCTTTGAGGAGCGCCCGGCGGCCGAAAGCCCGCCCGGCCATCGCTCCTCGCGACTCATTTTCAAAATTGACCTAACGACCGACGAGGTCCGCATTTGTTTATCGCCAAGCCCGACCTGATCGGCTAAGAGCGGGCAAATGCCGGGACGAGGAGACGATACGATGGACGCAAAGACGCAATCCTCCGAAAATAAGATGGCCTCCAAGAGCGGAACGAGCTCCGCAAAAGGCATGCCTGACGCCGCGGTGAAATACCGGGCCTATCCGCAGGTGAACATTCCTGACCGCACATGGCCGACGAAGACCATTACCAAGGCACCGGTCTGGTGCTCGGTCGACCTGCGCGACGGCAACCAGGCGCTCGTCGACCCGATGGGACACGATCGCAAGGCGCGGATGTTCCATTTGCTGATCGAGATGGGCTTCAAGGAAATCGAGATCGGTTTCCCCTCGGCCTCGCAGACCGATTTCGACTTCGCCCGCTGGTGTGTGGAGGAGGGCAATGTGCCCGACGACGTCTCCCTGCAGGTATTGGTGCAGTGCCGCCCGGAACTCATTACCCGCACCTTCGAAGCACTGGAAGGCGCAAATCGGCCGATCGTGCACTTCTACAACTCCACCAGCGAGTTGCAGCGCCGCGTCGTCTTCGCCAAGGATGTGCAGGGCATCAAGCAGATCGCCGTCGATGCCGCCAAGATGATCACCGATATGGCCACGAAGGCCGGCGGCGGTTACCGTTTCGAATATTCGCCGGAGAGCTTTACCGGCACGGAACTCGATGTGGCGCTGGAGATCTGCAACGCCGTCATCGAGGTCGTCAAGCCGACGCCCGATAACAAGCTGATCATCAACCTGCCATCCACCGTCGAGATGGCGACGCCGAACGTCTACGCCGACCAGATCGAATGGATGTGTCGCAACCTCGACAATCGCGAGAACCTGATCGTTTCGCTGCATCCGCATAACGACCGCGGCACCGGCATTGCCGCTGCCGAATTGGCTCTGCTGGCAGGTGCCGACCGCGTCGAAGGCACGCTGTTCGGCAATGGCGAGCGCACGGGCAATGTCGACATGGTGACGATGGCGCTGAACATGTTCACGCAAGGCGTCGATCCCGAGATCGACTGCTCGAATATCGAGCGCATCAAGGAAGTGTTCGAATATTCGAACCAGATGGCGATCGGCGAGCGTCATCCCTACGTCGGCGAACTGGTCTATACCGCTTTCTCCGGCTCGCATCAGGATGCGATCAACAAGGGTATGAAGGCAGCACAGGTCGCCAATCATCCGGTGTGGGAGGTTCCGTACCTGCCGATCGATCCGCGCGATGTCGGTCGTTCCTACGAGGCGATCATCCGCATCAACTCTCAGTCCGGCAAGGGCGGCATCGCCTATATCCTGCAGCAGGATTACGGGCTGAACCTGCCGCGTAACCTGCAGGTGGAATTCCGCGAGGATATCCAGCGCATCACCGACGTAGAGGGCAAGGAGCTTCCGTCCCGGCGCATCTACGACCGCTTCATCGAGCGCTACGTGACGCAGCCGGAAGGGCGCCTGCGCTTCGTCGACCATCACACCTATCCCGACACCGAGCACAAAGGTCAGCGGATCGTCGCAGCCGAGATTACCGACAATGGGGAGATCAAGCGCATCGAAGGGCGCGGTAACGGTCCGATCGACGGCTTCATCAACGCGCTGTCGCATTATCTCGGCATTGAGATGTCGGTCGAGGACTATTCCGAGCATTCGCTCCAGCATGGCTCGAACGCGGCGGCGATCTCCTATGTCGAGACCTCCTATCCCGGCGGCAAACTCTTCGGCGCCGGCATCAATACCAACATCGTCGCGGCATCGCTGGAAGCGATCGTCTCGGCCGCCAACCGCGTGCTCGACGTGAAGGCCGGCAAGGCCTGATCTTAAAAGGACTCAGGCCGCGACCGCAGCAATTCAAAGTGTTACAGCGTCCTATCCGCGTCTGAAAAGATGCGCTGCGCCGTCGCGCGGCGCGGCCTGACGATGCAGTCGGCGATATCGCCGGCTTCGTTGCGCGCCTCGGCATGGCGCTGGCCCCGTTGGCAGAGCGCCAGCAGCACCGGCTCGAGGCCGAGGCAATCAGATCGCGGTGGCGATCTCCATGGCGAGGTGTCCGAGGGTTGCCTCGGCGGAGGGGCCGGCAAGCACATACGAGGTGCCGGCATTGTGCCAGGTCACGAGGCCGATCTCGTCCTTGATCGTTTCCTTGAAGTCGTCGGTCTCGGGCGGCTGCGCGTCCTTGCGGAAACAGATGGAGATAACGTCGCCGTCGGCGTTGGAATAAACGAGCTGCCCGACAGGGCGGCTGTCGCCGAGGATGACGCGCGCGCCCTGGAAGGTCCAGGCTTCGGCGCTGAGATCAGGCACACGGAAGGGCACGCCGATCGCGGTCGTCAGCCAGCTGGAGATTTCCTCGGCCTGCGAGGCAGGCACTTCGACGAGATGGCGGGGCTGGCGGATCAGCAGGCGCTGATAGGCGGTGACGTCGCCCAGCCAGTCGTTGGTATTGGTCGGTGCCGTATTGGTGGTGGTGGCCATGGTGGCGATCTCGTCGGCATCGGGGGCTGCGCCGACGAAATAGCCGATGCCGCAACCGACGACGAAGAGGATGAGAGCGGCGGCCAGCGCCTGCGGGCCGCTCGGCGCCAGTTTCACCTGCGGACGCGTGGCGCGCTGGGCGATCGGCGTTTTTGGCGGCTGCGTGCTCTTGATGGAGCGGACGAGGGCGAGCGGCACCGGCTCCTTGAGGATATCGTCGAGGCGGCGGCGGCCAAAATCGGCGCCGTGACGCAGCTTCTCATGCAGCCGGCGCGCATTCTCGTCACTTGCCAGACGCTGTTCCAATTCGTGCCGCTGTTCGGGCGAGACTTCGCCGTCGAGAAGGGCGGTGAGCTGGGCTTCGAGCGGCAATTTCCTAAAATCGAGCAAATTCAGTACCTGTGGATCGGGTGAGTGCCGGCGAGCCCGGCGAAATGCAGCCTCGCGGTGGCGAGCTGAGAGACGACGTTTGTCAACGGAATGCCCATGATGTCGGCCGCCTGCTGATAGCTGTGGCCTTCGACGTCGACGAGCAGGAACATGCTGGAAACGCCATCCGGCATATCGGAAATCATGTGATGGATGGTGTCGGGATCGACCGCAGCCGAGCGTTCGCGCGCGGCCTCGCGAATATCGGTGACGTTGCCGCGGACGGAAGCCTTCGGCTTGCGCTTGCGGATGTCGTCAGTCCATTGCTGGCGGGCAAGCGTGTAAATCCAGCTTTCCAGCCGGCCTTCGCCGCTCCATTGATGACCTTTGGAAATGGCGCGCTGACAGACGGCCTGAACGAGTTCATCGGCCACGGCAACCTCACCCGCGAGCGTGATCGCGAAGCGGCGAAGGCGGGGTAGGAGGCCGACGAGATCACGCCGGAGATCGATGGTCGTTGCGGGCTGACGCATTGTCTATCCAAGAAGCATTCACAATGGTCTCGCGGACGAAGGGTTCGCCGTCGGGCGCGAAACCGACTTTATCGACGCTGTCGATGCATGAGCTTTATGAAACAAGTCTCCTGCACTTCGCAAGCATCCGGTCGTCTTCATCCCTCTTTCCCGAGAGATTTTCGTATTGTGGCCCGCAAAGCTTGCGTCAATATGTCTTGTAGCCGTTCAAGCTTTGCAGCAGGGAGCGATAGGCCCAGGTGCCTTCGCCGCCGCGATCACGGATTTCGACAAGCTGGACGCGGGCGCCCTGGATGTCTCCCTGTTCCACCAGCGCCATGCCCATATAGGAGCGGGCGAGGATATAATTCTCATCCGCCTGCAGCGCCTTGCGGTAGTAGGACATGCCGAGCTCCATGCGGCCGGCCTTGCGATTGGCGTAACCGAGATAGTTCAGGACGCGCGGGTCGTTCTGGTTGCGAGCGAGATTGAGCACCGTGATTGCGTTGTCATACTGCCCGGCATATGCAAACTCGCGGGCGAACTGATAGAGATCGTCGTCATTGAAGCTGCTCTTCTTCGGGTTGACACATTCTTTCTTGGCCTTGTCCCAGACCTTGCCGCCGGTGCAGGTCTTGGTCGTCTGGGTCTTCGGCGGCGGATTGGTGTCATCGTTGCTGTCGCCGGCCGCAAAAGCGGCCGTGGCGATGCCGAAGGCAAAGCCGGCGGCGAGCGAAAGTCTGGACAGGTAACGGAAAGAAGAAGTCATCGGCGCGCTCCATTCTCAGGCAATGCAGTTGCTCGGATTGTACGCTTACCACTAAAAATACCAAGAGGGTAAGCAACCTCCATGGCAAATGTTGCGACGGTGGCCCGATGTCCTCGCAGATCGATTCAAGTGCTGCATAAAAAGCGTTCAGAAGTGACGCTAAGGCGCGAAAATATCGGCACTTTCCGGCATCACCGCGTCGCCGGCCCTGTTGAGGCTGAAGCGCTCGCCGCTGAGCTCCCAGGCGCCGGGAGAGCCGTCGATGGAGAAGAGGTTGTAGGCGGCGGGCGGCTTGACGCTACCCGGTCCCTGCGAGGCTGAGGCAATGCCGACGACCGGCACCGGCTGCACCTGGCCGCGCAGCCAATGCAGCGTGTTCAGGTGCGTATGACCGTGTAGCACGAGTTCGGCGCCGCCCGTCGAAATCACGGCGGCGAAGCGGCGGATGCCGATCATCCGTTTGTAGAAGGCCGTGGCGCCGCGGATTGGCGGATGATGGATCATGACAACGCGGAAGAGCCCGGCTTCCCCAGCCGCGCGCAACATGTTGACAGTATCGCGGGCCTGTCGCGCGCCGAAAAAGCCGGAGGCGGCGAAGGGAGGAGTGGCGACCGCCGTCGAGCAGCCGACAATCGCGACTTTGCCGCGAACACGCAGATAGGGGAAGATATGGCGGTCGTCCTGCCACTGCGGCGGAGCCAGATCGCCGCGGACATAATCATACCAGGCGCGCATCGACTTCTCATAGGCGCCTGGTACATAGGCGTCATGATTGCCGGGAACGACTGACGTGTTCGCGGGATCGCCGAACGCGCGCAGCCATGCAGCCGCGGCGCGAATCTCAATGCCGCTCGCCAGATTGACGAGGTCGCCGGTGACGGCCAGGTGATCGGCCTGGTGGGCGCGAATGTCGTCGAGCAGCAGATCCAACGTGCTGCCGAAAAGGTGCTTGCGTCGATTTCGATGCCAGTTCACAAAGCCTGTTATGCGTTTTGAAAACAGCTCTTGAACGGAAAGACTGGGCAGCGGCCCGAGGTGGACGTCGGAGATATGCGCGAGCTTGAACATGTTACGAGACATAGACCAGCTTATTGACAAATCAAACACATCGGGCGCGATGAAGAGCTGAAACGGAGTGATAGTGGATAAAGAGAACCGGCCCCTTCACATGAGGCTGGCATTGCGCCTGCTGCATGTCTATTTCAGTTTCGTCCGCAGCATGACCGTGGGCGTGCGGGCCGCTTGTTTCGATGCGGACGGGCGCATCTTTCTCGTGCGCCACAGCTATGTCGGCGGCTGGCATATGCCAGGCGGCGGGCTGGAGCGCAACGAGACGGTCGAGGAAGCGCTTGCCAAGGAATTGCGCGAGGAGGGCAACCTCAGGATCATCGGCAAGCCGCAGCTGATCCAGGTCTATTTCAATACCACGACCACAAGGCGCGACCATGTCGTCTTCTACCGGGCGACCGTCGAGCAGACGGCTCCGCGGCCGCCGGACTGGGAGATATCCGACAGCGGCTTCTTTTCCCTCGACAGCTTGCCCGAGGGCACGACCAAGGCGACGTATCGCCGTCTCGCGGAGCTTCGCGGCGAGCGGGAGTCCGACCACCGCTGGTGAACCTCAGGCGGCGGCAAGCGACTGCATAATTTCTTAAATCGGAATCGATTTAGGGATAAAATTTGCAGCAATTCAAAGTGCTACAGCGTCCTTTGCACGTCTAAAAAGGCGCGCGGCGTTGTAGTGCGGCCGTGCGGACTGTCGAGATCGAGCGCCGGGCCGACGGGAACGATGCCGGTCGGATTGATCGTTTTGTGGCTGCGATAATAGTGCTGCTTGATGTGGTTGAGGTTCACCGTCTCGGCAACGCCTGCGGTTTGATACAGGTCTCGCAGATAGCCCGGCAGGTTGCGGTAGTCGGCGATGCGGCGGATGTTGCACTTGAAATGGCCGACATAGACAGCGTCGAAGCGCACCAACGTGGTGAACAGGCGCCAGTCAGCCTCGGTCTGGCGGTTGCCGAAGAGGTAGCGGCCCTTGCCAAGGCGCTCGTCGAGCATGTCGAGCGTTTCGAACAGCTTGCCGACGTTTTCTTCATAGGCTTGCTGGGTGGTGGCAAAGCCCGCCTTGTAGACGCCGTTGTTGACGGTGTCGTAGACGATAGCGTTCAGCGCATCGATGTCGGAGCGAAGGTCCTCGGGATAAAAATCGGCTGTCGAGCCGGTCAGCCCGTCGAAGGCGCCATTGAACATGCGGATGATCTCGGCGGATTCGTTGTTGACGATCGTGCCGGTCTTCTTGTCCCAGAGCACGGGAACGGTGACGCGGCCGGAATAGCGCGGATCGGCCCTGACATAGATCTGCCAGAGCGTGGTGGCGTCGAAGAGGTGGTCGCCGGTGGCACCGCCGCCGACCTTGAACTCCCAGCCGTTCTCGAGCATCAGCGGATCGACGACGGAGACCGAGATCAGCTCTTCGAGCTTCTTCAGCTTGCGGAAGATCAGCGTGCGGTGCGCCCAGGGGCAGGCGAGCGAGACATAGAGATGGTAACGCCCGGCCTCGGCCTTGAAGCCACCACTGCCCGAAGGGCCGGCCTCACCGTCCGATGTCACCCAGTTGCGGAACTGCGAGGGCTGCCGCTTGAAATGGCCCTTGCTCTCCTTCGTGTCGTACCAGACGTCATGCCAGACGCCATCCACCAGCATTCCCATGGTCTTCATTCCCTTCATTGCGTGTTGGAACGGAAGATATCGCAGATGCCAGGGCTTTACAGGCGACAAAGATTGAACAGTGCGTCACGTCGCGCATTTTGCGTTGGACGGCGGAAATTTTTCCTGCTATCGGCGTTTTCACGATTTTCGGACCCCTGCCTGATGTTCATTTCCAGAAACCCGCGACGACGCTGATGCTCCCGAACGCCCTAGGCGTGTTCGAGACCCATCAATCTGTCCATCCGGTTTCTGTCATCATGTACAAGCACGATCTCGTCTACCTCACTGAAGACGCGTCTCATGACGCCGCCATCGAACACATCAACGAAGAAGCCTTCGGTCCGGGCCGCTTCACGCGCGCTGCCGCGCGCATCCGTGAGCAGGGGCCGCATGATCTGTCGCTCTCCTTCATCTGCACCGATAACGGTGAGACGATCGCCTCCGTGCGTATGACGCCGGTACTGGCCGGCACGGTGAAGGGCCATCTGCTTGGCCCGCTCGCCGTCCGCCCCTCCCACAAGAACAAGGGCATCGGCCGGGAACTGGTGCGGATCGCGGTGGAGGCGGCAAGGCGCAAGGGCTCGGAAGCCGTCATCCTCGTCGGCGACCCGCCCTATTACGGCCCGCTCGGTTTCGAGAAGGTCGCCTACAATGCGCTTTCTTTTCCAGGCCCGGTCGATCCCGGTCGTGTGCTTGTCGTTCCGATTGCCGACGGCGTGCAGGCGCGGCTGAAGGGCACGATCGCTTGGCGTGAATGATTTAGAGCGCTACGCGTCCTTTTCGGACGCACAAAGGACGCTCTAACACTTTGACTCTACGCATCGTGCTTTCCGAAAATCGATTCCGGCTTTCGGGCCGATGCGCCAGAGCAATTCCAGCAAAAGTGCACAGCGTCCAGAATTGCGTGAAAACAAAGAGATAGAGCACTTTCGTGGTTCGACGAAAAACGGAAAGTGCTCTAGAGCGTTTCAGGTTTTGACGGAAGCGTATCCGGCATTGTCGAAGTAGTTGCTGCATTCGCTGGGCTCGATGGTTGTGACGAGGTGTCCGATGTGGCGCCAGGTGTCATCGATGGTTCGCTTCTGAGCCAGGCGCATCCAGTGCTTGATTTTGGCGAAAGCCTGTTCGATCGGATTGAGGTCGGGGGAGTATGGCGGCAAGTACCAGAGCCGAGCACCAGCGTTGCGGATCATCTGACGGATGGCGACCGACTTGTGGGAGCCGAGATTATCCATCACGACGATGTCGCCGGGTTTGAGCACCGGTACGAGTTGCTGCTCGACATAGGCGCGAAAGCACTCACCGTTGATCGGTCCATCGAAGACACAGGGTGCGGTAAGCCGATCGCAGCGCAACGCGCCGAGGAAAGTCAGGGTGCGCCAATGTCCGTGCGGCGCGAAGCTGCGCAGGCGTTTGCCCTTCGGCCCCCACCCTCGAAGCGGCGCCATGTTGGTCTTGATCCAGGTTTCATCGATGAAGACCAGCCGTCTTGGATCGAGGCCAGCCTGCCAGGATCGCCAGCGCTGTCGCCGTCGCGCGACGTCAGCGCGCGCCTGCTCAAGGGCGAACAGTGTTTTTTTGAACCGCAATCCCTCACGTCGCAGGAACTGCCATACCGTATCGTGGGATACCTTCACCCCTCGCGCGGCCAGCTCTTCCTTCAACCTGTGCAGTGACACATGCGGCGTCTGGTTGATCCGCTCCACGATAAACGCCCGATGCGGCTCCAGAACCCGCTTGCGGTGGCCGCCCATCTTCCCAGGCGCGACAGATCCGCTCGAACGATAACGCTGCGACCACTTTACCGCTGAAGACACGGCAATACCGAACCGCGCCGCAACCGACCGGCAGCTCTCACCGGCTTCGATTGCAGCAACAACACGCTCACGAAGATCATTGGAAAGAGGTCGCGTCATTCGATGCTGGCCTCCACTCCAGCCAGCATCTTGAATCACAAAACACACAAAAACGGAATCCCTTCCGATTCAACTAAATCCGGATACGCTCTAGAGACTTTTCCGGAGGAAGCTGCGCGTGCGGCCTTCCGGGAAATCCTCAAGCTCCCCGAAGACCTCATAACCCTGGCTGAGGTAGGCGCGCAGAGCCCGCGGGTTGAACGTGTCGATCCAAGCGCCGCGGCACCCCCGGGCTCTCGCCTCTTCTTCCGCCTTTGCGAGGATATTGCCTGATATACCGGTGCCGCGCAGTGTGTCGGGAATGTAGAGCATCTGGGTGAAAAGCCAGCCCCAGGCGGTAAAACCGGAAAGACCGCCCGTCACCTTGCCGTCGGTATCGCGGATGAGGACCGCAAGCGGCCGGCGATCCGAGGGGCCGACATCGCTGTTGTTGAACGCCGAGAGCGCGTCGGTGATTGCCGCGAGCTCTTCTGTCGAGGGCGCGGCGGTGAGCTCGAATTCCGGCATGAGATTACCGCCCTTCGCGCCACCACATGGCGCCGAAGGCGAGCAGCAGGATGCCGACGCCGGCGAAACCGGCAAAGAGCGGCAGCGTGTTGATGCCCTTCAAGACGGTCTCGCTGGTCATGCGGATCATCATGCGATCGTTGTCGGAGACGCGCACCTGGCCGCGCACCGGCAGGATCGGCGGCACCGAGATCGCGCCATTTGCATTGGAGACGCGGGCGACGAGACCCTTGCTTCTGTCGGCGACCGGTTTCAGCAAATCGGTCGTCGAGATCATCGCCTTGAATTCCGGTGCATCGACGGCGCCGATATGGACAAGCGTCGACAGATTGCCGTTGCGAATTTCGAAGAGACCGATTTCGTCCATCCTCTTCTCGGCCTTGTAGAGGCCCGGCTCGGACTGGGTAAGCGGCAGAGTTTCGGTCTTGCCGGAAGGATAACGCACGGTGGCGTTGCCGGGATTGTCGCCGATCGTCTGGCGCGTGATCTCAAGGGTCCGGCCGGAGGCGCGCGCCGTCAGCGCTTCTTCCTCGAGCGCCGGCTCCTTCATCAGCCAATGGGCGATACGGCGATAGAGCGAAACGTTCGGACCGCCGCCTTCGAAGCCGCGCGCCCAGAGCCAGCCCTGATCGGAAAGCAGCATGGCGACGCGGCCCTGACCAGCCCGGTTCAGAACCAGCAGCGGGTGATTGTCGGCGCCGAGCATGATCGTCTCGCCCTGCGGCCGGTCGACATCGACGCTGCGGAACCAGCGGCCCCAATGCGGCGGGTCCTCGCCCGACCCGTCAAGGCCGCGCGTGACGGGATGTTTGCGGCCTTCCTCGGAGAGGCGGGGATAGAAGGCCTTTTCGATCATCTCTCCAGTCGGCGTTGCCGGCAGGACCGAGGAAAGTGGCGTCAGTGCAATGGAATC
Source organism: Rhizobium sp. WSM1274 (assembly GCF_025200775.1). Lineage (NCBI taxonomy): Bacteria > Pseudomonadati > Pseudomonadota > Alphaproteobacteria > Hyphomicrobiales > Rhizobiaceae > Rhizobium > Rhizobium sp. WSM1274. The sequence continues at coordinate 3,116,253 of NZ_CP104138.1, read as the reverse complement.
GGGGCCAGCGTGCTCGGGACCGGCGGCGATCAGCAGCGCGCCGCCGTTGTCGACATATTGCGTGATGTAATCGTAATAGAGCAGCGGCAGCACGCCGCGGTGTTGGTAGCGATCAAAGATGATCAGGTCGAAATCCTTGATCTTGTCGACGAAGAGCTCACGCGTCGGGAAGGCGATCAGCGACAGCTCGTTGATCGGCGTTCCGTCCTGTTTTTCCGGCGGACGCAGGATGGTGAAGTGGACGAGATCGACCGACGCATCGGATTTCAGCAGGTTGCGCCAGGCGCGCTCGCCGGCATGCGGCTCGCCGGAAACGAGCAGGACGCGGAGATTCTGGCGGATGCCGTCGATGACGTGGACGGCACGGTTGTTGGCGGTGGTGACTTCGCCGGGAAGGGCTGCGACCGAGAATTCGAGCACATTGCTGCCGCCACCCGGCACCTTGAAGGAGAAGGGCGTATCCTGCCCGGGTGTCGCCTGCAGGGTGGCGATCTCGTCACCATTCAGCTTCACCGTGACATCGGCCGTGCCGCCGGGGCTCGGACCGTCGTCGAAGACGCGCAAGATTACCTGCTGCTCTTCGTTGACGATGCCGAAGCGCGGCCCCTTGATGACTTCGATGCGGCGATCGAATTCGTTGGCCTTGCCGGTTACGAGACCATGGATCGGCGCGTCGAAACCGAGCGCCTGATTGGCGGCCGGAACATCATGGACTTCACCGTCGGTCAGCATGATGGCGCCGCCGATACGGGCGGGCGGGACATCGGCAATGTTGGCCGACAGCGGGTCGAACAGGCGCGTGGACGGCACGTCGGAATTGACGTCGCCTTCGACATCGACGAAGCGGGGCTCTATCTGGGGGAAGCGGGCGAGCTGTCCTTTGAGGGCAGCAAGCGCATCGTCGGTCATCTTGACGCGATCGGGCGTCTGCTGGCTCTGGCTTCGATCGACAAGAACGGGGACGATCGTCGACAACTGATCCCTGTCTTCCTGCAGGAGCACAGGATTGGCAAGCGCGGTCAACATGGCGAGTGCTGCCAGCGTTCTGATCCAGGCGCCGCGGATGCCGCGCCAGATCGCGAAGACGGCGACGATCGTGCTGACGGCAGCCAATGCGGCCAAAACAGGCCAAGGCAGGAAGGGCGAAAAGTCGAACGTCATCTCATTGTCCTAACCGTTCGAGGAGGTCGGGAACATGGACCTGGTCGGTCTTGTAGTTGCCGGTCAGCATATACATCATGATGTTGACACCGGAACGGTAGGCATATTCGCGCTGCGTTTCATCCGACGGCACGGTTGGCAGCATCGGTACGCCATTGTCGTCGATCGCCCAAGCGCCGGCGAAATCATTGCCGGTGATCAGGATCGGCGAAACGCCGTCGGCTGTCGCCGCCGATTTTTCGCTCGGCCCCTGACCGCCCTGCCGGGACTCGATCCAAAGCGGGCTGCCGGTATAACGACCGGGAAAGCTCGACAGGAGATAGAAGGACTTCGTCAGCACATGGTCTGATGGTACCGGTTCGAGCGCCGGAATATCGAGATTGGCGAGGATTGTCTGCAGCCTCTCTCCGTTGGCGCTGACATTGCCGCCATTGTCCAATGCGCTGATCTGATCGCGCGTATCGAAAAGCACAGTGCCGCCATTGCGCATATAGGCGTCGATACGGCTGATCGCTGCCGTCGACGGCATCGGCGCAGTCGCCGAAACCGGCCAATAGATGATCGGATAGAAGGAGAGCTCGTCTTTGGTGAGGTCGATGCCCACGGGCGGTGCCGGCTCCAGCGTCGTGCGAAAAGTCAGGAACTGGGTCAGTCCCTCGAGACCGCGCTCGGATATATTGTCTACCTCCTGTTCGCCGGTAACGACATAGGCGAGGTGTGTATTATCAAGCCTCTGCAAGATGAGGTCGTCGCCGGGCCGGGAGTCGTCGGCGTGAAGCGTGCCGGGTTGGATGAGAAAGCCGGCGCCGACGGCGACCGCGATCATCGCTGTGGTGCGGACAGCCGGGCGCAATCGCGAGAATGCGCCATTCATGAACAGAACGATCAGGCTATCGGCCAAGAGCAGCAGAAAGGCTGCGAGAAAGAGTGCGGGTTTTGCCGACCAGCTTTCGCCGCCGATCAGGCCTTCGCGCACGGCATTGGTCCCTGTTGTGTCGAGCGGCGTCAGTTCGGCGTTCTCGGGCAGCACGTTCAGGGAGGTGAAACCGTCCTCCGAACCGTAGAGCCCGGGCGGGTTGTCGAAATTCGCCGTCGGTTCGGCTCCGGCTTGCGGGATGAGCGGCCGCGCCGAACCCGTCTCGGAGACGAGCGTGCCCTTGGCCGTCAGCATACGGAATGGCGGCAGGGTTTCGGAGACACGCGCATTGCCGCGCGCTTCCGAAGTCACGCCGCCCGAGCGCGATATCTGCAGGAGGTGACGCAGCATGTCGACGAAAGTGCCTGAGATCGGCAGATTGGACCAGGTTGCTTCCGCGGTGACGTGAAACAGGACGATCTGGCCGGATGCGAGCTGCTTCATCGTCACGAGCGGCGTGCCGTCAGCCAGGTTCGCCCAGGTGCGTTCGGCAAGATCGGGTGTCGGTTCGGCAAGCACCTGCCGCTTGACGACGACATCGGCAGGACGCGCTATTCGGGCGAAAGGTCCGAAACTTGGAAATTCGGCAAGTGACTGCGGCTCGCTCCAGGACAAAGTGCCGCCCAGCGCCCGTTCTCCCTGGCGCAGGATGACGGGGATCAGCGGATCGTCCGCAGGGGCTGCCGCCATGCGCGGGCCGGCAAAACGCAGGAGCATGCCGCCATTCGATATCCAGCGCGTCAGAGGCTCGTAGGTCTCCTCCGGCAGCCGGCCGATATCGGCCATGATGATGATGGAGGGATTGCTGGCGAGAAGTTTTGGTATTGCGACCGAAAGATCGGAATCGGCGGGTTGGATCAGATCCGCGTAGGGCTGCAGCGCTCGCTGGATATAATAGAGCGGCGAGAGCAGCGGCTGGAACTCATCCCCTCCTTCGCCCGACAGCAAGACGACGCGACGGCGCTTGAATGCATCGTCGAGAAGGTGGACGGCGCCTGCGGTGGCACCGTTGTCGACGCTGACGCGTGCGAAATCGTTGCGCATCTCGAAGGGTGCGGTGATCGAACTCGTCGCGACGCTCTGGCCGGGGCGGAAGTCCACCCTACCGTTGGCGATCGAGCGGCCCTGGGTATCGACGGCGTTCAACGCCACGGATGCGGCATGCGAGGTATTGAGCCGAGTGACCTTTACGGTCATGGCGTCTGCCGCATTGTTGGCGGCGGTGATCGCCACTGTCCGCGCGGCATCGCCTTCGATCAGGCGCAGATCGGCGGGCTGGAGTTCGGCGAGCCTGCGCACCGTCGGGTCGTCTGGCTTGGCGGCGGCGCCGTCGGTCAGGAAGGCGAGGGTACCAGGCTTGATGCCATTCATCGCGGCGCGCAGCGCCTGGAAGGCGCGTTCGCGGTCCGGCACAAGCGGTCGTGGCTCGGCGGCGCGCAGCTTGTCGCGGGCGGCAGCGGCGGTGCCGGGCACGGCGTCGTTGGTCGGATCGGCGGTGAAGGCGATCGACACAGGCGTGCCGGCGGATTCGGCATCGTCTATCAATGCGTCGGCGGTCTGGATGCGGCGCTCCCAGTCCGGTGCCGCCGCCCAGCTGTTGTCGACGAAGAGGACGAGCGGGCCACCTGATGCGAGCGAACTGGTGCGCGGATTGAAAACCGGATCGGCGATCGCAAGGATGATGGCGGCGGCGAGCAGCATGCGCAGCAGCGTCAGCCACCACGGGCTTTGCGCCGGCGTCTCCTCGCGCTTCAGCACGGAGGCGAGGATCTTCAGCGGCGGGAAGACTTCGGTCTTCGGACGTGGCGGCGTCAGCCGCAGCAGCCACCAGATGACGGGCAAGGCAAGGAGCGCGCCTAGAATGGCGGGATAGGCGAAAGCGAAGGGAAGGGCGTTCATAGCTGCCCTCCATGCGTAGCCTTGGCCGGCATGCCGGACAGATACACGTGCACCGCGACCAGCGCCTCCGACGCAAGGTGATCGGTGCGGTGGCTCGCGAAGGTCCAGCCGAGATGGCGCAGCGACTGGCCGAGGCTGTCCCTGCGGGCGAGATAGGCGGTGCGATAGGCCTCGCGGATATGTTCGGCGCGGCCGGAGATAAGCTTGGCGCCGCTCTCCGGATCTGTGAATTCGGTGCGGCCGCTATAGGGGAATATCTCTTCGGCGGGATCTGATATCTCGACCACGTGGCCGCGCAGGCCGCGGCGGGCAAGCGGGCCGAGCCGTTCCATGATTGCCGGCGCATCGTCGAGGAAATCGCCGATGAGGACGAGGTCGCTCCAGCCGCGGATCATCGCCGTTTCCGGCAGGCCGCCGGTCAGCGGTGTGTGCATGAGCGCGGCTGCGAGGCGTTCTGCGGCGTTGCGGGCGGAAGCGGGTTCCATGATGCCGGGGCAGCCGATGCGTTCGCCGGAGCGGGCGAGGATTTCGGCAAGCGCCAGCATGATGACCAGCGCACGGCTTTCCTTAGAGACGCTGCCATAGCTCGACTTGTACATCATCGAGGGCGACATGTCGCACCAGAGCCAGATCGTGTGCGCGGCCTCCCACTCGCGCTCGCGCACGTAGGTATGGTCGTCGCGGGCGGAACGGCGCCAGTCGATGCGGGACAGGCTCTCGCCTTCAGCATAAGGGCGAAACTGCCAGAAATTCTCGCCGATGCCGCGCTTGCGGCGACCATGCCAGCCGGCGATCACAGTGTTGGCGATGCGCTTGGCTTCCACCAGGCAGTCCGGCACCAACGCGGCCCGCTGCCTGGCGCGGGAAAGGGCATCGCTGCCGGGTGTCGGATTGACGATCTGTCCGATAGATGCCACGCGTCCGGCTTCCTTATCCCTTTGCCTGCTTGACCAGTCCGGCGATGACATCGCGCACCGACATGCCTTCGGCGCGGGCGGCGAAAGTCAGCGCCATGCGATGCTGGAGAATGGGTTCGGCGAGCGCGAAGATATCGTCCAGAGACGGTGCGAGACGGCCTTCGTAGAGCGCGCGGGCACGCGCGCAGAGCATCATCGCCTGGCCGGCGCGCGGGCCTGGACCCCAGGCGACGTTCTTGTCGGTCGAGGCATTGCCTTGTCCTGGGCGGGCGGAGCGTACCAGCGCCAGGATGGCATCGACAACCGTGCCGCTCACCGGCATCTGCCGCACCAGGGTCTGGATTTCGATCAGCCGCTGCGCATCGATGATGGCTTCCGGCCGGGTTTCGCCCAAGCCCGTCGTCTCGAGCAGGATCTGGCGCTCGGCCGCAAGTTCGGGGTAGTTGACATCGACTTGCAGCAGGAAGCGGTCGAGCTGGGCTTCGGGCAGAGGATAGGTGCCTTCCTGCTCGAGCGGGTTCTGGGTGGCAAGCACATGGAAGGGCGCGGGCAGGTCATAGCGCTGGCCGGCGATCGTGATGTGATATTCCTGCATGGATTGCAGAAGGGCCGACTGGGTACGCGGTGAGGCGCGGTTGATCTCGTCGGCCATCAGGAGCTGGGCGAAGACCGGACCCTTGACGAAACGGAAGGAGCGGCGTCCACTGTCGTCCTGGTCCATCACCTCGGAGCCGAGAATATCCGAGGGCATCAGATCGGGCGTGAACTGGATGCGGTTGGCGGCAAGGCCGAGCACCTCGCCGAGCGTCGTCACCAGTCTGGTCTTGGCAAGGCCGGGAACGCCGACGAGCAGGGCATGACCGCCGGACAGCACGGCGAGAATGGTGTTCTCGACGACGCTTTCCTGACCGAAGATCACCTTCGAGACTTCCCCGCGGATGGCGGCGATATCGGAGAGCGCTTTTTCGGCGGCGGCGACGATCGCCTTTTCATCGAGGCTGGCTTCGGTCTTCATCATACCCACGGGCATCTCCAACGGCTGAAATCATTCGGCAGCGAATCGGCGGACTTATACATGTGCCTCATACCCGATAGAGTTATGGAGATGTGACGGGCTGACAAGTTCGTTACGAATGACTATCTCATGACTTTACTTCGTTAAGGACAAACCGGGACGGAAGAATGGCAGCCGAGGAAATCAGCGGACAGGCGGATGCGGCGGGACTTGCCGCGCTGATTTTGCGTGCCTCTGAGGAAAATGCCGGCAAAAAACGAGGATTACCGCCAGTCGAACGGTGGAATCCGCCTTTCTGCGGCGATATCGACATGGAAATCCGGGCGGACGGCACCTGGTTCTACATGGGCACGCCGATCGGCCGACCGGCGCTGGTGCGGCTGTTCTCGACGGTTTTGAGGAAAGACGACGACCAGAAGACCTATCTCGTAACTCCTGTGGAAAAGGTCGGTATAAGGGTCGTCGACGCGCCTTTCATCGCCGTGGAGATGAGCGTGACGGAGGGGCAAGGCCAACAGGTGCTGACTTTTCGTACCAATGTCGGCGATGTCGTGGAGGCGGGAGGAGAGCATCGGCTGCGCTTTGCCATTGCGGGCGAGAATGCCGAATTAAAACCCTATCTGCATGTGCGCGGGCGGCTGGAGGCGCTGGTATCGCGTGCAGTGATGTATGAACTGGTCGCGCTCGGCGAGACTTTCAAGGTGGAGGGGCAGACGATGTTTGCGATACGCTCCGCCGGCGAAGTCTTCCCGATTATGCCGGCCGACGAACTGGATGCTCTTTGCCGATGAATGATGCGATCACCCACCGCTACCCGCTGTTTTCCGCAGCCGAATTCCGCCGCCGCGCGCTCAACCAGAATGGCGGGCCGGTCGACCATGCCTGGCGCGATCACGGGGACCACATCCTCAATCCCGATATCGTGGCCGAGGTCGAGACCTTCAAGCTGCGCGACGCCGCCGTGCTCGTGCCCGTCGTCGATGACGGCGAGGAGGCGTATGTGATCTTCACCAAGCGCACGACGACGCTGCGCAAGCATTCCGGGCAGATCGCCTTTCCCGGCGGCTCGATCGACCCCGCCGATATCTCGCCCGAAATGGCAGCGATCCGTGAGACGGAGGAGGAGATCGGCCTGGCCGGTTCTTTCGTCGAAACCGTCGGACGACTGCCGAATTACCTTGCCTCGACGGGCTTCCGCATCACGCCGGTGCTCGGCGTCGTCACGCCGGGCTTTGCGCTGACGCTGAACCCGACCGAGGTGGACGACGTGTTCGAGGTGCCGCTTTCCTTCCTGATGGATCCTGCCAATCACACCCGCGACAGACGTGTCATCGACGGCATCGACCGGCATTTCTACCGCATGCCTTATGAAACCAGAATGATCTGGGGCATCACCGCCGGCATCGTCCGTACGCTTTACGAAAGGCTTTATGCATGACCGGCCTTGCCGACCAAGCATGGTTCCGCGATCCGGCCCTCGGTCGGATCCTAGCGCTTCTCAACGCCGATGGCGGGGAAGGGCGGGTGGTTGGCGGTGCGGTGCGCAACAGCCTGATGGGCCTGCCGGTCAATGATGTCGACATCGCTACGACACTCAGACCGGAGGCGGTGATGGAGCGGGCGGCGGCGGCTGGCATCAAGGCAGTCCCAACCGGCCTGGAGCACGGCACGGTGACGCTCGTCATCGACGGCAAACCTTTCGAGGTGACGACGCTTCGCACCGATGTCGAGACCGACGGGCGGCATGCCAAGGTTGCCTTCAGCACTGACTGGAAGGCAGATGCCGAACGGCGGGATCTGACGATCAACGCGCTTTATGCCGATGCCGAGGGCGAGGTGGTGGATCTCGTTGGCGGACTTGCCGACATTGAGACGCGAAACATCCGCTTCATCGGCGATCCTGCAAGGCGAATTGCCGAGGACCATCTGCGCATCCTGCGTTTCTTCCGCTTCTTTGCCTATTACGGTTCCGGACGGCCGGATGCCGAAGGGCTGAAGGCATGTTCCCTCGCACGTTCGAAACTGAAGACGCTTTCGGCAGAGCGCGTCTGGTCTGAACTCAGAAAGCTGCTTGGCGCCGGCGATCCCGGCCGGGCGCTGCTTTGGATGCGGCAGGTGGCGGTGCTGACGGAAATCCTGCCGGAGTCGGAACGATGGGGGATCGATGCAATCCCTTCGCTGATTACCACCGAAAAGGCGCTCGGCTGGACGCCCGATCCACTGCTGCGCCTTGCGGCGATCGTGCCGCCGGATGCTGCGCGCATGGAGCTGCTTGCAGCCCGGCTCAAGCTCTCGAATGCGGAGACGGCCACCCTCAAGGCCTGGGCAACGGCAGCGCCTGTTAACGACGATATGTCGCCGGCCGCCTTCGAACGGCTGCTTTACCGCAACGGCGCCGACGGCATCACGACGCGGCTGAAGCTGGCGCTTGCGGTTGCGCGCGGCAAGGCCGAAGGTGATTTCGACGAGATGGCGCGGTCGGCGCGGCTCATCAAGCTGCTGGACAAGGCAATGCACTGGAAGAAACCGCAGTTTCCGCTGAACGGCGGCGATGTGATTTCGGCGGGAATCGCGTCCGGTCCGCGTGTCGGCGAGCTGCTTGCCGCTCTGGAAAACCAGTGGGTGGAGGAAAATTTCGTTTCCGACCGGGCGGCGCTGCTCGCCCGGCTGCAGGAGCGCGTGCAATAATCAGGCTGCGTTCACCTCGTCGCGGATGCGAGCCTTGATATTATCCACCATGTTTTCGCGGATCGTGGTTTCGCCGTGAGCATTTTTCAGGTGCTCGACGGCACGGCGGACCACCTCGGCGTCGCTATCCGCCCTTGTATGCCAGGCGCAGCCCGGAACGAGAGTGCCGCATTCGAAAAGTCGCATGATCTTCTCCTCTGTTCGAAACACAATGACGGTCGCGATCGTACGCGGTTTATGAATGTGCGGGGGGAGGGAAGGTTCCGGCCGGCATCGACATGCCGGCCAGCAAAGGCAAAGTCAGTCGGGCATCGCCCAGGCTTTGTAGGTATCCAAGAGATGGCGGGGCATGTTGCTGTTGGCGGCCGCTGCTTCATTCTGCAGCTGTTCCGGCGACTTTCCGCTGGCCAGTTGCAGCTTGACCTGCTCGACGAAGCAGGACAGCGGCAGATCCGAGCCGCTCTTGGCCCGCAGTTTCTCCGCGATGCGCGTTAAAAACTCAGGCGTGTCGATCGCGCGGGATGTTTCCTGGACATCCGTGGACGCAGGCGAGCCACCTTGTATCGTCATGACAATCCTCCTCGATTGTTACGCACATACACATAAAGTTAGGACGCACTGAATTTTCGTGAAGGTCTATCAACTCGAATTTATCGACGAGATCTCACAGTTTCATGGCCAGCGGACGACGGGGGGCAACGATGAGAGAATGGATTCAACGTTGCCGCCGGTCTTCAGGCCGAAGATCGTGCCGCGATCATACAGCAGATTGAATTCGACGTAGCGGCCCCGGCGGATCAATTGTTCGTCGCGGTCGGCCTCCGTCCACAATTTATTGAAATTGGAGCGGACGATCTTTGGATAGACCATGGAGAAGGCCCGGCCGACATCGCGCGTGAAGGCGAAATCGGCATCCCAGCCGCCGGCTTCCTCGCTCGAATGCAGCCAGTCGTAGAAGATGCCGCCGATGCCGCGGGCCTCGTTGCGGTGTTTCAGGAAGAAATATTCGTCGCACCAGGCCTTGTAGGCATCGTAATCGGCGACGGCATGATTGCGGCAGGCGATCTCCATGGCCTTGTGGAAAAGCTGGCTATCCTCATCCTCCTGCGTGCGGCGGCGCGACAGCACCGGCGTCAGGTCGGCTCCGCCGCCGAACCAGTGGCTTGATGTGACCACCATGCGGGTGTTCATATGCACCGCCGGAACGTTTGGGTTGACGGGATGAGCGATCAGGGAAATGCCCGAGGCCCAGAAACGCGGATCGTCCTTGGCGCCAGGTATCTGGCCACGGAAATCCGGAGAGAACTCGCCGTGGACTGTGGAGGTGTGGACGCCGACCTTCTCGAAGACGCGGCCTTCCATCATCGACATTCGGCCACCGCCGCCGGCGCCGTTTTCGCGTGACCAGTCCTTGGCGACGAAGCGGCCAGGCTGCTGGTCGGAAAGCGGCCCTTCCAGCTCATCCTCGATGGCCTCGAAGGAGGCGCAGATCGTATCGCGCAATCCCTCGAACCAATTGCGGGCAGCGGCCTTCTTGTCTTCGATGTCGCCGGGCAAGCCGATCGGCAGTTCAGGTCGTTCCATTTGCGCCTCCGGCGATCGACATCTCCTTCGGAGGCGACTCGCTCATTGTTGATTGCACGCCATAATTAGCAGTTGGTGCTGCATCTCGCCAAGCGTGGCCAATCACCGTCCGTGCGCTTCCAAGATTCGACTCGCAAATCAAGAATTTCGATATTACCTTTTCCAAGGAGGTAAGTTTGATGAAAAAAGTTCCAGGGCCTCCGTCCTTCGACGGCCTGAAGCGCAGGATAGCGAGACATCGGGCGGAAAATCCTCCGCGCAAGAAAGACCATTTCGTGCGTGAGACATATTGCCTCGGCCTCATGGACGCACGCGCCAAGGCGCGCGAATGGTTCGACGAATATCCGAAAGCCGCCTATTGGACCGAGGTGGAGAGTTGGCGTCAGCTCGACGGCGACCAGATCGAATTCACCATGCGCCGCCTGCCTTCGGCCGACTGACCGTCACTTTGCGGTCGCCCGCACGCGGCTTTCGATCAGCAGGCCGCTTTCATCCATGATCGGATGCGCCACCGAGACGATGTGGGCGTTGATGCGCTTCAGGTCGCGCAACATGTCGAGATGGAGCGAACTCGTCTGCAGGCTGTCGGTGCGGCCGTCACGCAGACGTTCGAGATGGCGCTCGGCAGACTGCTTTTCCATGCGGCGCACCTCTACTTTTACCTCCATCATCTGACGCGCGAGATTGAAATCGCGGGTGACGAAGATCGTCTGGGCGACCCGCAGATTGTCGATCGTCAGGTCGAACAGCTTGCGCAGTTCCTGATAACCGTCCTCGGAAAATTTCAGGCCAAGGGAGATCTTCTTCGCCACCTGCTCCGCTAGGCCCTTCTCGATGATATCGCCCATATGTTCGAGGTTGATCGCATAATCGATGACGACGATCGAGCGGCGGGCGTTCTCGTCGCTGAGACCCTCGCGGCCGAGCTTCGAGAGATAGACCTTCACCGCCTGCTGCAGCCGGTCGACGCGCTCTTCGAGGGCGGGAATCTCGGCAAGTTTGGAGGGATCACCGTGTTCGAAGGCTTCGGACACCCGGATCAGCATGCGCTCGATCAGGTCGCCGACGCCGAGCACTTCGCGGGTAGCGCTGGCCAGCGCCACGACCGGCGTCGAAAGCTCCTGCGCATCCAGATATTTCGGAGCGCTGTCGGGCTCGGCTTGATCCGGCACCAGCCGGGCCATCAGGGCAGCGAGCGGCCGGGAGAATGGCCAGGCCAGCGCCGCCAGCAGAAGGTTGAAGGCAAGATGGGCATCGACCGGCAGCTTGGCAGGGCCGAAGGGCAGCATTTGAATGAGTTCCGCGCCATATCCTGCCAGCGGCAGGGCGATAAGGCAGCCGAGCGTGCGGACGGCGAGATTGCCGAGGGTGACGCGCCGCGCCGAAACCGGGCCGGACAATGTCGCGACGACAGGCGGTATTGCGCCGCCGAGATTGGCGCCGAGCACGAGCACGATGACGAGTTCTGCGGAAACCACGCCGGCCGAGGCGAGTGACAGGATGAGCACCACCACCGCAAGGCTCGACGAAGATGCGAAGGCAAGTGCTGCCGAGACGATCATCGCCACGGGCAGGGCGCCGTCCAGCAGGCCGATGAAAGCGGCAAGGGCGGGAGAGGCGCGCATCGGTTCCGTCGCAAGGCCAAGCAGGTGCAGCGACAGCAGCATCAGGCCGATGCCGATCAGCGCTGTGCCACCACCCTGGCTGGCGCTTGAACGGCCGCGGCAAAGCACGATGCCGGCAAGAATCAGGAGAGGAGAGAGCCATTCGATGCCCGTTGCCACGATCCAGGCGGTGATCGCGGTACCGACATTAGCGCCGAGCAGGACGATCTGCGCCATGCGCGGCTTGATCAGGTCACGCTCGACGAAGGAGGCCGTCATCAGTGCCGTTGCCGTCGAGCTCTGCAGCGCGATGGTTGCGACGAGGCCTGACAGGAAAGAACGAAGGCTGCCGCGCGTGCCGGTCGCCAGACCTGTTCTCAGGCGGGCGCCGAAGGCTCTGGATACGCCATCCTTTACCTGCGCGAGGCCGAACAGCAGCAGAGCCACGGCGCCGAACAGGTTGATCATGATAATTGTAGAGTCCATTTTGTTGTTTTATTCTTCTTTCACGTCCTAAGAGCGTGGTTTTTCTAAATAAAACTTTCCAAGCCGTTGGAATCTTAGAGGTCGGGGAGCAGTTTTTATTGTTCGGCTAATAAATATAAACCGGTTTGACGGCTTGGCAATGTCAATTTCCGACAATGCGGAGCTGATTTACGATTGCGCCGGATTATTCTCCGCCAGTCTGATGTGGTTCAAGCCCAGACAGTCTGGCGCATCGCCTCGCCGACGATCATCGCGGCCGAGACTGCGACGTTGATCGAGCGCTGGCCTTCGACCATCGGGATCAGGACGCGCGCATCGGCCCTCTCATGCACCTGATCCGGCACGCCGGCGCTTTCGCGACCGAAAAGCAGGATATCGTCCGTGCGGTAGGCAAGATCGGTATAGCGATCCGCCGCCTTGATCGAGGCGAGGATCAGGCGGCGGCCGGTGATCAGACGCCACGCCTCGAAGCGGTCCCAGCTGACATGGCGGGTGAGGGCGGCAGCGGCGATATAATCCATGCCGGCCCGTTTCAGGTTGCGGTCGGAAATGTCGAAGCCGGCGGGCTCGATCAGATCGACCGCGAAACCAAGGCAGGCGGCAAGGCGCAGGATCGTGCCGGTATTGCCCGGAATATCCGGCTGATAGAGTGCCAGTCTGAGTGAAGTCATGATGCGCCATCTTTCCGCTTTCACCGCCAAAGGCCTAATGCAACTGTGATTTCGAAGCAACATGACGCGTTTGGGCCCGAAAAGATGATTTCTCTGGCAGAATAGGGCTGGAAAATTCGTCGTTTTCGCGTTATCGGTGCATATCTTCAATCGCCAGCAAGGAGCGCCAGAATGAATATTTTGCTGTATGTGCGCCTCCCGGCCGTGATGCCAAGCGGTGCGATTTTCCGCCGATAGTGCGGCTTGCTTCCCTGAATTTCCTTTCTGATCCATTGTGCGGCTGTCTCAGCCTCGCCCCTTGAACGTTCGGTTCCCATGTGTGCTTGCGTAGCGCTGGGATGGCGCGAAGCCGGGAGCCGGAACGCTGACGTTTCGGAGCAATTTCATGTTTGGCTGGTTCGAACAGCGACTCAATCCCTTTCCAAGCGAGGACCCCGTCGTCCCGCCGAAAGGCCTTTTTGCCTTCTGCTGGCACTACAGCAAGCCGGCCGCGCCCTGGCTCGGCCTGATGGCCGTGCTGACCGCACTGATCGCGATCGGCGAAGTGGCGCTCTTCCAGTTCCTCGGTGACATCGTCGACTGGCTGACCAATGCTGACCGCGCCACCTTCCTGGAGAGAGAAGGTCACAAGCTTTTCTGGATGGCGGCGCTGGTGCTGGTCGGCCTGCCGCTGACTGCCGGGCTCGATTCTCTCATCATGCATCAGATGATGCTCGGCAATTATCCGATGATCGCACGCTGGCAGATGCACCGCTTCCTGCTGCGCCACAGCATGTCGTTCTTTGCCAATGAGTTTGCCGGACGCGTCGCGACCAAGGTGATGCAGACGTCGCTTGCGGTGCGCGAAACGGTGATGAAGATCCTCGACGTCTTCGTCTATGTCGTCACCTACTTCCTGACGATGATCGTCGTCATCGCAGCGGCCGACTGGCGGCTGATGATCCCGATCCTCGTCTGGCTGGCGGTCTATATTAGCATCGTCGCCTATTTCGTGCCGCGGCTTCGCAAGATCGCGGCGGCGCAGGCGGATGCGCGCTCGATGATGACGGGACGCGTGGTCGACAGCTATACCAATATCGCGACCGTCAAGCTGTTTTCGCATGCGGGGCGCGAGGAGGTTTACGCCAAGCAGGGCATGGACGAGTTCCTGCAGACCGTGCACAAGCAGATGCGCAAGGTGACGCTCTTCCATATCAGCGTCTACATGAACAACTGCATCGCGCTCTTCGTCATCTCGGGCCTATCGATCTGGTTCTGGCTGAATGGAGCGATCTCGGTCGGCGCCATCGCCATCGCCATCGGTCTTGCCATGCGTGTCAACGGCATGTCGCAATGGATCATGTGGGAAGTCTCGGCACTGTTTGAGAATATCGGCACGGTCTATGACGGCATGGAGATGATGAGCAAACAGCACGACATCGTCGACAAGCCGGGCGCACCCACCCTGACGGCGAAGAAGGGTGCGATCCACTACGACCGGATCCGCTTTCACTACGGCAAGAGCAAGGGCGTCATCGACAATCTTTCGCTCGACATCAAGGCGGGCGAGAAGGTCGGGCTGGTCGGCCGCTCCGGCGCCGGCAAGACGACACTGATGAACCTGCTGCTGCGCTTCTATGATTTGGAGGCCGGCCGCATCACCATCGACGGGCAGGACATCGCCGGCGTTTCGCAGGAAAGCCTGCGCTCGCTGATCGGCGTGGTGACGCAGGACACCTCGCTGCTGCATCGCTCGATCCGCGACAACATCGCCTACGGTCGCCCCGATGCAACGGACGCCGAGGTGATCGAGGCCGCCAAACGCGCGAATGCCTGGGAGTTCATCGAAGGTCTCGTCGACTTGCAGGGCCGCGAAGGGCTGGACGCGCAGGTCGGCGAACGCGGCGTCAAGCTCTCCGGCGGCCAGCGGCAGCGCATCGCGATCGCCCGCGTCTTCCTCAAGGACGCGCCGATCCTGGTGCTCGACGAGGCGACCTCGGCGCTTGATTCGGAAGTTGAGGCGGCGATCCAGGAAAACCTCTTCGCCCTGATGGAGGGCAAGACGGTGATCGCGATCGCCCATCGGCTTTCGACGCTGACGGAGATGGACCGGCTGATCGTGCTCGACAAGGGCCGGATCATCGAGGCCGGTTCGCACAGCGAACTGATCGCGGGAGGCGGCATCTATGCCGACCTCTGGAACCGCCAGTCCGGCGGCTTCCTCTCCGATCATGCCGAGGAAGCGGAAGTAGCGGCGCAATAAGATGCAATGAGGCCCTCTCCACGGAAGTGGGGAGGGCCTCTTGAATTCTTAGGGTGGCTATGAGCTTGCTGGACGGTTGCTGAAGACCTGACCGCGTTTGCTTCTTAGACGTTCAAAGGCTGTCGGCCCAATCAATCGCGCGGTGATGTTCGATGAGGACGATGTTGTTGGCGGCGGCGATCGTGCGCAACGCTGTGATGCGGCGGCGCTCCTCCTGGTCGATCCAGGCGGTGATGGCCTCGGTGACGATTTCATCGCGCGGCAGCGCCAGGTCGATGGCCAGGGCATCCAGCCTTTCTGCAAGCGGAAGCGGAATATGCGCATCGAGCATTTTCGTTTCCATGGACGTTGTCTCCGGTGAAGCGCGATTGTAACGTCAGATTGTGACCGGTTGAGGGGCAGTCAATGCCGATGCCGCCGATGTTATCGATAATTACCAAAATATAACATTCTGTCCGCTTTTCATTCCCTTTGCCGGGTCGGCTAATCCGCCTATATCGCTTCTATGTTGCTGAAGCCCATCCTCCGCCGGTTCGAAACCTGGATCGACCCGTTCCGCCCACGCGCCAATCTCCAACCGCCGCGCTCGACGCTCGGATTCATCTGGTTCTATATCAGCCAGGCGAGGATGCCGTTTATCGCCATGCTCGTTCTCGGTGGGACATCGGCGGCAATCGAGGCTGCACTATTCTGGTTCGTCGGACGCTTGGTCGATATCCTCGGGAGCATCACGCCGGGTGCCGGCTGGAACGGTCTTCTCGCCGCCCATAGCGGCGAATTGTTCGGCATGCTCGCCCTTATCGGGCTCGTACGCTTCGTCGTCGCCTTCCTGATCGCACTCGTCGACCAGCAGGTGATCACACCGGGCTTCTACAATCTCGCTCGCTGGCAATCCTATCTCTACGTCTCCAGGCAGTCATTGTCGTTCTTCCAGAGCGATTTCTCCGGGCGCATCGTCACCAAGGTCTGGTCGGCGGGGCAAGCGACCGGCGATCTCGTCACCTCGCTGATGGAAAGCGTCTGGTTCGTCGGCATTTATGCCGTAACGACGCTCGTGCTCGTCGCCCGGCTGGACTTTTCCCTTGCCGCCGTCGTGCTGTTCTGGCTTGGCGCCTTCAGCCTGCTTGCGCGCCACTTCGTTCCGCGCATCCGCCATCATTCCCGCGAAACGGCGGAAGCCGGATCGATGCTGAACGGCAGGATGGTCGACTCCTACAGCAACATGCAGACGCTAAAGCTGTTTGCGCGCGATGAGGAGAGCGACCGCTATATGCGGCAGGGCTTCGATATCTTTCAGGATACGGTGCTGCGCTTCACGCGGTTCATCACCGGCGTCAGGGCCTCCATGGCGCTGCTCTCCGGCCTGATGATCGTGACGATGGCCGGGCTGAGCGTCGATCTCTGGCTGCGCGGCCTGGTCAGTTCGGGCGCGGTGGCATTCTCTCTGGCACTGGTGCTGAGGTTGAATTTCCTGCTCGGACGGCTGATGACGCAGTTCAACGGCATCATGCGCAATCTAGGCACCATCCAGAACGCCGCCGAACTGATCTCCCAACCTCTAGGGCTCGTCGATCGGCTTGATGCGAAAAACCTGGTGGTCCGGCAGCCGGGTATCCGCTTCGACAATGTTTCCTTCCGCTACGGCAAGGGTCATCAGCCGGTCGTCGAGAATTTCTCCCTGACCATTCGGCCCGGCGAGAAGGTCGGGATCGTCGGTCGTTCGGGCGCGGGGAAATCAACGCTGATGAACCTGCTGCTGCGCCTCTACGATATTCAGGACGGCCGCATTCTGATCGACGGCCAGGATATTGCAGCCGTGACGCAGGAATCGCTCAGGATGCAGATCGGCGTCGTCAGCCAGGACACCTCGTTGCTGCATCGTTCGGTGCGCGACAATATCCTGTTCGGACGGCCGGATGCCGGCGAGGACGGGCTGGTGGAGGCGGCGAGGCGCGCCGAAGCCATCGACTTCATCGCCCGCCTGCAGGATCAGCAGGGCCGTAGAGGTTTCGATGCGCATGTCGGCGAACGCGGCGTCAAACTGTCAGGCGGGCAGCGGCAGCGCATCGCCATTGCCCGCGTCATGCTGAAGGACGCCCCAATCCTCGTTCTCGACGAAGCGACGTCGGCGCTCGATTCGGAAGTGGAGGAAGCGATCCAGTCGAATCTCCATCGAATCATGGAAGGCAAGACGGTGCTTGCGATCGCCCATCGGCTGTCGACGATCGCCGCGCTCGACCGGCTGATCGTCGTCGATCTCGGCCGGATCATCGAGGAAGGCAGTCATGACGAACTGCTTCGTCACGGCGGGCTCTATGCCGAACTTTGGGCGCGCCAGTCCGGCGGCTTCCTCGCTACGGATGAGGACACGGGCTCAAGGATCGACGACAAATTCCGCCATGAGGCCAAAATGATTTGATCCGAAGCCGTTCTCGATGCGGCGCACCGATTTCAGCCGCAGCGGCGCCCGGGTAAAGACGTGATCGATCGGAATACCGAAGGCGCCGGCCCGGATCGGCCATGTCGCGGGCTCCAGCGATACCGTGCCCAAGCTTTGGGTGCGCATGAGATACTGCACGTCTGGCGCCAGAATCGACGTATTGAAATCACCGGAAAGGACGAGCGGTCCCGAAAGGGAAGGGATGATCTCCGCGAGATCCCAGATTTCGAGGCCGTGGAACTCATCGTAATAAGGTTTTGTCAGGTGCGCGGTGAGGAAATTGACCTTCTGGCCGTCGAAATCGATCGTCGAGATCGTCAGCCGATTGCGCCAGAGCAGGCCGAGATTGCGGATGTGGGGTTCGATCAGCGGACGTTTCGACAAGACCAGCGTATCGCATTGCTCCATGCCGACGCCGCATCCGATGTAATAGGGATAGGCCTTCAACAACCGCGGCAGTTCAGACAGCAGCGGTTCGGCCTCCAGGATGTTGACGACATCGGCGCCCGAGGCGATGACCATGTCGGCGATGTCAGGGCCGTTTGCGAAATTATCGTTCTCGATATTGAAGGACATCAGCCTGAACAGGGCCGGGCGGCTCTCCTCGACTGATGGTTCGATGAACTCGCGCATCATCACGACGCCGTGGACGGCAAGGACCACCGATACCGCGAAGGTCAGCAGCGCATACCAATGCCGCTTGACGAGAAGGGCTGCGACGGAGGCCACCACGCCGGCCACCGCCAGATGGACCTGGAAGCTGTAAAAGAACGACAGCAGATAGAAATCGGCAACGTATCGCAGAGAGACGATGGCGAGAACGAGGGTCGTGAGGACGCTGAATACGCAAAAAATCGTGTCTCTCATCCGCTCCGGTCCGGCTCGCTGGCGTGGCTGCGACTGCGCCTATCACGAGGCCGTTTTTGTTGCAATGCAACATAATGGCAAGGGCGTGTTTGCCTTAAAAAATTCCTCCGAAATTTCCCGCGACATTGTGCCCTCATCCCCTTGCCAAGGCTGGACATAATTTGCGATCAAGCATAGAACGCGCCGGATTGCCGGGGAATCTATGGCCGAATTGTGTCCAGAGAGATTCGCCGGTAGAGGGGGCAGGGCGGAATTCCGCGAAAATTGCGCAGAGGATGTTAGCCGTGAGCGAACACGAAACGACAAGCGAGGGCATGGGCGAACCCACTCGCCGTGATTTCCTTTATCTCACCACTGGTATGGCAGGCGCCGTCGGCGCCGTTGCAGTCGCTTGGCCATTCATCGATCAGATGCGTCCTGACGCTTCGACGCTCGCTCTCGCCTCCATCGAAGTCGACGTTGCCAGCCTTGAGCCTGGCATGTCTCTGACGGTCAAATGGCGCGGCAAGCCGATCTTCATCCGCAATCGCACGCCTGAGGAAGTGGAAGCGGCAAACGCCGTCCAGCTTGGCGAGCTGAAGGACCCGATCGCGCGCAATGCAAACCTTCCTGTCGACGCTCAGGCAACGGGTGTTGACCGTTCGGGCGGCAAGGACAAGGAAAACTGGATCGTCATGATCGGCACCTGCACGCATCTCGGCTGCGTGCCGCTCGGCCAGGCCGGTGAATATAATGGTTGGTTCTGTCCCTGCCATGGCTCGGTCTACGACACGGCCGGCCGCATCCGCAAAGGCCCGGCGCCGCAGAACCTGGCGATTCCGACCTTTTCATTTTTGTCCGATACCAAGATCAAGATCGGTTGAGGGGAGACTGATTAATGAGTGGCCATTCCAGCTACGAGCCATCAACCGGCCTCGAGAAATGGGTCGATGCGCGCCTTCCATTGCCGCGCATGGTCTATGACAGCTTCGTCGCCTATCCGGTTCCGCGTAACCTGAATTACGCCTACACCTTCGGCGCCATGCTCGCCGTCATGCTGGTGGTGCAGATCCTGACGGGCGTCACGCTCGCCATGCATTACGCTGCCGAATCGTCGGTCGCCTTCAACTCCGTTGAAAAGATCATGCGCGACGTCAACCACGGCTGGCTGCTGCGCTATATGCATGCCAACGGCGCATCCTTCTTCTTCGTCGCGGTGTACCTGCACATTGCCCGCGGCCTCTATTACGGCTCCTACAAGGCGCCGCGCGAAATCCTCTGGATCCTCGGCGTGGTCATCTACCTCTTGATGATGGCGACCGGCTTCATGGGCTACGTTCTGCCCTGGGGCCAGATGTCCTTCTGGGGCGCCACCGTCATCACCGGCTTCTTCTCGGCCTTCCCGCTGATTGGCGAATGGGTGCAGCAGTTCCTGCTCGGCGGTTTCGCGGTCGAAAACCCGACGCTGAACCGCTTCTTCTCGCTACACTACCTGCTGCCGTTCATGATCGCCGGCGTTGTCATCCTGCACATCTGGGCACTGCACGTCGTCGGCCAGACGAACCCGACGGGCGTCGAGGTCAAGACGAAGACGGACACGGTACGCTTCACGCCTTATGCGACGATGAAGGATGCTCTCGGCGTCTCAATCTTCCTGCTGGTCTATGCCTATTTCGTCTTCTACCTGCCGAACTTCCTCGGCCACGCCGACAACTACATCCCAGCCGACCCATTGAAGACGCCGGCCCATATCGTTCCGGAATGGTACTTCCTGCCGTTCTACGCGATGCTGCGTTCGATCACCTTCAACGTCGGTCCGATCGACTCCAAGCTTGGCGGCGTGCTGGTGATGTTCGGCGCGATCATCGTGCTGTTCTTCCTGCCCTGGCTCGATACGTCGAAGGTCCGTTCGGCCGTTTACCGCCCCTGGTACAAGCTGTTCTACTGGCTGTTCGTGATCAATGCGATCATCCTCGGCTGGCTCGGTTCGCAGCCGGCGGAAGGTGGCTATGTCATGATCTCGCAGTTCTGCACACTCCTCTACTTCGCTTTCTTCCTGGTCGCGATGCCAGTTCTCGGCTTGGTGGAAACGCCGCGCCGCATCCCGAACTCGATCACCGAAGCGGTGCTCGAAAAGCGCAACAAAACAGCTGCAGCCAGTGCGGCGGCCAAAGCGTAAGCGAGCGAAGGAATAGGAATATGAAAAAGCTTGTTGCAAGCATTCTGCCGCTCGCTGTCGCTACCGTTCTCAGCAGCGCCGCCTTTGCCCAGGAAGCGACGCCCGCAAACGGCGCGGCTCCCGCCCATCATGAGGAAAGTGCGACGCCGCACTATCCGCTGAAGGAGCCGAAGGAGGAGGAATGGACTTTTGCCGGTCCGTTCGGCCACTACGACAAGGGTCAGCTTCAGCGCGGCCTCAAGGTTTATACCGAAGTCTGTTCCGCCTGCCATTCGATGAACCTCGTGCCCTTCCGCATGCTCGACGAGCTCGGTTATTCCGAGGCGCAGGTGAAGGCTTTCGCAGCGAATTACGAGGTTCAGGACGGCCCGAACGCTGCCGGTGAAATGTTTACCCGCAAAGCGGTCCCTTCCGATCACTTCCCGGCGCCTTTCCCCAACGCGGAGGCCGCTGCTGCTTCCAACAACGGTGCGGCTCCGCCCGACTTTTCGCTGATTGCAAAGGCTCGCGAAGTCGAGCGCGGCTTCCCGCAATTCGTCTTCGACATCTTCACGCAATATCAGGAAGGTGGCCCGGATTACATCCATTCGCTGCTGACCGGTTATGAAGAGCCGCCAGCCGGTTTCCAGGTGCCGCAGGGCGGCCATTATAACCCTTATTTCCATGCCGCGGCTGTCCTTGCCATGCCGAAGCCGCTCTCCGACGGCCAGGTGACCTATGACGATGGCGCGCCGGCGACGGTCGACCAGTATTCGAAAGACGTCTCCGCCTTCCTGATGTGGGCCGCCGAGCCGCATCTTGAGGAGCGCAAGCGTACGGGCTTCATGGTGATGATCTTCCTCTTGATCTTCACGGTGCTGATCTACCTGACGAAGCGCTCGATCTACGCCAACAAGGAACATTGAGCGGTTCCCGATCGACATTCAAAAGGCGGCCTCGGGCCGCCTTTTCTGTTGGTTCCGCCCCTGGCAATTGATAGGGTGCGGCCAGTTTCATGCCCTCGCAGAATATGGACTTTCCATGGACAATACGATTTCGGAGCTCGCAGCCAGCATCCGCTCCATTTCCGACTATCCCAAGCCCGGCATCATTTTCCGTGACATCACCACGCTGCTCGGCAATCCACGCACTTTCCGCAGGGCGGTTGACGAACTGGTGCAGCCCTATGCGGGCACGAAAATCGACAAGATCGCCGGCATGGAGGCGCGCGGCTTCATTCTGGGCGGTGCGGTGGCCCACCAGCTTTCCTCGGGCTTCGTGCCGATCCGCAAGAAGGGCAAACTGCCGCACGAGACCGTGCGCATCGCCTACAGTCTGGAATATGGCGTCGACGAGATGGAGATGCATCGCGATGCGGTGCAGCCCGGCGAGAAGGTGATCCTGGTCGACGACCTGATCGCCACCGGCGGCACGGCCGTCGGCGCAACGAAGCTGCTGCGCCAGATGGGCGCGGAAGTGGTCGGCGCCTGCTTCGTCATCGACCTGCCGGATCTCGGCGGCCGCAGAAAGCTGGAAGAACTCGGCGTTATCGTGCACACGCTGGTCGAATTCTCCGGCCACTGAGTCTTCCTGCCTGCAGCGTCAGTCGAATTCGAGCACGCCGCTTTCGAAGCGGATAACAGCATCGCCGTTTTGATTGACGCCCTCGCAGAGGATGGTGTTGAGGTGCCATCCCGGTCGTGACGCGAGCGCCCGGCTGGAGAGGAAGGCGACGGAGTAGGTGACGACGTCGCCGACGAAGACCGGCCGCAGCCATTGCAATTTCTGGAAACCAGGCGAGGGGCCGAGGTTCGGCGACGTTAGACCCTTTTGTGCGAGTGCGACACTCTGCCTTTCCCAGAAGGCGAGGAAGGTTCGCATCCAGGCGGCGGTGGTGTGCCAGCCCGAGGCGCAGAGATCGCCGAAGAGGGTGTCTTTGGCGGCTTCTTTGTCGACATGGAAACGCTGCGGATCGTATCGCGTCGCGAAACGGATGATGTTTTCTTCGGTAAAAGTGTAGCTGCCGATCTCGGCCTTCTCGCCAACCGCGTAAAGATCGGACATCCTCATGCTGACGTCTCCGGGCTTATGCCGATATCTGCGGGACGGGCACGCATGCCGAACATGACCGAATTCTCCGAGACGCAGACAAGTTCGCCGCGCTGGTTTTCCACCTCATGGCGGAATTTGACGATGCCCATGCCGGGGCGTGAGCGCATCGGCCGGGCTTCGAGCACGGTCGAATGGCCTGACAGCGTGTCGCCGGCAAGCACCGGCTTTCGCCATTCCATCAGATCGACGCCCGGCGCACCTTCGCAGAGCGAATGCAGCACATAGCTGTCGGCCATCATGCGCATGAACATCGAAGAGGTGTGCCAGCCGGAGGCAGCAAGCCCGCCGAGAATGCTGGCGCGGCCGGCAGCCTCATCGAGATGCATCGGCTGCGGATCGAATTCCCTTGCAAACTCAATGATTTCTTCGGCGATGACCAGCTTCGGGCCAAGCGCGAAGCGGCAGCCGGGCCGGAAATCCTCGAAGGAAAGTTTTTCTGCCGACATTCGTTCCTCCCGCCATATGCAGCGCACAATGCTTACAATAGCATCCGCGCGGGCTCAATGATTCCGGGGAGATAAACGGGTATGACGGAACTGAGATCGATACTCGACGAAGCTGCACACCAGGGGCTGATTTCGCCGGAGGCAGGCGGGCGGCTTTTGCCGTTTCTGGCCGAGCGCGGCGTCACCGTCATAGAGGCGCGGCCGGTAATCGCAGCGCAGGAAGAGCAGGCTTGGTCGGATACCGAGACACCGCGTTTCGTGCGCGGCTTTCACGATGTGCTGATCACGATCGGTGTCGTCGTGGCGCTCGGCGGCCTCTGGGGGCTTGCCGCACTTTATGCCGTGCTGCCTGCGATCATTGTGCTTTCGGAGATCCTGGTGCGCCGGCAGCGGCTTGCTCTGCCGGCAGTCAGCCTGACGATCGCGCTGTTCTGCTGGACATTCCTGCTGATGTCCTACTTTTTCAAGCCGATAACACCCGCTTTCAACGGGGCGGAGGCGACGAAGTTCGTTGCCGGCTTCCCTATCATTCTCGGCGCCTATTATGTCCGCTATCGTGTGCCGTTGGCGTTGGCGCTCTGCATCATGTCGGCGCTTGCATTCGTCCTCACCCTGCTTTTGCGGCTCATGCAATGGGCGAGCGGGGATCCGCAATTCTTCGCCAACCATCCCGTCTTGCTCGCGATGGTCTGCCTCGTTTGCGCTCTCGGGCTGTTCGCAACGGCGCTGTATTTCGACCTTGGCGATCGGATGCGCCGGACGACACGCTCCGATATCGCCTTCTGGCTTCATCTGGGTGCTGCACCGGCGCTGCTCTTCAGCGTCCGCCTGCTGATTTCGTTCGACGGCAATTTGCTGGATGTTGCCCAGACGGTTTCGATCAAGACGCCGATCATCGTTATCAGCGTTGCGGTGCTGATGCTGATCGGCCTTGTCATCGACCGGCGGGCCTTCGTCACGTCTGGACTGCTGTCGCTCGGCTTTGCGATTTACGGCATTTTCCGGCAGGGAAGTGCGACGGTTGATACCTATATCTTCACCACGCTGATCGTCGTCGGGGTGATCGTGCTCGTTATCGGAACGGGCTGGATGCCGCTGCGCCGCATTGTGCTGCGGGCGCTGCCGGCCGCCATTTCGCAAAGACTGCCGCCGGCCGTCTTAGAGGCAACTCCGTAAATCTTACGATTTCGCCCAAACCGCTGAGCGATTTGGGCGAAATGAATCGATCGGGATAGCGGCAGTATCCGTTCAGGTGTTGAAGCGGAAGTGGATGACGTCGCCGTCCTGGACGACATATTCCTTGCCTTCGTCGCGAGCTTTGCCGGCATCCTTGGCGCCGACTTCACCGTTATATTTGATGTAGTCGTCATAGGCGATGGTGTTGGCGCGGATG
Organism: Rhizobium sp. WSM1274; assembly: GCF_025200775.1. Taxonomy (NCBI): domain Bacteria; kingdom Pseudomonadati; phylum Pseudomonadota; class Alphaproteobacteria; order Hyphomicrobiales; family Rhizobiaceae; genus Rhizobium; species Rhizobium sp. WSM1274. The sequence goes on along the minus strand of NZ_CP104138.1, from coordinate 3,091,675 downwards.
AAGCCGCGTTCGAAATCCGAATGGATGACGCCGGCGGCCTGCGGCGCCTTGGTGCCGCGCTCGATCGTCCAGGCGCGTGTTTCCTTCGGGCCGACGGTGAAATAGGTGATGAGGTGGAGCAGCTTGTAGCCGGCGCGGATCAGCCGGTCGAGGCCCGCCTCGTCGAGGTCGAGGGCGGAGAGGAATTCCTTGGCCTCCTCCTCGGGAAGCTGGGCGACCTCAGACTCGATCGCCGCCGAGATCGTGACGGTTTCGGCACCCTGCTCCTTTGCCATCACCGCGACGGCCTCGGTGAATTCGTTGCCGGTCGAGGCATCGCCTTCGGCGACGTTGCAGACGTAGAGCACGGGATGCGAAGTCAGAAGATTGAGGCTCTTGAGGATGACGCTTTCTTCCGCGTCGAGCGTCGACAGCAGCGTGCGAACCGGCTTGCCTTCGTTGAGCAGCTTCAGCGAGGCTTCCATGATCGGCAGCATCGCCACCGAATCCTTGTCCTTGCCGGTGGCGCGCTTGCGGGTCTGCTCGGTGCGGCGCTCCAGGCTCTCGAGATCGGCAAGCATCAGCTCGGTCTCGATCGTCTCAGCATCGGCGACCGGGTTGATGCGGCCCTCGACATGGGTGATGTCGCTGTCTTCGAAGCAGCGCAGCACATGCACGATAGCATCGACCTCGCGGATATTGGCGAGAAACTGGTTGCCGAGGCCTTCACCCTTCGAGGCGCCGCGCACCAGGCCGGCGATATCGACGAAGGAGATGCGGGTCGGGATCAATTCCTTCGACTTGGCGACGTCGGCAAGCTTGCGCATGCGCGGATCGGGAACGGCGACTTCGCCGGTGTTCGGCTCGATGGTGCAGAAGGGATAATTCGCCGCCTGTGCGGCGGCCGTCTTGGTGAGCGCGTTGAAGAGGGTCGATTTGCCGACATTCGGCAGCCCGACGATACCGCATTTGAAGCCCATGGCTGAAACCTGCTGTTCTTGAATTCCTTGCTGGTGCCTATGAGATAAAGGAGCAATGTGGTCAAGTCTTAGAGAGCTTTTAGCGTACCTCACTTGCCGACGGATCGGTGCTGGCCTATTCTTGAATACCGATGGAGATTTCGACGTATTGCTGATTTCATCAGAATGCCGGTCGCTGTTCGTATAGAGGCAGTGGCCCTATCGGTGTCGAAGCCGGCGACAAGCTCTTGCCTGTTTGGGGCGGGGAGCCGGCCGGCCGGCTGTCGAAAATTCGTCATCGACAATGATTAGATGGTTTTGAAGATTCCTGATCCCATGTCATCAACGGGTGGATTTTTCCGATGAGTGACAGTGACATTGCCGTGAAACCGAAGACCAAGGTGAAGCCGAAGCTGGACAAGCCGAAGCTCTACAAGGTCATCCTCGTCAATGATGACTATACCCCGCGCGAGTTCGTCATCATGGTCCTTAAGGCCGTCTTCCGCATGAGCGAGGAGACCGGCTACCGGGTGATGATGACGGCGCACAAGCTCGGTTCCTGCGTGGTCGTGGTCTGCGCCAGAGATATCGCCGAGACCAAGGCCAAGGAAGGCATCGACCTTGCCAAGGGCATGGGCTTTCCGCTGATGTTCACCACCGAACCGGAAGAATAGGTGCTGCCTGAGGGCCGCCTCTAAAACGGGATCAAAGCCGGCGAATCTGATAGCCGGTCTTCTCCTGCACGAAGCCGCAATTCTCATAGAAGCGCAATGTTGCCAGATTTTTGGAGCCGGTGAGCAGCATCACCTTGTAGCAGCCGGCGCTCCAGGCGTCTGCAACCGCATGGGCGATGACGGCGCGGGCATAACCGCGCTTGCGATGATCGGCATGGGTGACGACGTTTTCGATGAGCGCATAGGAGGCGCCGTTCCGCGTCAGGTTCGGCACGACGACGAGAGTGACGGTGGCGATGGCTACGTTACCCGCGACACCGATGAAGACGGTCATGCCCGGCTGAGCCAGGATGGCGGAAAAGCGTTTCTCGGCACTGGCCTCGTCAAGAACCGGATCGGTGGGGTTCAGCTGTCGGTAGAGGGCCAGGAGACCGGGAAGATCGCCGCGGACGGCAGGCCGGATGATGACGTCTCCATCCGGCATCAATCTCAATCGCCCTTGTTGCCGAACATCTTTTTCAGCATGTCGGCCATCGGGCCGGTCACCGGCAGCTTCGGCTGGTTGTGGCCGCGAGCCTGCTGGATATGCGACTGGCCGGCCGGCTTCTTCTCGGCGTCCTTTTTTTCCTTGGCTGGCTTCTCCTCCTCGGCCTTGCCGCCGAGCGCCAGCGCGATCTTGTTCATCAACTGCGAATCCTCGTTTCGCACCAGCATGTCGGCATTGTCGGCGAGCGTGTCCAGAAGCGGCTCCACCCAGGCCTTGTCGGCCTTGGTGAAATCGCCGAGCACGTGGCTCTGAACCATCTCCTTGACGCCGGGATGGCCGATGCCGAGGCGCAACCGCCGGTACTCCTTGCCGCAATGGGCGTCGAGCGACTTGATGCCGTTGTGGCCGTTGTGGCCGCCACCGGTCTTCAGCCGCGCCTTGCCCTGGGGAAGGTCGAGTTCGTCGTAGATCGCCACGAGATCGGCCGGCTGGAGCTTGTAGAAACGCATCGCTTCGCCGACGGACTCGCCGGAAAGATTCATGAAGGTCTGCGGCTTGATCAGCAGCACCTTCTCGCCGCCGAGCTCGCCCTCGGCGATCTCGGCCCTGAACTTCTTCGACCAGGGCGAAAAGCTGTGGCGCCGATGAATGGCGTCGACGGCCATGAAGCCGATATTGTGGCGGTTGCCGGCGTACTTGCCGCCGGGATTGCCGAGACCCGCGATGATCAGCATGGTCTGTTTTTCCTTGCTAGAACTTCCAGCCGTTCACCACCGCGAAACGAAAGCAAAGTCAAGCGGAAAGGGCAGCGGTCTGTCGGCCAAGGTCACTCAGATAGGGTCAGTCCGACAGGTTCATGCCGTATTTCAGGAAGATCTGCTTTTGGTCGCCATCGGCGATCAGCTTGTCGAGGGCAGTCTGCATCCTGGCGAGCAGATCGGCCGGAAAGTTCTTCTCGCAGGCGATGCCCATCGGCTGGGAGGAGAGCACGGTCACCATCTCCACCGGCTGCTCGGCCTGCAGCTTTTCGAAATAGAGTTCGGAGATCGGCATCATGTCGATGCGCCCGCCAAGCAGTTTGCGCAGCGTCGCGTTGAAGTCGCTGGCGACATCGAGCTTGGTGAAGCCCTTCTCCTTCAGAATCGTCTCGGTGTAATCCTCGCGCTGAGTGCCGACCGTGTATTTCTTCGCCTCGTCCAGATTGCTGGCGGTGACATCAGAACCCTTGCGGGTGATCAGGATGTTACGGTCGACGAGCAGCGGCTCGACCCATTTAAATAACGGGTCACGCGCGCCATTGTGGGCGGTCGCGAAGACACAGGTCATCGGCGCCGTGCGGGCAAGGCTGAAAGCGCGCGCCCAGGGCATGATTTCGATCGTGTAGTCGACGCCGATCGCGGCCATTATCTTTTCGACCTGCTCGACGGTCGCGCCCTTGATCTCCTTGCCTTCGCGATAGTTGAAGGGGGCATAATCCTCGGTCGCGAAGGTCACCGTTTGCGCATGGGCGGTGCATGGCAGCGCCAGGCATGCGAGAAGCAGGAGCTTTTTCATCGGCATCATCTCCTTCGTTCTTCGTTTACGAGGCGCGTGCGATGGCCGATTGCGAGGCCATCAGTTCCTCGATCAGCGTGGCGGCGTGCTGCGGACGGTGGAAGAGGTAGCCCTGGCCATAGTCAAGCCCCATCTGGTGGAGCGTGCGGCACTCCTCTTCGGTCTCGATGCCTTCGGCAATAACGGTGCAGTCCATCTTGTGGGAGAGCGTGGTGATGCCTTCGATCAGCATCCGGCTTTTCTGGCGCACGTCGTCATCGCCATCGTTGATCGCGCGGGTGAAAGACTGGTCGATCTTGATGATGTCGACAGGGAAGCGGTTCAGGTAGCTCAGCGACGAATAGCCGGTGCCGAAATCGTCAAGCGCGATACGGCAGCCGAAGCGACGAAGCTCGGTGACGATCATGCGGATCTCAGGGTTGTCGTGCATCAGCACAGCCTCGGTGATCTCGACGACGATGCGCTCGGGACGGATGCCGTGGCGACCGACGATGGCGGCAAGACGGGCCGGCAGCGCCGGCTCGAACTGCAGCGGCGAGAAGTTGATGGCGAGATAGGTATCCTGCATACCGGGGATGCGGGAGATCTCCGCGAGGTTGGCGACCGCCTTTTCCATGATGACGTTGCCGACGCGGACAATTTTTGCCGTCTCCTCGGCGACACTGATGATCTCGGCCGGCGGCATCAAGCCCTTCTGTGGATGGTTGAGGCGCATTAGCGCCTCGAAACCTGATATGCCGCGACCGTTCAGGTTGACGATCGGCTGCAGGAAGGCCTCGAACCAGTTGTCGACGAGGCCGGCTTCGATATTGGCTTCGATCTCGGCGCGGCGGCGGGCACGGTCGAGCATGGCATTGTCGAAGAGCTGCGCGCCGTTTTTGCCGTCGCGTTTCTTGGCATACATCGCCATGTCGGATTTCTGCAGCAGTTCGGCCGCGGTTGCGGCATGATGCGGATAGATGGCGATGCCGACGGAAGCGCTCAGATGCATGTCCGGGGCGAATGGCGTTTCGAAGAGCGTGGCAATCTGCTCGCACATTGCCTTGGCGCGTTTTTCGGCGTCCTTTGCCGGCAGCAAGATGGCAAATTCGTCGCCGCCGAGACGGGCTGCCTCGTCGCAGGGGGCAAGATGGGTTTTCAGGCGCTCGACGAGCTCGACCAGCGCCATGTCGCCGGCGGCATGGCCCATATTGTCGTTGATCCACTTGAAGCGGTCGAGATCGACGAAGAGACAGGCGAGCTCCTGGCCGGCGGCGTCGGCGGCGGCGATCTTGTTGTCGAGGACGGCCTCGAAGCCCTGGCGATTAAGAAGCCCGGTCAGGTGATCGGTGATTGCCTGGCGGTGGTTGCGGTCCTCGGAGGCCTTGAGTTCGGTGACATCGGTCATGACCGATAGCGAGAGGCGGTCGTGAGCGCCGGCTCCCGCCTCTGATTCCATGATCAGGACGTCCATGGTGCGACCGTCCAGGCAGACAAACTTGACGGTGACGGTCATGCCGCTTTCGGCCCGGCGGCGCTTGACGAATTTGTCACGGGTGGCGGAAGTGACGAGATCGGCGAAGTTGCGGCCGATGACGGCGGCGCGGTCATAACCTGTGGCAAGCAGCCAATAATCACTGACGGCGGTGATGCGGTCTTCCTCATCGAGTGAGAAGAGCATAGCGGGCGTCAGATTGTAGATGTCGGTGGCGCGGCGGTGGGCGAGCTTCAGCTCCTTTTCCTCGCTTTCGAGCTTGGTCTGCATCTCGTTAAAGCTATGGGCAAGCCGTCCCATCTCGTCGTTCGACTGCCAGTCGACATGATGGCGGGAGCCCAGCTGGCGGGTGGCCTCGATCGCCGCCGTCAGCCGCATCAGCGGCTGGATGACGAAGAAACGGTTGCCGATCAGCGCCGTGCCGAAAACGGTCAGCACCGCGAAGATGAAGATCGAGATGAAGACGACCTCTTCCTGTTTCAGGCCGGAAAACAGGCCGAGTGCGGGATAATAGACGCTGATGCTGCCGAGGTTCTTCGGACCGTCGACAGTGTTGTAGATGATGGCGCGCGACACCTGCACCAGCTTTCCGTCGAAGGAGCGTGGAATGGTAGACTGGCTGACATCGAGCTGGCCTGACTGGTCACGCACTTCGACCTTGACGATGGCGCCTTGGGAAACGACTGTCGCGCTGATCTGGGTAACGCTCTCCTCATCGAGGTCCCACAGCGGTTTGGCAAGCGCCTGGGCATTGGCGACGAGAAGAACGGAGATGTGATCACGTATTTCCTTGTCGGCCCGTTCTGAGGAAAGAAAAAGGAAGAGAACAAAGAGGGGAGCGACAAAAACAAGCAGCGCTCCGCAAACTATCGCAAAAAATCTGTTCTCAACGGAATTGTTCATGTTTCCGTCTACTCCCCCAGGCCGCCACATTTGCCGTCGCGCATTAAGGCGGGCTTCTTCGCAGCTGACGGAACATGCTTTCACGAATTTGTTAAATGTTGCTGAAACGGGGCCTTACGGGGCAATGAAAAGCCCGCTTTCCCTGTGAATTGGCCTCCGAAAGTTGGACGACAACCTTCGGGGGCCAGTTCACTGGGGAAAGCGGGCCATATGCTTTACAAATTGATCGAAGCGATCAGGCTTCGGCTTCGCCTTCCGCGGCGCTCTCGTCGATGCCGGCAGCCGGAGCGATAATCGTCGCGATCGTGAAGTCGCGGTCAATGACCGGGGTGACGCCCTTCGGCAGAGTGACTTCCGCGATATGGACGCTGTCGCCGATCTTCTTGCCGCTGAGATCAATGTTGAAGAACTCAGGGATCGCATCGGCCGGGCAATGAACTTCGACTTCATGGCGAACGATGTTCAGAACGCCGCCGACCTTGAGGCCCGGGGACTTCTCTTCGTTGATGAAGTGAACCGGGATTTCGACGGTCACCTGGGTGTTGCCGGAGACGCGCAGGAAATCGACATGCATGGTGAAGTCACGGACCGGATCGAGCTGGTAGTCCTTCGGCAGAACCTTGTGTTTCTTGCCGTCGACGTCGATCGTCGCCACGGTGGTCATGAAAGCACCGGCGTGAATTCGCTTCGTCACCTCATTGGTGTTGAGAGCGATGGAAATGGGGGCCTGCTTGTCACCATAGATGACAGCGGGAATCAAACCGTTGCGGCGAAGTTCACGGGCGGACCCCTTACCAACCCGTTCGCGCGCCTCGGCCTTGAGCTCGTAAGTTTCCTGGCTCATGGCTATTCCTTTCGAGGTTATTTGGAGAGTTCGGCGGCGGGCAAAAGCCTTGTTCCGACGAACCGGAGGCGGTATGACCCGACCTCATCCGCGTTGCCTCCAAGGGTGTCTACACGGACCGGTGGCCTATATTATAAGTCGATCGGAAACGCAAGTTGCGGATTTGGCTGTTTTCTACACGCTTCGGCAAACCGATCGTCACGGTGAGCCGAGTGCCGCACACGAGGAGGCGATGTTCTCGCCCGTCCGAAATACGCGGCCGTACGAACGGCAAAATCGCTATTCTCTTCCACAGCTGAGGTTGACATCGGCGCGCTTCGCATCTTTGGATGGCCGCATTCACAAAGGGGCTGAGGAGAAATCGGACTATGCGTCTCAAACTTGTCACGGCAACGAGCTTGCTGGCACTTTGCCTTGTCACCACGGCCCAGGGCGTCGAGATCAATCAGGATGGCGCCAATGCGGTCGAGGACAATCTGACGAAGCTGCTTCCCGAGGATCTGGCGAAGAGCGGCATGGTCACCGTCAATCCGGCGGGCACACGCTACGAGATCATCTACGATCTGGCGAAGCTGCTTGCCAAGGCCGATCCAGCGACATTTGCGATCAGCGGGCTGACGCCGTTCTCGATGTTCGCTACGCCGCTCGATAGCGGGCTCTGGAACGTTGAGGGTGACAACAACCTCAATGTCTCCGGCCATTTCAAAGGCCCAGACCAGAAGCCGACGGATTTCTCCTACTCCATCGCTTCGCTTGTCTATACCGGCGTCTTCGACCCGGCGATCAGCTACCTGCGCTCCGGCACCTTCACCGCCAAGGACATCAAAGTCGCCAGCAAGTCCGACACCGAGGAAGCCCATGCCAGCTTTGCCGGGATGGACCAAAAGCTGACCTCGACGGACAGCGCAGGCGGCAATGGGCGTATCGATTTTGCGGGCGGCGGCTCCATGTCGACTTTCGTCGAGCAGGTTTCCGGCCTGCAAATGCCGCCTGTTGAAATCCGTGCCGACTCGATCGATTTCGATGCCAAGGTGAACGGTCTGCCGGCCAAGCAAATCCGCGAGATCTTCCTTTTCATTCTCGACCATCTCGAGGAGAAAGAATTAAGCCCGGAAAACAGCGACAAGATAAAGGGAATGCTGAAGCAAGCCTTTCCGATTCTTGCCTCGTTCAGTGAGACGATCGGGGTCAATAATCTGACGGTCAGCAACCAGATGGGCAATGGCGGCGTCAAGGCATTCGGTTACAACCTGGTTATGGATGGGCCGAGCGACGCCATGCGTTTCGGCTTCGGCATCGATGCGAAGGACATCAGCCTCGACAGTCCGGCAATGCCGGCAAGTTATTCGCCCTTCGTGCCGACCAATTTCGATCTGCAGCTCGCCATTCCGAATCTGGATTTCGCCACCTTCGGCGACGCGCTCATGGCGATGGATTTCAATGCCAAGCCGCCAGAGCAAAGCGGCGACGAGATGGCGAAAAAGCTCTTCCGCGATGGCCGGCTCACCATCGAGTTTCCGAAGGTCAGCGCCAAGTCCGATGTCTACGACGTCGACATGACGGGCAAGATCGAGGGACGGGTCGATACCCAGAAGGACTATTCGATGGAGGCGACGATCCTTGCCCGCGATCTCGACAAGACGATTGCCGCGGTTCAGGAGCTTGCCAAGACGGATCCCGACCTCAACCAAGTCTCCTTCGGCATGATGATGGTGAAGGGCTTCGCCAAGACCGATGCAGATGGCCGTTCGCGCTGGGACATCAGCATCGGCCGCGACGGCGCGATCACCGTTAACGGCCAAGTGGTCAAGGAAGCGGACCAGGAAACGGTCCAGCCGCAATAGCGTATCCCAGGGTCTTTCGACCGAAGAGCAGATGCGCCGGCTAGGGTATCACCCTTTGCGGCGCAGCAGCGCCGTTGCCATGTCGAGGAAAGCGCGCAACTTCAGCTGCGTCTGCGAGCGGGCGGGGAAATAGGCAAAGAGACCGGGCGTGGTCGGCAAGAAGGGATCGAGCACGCGTTCGAGCCGCCCTGATGTCACGGCCTCGCCGACGGAAATATCCGGCAAATAGGCAAGACCGAGCCCGGCCTCGGCGAGCTCGAGCAGCAGCAGGAAGTCGTTGACCATCAGGCTGCCCGGCGCATCGACGGAGAAGTCGTGGCCGTCTCGCTCGAATTCCCAGCGATAGATGACGCCTGACGTCGGATAGCGGTAGCGGATCGCCTGATGGCGGGTGAGGTCCTCCGGCGTCACCGGCCGACCATATCGGGCGAAATAGCCGGGCGAGCCGACGACCGTCCAGATGATGTCAGATGTCAGCCGCATGACGATCGTGTCCTTTTCGATCGCCTCGCCGATGCGGATGCCGGCGTCGAAACCGCGTTCGGTGATATCGATTGCCGCATCATCGACCGAGATCTCGACGGAGATATCGGGATAGGCGTTGCGAAATTGCGGCAGCAGCGGCGTCACGATCAGCGGCACGGCCATGCGCGGCACGGTGAGGCGCAGGTGCCCGAGCGGGCGGTCGCGGAAGCCACCCAGCATGTCGAAGGCATCTGATATATCGGCAGCAGCCGGACGGACGCGCTGGAAGAGCGCGGCACCGGCTTCGGTGAGCGCGACGCGCCGCGTGGTGCGGACAAAGAGCGGCACGCCGAGCCTCGCCTCGAGCGCGCGGATCGTCTGGCTGACGGCAGTCGGCGTGACGCCGAGCGATGCGGCGGCAGCGGTGAAGCTCCTGGCGTCGGCGACGGCCAGGAATTCCGTCAAACCGTTGAAGGGGTCGGGCGCCATCGGTCTATTATGAAGTTAAACTTCATAAGCCTTATCGATTCGGCGGATTTTTCGCAATAATGTTTTGAGGCATTATCTTTCCATCCGATCACGACAATCCAATGGATGGAGGATGACATGCAATATACGACCCTCGGCCGGACCGGCCTTGCCGTTTCCAGGCTTGCCTTCGGCGCGATGACCTTCACATCGGGCGACCGCAGCTTAGGCGCGATCTACAAGACCGATGCCGATGTTGCCGATGCGCTTGTCGGACAGGCACTTGATGCCGGCATCAACTTCTTCGATACGGCAAACGCCTACGCATCCGGCCAGTCGGAAACGATCCTCGGACAGGTGCTGATGGCGCGGCGCAGCGAGGTGGTTATTGCCACCAAGGTCGGCTTCCGCACCGGTACGCCTCTCGGCCAGGCCGGGCTCTCCCGCCGCCACATCCTCTGGTCGGTCGAGGAAAGCCTGAAACGGCTCAGAACGGACTGGATCGACGTCTATATCGTCCACAAGGAGGATCCGTTCACGCCGCTCGAAGAGACGCTCGCGGCGCTCGATGCCGTGGTGCGCTCCGGCAAGGTGCGTTATATCGGCTTTTCCAACTGGTCGGCCTGGAAGGTGGCGGCGGCGCTTGAAATCCAGAAGGCGAACGGGCTGGCGCCCTTCACGCATGGACAGATGTATTATTCGCTGCTTGGCCGCGACGTCGAGCGCGACATTCTTCCCATGATGCAGCGTTACGGCCTCGGGCTGACCGTCTGGAGCCCGCTCGCCTCCGGCTTTCTTTCCGGCAAGTACACCCGCGAAACGCTCAGCGATCCCGACAACCGCTATTCCGGTTTCGATATCCTGCCCTTCGACAAGGAACGGGGATTCGCGCTGGTCGAGCGCATGCGGGTGATCGCCGCCGCGCATGGGGCGAGCGTCGCCCAGGTGGCGATCACCTGGCTGCTTACGAAAAAGACGGTCTCAAGCGTGTTGCTCGGCGCCTCGAAACCGCATCAACTGGCCGACAATCTCGGTGCGGCAGAGCTGGTGCTTGATGAAGGCGACCTTGCAGCGCTCGATGCGGCGACTGAGCCGGCGCCGGTCTATCCGAACTGGTTCATCGACAATCTCGTCGACCAGCCGCAGAAAGCGGCCTTCGGTCACTGATCGCCGATAGGGGATTTGTCGCAAGAGGCGCGTCGCCACGCCACTGGGTCGAACTGACGTCGAGCCGGGGGCTCCGGCATTCCTCATCGCATTGATTAGTCATAAAATAACTAGTAATACTATGACTATGACAATCAAACGCTCTCCAACCGCGCTCGCTGTTCTTGGAATGCTCATGGAGGAGCCGCTGCACCCTTACCGGATGCAGCGGCTCATCAAGGAGCGCGGCAAGGACGAGGTGATCAATGTCACGCAGAGGGCGAGCCTCTATCAAACGATCCAGCGGCTCGAACGCGAGGGTTTGATCACTCCGCAGAAAACGGTCCGGGATGACAAGCGTCCCGAGCGGACCGTGTACGAGATAACCGAGAAGGGCCGCGACATCGCGCTGGAATGGATGCGCGAGATGTTGTCGACCGTGACGCGGGAATATCCGGAATTCCCCGCAGCCATATCATTTCTTCCTCTGCTCACACCGAATGATGTGTTGGGTCGGCTTGAGCACAGGGCAAAGACCATCGAGTCAGAGCTCCGCCGGATCGACGGAGTCCTACGGGAGGCGCAGGCCGTACCAAGGCTCTTCCTTCTGGAGATGGAATATCTCCGGGCGCTTCACGCAACCGAATTGTCTTGGGTCAACGGCGTTGTCGAGGACCTCAGCGCCGAGCGCATCACCTGGACAGACGAGTGGCTGAGGCAAATCGCCGCGAAGTTCTCGATCGACCCCAACCTTGACCCGGACTAGTACCATGAAAGTTTTGATTATCGGCGCCGGGACCGGCGGTTTGGCACTCGCCCACCTGCTTAAGCAGGCTGGGGTTTGCATAGCGGTGTATGAGCGCGACTTCGCGCCGAATGCCGACACCGGTGGCTATCGCGTCGGCATCAGCCCGGCTGGAAGCCGAGCGCTAAAAGCCTGTATCCCCGGCGAACTCTACGACCTCTATGTCGCCACCTGCGCCAGGTCGCCGCGCTATTTCAACATGCTCACGGAACAGCTGAGCGAAGTGCTGAGCTTCGACGTCGATGCTGCAGACCCGAACGCTCTCGACGGTGAAAAGAACGTGGTTCGAAAAACGCTGAGGCGGGTTCTGCTCCGGGGACTTGAAGACGACGTGTTCTTTGGGAAGGCGCTTCAAGGTTACACAAGTAACGCGGACGGGTCCGTCACCGCGTGCTTTCAGGATGGAAGCCTCGCGACGGGAGATGTCCTGGTGGGTGCTGACGGCACGAGTTCCACCGTATGCAAGCAACGCTTGCCGGATGCGCGCCTGGAAGACACTGGGATCGTGTCGCTCGGGGGCAAAATTCCTATGACAGTCGAGACGAAAGCTCTGCTGTCGGACAAAATGTTCAAAGGCATGTCACTGATTACGGCACCGATGGGCTTTGGCGCAATCATTCACTCGCTCGAGTTCGCCGACAGCCGAAGTGACCGCGGGTTTGCTGCGCGTTGGCCGGATTTCGTCGAAGCACTCGACGAGGACAGCATCGGCTGGGGTATCTGGGGCGCTCGGCAGAATTGTCCGCGGGATCCGTCCGGCCTGAACGGTGAACAATTGAGAGAGCTGGGCTTGGAGCTCGCTCGAGACTGGCATCCGCACCTACGTGCTCTCATCCATATGACGGAGCCCTCGACGATCCACGATGTCAAGGTCAGGACCTCCGTCCCGCTGACGCCTTGGACAAGTTCGAATGTCACGCTGCTCGGTGACGCCGTCCATACGATGACACCCGGACGAGGCGCGGGTGCCAACACCGCACTTCGCGATGCCGCTCTGCTTGGACGCATGCTGGTCGAAGCGAACCAAAGGCGAAGGCCGCTCGTCGAAGCCATACACGCCTACGAAGTCGAGATGCTTCGCTACAGTACCGAAGCAGTCCAAGAATCGAAAAAGCAGATGAATGCCGGCGATCTGGCCCATCGGCCGATTGTCGGCACAGTTCAGCTCGCTTTCATGCGCAGCACAATGCGCATCGTCAACGCAATACCTGCACTAAAGCGGCGCGCCTTTCGGCAGATGATGCGAGTTCGCGGCGAAAACTAGATAGTCGCTGACAATCAGCAAAATCCGGAAGTTCGTCGGATGCCTGATGTTTTCAGTCAAACAGGCTGGAGACGGACTCTTCCTGGGCCGTTCGGCTGATGGCTTCGCCGATCAGCGGCGCTGTCGTTACGACGCGGATATTGTGTGCCGAAAGCACGGCCGTGGTCGGCTGGATCGAATCCGTGATGACGAGTTCGCGCAGCTTCGAGGAGGTGACGCGGGTGACCGCGCCGCCGGAGAGAACGCCGTGGGTGATATAGGCGGTGACGCTGGACGCGCCCTTGGCCAGCATCGCGTCGGCCGCGTTGCAGAGCGTGCCGCCGGAATCGACGATATCGTCAATCAGCAGGCAGTCCTTGCCGGCAATGTCGCCGATGATGTTCATGACTTCGGAGTCACCCGGCCGATCGCGGCGCTTGTCGACGATCGCCAGAAGACAGTCCAGGCGCTTCGCGAGCGCGCGGGCGCGAACCACGCCGCCGACGTCGGGCGAGACGACCACGACGTTGCTGAGGTCATAGTGGCTCTTGATGTCGCGGGTCAGCACGGGCATGGCAAAGAGGTTGTCGGTGGGTATATCGAAGAAGCCCTGGATCTGCCCGGCATGGAGATCGAGCGTCATGACGCGGTCAGCGCCGGCCTCTGTAATGAGGTTTGCGACCAGCTTGGCGGAGATCGGCGTACGGCCGGAAGCCCGGCGGTCCTGACGGGCATAGCCGAAATAGGGTAGGACGGCGGTGATGCGGCGAGCTGACGAACGACGCATGGCGTCGATCATGATCAGCAGTTCCATCAGATGATCGTTGGCGGGAAAGGCGGTCGGTTGCACGAGGAAAACATCCTCACCGCGCACATTTTCCTGGATCTCCACGAAGATTTCCTGATCGGCAAACCTTCGAACACTGGCTTTCCCCAAGGGAACATTGAGATAGTTGCAGATCGCTTCGGCGAGTTGCCGGTTCGAATTGCCTGCGAAAACCTTCATTTTGGTCCGCCTGTTATGCGCTGATAGCCGCGCTTTTTAGTCAGCTTCCCCGTGAATGCAAGGGCAAAGGCGCCACAGGCTTCCATATTTGCAAAAAGTTTGTGACTAACCACCCTGAGTCTGCCGCCAGGAGGAGAATTCCGCGATCGTTTTTGAGCCGATCTGCTGCATCACCGAGGCCGGAACGCCCGCCCAGGGATCGGTCGCAGCCGTCGGCACGCTTTCTTGCCCCTGGATGCGGTGCAGGCGACCCCCGCCGCTGTCGAGAATATCCCAGACATAGACCACGGTGACCTTGCCATCATCGCTGAAGGCGGAGAGATAGCCTTTGAGGATGTAATCGCTGCTCGCGTCGTTGGAACTTTTGATGGAAAGGCCATGCGCGCGTGCCTCGGCGCCGAGCTGGCGCGAGAGCGGGGTCACGGCCTGCACCGGCGCGCCGATGATCGGCAGGAAGCGCACGGTTTTGCCCCGGGCGGAGGAGGGGGGCGGGGCTGAGGGCGGCGGTCTGTTGCGGCTGTTGCGTCTCGGCCGGTTCAGCCGACTGTGCGGGGAGCCTACCACTGGCCGCCGGCGGTGGCAGCGATTGTCCCTCGATCGGGGTGGAAGCGGCCCGCGAGGAGCCGCTCCTCGATAGGGCGTTTGCCTGCTCCTGCATCGTCGTCGGTGGCGCGCCGGTGCCGGATCGATAGGCCTGCTGCGACTGATCATAGGCTGGATGGTAGCCGCCCGGCTGCCGATTTCCCGCGAAACTCGGCTGGCGGCTACCCGCCAAACGCTCGGCCTCGCTCTGCGTCACCGGACTCGAAGGTGCCGTCCCTGAGGAATCGCCGATATCGACCTGCGGGGTCAGCGCATCGGTGGTATTGCAGGCGGTCAGCAGAGCCATGACGAATAGGAGCGTGGGCACAATCGCAGCTCGCGTCATCCCTTGATCCGTCCTTCCCACAATCGCAATCAGCCCCACCCGAATTTATGCGGGTGGGGACGGTCGTCTGTCAATTCCGGATTCTCACCGGTCAGAGGCCGATGAAATCGAGCGGATGGCGGGACAGCGCGCGCGGCGCATCCGTTGTCGTCAAATAAGTTTGGCCGAGCGTCATCGCCGTGCCCGTATCGGAATCGGCGATGATCATGTGCACGAAGAGCGACATGTTCGGCTCGATCGGCTGCGGATTGCCGACATGGAACATCTGATGCTCCATCCAGGAGGGCGAGAAGCGGGCGCCGAGCGAATAACCGCAGGCATTCAGCCGGTGGCGGGCCAGGCCGCGCTCGTCGATGATCTTGGCATGCATGTCGAAGACATCGCCAAAGGTCTGGCCGGGCTTCAGCACGGTCTCGATCGCCTCGATGGTTTCGCGGCAGGCGTTGTAGAGCTCGCGGTGGCGGTGCGTCGGCGCGCCGATGACGATCGTGCGCATCATGGCGGCGTGGTAATGCGCATAGGCGCCGGCCCATTCGAGCGTCAGCTGGTCGCTGGCGTCGAGCTTGCGGCGGCCGGCCTTGTAGCGGCAGAGCAGCGCGTCGGCGCCGGAGCCGATGATGAACTCGTTGGCGGGGTAGTCGCCGCCGCCGGAAAAGACCGCGCCCTGCATGGCAGCAAGGATATCGGCCTCGTCGGCGCCGGGTTTCGTCAGCCGGATCGCCGCATCGAGCGCATCGTCGGCGAGAACGGCGGCGCGCTCGACATAGGCGACCTCCGTCGGGCTCTTGATCAGGCGCAGGCGGCTGACGAGGTAGGAAGCGTCGACGATCTGGCCGAAGGTGGTCAATTGCGCGTCGAGCAGACGGGCGACGCGGCCGGTCATGCCGTGCGTATCGTATTCGACACCGATGCGGGCGCCAAGCAGATCCATCTCGACCAGCAGGTTCTTCAGGTCGAGCGTCGGATCGGCATTGACCCGGTCGACCCAGATATGGATGTCATCGAGGATCGAGGTATGCCTCGCCTGGCGAAGATCGGCCGAGCGGGTCATCAGCGCCATGGTGCCGTCGCTCTTGACGACCAGCGTCTGGAAGAAGCAGTAGCCGAAGGTGTCGTAGCCGGTCAGCCAGTACATGCTTTCCTGGGCGAAGAGCAGCAAGGCGTCGAGCTTTTCTTCCTTCATCTTCTCGGTGAGGCGCGCAAGCCGGCTTGCGAATTCGGCCTTTTCGAAATGCAGTGCCATTCTGCTCAAGTCTCCCTGATTGATATCGCGGAAATCTGGCGGCCGTAGTCCGGCTCCTTGCGATGTGTCGTCCTGCGGTAGGAAAAGAAGCGCTCGCTATCCGGATAGGTGCAGAGGCCGAGGCTTTCGGCGCGCACGCCGGCTTTCGTCAGTCGGTCGACGGTCAACGCCGGCAGGTTGAACATGGCATGGCCGGGCGTTGCGGAAGGCACAAAAAAGCTTACGTCCTCCGGGTTTTCGGCGACGAAACGCTCGACGAACTCGGGACCGACCTCATAACTTGCCTGGCTGATCGAGGGGCCGAGGCAGGCGACGATGCGAGCGCGGTCCGCACCGAGCGCCTCCATGGCGGCGATGGTATTTTCGATCACGCCCGTCAGCGCGCCCTTCCAGCCGGCGTGGGCTGCGCCGATGACGCGGTTATCGGGATCGGCAAAGAGGATCGGCCCGCAATCGGCGGCGAGCACGCCAAGCGCGATTCCCGGGGTGCGCGTTACCATCGCATCGGCGTCAGGGCGGGCGCCGTCATAATCGGCACCGACCATCACGACATCGGGAGAATGGACCTGATGCACGGTTGCCAGCCGCTCGACCGGCAGGCCGAACCAGGCGGCGACGCGACGGCGGTTTTCGAGGACCTTGTCGCGTTCGTCGCTGGAGCCGAGGCCGACATTGAGGCCGCGATACAGCCCTTCGGAAACGCCGCCGGCCCGCGTGAAATAACCGTGCCGGATAGTGCTGCCCGCCGCTTCGTTCAGCAGCGCGCTTTCGATCGGTGCGGGAGAGGCCGCGTCCTGCATCTGTGATTCCGGGGTTTTCGAGGGGTTTGTCATTGTCCCAAGCGCATCGCATATGCGGCGCGCTTCAAGTTCTTGTTTCGGGCCGATGTTGACCAGCCGCGTGCGCCCTGTCAATCCACCGGACGAAAAGGCATGAGATCGATGGCGGGATGGGAGACCGCCATCACCTTGAAGAGTTCGCCCATCCGGCCTTCACCGGCGCCGGCAAGCCTTTCGACTGCCGCCTGGATGACCTGCTGGGTTTGCGGCTCGCGATCCCGACCGAGGGCCGCCGCACGTTCGAGAATGCCGAGGCCACTTAGAAAATCACCTTGATGCAGGGCGCCGTTCAGATGGACGCCGGCCGCAAGCGCCGTTTCGGCGAGCTGCTGGAAATCGACATGACTTGTCAGATCGGCTTCACCGGGATGGGCGAGCGGCGGGTCGAATTCATGCATGCGCACGGCCTGCAGCGTATCGCCGAAGCCGGTTACGAGATGGCCGTAATCGACCGTAAGCGCCGTGCCGCCGAAGACGCGCAGCCGCTCGCAGATTGCGATCATCACCGCCTGGCGGGCCGGCGAGATTTCAAAGAGGGTGCCGACCGGAACGTTCTGCACCGGTTCGGGAAGAAGCGCGGGATCGAGACCGGCGACGCCGGCGGCAAAGGTCAGCTCGCCATCGGCGTCGATGCCGACCATGCGCTCGCGGAAACCCGTCGGCATGCGGACGAACTGGCGGATCGGGATGGCGTCGAAGAGTTCGTTGGCGGCAATCAGCGTGAAGCCGGGCGGCACTTCGTCGAAGCCATTATGCCAGGCGATTTTCTCGCCGTAATGCTCGAGTGTCTGGCTCTGGACGTCACGCAGGCGCTCGCTGGTTTCGACGAGATGCACGCTCATAGCGTCCAGGAGTGGCGGGGCGATGCGGGAGATGACGCGGAGCATGTCAGCCATCATCGTGCCGCGGCCGGGGCCGATCTCGACGAGGCGCACACCCGTCGGTGCGCCGTGGCGCTGCCAGGCATGGACGATGAAAACGCCGATCATCTCGCCGAAGATCTGGCTGACCTCGGGCGCGGTGACGAAATCGCCGGAACGGCCGAAGGGCTCGCGCGTCCGGTAATAGCCGTGTTCGGGATCGGCGAGGCACAGTGAGAAATAATCGGTGACGCTGATCGGGCCGTTGGCCTGGATGATTGCCTTGATCTTTTTGCCTAGAGCGGTGGTCATGTCGCGCGTCCTGCCGTTTTCAAAGCTGCAGTGCAGCCTGGCGGCGGGCCCGCAGCATCGCCCAGAGGCCGAGCAGGATCATCGGGGAGGAGAGCACCATACCCATGGTCAGCCAGTTCGTGCCCAGGAGGTAGCCGAGTTGGGCGTCGGGCTCGCGGAAGAATTCGACGAAGATGCGTGACAGCGCATAGCCGCAGACGAAGACGCCTGTGATGAAGCCGGGGCTTTTCAGCGCGCGCATACCGTAGAGCAAGGCGGCTAGCACCACGAGCAGAACAATGCCTTCGAGGCCGGCTTCATAAAGCTGGCTTGGGTGGCGGGCGAAGGGACCGCCGGTCGGAAAGACCACGGCCCAGGGCACGTCGGTCAACCGGCCCCACAGCTCGCCATTGATGAAATTGGCGATGCGGCCGAAAAACAGACCGAAGGGAACGACAGTGGCGACGATGTCGAACAGGCTCCAGATCGGTATGGCATTGCGGCGCGCAAAGAGGATCATGGCAATCGTCGTGCCGGTCAGGCCGCCATGGAAGGACATGCCACCATTCCAGATCTCGAGCGCCCGGACCGGACTGCGCAGGACGGCGGGGAGATCATAGAAGAAAATATAGCCGAGACGACCGCCGAGGACGACCCCAAGCGCTGCCCAGACGATGAAATCGTCGAGCTGCGTCTTTGATATCGGCGAGACGTTGCCGGGCCAGAGACTGTCATTGGCGGCGATGCGGCGCGCATAGGCCCAGCCGAGCAGGATGCCGGCGACGTAGGCGAGACCGTACCAGTGAATCGCCAGCGGACCGATCGAAAAGGCGATCGGATCGATATCCGGGAAAGGCATGATGGCAAGGAGATCGGCTGCTATCGGCAAGGTTTTCCACCTGTTGAGTTGCGCGGAACATGCCGCTGCGATCCCGGACGGTCAAGTCCATTGTTCGTGATGGCTCGTTCCTGGCCGGTGCCGGCAAGCTTATCCCGTGCAAAGCGCTTGCATCGTCGGTGGCGAAGCCCTACCTCAATCCTCGAGGCCCTGACGGGCTGAATTCACCTCATGCGAAGGGAGAAAAACGCCATGACGACCGGAACGAACCGCATCATGGACGAATTCGCCAAGCTGATGACCGATGCGGCCGGTGCCGCCCAGGGCGTCCGCAAGGAGATCGAAACCGCCTTCAACGCCCAGGCCGAGCGTTGGCTGAACAGCATGGACATCGTCAAGCGCGAGGAGTTCGAGGCCGTGCGCGAGATGGCGATCAAGGCACGCGACGAGAACGAGGCGCTTGCCGCCCGCATCGCCGTGCTCGAGGCGAAACTTGCCGGCGAGGGCGCTTAAGTCCCGATACGACACAGATGCGGCGTTGCCTTCGTGCCACACGCCGCATCTTCCGTAAAAAAACCAGGTGAGTTTTCCACCTGTGGACACTGCCAAAAAAGCCAATTCGCAGAGTCGCTTATTCTCCCTTCTGAATTGAATTTCGAAGAGCCTTTCCACAGTGGCCGGTCCTATTTTCCGTTCGGGGGGCTGGCAGGGGGCAAGGGGCGCTATACACTGATTTTAAATGATGATTCGAAGCGACTTGGTAAGCTCCGGGCAGGTTATCTGCGTTAAGTCTGGCAGCGGTTCAACGATCATCCGAGTGGTGGGTCCGGTATTTTGCGTGTGTCTTTCTTGTGTTCGTACACGAAGTTAGGTCGCATTCGTTCCGGTCAAGAAGGTGCTGCATGAACCTGATGGAATTGGAAGTCGAGCGTCAGTCGAACCCGGTCGATATGATCGAGTACGTTGCCTCCAACAACGACTGGTCGTTCGAACGGTCCGGCGAGGACGAGATCGCGATGACGGTTGAGGGCCGCTGGACGGACTATCACATCTCCTTCTCCTGGATGGAGGAGTTCGAGGCGCTGCATCTTGGCTGCGCCTTCGATATCAAAGTTCCCGACATCAGGGTCAACGAGGTTGTCAAGCTGCTCTCGGCGATCAACGGGCAGGTGCTGATGGGTCATTTCGACCTCTGGCGTCAGGAAGATGTGGTCATTTTCCGCCAATCGCTGCTGCTTGCCGGCGGTGCCGAGCCTACCAATCGCCAGGTGGAGGTGCTGCTTTCCAGTGCGCTCGACACCTGCGAAGCCTATTTCCAGGCATTCCAGTTCGTCGTATGGTCCGGCATGGAAGCGACGAAGGCGATGGAAGCCGTGCTGTTTGAAACGGTCGGCGAGGCATAAGATGCCAACGACTCCTTTCTCCTCGACACATCCCGTCGTCCTGATCGGCGCCGGAAACATGGGTGGGGCGATGCTGTCCGGCTGGCTGAAAAGCGGGGTTCCGGGCTCGGCCGTCATTGTCGTCGATCCTGGCCCGTCGCCGGCGATGCTGGCGGCGATCAACGAGGCCGGCGCGACCCATCTGACTGCGCTTCCCATGGATTTGAAGGCAAGCGTGCTGTTCCTGGCGGTCAAGCCGCAGGTGATGGAAACTGTGCTACCCGCGGTGAAAAGTGCGGTCGGGTCGGGCACGGTCGTCGTCTCGGTCGCAGCCGGCAAGACGCTCGGTTTCCTCGAGAGACATCTCGGCAAGGCCGCCATGGTGCGCGCCATGCCGAACACGCCGGCCATGGTCGGGCGCGGCATCACCGGCGCCTTTGCCAATTCAGGGGTCAGCGATCAGCAGCGCAAACGCGTCCATTCTCTTCTGCGCGTCTCGGGCCCGGTCGAATGGGTGCCGGCGGAAGCCGATATCGATGCCGTGACGGCGCTTTCGGGCAGCGGTCCGGCCTACGTATTCTATCTCGTCGAATGTATGGCGGAGGCAGGCCGCAAACTCGGTCTGCAGGCGGACCTCGCCATGCGTCTCGCGCGGGAAACAGTCGCGGGGGCTGGTGAACTCATGCACCAGTCCCCCGACGACGCTTCGCGGCTGCGAGAGAACGTGACTTCTCCCGGCGGCACAACGGCGGCGGCGCTCGCCGTGCTGATGGCCGAGAATGGCATGCAGCCTCTGTTCGACGCAGCCCTTGCGGCGGCGCGCAAGCGGGCCGAGGAACTGGCCGGCTGACGGAGACCATATGGCAGAAGAGATCAACTACGCCGATTTCGAGCGGGTCGACATTCGTGTCGGCACGATCATCGAGGCCAGTCCCTTTCCGGAAGCGCGCAAGCCGGCAATCAAGCTGGTGATCGATTTCGGCCCGGAGATCGGCGTTAAAAAATCCTCGGCACAGATCACCGTGCATTATACGCCGGAAAGCCTGCTGGGCCGGCAAGTGCTCGGCGTCGTCAATTTCCCGCCGCGCCAGATCGGGCCGTTCCGCTCGGAAGTGCTGACGCTGGGATTCGAAGACGAGAA
This sequence comes from Rhizobium sp. WSM1274, assembly GCF_025200775.1. Taxonomy (NCBI): domain Bacteria; kingdom Pseudomonadati; phylum Pseudomonadota; class Alphaproteobacteria; order Hyphomicrobiales; family Rhizobiaceae; genus Rhizobium; species Rhizobium sp. WSM1274. The sequence continues at coordinate 3,070,302 of NZ_CP104138.1, read as the reverse complement.
CGGCGCGATCGTACTTGCTGCGGTCGAACAGCCGGTGCCAAACGGCCGAAAGATGATGTGAGCGCGAGCTCACACTTAAAGCGCTCGCGTCGAATCGGATTCAGGCGATCCGCTTTAAGTCTTTATGCAAGTCGTTATCCCAAAACCGCTGCGCATTTGTCGACATGCATTAGATCAGGGTGATTTTAGGCCTGATCGGCCTAAAATCACCCAGATCTAAATCAAAGAAATAGAGCATGATGTCGTCCGAAAACCGCGCACACTTTTCGGCATCATGCTCTAGTTGTTCGGGGCTTCGCCCGATGCGCCGGCATCGGATCCTCCACGAGATCTGATTTCCTGCAGAAATGGATTGCTTCGCCGCTCGTCGCCGATGCGGCTGCCCGGGCCGTGGCCGCAAATGAATCCGACCTCATCGCCGAGCGGCAATACCTTGTCGCGGATCGAATCGAGAAGCTGCTGATGATCGCCGCCGGGCAGGTCGGTGCGACCGATCGAGCCGTTGAAGAGGACATCGCCGAGATGGGCGAAATTCTGCGCACGGTTGAAATAGATGACGTGGCCGGGGGCATGGCCGGGTGTGTGATAGACCTCGAATTCATGGGCGCCGAAAGAGATCTTGTCGCCATCCTTCAGCCACCGGTCGGGCACGACGTTACGCAATCCTGATATGCCGTATTTCGCGGCCTGGGTCTCGATCCGCTGCAGCAGCGGCAGGTCGTCCTGATGCGGGCCGACCACGTCGATGCCGAGAGCTTCCTTCAGTTCGCGGGCACCGCCGGCATGGTCGAGATGGCCGTGCGTCAGCCAGATTTCCTTGATGGTCAGGCCGTTCTGGGCAATCGCCTGCAGAATGAGCGGCACGTCGCCGCCGGGATCGACGACGACGCCTTCCTTGGTATCGGGATCGAAGAAGATCGTGCAATTCTGCTGGAAGGGTGTCACCGGAATGATGCCGGCCTGGAGCATGCCCATAAGTGCCTCGCTTGGTGTCTCTACTGCGTGGGGTATAGTCCGAAACCGTGGCAAGGGCAGCCGGAATCTTCCGCGATTGCGGTCCGCCTCACGGCAAAACGACGGACTGCAACAAGAATTTACGCCCCTCTCCGCCATTGTAATAGAGCGGAAAAATTGAAGTTTGTTCAATTCTTCGAAGCACTTGGATGAAATCCCCCATAAGCCGCATTTCGCTCGGCGGAGCGCATGGGAACATCGTGGAACCCCACGCGTTGTCAGCCCATCGAAACCAAGGAGACGCTCACATGACCTTGAAGAGAAACATTCTGTTGGCTGGAGCCGTGCTCCTGGCGAGCGGCGGTGTCGCGCAGGCTGAGATTATAGCGACGACGGTCAACGATCTCAACGTCCGCGCCGGTCCGGGTCCGCAATATCCGGCAGTCGGCCTTGCTACCCGCGGCTCGACAGCGGTCCTCGACGGCTGCATCGAAGGCAGCCGCTGGTGCCGTGTCGACGTCAACGGCATGCGCGGTTGGGTCTATGCCGATTATCTGCAGGTCGATCAAGGCGGCAGTCCTGTCATCGTCGAGCAGCACCGTGCCGAGATCGGCGTACCTAGCGTGACTTATGAGTCGACCGCGAGTGTCGTGCCGGCCGAGCCACAGCCGGCACCTGGCGACGAGTTGCTCGGCCCCGTCGGAGCGGTCGAGACCATCACCCCGCCGGAGACGGTCCGCACTTATATCGAAACCAATCCGGGCCAGACGGTGCAGCTCGGCGGCGATGTCGTCGTCGGCGCTGAGGTGCCTGACGATGTCACCTTCCAGACGATCCCGGACTACGAGTATCGATACACCAGGATCAACGACCGGCCCGTGCTGGTGGATCCGGGGACCCGCCGGATCGTCTACGTCTATCAGTGACGCACTCAGCGAAGTGCAAACGGGGCGGCCATCAGGTCGCCTCGCTTTTCGCAGGTTCTCCGCCTACCTTCCCGCCAGTATGGTTGATTTTTATAACCTTTTCCTCCCAAATATAATGAAATCTGATGCGCAGATCGGCGTAGCTGGGCGATTGGGAGATCGCCGAGTCTTCGGATCGGGACGGCGATATTCGGCGATATAGAGGCGGATCAGTACGTGGATCTTAGCGTCTTTCCCAGGCGACGAACTCGCCGTTGAACTAGATTTCGCCGTCCAGCTGGTCGAAAGGAACTGAAGCCCTCCCTAAACTCCTCCGGTGCTTGAGCGCCATGCCTGTTGATTGTTGTCACCATTACGTTTTATCCACAGACGCAAGGGGAAATCGCCTATTGCGTCGGAGTGCCGGACGGGCCTTGGTTTCCAGGAGAATGCGAGACCGTGCGGCGCTCGCGCAGAGTTCAGGAAAGTTAGCAGCGACGCAAATTTATCTCAGTAAAGATGACAGAGAGAAGGAAGTGCCGAGTGCCACGACAGACCGGCCCGAAAGCAAGCAAGCCAGAGCCGCTGGCCACGCCGATGGAAGATACGGGGATTATCGATTTCGAGATCATCGAGCTGTTCTTCTTCGCCTATCGCGATTTCGTTTCCGATCCTGACGCCATCCTCGAAAAGAGCGGCTTCGGCCGGGCGCACCATCGCGTCGTGCATTTCGTCAACCGCAACCCCGGCATGACGGTTGCCGATCTTCTCGATACCTTAAAGATCACCAAGCAGAGCCTCGCAAGGGTGCTGAAACAGCTGATCGATTCAGGCTATATTCGCCAAGTGGCCGGCCCTGAGGATCGGCGGCAGCGCAAGCTTTATCCGACGAAATCGGGACGAGAGCTGGCGCTTGCCCTTGCTGAGCCGCAATCGCGCCGCATTGAGCGGGCATTCGAAGGGGCTTCTGCGGAGGTGCGGGAGGGCGTAAAAGCTTTCCTCAGCGGAATGCGGGATAGACAAAGGGCGGATTGAATGGCAGTCAAGACAGGTATTTCCGACGATGCGGCGCATTTGCTGGTGGTCGATGACGACTCCCGCATCCGCGCGCTGCTCAATCGTTATCTCGCCGAGAACGGCTTCCGCGTTACTGTCGCCGCCGACGGCGCCGAGGCGCAGCGCAAGCTCACCGGTCTGGATTTCGACCTCATCATCATGGACGTGATGATGCCCGGCGAATCCGGAATCGTTGTCACCCGCGGGCTTCGCGCCATCAAGAACGTCCCGATCATCATGCTGACGGCGCTGGCGGAATCGGGCAACCGCATCGAAGGCCTCGAAGCCGGCGCCGACGACTATCTCTCCAAACCCTTCGATCCGCGCGAGCTGGTGCTGCGCATCAACAATATCCTGCGCCGCAACGCCAACGGCGAGGGGCTGAAGATCGAACAGGTTATGTTTGGGCCTTACACTTTCTCCTTGACCCGCAAGGAGCTGAAGAAAGCCAGCGAGGTGATCCGGCTCACCGACCGCGAGCAGGAGATCATGCTGCTCTTTGCACGGCGTGCCGGCGACACGATCCCCCGCCATGAACTGATCGGCAACGACACCGAAGTCGGCGAACGGACGATCGACGTGCAGATCAACCGGCTGCGGCGTAAGATCGAGGATGATCCCGCCAATCCCGTCTGGCTGCAGACCGTGCGCGGTATCGGATACAGGCTGAGCATCGACTAACTCAAGGTTCGGGACCGGCGCTGATGGTGACGATCGACAGCTTGCGGCGGGAAGACCGCACTTCTGCGCCGGGCTGGCGCTGGGTCGTCCGCTGGCTGCGCCGCCGGCTGCCGACCGGACTTTACGCGCGCTCGTTGCTGATCATCATCATTCCGATGGTGCTCTTGCAATCCGTCGTCGCCGCCGTCTTCATGGAGCGCCATTGGCAAATGGTGACGGAGCGGCTGTCGCTTGCCGTCACCCGTGACATCGCCGCGATCATCGAGATCATCGAGACCTATCCGCAAAATTCGGATTATAGCGAGATCATCCGTATCGCCCGCGACCAGCTCAGCCTGCAGATCTCGATCGAGCCGGACGGCGACCTGCCGCCACCGCGCGTCAAGCCGTTCTTCTCGATCCTCGACGGCATCCTCAGCGACGAGATCACCGACGAGATTCACCGGCCCTTCTGGATCGACACGGTCGGCAACTCGAACCTCGTCGAGATCCGCATCAAACTCGACAACAAGATCCTGCGGGTGCTGACCAAGCGCAGCCAGACCTATGCGTCGAACACCCATATCTTCATCGTCTGGATGGTCGGCACCTCACTGGTGCTGATCGGCATCTCGATCCTCTTCCTGCGCGGGCAGATCCGGCCGATCCTCACCTTGGCGCGAGCGGCTGAAAGTTTCGGCAAGGGGCAGAAGCCTGATGATTTCTATCCGCGCGGCGCCGACGAGGTCAGGCGTGCCGGTCTTGCCTTCATCCTGATGCGCGAGCGAATCGAACGGCAGATCGAGCAGCGCACCGCGATGCTCTCCGGTGTCAGCCATGATCTGCGCACCATCCTCACCCGCTTCAAGCTGCAATTGGCGCTCGCCGGCGACAATCCCGACCTGCATGGTTTGAATGACGACGTCAACGACATGCAGACCATGCTGGAAGCCTATATGGCCTTTGCGCGCGGCGAGGTCGAAGAGGATGTCGGCGAACTCAAACTCAGCGAGATCTTTGCGAAGCTGGAATCCGATTTCGCCCTGCATGGTAAAAAATTCAGCTATTCCATCGAAGGCGATGACGACATATCCGTCCGGCCGAACGCCTTCATGCGTCTCGTCACCAACCTGGCTTCGAACGCGCGTCGCTACGCGGATAGGCTCGACATCGAGGCCAAGCACAATGCCAAATGGCTGACCGTCATCTTCGACGATGACGGGCCGGGCATTCCGGAAAAGAATCGCGAGGACGTGTTCAAGCCATTCTTCCGGCTGGATACGGCGCGCAATCTCGATGCGTCGGGCACCGGCCTCGGCCTTGCGATTGCTCGCGACATCGCCCGCAGCCATGGCGGCAACGTCACGCTCGGCGACAGCCCGCTCGGTGGACTGAGGGCAACGGTCCGCATTCCGGCCTAAACATGTCGCGCAAAACTGTGCAGCGGTTTGAAAGATGGCGACGCGCTTCAGGCACGGGCCGCCGTCAGCTTCACGGCTTTGCGTGCATCGAAATCGTCCAGGTGTTCGACGATCCAGCGCCAGAGCGCGGCGACTTGCATGAGAAGGTCGCGTCCGAGCGGCGTCAACTCATATTCGACGCGCGGCGGCACTTCGGGATAGAGTGTGCGGATGATGAGGCCATCTCTTTCGAGGGTGCGCAGCGTCTGCGTCAGCACTTTCTGGCTGATGCCCTCGACCCTCTCCATGAGGCGCGAGAAGCGCAGGGGTGCGCCGGCATCGGAGAGCACATGCAGGATGCGCAGCGGCCATTTCGCCGCCGCCCGCTCGATCAGTTCGCGGGCCCGAGCATCCTGCTCGTCCGTCATGCTGCTGCAGAAATCGAAGATGTCGCTGCTCACGTCAGTTACCTCAAGGTGTGTATAGATCGTCTGGGTACCTTCTTTCGATCGGATACAGTAGACCATACATCAGCCGGGAACCAAAGAAGGAGGGTTTCCGATGTCCAGAGTCTGGTTGATAACAGGGAGTTCGCGCGGTCTCGGCCGGGCGCTGGCGGAGGCGGTTCTGGCCTCCGGCGACAATCTGGTGGCGACGGCGCGCGATCCCGGCCAGCTTGCCGATCTTTCCGAGCAGTATGGCGATCAGGTGCTGACGCTGGCGCTTGACGTGACCGACGAGGTAGCGGCAGCGGCGGCAATCGAGGCGGGTGTGAAGCGGTTCGGGCGCATCGACATGCTTGTCAACAATGCCGGCTACGGCAATGTGGGCTCGATCGAGGATACCAGCCTTGCCGATTTTCGCGCCCAGATCGAGACCAACCTGTTCGGCACGATCATCATGACCAAGGCAGTCATCGCCCTGATGCGCGGACAGGGAGCGGGGCACATCATCCAGTTCTCATCCGTCGGCGGCCGGATCGGACCTGCCGGGCGCGGCGCCTATTCGGCGGCGAAATTCGGTGTTGAGGGCTTTTCCGAGGTGCTGGCGAAGGAGGTCGCGCCATTCGGGATCAAGGTGACGGTGATCGAGCCCGGCGGCTTCAGGACCGATTTCGCCGGCTCCTCGACGGTGCTTGCCGAAGGGCGGCAGGACTATGCGGAGACGGTCGGTGCTACGGCGCGCTTCCAGCGTGCGTATAACGGCCGCCAACCCGGCGATCCCGCCAAAGCGGCTGCGGTCGTCATCCACATTGCCGGTCTGGACGAGCCGCCGTTCCGGCTGCTGCTCGGCAGCGATGCCGTGCGCAATGTCGAGAAAGCGGATGCGGCGCGTATCGAGGCCGATCGTGAATGGCGCGCCGTCAGCGTCTCGACCGATTTTGAGCCGGATGCCGAGGCAGGACCGATGCCTTGGGAAAAGAAAGCCGGCTGACGAGGCAAAAAACAAAAGCGCCGCTGAGAAGCGGCGCTTTGTAGCAAGGATTGCCGTGCAATCAGCCGGCGGTGCAGAAGTGGCTGCGGCCGTCATCGCCGATATAGGTGCCACTGCGCGGATCAAAGGAGCGGTAGCGGTAAGAGCAGTAGCGCTCCCATTGCGGCGACCAGGGTTCTACCGCCGTGCGAACCGGCGCATAGTATCGCGGCTGCTCGACATATTGCGGTTGCTCGACATAAACACGACGCGGGGCGCGATAGACCGGAGCGGGCTCGTAGTAATCAGGCTCATAGGCCGGATCGATGTAGCGGCGCTCTTCGTAGCCCGGACCGTTATTAGCATTGGCGATGGCAGAGCCGACGATCAGGCCGGTGGCCAGCCCAACGGCGCCGCCGACCCACGCATCGTTGTTGCCGTGATGATTATCGTGGCGCCAGTGGCGGTCACCGGCCGACGCTTCACCAATGGCGGAAAGCGTGAGTGCAGCAGCGGTTGCCGTCAGCAGAAGGGTCTTGGCGAGCCTGTTCATAAGTGTAAATCCTAATCCCGGGAACCGAAAGCCGGTCCCTTTCTCGATGGTCACAGTCGTACAGATTTGTAGCTGAACGAAGGCTGAACGACAAAACCCGGCATTGCTGCCGGGCTTCAACTCGAACTCGCCAGCCTTGTTAAGGGTTCAGCTCGCAATCTGCAGATTGACGGCCTTCGGGCCCTTGCCGCGGCGATCCGGCTCCGTGTCGAAGCTTACCTTCTGGTTTTCCGTCAGACCGGCCAGGCCAGAGGCCTGAACGGCAGAAATGTGAACGAAGATATCGGCGCCGCCCCGGTCCGGCTTGATGAAGCCGAAGCCTTTGTCGGTATTGAAGAATTTTACAGTGCCAGTCTCTGCCATGCGTCAGGTCCTTTTCTCTCTGCCCGCCATCCACACGGGCAGCATCATAGCATTGCCCCCTTGCGGGAGGTGTTGGCAGGCAATTCTTGAAATTTGAGAAAAAGGTCCCCTCTACCTCGGCCTGTTCCAGGCAGGAGTTTCTCCCGCCATTTTCGGAACCGGCTGACCGGAATATTAGCGTTCCCGGCGCGCAAATACTTAAGGACTTCCCATGCTCGCAAAATGCCCGAACGCGCTGAGAGTGCTGCGTTTAAAGGATTTTGGCAAGCGAAAGTTTTTTAACGTGTCGTTCCGGGCACACCCCTGTAGATCTCCAATTTGCGCAAAAACGCAAAATTTCCTTCGTCGACAGGGAATGATTAACGTTTTATATCGTCTGCAATATAAGTTCCGAGCAGATTTTCCCAAAAATGCAACGCCAGCGCGTCTCCCGCATCGAATAATTTTTTTTCCGATGGGTGACTCGCCCATATCTGGACGGGTGATCACGCGGCTGGCAGGCGCCGCCGGGTGAACCCGGGCACGAGCTCGACCACAAGCATAGCGATAAACATTAGCGCGCAACCTGCATAACCTGTTGCCGGCATCGTTTCGCCGAGCAGCAGGGCTGCAAGTGAGGCACCGAAGAGCGCTTCGGAAGAAAGAAAGATCGCTGCCTGCGAGGGCGTCGTGTAGCGCTGGCCGATCACCTGCAGCACGAAAGCCACGCCGGAGGAGAAGATACCGACATAAAGGATCTCCGGCGCCGCGGCCTGTATCGCCGAAAGGCTGACCGGTTCGACGGCTGCGGCAACGGCCAGCGCACAGATCGCGGTGACGGCGAATTGCACGGCGGAGAGCGCGAGCGGCCTTCCGGTCTCCGAAACGGTCGTGCCGGCAAGGGTGATCTGGATCGCCCAGAAGACGGCGCAGACGACGGTCAGCAGATCGCCAGGCGCCATCGCCGAGAGATGGCCGCCGGACAGAAGGTAGATGCCGGTGATCGCCATCAGCGCGCCCGGCCAGATGATCCAATGCGGAGCACGGCGCAGGAAGAACACGGCGATCAGCGGCACGAAAACGACGTAGAGGCCGGTGATGAAGCTGGAATTCGTCACCGTCGTCGTCTGCAGTCCGACCTGCTGCGTGGCTGCACCGCCGAAAAGGGCAAGGCCGATCAGGATGTAGAGCTTGGCATGGCGCGCGCTTGTCTTCTCCGTTGCCTTGCGCGCTTCGAAAAGGACAAAAGGCAGCACGGCCAGGGTGGCGACGGCAAAGCGCAGGCCGATGAACCAGAAGGGGCCGATCGCCTTCATCGCCGTCGACTGCGCGACGAAGCCGCCGCCCCAGATGGCGGCTGCAAGCAATAGGAGGAGGTTCGCCTGAACGCGCGTCATGTCGTCCTCAATGGGGAAGGGAGATGTGCCCAAGCGGTTAGCAGTTGCGTTTCCTTTCGGCAAGGGTGAAGACTTCGTGTCGGTTGACGGAGATGAATGCATGCGACACGAGGAACGGAAGCCGGCCGGCGATGCGGCGGCGCCTAGTACGGCAGGTTATTCCGGCACGCCGCTTGTCAGGAAACTCGGCCTTGCACACGGGCAGACCGCCGCTCTTCTCGGCATTCCGGAAACGATCGGTGACATCTATGGCTTCGACGGTTTTGCTTCGGTCGTCCGCGTGCTTCCCGAGACGCCTCAGCGTGCGTTTGACTATGTGCATCTGTTTACGACCGAACGGCCGGCGCTGGAGGCTGTTGCGCCAGCGCTTTTCCGTGTCTTGAGGCGGGACGGCATGGTCTGGATATCCTGGCCGAAGAAGAGTTCACGCGTGCCGACTGACATCACGGAGGACGTAGTGCGGGCGGTTCTGCTCCCAACCGGTCTGGTCGACGTCAAGGTCTGCGCCGTCGACGAGATCTGGTCCGGGCTGAAGTTCGTCATCCGCAAGGAGCTGCGCGGCGCGTTGTGATCGCTCAGCCGTTACGGGCTTGCGCTCTTGAGACCCTGAGCAGCGCGCCGTTATCCTCGTCCGTCACCATCAGCAGCGCACCGTCGGGTGCGATGACAACGTCGCGGATGCGGCCGTATTCGCCCTCGAACAGGCGCTCTTCGGCAACAAAGGCGCCGCTATCGTCACGCTGCATGCGCGAGAGCAGCTGGAACTTCAGCGCCGCGACGAGGAAATTGCCGTCCCATTCCGGGAACATGGCGCCGCGATAGACGGCGAGCGCGCCGGGCGCAATTGAAGGATCCCAATAATGCAGCGGCTGTTCCAGCCCTTCCTTGGCGGTGCCTTCGCCGATTTCGGCGCCCGAATAGTCGCGGCCATAGGTGATGATCGGCCAGCCGTAATTCTTGCCGGCCTCGGGCTGGTTGATCTCGTCGCCGCCGCGCGCGCCGTGCTCTGCGGTATAGAGCTTGCCATCCTTGGCGTCGAAGGTGATGCCCTGCGGGTTGCGGTGGCCTTTCGACCAGATTTCCGGCAGCGCCTTGCCGCCGTCTTTGAACGGATTATCGGCAGGGATGCTACCGTCGGCATTGATGTGGATGATCGAGCCGGCATCGTCTTGCCAGTCTTGCGAGCGGTCGCGGTCGCCACGGTCGCCGACGCTGATGAACAGCGAACCGTCGCGGGCAATCGCGATGCGCGAACCGTACTGGATGTTGCCTGGCGTGAAGCGCCGCATGGTGAAAACAGGCGTCACGGCATGGAGCGTCTTTTCGTCAGTTGAAAGCGTGGCGCTGAAGGCCTCGGTGCCGGAGCCCTGGCTGTTGGCGATGGCGGCGGTGAAATAGAGTTTTCTGGATGTCGCAAAGTCCGGAGCGAGCGCCACGTCCATCAGGCCTCCCTGGCCACGGGCGCTGACCTTGGGCACGCCGCCGATCGGGTCTGAAATCTTGCCGTCGCGGACGATGCGCATGCGGCCAGGCCGCTCGGTCACGAGATAGGCCCCGTCGGGCAAGACCTCGACCGCCCAGGGATGTTCGAGGTCGTCGGCGAGCTTGTCGACCCGCACCACGAGATCCTGAGTCTTGATGGTGTCGGCTGCATCCGCCGATACGGTGCCGAACAGGACCAGTGCTGTGGCGAAATGGAGGGCGGATATTCTCTTCATCTTGCTTCCCTGCGGTCTCTCCAGGCTGAACGTGGAGTGGGCAGGGGAGGGCTTCAACCCTCATTCGACCTGCAGTAACGGCTTTGTGTTTACCGGTTGAACCGATCCCGTCGCCTGGTCATCGACCAATTCTGCCTCAAGGATGTAGCGCAGCGGCCCCTGTTCGGTGGCATTGAAGGGCCAGCAGGTGGTCAGCACCAGGCGGCGGCCATCGGAGGAGGGATCGATGCCGTTGGCATCCCACGGGGCGATGCGGCCCTCGCCGGCCTTGAAGGTCAATAGTTTGCCGTCGCGGCGAGTGACCTCGATCATATCGCCGGGCCTTATATACTGCAGCCAGCGGAAGTGCGTGTCGCGATGGGCGGCGATGACGGAGGTGCCTTCCTCGCCCGGTTGGGGCGTGTTGGCGAGCCAGGCCGGACCGAAGGCGAGAGCCTCGCCGGAGGCGCCGGAGAGCACGATCGCCTCCTTGCCGAGGCGCGGGGCGCGCACCTTGGCCTCGGTGGTAAAATCCGCCCAGGGCCAGGGTTTTGTTTCTTCGCCCCGCAATTCGGCAGCGAAGGCGCGTTTCAGCAGAACCTGGGAAAGCTCTGCCTTCGCCTTCAGCAGGAAGCCGTCGCCGATCAGCGCCAGACCATAGAGGGCAAGGCCGGCGATGGCAAAGGCAATTGCTTTTTCGATCGAGGAAAGGCGCCAGAGGAAGAAACCACCCTTCTTCTGGCGCATTTTCGGCCGATCATAGGCCGTGGCGGCGGCCATGGCGAGTTCCAGATAGGTCGGAAGCGGCTCGAATTCGGCCGCTTCCTCATTCTGGCTTGCGGAGAGCCTAGAGACCATTTCGCTTGACCCCGACCGCAATAATGCCCTTGAGGCGTCGCCGCCACACGGCAAGCCCGCTTGCCGCCGTCAGCGCCACGAGCAGCATGGTCAGACCGCGGATGATCTGCTCGTCGGCGCGCGTCGCCGTCTGCGGCAGGTTCACGGTCGTGCTTTTTTGCGCGATCATGGTGGCCGCCTTGGCGGTCGGGGCTGCGGCCATCATGTTTGCGATCTCAGGCGACGCGGCGAGCTCCCGTGTTTCGGCCGCAGCCTGCACCGATCCGGGGTTTCCTGTCGGCGTAGCCGAGCCATGGCGCTCCGTGCCGCCAAGAGGAGCAGGGGTTTCGCCGAGGACCTTATCAAAGTCCCAACCTTCCGGCAGGTTGAGCGGCAGCTTGGTTGAGCCGAGTGGCTGGTCGACCGGACGAGACGGAGTGACGTCGACGGCAACCAGGCTGGTGACGCGAGAGACGAGATGATGGGTGAGCGCCACGGTCTCGATATCCTTGTCGAGCGCGGCCGGATCCTGACGTTCATAGGCGCGCGCCTCGAAATCGTCGATCTTGCGCCGCGCCCAGAGCTTGGAAATGCCGTTGCCGTTGGCGGCATTGGCGATATCCATTTCGACGCGCCACGGCTGGTCGCCTGTCTTGCCGATGATCTGCAGCTTGCCGGCGGGCTGATCGTGAGGCACCTGCGCGGTCAGCACGACCGGCTCGCCGCTGTAGAGGTCCGGCATCGGGTTCGGCGTGATATCCTCGGCCTCGATGCCTTCGAAGGTGGCGGTGATATCGGTCATGGTTGGGTTCTGCAGCTTAGCGAAAAGCTCGCCCATGCGGCTTGCCACCTGATCGGTCGAGCCGATCGCCGTGAAGGTGCCGCGGCCGACTTCGGCGGCCTTGGTCATGAAATAGGTGTTCGGTGCCGAGCCGATGCCGACGGTGAAGACGCGGGCATCGGCTCGATTCGCGGTGATTTCCTCAAAAAGCTGCTGTTCGTTGCCGATCGCACCATCCGTCAGGAATATGACCTGGCGCAACGCTCCGCTTGCGACCGGTCCCTGGTTGCGCAGCGCAGCCTGCAAGGCAGGCAGCATTTCCGTGCCGCCGTCAGCGGTCAGGCCTCTGACATAGGCGATCGCCTTTTCGCGATTGTCAGGGGTGGCTGCGACGAGACCCTTGAAATAATCGGTCATCGTATCGTCGAAACGGATGACGTTGAAGCGGTCGTCTGGGTTCAGCTTGGCAATGGCAAGCGCCAGGCTCTGCCTTGCCTGCTCGATCGACGGGCCGGACATCGAGCCGGAATTGTCGATGACGAAGACCACCTCGCGTTTTGCCGGCGGCGCTGCCGTATCCGGGGCCGTGGGTGGGGTGACGAAGGCGAGCAGATAGGTCTTACCATCAATCACTTCGCGGAAGAGACCGGCACTCGGCATCTTGCCGGGAGCGGCCTTCCAGGTGAGCTCAAAATCCTTATCGGCGGGAACGGTGTCCGCCTTCAGGCTGATCGTCCTCGCCTGGTCGCCGTCCTGGCTGATATCGACCGCGTGGAACGAGGATTTGACGTCGCCAAGCGCGAAGCCGGCTTTCAGGTTGACTGTCAGCGCGACTGGATTGATCTTGGCGTTCTCACGCGGATCAAGCACGGAGGCTTCGATCTTGTCCCGGTTTTCCACGGGGTCGCGCGGCGTGGCAAAACCGGCGCCGTTGTTGAACTCGACGGTCTGGACGATCGGTGCCGGATTGTAACGCGGGGCGACGACCATCGGGAAGCGCAGCGAGAACTCGCCGCCCGACTGGTGGATCGTCTGCTGGTATTCGATCTGGACGACGATGGTTTCGCCGGGACCGATATTGGCGACCTGGTTGGTGAAGATGTTCGGCCGCTGCTGTTCGAGCAACGCCGTCTTCTTGCCCTCGGCCTTGGCCTGCTCGTAGATCTCACGGGCTTCCTGGCGCGGCTTGATCTGGCCTTCGATAAAACGTTCGCCGATCTGCATTTTCAGCGCGTCGACGGCGGAATTATCCGGCAACGGGAAAACGTAGGTGCCCTCGACCCAGCCCTGGCTCGGATTTTGAAAGCGCTGCGTCACCTTTACCCTGGCGATCGGGCCGGAGACATCGATGGCGACATCGGTCTTCAGCCGCGGCGCTTCGACATAGAAGCCCGGCTCCTTCGACGGAAAGAGCAGCGAGCCGCTGTTAACGTCGTTCGGCCGGACAAGAGCCGCGAGTTGGCCGGATGCCGGCTGTGCATCGGCGCGAGCGGCGGAGGCAAGCCCCAGCATCGCGGTGATGCAGGCGGCAAAAGCGGTGATGGCAACGAGACATGAAATGGAGATCCGACGCATGCGCATGCGCCTGATGGCAAACTCATCTTCCAGAAACATTGGCATACCCTCAATAACCAATTTCGGATGCCGGATGATGCGGCTTCGATCTCGGCGCGCTCGCGACGGAATTGCGGCGTGGTGCGGCATTTGTTGCGGCTTATTCATGGCAATGGCCGAATTCGACGATGCCACTGATTTCAGGGGATAAATCCGGACGACCTCAGAGATTGATTCAAGATCTCCGCATGGTGTTTCAACCACGTGACATAGGCCTCTCCGAAGGGGGCGGCGTGCTGGACGGGCGGTGCGGCGAACCGATCAATAAGAATCATGCCACCATGACGCCTTTCCGCTTGAAATGCCGTCATACATTGGACATAGAGCTAACCGCAGAACTCCGGTCCCGGCTTTCTGCCCGTTTCAACCATTAGGACCGTTATCATGGCTTTCCTTGCCGATGCTCTTTCCCGTGTGAAGCCTTCAGCCACCATCGCCGTCTCCCAGAAAGCGCGCGAGCTGAAAGCAAAAGGACGTGACGTCATTGGTCTCGGCGCAGGTGAGCCGGATTTCGATACGCCCGATAATATCAAGACGGCCGCCATCGACGCGATCAACCGCGGCGAAACGAAGTACACGCCGGTCTCCGGCATTCCCGAGCTGCGCAAGGCGATCGCCGCCAAGTTCAAGCGCGAGAACGGCCTCGACTATTCCTGGGAGCAGACGATCGTCGGCACCGGCGGCAAGCAGATCCTTTTCAACGCCTTCATGGCAACGCTGAATCCCGGCGACGAAGTCGTCATCCCGGCGCCTTACTGGGTTTCTTATCCTGAGATGGTGGCGCTGTGCGGCGGCACGCCGGTTTTCGTTTCGGCCACCCAGGAGCATAACTTCAAGCTCCAGGCGGCCGATCTCGAAAAGGCGATCACGCCGAAGACCAAGTGGTTCATCTTCAACTCGCCGTCCAACCCGACGGGGGCGGCCTATACGCAGGACGAGCTGAAGGCGCTGACGGATGTGCTGATGAAGCATCCGCAGGTCTGGGTGCTGACCGACGACATGTACGAGCACCTGACCTATGGCGACTTCAAGTTCGTCACGCCTGTGGAAGTCGAGCCGAAGCTTTACGACCGCACGCTGACGATGAACGGCGTCTCCAAGGCCTATGCGATGACCGGCTGGCGCATCGGCTATGCGGCCGGTCCGATCCAGCTCATCAAGGCCATGGACATGATCCAGGGGCAGCAGACCTCGGGTGCGACGTCGATCGCCCAGTGGGCGGCTGTCGAAGCGCTGAACGGCACGCAGGACTTCATCCCTGAAAACAAGAAGATCTTCGAAGGCCGTCGCGATCTCGTCGTTTCGATGCTGAACCAGGCCAAGGGCATTGTCTGCCCGGTGCCGGAAGGCGCCTTCTATGTCTATCCGTCCTGCGCCGGCCTGATCGGCAAGACGGCGCCGTCGGGCAAGGTCATCGAGACGGACGAGGATTTCGTTTCCGAGCTTCTGGAAACGGAAGGTGTTGCCGTCGTTCACGGTTCGGCCTTCGGTCTTGGCCCGAACTTCCGCATCTCCTACGCGACTTCGGAAGAGCTGCTCGAGGAAGCCTGCCGCCGCATCCAGCGCTTCTGCGGCGCTTGCAAGTAAGCGGCTTACTGTAACGCCGATTGAGGGCCTGCCGGTGACGGCCGGCCTTTTTCAATTGCTCTGACATTGACGATGTAGCCGCATGTAGCTACATTTGCCATCATGAAAACCGTCTCGATCCGCGATGCGAAGAACCGCCTGACCGAACTCGCCCGTGAGGTTGAGGAAGGTGAAACCATTGTCGTGACACGCAACGGCCGGCCGGTGTTCGATCTCGTGCCGCATCAAAAACGCGGCGGTTTGAACCTGGAGGCCGGCGAAGCCTATCTTCGTTCCAAGGGTATCACGCGCACGGAGATGTATATCGCCGACGACTTCGACGATCCTTTGCCGGAAGATTTTCTTCTCAAGCCGCTGCCGTGATCATGCGTCTGCTGCTTGACACGCACATGGTGATTGCAGTTGCCCAGAAGAAACTGGCGGAGCGTTTTCCGCGTGCCGAGCAGGTGCTTTCGGACGGTGCCGCCATCGGTTTCGTCAGCGTCGCCAGCCTCTGGGAAATTGCCATCAAGACAAGGCTTGGAAAATTGCAGCCCGGATTGCCGCTCGAGACCATTCCCGTTTATCTCGGGGAGACCGGGCTGACGATCCTGCCCATCGATATCGCGCACGTCATCACCGCCGCCAACCCCGAGCCGGAGACGCGCGATCCCTTCGATCGCTTGCTGCTTGCGCAATGCAAGGTCGAGGGGCTGCAGCTTGCGACAGTGGACCGGCTGCTCGTCGATCATCCATTGGCGCTGCGGCTCTAAGTTCACGTTCCGATTCAATATGCTCCTCATCTGAATCCGCTTTGCCTTGCAACTCGTTGAAATCCGATTCAAAACGTGACGCAGAGCGACGGTCCGGCGGGTGATCTGCGGTTGCGGGTTGGCATCAAACCAACTAGATATCCGGCATCAAGTTTAAATTGCCGCTTCGGGGGGGCTGGGATTTTGCAGCAGAGTGCCGTGATCGTCTGTTCGGATGTCAACATGCTGCCGGCCGCCTGCTGCACCCTGCTTTCGGTCAAGCGCAATCTCTCAGGTTCCACTGTTGAGTTCCTGCTTCTCGGCATCGACCTCAAGTCGAACGAGATCGCCGAGGTCGGAAATTTCGCGCGGCTGCACGACATGGGGATCAGGGTGCTGCCCTACAATACGCCGGATACGGCGCTGCAAGCGCGGGGTCGCTGGTCGGGGGCGACGCTGGCGCGGCTCTACATGGATCTGTACATTCCCGATCATGTCGAGCGGCTGCTCTATCTCGATGCCGATGTGCTTACGGTTGCGCCGGTCGACGATCTCTTCGCGATGGATCTGCGGGGCAAGGCGCTTGCTGCGGTCGACGACTATGTCATGGCCTTTCCCGAGAAGGCCGGGGCGCGGCAGCGCAAGATCGGCATGGGCCATGGCGGCCGCTACTTCAATGCCGGCGTACTGCTGTTCGACTGGTCCGTCTGCCGGGCGAGGGGGCTTTTCGCCAGGACCCGGGAAATCTTCGAGGAGCGGTCGCATCTGTTCGAGAACAATGACCAGGATGCGTTGAACGTCACGTTCGACCGCGACTGGCTGGTGCTCGATCCGCGCTGGAATACACAGACGGGCCTGCTGCCTTTCGTCGATCGGCCGGCCATCTTTCATTTCACCGGCCGGAAAAAGCCGTGGCAGGCCACCGTGCCCTGGGTGCACCGGCGGATGGCCAATCGTTATGCCGAAGATCTTCGCAACACACCCTGGGCGTCTTTCTGCAGGCAACCGTCGATGACGGACCGAGTGGCGGGCTTCCTCTCGCATGTGGGAAAGCAGATCGGCGGGCTGACGCGGCTTGCCCGGATGCGCGCCTATTTCAGCAACAGCTAGTCGGGCGGACCGCGTCGTCCTTGGAAAGTGCATGTGAGCCGATATGGAAGCAATCCCTAGCGATAACAAGGCTACGACCGCTCCGGACGGAGGCTTCAATTTCTTGACGCCGGAAGCGTGGAAGACGCTGTTGTCGGGCTATTCCCATGTCGTGCTGGTCGCAAACAGCGAGGCGGTCGATCTCGAACGGCTGCGGGGCGAATTGCCTGAGACGGTGCTCTACGTCTTCTTCAACAAGGTCTATAAGGTGCTCGACGAACCCTTCGTCGGCCATTCCATGCTGGTTGCCCGCAGCGACGTAATGGGCGCCCATATCGTCCATCGGCGCGAAGCGGCGGATGTCTTGCGCTTCTTTGGCGGCGACGATTTCCTCGGCGTCGTCAACATCCGGGTCTCCGTCGAGGAAAATCTCAGCGAAAAGAGCTGCTTCGAAGGCGCTGAGGCCCGTCACCTTGATCTGACACAAATGCTCGCCGATCTCTATCCGATCGGCAAGATCGCGACGAGCGGCTTTGCGGTAGCGCTGTGGCTCGCCGATCTGCAGCTGCCGGGCAATATCCTGCTTGCCGGCTTTTCGGCGAAGCGGAGCGAGAAGTGGAAGGTGTTCGACGTGCACGATTGGACGTTCGAGCAGATCTTCCTGCGTCTCTTTGCGCGCATGGGGTCGATCTCCATGGTGGGCGGCGTCGATGCCAGCCCCTATTCGGCGCTCGCCAAACGGTTTCCTGAGGTGCCGCCGGTCGAGATCGCGATGACTGCGGCCGAGGTCTTGTCGGAGCGGCTCGACAATACGAACAGCCAGATCGACAGGCTGATGTCCGTCACCAAATTCATCCGCGCCGTCGACAATTTCTTTCGGCGGTTCAAACCGAAAACCCGCAAGCAGCGTTTTCTCGATAAGTCGAAGGGATGACTGTCGCAGGCCTTTGCTTACAGGCGTGGGTGGCCAAAAACGCTGTTTCCGATACCAATCAATTCATCTCTCTATACTGGCGATCGAGGTGGACAATGGAACAACAGAACGTCCGAATTTTCGTGGGATTCGATCCCAAGGAAGTGGTTGCCTACCACGTTCTCGTGCAGAGCATCATCGAGAAGTCGTCGATCCCGGTCGAGTTCTCGCCCATTGCGCTCTCCAATCTTGGCGGGATTTTCACCCGCCAGCGCAACGCGCTGCAATCCACGGAGTTCTCCTTCTCGCGTTTCCTGACGCCCTATCTGAGCGGTTACGAGGGCTGGAGCATCTTCATGGATTGCGACATGCTGATGCGTGCCGATATCGCCGAGCTTTGGGCATTGCGCGACGAGCGTTACGCCGTCATGTGCGTCAAACATGATTACCAGCCGAAGATCGACACCAAGTTCCTCGGGCAGGCACAGACCAAGTACGAAAAGAAGAACTGGTCGAGCTTCATCCTCTTCAACAATGACGAATGCCGCGCACTGACGCCCGACTACGTCAATACCGCGACCGGGCTGCAACTGCATCAGTTCAAATGGCTGGAGAATGAAGAGCTCATCGGCGAATTGCCGGTGACGTGGAATTACCTCGTCAATGAATACAACTACCGCGAAGACGCCAAGAACGTCCATTTCACCGATGGCGGGCCGTATTTCGAGGAATACAAGAACGACGATTACGCCGAGGAATGGTTCGCAGCCCGCGAACGCCTGCTCTTTGCCCAACAGCCCGCCTAAACAGCCTGTTCTTGCCCTTCCCCCGCGGGGGCGGGAGCCTTCAGAGCCCCAGCGCCGTCAGCATGACGAAGGTGGCGAAGAGGATGAAATGCGTCATGCCCTCGATAGCGTTGGTCTCGCCGTCGTTGAGGTTGATCGCGGCGGCAATCAGCGTGACCGCCACCATCACCGTCTGCACCGGGGTCATCGCCATGATGAAGGGCTGGCCGGTATAGAGCGCGATCGCTTCCATCACGGGCACGGTCAAGATGACCGTCGACAGCGAGGCGCCCATGGCGATGTTGACCGTCGCCTGCATGCGGTTCCTGAGTGCCGCCCTTAATGCGGTCAGGATCTCGGGTGCGGCCGAAATCGCTGCGACGACCACGGCGGTCACGGCGATCGGCGCGCCGCTATCGCGCAGGCCTTCGGTCATGAAGGCCGCCATGAACTCCGCCAGCAGGCCGATAATGACGACGCCGACGAGAATGGTGGCGATCGAGATCGCGGCCGACTCGTCGGCGCCATGCTCGTCGGGACTTTCCTTCTTTCGTTCGGAGCGCGGGTAACTGTAGCTGAAGAAATAGCTGTGCTGGCCAACCTGCATGCGCAGGAAGAGGCCGTAAAGCGCGATCATCGCGGCGATGGTGAAGGCGGAATAATAGTGCCATTTGTCGCTGGGCACGAATTCCGGCACAATCATCGAGATGCCCATCGCGGTGAGGATCATCACGCCGTAGGTCTTGCCGGAATTGTCGTTATAGGGCTGTTCGCCGTGCTTGAGGCCGCCGAGCAGGGCGGCCAAGCCGAGAATGCCGTTGATATCGAGCATCAGGGCCGAATAGATCGTGTCGCGCACCAGCGTCGGCGAGCTTTCGCCACTCATCATGATGGCGAGGATGATGACTTCGACGGCAACGGCCGAGAGCGTCAGGATCATCGTGCCGTAGGGATCGCCGACCTTGACGGCGAGCAGCTCGGCATGATGGGCAACGCGGATCGAGGCGAGCACGATGGTGCCGACCAGGGCAGCGGCGGCAATCAGCGCGACGCCGCGCCCCATCTCGATCACTGCGTGTTCCAAGAGATAGGCGATCGCTGCAACGACAAGTGCGGCGACCAGAAACTTTTCCTCTTTAAGGCGTGACGCGATCCCCAAGCCTCTGCTCCTGTTCAGATTCATACATTTTATTTAAGTCCCTGATTTCGCCTATCAAGAAAGCCGCGGTCGAGTGCCATTTGCAGTCTTCGGCGTTTAATGGAATACTGAATGTCATCGGGGCCGGAAAGCAGATCGCGGCGTCCTCGAATTCTCGTCAAGCGGCCGCGATGATCCGGATCCTGTCCGGAAGCATGCGAATGCGCAACAAGAAGATGAGGAGACGAATGCATGATCAAGGTGGTCTACGAAGTCGTGCCGCATGACGGCGGCTGGGCCTACAGGCTGGGAGGTGTCTATTCCGAGGCATTCCCGACCCATGCCGAGGCGCTCGAAGCTGCACGCATCGTCGCGGCCGAACAGCAGGTCGGCGGCGATTCCGCCGAGATCAGTTGGCAGGACGAGAACGGCAAATGGCATGAGGAATATGCCGAGGGCGGCGATCGGCCGGAAACCGAGGTGGTGGACGGCTTGTGGAAGGACCGTACAGCCGAAGCCTCGCAAGGCATCTGAAGCTAACCATCGCCCGTCAATGCCCGCGCGACGATCGTATCGACGAATTCGCGCTTATGCGCAGTATAGCGGTCGCCGTCCATCCTGAATTCGACTGCCAGGCTGCGTTTGAGCGCGGCATAATCGGCCGCCGCTTGCGGATGCGCGATGAGATAATCCCGGAAAGCCAGTCTGTTTCGATGCGTGCCGTTGCCGGAAGGGCAAAGGTAGACCCGTTCTGCCGGCACCGAACCTCTCGATAAAAACGCCCAGACATCGTCGTCATAGCGGTTGCCGCGCGGCTCATAGCCTTCGGCCAGAAGCACGCGTGTGGCGTCCTCGATATGCTCGAGGCCGGGAAGAACGATGTCGAGGTCGATAAGCGGCTTGGCCATCATGCCCGGTATGGACGTGCTGCCGATGTGATCGATGGCGAGCGCCTGCGGCAGCAAGGTTAGAAGCTTGCCGCGGATACGCTGAAAGGCTTGCGGCCATCGCGGATCGCAGGGCACGAGTTCAACCGCATGGTGCTTTGTCATTTGCATCCCGCCGGGGTGCGCGTCCGATAAGACGCGTTAAGGAGGTTCTATTGCTTCGAAATTTGCGCATGATTCTTTGCGAAAATCGATTCTGATTTTTGCGATTATGCGCTGGTCGAATATCGGAGATAGTCCTGAAGCCCCTTGACCAATACGTCAAAGGTAGCGCGGCAGCGCGGCGAAGACTTCAGGCTCTCATGCATCGCCACCCACGTGCCGAGCGGTAGGCTGAAGGCATCAGGCAGGATGTGAACCAAGTCGGGATTTTCGCGCGCGAGTCCTGTCTGGCAGATGCCGATGCCAACGCCGGCACGGATCGCCGAAAGCTGGGCGAGGTTGTTGTCGGAGCGGAAGGAGAATTCGATGCCAGGCACCGCATAGCGTTTCATCACCATACGGACATAGGCCGTCTGCCGGTCGAAGCCGATGAGGCGGTGGTTTGCGAGGTCAGCCAAGGTTTGCGGAATGCCGTATCGTTCGAGATAGCGGCGATGGGCGTGAAAGCCGAGCGGGATATCGCCGATGCGGCGCACGACGAGTGCAGTCTGCTGCGGCTCGGCCATGCGCACGGCGATATCGGCCTCGCGGTTCACCAGGTCCTCGATCGTATCGGATGCCGAGAGCTCGATCTGCAATTCGGGATAGGTTTCCTGCAGCGGTCCGAGAATTCCGGGCAGCACTTCGACGGCGATGACCTCACTGGCGCTGATCCTGACCGTTCCAGCCACGCGCTCGCGCTGGCCGGATGCGGTGCGTAAAAGGGCGGCCGTGGTTGCCGCCAGCGTCTCGGCGTAAGGCCTCAGCGCCAGTGCGGCGTCGGTTGGCAGCAGCCCATTCGGCGAGCGGGTGAAGAGTTCGGCGCCGATCGCTAGTTCCAGTGCGTCGACATGGCGGCCTATGGTCGGCTGGGTCAGCCCCAGTTCGCGGGCGGCGGCCGACAGCGATCCCTGTTGGAGCACGGTCAGGAAACTGCGGTAGAAATCCCAGCTCGGTTCGGAGTTCATGTATTTTCGTATAGCAGATGCACTTCTTTCGTCAATTTCGTTTATCTCGCTCTGATGGCATGATCCTCTCATCCAATCGAAGGAGATGATTGTCATGAATAGCGAAATGAAAACGACGGCCCTCGTTCTCGGCGCCACCGGCGGTATCGGCGGCGCGGTTGCCCGCAGGCTGCTTGCGCGCGGCTGGCGCATCCGGGCGCTCAATCGTGATGCCGCCAAGGTGTCGAGGAACGAGCCAGCCTTCGACTGGATGCAGGGCGATGCGATGAATGCCGGCGACGTCCTGAAGGCGGCTGAAGGCGTCGGCCTTATCGTCCATGCCGTCAACCCACCCGGCTACCGCGACTGGGAAACGCTGGTGCTGCCGATGCTCGACAATACCATCGCCGCTGCTCGCGCCGTCGGCGCGCGAATCGTGCTGCCGGGCAACATCTATAATTTTGGTCCCGATGCCCTGCCGACGCCGACGGAAGAAAGCCCGCAGCATCCGACGACGAAGAAGGGGGCGATCCGCGTCGAAATGGAGGAGCGGCTGAAGGCGGCCTCGCAGTCCGGCGCCGGCGCCATCATCGTCAGGGCAGGGGATTTCTTCGGTCCAGGCACGACGGCCAACAGCTGGTTTTCGTCCGGTCTCGTGACCCCAGGCAAGCCCGTCGCCACGATCAGGAACCCGGGTCGGCGAGGCAGCGGTCATCAATGGGCCTACCTGCCAGACATGGCGGAAACCATCGCCCAGCTCATCGAGCGGGCCGATCGGCTGCCGCCTTTCTCCGTCTATCACATGGAGGGCTTTTGGGATGCGGACGGCATGCAGATGGCCGAAGCAATCAAGCGCGTCGCCGGCGGCAAAGCAAAGATCGGCGGCTTTCCCTGGTGGATCGTGCCGCTGGCGGCGCCCTTCGTTCCGGTGATGCGGGAGATCAAGGAGATGCGTTATCTCTGGAAGCTGCCGGTGCGGATGCGGAACACCAGGCTTGTGGCCGAACTCGGCAAGGAGCCGCAGACGCCGATCGACGAAGCGGTCAGGACTTCGCTCGTGGCACTTGGCTGCCTGCCCGATTCGCACCATCAAGCCGCGGCAGACCTTATCGGGCAGCCGTCGCAGAACGCGGGTTAGCTCTCGAGTTCGGCCAGCGCGATCCGGGCGACCGTCAGGGCGGTTTCTGCCTGCTGAATATTCGGATCACCGAGGAACCAGGCGGCGGAAAGGCCGGAATAGGCGGCGATCCATTGGAGCAGCCGCTTCGGTTCCAGCTTCGCGTCCGTTGAGACGATGTCGAGCTGGCGGCGGAAACGGGCAGGATCGGTGATTGTTGGCAGTTCTTCGTTGGCGAAGATATTGGCGAAATCGAAGCCGCGCTCGCCGTACAGCCGCTTCGGATCGATCGCCAGCCAGCCGCGCGCCTCGAAATCGAGAATGTTGCCGTGATGGATGTCGCCGTGGAGGATGGTGACATCACGCTGATCGGCAAGGAGGACGTTGGCGATCGCCGAGCAATCGGCAAACGTGCCGCCATGCTTGCCCGCTGCCGGTTCCAGATCCCGAAACCAGCGGGTGAGAGGGATGGGATCGGGAGGTGGTTTTTCGCGCGGCGCATGCAGCCGTGCCGCCGTGCCGCAGAGGATGCGGCTTGCCTCATCGTCCTCGCCGTTCATTGCCATGGCAAGCAGCGAGCGTTTTCCCGTCGCCCGTTCCAGCAGCACGGCGTCGCCCTCATGGGCGTAGACATAGGCTGCGCCGTCACCGTCCCACCACTGCATCAGAAGAGCGCCGTATCGTTCGTCGATATCTGCCGCGACTTTCAGCATGGCGGGCTTATCCCGCCAGAGGACCGGGAGCAGGCGGCTTGAATGGGTGATGATGGGCTCGCCGTCTGATATTAGCGACCAGCGGTCAAGATAGGGAGCGAACATGGCGGCACCCTACAAAAACCCGTCGAAAATGGAAATCCCGCCTTTCGGCGGGATTCGCGTTCGCGTGTGAAAGCTTCAAGCGACCTTTTCGAGGATGGGATAGTCGATATAGCCCTTGCCGGTGCCGCCGTAGAAGGTCGACTGGTCGGGCGTGTTGAGCGGCAGATTGTGTTCCAGGCGCTCGACGAGATCGGGATTGGCGATGAAGGGCTTACCGAAGGCGACGAGATCGGCGCGGCCGCTTTCGACGGCGTCGATCGCCAGATCGCGATCGTAGCCATTGTTGACCATCCAGTCGGCCTTGCCGCCGGCCTCTTCATAAGTCTGGCGCAGCGCCTTGTAATCGAAGGAGGGATTGTCGCCCTGCTTGTAGTCGCGGTCGCCGCCGGTCTGACCTTCGATGACATGGATATAAGCGAGATCGTATTTGGCCAGGCCTTCGACGACATGGGTGAAGGTCGCCTGCGGATTGGAATCGTAGCTTTCGCCTGACGGCGTCACCGGCGAGATCCGGATCGCCGTGCGGCCCGCGCCGATTTCCTTCACCACGGCGTCGACGACTTCGAAGGTCAGGCGGGTGCGGTTTTCGATCGAGCCGCCATATGCATCAGTACGGTCATTGATACCGTCGCGGATGAACTGGTCGAGCAGGTAGCCGTTGGCGCCGTGGATCTCGACACCGTCGAAGCCGGCGTCGATCGCCGCACGGGCAGCCTTGCGGTAATCCTCGATGATGCCGGGGATTTCGGCGGTATCGAGCGCGCGCGGCTCGGAGGTGTCGGCAAAGCTGCCGGTGCCGTCGGCATTGACCAGGTAGGTTTTGGCTTTGGCAATGCGATTGGTCGCGGAAACTGGCTTGCCATCGTTCGGCTGCAGCGTCGTGTGCGAGATGCGGCCGACATGCCACATCTGGACGACGATCTTGCCACCGGCTGCGTGAACGGCGTCGGTGACGCGCTTCCAGCCGTCGAGAGCCTCTTTGCTGTAGAGACCAGGCACGTTGGCATATCCCTGGCCCTGATGGGTGATCGCGGTTGCTTCGGTGATGATCAGGCCTGCTGTGGCGCGCTGGCGGTAGTATTCGACGTTGAGGTCGTTAGGAACTGCGCCCGGCGAGCGGTTGCGGGTGAGCGGCGCCATGACGACGCGGTTCTTGACTGATATGTCGCCGACTTTCGCGGGTTCGAAAAGCTTGGCCATGATGGTCCTTTCTTTTGCGGGAGGATCACTCGGCAGGGGCGAGGGCGGCCCGGCCCCTGGCGGAGAGATAGGTGAGCGCCGTCGCGCCGAGGCCGATCAGGGCCATCAAGGCTGCGGCGAGCGGAACGCGGGTGAGATCGAAGCCGGCGTCGATGACGAGGCCGCCCACCCAGGCGCCGAGCGCATTTCCGGTGTTGAAGGCGCCGATGTTGATCGTGGAGACGAGATTCGGCGCATCCTTGCCGTAGCCGACGACGCCGACCTGAAGCGCCGGCACGGCGGCAAAGCTTGCCATCGCCCAAAGGAAGAGGGTGATTTCGGCCGGGATGAAGAAGCGGCTCGTATAGCTGAAGGCGATCGAAGTGATGGCGATCGCGGCGAAGACGCCGGCAAGCGTTGCGCCGAGCCGCCAATCGGCAAGCTTGCCGCCGACGAGGTTGCCGATGGTCAGCCCAAGGCCGATCAGGAACAGCGTCCAGGTGACGCCTTCCGGCGACACGCCGGTGATGTCGCGTAGCAGCGGCGCGATATAGGTGAAGAGGGCGAACATAGAGGCGGCGAAGAAAACGGTGGTGGAGAGCGCCAGCCACAGGCGGCCATTCCGCAGGGCTGCGATCTCACGCAGAATGCTGCCGTTTTCTTGCTGCCTATCCTTGGGCAGGATGACGATCAGGCCTGATATGGTGACGATGCCGATGACAGTGACGATGACAAAGGTGGCGCGCCAGCCATAGGCTTGGCCGATCGCGGTGCCGAGCGGCACGCCGAGAACATTGGCAAGCGTCAGGCCGGTAAACATCAGCGCGACGGCGCGGGCCTTTCGGTCTTCGGCAACGAGGCCGGCGGCGACCACCGAGCCGATGCCGAAGAAGGCGCCGTGGCAAAGTGCCGTCACGACACGGGCGATCATCAGCACCCAATAGTCGCTCGCCAGTGCGCAAAGCAGGTTGCCGGCGATGAAGAAGGCCATCAGCGCAATCAGGGCGGTGCGGCGCTTCAGCTTCGCGGTCGAAATCGCCATCACAGGTGCCCCGATCGCGACCGCAAGGGCATAACCGGTCACCAGCCATCCGGCCTGCGGGATGCTGACCGAGAGATCGGCGGCAACCTCCGGCAACAGACCCATGATGACGAATTCGGTGGTGCCTATCGCAAACGAGCTCAAGGCAAGAACGAGGAGGGCGAGAGGCATTCTAGAGGTCCTGCGTCAGCTGCTTGAGGAAGGCGGCGATGGTTTCTTCGTTGCGCTTGTAAAAGATCCACTGGCCGACGCGTTTGGTGGTGACGAGGCCGGCGCGATGCAGCGTGCCGAGATGGGCCGAGACCGTCGACTGCGACAGGCCGCAGCGCTCGAACTGGCTGGCGCAGACGCCCATTTCAAAAGGATGCTCCTGCGAGGGGAAATGCTCCTCGGGATTTTTCAGCCAGTTCAGAATGTCCATCCGGGTCGGATGGGCGAGCGCCTTGATAATTTCGTCTTTATCCATCGTGGTTCGCCGAATTATAAATCGTTTCTGACCGATATATCAATCGTCTGACTTCGATATGCAAATCACGGAGGCGTGAGGCGTTGAGTTTTATTGAATGAGCAAATTTTGGGCAAAAAAAGAGGGCCACTGGAAAACCAGGGCCCTTATAATTGTGAAGGTCAAAAAACCTCCAGAGGGGAACAGCTAATGCGGTGGTACTGGGAGAGAAACCACAAGGTGCATCAGCTGAGGTCGATATGGTGCTTCCTTGAGCAGGTTTCAATGCTTTTTTGTGCATGTCTGCTATGCGCCGCACAAATTTTTTGCGGTGCGGCATTTCGTTGAGGAAGAAAGGCAAAAAAAGAGGGCCACTGGAAAACCAGGGCCCTTATAAGTGTGAAGGTCAAAAACCTCCAGAGGGGAACAGCTAATGCGGTGGAACTGGGAGGAAAAGCCACCATGTGCATCAGCTATGTGCGATATGGTGGTTTAATGGGCAAACGGCAACCCTCATTTGTGCATGCCAGTCATGCGTGTTCTGCATAGTCGGCAATTCTTCAATAAAACCAAGCTTAAAAGTTCCAGTTTCTGGCCTTGCTGACGATGAAATCGCGGAAGGCCTTCAGCTTGGCGGCGTTCTTGATCTCGTCGGGATAGCAGAAATACGTGTCGAAGGAAGGGACGTCGGCGTTGATCGCCAGTTGAATCAGGCCTGGGTCGCGGCCGACGATGTAATCCGGCAGGCAGGCGACGCCAATGCCGAGCAGGGCAGCGCGTTTGATCGAGGTCTGGCTGTTGATCTGCAGATGCGGAATACGCTTGTTGTCGGACGAGCGACCGGCGACCTCAAGCCAGTTGACGTCGAGCAGGTAGCTTGGCGCCGGCTCGCCGAAGGTGATGATGCGGTGACTGTCGAGATCCTCGACCTTTTGCGGCTCGCCATGACGATTGATGTAGGACGGGGCCGCATAGACGTGCATGTGCACGGTGAAGAGTTTGCGCTGGATGAGGTCGGATTGCTGCGGCTGGCGCAGGCGGATGGCGCAGTCGGCATGACGCATGTTCACATCCACTTCCTCGTTGTCGAGGATCAGCTGGATCTGCACATCGGGATAAAGCTGCAGGAATTCCTGGATCTTGTCGGTCAGCCAGCCCTGGCCGAGGCCGACCGTCGTCGTGACGCGCAGCTTGCCGGATGGCGTCTCGGTCGTCTCGGTGAGCTGCATCTTCACGGTTTCGAGCTTCAGCAGCACGTCATGGGCGGTGCGGTAAAGCAACTCGCCCTGTTCCGTCAGAATCAGGCCGCGTGCATGGCGGTGAAACAGCTTGGTGCCGACATCCTGCTCCAGGGCGCTGACCTGGCGGCTGATGGCGGATTGGGACAGATGCAGTTTATCCGCCGCATGCGTGAACGAACCCGCCTCGGCAGCTGCGTGAAAAATACGCAGCTTGTCCCAATCCAATGGCATTCCCCCACCCCTCATGCCGATCTTACTCCGCGGCCACGGCGACGGGCATGTGGCCCGTCAAGTATCGCTCGGCTTCAAGTGCAGCCATGCACCCCAAGCCGGCGGCAGTGATCGCCTGGCGGAATGTGTCATCCGTCACGTCGCCTGCTGCATAGACCCCCTCCAGGCTGGTCGCGGTCGAATCCGGCGCAGTCCAGAGATAACCATTGTCCTTCAGCTTCAGCTTGTCTTTGAAGAGCTCGGTTGCCGGCGCATGGCCGATCGCGACGAAGACGCCATCGATCGCCACTTCGGTGATCGTGCCGGTTCTGACATCGCGCAGGCGCGCGCCGGATACGGATTGCGGCATCGGCGGCTTGGCCGGCGTGCCGGTAATC
This sequence comes from Rhizobium sp. WSM1274, assembly GCF_025200775.1. Lineage (NCBI taxonomy): Bacteria > Pseudomonadati > Pseudomonadota > Alphaproteobacteria > Hyphomicrobiales > Rhizobiaceae > Rhizobium > Rhizobium sp. WSM1274. Next base: position 3,041,965 of record NZ_CP104138.1, on the reverse strand, counting down.
TCGCCCACTTCGGTATTCCACAGCACCTTGACATTGTCCTTGGAGAACAGGCGTTCCTGCAGAATCTTCTCGGCTCGGAAGAAGTCGCGGCGGTGCACTAATGTCACCGACTTGGCGATGTTGGAGAGATAGAGCGCCTCCTCGACGGCGCTGTTGCCGCCGCCAACCACAATCACATCCTTGTTGCGATAGAAGAAACCGTCGCAGGTGGCGCAGGCCGAAACGCCAAAGCCCTGGAAATGCTGCTCGCTCTCGATGCCGAGCCATTTGGCCTTGGCGCCGGTGGCAATGATCAGCGTATCGGCGGTCCAGACCTGGCCGCTGTCGGTGCGGGCGACGAAAGGACGCTGGTTCATGTCGACTTCGGTCACGAGGTCGTTGACGATCTCGGCGCCGACATGTTTTGCCTGCTGCAGCATCTGTTCCATCAACCAGGGACCTTGGATCGGATCGGCAAAGCCCGGATAGTTTTCGACATCAGTGGTGATCATCAGCTGGCCGCCCTGTTCGAGACCGGCGATCAAAACCGGTTTCAGCATGGCGCGCGCGGCATAGACCGCGGCGGTATAGCCTGCGGGTCCGGAACCGATGATGAGCACCTTGGTATGGCGGGCGGGCATGTCATTTCCTTTCGACTGGCAGGAGGGCGGCGGCTAATGAGCGATTGCGGCCGTTTCGCGGTCCTGCGCCATTTATGAACGTCCAATGCTTTTATTCAAGGGCAGCCTTGCGTTACCAACAAGGCAAATCGCCCAGATGTGCAAGAATCCGTCATCGGCGTGAAACTTTCTTGCGTATTCCGCGGCTTTATATAGAAGCTCGCCGCGGAGAATTAAAGAAAGGCAATGATGTGGGTCGTGCGGAACTCGACGTCATCGATATAAAGATACTCCGGGAGCTGCAGGCCGACGGCCGCATGACCAATGTGGAGCTTGCCGATCGCGTCGGCATCTCGGCGCCGCCGTGCCTGCGCCGGGTGCGCAAGCTCGAGGAAGCCGGCATCATCGAGGGCTATCACGCGATGCTGAATAGCCCGAAGCTCGGATTCGACCTCGTCGCTTTTTGCATGGTGGGCCTCAAGCATCAGTCGGAAGGCAATCTCAAGGCGTTTGCCGCCGCCACCGCCGAATGGCCGCTGGTGCGCCAGGCCTGGATGGTCTCCGGCGACAGCGATTTCCTGCTGCATTGCGTGGCGGAGAACCTCACCCGCTTTCAGGATTTTGTCATCGAGGTGCTGACGGCGAACGAACATGTCGATACCGTGCGCACCATGCTGACGATCCGGCAGGTGAAGAAGCTGGGACTGGTGGAAGTCTAACGCCACTCGGCAGATCAAACATCATCGACAACTACTTGCGCGAGATATAGCCGCCCCGGTTGATGCCGTGGCGCTGGAGTTTGTCGTAAAACGTCTTTCTCGGAATGCCGAGCGCCTCGATGGTGCGGCGGACGTCGCCGTCATTGGCCGACAGCGCGTCGCGAATGATCTCCGCCTCGTAGCGCTCCAGCCGTTCGGGAAGCGTCGCATCCGTCGGCTGCGGAGGGACCGCTGCCGTTCCACCGCCTTCCACGCCAAGCACGACGCGTTCGGCATAATGCGAGAGTTCGCGGACATTCCCCGGCCATGTGTGCGAGGCGAGATGCTGCCGCACATCCGGGGAAAGCGGCGGGACATCGCGACGGAAACGCTCCGCGGCGCGAGCGGCGAAGTGGGAAAACAGCAGCGGAATGTCGTCGCGGCGTTCTCTCAGCGGCGGAATGGAGATCGTCACGACGTTCAGCCTGTAATAGAGATCCTCGCGAAAATCGCCGCGCACCGAAGGATCCCCGAGGTCGATCTTGGCGGCCGCGACGACGCGAAGATCGACCGGACGCACCTCATTGGTGCCGAGCGGCGTGATCTCGCGCATCTCCAGCACCCTCAGCATCTTGACCTGGGTGGCGGCCGGCATGCTTTCGATCTCGTCGAGGAACAGCGTGCCGCCGCTCGCATGTTCGATGCGGCCCGTGCGGCGCTTCTGGGCGCCGGTAAAGGCGCCGGCCTCGTGGCCGAACAGTTCGCTTTCGATGACGGTTTCGGGCAGGGCGCCACAATTCAGCGCCACGAAATTGCCCTTCCGGCGGTGGCTCCACTGATGCAGGATCTGGGCTACCACTTCCTTGCCGCTGCCCGTTTCGCCTGCGACAAGCACGTCCACATCGGTATCGGCGATGTGGCGAAGGATGTTTCTAAGATTTTCCATGGCAGGCGTCTGGCCGATCAGCGGCAAATTCTCCTGCGCATCTTCGGCTGCTTTCCGCAGCATGCGGTTTTCCAGAACAAGCCGCCGCTTCTCGCTTGCGCGACGCACGCTCTGGACGAGCCGATCGGCTGCGAAGGGCTTGGCGATGAAATCATAGGCGCCGTCCTGGATCGCCTGAACGGCCATGGGAATATCACCGTGGCCGGTCATCAGGATTACCGGCAGGTCGGCATCGACGCTCTGGAGCGTGGCGAAGAGTTGCAGTCCGTCGATCTCCGGCATGCGGATATCGGTGACGACGGGGCCAGCAAAGTCCGCCGACAGATCCGCCAGCGCGGCTTTCGCGCCATCATAGGCGGAAACGGAAAATCCTGCGAGTTCGAGCGTCTGCGCGGTGGCGCGGCGCAGGTCCTCGTCGTCGTCGATCAGCGCAACAGGGGTCGGCGTTTCCATGATCTCAAGCCTTCCTTAGCTGAACGATGAACCGGGTTCCGCTATTGCCGCTTAAAACCTCCATCCGGCCGCCATAGTCGCCGACGATATCCTTGGAGATCACCAGGCCGAGGCCGAGACCGCTTTCCTTCGAGGTATTGAACGGCGTGAACAAGCCCTTCCGAATATCAGGCGGGATGCCGGGACCGTTGTCGTCGACCGTGACCGTTACCATCCCTGCATCGGTGTATGTTCTGACCTCGACGCGACCCTCTCCGGCCTTCGGCGCTACCGCCTCCAGGGCATTCTGAAGCAGATTGATCAGCACCTGCTCGAGACGGATCCGGTTTCCCATCACCTGCAGTTCGGCGGGCGGCAGGTCGATGTCGAGCGTATCCATGCGGCCGGCAAACCGGCTGCGCAACAGCATCACGGCGCCCTCGATGACGTCCTTCAATCCGGTTGGTTCGGCGCTGCCGCGGCCCTTGCGCGCAAAGGTCTTCAATTCATCGGTGATCGAACCTATGCGTTCCGTCAGCGCCGCAATATTTTCGAGATTTTCGCCGGCAGGCGCCGTCTGGCCGCGATCGAGGAAGGTGCGGGCGTTATCGGCATAGGCGCGGATGGTCGCGACCGGCTGGTTGATTTCATGGGCGACGCCGGCGGCCACCTGACCCAGGATGGCCAGCCGGTTGGCCTGCACCAGATCCTGTTGCACTGCCTGCAGCTTCTGTTCCGTGCTCTTGTGGCCGATGATTTCAGCCTGCAGCCGGTCCCGAGCCTGGCTGAGATCCAGCGTCCGCTCGACTACCCGCCGTTCCAGTTCCTCCCGCGCCTGCTGTTCGCTGGAGATCCGCAGGGTGATCATATGGCGGCGGCGCAACAGGAAGGCTGCTCCGGCCAGCAGCGGCAGGAGTATCAGCAATGCCAGCATGCGGGCTTCGCGAATCCCCGCATCGACGGATGACCCCAGCGCCACCAGATGCTGCAAATGCCATCCGGTCGCCGGCACCGACGTTGCGACATCGAGAAACCTGGTTTTCCCGGCATCGCCCGGCATGACGATCTCGACGATATCGAGCCCGTCGCCGAGATTTCGGACCATGTCGAGCGGTAGAGGCTGAAGCGGCGCAGCGCCGAATTGAAGGCTTTCGCGGATCGCCGTCAGCCGGTCTTCGGCGATCCGGCCGATCGTCATGAACCGCCATGACGGGATGCTGGTGATGAGGACAATGCCGCGCTCGTCAACGACGTAGGACGGGGTGCCCGAGGCGTTCCAATCCGCCTCGACGTCGTCGAATTCGACCTTGACCACAACGACGCCCAGCAGGCCATTGCTGCCCGAAATCCGCTGGGAGATATAGAGACCCGGCTTCTTGCTGACCGTGCCGAGCGCGAAGTGCTCGGCCTGTCCTCTTTCGGCCGCCCCCTGAAAATACTCGCGGAAACGATAGTCATTACCGACGAAGCTCGTCGGTTCGCGCCAGTTGCTGGCCGAAACCGCCATGCCGTCCTTGTCGATGACATAGATGACGGCGGCCTTCGTGCCCGCCGTCAGCATTTCCAGCTTCTGACTGAGCCGCTCGAATGTGCCGGCATCGTTTCCCGCTAGCGCCGCGGCGAGAGCCACGTCCTGCGACAGCACGAAGGGAAGCGCTCGGTATTTTTCGAGAACCGTGCGCAGCAAAGCCGCATTCAGCCTCGCATCCATGCGGGCCTGTTCCTCGAGGGCAGCCTCCGCCCGATGCCGGCCGATCTCGCCGCTTACCCACAGGCTGGCCACGACGGCGACAAAGGCGAGCACAGCATAGGCCCACCATGTCCGGCGGATGCGGTGATGCAAGGGTAGAGAAGGCCACAATTTCGGCGACACGGACATGGCAGATTTGTGCATTTTTCTGCACGAAACGCAAACGCATTTGTGCGGATTTCCGCATTTCTTAATTAGTTATCCGTAGTTTGATAAATTTTTTTGTAACGAAATCAATTGTTTGTCTGGTGGCGTAAAACTGGCACGCCGATTGCGAAAGGAATGCCAACAACGGCTGAGCTGTTGGACTTGAAGCGAACGGCTCGGGAGGCCGGAGTTCGTTCCGGACGAGCCATTAGGAGGATATCATGATCGCAGCACCAATCGATGCAGTTGCAGGCAGCAAGGGCAAAAAGCCCTTTTATAGCCATCTTTACGTCCAGGTTCTCGCCGCCATCGCCGCCGGTATCCTGCTCGGCCATTTCTATCCCGAATTCGGCACCCAGCTGAAGCCGCTTGGTGATGCCTTCATCAAGCTCGTCAAGATGATCATCGCCCCGGTCATCTTCCTGACGGTCGCGACCGGCATTGCCGGCATGAGCGACCTGCAGAAGGTCGGCCGCGTCGCAGGCAAGGCGATGCTCTACTTCCTGACCTTCTCGACGGCGGCGCTTATCATCGGCATGATCGTCGCCAATGTCGTCCAGCCCGGGGCCGGCATGAACATCGATCCGGCCTCGCTGGACCCGGCGGCGGTCGCCAGCTACGCCGCAAAGGCGCATGAGCAGAGCGTCGTCGGTTTCCTGACCAACATCATCCCGACGACGATCGTCGGCGCCTTTGCCGATGGCGACATTCTGCAGGTGCTGTTCTTCTCGGTGCTCTTTGGTATCGCGCTCGCGATGGTCGGCGAAAAGAGCGAACCGGTCGTCAACTTCCTCAATGCCCTGACTGCGCCCGTGTTCAAGCTTGTCGCCATCCTGATGAAGGCTGCCCCGATCGGTGCGTTCGGCGCCATGGCATTCACCATCGGCAAGTACGGCGTCGGGTCGATCGCCAACCTCGCCATGCTGATCGGCACCTTCTACCTCACCTCGCTGCTCTTCGTCCTCGTCGTTCTCGGCGCTGTTGCCCGCTACAATGGCTTCTCGATCGTGGCGCTGCTGCGCTACATCAAGGAAGAACTGCTACTGGTCCTCGGCACGTCGTCTTCGGAGGCCGCCCTTCCGGGACTGATGAACAAGATGGAAAAGGCCGGCTGCAAGCGCTCGGTTGTCGGTCTCGTCATCCCGACAGGCTATTCCTTCAATCTTGACGGCACCAACATCTACATGACGCTGGCGGCGCTGTTCATCGCCCAGGCAACCGGCATCCATCTCTCCTGGGGTGACCAGATCCTGCTGCTCTTGGTGGCGATGCTGAGCTCCAAGGGTGCCGCAGGCATCACCGGCGCCGGCTTCATCACGCTTGCCGCGACGCTCTCCGTCGTGCCCTCCGTGCCGGTCGCCGGCATGGCGCTCATCCTCGGCATCGACCGCTTCATGTCGGAATGCCGGGCGCTGACCAACCTCGTCGGCAATGCGGTTGCAACGATCGTCGTGGCGCGTTGGGAAAACGAGCTGGATACGGCGCAGCTTGCTGCGGCGCTGGGTGGCCAGAGCGGAGAGGATACTTCGGCTGCCGGGTTGCAGCCGGCCGAATAACCAGCCGGACTGTTCGCAGTCCTAGAATTCTTGCAACGGCCCGTTATCCGACGGGCCGTCCTCTTTTCCGCCTCAGCTGCGATTGTCGCCGAGAAGGCTGTTGTAAACGGCGCCGATCGCGCTCGCTTCCTTCTCCAGCGCGAAATTCGCCCTGACATGCCGCAGCGCATTCTCGCCATGCGCGATCGCCAGAGCGGGTTCTGCGATGTAGGGCGCGATTGCCCGCGTCAGCGCTTCGCCATCGCCGGCGGCGACGACCGAGCCTGTCTCGCCCGTGACGATGAGTTCGGCATAGGCGCCCGCATCCGATGCCACCACCGCGGTGCGCGAAGCCATGGCTTCGAGCGGCGTCAGGCCGAAGCCTTCGTTGCGAGAAGGGGCGACGTAAAGCGTCAGGCGGCGATACCAGACCTTGATGTCAGGCACTTCGCCGAGAAAGAGGATGCGGTCGCTCAGCCCGGCGGCGGCGACATCCGCCTTGAGACTGTCTGCGAATGCCGCGTGCTCCGCGGTCACGCGGCCGGAGACGACGGCCGTCCATTGTGGGTGCTGCGGCAGCAGTTCGATCATCGCCCTGACGAAAAGATCAGTGCCTTTCTGATGGCGCACGCGGCCGAAACAGCCGACCAGATGGCGGCCGGGCAGGCCGGTGGCGGCGATGCCGTCCTCTGCGGTTTCCGGCGGATGGAACAGCGCAAGGTCAACGCCGTGCTGGATGACCGTGTGCGGCACCTCGAGGAACGAGCCGGAACGGTCACTGGTCGCGATGACAGCGTCCATGCGGCGGATCAGCCATTTCGTATAGGCGGTGTGGCGGCGTTGCGCCGCCGAGGTGAAGAGAAGCTTCAGCGGCATGCGCGTGAGATGGCGAAGCAGGATGCCGACGGCCATCTCGTTGTTGCGGCGAGCGTGCCAGATACGCCGGCGCCGGCGCGCAGGCGGGCGCCAGAGGCCGAGGAGCTGCCGCCATTTAAGTTTCGGCAGGTCCTCCGGCAGGCCGGGACCGAGTGTCGCGATCTTGATGCCGAGCCGGATCTGGCACGGGATGAGCTGGACGATGGTCGACGTGACGCCGGAGAGCCGGCGCTTGAAATTAGGCGCGATGATCTCGACGTCACGAATATCCGGCAAGGGAGGGGTCTCGCGGCTGGCGGGCGATCAGCCCCAGGAAACCTGAAGGATCTCGTAGGCCTTGGAGCCACCCGGCGCGTTGACCTCGATGGAATCGCCGACTTCCTTGCCGATCAGCGCTCGGGCGATCGGCGAAGAGATGGAGATGCGGCCGGCCTTGACGTCGGCTTCCTGGTCGCCAACGATCTGGTAGGTCTTTTCTTCCTCGGTGTCCTCGTCGACGAGCTTCACCTTGGCGCCGAACTTGATCTTGTCGCCCGACATCTTGGTGAGGTCGATGACCTCGGCGCGCGCCGTCAGGTCTTCCAGCTCGCTGATGCGGCCTTCATTGTGGCTCTGGGCTTCCTTGGCGGCGTGGTATTCGGCGTTTTCGGAAAGGTCGCCATGGGCACGGGCTTCGGCGATCGCCTCGATGATTCGCGGGCGCTCCTCCTGCTGGCGCCAGCGCAGCTCTTCCTGCAGCTTGACGAAACCGCCCTGTGTCATCGGTACCTTTTCAACCATTTTTCTGTCCTTCAATCCTTGTATCCGCACAATCAGCGGCGAACACAAAAGAAAACAGGTTCCGAAGGGGAGCTTCGGAACCGTGCCACAATCTTAGTCGGACGCTTATAGCAGATCGCCAAGGCCGATTTCCAGAAAATTCGCATGAAAGAAACGCGGCCCGCCCCAACATCAGGTGATGCGCCTCAAAATTGTGCAGGAGGCGGATGGTCCGGCCCATCCTTGGCCGGTGGGCGGTCCGACCATGGCTCTATCGTGAAGCTTCCCTGCCGCGGCAGGTTCGGGGACAGATTTCCGCGATCGATCACCGACTGGTGGATGACCGCACCGTCAGGAATGAAACGGCGATCCTGGAGCGGCAGGTAGATCCCTTCCCTGTTGCCGCGCTTGCGCCAGGAGGTTTCGGGCACGCGGCGGGGAATATATTCGAGAAGCCGCCATCCGGCGGTCATCGAATGGTGCGGATTGGCTTGCGCGTTCGGGGCCACGTAGTTCTGGATCGGCCTGCTGTTGTTCCCGAGCACGACTGCCTTGACCGTCTGGTCGATATAGTCGAGGCCGGTCTGCTTGGTTTCACTGATCATCCATTCGAGCGGGATCTTGATGATGCCGCTTTCCTTTTCCGGGTAGCCGCCGCCGACGTCGCCGTGGACGCCGGCAAACCAGACTTCCTTGACGTTCTGCGGCACCGGCTCCTTCGGCCGGAATGGCCCGCCCCAATATTCCTGCCCCGGCGTCCAGGGCATCGGGTTGAACATCGTCCGCCGCTCGTCGATTGCCATGGCATGGCGCACCCATTCGACGCTCGGATTCTTCCTGGTGAAGGGCAGGGTCCTTAGCTGCGGCAGCCATTTGCCCATCTCGATCACCGAGGCTACGGTATCGAAAAGCCCGAGCAGTTTGATCTTCGGCCGGTGGGTCTTCAGCGTCCTTTCATAGAGCCGCATGCTGGAAAAGGCCGATGGAGCATCATCGTCGGTCGCGCCGGCGAAGCCGCCGGCCTTCGCTTCGTTGTCGGAGATGCCCTTGTAGGTCCTGTAGGCATAATCGATGAGATTGACATGGTGCCGGCTGACGATGCCCAGCGCATGAATGAAGCCGGCGAGAACCCGGGCGCCATAGGCGCCGCGGCTGAAGCCGAAGATATGGATGCGGTCGCTATCCTCACCGCTGCCGCGTGGCGCGTGCTCATAATTGTCGACGATGAAGCGGTAGGCTTCCTTGACGTTCTGGTCGAGACCCCACCCGGTCGCCAGGCCCCAGACTTCGATGCTCTTGCGATAGGCCCTGGACCAGGCATTGGCCGCGCCAAATGTGCCGACACCGGGATCGTAGTAGACGATTTGCGTCGACGAACGTTTCAGAACGCCGAAAAGCCTGAGGATATTGGTGCGGTCCGCCGCAATCTCATTCGACGTGCCATCGAAGAGGATGACGATATTCTTGCTCATGCTCGCCCCCTGTTTGCGGGAATGCTAACATGATCGCGAAAGATGTGCATCGGACGAAGCGCGAAGGCCGCGCCTTGTTTCTCATTCGAATTCGGGACAGGAGCAGGCGCGCGCGCTGCGCCCGCCTGTGGACCGATCTCAGGCGAAGTAGCTTTGCAGCGGCCGCACTTCCAGATTGCCGGCCTTCAGCGCCTTGATCGCTTGGGCGGCGGCCTCGGCGCCTGCCATCGTCGTGTAATAAGGCACCTTCTGCATCAGCGTCGCACGGCGCAACGACTTGGAGTCCGAGATCGCCTTGTTGCCATCGGTCGTGTTGATGACGAGCTGGACCTGGCGGTTGCGGATCGCGTCCTCGATGTGCGGACGGCCTTCCAGCACCTTGTTGATCTTGGTGGCGGTGATGCCGTTTTCGGCGAGGAAGCGGGCGGTGCCGCCGGTCGCCAGCACCTTGAATCCCTGTTCGACGAGGATGCGAATCGCCGGGAGAACGCGCGGCTTGTCGGCGTCGCGCACGGAGACGAAGACCGTGCCGTCACGCGGGAGCTCGACGCCGGCGCCAAGCTGCGACTTGGCGAAGGCCAGCGCAAAATCGGTATCGAGGCCGATGACTTCGCCGGTCGAGCGCATTTCCGGGCCGAGCAGCGTGTCGACGCCGGGGAAGCGGGCGAAGGGGAAGACGGCTTCCTTGACGGCAATGTGCTTCAGCTTGCGCGGATCGGGCTTTTCACCATAGGCGGCGAAGGTGGCGTCGAGTTTCTCGCCGGCCATGACGCGGGCGGCGATCTTGGCGATCGGCGCGCCGATGGTCTTGGCGACGAAGGGCACGGTGCGCGAGGCGCGCGGATTGACTTCGAGAACGTAGACGGTGCCGTCCTTGATGGCGAACTGGACGTTCATCAGGCCGCCGACATTGAGCGCCTTGGCCATAGCCTTGGCTTGGCGTTCGAGTTCGTCGAGCAGTTCGACCGACAGCGAGCGCGGCGGCAGCGAGCAGGCGCTGTCGCCGGAATGGATGCCGGCTTCCTCGATGTGTTCCATGATGCCGGCGACATAGACGTCGGTGCCGTCTGAGAGGCAGTCGACATCGACTTCGATGGCGTTGCTGAGATAGCTGTCGAAGAGCAGCGGGTTCTTGCCGAGCAGGGTGTTGATCTGGCCGGTCTTGTCGTTGGGATAGCGCTGCTTGATATCCTCAGGTACCAGTTCAGGCACGGTATCGAGCAGGTAGCTCTGCAGCTGGCCTTCCGAATGCAGGATCTGCATGGCGCGGCCGCCGAGCACGTAAGAGGGACGCACGACCAGCGGGAAGCCGATTTCGGTGGCGACCATGCGGGCCTGCTCGACCGAATAGGCGATGCCGTTGTTCGGCTGGTTGAGGTCGAGCTTCATCAGCAGCTTCTGGAAGCGGTCGCGGTCCTCGGCAAGGTCGATCATGTCGGGCGCGGTACCGAGGATCGGGATGCCGTTCTTTTCCAGCGCCTCGGCAAGCTTCAGCGGCGTCTGGCCGCCGAACTGGACGATGACGCCGACGACCTCACCCTTTTCCTGTTCTGCCCGCAGGATCTCGATCACGTCTTCGGCCGTCAGCGGCTCGAAATAGAGGCGGTCCGACGTGTCGTAGTCGGTCGAGACGGTTTCCGGGTTGCAGTTGATCATGATCGCTTCATAACCCGCATCCTTCAAGGCGAAAGCGGCATGGCAGCAGCAATAGTCGAACTCGATGCCCTGACCGATGCGGTTCGGGCCGCCGCCGAGGATGACGACTTTCTTGCGGTCGGAAATCTCGGCCTCCGAGCGGGCGGCGCCGACGAAGGGCGTTTCGTAGGTCGAATACATGTAGGCCGTCGGCGAGGCGAATTCGGCCGCACAGGTGTCGATGCGCTTGAAGACGGGGCGGACGTTCAGGCTGTTGCGGAATTCGGCGACTTCCTTCGGGCGCTTGCCGGTCAGCGTCGCCAGGCGCGCGTCGGAAAAGCCCATGGCCTTCAGCATGCGCAGGTTGGCGGCATCCTGCGGCAGGCCCTGCTCGCGGATACGGGCCTCCATCTCGACGATCGCCTTCAGCTCGGCGATGAACCAGGGGTCGATCTTACAACCTTCGTGGACTTCGGCTTCGCTCATGCCCTGGCGCAGCGCCTGGGCGACCATGCGCAGGCGATCGGGCGTCGGTGTGCCGATTGCAGCGCGGATGGCGTTCTGGCTGGATTCGCCCTCTTCAAAGCCGGGGATCTCGATTTCGTCGAGGCCGGTCAGGCCGGTTTCCAAGCCACGCAGCGCCTTCTGCAGCGATTCGGCGAAGGTGCGGCCGATTGCCATGACTTCGCCGACCGACTTCATCGCGGTCGTCAGCACCGGCGAGGCGCCGGGGAATTTCTCGAAGGCGAAACGTGGGATCTTGGTGACGACGTAGTCGATCGACGGTTCGAAGGAGGCAGGCGTTGCGCCGCCGGTGATGTCGTTTTCCAGTTCGTCGAGCGTATAGCCGATCGCGAGCTTGGCGGCGATCTTGGCGATCGGGAAGCCGGTGGCCTTGGAGGCGAGCGCCGACGAGCGCGAGACGCGCGGGTTCATTTCGATGACGACGAGACGGCCGTCTTTCGGATTGACGGCGAACTGGACGTTCGAGCCGCCGGTCTCGACCCCGATCTCGCGTAGCACCGCGATCGAGGCGTTGCGCATGATCTGGTATTCCTTGTCGGTCAGCGTCAGCGCCGGCGCGACGGTGATCGAATCGCCGGTATGGACGCCCATCGGGTCGATGTTTTCGATCGAGCAGATGATGATGCAGTTGTCCGCCTTGTCGCGGACGACCTCCATTTCATATTCCTTCCAGCCGAGCACCGATTCCTCGACCAGCACTTCGGTGGTCGGCGAGGCATCGAGACCACCGCCGACAATCTCGAAGAATTCCGAGCGATTGTAGGCGATGCCGCCGCCGGTGCCGCCGAGCGTGAAGGAAGGGCGGATGATGGCGGGCAGGCCGACATGATCGATCGCCTGGGCAGCAATCGCCATGGCATGGCTCATGTAACGCTGCTTGCGGTCGCTCTCGCCGAGGTTCCACTGGTTTTCCAGCTCGTCCAGCGCCGTGTCGAGGGCGGGGCCGGAAAGGCTTTCACGCAGCTTGACGCGCTCGGCCTCGTGCGTCTTGCGGTCGAGGTCCTTGATGTCGGTGGCATTCGCCAGCATCGAACGTGGGGTTTCCAGCCCGATACGGGCCATCGCCTCGCGGAACAGCGCGCGGTCCTCGGCCATGTCGATGGCGGCGGGCTTGGCGCCGATCATCTCGACATTGTAGCGGTCGAGCACGCCCATGCGCTTCAGCGAAAGCGCGGTGTTCAGCGCCGTCTGGCCGCCCATGGTCGGCAGCAGCGCATCCGGGCGCTCCTTGGCGATGATCTTGGCGACGACTTCGGGGGTGATCGGCTCGACATAGGTGGCGTCGGCAAGACCCGGATCGGTCATGATCGTCGCCGGGTTGGAGTTGACGAGGATGACGCGGTAGCCTTCCTCTTTCAGCGCCTTGCAGGCCTGGGTGCCGGAATAGTCGAACTCGCAAGCCTGGCCGATGACGATCGGTCCCGCGCCGATAATGAGGATCGATTTGATATCTTGGCGCTTCGGCATGAGTGCTTCCGTTTTCTGGCTGCGCAGAAAGCCGGCCAGGGTGGGAGATCACCGGGTCGGGTCGCGCATGCTGGGTCTTTTCAGGCTAGAAGCGGCTTATAGGCAAATGTATTTGCAAACGGAACCCCATAAATCGCGGAATCGACAGGAATCCAACACGGCGCGAAGGGCTACTTCTCGTCAGACACGACCAGCACCTGGATTTCGCCGTCACCCGCCGGATTGGTGAGGGCGTCGGGCGCTTCCTCAAGTCCGATCCGTCTGGATTCGGCGGCTCAACCATGATCCTGTCACAGGAAGAGATCCAGTGGTGCGTCCGTGGGTGAAATGTTCAATCATGCGGGTCTGCCCGCTGATTTACGGGAACAATATCATGCCCGTAAAAGTTCGCGGCTGAGAAAAAACTGGAGACTGTGATGGTAGATCCTAAAGACAAAGAACCGGCAGAAGGCTCGCGGGAGACAGTGGATAAGGAGTTGGCGCGCCAAGAGGAGGGAAAGTGGCCAGGCATCGCCCACAAAGGCGCCGGACAGAAAGGACCACCGCAACCACGCTCAACGAACAAGTAAGGCCGCCGAGACGTTTGTTTTCGGTGCGAATGAAGTCGCTGGAATTCCGGCCGCCGACGGATATATAGATTGCTTGAGTGCAAGCAGGGGCATTGCCGGGGAGAGCGAAGATGGAATGGAGAGGCCGGCGTCAGTCCGACAATATCGAGGATCGCCGTGGCGATCCGACCGGCGGCGGTTTCGGCCGCGGCGGCGGCTTTAATTTCCCCTCCGGCGGCGGCGTTCGCCGGGCCGGCGGTGGCCTCAGCATCGGCACGATCATCTTCCTCGTCGTCATCTATTTTATCTTCAAGGCGATGGGTATCGACCTGATGCAGGTGCTCGATACCGGCGGCACGACGAGCGGTCCCGGCTACGAGCAGAGCCAGTCCGGCGGCACGCGCACGCCTGCCAATGACGAGATGACCGCCTTCATGCGCACCGTTCTTGCCGAGACCGAAGATACCTGGCAGGGCATTTTCCAGGCGCAGGGCCAGAATTACGAGGAGCCACGCCTCGTGCTGTTCTCGGGCTCGACGGCTTCGGCCTGCGGCTCGGCATCGGCGGCAACAGGTCCGTTCTACTGCCCGAGCGACCACAAGGTCTATCTCGACACCGAGTTCTTCCGGGAGCTTTCCGACCGGTTCGGCGCGTCGGGCGATTTTGCCGAGGCCTATGTCGTTGCCCACGAGGTCGGCCATCACGTGCAGAACTTGCTCGGCATCCTGCCGAAGTTCAACCAGGCCCGCCAGCGCATGAGCGAGGCCGAGGCCAACAAGATGTCCGTGCGCGTCGAGCTGCAGGCCGACTGCTTCGCCGGCATCTGGGGCAAATATACCCAGCAGAAGGGCCTGCTGGAGTCCGGCGACTTGGAGGAGGCGCTGAACGCCGCCCAGCAGATCGGCGACGATACGCTGCAGAAGCGGTCACAGGGTTACGTCGTCCCGGAAAGCTTCAACCACGGCACCTCGGAGCAGCGCGTCAGATGGTTCAAGCGTGGCTTCGACAGCGGCCAGTTGTCGGCCTGCGATACGTTCTCCGGGCCGATTTAGGAGTGGAGAGGAAGGGCGCATGGCACAACACTCATCGCGGCCCTCCCGATCCGTCCTTATTTCTCGCTGTCCATATGCTGCAGCATGTGTTCGGGATAACGCCCACCCGCGGCCGCATCTTTCGGCACGGCGCGTTCGATGATGGCGAAATCTTGCGGTGAAAGATCGACGGCGCGTGAGCCGAGCGCCTCCGTCAATCGATCGCGGCGGCGAGCGCCGATGATCGGGACGATATCCTTGCCCTTGGCGGCAACCCAGGCGATGGCGATCTGGGCGACAGAGACGCTCTTTGCCTCGGCAATCTCACGCAGCTTCTCCACCAGAGCGAGGTTCTGCTCGATATTGCCTTCCTGGAAGCGCGGGCTGTAGGCGCGGAAATCGCCGGCCGTCCCACCGTGGCCCTTTTGCCAGTGGCCGCTGATCAGGCCGCGCGAGAGCACGCCGTAAGCGGTGATCGAGATGCCGAGTTCGCGTGTCGTCGGCAGGATCTTCTCCTCAATGCCGCGCGAGATCAGCGAATATTCGATCTGCAGGTCGACGATCGGGGCGACAGCGGCGGCGCGACGGATGGTATCGGCGCCGACTTCCGACAAGCCGATATGCCTGACATAACCCGCCTTGACCATGTCGGCGATGGCACCGACCGTGTCTTCGATCGGCACGTTCGGATCGAGGCGGGCAGGACGATAGATGTCGATATAGTCGACGCCGAGGCGCTGCAGCGTATAGCTGAGGAAGTTCTTCACCGCGACCGGGCGGGCGTCAATGCCGTTCCAGCCGCCGACGGGATCGCGCAAGCCGCCGAACTTGACGCTGATGACGGCGTTTTCGCGCCTGCGGCCCTTCAATGCCTCGCCGATTAGCATTTCGTTATGGCCCATGCCGTAGAAATCGCCGGTGTCGAGCAGGTTGATGCCGGCATCGAGGGCGGCATGGATCGTCGCGATGCTTTCTGCGCGATCGGACGGGCCGTACATGCCCGACATGCCCATGCAGCCGAGGCCGATGGCCGAGACATCGGGTCCGGTCTTTCCCAAACGATAGGTCTGCATTGTCTTCTCCATCTTCTGCGCCGCGGCGCGATCGCATATCCGCGCCGGGCGTCGTCATCGATGCTGCCGTTCTACCGCTTTCGCATTCGGGCGATAATCGGAGAGTATCAAACAGGCTGTGCGGGGGAATGCACAATGACCGGTCTCTCTTGTGATCTGGATGCCGTCGCGGCGATTGCAAGAGAACGCGTTGCCCGACGATCCGCTGGGCGGCTCTCGATTTTCTGAAGCTGGAACGGCAGCGCGCGCCCTCCGGTTGAGATCTCTCATAAATTCCCGTACAGCATTATCAAAAGCTTTGAAATGTTCACGGATTGTTTCGGTTTCTTTTCTGAGCTATGTCACTTTCTCGGCGACGAGATCGTCTTTTCAGGACCAACCGCTGTAGAGATGCCTCATGCTTGACCCGAAATTTGTTCGCCGCGGCCTTTTCCTGGTCTTCATCATCCTTTTCCTCGACATTATCGGCATCGCCATCATCATGCCGGTGCTGCCCGCCTATCTGGAGCAACTGACCGGCGGCAGCGTCAGCGATGCGGCGATCGACGGCGGGTGGCTGATGCTCGTCTATGCCGGCATGCAATTCCTGTTCGCGCCGCTGCTCGGAAACCTGTCCGACCGTTTCGGCCGCCGGCCGATCCTTTTGCTTTCGGTGCTGACCTTCGCGATCGACAATTTCATCTGCGGCATCGCCACCAGCTTCTGGATGCTGTTCGTCGGCCGCGTGCTTGCCGGCATCAGCGGCGGCAGCTTCGCCACCTGCTCGGCCTATATCGCCGACATCAGCACGGAGGAGAACCGGGCGAAGAATTTCGGGCTGATCGGCATCGCCTTCGGCGTCGGCTTCACCATCGGCCCCGTCGTTGGCGGTGTCCTCGGCGAATTCGGCCCCCGTGTGCCATTCCTCGGCGCGGCTGCGCTGTCGCTTGTCAATTTCATCGCCGCCTGCTTCCTTTTGCCCGAAACGCTGGAGGCGAAGAACCGCCGCCGGTTCGAATGGAAACGCGCCAATCCGCTCGGCGCGTTGCGCCAGATGCGCCATTATCCCGGCATCGGCTGGGTCAGCCTCGTCATGTTCCTGTTCTTCCTGGCGCATGCCGTCTATCCCTCGGTCTGGTCGTTCGTCTCAACCTATCGCTACGGTTGGAGCGAGGGACAGATCGGCCTGTCGCTCGGCATTTACGGCATCGGCGCCGCGACCGTCATGGGGCTGGTTCTGCCGCGGATCGTGCCGGTGCTCGGCGAGTGGAAAACCGCTCTTCTCGGCCTCTGCTTTTCAGCTGCAGGATTGACCGGCTATGCCTTCGCCTGGGAGGGCTGGGTGGTTTACGTTGTCATCGTCGCGACCGTCATCGAAAACGTCGCCGACCCGCCGCTGCGCAGCATCGCCGCCGGCATGGTGCCGCCGTCGGCGCAGGGCGAGCTGCAGGGCGCGCTGACGAGCCTCAGCAGCATCACCACCATTGTCGGGCCACTGATCTTCACGCAGATGTTTTCCTACTTCACGCGGCCCGAGGCGCCTGTCACTTTTGCCGGCGCGCCGTATCTCACGGCCGCCGTGCTCATCCTTCTGGCCGCCGGGGTATTCCTCACAAGGGTTCGGGTGAGGGAGCCGGCCGAGGCGCTGGAAGCCACGGGCTGACTGATCAGAAATGGTGATGCGATGATGAATTTTTCATCATCTGCCTCATTTGGGGTAGTTCTTTGCAGGGCTTTGATCTAAGCCCGGATGGTATTTCGCCGCAAGCTGCGGCGACGCATATTTCAATCACAGGACTGGTGTCATGGACACGCCGATCGACGTGCGCAGGCTTGCGCCGACAACCGATAATCGTTGGGGCGCACATTTCCGCGCCACGCTGGCGCTCGGCGTTCCGCTGATCGGCGCGCAGCTTGCCCAGCTCGGCATCAACACCACCGACGTGATGATCGTCGGCCGCCTCGGCGCCGAGCATCTGGCGGCAATGGTGCTTGCGGCACAGTTCCTGTTCACGATCCTGATCTTCGGCTCGGGCTTTGCCATCGCCGTCATTCCGATGGTGGCACAGGCCTATGGCCGCGGCGACCTCGTCTCGGTGCGCCGGTCGCTGCGCATGGGTCTGTGGGTGGTGATCGCATACTGGGTCATCATGCAGCCGGCCTTCTTCAACTCGGAGGAGATCCTTCTCTTCGCACAGCAGAAGCCCGAGGTGGCCAAGCTCGCTCACGGCTACATCATGATCGGCCAGTTCGGCGTGTTGCCGGCACTGCTTTTCAATGTCATGCGCGCCCTGGTGAGCGCCATCGGCAAGGCGGGCATCATCCTCAACGTCACCATCGCCACGCTGATGATGAACGCGATCTTCGCCTATATGCTCGTGCTCGGCCATTTCGGCTTTCCGGCGATGGGGCTCGAAGGTGCTGCAATCGTTTCGGTCGCCGTGCAGACGGCCGGCTTCCTGTTCATCCTGGCTTTCGTGCAGCGGCGGGAAGAGACGCGGCGCTACGAGATCTTCGTGCGGTTCTGGAAGCCCGACTGGCATGCGCTGCTGGAGGTCATCCGGCTCGGCTTCCCGATCAGCGTCACCATCCTTGCCGAAGTCAGCCTGTTCACGGTGGCCTCGCTCTTGATGGGCTATATCGGCACCATCGAGCTCGCCGCTCACGGCATTGCCCTGCAATGGGCCTCGATCGCCTTCATGATCCCGCTCGGCCTCAGCCAGGCGGCGACGGTGCGCGTCGGCGTCGCGCATGGGCAGGGCGATTATCAAGGGCTGGTGCGCGGTTCGATCACGGTGCTCATCCTCGCCTGCGCCATTTCGGCGGTCGGCAGCGTGCTCTTTGCCACCATGCCGCAATTCCTCGGCAGTTGGTTCCTCGACGTCAACTCGCCCGAGGCGCCTAGGGTGCTTGCCTATGCCGGGCCGCTGATCGTCGTTGCCGGACTTTTCCAGCTCGTCGACGGGCTGCAGGTGATTGCCAATGGATTGCTGCGCGGCCTCAAGGACGCACGCGTGCCGATGGTCATGGCGTTGATCGCCTACTGGCCGATCGGCTTCTTCCTCGCCTGGGCCTTTGCCTTCCCGCTGGGTTTCGGTGGCATCGGCATCTGGTTCGGCTTCCTCGTCGGACTGGCGGCCGCCGCCGTCATGCTCTGCGCGCGCTTCTACCTTCTTCTTCGCCGGGAGGCGGAACTGGCCCACGCCTGAGCCGGCCGCCTCTGCGGTCAGGCCGCGACAGGCTTGTAGCCGGCGATATCGGCGCGAATGCCGAGACGCGCAAACATTTCCTGCGGATCGAAATTGGCGGCCTTGTGGGCCGCAGCGACGGCGGCCCGCGCGCGTTCGACGACCTCTGTATTTTCCCATTCGGCAATCGTGACGAAATTGAATTCGCCCGGACCGGCGACCTGCTCCAGCACCCTGTGATCGATGAAACCGTCCTGCGCTTCCAGCAGCTTGTGGGTCATCATCACTCTGACGAGAAATTCTTCTCGCGCCGCCGCCGGCACGATGAACTTGTCTACTCGAAAGAAAGCTCCGTTCATCCAGTTTTCTCCTGCATCAGATGTCTGCAGGCAGATCTGTAATTCCTCAAGTTAAGCTGAGGTCAAGAGGCGGATAAAGAAAAAGGCCCGGCCGCTGCATAATTCCTCAAATCGGAATCGATGTAAGGAATTATGCAGCAATTCAAAGTGTTACAGCGTCCTTTGCGCTGAAAAGACGCGCGGCGCTCTAAGCGGCCCCATCGGAAATCGGTGTTGCTTGAAATCAGCGTTCGGCGAGCGCCGGTTCGCCCTTCTTCTCGCGCACCATGTTGATGAAGCGGCGGAAGAGATAGTGGCTGTCCTGCGGGCCGGGAGAGGCTTCCGGGTGGTGCTGGACCGAGAAGACCTGCTTGCCGAGGACGCGCAGGCCGCAATTGGTGCCGTCGAAAAGCGAAATATGAGTCTCTTCAACGCCATCGGGCAGCGACTTCGAGTCTACCGCGAAGCCGTGGTTCATCGAGACGATCTCGACCTTTCCTGTGGTATGGTCCTTGACGGGATGGTTGGCGCCATGATGGCCCTGATGCATTTTCTCGGTCTTCGCGCCGAGTGCCAGGCCCAGCATCTGGTGGCCGAGGCAGATGCCGAAGACCGGGATATCGGTTTTAATAAGCGTCTTGATCACGGGCACGGCATATTCGCCGGTTGCCGCCGGATCGCCCGGGCCGTTCGACAGGAATATGCCGTCCGGCTGCATGGCGAGCACATCTTCGGCGCTCGTTGCGGCCGGCACGACCGTCACTTTGCAGCCGAGGCCGGCAAACAGGCGTAGGATGTTGCGCTTGACGCCGTAATCCAGGCAGACGACGTGGTATTTCGCGTCCGTCGCCTTGAGTTCACCGTAACCTTCATTCCACACCCACGGCGTTTCGACCCATTGCGAGGACTGGCCGGACGAGGCGATCTTGGCAAGGTCGAGACCTTCGAGGCCGCTCCAGGCTTTGGCTTCGGCCTTCAGCGTCTCGATGCCGAAGACGCCGTTCGGGTCGTGGGCGATCACCGCGTTCGGAGCGCCGTTCTCGCGGATCCAAGCGGTCAGCGCGCGCGTGTCGATGCCGCAGAGACCGATGACGCCGCGGGCCTTCAGCCATTGGTCGAGGTGCTTGGCGGCGCGGTAGTTCGAGGGGTCCGTGATGTCGGCCTTGAAGATGACGCCGACGGCGCCATGGCGGGCGGCGGGGGTCAGATCCTCGATGTCTTCATCATTGGTGCCGATATTGCCGATATGCGGGAAGGTGAAGGTGACGATCTGGCCGAGATAGGAAGGGTCCGTCAGGATCTCCTCGTAGCCTGTCAGCGCGGTGTTGAAGACCACTTCGGCCGGCACCTTGCCGGTGGCGCCGATGCCCTTGCCTTCGATGACCGTGCCGTCGGCAAGAACGAGCAGGGCGGTCGGCTTTTCGATTGTCCAGGGTGCTGTCGCGGTCATCTTCATCCCGTTTCCGGCAGGTGGGCGCGTTGCCGCGGCTCGCCGCCTTTTGATCTCGCAGGCGTGTGGACGCGGCAATGCCGCGCGCTTCAGGCCTGATCACGAATTTTGGTGCAGGTGGCGGTAAATAGCCACGCAATCGCTTAGCGTCAATCTTTGTAGCCGAGATTGCCGCCGTTTTCCTGCGCTTTATCGCACTGACCGCGCAATTTATTTGATCCCCCGCATCAGCCTGGTTTATGAAGCGGCATCAAAACAGGAGTGAAGACCATGCTGCGCGATCAACTCGCCACCCAGCTGAAAGAGGCGATGAAGGCCAAGAATGCGGAGCGGCTGTCCACCGTCCGGTTGATTCAGGCCGCGGTCAAGGACCGCGATATCGCCAATCGCGGCATCGGCAAGGAGCAGGCGAGCGACGACGAGATCCTTCAGATTCTCGCCAAGATGGTGAAGCAGCGCGACGAATCGGCAAAGATCTACGAGGAGAATTCCCGGCCGGAGCTTGCCGCCAAGGAGCGCGCCGAAATCACCGTCATTCAGGATTTTATGCCGACGCAGCTTTCGGACAGCGAAGTGCGCGCCAACGTGTCGGCGGTCATCGCCGAAATGGGTGCCGCAGGCGCCAAGGACATGGGCAAGGTGATGGCGGCGCTCAAGGAGCGTTACGCCGGCCAGATGGATTTCGCCAAGGCGTCGGCGACCGTCAAGGAACTGTTGAACGGATAAGCCTCAGATGGCGCGTCTTGCCTGCGGTTTGTCACGGACCGCAGGCCCGAGCACCGCTTCGGCGGCGGCATCGATGATGGCGAATTTCGCCGCCTGATAATTCCAATATTCGCGGATGAAGTGGGCCGACAGCCAGAAGTCGCCCTTGCGGGAGGGTTCGGTCCAGCCAATGCTCTCCATGGTCGCCGCCTGCATCAGAAGGCGCTTCAGGTGGGTGTTGGAGATCATGAACTGTTCGCGGATTTCCCTGAGCGACAGAGGGCCGAGTACGACGCGGTCGGCCGTCCTTGGAAATTCGGGAAGGCGCGAGATCAGGTAGTCCATCACCAGCCCGCCGGAATTCGCCCAGTTGAAGAGGTTGAAGGTGGCGCCCGGATTGCGGACCGCCTCACTCCCGATGATCGCCCTTGCGATCAGCGGCTGGATCGCTGCCATCATCGCCGAGGGATCGGCGGTGATCTTATTGGCGCGCTCACCACCGTCGAGACCGTCGAGGATCATCATATGGGCGACGAGCCATCGGGCGAAATGCTGCTCGGCGATTTCGGTGGGCTCCAGGTAGCGTGTGCGCTTATCGGGACCGGGAACCGGTCGCAGGAAGCGATAGGCCAGCATTTCCTGTATGAAGGCCGCAGCCGTGTTGCGGCTGGCAATATCGTTCCTGACTGCAAAATCGATGAAGCGGCCGGAATAGAGGCCGCCGCTCTTCCCGTCGTCGGAATAACCGTAATGAAGCGCGAAGCCGGCATGGGCCATCAGCCAGCGCTGCTGCGCGGCGAAGATCGAGGCGATGCGCGGGCTCTCGCGATAGATGGCGAGCATCTGATCGGCGCAATGAAGGATGGCCGCGAGAAAGCGGTCGTCTGCTGCAAGATTGTCCGCGGTAAAAGCCATTTGGAGAGGTCCAGGGAGTTCGGCGCATCCATCTTTCATGCGAGCGCCGCCTGTCAACGGTTTTGTCAATAAGCGGTTAATTTCAAAAGGAGAGTCGTCGCAAGAGAGCACAAAATTTAAGAAGGCAGGAGCTGGGGGCGCTCCTGCCTTCTTGCTCTTTGCGTCCGCCGGCACGCAGGGCCGAAGCCCAAGCCGGAGGGTATTTGCAAAGGCACCCTTGCGAAGCGGCGCCGGGGGTAGGGATGGTGCTTCGCTCGGGGATCGCTTTGTTGAGATCGAACCTATTGCGGTGCAGCGGCATATTCAAATTACAAAAAAATAATAATTGCCGGAAACGGTGGTTTAAGAGGCGTCGAGGCGGACTGTCGGGAAGTGGCGAGCAGAATGATGAGGCGCAATCATCTGAAGGGGTAATCCATTGTTTCAAAAATATTTTTTCTCACCTCTGTTGGATGCCGCCGCTCTTGCCGAAGCTTTTCTGACGGCGGAATTCTGGCTCTGAAGGGACAATAATGTCGCACCCTGTCGCAGGGGGCGATAACGTGTTGTTGATTGGATAATCGGAACCGCCGATGACCGCCACATAGCCTGTGAATAGCGGGTTTTCATGACAAGTTTCGTGGCATGGAGCGGAAAAGCAGCTTATATGGAGGTTGGCCAAGAGGTATAAATGCGCTTTTCCAACACCTTTCTCGATGATATCCGCGATCGCGTTCCGATTTCGAACGTGATTTCGCGCCGCGTCAGCTGGGACAAGCGCAAGACCAACGTGTCGCGCGGCGATTACTGGGCCTGCTGCCCGTTCCATGGCGAGAAATCGCCGAGCTTCCATTGCGAGGACCGAAAGGGCCGCTACCACTGCTTCGGCTGCGGCGTCACCGGAGACCATTTCCGCTTCCTGACCGAGCTGGAGGGCCTGAGCTTTCCCGAGGCGGTGCAGCAGATCGCCGATATGGCCGGCGTGCCGATGCCGCTTGCCGACCCTGTGATGGAGAAGCGCGAGAAGGAGCGCGGCTCGCTGATCGACGTCATGGAAATGGCGACACAATTTTTCCAGGATCAGCTGCAGACGGCGAACGGGGCGAGGGCGCGCGCCTATCTGCGCGACCGCGGATTGACGGGGCGCACCATCGAGACCTTCCGTCTCGGCTTTGCGCCTGACAGTCGCAATGCGCTCAAGGAATTCCTCGCCGGCAAGGGTGTCTCCAAGGAGCAGATCGAGGCCTGCGGCCTGGTCGTCCATGAAAACGTGCCGGTTTCCTACGATCGTTTCCGCGACCGCATCATGTTCCCGATCCTTTCGTCGCGGGAAAAGGTGATCGCTTTCGGCGGCCGCGCCATGTCGGCCGATGCGCCGGCGAAATATCTGAACTCCAACGAGACGGAGCTCTTCCACAAGGGCAATGTCCTTTACAATTTCGCCCGCGCGCGGCGCGCGATCCAGGGACCGGGCCGCAGCGACGGTCAGGACGACGATGCGACCGGCACGATCATCGCCGTCGAAGGCTATATGGATGTAATCGCGCTCTATCAGGCGGGCATAGAGAATGCTGTCGCGCCGCTCGGCACGGCGCTTACCGAAAACCAGCTCGAGCTGCTCTGGAAGATGGTGCCGCAGCCGGTGCTCTGCTTCGACGGCGACGGCGCCGGCATCCGCGCTGCCAACCGCGCCGCCGAACTGGCATTGCCGCATCTGAAGCCCGGCCGTTCCGTTCGCTTTGCGCTTCTGCCCGACGGCAAGGATCCCGACGATCTGGTGCGCGATGATGGGCGCGCGCCTTTCGACAAGGTGATGAGCCAGGCAAAGCCGCTCTCCGAGATGCTTTGGAGCCGGGAGATCAATACCGGCAAGTTCGACACGCCCGAGGCGCGCGCCGAGCTCGAGGCGCGGCTGAAGCAATTGGTCGCTGTCATCGCCGACGAGAACGTCCGCCGTCACTACCAGCAGGATATTCGCGATCGGCTGAACGTCTTCTTCCAGCCGCAGTTCCAGAACCGCAATAATGGCGATCGCCGCGGCGGCTTCAACGGCAATGGCAATTACCGGACGGGCCGCGACAATGCGGGCAAGGCCGGGCCAAAAAGCCCGAGCGTCATTTCCGAAAGGCTCGCCCGTTCAGGCCCGGTGCGTGGCCACCAGAACAATACGGCACTGCGGGAAAGCGTGCTGGCGCTGACCGTCGTCAATCACCCCTCGCTGATGATCGACGATTATGACGAGATCGCCGCGATCGAATATGACAGCCGCGAGCTGCAGCGGCTCTGGTCGGCGATGCTGGGGGCGGCCGCGGCTGTCGCCGGCCCGCATCTGACACGCGAATATCTGACCGAAAGGCTGGAATTCGAAGGCTTCGGCCCGCTCATCAAGAGCCTCGACCAGCAGGTGCGCAATGCCCGGCTGTGGATCGCGACCGAGGA
Source organism: Rhizobium sp. WSM1274 (assembly GCF_025200775.1). NCBI lineage: Bacteria > Pseudomonadati > Pseudomonadota > Alphaproteobacteria > Hyphomicrobiales > Rhizobiaceae > Rhizobium > Rhizobium sp. WSM1274. The sequence continues at coordinate 3,017,479 of NZ_CP104138.1, read as the reverse complement.
GGCGGCGATGGAGGATGCGCGTGAGGGATACCGCCAGGCGCTGGCCTCCCACAAGCGGGCGAAGGCGCTGCGCCGGCAGAAGATCGAGCTCGAGCGCGAAATCGCGCTGGCGACCGAAGCCGGCGACGGCGAGGCGATTGTTCAGCTGATGCGAGCGCAGCAGGAAGTGCATTTCGAAGGGGTGCGCCTAGAGAACCAGGAGGCCATCATCGATGGCTTCGGCGTGCTTTCCGGCCGCGTCAAAGGGGCGGCGAACCACTGATGTCGCTGACCGAACGAAACGAACCGGACTTTTCCGCTTCCGGCGCGCTGTTTTCTTCCGGCCGCTCGCCGCTCGATATCCTCAAGCAGGTCTACGGCTATTCCTCCTTCCGCGGCAAGCAGCAGCAAGTCGTCGAGCATGTGGTTTCCGGCGGCGATGCGGTCGTGCTCTTTCCCACGGGTGCCGGCAAATCGCTGTGCTTCCAGATCCCGGCGCTCTGCCGCGACGGCGTCGGTATCGTCGTTTCGCCGCTAATTGCGCTGATGCGCGATCAGGTGGAGGCGATGAAGCAGCTCGGCATCCGGGCGGCCGCGCTCAATTCGTCGCTGTCGCGCGAGGAGTTCGTCGAGGTTCGCCGCGCGCTTTCGGCAGGCCAGCTCGACCTTCTCTATGTGACGCCCGAGCGCATTCTGACCGATGGTTTCCGCGAGCTGATCGCCAACGAGAAGATCGCGCTGTTTGCCATCGACGAGGCCCATTGCGTCTCGCAATGGGGTCATGATTTCCGGCCGGAATATCGCGCTCTCGGCCGGCTTGGCGAGCAATATCCCGGTGTTCCCAGAGTGGCGCTGACGGCGACGGCCGATCCGCATACGCGCGACGACATCATCGAGCGGCTGGGGCTCGATGCTGCCGAAATCTTCACCACCAGCTTCGACCGACCGAACATTGCCTACGAGATCGTCGAGCGCGACCAGCCGCGCCAGCAACTGCTGAGGTTCCTGTCCGGCCACAAGGGCGACAGCGGCATCGTCTATTGCCTGTCGCGCGCCAAGGTCGAGGATACGGCGGAATGGCTGAACGGCCAGGGCATTCGCGCCCGTGCCTATCATGCCGGCATGGACAGGGCGGTTCGTGACGCCAATCAGGATGCCTTCTTGAAGGAAGAGAATCTTTGCCTGGTCGCCACCGTCGCCTTCGGCATGGGCATCGACAAACCGAACGTGCGTTATGTCGCCCATCTCGACCTGCCGGGCTCGGTCGAAGCCTATTATCAGGAGACAGGCCGCGCCGGCCGCGACGGCCTGCCGTCCGAAGTCTGGATGGCCTATGGCATGGCCGACGTCATCCAGCGCGGCCGGATGATCGACGAGGGCAGCGCCGCCGCGGAGATCAAGCGGGTCGAACGCGCCAAGCTCAACGCATTGCTGGCGATCTGCGAGACCGCCTCCTGCCGCCGTCAGGCAATTCTTGCCCATTTCGGCGAAGCGCATGCCGGACAATGCGGCAATTGCGACACCTGCCTGAAGCCGGTTGAGACCTGGGAGGGCACGGAGGCGGCGATCAAGGCGCTGGCGGCCGTCTACCGCACCGGCGAGCGTTTCGGCACTGGCCATGTCGTCGATGTCCTGCTCGGCAACGTCAACGAAAAGACCGAACGTTTCGGCCATGCCGAAATGCCGGTCTTCGGCGCCGGCAAGGATATTCCGGCGCGCGCCTGGCAGTCGGTCTTCCGCCAGTTGCTCGCCATGGGGCTGATCCGCGTCGACCACGAGGCTTTCGGGGCGCTGAAGCTGGAGCCGGAGGCGCGCGCCGTCTTCAAGCACGAGCGGCAGGTGTTCTTCCGCAAGGACCGCCCGGCCTCGGAACGGCGCACGAAGAAGGCAGAGCGCAGCGAACGCAAATCGGGACTGTCGGGCGCAGACGGCGGTCTTTTCGAGGCGCTCAGGGCCGAGCGCATGGCGATCGCCAAATCGCTCGGCGTGCCGCCCTATGTCGTCTTCCCCGATACGACGCTGATCGCCTTCGCCACGGAGCGACCTCGCAGCCGCAAGGAGTTGCTCGCCATATCAGGCGTCGGGCAGGCGAAGCTCGAACGTTACGGCGATGCCTTCCTCGAGATCATCCTGGCGCGGGACAACGGCTGAGCAGACCCGTCTGATCCTTGAGATCGGACGAGGGGGCATGGTATTCCTGCTCTTAAGGGAGGAGTGCCGATGGCCCAGAATATCTACGACCGACCGGAATTCTTCGCCGGATACAGCGGCATGAGACGATCCTTGTACGGGCTCGACGGAGCATCGGAGTGGCCGGCGGTGCGCGCGTTGCTGCCCGATCTTTCCGGCAAGCGTGTTGTCGATCTCGGCTGCGGCTTCGGCTGGTTTTCGCGTTTTGCCGTGAGCCAGGGTGCTGCAAGCGTGCTTGCGCTCGACATCTCGGAAAAGATGATCGCCAGAGCGAGGGCCGATACGGCTGACGCAGCGATCACCTACGAGATCGCCGATCTCGAGCGTCTCAGACTTGCTCAAGCCTCCTTCGATTTCGCCTATAGCTCGCTGGCGCTGCATTATATCGAGGATTTCGCCGGTCTCGCCGCGACGGTCTATCGCGCGCTTTTGCCGGGATCGCAATTCGTCTTCACCATCGAGCATCCGATCTTCATGGCGCCGACCAATCCCGCCTGGGCCACCGATGCCGAAGGGCAGCGCATCTGGCCGCTCGACCGCTATTCCGTCGAAGGTCCGCGCACCACCGACTGGCTCGCCAAGGGTGTCGTCAAGCAGCATCGCAAGCTCGGCACCACGCTCAACACCTTGATCGCGGCCGGTTTTGCCATTCGCCATGTCGAGGAGTGGAGCCCGAGCGAAGATGAGCTCCAAGACAATCCAGACTGGGCCGAGGAGCTGGACCGGCCGATGTTCCTGCTGATTGCGGTTCAGCGCTGAGAAGACAAACGGGCGGCAATATGCTAACCCGGCGGGCAAACGGAAATCTCCGGGAAAGGCCGTCCATGACCTCGCAATTTCTCTCCCATCTCAGCAACGAGATCTCGGCGCTGAAGGATGCCGGCCTCTACAAATCCGAGCGCGTCATCAGCTCCAAGCAGGCGGGCGAGATCGCGATTTCCACCGGCGAGCGGGTGCTGAATTTCTGCGCCAACAACTATCTGGGCCTTGCCGACAACGAGGAACTGGCCGAGGCCGGCAAGCAAGCGCTCGACCGATACGGCTACGGCATGGCCTCGGTGCGTTTCATCTGCGGTACGCAGGAAGAGCATAAGCAGCTCGAGGCGCGCATCTCCTCCTTCCTCGGCATGGAAGACACGATCCTCTATTCCTCCTGTTTCGACGCCAATGGCGGTCTCTTCGAAACGCTGCTGTCGGAAGAGGACGCGATCATCTCCGACGCGCTGAACCACGCCTCGATCATCGACGGCGTCAGGCTTTCGAAGGCCAAGCGCTTCCGCTACGCCAACAACGACGTGGCGGCACTCGAAGAGGAACTGAAAAAGGCCGAAGGCAGCCGCTTCAAGCTGGTTGCCACCGACGGCGTCTTCTCGATGGACGGAATCATCGCCAATTTGGGCGGTGTCTGCGATCTCGCCGAGAAATACGGTGCGATGGTCATGGTCGATGACAGCCATGCCGTCGGTTTCGTCGGCAAGAACGGTCGCGGCTCTGCCGAACATTGCGGCGTCGAAGGCCGGATCGACATTATCACCGGCACGCTGGGCAAGGCGCTCGGCGGCGCCTCGGGCGGCTATACCTCTGCCAAGGCCGAAGTTGTGGAGTGGCTGCGGCAGCGCTCGCGGCCCTATCTGTTCTCTAACACGCTGGCGCCCGTCATCGCCGCCGCCTCGCTCAAGGTGTTCGACCTTATCGAAAATGGCGATGCCTTGCGCAAGCGCCTTTCCGACAATGCCGATCTGTTCCGCACCGAAATGACCAAGCTCGGCTTCACGCTTGCCGGCGAAGGCCATCCGATTATCCCCGTCATGCTGGGTGATGCCAAGCTCGCCCAGGATATGGCAAGCCTGATGCTGAAGAAGGGGATCTATGTGATCGGCTTCTCCTTCCCCGTCGTGCCGAATGGCCAGGCCCGCATCCGCACGCAAATGTCGGCGGCGCATTCGCGGGCGGATGTGGAGCGGGCAATCGCGGCCTTTGCCGAGGCAGGGCGGGAACTGGGTGTGATTTGAGAAAGGCTTTCCCCTTCTCCCCAGCGGGGAGAAGATGTCCGTCAGGACAGATGAGGGGGCGGAGCGAAGCGACGTTTCGAGCGGCAAGCGAGGAACAACGTAAGGTTTATATGGCGTGCCGTGCCGCCCCCTTGTATCTGCATGTTAGATTTTATGTGCGATGGAAGCGATTGAGCCTCTGGCTGGGTGGCCACCCAGCCAGAGGCGTGACGAAGTCGCCCGTTTCCCCCTCCGGTTACAACCGTGGATGAGCCTGGGATCTTCGTCATCGTCACGTACGACCGAATAGTCGCTTGGCTTCAACCGCACGCACAAGGCAGGTTACCGTGAACAGAGTTATATGTGGAGTGGATGTTTCGAAGGACTGGCTGGATGCGTTTATCCGCCCGTCCGGGGTTTTTGAGCGTTTCAGCAACGATGCGGCCGGCATCGGCGCGCTGGCTGCGCTCTGCCGGGAGCAGGGTGTCGAGCTCGTCGTCATGGAGGCGTCGGGCGGCTACGAGCGTTCGGCCTTCCTGCTGTTGTGGGAGTTGGGGATCGCCTGCGCGCTTGCCAATCCGCGCCATGTGCGCCGCTTTGCCGAGGCCATGGGCTTTCTGGAAAAGACCGACCGGATCGATGCGGCGATGATCGCCCATTATGCCGAGGCCAGGCGGCTGTCTGCCCTGCCGCCGCCGAAAGCCGCGCAGCTGCGGCTGTCGGCGCTGATGACGCGGCTGTCTCAGGTCACCAGCGATCTGACCGTCCAGAGGCAGCGCCGCAGTGCTGCCCGCGATCAGCAGAGTGTGGCAAGCCTCGACGAAGTGATCGCGCTTCTGGTGCGCCAGAGCCGCACCCTTGAGGGCGAGATTGCCTCGATGATCGACGACGATCCGCTCTGGGCCTGCCTCAACCAAGCCTTTCGCTCGATCAAGGGGGTGGCGGACCGTACCGTTGCCCGGCTGATGGCCGAACTGCCCGAAATCGGCCGAATCTCCAACAAGGCGATCGTCAAACTGGCCGGCCTGGCGCCGATTGCCAACGATAGCGGCAAACGCAGCGGACCCCGGCCGGTGCGCGGCGGGCGCTCCGGACCGCGTGGCATCCTGTTCCTGGTCGCCGCCACCGCGGCCAGGTACGATCCGCATTTGGCTGCCTTCAGGCAAAGGTTGCAGAGCGCTGGCAAGCCAAAAATGGTTATCCGCATTGCGCTCGCCCGAAAACTGCTGGTCATTCTCAATGCAAAAGCACGGGATGCGCGAAGAGAATTCGAATGCGCAACTTGACAACCCAGATAGTCGCTCATCCGCCCTACGGCACCTTCTCCCCGACGGGGAGAAGAGGGAGTAGCGAAGTCGAGCACCAGAACAAGGGCGGATATTGTCGATGTCGAACATGATGAAGGCGCTGGTCAAAGCGAAACCGGAGGTCGGGCTTTGGATGGAGAATGTGCCTGTGCCTGAGGTCGGGCCGAACGATGTGCTGATCCGGGTGAAGAAATCGGCGATCTGCGGCACCGACGTCCATATCTGGAACTGGGACCAGTGGGCGCAGAAGACCATTCCCGTGCCGATGGTGGTCGGCCATGAATTCTCCGGCGAGATCGCCGAGATCGGCTCGGCGGTCACCCGCTATCATGTCGGCGAGCGGGTCTCCGGCGAGGGGCATATCGTCTGCGGCAAGTGCCGCAACTGCCGGGCGGGCAGGGGGCATCTCTGCCGCAACACGCTCGGCGTCGGCGTCAACCGCCCGGGCTCCTTCGGCGAATTCGTCTGCATTCCCGAAAGCAATGTCGTGCCGATCCCGGATGATATTTCCGACGAGATCGCCGCGATCTTCGATCCGTTCGGCAATGCCGTGCACACCGCGCTTTCCTTCGATCTCGTCGGCGAGGACGTGCTCGTCACCGGCGCCGGGCCGATCGGCATCATGGGCGCGCTCGTCGCCAAGCGATCCGGCGCCCGCAAGGTCGTCATCACCGATATCAATCCCCACCGGCTGGAGTTGGCGCGCAAGCTCGGCATCGACCATGTCGTCGACGCATCGAAGGAAAACCTCGCCGACGTGATGAAGGCGATCGGCATGACGGAGGGATTCGACGTCGGGCTCGAAATGTCGGGGGCCGCACCTGCCTTCCGCGACATGATCGACAAGATGAACAATGGCGGCAAGATCGCCATTCTCGGCATCGCGCCGGCGGGCTTCGAGATCGACTGGAACAAGGTGATCTTCAAGATGCTCAATCTCAAGGGCATCTACGGTCGTGAGATGTTCGAGACCTGGTACAAGATGATCGCCTTCGTCCAGGGCGGCCTCGACCTTGCGCCCATCATCACCCACCGGATCGGCATCGACGATTTTCGCGACGGCTTCGAGGCGATGCGGTCGGGCAACTCCGGCAAGGTTGTCATGGACTGGATGTGAGGGGTCGAACGGTTTTTGCCGCCGGCACAACAGCAAAACCGGCAGAAAATCCTGCGTATAAGACCGCGCGGCGGGCAAAATTCTTGCTGCCCTTGTCTTTCGTTCGCAGCATCTTAAATAAGGGTTCGCAATCGCTGCCGCGGTTCAAAGCCTGTGGATAAGGCTTTTTCCGTATTTTTGTGGGCTTTTTTTCTGGAAAAGCTTGACGAGAACAAAAAATGTGGGAATCACCGTTCGACTTGTTGAATGGTGAACTGGGTCAAGGCGGATCGCGCAACCATGGCCGGAAATCCAAAAGCAAGAAAGCTTTGCTGTCCGGTGCCGGTAATCGTGGTTAATCAGGCTTTAAATGTCATCCCGTTAGGTGGGCAAAGGTGATTCGAGGGCGGCGCGTGCGGCGCGTCAGGCCCTGAGACAGCCCGTTCACCGTAGCGAGATTGGATAGCGTCAGGAAGGCGACGATATAAATGGCAACCAAGGTCAAAGAGAACGAAGACGCGGAAGTCGAACGCGACGGCGCAAGCGACGGCCCTCTTCTCGATCTTTCCGACGACGCGGTCAAGAAGATGATCAAAGCCGCCAAGAAGCGCGGCTACGTGACCATGGACGAGCTCAATGCGGTCCTGCCGTCCGAAGAAGTGACGTCCGAGCAGATCGAAGACACGATGTCGATGCTGTCCGACATGGGCATCAACGTCATCGAAGACGAGGAAGCCGAGGAAGCCGGTGCTTCCGGCGGCAGCGATGACGACGACGCCGGCGGCGAGGAGGAGAGCGAAGGCGGCGAACTCGCGCCTTCGAGCGGCACGGCGCTAGCGACCGCCAAGAAGAAAGAACCGACCGACCGTACCGACGATCCGGTTCGCATGTACCTGCGCGAGATGGGCTCGGTGGAGCTTCTGTCCCGCGAGGGCGAAATCGCGATCGCCAAGCGTATCGAGGCCGGCCGCGAAACGATGATCGCGGGCCTCTGTGAGAGCCCGCTGACCTTCCAGGCGCTGATCATCTGGCGCGACGAGCTCAACGAAGGCACGACGTTGCTGCGCGAGATCATCGATCTCGAAACGACCTATTCCGGCCCTGAAGCCAAGGCTGCACCGCAGTTCCAGAGCCCGGAGAAGATCGAGGCCGATCGCAAGCTCGCAGAAGAGAAGGAAAAGACCCGTCGCGCCCGCTCCGGTGACGACGACATCACCGATGTCGGCGGCGAAGGCCTGCCTCCCGAAGAGGAGGAAGAGGACGAGGACGAATCCAACCTTTCGCTGGCGGCGATGGAAGCCGAGCTTCGCCCGCAGGTGATGGAGACGCTCGATACGATCGCCGAGACTTACAAGAAGCTGCGCAAGCTGCAGGACCAGCAGGTCGAGCAGCGGCTGTCGGCTTCCGGCACGCTGTCCACTGCCCAGGAGCGCCGTTACAAGGAGCTCAAGGATGAGCTCATCAAGGCCGTCAAGTCTCTGTCCTTGAACCAGAACCGCATCGACGCCCTGGTCGAGCAGCTCTACGACATCAACAAGCGCCTCGTTTCCAACGAGGGCCGCCTGCTGCGTCTGGCCGAATCCTATGGCGTCAAGCGTGACTCCTTCCTGGAACAGTACCAGGGCGCCGAGCTCGATCCGAATTGGATGAAGTCGATCGGCAATCTGGCCGCCCGCGGCTGGAAGGAATTCGCCAGGGGCGAAAACACGACGATCCGCGACATTCGCCAGGAAATCCAGAATCTGGCGACCGAAACCGGTATCTCGATCTCGGAATTCCGCCGCATCGTCCATATGGTGCAGAAGGGCGAGCGCGAAGCGCGTATCGCCAAGAAGGAAATGGTCGAAGCGAATCTTCGCCTGGTCATCTCCATCGCCAAGAAATACACGAACCGCGGCCTGCAGTTCCTCGACCTCATTCAGGAAGGCAATATCGGCCTGATGAAAGCGGTCGACAAGTTCGAATACCGCCGCGGTTACAAGTTCTCGACCTATGCGACATGGTGGATCCGTCAGGCGATCACCCGTTCGATCGCCGACCAGGCCCGCACGATCCGCATTCCGGTGCACATGATCGAGACGATCAACAAGATCGTCCGCACGTCGCGCCAGATGCTGCACGAGATCGGCCGCGAGCCGACGCCGGAAGAACTGGCGGAAAAGCTGGCCATGCCGCTCGAAAAGGTCCGCAAGGTCCTGAAGATCGCCAAGGAGCCGATCTCGCTCGAAACCCCGGTGGGCGACGAAGAGGATTCGCATCTCGGCGATTTCATCGAGGACAAGAACGCGCTGCTGCCGATCGACGCCGCCATCCAGGCGAACTTACGCGAGACGACGACCCGCGTTCTTGCCTCGCTGACACCACGCGAAGAACGTGTTCTGCGCATGCGCTTCGGCATCGGCATGAACACCGACCACACGCTCGAAGAAGTCGGTCAGCAGTTCTCGGTCACCCGCGAACGTATCCGACAGATCGAGGCGAAGGCGCTGCGCAAGCTGAAGCATCCGAGCCGCTCCAGAAAGCTGAGAAGCTTCCTCGACAGCTAAGGCTTCGGCCACGTCGTTCTGATTGGAAAAGCCGGGCTTCGCGCCCGGCTTTTCCTTTTGTGATTAATACCAATGATCCCGGCATCTTTCTTGTCCCTCCAGGGTGACAAGCCTATAATCCGGCTACGGGGGAAGGCATCGATCGCAACCCGCGATCGCGAGCTGACGTGTGCCTGCGTGAACGAATCCTCCGCTAGATCCGGATAGTTTCAGGCCGGACAGGCCTGAAATCTGAATTCGGATCCACATCAAAGAAATAGAGCGTGACGTCGTCCGAAAACGGCTGACACTTTTCGGCGCCATGCTCTGGGAGGTGCGACATGACCACTTACATTCTTTTGATCAATTGGACGGATCAGGGCATCCGCAATGTCCGCGACTCGGCAAAACGGCTCGATGCGGCGAAAAAATTGCTCGCCGGCGTCGGCGGCTCCTTCAACCAGTTCTTTCTGACGATGGGCGGGCACGACATGGTCGCCGTCTGCGAGGCGCCCGATGACGCAGTCATGGCGCATTTTACCCTCTCGCTGGCGATGGGCGGCAATGTCCGCACGGAGACGCTGAAGGCGTTCCCGGAGGCCGCCTACCGGGATCTCATCGGCTCGCTCGGGTAGCTAGAGCCTTTCCGGGTTAGATTGCAGCATTCTGTTGGCTCAAACGGAGTCGGATGGTCGACCGGCCGGCGCGCGTCGTAGCCCATCTCTACGGCCAAGCCGGCCGATCGATCAGCCGGCCCGTTTCAGCCAACCCGAAGGGCCGGGCATCTTTCCGCCAGGATCAGAGGCGATCGGCTCGGACGTACCTTGGGGTATGCCCGTCGCCAATCGCCTCTGCCCTGACGAAAACCTGCTCCGGCAGAATGCTTCAATCTAACCCGGAAAGGCTCTAGGGCCGGCGATCGTCGATCTTAGACGTTGCGGAGTACTCGCTGCGCTGGCAGTGTTGCGGCGTGCTTCAATTTCCGCGGCAGGCTCCGGCCCGACTTTTCGGCAAGCTCATGATGAAAGCGCTCCTCAGTTTCATGATCGTCATCGATCGCCCGACAGCCGCTTCCTGACCGATGGAACTGGCGGCGGGCAAATGGGATGACGGGATGCAGCGGGGCGCTGCGGCGTCGTTCGCGCTGCATGCCATCGCGATCCTGGTCCTTCTGCTGCTGTTGCCGAAGGCCGAGCCGCCGCTGCCATCGCCGGATGACGGCCTCTCGGTGGAGATCGTCCCGCAGGCTGCGGAACCGCTGAACATGCCCGAGCCTGTCAAGGCGCCTTCGCCGGAACAGGCAAAGCCTGAAGCGGCAAAACCCGAAGCCGAGCCGGCGGCGCCGGTTACAAATAATCCGCCTGCTGCGGCAATGCCATCTGTGGCACCGATCACTTTGCCAATGCCAAAGCCGGCGGAATTCGTCGAGGCAAGACAGCTGTTTTCCGACAAGGTCCTAGCCGATCGACGCAGCCGCCGCGCCCGCGAGGCGCTACGTGGTCTTGGTGGTAGCGAGCGCAATCTGCAGCTCTGTGACCTCGAGGCGCTGGAGCAGGTGCGCCGGGCGCAGCCGGCCATGGCGCCGGATGCGCTTGCGCCCTATGCGATGGCGGCGGAGCAGGTCAGCGGCAACAATGTCGAGGTGAAGGGCGGCGCCTTCCGCAGCAAACGGAAGTGGTACAACATTCAGTTCAAATGCGAGCTCGATGCCGGCTCCGGCAAGGTGGTGTCCTTTGCCTTTCTCGTCGGCGATGCCATTCCGCAAGGCGAATGGCAAGAGCACAATCTGGTGGCCGACGATGGAGCCGCCGACCAATAACTCTCGCCGCTGCTGCGATCACGCGGTTTTTTTCTTTTGTGGCTTGATGCTGCCGGCTTTAGAGGCCACATCGCTGCTGTGACAGAAGAAGACGTAGAACCGGCGGAAACGCAGCACGAAACGGGAAAGCAGCGGCCTGAAATCCGCTGGGGCGTCGTCGCGTCCGTTGCTGCGCATATTCCTATCCTTGCTCTTCTGATTTTCGGGCTGCCGAAGATCGAGCCGAAGCCTGCCGAAGACGAAAGCGTGAAGGTGGAGCTCGTTCCGCCGCCGGAGGACAAGAAACCGGAGCCCAAGGAAAAACCACCGGAGCCGAAGCCGCCGGAAGAGGCCAAGAAGGAACCACCTCCGCCTCCGCCGCCTCCACCACCGCCACCACCGCCACCGCCGGCCGGCAAGACTCCCGAGCAAGCCAAGCCGAAGCCTATGCCGACTCTGAGCCCTGTCATCGAGTTTGGCGAGAGGAATAGCGGCCCCGAAAAGTCGTTGGCGGGAAACTCTCCTCAGGGCGAAACCAAACCCGCAACAACTCCGCCGCAGCACGATGCCGAACCGGAGCAGATGCCGACAAAGGCTGCTGCAGAAAAACCAAAAACTGAGGAGCCTCCGTCAAAGCCGGTGCCGGACGATGTGAAGCTTCCTGAGGTCGCGATGACTGACGTTTCCCCAGAGCGTAATGGGCCGCCGACAGGCGTCTCTGGCGAAGCCAATACAAGTATCGAGCGGGCCAAGCCGCCGGAGCAGCAGACCGCTGAGAAACCGAAAGTGATAGCTAAAGACGATCTGCCCAAGGCAAAAACTCTGTTTTCACGGACGGAAGATGGCAGTTTGTTTGCGCAAACTGCGGTCAGCGGTCTTCCGCGCAAAGAGCGAGTGGCCACGCTTTGCGCCACCGAGCTTCAGGGCCAACTCGTTCACGGTTCGCCGCGTTATTTCCCGTCCGCATTGCCTAGTTTTGGATTGCGAACCGGTACCATCCTTGATGTGAGAGATGCCGCCTTTGGCACGGTCAAGGGCTGGTACCAGGTTCGTTTCCGTTGCGAGGTTGATGAGGAAGCCACGAAGGTCGTGTCGTTTGCCCACGAAGTTGGTGGATTGATCCCCCGCAGTCAGTATGCGAAATATGAAATTCGTGACTAGTCCTAGCGATCCTGGATTGCGTCTCATTCGGGAACAAGCCACGCGCAAGGAACCGCACCTAGCCTTTTCTCATGGCCGTGATGATTCCGGTGAAGAAAAGGACAGATGATATGTCGAACGAGATTGAGCGTTTTTTTGAGCGACAGGACGAAGCCGTCATTGCGCTGTTCCTGGAAAACAAAGGCGACGAGTTGACCGATATTCTGGTGGCTGCTCTGGAAGAGGCTTTCGAAATTCTTCTCGAAGCCGCGCCCGTCGAAACCGTTCATTGAGGTCGGAGAAGGCTCGCTCAGTCTGCCAATGTGTGCTGATCGATCGCGCCGCTTGCGGTGCCCCGCCTTGTCGGGATAATGCGCCAGCATCAATGGCCCAGATATCATGTCGATTTTCCAAGAGGATCAACCACCGTCAGCGGGCGCGCTTGATGCCCGTCTGGCCGGCTACCGGTTCGAACGCGATGCGCTCGGCCGTTCCGCCGCGCGCGTCTTCCGGCTGGAAGCGCTTGGATTGCCGACGCTTTATCTGAAAGTCGAAGAGGCCGGTCCCTTCGGCGAACTCGCTGACGAAGCAGCCAGGCTTCATTGGCTCAAGGCTTCCGGTCTGCCATGTCCCGATATCATCGCGGAGGACAGCGATGGTGTGCACAATCGGCTGCTGATCAGCGCGCTCCCAGGGGGTGATCTCGCGCGCGCATCGGTGCTGACGCCGCTTGCGCGGGTCGAGCTGTTGGCTGCGGCGCTCCTCGAACTGCATCGCCTGCCGATCGCATCCTGCCCGTTCGACCATCGGCGGGAGAGGCGAATCGCGGCCGCAAAGGCGCGGATGCAGGCCGGCATCGTCGACGAGACCGATTTCGATGAGACGCGGCTTGGAAAGAGTGCCGAAGCTCTGTTTGCCGAACTCCAAAGCGGGAGGCCGGACAGCGAGGATCTCGTCGTTACCCATGGTGATGCCTGCCTGCCGAATTTCATCGCTTCGGAAGACGGGTTCTCCGGCTATATCGACTGCAGTCGTCTCGGCGTCGCTGACCGCTATCAGGATATCGCACTCGCCTGCCGCAGCGTCGCCTATAATTTCGGCGAGGCGCTGGTGCAGCCCTTCCTTGATCGCTACGGCATGCCGGCCACGGATCTGGCGAGACTTGATTATTATCAGCTGCTCGACGAATTCTTCTAGGCAAGCATCTTAGCCGCAATGATTGCGTCATCTCACGGCGGCTGGCAGAGTGGCCGGGATCGGACCTGCGGGCAGAGAATGGCGAAAAACCAGTTCAGGATGTTGCGCTCGGCGCTATCAGGCATCGAAGCGGTGGAGGCGGAAACGCATCACAGCTTCTCCCGGCATACGCATGAGCAGTTCGGTATCGGCCTGATTTCCGCCGGGGCGCAGTCGTCGCTTAGCGGCCGCGGCATGGTGGAGGCTGAGGCCGGCGACATCATCACGGTCAATCCGAACGAGGTGCATGATGGCGCCCCGATCGGCGAGGTGCGGTCGTGGCGCATCCTCTATTTCGATCGCGGCATCGTCGGCTGCCTGTCGCAAGAGATCAGCGAAGGCGGGGGGAGGCGATCGGAAATCCCGCATCCGGTCATCCGCAATGCGGCGATCGCCGCCCGTTTCGAGACGCTGTTTGACGCGGTGACCCGCGGCCGAGCGGCGGATCGGCTGTTTCGCGAGGAACTGATTCTGCAACTCGTCGCCGATGTCATGCGGGAGCGCTGTGATGCCGAAGAGCGACCACCGGTGCCGGCGTCGATCCGTGCGGCCCGAGATCTGATCGATGACGATCCGCTTGCCGCCGTCTCGCTTGCCGATCTCTCCAGGGAAAGCGGGCTCAGCCGTTTCCAGGTGCTGCGCGGTTTTGCCAAGGCGACCGGATTGACGCCGCACGCCTATCTCGTCCAGGCCCGCATCCATATCGCTCGCCGGCTGATCGCTCAGGGCATGCCGCTCGCGGAAGCGGCCTTTGCCAGCGGTTTTGCCGATCAGAGCCACATGACGCGGGTCTTCGTGCGCAAATACGGTCTGTCGCCGCGCCTCTATGCCGGCGCCTTTCTCTGAGCGCCTACTTTGCACCTGCAATTTCGTTCAAGACCCTGATCCAATCCTGCTGTTTTCTCGGCGCATCCAACAGGAGACGCTGAATGTCGAGGCAGGTTCAAGGTTATGTCTATCTGGCGCTGGCGATGCTGACTGTCGGAAGCACTGTGATCGCAAGCAAGCTGATCGCGTCGGGTCTGCCGCCGTTCAGCGCCACCGCATTGCGCTTTGCCATCGCCTTTCCGGTCTTACTCCTGCTGATGCGGGCTACTGGCGCGCGGCTGCCGAGGTTTTCTCGACATGACCGGCTCATCGTCATCATCCAGGCCGGGGCCGGCAGCGTCGGTTATACGACACTGCTGATCTCCGGCCTCAGCCTGACCTCGGCGGCCGATGCCGGCGTCATCATCGGCACGCTGCCAGTGGTTTCGGCCGCAATCTCCATCCTGCTGCTTCGCGAACGCCCGCAGCGCGCCCTGCTTCTCGCGGTGTCGCTTGCGACATCAGGCGTGCTGTCGATCGCCTTCACGCCGGATGCGGCAGGCGGATCATTGGCCGGCAATGCGTTGATCTTCTGCGCCGTCGTCTGCGAGGGGTTGTTCATCCTGCTCAACAAAAGATTGAAAACGGAGATTGCGCCGCTTGCGCAGTCGACGCTGATGGCCGGCATCGGTTTTATCGTCGCCGCCATCCCCGCCATGTTCGAAGTGCCTTTCGCACATGGTATTTCCGCAAGCGCTGTCGCCGCCGTCGTATATTATGCGCTGGTGCCGACCGTCGGCGGATTTCTGCTGTGGTATGCGGGGGCAGAAAGGGTGAGCGGCACGGAGGCGGCGCTCTTTACCGCGTTGGCTCCGGTTTCCGCCGTCATGCTTGCGTTCGTCATCCTTGGCGAGCCGGTCGGGCTTAACCAGATCGCCGGCATTGCCTGCGTGCTTGCGGCCGTGCTCGGGCTTGCCTTTGCCGGGAGCCGTACAGTGAAACTTGCCGGGGGGAGATAGATCATGCAGTTCAGCCATTCCGATGCCATATGGCAGGCTTTTCCCGAGCTTCGCGCCGGTGCGCTGCATGCGGGAGGGATCCATGCGGATGCCGATGTCGAGGCGGCGATCGCAGACTTCAACGCAATCGCCGAGGCCCGGCTGGCCAAAGCGCAGGAAGGCGAATTTCCCGAGATCCAGGCTTGGCGGCGCGGCTTTTCCCGCATGGGGCTGAAGCCGACGCAATATCGCTGCGCTTCCGAGGCGCTGCTGCGTCGCTTCCGCCAGGAACATGCACTGCCGCGCCTGCATCCGCTCATCGATCTCTGCAATGCGATTTCGCTCGCCTTTGCCATTCCGATCGCGGTCTTCGACACTGAAAAGATCGCTGGCGATCTCGAAGTCCGGCGCGCCAGAGGTGACGAGACCTATCTGACCTTCGCCGGCGAGAGCGAACATCCGGAGGCGAACGAAGTGATCTTTGCAGACGGTGATGACAGGGCGCATGCGCGGCGCTGGACGAACCGGCAGAGCGGGCTTTCGGCGGTGCGGGAGACCACGCGCTCGGTGCTGATCGTCGCCGAGGCTCTGCACGCCTCCGCCGGCGACGACATCGCCAGGCTGATCGAAACAGTTGCAGATGCGCTTGCACGGCACTGGCCGGCGGCGCCGAAAATGGCGATGCTAAGTCCGGTATCGCCGCGTTTCGAGTTCTAGTGGCGCAGCATTTCAGGGAAAGCTGCATTCGAGCCCTTGGGCCGGCCGCATGCCGCCCTATCTCTATGCGATCGATAGCTTCTGGAGACGAACCCGATGTCAGATAAGTCGATCAAGATTCCGGGGCCGGATCATCCGATCACCGTCGAGCACAATCCCTCCCGTGTCGTCGTCACGCTCGGCGGCAAGACGATTGCCGATACCCGCAATGCGCTGACGCTGCGCGAGGCCTCCTATCCGCCGGTGCAGTATATTCCGCGCAGGGATGTGGACATGTCGCTGCTTCAACGCACCGACCACAGCAGCCATTGCCCCTATAAGGGCGACGCCTCCTATTACAGCATCATTCCGGGCGGCGAGCGCTCGAAGAATGCCGTCTGGACCTATGAGGCGCCGAATGCCGCGGTCAGCAGCATCAAGGACCATCTCGCCTTCTATCCCGACCGTGTCGATGGCATCGAGGAGATGGCCTCTCCGGAAGCCGGCGCCTTCTGACGATACGCATGACACGGAGACCCGTTTCGGCGGAACTTGTGTGCTGCCAGCCCGTTAGGCTCATTTAGCGGGGTGCGTCGTGCCGAAATTCTACTTTCAACTTTTCGATCGTGATGGCGCCGGGACGACCGAGACGGCCTATGATTTTGAATCCATCGAAGCCGCGAAAGCGGAGGCACGGCGCGTGTTGGCTGAGATGGCCGCCGAAGGCCTGCCTGCTGCACCTCTGAACATGATGTCGGTGGAACTCTTCGATGAAAGCCGTACGCCGCTTGCGGAAATACGACTGATTCTCGAAGAAATTCCGAAGTAGCCGTGATCGGTTTGCTGGGCTGTGATCCCCCTCGATCCAGACCAAAGCATTCGGAAACTATGTCAAATTTAATTGCCCGCGGTGAAGGCGGGACTTAGCGTCGCGCTAATCGACCGAGTCGGATTGGTGCGTATGTGTAATCGGCGGCAACCTTTGAACGGCCGCCGCTATCGTAAGACGTCGAGCCATTCATTGCTGAAGACGAGACTGGCAACCGTGACCGGCTCGCCGCTTTCGTCGCGAACGGTGACGGCGATGGTCATGCGATCACCTGCGGGCAGTTCGTCACGGGCCACATCCAGCAGGATGCGGGTCACTTCTTTCGGAATGTCTTCGCGAGATTTGAGCTCGGTGCCGTGCTCGTCGCGCGTGGGACCTTCGCCGTTGTGTAGATCGAAATAGTAGCGAGCCATGTTTCTTCCTGCGCGTCACAGGGAGAAATCACAGAGAAGACAATTGTTCCGAGGTTAGGCATTGATTCTTAAAGAAAATACAGGTCGCATCGAAATGATCGGGAGACTTTTCCTATATCGGCAGACAAGCCCGTGATCGAGCCGCTGCTGCTGAACCTTGGAAGTCGCGATGTGTTGTCGGCCGAGGAGGAAAATCATCTCAGAGCGATCATCGTCAAGGAGAGGCACTTCCTTGCCGGAGAGGATCTCGTCTCCGAAGGAAGCCGTCCGACCTACAGCACGCTGCTGCTCGATGGTTTTGCGGCCCGCTACAGGGTGATGGCCGATGGCAGTCGTCAGATCACCGCGCTGCACGTCGCTGGCGATTTTGTCGATCTGCACGCTTTCCCAATCAAGAAGATGGATCATGGCGTCGTTGCGATGTCGTCCTGTCGCGTCGCTTTCGCCGATCACGCCGACCTCAGGGCGATCACCGAAAGCATGCCGCATCTGACCCGGCTGCTCTGGCTCGACACGCTGGTCGATGGCGCCATCCACCGCGAGTGGATCGTCGCCATGGGCCGGCGCTCCAAGCGCGCCCATATCGCCCATCTCGTCTGCGAGCTCTTCGTGCGGCTGCAGGTGGTGAAGCGGACGCGCGGCCCAAGCTTCCAGTTTCCTTTGACGCAGATCGAGATGGCCGACGTGCTCGGCGTCTCCGTCGTCCACCTGAACAAGACATTGCAGGCCCTAAGGCGCGAGGGCGTGTTCACCTGGGAGTACCGAACGATTACCATCGTCGACTGGGAACGCCTGCAGGAGATCGCCGAATTCGATCCCGGCTATCTCAGCATCTCCAGGGAGCCGCGCTAAACGTCAACGGCTCTTGCACATAAAGAGGGTTTTCAACATGCTGCCAGTCTATAGTAGTTGACGGGCATCATCCACATCATGAATAGTCTTCAAGCGGTCGATCTCAACCTCCTCGTCGCCTTCGACGCGATCATGGCGGAGCGCAGCGTCACCCGGGCTGGCGCCCGCATCGGCCGCACCCAGCCGGCAATGAGTGCAGCACTTGCCAGGTTACGGCAGCTTTTTCAGGATGAGCTCTTCGTGCGCAGCCCGAGCGGATTGGAGCCGACACCGCGGGCGCTCGATCTGGCCGAGCCGATCGGAAAATCTCTGCGGCATGCGCAAGAGGCGCTGGCTTTCAGTGGCGTCTTCGATCCGCGGTCGTCATCGGCTTCGTTCCGGCTCGGTCTTTCCGAACATCCAGCCTTCGTGCTTCTGCCGAAACTGCTGGCGGCGATCAGGCAGGCCGCGCCAAAAATCAGCGTCGACGTCAAGGGTTTCGTTGCCCGGGAAAGGGCGGTGGAGATGCTCGACGCCGGCGAGGTGGATGCGGCGGTCGGCGTGCCGGTCTCCTCGTCGCCACGCATCCTTTCCCGGCTGCTTTTCGAGGAGAGCTTCGTTTCGATCGTCCGCGCCGATCATCCCGCGGCAAGAGGTCTTGATCTCGAAACCTTCGTCGCTCTCGACCACCTGCTCGTATCACCGGAAGGCGATCGTTATGGCCATGTCGACCGGAAGCTTTCGGAATTCGGTCTGCGCCGCAGGCTCGGCCTGACGTTGCCGCAAATGTATGCGGCGCCGGCGATCGTCGCCGAGACCGATCTCGTCGCCACGCTGATGCGCGGCGTCGTCGAGGTCTCGGACAGCCGCGCCCGGCTGTCGATCCACAAGCCGCCGATCGAACTGCTGCCGGTCTCCTTTGCGCTGTCATGGCATCGCCGCAACGATTCCCATGTCGGGCAGCAGTGGTTCCGCGAACTGATCCGCTCCGTCGCGGCCGCGAAGCAGGATCAATCCGAGGAATTGCGCTGATCCCGCTTTTGGCATCAGCCGCCTCGTTTAGAGCATGATGCCGAAAAGTGTGAGCGGTTTTCGGACGACATCATGCTCTAACTCTTTCATTGAGAACAGATTCAGACTTTAGGCCGAACAGGCCTAAAATCATCCTGTTCTAGGGTCTCACCACGGTCTTGCCGCGGGCGCCGCCCTTCGAAAGGGACCGCAAAGCCTCGACCGTGTCCGCAAGGGCGAACTCCTGGCCGATGACGCTTTGGAGACGACGATCTGCGGCGAGTGCTGCCACTGCGGCCAGGCGGCCGGCATCGCTCTCATGAAAGAGAAACTGCGCATCGATGCCGCGCGCCTTCGGCCCTTCGGTGTCGAACGGTGCGGAAAGGCCGATGAGCTTGCCGCCGGGGCGGATGACGCCGAGCGAGCGCTCCAGCGTTTCGCCGCCGACCGTGTCGATCACCAGGTCGACGGCCCCAGCGACGGCAGTAAAATCCTGGTTGCGATAGTCGATCACCCGGTCGGCACCGAGCGAGCGGACGAGATCGAGATTGGCCGCAGAGGCTGTCGCCGTCACATGCGCGCCGGCACGCTTTGCGAGCTGAACGGCGAAGCTGCCGACGCCACCAGCGCCGGCATGGATGAGCACCGATTGGCCGGGCTGGATGGCTCCGGCCTCGAACAGCGCCTGCCAGGCGCTGGCCGCAGCCGTCGGCAGGCCGGCAAAGTTTAAGAACGGCAGATCGCGCGGAATTGGAACAACCAGTCGGGCGGGCACGGCCGCCAGTTCGGCGAAGGCGCCGCCGCTCGTTGGGTCTGTGCGCGCGATCACTCTTACACCTGGCCTGACGGTGGCGACGAGCGGACCTGTTGCCACCACCGTTCCAGCGAGATCGGTTCCGAGCGTATAGGGGAAGGCGAGGGGGAAGAAGTCCTTCAGATATCCGGCAAGCAGCTTGTTATCCATTGGATTGAGGGCGGCTGCCTCGACGCGGATGAGCACCTCGTCGAGGCCGGGTACCGGCTCCGGCACATCCTCGATCCGGATATCGTCGATTACACCGTGGGCATAGATACGGGCGGCCTTCATCACGCGCTCTCCGGATGCAGGGACACCGCCTTCGGCGGCCAAGCGCCGAGTTGGTGCAGCATGCCGAACCAGTCCTCGAGGTGCCAGGTATGGGAGATCCTGTCGCCTTCGAAGCGGTGGAATTCATGGAGCGCGATCTCGATCCGGCGGTTCGTGGCCGGAATGCCGAAGAGCGCGCCGCGCTGGGTGCCGACAATACGGGCGCGAACGCCGGCGCGATCGTTGAAACCGATCACTTCGTCGACAACGATCTCCACATCCGGCAGGGATTCGATGAAGCCGAGGATGATCGGCTTCAGCCCAGCTGGGCCGGGACCCTGGCCGGGGGCGAGCGGAATATCCTGCCAGCCCGATGTGACGGCTTCGTCGAGAAGATCGGGGTTCTTGCGGGTGAATGCGCCGTAGAAGGTTTCAAGCGTTGCATGCTGACCTGCAGTCAGTGCGCTTGCGGTTGTATCAAAGGTCATCGAGAGCCTCTTTGTTTATGACAAGAGGAGATTAGGGCATGCGGCTGTCATATCGGAAATCGATATCCGATATAAGCGATCATTGATAATTGATATGCTGACGAGGTGAGACCAGTACAAACCGGCGGCGGCTGCGCCTTGCGATTGACAAATCGCCCATTCGGGCAGAACACCGCTCCGACCTCTTAAAAACTCCTTATAAAGGCTGGCGCGACCGTAGCCGGCCGGTGACATCGCAATGGATATATCCCAAGGACCGGGGAGCGTTCTTCGCCACCCCGGCTATCTGAATTTCGCTGCCTCCCGCGTTTTTTCCTCGCTCTCCTTCCAGTCCATTGGCATCGCCATGGGATGGATGATCTACGACCAGACGCACAGCGCCTTTGCGCTCGGCCTCGTCGGCCTCTGCCAGTTCCTGCCGATGGTGGTGCTGACCTTCGTCGTCGGCCATGTCGCCGACCGGTTGGACCGGCGGCGCATCGGGCTTGTCTGCCAATTGATCGAGGCGGTGACGGCGCTGGTGCTGGCGATCGCTACCTGGCAGCAATGGCTGACGCCGGCCGGCATCCTCGCCGCCGTCATGGTGCTCGGCGCCGTCGTTGCCTTCGAGCGCCCGACCATGGCGGCGCTGTTGCCGAACATCGTGCCGGCCTCAATGCTGCAGAAGGCGGTTGCAACCTCGACCTCGATGATGCAGACGGCGCTGATCATCGGCCCCTCGCTCGGCGGCCTGCTTTACGGCCTCCATCCCGTCGCGCCCTTTGCAATTGCCGCGCTGCTTTTTGCCGTTGCGAGTTTCAACGTCATCTCCATCCGGATGCAATGGAGCCCTGCTAGGCGCGAGCCGGTGACGCTCGCTTCGGTCTTTGCCGGCGTCTCCTTCATCCGCAGCCGGCCGGTGATGCTCGGCACGATTTCGCTCGATCTCTTCGCGGTGCTGCTGGGCGGCGCGACCGCGCTGCTGCCAATGTTTGCCCGCGATATCCTGCAAGCCGGCCCCTGGGGGCTCGGCCTTTTGCGCGCCGCGCCGGCGATCGGCGCGCTCGTGATGTCGATCGTGCTTGCGCGCCGGCCGCTCGAAAGCAATGTCGGGCGCAAGATGCTTGCCGCCGTCGCCGTGTTCGGCGTCGCCACCATCGTCTTCTCGCTTTCGACCAATATTGCACTTTCCGTCGTAGCGCTGTTCGTCGTCGGCGCGTCCGACACGGTAAGCGTCGTCGTGCGCAGCTCGCTGGTGCAGCTGCTGACGCCGGACGAGATGCGCGGCCGAGTCAGTGCCGTCAACTCGCTGTTCATCGGTACCTCCAACCAGCTCGGCGAATTCGAATCCGGCATGATGGCGGCAGCCCTCGGGCCGGTCGCCACCGGCGTTGTCGGCGGGCTCGGTACGATTGTCGTCGTGCTCCTGTGGATGCGGCTCTTCCCGGATCTCACCAAGGTCAAGACGTTGCAGGGCTAGCGGATGCATGACGCGTTGAAAGCGGCGAGTGCTCCCGTTAGGTTCTCCCCAAACAACATTCGGCGGAGCCGTCCGTGACGACAAATTTTCTATCCTATGTGCTTGCGGCGTTTTTCATCTCCGTGCCGGCCGTGGCGCTGGCCGAGTGGCAGGCGGTCGAAGAGGTGCGGCCCTATTCGATATCAGGCACGTCGGGGGCCGGGCTCTATGCATCGATCGGCGAGCGTGGGCCGGAGGCGGGCGGCTTCGGCCGGGCAATCGCGCATACGACGTTCAAGCTGACCTGGACCAGGAAATACGAAGCGCAGGGAAATGCCTGCGTTATCGTGACCAACCGGCCGAAGCTCATCATCACCTATACGCTGCCGAAACCATCTGCTGCGCTGCCAGCCGCCGTGAAGAGCAGCTGGGAGGCCTTCATATCAGGCGTGCAGGCGCATGAGCGGGTGCATGGCGAGACCATCAAGGAGATGGTCAATGAGATCGAGACGATGAGCGTCGGCCTCACCATTGCCGACGATCCCGATTGCAAGAAGATCAGGATCGAGCTCACCCGACGGCTCGGCGAGATCTCCCAAAGACAACGCCAGCGCGGCCGCGACTTCGACAAGATCGAAATGGGTGATGGCGGCAATATCCAGCAGCTCATCCTCAAACTGGTCAACGGGCCCTGAACCCCAGGAAGCTGATAAGGGCGCGGTTAACCGCTCGGCAGCGGACTGGACCCGCTTGGCAAGTCTCCTATCTCTTCCGTGATAACCGGGCGCAGACACGCGAAGGAGGAGCGAGATGTCCTATGTCGATGGTTTCGTCGTGGCGGTTCCGAAGGGAAATATCGAGGCCTACAAGGAATTCTCGACCTTCGCCGGCTCGATCTGGAAGGAGTATGGCGCGCTTGAATATGTCGAATGTATCGGCGACGACGTGCCCTATGGCGAGCTGACCTCCTTTCCCCGGGCCGTGCAGGCGAAGGAGGATGAGGTGGTGGTGTTTTCCTGGATCGTCTACGGCTCGCGCCGGGAGCGCGACGATATCAATGCCAAGGTGATGGCCGATCCGAGGCTCAAGGGCGACCAGTGGCAGATGCCGTTCGACGGCAAGCGGATGATCTATGGCGGCTTCGAGACGCTGCTCAAGCTCTGATGCCCCAGGCAGCCCTGCCTTGGGCTGGGTCGTGCATAGGGCCGAGGGGCCAGACGACATGCCGGCGCATATCAAGGCGGCGCTGACCCAGGTCTCGACGGGCATTCCCGTTGCGGAAGGGCGGCTGATGCTCGGCACATGGCAGGGCCTTTATCTTTTCGAACATCGCGACCGCCCGCACCGGCGCGAAATTGTCCTGCATCTCAGCCCGTGAGAGAGTTAATCCTTGTGAATGAAAACTGAATGGGTGGTTCGAACACCGTTCAGTTTGCAGCGTTTACTGTCGAGACAATCCCTGAAGGGAGAGCCTATCAAACCGACGGAGACACTCCATGACGCATTTCCTCGCCAAGGCCTCGCTGGCCGCATTGCTCGCCCTCTGCTCCATGCCGGCCACGGTTTCGACAGCGGCGGCCGCCGGGCCCCAGACGAACTTCGTCGTCGAGGCGCAATATCATCGTCCGATCCGCGGCTGCTCGCCGATCCATGCGGTGAACAAGGCGCGTGATTTCGGTCTGCGCAGAGCCCATATCACCCGCATGTCGCCCCGGGTCGTTGTCGTAGCCGGGCGCGACCGGCGCGGCTGGGACAGGATCATCTTCGCGAATGTCCGCGGCTGCCCGCTGATCCGGCGCTGAGGACAACGGCCGGAGGCGCCGCTGCGGCGCTTCCGGTCCGTTTCTGCCTTGACGCTGACACTTTCAGCCGTCTCTTCTCTCATCTGTATGACTGATTCCCAAATGACGCTTCGGCGTAATGCGGACCAATGGGGAGGGCGGCTTGACCGGCCCGACTTTCAAACGAAAGGTTTTTTGATGATGCAGTTTCTGGCAAAGGCGGGTCTTGCCGTTATGCTGACAGCCGGCACCCTGGCCGGCACGGTGGCCCCGGCCGCCGCCCAGTTGAATATCATTATCGGCGAGCCGGACCGTGGTCCGCCGCAGGATTACCGCCGTCCGCCGCCGGGTTTTGATCGTCCACCTCCGGGCTACGGCCGCCCGTCGCGCGGCTGCAATCCGCAGCTCGCCGAAAACCTCGCCCGGGATTACGGCTTCCGCCGCGCACGCGTCGTCGACATCACGCCACGCCGGGTGATCGTCCAAGGCTGGACGCGTCGCGGCCCCGATGAGATGAGCTTCGCCAATGTCCGTGGCTGCCCCGCTCTGCGCCGCTGATATCAAAGTAGAATGCCGCCTCGTCTCCCCGATGCAGCGGCCACAACCGCCTTTGCCAGTCTCCCCGGATCGGCAAGGGCGGTTTTCTTTTTGTGAAAGTCCTTTTTACAGCGCCGCGCGTCTGGAAAGACGCGCGGCGTTCAGTTTTATGACAACCTCGCTCTTTCCCCGGCGTCATCCTCGGCCCTGTCCACGCCCGTCTGGTTCGCGCCAAGGGCTGCCCCTCACCCTAACCCTCTCCCCGTAAAACGGGGAGAGGGGACGTGCCCTGCGAGAGGTTGGTGGGGAACGGAGAGGTCGCGGCATATCCCCTTCTCCCCGCGCGCGGGGAGAAGGTGGCGGCAGCCGGATGGGCTGGTCTCGCCGATTTCCAGAGCCAAGATCTCGCGACACTGAACTCTGTTTGTGTCTCAATCCGCAGGAAGTCGGTAGACACTGTCAGCAGTTCGAGCGCCGCGGATCTGAAAAGACACGCGGCGTTGTAATGCTTATTGCTCGATCGCGAAGGTCACGGTGACGCTGACATTGTAATTGTTCTCGCCGCCCTGGACGGGAACGGCGGCGTCGGAGGCTTCCTTCATCATCGTGGCGCGATAGACCGGCTGCGGCATCGTGCGCGGCGCATTCTCGTTGATCTCGAGAATGCGGCCGAGCTTGACGCCGGCCGCTTCACTCAGCGTCTTCGCCTTCTTGACGGCACTGGCGACAGCATCCTTGCGTGCCTCGTCGATCACGGCGTCCGGCTTGTCGTTGGTAAACTGGATATCGCCGCCCTGATTGATGCCGAGGCTGACGGACTGGTCGATCACTGCGCCGAGCTTGGCGAGGTCGCGCAGGCGGATGGTGATCGAATTGATGGTCTGGTAGCCGATCAGCTGCGGCTGCTGCTGTTGGCCGTCGACCGGCTGCGGATAGTTGTATTGCGGCTGGATGGAAAAGCCCGAGGTCTGCAGGTCGCGCTCGGCGATGCCGCCGCTCTTCAGCGCGGCAAGCACGTCGTTCATCGCCTTGTTGTTCTCATCGAGCGCTTCGCGGGCGGTTTTCGCCTGTTTGACGACGGCGAGATTGACGACGGCCATATCGGGAGCGATGGACGATTCGCCGTCGCCGGTCACCGAAATTACCGGCTCGCGCGCTTTTGCCTCCTCCGCGAATGCGGGCGCTGCGGCGGCGGGCGGCAGCGCCAGAAGGGCGGTCATCAGGACAGTTCTGGTATAGTTCGGCGCCATGTTTTCATTCCTTGGTTGTCATTTCCCTGAACAGCTTTCTGTCGGTTGATTGTGAAGCTATTGCGGCGGAAAAGACAGGCGCAGGCGTAGCGAGAGAAAAATGTGTGAGATGCCCGCGTTGGAGCCTAATCCCCAAGGACGTCCGCCGAGCCGAAACGGCTGGACCGGAACCGTCGGCTCGCTATCATATGGCGACCATCGACGACGAGGAAGCGGTGTTCGAAACGTTCGATCCCGTCCCGGCCGAGGTCGCGACCGCGATTTCCGACGGCATAAGTGCCTTCAACGAGAGCGCTGAGATCAGACGCGGGGCCTTCGCCATCGTCTGGCGGGAGAGTGGAGAGCTTGCCGGCGGGAGAACGCGGCTGTTTCCATCTCGGTTCTTTTCATCGGCAATCTGTGGGTCGCAAAATCGCTGCGCCTGAGCGGCATCGGCAGGAAGCTGATGGCGGCGGCGGAAGAAGAGGGCCGCCGCCGCGCCGCCGTCATGGCTTGCGTCTACACGCTCTCGACCCAGGCCCCGGACTTTATCCGAAGCTCGGATATGTCGAATTCGGCAGGGTCAGCGGGCATGCGGGAGGCCGGCCCGTTGACCGGATTTGGTTTCGGAAGGAATATTCCGCCGCGGACTGATCAGGAGCCGCAGACGGCTTCAACATCTGATGTCATTTGGGGTGACATGTGAGATCGCTATCGCGGGACGCGGGTCAGCTGATCGCCAATCGTCCGACTAGGCGCCGAAATCGTCCATGAAAGATGGATGGATGGCGGGCTTGCGCTCTTCGCGGGCGTTCCGAATACGCTGGGGAACAGCACCGAGACCGGCGACGAAACGGGTGAGGAGATTGCGGTTGAAAAGTTTCTGTATGGCACTCATGGCAGTTTACTCATTCTTTTTTTTGTTAGCCGGCAGCATGTATTTTGCCCAAGCTGCCATAACAATGGGCAATTTTGCATGACAGTTATGTGACGGTGCATGGCTCGGGCGGGGCTGGCCTAAAAGGTGATCACATTGGCGTTAGAAGGGGCAGCCGAGAGCGTCGGGGGCTATAAATCCTCGTCTGTATTCGCCCTGGCGTGGTAGATTGCCTGCTTGGGGTAAAACTATGCCCCTTCCGAAGGAGAAGCCCAGATGAACCGATTTTTCGCATTTATCGCGACCGGAACGCTGATCAGTCTTGCCACGATCATTTCGGCTTGCACTTCGTCCGGAAGCCTCGACCAGACGTCGTCGATCGGCGGCGGTTACTATGAGAGCCAGCCGCTTAATCCGGCCTGTGGGGGTGGGTTCAGGCCGAGCGATGGACGTTCTTGTAGCTATTAGAAATCTGCGCCGATCGGGCATGATGCCGCCGGACGAAGCCGTGTGATTCAATCAGACTTCTAATTTCCCAGCGCTAGTAGCTGCATGGGCGATCATTGCCGAATCCATCGCGGCAGGCGGGCCGAAGGGCAAAGTCAGCGCTATGAGCGGTATAGCCGATCGAGCCCGTTTGCATCGAGTTGTTTGGGCTCGTGCTGCAGGCCGATGCCGACATGGCAATGACGAAGACGGCGGTCATGGCCTCCAATAGTTTGCGAGTTTGAAGCATCTCCTCACCCCTCACTATCCAAAGTGTCCGTATAATCTGGCAAATAGGGCCATGGGACGTCCTGATCACTGTCGTTGTCGATCAAGATTTTGTTATGGCGGAAAACCCCTTCACCAGCGCTCGCTGCCACGATCATGGTTGCATGGCAACGCCTACAGAAGGGATCCACGGCTAAGTCGACTTCACCTAAAGAACTAGGCGTGGCGAAATGGCCGCGCAAGGCATCAACTATCGATGATCTAGCCACTGATTGCCAATTCACCGAAGATGGAAAAATAGGGTCACGCCGCTCGACGAGCGGATAGCGCATGCGTTCGAGTTACCGGGAGCCTACATGCTTCATATCGCTAATATTGCTCCACCTCGGTTCAGGCTATGGACGCGCGCTTCACGAGAATGGCGCCATGGTGAGCCCGAGCTTCGGATCCTCGATAGATTATGCCGTCGGGGCCAGACTGCAATCGATATAGGTGCGAACTACGGTGTCTATTCTTGGTTCCTGTCCAAGTATGCGCGCGATGTCGTCGCCTTCGAACCTCAGCCTAATATGGTCGCTTTTCTGAAGGCTGCGCTTGGTTCATCGGTTCGGGTCGAGCAGGTCGCGCTGTCCGACAGCGCTGGCGTTGCAACGATGCGGATCCCCCGTGATCAGCTCATGGATGGCTGCGCCACGATTGAGGAGCAGAATACGCTTTCGACGCAAAATGTTGAAGAAATTTCCGTTCCAACCCGGCGCCTGGATAGCTATCAGTTCGGCCCTGTAGGCTTCATCAAGATCGACGTTGAAGGGCACGAACTAAAAGTACTCAAAGGCGCGCAGGCTATACTGAACCGGGATCACCCAAACCTGCTCATCGAAGCGGAAGACCGGCATCGACCCAACGCCGTCGCCAGTGTGATCGACTATCTAAAGCCGTTCGGATATTCTGCCTATTGCGTGAGAAATGGAAAATTTCGTTCCCTGTCGATCGACGAGATCCAGAAGGGCTCTTCCGGAACGCCTTATAACTACGTTTTTTCTATCCGCGAGGATCTATAAAGCGCCTTTCATGTACCCCCGTGCCCACCACCCATTCATCAGATGCTGTTATGGCGGCAGCCGATGTTTCGCCCCACATCGCCCCTATGGCTCAATCCATGACTGGCCTTCCATAGACCGAGCGAGCGGAGATTGCAGTTGGCGATTACGGCCGACTGCTCACAGCCAGCTCTCCCTTCTGACAAGCATCGCAGTGCCCGAAAGATGCGGATAAGGCTGCCTCGGCTACGCTTACAGACGTCGTTTGTTTGGACAACGACGATGGGGAGCCGCAGCATGTCGAAGGGGTCGCATTCATCCCGGTCGATTGCCGAGCTGGAGCAGTAGGAGGCTCATGGGTGCGGCTGTGAATCCAGAGCGAAGATCAAGCCCGGTCGGCGACGAATTCGCTGAGGTGGTAGCCTTTCGCAAAGGAGAGAAAGGCGGCCGAATAGTCGAGGACATCCGCCATCAGCGCCAGCAGCTTGCATTGGCAGAAGGCGCATTGAGGCGCGGATTGCCATATCCGGCGCGCACCGGGTGAGGTCGCATTGAACCTCTTGGGTTCCATGGCAAAAGAACAGCAAGCGGCAACGAAAAGGGCTTTGGAAAACAAGGCAGAAGTCCTGTCGCAAGTCCTTCCAACCAGTAGAGAACCTAAGTTTATAGGGAGAACAACCTGCGACAGGGAAATTCTGCAGATATCAGCGGATGCTAAATTACGCCCGTCGAATTGACCTATTACACTTCCAGCGGAGTTGGTACAACGCGAAAGAGTTGATCTTTGAGGGTAATTACGCGTTAGCGGGATATCGGGGTTTTGGCCGTCGCGTTATCAGTATGGAGCAGTGAGGCAGCGGCCGATTGGACCTTACGGACAGGAACTTGCTGGCGGCCTCGCGCAGATCATCGCTCATGCTGACCCCTGCGCTTACGGTATCGACCAGAATGCTTTGGAAAAGTACGTTGACAAATAAACTATTGAATCCGGAGGCACTGCAGTTCATTCGTACTAGTGTGACGTTGATGGCGAAATTGAACGCGCCGCTGTGCACGATCACAAAGGCTGCAGCTAAGTCGCTCGGGTTGCTTCAATGACAAAGGTTACAGCCGCACGGCTCGTCGAAAAGGACGATGAGATAGCACGCCTGCAGGCAGCACTCCTAAAGCACGCAGAACGTTTAGCGCGTGGTGAAGAAAGTGAGCAGCCTCAGCCGCCAATCTGGTCGATTGAAGAGCAAAGGGCTTGGTCTGAAGCACTTCAAGCCAAAGTAAGAAACGCAATGATCGTGGCCTGGGGAGGAGAGGCAGCCTACGATGCAGTCGTCTCTCAAGGCGAAGCGATGAGACAGGCTCGCCGCGAGGCGGACCGCTCGATTGCTATTTTTCACGTAACCGTCGTCGAGGAGTTCTTGCGTTCGGCAATTGAACGCTATTTCCCTGGGCGGCATTCTGATCCAGAGATTATTGATCGTCTATTCGACCCGATGCGGTATGGGCCGCTCAACACTTTCACTGCAAGAGTGGATATCGCTTTTGCGTTGGGGATAGTCGGATCAGGCGCCCGCAAAGCCTTGAAGCTAATAGCTGAGATCCGGAACAAATTTGCCCATAAGCTCGAGATACATTCATTTGACCATCCCGATGTGACGAAGTTGATCGACAAACTTAAATATATTGACTTCGCGATTACCGGACCGGACGCCGAAGGCCTAATGCATCTGTGGAATCGGTCACCGAACTCGGAGGTGACGTCTGGAAGCGGATGGCGTGCATCCGACAATCCTTTCGACCATCGGGGAAAGTTTGAGAAGACCTGTGGGTTTCTGCAGCATTCCTTGCGAACGAGCGTGCCGGGATCGACGCACCCAGATCTTCACGAGAAATGAGTACGCCCGGCGAAGGGCGGTTTGTGCGGCTCAGGACAAGACATTCGAATGCTTTTTTGAAACGGAAAATTCCGAAACCTGGTATCAAAATTCCGGGATTTGCGCCCGGCTACACCGGCTGGATTGATACAAGAGGAATGGTGGGCCCGGAGGGACTCGAACCCCCAACCAAGCGGTTATGAGCCGCCGGCTCTAACCATTGAGCTACAGGCCCTTGGCGCCGTGTCCGGCGCTTGGGTGCCGGGGCAATGGTTCCCGCAGCACGGTTTCCGCTCTAACGCAAATCCGGGGGAGCCACAAGCGGGGAGCGCAAGCATCTGTGGACGATGCATATTTCGTGGGCAGCCACTGGAACCTTCTCGCGTGGGCGACACTTATCCAAGTCACATTCCGCATGAAGAGGGCGATCACAGATGGCGGCTTTGAACAGCGCAGTTGTGCTCATCGTGGAGGACGAGCCGCTGATCCGGTTCAATATCCTCGATGTGCTGGAGGAGGTCGGCCATGTGGCGCTGGAGGCGGCGAATGCCGACGAGGCTCTGGTGGTGCTGAAGGGCAGGCAGGATGTCGATATCCTCTTCACCGACGTCAATATGGCCGGTTCGATGGACGGTCTCCAGCTTGCCAATCGGGTGAGGGCGATGCGTCCGAATATCGGCATTATCATCACCTCGGGCATGGTGCGGCTCGATCCGATGGCGCTGCCCGCGAATACCGCCTTCCTGCCGAAGCCCTACATGCACGACACGCTGATTTCAACGATCGATGCCCTGATGGCGTAAGCACGCCGCGCAGCCGCAAAACGGGGACTGTTTTTGCGGCTGCGCGCGAGGCGCCGGGAGACATGCTCGTCTTCAGGCAGGGCGGAGGGGACCACACCCTCAGCTGAAGCTGCTCCTCAGCGCCTCGTTCTCATGATGGGCCTTCTTCTCGTAGATCGTGAACAGCGCCATGGAGAGGAGATAGGAGAGGAAGGGATCCCCTATCTGCGTGGCGATCTCGCGGGATGCAAGAACATGGCGCTCCAGCGCGCCGATATCCTTCTGCATTGCGGTCTGTGTGGCGGTTTCAGCGAGGCGGTTCATGCTGCCATCTCCAGGAATTGGGTCACGACCGAGCGGGCCGGCACGTGCCTGACATAAAGGGGTAGGGTGAGGCCGAGGGCGGCGCGCATCTTGCGCAGCACCCGGTCCGATACTTCGAAGGCGCCACAGCAGACGGGATATTTGCCGTAGCCGTCTGCACGGCCGAGTTCTTCCACTTCGGCGCCGGCGCGCTTGTAGACGCGCTTGAGGTAGGGTTCGTAGTTGGAAATCATCGTATGGATGCCGTGATCGAGCGCGCATTCGCAAAGCGCAAGCAGCATCATGGAAAAGGCGCGGCCGGCGTCGACATTGGAGAAATCCTTGGCGATCGCCTCCTCGTCGATGCACATGCGCGTGCCTTCCCAGATGCCGGGGGCGATAAGATTGGCGGCATCGGGAAACGTCTCGCGGAAGACGTCGTAGAGAAGGGTCGGGCCTGTCGTCGGCATCAGACGCATGCCGCCATAGAGCCGGGTGCGGCTGTCGTTGCACCAGACGAGATAGGCGGGGGCGAGCGAATCGTAGCTGTCGCGTTCGTAGGGGCCGATGACGGGAACGTCCCAGCCGAGCGTATCGGCGAAGACCTTCTTGCGCAGGCGAAACATCTGGTCGAGTACGGCAGCGTATTTCTGATACTCATGTGCCTGAACGATAACGAACATTTTGCCCTCCAGCGTTTTCAAGTTCGTGGAAAGCAGAATGGTTCAGGCTGGCCGGATCGGAAATTCCCTCAGATGGGCCCCCTCAGATGAGGGGATCAGGGATTGATGATGCGTAGCTGCACGGCCCGCGAGGCGGCGGCCGAGATCGTGGCGCAGCCGAGCTTGAAGCGGGCGGTCTTCAGATAATCGCGGGTGGTGTGCTCGGATATGCCGAGGATGACCGAAATATCCTTGTAATCCTTGCCCAGCGCCGTCCAGTGCAGACATTCGATCTCACGCGGCGACAATGCCGGCACCGGATCGTTTTCGCCATGCAGCTCGTAGACGGCCTTGCGGTGGATCAGGTGGGCGATCTCGATCCATTCATTGCGGCAGCGGCGGACGAGCTCGGCCCATTCCTCGGCCGGTATGCGGGCATTCAGCGACAAGAGCGCACGACGTTGCGCTTTGTCGGCGACGGGAATGGAGTAGCCGTTGCCGCCGATGCCGTGCTTCTGGGCGTCGACCAGCATGGCATAGGCCTCGGGCGTCGGCTCGACCTCACTCCAATCGAAGGGCAGCTGGCGTTCGAAGCCCTGTTTGACGATGGGATCGACCTTCACATAGCTGTTTAGGAGGTAGCGGGAGACCCAGGCATCCGGATAGGTGGTGCGTACGAAGGGCGAATCGATCTTGGCCGCGATCGTCTGGGCGAGATGGTAGGTTACGAAATCGAGGCCATATTCCGCCTGGAGAATGCGGATGGCGGCATCCACATTGGCCGCGGCCTTGATCTGTTCGAAAGCGGACTCGAACTTTTCGCTGTAGGTATTCTCAATCATTTCCACTGCCCCAATTCCCTCAATCCTACCGTGAGGACCGTCATAAATACAAGGCATCCCCACATATGCGGGGAATGACAGTTTGGCCCCCATCTGCTAGCGCCTGTCATGAGGAGACCTCATATGGACAGCAAGAGACCATTCGCGATTGCCGAATGCCAACAGGCCGCCAAGGGCCTGAAATCCAGCTGGCAGGACATGGCAGGCTCCGAAGCGCTGATCCGCGCCCTCGTTGCCGAACGCAACGGCGACACGCCGCTGGCGCTGTTCTGGACCGAGGTCCACCGGGCGCTCTGCCAGGAAAGCAACGCTTTCTGACGATCGCCTTCCCGAGGGCCCAGGCTTTTCTCCGCAATTTAGACAGGGCGATGATGCCAGTCGCCAGGAAAATCCCACCGCCATCTACCAGATTGCCGATGAAGACGTCGTCATTCATGTCGTGATTCGATTTCGCGGCGAAAGGAGGGACGTAGCGTTCTGGATCTACGGTTAAGAAATCCGCATTATTTCATCGATTTGTTCCAAAATGGTTGACGGAGCGTTTGCGGCAGGAGCAATGGTGCTTGTGGAAACGGTTACATTCCGCCGCGCCTTTGTAGCGCTGGCAGAATTTCGGATATCATCACCGATGTGTGGAATGGAATGACTGAAAAGCGTGTGAATCTGGTCTTCAAGACACATCTCGATATCGGCTTTGCCGATCATGCCGAGAAAGTCTGCGGCAATATCACGAGCGCTTCATTCCGTAGGCGATCGAGACGGGCAACCCCAATAAGTGGGGAGCGAGTTTCCCGATGTGGTGGCAGGGAGATTTTCAGGCGCGCCTCCGGCTCAGCCTGGGCTGAGCCGGAGACAGGGAAGGCCTAGCCGACCTTTGTCGAAGGATTGACCCAGTCCTGACGCGGCACTTCTGGCCGCTGCGGTTTCGGACGAAACTTCACCAGCACCTCGCGACCATCGACAGAGGCTTGCGTGCGTTCCAGCGCATCGCGTTCGGAAACGGCCTGGCGCCAATGCTCGTCGTCGCGGCCATCGGGCCGGCCCTGTTCTTCCCAGATCGCGTAAGCTCTCTTGCTGATCCATTCGTGGCGTCTGTCGCTCATCGATCCATTCCATTCATCAAAAGCGTTATTCGGCAATTCTGTCCTGCAGGACCGGTGGCCGGCGCTTGGCTGCCATCAGCAGGTCGAGCTCGATCGAGGAGGGCCCGAAACGGGTGAACAGGCTCTCAGCCTGGTCGTTTCGGAGGCCGTATTTGGAGGCGAATTCATCAAGGCTGTAGGGACGGCCGCGCAGGATTCTGCTCCGGCGCTCCGGTTCACGTATTTGCGTCATTGGTGGTAACCCCAGTCGGTTTGGCGGATGCGGGAACAAAACAGATTACAATGCCAAAAGTTCCGTGATTTCCAGCGATCTCTGCCCTTTGTCCCATTCCGGACCGATCTCAGGCGGGAGGCAAAAATATTTGACGAATGGCGCACGCCAAGAAAATTTCCACTAAAACATGCAAGAATATCATGGCGTTATGGAATTTGCTTCCATGCGCTGGGATAAATGGGCTTTACCCCAGGGCGTTACCCTATAGAATCAATCGTGTTATTCGGTTCGCAGGGGCAGCAAAACGTTCCGTTCCCCGCGTTTGGCGCGACCGATACCGGAGGACTTTGGCTTCAATCCATCAAGAGGAGATAGACATGATCAATGCACTGCCGCCACTTCATGACGGCCATGCGCCGTTCGACCTCCAGCAGCTGTTTCGCGAAGCGCTCTATGCCTTCGAGGAATGGGACAGTGAATTGACCGAACCGATCGTGACCTACGAAGGACGGGTCATGCCCATCAGCTTCGTTTTCGAAGCCATGCGCGAATGCACCGACATCGTGCCGATGAACATCGTCGGCGCCGTCACCGAACGGCTGACCAAGCCGTGGGAAGGCGAAGGCCCGCTCGACCAGATGACATTCTCGACGGCGGCGCGTGTCATGGGCGTTTTGGTGCGCAAGCGCCTTCACGTCACCGGGGCTGCGGATATCGTCGCCGTTTCGGCCCACGCGTCGGAAGACCAGGGCCGCGACTGATAGGGTGAGGACCGCGGCCATGGCTGCGATCCTTTTTCGCTTTTTGGCGGAACCTCGCTTATTCCCAGCCGTTTAATTCGGCAGGCATAGCCCGCCACTACAGCGCCCTTTCCGAGAGTCGCAAAGGGCGCTGTAGCACGTGGAACTGCTGCATAATCCATCCCTAGATCGATGCCGATTTAAGAATTATGCAGTGGTGACGGGCGAGGAATGAAGCACCATGCTAAAATCTATTGTTCATGAAATCATCGGTACACCCAGGCGTGAGCCTGAGCTTCCGCAATCGCTCGAGCAGTTTCGCGACAGGAAACGGGTGCTGATCATCTTTGCCGATGCGCAAGATGACCGCGCGCTTATCCAGGACGAATGGCTGCGCAAGGCGCATATGCGCCTGATCGAGGAAGACGTCGAGGTGTTCAGCATCGCCGGCGGCGGCGCGTTTGCGCTGTTTGACGATGACTGGGAACTCGATGCCGACGATATTCGCGAGCGGCTGCAGGGGCCGCCGTCCGGCGAGTTCGGGCTGATCCTGATCGGACGCGACGGAACCGTTAAGCTGCGCTCGAGCGAGCCGATGAGCGCCGAGGATATCTTCGCTGCCTTTGAGATGTTGCCGAAGAAGACGCCTTGGTAGCGTTTCGAAAGCCATTTGAAGCGGGCGCGGTGAAGCATCCGCGTCCCGCGTCTTTTGCATGTTCAGAGTTCGAAGGCTTCCTTGAGGCCCAGGCTCTTGCGTTCGCGCAGGTCGAGATCGGCCTCGATATGGGCGATGTGATGCAGCATCA
This sequence comes from Rhizobium sp. WSM1274, assembly GCF_025200775.1. Lineage (NCBI taxonomy): Bacteria > Pseudomonadati > Pseudomonadota > Alphaproteobacteria > Hyphomicrobiales > Rhizobiaceae > Rhizobium > Rhizobium sp. WSM1274. The sequence continues at coordinate 2,982,142 of NZ_CP104138.1, read as the reverse complement.
GCTGGCAGGCGCGGTCGAGTTCGTCGGCTTCGATCGCCGAGATGATGTCACCGTGTTCGGAATGGCCGCAGCTCGATGCGGTCGACTGCCCGTAGAGCGCAATCACCAGAGACGAGCGGGCGACAAGCTCTTCCATGAAGCGCTGCATGATTGAGTTTCCCGATAAGGCCGCCAGCATCAGATGAAAATCGCCCGATGCCTTGATTTCGGCGCGGCGCGCCGTCTGGCCACGCTCGCTCATCAGGCGGCCTTCTTCCAGCAGAAGCTGTCGCAGATGGGTAATGTCATCAGGCGTGATCCGCGCCGCTGCCTCGCGCAAAATGCCGGGTTCGACCAGCCGGCGGGCGGAAAAGATCTGACGAGCCTCTTCCGGCGAGGGATAGGCGACGAAGGCGCCGCGGTTCTTCTCGACGCTGACAAGACCTTCATAGGACAGCGCCTGCAGGGCGGCGCGGGCAAGCGTGCGGCTAACATTGAAGAGATTGCCGACGTCGCCTTCCGAAAGCTTGGTGCCGGGCGAGAGCCTGCGCTCGACGATCGCTTCGCGAATGGCATCGCGGATCTGTTGCGCGCCTGTTTCGGCGGAGTCTTCGGCCTGCTGAGCCTTGGCGGCGGATTTCATGAAATTTATTTCCCGATGGTCGGCAAAGCATAGCCATGTTCGCAGCAAAAGTTAAACAGATTTTGTCCCGGAATTGGTGGTCAGATTGTATACGATATTTTGCACAAATTGCGCACGATAGCCTAAATCATGTGCAGATAGCGCTGCGCCTATAATTTGCTCTCTCAATGGCGCTTTTGATAAAGTCATTGTGTTGCAATAGCTTACCTCAAGACACGGAGTCTGGCACGGCAGATGCATCGTCTTTTCCGAACAGGGGAACGCAGATGTCGAAAGCGGCAGAGATCGATATAGTATCCGTTTCGAAGGCCTACGGCGCGACGACGGCGGTCCATGCGATCAGCCTGAAGATTCCGGCCGGCTCCTATTGCTGCTTCCTCGGTCCGTCGGGCTGCGGCAAGACCTCGACGCTGCGCATGATCGCCGGCCATGAGAGCATCTCGTCGGGCGACATCAGGCTCGGCAATGTCGTCGTCACCGATTTTCCGCCGGCCAGGCGCGGCACGGCGATGATGTTCCAGTCCTACGCGCTCTTCCCGCATCTCGATTTGATCGACAACGTCGCCTTCAGCCTCAAGATGAAGGGCGTCGACAAGCAAGAGCGCCGGGCCAAGGCGCTCGAGATGCTGAAGCTGATGCAGATGGAGGGTTATGCCAACCGGCGTCCGGCCCAGCTTTCCGGCGGCCAGCAGCAGCGCGTGGCGCTGGCGCGCGCGCTGATCACCGATCCGGAAGCGCTGCTGCTCGACGAGCCACTGTCGGCGCTCGATCCGTTCCTGAAGATCCGCATGCGTGCCGAACTCAAGAAACTGCAGAAGACGCTCGGCATCACCTTCGTGCACGTCACCCACAGCCAGGAAGAGGCGATGGCGCTCGCCGACGTCATCGTCATCATGAATGACGGCCGGATCGAGCAAGCGGCGGCACCGCGCGAGGTCTTCGAGCGGCCGGCGACGGCCTTCGTCGCGCGGTTTATGGGCGATCACAACGTGCTGTCCGGCCGGGTGACCTCGAGCGAGAACGGCGTGCTCGTCATGACCGTACCGGAAGGTCAGAGCTTTTCCGTGCGCGGGACGGGCAGGGAGGTCGGCGAGCCGGTCGATATCGGCATCCGCACCGACCGCGTGCGGCTGCAGGTGGCGAGCGAATGGACACTCGGCTTCGATGGCATCGTCTCCAACATCGAATATCGCGGCTCTTCCGTGAAGATCACCGTTCTCGGCGCCGGCAGCGACGACTTCACCGTCATCGCTGACGACGCTGAATATTTCGCCCGGCCGGTTGCCGTCGGCGACACCGTTTCGCTCAGCTGGGCGCCCGAAGATGCCGTGCTTCTCGGCCGACCTTCTGCATAAACCATCACCATCAAGAACCATGAACCTTCCATATCAAGAAAAGGGGAACTGACATGACGACTGAAACGACATCGACCAAGGCGGAGAAGGGTCTTTCCCGCCGCACGCTGCTGAAGACGGGTGCTGCCGCCGTCGGCGCCATCGCCGGCTCCGGCGCGATTACCGGCTTTCCCACCATCTGGGCGAAGACGAACATCACGCTTCGCCAGTTCGGCACCGGCGTTTCCAACATCAATGCCATCGCCGAGAAGTGCAAGGCCGATCTCGGCATCACGCTGGAAATGACGGCAACCGATTCCGACGCCGCCGCCCAGCGTGCCGTCACCCAGCCCGACAGTTACGATATTGCCGACATCGAATACTGGATCGCCAAGAAAGTGTTCCCGACCGGCGTCATGCAGCCGATGGATGTCAAGAAGCTGAAATATTACGACAAGATCGTACCGCTGTTCATCAATGGCAAGCTGAAGGCAGACAGCGTCATTGCCCAGGGCACGGCGCCGCACACGGTCGGCTTCGTCGAGGCGCAGGGTTCCAAGAAGTTCGCCAAGGAGCCGACACAGTGGATGACGATGGTTCCGACCATCTACAATGCCGACACGCTCGGCATCCGCCCCGACCTCACCGGCCGTCCGATCACCAGCTGGGCCGATATTCTCGATCCGGCCTTCAAGGGCAAGACCGCGATCCTCAACATCCCGTCGATCGGCATCATGGATGCGGCGATGATCATGGAAGCCTCGGGCAAGATCAAATATGCCGACAAGGGCAACATGACGAAGGAAGAGATCGACAAGACGATCGAGTTCCTGATCAAGACCAAGGGCGACGGCCAGTTCCGCGCCTTCTGGAAGTCGTTCGACGAAAGCGTCAACCTGATGGCCTCGGGCGAAGTCGTCATCCAGTCGATGTGGTCGCCGGCTGTCGCCGCCGTCCGCTCCAAGGGCATCGCCTGCACTTTCCAGCCGCTCAAGGAAGGTTACCGCGCCTGGGGCGGCGGTCTCGGCCTTGCCTCGCATCTCAAGGGCGCCGAGCTCGATGCCGCCTATGAATACATCAACTGGTACACATCGGGCTGGGTCGGCGGCTACCTCAACCGCCAGGGCTATTACTCCGCCTGCATGGATACCGCCAAGCAATTCATGTCGGCCGACGAATGGGGCTACTGGATCGAAGGCAAGCCGGCGCAGGGCGATATCCTGTCGCCTGAAGGCAAGGTGATGGAGAAGGCCGGCGCCGTTCGCGACGGCGGCTCCTTCGAGGCTCGCATGGGCGCCGTGGCCTGCTGGAACTCCGTCATGGACGAGGACCGCTACATGGTCCGCCGCTGGAACGAGTTCATCGCGGCCTAAGGCAGGTCGAGAGGGCGGAGAGCTACTGTCTTTCGCGATGCTCAAGACGTCGCTTCGCGCCGCCCCTCGTCCGGCCCTTCGGGCCACCTTCTCCTCGCTGGGGAGAAGAGGGAGTCCGTGGCCACGTCGTGAGACAAAATCAAGGTTCGCGGTGGCCTAGGCGCTGCCGCGAATCTCTTCTCCCCAGCGGGGAGAAGGTGCCGGCAGGCGGATGAGGGGGCGGCACGCACCTTCGTTCCAAATCAGAACGGAGAACCGGATCATGGCGACCATCGCAGCGGAAACGGAGGAGGATGGGCAGGGCGCGCGCGGCGGGCGTGGGCTGAGGCTTTCTCCATCGGCGATATCCTATCTCCAGGCGACGCCGCTGTTCGTCATTCTCGGCTTCTTCTTCCTGCTGCCGATCGCCATGATCGCCGTCGTCAGCTTCTGGGACTACGACTTTGCCGGCCTCTATCCCGATTTCCTGACGATGAACTACACCGAGACGCTCGGTTCGTGGGTGACGTGGAAGACCTATCTCAACACGCTGAAATTCACGGCGATCGTCTGGTCGCTGACGCTCGTCATCGGCTTCTGGGTCGCCTATTTCCTGGCCTTCCACATCCGCAAGACCTCGACGCAGATGATCCTCTTCCTCGTCTGCACCGTGCCGTTCATGACGTCGAATATCATCCGCATGATCTCGTGGATCCCGGTGCTCGGGCGCAACGGCCTCGTCAATTCGACGCTGATCGAGATGGGCATCATCCCCAAGCCGATTGAATGGCTGCTCTATTCCGATTTCGCCGTCGTGCTCGCCATGGTGCATCTCTATACGCTGTTCATGGTGACGCCGATCTTCAACACGCTGATGCGCATCGACCGGTCGCTATTCGAGGCGGCGCGCGATGCCGGCGCCTCCGGCTGGCAGGTGTTATGGAATGTCGTCATCCCGCTCGCCAAGCCCGGCATGGCGATCGGCACGATCTTCGTCGTCACGCTCGTCATGGCTGATTTTTCGACGGTGCAGGTGATGTCCGGCGGCCAAAGCGCCTCGGTAGCGCTGATGATGAAAAACCAGATGTCGCTGCTGCAATATCCGGCCGCTGCCGCCAACGCCGTGGTGCTGCTCGCCGTCGTGCTGTTGATGGTCGCGGCCATCCTGCGTGTTGTCGACATCCGCAAGGAGCTTTGAGATGAGCCACGAAAAACGCGGCCTGGAATTCTACCTGCTGGCGCTCTTCTTCGTCATCTTCGTGCTGTTCCTCTACGGCCCGCTTTCGGCGATCCTGATCCTCTCCTTCCAGGGGCCGGATGGCGGCCTGACCTTCCCGATGAACGGCGTTTCCACCCATTGGTTCTTCAACCTATTCGAGAAGCAGGCGGTCGGCGATTTCGGCGCCTCCTTCCGCCGCTCCTTCACCCTCGGGCTGATGGTGATGGCGGTGACGGTCGTCGTCTCGCTGCTCGCCGGCCTTGCCTTCCGGCGCCGTTTCCCCGGTTCGACGGCGCTGTTTTATGCCACGGTCGCAAGCCTCGTCGTGCCGTCGATCATCATCTCGCTCGGCATCGGCGTCGTCTTCCAGGAGGGTGGCCTCAAGCCTGCCTGGTATTCGTCGGCCTTCGGCGCCCATCTGACCTGGACGCTGCCTTTCGGCGTGCTGATCATGTTTGCCGTCTTCAACCGCTTCTCGCCGGCTTATGAAGAGGCGGCGCGTGACCTTGGCGCCAGCTCCTGGCAGACGTTCTGCCATGTCGTGCTGCCTATGATCGCCCCCAGCCTGATCGGCGTCGGCCTGTTCGGCTTCACGCTCTCCTATGACGAATTCGCCCGCACGCTGATGACATCAGGCACCTACAACACGCTGCCGCTCGAAATCTATGGCATGACGACCAACGTCACGACGCCGGTGCTCTATGCGCTCGGCACGGTGACGACGCTGTTTTCCTTCACAATCATTCTCCTTGCGCTCGGCATCATGACGATGCTCAGCCGGCGGCAGGCAAAGATAAACTGACATGCGCATCCTCATCGTCAATCCGAACACCACGGCCTCCATGACCGACAAGGCAGCGACCGCCGCGCGTGCGGTGGCGGCATCCGGTACGGAGATCATCGCCGCCACCTCGCGCATGGGGCCGGTTTCCATCGAGGGACATTACGACGGAGCCTTAGCGATCCCCGGTCTGCTCTCCGAACTCAAGGAGCGACAGGCGGCGGGTTATGACGCGGCCGTTATCGCTTGCTTCGACGATACCGGGCTCGAAGCGGCGCGAACCTTCGCCGATGTGCCGATCCTCGGGCTCTGCGAATCTGCGGTGGTGACGGCGGGCTTTCTGGCGCAGCGCTTCACCGTGGTGACGACGCTGGAGCGGTCGCGGGTGCTGATCGACAATCTGGTGCGCCGCTACGGCATGGGCGACCGCGCCAAGGTGCGCGCCTCCGACATCCCGGTGCTGGAGCTGGAAGATCCGGCCTCGGGTGCGATCGGCAAACTCAGGGCCGAGATCGAGCGGGCGCTTTTGGAAGACGGCGCCGAGGCGATCGTGCTCGGCTGCGCCGGCATGACCGATCTGGCGCGAGAGCTGCAGGGAATCTACGGCGTGCCTGTCGTCGATGGCGTTGCCGCCGCCGTCAAGCAGGCCGAGGCGCTGGTATCGCTCGGACTTTCCACCAGCAAGCGCGGCTCCTATGCCTCGCCGCTGCCGAAACCTTTTGCCGGGGCGATGAGCGGTTTCTCGCCGGTCCTCAAGGTCGGCTGAACCGATGTCCGTCTCTTTCGATTTCGAGCAGCTCACCGAGCGCCAACGCTACAAGCTGATGATCGGCACGATCATCCCGCGGCCTATCGCGCTGGTGACGACGGTCGACGAGAATGGCCGGATCAACGCCGCACCCTTCAGTTTCTTCAACTGCCTTTCGGCCGATCCGCCGATCCTTGCGATCGGGGTCGAGAACAATGCCGACATGTCGTTCAAGGACACCGGCCATAATATCCGCATGACCGAGGTGTTCACGGTCAATATCGTCTCCTTGGCCATCGCCGAGGCGATGCATGTCTGCGGCGCCAAATATCCGCGCGGCGTCGACGAGCTGAAGGAAGCCGGCCTGACGGCGATGCCGGGCGAGAAGGTCGCCTCGCCCTTCATCGCCGAGGCGCCCGCCGCTTTCGAATGCCGGCGGCATGTGACGCTGGAGCTCGGCCGCTCACGGCAGATCGTCATGGGCGAGATCGTCTATGCGCATTACCGCGACGGGGTCGTCGATCCGGAAAGGCTGCATGTCGATCCGGCTGCGGTCGATGCGATTGCGCGGCTCGGCGGCGATACCTGTGCCACCATCCGCGACCGTTTCGAGATGCTGACGCCGAAGCTTTGAGACAGAGCATTTCCGTTTGCGCAGTTTTGCTGGAATTGCTCCAGGGATAGGTCCAAGTTTTTGCTTTACTTTTTTGCTCCTCGCGAGAATGGTCGGCTACGGATCATCGCGGCAGAGGAGCGCTTTACCCATGATAATCGAGGACGATCTCAGCCGGATCGCGGAGCAGGAAAAAGTGCTGAGCTTCGATGCCTTCGACCTGACGACGGCATGGCAGCTCGGCAAACTCCTGCAGGAACTCGCCACCGAGCGCGGCCTCGGCATCGCGATCGACGTGACCCTGCATTCGATGCCGGTCTTCTATGCGGCACTGCCGGGTGTAACGCCTGATAACGTCAACTGGGTCCGGCGCAAGCGCAACATGGTACTGCGTTATTTCCGCAGCAGCTATGCCTGCGGCCTGAAGCTGCAGAAGGATGGCAAGACGGTCGAGGATAACGGGCTTTCCGGCGCCGACTATGCGCCGCATGGCGGCAGTTTCCCGATTAACGTCAAGGGTACCGGCTGCATCGGCGCGGTCACCGTCTCAGGACTGCCGCAGCGTGACGACCACAATCTCGCGGTCGAGGCGCTGGCGCTGATGCTCGCCAAGGATCTGGATACGCTGCGGCTCGCCCCGACGCTTTGATGCGGCCTGTCCCGCCGTAATTTTGACAGAAAAAAGCCATGAAAACTGCAGATTCGCGTCGCCGCTCCGGTGACTCGGGCTTGTCCTGCGGCTAGGATGCGGCATCGCCCTCCTTCATCCTACCCGGGACGCCGTGATCCGTTTGTTTCTTGCGCTTGCCGCCACCATCGGCCTCGGCCTTTTCCTTGTCTCCTGCAATACGCTGTCCAAGGAGGAATGCGTCGCCGCCGACTGGCGGGTGATCGGCGAGAGCGACGGGGCGGCAGGCTACGAGCCGCAACAGCGCTTCGCCGCACATGCGAAATCCTGCGAGCGGATCAAGATCGTGCCCGATCAGACGATCTGGTTTCAGGGATATCAGACGGGGCTGGTGCGCTACTGCACGCCACTCAGCGGGCTTGCGCGCGGCCAGGCGGGCAGCGGCTACGCCAATGTCTGCCCTAAGGAGACCGCGCCCGGTTTCCTGCGCGGCTTCGGCCTCGGCAGCAAGCAGCACGAGCTGCAATCACGCCTTAGCTCGATGCAGAACGATTATAGTTCGAAGGAGACTGATATCGACGATCTTTCCGACAAGCTGCGGGATGCCAAGGATGGCGACCGCACGGAACTTCGCCGGCGGATCGAGGATCTGGAAGACGACATGCACGACATCCGCCGCGATCAGCGCGACGTGCAGGACGAACTCGACCGTATCAGCAGTGACGTCGGATGGTTCCAGCGGAACCCGAACGCCGAACTGCCGGCGCCGGGTTACTGATCCCCGACCTCAGAGCTTCCCGCCGGCCTCGGCGATGCCCTTTGTCAGGCTGCCGGTTGCCGGGAAAAGCGGAATGAGGCAGGCCTGCAGGGCGTGATAGATATCGCCTTTGCCGGGGAACAGCGAGTGGGAGGGAACGAGATGTTCCGTCAGCTCCTCGTGCCAGCCGCCGTTCTTGTGATCGATGAAGGCGCGTTCGATCACGTTCCAGATCTTGCGGTAGCTCTCCTCATGGAAATCGCTCGGCAGGTGCTCGTTGAGAAAATGTGCGGCAGCCACACCTTCGCAAGCCGGCCACCAGAGCTTGTTGCGCTTGGCGGGCTTGTCGTCCCAATCGAGCGTATAGAAGAAGCCGCCCTTGTCGTTGTCCCAGCCGAGCGCCATGGATTGGGCGAAAAGCGCCTTGGCCGCATCCGGCATCCACTCGATCCGTTTGCCGCCGAGCGCCCAGAGCTGCAGGATGAGGCGGGCCCATTCCAGCCAGTGGCCGGGCGTCGTGCCGGCCGGGCGGAACATTTCGTTCGGATGATAGTAAGTCTTGTCGAGGTTCCATTCGGCGTCGAAATGCTCGGCAACGCGCCAGTCCACCGAGCCGGCGGCGCGGCGGATGACGAGATCGGCGATGCTTTCGGCCTTGGTCAGGTATTCCCTGTCGCCGGTGGCTTCGAAGGCGGCCATCAGTGCTTCGGTCAGGTGCATGTTGGAGTTCTGGCCGCGATAGGCGCCGCCGTCGAGCGGCTGCCAGTCGGCGGTGAATTCCTCGGCGATGGCGCCGTGCTTCGCTTCCCAGAACTTCGTGTTGAGGATCTTGGTGATATCGGCCAGCATGCCGTCGGCAAGCGGATGGCCGATGGTCTTTGCCGCTGAGGCGGCGAGCAGCACGAAAGCATGGCCATAGCCCTGCTTGTCGGAATCGACGGGACCGTCATTGTTGAGCGACCAGAAATAGCCGCCGTTTTTCCGGTCTCGATGATGGTTCCAGATATAGTCCATGCCGTGGTCGACGACGTCGGAGGCTCCGGGGCGGCCGAGCAGCGCGCCGATCGAGAAGCAATGCACCGCGCGCGCCGCGATATGGATGCCGCGAACCTGGCCCTCGGCGTCGAGAGGCCTACCTTCGTCGTCGAGATCGTAAAAGCCGCCCTTGGGATTGACCGAATTGTGCTGGAAGAAATCGAAGAGACCGTTCGCTTGGGTCAGCAGCCAGCTGCGGTGATAGGCGCGGCTCGCCCAGTTTCCAAGGACGGCGTTGCCGATTGCGGGTGCCATGATACTCCTCCGATTTCGTGCACAAAGCGTTGTAAACGCCTATATAGGGGTCGGACGAGTCTGTCATCCGGCTATCGCATTGGCCCGCAAAGCGGGATCGTTCTTCGGAGGCACGATGCGTCGATTCAAAACTATTACAACGTCCTTTGCGCGTCTGAAAAGACGCGCGGCGCTGTAGGCTTACAAAGCACGAAATTGACAGGCATATATTGACATAAAGATATCTTTATGTGATTTGGACTGTCTGGTCTTACGACGTCAAGGAGCCTTCCCGTGTTTGATAATCTCTTTGGTCCGGAAACGGGCAAACGTGACGGCAGTGAAGTTTTCGCAGCTTTGAGACAAGCCGCGAGCGAGCGCATCCTTGTTCTCGACGGCGCCATGGGCACGCAGATCCAGGGTCTCGGCTATGACGAAGACCAGTTTCGCGGGACGCGCTTCATCGGCTGCGCCTGTCACCAGAAGGGCAATAACGACCTTCTGATCCTGACCCAGCCGGACGCGATCGAAGAGATCCATTACAGATACGCCAAGGCCGGCGCCGATATTCTCGAGACCAATACCTTCTCTTCGACCCGCATCGCGCAGGCCGATTACGAGATGGAAGGTGCCGTCTACGACCTCAACAAGGAAGGTGCGGAGATCGTGCGCCGGGCGGCACAGCGCGCCGAGCGCGAGGATGGCCGCCGCCGTTTCGTTGCCGGCGCCATCGGGCCGACCAACCGCACCGCCTCGATCTCGCCCGATGTCAACAACCCCGGTTTCCGCGCCGTCACCTTCGACGATCTGCGTTCCGCCTATGGCGAGCAGATCGACGGTCTGATCGACGGCGGCGCCGACATCATCCTGATCGAGACGATCTTCGACACGCTGAACGCCAAGGCTGCGATCTTCGCCTGTGAGGAGCGCTTCGAGGCCAAGGGCGTGCGCCTGCCGGTGATGATCTCGGGCACGATCACCGATCTTTCCGGCCGCACGCTGTCCGGCCAGACGCCGTCGGCCTTCTGGAACTCGGTGCGTCACGCCAATCCCTTCACGATCGGCCTCAACTGCGCGCTCGGCGCCAATGCGATGCGCCCGCATTTGCAAGAGCTTTCGGGTGTTGCCGACACCTTCATCTGCGCCTATCCGAATGCCGGCCTGCCAAACGAATTCGGCCAGTATGACGAAACGCCGGAGCTGATGGCGGCGCAGATCGACGGCTTCGCCCGCGAGGGCCTCGTCAACATCGTCGGCGGCTGCTGCGGCTCGACGCCGGAGCACATCAAGGCGATCGCCGAGACCGTTGCGAAATACAAGCCGCGGCCGATTCCGGAGCATCGCCCCTTCATGTCGCTGTCGGGCCTCGAACCTTTCGAACTGACCAAAGATATCCCCTTCGTCAATGTCGGCGAGCGCACCAACGTCACCGGCTCGGCCCGCTTCCGCAAGCTGATCACCAACGGCGATTTCACCGCAGCGCTCGACGTCGCCCGCGATCAGGTCGAGAACGGCGCCCAGGTGATCGATATCAATATGGACGAGGGACTGATCGATTCCGAAAAGGCGATGGTCGAGTTCCTCAATCTGATCGCTGCCGAGCCTGACATCGCCCGTGTGCCCGTCATGATCGACTCGTCGAAATTCTCGATCATCGAATCCGGCCTGAAGCGCGTCCAGGGCAAGCCGATCGTCAATTCGATCTCGCTGAAGGAAGGCGAGGAGAATTTCCTCGCCCAGGCGCGGCTGCTGCACAATTACGGCGCTGCCGTTGTCGTCATGGCCTTCGATGAGACGGGGCAGGCGGACAGCTACCAGCGCAAGGTGGATATCTGCACGCGCGCTTACAAGCTGCTGACCGAAAAGATCGGCTACCCGCCCGAGGACATCATATTCGACCCGAACATCTTCGCTGTCGCGACCGGCATCGAGGAGCATAATAACTACGGCGTCGACTTCATCGAGGCGACGCGGACGATCCGCGAGCGCATGCCGCTGGTGCATATTTCGGGCGGTGTTTCGAACCTATCCTTCTCGTTCCGCGGCAATGAGCCGGTGCGCGAGGCGATGCACGCCGTGTTCCTCTACCATGCCATCCAGGCGGGTATGGACATGGGCATCGTCAATGCCGGCCAGCTTGCCGTCTACGACAACATCGATCCCGAGCTGCGCGAGGCCTGCGAGGACGTGGTGCTGAACCGCCGTCCCGACGGAACCGAGCGGCTGCTCGAAGTGGCGGAGAAATTCCGTGGCGGCGCGGCACGCGAAGGCCGCGTCCAGGATCTTTCCTGGCGCGAATGGAGCGTCGAGAAGCGCCTCGAGCATGCGCTGGTCAATGGCATCACCGAATATATCGAGGCCGATACCGAGGAGGCGCGCCAGCAGGCCGCTCGGCCGCTGCACGTCATCGAAGGGCCGCTGATGGCCGGCATGAACGTCGTCGGTGACCTGTTCGGTTCGGGCAAGATGTTCCTGCCGCAGGTGGTCAAGTCGGCGCGCGTGATGAAGCAGGCGGTGGCCGTGCTGCTGCCCTACATGGAAGAGGAAAAGCGTCTCAATGGCGGCGAGGAACGCCGGTCGGCCGGCAAGATCCTGATGGCGACGGTCAAGGGCGACGTGCACGATATCGGCAAGAACATCGTCGGCGTCGTGCTTGCCTGCAACAATTACGAGATCGTCGACCTCGGCGTCATGGTGCCGGCGACGAAGATCCTCGAAACGGCCATTGCAGAGAAGGTCGATGTCATCGGCCTCTCCGGCTTGATCACGCCGTCACTCGACGAAATGGTGCATGTCGCCGCCGAGATGGAGCGCCAGGGCTTCGAGATCCCGCTTTTGATCGGTGGTGCGACGACCAGCCGCGTGCATACGGCCGTGAAGATCCATCCCGGCTACAATAAGGGGCAGACGGTCTACGTCACCGATGCGAGCCGCGCCGTCGGCGTCGTCTCCGCACTGCTGTCGCCGGAAACGCGACAGAGCTATGTCGACGATATCCGCACTGAATATGCCAAGGTGGCGGCCGCCCATGCGCGCAGCGAGGCCGAGAAGGTGCGCCTGCCGTTGCCCCGGGCTCGAGAGAATGCCCACAAGATCGACTGGTCTGCCTACCAGCCGGTGAAGCCGCAATTCTTCGGCACGCGGGTGTTCGAGGATTACGATCTGGCCGAGCTTGCCAAATACATCGACTGGACGCCGTTCTTCCAGACCTGGGAGCTGCGCGGCCGGTACCCCGCCATTCTCGACGACGAGAAGCAGGGCGAGGCGGCGCGTGCGCTCTGGGCCGATGCGCAGGCGATGCTGAAGAAGATCATCGATGAGAAGTGGTTCCGCCCGCGCGCCGTCATCGGCTTCTGGCCGGCCGGCGCGGTCGGCGACGATATCCGGCTGTTCACGGACGAGAGCCGCAAACACGAGCTTGAGACCTTCTATACGCTGCGCCAGCAGCTTTCGAAGCGGGACGGGCGGCCGAACGTGGCGCTCTCCGACTTCGTGGCGCCTGTCACAAGCGGTGTTCAGGATTATGTCGGCGGCTTCGTGGTGACGGCGGGGATCGAGGAAATCGCCATCGCCGAGCGTTTCGAGCGGGCGAACGACGATTATTCGTCGATCCTCGTCAAGGCGCTGGCCGACCGCTTCGCCGAAGCTTTTGCCGAGCGCATGCACGAGCAGGTGCGACGCGAATACTGGGGCTATGCCAAGGACGAGACGCTCAGCAAGGAGGATCTCATCACCGAAGCCTATGCCGGCATTCGCCCGGCGCCCGGTTATCCTGCTCAGCCCGACCACACCGAAAAGGCAACGCTGTTCAAACTGCTAGACGCCGAAAAAGCAGCCGGCGTGAAGCTGACGGAAAGCTATGCGATGTGGCCCGGCTCCTCGGTCTCCGGCCTCTATATCGGCCATCCCGACTCCTATTATTTCGGCGTCGCCAAGGTGGAGCGCGATCAGGTGGAAGACTATGCGGCCCGCAAGGGCATGCAGGTTTCGGAAGTCGAGCGCTGGCTCGGACCGGTGCTGAACTATGTGCCGCGCAAGGCGGACGAGCAGATCGAGGACGCGGCCTGATTGCCGAGTCTTCGCGGTCGCTTAGAGCATGATGCCGAAAAGTGTGAGCGGTTTTCGGACGACATCATGCTCTAACTATATAATGTAGAACAGGATTCAGATTTTAGGCCGACCCGGCCTAAAATCATCCTATTCTATGGCGGCGTCCTCAGAGATTGGTTCAATAAATGAAAAGCCGGAAGGGGGTCGCCTTCCGGCTTTTATGATTTTGATGCGGCTGATAATTACCCGCATTCAGGCTATTTGAATTTGATAGCGCAATTGACGATGCGGTGGCATGCTTAGCCAAGTTAGCTAATGAGGCGACGATGCAAGTTACCATCCATGCCGCAAAGACCAATCTGTCGAAATTGATCGACGCTGCCCTTTCCGGTAAGGAAGTGGTGATCGCCAAGGGACGCAAGCCTGTCGTGAAGATCATTCCGATTGTGCAGTCTTCCTTCAAGATCGGGCTGCTCAAGGGACAAGTTGTTGGAAATGGCCCCGACTTTTTTGAGCGCATGGATCAGGACGAGCTTGCGCCTTGGGAAGGGGGCGAGTGAACTCGCTGCTGCTCGACACCCATGCTTGGGCATGGTCGCTGATCGGCGATGAGCGGCTCTCGGCCAAGGCAATTGCTCTGATCGAAAAAGCGGAGACGATTTTCGTCAGCCCAATATCGCTATTTGAAATCGGGCAGAAGGTTCGTCTCGGCAAATGGCCGGAGATGGAGCCTTTCATTGGCCGGTTGCCGGAACTGCTGCATGAACAGGGTGGCATTGCCGCGGCATTGACACCGGAAATCTGTCTGACCGCAGACATGATGGACTGGACACATCGCGATCCGTTCGACCGGCTTCTTGCCGCGACCGCCATGCAGAATGGGATACCGCTTATCTCCGCCGATGCGATCTTCGATGATCTTGTCGGAAATCAGCTCTGGATCGCCCGCTTCTGGTAAGGCTTACGTCACTGCAATCGTCAGTTCCGCGACAAAATCATAGGCATCGCCGCGATAGAGCGAGCGGGTGAATTCGACGGCGCGGCCGGAACCCAGGTAGGAGATACGCTCGATCGACAGGCCGGCCGCGCCGACGGAGACGCCGAGAAGCTGGGCGTCGGCCTCCTTCATATTGGTTGCCGAGATACGCTGCACGGCGCGCACCGGGCGGACCTGGAGGCGTTCGAGCTCGGCATAGAGCGAATTGGTGACGGCTGCGGGATCGGGAAGGAACTCGCCGGAGACGCTGGCATTCTCGATCGCCAGCGGCTGGTCATCGGCGATGCGCAGACGGGAGAGGCGCGAAACCTTGACGTCGGTACTGAGGCCAAGGATCATCATCTCGTCGGGCGAGGGGGTGTGGATGCCCTTATGCAGCCATTCGGAGCGCGAGGACATGCCGCGGCGCGCCATATCCTCGGTAAAGGAGGTAAGCTGCGACAGGCGCTGCTCGACCTTGGAGACCGGCTTGGCGACGAAGGTGCCCGAACCGTGACGGCGCACCAAGAGGCCGTCGGCGACGAGTTCGTCTATCGCCTTGCGCACAGTGACGCGACTGACGGCGGCGAATTCGGCGATGTCGCGTTCCGGCGGCAGCGCATCGCCGTGACCAAGCGTGCCGGTGCGCACGGCTGCTTCGAGCGTGCGGCGCAGCTTGACGTAGAGCGGCCCCGTGCCGGCTGCCTGCAGGCGCTCCAGAGAAAGGAGGGTGGCGAGGTCATCGGTCATGCCGCACCCCTCTGGCCGTCGTTCATGAGCTTGACCGCAAGCTCCACTGCGCCCTGCAGGGCATCGCCCTTCGGTCTGGCAAGCAAAGGCTTGTAACGTTCAGAAAGCCACGGCTCATAAGCTTCGGCAAGACCGCCGAGCAGGCAGATCGACGGGCATTCGGGCCAGAGCAGTGCTTCGAGACTTTCGCCGATCGCCGTTGCCGCCTCCGTGACGATGGCGACTGCCACGGCATCGCCCTTAGCCGCATGTTCGAAGACGGTGGGGGCGTAACGGGCAAAATCCTTCGGTCTTGCCGAATGGGCGAATTCGGCGATGCGCTCGGGATCGTTGCCGTATTCGGCCAAAGTCGCGTCGGTGATCGGCGATGCCGGGCGCACCCCGTCATGGGCGAGCAGCGATCGTTCCAGGAGATCGCGGCCCAGACGGGCACCGCTTGCCTGGTCGCCGACAACGAAACCCCAGCCGCCGATGCCGTTCAGCCGGCCGTCCCTACGGGCATTATAAACCGAGCCGGTGCCGAAGGCGCCGACGATGCCGTCGGCATCGCCGAGCGCGCCCTGCAGGGCGATCAGCGCATCGGTGACAACGCGGCCTTCGGCAAACGGCAGGGCCTTTTCGATTCGCCTGCCGTAATCGCCGACATTGGCGCCGGCGACGCCGACGACGGCTGCGACGGCGGAAAGGGTTTCATCGGCAAGCCCGGCATCGCCGAGCGCCTGCCGGGCGGATTCGACGATATTGAGAAGGGAGTTTTCCAAATCCGACAGGATGTTGGCAGGGCCGGATCTGCCGCGGCCGATGACATTGCCGTTCCTGTCCGCGACTGCGGCCCGGCAGCTCGTTCCGCCGCCGTCTATGCCGATTGCAAGCTCCGTCATCGGGCCTCCGAATATGCCGTTCCCCACGGTCTTCAATACAATACCAAAAAAATACCATTTACCAAGTGGCAATGATGGAGAAAATTCATCTTTTTATCGTGTTGATTTTGCTTCATAAAATTTTTAGATCGATTTTATCTGGCCAAAAGGTTAAATTCGGCTGGACAATTGGTATTTTTTTGGCCTTAATTCGGTAACAAGGGAACAGCACTTCGAGGCCCACGAAAATCGGCAGTTAAGCCGAGCCGGAACCGCTTCGAGGATGGATCAAGAGAACGACCTGCCGGCCCGTCAAGCTGGTGGCGAAGCTCAGGCATCCATTGGCTTTCCCCATCATTTCGCCGCTCCCGGTGTAGCCGGGAAGGCGCGCAGTTCGGCCGCAGGCGTCCGCCTTCGTGTCCGTCGAGCTTTCGGGACCGGCATTGCTGACGGTCCTCCAAGGGGCGTTGGGTGTTGGCTCAGACACACCAATTGCTTGTTTCAGATCGAAAACAGCGCCTAGCGGCGCTTAAAACAGGAGAGGGAAATGAAAAACACTGCTCTGAAAAGCCTGCTGCTTGCCTCCAGTCTGCTGACTTCAGCGGGTCTCGTCCACGCCGCCGACGTCACGCTGACGGTCGAAAGCTGGCGTAACGACGACCTGCAGATCTGGCAGGAGAAGATAATCCCGGCCTTCGAAGCGAAGAACCCGGGCATCAAGGTCGTCTTCTCGCCGACCGCGCCGACCGAATACAACGCCTCGCTGAACGCCAAGCTCGATGCCGGCTCCGCAGGCGATATCATCACCTGCCGTCCGTTCGATGCCTCGCTCGAACTCTTCAACAAGAAGCAGCTCGTTGACATCACCAGCCTGCCTGGCATGGAGAACTTCTCGCCGGTCGCCAAGGCCGCTTGGAGCACCGACGACGGCAAGTCGACCTTCTGCGTGCCGATGGCTTCGGTCATCCACGGCTTCATCTACAACAAGGATGCCTTCGACAAGCTCGGCATCTCGGTGCCGAAGACCCAGGACGAATTCTACGCAGCGCTTGACAAGATCAAGGCCGACGGCACCTACATCCCGCTCGCCATGGGTACGAAGGATCTCTGGGAAGCCGCCACCATGGGCTACCAGAACATCGGCCCCAACTACTGGAAGGGCGAGGAGGGGCGCAAGGCTCTGATCGAAGGAAAGCAGAAGCTGACGGATCCCGAATGGGTCAAGCCCTTTGAAGAGCTTGCCAAGTGGAAGCCCTATCTCGGCGACGGCTTCGAAGCCCAGACCTACTCCGATAGCCAGAACCTGTTCACGCTCGGCCGGGCCGCGATCTATCCGGCTGGTTCATGGGAAATCGCGCTGTTCAACAGCCAGGCTCAGTTCAAGATGGGTGCTTTCCCGCCACCGGTTCCGAAGGCAGGTGACACGGGCTACATCTCCGACCACCCGGATATCGGTGTCGCCCTGAATGCCAAGAGCACCCATGCCGAAGAAGCCAAGAAGTTCCTCAGCTGGGTCGCTTCGCCGGAGTTCGCCGATATCTACGCCAACTCGCTGCCGGGCTTCTTCAGCCTGAACTCCACCGCGGTCAAGATGTCCGATCCGCTCGCTCAGGAATTCGTTTCCTGGCGCGGCCCGTACAAGTCGACGGTGCGCTCGACCTACCAGATCTTGTCACGCGGCACCCCGAACCTTGAAAATGAGACCTGGGTCGAATCGGCCAACGTGATCAACGGCACGGATACGCCTGCGATTGCTGCCGAAAAGCTCCAGAAGGGCCTCGACAGCTGGTACAAGCCGGCCAAGTGATGTGATCAGGGGCGGCGTTTGCAGCCCCTCATCCGGCCTGCCGGCCACCTTCTCCCCGCTGGCGGGGAGAAAGAGACCTCGCAGCGACCTCCCAGCCCGATATCGTTTCTCAGCAGGGGCGTTTCCTCTCTTTCCAGGTGGCAGAGAGTTAGGGTGAGGCGCAACCGTTTCCACCTGTGCTGCGCCTTGCGGCCAGTCGACAAGAACAGGCAAAAGCCATGAGCGAAACCGACAACGCGGTCGATATCGTCCCGATCAGGCGCCCGGTGCGCTGGCACATCTTCGTCTTCATGTTGCCGGCCTTGATCGTCTATTCCGCCGTCATGGTGCTGCCGCTCATCGAAACGCTCAGGCTTTCGCTCTACAATACGGTCGATGGGCAGCCGGCCTTCGTCGGACTGGCGAATTTCAAGGTGCTGTTCGGCGACGCGCGCTGGGCGCGCGATTTCTGGAATGCGCTGGTCAACAACCTGATCTTCTTTGCCATCCACATGTGCGTGCAGAACCCGATCGGCGTGGCGCTTGCCGCCCTGCTTTCTGTGCCGAAGCTGCGCGGCGTCGCCTTCTACCGCACGGCAATGTTCCTGCCGACGCTCTTGTCGTTCGTCATCGTCGGCTTCATCTGGAAGCTCATCCTTTCGCCGATCTGGGGTGTAGCTCCCTGGCTGATGAGCCTTGTCGGCATGAAGTGGGCCTTCGCACCCTGGCTCGGGCAATCCGGTCCTGCGCTGATTGCCGTGTCGCTGATCTCGAACTGGCAATATATCGGCATTCCGATGATGCTGATCTATGCCGCATTGCTCAGCATCCCCGAAGAGGTGATCGAGGCGGCCGAATGCGACGGCATTACCGGTTGGGCCCAGTTCTGGAAAATCAAGCTGCCGCTCATCCTGCCGGCGATCGGCATCATCTCGATCCTGACCTTCGTCGGCAATTTCAATGCCTTCGACCTGATCTATACCGTGCAGGGGGCGCTTGCCGGGCCTGATATGTCGACCGACATTCTCGGCACGCTGCTTTACCGTACCTTTTTCGGTTTCCAGCTTCAGCTCGGCGACCGCTCGATGGGTGCGACGATCGCCACGGTGATGTTCCTGATCATTCTCGCCGGCGTCTCGCTTTATCTCTTCGTCATCCAGCGGCGCATGCGTCGCTATCAGTTCTGAGGAGCGGGCATGTCCAAGGCACGCACATCTCCCATCCGCACCGGCCTCGTGCATCTGGCGCTCAGCGCCTATACGCTGGTCGCGCTGTTTCCGGTCTTCCTGACCATCGTCAACTCGTTCAAGGATCGTGCCTCGATCTTCCGCGAGCCGCTGATGATCCCGACGCCGTCGACCTTCAGCCTCGTCGGCTATCAGACGGTGCTCGGGCAGGGCGATTTCGCCATCTATTTCCAGAACAGCTTCATCGTCACGATCGTTTCGATCCTGCTGGTGCTGCTGTTCGGCGCCATGGCGGCCTTTGCGCTCTCTGAGTATCGCTTCCGCGGCAACATGCTGCTCGGGCTCTACATGGCGATCGGCATCATGATCCCGATCCGTCTCGGCACGGTGGCGATCCTGCAGGGCATGGTGGCGGCCGGCCTCGTCAATACGCTGACGGCGCTGATCCTCGTCTATACCGCGCAGGGCATACCGCTGGCGATCTTCATCCTGTCGGAATTCATGCGCACGGTTTCGGACGACCTGAAGAATGCCGGGCGTATCGACGGGCTTTCCGAATATGCGATCTTCTTCCGCCTGGTGCTGCCGCTCGTGCGCCCGGCCATGGCGACGGTCGCCGTCTTCACCATGATCCCGATCTGGAACGATCTCTGGTTCCCGCTGATCCTCGCACCCTCCGAGGCTACCAAGACGGTGACGCTAGGCTCGCAGATCTTCATCGGCCAGTTCGTCACCAACTGGAACGCGGTGCTGGCGGCGCTGTCGCTGGCGATCCTGCCGATCCTCGTCCTCTACGTCATCTTCTCGCGGCAACTGATCCGCGGCATCACGTCAGGAGCCGTCAAGTGAGCCAATCCGAAAAGCCGATCCGCGTCCTCGTTGCCGGCCTCGGCAACATGGGCCGCAGCCACGCGCTCGCCTATCACAACAATCCGGGCTTTGAGATCGTCGGTCTCGTCAACCGCTCGACGCCGTCGCAGCTTGCGCCGGAGCTCGAGCAGTACCCGATCCATCCCGATTTCATGACGGCGCTCGCCGAGCTGAAACCGGAGCTCTGCTCGATCAATACCTATTCCGACAGCCATGCTGATTACGCGGTCGCCGCCTTCGAGGCCGGCTGCGACGTCTTCGTGGAAAAGCCGCTGGCAACCACGGTCGCCGATGCCGAGCGCGTCGTGGCGGCTGCCAGGACAGCCAGGCGCAAGTTGGTGGTCGGTTATATCCTTCGCCATCATCCTTCCTGGATGAAGCTGATCGAGGAGGCGCGCAAGCTCGGCCCGCCTTACGTCTTCCGCATGAATCTCAACCAGCAGTCCAACGGCCCGACATGGGAGACGCACAAGTCGCTGATGCGCACGACCTCGCCGATCGTCGATTGCGGTGTGCATTATGTCGACGTCATGAGCCAGATCACCGACGCGAGGGCTGTCGAGGTGCGCGGCATGGGGCTGCGCATGTCGGAAGAGATCGCCGCCAACATGTATAATTACGGTCACTTGCAGGTGCTGTTCGAGGATGGTTCCGTCGGCTGGTACGAGGCCGGCTGGGGCCCGATGATCTCGGAAACCGCCTTCTTCGTGAAAGATGTGATGTCGCCAAAAGGCGCCGTGTCGATCGTCATGGATCCGAACGCCAAGTCCGACGATATCGACACGCACACCAAGACTTCGGTGATCCGTCTGCACACGGCCGAGACCGGCCCGGACGGCAAGTTCATCCGGCCCGACCAGGACATGACGATGGAAGGCGAGCCCGGCCATCAGGAACTCTGTAACCTGGAGCAGGCTTTCATGCTGAGGGCGATCCGCGAGGATATGGACCTCGACCGCCATATGGCCGACGCGGTGGCATCGCTGCGCATCTGCCTTGCCGCCGACGAGAGCGTGCGTACCGGCCAGCCGGTCAGATTGTAAGGGAAAGATAGTGGGATCGCTTCAACTCAAATCCATCCGCAAGACCTATGGCACGCATGAGGTGCTGAAAGGCATCGACCTTGAGGTCGAGGACGGCGAATTCGTCATCTTCGTCGGGCCCTCGGGCTGCGGGAAATCGACGCTGTTGCGCAGCATTGCTGGCCTCGAAGACGTCACGTCGGGCGCCGTCGTCATCAATGGCCGCGACGAGACGCTGACGCCGCCGGCCAAGCGTGGAATCGCCATGGTGTTCCAGTCCTATGCGCTCTATCCGCATCTGACGGTCAAGGACAATATGGGGCTTGGCCTCAAGCAGGCCGGCACCGGCAAGGACGAGATCGACAAGCGTGTCAGCAAGGCGTCCGGCATGCTTTCGCTGGAACCCTATCTGGCGCGCCGGCCGGCCGAGCTCTCCGGCGGCCAGCGCCAGCGTGTGGCGATCGGCCGTGCCATCGTGCGCGAACCGGAACTCTTCCTGTTCGATGAGCCGCTGTCGAACCTCGATGCGGCGTTGCGCGTCCAGACCCGCCTCGAGATCGCCCGACTGCACCGCAGCCTGAAGGCGACGATGATCTATGTCACCCACGACCAGGTCGAGGCGATGACGCTTGCCGACAAGATCGTCGTTTTGAATGCCGGGGCGATCGAGCAGATCGGTTCGCCGATGGAACTCTACAAACGACCGGCCAATGTCTTCGTCGCCGGCTTCATCGGCTCGCCGCAGATGAATTTCATCGCGGCCGAGAAAGTCGGCGATCACAGTGCCAAGACGATCGGCGTTCGTCCCGAACATATGACGCTGTCGCGCGAGCAGGGGACTTGGGCTGCGAAGGTCGTGCATGTCGAGCATCTCGGCGCCGACACGATCATCTATCTGGAATCCGACCAGTGCGGCCTGTTGACGGCACGCCTGTTTGGCGAGCACCAGTACGAGCCGGACGAGATCGTCTATGCGACACCGGACCAGGCGCATGTCCATCGCTTTGACGTCGACGACCAGGCGATCCGCTGAACGATCCAAATTTCCGACAACAAAAGGCGCCGTTTTGCGGCGCCTTTTGCATGAGTGGGATTGGCGAAATCAGTCGCGGATGATGAGCAGGTCGGCTGCCATGAAGCGCAGCGTTACCGTTTCGCCGGCCTGCGGCGGGGTAGTGCCCGGGCTGTTGAACATGTCGAAGGAGATGACGTTGCCGCCGACATTCATGCGGGTGCGGATGACCGACCCCAAGAAGTGGGCCGAAACGACCTGGCCGGTCAGCGCCGTGTCGCTCTTGACGCTGTCGGAGAGCGAGCCCGCTTCCGGGCGTAGCGCCAGCGAGATGGTTTCTCCGGCCTTGTGGGCAGCGACCGATTGCTTCAGCGTTATACCCTGATCGCCGATCTGGATGCGGTTGGTATCGGGATCGACGACCTTGGCCTCGATGAGGTTCAGCGTGCCGACGAAGGAGGCGACGAAACGCGTTGCCGGCGTATTGTAGATCTCGAAAGGCGAACCGATCTGGTCGGCCTTGCCGGCATTCATGACGACGATGCGGTCGGAAATCGACAGGGCTTCTTCCTGATCATGGGTGACGAAGACCGTGGTGATGCCGAGCTGCTGCTGGATCTGGCGGATTTCCTCGCGCAGCGACACGCGGATCTTGGCGTCGAGTGCGGAGAGCGGCTCGTCGAGCAGCAGCACCTGCGGCTTGACGGCAAGCGCACGGGCAAGGGCTACTCGCTGCTGCTGGCCGCCCGACAGTTGATAGGGGAAGCGGTCGGCCAGGTGATCGAGCTTGATCAGGCCGAGCATTTCCTTGACGCGGGCGTCGATTTCAGGTTTTGGGGCGCCGGCGACCTTGAGACCGAAGGCGACATTGTCGTGTACCGTCATGTTGGGGAAGAGCGCGTAGGCCTGGAACACCATGCCGATATTGCGCTGGTTCGGCTTCAGCGCGCTTTGGTCCTTGCCGTTGATGGTCAGCGTGCCGCCGGTTGGCGTTTCGAAGCCGGCGATCATGCGCAGAACGGTCGTCTTGCCGCAGCCCGACGGTCCGAGGAAGGAGACGAACTCACCCTTCTCGATCGTCATGTTGAAGTTCTTGACGACCTGAACCGGGCCGAAGGATTTCTGAATGTTGGTCAGCGTGAGAAAAGACATGAGCCAGATACCTTAAGCCTTTGCCGGGCGGGCTTTGCCGACGCGGGAAACGATGTTGAGCAGGCCCATGCTGAGCCAGGTGATCGAGAAGGCGATGACGGCAAGCGCCGAAGGCTCATAGGCCTTGTTGGCGCCGACGAGCTGCAGGTAGGGACCGAAGGCCGGACGGTTCAGAAGTGCGGCAAAGGTGAATTCGCCCATGACGATCGCGAGCGTGATGAAAGCGCCTGAGAGCACGCCGCTCATGACGTTCGGGAAAATGCATTTGAACATGATGGTCGTCCATCGGGCGCCGAGGCTTTCGGCCGCTTCCGTCAGCGTGCGGACGTCGATGGCGCGCATGGCGGTATCGACGGCGCGGTACATATAAGGCAGAGACAGGGTGATATAGGAGAAGACCAGCAGGACATTGGTGCCGGTCGTCGAACCCGTCAGCGGCAGGTAGGACGACGAATTATACATCCTGAGGTATCCGAAGACAATGACGATCGCTGGAATGACAAGCGGCAGCAGGGTGATGAATTCGACGACCGGACGCATCTGCGGCAGCCGCAGCCGCACCCAATAGGCTGTCGGCACGACGAGCAGCATGCCGAAGACGATGGTGAGCAACGCCATCAGCATGGAATAGCCGAAGGTCTCCCGGAACTGAATGTCGGAGAATACCGACTTGTAGGCATCGAGGCTGTATTCGCCGCGACGCATGCGCAATGAAAACTCGATTGTGCCGATCAACGGAATGACGAAATAGGATGCACCTAGAATGACGGCGATCCAGGCTCCGAAACGCTGAGCTTTCATTTCTGCCACCGTTCTGCGCGCATGCGCAGCATGAGATAAAGGACGTTGGAGACGCCGGTGATGACGATCATGCCGAGCGCGATGGCGTAACCGAGATTGGCATTGTGCAGAACATCGCCGCGGATCTGCGCATAGAGCAGGATCGGCACGATGTTCAGCGAGCTGCCGGTCAGCGCGAAAGCGGTGGCAATGGCGCCGAAAGCGTTGGCGAAGAGCAGCAGCGTCGTGCCCAGCAGGCTCGGCCAGAGGATCGGCAGCGCGACCATCGTCCAGTACTGGCGGTTGGTGGCGCCAAGGATCTGTGAGGCTTCGCGCCATTCCTTCTTCATGCCGTCGAGGGCGGGCGTCAGAATCAGCACCATCAGCGGGATCTGGAAATACATGTAGGTGATGGTGAGGCCGAAGAAGGACAGCAGATTGAAGCCGGTGCCGTAGAGATTGAAGCCGAACCATTCGCGCAGGAAAATCGTCACAAGCCCGGTGCGGCCGAGCGTTGCGAGAAAGGCGAAGGCGAGCGGCACGCCGGCAAAATTCGAGGCGACGCCGGAGAAGGTCAGGAGCGTCGAGCGGACGGAGGCGGGCAGGCCGCCGAGCACGACGGCCCAGGCGAGGAAGAAGCCGATCAGCGCACCGCCCAGAGCCGACGCCACCGACACACGGATGCTGATCGAGTAGGCGCTCATGATGGATGGGGTAAAGAGATCACCGATATTCTTCAGCGTCAAATCGCCCTCGGGCGCCAGGAATGCGCCCGCCACAAGATAAAGCGTGGGGATGATCAGGAACAGCAGCGAGAAAATGATGAAGGGTGCAATGCCGAGCCAGTCGATCACGCGATCTCTGTTGATCAAGGGGGCGCTGCGCACCATAGGCGTTGAAACGGTGCTCATGGAAAAGCTCATCCTGGGGCGTCGGAGTGAGAAACCTCCCCGCCTTGCGGCGGGGAGGCAGGATCAGAGGTTACTTGACGGCGGCGCCGACGACGGAATCCCAATTCTTGGTGATCGCTTCCTTGCCGGCAGACTGTTGTTCGAGCGTCGGGAAGACAGCCTTTTCATAGGATGCAGCCGGCGGCAGCTTGTCGAGCAGTTCCTTCGGGATCTTGTTGTTCTTGGCAAGATCGTTGAAGCGGATCGGGTGGCAATAGCCCTTCAGCCAGCCGAGCTGACCTTCGTCGGAATAGAGGTATTCCATCCAGAGCTTCGCAGCGTTCGGGTGCGGAGCGAAGGCGGAGATAGCCTGGACGTAGACGCCGGCAACGACGCCGGTCTTCGGAACGACGACCTCGAAGGGAGGATTGCCCTTCAGGCTTTCGCCCCAGGAGAGGGCGTTGTAATCCCAGGCAATGATGATCGGCGTCGAGCCCTGGGCGAACGGAGCCGCCTTGCCGACGACCGGCACGAAATTACCGCTCTTGTTCAATTCGGCGAAGAACTTCAGGCCCTCTTCGCCTGCCTTGGCCGCGTCACCGCCGGATGCGGAAAGACCAGCGGCATAAACGCCCTGGACAGCCTGGTTGGCGGCGCGCGGATCGCCTGCGAGGGCGACGCTGTTTGCGTAGTCGCTCTTCTTCAGATCGGCCCAATCGGCCGGCGATTCCTTGACGAGATCCTTGTTCACGAGGAACGAGAGGACGCCATAATAATCGCCGTACCAGTAGCCGTCGGCATCCTTGGCGGTATCCGGGATGGAGTCCCAGGTGGAGACCTTGTAAGGCTGGATCAGGCCGTCTTTCTTGGCGGACGGGCCGAAAGAGAGGCCGACGTCGATGACGTCAGGAGCCTGCGGGCCGGTGTTGCCCTTGTTGGCCTTGATGGCTTCGACTTCGTCGCCCGAACCCGCATCCGGGTTGAGCTCGTTGACCTCGAGGCCATACTTGGCCTTGAAGCCGGCAATGACCTCGCCGTAGCCGCACCAGTCGTGCGGAAGAGCGATCGTCGTCAGGGTGCCTTCCTTCTTGGCGGCGGCGATAAGTTCAGCGCTCGGCTCGGCAGCGGCAATCGCGGTCGAAGCCACGATCATCGCAGTAGAAAGCGACAGTAGTCGAGAAATGTTAGAGATCACTGTTGTTCTCCTTCGGGTTTTCAGTGTCTGGCGATGCTGTTAATGAGATTACATGAAGCTTGTGTGACAGTTGGATGACGTTAATTCTGCTGCGAATAGCGGAGGTTGCAGCAAATGTTTTATTTGCGACAACGCCGTCTGCCTTCGCCAAAATCCGTCATTGTTTTTCTTCTGTTTTAGTCTTGTCCTCCTAACCCGGTTTGCGGAAAAGCCTGGTCTGCTCGAACAGGCCTTCCAGTGTCTTCATGCGTTCCTTCGTCTCGTCCCAGGTCGAATTCTGAACGGCCTCGATCAGCGCTTCGACGATGAAAAGGGTGACGACGGAGGAATCCCAGGCCGACGGCGCCTCGATCCGGACGCGGAAGGCATGCCTGGCGAGCTTGGCGGCCGGCGAGCCCCACTGGTCGGTGAAGACGACGATTTCGGCGCCGCGCTTGCGGGCGGCGGTGGCGAGGCTCACCATCTCCTGCTCGTAGCGGCGGATGTCGAAGATAATCAGGATGTCGCCCGCATTCATGTTGAGGGCATATTGCGGCCAGCTGCTGGAATTCGAAGATAGCAGCGTCGTTGCCGGCCGGATCACCTGCATGTGGGTGAAGAAATACTCTGCAAGCGCGCCGGTGATGCGGCCACCGACGAAATAGAGGCCACGCTTGCGGTCGGAAAGCAGCGCGGCGACGCTGTCGAAAGTCGCGGTGTCGAGATCGGTCAGCGTCTGGCGCAGATTGCCCATGATAGCATCGGCGAAACGGTTGAGAATATGGGTGCCCGGGGCATTCTGCGCCCAGCGGTCGTGCTTGGCGATCGGGTTCGAGATCGTCGCCTCGACTTCCTGATGCAGATGCGCCTGAAAGTCCGGATAGCCCTTGAAGCCGAGTTTCTGCACCATACGCACGACGGTTGGCGTCGAGACGCCGGCGTTCTCGGCGATCGTGGTAATGCTGCCGAGGCCGGAGACCGGATAATTGTCGAGCAGGCTTTCGGCCAGCTGCTTCTCGGCACGCGTCAACACCCCCAAATGCGAGTGTATGACGTCCGAAACCGTCTTCGACGCAACTGTCACGTAACTATGCTCCCCGGGATGGTCTGGCGCCACTTTCCCACTCAAAGTTAACAACGCTGTCACAATCCATGTCAACTACTGTCATGAAAAGAAATTTTCAGCAGATGCTTGACACCGGCCGAAACCTGAAGAATTCTTTTCTTCATCAAGAATTTGTTAAGGGAAAAGGAGTGGCGCCTTTGGTGCTGGCCCGGCCGAAAATCCTCAGTGAAGCGGACGGTGACTGCGTCGGGATCGAACGCATCCACGGCCGGAGCCCGGTGCTTCTGATTTGCGAGCACGCCTCGAATGCCCTTCCAGCCCTTTTCGGCGATCTCGGCCTGCCCAGCGAAGCGCTCTCCAGTCACATCGCCTGGGACCCGGGCGCGCTTGCCGTCGCCCGCAACATATCGCAAGCGCTCGACGTGACGCTCGTTTACCAGCGGTTCTCCCGGCTTATCTACGACTGTAACCGGCCGCCCAGTTCACCCGGCGCCATGCCAGATACCAGCGAGATCTACGCCATTCCCGGCAATAAGAATTTGAACCCCGAAGAACGGCTTGCGCGCACCGACGCGCTCTATGTGCCTTTCCACGACGCCATTCGCGGGCTGATCCGCGATCGTCGGGCGAGGGGGCAAGACAGCATCATCGTGACAATGCACAGCTTCACGCCGGTCTATCACGGCCACGAACGCGCCGTCGAACTCGGCATATTGCACGATGAGGACAGCCGGCTGGCCGACCGCATGCTGGAGGCTGCGGCCGAGGCGCCGCTTTACAGAACGGAACGCAACGAGCCTTACGGGCCTGAGGACGGCGTCACTCACACGCTGATCCTGCACGGGCTTTCGAACGGCTTGCGCAATGTGATGATCGAGGTCCGCAACGACCTCATCGCAGACGATATCGGTCAAGGGGTCATGGCCGACTATCTGACAGGTCTGCTCCAGCAAAGCCTGGAAGCCTGAGATAAAAAGAAGACCCGAGGGAGCAGTTTAACTGCGGACGTCCGGATGGCGCAAATGCCGCGGACAATTGGCACTGAACCGGCCGCAATTCCGCGGCCCGGTCGTGAACAGGGGGAAGTCATGTCGGACTATACCGAACTGGACAAGAAGCAGGATGTACACATCCTGCATTCCATGGGTTATGCCCAGGAACTCGAACGACGCATGAGTTCGTTCTCGAATTTCGCAATCTCGTTTTCGATCATTTGCATCCTTTCCGGCGGCATCAATTCGCTCGGGCAGGCGACTTCGGGCGCCGGTGGTGCTGCGATCGGTATCGGCTGGCCTCTCGGCTGCTTAATATCCTTCATCTTCGCCCTCGGCCTCGCACAGATCGGCTCCGCTTATCCGACGGCCGGCGGGCTTTATCACTGGGGTTCGATCCTCGGGAATCGCTTCACCGGCTGGCTGTCGGCCTGGCTCAACCTGCTCGGTCTCGTCACCGTGCTTGGCGCCATCAATGTCGGCACTTTCTACTTCTTTTTCGGCGCTTTCGGTCCGCAGTTCGGCATCGAGGACACGCTTCTTCACCGAGTCGTCTTCGTGGCGATCATCACGGCTCTGCAGGCCGGCATCAACCATTTTGGCATTGGTCTCACCGCCAAGCTCACCGATTTTTCGGGGTATCTGATCTTCGCGACGGCGCTGCTGCTGACGATCGTCTGCCTGGCGGCTGCTCCTAGCTGGGATATTTCGCGCCTGTTCACCTTCGCTAATTATACCGGCACCGAAGGCGCATCGCTGGTTTGGCCGGGCACCGTCTCGACCGGCATGGCATTCCTGCTCGGCCTGCTGCTGCCGATCTACACCATCACCGGCTACGATGCCTCGGCGCATACCTCGGAAGAGACCGTCAAGGCCGCCGTCTCCGTACCGCGTGGCATGGTTTCGGCGGTACTCTGGTCGGCGCTATTCGGTTACATCATGTTGTGCGCCTTCGTGCTGATGATCCCGAACATGGACGATGCGGCAAAGCAGGGCTGGAACGTGTTCTTCTGGGCGATGGACGCTCAGACGAACCCAACGATCAAGAGCATTCTCTACTTCCTGATCTTCGTCTCGCAGTTCCTCTGCGGGCTTGCGACCGTCACCTCGGTTTCGCGCATGATCTTCGCCTTCTCGCGCGACAAGGGCCTTCCGGCATCGTCGGCCCTCGCCAAGGTCAGCCCAAATTTCCGCACGCCGGTCGCCGCCATCTGGACGGGCTCGATCCTTTCGGTCCTCTTCGTTTGGTTCACCTCGGCAATCACCATTGCCGGCACGCCGGCCTATTCGATCGTCGTGTCGTGCACGGTCATCTTCCTGTTCCTGTCCTTCGCAGTGCCGATCGCGCTCGGCCTTGTTTCGATTGGAACGGCGAAATGGCCGACGATGGGGCCGTGGGATATGGGGATCGGGCTGTATAAGGTGATCGCGGTTCTTGCTATTATTTCGATGATCCTGATCTTTTATATCGGCATCCAGCCGCCGAACGACTGGGCGCTGGAGATTACCGTCGGCTTCCTCGTGCTGACAGGCATCGTCTGGTTCGCATTTGAAAACCGCCGCTTCAAGGGCCCGCCGATCGGCGACGATATCGCGAAGCGTCAGGCTGAAATCGCCGCGGCTGAAGCGGCGGTCGGCGAAGCCTGAGAAACAAGCTTCCCTCTCAAATGGCGGGGCCGCACTCTGCGGCCCCATCACCGGTCCAACGAAAAGGCATCCGGCCGGCCAATTCCGGCGATGGCATGCCGTTTCGTTGCCCCGATTTTCGATTTTCCCATTTCTCTTTCAGGCGGGTCAATAATGAGCAGCTACACGATAGACGATCTCAGGAAAGATGTTGCCGAAGGGCGCATCGACACGGTTCTGGCCTGCCAGGTGGATATGCAGGGCCGGCTGATGGGCAAGCGTTTTCAGGCGGAATATTTCGTCGAGAGCGCCTGGAAAGAAACACACAGCTGCAACTACCTGATCGCCACCGACATGGAGATGGAGACCGTGTCCGGCTACAAGGCGACGAGTTGGGAGAAGGGCTACGGCGACTACACGATGAAGCCAGATCTTGCGACGCTGCGTCGTATTCCCTGGCTCGAAGGCACCGCGTTGGTGCTCTGCGATATGCTTGACCACCATACGCACGAGGAGGTCGCCCACTCGCCGCGCGCGATCCTGAAGAAGCAGGTGAAACGGCTCGAGGATATGGGCATGAAGGCCTACATGGCCTCCGAGCTCGAATTCTTCCTGTTCGACCAGAGCTACGAAGCGGCGCAGGCTTCCGGCTACCGCAACCTCAAGCTCGTCAGCGCCTACAACGAGGACTACCACATCTTCCAGACCACCAAGGAAGAAGAGGTGATGCGGGCGATCCGCACCGGGCTGCAGGGCGCCGGCATTCCGGTTGAGAACTCCAAGGGTGAGGCATCGGCCGGCCAGGAGGAGATCAACGTGCGCTACGCCGATGCGCTCGCCATGGCAGACCGGCACGCGATCATCAAGAACGGCTGCAAGGAGATCGCCTGGTCGAAGGGCAAGGCCATCACATTCCTGGCCAAGTGGAATTACAATGCCGCCGGCAGTTCCTCCCATATCCACCAGTCGCTTTGGAGCCTGGAGGAAAAGCCGCTATTCTTCGACCATACCGGCAAATACGGCATGTCGCCGCTGATGCACAATTACGTTGCCGGCCTTCTCGCCCATGCGAGCGAGATCACCTATTTCCTGGCGCCCTACATCAACTCCTACAAACGCTTCATGGCCGGCACATTTGCGCCGACCAAGGCGATCTGGAGCAAGGACAACCGTACCGCTGGGTACCGGCTCTGCGGCGAGGAGACCAAGGGTATCCGCATCGAGTGCCGCGTCGGCGGCTCCGATCTCAATCCTTATCTCGCCTTCGCCGCGCTGCTTGCCGCCGGCATTGACGGGATCGAAAACAAGCTCGAACTCGAAGCCCCTTTCGTCGGCGACGCCTATGGCGGCAAGGGCGTTCGCGAAATCCCACGCACCCTGCGCGCGGCCACGACTGAAATGACGGAATCGGCTATGCTGCGTAAAGCCTTCGGCGACGACGTGATCGATCATTACACCCGTGCTGCCGAATGGGAGCAGGAAGAATACGACCGCCGCATCACCGACTGGGAAGTGGCGCGCGGTTTCGAAAGAGCTTAATAGGCATTTGCGATTTGCTTGCCCCTCACCCTAACCCTATCCCCGTAAAAACGGGGAGAGGGGACGTGCCAAACGCAGCGTCAATGTTAGGGAATGCCGGTGCGGTATGTCCCCTTCGCCCCGTCTACGGGGAGAAGGTGCCGGCAGGCGGATGAGCGACGGCTTCACGCAAATTTTGAAAGTACGAGGACAGGAAACAGATCATGGCAATGATCCAATGCATTTCACCGGTTGACGGGTCGGTCTATGCCGAGCGCGCAGCCCTTTCTCTCGATGCCGCCAAGGATGTGGTGGCGCGCGCCCGCAAGGCGCAGAAAGCCTGGGCGAAACGGCCGCTCGAAGAGCGTGTGCAACTGGTGCTGAAGGGCGCTGCGCGGTTGAACGAGATGGCCGACGTCGTCGTGCCGGAGCTTGCCTGGCAGATGGGTCGGCCGGTCAAGTATGGCGGCGAATACAAGGGCTTCAACGAACGCTCCAACTATGTCGCTTCGATCGCGGCGGATGCGCTGGCGCCTGTCGTCATCGAGGAGAGCGAGCGTTTCGAGCGTCGCATCGAGCGCGAGGCGCATGGCGTCGTCTTCGTCGTCGCACCGTGGAACTATCCCTACATGACTGCGATCAACACGATTGCGCCGGCGCTGATGGCCGGCAACACCGTGGTGCTGAAACATGCCTCGCAGACGCTGCTGGTCGGTGAGCGACTGGTGCAGGCCTTCATCGAGGCCGGCGTTCCCGAGGATGTGTTCCAGAACGTCTTCCTCGATCACGAAACGACGTCGGCGCTGATTGCCGCCGGCAGCTTCAATTTCGTCAACTTCACCGGATCGGTCGAAGGCGGGCGGTCAATGGAGCGGGCGGCTGCCGGCACCTTCACCGGCCTTGGCCTCGAGCTCGGAGGCAAGGATCCGGGTTATGTCATGGAGGACGCCGATCTCGAGGCGGCCGTCGACACGCTGATGGACGGCGCGACCTACAACTCCGGCCAATGCTGCTGCGGCATCGAGCGTATCTATGTGCATGAATCGCTCTACGATGCCTTCGTCGAAAAATCGGTTGCCTGGGTGTCGAACTACAAACTCGGCAATCCGCTCGATCCCGATACGTCGCTCGGGCCGATGGCGCATAAGCGCTTCGCCAAGGTGGTGCGCGAGCAGATTGCCGATGCGGTTTCCAAGGGCGCCAAAGCGCTTGTCGATCCCAAGCTTTTCCCTCAGGATGACGGCGGCGCTTATCTCGCCCCGCAGATCCTCGTCAATGTCGACCACTCCATGGCCTTCATGCGCGAAGAGACTTTCGGTCCGGCAGTCGGCATCATGAAGGTGAAGAGCGACGAGGAGGCACTCGCTTTGATGAACGATAGCCAATACGGGCTGACGGCTTCGCTCTGGACCCAAGATGTCGAGCGGGCAGGGCGGCTTGGCCGCGAGATCGAAACCGGCACCGTTTTCATGAACCGTGCAGATTATCTCGATCCGGCGCTTTGCTGGACCGGCGTCAAGGAGACCGGCCGCGGCGGCTCGCTGTCGATCATCGGCTTCCACAATCTGACGCGCCCGAAATCCTTCCATCTGAAGAAAGTCACAGGATGAGCAGCAACATCACCGCAAACTGGAGCTATCCGACATCGGTCAAGCTCGGCCGGGGCCGCATCGCGGAACTGGCCGACGCCTGCAAGAGCCTCGGCATCAAGAAGCCGCTGCTCGTCACAGACCGGGGCCTTGCCTCGATGGCGATCACCAAGACTGCGCTCGATATCCTCGAAGATGCCGGTCTCGGCCGGGCGATCTTTGCCGATGTCGATCCGAACCCGAACGAGAAGAACCTTGAAGCCGGCGTCAGGGCTTTCAAGGACGGCGGCCATGACGGCGTTGTTGCCTTCGGCGGCGGCTCCGGCCTCGATCTCGGCAAGTGCGTCGCCTTCATGGCCGGCCAGACGCGGCCAGTATGGGACTTCGAGGATATCGGCGACTGGTGGACGCGTGCGAGCCTTGAGGGCATCGCCCCGATCGTTGCGGTGCCGACAACGGCAGGCACCGGTTCCGAAGTTGGGCGCGCCAGCGTCATTACCAATTCCGAAACCCATGTGAAGAAGATCATCTTCCATCCGAAGTTCCTGCCCGGCGTCGTCATTTCCGATCCGGAACTGACGGTCGGCATGCCGAAGATCATCACGGCCGGCACCGGCATGGATGCCTTCGCCCATTGTCTGGAGGCCTATTCCTCGCCCTTCTATCACCCGATGTCGGCTGGCATCGCGCTCGAAGGCATGCGTCTCGTCAAGGAGTTCCTGCCGCGCGCCTATCGGGAAGGCACCGATCTGGAAGCCCGCGCCAACATGATGGCCGCTGCCGCCATGGGAGCGGTCGCCTTCCAGAAGGGGCTCGGCGCCATCCACGCGCTGTCGCACCCGATCGGCGCCGTCTACAACACCCATCACGGCATGACCAATGCGGTGGTGATGCCGGCAGTGCTGCGCTTCAACCGCAAGGCGATCGAGGAGAAGATCGGCCGCGCCGCCGCCTATCTCGGCATCTCGGGCGGTTTCGACGGGTTCTACGACTATGTGCTGAAGCTCCGCTCGGAACTCGGCGTGCCGGAGACGCTGTCGGCGATGGGAATCGCAGCCGACCGCATCGACGAATTGTCGGCCATGGCGATCGAAGATCCGAGCGCGGGCGGCAACCCGGTTGCAATGACGCTGGAAAATACCAAGGCCCTTTTCAAGGATTGCTTCTGACAAGATAAGAGCGGACCAACAGACTGGCCTGGAAACCTCGGTTTTCCAGGCTTTTTTCGTTACGGTGGCATCCCTATTTTTAGGGATGTGAAAAATACCGGCTGCAATTTCGCCGCGCGTATTTCGAATTTGTTAACCATGATTAGAAAGGATGCATTAACCGCACAATGCTCCGATGGTGCGTAAAAGAGCGATTCCGGCTCGCACCATCCCTTCCGAGGACCGAACATGCCTGTCATCACATTCGCAAATACCAAGGGCGGCGCCGGCAAGACGACCGCTGTTTTGCTGCTCGCGACCGAGCTTGCCCGCAAAGGCTATCGCGTCACCATTCTCGACGCCGACCCGCAGCACTGGATTTCGCGCTGGCACGAAATATCAGGTCATGTGGCCAATCTTTCGGTGATCGATTTCGTCACGACTGCGTCGCTGCCGGTGCATATCAGCGAGAACAAGCACAATACCGACTATTTCATCGTCGATCTGCCCGGTGCGCGCAATCCGTTGCTTGCCACCGCCGTCGGCCTTTCCGATCACGTGCTGATCCCGATCCAGGGCTGTGCGATGGATGCGCGGGGCGGCGCGCAGGTGCTCGAACTGCTGCAGTACCTGGATGAGAAGGCCGGCATCAAGATCGGCCATTCGGTGGTGCTCACCCGCGTCAATTCGATGGTGACGACGCGGGCGCTGCAAGTCGTCAAGTCGCTGCTCAGCGAGCGGCATGTGCCGGTGCTGGATACGGCTATCATCGAACGCTCCGCCTTCCGCGACATCTTCGACTGTGGCGGCACGCTGCACACGATCGATCCGATGCGTGTCAGCAATCTCGACAAGGCACGGGAAAACGCCACCTGTTTTGCCGAGGAAATGATGCGCAAGCTGCCGGTGAGGCTGACGGCATCCGCCCGCGTGACGAGCCCGATGGTCCGCTCCGCCGCCTGAATATCTCCTGAATGAAACGACAAGGCCGCCGGAGCGATCCGGCGGCCTTGTCGTTTCTATCGTCAGAATGATTTCAATCGACGAATTCGACCGTCACTCCCGGCTTGACCATTTTGGCAAGCTCTGTCGCATCCCAGTTGGTCAGACGGATACAACCGTGGCTCTGGGTGCGGCCGATCTTCGAGGGTTCGGGCGTGCCGTGAATGCCGTATGTCGGCTTGGAAAGCGCCATCCAGACGGTGCCGACTGGGCCGTTCGGGCCGGGCGGGATGTTGAGGATCTTGTCGTTGGCGCCCTGCTGGAAATTGATCTTCGGATTATAGGTATAACCGGGATTGAGGGCGACACGCTCGACATTTACCAAGCCCGACGGAGAGGGGGTGTCGGTGGAGCCGATCGACGCCGGATAGGCGGCGAGGAGATTGCCGGCGCCGTCATAGGCGAAGACCTGCTTGCGGCCCTTGTCGGCGATGATGCGGGCAACTTCGCCGCTCTTCGGCTCGCCCGGATTGACGACCTTGATGATGGTGCCTGCAACTGTGAAATCGGCGCCGGGGTTCATCTCTTTGAGAAAGGCCTCATCCATGTGGAAGCGTTCGGCCAGCATTTCGGTGGTCGAGGTGTAGGCGAGCGACGGCAGCAGCGCCTTGTGCGAATAATCTTCCGGGATCTCGGCAACGAAGGGACCGGCGGCATCGGCCGGCGTGATCGTGTAGCTGACGACGGGCAGGCCGCCGTTCATGCGCAGCTCTTCGAGAATGGCATCGGTGTCGTTGGGATCGAGCTTCGAGCCGGTCATCTGGTCATAGGCATAGATGCCCTTGGTGACGTTCGAGCCCATATGGCCGTCGATGACGCCCGGAGAGATGCCGGCGCGATCGAGGAAGACCTGCAATGCGACGATCTCGGGCTTCGACTTGTTCTTCAGCGTGATGACGGGCTCATCGGGTGCGGTCTTCGGCTGGTCGGCGGGCGGGATCTGCTGGTCGGGGTCGATCGAGGCATAGTCGCCGCCAGGCTGCGGATTGCCGATGCTGTTGTCATCGGGATAGGGCTCGTCGCCGAGCGGTTGACGTTCGATCGCCGCATCGCGCGGAATACCGCCGGTGACGGCGCCGCGCTCGGAATAACGTGTATCGCCATCGGGATTGTTGTCGGGATAATAGGGATCGTTGCCGTACTGGTCGTTATAGACTTCCCGCGGGCCGGGCCGCGGCGGATAGTAGCCGCGGGCGCGCATCTCGGTGGCGACGACATTGCCATAGTCGTCGATCAGCACGCGATTGCCGCTACGGTCGCGGGCGTAGATATAGCCAGCTGGAACATAATCGAGGATTTCGCCGCTTGGCGTCACAAGCACGATATCGCTCTGGCGGCGATCGCGGAACTGCTGTGCGCCTGCCTCCGGCGCTGTAGCCGCAAGGGCAGCCAGGACGGCCGCGAAGCAAAAGGCCGACTTCAAAAAGCGATTCACGTCTCATACCTCGAACAGTGACTGGCAGACACACACCTGCGAATTTTGACGCTAGTATGGAATTTATGAAAGCGTACTGAACAAAATATGAAAATCACTAAGATTTCCTTTTACTCATAAACGTTTGCGTCCTTGTGGCAGTTCCGCAAAATCCACGATTGCTGCAAAAGCACAAGATGGAGACGACGCCGATTGACGAATGGCGACGCGAAACCTAACGCTAGCGCATCCTGCTTTCCGAAAATCGGATTGGATTTTCGGAAAGCAGGATGCGTCGATTCAAAGTGTTAGCGTCATTTGTGCGTCCGAAAGGACGCACGGGCTCTAAAAGCGACAATTCCCCGAGGAGACTATGATGATCGAATTTGCCGCCGCAAGCGGGCCGCGCCTGATGCTGGACGAAACATCGGTGCTGGATATCGGCGGATGTATCGTCGACGGCGTCGACATCGCGCCGAAACGCGCCATTCCCGACGACGGTGATACGCGAATCGATCACTCGCTCGAGGGCTTTCTCTTCACCTGCGGGCCGGATCATGTCCGCCACCGCCAGCCGATCCCGGGCCGGGATGATGGCAAGGTCTACCCGCTGCACGGATCGGCCGCCGGCCATGCGGCAAAGGTGCTGTGGACGAAATTCGAGAATGGCAACGCCGAATGCCGCGCCGATATCGACATCACCACCATCGAAGGATTGCCGCAGCGCATCGAGCGGCTGTGGCGGATCGATGGGGCGACCGGCGAGGTGCGGCTCGAGGATCTGGTCGTCAATACGAGCGATCGGACGGTGCCGACGTTCCTGATGTATCACATGAACACTGGCGGTAAATGGCTGGACGAGGGCACACGGCTTGAAGGCCGGATGCTGGAGAATGGCGGTTTCCCCTGGGCATTCGGGGAGGAGCCGGGTGGCATCTTCTGCGTCGCGGCGCCGGCTGCGGAGGAGGGTTTTGCGGAGGTCCGCCTCGGACCGATCGCCGCAATCGGCGGTAGGACGCTGCGCGTGCGCTTCCGCGCCGACACGCTGCCGCATCTGCAGGTCTGGCGGAACCAGAAGGCGCCCGCCCATATCATCGGCATCGAGCCGGTTTCGCATCGCTGGATATCGCGCGACGAGCTTCAGGCAGCCGGCGAGTTCAACATGCTGGCGCCAGGCGAGAGCCGCAGCTATGCGCTAACCTTTGCTTTCCTATGAGCGAAGTGTTGTTGACGCTGGCAGACCTCCGTCGTAGACCTTCAACCCACGATTTTTGAGGAGACAAGACGATGGATATTCGCCAGATCGACGATGAATATTCGGTTTCAGGCCAGATCACGCTGGAGGAGCTCGACGAGATCAAGGCGCTGGGGTTCAAATCGATCGTCTGCCACCGTCCCGACCACGAAAGTCCCGACCAGACGTCGTTCTCCGTCATTGAGGCGCGCGCCAGGGAGCTCGGCCTCGAGATCGCCCATGTGCCGGTTGGACCGATGGGCGTGACCGAGGAAGCCGTACAGGGCATGGTCGATGCGCTCGATGAATTCCCGCGGCCGATGCTCGGCTATTGCCGCTCTGGCGCACGCTCGACGGCGATTTACCAGAAGACCCACCATATCCGTAATTGAGCCGGTTCCGGGGCCGATTTTGCGACGTTGAACCTCAGCGCCGCCACCTGCCATTCACTCAGGAGACTATAATGAGCATCAAGCGTATCGACGTCGGCTCGCGCATGAGCGGCGCCGTCATTCACGGCAACACGGTCTATCTCGCAGGTCAGGTCGGCGAGGGCGAAAGCGTCACCGATCAGTGCAAGTCCTCACTTGCCGAAGTAGACCGCCTGCTGGCTGCATCAGGCAGCAGCAAGTCGAAGATCCTGCAGACGATCATCTACCTGTCCGATATCGCCGATTTCGCCGAGATGAACGCCGTCTGGGAAGGCTGGATCGATCCGGCCAATCCGCCGGCCCGCGCCACCAGCGAAGCCAAGCTCGCTGCGCCGAAATACAAGGTCGAGTTCATCATTACGGCAGCACTCGACTAAAGCAACTCCAGGAAGTGCGAAGCGGTTTTCCGTCCGGAATTGCGCAAAAACAAAAGGTTAGAGCGGCTCTGCGCTTCTATGAAAAGCTGAACCGCTCTAAGTCGCACCATTTCGATTGCCTGAAGCCGGTGAGCGCTGCGCGTGCTCACCGGCTTTTTGTTTGCGCGATTTCGGAAAGCGTGCGTGTCGGCGTGATCGCTTCGGGATCGAGCTTGACCTCGATGATTGCCGGCTTGCCGCTGGCGCGTGCTCGCTCGAAGGCCGGGGCGAAATCCGCCGTGCTTTCCACCGTCTCGCCGTGGCCGCCATAGGCGCGGGCAAGGGCCGCGAAGTCGGGATTGGTCAGATCGGTGCTGCTGACGCGGCCGGGATACTCGCGCTCCTGATGCATGCGGATCGTGCCGTAGATGCCGTTGTTGACGACGATTGCGATGATCGGCAGCTCGTAGCGGATGGCGGTGGCGAATTCCTGGCCGTGCATCAGGAAGCAGCCGTCGCCGGCAAAGCAGATGACCTCACGCTCTGGAAACAGCCGCTTGGCTGCCACAGCCGCCGGCAGGCCGTAACCCATTGACCCGGAGGTGGGGGCGGCCTGAGTGTTGAAGCGGCGAAAACGATGGAAGCGGTGCACCCAGGTGGCGTAGTTGCCCGCACCATTGGTGAAGATCGCCTGCGGCCCGGTATTGGCCTCCAGCCATTCCATGATCGGCCCCATCTGGACAGCGCCTGGACCTGTCGAGGGTGGTTTCGACCAGGCGAGATAGGCCTGGTGCAGGCGCACGGTGCGCTCGGTCCAATGTGGTTTGGCCGGTGCTTCCAGATCGGCGAGCCCGGCGACAAAATCGGCAGGTGCGGCGCAAATGGCAAGATCCGGACGGTAGATGCGGCCGAGCTCGGAAGGGTCGGGATAGATATGCACCAGCGATTGCTGGGGGTAGGGGATATCGATCAGCGTATAGGACGAGGACGGCATTTCCGACATGCGGCTGCCAAGCAGGATCAGCAGGTCGCTCTCCTTGATCTCCTTTGCCAATGCCGGATTGATGCCGATGCCGACATCGCCGGCATAGCAGGGATGGAGATGATCGAACAGCATCTGCCGGCGGAAGGAGCAGCCGACAGGCAGATGGAAACGCTCGGCGAAGCTCTGAAAATCGGCGACCGCATCGGCATCCCAACGTGTGCCGCCAAGGATTACCATCGGACGCTCGGCCTTCAGCAATCTTACGTAGAAATCGTCGATCTGGCGGCGGCCGGGATGGGCCTCAACATTGGCATAATGCCTGGCGCGGGGTGCTTCGACCTCATCGCGCAGCATGTCCTCCGGCAGCGTCAGCACGACAGGGCCGGGCCGGCCGGACGTTGCGACCGCAAAGGCGCGGGTGACGAACTCGGGAATGCGGGCGGCATCGTCGATCTCGCCCACCCATTTGGCGAATTCGGTGAAGGCGCGGCGGAATTCGACCTCCTGGAAGGCCTCGCGCTCGCGTGCTTCCCGCTGCACCTGGCCGATGAACAGGATCATCGGGATCGAGTCCTGCCTTGATATATGCAGGCCGGCGGAGGCGTTGGTGGCGCCGGGGCCGCGGGTCACCATGCAGATGCCGGGTTCGCCGGTCAGCCTGCCCCAGCAATCCGCCATCATCGCCGCTCCGCCCTCCTGGCGGCAGACGAGGACGTCGATATCGCTGTCGCGCAACGCGTCGAGCACGGCGAGGAAGCTCTCGCCGGGCACGCAGGAGAGACGTTTGACACCGTTCGCCTTCAGCGCCTCGACGATCAGTTCCCCGCCCGTCTTCTTCATGACGATGCCTTCCTCATGACGATGCCTTTCTCTCGCGCTCGGCGAGTTCCGCCAGAATTTCTGCCTGGTGTTCGCCGAGACGCGGGCTCGGTCTGATATAATGCAGCGGCGTCTCCGACAGCACCACGGGCGTCCTGACACCGGGGATCAGGGTGCCGGCGGCATCCTCAAGGTCGATGCGCAGGCGGCGGGCCTGCACCTGCGGATGGGCGAACATTTCCTCGATCGTGTTGATTGCGCCTGATGGAACCGCATTCTCCTCGCAGGCCTTCAGCAGATCCGCCTTCTGCCATTTCAGCGTCTCGGTGGAGATGAGGCGGTGCACTTCGCCGCGATTGCCGACGCGGGCCTTGTTGGTGGCGAAACGCTCGTCACCGGCGATGGTCTCCAGGCCGAGGATGGTGCAGAGGCGGCGGAACTGGCCGTCATTTCCAACTGCGAGAATGAGATACCCGTCAGCCGTCGGCACGACCTCATAGGGCGAGATATTGGGATGGGCGTTGCCGAGGCGGGTCGGTGCCTCGCCGGAAACCAGGTAATTCATGTTCTGGTTGGCGAGCACGGCCGATTGCACATCGAGCAGGGCCATGTCGACCAACTGGCCTTCGCCTGACTTCAGGGCGTGGATCAGGGCGGCTTCGATCGCCGAGACGGCATAGATGCCGGTGAAGATATCGGCGATGGCAACACCTGCCTTCATTGGCTGGCCGTCTGGCTCACCGGTGATCGACATGAAGCCGGACATGCCCTGGACGATGTAGTCGTAGCCGGCGAAGCTGGCGTAAGGGCCGTTCTGGCCGAAGCCGGTGATCGAACAATAGACGAGCTTCGGGTTCAGCTTGCGCAGGCTGTCATAATCGAGCCCGTATTTGACGAGGCCGCCGACTTTGAAATTCTCGATCACCACATCGGCGGTGGAGACGAGGCGGCGGACGAGATCCTGGCCTTCGGCGCTCTTCAGGTCGGCGGTGACGGAGCGCTTGCCGCGATTGGCAGCGTGGTAATAGGCGGCCGAGAGGTTGTTGCCGTCGGCGCCCTCGACGAAAGGTGGCCCCCATTGGCGCGTATCGTCGCCGCCGTCTGGATTTTCGACCTTGATGACGTCGGCGCCGAGATCGGCGAGCATCTGTCCCGCCCAGGGGCCGGCGAGCACGCGGGCAAGCTCGATCACCCGAATGCCGGCAAGCGGCGGTTTTTTCGTCACGGTCTCCGTCATGTTCCTCCGGCAGGTTCAGAGCATAGTGCCGAAAAGTGTGAGCGGTTTTCGGAATTGTACTCTCATTCTTAGATTTACGGCGTCCACGTCGCCTCTGATGTATCGGATACCGGTTTCGATGCAAAGCGCCGCTCGCGCCAGAGGATATAGAAGCCTGACGCCATGATGATTATGATGCCGAGCCATTTGAGCGCGTTCGGGAAGTCGCCGAAGACCAGCCAAGCGAAGATCGTTGCCGAAACGATCTCGAAATATTGCAGCGGCGCCAGCGTTGAAGCCGGTGCTGCGCGATAAGCATAGACGCCAAGGATGCCCGATATCGCGGCCATGGCGCCGACGCCGGCGAGATAGAACCAGGCGCGGCCTTCCGGCATGACCGGATCGAAGATGTCGGAGCCGGTTCCCTGGCTGAGATAAAGCAGGATGATGCAGAAGAGCAGGCCCCAGATGCCCATCTGGAACTGCATCGACCAGGGATCTTCCCTATGCGAGAGCACGCGGGTCATCAGCACGAAGATCGCAATACAGAAGGCGCTGACGACAGGCAGAAGAGCGATGTAGCCGACCTCTTCGAAACTCGGCTGGATGATCAGCATCGCTCCGAAGAAGCCGACGCCGCAGGCCGTGTAACGCCGCCAACCGATCATCTCCTTCAGGAAGATACCGCCGAGGATCGTCAACATGATCGGTTCGACGAAGAAGATCGCTATTGCGTCAGCGACCGCCATGTATTTCAGCGTAGTGACAAAGGAGATCATCGAGATCGTGATGATCGCGCCGCGGATCGCGTGGAACAGGCTCTGGCGCCAGGAAAAATCGGCGAAGCTGCGCCGCCACACGACGATTGGCAGCATGCAGAGCGCTTGCACGGCGAAGCGGGCGGCGGTGATTTCGGCGGACGGGACGGTGACGATGGCAAGCTTGGCGAAGATATCGATGATCGGCGAGAACATCACCGAAATAAACATCAGCGCAAGCCCCATCGTCACGTCGGAGGCGGACGAAACAGGGCGGGCGGAGGTGCTGTTCATGATGAAATCTCTGTCACTCAGAATATTGGTCGCTCAGGATCCTGCGACGGCTCTGTCGCACCAGTCCGCGAAGGCTGCGATCGCCGCATCCGCGCCGATCTCATTCAGTGTTTCGTGACGCATGTCCTGATATATCTCAGTGCTGATACGGGAGAAGCCTTGTCCTTTCAAATGGTTTGACAGCCAGAGCAGGGCTTTTCCACGCTCCGTCGCAGGATCCTGCCCGCCTCCGACGAGATAGACGGGCATGTCCCGCGGCAGCCGGTCGAGGTGGGTTTTCTGCGGCGCGCGGAAGGTCAGTTCGAAGAGATCGAGCCAGAGAGAGACTGAGGCGTCGAAGCCGCAGAGCGGATCGGCGACATACTTGTCGACTTCATCGGGAAGACGCGACAGCCAGTCGAACTCGGTGCGGCGGCCGGGAATGGATTTGCCCCAGGTGCCGAAGGTAAGCTTCGGCAGCAGGCCGCTCGGCACGTCGGAGCCCTTCAGCATGCGCTCGGCAAGCAGGATCGCCTGGGCGGCGCGGCCGGCAAGGCCGACGGCGAAATTCGAATTCCAGATCGCGACGGCGTCGAAGTCGGCCGGAGCCGTGACGGTAGCGTTGAGGGTGATGAGGCCGCCCATCGAATGGCCGAAGAGGATCACAGGCAGGCCGGGATGGCGGGAGGCCGCATAACCGCGCATAGCGATGACGTCGCCGGCCACCTTTTCGACCCCACCCCGCCAGGCAAAGCGACCGATCGGCGCATCGGGTGCCGTCGTCTCGCCGTGGCCGCGATGATCGTGGACATAGACGTGATAGCCGCGCGCCGCCATCGCCTCGGCAAAGGAGCGGTATCGTTTCGAATGTTCGGCCAAACCGTGCGATATCAACAAGATGCCGCGTGCTGCAGCTTCGGCCTTGGCATGGTGATATGCCAGCGACGCCCCAGGCACGGCCAACCTTTGCGTTTCAGCAAACATATGGATCCTCCCGGCGGCAACAGACCAGATCGCTGGGTAATTGCAACATCGGCGCTTGATTATCCGACAATAAATTGCGGCCCTGTTGCGATTCAGGGTTGCGGCCTTTCGATCTTCGTGCTTATTTGTTCCTGTATTGTTCTTTTTTGGGGGTTGAAATGAGCAGCATGCAGTTGCGTACCTTGACGTTTGCCGTGTCGATGGTTGTTGCCGGCGCCGCCGTGGCGCAGGAGGCCGGCGGGCGCACCCGCTTCATTCTGGCGGCGAGCTGGCAGCCGGCCTTTTGCCAGACGAACCAGAAGAAGGCCGAATGCGCAAGCCAGACCGGCGAGCGCCCCGACGCGACGAACTTCTCGTTGCACGGGCTCTGGCCGATGCGGGAGGATTATTGCGGGGTGAGCGCCGAGCAGAAGACCGCCGACAAGGATGGCGACTGGAACAAGCTGCCGGAGGTCACGCTTGCGGCAGAGACGCAGGCGGCGCTGGCAAAGGCGATGCCCGGCACGGAATCCGGCCTGGAACGGCATGAATGGGTGAAGCATGGCACCTGCACGAAGATGAGCGCCGACGACTATTTCGGTGTCGGCGTGCATCTGGTGGGCGCACTGAACGCGTCGGCCGTGCGCGATCTCTTCGCTGCCAATATCGGCAAGCCGGTCAAGGCCGAAGCGATCAAGGCGGCTTTCGACAAGAGTTTTGGGCCGGGTGCCGGCGACCGCGTCAAGATGAGCTGCCGGCGGGCCGGCAA
Source organism: Rhizobium sp. WSM1274 (assembly GCF_025200775.1). Lineage (NCBI taxonomy): Bacteria > Pseudomonadati > Pseudomonadota > Alphaproteobacteria > Hyphomicrobiales > Rhizobiaceae > Rhizobium > Rhizobium sp. WSM1274. The sequence goes on along the minus strand of NZ_CP104138.1, from coordinate 2,938,151 downwards.
TATCAGGATGATCAGCGAACTGACGATCGGGCTTTCGGAAGCCGCCGGAGCGGCATCGGCGAAAAGTGCCGGGCTTGCCGATCTGATCCAGGGTGCTGGAAAAACGTCGTTCGGCTGCGACGAGGGCGTCGTCGATGCTGCGGGCTTTTGACCGGAAATCCTGAGTAAACCGGGTTTCGGCGTTGCCCGGAGGCGCTGTTTCGCCTACATAGCGGCACAATCAAAGTTTCCCGCCCGGAGCAGCGCAGCATGGCACGTCAGTTCATCTATCATATGTCCGGCCTTAACAAGGCCTATGGCAACAAGAAGATCCTGGAGAATATCCACCTTTCGTTCTACCCGGATGCCAAGATCGGTATCCTTGGTCCGAACGGCGCGGGTAAATCCACCGTGCTGCGCATCATCGCAGGCCAAGACAAGGAGTATACCGGCGAAGCCTGGCTCGCCGAAGGTGCGACCGTCGGCTATCTGGAGCAGGAGCCGCATCTCGATGCAAACAAGACGGTGTTCGAGAACGTCATGGAAGGCGTTGCCTCGAAGACGGCTGTCCTCGATCGCTACAATGAATTGATGATGAACTATTCCGACGAGACGGCGGAAGAGGGCGCCAAGCTTCAGGACGTCATCGATAGCCAGAACCTCTGGGATCTGGAAAGCCAGGTCGAAATGGCGATGGAAGCGCTGCGCTGCCCGCCGCGCGACGCCGATGTCACCAGCCTTTCGGGTGGTGAGCGACGCCGTGTCGCGCTCTGCCGCCTGCTGCTTTCGCAGCCGGACCTGCTGCTGCTCGACGAACCGACCAATCACCTGGACGCCGAAACCATCGCCTGGCTCGAAAAACATCTACGCGACTATCCGGGCGCCGTGATGATGATTACCCACGATCGCTACTTCCTGGACAACGTCACCGGATGGATCCTCGAACTCGACCGCGGCCGTGGCATTCCTTACGAGGGCAACTATTCGGCCTACCTGCAGGCGAAAGCCAAGCGCATGCTGCAGGAAAGCCGCGAAGACGCATCGCGCCAGAAGGCGATCAGCCGCGAACAGGAATGGATCGCTTCCAGCCCGAAGGCCCGTCAGGCCAAGTCCAAGGCCCGTATCAAGTCCTACGAGCAGTTGGTGGATGCCGCCGAGAAGCAGCGTCCCGGCGACGCGCAGATCATCATCCCGGTCAGCGAGCGCCTCGGCCAGGTGGTCATCGAGATGGAGGGCGTCACCAAGGGCTTCGAGGGCCGCACGCTGATCAACGACCTGTCGATCAAGCTGCCGCCCGGCGGCATCGTCGGTATCATCGGCCCGAATGGCGCCGGCAAGACGACGCTATTCAGGATGATCACCGGCCAGGAAAAGCCGGATGGGGGTTCGATCCGCATCGGCGAAACCGTGCATCTCGGTTATGTCGACCAGAGCCGTGACACCCTTGCGGCCGACAAGACGGTCTGGGAGGAAATTTCCGGCGGCGCCGAAATCATCAAGCTCGGCAAGTTCGACATGAACTCCCGCGCCTATTGCGGCGCCTTCAACTTCAAGGGCGGCGATCAGCAGCAGAAGGTCGGCAATCTCTCCGGTGGTCAGCGCAACCGCGTTCACCTTGCCAAGATGCTGAAGGCCGGCGGCAACGTTCTGCTGCTCGACGAACCGACCAACGACCTCGATACGGAAACGCTGGGTGCCCTTGAAAACGCGCTGGAAAACTTCGCCGGCTGCGCCATCATCATCAGCCATGATCGCATGTTCCTCGACCGGCTGGCGACGCATATTCTGGCTTTCGAAGGCGACGGCCATGTCGAATGGTTCGAAGGCAACTTCGAGGATTATGAACAGGACAAGGTTCGTCGTCTCGGCCCCGACGCCCTCAACCCGGGCAGCCAGGCCCATAAGCGTCTGACACGCTGATTTCACCCATTTTTCGTTTGTGAGAGCCCCGGTTCTGAACTGACCCCGAAAGTTGGACATCCAACCTCGGGGTTCAGTTCATTCGCTGGGGCTTTTTCATGTCGGGCTCTGTCGCAATCTGAGCAGGCAATTTCGTGGAGAGAGCGAATTGCTGCTTGCCACTGCTTTTCAAATCACATAAAGATATCTTTATGTCTTGATTGGATTAGAGATGAGCGAACCGTTGAAGCTTGGACTGGATGCGCTGGTGGACGTCTTGAAGGCGGCCGGCGAGCCCACGCGCCTGCGTCTTCTGGCGCTTCTTGACGGCGGCGACCTGACGGTCACCGATCTTACCGAAATTCTCGGCCAGTCCCAGCCGCGCATCTCCCGCCATCTGAAGCTGCTCGGCGAAGCCGAACTGATCGAACGATATCAGGAGGGCGCTTGGGCCTATTTCCGTCTGAAGCAGGATGGCAAGGCGGCCATGCTGGTGCGGGCCCTGCTCAAGCATGTCTCCGAGAACGATCCGACCATCCTTCGCGATGGCGAGCGGCTGTCGCAAGTCAAGCGTCAGCGCGCCGAGCGGGCGCAGGCCTATTTCAGCCGCAACGCGGCCGAATGGGACGAGCTTCGCCGCCTGCATGCGGCTGATGAGGAGGTCGACGCTGCCGTCATCCGGCTGCTCGGTAACCAGCCGATCGATTCTTTGCTTGATCTCGGCACCGGCACCGGCCGCATCCTCGAGCTTCTGTCCGGCCTCTACCGCCGGGCGATCGGCGTCGATGCCAGCCGTGACATGCTGAGCGTGGCGCGCGCCAATCTCGACAAGTCCCGCATCACCAAGGCCACCGTGCGCCACGCCGATATCCTGAACCTGCCGTTCGAGGGACAGGATTTCGACCTGGTGACGATCCATCAGGTGCTGCATTTCTTCGATCAGCCGGAAATTGCGATCGCGGAAGCGGCGCGCATGCTCCGGCCGGGCGGTCGGCTCGTGGTCATCGACCTGGCGCCGCACACGCTCGAATATCTCCGCGACGAGCATGCGCATGTCCGTCTCGGCTTTTCGCACCAGGCGATGTCCGACTGGCTGCGCAAGGCCGGGCTCGACGTCGAGCAGGCCGTCGATCTTCATCCGGGTCAGCAAAGCGGGCAAGGCTTGACGGTCACCGTCTGGCTCGCGCGCGATCCGAGGCGCTTGATGGCTTCGCAGACGAGCGAGGGCGCTGAACCTACATTTGCCGGGAGGGTATGACATGGCTTTGAAAAACGAAGCACGCGGCCGCAACGACATTAGAGTCTCTTTCGAATTCTTCCCGCCTAAATCGGAGGAGATGGAAGGCCAGCTCTGGCACGCCGTCGGCCAGTTGCAGGACTGGGACCCGGATTTCGTGTCGGTGACCTATGGCGCCGGCGGCACCACCAAAGCGCCGACACTTTCCACCGTCACGCGGTTCCTGTCGCAGACGCCGCTTGCCACTGCTTCGCATCTCACTTGCGTCGGTGCGACGAAGGAAGAGACGCACCAGGTGGTCGACACCTTCCGCAAAGCCGGCGTGACGCATTTCGTGGCGCTGCGCGGCGATGCGCCAGGCGGCGCCGGCGCGCCCTACCAGCCGCATCCAGGCGGTTATGCCAATGCCGCGGAGCTGGTGGCCGGCCTCAAGGAAATTGGCGATTTCGAGATTTCGGTCTCCGCCTATCCGGAAAAACACCCGGAGAGCCGCGATACGGCGGCCGATATCGACATGCTGAAGCGCAAGGCCGACAATGGCGCCGACCGGGCGCTGACGCAATTCTTCTTCGACAACGACAATTTCGAGCGCTACCTGGAACGGGTGCGCGGCGCCGGCATCTCGATCCCCGTTGTGCCCGGCATCATGCCGATCCAGAACCTGACGCAGCTGAAACGCTTCGCCGGGGCCTGCGGCACAATCATCCCCGCCTTCCTCGACGAACGCTTTGCAGGATTCGACGACAAGCCCGAGGAGCGGGCGAAGGTCGCCGCCGAGGTCGCCGCCGAACAGATCGAGGATCTCGTCCGGCGTGGCATCCATGATTTCCATCTCTATACGATGAACCGTGCGCCGCTGGTTTCCGCCGTGCTCGACAATCTCGGCCTCTCCCGCCCGGCGGCAAAAAGTGCGGGCGCAGCCGCCTGATCTTTGCGCGTCTGAAAGACGCGCGGCGCTGTAAAAGTGAAAAGCGCATGTCGGGCGGGACATGCGCTTTTTCGTTGGCGGATTGATCAGCTATTCAGGAGTTCAGGCACTATCAGTCGTCACACCTTCGTCGGCCGGCTCAGATGAAGAGCATGGACAAGACAAAAGCAAACGCAGCACTGACCAACAGAACATTCAAGGATTGCGTGAGTCCCATGTCTGTCTCCTCGCGTTAACCGGCCGATAATATGTCTGAAATATGTCGGTTGGGAAGCAGATCTTATGCTGCGCTGCAGAACGGTTCGGTGGATAAGTCGAATGGTGCTCTTGCAAACCTTTGAAATAAATAGATAATTTTCAACAGTTTTTTGTTCACACAATTTAACATGCCGTTAAATCAGGCGATTGTGGATTTACCTATGCGCCTAAAACATGGCGGATCGGCAACCGGTTGAAAACATACGAAATTCGCAACCGGTATCAAACAGCTTTCGCCAGCAGGCGATAGGCGCGGCCATCGAGAATGATGAGGCCGAAACCGATCAGCGCCATGCCGGCCAATTCGCCAAGTGCGAGCCTTTCGCCGAGGAAAAGCACGCCGAGAAGAATGGCGCTCGGCGGCACCAGCAGCGTGACGAGCGAGGCGTTGGTGGCACCGGCGGTCGCCATGATCCGGAAATAGAGGATGTAGCCGAAGGCCGTCGACAGTAGCGCCAGCGCCAGGATGGCCAGGAGCGCATCCAGCGGCGGTGCGGCAAGCGCCCAGGGACGATCGGTCAGCAGCGACAGCGGCAGCGCAATCAGCGAGGAGGCGGTCAACTGGCCGGCTGCGGTGACAGGGGCAGGAACATCCTTGAAGCGTTTGCCGTAAGTGGCGGCGAAGCCATAGGAGATGGCGGCAAGCACGGGAAGAAGCAGTGCCCAGAGCGGGGCTTCACCGCCGGCCGACATGCCGGGTCCGATCAGCACGATCGTTCCGATCAGGCCAACGAGGCAGCCGGCGATCTTTGCCGGCGACAGCTTCTCGTCTGAGGTGAAGTAGTTGGCGATCAGCACGGTCCAGATCGGTGTCGTCGCATTCAGGATCGCCGCAAGACCGGCGCCGATGCGGGTCTGGCCGAAGAAGATCAGCGCGTGCGGCAGGGCATTGTTGATGAGCCCGAGGATCAGGAATTCGCGCCAGCGGGCCTTGAGGATCGCATAGAAGTCGAAACGGCCGGCGATATAGATATGCAGCGCCAGCGCCGCGAGCAGCAGCCTGAAGAAGACGAGGGTCAGCGGCGGCACATGCTGGACGGCGATGCGGGCAAAGAAGAAGGAGCCGCCCCAGATCAGGCCGAGCAGGACCAGCAGGCCCCAGGTCCAAGCATTCATCCTGCTGTCCACGTCGCTTCCTCCACCGTGAGCCGCTCGTCTTGCCGAAAGCCGGCACCGGATTTCGACTTGATCCTTTAGCGCAAGTAGCGGATCGCGCCACCCGTTTCTTGCGAAGCGGGCGGCGGTAAAAAGTCAGCGGAGATCAGAGAGCGTTGAGAAGGGCAGGCGTCGCCCAGCCATCGGCGGGCATGCCGAGGCGCTGCTGTTCCTTCTGGATCGCGACACGCGTGCCGGAGCCGAGGATGCCGTCGATCTCGCCGACATCATGGCCAAGCGACTGCAGCTTGGTCTGCAGCGCCTTCATCTGGTCGCTGGCGAGCCCCTGTTCCGGCACGCCCTTGAGATAGGGCTCGGCGCCCGAAAGACGCGTCCCGAAATAGGCAGCCGAGGTCGTGTAGATGAACGACTTGTTCCATTCGAGATAGATCTTGAAATTGGGATAGGCGATGAAGGCCGGCCCCATGCGGCCCTGCGGCAGAACGAGGTCGCCTTCGAGGTTGCCGAATGCGGTATTGCCGTCACGCGGCTTGACGCCGAGCGCGAACCACTCTCCCGCTTTCATCGTGCCGCCGAGGCCGGATTTTTCCCAGGGCAGATTATCGGGCAGAGTCACTTCCTGCAGCCAGGGTTGGCCGCGCTCGAAGCCGAGATGCTGGATGAATTTCGCCGCCGTCAGGATGGCGTCCGGGCTGCTTTGCTTCAGGCGGATATGACCGTCACCGTCGCCATCCATGCCATAGGCAACGATGTCGCGCGGCAGCATCTGCACCTGGCCGATCTCGCCGGCCCAAGCGCCGGTATTGGTGGCGGGGTCGAGGTCGCCGTGCTGAACCATCTCGACAAGGGCGATCAGTTGCGGGCGGAAGAGTTCCGGGCGGCGGCAGTCATGCGACAGCGTCACCAGGGCGTTGCGGGTGTTGAAATCGCCCTGGACGGCGCCGAAGTCGGTTTCCATCGCCCAGAAGGCGGTGATGACGCCCGGCGGGACGCCGAACTCCTGCTCGGCGCGAGCAAAGACGTCGGCAAATTGCTTCATCTTCTGGCGGCCGATGTCGAGGCGGGCCTGGCTGACGGTGCGCTGGGAGAATTCGAGGAAGGTCTGCTTGAAGACGCCCTGAGCGCGATCACGGCTCAGGACCTTGGGGTCGATCTCGGCGCCGGCGAAGGCCTCGTCGGCGGCTGCCGCACTTGCGCCGGCTGCGACCGCATCTTTCTTGACGCCGTCGAGGAAGGCTGACAGATCGTCGCCGCAGGGCGCTGCCGGGGCTGCGTCTGGCGCCTGCTGGGCGGCCGCGCCGCCTGCGAGGGCGAGGGCAAACAGAAGAGCGAGTGCAGAGCGGCTTGCGAGCGAGCGGTGCATGGATGCGGTCCTTATATCAAACAGATTGCCGTCGCTTTCACAGACGAATGTGACGGAAGCAAGAAACATCGCAAGACGTTACTAAGAATTTCTATCCTTGGAAACGGCCGCGACCCAATTGTTCCAGTTCTTTGCGCTGCCGGCGAAGACATTGATATCTGTGGGACCATTGATGCCGGGAATAACGCCGGTCGAGGTATATTGCCAGAAGGCCCAGCGGCGGTCGGAGTAGGTCACCTCGGGATGTTTTGCCACTGAACGGACCCAGAAATGATAATCCTGGAAGTAGCCGGCGAGATTGTCGCGATGGAAATCCACCGAGGTATAGATGATCGGGCGCTTGCCGTAATAGGCCTCCAGCCGATCCATGAAACGCTGCATTGCGGCACGCACCGTTTCAGCGTCGGGGCGGTAGCGACAAGTCTTCGATTCGGCGTTCCATTCGACGTCAAGCACCGGCGGCAGGCGCATGGCCTCCTTCGGCACATTGCGGATGAACCAGTCGGCCTGCTCGTCGGCGGAGGAGCAGAAATAATAGAAATGATAGGGAGCGTGCGGGATGCCGGCGGCGCGGGCCTCGCGCCAGTATTCGTCGAAGCGCGGATCGACCCTGTCCTTGCCTTCCGTCGCCTTGATGAAGGCAAAGGCCACTCCGGAATTCTTCACCGTGCCCCAGTCGATATCGCCCTGCCATTTGGAGATGTCGATGCCGTGGATCGCGTTCTCCTGCGGATGCTTCGCCCCGAAATCCTGCGGATCGGTATCCTTGAAGCGTGTCTTCGGTTTGATCGACGCCGTTTCGAGATAGTCATGACCGGAAGAGCTGCAGCCGGCCAGCAGGATGGCCAGGGGCAAAACGCAAAACAAAAACCGGCGCATGGGCGTCCTGTCGTAACTCGAATGATCTCTTTGCCCCACAGCCTGACCTTCGAAGATGACGAGCCCAGCAGAGGAATAATCCTCTTTTCACCATATCAACGTAAAAAATCGGTTAGTTTCAAGCGAATTATAAGCGCTTGCTGATAATGGCAGCCCGCCAGGCATAACCGCCGGCGACGGTATCGAACAACAATATCGCGTTGTTTTCATGGGCTTGCGCTTCCAGAACCTCACGCAGATCGGCGCGCGGGGTGACGTGGAATTTCGCAAGCCAGGACTGCAGCATGCGCTGGAACCAGCCCGGCAAACCTTCTTGCTGGCCGAAATCGACGATGTGCAGCTGGCCGCCGGGATTGAGTGCGGCGATCGATGCATCGACGGCGCGCTCCCAGTCCGGGATCATCGACAGGGCATAGGAAATCAGGATGCGGTCGAAGCCGCTGACGCCGAATTCGCGCGGTGTGAACGCCGTGGCATCGGCGACGCGGAATTCCGGGATGGTCGCCTTGGTGGCGAAGGTCCTGCGCGCCGAAATCAGCATTTCCTGGGAAATGTCGAGGCCGAACAGTTTGGCGGTCGGGAAATGCCTGTGGGCGAAGGCCATGTTGCGCCCGGTGCCGCAGCCGACTTCAAGCAGAGTGCCGCCTTCGGGCACGTCGAGATGGCGGATCGTGCTGTCGCGGCCGAGAAGGTAATATTTGCGGGTCAGGTCGTAGATATGCCGCTGGTAGCGGTACATGCCATCCATCAGGCTGGCATGTTCATTGCTCTTTCCCGCCGCCTCAGTGCCGACCTTGCTCACGCCTTCTTCCCGTAAATGTGGAAGCCGCCGTAGATTGCCGAACGATCGAGCGCGGTCAGTTCACGCGACTTCTCCTCGAAGTAATCCCACTGGTCGCGGATCACAGGCGCCAGGCGGCCTTCGATAATGCTTTTTTCTGCGGCGGTGCGGAAGATCACACGGGCGCCTTCGCGCGCCGTGCGGGTGATTTCAGTCCAGACGTCGTTCAGTTGCTCGTCGGTCATCCAGTCCTGTGCGTCGAGCAGGATGTAGCGGTCGCGCGAGGCGGCCGGCTCGCGAGCGAGAAGCTCGGTAAAGCTTGCGTGGTGGACGTTGACGCGGTCGACGTTGGCACGGATCACCTCATAGTGTTCCGACTTCAGATAGGTCGGCAGCGGGCCTTCCGCTTCGGTGCCGTAGCGGCGGCCGAAGGCCTGCCAGGCGAAATAGTTGTCGCTCATCGGGAAATGACAGGCGAGCTTTTCCAGGCGGTGCTTCAACACCGGCGCGATCGAATGATCGGCCGCAAGGCTTGCGAGCTCGTCATATTGCTGCGGCGGAATGCCGAGGCCGAAGAGCGAGCTCTTGCGACCGGTGATCCAGCGCACGACCGGCTTTTCGAAGAGCGGCGCGATCTGCTCGTCGAAGAACTGGCGCTGCTCGCGGATCGAGCGGGTCTTGGTCATCTCGCGCAGCTTGACGCCATGCAGGCGGGCAAGAAGATGGGCCGCGCCGATGAAGCGGCCGAGCAGACCGGTTTCGTAGATGTTGCGGTCGAAGACGGTGACACGGCGGCGGCCGAATTTGCGGCCGTTCCAGTAGCTGCGGGTCGCCTCATCGAGGCGGGCGGCGAGATGCTGGTCGTAGGCGCGACTGTTCGACTTCTCGTTCGGCATCGCCAGGAAGCGGACGAGATCGGCATGGCCGGGAAGGTGTTTGAAGGCGGCAAGCTTCAGGCGGTTCAGGGCGATGTGATGCGGGTTGAGATCGACGACGTCGATTGAGGCCGGCGCCTTGGAGAGATAGGCGAGCATGTTGCAGCCGCCAGAACCGATGGTGACGATGCGATGGTTGGGCTTCAGCTCCATCGCCTGCATGTCGAGATCCGGATCCTCCCAGATCTGCGGATAGACGAGGCCGGAAAAGAGAAGGCCGAAGAGACGCTCGGAAAAGCCATCCTTCGAAAAAGCCTTGTGGCGGAGAAGGGCGTCCTTGAGTTTCCGGTTCTTGCGGAAGCCGGCATCCGGTGCAAATTCTGACATGAGTCTGTCACCTTTTTAGCGTTCAGGGCGTGTAACGCGCCTCTGCTACAGTTTGATGACGCGGGCTGTGGGGCACCGTTCTTCGGAGACTTCGACCTCCTTGGGAGAGCGATCGTTTGCTCTCGCGAAAAGCGATTGCCCGCACTCCTGGGAAAATGATCGCAATGACGAGCCTTCTTCGTTCCGGCCCCCTTTCCGGCGCGTGCGATTCCTGCTTCTCTCCCGGCAGGGAGGAATGCCATGCGATTTGTCCTGCGTATCCTGAAGGCGCTCGCTCTCCTTCTCGTTCTCGTCGTCATCGCTGCTGCCGCCTGGCTCTTCATCCGGCCGCCGGAATTGCTGCGCGTCGGCGACGGTTATGCCGCCAAGATCGTCTGTTCCAACGTCTTCATTGCTGGCCGAGAGGCTGAGGATGTGCTCCATGACGATGTCCAGGCGCCCGGAAATCCGTTGCTGCGGCTGGTGCGCGTCAGCGTCGACCGCGACAACGACCGTGTGACGGCGCGCTTCATGGGGCTGTTTGCGCCGAGTTATGCGCTCTATCGCGGCGCTTTCGGCTGCACGAGCGTGCCGGACGGCAATTTCGAGGCGGCGGCGAATGCGGTGCCCTTCGATCCGCCGGCCAAGGTGCAGGCGAACGATGCATTATGGCCGGAGGGTGAGGGCACCGGCGATCAGCAGGACGGAAAGATCGCCGCGCTGCTTGCCGATACCGGAGTTGCCGGCCCGGCAATGCGGGCGATCGTGGTGGTGCGCGATGGCCGCATCGTCACTGAGGCCTATGGCCCCGGCTTCTCGGCGAAGACGCCGCTGATCGGCTGGTCGATGACGAAGACGGTGAATGCGACGATCCTCGGCCGGCTGATGCTCGGGGGCAAGATCTCCTTCGACGATGATAAGCTGCTGGCGCAGTGGAAGAACGATGCGCGCGCCAGGATCAAGGTTTCCGACCTGCTTGGCATGGAGAGCGGCCTTGCCTTCAATGAGGACTATGGCGACGTCGCCGATGTGACGCGCATGCTCTACCTCAATCCCGACATGGTATCGCTGCCGGCCAATGCGCCGATGGAGGCCGCACCCGGCCAACGCTTCCGCTATTCGAGTGGCACGGCCGTGCTGCTGTCGCGCATCTGGATGGACAGGGTCGGCAATACTCAGGCGGCCTTTTCTTATCCGCACGATGCGTTGTTTTCGCCGCTCGGCATGACGAGCGCCGTGTTCGAGCTCGATGCGCGCGGCACCTTTGCCGGAAGCTCCTATCTCTATGCGACGGCGCATGACTGGGCGCGCTTCGGGCAGTTCCTGCTCCAGGACGGCGTCTGGAATGGCCAGCGGCTGTTGCCGGAGGGTTTCGTCGGCGCCATGCGCACTCCGACGGCGGCTTCGAACGGGCGGTATACGCAAGGTCAGGCCTGGCTGGCTGGCCCCGGCGACAACTCGAGCGCTGAGGCCGGGCTGCCGGAGGATACGTTCTGGCTGACGGGACATGACGGGCAGAGCATGGCGATCGTCCCCTCCGCCAATCTGGTGGTCGTCAGACTTGGCCTGACGCCGAGCCGGCTCAACTATCAGCCGCAGGTGCTGCTGAAGGCGATCCTGGCGGCCCTGCCGCAATCGGGGGCGCCGCAGCAGCAGGCCGGATCGCAACGACAAGCTCAGCCACTGCCATAGGCAAGGGCTTCAGCCGTTATCTCCAGATTTCAATAATTTCCTTGGGCGATGTCGGTCATGCCCTTGCGCTTGGCGTCGTAATAATAGCCGCGCGCATACAGGCGGACGGCATCGTCTTCCTTATTGTCGGAGACGAGCCAGGCGCCGCGCAGATATTTCGCGGCATATTTGATGTTGGTCTCGGCATCAAAGAGGCCACCCGGGGCACCGTCATAACCCATGGACTTGGCGGTGTTGTACTTGATCTGCATGAGGCCGAAATAGCCGCGCTTGTTGTAGGCCTTTGGATTATAGCGGCTCTCGCGATGGACGATGCGGTGGAGCAGCGTCTCGGGAATTTCGTAGAGCTTCGAATATTTGGCGATGAGCTTGGTGACGAAGCTCTTCTCGACCGTCGGCGCATCGTCTTTGTCGTCATCGCTGAACATCGGTGGCGCCGTCGGCGGATCGATCGGCCCGGATTCGTCGAAACCGTAGTCCATGCTGGCGCGCGGCGTGGTGTCGACTGCGGCCAGTGCTGCAAGCGCGCTGTTCTGCGGTGTGGCGGCAAAGGCAAGCTGCGTCGTCGGCTGTGCCGGCGTTCCCGGACGCGGCGTCGGCACGACGGACTGGATCGCCGTCATCTCGGGCGTCAGCGGGATCTGCGCATAGGCTGCCGGCTGCATTGTAAGATCGCCAGGCTGAGAAGCTGTCACGGCCGGCATCGCCGTTGCGGTCAGGGAGGAGGATGATGCCTGGGGAATGGTGGCGTCGGCCACGGCTGCACCTTCGGCTGTCGGGATCGCGGCGAGTGTTGCATCTTCGCCGGGTTTCGGCATCGGCACGACGGTCTGGACAGCGGTCAGTTCGGCCTGGGACGTGTATTCGACGCTCGCACATCCCGTTATCATGCCGCAGAGTATCGTGGAAACGACAAGACTGCGTTTCAGGCCGCATAATCCGATCGCTACCATTCCGCCACTTTCGTGAAATCGCGCCGCCCCGGCAGCGTATAAAAGTTACTAAAAACCTTAAGCCCTGGTGACCCCATTAACCTATTCGTGACATTCCGGCAACCACGGAATATTTCTAGGCTGCAATACGGCGATACCCGGCCGTTACGGCACCTGCAGCGATCAGCAGAGTGCCTCCGGTGCGGTTTACGGCGCGCTGGATGCTCGCCTTGCGAATCAATCCGCGCGCGGTATGGGCGAGAAAAGCGTAGGTGGAGGCGTTGAGGATCGCCAGTACAAGGAAGGTCGCTTCCATGATCGCCATCTGCCCGACAAAGGGCAGGGCCGGATTGAGGAACTGCGGCACGAAAGCGACGAAGAAGATGATGCTCTTCGGATTGAGGGCGGTGACGACATAGGCGTGGAGGAAGATCTTGAGCGACTTCTCCTCCGGCAGATTGTCGTTGTCGGCAACCGGTTCGCCGATGATGGGAGCCCGCCAGAGCTTGATTCCCAGCCAGATCAGGTAGGCGCCGCCGATCCACTTCAAGACGGTGAAGAGGGTCGCGGAGGCGGCCAGAACGGCGCCGAGACCGAAGAGAGAAGCCGTCATCGCCGTGAAGTCACCAAGCGCCACGCCGCTCACCGTCGCAAACGCCGTCCTGCGTCCATGACCGAGCGCATAGGAAACGACGAGCAGTATCGTCGGTCCCGGTATGGCCAGCATGATGGCGGATGCAGCCGCAAAAGCGAGCCAAGCTTCAAGTGACATGGTGTCTCCTCCTATTCCTCAGGAATAAGCAAAGACATCATATTAACCATCCGTCAATCACGCTTCTTTGTATTTCTGGCCTATATTGTCCATGACTTCGGCAAACCATCCCGTCGAAAGATCAAAAGTCTTGCCGCCCTTGATGCGCGGGAATTCTATAGTGCGCAATTTACCGTTCTGGCCTTCGTCGTGCCCGGTGACGCCGGAGATTTTATTGAGAGCGCTTTCGACGGCGAGATCGACCATGCTCTGGATCAGCCTGAGGTCGTCGCCGTTGGCAGGCGCGGAGCGAGCGAAATAGCCCGATTTCTGCACGAGGGAACGCTCGGCGTTCAAGAGATTGGCGAACTGCTTCTGGAACCAGGCGCCGACATTGATCGTGTCGATCTTCACATGGCCAAAGGCGTCGCGCTTGACGGTCTCGCCGGCGGCTTCGCGCTCGGCGACGATGGCGTCGAGGCAGGCGCCTTCCGAGACGAAGACGGTAGCGTGGCCGTTGCGGTCCATGCTCTCCTTCAGACGGGCGGCCTCAGCGTCGAGGTCGAAGGCCATCTCAGGAAGGTAGACGGCGTCGATGCTCTTCAGATGTGCGTTCATCATCAGGCCATCGACATACTGGTTGCCGCTGGTGCGCTGGAGATAGGCGCGAGCGGTGGCGGCCGTCAGCCAGCCAGAATGGCGGCCCATCACCTCGTGGATGACGAGAGTGCGCGGCGCGGCCGTCTGCTCGTTGCCGACATTGTCGAAGAAATGCGCGCCAACTTCGGCGGCCGTCCAGGCGCCGAGCGACTGGCGGATCGGTACGATGTCATTGTCGACAGTCTTCGGCAGGCCGACGACGGTCAGATCGTAGCCGTTGGCGGCGAGGTAGGCCGCAAGGTCGGCGGCCGTGGTGTTCGTGTCGTCGCCGCCGATCGTGTGGAGAATGGTGATGCCGTCATTGGCAAGGCGTTCGGCGGCGACCCGCAGCGGGTTCTCGCCTTCCTTGACCAGACCGCGCTTGACGCAGTCGGCGGCATTGGTGAGCTTGACTCGGCTATTGCCGATCGGCGAGCCGCCATAGCGGTGCAGCAGCGGCGCCTTTTCGCGCATCTCGCGGGTGATCTCGAGGCTGTCGCCGATGAGCACACCCTGGTAGCCCGACTTGTAGGCGACGATATCGAGATCGGGCGCGACGTCGCTGTAGCGTTCGATGAGGCCGCCGACAGCGGAAGAGAGACAAGGCGCCAGGCCTCCGGCGGTCAGCATTGCGACTTTCTGCTTGGCCATGATCCCTCCTATGGCGTTTTTGGTGCGGCGGCGTTACCTAGCGCATGGATGCGGCAGGGAAAGGGGCCTGTAAAGTAAAGAATTTACGAAAAGCGCGCCTTTCTGCCGCGTTGGACTGCAAAGGCGACTGGAAGTACGATATAATCGTTTCAAGCCCGATCTGCTTGCCGAGAACTGTTGTGGAAATTTCCGTCGCGCGCACCGGAGTCCACGTGCCGGGCGATGCCGGCGACTGCCGGCCAGGCGCCTTATACGAGATGAAGCGGGCGCGATGAAACGTTTGCTGCGGTGCGACAATTACCAAATCGTGAAAACTGTGTTCGGCCCTACGACCAATAGTCGCCTTGCAAAGGCTGCGATTCTTTGGTCAAGCTGTTTGCCTATAAGTTGACAAGTGTGTGAGATTTTCGATGTCCTTCTGGGAAAAACTGTTGAATGCCATTGGCAATACTGCAGGCAATGCGCTGTCTGCGGTGGTCGAGGCTATCCGCACGGTTTTCGAAGGCGATCCCGAGACCCGGCGTAAGGTGGCTTTCTCCGTGGCGATCATCGCGCTGTCGGCCAAGATGGCCAAGGCCGACGGCATCGTCAGCGAGAAGGAGGTCGAAGCCTTTCGCGAAATCTTCGAATTCCCGCAGGATCAGGCAAAGAACGTCGCCAGGCTTTATAACCTCGCGCGCCAAGACGTTGCCGGCTACGAAGCCTATGCCGAACGACTCTCCACGCTGTGCGTCACCTGTGCGGCCAATTGCACGGTGCTGGAAGACGTGCTCGACGGCCTCTTCCACATCGCCAAGGCCGACGGGCTGATCCACGAGAAGGAACTGAATTTTCTGCGCCATATCGGTGAGATCTTCCAGATGAGCGAGACCCGCTTCGAGCAGATTGCCGCCCGCCACGTCTCGTCCGGCGGCGATCCCTACAAGGTGCTCGGCGTCTCGCCTTCGGATGATTTCCCGTCCATCCGCCGCCGTTACTACGGCCTCGTCAGCGAACATCATCCCGATCGGCTGATCTCGCGTGGCGTGCCGAAGGAATTCCATGTGATCGCCAATGAGCGCATGGCGGCGCTGAACGCGGCCTATGAGGCGATCGAGAAGGAACGCCGCGCCGCATGACCTCTTTCGAGGCCGACTGCAGAAGCGCCCGCGTGCAGCCTTCGCCGAACCATGGCGAACGGGCGGATGGGCGCCGTCCCGACATGATCCTGCTGCACTATACCGGCATGCCGACGGCAGATGGTGCGCTCGACTGGCTCTGTCGCGCCGAGAGCCAGGTTTCCAGCCATTATTTCGTGCATGAGAACGGCGAGGTGGTGCAGCTCGTGCCGGAAATGCAACGTGCCTGGCATGCGGGAAAAAGCAGTTGGCACGGCGAGACCGATATCAATTCGCTGTCGATCGGCATCGAGATCGCCAATGCCGGCCATCCCGGCGGGCTCCCTGATTATCCGAAAGAGCAGATCGCCGCGGTGGTCGAATTGTGTCGCGACTGTGTCAAACGTTGGTCGATCGTGCCGGAACGGGTGCTCGGGCATTCCGATGTCGCCCCGATCCGCAAGGTCGATCCGGGTGAGAAATTCCCCTGGGCCGAGCTCCACCGGGCAGGCATCGGCCACTGGGTCGAGCCGGCAACGATCACCGGTGGGCGCTTCTTCCAGCGCGGCGATACCGGCCAACCTGTGGAAGCGCTGCAATCGATGCTGTCTCTTTATGGTTACAGCACTGAAATCACGGGTGAATTCTCCGAAAAAACGGCAGGCGACGTGGAAGCTTTCCAGCGCCATTTCCGGCCCGAACGGGTGGATGGCATTGCCGATTTCTCGACGATCGACACGCTGCACCGGTTGCTGTCGGCGTTGCCGCATTATTCCTGACCGGAAGAGCCGGATATCAGGACGGTTTTTTGGCGACCGGCGAGAAAACCGCCTCGCCACATCATTTCCCTATTATCTCCGCATTACGATGGTCTAAGAACGCCGCTAAGCGGTGCCGGGGGTTGTTTTCAAGTTAAACCACGGGCGCTATATGAAACGATAAGAATTACCGCGAATCCAGATCCATCCTTGATCTGGTATTCATTATGACAGCGAGGCGCGCCGTCCGGAAATTCTTTGGGTCGGAGTGTTCAAGACTACATGAGAAAACTGATTGTTGTTGCTGCAACATGCGTTGGCATGGTGCTGGCGGGAAATAGCTTTGCCTTTGCGAATGGTTGGGGTGTGCGAGCCGATGCGCCGGTGAAGAAAGTCGAGCGTCCTTCGAAGAAGACAGAGCGTCCGTTGAAAAAAGCGGAGCGTTCGGTCAAGCCCGCGAAGCGTCCGCTCAAGACGGCGGAACGCCCGCTGAAGACGGTCGAGCGCCAGAGCGGCTATCCCGTCGCCGATGTTTCCGGCAATTTCTATTCCGCACTGATCAGCAAATATGCGAACCAATATAATGTACCGGTTGCGCTTGCGACCGCGGTCATCCGCATCGAAAGCAATTTCAATCCGAATGCGCGCGGCAGCCACGGTGAGATCGGCCTCATGCAGATAAAGCCTGCCACTGCCCGCATGATGGGCTATTCTGGCAGCGCCAAGGGCTTGTTCGACCCGGAAACCAACATCAAGTATGGCATGAAATATCTGGCTGCCGCCCATGATCTCGGTGGTGGCGAGACCTGCAACACCATCCTAAAATACAATGCCGGTCATGCCGCCACGCGCATGAACCCGGTGTCGAAGACCTATTGCGGCAAGGTCCTAGCGATGCTCGACTGAGCATAGCCAGTCGCGTCGGGACGAAATTCCCTTGCGGCATTTTTACGGATATGAATCAGCACGCTTGCCGTGATATCCCGCCTTGAAACGAGGTGGGATATGGCAGTCGATTTCAGGTTCATCATCATCGGATGCGGCATGATGGGTGCCGCCGCCGCACGGCATCTCTCCTCGATGGCCGACGGCATCGCGCTGATCGGCCCGCGTGAGCCGGACCAGCGCAAGGCCCATCACGGCGTCTTCGCCAGCCACTACGACGAAGCGCGCATCACCCGCACTTTCGACGGCAATCTTGCCTGGGGAACCTTCGCCGCCCGCGCGCTCGACCGCTACGGCGAGATCGAGGCAAGGAGCGGCATTTCCTTCCATTCGGAGGTCGGTTGCCTCTTTGCCGGTCCGACCCCGACGGACGAGCAGGACTATATCAACCGGGCACTGGCCGTCAGCCGGTCGCTCGGCAGCGATATCGAGACCATCACACCGCCGGAGCTTCCCCAACGTTTTCCCTATCTTGCCTTTGACCCTGATTTCAGCGGATATTTCGAGCGTAAGCGCGCCGGCCACATCAATCCGCGGGCGCTGGTGCGGGCGCAGATCAAGCTTGCCGAACAGGGTGGTGTCTCGCTTATCGAGGCAACCGCGACATCCGTGCACGACGCCGGTTCCCATGTCGAGGTGACGGCCGGCGGCAGAAGTGACAGCGCCGAACGTGTGCTGGTCGCCGCCGGCGGTTTCGGCAATTTCCATGCCCTGCTGCCGCGTCCCGTCGATACCAGGGTTATGGCGCGCACCGTCGCTTTCTACGAAATCGGCGAGCGCGAGATGGCGGTTTTCGGCGATATGACGTCGACGATCGTGCTCGGTGACCGGGAAGAGGACCACATCTATATCCTGCCGCCAGTGCGTTATCCCGACGGCAAGGCCTATCTGAAACTCGGTGGCGACACCGAGGCGCTTTGCTTCGAGAGGTTGGAGGATGCCGGCGCGTGGTTCCGTTCCGACGGCAGTGCTGCCGAGCGCGATCATCTCTCGCGTGTCGCCTTGCAGCTGATGCCGGAGCTTGCCGGCTGCCGCGTGACTTCGGCGCCCTGCGTGGCCAATTTCACGCCGACCGGTTATTCCTATGCCGGATTTACGCAGTCGCCACGCGTCGCTGTGCTGACTGGGGGCAATTTCGTCGCGGCCAAGTCCTCCGACGAACTCGGGCGGCTGGGAGCGGTACTTCTGGCGGAAGGACGGCTCGGCGATCAGGATTTCGGCGGCGAACTGACGCCGGTCTTCGCAGCAATTCAAGATGATGCAGCGTCCTTTGCGGGTCTGAAAAGACAGGCGGCGTCGTAGAGACGAAAAGCATGGCAGTCGATTTCAAATATATCGTCGTCGGCCGCGGGCTCATGGGGGCAGCGGCGGCGCGGCATCTGGCGCGGCAAGTGGACGGTGTCGCAGTGATCGGTCCGGACGAGCCTGATGACCGCAAGGCGCATCAGGGCGTCTTCGCCAGCCATTACGACGAGGGGCGCATCACCCGTACCATCGATCCCGACCGCAATTGGGCGCTGCTCGCCAACCGTTCGATCGGCCGTTATGGCGAGATCGCTCGCGACAGCGGCATCGACTTCTATCGCGAGGTCGGCTGTGCCGTCGTCGCGCCGACGCAGAGCGATTATCTCGAGAGAACCCGACAGGCCGCCATCTCGCTCGGTGTCGAGACTCGCCTTCTCGATGGGGCCGGCCTGAAGGCCGCTTTTCCCTTTTTCGCCTTTCCTGATGGTGGCGCCGGCGTCTTCGAGGCGAAGGGGGCGGGCCACATCAGTCCGCGCAGCCTGGTCAACGCGCAGTCGCTGCTCGCCGAAAAGGCAGGCGCCACCGTCATTCGTGACTATGTCGTTTCGATCCGCAGCGAGGGCGGCGTCGCTGTCGTCGAAACATCAGGCGGCCGGACCTGCCGCGGTGAAAAAGTGCTGCTGGCAGCGGGCGGATTTTCCATTGCGGAGAATCTGTTGCCGCGGCCCCTTGCCATGACGGTTTATGCCCGGACCGTGACGCTTTTCGAGGTAAGCGAGGCCGATGCTGCGCGCCTGGCCGCGATGCCGTCGCTCATTCTCCGGGCGCCCGGCATCGAAATCTACCTGCTGCCGCCCATCCGGTATCCCGACGGCAAATTCTACTTGAAGATCGGCGGCGATCCTGACGATATGGCACTCAGCGACGACGCCGATATGCGCGCCTGGTTCAAGACCGAGGGCCGCGATACGGTGCGCGCGCATCTCAAACGCATCGTTGAAGGTCTCGTGCCCGATATCGTGCCGCTCTCGATTTCGACGGCGGCCTGCGTCGTGTCGCATACGGAAAGCGGCTACCCGATGATTGGCTACACCTCATCGCTAGAAATCGCGGTGCTCACGGGCTGTGCCGGAACGTCGGCCAAGAGCTCGGACGAAATCGGCCGGCTTGGGGCCGAGCTGCTTTTGTCAGGCGGAATCGGCGGACAGGGCTATTCCACGGATTTCACACCGCAATTTCGCTAGAGCATTTCCGTTTTTCTCCGAACCACGGGGGTGCTCTCTTTTTTGTTGTTCCGCAATTCCGGACGCAAAACCGATGCGCAGTGTTGCTGGAATTGCTCTGAGCGATATCGTTTATTTCGATAGCAATTGCGATCCCTCTCGTTTATGGGAGCCGTGCCAGTTGGCTGGGCAGCCGCGCTTTACCAATGCCGAAAGGCGGTAGGGTGAGGAAAGTCCGGGCTCCACGGAAACACGGTGCCGGATAACGTCCGGCGAGGGCGACCTCAGGGAAAGTGCCACAGAAAGCAAACCGCCTGTCATGACAGGTAAGGGTGAAAGGGTGGGGTAAGAGCCCACCGCATCTCCGGCAACGGAAATGGCACGGTAAACCCCACCGGGAGCAAGACCGAATAGGGATGACGCGGCAGGCCGAAAGGCCTTCCGGCCGGTTTCCAGGCCAGTCATCCGGGTAGGTTGCGTGAGGCAGCGTGCGAACGCTGTCCCAGAGGAATGGCTGCCACGTTCCGGTTCACGCCGGAGCCATACAGAACCCGGCTTACAGGCCAACTGGCGATTACCATCTTAACGGCGCGGCAGCCGGATTTTCCGCGTAAGTCGCTGAAACCGGCTGTTTTCAATCCGATGTTCATGCATCCATAGGATGAATTTTCCATGTAGCGGTACCAATGCGTGTGATTTGTAAGGCGAGCTGCTAACCCTTTGTTAAACTTAACGGCTTATAAATTTTTGATCATGCGTCCATTGCAAAATGGGCGTATCCCATTGACGCCCATATGGTCCCATGCTATCCCAAATGCGCACTGCACCAGGGCAATCATCTGCCCATTCATCGCAAAGCAAAGGCGTCTTCCTCTCCGGAAGCGTCGGAAGGGTTTTTGCTCATCCGGCTTGCGAAGCTGTGCCTGATATCGGGAGTTTCGGGCGTTTTTTGGTCCGGATCCCTGCGGGAACGGATGTTTCGAGTGATGAGCCGCTTCCTTTCGAACGCGACCAACAGGATCGACGCCAAGGGCAGGGTCTCCGTGCCTTCGGCTTTCCGTTCCGTGCTGGCGCAGCGCAACGTCCAGGAGCTCTACTGCTTTCAGGACTTTGTGTTTCCGGCGATCAGCGTCGGCGGTCCGGATCTTCTCGAAAGATTCGAACGGCAGATTGCTGCGGAGGATCCGTTTTCGCCGGATGCGAACGAGATGTCGCTTCTCATTCATGGAGGCGGGGTCTTCATGAAGCTCGACGCCGAGGGGCGGCTGATGGTCACGGATTTCATTCGGGGCTTCACTGGCATCTCGGACGAAGTGACCTTCGTCGGTCGGGCGGATCATTTTCAGCTCTGGCAGCCGCAGGCTTTTGTGGCCGCACAGGCGCAAGCACGAGGGGAGCGCAAGCTGGCGGGCAAGCGCTCCTGAAAGAACGAGGAAACGGAATGGTGGCGAATCCTGGCGGAGGTTCAACTGATGCCGGTGGCGGACCGGTTCGTCACATTCCGGTTCTTCTCGACGAAGTCGTTGCGGCGCTGGCGCCCGCGCCCGGCAAGATCATCCTCGATGGTACATTCGGTGCGGGCGGCTACAGCTCGGCCATCCTTGCCGCCGGCGCCGACGTGATCGCGCTCGACCGCGATCCGACGGCAATTGCGGCGGGCCAAGCGATGGTCGCTGCCCATGGCGGCCATCTCAAGCTCGTTCATTCGCAATTCTCGCATCTTGGCGATTACGCGCCGCCGGGCGGGCTCGACGGCGTCGTGCTCGATATCGGCGTCTCTTCCATGCAGATCGACGAGGCCGAGCGCGGCTTCTCCTTCCAGAAAAAAGGTCCGCTCGACATGCGCATGTCGGCCGAAGGCGTTTCGGCCGCCGATGTCGTCAACCGCGCCAAGGTCGCCGATCTCATCCGCATCTTCCATTTTCTCGGTGAGGAAAGCCAGGCGCCGCGCATCGCCCATGCGATCGAGAAGCGCCGCGCCGAAAAGCCGTTCGAAACGACGCGCGATCTCGCCGGTCTCATCGAGCTCGTCACGCCGCGCAAGATGAAGGACAAGATTCATCCGGCAACGCGCGTCTTCCAGGCATTGCGTATCTTCGTGAATGACGAGCTTGGCGAATTGGCGCAGGCGCTGTTTGCGGCGGAAACGGCGCTGAAACCCGGCGGGCGGCTTGTCGTCGTCACCTTCCATTCGCTCGAAGACCGCATCGTCAAGAAATTCTTCTCCGACCGCGCCGGCAAGGCGTCGGGTTCGCGGCACCTGCCGGTCGCACATGAGCGAGCCGCAACCTTTGCGGTCATCGGCAAGCCGATGGTTTCGGCAAGCGAGGCGGAGGCGGAGATCAATCCGCGTGCCCGCTCCGCCAAGCTTCGCGCTGGCCTGAGGACCGGCGCTGCCGCCGAAGCCGCGGATATGTCGCTCTTCGGGTTTCCCAATCTTGCCAGCCTCGGAAAGCTTGGTGGTTGATATGCTGAAAACGTTTGATCTCGTGCTCATCGGCGTCATGACGGCCACTGCCGCCGTAACCTACACGATCAAGCACCGCGCCGAATTGAAGCTCGAGGAGGTTCACCGCCTCGAAGCCGAGATCAAGCTCGAGAAGGACACGATCGACCTTCTCAAGGCCGACTGGGCGCTGCAATCGCAGCCGAACCGGCTGGAGCGACTGGTCAGAGCCTATAATGACGAATTGAAGCTGCAGCCGACGGAATCGACGGCGCTGGTGCATGCCAAGGAATTGCCGATGCTGAAATCCGAGGTTCCCGTGCCTGATGTGACGGAGGCCAAGGTCAGCGCCAAAAGCGCGACCGAGGCCAGCGCCAAGACCGAGGCCAGCGCCAAAGGCGCGACCGTGGCCAGTGCCAAGGGCGCGCCAGACACCGCCAAGGGCGCGCAAGCCATCGCCAAGGCACAACCCATTCCAACGCCTTCGCCGCGCGGTGAGGCAGAGGATGCAGATCAGATCGAAACCGGATCGGTGGAGGAATAATGTCGTTTCTTTCCCGCATCATGGTTTTGAAGAGCCAGGCGCATTTCTCCGCCGGCGTCTATAACCGCTTCGGTGGTCCTTCCCCCGCCGGCTTGGCGATCGAGGGATCGCGCAAGAAGAAATCAGGGCAGGCAAAAAGCCGCGTCGGCCTGCTGATCCTTGGCTTCATGGGTGTCTACGCGGTCATCGGCGGCCGTCTCGTCGAATATGCGATGAAGGACCAGGAGGTCGTCTCCAGCATCCTGCCGCCCGACCGGCTGATGGCCTCGCGCCCCGACATTCTCGACCGCAACGGCGAGGTGCTGGCGACGGACATCCGTACCGTCTCGCTGTTTGCCGAACCGAACAAGATCGTCGACGCCGACGAGGCGGTCGAGAAGCTCGCGACGGTGCTGCCCGAGCTCGACGTCAAGGACACCTACAAGAAACTCTCGGTCAAGACCTCGCATTTCGCCTGGCTGCGCCGGCAGCTGACGCCGAAGCAGCAGAGCCAGATCCTGGCGCTCGGCATTCCCGGGATCGGCTTCCGGCCGGAGAAGCGCCGCTTCTATCCGGGCGGCTCGACCGCCGCGCATATCCTCGGTTACGTCAACATCGACAACCGCGGTGTCGCCGGCATGGAGAAATTTATCGACGACCAGGGGTTGGCCGATCTCGCCTCCGTCGGCATGACCAGCGACCAGCCGCTCGAGCCGGTGCGGCTATCGATCGACCTGCGCGTGCAGAACATCGTGCGGGACGCGGTCGTCAACGCCGTCAACAACTTTCAGTCCGAGGGCGCGGGTGCTGCGGTCATCGACGTGCATACGGGAGAAGTGCTGGCGATGGCATCGGCGCCGGATTTCGATCCGAACGATCCGCAGGAAGGCGCCAAGGAGGGTTGGCTCAACCGGATGACCAACGGCACCTTCGAAATGGGCTCGACCTTCAAGACCTTTTCGCTGGCCATGGCGCTCGATAGCGGCAAGGTGAAGATGACCGACAGTTTCGATGCCAGCAAATCGATCTATATCGGCGGTTTCACTATCCACGATTTTCACGGGCAGCGCCGCTGGCTGACTGTTCCCGAGATTTTCCAATATTCGTCGAATATCGGCACTGCGCGCGTCATCGACATCGTCGGCATCGACGCGCAGAAGGACTATCTGACCAAGTTCGGCCTCTTGACGAAGATGCAGACCGAGCTGCCCGAAGTGAAGATGCCGAGCCAGCCGCGCGTCTGGAAGAAAATCAATTCGATCACAATTTCCTTTGGCCATGGCGTCTCGACGACGGCGCTGCAGACAGGGGTGGCGGCCGCCGCTCTCGTCAATGGCGGCAAGCTGATAGAGCCGACATTCCTGCCGCGCACGCGCGAGCAGGCTGATGAGATCGCCACGCAGGTGATCAAGAAGTCGACCAGCGACGAGATTCGCTATCTCCTTGACTTCAACGGCTACAAGGGATCCGGGCGCGTCGCCCGCGTGCCGGGCTTTTCCGTCGGCAGCAAGACCGGCACGGCTGACAAGGTGGTGAACGGGCGTTATTCGGCGACCCTGAATTTCAATTCCTTCATCGCCGCATTCCCGATCAACGACCCCAAATATGCGGTGATCACCTTCTGCGACGAGCCGAAGACCGGTGAGAAGGCCTATGGCGGAACGATCTCGGCCGGTACCGCCGGTCCGATCGCCCGCGAGATCATCAGCCGCGCGGCCCCCATTCTCGGCATCGAGCCGAAATTCGGGGAGGGCGGATCGGCCTTGCTGGTGTCTTATTGAGTGTGAATGAATATCGACGCCGATTCGCGAGGGGTGAACCGGATTCAAGAGAGAAAAGTGCGTGCGATGAAATTGCGAGACCTGGCCGGAGATCAGTTTCCGGAACTTGAAGCACAGCTCGAAGGCCCGGCAGGCTTGCTTGATATTTCAGGCCTGTCTTCGGACAGCCGCAAGGTGGCGCCGGGCAATGCTTTCGTCGCGGTCGCCGGTACCAAGGCGGACGGTGCGGGCTTCATCGCGGATGCCGCCGGCCGCGGCGCTGCCGTCGCGATCGCCTCCCAAGCCGTCGCTGCTTCGATCCCGGTGCTTGCGGTCAAGGAGCCGCGGCGTTTCCTTTCCATCGCCGCCGCGCGTTTCCATGGCAGTCAGCCCGATACCATGGTCGCCGTCACCGGCACCGCGGGCAAAACCTCCGTCGCTTCTTTCACCCGGCAGATCTGGGCGCATGCCGGCCACGCGGCCGCAATGATCGGCACGACGGGCGTTGTCTCGCCGACGCGCAACGAATATGGCGCGCTGACGACGCCCGATCCTGTGTCGCTCCACGAACTGTTGGCGGAACTTGCCGGAGAGGGCGTGACGCATGCCGCGATGGAGGCCTCCAGCCACGGCCTCGACCAGTGCCGGCTCGACGGCGTGAAGCTTGCGGCAGCCGCCTTCACCAATCTCGGCCGAGACCACATGGATTATCATCCCACGATCGAGTCCTATATGGCCGCCAAGATGCGGCTTTTCGATACGCTGTTGCCGAAGGGGTCGCCAGCGGTGATCTTCGCTGACGACCCGTGGTCGGCGCAGGCGATCAAGGCCGCCACCGATGCCGGTCACGATGTTCGTACCGTCGGGCGAAAGGGTGATTACCTCTCGTTGAAGCGGGTCGAGCACTTCCGCCACAAGCAGACGGCCGAGATCCATATCGGCGGCGAGATCTTCGAGGTGGACATTCCGCTGGCCGGCGACTTCCAGGTCGCCAACGCACTGGTCGCGGCGGGGCTTGCCATGTCGACCGGCGTTGAGGCGAAGGTTGCGATGGCCGCGCTCGAGAAGCTCGTCGGCGCGTCCGGCCGTCTCGAACTTGTCGGCCATACAAAAGACGGGGCGCTCGCCTATGTCGATTACGCCCACAAGCCGGACGCGCTGGGAAACGTGCTGGGCTCGGTCAGACCCTTCACCACCGGCCGCGTCATCGTCGTCTTCGGCTGCGGCGGCGACCGTGACCGCGGCAAGCGGCCGATCATGGGCGAAATCGCCTGCCGACTTGCCGACGTCGTCATCGTCACCGACGATAATCCGCGTTCGGAGGAGCCGGCCTCGATCCGGGCGGAGATCATGGCGGCAGCAAGCTGCGCCTCGGAAATTGCCGATCGCGCCGCGGCGATCCGCGAGGCGGTTGGCATGCTGAGATCCGGCGATACGCTGATCGTCGCCGGCAAGGGGCATGAGGAAGGGCAGACGATCGGCGACGTCACCCTGCCGTTTTCCGATCATGCGGAGGTGCGCAAGGCCTTGGAGGACCTGAAATCTTGAGCTGGCTCTGGACGACCGAAGACATGATCGCAGCGATGGCGGGGCGCCCGTTCGGCACTCCGCCCGAAGGCATCACCGGCATCTCCATCGACAGCCGCTCGATTGCCCCAGGCGAAGCCTTTTTCGCGATCAAGGGCGACCGTGTCGACGGTCACGACTACGCATCGATGGCGATGGCGAACGGTGCCTCCCTTCTCGTCGTCAGCGAGGCGAGGCTTCCCGCCATGGGTCGGCTGACGGTGCCGATGATCGTCGTGGAAGACGTGCTCGCGGCACTCGGCCGGCTTGGCCTTGCCTCGCGCGAGCGCTCAAAGGCCCAGATCATCGCGGTGACGGGATCTGTGGGAAAGACGACCACCAAGGAAATGCTGCGGCATGTGCTGTCGCCCTCCGGCAAGGTGCACGCCTCCGTCGCCTCCTTCAACAATCATTGGGGTGTGCCGCTGACGCTGGCACGCATGCCTGAGGATACGGATTACGGCGTCTTCGAAGTCGGAATGAACCATCCCGGCGAGATCCGGCCGCTGGTGGCGATGATCCGTCCCGATGTCGCCATCATCACGACGATCGCGCCGGCGCATCTCGGCAATTTCAAGAATATCAAGGAAATCGCCGCCGCCAAGGCTGAGATCTTCGAGGGGCTCGAACCCGGTGGACATGTCGTGCTCAACCGCGACAACGACCAGTTCAATTTCCTCGACCGCACGGCGCAATCACACGGCATCGAGCATATCCATTCCTTCGGCCAGCATGCCAAGGCCGAATTCCGGCTCGCAGAATTCAATGGCTCCGACGAGAATTCGACGCTGTGGCTGACGATTGGCGGCGAGACGCTGGAAGTTGCGCTCGGCGCGCCGGGCCGCCATATCGCCGAGAATGCGCTCGCAGCGCTCGGCGTCGTCAGGATCGTCGGCGCCGATATGCAGAAGGCGATCGAAGCGCTCGCGACGCTGAAGCCGGAAAAGGGCAGGGGCAAGCGCCACCGACTTTCGATCGGCAGCGGCAGCTTCACGCTGATCGACGAGAGCTACAATGCCAATCCGGCCTCGATGCGCGCGGCGATCGCGCTGCTGGCGGCCTCCGAGCCGACCGGCCGCGGACGCCGTATCGCCGTGCTCGGCGATATGCTTGAGATGGGCGACTATGCGCAGAAGGTCCATACCGACCTTGCGGTGCCGCTGCTGGCCGCCGGTATCGAACATGTCTGGCTGGCCGGAGCCGAGATGGCAACGCTCAAGGAATCGTTGCCGGAAAGCGTCCATGTCGAATATCGCGAGAACACGAGCGAATTGACGGACTATGTATTGAACTCGGTCGCGCCGGGCGACGTGTTGATGGTGAAATCGTCTCTGGGCATCGGTTTCGGCAAGATCGTCGCCGCGCTCCTTGACAAGTTCCCGCCATTTGCCGACACGCAACGCGAATTTTGATCGGGTAAACAAGGGGCCCTGAATGCTGATCTGGCTTGTCGAACTGTCGGAATATTTCAAATTTCTGAATTTGTTCAGATATATTACCTTCCGCACGGGGGCCGCTCTCTTCACCTCAGCGCTGATCGTCTTCCTGTTCGGGCCGACGATCATCAATTCGCTGCGCATCCGCCAAGGCAAGGGCCAGCCGATCCGCGCCGACGGGCCGCAGACGCATTTCAAGAAGGCCGGCACGCCGACCATGGGCGGGCTGATGATCCTCGCCGGCATCATCGGCGCATCGCTGCTCTGGGCCGATCTTTCCAACGTCTATGTCGTCGCCACGCTGCTGGTGACGCTGGGCTTCGGCGCGATCGGCTTCTACGACGATTACCTTAAGGTCACGAAGCAGAGCCATATGGGCTTTTCGGGCAAGGCGCGTCTCGGCATCGAATTCGTCATCGCCGGCATCGCCGTCTATTTCATGATGCGCACCGCTCTTGCCTCGGGGATTGCCGGCTCGACCTTCGGCTCCTCGATCGCCTTTCCTTTCTTCAAGGACTTCATGATCAATATCGGCATCATGTTCGTCGTCTTCGGCGGCTTCGTCATTGTCGGCGCCGGCAATGCCGTCAATCTGACCGACGGTCTCGACGGGCTTGCCATCGTGCCTGTGATGATCGCCGCCGCCTCCTTCGGCGTCATCGCCTATCTCGCCGGCAACGTGGTGTTTGCGAACTACCTGCAGATCAATTTCGTGCCCGGCACCGGCGAGCTCGCCGTCGTGCTCGGCGCCGTCATCGGCGCCGGCCTCGGCTTCCTCTGGTTCAACGCGCCGCCGGCCGCCATTTTCATGGGCGACACTGGGTCGCTGGCACTCGGCGGCACGATCGGCACCGTCGCCGTCGCCACCAAGCACGAGATCGTCATGGCGATCATCGGCGGCCTCTTCGTCATCGAGACGCTGTCGGTCATCATCCAGGTCGGTTTCTTCAAGATGACCGGCCGGCGCGTCTTCCTGATGGCGCCGATCCATCATCACTTCGAGAAGAAGGGCTGGACCGAGAGCCAGGTGGTGATCCGCTTCTGGATCGTCGCCGTCGGTCTTGCGATGCTTGGCCTCTCGACGCTGAAGCTCCGGTGAGGCAGCGATGATCCCGGTCACGACGCTCAAGGATAGGAAGGTCGCGCTCTTCGGGCTCGGCGGCTCCGGCTTTGCCACCGCCCGGGCGCTGATATCAGGCGGTGCCGAGGTGACCGCCTGGGACGACAATCCAGACAGCGTCGCCAAGGCCGTGGCTGAAGGCATCAGGACGGAGGACCTGCACAGCATCGACTGGAGCCAGCAGGCGCTGTTCGTGCTGTCGCCCGGCGTGCCGCTCACCCATCCGAAGCCGCACTGGACTGTCGATCTTGCCCGCGCGGCTGGCGTCGATATCGTCGGCGACGTCGAGCTCTTCGTGCGCGAGCGCCGCGCCCATGCGCCGGATTGCCCTTTCATCGCCATAACAGGCACCAACGGCAAGTCGACGACGACGGCGCTGATCGCCCATATCTTGAAATCTTCAGGCTACGACACGCAGCTCGGCGGCAATATCGGCACGGCGGTGCTGACGCTCGATCCGCCGAAGACCGAGCGCTATTACGTCGTCGAATGCTCCTCCTATCAGATCGATCTGGCGCCGACGCTGGACCCGTCGGCCGGCATCCTGCTCAACCTGACGCCCGATCATCTCGACCGTCACGGTACCATGCAGCATTATGCCGATATCAAGGAGCGGCTGGTCGCCGGCAGCGATGTCGCAATCGTCGGCATCGACGACAGCCATTCGGCGCTGATTGCCGACCGCGTCGAGCGGGCGGGCGTCAAGGTGGTCCGCATCTCGCGCCGCAACGTCGTGGCCGACGGCATTTATGCCGAGGGCACCAAGCTGATCCAGGCTGCCGGCGGCGCGATGCTGCCTTTCGTCGATCTCGACGGCATCCAGACGCTACGCGGCAGCCACAATGCGCAGAACGCCGCTGCAGCCGTCGCTGCCTGCCTCGCCGTCGGGGTTTCCGCCGAAGACATCCGCGCCGGCCTTGCCTCGTTCCCCGGCCTCAAGCACCGCATGCAGCCGGTCGGGCAGCGTGGCCGCGTCGTTTTCGTCAATGATTCCAAGGCGACCAATGCCGATGCTGCGGCGCCGGCCCTTTCGAGCTATGATCGCATCTACTGGATTGCCGGCGGCCTGCCGAAGGCTGGCGGCATCACGACGCTCGCCCCCTATTTTCCGCGCATTGCCAAGGCCTATCTGATCGGCGAGGCGGCGGCGGAATTCGCCGCGACGCTCGGCGAGGCTGTTCCTTACGAAATATCGGACACGCTGGAGCGCGCCGTCGCGCATGCGGCCGCCGATGCCGAACGCGACGAGAGCGCCGCTTCGGCCGTGATGTTATCCCCGGCTTGCGCAAGCTTCGACCAGTATAAGAATTTCGAAGTCAGGGGTGAAGCCTTCGTCGGCCACGTGGCGGCGCTTGACGGGATTGCGATGCTGATCGGTCCGGCAACAGGAGAGAAATGACATGGTAAGCCGCGCGGAACGTGGGCCTCTGGCCGATTGGTTCTGGACCATCGACCGCTTCTTCCTGGCAATGTTCATCTTCCTGATGGGCATCGGATTCATGCTGTCGTTTGCGGCATCTCCTGCGGTCGCCGAACGCATCGGGCTCGAGCCTTTTCACTTCGTCAAGCGCCATGCGGCCTTCATGATCCCCTCGATCGGCGTCATGCTCGGGCTGTCGTTTCTCACGCCGCGCCAGGTGCGGCGAACCGCGATCCTGATCCTGATCGTCTCGGTCGCGATGATGGTGCTGGTGCTGTTCGTCGGGCAGGAGGTCAAGGGTGGCAGGCGCTGGATCTGGATCGCCGGCCTTTCCATCCAGCCATCGGAATTCATGAAGCCCGCCTTCGTCGTGGTCTGCGCCTGGCTGTTTGCCGAACATGCGCGCCAGCCGGAGATCCCCGGCAATCTCTTTGCCATCATTCTGTTCGGCATCGTCGCAGCCCTTCTCATCGCGCAGCCGGACCTCGGCCAGACCATCCTGACCACGGCCGTCTGGGGCGGGATGTTCTTCATGGCCGGCATGCCATGGATCTGGATCATGCTGCTCGGTATCGGCGGCGCCGGCGGCCTGCTCAGCGCCTACTACGTCTTCCCGCACGTTGCGTTGCGCATAGACAAATTCATGACCGGCGAAGGCGACACGTTCCAGATCGACACCGCGCGCGAGGCGATCATCCGCGGCAGCTGGTTCGGCCAAGGACCGGGCGAGGGGATCGTCAAGCGCATCATCCCGGATGCGCATACCGACTTCATCTTCTCGGTCGCGGCCGAGGAATTCGGCATCGTCTTCTGCATGGCGCTCGTTGCGCTGTTTACCGTGCTGGTGCTCCGCGGCCTGTCGCATGCCTATCGCGAGCGCAACGACTTCAACCGTTTCGCCGTCGCCGGCCTGGTGCTGCAGATGGGCATTCAGTCGATCATCAATATCGGCGTCAATCTCGAATTGCTGCCGGCGAAGGGCATGACGCTGCCGCTGATTTCCTACGGCGGCTCGTCTATGGTCGCGATCTGCGTCACCGCCGGCTTCATTCTGGCGCTGACGCGCCATCGACCGGAAAAACGGGCGCAGGACCGGAGCCTCTTCCGCGTCCCGCACGGCATGCCGGCGGAGTAGAAGACTATGAGCAAAGGCATCGTGCTGCTTGCCGCCGGGGGAACCGGCGGCCATGTGTTCCCGGCGGAGGCGCTGGCCTTCAAGCTGAAGGAGCGCGGCTATTCGGTGCATCTCGTCACGGACAGCCGGGCTGAGCGCTATGCCGGCAAGTTCCCGGCCGAGGAAATCCATGTCGTACCGTCGGCGACGATCGGCTCGAAGAACCCGGTTGCTGTCGCCCGCTCGCTATGGACGCTCTGGAGCGGCATGCGGGCGGCGAAGAAACTGATCCAGCGGTTGCGGCCGATCATCGTCGTTGGTTTCGGTGGTTATCCCACCGTGCCGCCGCTGCTTGCCGCCACCCGGCTCGGCGTGCCCTCGATGATCCACGAGCAGAATGCGGTGATGGGGCGCGCCAACAAGGCCCTGGCAACTCGCGTGCAGGCCATCGCCGGCGGGTTCCTGCCGGAGGGAGGCGCTGCCTTTCCAGACAAGACGGTGACGACGGGAAATCCGGTCCGCCCGGCGATCATCGCTGCGGCCGAGGTGCCGTACACGCCGTCGCATCCCGGCGAGGCCTTCAACCTCGTCGTCTTCGGCGGCAGCCAGGGCGCGCAATATTTCTCCAAGGCGCTGCCGACGGCGATCAGCCTGCTCGACGAGGCGCTTCGCGTGCGCCTGCGCATCACCCAGCAGGTGCGTCCCGAGGATATGGAAATGGTCAGCGGCTGCGTCACCAAGCTGGAGATGGGAGCCGATATCGCCCCCTTCTTTACCGACATGGCCGAGAGGCTGGCGAGGGCGCATCTCGTCATCTGCCGTTCGGGCGCCTCGACGGTTTCGGAAATCTCCGTCATCGGCCGGCCTGCCGTGCTCGTGCCTTACCCGCACGCTCTCGATCACGATCAGGCGGTGAATGCGGCGGCACTTGCTGCGACCGGCGGGGCAAAGGTGATCGCCCAGTCGGAGCTTTCGCCGGAGAAGATCGCAGCGATCCTGACGGCTGTCATGAACGATCCGGAAAAGCTTTTGCACATGGCGGCGGCGGCGAAACGCGCCGGGAAACCCGATGCAGCGAACTTGCTTGCCGACATGGTTGAGGCTATTGCCGCCAGACGGACAATTGCAGAATTCAAGAGGACACGCGCATGAAACTGCCGAAGACGATCGGCCTCGTCCATTTCATCGGCATAGGTGGCATCGGCATGAGCGGCATTGCCGAGGTGCTGCACAATCTCGGCCATAAGGTGCAGGGATCGGATCAGGCTGACAGCGCCAATGTCCAGCGCCTGCGCGACAAGGGCATCGAAGTGTTTGTCGGTCACCGAGCCGAAAACCTGGGTGAGGCCGAAGTCGTCGTCGTCTCGACGGCGATCAAGAAGAGCAATCCGGAACTCATCGCCGCGCGCGAAAAGCTGCTGCCGGTGGTGCGCCGCGCCGAGATGCTGGCCGAGTTGATGCGCTTCCGCAATGCGATCGCCATCGGCGGCACGCATGGCAAGACGACGACCACGTCGCTGGTCGCCGCGCTGCTCGAAGCCGGCGGACTTGACCCGACCGTCATCAATGGCGGCATCATCAATGCCTACGGCACCAATGCCCGCATGGGCGAGGGCGAGTGGATGGTGGTCGAGGCCGATGAATCGGACGGCACCTTCCTGAAGCTTCCGGCCGATGTCGCCGTCATCACCAATATCGACCCGGAACATCTCGACCATTACGGCAATTTCGACGCCGTGCGCGCCGCCTTCCGGCAGTTCGTCGAGAATGTGCCGTTCTACGGGTTCGGCGTCATGTGCCTCGACCATCCCGAGGTGCAGTCGTTGGTCGGCCGCATCGAGGACCGCAAGATCATCACCTATGGCGAAAACCCGCAGGCCGACGTGCGTTTCATGAATGTGCGCATCGACGGCACGCGCTCGATCTTTGACGTCCAAATCCGTCGCCGCCGCACCGGCCAGGTTATCGAGCTCAAGGGGCTGGTCATGCCGATGCCGGGGCGCCATAATATCTCCAACGCAACGGCGGCGATCGCCGTTGCCAACCGGCTCGGCATATCGAGCGCCGATATCGCCAAGGGGCTTGCCTCCTTCGGTGGCGTCAAGCGCCGTTTCACGCTGACCGGTGAGTGGAACGGCGTGCAGATATTCGATGATTACGGCCACCATCCCGTCGAGATCAAGGCGGTGCTGCGCGCCGCCCGAGAATCCTGCAAGGGGCGTGTCATCGCCGTCCACCAGCCGCATCGCTTTAGCCGTCTTGCGAGCCTGTTCGAGGAATTCGCCGCCTGCTTCAACGATGCCGACAGTATCTTCCTGGCACCCGTCTATGCGGCGGGTGAAGATCCGATCGAGGGTATCGATTCCGTGTCGCTGGTGTCGCGCATCAAATCCGGCGGCCATCGCGACGCCCGCTTTCTAAGCTCGGCGGAGCTTTTGCCGCAGATGGTCGCGGAGGTTGCAAAGCCTGGCGATTTCGTGGTTCTGTTGGGGGCTGGGAGCATTACATCCTGGGCGGCGGCGCTGCCCAAGCAACTGGAAGGCCTATCGGGAAAGTCCGTATGAAACAGGTGAATGGGGAAAAGCTTCTCGCGTCTCTCGGAGACGGTGTAAAGGATATCCGCGGCCGTATCACGCCGGATGCCCCGATGGATCGTGTCACCTGGTTCAGGGCCGGCGGTCTGGCCGAACTGATGTTCCAGCCGCATGACATCGACGATCTCATCGCCTTCCTGAAGATATTGCCGGAAGAGGTGCCGCTGACGGTGGTCGGCGTCGGCTCCAACATCCTGGTTCGCGACGGCG
Organism: Rhizobium sp. WSM1274; assembly: GCF_025200775.1. NCBI lineage: Bacteria > Pseudomonadati > Pseudomonadota > Alphaproteobacteria > Hyphomicrobiales > Rhizobiaceae > Rhizobium > Rhizobium sp. WSM1274. Next base: position 2,904,348 of record NZ_CP104138.1, on the reverse strand, counting down.
GCATCCCCGGCGTCGTGCTGCGCCTGTCGGCCAAGGGGTTCGGCTTCGTCGAGCTTGCCGGCGAAAACCGGATTCTCGCCGGCGCCATCTGCCCGGATAAACATGTGGCGGCGATGGCGATGGACAACGGCATCGGCGGTTTTCATTTCCTCTACGGCATTCCCGGCGGCGTCGGCGGCGCGGCGCGCATGAATGCCGGGGCTAACGGCGTCGAGACGCGCGAGCGGCTGATCGAAGTCCATGCGGTCGACCGCAAGGGCGATAAGCATGTGCTTTCCAATGCCGAGATGGGCTACTCCTACCGGCATTCGACCGCATCGACAGATCTGATCTTCACCTCCGTGCTGTTCGAGGGCTATCCGGAAGAGCGCGCGCAGATCCGCGCCGAGATGGACGCCGTGCGCAATCACCGCGAGACGGTGCAGCCGGTGCGCGAAAAGACCGGCGGCTCGACCTTCAAGAACCCGACCGGCCATTCGGCCTGGAAACTGATCGACGAGGCAGGCTGCCGCGGCCTCGTCATCGGCGGAGCGCAGATGTCGTCGCTTCACTGCAACTTCATGATCAACATGGGGCAGGCAACCGGCTACGACCTCGAATATCTCGGCGAACAGGTGCGTCGCGAGGTCTTCGAAAAAGACGGCATCAAGCTCGAATGGGAAATCAAACGCCTCGGCGTCTTCATGCCCGGCCGCGAAGTGCGTCCGTTCCACGGCGTGACGAGCGAGTAACGGTTACGTCACCGCAAGCTTCAGACCCTCGCACGGCGTGACGACGGGCGACCAGCCAAGCACGTCGCGGGCATGGGATATATCGACCTGCAGGGAACCGCAAAGACGCTGGTAGACGGCGGCCTTTCCGGTGATCCTCGCGCCCATCTGCAACAAGGCGGGGGGGAAGGGGAGCAGCATCGGTTTGACGCCCAATCCTGCGGCAATCCCTTCGATAAGCCCGGGAGTCGAAAGATCTACTCCATCACCCGCGAGAAAGGTCTGGCCGACTGCGCCGGGATGCTTCATCCCGGTGATGATCAGATCGACGAGATTTGGAAGCGCGACCAATGTCCGGCGGTTCTTCAGCGACGCGAAGGGGAGCGGTATCTTCTTCCTGACAAGTCCGACGAGCAGGGCGAAATTGCCCCTCGCACCGCGTCCATAGACGAGCGGCGGGCGAATGATCACGACTTCCATGCCTGTTCGGGCGGCAATTTTATGCAGCCCGATTTCAGTTTCCAACTTTGAAATGCTATAGGGATCGATCGGCATTGGCGTATCGTCGTGCCGGAAGGGTCGAACGTTTTCCTCGCCATTGACCTTGATGCTGCTGATGAAGACGAACCTTTTTACGCCCGCGCGGGCGGCCTGCTCGGCGAGGTTCAACGTAGCGGTGGTGTTGATCCGACGAAATTCCGCAAGCGGATCGGCTGCGCGGTCGTTCATGATGTGAACACGAGCGGCGAGATGGACGATGACATCGATACCCTCGAGAACCGCTGTCCAATCGGTTTCGCTTGTTATCTCGATGGGGAAATGCCGCACAGATGTCGGGAAGCTGGCGGCTGCAGATCGCGTCGTTACCGCAAGCTCGCATATCCGCTCTCCATCCAGTCTTTCGACGAGAGGCCCACCGACAAAGCCGGCCGCGCCGGTAATGAGGCATCGCATGATCTGTTCCCCGTTTTGCCGTGAGTGTTCCGGTTAACCGGAAGTGCCCACGGCATCAATAAAAAGCCGCCACGTTGGAGCGCCGTGCGTCCTTTCGGACGCACCAAGGACGCTCTAACACTTTGAATCTACGCATCGTGCTTTCTGGGGCAGAACACCGGTCCCTCACTCAGCAGCACAGCCCCTTCAGTGAGCGGTATAGGCCCCGTCCACCAAATAGTGCACCCCAGTGATGAAGCTGGCCTGCTCGGACAGGAGGAAACACACAAGCGTCGCGACCTCTTCCGGTTTTCCACGCCTGCCCATCGGTTGCAGTGCTGCCATGCGTCGCGTGCTCGCCGCCTCAAGATGCGCTGACAAAAGTGGCGTTTCGATCCAGCCGGGACCGACGGCATTTATGCGGATACCCAATCTGGCATACTCCATCGCAGCGACTTTCGTCAGTCCAACGACCCCGTGCTTGGCTGCGGTGTATGCCGCCGCGGTGGGTAATCCAACGGTCCCGAGAGTGGAAGACATATTCACGATTGCGCCGCCGCCCAGCTTGAGCATCGCGCCAATTTCGGATTTCATGCAATAGAAAACGCTGTTCAGATTGACGTTCATCACCTTGTGCCAATTGTCGAGCGGATAGTCTGCGACCGCTGCGCGCACCCCATCGATTCCCGCATTATTGACCGCCAGATCCAAGCCGCCACATGTCTCGACGGTAAAATCGACAAGTCTCTGCACACCGCCACTGTCACTGACATCGACGACAAATTCATGGGCGCGGCCTCCCTCTGATCTGATCGCGGCGGCAATCGTGTGTGCTGCGTCAGCATTGATATCGGCGACAACAACCTCCGCACCCTCGTCAGCGAGTTGACGGGAAACCGCGGCACCAATACCGGAACCCCCACCCGTAACGATCGCGATTTTTCCTTCCAGGCAAAGCTTCATCGTCTCCGTCCTTGTTGATATGTTAATATTCGATCGGCGCGATTGTTGATGCAAGGGGTTTCACGGATAAATAGAGGGGCATGGTATTGCGCAGCTTCAGATGTTGCCAGTGTTGCGAACTCATCCTCCACAGAGTTGAGTGTCTTTATCAAAAGATGTCGCAATCTAATTTGGAATGAACGGGCTAATTTGGAATGAACGGGATCGACGGAGTTACTTGGCAGGTGGAAATGGACAAACAGCATATTACACGCCGTGGGCTCGTGCTGGGGAGCCTGGCTCTAATGCTTTTTGGATGTACTTCGGGCGATGGGCCGCCACTGGGCTACCGATTCGCGAGGGATCCGGATTCCGATCCCCGCTATCGACGACAGGAGGTCGCCTATACGGGGAGTGAACCGCCCGGAACTATCGTCGTCGATACGGCGAGCCGCTACCTTTACTTCGTGGAGGCAGACGGACTGGCGACTCGCTATGGCGTTGCCGTCGGAGAGGAAGGACTGAGTTTCAAGGGCGAGGCCACCATCGGCTATAAGGCAGAGTGGCCTTCGTGGAAGCCCACCAATGACATGATTCAGCGCAAGCCCCGCCTGGCCAAATATGCCGATGGGGTACCGGGAGGACCGCTCAATCCTCTCGGTGCAGCGGCCCTCTACCTCTATCAAGGCGGACAAGATACCCTGTTCCGGTTGCACGGAACGAATGCCCCCTGGTCGATAGGCCGTGCTGTTTCGAATGGGTGTATTCGCTTGACGAACGCAAACATCGTCGACCTCTACTCCCGTGCACGCGTAGGCACGCGCGTAGTTGTCATCTGATGGTGTTTACCATTTGAAATCGTGGGGTTGGCCATAGCATTATGTATCTGCTAATGTAGATTCGTTGCATGTTGCATCATGTCTGCCCTATCCAGGGTACTGAGTGTCGCTAAACTTTAAGGTGTAGCTTAGAAGGCTATGCCATGATGAGGAGAGGACTTCTTGATGAGCAGAATTCTAATCGTAATCCTTGCGATGTTTGCGGTGGCCAATCTGAGTGCTTGCGGGTCGATTGGCAAAGGCAAGGGGAAAGCCCCACCGCCGGCAGAAGCAGTCTACAAGTAGCATATCGCGTCTGATTCTTAGGAAGGGTCACATAGACCCTTCCTCTTCTTACATAAACCGCCAAGCTGCGCTCCTTCGTAACTCACAGCGCAAGAGTGGCATTTTATTGCTGACTTCGGGCTCGCATTCGTCAGGGCCTGCATATGGAGCTTAGTGATGGCGCTTGGAAGAGGCGGTGTGTCGCTAGTTGTTATGTTGGCGTTCGTGGCATCGTCATGCCAGACAGAAGACAAAAGGCCTTTACCGCATTATACATCCAACGGCAGAGGCGTAGCTCCAACCAATACGGCTGAAAACAAATCAAATCGACATTTCATCGAATTCCGCTCACGCTATGCGCTGACCTACGGCCACACCTACGTCGTTTTTGGGCAGGCGGATAAAAACGGAAATATGATCAATCCCGAAGTTGCAGGGCTTGCCCCAGCGTCTCCCGATGCCGCGCAATATGTAATAGGCCACTTCATACCGGTTCCTGCCACGACCGGAGCGACGGACGGTGACCTGGAAGAGCAGTACAGATCAGCAAGCTGGCGTGTGATGCTGAGTGATAATGAATATAACGACACAGTTGCGTATATACGCAAACTGCAGGCAACCTCTCGTCTCTGGGAGGCATCGGTATACAACTGCAATGCCTTTGTGGCGGATATCGCACGGCACATGGGTTATAAGGCGCCCAGCATTTGGCTAAGGCCGCAACAGTTCATTACAAACCTTCGGGAGATGAATACAGGTTGACTACCGGGTCTCCACGAAGGCAGATCATGGAAAGGTTCTGGTGACTTGATTTGAACTTATCAGCAGCCGTCGTCGGCGAGGTCGTCTGGGTTCTCGGAATTGTTGCATGGTGCATCATTCGATACCCATTTGAGCGTCGCGCAAAGCGAGTGCCGGTCGTCAGTAATCGCCGTACCGGTTCAGAGGCGGTCGGGCTTGCGGCAGCCCTCGCCGGGCTTGCGATCGTGCCGGGATTTTACGTCGCGACGGGCATGCCTGAGGCAGCAGACCATACCGCCCATTTGTGGGCCGTCGTGATCGGGACAATACTGTTCTGCGCCGCGATGTGGGTCTTTCGAAGAACCCACAAGCAATTAGGACGAAACTGGTCGATTACGCTGGAGATTCGCCAGCAGCACGAATTGATATGCGCTGGCCCGTACTCCCTTGTCCGCCACCCGATGTACACGTCGTTCCTTTTGATGGGGCTTTCACAAGCGTTTCTGCTGCCGAACTGGGTGGCAGGCATGGCGGGCCTGATCGGCTTCGCCGTTCTATTCTTCCTAAGGGTGGACAAGGAAGAACGTATGATGCTGGAAGTTTTCGGCCCGCAATACCACGCGTACATGGCGAAGACCAAGCGCATCATCCCTTATCTTTATTAGAGGTGGCAAGATGAGAGGCCGAACGATCAAGCTCTCGGCATCGCGACGCCTTGTCGGAGATCTGATGAGATTCTCGATCGGGGTGCCGCGTGTGACGGTCCAGCGGCAAATGAACCTTCGGCCCCTCGTGGATGCAAGAGACGGAGCGGATGCCCGGCCGTCCTGGACGGTGCTTTTCTTGAAGGGATACGCTCTGCTCTCTCAAGAAATTCCTGAATTGCGGCGTGCTTATATCAAGTTTCCGTGGCCACAGCTGTATGAATATCCGGCCAGCGTCGCCTCCATTGCCCATGAGCGCGAGCACGACGGAGAGCGGGTCGTTCTGCTGAGCACCATCAAAGGTCCCGAGCAACGCTCAATCACCGAGCTGGAGACGCTGATCCGTTCAGCGAGGTCACTTCCGGTTCTGGAGATCAAGGAGTTTCGGCGCTCCCTGAAGCTTGCTCGCGCACCTGCCCCTGTGAGGTGGCTGCTGATGTGGCTCGGACTCAATATAGGACGGAAGCGAGCGCGCTATTTCGGCACCTTCCAACTGTCTGTCTATTCGGGTCTCGGAGCGGAGTCTCTCAACCCTCTCAGTCCGTTGACCACACTTTTCAACTACGGCCCGATCGGCGAGCATGGATCGGTTGCTGTCCGCATCCACTACGACCACAGGGTCATGGATGGAGCGAATGTCGCACGAGCATTGGAACGGTTCGAAAGGATCTTGAACGGCGAGGTCGCCGACGAAGTAAAAAGCCTCGCCCAGAGCGGAGCCCCTACCATCGTGACGACGGTAGGAACATCGAAGTGACACCGCACAGTGAGCCCCGGTTGGCTGTCGTCGTGGTTGGCGGTTCCCGCGGCATTGGACGAGCAATCGCAAAGGTTGCGGCACGCGAACACAATGTCGTCGTGCTCGTCGCGCGTTCGCCGGAAGGCCTCGCCGCTGCAGCGGCCGACGTACGGCAGGCAGGTGGTGAGCCCTTCACGTTGGAGCTGGATCTCTTCGCAGCCGATGCGTCGGGGCGTCTTGAGGCTTTTCTAGTTGCCAACGATTTGGTCTGCGGCGTCCTGGTCAACAGTGCCGGGTATGGTCTGCGAGGCGCAGCAACGTTACTCCCTGTCAAAGATCAGATGGGGATTATCGATGTCAATATACGCGCCCTGACCGACATGACCCTTCGCTTCCTGCCTGGAATGCTGGCGCGCGGACGTGGCGGCGTGATCAATCTCGGCTCCGTAGCGGGTCTCGTTCCCGGGCCGTACATGGCATTGTATTACGCAAGCAAAGGTTTTGTGCGCTCTTTTTCGGACGCGCTCCATCAGGAAGTGCGCCGTTTTGGCGTTACCGTGACATGTGTGGCGCCAGGACCGGTATCCACCGAATTCCTTGAAAAGGCCGGCGCGAACCGGGCGGCTCTCTTCAAGATATTGCCCAAGCTGGACGCTGAATATGTCGCTGAGCGGGCCTGGAGCGGTTTCAACTCCGGCCATCGCCGCGTCGTTCCCGGCATTTCAGCCAAGTTGTTTACTCTTGTCGCCGCATTCTTGCCGACCGCAGTTATTCTCCCCCTGATCGGTCGCCTGCAGCGCAGGAGCAAAGATCCATGTCCTTGCGGTTCAGGGAAAAGCCTCAAGGAATGTTGCGGTAGCCGCTCCCCGGCACGGAGCAACATGCAGAAAATAATGCCTGTCGACGAGGGTGAAGCCGACCGATGATGCCAGCCACGCAGAGATCCGCCGTATGATCTTCCTCGCGATTGCCAGGCTATAAACGCACAAAGCACGCTGGATAGCCGTCTGAAGCCGCGACGAGTGCCGCGGCTTTTTTTGCTTGCACGGCAGATGGCTCAGACTTCCTCGCGGCCCGACAGCCGGATGCAGACCAGCGAGATCACCGCCGAGGCGGCGAGGTAGTAGCCGACATAGTCCAGGCTGTAATGGGTGGCGAGCCAGGTGGCGATATAAGGGGCGAGCGAAGCGCCGAAGATGCCGCCGAGGTTGAAGGTCATCGAGGCGCCGGTATAGCGCACCATGGTCGGGAAGGGAGCGGCAAGGGCAGCGCCGATCGGACCATAGGTGAAGCCCATCAAGGCGAGGCCGATGATCGAGCACAGGAAAGCGCCGGTCAGACCGCTGGTCAATAGCGTCGCGTAGAAGAAGCCGAAGATCACGATGGCAATCGTCGTCAGCGTCAGGATGAGGCGGCGCGAGTAGAGGTCGGAGAGCCAGCCGGAGAGTGGGATCGTCAGGCCGAAGAAGACGACACCGACAAGCTGGACGACCAGGAACTGCTCTCTCGTATAACCGAGCCCGCCCTTTTCCAAGGGTGTCGTGCCCCAGGAGAGCGTGAAGACTGTCATCAGGTAGAACAGTACGAAGGTCGCGACTGCAATGAAGGTGCCGAGGATCAGGCTGCGCAGATGACCGCGGAAGACCACCTCGATCGGCACGGCGACGCGCTCGTGCTTTTCGACGGCTTTGCGGAATTCCGGCGTCTCGGCGATCTTGAGGCGGACATAGAGGCCGACGGCGACGAGGGCGAGGCTAGCGATGAAGGGAATGCGCCATCCGTAGTCGAGGAAATCCTCGTTGCTCATCGTTTCCGCCAGGATGAGGAAGAAGCCGGAGGAGAGGATGAAGCCGATCGGCGCGCCGAGCTGCGGGAACATGGCGTACCAGCTGCGCTTGCCGGGAGGAGCGTTTTCGGTGGCAAGCAGAACGGCGCCGCCCCATTCGCCGCCGAGGCCGAGGCCCTGACCGAACCGGCAAAGCGCCAGCAACAAGGGTGCTGCGATGCCGATCGCATCATAGCCCGGTAGCATGCCGATCAGGACCGTCGAAAGCCCCATCGTCATCAGCGCGGCGACGAGCGTCGCCTTGCGGCCGATGCGGTCGCCGAAATGACCGAAAATGACGGCGCCGATGGGGCGGGCGAAGAAGGCGATCGAGAAGGTGACGAGCGACTGCAGCGTTGCGGCGTTCGAATCGCTTGCCGGGAAGAAGAGATGCGGGAAGACGAGGACGGCTGCCGTCGCGTAGACGTAGAAGTCGAAGAATTCGATGGTAGTGCCGACAAGGCTGGCGATGAGGACGCGAGCCGGAGAATTGACTTGCGCGCTGTTCGAGGCGGGAGTCGGCGATGCGGAGATCGCGTCTGTCATTTTCATTCCAATCAATATTTCTATGGAGCGCCCTGGGAGGCTGGCGGGTCTTAGCGCAATTTCAGATCTGAGAAAACGTCTCCTGACGCCGTAGGTATCGCATGTCGAACACGTTTCTCGATCCTTGCGTGAAGCTTGCCACAGCAATGTCCGCGAGCTTGACCGGAATCAAATTGTAACGGATTCATCTAAACTCTTGGTTGGAGTTAAGGAGGCGCGCATGCAAAAGAGTCTATTTGCCGAATTTCTCGGCACGTTCTGGCTGGTCTTCGGCGGATGCGGCAGCGCCGTGCTGGCGGCCGCCTATCCCGAGCTTGGAATCGGTTTTGTCGGCGTGGCCTTTGCGTTCGGTCTGACCGTGCTCACCATGGCCTATGCCGTGGGCGGCATTTCGGGCGGTCATTTCAATCCTGCCGTCTCGCTTGGCCTTACGGTTGCCGGACGGTTTCCGGCGGCGCGTCTCGTTCCCTATGTCGTCGTGCAGATTGTCGGCGCCATCGCTGCGGCGGCGCTGCTTTATCTCGTCGCCAGCGGCAAGGCGGGGTTCGAGCTCGGCGGCTTTGCCGCCAACGGATATGGCGATCATTCTCCGGGTGGTTATTCACTGCTTTCGGCGCTGCTGATCGAAGTGTTGCTCACCATGTTCTTCCTGATCATCATCCTGGGGTCGACCAGCAGCCGGGTGCCTGCGGGCTTCGCGCCGCTTGCGATCGGCCTCGGGCTGACGCTGATCCATCTCGTTTCTATCCCCGTGACGAATACCTCGGTCAATCCGGCGCGTTCCACCGGCCAGGCGCTTTTCGTCGGTGGCTGGGCGCTGCAGCAGCTCTGGCTGTTCTGGATTGCGCCGCTTGCGGGTGGGGCGCTCGGCGGACTCGTGTGGAAAATCCTCGACGATGCCGACTGACTGCAAGACATGATCTATCCCATTGAGCCCGCGCGGTTTTTCTGCGCGGGCTTTTCTGTTTTCGCGGGTCGGCGGGCATCTTCGCTCCGACACTCCCGAAGAAGCGAAGGTTAAAAAATCAAGGGCGCGGCAAGACGGAGTTAACGAAAGTAAACACTTCATTAACCATAATGATGCTCTAATGCACCCAGGTCGGACAAAGGCCTGAAACGGCGCAGACAGCTTCGCGCAAGCGTCGATTTCGAGAATGGAAGTTATTTTTTGGGGGTGTTGATGAGTTGCAAGCATGTCGCTGTCCTGATGGGCGGATTTTCCTCGGAAAGGCCTGTCAGCCTTTCCTCGGGAAAGGCTTGCGCAGAAGCTCTCGAAGCTGAGGGCTTCGACGTGACGCGCATCGACGTGGCGCGCGACGTTTCCGAGAAACTCGCCGCATTGAAGCCCGATGTTGTCTTCAATGCGCTCCACGGCCCGTTCGGCGAGGACGGCACCATTCAGGGCATCCTCGAATATCTCGAAATCCCCTATACGCATTCGGGCGTGCTTGCCTCGGCGCTGGCGATGGACAAAGACAAGGCGAAGCTCGTTGCCGGCGCCGCCGGCATTCCGATCGCCGAATCGCAGGTGGTCAACCGTTTCGCCTTTCCCTCGACGCATCCGATGAAGCCGCCCTATGTGGTGAAACCCGTCCGCGAGGGGTCGAGCTTCGGCGTCGTCATCGTCACCGAAGATCAGGCGCATCCGCCACAGATCGTCAGCTCGCCCGAATGGCGTTACGGCGAGGAAGTGATCGTCGAGCGCTATGTTTACGGTCGCGAACTCACCTGCGGTGTCATGGGTGAAACTCCCCTCGGTGTCACGGAAGTGGTGCCGCAGGGACACAATTTCTATGATTACGACTCCAAGTATGCGGCGGGTGGTTCAAAACACGTCATCCCCGCGAAAATTTCACCGAATATTTACCAAAAAATACAAACATTGTCCCTAAGGGCGCATCAGGCAATCGGTTGTCGCGGCGTCAGTCGGTCCGACTTTCGTTACGACGATCGTTTCTCCGAAGACGGCGAAATCATCTGGCTGGAGGTCAATACCCAGCCAGGGATGACTCCAACCTCGCTCGTGCCCGAAATGGCCGGTCATGCCGGCTATTCCTTTGGTCAGTTTCTCCGGTGGATGGTGGAGGACGCGTCTTGTTTGCGTTGACAGTCAAGAGGATTGGGCGCCCCAGCCATCATGCCGTGCTTCCGATCATGGAAGCCGAAGAGCGGTTTGTGCTGCCGCGCCCGCTGCGCCGGGTCACGCGCTTCCTGATCAGCCTCTGCAGCGGCCGCATCCATATTCCCGTTCATACGGGCACGGTCTCCGCACTCGCCTTCCTGGCTGCGACGGGGTTTTACGGCATGTCGCTCGGCGGCCACACCGAGGCCGTCGCGCAGGCGACAACGACGGCCGCGGGTTTTGCGATCGAGGACGTCAAGGTCTCTGGCAACTCGGAGACCTCCGAAATCGAGATCCTGCAACTGATCGGCCTTGACGGCACGACCTCGCTGGTCGCCCTCGACGTCGATGCCGCCCGCCGGAAGATCGCCCATCTTCCCTGGGTCGAAAATGTCGAGGTCCGCAAGATTTATCCGAAAACGATCGAAGTGAAGCTCAAGGAGCGCCAGGCCTATGCGATCTGGCAGCACGGACAGGAGCTTTCCCTGATCGAGAAGAACGGCAGCGTCATTGCGCCGCTGCGCGACAACAAGTTTTCGGCGCTGCCGCTCGTCGTCGGCCGCGATGCCGAAACGGCGGCGGCTTCGCTCGACGAAGCCTTCTCGAAGTGGCCCGACGTGAAGGCCCGCGTGAAGGCCTATGTCTGGATATCCGGCCGTCGCTGGGACCTGCACATGGACAACGGCGTCGTCGTCAAGCTGCCGGAAGACGGTATCGACCAAGCACTGGCGACGCTTTCGAAGTTCGACAAGGAGCATCAGCTCCTGGAGCGGGACATTGCTGCAGTCGATCTCAGGCTGGCCGACAGAACCGCGATCCAGCTGACGCCGGAGGCGGCGATTCGCAGGCAGACGGCAGTGACGGAGCGTACGAAAGAATTGAAGAAGGCGGGGCAGAATATATGAGCTTGTTCGGTTCATCCCATTTCGGATTGCCGCGCCTGAAGCCGCTTTCGTCGAAGCGGTCGCATGTCGTTTCGGTGCTCGATATCGGCTCGACCAAGGTCGTCTGCATGATCGGCCGGCTGACGCCGCGCGAGGAAAGCCAGATCCTGCCGGGCCGCACGCACAATATCGAGATCATCGGCATCGGCCACCAGCGTTCCCGTGGCATCAAGACCGGCGTTATCGCCGATCTCGACGCGCTGGAAGGCGTCATCCGTCTCGCCGTTGACGCGGCCGAGCGCATGGCGGGGCTGACCGTCGAAAGCCTGATCGTCAACCTGACGGCCGGCCGCCTCGGCAGCGACATCTATACGGCGACGATCGATCTCGGTGGCCAGGAAGTCGAGCTCAACGATCTGAAGAAGGTGCTGTCGGCGGCTTGCCAGCAGTCGCTGCGCCACGACCGTTCGGTGCTGCATTCGCTGGCGACCGGCTTCTCGCTCGACGGCGAGCGCGGCATCCGCGATCCGCTGGCGATGTATGGCGATGCGCTCGGCGTCGACATGCATGTCGTGACGGCGGAGCGCTCGGCGCTGAAGAACCTCGAGCTTAGCGTCAATCGCGCGCATCTGTCGGTCGAGGGCATCGTCGCGACGCCCTATGCATCGGGCCTTGCGGCTCTCGTCGACGACGAGGTCGAGCTCGGTTGCGCAGCGATCGACATGGGCGGCGGCACGACGACGATCTCGGTCTTTGCCGAGGGCAAGCTCGTTCATACGGATGCCGTCGGTCTCGGCGGCCATCACGTCACCACCGACCTGGCGCGCGGCCTTTCGACCCGCATCGAGGATGCGGAGCGGCTGAAGGTCGTGCATGCCTCGGCCCTTTCGAATTCCTCCGACGAGCGCGAGCTGATCTCGATCCCGCCGATCGGCGAGGATGATCGCGACCAACCGTCTCAGGTGCCGCGGGCACTGGTTTCGCGCATCGTGTCCGCCCGAATCGAAGAAACGATGGAACTGATCCGCGATCGCATCCAGCGCTCCGGCTTCAGCCCGATCGTCGGCAAGCGTGTCGTGCTGACCGGCGGGGCGAGCCAACTGACCGGCCTTGCCGATGTGGCGCGGCGCATCCTTGCCCGCAACGTCCGCATCGGTCGTCCGATGGGCGTTTCGGGGCTGCCGACGGCGGCCAAGGGGCCGGCTTTTTCGACGGCCGTCGGCCTGATGATCTATCCGCAGGTCGCGGACATGGAGACACATGCGTCACAGAGCGGTCTGCTCATGTCGCTTGGGGGAAATAACAGCCGCATAGCCCGCATGGGCCAGTGGCTGAAGGAAAGTTTCTGAAATTGCGTAATTGGCCGGCGTGGCGATGCGGCCAGAGAGAGAAGGAACAGGTACCATGACCATCAAGCTGCAAAAGCCTGACATCACAGAGCTGAAGCCGCGCATCACCGTGTTCGGCGTTGGCGGCGGTGGCGGCAATGCCGTCAACAACATGATCACCGCCGGCCTCCAGGGCGTCGACTTCGTCGTCGCCAACACGGATGCGCAGGCGCTGACGATGACGAAGGCCGAGCGCATCATCCAGCTCGGCGTCAACGTTACCGAAGGCCTCGGTGCCGGCTCGCAGCCGGAAGTCGGCCGCGCGGCCGCCGAGGAGTGCATCGACGAAATCGTCGATCACCTGAACGGCACGCATATGTGCTTCGTCACCGCCGGCATGGGCGGCGGCACCGGCACTGGCGCTGCTCCCGTTGTCGCGCAGGCGGCCCGCAACAAGGGCATCCTGACAGTCGGCGTCGTCACCAAGCCGTTCCATTTCGAGGGCGGGCGCCGCATGCGCCTGGCCGAGATGGGCATCCAGGAACTGCAGAAGTCTGTCGATACGCTGATCGTCATTCCGAACCAGAACCTCTTCCGCATTGCCAACGACAAGACGACCTTCGCCGATGCCTTCGCCATGGCTGACCAGGTTCTCTATTCGGGCGTTGCCTGCATCACCGACCTGATGGTCAAGGAAGGCCTCATCAACCTCGACTTCGCCGACGTCCGCTCGGTAATGCGCGAGATGGGCCGCGCGATGATGGGCACCGGCGAAGCTTCCGGCTCCGGCCGCGCGCTGCAGGCCGCAGAGGCTGCGATCGCCAACCCGCTGCTCGACGAAACCTCGATGAAGGGCGCCCAGGGCCTGCTGATCTCCATCACCGGCGGTCGCGACCTCACCCTCTTCGAAGTCGACGAAGCCGCGACCCGCATCCGCGAGGAAGTCGATCCTGATGCCAACATCATCCTCGGCGCCACCTTCGACGAATCGCTCGAAGGCATCATCCGCGTCTCGGTCGTCGCAACCGGCATCGACCGGGCGATGAACGAAGCCGCCGAGCGGAACCTCCAGCCGGCAGCAAGGCCCGCTATCCGTCCCTCCGCGGCTGTTGCTCCGGCAGCGGCCGCAGTTCAGCCTGCCCCCGTGATGCAGGCACCGAAGGCCATGGATCCGATCGCGCAGACCATCCGCGAAGCCGAGATGGAACGCGAGCTCGAAATTCCGGCCCCGCGTGCCGCCGCACCGCTACAGCAGCCGGTCGTACAGCAGGAAACCTTCCGTCCGCAGAGCAAGATCTTCGCGCCTGCACCGGAAGCTCCGGCAATGCGTCCGGCACCGGTGCAGCAGCAAGCTCCGGCGCCCGTCATGAGCCAGCCGGTGATAAGCCAGCCGGTCCAGCAGCCGGTTCGGCAGGAGCCGATCATCCGCCAGGCGCCCGAACCGATGCGCATGCCGAAGGTCGAGGATTTCCCGCCGGTCGTCCAGGCCGAACTCGACCACCGCACGCAGCCGGCCTCCGCGCATGCGGCGGAAGAGCGCGGTCCGATGGGCCTGCTCAAGCGAATCACCAATTCGCTTGGCCGCCGCGACGACGACGCCGTTGCCGCCGATATGACTGCCGCACCGCCGGCCGCTTCGCAGCAGCGCCGTCCGCTGTCGCCTGAGGCAAGCCTCTACGCACCGCGTCGCGGCAACCTCGACGACCAGGGCCGAGCAGTTCCGCAGGCCCGGATGATGCAGGAAGACGACCAGCTGGAAATCCCGGCATTCCTGCGTCGCCAGTCGAACTGAGTCCGTGCTTCGGCACCGTTCATGCCCGGGATCAAGGTCCCGGGCATTGCTGTTTTTTCGCCCGTGATTCGCAAATGATTTCAATTGCGTGACTTCGTAACAAAGCGAAAGAAACAGTGATTTGGATTGGAGCGCCGGCGCACGTAAGTATGGTGCAACGAAACTGCCCCAGGAGACCTTTCGACAGGCTCCTTCTGCAGAATGAACGATGACTGCGCCGATCGGACAGACCGCCGGTGCGGAAGAATAAAGGCAGAATTTATGGCGATTGGCTTGCTGGGTTTTCAAACGACGGTATCGCGTCCCGTGACGCTTTCGGGCATCGGGGTGCATTCGGGAGCAGAAGTCTCGATCACCCTGAACCCGGCCGAATCGGACACCGGCGTCGTTTTCCAGCGCCTGCATGACAATGGTGACATTACCGAACTCAAGGCTGTTTCCTCGCAGGTCGGCAATACCGACCTCTGCACCGTGCTCGGCTTCTCACCCGCCCATTCGGTTGCGACGATCGAGCATGTCATGGCCGCCGTCTATGCGCTTGGCCTCGACAATGTGGTGATCGAGGTGCAGGGCTCCGAAATGCCGATCATGGACGGCAGTTCGCTACCTTTCGTCGAGGCGATCGAGCAGGTCGGTCTCGTCTCGCTCGGCGTCAAGCGCCGTTATATCCGTATCACCAAGCCGGTGCGCATCGAGCATGGCGGCTCCTGGAGTGAGTTCCGTCCCTATGACGGTACGCGCTTCGAAGTCGAGATCGATTTCGACTGCCCGCTGATCGGCCGGCAGAAGTGGGCCGGTGACATGACCGCCGCTGTCTTCAAGACCGAGCTTTCCCGCGCCCGCACCTTCGGGTTCATGCGCGATGTCGAGCGTCTCTGGGCGTCGGGTCACGCGCTCGGCTCCTCGCTTGAAAATTCAGTCGTCATCTCCGACGACAACACCGTCATCAACGTCGAAGGTCTGCGTTACGCCAAGGACGAATTCGTCCGCCACAAGACGCTCGATGCCGTCGGCGATCTGTCGCTTGCCGGTGCCCAGTTCATCGGCTGCTACCGCTCGTATCGCGGTGGTCACAAGATGAATGCCAATGCGCTGAAGGCGCTGCTCGCCGATCCCTCCGCCTATGAGGTTGTGGAGACGTCGACGCCGCGCCAGCGTGTCGCTGCCCGCGAACTGATCGCAGTCAGCGCTTCGGAATTCGCTCCCTGGTCGGCATGACCTCCAGCATATTCTCAAGACCAGGCCGCCTCTTTCCCGGAGGCGGTTTTTTTTGTCCGGCCGTGTCTGCGTCGATAACTGATGCTTGGCCGCCACAGGTCGGGAAGAAGTTGAAAAGCCGGTCATTCTGCGGCTGCTGCCACAAAAATGCGTTAATGCCTTATCATTGCGTTGCTCTTGATGCACATTTGTGGCTAGAAACGCCAGCGAGGCGTGGCTGCCGTGGAGAGAGCGGCGGCAGTGGGGTTCTTTCGAATGGGTTATGCAGGATCTGAAGGTATGATGAAGACAGCGCGCGCCTTGTTCGCATCGCTTCTGGTGCTCAGCGCAGGCGCCTCGATCTCCGGTTGCCAGTCGGATCCCGACATCGACATCACCAAGCTCGGTCTCGAAACCGATCCGCCTGACGTGCTCTACACCCAGGGCCTTGCCAATATGAAGGCCGGCAACATGGCTGAAGCGGCGCGCAAGTTCGACGCGATCGACCGCGAAAACCCGTTCTCCGAATGGGCGCGCAAGGCGCTTGTGATGAGCACCTTCGTCAAATACCGCCAGGGCCGCCTGGACGATGCGCTTGCTTCCGGCAACCGCTACATGTCGCAATATCCGAAGTCCCAGGATGCCGCCTATGTGCAGTATCTTATCGGTCTTACCTATTCCAAGCAGATCGTCGACGTGACGCAGGACCAGCGCGCCTCCGCCAAGACGATCGAGGCGATGCAGGCCGTCATCGACAATTATCCGAACTCCGAATATGTCGACGACGCACAGGCCAAGATCCGCTTCGCGCGCGACCAGCTCGCCGGCAAGGAAATGCAGATCGGCCGCTACTACATGGAGCGGAAGGAATATCTCGCCGCGATCTCGCGCTTCCGTATCGTCGTCGAGAAATATCCGAATACGAACCAGATCGAAGAGGCCTTAGCACGTCTCGTCGAAGCTTATTACGCCATGGGCATTGTCAACGAGGCGCAGACAGCCGCTGCCGTTCTCGGTCACAATTATCCCGACAGCCAGTGGTATGCTGATTCCTACAAGCTGCTGCAGAGCGGCGGTGCCGAGCCGCGTGAAAACAAGGGCTCGTGGATCGCGGCAGCGGGCAAGAAACTTCTTCTCGGTTCCTGAGGCCAATGCTGATCCAGCTTTCGATCCGCGATATCGTCCTGATCGAGCGGCTGGATCTTGCCTTCGAGACCGGCCTCTCCGTGCTGACGGGCGAGACCGGGGCGGGCAAATCCATCCTGCTCGACAGCCTGTCGCTAGCGCTCGGTGGGCGCGGCGACGGCGACATGGTGCGCCATGGCGAGGACAAAGGCCAGGTGACGGCGGTGTTCGACGTCGGCATGGAACACGGCGTGCGCACGCTCCTGCGTGAAAACGGCATCGACGATGAGGGCGATTTGATTTTCCGCCGCCAGCAATCGGCGGATGGGCGCACCAAGGCCTATGTCAACGATCAGCCGGTCAGCGTGCAGCTGATGCGCCAGGCCGGCCAGATGCTGGTCGAAATCCACGGGCAGCACGACGATCGCGCCTTGGTCGACACCAACGCTCACCGCACGCTGCTCGATGCCTTCGCCGGCCTCACCGACGAGGTTTCGGAGGTCTCCAAGCTCTATCGCCTGTGGCGCGACAGCGAGCGGACGCTGAAGAAGCACCGCGAGAAAGTGGAAAGTGCGGCGCGCGAAGCCGACTACCTGCGCTCTTCGGTCGAGGAACTCGAAAAGCTCTTGCCGCAGGATGGCGAGGAGGAAGAGCTCGCCGATCGCCGGCAGAAGATGATGAAAGCCGAGCGAATCGCCGGCGATATCGCCGAGGCGTCCGAATTCCTGAACGGCAATGCCTCGCCGGTGCCCCATATCGCCTCGCTGGTGCGCCGGCTGGAGCGCAAGAGCCATGAGGCGCCGGGACTGCTCGAAGATACCGTGACGCTGCTCGATGCCGCGCTCGACCAGCTTTCCAACGCGCAGATGGAAGTCGAGGCGGCGCTGCGCAAGACCGAATACGATCCGAGAGAGCTGGAGCGGGTGGAGGAGCGGCTTTTCGCGCTCAGGGCCGCCTCGCGCAAATATTCCGTGCCCGTCACCGAGCTGCCGGCGCTTGCGGTGCGCATGATCGCCGATCTTGCCGATCTCGATGCGGGTGAGGAGAGGCTTGCCCGGCTCGAAGCCGAGGTCGGCCTGGCGCGGGAAAATTACGATGCGGCGGCGCGCTCGCTGTCCGACAAGCGCCATCATGCCGGCACCGCACTGGCTGGGGCCGTCATGGCCGAGCTGCCGGCGCTCAAGCTCGAACGCGCCCGTTTCATGGTCGAGATCACCACGGATGCGGAGGAGGCGCTCGCCGAAGGCATCGACGTCGTCGAGTTCCACGTCCAGACCAATCCGGGCACGCGGCCGGGATCGATCATGAAGGTCGCTTCGGGCGGCGAGCTCTCGCGTTTCCTGCTGGCGCTGAAGGTGGCGCTCGCAGATCGCGGATCGGCCCCGACGCTCGTCTTCGACGAAATCGACACCGGCGTCGGCGGCGCGGTGGCCGATGCGATCGGCCAGCGGCTGAAGCGGCTGTCGGAGCGTGTGCAGGTGCTGTCGGTCACGCATGCGCCTCAAGTCGCGGCGCGGGCGGCGACGCATCTGTTGATTTCCAAGGGACCGACGGCCGACGGTTCTGAAAAGATTGCCACGCGCGTCGCGACGATGGCGCAGAAGGACCGCACCGAGGAGATCGCCCGTATGCTGGCCGGGGCTTCGGTCACAGAAGAGGCGAGGGCCGCAGCGAAGCGGCTGCTGGCCGGCAACGGCTAATTTCCGATGCTGTTTCCGCTTAGGCAGGTGGGATGACATTGATCCTGCGGCGCGATATGCGCTGAAGCTTCCCGATCGGCGGCGAGCTCATGCCATGCGGCTTTTCCATTTCAGCGACGATGCCGGTATCGCGGCGTTCGAGCCACGCCCGGTTCGCGTTCCGTCAGACCGCGCGCCCGGCCGAGAATGGCTGAACGGTCCGCTCGTCTGGGCAATCGATGCCGATCATGATTTCCTGTATCTCTTTCCGCGCGATTGTCCCCGCATCCTGCTCTGGGCGACAGCTGATACGCCGGAGACCGAACGGCGGCACTGGCTCGGCGACTGGCGCGCCGTCGCCTATGTCGAGCGCCGTTGGCTGGGAAGGCTCGAAGCGGAGACGATCCATCGTTACGAGATGCCGGCCGAAGGCTTCGAGGCTCTGGATGATGCGGGCATGTGGGTGGCGCGCAGACGTGTCATTCCGATGGAGAGGACCGCCATCTCGCGGCTCGACCAGGAGTTTGGGCCGCGTAGGGTGGAGCTTCGGATGGTCGATAGCCTGCGGCCGTTGAAGAACCTCTGGAACACCAGCCTGCATGTCAGTGGCATCCGGCTGCGCAATGCCAGGGATTGGGAATAGGCCGGGAAAGCGATCTTGCCTATGCAGTATATCCAGCCGCTCTTTTCATCCGGCAATTTTGCTCTAAAAACAATCCAGATTTTCTGGCCAGATTCTCTGGCCAGATTCTCTGGAGTGATGTTCTATGCCCACCGAAGGTTCCACCGTCGACACGTTGACGATCGAAGAGGCTGCCGCCGAGCTGGAACGGCTGGCAAAGGAGATCGCGCATCACGATGCTCTCTACCACGGCAAGGACCGGCCGGAGATTTCGGATGCCGATTACGACGCACTGAAGCGCCGCAACGATGCGCTGGAAATGCGGTTTCCCGAGCTGATTCGCGAGGACAGCCCGTCGCGGCATGTTGGCGCAGCGCCCTCCGTCACCTTCGCGCCTGTTGTTCATGCGCGGCCGATGCTGTCGCTCGACAACACCTTCTCGCAGGAGGACGTGCAGGATTTCGTCGCCGGCGTCTATCGCTTCCTCGGCCGGCTGCCGGATCAGTCGATCGCCTTTACCGCCGAGCCGAAGATTGACGGCCTCTCGATGTCGATCCGTTACGAGAACGGCAGGCTGGTGACGGCCGCGACGCGCGGCGACGGCACGACGGGCGAGAACGTCACTGCCAACATCCGGACCATCGCCGAAATCCCCAACGAGCTGCCGAAGGGCGTTCCCGCCGTCGTCGAGATCCGCGGTGAGGTCTATATGGCTAAGAGCGACTTCCTGGCGCTGAACCGGCAGATGGAGGCGGAGGGCAAGCAGACCTATGTCAATCCGCGCAACACCGCGGCCGGGTCGCTGCGCCAGCTCGACGCCAAGGTGACGGCAAGTCGCAAGCTGAAATTCTTCGCTTATGCCTGGGGCGAGATGTCGGAGATGCCCGCCGATACACAGTTCGGTATGGTGCAGACCTTCAAGAACTGGGGTTTTCCGGTCAATCCGCTGATGAAAAGGTTGAACTCGGTCGCCGACATCCTGGCGCATTATGACGAGATCGGGCTCAAGCGCCCGGATCTCGACTATGATATCGATGGCGTCGTCTATAAAGTCGACAGTCTCGAACTGCAGGCCCGTCTCGGCTTCCGCTCGCGTTCGCCGCGCTGGGCGACGGCGCACAAGTTTCCTGCCGAGCAGGCTTTCACGATCGTCGAGAATATTGACATCCAGGTTGGCCGCACTGGCGCCTTGACCCCGGTGGCGCGTTTGACGCCGATCACGGTCGGCGGCGTTGTCGTCACCAATGCGACGCTGCACAACGCGGATTACATCAGGGGCATTGGCAATAGCGGCGAACGCATCCGCGACGACGAGCACGATATCCGCATCGGCGATACCGTCATCGTGCAGCGCGCCGGCGACGTCATTCCGCAGGTACTCGACGTCGTCATGGAAAAGCGCCCGGCCGAGGCCAAGCCCTATGAATTTCCGAAGACCTGCCCGGTCTGCGGTTCGCATGCGGTGCGTGAAAGACATGAGAAGACCGGCAAGCTCGATTCGGTCACCCGCTGCACCGGTGGTTTCATCTGCAGGGCGCAGGCGATGGAGCATCTGAAGCATTTCGTTTCGCGCAACGCCTTCGATATCGAAGGGCTCGGTTCGAAGCAGATCGACTTCTTCTTCGAAAACGAGGATCGGTCGCTGCAGATCCGCACCGCGCCCGATATCTTTACGCTGGAGGAACGGCAGCGGGATTCATTGACCAAGCTCGAGAATATCGACGGCTTCGGCAAGGTCAGCGTCGGCAAGCTCTATGGCGCGATCAACGAGCGGCGCAGCATAGCGCTCCATCGCTTTATCTACGCGCTCGGCATCCGTCATGTCGGCGAGACCACGGCGAAGCTGCTGGCGCGCTCCTACGGCACCTATGCGGCATTCGAGACGGCGATGCGGGAGGCCGAGACACTTTCCGGCGACGCCTGGAACGATCTCAACGCCATCGAGGGTATCGGCGAGGTGGTCGCGCGCGCCATCGTCGAATTCTACAAGGAGCCGCGCAACGTCGAGGTGATCACCCGACTGCTTGAGGAAGTGACGCCCGAGGAGGCCGAGCAACCGAAGACGGCAGGCAGTCCGGTTGCCGGCAAGACGGTGGTTTTCACCGGCTCGCTGGAAAAGTTTACCCGCGACGAGGCAAAGGCGAGGGCCGAAAGTCTCGGCGCCAAGGTGGCGGGATCGGTCTCGAAGAAGACCGACATCGTCGTCGCCGGCCCCGGCGCCGGCTCCAAGCTCGACAAGGCGCGCGAACTCGGCGTGCAGACGATGGACGAGGATGAATGGCTGGCGCTGATCAGCGGCTGAGGGGCTGACGGCAAGCCGCCAACCCGTTTGCTCATTGCCTGAGCCGCGCCATCGTATAGGCGTCGACATACTCGCCGGATCGAAAGCCGAAGGCCTTCAACAGGCCTTCCTGCTCGAAGCCGAATTTCCGGTAGAGGCCGCTGGCGACGTCGTTGTCGGTGTAGACGGTCAGTTCCAGCCGTTTGATATCGAGCCAGTCGTCGGCAGCGTCGATCATCGCGCCGAGCAGGATCCGCCCGAAGCCGCGGCCGGTGAAATCGTCATGCACGCCCATGCCGATGCTGGCGACGTGCTGCCTACGGCCGGAGAGGCGGTTAAGGCCGCCATTGCCGACGATCCTGCCATTTTGGGTGACGACGAGGTTGAGCGCGCCTGGCGACGGGTTTTCCATGTGCTTGCGAACCTCCTCGACCCGCTGGTAGGGCGGCCTCAAGGTGCCGGCCCGGTAGCCCGGCAGATTTATGAGATCGGTGATCTCCTCTGCATCGGACAGGCGGACGGCACGCACGAGGATGCCATCTGGCAGGCGCGCTCGGCCGCGAGGTTCATTCTCTTCGTTTTCGGACATTCATGCTCTCCATCGGTTTTACGAGGAGAGCCGGTTTCCGAAACCCTGCTCGCCTCGCAGGGTCTTCGGGATGATCGGATCGCTGCTAACGCGCCATCGCTCCCGCGTACCCTTCGAGGGTCGTGGTGTGATGAATAAGCGCTGCCATGGTAAGGGAAACGATCATGGCAGCAAGTTTCGGTATGTGGGCTAAAAAGTCAACCTTGCGTCGTGTCGAATTTGCACGGCCGGAAGCGGGGCGGTATTCCTGTTCCCGAAGAAACGATTCGGGTTACTGCATTGAAGACCATCGCAATTGACTTCGAGACGGCGAACGAACAGCGCGGCAGCGCCTGTTCCGTCGGCCTTGCCTGGATCGAGGACGACAGAGTGACGCGCGTCGAGGAGCGGCTGATCCGACCGCGGGACATGCGCTTCTCCGGGATGAACATCGCAATCCATGGCATCCGGCCGGAGCATGTCGAGGATGCGCCCGAGTTTCCCGAGGTGATGGACGAGTTCGAGGAAGATTTTCGCGACGCGACGATGATCGCGCACAATGCCGCCTTCGATTTCAGCGTCTGGCGGGCGAGCCTCGATCTCTACCGGCAATCCTATCCGGAGCTTACCTATCTCTGCAGCCTGAAGATGGCGCAGCGAATCTGGCCGCATTTCGTCTCGCACCGGCTGAACCTGATCGCCGAGCATCTCGGCCTGCGTTTCGTGCACCACAACGCCGCCGAGGATGCCGCGGTCTGCGCGGCGGCGGCGATCGAGATGGCGAAAGCGCTAAAGGCCAATGCCGTTCACGCGATACCGGCGCTGATCGGCATGCGGCCCGGCCGGCTGACGGCGCGGGCCTACGAGCCCTGCACCTGCCGGAAAGGCTGATCCCTTCCGCGAGCTCCATTTCTTGCAAAGCATGGGTGCATGCTTATCTAGATGCGGTTATTCAGGGAGCCGCCATGTCCAGACTGCGCAATCTTCTCCTCGCCGCCTTCTCTTTCGCCGCCGTTTCCGCAGGTACTGCCTCGGCCGAAGTCGTCGGCAAGGTCGGGGTCGACTGGATCGGCAACGACATCATCGTCGAGGCGGTCTCCGACCCCGAGGTCAAGGGCATCACCTGCCACGTCACCTATTTCGACCGCAGCCTGATCGACCGGTTCAAGAACGGCAACTGGTTCGAGGACCCGTCCAACAATTCCATTGCCTGCCGGCAGACCGGGCCGATCGAGATCGGCAATATCGACCTGTCCAAGGATGGCAGCGAGGTGTTCCGCCAAGGCATGTCGCTGATCTGGAAGACCCTGGTCGTCAACCGCATCTACGACAAGACGAACGACACGCTGATCTATCTCGCCCATTCGCGCGAACTGACCGACGGTTCGGCGAAGATGTCGATCTCGACCATTCCGCTCTATGGGCAGAACGTTGTCTGGAAGAATGGGAGGCCGCAGTGATCAGCGCGTCCTGAATGGGCGGAAATAAGCGCGGATATCTTCGGCCAGAAGCTCGGGCCGCTCCATGGCGGCAAAATGGCCTCCCTTCGGTATTTCGGTCCATCGCCTGACGTCATAGACGCGTTCGACCCAAGAGCGTGGCGGCTGGGGCAATTCCCTTGCGAAATGCGCCACGCCGAGTGGCGGCAGGACGCGTTCGTTCGCCTTGAAATGCATCGGCCGCTTTCGGCTTTCCTTGTAGAGCCTAAGCGACGAATCCAGGGTGCCGCTGAACCAATAGATCGAAATCTCGATCAAGAGGGCGTCGAGAGAGAACGTCGTCCTGATATCGCCGTCGCTCCACGCCTGAAATTTTTCACTGATCCAGGCAGCGAGGCCAATGGGCGAATCCGTCAGTGCATAGGCAAGCGTCTGCGGCTTCGTTCCTTGCATGTGGGCGTAAGCGCCTTCGCTATCGGCCCATTGCGCGGCGCGTTCGAGAAAGGCCTGTTCCTCCGTCGAAATCGGTGCCTGTCCCGCGCCCAGCGGCGGCCGGTAGCTCCCCGGAATATAGTTCAGGTGCAGCGCTGTCGTATTCTGTGGAAAACGGTAGGCGAGCCAGCTCGAAACGGCCGCGCCGATATCGCCGCCTTGCAGGCAGAAGGTCTCGTATCCCAAACCCTGCATCAGTTTCAGCCACAGTCCCGATATTTCATAGGGGCCGATCCCGGCTGAGCCTGGCGCCTGCGAGAAGCCGTAGCCCGGAAGGGACGGCACGACGACATCGAATGCATCAGCAGGGTCGGCGCCATGTGCTGCAGGATCCGCCAGCATTGGGATAATCCCCTCCATTTCGAAGAAGGAGCCCGGCCAGCCGTGCGTGAGGATGAGTGGCAGTGGCGAGGGCCCGTTTCCTCTCTGGTGGACGAAATGAATCGACAGGTCATCGATCTCGGCAATGAACTGCGGAAGCGTGTTGAGGCGCGTCTCCTGCGCGCGCCAGTCGAAATGGTCTTTCCAATAGGCGAGGAGCTCCTTGAGAAAAGCGAGACTTGTTCCGTCTTCCCAGCTGTCGGCGTCGAGTGCTGGCGGCCATCGCGTCGAGCGCAGGCGCCGTTGCAGGTCGTCGACCCGATCGTCGTCGATGTTTATCTTGTAGGTGCTGACACGCATGGAAGGCTCCTGACCGGGCACTTTATCGGAGGGGGAGGTAGTCTCCGTCCGAGCAATTGGAAGGTGACGGCGTGTCCGTCTGCTTGCGGCACCTTGCGCTGCCGGTCCGTTAAATACAAAAAAACCGCCCGCAGCGATCGGCTGCAGGCGGCCTTCCGATCGAGGAGCGGTTGTTCTTATGCGGCCTGTGTCAGCTCGTCGGCAATAACCGTGTCGAGGTTCAAGAAGCAAACCATGGTCTTTTCGAGAGCGACGATGCCGCGGCAGAAGGCGCGCTGGGCTTCCGGGATGATTTCCGGCGGCGGTTGCAGGTCTTCACTCTTGATGGTCATCATGTCGGAAACCTGCTCGACCAGCAGGCCGACCAGCTTGCCGGCGATGTCGGTGACGATGATCGCCGAGCGCTCGGAGGGCTCGGTCATCTTCATGCCGAGGCGGCAGGCCATGTCGATGACGGGGATCACCGCACCGCGCAGATTGATGAGGCCCAGCACGTAGGGCGGGGTGTGCGGCATCGGCGTCACCGGCGCCCAGCCGCGAATTTCGCGGATAGCCATGATGTCGATGCAGAATTCCTGATCGCCCAGGTGGAACGAAACGATTTCGAGATAAGCGCCCGACTGCTTGATGGCGTTGTTGTTCATGGTCAGAATTCTTCCCAGTTGTCTCCGGCGGGAGAGGCGATGCAGAACCGCTGTTAAATATAGATGTGACGGCTTAAGTCTTTCCTAACGATATGTATTTTCCGATTATCCGCCGCTCTAAAGACAAGCTATTCACAAACACGCCATTTTTGATCCGCGCAGATTCCCGACGTCGGATTTCGCTGCCGTTGCAGTTTCTATCGGTGAGACAATTAACCACCGGTCAGAAAACATATTCTTGAATTGCGCGCGTCCGGTCGAGGCTATAATCACGCGGGGCAAGGGCGGGCCGCGCGTTCTCCGCCCGGATCGAGGATCATGCCAATGAAGACATTCCGCATCGCCGTCTGGGTCGGTGTCCTGATACTTGCCGGGTTTCTTGGTGCCTACACGCTCAACCTGACGAAGTCGAGGGACATGGTGGCCGAACCGCCCTTCGGCGTGCCCTTCACTCTGGTCTCCCAAAGCGGGCAGCCGATCACCGAGCAGGCGTTGCGCGGTAAGCCGACGGCGCTGTTCTTCGGCTTTACCCATTGCCCGGAAGTCTGCCCGACGACACTTTTCGAGTTGAACGGATGGATGGAGAAGGTGGATCCGAAGGGCGACAAGCTACAGGCCTATTTCGTGACCGTCGATCCGGAGCGCGACACGCCTGAGATCATGAACGAATACGTCTCCAATGTTTCCAAGCGCATCATCGGCATTTCAGGCGCGCCTGACAAGATCGCCGACGTCATCAGGGGTTTCCGCGTCTACGCCAAGAAAGTGCCGGTCGACGAGAAGGATCCGAACGGCGACTACACGATGGATCACACCGCCTCGGTCTTCCTGCTCGATTCGGCCGGGCGGTTTTCCGGAACGATCGCCTATGGCGAAAACCCGGACACGGCGGTAAAGAAGCTGGAGAATCTCGCCAGCAAGGGGTGACAGCTTCAGCGTGATGGGGCGTTGGCTCGACCGGCGGCGGGCAACGGAAACGGGAAAGACCGCCTATCGTGAGTGAAATCCGCCTTTACGTGACGACGACCGAAAGCAAGGCCGAAGAGATCCTCGACCTTCTGAGCGCGGTCTTCGGTGAAGAAGACTTTGCCATCGGCACCACGGAGATCGATGAGAAGAAGGATATCTGGGAAGCCTCGATCTACATGATGGCCGAGGACGAGGCGGAGGTGCAATCCCGCGTCGAGGACGCATTGAAGGCCTCTTTTCCCGATGCCCGGCTGGAGCGGGAAGTCATCCCCGAGATCGACTGGGTGGTGAAATCGCTGGAGGGGCTGAAGCCCGTCCGGGCAGGGCGCTTCCTGGTGCATGGCTCGCATGACCGCGACAAGATCCGCCCCGGCGACATCGCCATCGAGATCGATGCCGGCCAAGCCTTCGGCACCGGCCATCATGGCACGACGGCGGGCTGCCTCGAGGTGATCGATGCCGTGTTGCGCTCGCGCCCGGTCCGCAACGCGCTCGATCTCGGCACCGGCAGCGGTGTGCTGGCGATTGCGGTGCGCAAGCTCAGGAACATACCGGTGCTGGCGACCGACATCGATCCGATCGCGACGAAGGTGGCGGCCGAGAACGTGCGCCGCAACGGCATCGCCTCGGGCATCGTCACCAGGACAGCGCCGGGCTTCCACTCGACGGCCTTTTCCGAGCACGGTCCCTTCGATCTCATCATCGCCAATATTCTCGCGCGGCCGCTGATCCGCATGGCACCGAAGCTTGCGACGCATCTTGCGCCTGGCGGATCGGTTATTCTCTCCGGCATCCTTGCCGGGCAACGCTGGAAGGTGATTGCCGCCTATAGTGGCGCGCGGCTTCGCCACGTCAGAACCATCTGGCGCAACGGCTGGGTGACCATCCACCTCGATCGGCCTTGATGAAGGCGAGAGTGGGGAGGCGAATGCGGTGTCCCTCTTCTCCCCAGCGGGGAGAAGTGCCGCAACGATAGCGAGGCGATGAGGGGGTGAGCGGCGAAGCCGCGAATGCGCAGAGCGCAGCGAAGGGTAATGAATTGCCTGCCGTGTGGCCTCCTCGTCCGACCCTTCGGGCCATCTTCTCTCCGAGGGGAGAAGATGGAGCAAGCTGCGACCGATCATTCCACAGGATAGCGTACCCCCCAAGCCTTGTTGAAGATAAGAAAAAGGCGGTGCCAATGGCACCGCCTTCGACCGGTCTATCCGGTCAATGCCCGCGAGCTCAAGGGGAGGAGCGCTCAAGCGGGCTCTACTGCATTCCAATAGGCCGGTCCGGGAGGGAGGAGACGGACTGGCTTTCAGGCTTAGAACGCGTAGCTGGGGGCGCCCTTGTGGCGCGTGGCCCGCTGGCCGGCGCCGAGCAGCTTGAGGCTGTCCTCGTTTTGCGGGCGGCGGGCGCCGATCACGTGACGCACGGTCTGGCGTTCGCCAGCCTGCATCGGGCTGCTATATGCGAAGCGCGAGAGAGAGGCGGTCATTTCAAGAATTCCTTTGTTATAGGTTCATCGCGAACCGTTCGATGACGCCTATATAGCTATTCTGAAATGCGGAGGCAGAGGGTTTCGCTCATGGGAGCCATGCGGCCAATGCATAAAGCGTGCCAAATTAACTTTTGGCGTCACAGTTCCGTCAAAATGTTGAGCGGTCCCAGGGCTTTCGACTCGCTTGGTCGCTTTTTCTCCCCATCAGTTGAAATTTCGCTAACATGGCCGGCATCCCATTAACCGGATTCGTCTCAATCATTCGGGTTTCCAGCATGTTCCAGTCTTTCGAAGTCACTTCCACGCCGCAATTCGGCAGGGATCGCGTATCGGCGCTGCGCGCCGGTTTCGATTCGCTCGGCATCGACGCCTTTCTCGTGCCGCGCGCCGACGAGTTCAACGGCGAATATGTTCCCGCATGTTCGGAGCGCTTGGCATGGCTGACGGGCTTTACCGGTTCGGCCGGTATTGCGCTCATCCTGCGCACGCAGGCGATCGTCTTCGTCGACGGGCGCTATGTGACTCAGCTTGCCGAACAGGTCGACGGTTCGGTCTTTTCGGGCGGCGACCTCGTGAACGAACCGCCGCACCTCTGGCTTGCCGCAAACGGCGGCAAGGGCCTGCGGCTAGGCATCGACCCATGGCTGCATGCGGGTGCAGAGGTGCGCCGTCTGGAAAAGGCGCTTTCGCAGATTGGCGGCACGCTGGTCTTCCTGCCGCACAATCCGCTCGACAGGCTTTGGAGCGACCGGCCAACCGAGCCGCTCGGCGCGGTCAGCATCCAGAACCTCGCGCAGGCCGGCATGCTGGCCAGGGACAAAATCGCGACGATCGCCACCGATCTTTCGAAGAAGAACCTTGCGGCGGTGCTGATCGCCGATCCTTCTTCGGTTGCCTGGGTCTTCAATATCCGCGGCGCCGACGTGCCGCACACGCCGCATCCGCTGGCGCGCGCCATCATTCATGCCGACGGCCGGGCAGAGCTCTTCCTCGACAAGCGCAAGACCGGCATCGAGCCGGAGGCCTATCTCGCGCAGATCTGCACACAATTGCCGCCCTCGGCGTTGGAGGAGAGGCTTGCCGCCGTTTCGCGAGATGGCGGCCGCGTGCTGATCGACCCTGATATCGCCGCCTATGCGCTGGCGGAGATCATCCGTAAGGCGGGCGGCGAAGTGGTGGAGGGCGCCGATCCCGCCAAGCTGCCGCGCGCGGTGAAGAACGACGTCGAGATCAACGGCTCGGCCGCCGCACATCTGCAGGACGGGGCGGCGATGGTGGAATTCCTCTGTTGGCTGTCGCAGACGAAGCCTGGCACGGTGAGCGAGATCGCTGCTGCCGAGCATCTCGAAGCGGCGCGTGCCCGCGTCGGCCAGAGCATGCAGAACCCTCTGAAGGACATTTCCTTCGACACGATTTCGGGCGCCGGCGAACATGCGGCGATCATGCATTACCGCGTGACGACCGAGACCAACCGGTTGATCGAGGCCGGCGAACTCTTCCTGATCGATTCGGGTGCGCAATATATCAACGGCACGACAGACATCACCCGCACCGTCGGCATAGGTACGGTATCGGAAGAGCATCGGCGCTTCTTCACGCTGGTGCTGAAGGGGATGATAGAGATCAGCACGGCACGTTTCCCGAAGGGCACGCGCGGCTGCGACCTCGATCCGCTGGCGCGCATCGCGCTGTGGCGGGCCGGCGCCGATTTCGCTCACGGCACAGGCCACGGCGTCGGCTCCTATCTCTCGGTGCACGAGGGGCCGCAGCGCATCTCCAGGCTTTCGACGCAGGAACTGCTGCCCGGCATGATCCTTTCGAACGAACCGGGTTATTATCGGCCCGGCAGTTTCGGCATCCGCATCGAGAACCTGATCTATGTGCGCGGGGCCGAGGAGATCGAGGGCGGCGACGCGCCGATGCTCGGATTCGAAACGCTGACTTTCTGCCCGATCGACCGCAGCCTTGTCATTCCCGAGCTTCTGACCCATGACGAACTGCACTGGTTCAACGACTATCATCGCCGCACATGCGAGGCGCTGATGCCGCTCATCCACGATCACGATGTCAGGGCGTGGCTCGAACACGCGACGCTGCCGCTGGAATATTGAGAGAACGGCATTACGGCGTCGGCGACGCTATAATGCCTTGAGTTTCTGCGCCGGCTTTCGGGCCGGTGCTCAGGCGCCGATCGTGTGGCGCCAGGTCATCACGACGATCCAGGCGGCAACCAGCATCCATGTATGGGTGAAGCGCAATCCGATGAAGAGGGCGGCGATCAGCGCCAGCTTCGATTCCCAGCCGCCGATGAAGAAGGCGGGTGCGACGAGCGTCGTCAGCACGGCCGCCGGAACGGCATTCAGCGCCGCCTCCATGCGCGGGGGAATACTTTTCATTCGGGTGATGAGGATATAGCCGCCGATGCGGGTGGCGAAGGTGGCGGCGGCTGCGGCGAGGATAACGAGCGCCATGTGAAGATCGAATTCCATGGCTCAGACCTCGTGCACTTCGGATTGAAGGGCGTCGGCTTCGAGATCTTGCGGTTGCGGCGGCAGCGGCAACAGGGCGGCAAGCACGATGCCAACGGCGGCACCGAGGCTGACATGCCAGGGCGAGCCGACGTAGCGGTAGGCGAACACGGATGCCACCGCGCTGACGAGCGCCACGGGCAGGAAATTGTCTCGCTTGCGGAAGCCGAGGACGATGCCGAGGAAATAAGCCGGCAACAGGATGTCGAGGCCGATGGCCTTGGGATCGCCGATGAAACCGCCGAGCAGGCCGCCGGCGATGCTGATCAGCACCCACGGAATGTAGATGATGATGGCGAAGCCGAAATACCAGGCGAAGGTGAGTTGCCGGCCGGCCTCGGCGCGCTTGACTGCTTCGGCGAATTGCGGATCGACGAGGAGAAAAAAGGTAAAGAATTTCTGCACCGGCGTGAAATGGCCGATGTAGCGCGCCAGCGCCGCCGAGTAGAGCACGTGGCGGAAATTGACGGCGAGGATCGACAGTACGATCAGCCAGGCGTGGACATTGTGACCGAAGAGTTCAATGCCGACCATCTGGCTGGCGCCGGCATAGACGGTGGCGCTCATGAAGGCGGCTTCGGAAAGCGACATGCCATTTTCGACCGCCAGCGCTCCGAAGAGAGCGCCAAAGGGCGCCGATGCCAACGCAACGGCGGAGCCGCCCCGCAAACCTTCAACAAAGTCGGCGCGATTCATGCGATCTTGTCCAGTTGGAATTCAAGTTTTCCCTTATGGTCTACGGCTTGCGACGGCAATTGAATTTCCTTGATTGACCAATCGATTTTGCTGAACCATCAAAGTCCCGATCGCATTCGGCAAAGAGGCAGCTATGAAAAAGATCGAATTTTCCAAGGAAGAAAAGGCTGAAATCGTTTCGCGCATCCGCGCTTATTTCGACCGGGAACTCGATCCCATCGGTGCATTGCCGGCTGAATTCCTGCTTGACTTCTTCGCCGAGGAGATCGGGCCGTACTTTTACAATCGAGGGCTACGAGATGCCCAGGCCGCATTATTGCAGAGAATGGACGACGTAGCCGAGGATATCCATCTGCTTGAGAGGGAGGAAAAATTCTAAAGCGCGTCGCGATCTTCAAATTCGCTTGTCGCGCTTAAACCGCTGCACAGTTTCGCGCGACATGCTTCAGCGCCCTGAAACCAAAAGAGGCCTTCACTTAACGCCAATTTATTTCTGCGCCGATATGGTCGTGACGCTTTCGTTCACCGGGTTGCGTGTTATGGCCGTGATTGTCTCTGTTATCGATGAACCTCGATCTGCCAAGCTCGGCAAGGCGTTGATCCTTATGGTCTGGCTTGCGCTGGCGTCTGCGCTCTGCTGGTCCGAAACGGTCTGGCGTGACGAGGTTCGTGCGTTGTCACTCGCGCTTCAAGGGGATAACTTCATCGATATGCTTCGCCGGATGCATGGTGAGGGTCATCCTGCTGTCTGGTATATTCTGCTGCGCGCCGCCTATGCCGTGGTCGGCTCACCTGTCGTCCTGAAGATCGTCGCACTGACGATTGCAGCGACCGCGGCCTATCTTCTTGTTTTCAGGCTGAAACTGCCGCTTTCCATCATGCTTCTGTCGCTGTTCGGCAGCTTTTCGATTTTCGATTATGCCGCGATGTCGCGAAATTACGGCATCAGCATGCTGGTGATTTTCCTTATCGTCCTCAGTTGGGAGAAAGGAGCACGCAACGGGATATTGCTCGGCCTGTTGTTTGCCCTGCTGGCAAATACGAACGTCCATTCGGTCGTCCTCGTCGGCGGCTTCCTCGCCTATTGGTTTTTCGATTTAATTCTGGCCCGGCCAAGGCCGCCTCTGACGGCATATCGGGCCTTTGCGACCGCCGCTGCCATTGCCGCGGTTGGAATTGTTTTATGTTTCGTAACAGTCTATCCGACCTTCAACGATACGGGGCAGAACGATCTCAGCGGCGAGAATTTCGCTTTGCTTGTCCTTCGCGCTTTTGCCCTGACCAGTTCCCATTTTATGGCGTTCTATCCCAACAGCGTCCTTGAACTGGTCGTTGCGTATCCGTTGGCCGCCCAGATTTTCGCAGCGTTGATGTCCGCGCTCATCTACGGCAGCCTGTTGGCGCTGGCGAACCGATGGCCGGCTATGATCGCAGCGGGACTGGTTCTCTTGGGGCTTTCGCTGCTTTTTACGCTTGTCTATCCCGGCGGATACAGACATCAGGCGCTCTGGCTGGTTTTCATGATCGCGATCACTGCCATAGAGTCTCAGCGCGACGGGGCGGGCGTTGCAGGCATCGAGGCTGTTGGCGGCATCGTAAAGTTCGGGCGCCTGTGCTTCCTGATATTGCTGGCGCTACAGGTCGTGTCCGGCGTCGAGAAGGTCCACCAGGCCTTCATAGCCGAAATACCCCTGAGCCGAAGCAAGGATCTCGGTGCGTTCATTCAATCGCGCCCCGATCTCAAGGATGCGGTCATCATGGCGGATCCCGACTATCTGGTGGAAGCCTTGCCCTATTACGTCCGCAACCGCACCTATCTTCTGCGGGAGGAGCGGTTCGGCGCCATCGTACGATATACCTGGAATGCGCGGCTTTCGCTCAGCCTTGCCGATATTCTGCAAACGGCACACCGATTGCAGCAGAGTGAGCATGTCCCTGTTGTCATCCTTCTTTCACAACGACTTGATCAGATTACTGCGCCCGTTTCCCTGCGTGAAAGCTATGTTTGGCGGTTGATTCTGACGCCGGAAGATATTTCTGCTTTCCAGAGCGCGACAAGCCTCGTCAAGCGTTTCGGCGCGGTTGTCGGAAGCGATGAGACGTTCGACGTCTACGTCCTGAAATAAGCTACCGGCCGGCAGCTTATTTACACACGTCCACGCATTTGATCATTGTGACTTGCGTCCGCATTTCGTCGATTGCGGCGGCAACACCTTCGGGAGTGGCGCCGCGATTGGAGCGCGAATAGACGAACAAGGGCACGAGCCTCTAGACGGGACGCGACAGTGCCCGCGGCCCCGCAATCGCAAAGGCGCGTTCAGCCTTCACGCTTCATCCGCTCCCGGCGTTCGATCTCGGCCTCCGAGGGCTGCGCCAGCTCGAATGTGCCTGTCTTGATTGCGCCGGCGCGCTCGTAGACGCTCATGATGACGCCCGTCGTCGATATCGTGTTGGCAGTGAGCTTCAGCGCCTGCGGCTTGGCGCCTCGACCGAACAGGCGTTTGCCCTGGCCGAGGACGAGCGGAAAAGTCAGGAGCCGGAATTCGTCGATCAGGTCATGCGCCAATAGGGTCTGCAACAGGCCGCTGCTGCCCTGTGTCAGGAGGACGGGACCGTCCTCTCGTTTCAACCGGGCGATTTCGGCGGCGGCTTCGCCACGCAGGGCGACGGAATTTGCCCAGGTGAGCGGCTCGGTGGAAGTGGTCGCGACATATTTGGTCACGGCGTTGAAGACCTTGCCGATTGGATCGTCTTTCCCGACGAAGGGCCAGTGCGCGGCGAAGATTTCGTAGGTCTTGCGGCCAAGCAGCAGTTCGAAGGGATCGGTAAAGATCCCGCCCATGAACTGGCCCATCGGCTCGTCCCAATAATTGACGGTCCAGCCGCCCTGCGTGAAGCCGCCGGTCGGATCCTCCCGCGGCCCGCCCGGCGCCTGCATGACACCGTCCAAACTGACGAAGGCTGCAGCAACTAGTTTTCTCATCTCTCAACTCCCATTGTTGGTGTGTTCAGAGCCGAGGACGGATTAACTTGCACCGATCCGACATTCGACGCGGTTTTTTCTGGCGGTATCCGAGCTGAACTAGCCGGCCAAGGCCTTGACGCTGTCGATGATCGCGATGCCATGCGCCCGCATCTCTTCGATGGCGGCGGCGACGCCTTCGGGCGTGATGCCGCGGCTTGCGTCCTCGATGAAGCGCACGTGGATACCAGGCATCATCTCCAGCGCGTCGAGCGCGGAGAACTTGACGCAATAGTCGGTCGCCAGTCCGCAGACGTCGAGGTCGGTGACGCCCTGATCCTCGAGGAAATCGGAAAGGCCGGTCGAGGCATCGCGGTCATTGTCGCGGAAGGCCGAATAGCTGTCGATATCAGGATTCTCGCCCTTCTGCTGGATCAGGTCGATCTCTTCGGATTTGAGTTCGGGATGCAGTTCGGCATCAAGCGTACCCTGAATGCAGTGGTCAGGCCACATCATCTGCGGCTTGCCCGACAGTTCGCCCATCTCGAAGGCGGCGGCACCCGGATGGGCGGAGGCAAAGCTGCCGTGGCCCGGCGGATGCCAGTCCTGCGAGGCGACGATCAGGTCGTATTTGCCGCTGTCGATCAGTCTGTTTGCGACGGGAACCACCTTGTCGCCGTCAGGCACCGGCAGATTGCCGCCTGGACAGAAGCCGTTTTGAATGTCGACGAGCAGCAGCGCTTTCATCAAGGCTCAATCCCTTCGCTTATTGCAGTGTAGGACGCTAAGCACACCGAATGGATCAACTAGTGGATTTCCAGGCGCGAACGCGCAAGTGTTAATTCTGGCGCTAGCGGCAGTAAGTCGTCAAAGCAGAATGCTCTAATGCAATCATTGCGATAGCTGGTGGCGGTTCTCGTGGTGAAATGGAGCGGAGCGGCAAGGCACGTGCATGATTTCCGGATCGCAGACACGGCCGACGACGGTGGCAAGTGCCGCCAAATCGATCTGCCTGCGTGGACACTTTTGTGCGGCATCGATGGATCGAGGCTCCCCCGGCAGAGCCCGGATTTCAGCCAGCTAGACCGCCGCCACGTCTTCGGTTGCGGAATCGCCTGCTGCGGCGGAAGCGCCGTAGGTATTGCGGTAGGCCTGAAGGGCCGTCTGCATGTCGCTCAGCACTTTGGTGAGGAGCGGATCGCTGTCGCCCGAAGTCTTGATGCTGTTCGGTTCGGCGGCAATAAATTCGGATTCGGTCAACTTGCCGTCGCCATTCGTATCCATCGCGGCGAAGACGCCCTTGGAATTGTCGTCGCTCTGATCGCTGCCGTCGGCCTGATCGTCGCTGCTGTCGGTCTTCTGCATGGACAGCATCAGCGACAGAATGTCGGCGGTGATCTTCTTGACGATATCGGTGCCGCTGTCGTCGCCGTCGGTCGACGCCATGGCCGGTGTCGAGGACTGCGAGGCGGCGGCCAACTCGTCCGCCGATGTGACGCCGTCGCCATTCTTGTCCAGACTGGAAAGCGGAGACTGGTACTGGGTCATTGTGCTGCCGAGAGATGAAACACTGGTCACTTGAACCTCCTTCGAAAAGTTCGTCGTGAAGCCCGCCTTTCATGGGTGGGCAGCCTTTGGGCTAAGCTGATTTGCACAAGGCGTCAAAGCGACGTTTTGACAGGGTAGAAGTGCGATTGACGGCGCGGGGCGACGCACGTTAACCTTTCGGTTACCAAAGTTGTTTCATTGGAATTATTGGCTTTTTTCAGCGATTGCTTCGTCTGGAGGCGATTAAATCCATGTCCGTGTTTGCCTGAAATTGTCGTAATGAAGCGTGCGGAGGAGCCATGGGCGGAGTGCCGGGGTTTGCGCGGCTGCGACATTTCGTCTGCTTCCTGTGAGGGCGATGTCAGGTCGAGCTTGCTCTGGATCATGATTTCTGCCTTTCTTACCTCAGCAGCGGGAAGCGAAGCCATGTCCGAGCCGGATCCCGACGAAAAGATCGATGCGACATTTCGCAACGGGTCGCTGACAGCGGCCGGGATCATCCTCGGTTTCTCGCTCAATTTCATCAGTGTCTGGGTTTCCAACCCCAACGACTGGAGTCGCATCGATATTCCGCCGATGCTGTTCTTGACGATCGGCATCGCCATCCAGGTGAAGGTCTTTGCCGATCTGCTGGCGCGCGACTCTCTCTTTGCCGTCAAATATGATCGGTCTCGCCGGCTCTTCCTGATCGGATTGGGAATCGTCGCCACCGGAATCGGCATTGCGCTGATCAACGATATTGTTGGGATCGGAAGGATGCGGATGCTCGGGTAAACGTTCTCGCGTCGTGCCGAGGTGAGATCACACGCGCTCGACGAACCCGTCCAAGACCCGCTTCTGTCCGGCCCGGTCGAACTCGATCGTCAGCTTGTTGCCTTCGATGCCGGTGATGTTGCCGTTGCCGAATTTCAGGTGGAACACGCGGTCGCCGAGGGTGAATCTCGACGGTTCCGACGAGGTCGATTTGGCAACCAGCTCGCCTTCGATCGTGCGCCCCTTCGGGCCGCTCTCGCCGTAGCCGATGCGTTCGACGGCGTGGCCGGAGCGGGTGCCCCAATTGTCGCGTGTGGCGTCGGTCTTGTTGGCCTGGGCGCGTTTCCAGCCGGGCGTGGAATAGGAATTGGCGAAGGGTTCGGCCTTGTCGAAGCGGGACTGGCCGTAGCCACCGCGGCCGTACCCGCCGTAGCTCTGTTCCATTTGAGCGACCTCGACATGGGTTTCCGGCAGTTCGTCGAGGAAGCGTGAGGGCAGGGTCGATTGCCAGAGGCCATGGATGCGGCGGTTGGAGACGAACCAGATGTGGCAGCGATGCTTGGCGCGGGTGATGCCGACATAGGCGAGGCGGCGTTCCTCCTCCAAGCCGGCGCGGCCGCTCTCGTCCAGCGAGCGCTGGTGCGGGAAGAGGCCTTCCTCCCAGCCGGGCAGGAAGACGGTGTCGAATTCCAAACCCTTGGCTGAGTGCAGCGTCATGATCGAGACGGCATCAAGGTTCTCGTTGGTCTCGGCATCCATCACCAGCGAGACGTGTTCGAGGAAGCCGCGCATCGATTCGAAGCTTTCCATCGAGCGGATCAGTTCCTTGAGGTTCTCAAGGCGGCCCGGCGCTTCGGCGCTCTTGTCGTTCTTCCACATGTCGGTATAGCCGGACTCTTCGAGGATCTGCTCGGCCAGCTCGGTATGCGGTGTCTTTTCAAGCAGTTCCTGCCATCGGCGGAAAGATTGAATCACGTCGAAGAGCGCCTTTCGCGCCTTCGGCTTCAGCTCGTCGGTCTCGATGATGTCGGCGGCCGCCGCAAGCATCGGGATATCGCGGGCACGCGCATAGTCGTGCAGCGCGCGCACCGTCGTATCGCCGAGGCCCCGCTTCGGGGTGTTGACGATGCGTTCGAAGGCGAGGTCGTCGGAGGCTTGCGCAACGAGGCGGAAATAGGCCAAGGCGTCGCGGATCTCGAGGCGCTCGTAGAAGCGCGGGCCACCGATGACGCGGTAGTTGAGGCCGAGGGTGACGAAGCGGTCTTCGAATTCGCGCATCTGGAACGAGGCGCGCACGAGGATCGCCATGTCGTTCAAGAGATGCTTGCCGCGCTGGAGCTGCTCGATCTCCTCGCCGATGGCGCGGGCTTCCTCCTCCGAATCCCAGGAAGCGTGGACCTGCACCTTGACGTCGTCCGGATCGGAGCGGTCGGTGAACAGCGTCTTGCCGAGACGACCCTCATTATGGGCGATCAGATGGGCGGCGGCGCCAAGGATATGTTCGGTCGAGCGATAGTTGCGCTCGAGCTTGATGACCTTGGCGCCGGGGAAATCCTTTTCAAAGCGCAGGATATTGTCGACCTCCGCGCCGCGCCAGCCGTAGATCGACTGGTCGTCGTCGCCGACGCAGCAGACGTTCTGCGGCTCGCCTTTGGATCGCTGGGCGAGAAGCCTGAGCCACATGTATTGGGCGGTGTTGGTGTCCTGGTACTCGTCGACGAGGATATAGCGGAAGCGGCCGTGATATTCCTTCAAGAGGTCCGGGTTCTTGCGGAAGATCGCGATCGGATGCATCAGCAGGTCGCCGAAATCGCAGGCGTTCAGCGTCGTCAGGCGCGCCTGATAGGCGAAATAGAGATCGCGGCCGCGGCCATTGGCAAAGGCGCGAGCGTCGCCCTCGGGGATATCGGCCGGGCCGAGCCCCTTGTTCTTCCACGTGTCGATCATGCCGGCGAACTGCTTGGCCGGCCAGCGCTTATCGTCGAGACCCTCGGCCTGGATCAACTGCTTGATCAGGCGAACGACGTCGTCGGTATCGAGAATGGTAAAATCGGAGCGCAGGCCGACGAGCTCGCCGTGGCGTCGCAGAAGTTTGACGCCGATCGAATGGAAGGTGCCGAGCCAGGGCATGCCTTCGACGGCGCCGCCGACGAGCAGCGCGATGCGCTCCTTCATCTCGCGGGCGGCCTTGTTGGTGAAGGTGACGGCGAGGATCTGCGAGGGAAAGGCGCGGCCGGTATTGAGGATATGGGCAATGCGGGTGGTGAGCACCCGCGTCTTGCCAGTGCCGGCGCCGGCGAGCACGAGGACGGGGCCTTCCAGCGTTTCGACGGCTTCGGTCTGC
The DNA here is from genome assembly GCF_025200775.1 of Rhizobium sp. WSM1274. Taxonomy (NCBI): domain Bacteria; kingdom Pseudomonadati; phylum Pseudomonadota; class Alphaproteobacteria; order Hyphomicrobiales; family Rhizobiaceae; genus Rhizobium; species Rhizobium sp. WSM1274. The sequence goes on along the minus strand of NZ_CP104138.1, from coordinate 2,865,968 downwards.
TCGGGGTTCAGCCCGGTGAGGTAATCCGGCCGCTTGCCGCCGTCGCGGGCCGCCATGGCGCGTGCGGCGATGCCGCCACCGGTGGCGGGCGCCCTTTCGGCGGGTGCGGCAGGCGGCTGCGGCTTGCGCGCCATCTCGCCCGGCTCTTCGTCGAAGAAGGGCATATCGTCGAAACTATTGCTCATGGCGCGTAATGTAGTGATTCGGGAAGGAAAGACCAGAAAAGATGTTCTGCTTTCATTCCCGAGCCGGCGCTATCCAGGCGGCATGTTACAGGCGGCAAGGCCGCCGCCGAGCCCGGCTGCGGTCAAGATGCGGGCGGGCAGGGCTAAAATTCCGATCGCGGCGTGTCGGAACCGGCGCCAGTAAGGCGTCCTTGAGGCATCGGACAGCAGTCCGGATCAACACCCGTCAACAAGGAGGCCGTCATGCCGAAGGTCGTTTCAAATCTCTGGTTCGCCGAGGAAGCGCGCGAAGCCGTCGAATTCTACGTGTCTGTTATCCCGGACTCCAGGATCGGCCGCACCACCATACTTCAGGCGGAAACGCCGAGCGGGCCTCCCGGCAGCGTCGAGCTGATCGAGTTCACGCTCGCCGACCAGTTCTTCCTGGCCATGAAGGCCGGCCCGCTCGATAGCTTCAACCATTCCTTCTCGATTGCGATCCTCGTCGAAGGTCAGGCCGAGATCGATCGAATATGGGAGGCATTCCTCGCCAATGGCGGTACGCCGGAGGCCTGCGGTTGGCTGAAGGACCGCTGGGGCCTTTCCTGGCAAATCGTGCCGCGCGTGCTATCGGAGATGATCGCCGACAGCGACCCTGAGCGGGCGAGGCGCGTGACCGAAGTGATGCTCGGCATGGTCAAGATCGACGTCGCTGTGCTCGAGAATGCGTTCAACGGCTGAGAGGCCTGTGGAGACATGATCGCAAATCAGGCGCATGATAGTCATGCGCCTGATTCCCTAAGAATATCCCCAAATTTCGATGACATACGATCCGTCGCGCATCGATATTCACCGATCGAAGCAGGTTCGCCGCCTGCCAATCGCTGACTTTCGTGATCTCGAATCACGGGCGACATTGCACACCTTTTTCATCTTTCTGTCACGTCGTGAAATGTGCTGATACCGCCATGGGGGCTTTCTCAACTATACTGATCGACAGTTTCGTACAGTAATTAAAGAACCGGTGGATGCACAATTTTGTGCATTGCTAGAAATGGCCGGTGAGCGTGGAATAGCCGAAGAAACTATTGATTCTCAGGAACGTCATGGCCATCTCGATGGTTATAGGGACACCTGAAGCCTGTGGCATTAACCTTGAATGGAGGGCCCATGCTGAGCGAATCCGTATTTGATGCGTTCACCCGCAGTTATGATGCGCGTCGCGAAACCGATATGTCGATCGCGGAATATCTCGACCTTTGCAAAAAGGAACCGCTTGCCTATGCCAATGCGACCGAGCGCCTGCTCGCCGCGATAGGCGAGCCGCAGATGGTCGATACCGCCAAGGACGCGCGCCTCGGCCGGATCTTCATGAACCGGACCATGCGGATCTATCCGGCCTTTGCTGGTTTCCACGGCATGGAAGAGACAATCGAACGCATCGTTTCCTTTTTCCGGCACGCGGCGCAGGGGCTCGAGGAGCGCAAGCAGATCCTTTATCTGCTCGGCCCGGTCGGCGGCGGCAAGTCATCGCTGGCGGAGCGGCTGAAGCTGCTGATGGAGGTTCATCCGATCTACGTTCTGAAGGCGGGTGACGAGATCAGCCCCGTTTTCGAAAGTCCTCTCAACCTGTTCGACCCGGACACGATGGGATCGCTCCTCCAGGAGCAATACGGCATTCCCCTGCGGCGCCTGAGCGGACTGATGAGTCCGTGGTGCCTGAAACGGCTCGACGATTTCGGAGGCGATATTTCCCGCTTCCGCGTCGTCAGAGTACAGCCTTCGCGGTTGCGCCAGATCGCCATCGCCAAGACCGAGCCTGGAGACGAGAACAATCAAGATATCTCGTCGCTGGTCGGCAAGGTCGATATCCGCAAGCTGGAGACCTATTCCCAGAACGATCCCGATGCCTACAGCTATTCGGGCGGGCTCAACCGCGCCAATCAGGGCGTGCTCGAATTCGTCGAGATGTTCAAGGCGCCGATCAAGATGCTGCATCCGCTGCTGACGGCGACGCAGGAGGGAAACTATATCGGCTCCGAGAATATCGGCGCCATACCCTTCTCCGGCATCGTCCTTGCGCATTCGAACGAAGCGGAATGGCAAACCTTCAAGGCCAACAAGAACAACGAGGCCTTCATCGACCGTATTTGCGTGATCAAGGTGCCCTATTGCCTGCGCGTCACGGAAGAGCAGAAGATTTACGAGAAGCTGATCGAGGGATCGGAACTCGCCGATGCGCCGTGCGCCCCCGCGACGCTCGAAATGCTGGCCCGCTTCTCCGTGCTTTCGCGTCTGCGCAAGCATGAGAATTCGACATACTTCTCGAAGATGCGCACCTATGACGGCGAGAGCCTGAAGGAGACGGATCCGCGCGCCCGCAGTGTCCAGGAATATCGGGATGCCGCTGGCATCGACGAAGGCATGGACGGGATATCGACCCGCTTCGCCTTCAAGGTGCTCGCCTCCACCTTCAATCACGACACCACGGATATCGGCGCCGATCCGGTTCATCTGATGTATGTGCTGGAGCAGTCGATCCGACGCGAGCAGTTTTCCGACGATGTCGAGAAGCGCTATCTGGAATTCATCAAGGCCGATCTTGCGCCGCGTTACGCAGAGTTTATTGGCAATGAGATTCAGAAGGCCTATCTTGAGTCCTATGCGGATTACGGACAGAACCTGTTCGACCGCTACGTTGATTATGCCGATGCCTGGATCGAAGATGTGGATTTCAAGGATCCCGATACCGGCCAGCTTCTCGACCGCGAGCTCCTCAACCAGGAACTGACGAAAATCGAAAAGCCGGCGGGAATTGCCAATCCGAAGGATTTCCGCAACGAAATCGTCAAGTTCTGCTTGAGATCACGGGCAGCCAACGGCGGAAAGAATCCGTCATGGACGAGCTACGAGAAGATCCGGGAAGTCATCGAGAAACGAATGTTCTCGCAGGTCGAGGATCTTTTGCCCGTCATATCCTTCGGTTCGAAGAAGGATTCGGAAACAGAAAAGAAACACAGCGAGTTTGTCTCGCGCATGGCTGCGCGGGGCTACACGGAGAGGCAGGTTCGGCGCCTCGTCGAATGGTACATGCGCGTCAAACAGGCAAGTTAATGTGGAGCCAATATGCACATTGTCGACCGTCGGCTAAATCCGCGCGGTAAAAGTCTGGAAAATCGGCAACGGTTTCTTCGGCGCATGAAGGGCGCCGTGCAGCAGGCGGTAAAGCGTTCTCTGCAAAACCGGAACATTCGCGATGTGCTCGACGGCGGGGAAATCAGCCTGCCGATCGATGGAATGGCCGAGCCGAACTTGAGAAGGGGCGATGGCGGCATTCGCGACCACATCCTGCCTGGAAACAGGGCCTTTGTCGAAGGCGACATTCTTCCGCGCCCGCCGGGGAGCAGGGGCGGAAAACCCAAGGATGCGGGCGAAGGTGACGGCGAGGACGGCTTCCGCTTTGTGCTGACGCGCGAGGAATTCCTCGATGTGTTCCTGGACGATCTGGAACTGCCCGATCTTGCCAAGCGGCGTCTGGCCGAAACCGAGGAGGAAACTCCCTTCCGTGCCGGCTATTCCGTGTCGGGATCGCCGTCCAACATTGCCGTCGGTCGCACGACCAGGCTCGCGATGATGCGCCGTGTCGCGCTTCACCGTCCGCGCCGCGAAGAAATCGAAGCCCTGCAGCGGCAGATCGAGGAATGCGAGGACGACGAGAGCCGGCTGGCGCTTGAGGCAAAACTCAAATCTCTGACGGAAAAAAGCCGGCGCATTCCCTATATCGATCCGCTCGACGTGCGGTATCGCCGCTTCGAAAACGAGCCGAAGCCTGTGGCAAAGGCCGTGATGTTCTGCTTGATGGACGTCTCCGGCTCCATGTCGGAACACATGAAGGACCTGGCGAAGCGGTTCTACCTGCTGCTCTACCTTTTCCTGTCGAAACGCTACAAGAAAGTCGAGATCGTCTTCATCCGCCATACCGACAAGGCCGAGGAAGTCGACGAGGAAACCTTCTTCTATGGTCCGGCAACCGGCGGCACGCTGGTCTCCAGTGCGCTAGCGGCAATGCGGGCGATCATCGCGGCGCGTTTCGATCCGGCGGAATGGAATATCTATGGCGCCCAGGCATCGGACGGCGACAACGCCCATTCCGACGGGAACCTGAGCGGACAGCTGCTGCGCGAGATTTTGCCGCTGTGCCAGTATTTCGCCTATATCGAGGTCGGCGAAGAAGGCGGTGACTCCTCGATATCACGCTCACCGCTTTGGATGCTCTATGACGGGATCCGTTCCGAGCTGCAGCCGCTTTCGATGCGCAAGGTCTGCCGGCGAAACGAAATTTTCCCTGTTTTCCATGATCTCTTCCAGAAACGTGACGCACAGTCGAAGGTGACGCCATGACCATGACGATGAGGCCACGAGAACGGCTGTTGTTCGAGGGGGCCGACTGGGACTTTTCAACACTTCAACGCATTCACGACGCCTGCGAGGAGATCGCGCTCGGCGAACTTGGCCTCGACGTCTATCCGAACCAGATTGAAGTCATTACCTCGGAGCAGATGCTCGATGCCTATTCGTCGACCGGCATGCCGCTCTTCTACCGCCATTGGTCCTTCGGCAAACACTTCGCGCATCACGAAACCTTCTACCGCCGCGGGATGCGCGACCTCGCCTATGAGATCGTCATCAACAGCTCTCCCTGCATCTCCTACCTGATGGAGGAAAACACGGCGACGATGCAGACGCTCGTCACCGCGCATGCGGCCTTCGGCCACAACCATTTCTTCAAGAACAATTATCTCTTCAAGCTATGGACCGATGCCGAGGGTATCCTCGATTACCTCGATTTCGCCAAGGGTTATATCACCCGCTGCGAGGAGCGTTACGGCGAGATGGCCGTCGAGCGCACGCTGGATGCAGCCCATGCGCTGATGTCGCACGGGGTGCATCGATACGCGGGCAAGACCACGATCGATCTTCGCCAGGAGGAGAAGCGACAGCAGGAGCGCCGCGCCCACGAGGAGCAGATGTTCAACGATCTGTGGCGCACTGTCCCTGTCGGCAAGGCTCGGAAGGCGGGCGACAGCGGCCTGGAAAAGCGCCGCGCCGCCCTCGGTCTTCCGCAGGACAACATCCTTTATTTTCTCGAAAAATCAGCGCCGCGGTTGCAGCCGTGGCAGCGTGAAATCCTTCGCATCGTCCGCCACGTCGCACAATATTTTCACCCCCAGCGGCAGACCAAGGTAATGAACGAGGGAACCGCCACCTTCGTCCACTACCAGATCATGAACCGGCTTCACGGGCGGGGGCAGATTAGCGACGGAAACTTCCTCGAATTCCTGAAGTCGCATGCCAACGTCGTGTTCCAGCCGAGCTATGACGACCGTCGGTTCTCGGGCTTCAATCCCTATGCGCTTGGCTTTGCGATGATGCAGGATATCGAGCGGATCGTCACGACGCCGACGGAAGAGGACCGCGCATGGTTCCCCGATATCGCCGGAAGAGGCGATGCGATGGCGGTCCTGCGCGACATCTGGGCCAATTACCGGGACGAAAGCTTTATCAGCCAGTTCCTCAGCCCGAACCTGATCCGGCAGCTGCGGCTGTTCCATCTCTACGACGATCCCGAACAGACCGAGGGGGTGCTGGTTTCGGCGATCCATAATGAGCGCGGATACCTGCGCATCCGCCGCCAGCTCTCCCGCGAATACGATATCGGCTGGACCGATCCGGCCATCGATATCGTCGATGTCGACCTCGCCGGCGACCGCCGCCTGTTGCTGCAGCACATCGTCATGAATGGCTGCTATCTTCAGGAAGCCGACATGAAACTGGTCTTGCAGCATCTTGCCGATCTCTGGGGCTACGAGGTCCTGCTTCAGGAAATCGATGATTCCAACAGCGTCGCGAGAGAACACACGGCGAGCCCGCGCAAGATCATTCAGTAACCTGGCGTTTTTCTTGAATTGCCGGACTTAGATAGATCTGGAGCCGTTACGGTCTTGCAAAGCGAGGCTATCTGAAGGCGCTGTCAGAACGGATCAAGCATTTCCTGCACCGGGTCGACGTTGTTCCTTGGGATCACGACATCACGCGAGCTTATGGCGACCTGCGCACTGCCTGCGAAGCCAAAAGCATGACCCTGTCGCCCCTCGATATGATGATTGCCGCTCATTCAGTTGCAACTGCCGCAACCCTCGTCACGCGCGACAAGGCTTTTCCGTGTGTTTCGGAGCGTTTGAAGGTCAATGACTGGGCGAATGAAGAAAGCTGAATCGTCCACGCCGCCTCTCATGTCCGGGAAAACGCGGGTCGACGATCAACAATTATCGGTGGCAACGAAGACAAAGGCTTAGTAACTTACCGCCGCTGCAATAGCCCATGATCTCCAATCGACCATTTTAGCCTTTGCAGCAATCTTTCCCGAGGGCGGATAGCGCGGAGACGAGAGACCATGAGTGACACGCGGCGCAAGCTGACGACGATCTTCTGTGCTGACGTGCAGGACTATACGCGGCTGATGGGGGCTGATGAGGAGGGGACGCTTGCGAGCCTGAAGCGCTGCCGGGAGGCGATGGGGCGCCTGATCGAAAGCCATGGCGGCCGCGTCATCAATACCTGGGGCGATGGACTGATCGCCGATTTCCCGAGCGTGGTCGAAGCGGTGCGCGCGGCCGTCGACACTCAGAACGAACTCGCTGGCTTCAACGCCCGCCGCCCGGCCGACGGGCGCATGCTCTTCCGCATCGGCATCAATCTCGGCGACGTGATCGTCGAAGGCGACGACATCTATGGCGACGGGGTCAATATAGCGGCGCGGCTGCAGGCGTCGGCTGCGGCCGGCGGCATCGTCATATCAAGTTCCGTTTACGACCAGGTCCGCAACAAGGTGACTGTTGGTTTCGAGTTTCTCGGACCGTTGATGGTGAAGAACGTCGATGAAGGCGTGCCGAGCTACGCGGTGAAGATCGGCGACGCCAAGGACGAGACGCCGCCCGCTCAACGATCCGGCTCCGCGCGTCCGCAGCCGCAGCCGCAGCCGGCGGCGGTTATGGCGGCTGATACGGCCGAGGCAAGGCCGATACCGCGCGGACGCAGGCTGTACGGCGTGCTCGCCGTCATCGCCGCTGTCCTGATCGGCATCAATCTGCTGTCATGGCAGGGCGTCTTCTGGGGGCGTTTTCCGGTGCTTGCGCTCGCCGTCGTCGCGGCGCTTGCCTGGAACCGCGATCAGATCCTGTTCAACCGCAGGATCACCTCGCTGGCAATCCTGGCGCTCGGCATTGCCGGTATCAACCTCTTCACTTGGACGGGGCAGTTCTGGGCGGTGTGGCCGATACTGGGCATTGCGGCCGTGATGGGCCTGCGGTGGTCGATGCGCCGATAGACGTCCAACCCGCATCGCCAGGGATTTGTACGGTATCTCGGCCGATAATCGGCGGTGTCAAGGACATGGGCGAGTGTCCGTTCAAGCAAAAGTGAGCGGCCGGGTTATTTCCATTCTTTGCTGATATTACAAATCGGTAATGCCGCCTGCTTATGCTTGCCGGTAAGCTGCAAACGCGCGATATTGTCGCATCAGCGGGGGAATCTTGATCCCCAACGCCTCTTTCGACCGACCCTGGTCCAACCTTGAGTCCCTCCGGAGACGTGAATGGCCTTTTGGAAGCAGTTCATACTGTCGATCATCGCCATTGTTGCCGGCTTTGCCGCGTGGGTTTTCTTTGTGCCCGGCGCCGGCGATATGATGCGCGATGCAGGTATTCCAGACAGCATCGTTTCCAAGATCGCGCCGAAGGCTGAAGAGACAGCGGATGCCGACGCTCCTGCCCGGGCGCAAGGGCAGCAGCGTGGCGACGGGCAAGGGCAGGGACAGAACCGCCGAGGTGGCGGCGGGCGCAACAGCGCCATTCTCGTCGCCACGCAGGCTGTCGTCCAGGGCGTCGTCAACGACCGGCTGAACGCCATCGGCACGGGTGACGCGATCCGCTCGGTCGCGGTCACGCCGCAGGCATCGGGCACGATCCGCGAAATCCTCATCAAGTCGGGCGATAGGGTCAAGGCCGGGCAGGTGCTCGCCAAGCTCGACAGCGAGGAGCAGGTGATCGCCCGCGGCCAGGCCGATGTGGCGGTCAAGGCCGCCGTCGAGAAATCCAATCTCTATCACAACATCAAGTCCAGCGTGTCGCGCATGGACGTCTTCGATTCCGAGATCGCCGAGCAGGGTGCTCGGTTGCAACTGCAGGCCGCCGAGCTCAATCTCGCACGGCGTAATATCACCGCGCCGATCGACGGCATCGTCGGCATCGTACCGGTCAATATCGGCGACAACGTCACGACGAGTATCCCGATCGTCACGCTCGACGACCGTTCGGAAATCCTCGTCGATTACTGGGTGCCGGAGCGCTTCGCCAATACAGTATCGGTCGGCCAGCCGGTCGAGGCGATGTCGGTCGCACGGCCGGGACAGGTGTTTTCGGGCGTGGTCGAAGCCGTCGATAACCGCATCGACGCGGCAAGCCGCACGCTTCGCCTGCGCGCCAAGATCGACAATAGTTCGGATGAACTGCGCGCCGGCATGTCCTTCAACGTCAGCATGAAATTTGCCGGCGACAAATATCCGGCGGTCGATCCGGTCTCCGTGCAGTGGGACTCGCAGGGCTCCTTCGTCTGGCAGGTCAACGACGACAAGTCACGCAAGGTGCGGGTCAGCATCGTGCAGCGCAACCCGGATTTCGTACTCGTCAAAGCCGACCTCAAGGACGGCGACGTGATCGTCACACAGGGCCTGCAGCGCGTGCGTGAGGGTGGGGCGGTGCGTGTCAACGCCGACGTCGCCGCGAATGCGGGGGTCGTCGCCCGATGAGCGTGACCGAGATTCATCAGGACAGAGGCTCGGGCAAACAGGGCTTCACCGCGCTTTTCGTTCGCCGGCCGATCCTGGCGCTGGTGTTCAACACGCTGATGGTCGTTGCCGGCCTTGCCGCCTATGTCGGCGTCGAAGTGCGCGAACTGCCCGATGTCGACCGTCCCGTCGTCACCGTGCGCACCACCTTCGACGGCGCATCGCCGCAGACGATCGACCAGGAGCTGACCAAGGTGATCGAGGGGGCGGTCGCGCGCGTCAGCGGCCTGAAATCGATTTCGTCGACCTCGTCCTTCGGTCAGAGCCGGGTGACGTTGGAATTCTCGGATGCGATCGATCTCTCGGTCGCCGCCAACGACGTGCGCGACGCGATCGGCCGCATTACCCAGAACCTGCCCGACGAAGCGGATGCGCCGCAGATCGTCAAGGCGGATTCGGATTCCTCGGCGATCATGCGCCTCGCCGTCACCTCCACCAAGCTCAACATGGACGACCTGACCCAACTGGTCGAAAACGAGGTGATCGATCGCCTCGCCTCCGTCGACGGGGTTGCCGACGTCGAGGAATATGGCGACCAGGAGAAGGTGTTCCGCGTCGACGTCGACCAGGGGGCTCTCGCCAGTCGCGGGCTGACCATCGGCGACCTGACGAAGGCGCTCGATAATGCGGCACTCGACGTACCGGCCGGCTCGCTGAAGAGCAATACGCAGGATATCGTGGTGCGCGCGACCGCCAACCTGCAGACGCCGGCGGATTTTTCCAACGTCATCCTGCAGGACCGCGTCAGGCTCGGCGACGTCGCGACGGTGATGCTTGGGCCGCGCGACGGCGAAACGGCGCTGCGCTCCAACGGCAAGCTGGGCATCGGCCTCGGCATCATCCGCCAGGCGCAGTCGAATACACTGAACATCTCGACCGGCATCAAGGCGGCCGTCGACCAACTGTCGAAGACGCTGCCCGAGGGCACGACGATCGCCATCACCAGCGATGACGCCGTCTTCATCCAAGGTGCGATCCACGAGGTGGTGCTGGCGCTGGTGCTCGCCGCCGTCATCGTCACCGCCGTCATCTATCTCTTCCTGCGCGATTGGCGGGCGACGCTGATCCCGGCGGTCAGCATGCCGGTGGCGCTGATCGGCACGCTGGCGGCGATCTACATGGTCGGCTTCTCGATCAACATCCTGACGCTGCTCGCGATCGTGCTGGCGACCGGCCTCGTCGTCGATGACGCGATCGTCGTGCTCGAAAATATCGTGCGCCGGCGCGCCGAAGGCATGGGGCCGCGCGCGGCCGCGGTGCTCGGCACGCGCGAGGTGTTCTTCGCGGTGATCGCCACGACGGCGACGTTGGCGGCCGTCTTCATTCCGCTCTCCTTCCTACCGGGACAGGTCGGCGGCCTGTTCCGCGAATTCGGCTTCGTGCTCGCCTTCTCGGTCGGGCTGTCGTCGATCGTGGCGCTGACGCTGTGTCCCATGCTTGCCTCGCGCATGCTGACGAAGCCGATGCTCGAAGATCACGGCGCGCTCGGTCGCTTCGGCGGCGCGCTTGCCAGTCTCTACAAATGGGCCCTGCACGCCTGTCTCAACGCGCCCTTCGTCGTCATCCTCTTCTCGGTGATCTTTGCCGGCGCGGCACTCGTCGCCTTCTCGACGGTCAAGAGCGAGTTGACGCCCGAAGAGGACCGCTCGATGGTGATGATGCGGCTGACGACGCCGCAGGGATCGAGCCTCGAATATACCCGCGACAAGATGCAGCTCGTCGAGGAATATCTGCAGCCGCTGGTCGACAGCCGTGACATCCGCAACGTCTTCTCGATCTCGGGGCAGGGCGGGTCGCTGAACAGCGGCTTCATGGTGCTGACCCTCGCCCCCTGGGGAGAACGTGACAGGACACAGACGGAGATCGTCGGCGATATCAACCAGGCAGCCTCCAGGGTGCCGGCGCTGCGCGGCAATGCCATCTCCTCCAACAGCTTGCGCATCCGCGGGGCCGGCAGTGGTCTGCAGATGGCGCTGATCGGCAATGATCACGAGGCGTTGACGGCGGCGGCCGCCAAGCTGGTGCAGGCCCTGGAGGCCACTGGGCAGTATGATACGCCGCGCTTGACCAACGAGCCCAGCCAAGCGCAGGTATCGGTGGCGATCGATCGCGAGCGCGCGTCCGATCTCGGCATCGACATAACCGGGCTCTCGACGGCGATCCAGTCACTGCTCGAAGGGCGCTCGGTGGTCGACGTCTTCGTCGACGGCGAATCCTATCCCGTGCTTCTGACCTCGACGACGCGGCCGATCGACGATCCGACCGACCTTGAGAACGTGTTCCTGAAGACCGGCGACGGCAAGATCGTGCCGATGTCGGTCATCGCCACGATGAAGGAAGGCTCGGTCGCGCCGCAGCTCAACCGCGAGCAGCAGCTGGCCTCGGTGGCAATCACCGCCGGCCTCAAGAACGGCATGTCGCTCGGCGATGCGGTCAAGCAGGTCACTGAACTTGCCGCGCCGCTACTGCCGGCGGGCTCGCGTTTGTTGCCGCTCGCCGAAGCCGCGACGCTGGAAGAGAATTCGAGCGGCATGGCGCTCACCTTCGGTTTTGCCATCGTCATCATCTTTCTGGTACTGGCGGCGCAGTTCGAAAGCGTGCTGTCCTCGCTGATCATCATGTCGACGGTGCCGCTTGGTCTTGCCTGCGCCGTCTTTGCGCTTGTTATCACCGGCTCCAGCCTCAACATCTACAGCCAGATCGGCCTGGTGCTCCTGGTCGGCGTCATGGCGAAGAACGGCATCCTGATCGTCGAATTTGCCAATCAGCTGCGCGACCGGGGCGAAGATGTGCGGTCCTCGATCGAGAAGGCCTGCGCGCTACGCCTTCGCCCTGTGATGATGACGATGATCGCCACCATCCTCGGCGGCGTGCCACTGGTCTTTGCCCATGGCGCCGGTGCCGAAGCGCGTATTGCGCTCGGCTGGGTGATCGTCGGCGGTCTTGGTTTCGCGACGCTGGTGACGTTGTTCATCACGCCGGTCGCCTATCTGCTGCTTGCCCGCTTCGCCAAGCCGCACGCCCATGAGGAGGCGCGCCTGCACGAAGAGATGTCGGTCGCCACGCGGCCGCGCGCTGCGCCCGACGACGAGCATCTACAGGCCGCCGAATAAGGCTTTCATCCGATTTCGAATGCTGCCGGACCTGCTGCATAGTTCCTTGAATCCTAATCGATTTAAGGACAAAGTTACGCGGCAATTCGAAGTGCTACAGCGTCCTTTGCGGGTCTCAGAAGACGCGCGACGCCGCAATCCGGCGGCGTTTCTCTTGGTGTATGAAACCTTGTGAAATAAGCTAAATTACTTCTGAAGTTTAGTCGTTTATTAAGCATAAACGGCAATGATTGTTACCAGCAACCAATGGTCTTCTTCGTTTCTTGGAGGCCGCAACGCGCTGGAATTCCAGCGACCCCGGACATGAGAGTCCGTGCGGACGGTTCATTTCTTGTGCAGTTTGCGTCTTGTTGTGTTTTTGGAGTTTCGTTTCGTGAGTATTTATCAGCGCGTCTCGGTGGATGCGGCGCTTCATGTGCTGCGCGATATCAACCGTAACATGGCGGTCACGCAAAACCACATCACCACCGGCATGCGTGTCGCAGAGGCCAGAGACAATTCCGTCTACTGGTCGATCGCTACCACTGCTCGAACCGACAACAAGGCGGTTTCGGCGATCCAGGATGCACTCGGTATGGCGGCGGCGACGATGGGAACGGCCTATACCGGCGTTCAGAATGTCATCGACGTCGTCTCCGAAATCAAGGCCAAGCTGGTTGCCGCGACCGAGGACGGCATCGACAAGAACAAGATCAACGACGAGATCAAACAGCTGCAGGAGCAGTTGCGCAGCGTTTCGGAATCGGCGACCTTCAATAGCGACAACTGGGTGGTCCTTACCAACGATGCGACGCCGACGCAGCCGCGCCAGATCCCGGCCTCCTTCATCCGCAACGCCGATGGCACGATCTCGGTCGGCATGTTGAGCTACCATATCGACACGACGCCGAGTGGGACCACGACCTCCAAGGACGCCCGCTACTTGATCGACGATCGCGCCACCGGTTCGGGCGAATACGGCGTGTTGACATCGGCCTACTTCGCCACCGAGCTCGGCGCCTCGCAGGACTATGTGCTGATGCAGAGCAAGAACGGCACCACCACCGGGCAGGTGGTGATTTCGCTCTCGGCCGGCACGACGAAAGGACAGGTCAGCGAAATGATCAGCGTCGTCGATGCAGCGCTGACGCAGCTGACGACGGTCGGTTCGGCTTTTGGCGCGCTGGAAAAACGCATCAATCTGCAGAACGACTTCGCGACGAAACTGCATGACAACATCACCGGCGGCATTGGCCGGCTCGTCGATGCCGACATGGAGGAGGAGTCGAGCAGGCTGCGGGCGCTGCAGACGCAGCAGCAACTCGGCCTGCAATCACTGAACATCGCCAACGCAACTTACGATACCGTGCGGCAGTTGTTCCAGAATTTCTGAGGCCAGACTCTCTTGATCATAAACGCGTGACATCGAACTCCGCAGGTAGGAAGTGCTTTCCGCCGCGGAGTTTTCACAAATTCGCGTGCAGGCGCAGGGACGGCATCCACCAAAATTGGTGATAATCAGCGCATTCCGGCAACATGGCGGTGTTTCGACGTCCGAATTTGCCGTATCAGGAGAACATCTTCATTTTCTTGCCGCAATCCTTGCCATTTGCTCGCATCAGTCGAACGGAGACCGTCCTGTCCATGATCAAAAAATTCATACTTCTAGCTATTGCCACAAGCTATCTCAGCGCCTGCACGACGACCGATCCCTATACCGGTGAACAGAAGGTTTCCAATACGGCCGGCGGCGCCGCGCTTGGCGCCCTCGGGGGCGCGCTCGTCGGCGTGGCCGTCGGCGGCGGCGGCCACGGCAAGCGCAATGCGGCGCTGATCGGCGCAGGCGTCGGCGCTCTCGCCGGCGGTGCGATCGGCAATTACATGGACCAGCAGGAATCAGAGCTTCGCGCCCAACTCGAAGGCACTGGCATTTCGGTGACTCGTAACGGCGACAACATCATCCTCAACATGCCCTCGAACATCACCTTCGACGTCGATCAGGATGCGGTAAAGCCGGGCTTCTATCCGACGCTGAATTCGGTGGCGATCGTGCTGCGCAAGTTCAACCGCACGCTGATCGACGTCAACGGCCATACGGATTCGACCGGCAGCCTGCAGCATAATCAAGACCTGTCGCAGCGCCGCGCGTTGTCGGTTGCCGATTATCTCGGCGGCCAGGGCATCGACCAGCGCCGCGTCTCCGCTGTCGGTTACGGCCCGTCCCAGCCGGTCGCCTCCAATGCGAACGAGGCCGGCCGCGCACAGAACCGCCGCGTCGAGATCCAGATCGCGCCGATCACGCAGGGCTGATTTCGGCTCATGTGCATTTGCGGAAAGGCCGGGTCACTCCCGGCCTTTCTCGTCAGTGCTGCATCGTCGCACCCTTGGTGATTTTGTCGACGATCTTCTTTTCGGCGCGCAAGGCGATGCCGACCACCTTGGCGTCTTCGGGCGCAAATTCTGCGAAGACGGCGCGGTTGGCTGCGTCGTGGCCGGTTGCAAACATTTCCTCGATAAAGAGCGAGCTGGTGATATCGCGCTCCAGCGCGCGGCGATGAATGGCTGATACGGTCGCCTCGTCGGCGGAGAGCACGATGATCGGCTGGATCGATAGCGGATTGTAGAGGTTGCCGGCGCGGTCCCTATAGGCTGCGCCGATAATCTCGGGATGCCGGCCGGCGATGCCTGTCATCAGGAAGGCGGTGACGTTCAGCTTCTGCCAGCCGGCAAGATTGTTTCGCAGGACGACGGCAATTTTGGTATCAAACATCGGACGGTCTTTCACCTATCTACGGCTTACGGAGTATCGAGCGCGTTGAACCAGGATTTACATCCACAGGTCTTCGAAGGTCTTGAACGTTTGTGCGCGGGCCCCTCCGGCAACGCCATCCTGGCTGCGCCGGCCTTTCCCGGCATCGAACGCATCGAGGCGCAGTTCTCAGGCAATGCCTTCGAGCCGCATCGGCACGACACCTATGCACTCGGCGTGACGCTGAAGGGGGTTCAGACCTTCCGCTATCGCGGCGAGCGGCGCTTCAGTCTGCCGGGGCAGGTGATCGTGCTGCATCCCGACGAAGAGCACGATGGCGGGGCGGGGACGGAAGATGGGCTGCAATACCGCATGCTCTATCTGGAGCCGTCGCTGCTGCTTGAATGCCTGGAGGCGGATGGGGTCGGCCTGCCATTCGTCGGCGAACCCGTGATCGGCGATCCGGCGCTGGCGGGTGTACTGCTGGCGGCTCTCGGCGAACTCGACCGCGAACTGGACGCGCTTTTCGTCGACGATTTCGTATCGCAGGTGGCAGGCGGCCTGTCCCGGCATGCGCGCCTGCCGTCGCGGCCGCTGGGCCCCGTCGCCTGGCGGCAGGCGCGGGCGGCACGGGATTATCTCGAGGCGCACGCGACCCGGGCAGTGAATTCCGGCGAGCTTGAGGCGGTAACGGGTCTCGACCGTTTTGCGCTGTCGCGGCATTTCCGGGCGGCCTTTGCCACCAGTCCGCATCGCTACCTGCTGATGCGGCGGCTGCAGCGAGCCCGGGCGATGATCGGCGCGGGCGAGGGGATTTCCGATGTGGCGGCGGCGACAGGGTTTGCCGACCAAAGCCATCTCAACCGCCATTTCAAAAAGGCCTACGGCATGACGCCTGGCCAGTGGGCAGCACTCGCATTCCACCCCAAGCAGGGCACTAGGCGGGGCTTTCCGCAAGGCCGGAACGGCGTGCGATAAAACGGGCGAGCATCGGGCCGATCATCAGGATCACCAGGAAACGGCCGGTCTGCATCGCCATCACGAAGGGCACGTCGACGTCGCTGGAGGCGGCGATGATGGCGACGGAATCGGCGCCGCCGGGGCTGGTGGCGAGATAGGCGGTCAGCGGATCTATGCCGGCGAAGACGTGAAGCCCCACAGCCATGCAGCCGCAGAGCGCCATCAGCAGCACGATGCAGGCCGATACCCTCGGCAGGGCGCGCGCCACGTGCTTGAGGATCGAGCGGGTGAAGCGCAGGCCGATGCTCCAGCCGACCAGTGCGTAGGCGATGGCGAGCAGCCACATCGGCAGCTCGATCTTCAGCAGGCCCATCCCCTGCAGCAGGGCGCCGAGAAAGAGCGGCACGATGATCGTGCCGCCCTGGAGGCGCAGGCGCCAAACGCCATAGGCACAAAAGGCCGCAAAAGCCATGGTCGCTGCAAAGGCCGGCCGGTCAATCTCGGGAAAGAGGACAAGCGGCGGCGGCTCGGCGCCGTCGGCTGCCACCCACAGACGCGAGATCACCGAGGCGCCGACGGCGACGAAGACAACGCGCAGATACTGCATGAAGGCGACGAGACGGGCATCGGCGCCATAAGCTTCCGACATGATGACCATGGCGGAGGCGCCGCCCGGCGAGGAGCCCCAGACCGCGGTCGTTCCCGGCAGCACCTGCCAGCGCGTCAGCAGCCAGCCGAGGCCGGTGGCAATGGCGATGACCGAGAAGATGAACAACAGAAAGAGCGGCGCGTCTTTCGCCATGGTGCCGAGAATATCGGGCGTGATGGTGCGCGCCATCATCAGGCCGACGAGGACCTGGCCGAATTGCAACGGCCAGAAGGGCACGCGAAGCTTTCCCTTGCCGACGGTTAGCGCCAGCGCGATTGCAGCGACCATCGGCCCTATCAGCAGCGAGGCCGGCAGGGCGAAGAGCTCGAGGAAGACGACGAGAGCCGTGGAAAGCGCGAGCAGCAGCGCCCATTTCGGCAGGCCGGCATCCCGCAGCAGGCGGCTCGCGTCGCTGAATGACATGATCCCCGTATCTTTCCTGGCCGTGCCAAGCCCTGAAGCTGAAGGTAGGGGAAGCTCCGGCATGACGAAGAGAGGCCGGCTGCAGGAGCCGCCCGGCGCGGGTCCGGTATAGGTGGGTGGCACGGCCGCGGTCAATTGCGAAATCTGGCTTCTTGGCGTCTTGGCATGCGAAACTGATTCATGCGGCCGCTTCAAGTCGTTGTTTTCATGCAGATCGTCCTCCAAAGCCACTGAACGGTTTTGAACGAGATGCACTAGAAATGCACATGGCTGACGAGAAAATCGAGCAGCGCGCGTACACGCGCCGGCAGCGGGCCACCCTGGCCCATATAGAGGGCGTAGAACTCTTCGAGATCGCCGGGATTGGCCTCCTCAAGCACCGGCACCAGGCGCCCGGCATCGATATCGGCGCGCACGGTGAAGGCGGCAAGGCGGGCAAGGCCGGCACCTGACAAAGCGAGGTGGCGCATGGCTTCGCCGTCTCCCACCTGCACGCCCGGTGTGATCGGGATCATCACCGTTTCGCCGTCCTCGCGCAGCGGCCAGCCCTCGATGGCGCGGGCATAGGAAAAGCCGATACGGCAATGACGGCGGAGATCGGCGGTCGTGTGTGGTTTGCCGTGACGCGAGAGATAATCCGGCGACGCGACGATGATCTTGCCGGTGACGCCAAGCTTGCGGGCGATCAGGCTGGAATTCTTCAAGGGGCCGGCGCGGATCGCGACATCGGCGCGCTCTTCCATCAGGTCAACTATCCTGTCGGTATGGGAAATATCCAGCGTCACGGCCGGATGATGCGCCATGAAGGCAGGTACGAGCGGCGCCAGCAGATGGTTGCCGAAGGAGCCGCTAGTGTTGATGCGGATGCGGCCTGAGGCCTGTTCGCCGGTCGAGGCCTGATGCTCGGCCTCGGTGATATCGGCAAGGATGGCGATGCTGCGCTCGTAGAAGGCGCAGCCTTCCGGCGTCAGTTGCAGCCTTCGCGTGGAGCGGTTGACGAGGCGGGCGCCGAGGCGTGTCTCTAGCCGGGCGACGAGTTTGCTGACGGCCGACGGCGTCATGCGCCGGGCCGTGGCGGCGGCCGAAAATCCACCGCGCTCGACGACACTGACGAAAACTTCCATTTCGCCGGAGCGATTGATGTCCTGACGGCTCATGATGAATTCAAGTCACAAATGTTTTGCTGGCGGGCAATCTATATCATCGAACCGCCAAGGTCTATCTCATAGGAAAGACAGGAGACAGGTCCATGGACTACAGAAATCTCGGCGCATCCGGCCTCAGAGTATCGGTCTTAAGCTTCGGCGCGGGCACATTCGGCGGCAGCGGCCCACTATTCGGCGCCTGGGGCAATACCGGTGCCGAGGAAGCGCGGCGGCTCGTCGACATCTGCCTCGAAGCCGGCGTCAATCTTTTCGACACAGCCGACGTCTATTCGGCCGGCGCTTCCGAAGAGGTGCTCGGCCAGGCGATCCGCGGCCGGCGCGACGCCGTGCTGATCTCGACGAAGACGGCGCTGCCGATGGGCGAGGGGCCGCAGGACTGGGGAACATCGCGGGCGCGGCTGATCCGCGCCACCGAGGATGCACTGCGCCGGCTCGGGACCGACTATATCGACCTTCTGCAGCTACATGCTTTCGATGCCTCGACGCCGGTCGAGGAGGTGCTGTCGACGCTCGATGGGCTCGTCGCCGCAGGCAAGATCCGCTATGTCGGCGCTTCGAATTTTGCCGGCTGGGAACTGATGAAGTCGCTTGCCGCCGCCGAGCGCCACGGCTATCCGCGTTATGTCGCCCACCAGGTCTATTATTCGCTGGCCGGGCGCGATTACGAATGGGAGCTGATGCCGCTTGGCGCCAACCAGGGTGTTGGAGCGCTGGTCTGGAGCCCGCTTGCCTGGGGACGGCTGACCGGCAAGATCCGCCGCGGCCGGCCGCTGCCTGCGGCAAGCCGTCTGCACGAGACGGCGCAATACGGCCCGCCGGTCGACGACGAAAAGCTGTTCGACATCGTCGACGTGCTCGACGCCATCGCGGGCGAGACCGGCCGGACGGTGCCGCAAATCGCTATCAACTGGCTGCTCAGCCGGCCGACGGTGTCGAGCGTCATCATCGGCGCCAGAAACGAGGAGCAGCTCAGGCAGAATCTCGACGCGGTCGGCTGGAGTCTGTCGAAGGCTCAGATCAAAAGGCTCGACGCCGTCAGCGCGGTGACGGCGCCTTATCCCTATTTCCCCTATCGGCGGCAGGAGGGCTTTGCGCGGCTCAATCCGCCGATCGTTTGAGGCGCCGGGGGCGGCGGATTTGGCTATAACAAGCCGCCTACAACAAAAGGGGAATGAATTCTTCTCCCAATCTTAACTGGACAGCCGCTTTGACTTGCCGCATACCCAGCCTAACCTGCGGAACACGATATGGTTTCCGCGGAATAGCAGGGAGATCAAAGGGATGGCGCTGAAGGACGCAAAGGCCGGCATACGCAACGAGGCGGGTATCGCCGCCGTGCTTGGCATTCTCAAGCAGAGCTTCGGCGAGCGCTTCCAGACCGGCCAGTCCTTCCGCGAACAGCACACTCATACGACCACCTATATCCCACCGCAGCTCCCGGACGGCGTGCTCTTCGCCGAGAGCGCCGAGGATGTGAAGGCGGCGGTCAGGGCATGTGCGACCCACAAGGTGCCGGTCATCGGATTCGGCACCGGCACCTCGCTGGAGGGGCAGATCAATGCCGCCCATGGCGGTATTTCGATCGATTTCAGCCGCATGAACCGGGTGCTCGAGGTCAATCCCGAAGATCTCGACTGTACCGTCGAGCCGGGTGTGACACGCGAAGCGCTGAACATCCACCTGCGCGATACCGGCCTGTTCTTCCCGATCGATCCCGGCGCCAACGCCTCGATCGGCGGCATGGCCTCGACGCGGGCGTCCGGCACCAATGCCGTCCGCTACGGAACGATGAAGGACAATGTGCTTGCCGTCACCGCCGTCACCGCCAATGGTGAAGAGATCCGCACGGCCCGGCGCGCCCGCAAATCCTCGGCGGGCTACGACCTGACGCGGCTCTTCGTCGGCGCCGAGGGCACGCTCGGCATCCTGACCTCGGTGACGTTGCGCCTGCAGGCGATCCCGCAGAAGATCGCCGGAGGGGCCTGTGCCTTTCCGAGCATCAAGGCCGCTTGCGATGCCGTCATCATGACGATCCAGATGGGCATTCCGGTGGCGCGTATCGAGCTCCTCGACACGGTGCAGATGCGGGCCTGCAATGTTTACTCCGGGCTTTCCTATGCCGAAAGCCCGACACTCTTCCTCGAATTCCACGGCACCGAGGAGACGGTGCCGCTGCAATCGGCAGCCTTTGCCGAGATCGCGGCCGAATGCGGCGGCAGCGAATTCCTGTGGACCGCCAATGCCGAGGAACGGACAAAACTCTGGAAGGCGCGCCACGACGCCTATTGGGCCGCAAGGGCGCTGGCGCCCGGGCTCGCCGCACTTTCGACCGATGTTTGTGTTCCGATATCGAGGCTCGCCGATTGTGTTTCCGAAACGCAGGCGGATATCGAGGAGCACGGGCTGCTGGGGCCGATCGTCGGTCATGCCGGCGACGGGAACTTCCATGTGCTGCTGTTGTTCGACGACAGAAGCGTCGAAGACATCGCCATGGCTGAGAGCTTCGTGCAGCGACTCAACCAGCGGGCGCTCGACCTCGACGGAACATGCACCGGCGAACACGGGATCGGGCAAGGCAAGATGGCGTTTCTGGAACAGGAGCTCGGAGGCGCGGTGGATCTGATGCGACAGGTGAAACAGGCGCTCGATCCGGACGATATCTTCAATCCCGGCAAGATTTTCCACCATGGCTGAAAACGGAATAGTCTCATGAAGTTGGGCCTTGCCCCCGGCATGAATAGCGCTAGAACAGGATGATGTTGGGCCGGCTCAACCTGAAATCTGAATCCTGTTCTCAAATAAAGAGTTAGAGCATGATGTCGTCCGAAAACCGCTCACACTTTTCGGCATCATGCTCTAGTGTCGTCAACAGAATCCCGAATGGAGACGCTTTGCATTGGTAGGCCGGTTCCTCGTCTTTCTGGGGGGAGTGATCGTCGTAGCGCTGTTTGTGGCGCTGCTTGCGCCGCTGTTCATCGACTGGACGGATTTCCGCAAGAATTTCGAGGATCAGGCAAGCCGCATCATCGGCAAGAAAGTCACCGTCTACGGCACGGTGGATGCGCGCCTGCTGCCGTTTCCATCAGTGACGCTGCACGACGTGCGCGTTGGCCAGGAAGCTGACGGCACGCCGATCGTCAAGGTCGAGCAGTTCTCCATGGATGCGGAGCTCGCGCCTTTCCTGTCGGGCGAAGCGCTGATCTTCGACATGCGCATTGTCAATCCGAAGGTGCGCTTGAGATTGCTCAAGGACGGCACGCTCGACTGGATGCGCGGCAGCCGCGCGGAAATACCGGCAAGGACAGTCGTACTCGAAAACGTGCATGTCAGCGGCGGCGAGGTCGAATTCATCGACGACCAGTCGGGCCGCTCGCGTCGCATCACCGGCTTCAATGCGGAAATGTCGGCAAAGTCGCTGGCCGGTCCCTGGCGCATCGAGGGCGACGCTGCGCTCGACGGCGAACACGGCGGCTTCTCGATCTCAAGCAGTCAGCCGGACGAGAAGGGCGTGCTGCGCATGCGCACCAGGCTTTCGCCGGACAAGCACCCAGTCAGCGTCGATCTGGACGGGGAGTTGAAGCTCGTCGACAGCAAGCCGAACTATCAGGGCCAGCTTTCGGCCGCGATCGAAATCCGCAACAGCGCCAAGCCCGCCAACAAAAAAGAGCAGCCGCCGCGCGTCAAGGGCCGCTTCGAGCTCACCAATGAACGCATCCGCATTCCCGAATACCGGATGGAGATCGGCCCGACGGACGATCCCTATGTCATAACCGGCGAGGCGACGCTTGATACCGGCAATGCGCCGGAATTCCTGTTGACCGCTGATGGGCAGCAGATCGACGTCAACCGCATCGGCAATCAGGGCGCGGCGGGCAAGACGACACGGGATCCCGCTGTCTCGGCGCGCCAACGGCTGAATTCGCTGATCGATATCGTCCGGCAGGTGCCGATCCCGCAGGTGCCGGGCAAGGCGAGTGTCAAACTGCCGGCGATCGTCGCCGGCGATACGACGCTGCGCGACGTGCAGCTGGAGCTCGAACCGGCCGGCACCGGCTGGATGATCGACAGCGCCACCGGCATGCTGCCGGGGCGCACGCAGGTGGAAGGCAAGGGCAAGCTCCTGCTTGAGGGCGAACCTTCGTTCAATGGCCAGATCGTGGTGGCCTCCAGCCAGCCGACGGGGCTTGCCTCCTGGCTTGCCGGCTCGGTCGATCCGGCCATCCGGCAATTGCGGCAGGCTGGCTTTTCCGCCAATGTCAGCCTGACGCATGAATTGCAGCGTTTTGAAAATCTCGAGATCGCCGTCGGACCGGCGACGCTCAAGGGTCGGCTGGAGCGCCAGGCGATCTCCGGCCAGACGCCGACGTTGTCGGTGGCGCTGAATGGCGATACGCTCGATCTCGACGCGCTGCAGGCGCTGAGCGGGCTGATGACCGGCCCGGATGCCGGCGATAACGTGCTCGACCACAAGATCGCCGCCCAGCTCAAGGCCGATAAGTTTACGGCCTTCGGCGTCGACGCCGAGAATGTCGAGACCACCTTTACGATCGCCGATGGGGCGCTTGCCGTCGACCGGCTGTCGATCAAGAATATCGCAGGTGCCGAGCTGACGGCGACCGGCAGGGCAGAAGGCTCGCTGCTCGACTACAAGGGGGCCGGTGAGATCACTTTCAAATCGGCCGATCCCGGCGGGTTCTTCACCATGCTGCGCGAGCACCTGCCGCATCACCCGGTGCTCGATCGGCTGGTGCGCAATGCCGGCTGGTACGGCAATACGGCCCTGCGCGGCGCGCTGACGCTCGGCGGCGACGAGGGCAACGCGCTGGCAGTGACGCTTGCCGGCGTGGCGAACGGCAGCCGCGTCAATCTCGACTACCGCATGTCCGACCTCCTGGCATTGACCGGCAACGGCACGACGAGCCTCGAGGCGACGCTCGAAAACGCCGTGCCGTCCATCCTGTTCGGTCAGGCCGGGCTCGACCCGCTGCCGGTCGATGTCGGGGCCAATGGCCGCCTGACGCTCAAGGTGAAGGCATCGGGCAACGATCCTGCCGATGCGGCGCTGAGCTTTGCGACCGACCGGACCTCGTTCATGGCCAATGGCAAGGTCGATGTCCGGCCGGAGAGCTTCATGAACGGCCAGATCGCGCTGTCGCTCGACAGCGCCGATATCGACCCCTATCTCATCATGAACGGCATCGCCCTGCCGCAGACCGGATCCGGGCTGCCGCTCGGCCTGCAAGTCAATGCAGCCGTCGATAGCGACAAGATCGTCCTTTCGGATCTTAAGGGGCATGCGGCCGACAACGAATTTTCAGGTGCGCTGACCCTCGACCGGAAGGCTGCGAAGACGACAGCGAGCGGCGGCCTGACGCTCTCTAAGGCCGATGCCGGCTGGCTCGGCGAGGCGGTATTCGGCCAGATCGTCGATCCCGCCAACGGACAGCTGACGACGGCGCCGCTGGGGCTGCCCGTCTTCAAGGATCTCGACGTCAACGTAAAGCTGACGGCCAAGCAGTTCTGGCCGGGCCTGCCGGAAACGGCGGTGTCGGACTTCACCAGCAACGTCGCCTACAAGGGCGACGAGCTGCAGCTCAACGACATGGCCGGCAACTGGGACGGCGGAAAGCTTTCCGGCAATCTGTTCTTCACCAATGCCAACGGCACCGGCTTCCTGCAGACGAAGCTTGCGCTTGCCGATTCCGATCTTTCCGGCGTCGTCTGGCTGCGCGACGGCGCGCCGATCGCCAACGGCAAGTTCGGATTGTCGCTGTCGATGGAGGCCTCGGGCAAGACGATCGGCGAGATCGCCAGCTCGCTCAATGGTTCCGGCGAACTGAGGCTCGGCGATACCAGCATACGCGGGCTGAACCTTGCCATCCTTCCGCCGCTGCTTGCCGCGACCGATACGATGCAGGAGCAGATCAATGCCGGCAAGGTGCATCCGATCATCGAAACACTGCTCAGCAACGGCGAGGCGAAGCTGCCGCCGCTCGGCGTTCCCTTCAACATCACCGACGGGACGCTGAGGGTGCAGAATGTCACCGTCGCCAACGATCTCGCCCGCATCACCGCCGATGCGCAGATCGCGCTGCCGGAAAAGCGGGTCAGCGCGACGCTAGGTGTCGGGTTCAATCCGGGAACCGAAGCGCTTTCCGGCGCCGAGCCGGCGCTCAAGCTGAATTTTTCCGGCATGCTGCCGTCGCCCGGCAAGACGATGGATGTGACCGATATCACCAGCTACCTGTCGCTGCGCGCCTTCGAGCGCGAGCGCCGGCGGGTCGAGCGGCTGCAGGCGATCGTGCTCGAAAAACAGCGGCTGCGTCGCGAGGTGGCGCTCTATCGGTTCAACGACGCCGAGCGCATCAAGGCGGCCGAGATCGAGCAACAACGGCAGGCGGAGGAAGAGCGGCTGCGTGCACTGGCGCAGGAGGCGGCCGAACGCAGGGCCGCCGCCGAGGCGGAGGCCGCACGTGTTGCGGCTGAAGCGAAGGAGAAGGCGGATGCGCAGGCAAGGGCCGCAGCCGAGGCAGCGCGTCGGGGCGAGCAGTCGCAGCCCGGCCAGCTCAATTTCGATCAGGTGCCCGGCGTTCAGGCGCAATAAAGCGTGTCATAGCCACGGCTGCTCTTTTCTCGGCGAGTTGCCTTGTTCTCTCCGGCGCGGCCGGTTGATCGGCCGTTACGACGATCACGTTGACGTGACGGCGTAACAAACCGCCCCCTCACAGCGAAATCAAACATATCGGGTTGGGTGGTTCCAACATCGAAGCCGTTTGAAAAGGGAGCGCCAACATGAACCAGCGGGGAAAGATCGCTGCAACGATCGCATCAACTATTGCTGCCGTCACGACCACGATGCCGGTATTTGCCGCCGATCGATCACCGACGGTTGTCGAGCTGTTCACCAGTCAGGGCTGCTCGTCTTGCCCACCGGCCAACGCCAATCTGATCAAGATCAGCAGCCGCCCGGACGTGCTGGCGCTGAGCTTTTCAGTGACCTATTGGGATTATCTCGGGTGGAAGGACACCTACGGGAAACCGGAATATACGCAACGGCAGGTCGATTACGAGCCGGCGCTGCGGCAAGCTGGTCCCTTCACGCCGCAAATGGTGGTGAACGGCACGACAACCACAGTCGGCAACCGTCTTTCCGACGTCGAGGCGCTACTATCCCAGGCGCGACCGCCCAAAGGGCCGAGCCTCGCACTTGATCATGATCGCATCGAGATTGGCGGAACCTCCAATGTCGCGAACGCGGCCGACGTCTGGCTCGTTCGTTATGATCCGCGCATCGAATCCGTTCCGGTGGCGCGTGGCGAGAATGAGGGCAACACCCTGCCGCATACCCATGTCGTGCATCGTCTCGATCGCTTGGGAATATGGAATGGATCGAAGGCTTCCTTTCCCCTTCCTCTGCCTGAATCAGGGCTGAAAACCGCCATCCTGGTGCAGGCGCCGGACGGAGGTCCCATCCTGTCGGCGATCACGGACTGAGCTTTGCAACGACACTCTCAATGACGCGCGGCCACGTTGCGCGTCACCTTGCCTGAATTGCGGCCTTCAGCCACGAGAGCACATGCAGCCGCAGCGCCGAGGAGAGATTGCTGTCCGTAGGGCGGTGGTCGTCGATTTCGGAAATCAGGGTAGCGAGCGGGATCGAACGGCTTGCGGCGATCGTCTTCAGTTCGACCCAGAATTCATCTTCGAGCGAGAAGCTGGTGCGATGGCCGTACAGTGTCGCCGAATGCTTACGGATCACGACGGGCTGTTTCAGATCTTGGTTGGGGTTTAGAGATCGATTCAAGGCGGTCGCGCAAGTGGCTGATCGCAGAATCCATTCCGGCTCTTAAAGCTTTGCGTGAAGCCGTCATGCGCCGTCATCATCGGTTTCGATCCGGCCGTCGCGATGGGCCTTGTCGGCCTTGTCGTTCAAGCTGCGGGTCAGTAGTTTCTCGGCCTTGGTTCGGCCGAAGGAGATGCGGTTCTGCTCGGCCTGCCTCTCCTTTTCGGAGCGGGCCTGCTTCTTGCGGAACTGGCGCAGGTTGACGATTTCGGCACTCATGGCCCTCGATTCCTATGAAAAAGGGGAGGCAGAGCCTCCCTTTCAAATCACTGCTTCTTGCGGAAGGAGTCGAGTGAGACGACCGAGCCCGGTTTTTTCTCTTCGCCGTCGGCGGGTTTTGCGCCCGCGACGTCGTCGGGCTTTCCGGCCGCATCCACCGGATAGGCGGTGATTTCGCCGGACGGCAATTCCTCGCCATCGGCGAGAGGCACATCGAATTCGAGCTCGAAATTGACCGAGGGATCGTAGAAACCCCGGATCGCATTGAATGGGATGACCAGTTTTTCCGGAACGTCCGAGAAGGAAAGGCCGATCTCGAAATGCGTCTCAGTAATCTTCATATCCCAGAACTGGTGCTGGATGACGATGGTCATCTGCTCGGGGTATTTCGACTTCAGATGCTGGGAGATGCGCACGCCGGTCGCGCCAGTGAGGAAGGTGATGAAAAAGTGGTGATCACCGGGCAGGCGGCCCGTGGCTGCAACTTCCGCCAAAACCTTGCGGATGACGCCGCGAAGTGCATCCTGTGCCAGAATGTCGTAGCGGATATGATCCTGCCCCATGCTTTTCCTGTCTTTCGTCGGTTCGGAGTCTTTTCACAAGGTTGTATGCCACGTCCGGGCGCCTTGGGAAAGACCGGAGCCGAGTCACGTTTTTAAGCAGCATACATGATTTCGGCGGCAGGGAGAAGGTGAAGGCTTCTGTTGCCAGGTGCCTTCGGACCCCGCCTAGAGGTGCGAACCACTAGGACTTTGATTGAAGTGTCACACCGCGATTAAGCAGCGAGACGAGCTTCCGCATAGTTGTCGTTTGCAACTACAATTTTAGCCCGATAACGGCGGTACAATGCCGAGCAAAAAGACGATCTTTACACCCTTGTCGATCCTGTTTCGCCCCCATCAAAAGCCGGCCTTTGAGACCGCCGGTTTTTGGTGGAGGCGCCGGGTACCGCCCCCGGGTCCAATAGGTTTATTACACCGCTCATTTATCGCCATAGCCGGCCCGAAAGCCGGCAGGGGTGATATAGTGGTTTCCTCAGCCCATGGAAAGGGCAAACGTCATAAAAGCATTATGCGACCCATCAGAAACTTTGGGAAAATGCCCGCCGGTGATTGGTTTCCCGGTTCCGAAGGCTTAAATTAGCCGAAACGGAATCAGCGCGACATGAAGCAATATCTCGATCTCTTGAATCATGTGATGGAAAAGGGCTCCGACCGGGGCGACCGTACCGGCACCGGCACACGCTCGGTCTTCGGCTATCAGATGCGCTTCGACCTCGAAGAGGGCTTCCCCGTCCTCACCACGAAGAAGCTGCATCTGCGCTCGATCATCCACGAGCTTCTCTGGTTCCTGAAGGGCGAGACGAACATCCGCTATCTCAAGGAGAACGGCGTTTCGATCTGGGACGAATGGGCCGACGAAAACGGCGATCTCGGGCCGGTTTACGGCGCCCAGTGGCGGTCCTGGCCAGCCCCCGGCGGCGGCCATATCGACCAGATCGCCAATCTGGTCAAAGGCATTGTCAACAATCCGAATTCGCGCCGCCACATCGTCTCTGCCTGGAATCCGGCCGAGGTGGACGAAATGGCGCTGCCGCCCTGCCATTGCCTGTTCCAGTTCTATGTGGCTGACGGCAAGCTTTCCTGCCAGCTCTACCAGCGCTCGGCCGATATCTTTCTCGGCGTGCCGTTCAACATCGCCTCCTATGCGCTGCTGACGATGATGGTGGCTCAGGTGACCGGGCTGAAG
Organism: Rhizobium sp. WSM1274; assembly: GCF_025200775.1. Lineage (NCBI taxonomy): Bacteria > Pseudomonadati > Pseudomonadota > Alphaproteobacteria > Hyphomicrobiales > Rhizobiaceae > Rhizobium > Rhizobium sp. WSM1274. Next base: position 2,838,049 of record NZ_CP104138.1, on the reverse strand, counting down.
CCCGGCGATTTCGTCCACACGCTCGGCGACGCCCATCTCTATCACAACCATTTCGACCAGGCGAAGCTGCAGCTGGCGCGTCGGCCGAAACCGCTGCCATTCATGCGCATCAATGCTGATGTGAAGGATATTTTCGGTTTCATCTTCGACGATTTCGAGCTGATCGGCTACGAGGCCGATGCCAGCATCAAGGCGCCGATCGCCGTCTGATCCGGGATATTTCATGGCTGACATCCGCAGGACCATTATCGCTGCCGTCGCCCGCAACGGCATTATCGGCCGCGATGGCGACATGCCGTGGCGGCTTTCGAGCGATCTCAAACGCTTCAAGGCGCTGACATTGGGAAAGCCTGTGGTGATGGGCCGCAAGACCTACGATTCGATGGGCAAGCCGCTGCCGGGACGGCCGAACGTCGTCATCTCGCGGCAGGCGGCGATAGACCATGCTGATGTGAGCATGACACATTCGCTGCCCGAGGCGATAAAGGCGGCCGAAAGGCTGGCGCTCGAAACCGGCGTCGACGAGATCTGCATTCTCGGCGGTGGGCAGGTTTATGCCCAGGCGATCGGTCTTGCCGACCGGATGTGCATCACGCATGTCGAGGCCGATCTTGACGGAGACGCGTCATTTCCCGCGATCGATCCCGATATCTGGCAGGCGGGGGAGGCGATCGCGGTTCCAGCCGGCGAGAAGGACAGTTATCCCACGCGTTTCGTCGTCTACGAACGCCGGCAGGCCTGAAAATGAACTATTTTCCAATTAAATTGACCAAGTTTCTCACGCTGCGTTGAAAGCCGATGCGGCGATACCTATAACGGTCACCAACGCGTCCGCCGGTCAGCCCCCACGGTTTCGGATGCGTGGAGACTTAACGAACAACGAGGTTTTGATGCCCTGGAGCAATCAGAATGGCGGCGGCGGCCCTTGGGGCGGCGGCGGCGGTAATAATCAGGGACCATGGGGACAGGGGCCGAACCGGCCGCGCGGTGGCGGCAAGGGCGGACCGCCCGATCTGGAAGATATCATCCGGCGCGGCCAGGACCAGCTGCGCAACATCATTCCCGGCGGCTTCAACGGCGGCGTGGCGGTGATCGTCGCGGCGATCGTCGCCGTCTTCTGGCTGATCCAGTGCATCTACGTCGTGCAGCCGGACGAACGCGGCGTCGAGCTGCGGTTCGGCAAGCCGAAGGAAGAGATTTCGATGCCAGGCCTGCATTTCCACTTGTGGCCGATGGAAACCGTGGAGACGGTCAAGGTGACCGTGCAGCAGCTGAACATCGGGGCGACTTCGGCATCGTCTTCGAATGGCCTGATGCTGTCCAGCGACAAGAGCGTCATTAACGTGCAGTTCGCCGTCTTCTACACGGTGAGTGACCCGAAGGCCTATCTCTTCAATGTCGAAAATCCGGCAGAGACCCTGCAGCAGGTTTCCGACAGTGCCATGCGTGAAATCGTTGGCCGGCGTCCTGCGCAGGACGCCTTCCGCAGCAATCGCCAGCCGATCGAAGTGGATGTGCTCAATATCCTGCAGGACACGATGAACCGCTATGGCGCAGGCGTGACCGTAACCGGAGTGACGATCCAGAACGTGGCGCCGCCGCGCGAAGTCGCCGATGCCTTCGAAGAAGTGCAGCGTGCCGGCCGTGACCGTGACAGCACGATCGAAGAGGCCAACCGCTACACGAACCAGAAGCTCGGCCAGGCGCGAGGCGATGCGGCGCGAATCCGTGAAGATGCCGCCGCCTACAAGGACCGTGTCGTGAAGGAGGCGGAAGGTGAAGCGCAGCGTTTCACTGCGATCAACGACGAATATTCCAAGGCGCCCGACGTGACCCGCAAGCGGTTGTACCTCGAAACGATGGAGCAGGTGCTGAAGAATTCCAGGAAGGTCATCATCGACGAGAAGCAGGGTGTCCTGCCCTATCTGCCGCTCAATGAGCTCGGCAAGCCGGCGCAGCAGGGAGGTTGAGTCATGACATCGAACAGACTTCCCTTCGTTTTCCTCATCCTTGCCATCGTGCTGGTCGGGCTCTATTCGTCCATCTTCGTGGTGAATGCGCGCGAGCAGGCCATCGTCGTCCGTTTCGGCCAGATCCAGACGGTCAAGACCGAGCCTGGCATTTACTTCAAGCTGCCCTTCGGCTTCATGGACGCCGACCGGGTTCAGCTGGTCGAAAAGCAGGCGCTGCGGCTCGATCTCGACAATATCCGCGTTCAGGTCCAGGACGGCCAGACCTTCGATGTCGATGCCTTCGTGATCTATAACATCTCGGATGTTCGCCGCTTCCGCGAAACGGTATCGGGCGATCGCGAAGCCGCGGAAGCGCGGTTGAGAGCGCAGCTCGATTCATCGCTTCGCCGCGTCTACGGTCTGCGTGACTACAATGCGGCGCTCTCGGAAGAGCGTGTCGCGATGATGCTGGAGATTCGCGACGATCTGCGCACCGATGCCGAAAATCTCGGGCTGCATATAGACGACGTTCGCATCCGCCGCACCGACCTTTCGCCGGAAGTTGCTCCCAACACCTATAATGCCATGCGTTCGGAACGTCTCGCCGAGGCCGAGCGTATCCGTGCGGAGGGCAATGAGGAAGGCCAGCGGCGCCGGGCCATCGCCGACCGTCAGGTCGTCGAGCTCACCGCAGGCGCCCAGCGCGATGCGGAAATCCTTCGAGGCCAGGGCGATGCGGACCGCAACCGCGTCTTCGCCGAAGTCTTCAGCAAGGATCCAGCCTTCTTCGAGTTCTATCGCTCGATGGCGGCCTATTCCTCTGCCCTCTCGTCGCAGGACACGACGCTGGTGCTGTCGCCGAATTCGGAATTCTTCCGCTATTTCGACAATGCCGCCGGCAGTTTGCAGCCGCCGGCAAATCCTGCCGCACCGGCTGCGGCAATTCCCGGCGCGGCTGCTCCCGCAGCTCCCACCCAGCCGGCGAACTAACGGCAAGGGATGTCATTCGCATCCCGACGATCATGGAAGGGCTGGCCCGAGTGCCGGCCCTTTTTTCGTGGAATGGTCGAGATAATTTGGCTTTTGCGAGGCCACGTCACATTGCACGGGGATTTCGCGAAAAGGTGATTTCGCCCTCCATCATTCCGCCTTATGCTGGTGCTCAATGTGCGCATGTACCCCCTATGAGGAAGCTTGATGGCCCCCACGATTCGCTCGCCCTTCAGACGAACGCTCGCGCTTATGGCCAGCGCTGCAATTCTTGCGCATGCCGGCATGAACGGGGTCGCGTACGCCCAAACCGCACCTCAGACGACCACACCCGGGGTTACGACACCCGCTCCGGCTGCTCCTGAAACGACCGCTCCTACACCCACACCGCCGGCCGCGGCTGCTCCCGCACCGCAGCAGGCCGCCCCGATCCAGGCCGTCGTGCCCAACAGCGGTCCAGCTTCGGTCGCCGACCTCGCAGAGGGGCTGCTCGATGCCGTGGTCAACATCTCGACCTCGCAGAATGTGAAGGACGACGAGGGTGCAGGCCCGGCGCCGCGCGCGCCCGACGGCTCACCTTTCCAGGAATTCTTCAACGATTTCTTCAATAAGCAGCAGGGCAACAAGGGCGGCAACCACAATGTCAGTTCGCTTGGTTCAGGCTTTGTCATCGATCCAGCCGGCTATATCGTCACCAACAATCACGTGATCGAGGGTGCCGACGATATCGAGATCAATTTCGCCAATGGTACGAAGCTCAAGGCGAAGCTGATCGGCACCGATACGAAGACCGATCTTTCGGTGCTGAAGGTCGAGCCGAAGACGCCGTTGAAATCGGTGAAATTCGGCGATTCCAGCACGATGCGTATCGGCGACTGGGTGATGGCGATCGGCAATCCGTTCGGCTTCGGCGGTTCGGTGACGGTCGGCATCATTTCCGGGCGTGGCCGCAACATCAATGCCGGTCCCTATGACAACTTCATCCAGACGGATGCGGCGATCAACAAGGGCAATTCCGGCGGTCCGCTTTTTAACATGAAGGGTGAAGTGATCGGCATCAATACGGCGATCATTTCGCCGAGCGGCGGCTCGATCGGCATCGGCTTCTCGGTGCCATCGGAGCTTGCTTCCGGCGTCGTCGACCAGCTGCGCGAATATGGCGAGACGCGGCGCGGCTGGCTCGGCGTGCGTATCCAGCCGGTGACCGACGATATCGCCGACAGCCTGGGGCTTGACACAGCAAAGGGCGCGCTGGTCGCCGGCGTCATCAAGGGTGGCCCCGTCGACGACGGCTCGATCAAGGCGGGTGACGTCATTTTGAAATTCGACGGCAAGACTGTCAGCGAAATGCGCGATCTGCCGCGTGTCGTGGCGGAAAGCACGGTCGGTAAGGAAGTCGACGTGGTGGTGCTGCGCGACGGCAAGGAGCAGACCGTCAAAGTGAAACTCGGCCGGCTCGAGGACAGCGATCAGGCGGCGACATCCGACGATTCAGCGCCCGACGGCTCGCAGGATAACGGCGTGATCACCCCGGATCCCGGTGAGAACAACGACATGGACCAACCTGACACCGGCGATCAGGCCCAACCAGGGCCGGGTGCGCCCGACCAGCATAAGGGCCAGGTGTCGCCGGATGCGGCAACGCCGAAGAACGTGCTCGGGCTGTCGCTGTCGCTGTTGAGCGCCGAGACGCGCAAGGCCTTCGGCATCGCCGAGAGCGTCGACGGCGTCGTCGTGACAGAGGTGACGCCCGGCTCCGCTTCCGCCGAGAAGGGGCTGAAGCCCGGCGATGTGATCGTCGAGGTGGCGCAGGAGTTCATGAAGTCACCGGATGCGGTCGCCGCCAAGGTGCAGGCGCTGAAACAGGAAGGCCGCCGCAATGCCCAGCTGATGATCGCATCGGCGAATGGCGATCTGCGGTTCGTGGCGGTGCCGATGGAGTAAGGGAAAAAGGAGCGGTCAGCCGCTCCTTTTTTGATACTTAGCGACGTGGGTGCGCAACGCGGCGTTGATGTCCGTCTGGTAGCCACGGCCGCCCGCATGGCTCTTGAACCAGTCTAGGATATCGGCGTCCAGACGGATGGTCACCGATTGCTTCAGCGGCCGGTACAAATCGCCCTTGCGAGCTAGGCGCCACTGTTCATCGGTGATCTCAGGAATGTCGCCGGTGTCGATAGCCTCGTCGGGAAGCTTCTCCAGTGCCCGAAGTTCGGCGAGCTGCGCGTCAGTCAAAGGTCGATTGCTCATATCGTCTTCTTTCGTGAGATGTCGCCTTTCGAGCGCTGATCACTCGAACGGTCTCTTCATCCTCGGCACCGAAGATGACATGGACGGCGACCAGTACAGTCACAAAACCCACGGCGCTGATCGCCAGCCATCTTTGTTCGCCGTCATGGGCCGCGTCTGGAATGAGAAGATACTGCGGATCATCCCAGATCAAGCACGCCGTCTCGAAGGAGACGCCATGCTTGGCCTAGTTGATTCGGTTTTTCTCGTCGTTCCATTGAAACCGCGGCATGTCATATCCAATAAAATTGTACGTACAAATTTGTAAAACATCAAGAGGCTATCGGGAAAACAAATTCGGTCTTCCGGTAGCCCTGGATGTAGAGCAGGGCGGTCAGGTCGCCGTGGTTGATTTGAATCCGCGCTTGAGCAGCGACGGTGGGCTTGGCGTGGAGGGCAACGCCGGAGCCGGCCAGCTGCAGCATGCCGAGATCGTTGGCGCCGTCGCCGACGGCGATCGCTTCTTCCGGCGAAATGCCGAGGCGGGCCGAAATCTCGTTCAGCGCATCGACTTTCGCCTGCTTGCCGAGGATCGGTTCGGCGACGAAGCCGGAGAGAATGCCGCCGTCTTCGAGCAGCGTGTTGGCGCGGTTCTCGTCGAAACCGAGGGTGGCGGCGATGCGGCTGGTGAAAACGGTGAAACCGCCGGAGACAAGCGCGGTGTAAAGGCCTTTCGACTTCATGGTGGCGATCAGTTCCGGGCCGCCCGGGGTGAGCGTGATGCGCTTGGCGATCACGTCGTCGACGACGGATATCGGCAAGCCCTTCAGCAGAGCGACACGCTCACGCAGGGCAGGCTCGAAGGCGATCTCGCCGTTCATGGCGCGGGCGGTAATGATCGCGACCTTCTCCTTCAGACCGACTTCGGCGGCGAGTTCGTCGATGCATTCCTGGCCGATCATCGTCGAATCCATGTCGGCGATCAGCAGCTTCTTGCGGCGGGTCTCCTGCTCCTGGATGACGAGGTCGATGGGCGCGCTTGATATGACGGCAAGGATATTGGCCTCGGCCGCTTGCATGTCCGTGCCGTCACGCAGCGCGATATCGCAGGCGATGCCGTCGGCCAGCCAGTAGAGACCGGAAGCGTTCACGGCCTTGGCCGCCTGCTCGGCGATTTCGGGTGTCAGCACGGGATTTGACGGATTGGCAACAAGCGTGGCAACGAGGGCCATGATGGAAAACCTTCTGAGCTCAGTGAACGCGATCCTGATAACCGGGCCGACCGCCAGCGGCAAGTCCGCGCTCGCCGTCGAATTGGCCAGGCGCCATGACGGCGCGGTTGTCAACGCCGACAGCATGCAGGTCTACGATACGCTGCAGGTGCTGACCGCGCGGCCGTCGGAGGAGGAGATGCAGGGTGTACCGCATCATCTCTACGGTAACGTGCCGGCGGGTGCGACCTATTCCACAGGCGCCTGGCTGCGCGATGTCGCAGCACTGCTGCCGGTGCTGAGGACCACGGGGCGGCTGCCGGTCTTCGTCGGCGGCACCGGGCTTTATTTCAAGGCACTAACCGGCGGCCTCTCCGATATGCCCGAGATACCCGAGGCGCTGCGGGACGAACTCAGGACGCGGCTGTTGCAGGAGGGACCGGACGGGCTGTATGCGGAGCTCGCCGAAGCCGATCCCGCCATGGCGGCAAACCTCAACCGACAGGACGGGCAGCGCATCGTCCGGGCGCTCGAAGTGATGAAGGCGACGGGACGGTCGATCGCCGATTTCCAGGGCCGGTCGGGGGCGGAGGTCATCGACGCCACCCAGGCCCGCAAGATCGTCGTGCTGCCAGACAGAGCAGTGCTGCACCAGCGCATCAACGGGCGTTTCGAAAAGATGCTGCAGCAAGGCGCGGAAGATGAGGTAAGGGCGCTGCTCGCGCTCGGCCTGCCGGCCGAGGCGCCTGTGATGAAAGCAATCGGCGTGTCGCAGATTGCGGCGATGGTCAGGGGCGAGATGACGCGCGAGGAGGTGCTGGAGAAGGGGGCTGCGGCGACGCGGCAATATGCCAAGCGGCAAATGACATGGTTTCGCAACCAGATGGACGATAGCTGGGAACGGCTGACAGCTTAGGTTTGTTGTGGGCCTGCTGCTTGAGACATCTGCTGGCTCAGCAGTTTGACGAGTCCGCCCGTCGCCGCCTGCAGCTGTTCCGGCAGAAATCCACCGAAGCCCAGCATCAAGCCGGGGCGCGCCGGCCGCGTGGCATACATCGGGGAGATCGCACGCACGGCGAGGCCGGAAGACAGGGCGCGGGCTGCGAGTTGCACGTCGTCGACCTCCTCGGGCAGCCACAGAAGAATATGCATGCCCTGGTCGCTCTCTTGGACGCGGCACCCCTCAGGCAAGGCCCGATCGAGCGCCGAGAGCAGAACAGCGCGGCGTTCGGCATAGAGGCCGCGGATGCGCCGGATATGCGCTTCGAAATAGCCTTCCCGCATATAAGCCGCCAGAACGTGCTGTTCGCCGGTCGGCGAATGCCGGTCGAGAATAGCTCGGGCGCCGGCAAAGGCTTCTGCGAGCGGAGAAGGGGCGATGACGTAGCCGAGGCGCAGGGAAGGAAAGAGCACCTTGCTGAAGGTGCCGAGATAGATGACGCGTGACGGACGCAGCCCTTGCATCGAGGGAAAGGGGTGTCCGGCATAACGCAGCTCACTGTCGTAGTCGTCCTCGACGATCCAGGCATGATTTTGGTCGGCCCAGGCGATCAAGGCATTGCGCCGCGCCATGCTGAGCGGCATCCCGATCGGATATTGGTGCGAAGGGGTGACGAATGCGGCGCGGGCCTGCGGACATAGTTCGAGGCCGCGTTCGACGTTCATTCCCTGTGCATCGACCGGCAGGCGGTGCATCCGTACGCCGAGATCGTCGAGCACTGCCGTCAAGCCGGGATAGGCCGGGTCCTCGGCCCATACCGGATCGTCACGCGAGAGAAGGACCCGGCCCGCCATGTAGAGGCCTTGCTGGGTGCCTGACGTGACGATGACCTGTTCCGGCTCGCAATGAACGGCCCGCGCGCGCCGCACGTGGTCGGCAATGGCAAGCCTGAGTTCGAGCAAGCCCATAGGGTCGTGATAACCCGAGGGTGCGGCCTGTCGCGACGCGCGCACGCGGTTGCCGAGGCGGCGCCAGTTGTCGTCGGGCGCAATGCCGCAAGCCGGAACGGCGATGGCAAAGGGAACGGGCGGGTGCGGGGTGAGCGCACGGGCGATGGCGATCAGTCGGGCAGCCTGGGAAGGCAAGTCGACAGCATCCGCGATTGATGGCGCTGCCGGCGCGGGCGGGAGCGCCGGCGTTGCGCCCATCAGATGAGCGGCAATACGAGTTCCGGATCCGACCCGCGCTTCGAGATAGCCTTCGGCAGTCAGCTGATCGAACACCTCGACGACAGTGCCGCGCGCGATCTTCAGCGAAGCCGCAAGGCTCCGCGTCGAAGGAAGGCGTTCGCCTGGCCTCAGCTCACCGCAGGCGATTGCATTCCGCAAGGCCTGGGCAAGCTGACGGCTGACATTGGCCATTCGATCGATCGCGTTGAGCGATGGGATTTCGATGGTGCTGCGCCGTTTGGACATTTCAAAATGGTCCATAAAAATTATTCAAAATGGAGCTTCATGGTGGACCAATTTTAAAAGAAAAGGAAGCGGATTGGCGACTTCCCGAGGGCGTATTTTTCGTCTTCGGCGTGGTGCCGTGCGCGAGCGCAAACTTCTGGAAAAAAACACAAATGCAGGATCTTCTCGTCGTCTACATTGCCTACGCAATCGCTGCGGGCAGTCCCGGACCAAGCAACATGGCCATCATGAATATGGCGATGCGGCAAGGGCGTCGACCCGCGCTCGCCCTTGCCGCCGGGGTTATAACGATGTCGACATGCTGGGGGCTGGTCGCGGTCACCGGCATCTCGACACTTCTGGTCCGCTATGCTCATGCCCTGTTGCTTCTCAAGATCGGAGGCGGGTTGTACCTTCTCTGGCTCGCCTGGAGGGCGGCCCGCTCGGCCGCCGTCCCTGATAGACCGGCAAGCGAGGTCATTCGACCCGCCGCGCAACTCGGCACACTCTATCGTCGCGGCGTTCTGATGCATCTCGGCAATCCGAAGGCGGTTCTGGCCTGGGTGGCGATCATGTCGCTCGGCCTGAAGCCCGGCGCTTCGCCGGAGATGGCCGTCACGGCTTTCGGTGGATGCGTGCTGCTCGGGATCTCGATATTTGCCGGCTATGCCGTGCTCTTCTCGACGGCGCCGATGGTGCGCGGCTACGCCCGTGCGCGGCGGTGGATCGAAGGCAGTCTCGCCGTCTTCTTCGCGGGCGCCGGATCGCGCCTTCTGTTCTCACATTGACCGGATTTCAGGATCGCATCATGTCTGTCGCCTCTCCGTTTCATGGCCTTTCGGCTTTTCCGCCAACGCCCGCCGATAGGGATGGCCGGGTCGACACCGAAGCTCTCTGCCGCCTGCTGGAACGCCTGTGCGATACAGGCGTCGCTTCGATAGGCCTTCTCGGCAGCACCGGGATCTACGCCTTTCTCACATGCGAGGAGCGACGGCGAGCCGTCGAGGCCGCGGTCGAGTGCGTTCGCGGTCGTGTTCCCCTCGTCGTCGGTGTCGGTGCTTTGAGGACAGACCACGCCCGGAGCCTTGCGAGAGATGCCGAGGCCGCTGGTGCAGATGCGCTTCTGCTTGCGCCGGTGTCCTACACGCCGCTTACTCAGGACGAAGCCTACGAGCATTTCCTTGCGGTCACCGAGGCGGCGAAGCTGCCCCTTTGCATCTACAACAATCCCGGGACGACCCACTTCACCTTCAGCCGGGACCTTCTGCAGCGCCTGTCTGACATCGAGACGATCAGGGCGGTGAAGATGCCTCTGCCAGTTGACGGCGATTTCACAGGCGAACTGGCGGCATTGCGTGAGAAGACCAAGCTTGCGATCGGCTACAGCGGCGACTGGGGCGCTGCCGAAGCGCTGCTTTCAGGTGCCGACGCCTGGTACAGCGTTATCGGCGGAGTGCTTCCGCGCGTCGCCCTTGCCCTGACCAGGGCCGCGATTGCGGGCGAGGGCGGCGAAGCGCGTCGGCTCGATGGTCTTATCGAGCCGCTCTGGCAAACGTTCAAGGCGTTCGGAAGCCTTCGCGTGATCTATACGCTAATCGATCTTCTCTCACTCGCCAGGACAGAGCTCCCACGCCCTCTCTTGCCGCTCGGGCCGATGGACCGGCAACGGGTGCTCGAGGCCGTCGAGCCACTGATCGCATTGGAGAGCGAGTTGAAGCCTCAATCCTTGTTGTAGAGGCTGCTCAGCGGTTTTTTCAGGATGCTTTCGCGCAGCGATGTGCCGGGCTCCCGGCGCGAGACGGCGGGCTGATCCGCCGGCGGTGCCGGCCGGGCAAAGACCGGCTCATCGCGGCGCATCTCACGGCGGAGCGCGTCCAGCCTGGGATCGATCGCGGGTGACGTGGCGGGGTCCAGCCGCGGTGTTTGCGGCAGCAGTTCGCGGCGGTAGGATTCAAGCGGCGCGGGGGCGGGCGGCGCGGCGGAAGAGACGGGCGGCGTGTATTGCTTCGCGTCGAGATCCTCGTCGGTTGGATCAGCCTCGTCGAAGTCTGCGGCGGACGCGGCATAGCTCTGCTGGAAATTCGAAATGTCGGGTCCGACGGTCACCGCCCGCATGCGGGTGACGATCTTGCGCAGATCGACCGTATCCGGATCTTCTTCGCTGTTCTTGCTGTTGGCGCTGCTCGCCTTCGGCAGGAGCTTTTCGTCGACGCGGGAAAAGCGCATGCGCATCGGCACGCTGATCGCCTCGCCGAAGGCGATCGCTTCGCCATTGCCGATCGAGGAGATGAAGCTCGTCGTCGAGATCGACGAGTTCGGAATGGCCGAGCGGATGATTTCCTGGTCTCGGTCGTTGGCAAGGCGCATGGCAAAGAGCGTCGAACATTGCGACAGGATCGTCTGATCGAGCTCGCCGGGGCGCTGGGTGATGATGCCGAGCGAGACGCCGTATTTGCGGCCTTCCTTGGCGATGCGGGCGATCGCCTGGCGCGTCGGCACGAAGCCTAGACTTGGATCGGAGGGGATATAGCGGTGAGCTTCCTCGCAGACGACGAGCATGTGGATAGCGCCGTCGCTCCACAGCGCCACCTCGAAGGCCATGCGGCAGAGTACGGAGGCAACAGAATTGACGACCTCGGAGGGGATGCCGGCGAGCTGGAAAGTGCAGATCGGCCGGTTCTCGCCGGGGATGCGGAAGATCTGCGCGATGGTTTCGGTGATCGTGTCGCTGATCGTGTTGTTGGAGAACATGAAGTGGTAGCGCGGATCGTTGATCGCAGCGATGAGACGCATCTTCAGCGACCGCAGGAAGGGCTTTTCCGCGCGGCCTTCCAGGCGGCCGATGCGCTCGTCGATCAGCGCCAGCAGATCGGCCATGCGGTAGGGAACCGGCGTGTCGGCAGTGATCGAGCTCTTTTCCGTCGTGCGGCGCACCAGCGAGTTGTCGCTGCCGCGGAAGGCGCGCTTGGCCTCCGGCATGATATCGCGCAGCATGTCGAGCTCTTCAGGCACCGGCGGGCGGCCGCGAAACACGACCTCGGCAAATTCCTCCAGCCGCATCAGCCAGAAGGGCAGGTCGAGCGTATCGGTATCGATGGTGACGGCGTGCTCGGGAAAGGCGGCGGCAAATTCGTTATGCGGATCGAGGATCAGGACGCGCAGCTTCGGATCCGCCGCGATCGCCTTGTGCAGGAGCAGCGACACGGCCGTCGACTTGCCGACGCCGGTGGAGCCGACGACGGCGAAATGCTTGGAGAGCATAGTGGGGATGTGGATCGCCGCATCGATGCTTTCGTCCTGCGTCAGCTTGCCAATGACGGCGGTCGTACCTTCGCCGGCATCGTAGATGCGCATCAGGTCGGCGGATCGGATGCGGTGGGCGATGGCGCCGAGATAAGGATAACGCGAGATGCCGGTCGAGAATTCCTCGCGCCCGTCCTCGTCGACACGCACTTCGCCGAGCAGCTCTGTCTCGATCTTGAAAATATTGTCTTCGCCTTCGCCCCAGGCATGGCTGCCGGTGTTCATCTGATAGACGAGTGCGACGACGCGGTTGCGGCCGACGCTGATCGAAATCAGCCGCCCCACGGACCAGAGTTCGGTCAGATCGGTGCCGCCTTGTTCGGCGACCGCGGCAATCGTCGCCCGCGAACCGCTGCATGCGACGACGCGGCCGAGAAAGCGATTTCCCGGCGCATGGCCATCGCGGCGATCGTGCTCGCCTGCCTTGCCAGACATGCGCAAGTCGTTGTTGAGCAAAGGGCTACTCCCTGCGGTAGCGTAAAAGAATAAAGTCGATCCTTTAACAAATCCTTCATCCTATCGATTTTCGGGGATGCTGGCGGGGGGAGTTTTTTATTGCGGCATGCGTTGACGCTGCGAAATTTTCTGTCTATCACTTCCGACCATGAAAATCGCAACGGCTCTTATCGTGGTGGGAAAGCGCATGGGCAGGATGGTGTAACCATCCGGCGATAGCCACCCATGCGCTAGATGACAGGCTCCTCAGGGGCCTTTTTTTATGCCCGAAATTCGGGCTTCCGGCCACAAACGCAATCCCAGCATCAAACGGAACAGACAGATGAGCACGGACAATCAGGCGGCAGGCAATCGGATGACGGGGGCGGAGATCGTTCTCAAGGCGCTGAAGGACAACGGCGTCGAACATATTTTCGGCTATCCCGGCGGCGCGGTCCTGCCGATCTACGACGAGATCTTCCAGCAGGAAGACGTCAAGCACATCCTCGTCCGACACGAGCAGGGCGCCGGCCATGCAGCCGAAGGCTACGCCCGCTCCACCGGCAAAGTCGGCGTCATGCTGGTCACCTCTGGCCCAGGCGCTACCAATGCGGTCACGCCGCTTCAGGACGCGCTGATGGATTCGATCCCGCTCGTCTGCCTGACCGGCCAGGTTCCGACCTCGCTGATCGGCTCCGACGCCTTCCAGGAATGCGACACGGTCGGCATTACCCGCCCCTGCACCAAGCACAACTGGCTGGTCAAGGACGTCAACGAGCTTGCCGCCGTCATTCACGAGGCCTTCCGCATTGCCCAATCCGGCCGTCCGGGCCCTGTCGTCGTCGATATTCCGAAGGACGTGCAGTTTGCGACCGGCACCTACACGCCTCCCGCCGACTACACGATCCAGAAGAGCTACCAGCCGAAGATCCAGGGCGACCTCAACCAGATCCATGCGGCAATCGAGCTGATGGCGAATGCGCGCCGTCCCGTCATCTATTCCGGCGGCGGCGTCGTCAATTCCGGCCCCGAGGCTTCCAAGCTGCTGCGTGAGCTGGTCGAACTCACCGATTTCCCGATCACCTCGACGCTGATGGGCCTCGGCGCCTATCCCGCTTCGGGCAAGAACTGGCTGAAGATGCTAGGCATGCACGGCTCCTACGAGGCCAACATGGCGATGCACGATTGCGACGTCATGGTCTGCATCGGCGCGCGTTTCGACGACCGCATCACCGGCCGTCTCAATGCCTTTTCGCCGACCTCGAAGAAGATCCATATCGATATCGATCCATCCTCGATCAACAAGAACGTCCGCGTCGATATCGGCATCCGCGGCGATGTCGGCCATGTCCTCGAAGACATGGTCCGCCTGTGGCGGGCGCTGCCGAAGAAGCCGGAAAAGGGTCGCCTGGACGACTGGTGGACCGATATCGCCCGCTGGCGGGCACGCAACTCCTTCGCCTATACGAAGAGCAATGATGTCATCATGCCGCAATATGCGCTGGAGCGGCTCTTCGCCCACACCAAGGACCGCGATACCTACATCACCACCGAGGTCGGCCAGCACCAGATGTGGGCGGCACAGTTCTTCGGTTTCGAGCAGCCGAACCGCTGGATGACTTCGGGCGGCCTCGGCACGATGGGCTACGGCCTGCCGGCAGCACTCGGCGTGCAGATCGCCCATCCCGACAGCCTCGTCATCGACATTGCCGGTGACGCCTCGATCCAGATGTGCATCCAGGAAATGTCGGCGGCGATCCAGCACGATGCGCCGATCAAGATCTTCATCATGAACAACCAATATATGGGCATGGTGCGCCAGTGGCAGCAGCTGCTGCATGGCAATCGTCTTTCCAACTCCTACACGGAGGCGATGCCCGATTTCGTCAAGCTGGCGGAAGCCTATGGCGCCGTCGGCCTGCGCTGCGAAAAGCCGGAAAATCTCGACGACACCATTCTGGAGATGATTGAGGTCAGGAAGCCGGTCATTTTCGATTGCCGCGTCGCCAATCTCGCCAACTGCTTCCCGATGATCCCCTCGGGCAAGGCTCATAACGAAATGCTGTTGCCGGACGAAGCCACCGACGAAGCGGTCGCCAATGCGATCGATGCCAAGGGCCGCGCGCTCGTCTAAAAGGGAAGAGTAAACATCGCCATGAACGCACACCTACAGCCCACGGGCTCCGCCTATTTCATCTCGCCGGAAACGGCGGCCGTCGAAAGCCACACGCTTTCGGTTCTCGTCGACAACGAACCGGGCGTTCTTGCCCGGGTCATCGGCCTGTTCTCCGGCCGCGGCTACAATATCGAGAGCCTGACCGTCTCCGAGACCGAGCATCAGGCGCATCTTTCCCGCATCACCGTCGTCACACGCGGCACGCCGCAGGTGCTGGAGCAGATCAAGGCGCAGCTCGAGCGCATCGTGCCGGTGCATCGCGTCGTCGACCTGACGGTGCGTGCCCGCGAGCTCGGCCAGGACCGGCCGATCGAGCGCGAAGTCGCGCTGGTCAAGGTGATCGGCGAGGGCGAGATGCGTGCCGAGACGCTGCGCCTTGCCGATGCCTTCCATGCCAAGGTAGTGGATGCGACGGTCGGTCACTTCATTCTGGAGATCACCGGCAAATCGTCGAAGATCGATCAGTTCGTGGCGATCATGAAGCCGCTTGGCCTCATCGAGGTGTGCCGTACCGGGATTGCGGCGATGAACCGCGGCGTGCAGGGCATGTAAAGATTACAGCCCGGGCATGTAGAGATTACAGCCCGGGCATGTAAGATTACAGGCTGGGCATCTAAACTCGATGCTGGGAAAGCCGCTGAAGGTCAGAGCATCTCCAGCGGTTTTTTCTTTGTGGGCGGTGGAAAGGCGGCGTCGAGGGCATCCCAGTCATCGTCGGTAATGTCGAGCGAGACGCAGTCGCGGTTTTCCGCTGCGCGTTCGGCATTTGCCGTCTTCGGAATGACGATGACGCCGTCGCGTTCCAGCAGGAAGGCGAGGGCCAGTTGGGCGGGCGTTGCCTGATAGGCCTTGGCGATGTGGATCAGCTCGGGATGGTGCAGGATGCTTCCCTGGTCGATCGGCGAATAGGCCATGATGGGAATGCCGCGGCTCTGGCACCAGGGCAGCAAATCGAATTCGATGCCGCGGCGGGAAAGGTTATAGAGCACCTGGTTGGCGGCGACGTTGGCGCCATTGGGCACTCCAAGCAGTTCCTCCATGTCGTCGGTGTCGAAATTGGAGACGCCCCAGGCACCGATCTTGCCCGATGCCTTCAACGTTTCGAAGGCCGCGACGGTCTCTGTGAGCGGATAATTGCCGCGCCAGTGCAGCAGATAGAGATCGATGCGATCGGTGCCCAGCCGTTCGAGACTGCGCTCGCAGGCCTCGATCGTACCATGCAGGCTGGCATTCCAGGGATAGACCTTGCTGACGATGAAGACCTCGTCGCGCCGGCCCCTGATCGCCTGGCCGACGATCTCCTCGGCGCCACCGTCGCCGTACATTTCGGCGGTGTCGATCAGCGTCATGCCGAGATCGATGCCGGCCTTGAGGCTTTCGATCTCGGCCTTGGCATGGCCGGCATCCTCGCCCATGGCCCAGGTGCCCTGGCCGAGCGCCGGCACCTCGGTGCCGTTCGGGAATGTGATCGATGGAATCGGGTCGTCCTGCATGGTTTTCTGTCCCTTTGACAGGAGATTGGGCCGTGTCGCCATCTTTCAAGTAATCCTGTCACCATGACAATGATGTCATGGCATCGATGGTTTAGGACAGTTATGCTGACCTAAATAAACAGGCCGCAGGAAAGCTGGCTTCGGGAGGTCGCATGCCGCTGGATACATTTCTCGCCCTCGTTCTCTTCGCCTTCACGACCTCGATCACGCCGGGGCCGAACAATATGATGCTCTTCGCATCGGGCGTGAATTTCGGTTTCCGCAGGACGATCCCGCATATGTTTGGCATCGGCGTTGGGTTCTTTTCGCTGCTCATCGGCGTCGGCTTCGGGCTCGGCGCGCTGCTACACACGGTGCCCGTAGTCTATACGGCGCTGAAGTTTGCAGGCGGCGCCTATCTCGTCTGGATCGCCTGGAAGATCGCTACCTCGCGCTCGCTCAGCGAAGGCAGCACTGGCGTCGAGCCGATGTCGTTCGTCGCGGCGGCGGCCTTCCAGTGGGTCAATCCGAAAGCCTGGGTGATGGCGGTCACCGCGATGGCGACCTATACCAATCCGCAACTCTACCTCGCGAGCGTGCTGATCGTCGGTCTCGCTTTCGCGGCAGTCAATGTGCCCAGCGTGTCGACCTGGGCCGGCTTCGGCTCGGCGCTCAGGGAATGGCTTTCGGATCCCGTGCGACTGAAATGGTTCAATATCAGCATGGCAGTGCTGTTGGTGCTAAGCCTCTGGCCGATGCTAAAATAGAGCGATCGACGGCTTTGTCAGCATCAGCCAGAGAATGCCGATGATGGCTGAGAAGGCCGGAAAGCCGAAAGCAAACCAGATGCGGTAGAGGCTGAAATAGGCCGGCGGCAGGGCTTTTCCCGCCGCTGCTGCGGCGCGGGCAAGATCGCGCAGCCGGATCTGGATCCAGACGACGGGCAGCCAGAACAGGCCGGTCACCACATAAAGCAGCAGCGACAGCGCAAGCCAGCCCTCCGACAGCTCCCAGCCGATCGACCGGGCCAGCAGATAGCCGGTCACCGGCTGGAGAATGGCTGCGGTGGCGGTGAAGAGGGTGTCGGCGACCACCACCGTTGCCGCAACATGGGCGATCAGCTTGGGATCGCGTGTCCGGTGCGCCATCGCCATGAAGAAGGCGATGCCGGCGCCGGTGCCGAAGAGCATGGTTGCGCCGACGACATGGGCAAGCAGCAGCCATTCCTCAAGCATCAGCGTTCATCCAGGGTGGCAAGTGCGATGAGTGTCAGCAGCATCGACGGCAGCACCTTGACGAGTGGACCGAGCGGATCGAGCCAGAGGGCGGGTTCGAGCAGGCTGGCGCCGGCAAGATAGGCGAACGACACGGCCAGCATCCCGAGAAGGGCACGTTTCGCCAGCGGGCGAAGGAGGACGGCAGCGCCGAGAGCGATGTCGATCAGGCAGGTTGCAAGCGTCAGCGCCGTTGCTGCGGGCTCAGGCATGAACGGCAGGAAATGCGCGGACGTATTCTCCAACGCCAGCAGCGGGATCAAACCTGAGAGCAGCCAGAAAGCGGACAGGCCCGATATGACGAGCGGCTTCAGAAGATAGAGCCTGGCAAACCAGAGATCCTGTACGCCGGAGGGATTGGCCGCGAGCGTTGCTGCCGCGGGTGTCAAGGCAAGGCCGCCCCCTTTTTTCGAGCTCCGCACGCCTTCGGTTATGACAGTCATCGCCGTCGAGCGCAGCGGCGAACGCCAGCCGAGCAATCCTGATAGATCGGCAAGCCACGTCACCGGGCCGGCAAGCCAGCCGGGAAGAGCAAACACGCGGGCGGGCGGCAGGCCGAGCCACTGGCGGTGAAGGCTGACGAGATCGGCGAGCGTCAGAACTTCGTTGGCGGCAAGATGGACATCGCCGGAGATGCCGCCGGAGACCGCCCGCGACACGGCTTCCGCCACATCGTCCACAGAGAGTGTTTCGACCGGACTTTCGGCATGAACCAGTGGCAGCACCAGGGGAAAGGCGGCAAGCGCCCGCAGCAGCGCCGAACCGCCGTGGGCATTGCGGCCGAGAACGAGGGCAGGGCGCAGGATGAGGTGAGGCAGGCCGCTTGCCGCCAGCGCCTCGTCGGCTCGCCGCTTGGTGGCGAGGAAGGGAAGATCGCTCGCGGCTCCCGCCGTCTTTGCCGATATCTGCACGATCAACGGGCGCGATGAGCCTTTTGCGGCGGAATAGAGCGCCAGCATCGCCTCTGCCTGCGTGGCCGACAGATCATCCGACAGGCCGTCCTGCAGGGCGCCGGCGCAATTGACGACGACATGCTGGTCCTTGAGGATCTCGTCCCAATCCGTCGCTTTCGTCATGCGCGAGAGATCTGCGCGTCGCCAGTCGATCGCTGGCTGTTTCAGGCGTGCACGCGTGGGATTGCGGCCGAGGCCAGTCACGGCGTGGCCGTCGGCAACGAGCCGGGCCGCGACGACGGAGCCTATGAAGCCGGTTGCGCCGAGAATCAGAATGTTCATGGCAGGAGATTAGCGGAAAAGCGTGAGTGGCATAGGAGGGCTTGGCGGGCGTGTGGTGTATGATAGAACTAGCGGGCAGTTTCGGGAGGGCTTCGCCTTGCACGACCATGACGACGACCATGCTCACGGAGATGAGCACGCCCACGGGCACGATCATGACAACCATTATTCCGACATGCAGGCGCGGGTGAAGACGCTGGAAACGCTGCTGACGGAGAAGGGGCTGATCGATCCGGCGGCAATCGATGCGATCGTCGAGACCTACGAGACAAAGGTGGGACCGAGAAACGGCGCCCATGTCGTCGCCAGGGCCTGGAGCGATGCCGATTTCGCCGACTGGCTGAAGCGCGATGCGACGGCGGCCATCGCCAGCCTTGGTTATACCGGCCGACAGGGCGAGCATATGCGCGCCGTCTTCAACACGGCCGAGACCCATAATCTCGTCGTCTGCACGCTCTGCTCCTGTTATCCCTGGTCGGTGCTTGGCCTGCCGCCGGTCTGGTACAAGGCGCCGGCCTATCGCTCGCGCGCCGTCATCGATCCGCGTGGCGTGCTGGCCGAATTTGGGCTGACGCTGCCGGAGGACAAGAAGATCCGCGTGTGGGATTCGACGGCGGAGCTGCGTTACCTCGTCATTCCCGAACGGCCTGAAGGGACCGACGGAATGGACGAGGAGTCGCTTGCGGATCTGGTGAGCCGCGATGCGATGATCGGCACGGCGGTTGTGAGCAGGCCGGAGAGCGCCACATGAACGGACCGCATGATCTCGGCGGGCAGATGGGCTTTGGTCCTGTCGCGCCCGAACAGGACGAGCCCTGTTTCCATGCCGAATGGGAAAAGCGGGCGCTCGGCATCACGCTTTCCTGCGGCGCGTTCGGCGCATGGACGATCGATGAAAGCCGGCATGCGCGCGAGAATATTCCGCCGGCCGATTATCTCGCTGCCAGCTACTACGAGATCTGGATCCGCGGCATCGATAAGCTGCTCAAACGGCACGGCTTTGCGACTCGCGCGGAGTTGCTGTCCGGCCATGCGCAGCAGGCGGGAGCGGTTCCGAAGCGGGTGCTGAAGGCGGATATGGTGCCCGGCGTTCTGGCAAAAGGCGGCCCTTGCGATCGTCCGGTCGAGACCGCGCCGCTCTTCGTGGTCGGTGAGACGGTGAAGACCAAGAATTTCAATCCGGTCACACATACGCGCCTGCCGCGGTATGCCCGCGCCAGGACCGGAATGGTCGAGACGGTGCAGGGCTCTTTCGTCTTTCCCGACGATAATGCTCATGGCAAGGGCGAGAACCCGCAATGGCTTTACACGGTGGTCTTCAGCGGCGGCGAGGTCTGGGGCGAGGGCGCCGATCCATCACTGACGGTATCGATCGATGCCTGGGAGAGCTATCTTGAGCCGGCATGAGACATCGCCGCTGACGCAATCGTCCGGGCTGCCGAGATCGCCGGAGGGCGAGCCGGTTTTTCCCGAGCCATGGGCTGCCGAAGCTTTTGCCATGACCGTGCACCTGCATGCAAACGGCCTGTTCAGCTGGAGCGAATGGGCCGCGACACTATCTGCGCAATTGCACAAGCCCGGCCGGGCCGAAGACGGGAGCGACTATTTCGACTGCTGGGTGGCGGCTCTCTCGGACCTCATCGTCAGCCGCGGGATTGCCAATGCAGATACGATCCTGGCGCTGCAACAAAGCTGGCAGCGGGCGGCAGAAGCGACGCCGCACGGCCGGCCGATCGAGCTCAGCAACGATCCCTCGCGGTGATCCTCACGACGGGAATTGTCGGTAGCACTCCTCAGCTACCTCCCGCAGCGTCTCGCGGGAGATTTCGCCGGTGACGGCGTAGCCGAGTTCGCCGTCGATCCAGTAGAAGGTCTCGAGATTGTCGGATGAGGCGAAGCGGAAACTCGTCGTGCGGTTTTCCGTGTTGCGGCCGACCAGGACGGTCAGTCGCTCGCCGGCTTGGTTTTCGTACATGAACATGGCGCCCGGCCTGCCATCGACTGGCAACAAGCGGCCGCCGACCAACTTGAAGCCGAGCGACTGCAAATTCGGGATCTTGAGATTCTCTATCGCCAAGCGTTTGCCGAGCCAAGTGGCGAGATGGGCCTCCTCGTTGGCGAAGACTTCGACGGGGTGGCGAACCTCGGTGGCATAGACCATGAAGGCGGTCTCAGCCTGTTTCGGCAGGGTTTCGGAGGCGGCAAGCTGCAACTCCGGTTTTTCCAGAAGGGCCGGACCATAGTGACCGCTGACGGCGCCGAGCGCGAAGACGAGGAGGGCGGCTGCGGCGATCGCGGCGCGTTTCCGCCCGGAAGAGATGCCGCGCGGCGGCGAAACAAGGAGAGCGTCGGTTTCCTTTGTTTTTTCATAGCCTGCAAACAGCGATCGGATGCCTGTATTCTGCGCCTGCCATTCGGCGACCATCGCCGCCTCGTCGGGATTGTCGGCCAGGAAAACCTCGATGCGGGGGCGTGCCGTTTCCGGCAGCTGGCCGTCGGCATAGGCGTGGAGGTCGGCTTCGGTGACGCTCGGATTGGTCTCGTTCATTTCGGTCTCCGGAGCGTAATGATATTGTCGGCCTTCAATCGCTCGGCGACGCGCCGGCGGGCGCGCGACAGGCGAGACATGACGGTGCCGATGGGGATATCGAGCGCGTCTGCGACCTCGCCATACGTGTATCCCTCAATAACGACAAGCATCAGCACGGCGCGGTATTCCTCCGAAAGGCTGTTCAGCGCATCGTCCAGCCGGGCGCGTTCCAGTGGATCGGCCGGCGGTTCGGACGCGGCGAGATCCTCTGCGGCGTCAAGCTCGACAAGGCCGTCGCGCGCCTTGCCGCGCCGGCCGTTGCGGTAGAGATTGGTCATGATGGTCAGAACCCAGCCGCGCAGGTTGAGACCGCGCCATTGGCCGCGGCGCGTGAGAACCTTTTCGACGCAATCCTGGAGCAGGTCCTCGCCATCGGCATCCGAGCGCGTCAGGCTGCGCGAATAGCGCCTGAGCGACGGCAGGAGGGCCAGGATCTGGCCCTCAAAGGTTTCGGGTGCGGGTGTTTTCACGCCGGCAACTCGCTTGTGATCGGGATCTTGGCGATCAAGGCTTGGCGAGATCCCAGTTGCCGCCGACGCCATCGCCGGTGATGTCGCCCATCTTCTTGTCCTTGACCCAGAAATAGAGCGGCATGCCGTCCTTGGCCCATTGCTTCTTGCCATCCTTGCGCTCGATGATCGAATATGCACCATCGGCCTTAGCATCGGAAGCCGCCATCAGCGGAGGCCAGTTCTTGGCGCAATCGCCGTTGCAATTGGAAACGCCCTTCGCGTCCTTCTTGAAGGTGTAGAGCGTCATGCCGTTTTCGCCGGCAATCACCTTGCCCTTTTCGGATTCGACGGTCTTGACAGGAGGGGCGGCGAAAGCAGCAGTCGCGGCAAAGGCGGCGGCAGCCACGACGGACAGGAATTTCACGGATTTCATGATATCTCTCCTCAGATTGGGCACGCAATCTTGCGATACCTGAGATGAGACACGAGGCGCGGTGGTTTTATTCCAGACGCAGCAAAAGTTTTCACGGCGGGCGAGGTGGGCCGAAGCCGTTTCACCCGCGTATGTCCGGTCGGCGTTCGACACGGAGCCGATGGCGATCCTGGGCGGGCCTTCCGGCTGTCGAACCTGGTGCGTCCCAGTATCGAGGCGACACTTGCGATTTTGGCCTCGACCGCGGCGAATTCGACGTGATCGCAACGCTTGCCGTTCCGGACCGCCTTACCTGATGACCCCGACGGAGATGTATTCGGCGCTGGTGATCTCGTCGAGTGTCATCGTTCAAGCAGCAAGACGCTGCTTTTGCAGGTCATTTACATCGGGCCGGTTTTCGGATATGATATGTCCTTAATTCCATTGGCAGAGCCAGCCATCACACGAGTTGCTGAATGATCCTGAAAAGCCAGGTCGAGTGGGCGCTTCACTGCTGCGCCATTCTCGCGGGCCTGCCAGAGGGCAGGTATCTTTCCACCAAGGCGCTCGCCGAGCTTCATGGCCTGCCGAAGGAATATCTCTCCAAGGCGCTGCAGAGCCTTTCGCAGGCGTCGCTGGTCGAGACCACGCTCGGGCCGAGCGGCGGCTACCGGCTTGCCCAGGCTCCGTCGGAGATCAATTTTCTTGAGATCGTTGAGGCGGTCGAGGGGAAGGCGCGCAGCTTCACCTGCACGAACATCCGGGAAAACAATCCCTGCCGGCCGGCCGGTTATTGCGACAGCAAGCCCTGCGCGGTCGCCCGCATCATGTGGGAAGCCGACGAAGCCTGGCGCGATACTCTGAGGCGCGTGCGGCTTTCCGATCTGGTCGGCACCTTGTCCGAGGAAGTGCCGGCCGACATTTGGCGGAGCACGTTCGAATGGGTGCTCAAGCGCGCCGGCTGAGCGGGGTACCGGTCTCTATGCCTTGAAGATAGTTCTGATAGCTTTCAGGATGGCATGGGCCCTGCGGGCATGTTCCGGGGGCAAGGAGGCGCTATTGCGGAATCGCTCGGCGCGGCTGGCTAGGTGGTCGGCGATTTCTTCCGCCAGCGCCGGACGTTCGCTTAGTAGCGGCGCGAAGGCCTCCTGGTTGATCTCATAGGCGGTAACGGGGGTCAGAGCCTCCAGGGTGCACACTTCCTGCATGCCGGCGAGCAGTCCGGTCTCGCCAAAAAAGTCGCCCGGGGCGAGCCGTCCGCGTTCCTCGCCTGCGTTCCTCGCCGCGATGATGCCGGCGCGCACCATCATCAGTGAGGGCAGCATTTCGCCCTCGCCCACGATGACGTCACCCTTGCGGAACTGTCGGACAGCCGTGATATCGGCGAGTTTTGCCTTTTCATCCGATGTCAGCATCGTAAAGACCGGAATGGCCTCGATCAGTTCGCGTGGTGTCACGCTGGGTGGGCGCGCGTCCTCTTCCGTCGGCAGGCCGGTCGTCACGATTGCGGCGCTGGCCGGAGCGGCGAGCAGCAGGCCGGCGGATTTGCAATGGCGGTAAACGAGATCGAGCACCTCGCTTCGCGCAATGGCGCGCCGGTTCGGGCTCGTCACCCTGAAATAGAGATCGATTTCCAGCGCAGCGGCATCAAGTCCCTTGAGCGCGACCACCGGCGGCGGCTCGCGCAAGATCGAATTGCAGCTTGCCAACGCCGCTTCCATAACGCGCTGGATCGCTTCGGGCATGCGCGTCGGTGCAACGCGGACGGTGAGAGTCAGCAGATGGGTTTCGTCGGGCCGGCTGATGTTGGTCAGTCCGAGCTTCGCCAAAAAACTGTTCGGCAGAACGACGACATTGTTGGCACCGGTCAGGATGTGTGTGGCGCGCCAATTGCTTTCGACGACGCGTCCCTCCGTGCTGTCGCTGAGAAGGATCCAGTCGCCGATGACATATGGCCGGCCGAGTGTCAGGGCGATGCCGGAGAAGACGTCGGCGAGCGTATTCTGAAGCGCCAGACCGAGAATGATGGCGACCACGCCCGAGGTGGCAACGAGGGTTCCGATCGGCACGCCAAAGACGAAGGCCAGAACCGACAGAGCCATGCCGATATAGACGACGCCGATGACGAGATCCTGGAGCAGGCGGGCCTCCCGCGGATTGCCCTCCAGCACCAGATACAGCCTGATGAAACCTATGACGGCCCATGCCAGATGGATCCACCAGAGCGATTTTGCAACAATGACGAGCAAAGCCTGCGGATCCTCGGACTCATATCCTTGAAACCGGTGGGGTTCGATGCCGCTGACGACAAGGATCAGCGTCATCACCGCAAAGAAGAGGATCTGCACCACCAGCCGCGTCGTCGGCCGTTGGCGGGAAAGGAAGTACCAGACGACGATACCGGCAAAGCCGACTGTTATCAGGGATATCAAAGGCTTGCCGAAGAGCACGTCGTGAATCATCTCTCAGTCTCCGGAATGGCGGGCGGCACATGATTCAGTATGTCGGCCGCCCGCGCAAGCATCGGCCGGCGCGAATGACCAGCGCATCGGCCCGAAAATCGGAATCGATTTTCGGGCCGATGCGGGGATTGAAAGTGTTACAGCCTTCTTTGCTCGTCTGGTAAGAGGCGCGGCGCTGCAAGACGGATCGTCAGTTCTTCAGCGGGTAGGTCAGCTCTTGCTGGCTGGTGTCGACGACGAAGACGGCAAGCAGGCGGGCGGGCTTGGTGTCGCTGCCGTTGGCGCTGACACCATGGCGGTCGCCCGGCATTTCGGAGAAGCTCTCTCCGGCCTGGTAGACCTTGACCGGCCCATCATTGACCTGGCTGCGGATCGACCCTTCGAGCACGGTGGCGTAGATGAAGGCCGTATCGGGATGGGCGTGGCCTTCGGAGGAGCCACCCGGGCCATATTCGACCAACACACCCTTGATGCTCTTACCCGGTACGTTCGGAAGTTCGTGCTCATAGACGAGCGTGACCTTGGCAGCATTGTTACCGTCCGCGGCGGCAGCGCCGGTGAACGCCAGGCAAGCAAGAGCGGCGGCGAGGAAATGTGTTCTGGTCATTGGAATCTCCACGGTTGATAGGGTTTGGGCAGGACGCGCCCGAGCGGCCGCGTCCTCAGGGCAAGTCGGATCACTTCGGCTGGGCGGACTTCGCAAACCACTGCTCGAAGGTGATCGAGCCGAGCCGCGGGTCGTTGTCGGAAACGAGCGACTGGTCATTGAGTCTCGCGCCGAAATATTTCGCCTCGGCATCGGCCTCGACGGTGCGCGGGTCCTTCATGGCCTTCAAATACCGGGCGACGAGTTCGCTGAGGCGCGCCCGTTCCGGACCTGATATCTCGATCGTCGCATTAGCGGGCGATGCCACAGCCACATCCGCCATGACGTCGGCGACGTCGTCGGAAACGATCGGCTGAATGTAGGCGGGCGACAGGCGGACAGTCTGGCCGACCGTGCCCGATTGCACGATGCCGGCAAGGAATTCCATGAACTGCGTCGAATGGACGATGGTGTAGGGAATTCCCGATGCCTTGATCAGTTTTTCCTGGGCGAGTTTGCCGCGGAAATAGCCGCTTTCCTGCAGACGCTCGGTGCCGACGACGGAGAGAGCGATATGATGCTTGACGCCGGCGAGTTTTTCGGCGGCGAGAAGATTGTGGCCCGAGGTCTCGAAGAATTCGAGCACGGCCTTGTCCTCGAAGGACGGCGAATTGGCGAGGTCGAGCACGACTTCGGCGCCTGAGAGCGCCTCCGCCAGTCCTTCTCCGGTGATCGTGTTGACGCCGGAGTTCGGTGAGGCTGCGATCACTTCGTGGCCGCGCTTGCGCAGGCGTTCGACAGTCTTTGAACCGATGAGGCCGGTTCCGCCGATGACAACGATTTTCATAACAGATCTCCCTTCGCTGCCGCGATGCGGCAGCGTTAAAGTTGAATGATGCGGTGAATTCGAAGGTTTAGTTCAGCCCGGCCTTATCGAGGCCGTAAGCCTTGTCGGCCGCGCCGGGTACGGTCTTGAAGCCGACATTGACGCGGTTCCAGGCGTTGATGGCCATGACGACAAAGGTCAGGTCCGAGATTTCCTTCTCGGAAAGCTGGCCGCGCACCCGTTCGTAAATCTCGTCTGGAACGCCGCCCTCGGGCAGCTTCGTCAGGGCTTCGGTCCAGGCAAGGGCTGCGCGCTCGCGGGGGATGAACAGGTTCGATTCCCGCCAGATGGCGACGTGGTAGAGCCGCAGTTCCGTCTCGCCGAGAATCTTGGCCTGCTTCACATGCATGTCGAGGCAAAAGCCGCATCCATTGATCTGCGAAGCGCGGATCTCGACGAGGGCCTGCAGCTTCTCGTCGATCACGCTGCCCTTCAGCGCCATGCTGAATTCCATGAATTTCTTGAAAAGCTCGGGGGACTGCTGGGCGTAGTTCAGTC
This sequence comes from Rhizobium sp. WSM1274, assembly GCF_025200775.1. Lineage (NCBI taxonomy): Bacteria > Pseudomonadati > Pseudomonadota > Alphaproteobacteria > Hyphomicrobiales > Rhizobiaceae > Rhizobium > Rhizobium sp. WSM1274. The sequence continues at coordinate 2,811,495 of NZ_CP104138.1, read as the reverse complement.
GCTGGGTCATGTAACTTCTCCTCTAATTAAGGACATTAAATATCCTTATGGATAGAAGATATCCGTAATCGCTGGACTGTAAAGCCATTCTCGCTTAATCTGGCTGCATAAGGCCTATGCGCAAAAGTATGAGGGGCAGGGGATGGATATCGTTTCGGCATTGCGGACCTTTCAGCGCGTCGTGGAGACAGGTTCGTTCTCGGCGGCGGCGCACGATCTCGACGTGACGCAGCCGGCGGTCTCGCGACAGGTCGCAGCCCTCGAAGGCCATTTCGCCACTCGCCTCCTGCATCGCACGACGAGCGGCCTGTCGCTGACGGCAGAGGGGGAGCGGATGCTGCCGATGGCGCTGCGGATTCTCGAAGCGGTTGAGGAGCTTGGCGATGCGGCCGGATCGGACGGAGCCATGGCCTCGGGAAAGGTCAGGCTCAGCGTTCCAGCACCACTCGGCCTCTATCTCAGCGAGCGGCTCGGCGATCTTCTCGCCGCCTATCCGAAGCTCTCGGTCGAACTCATCTTCAGGGAGCAGGGCTCGGATATGATCGAGGAGCGCCTGGATCTCGAAGTGCGCTTGGGCCAGGTCGCCGACAGCAGCCTAGTCTGCCGGCGGATCGGCTGGACGACCGCTTTCCTCGTTGCAGCTCCCGCCTATCTCGCGCGCAGGGCGGCTCCCCGCGCACCGAAGGAGATCAAGGACCATGAATGCCTGTGTTACAACAGGGCAGGCGAGGCCAATAGCTGGTCCTTCTCGAATGGCTCGGAAGACATATCGGTGCGGATCTCACCGCGGCTGACCGCCTGCAATGCCGTCGCCATTCACCGGGCAGCCCTTGCTGGAGCGGGTCTTGCGGTACTCTCGCACATCATCGCTATGCCCGATATCGCTGCCGGCCGGCTGGTCCCCGTGATGAAGGATTTCCAGCCGAGCCGGCTGCCGGTTACCGTCGTCTATCCCTCGCGGCGCAACATGCCGCTGCGCGTCAAGACGGTTCTGAATTTTCTCACCGAGGCTATGGGGCAGGACCCGTCGATGTGCGCCAGTGGCGCGGACCGGCAGTGGAACTGATGATCGTCCGGCCGGGCGATTTGCCGTTTTCGCCTTGCCTAAAGCCCGCGAATCCTGCCAAGTCCTGCGGTCATGCAATTTGCGCCGCAACAAGATGAAGCCCTGAAGGCTGTTTCGAAATGGCTGAAGGAAGGGCGCTCGCCGCTCTTTCGCCTGTTCGGCTATGCCGGCACGGGAAAGACGACGCTTGCCAAGCATTTTGCCGAAAATGTCGATGGAGACGTGCTGTTTGCCGCCTTCACCGGCAAGGCGGCGCAGGTGCTGCGCTCGCGCGGCGCCTCGAACGCCCGGACGATCCATTCGCTGATCTACCGGCCGCGCGGCGAGGAGGCGGTGGAAGACGAGGAAACAGGCAAGACCTCGATCGCGCCGATGTTTTCGATCAACCGGCAAAGCCCGGTCGCCAAGGCGGCGCTGATCATCGTCGACGAATGCTCGATGGTGGACGAGGCGCTCGGCAAGGATCTGATGAGCTTCGGCACGCCAATCCTGGTGCTCGGCGATCCCGGCCAGCTGCCGCCGGTCACAGGCGGCGGCTACTTTACCAATCAGGAGCCGGACTACCTGCTCACCGATATCCACCGGCAGGCGCGCGACAATCCGATCATCAAGCTGGCCATGCAGGTGCGCGAAGGCAATGAGGTGATGTACGGCGATTACGGCACGGCCAAGGTGATTTCGAAAAATGAGGTGACTCAGCAGCTGGTCCTCGATGCCGACCAGGTGCTCGTCGGTACCAACAGGACACGACGGCGCTACAATCAGCGCCTGCGCGAACTGAAAGGCTTCAATGCCGATTATCCCCAGACCGGCGACAAGCTCGTCTGCCTGCGGAACGATCCGGCCAAGGGCCTGCTCAACGGCTCGCTCTGGCAGGTGATGACCTCATCCAAGGAAACGACGAAGCCCGGCATCAATCTGCTGGTCCGCCCCGAAGACGATGACATGGATCGGGGAGCCGCCAAGATCAAGCTGCTGAAACAGGCCTTCGAGGACGTCGAGGGCGAGATCCCCTGGAACACCCGAAAGCGCTATGACGAGTTCGACTACGGCTACGCGCTGACCGTTCACAAGGCACAGGGTTCGCAATGGAATGATGTCGTGCTCTTCGACGAGAGCTGGGCGTTTCGCGATACACGGGAACGCTGGCTTTACACTGCGATCACGCGCGCGGCGGAGACGCTGACGATAGTCCGCTGACCCTATCACTCCGGCGATCCCGATCAAATCGATGATCCCGTTCACACTCGTGAACCCGGGCGCACGCGCGACCAGATCGCATCTGCTGATCGGACAGAAGAAAGAGGAGATGGTGGCGGCCGTCGGGGGCGTGATTCAGGCCTGCACGATGCCGAGCAGAACTGCCTTGGCGATGGCCTGGAAGCGGTTGTTGGCGCGGAATTTCAGGATGATTCCGGCCTCCAGGTCACGGGTTTCGTCATGCTTCAGGTCGAGCGCCCGGGCGATGCGCTGGGTGGAATAACCCTCCGCCATCAGTTCCAGGCAACGCCGCTCCTGTGCGGTCAGGCTGGCACTGTCCTGATTGTCGTTCAGCGGCGGATCCTCGATGCTGCCGTCGAAATCAAGGAGGTCACCGACCTGCTGGAGCTGGCGGTGCAGCGTCGACATCTCGGCCGTCAGCTCGCGCTTGCGCACCTGCAGGGCCTCGCGGAACATCGCTTCGGCCGTTTCCTGCGAATCGGCGTTGCGGAGTTCGTCCATCAGTTCCTGGATGACGGCGATCGGCATGCCGGTTTCGCGGCAGACTGTAATGACGGCCATGCGCATCACGTCGTCCTGGCCATAGACCCGCATCAGGCCGATGCGATTGGCTGAAATCAACCCTTTCTCTTCATAAAAATGCAGTGTCCTGTGCGTGACGCCGAATGCGTTTGCCATGTCGGCAATGGGCACCGGACCGTCCGGTAGATCCGGCGGTAGCGCGGCCGAAGGCAGGAACCGGTATTTCGACCGGGCCTCCGAAGCGATACCGGCGGTGGCAAACAGGCGTTTGGAACCGTCTGGCATGAACCCTCCTGGGGCATGTTGTTGCACCTCATGCGGTTTTGCCAGTTGCTTCCCATGCGCGGCGAGTGGGGTTTCCTCTAGGCGTTCTTCTCAGTGGGAAAGAAGCAGTACGCGGCGTACTCTACGCGATACGATGTCCACGTTATGCGTGAACAATCTTTTTTATAAGTGCTAAAAATAATCTCTTTTAAATGGGATAGCAACTTTACCGGCATATTTTGCCGGGTTCTTGGGTGTGTTGCACAAAAACATGTGCTGCACTGCGGGATCCCGCGGCCCTCTTCAAAGATGACGGGATTTACTGTCTGCGGTAAGCGTGCGGCAAATGCTCAGCGTAATTTCGGTGCCCATCAGCGATCGGCATCGCATCCATTTGTGAATCTCGTTGGCCATCGCGGAGCACTTGGCTTAAAAGCAGGTCTCCCATTTCCGTGACCGATGGATCTCGCCATGCCCGCCAAGCTCTCCGTGAACCTCAACGCCGTCGCCATGCTGCGCAACCGGCGCGATCTGCCCTGGCCGAGCGTCGAAGCGCTCGGGCGGATCGCACTGAAATCCGGTGCGAGCGGGCTGACGGTGCATCCGCGCCCCGACCAGCGGCACATCCGCTTCTCCGACCTGCCTGTCATCCGCAACCTGATCGACGACGAATTCCCCAAGGCCGAGTTCAATATCGAGGGTTATCCCACAGAGGAATTTTTCGAACTCTGCGCAGGCGCGGCACCCGAGCAGGTGACGCTGGTGCCTGACGATCCCGCGCAGGCGACCTCCGATCACGGCTGGGATTTCCGCAAGCACCGGGCGTTCCTGACCGATGCCGTCGCGCGGCTGAAGACGATGGGATGCCGGGTGTCGTTGTTTTCCGACGGTGACGGGGACGCACAGGCGGTTGAGATCGCCAAGGCGGTCGGCGCCGATCGGATCGAACTCTATACCGGCCCCTACGGCGGCTGCTTCGATGCACCGGAGCGGGCGGCCCCGATCCTGGAAGCGCTTGGACGGACGGCGGATGCAGCCCTCACAATCGGCCTTGCCGTCAATGCTGGTCACGATCTGACGGTCGAAAACCTGCCGGCGCTGGTCAGGCGCATTCCCCGGCTTGCCGAGGTCTCGATCGGCCATGGGCTGACCGCCGATGCGTTGGAATACGGGATGGCGGAAACGGTGCGCCGCTTCTGCCGGGCCTGCGGGCAGGCGGTTTGAGGACTCAATTTGCCCTCAGGGTGGCCACCCCCCTCTGCCCTGCCGGGCATCTCCCCCACAAGAAGGGAGATCAGCAGGAGACTGGATCATTGCTCCCTCTCTACCATATCGGAGCAGACGTGCGGTAGCCGTCTGGGGGAAGCCGTCGCTCCCATCCAATCTCCCCCTTGTGGGGGAGATGCCCGGCAGGGCAGAGGGGGCAACGCAAGCCACTGCCCGTAAATGCCTCAGTGCCCGCCAGCTCCAGCGGCCGTCAGGGCCGCCTTATGTTCAACGAAGAAATCCTTCAGCGGCTGCGGCTGTTTGCCGGTCAGCTTGGTGAAGTCTTCGGTGACGATGTCGAAATTGCCGGCGCGGGTGTTGGCGTCGGCAGAAACCAGCATGTCGGCGACAAAACCGGGGAGGCCGGCGCCGCGCATGCCTTGGCCGAGTTGTTCGTCATTGACGTCGATCACTTCGAGCGGCTTGCCGGCGACGTCGGAAACGATGGCGGCGATCTGCCGGCTATCCAGCGACTGCGTGCCGGTCACCGTATAGGTGGCGCTCTCGGATGTGCCGGAGGCAAGGGCCGCGGCGATCGCCAGGGCGCAGTCGTCACGCGAGATGGTCGAGATCTTGCCGTCGCCCGTGGCGCTGTACCATTTGCCGCCCTTCAGGTTGTGCGGCATGCCGTGCAGGTAATTGTCGTGATACCAGGCGTCGCGGATGATCGTATGGGCGACACCGCTTGCCTTGATGGCGTTTTCGCTGCCGAGATGATCGGGCGCGAAGGTGACGAGCGAATTGTCCGGCGCCGGCATCGAGGTATAGGCGATGTGCTTGACGCCTGATTTGACTGCTGCCGCGACGGCACCCTTGTGCTGGGCGAGACGCTTGCCGGGGGTGTCGAGCGCATCGGTGCTGATAATCAACAGTCGATCGACGCCGGCGAAAGCCGTCTCCAGGCTTGCCGCATCGTCGAAATCGGCCTTGCGGATAACGACGCCCTTGTTTTCCAGATCGGAAAGCTTTTCCGGCTGGCGCGTTGCCGCGACGATGTTGCCTGGAGCGACCTTGTAGGTCTCGATGAGGTGATGGATGACACGCTGGCCGAGCTGTCCGGCGGCGCCGGTGACCAGGATGGTTTCGCTCATACGTCGGGTTCCTTCTATGTTTCAGAGGCGGTCTCAAAAAGAGAGTAACACTAGAATAGGAATTGACTTCGCGGTGTAAAGGAGGCAGTTTTTCGGCTGTACGTTACTAAAAGGGAACCAGCAGATGAGTGGCGCAGTCCTCAATCTGAAGAACAGGATGCCGGGGACGCGGCGCGAGATCGATCTTGCCGGTCTTGATTTCGGCAATTGCCCGGTCAGGGACATGATGCAGCAGATCGGCGGCAAATGGTCGACGCTGCTGCTCGATGTGCTGGCGGATCGGCCTTATCGATTCGGCGAGTTGCGGCGGATGATACCCGATATTTCGCAACGCATGCTGACGCAGACGCTGCGCGACCTGCAGAGAGACGGTTACATCCACCGCGAGGTTTTCCCGACCAAGCCGCCGAGTGTGGAATATTCGATGACCGAACTCGGCCGCTCGCTGTACCAGACGCTGGCGCAACTGTTGAACTGGGCGGAAGCGAACCATGATGCCGTTCGCGCCGCCCGTTCTCAGTTCGATTCCGTCGACAAATAGGCCGGCTTCTTACTCGCCGCGTCCTTCCGTCAGGAACAGCAGGAAGGCCAGCGCCGGGAAGCAGAAGCCGATCCAGGCCGTCATCGTCCAGCCGCCGGTCGCATAGGCCCAGCCGCCGAGTGCTGAGCCCAGGGCGCCGCCGGCAAAGAAGGTCGCCATGAACAAGCCGTTGAGCCGGCTGCGGTGTTCCGGGTTCAGCGCATAGATGGCGCGCTGGCCGCAGACGAGATTGGTCGTTACGCCGAAATCGAGAAGGATCGCTGCTGCCGACAGGAGCAGCAAAGCGCCAAGCGAGCCATCGCCGGCGAAATGGCTGATCAGGAAGGCGGCCATGCCGAGCAGCATGGCGAGCGTCGAGGCGATCTTTGTCATGCCGCGGTCGGCAAGCCTGCCGGCGATCGGCGAGGCGACGGCGCCGGCAGCACCTGCGAGGGCGAAGAGGGCAATGCCGTTCTGCGTCAGGCCGAAGGCCGGGCTTGCAAGCAGCAGCGGCGTCGTCGTCCAGAACAGGCTGAAGGCACCGAACATGCCGGCCTGATAGAGCGCCCGGCGCTGCAGCACGCGCGAGGTGAGCGCCAGATGGCCCATAGAAGCGAGCAACTCGCCATAACGCAGTTTCGTCTTCGGCACGCGAACCGGCAGGTTGATGCGCAAGACGACGGCGAGCACGAGCATGAGCGCTGCGGTGACGTAGTAGACCACGTGCCAGGAGGAGGCCTCGGCGACGAAGCTTGCGAAGGGGCGGGCGAGCATGATGCCGCAGAGCAGGCCGCTCATGACATTGCCGACGACTTGGCCGCGCGTGGCATCCGGCGCCATGTTGGCAGCGAAAGGAACCAGGACCTGAACTGCGACAGATGAAAGACCGATAGAGAGCGAAGCGACGAGGAAGGCCGCGGGCGTCGACGACAGCGCCGCGCCGATGAGCGCGACAGCGGAGACGGCGATCAGCATCAACACCAGACGGCGGTTTTCGGTGAGATCGCCGAGCGGCACGATCAGCAGCAGGCCGAGGCCGTAGCCGATCTGCGTTAACGTGACGATCAGGCCGGTGGCGGCAGGCGTGAAGCCGAGATCGGCACTGATCGGGCCGGCCAGCGGCTGGCCGTAATAGAGATTGGCGGCCACCAGCCCGCAGGCGGCGGCGAAAAGGAAGGTTAGCCAAGGGGATAGCGCCCTGGGAATGGCCCTATCCGGCGTGGTGGCTGAAATGCTCATCAGAAACTCCGGTATTCAAAGATTGAAAGGGTTGAATGCAAAAATGCTGGCTGCGGCCACCCGATCCTTGACCGAATACCGGTATTTCTCTCGTCCACGATGTGGACTGTTCAGGTCACGAGCTTCATCGCGGCCTCGGCCGCGGACAGCATCTCTTCCCTGCTGCGTCCTGTTTTGCCGATGACGCGCAGGCCCTTGGTAAAGCAGAGGAAGGCGAGGGCGGCGGCATCGGGGTCTGCCGTCTTCGGAATGCTGCCGTCTGCCTGGCCGATGCGGATGAGATCGGCCATCAGCTTTTCGTCCGCGGTAAAGGCAGTCACGACGTGGGCAGCGGCTTCCTCGTCAAGCAGGGCGAAGTCGTTGGCGCCGCCGACGACGAGACAGCCTTTGCGGCCGGCCTCGCCATAGGAGACCTCGGCATAATACATCACCATCTGGAAGACCTTCTCGCGACCGGTCTTCGCAGACGCGATCATCGCTTCCAGGCGCCGTCGGCCGAGTTTTCGATAATGGGCGAAAGCAGCCAGAAAGATGCCGCGCTTATCCTTGAATGCCTTGTAGATGCTCCCCGAAGCAAGGCCCATTGCTTCGGTCAACTCGCTGATGGAGGCGGCGTGATAGCCGCGTTCGGAAAAGACGCGGAGCGCCGCATCCAGTGCTGCTTCCATATCGAACTCGCGCGGACGGCCACGGCTGCGGGTCTTTGCTTCTGGTGTGAGATTGGCAACGGTCATAGCGCCTAATTAGGGAATGAACGTTTCCAAATCAAGTGAAATTTCTGCGACGCAGCAAATTCAGAGATCGAGCACCCAGGTCTGGCCGTTCGCTTCGGGGCCGAACATGCGATGTCTCTCCTCGGAGACAAGGCGGAATCCCGCCTTGACGTAGATGGCGCGGGCGGTCTCCAGCATATCGTTGGTCCAGAGCGAAAGCTCGCGGTAGCCATTCTGTTTTGAGAAGCGGATGCATTCATCGACCAGCAGCTTGCCGAGACCGAGGCCGCGGGCTGATTTGTCGACATAGAGCAGGCGGAGCTTGGCGACGCCGTCGCCGCCATTGGTGATGAGCACCGAGCCGACATTGACGCCGCCGCGCTCGGCGATCCAGCAATATTCTTTGACCGGATCGAAATTGGCGAGGAATTTGCCGGCGACCTCGGCGACCAGCGCCTCGAAGCGCAGATCCCAGCCATATTCCTCGGCATAGAAGCGGCCCTGGCTCTGGACGATCCAGCCGATATCGCCGGACCGGTGAGCGCGGATGATTGCCGGCGCAGGTTTTGCCGCCGGGTCGAGCAGGGCGCGGATCGTGCACATGGCGGAGACGGCCGCCTCCGGCTCGCCGCTCGCCAGGCGATCGAAACGGGCGGCGATCTGCGCATTGGAGCGCCGGCCAAGTTCCTCGAACGCCTCTCGTCCCTGGTCGGTGACAATAATGACCTGGCTGCGAAGATCGGCCGGATCGGGGCTGGTCTCGATCAACTCCTCGGCGCGGAAACGCTTGAGAATGCGGCTGAGATAGGCCGGGTCGACCTGCAGGTCGCGGACAAGTGCGGCGGCGCTGACGCCATCATGCGAGCCGACCTCGAAGAGGATGCGGGCATCGGTCAGCGTGAAGGGGGTGTCGAGATAGGCCTTGTTCAAGAGGCCGAGGAAGTTCGTATAGAACCGGTTGAAATCGCGAGCGGTTTCGATGAGCGATAGGTTGGACATGATGATCTCCAAATGGAGATCCTGGTCAGACTGCTGACGAACCGTGCTCTTCACTCGGCGTCATCCTCGGCCTTGTGCCGAGGATCTGCTGCACCGGCTGCAGATGCTCGGGACAAGCCCGAGCATGACGAAAGAGCAGTTGGTCGACTTTGTCAGCGGCCCGGCAAAGATCTCCAGACGAAGATCTTGTCTGACATTTATTGGACTGAGTCAACTAATTTGACGATATCAGGCGGCTTCCTCTTTTGTTGTCTCGTCCATTCCCAGCGCGAAATCGACAGCCGCCCGCGCATGGATCGCTGTGGTGTCGAAGCCCGGCAGCGGCAAATGGTCGGGGTCGAGGATCAGGCAGATCTCGGTGCAGCCGAGGATGATGCTGTCGGCGCCGTTATCAACGGCGCGAGCGATGACATCGAACAGTTTTTGACGCGAACTGTCGAGCACCTTGCCGGCGCAGAGTTCGTTGAAGATAATATCGTGCACGGTCGTACGGTCGCTGGCATCAGGCACCATGATATCAACACCAAGGCTCTTCATGCGATCGCTGTAGAAGCCGTGCTCCATCGTGTAGCGGGTGGCAAGCAGCAGCGGGCGCTTGCGGCCGCTCGCATGCAGCGATTTTGCCGTCTCGTCGATGATGTGGATCAGCGGCACGGAGATCTTGTCTGCGACCTTGTCGGCGATCAGGTGCATGGTGTTGGTGCAGATGAGGATGCAGCGGGCACCAGCGATCTGCAGGCTCAACGCCACGTCGCCGAGGCGCGAGGAGGCCATATCCCAGTCGCCGGCCTTCTGGAGCGCGACGATCTCTTCGAAATTGACGGAATGCAGGATGAGTTCAGCCGAGGCGAGGCCACCCTTGCGGTCGCGCACCATCTCGTTGACGAGGCGGTAATAGACCGCCGAACTTTCGAAACTCATGCCACCGATCAGTCCGATCATTTCCATTTCTTCAAGCTCCCATGCTTCTCAACTGTCGGGAATGATGCCGCGATTCCGGCGCGACGTGTTTGCGTTGTTTGTCATCTCTGTGAGATATGTGATATTATTTTGCGTGGATTTACGAGTTTATGCAAAAATTCGGCGAGAGGTTCAGTTTAGACACATGCTTGACGATCGCGATAGACGCATTCTCGACATGCTGCAGAAGGATGCAGGCATATCCGTGACCGATCTTGCCGAGCGTGTGGCGCTTTCGGTTTCGGCCTGCTCCCGGCGCATCCAGCGGCTGGAGGAGAGCGGCCATATCGCCCGGCGCATCGTCGTGCTCGATCGGGAAAAGATGGGCGTGCCGACGACGCTCTTCGCACTGGTCAAGACGGCGCACCATTCCGATGAATGGACGGAGACCTTCCGCCGGATCATCGGCGACATCCCCGAAATCGTCGAAGCGCACCGCCTGACCGGCAACCATGATTACATCCTGAAGATCGTGCTGCCGCGCGTCGAGCATTACGACGTGATCTACAAGCAGATTGTCCGCAAACTCGAACTCTTCGACGTTTCGGCATCGATCTCGATGGAAGAGTTGAAGCATGGAACGGCGATACCCGTCGGTTATGCACGGTGAGCCGGTGTTTTTAAGAGCTGCAATCATATGGGCAATGGCAATATCAATCGTGATTTCATGCGGGGGGAAAAGCTTCTCTGGTCAGGGCGTCCCGCACAGGGATTTTTCCTGACATCACGAGATCGCCTCCTCATTCCGTTTTCGCTTCTCTGGGGCGGTTTTGCGAATGTTCTCGCATTTGCCGCCGTCATTGGGGACGGGCCGGTTTCTACGAAATTGTGGCTTAGTCTGTTTGCGCTGATGGGCCTCTACATCATCGCGGGACGTTTTTTCGTCGATGCTGCCGCGCGGGCGAGGACGGATTACATGGTAACCGACAGACGCGTCATCATTCGCAGAAGCGGGTTCTTTCGGAATTTATACACCAGCGGGCATGAACTTCTGCCCTCGATCAGCCTTGAAGAGGGCACCCGCGGCAGGGGTACGATCAAGTTCGGCGTCCGGTCCAACCGACGGATGAGCGGCTGGACGCCGGCCCTTGCCAATGAACCTCAGCTTTTGGGGATCGACAATGCACAACACGTTTACAGCATTCTGCAAAAAGCGAGGTCGGACTGCAGGCGAAGCCAATAAACCCGGCGCCGTCGACTATCGGCGGCGCAGGGCAGGCATGCCGAAACGGCAGTTGCAACCATCGCGGCGAAGGCCACATTGGCTTTGAGCGAAAATGGCGCAAAGGGGTAGGTCATGAGCGATCATCATGTCGTCGTTGTCGGCGGTGGTTTCGGCGGGTTGCAGCTCGTCAACGGGTTGAAGAGTGCCGGCGTCAAGATTACGCTGGTCGACCGGCGCAATCACCATCTCTTCCAGCCGCTGCTCTATCAGGTGGCGACCACCATTCTCTCCACCTCGGAGATCGCTTGGCCGATCCGCCGCCTCTATGCCGACCGGCCTGACGTGACGGTGCTGCCCGGAGAGGTCACCGACGTGGACAGCGGTGCGAAGACGGTTTCCTTACGCAACGGCATGACTCTTGGTTACGATACGCTGGTGCTGGCGACCGGGGCGACGCATGCCTATTTCGGCCATGACGAATGGGAGCCGGTGGCGCCCGGCCTGAAGACGCTGGAGGATGCGACGACGATCCGCCGGCGCGTGCTGCTCGCCTTCGAGCGAGCGGAGATGGAGAGCGATCCCGCTGCACGCGACGCGCTGCTGACCTTCACCATCGTCGGGGCCGGGCCGACCGGCGTCGAGTTGGCCGGCATCATTGCCGAGCTCGCGCATTTCACGTTGCCCAAGGAGTTCCGCAACATCGACACGCGCAAGACCCGCGTCGTGCTGGTCGAGGCCGGCCCGCGGGTGCTGCCGACCTTCGCCGAGGAGCTTTCGGCCTATGCGCAGAAGGCGCTGGAAAAACTCGGGGTCGAGATCCATCTCGGCAAGCCGGTGACCGAGTGCAACGCCCACGGCGTGAAGATCGGCGAGACCTTCGTTGCCAGCCGGACGATCGTCTGGGCAGCCGGCGTCACCGCCTCGCCGGCGGCGCAATGGCTTGGCGTGCCGGCCGACCGGGCAGGGCGCGTCATCGTCGAAAAGGATCTGAGCGCGCCGGGCCTGCCCGATGTCTTCGTCGTCGGCGATACCGCATCGGTCATGCGCGAGGACGGCAAGCCGGTGCCGGGCATTGCGCCTGCCGCCAAGCAGCAGGGCGGTTACGTCGCCAAGGTGATCCGCGCCCGCCTGTCCGGCAAACCGGCGCCGGCGCCTTTCCGCTATTGGCATCAGGGCAGCCTGGCGACGATCGGCAAGAGTGCGGCGATTATCGATTTCGGCCGGATCAAGCTGAAGGGCTGGATCGCCTGGTGGATCTGGGGACTTGCCCATATCTACTTCCTGATCGGTACCCGCTCGCGCTTCTCCGTCGCCTGGAACTGGCTGTGGATCTATCTGAGCGGCCAGCACAGCGCGCGGCTGATTACACAGCGGGAGACGATGCGGGAGGAGGGGTAAACTCTTTTTCGGGTCATGTTGGGGACAACAGGAGAGGGCACCCCCCTCTGCCCTGCCCTGCCGGGCCCGGGGTCGAGCCACGCGTCTCGACCCGTCCTTCGGACCCCCCACAGGTGGGGAGATCACAAGTGGCATGACCTTCCCGAATCTTGAAGGTCAAGCCGAGCTGAATCGCTGATTGTTTGGGAAGCCGTTTGCGCGCAGTCAATCTCCCCACCTGTGCTAGGGCATATACATATCTCGCAAAGCCCATCCATCGGCGACGGCTCGAAAGTATTTGAGGCCGTTGAAGAAGGTGATTGGGCCCGGCGGCTTGGCCGAGGCGTAGCCGTTCCAGCCGCCGAGCTTGGCGATGATCCAGGCGGCCCAAGCCAGCGAGGCCTTAGAGTGGGGATTGGACTGCAGCTTGGTTGTGCCCTTGAAACGGCTTTCGAGGGCGGCGAGGGTATCGATCTCGGCTGCCGTGAAGGTCAGGCTTGCCGGCTGGTGATCGCCGCCGCTGCGGGCTTGGACGAGCTGGAGGACGATTGCTGCGGCCTTGGCGGCGATGGCGACGAGCTTTTCCAGCCGTGCCGCCAGATGCAACTGGCTGTCCTCGATCTTGAAGCCTTGGTTCTTCATCACCCGAAAGAACTGCTCGATCATCCAGCGCTGCTTGTACCAGGCGACGATCTGCCAGGCATCGGCCGGGCTGCTGAGCCAATGGGTGGTCAGGAGCAGCCAGTGCAAGGGCTCGACACCGTCGGGGGCGGCCGGTTCAACGATCTCGACCCAGCTCAGCCTGACGCCATCGGGCAGGCCGGCCTCGCGCAGGTTTTGCGGCCGCCGGATCGTCGCTTCGCCGAAGCGCAGGCACACCGTCGCCTGCCGCGCCGGACGGTCGGCGCGCTCGCGCAGATCAATCGTCTGAGTATCGCAAAACGCCACCGTTTCGACCGCGCGGCGCAGTTTGGAACCGTCGATGAGCGCATGGTCATGCATGACGCGCGACAAAAGATCGAAGCGCCGATCGGGCAGGCGCGCCCACATGATGAAGAAGTCACCCTCCCGGTCGGCGATCGCCGTGACCCGGGCCGCACGCGAAAGCACCAGTTTGGCCGCCTCTGCCGTCTCCACCCAGCGCCGCGATTCCTTTTCGTTCAACGGCCGCTCGGCATGCGGCGTAAGCTCTTCGCTACCCCGCGTCCAGACCCGGCCGCCCACCAGGCCAAGGCAGCTGCCGGTGTCGGCATCGAGCGCCAGCATCGGATGCAGCAAAAGGCCAAAGCAATTGCCTTTTTTGATCTTGCCCAATTCCCGCCGGCTGTCCGGCGTCGTCGCAAACTTGATCTCGCTGGTGTCCTGCAGCGCCAGCACGTGGCGACCCTCAACCGCAGACCGGGTCTCCTGGCTCCAGCCGGCAATGATCTCTTCCACGCTCACCGCACTGTTGTTGAGAAAACGCCCGAACCGGATCTCCTGCGAATGGTTGCCCTCGGCCAACTGGCGAAGGCAAACCGTCTCGCGCAGCACAATGCGACGGAGCAGCACCGCCCCCCTTTATCGAGACGACGATCTCCAAACCGGCCCAACGAAAAATCATGCCCTACATCCATCGGCGACGCTCCCAAATCAAAACGTCGCCAAAACAATCATACGGCCCGCAGTAAAGGAATCCGACCCCCGCAAACCGAGTCAATCCGTCGCACCGACTTATGTATATGCCCTAGCCCACCTGTGGGGGAGATGCCCGGCAGGGCAGAGGGGGGCGGCCACGGCACGCCGGTCCAGGAAACCAGCCACGCGTGAACGTCATACGCCCAAGCTTGACATATCTCCCGACACGCCTCTACCATTCCGCCCGCGCCTCCGAAGACCACTGGGGGTTCTGCATCCAGCCGTCGCCATCACCAGGTAGAGGTTCCAATGCGCCGATTCACTTCTCACGAAAATCACATTCGAAATTCTGAGAAGTTGGTGGTTCATGCGCACTTTGAATCTGGGCATCCTCGCCCACGTGGATGCAGGCAAGACTAGCCTTACCGAAAGACTGCTTTTTGACGCCGGCGTCATCGACAAGCTTGGCAGCGTCGATACCGGCAATACACAGACGGACACTCTCGAGCTCGAACGGCAACGCGGCATCACGATCAGGACCGCGGTGGTGTCGTTCACGGTCGGCGACAGGATCGTCAATCTCATCGACACGCCCGGTCACCCGGATTTCATCGCCGAGGTCGAGCGGGTGCTCGGATTGCTGGATGCCGCAGTCGTCGTCATTTCGGCGGTCGAAGGCGTACAGGCCCAGACGCGAGTTCTGGTACGGGCGCTGCGGCGGCTTGGCGTTCCCTTCGTCTTCTTCGTCAACAAGGTCGATCGTCTCGGCGCGCGATATCAAGAGGTTGTCGAGGCCCTTGCCGCGCAGCTGGCGGTCCGCCCCATCGCCATGTCTTCGGTCATCGATGCGGGAGCCAAGCTTGTCTGGGTGGAGACGCTTGCTCTGGGAGACGAGCCACTCTTTTCGGTGCTCTGCGAGACCCTCGGGGAAAACGATGAGGCGCTGCTCGATGACTATGTACTCGCTGCCGATTGGCTGACGGCGGAAAGGCTCGGGCGCTGCTTAGCCGATCAGGTGGCGAGCGGCCTCGTGCATCCCGTCTTCGCGGGAGCCGCGATGACCGGTGTCGGGATCCCCGCCCGACGATCCTGCCCGGGCGTCGCCCCAATCCGGATGGTCCGGTCGCTGGCAAGATCTTCAAGATCGAACGCGGCTGGGGCGGGGAAAAGCTCTCCTACATCTACCTGGCCTCAGGCACGGTGCGGCTCCGGCAATATCTGGACCTGCCCAGAGGCCCGGAACGGGTGACCGCGATCCATGTGTTCGAGGCTGGCGGGGTTCATGGCGCCGCAAGCTTCCGCGCCGGGCAGATCGCGCGCATCAGCGGCCTTGCCGGTGCCCGCATCGGGGATGCGGTGGGCGGAGATCTCACGGGCGGGCGGGCTCATTTCGCGTCGCCTACGCTCGAAACCCGGGTTCTGGCCCGCCGGCCTTCCGGCAAGGCGGCGCTCTGGCTGGCGCTGAACCAGATGGCCGAACAGGATCCCTTGATCAATCTGCGCCGGAACGAGGAGACGGACGAAGTCTTCGTGTCGCTCTACGGCGAGGTGCAGAAGGAGGTTATCCAATCGACCCTGCTGACGGATTTCCGCCTTGAGGCAAGGTTCGAGGAAAGCACTGTCATCCTGGTCGAGAGGCCAGTCGGCACCGGGGCCGGCCTGCAGG
The DNA here is from genome assembly GCF_025200775.1 of Rhizobium sp. WSM1274. Classification (NCBI taxonomy): domain Bacteria; kingdom Pseudomonadati; phylum Pseudomonadota; class Alphaproteobacteria; order Hyphomicrobiales; family Rhizobiaceae; genus Rhizobium; species Rhizobium sp. WSM1274. The sequence continues at coordinate 2,795,809 of NZ_CP104138.1, read as the reverse complement.
TCCTCTTCAAGGAGCCCAATCCCTTCCTGGCAACCGTCGGCCTGCGCGTCGAGCCGCGCCCTCCCGGGGCGGGCAACAGCTTTGCGCTCGAAGTGGATGTCGGCCAGATGCCTGTAGCCTTCTATCGAGCGGTCGAGGAGACCGTGTTCGAAACCCTGAAGCAGGGGATTTTCGGCTGGCAGGTCATCGATTGCCACGTGGCGATGACGGCAGCTCGGCACAGCTCGCCTGCAAGCACGGCCGCCGATTTCCGGCAGCTCACGCCTTGGGTGCTGGCAGATGCACTGTCGGCTGCGCAAACTGTCCTCTGCGAGCCGATCGACCGCTTTCATCTTGAAGCGCCCGCGGAGAGCTTGAGCGGTGTGCTCACTTTGCTTGCGAAATCGGCAGCGGCGATGATGGATTCGGCGATCGCCGATGGCGTCGCCCGGCTCGAGGGCACCATGGCGTCTCAGGTGATCCAAAGCGTTCAGCAGCAATTGCCGGGCCTGACGAGCGGGGCGGGGATAATGGAAACCTCTTTTGATCACTACGCTCCGGTTACCGGCCAGCCTCGTTTACGTGTGCGCTCCGGCCCCGATCCGTTTAACGGTGCCGAATATCTGCTGCGTCTGCGGGGTGTCCCCATTTGAGTACAGCCCTGATCTGGAGGTGGTTCGGCAGTGTATAGTGAGCGTTGATGCAGGGTTATTCCCTCGCCAAATGTCTTCGTATCGAATAATGGTAGCTCGCTGGCTTGGAATAGAGCGTGAGATTTTTGCATGACAAGTGACGTAGCAGCTGAGGGAAAGCATCGTTTCTGGATGCTCGATCTGTTGCGTGGGGCATCTGCAATACTCGTACTCGTTTATCATTCCAGCAATGCGTTTCCCGTTGCTTATGCTGCTGTCGATCTTTTCTTCATGTTAAGCGGATTCGTTTTGTCGGAAAAGTACGGCGAGAGCCTGTTACAGACGGGCGGCCGCCGAGATTTCATCAGTCACCGCATTGCCCGGCTGTATCCCGTCTACCTCGCCTGCACATTGCTGGGCGCTGTTTCGGTTTTCCCATTGATTGGCCATCTCGAAAACTGGAGCATCAACGCTTTTGCCGTTTCCTCCGTTACCAGCCTGCTCATGCTTCCGGCGCCGTCTGACACCGTCCTCGGCATCCTGCCCTTAAACGGACCGGCATGGTCGTTGTTTTTTGAAGTCGTGGCCAACGTGGTCTTTCTTTTTACTGCGGCGCGTCTCCGAGTGGCTGTTTTCATCGTCGCGATGTCAGCGCCAGCATTCGTCGTTGCTTTATGGCACTTTCGGTACCCGCCGGGCTCCGTCTGGGGCGATATTCTCGGAGGCTTTCCACGGGTGCTGGTATCTTTTTACGGCGGCGTACTTATCAGTCATCTTTGGCGACGAGGCTTCCGCATCAGGCTTGCCGCCTCGGCCAGTTTGATTCTGGTGGCCGCGCTCACGGCGCTTTATTCGGGCTTCATCCTCACCGAGAGGAAATACTATCTGCTCCTGGTATTTATCGCTCACCCCATGATCATCTGGTTCGGCTTGGGGCTGGCGAGAAACGCGCGGCTCGAACGCTTCGCCACCTGGATGGGTGAAATTTCCTACCCGCTCTACCTCGCGCACGTACCGCTACTGATCTTGCTCGCAACGTTCGGAGTGGATGATTGTTTTGCCCTGCGCAATTATCTCGGGCTCGGAAATACCTCGTGGGGTGGCGAATGCAGCCGAGACGCTATTTCCTTGGCCGTGTTCCTCTTGCCGCTGTCATTATTGGCGGCGCACCTCATCGCCATCTCGATCCAGTCGCCCGGCCGCAAGTTTTGGCTTCGCTGGAGGCCGATCTAGTCGCCTGTCCGGCGGCGGCTCCCGAAGGAGCCGCCGCCCATTCTTCAGGCCACCAGCGAGGCGATGTCGATGACGAAGCGGTAGCGGACGTCGCTTTTCAGGACGCGTTCATAGGCTTCGTTGACCTGCTGGATGTTGATCTTCTCGATCTCGGAGACGATGTTGTGCTCGCCGCAGAAGTCGAGCATTTCCTGCGTTTCCTTGATCGAGCCGATCATCGAGCCTGATATGCTCTTACGGCCGGGGATGATCGAGAACGCATGCACTGGGATCGGGTTTTCCGGCGCGCCGACCACCACGAAGGAACCATCCACCTTCAGGAGGCCGAGATAGGCATTCCAGTCGATCTCGGCGCTGACGGTGCAGATGATCAGGTCGAAAGTGCCGGCGAGTCTCGTGAAGGTTTCCGGGTCGTTGGTGGCGTAATATTCCTTGGCGCCGAGCTTCAGCCCATCTTCCTTCTTGGAAAGGCTCTGGGAGAGAACGGTGATATCGGCGCCCATGGCGGCGCCGAGCTTGACGCCCATATGGCCGAGACCGCCCATGCCGACGATCGAGACCTTCTTGCCGGGGCCGGCATTCCAGTGGCGCAACGGCGAGTAGAGCGTAATGCCGGCGCAGAGCAGCGGCGCGGAGGCATCGAGCGGCAGATTGTCCGGAATGGACATGACATAGCCTTCCCTGACGACGATCGAGTCGGAATAGCCACCCTGGGTGCGTGTCTTGCGGTCGGCTTCGAAGTCATTGTAAGTGCCGGCGAGCCCCGGCATATACTGTTCCCGATCGAGGTCGCGCTCGGCGCAGCCGATGCAGGAATCGACGAAGCAGCCGACGCCGACGCGATCGCCGACCTTGAATTTGGTCACATCGGAACCGACGGCCGAGACGATGCCGGCGATCTCATGGCCCGGCACGATCGGATAGACGGCGTTCTTCCATTCGTTGCGGACAGTGTGGATGTCCGAATGGCAGATGCCGGCAAACTTGATGTCGATCACGACGTCATCGGGGTTCGGATTGCGGCGTTCGAAGGTGAAAGGGGTCAGCGGCTTGGAAGCGTCGGTCGCGGCGTAGCCTCTTGCAATAGGCATGGGAACCATCCTTTTCGATTGTGGTGGGGGTTGAAAGAGATGGTGGACTATTGCCCGGAACGACGGCAGAGAGTTAGAGCGATCCTCTCAGCTTTTTGCACGATCCTGCAAAAGTGAGGCGCCGGCCTGTTTGTGAAATGGCCAAGGCACTCTAGATAAGAGCGGTATCGCCGGCGTCAGACAATTGACAGAAAGAGTTGCCGCATGACTTTGCCCTTCAGCCCCTATCAGGAAATTGTCGATATCGCGATGCGCTTCGCGGCTGGTGACGGCGAGTTTGCGACTGATATCGGCAATCTTCACATCAGCCGTAGGTCCAAGCCCAGCGATCCGCTGCACAGCAGCTACCGGCCCTGTTTTGCCTTTGTCCTGCAGGGCGCCAAGAGCTTGCGCCTCGGCACGGAACTTATCAGCTACGGGACTGGCGACTATCTGCTGACCTCGCTCGACCTGCCGGTCGCCTGGCGCGTCACGGAGGCAAGCCCTGAGGTTCCGCATGTCTGCCTGGGGTTGGCAATCGACTCGGAAAAACTGCTGGAATTGCTCAGCCGGATCGATATTCCGCGCCCAGCCGCCGATACTGACGGACAGCGCGGGATGGCGGTGAACGTCGCTCCACCGGAGCTCCTGGATGCTGCCGTCCGCTTGCTGCGCTTGCTCGATCGTCCAGGCGACATTCCTGCCATGGCGCCGCTGATCGAGCAGGAAATCCTCTACCGGGTGCTGACCGGGCCGGATGGCGCGCGGCTGATCAATATTGCCACTGCAGACAGCCACAGCAACAGGGTCGCGCGCGCCGTCGCATGGCTGAAGGAGAATTTCGCGCGGCCACTGCGCATCGAAGACCTTGCCGACCGCGTCAGCATGAGCGTGTCGTCCTTCCATCATCACTTTAAATCGGTCACGGCGATGACGCCGGTGCAGTATCAGAAGCAGCTTCGCCTGCACGAGGCACGCCGGCTGATGCTCGTGGAGCGCCTCGATGCGGGCACGGCCGGCCACCGCGTCGGATATCAAAGCCCGTCGCAGTTCAGCCGTGAATACAGCCGCCTCTACGGCGCCTCGCCAGCTCGCGATGTCGACGGCGCCCGCGACGTCATGGCGGCGGAATAGAGGCCGCGCGCGGCGGCAGGACCCCAAGACGTTCCGTCACTTTGAAACGGCGCATACCCGAAAACCGTATCCGGCTTTCGGGTGAGGCGCTGGTTAGCCGGGGAATTTCAGGGCCCTGTCGGCACGGCATTTGGCGAGCTTTAGCTGGCGGAAGGAGAGGATGCGCGTGATGCGGTCCTTGCCATCCGTTTCCACACTCACGCAGGCGCAGGCGTAGCCGTAAGTACCGTTGGTTCTGACATAATCATGTTCGGAGATGTCGGGGATCAGCTCCATGCCTTCGACCTCGCCGGCATCGTCGCCCTGGGTCATGATCGTCCAGGTGTTCTCCGCGTCCTCCAGCCACCAGTTGGCGGGCGTCGGATTCTCGATCCAGCCGCAGCGGGTCTCGGCGGCCCGCGCATTGGCTGCGACGACAAGAGCTGCAATCATGACCGCGGCGGCTATTTGGTATTTCATCGGCTTTTCCTCATCGCCGGATTTTAATTGTTGATCGCGATGATCGCCCAATGGCTCGCCTCGCAGCTGTTGTCCTCACAGACCGCGCCCATCCAGACGGCGCCGCCGGCCAGCATGACGCCGTCGCTATTGACGAAGAGATCCTCGTATTGCTGGCGCCCGACGGCGCGGCGCGTTCCCGGCGTCACGAGATCGTCGAAATTGTCGATGAAATCCTCAGCGTTCTCGACATCGTAGGTCTCGCCGTTGGCCTTGATCGTCAGCGGGTATTCGGCAAGGCCGGCGATGGTCTCGGCGTCGCCTGAGCGCATCGCCTTGACAAGCTGGCGCAGCGGCCGGTCGAAGCCCGCGGCATCGCCGTGCAGTTCCTCGATGCGGTTATAGACGTCGCTGTTGGACTGCGCGAAAGCGCCTGAGCCGCCAAGGAGAATTGCTCCGAGTAGGAGAAGAGCTGCAGACAGGCGTGACATCGAAGCCTCCGGGCAAATGGTATAGCGCGACATTATGCGATCGCCGAGGATTCGCGCCTATCCAATTCTGGTGTTTCATCGCGGTTTCCCCTATTAAAAAATCAATCAGGACTTCTTGACGAGCTGATCGGTTTATCGCATAAACCTCACGAACCGTACCGTACGGTACGTATATGGGAGCCATGATCGTGTCCGTCGATACCGCAGAGCCGAGCGAATTTTCGCCGCGCCAGAACGCCGTTCTGGAGCAGGCGTTGCAGTTGCTCGTCGATGGCGGCGAGAAGGCGCTGACGACTTCGGGTGTGGCGCGCGCCGCCAATTGTTCGAAGGAAAGCCTCTATAAATGGTTCGGTGATCGCGACGGGCTGCTGTCTGCGATGATCGCCTACCAGGCGAGCAAGGTGCGCACCTTCGAGCGCAACGGCGAGCGGCTGACGGCGGCGAGCCTGCACGACCATGTCGTCATTTTTGCGCGTGACTTGCTGGAAGTGCTCGCCGGCGACGTCTCGCTGGCGCTGAACCGGCTGGCGATCGGCCAGTCGAACCGCGACGGCTCGAAACTCGGCAAGCTGCTGCTCGAGCGCGGCCGCCGCCAGATCGACCGGCGCGCCATGGCGCTGATCGATGCCGGGAAGCGGGCGGGGCTCCTGCGTTTTTCCGATGCCGACGAGGCTTATCACACGCTTTACGGCCTTGTTGTTTCCGACCTGCATGTGCGCATGCTGCTCGGCGAACCGGGCCTCAAGGATACCGCGCGCCAGGCGGAGAGGGCGGTGACCGCCTTCCTCAGGCTCTATGGCACGGACAAGGTTCTGGCGGAGATGCCGGTTCTCGGCTGATTCCGCTTTAATGACAGTCAACAAGACAAGCAAAGGGAAGGAACTTCAAATGCGCGTCTATTACGATCGTGATGCCGATCTCAACCTCATCAAGGCCAAGAAGGTCGCCATCATCGGCTACGGTTCGCAGGGCCGTGCCCATGCGCTGAACCTCAAGGACAGCGGCGCCCAGAACGTCGTCATCGCGCTGAAGGCCGGTTCGCCGACCGTCAAGAAGGCCGAAGCCGACGGCTTCAAGGTCATGACGGTTGCCGAAGCTGCCGCCTGGGCAGACCTGATGATGATGGCCACCCCGGACGAACTGCAGGCCGACATCTATAAGGCTGACATCGCCGGCAACATCCGTGACGGTGCAGCCATCGCCTTCGCTCACGGCCTCAACGTTCATTTCGGCCTCATCGAGCCGAAGGCTTCGGTCGACGTCGTCATGATCGCACCGAAGGGCCCGGGCCATACGGTTCGCGGCGAATACCAGAAGGGCGGCGGCGTTCCCTGCCTCGTTGCCGTTCACCAGAACGCGTCCGGCAATGCGCTTGAACTGGCGCTCTCCTACGCCTGCGGTGTCGGCGGCGGCCGTTCCGGCATCATCGAAACCAACTTCCGCGAAGAGTGCGAAACCGACCTGTTCGGCGAACAGGTCGTTCTCTGCGGCGGTCTGGTCGAGCTCATCCGCGCTGGTTTCGAAACGCTGGTTGAAGCCGGTTACGCGCCTGAGATGGCCTATTTCGAGTGCCTGCACGAAGTGAAGCTCATCGTCGACCTGATCTATGAAGGCGGCATCGCCAACATGAACTACTCGATCTCCAACACGGCCGAATGGGGCGAATATGTCTCCGGTCCGCGCATCATCACCGCCGAGACCAAGGCCGAGATGAAGCGTGTCCTCAAGGACATCCAGACCGGCAAGTTCACGTCCGATTGGATGCAGGAATACCGCGCCGGCGGCTCGCGCTTCAAGGGCATCCGCCGCCTGAACGACAGCCACCAGATCGAGGAAGTCGGCGCCAAGCTGCGCGGCATGATGCCCTGGATCGGTAAGAACAAGCTGGTCGACAAGTCGGTCAACTAAGCGGTCCTGTGACATAAAATGAGAAAGTCGGAGTGAAAGCTCCGGCCTCCAGACTGCTGACAACCCCCGGCTGAGCTGGGGGTTATCTACTTCATCGCGACATGCAGAAGAAACGGCTCCCGAACAGGCGGCAATCGCGCACCGGCTGGTCACGTCACGCCGCGACAGGTTCCGGTTCGATGCGAATTGGCGCTCTCAGGAGAACTTCTCGTCGCGGACCAAGAGGCGAGCTTCGGTTTGTTGGGAACGGAACTGGAACTGAACGGTTATCGGAGGGTATTCGATATGCTTCAGGGACCAAATGCTTAAGGTCGGGATTCTTACCTTTCATCGCTGCATAAACTACGGCTCCTATTGGCAGGCACGCTGTCTGGCCGAAGGCCTCGCGTCCATGGGAGTCGAAGCCGTTCTCCTGGAACACATGTCCGATCGCGTGAACCGCGCCGAATGGCAATGCGCGCTGCAACCGCTGCTTCCTGTTGCAACGCCGAAGGAAGACCACCCGCTCTATAAAGCGAAGATCCGGAAATTCTTTCACTCCTTTGCCAGCTTACCTCTTTCATCGCCTTTTCCCTTGGAGAATCCGGCCGCAATGGACGAGTTTTCGCTCGTCGTCGTCGGCAGCGACGAGGTGTGGAACCTTCGCCATCCCTGGTATGGCGGGTATCCAGTGTTTTATGGTGAGGGCCTGCGATGCGGGCGCACTATCTCCTATGCCGCGACATTTGGAAGTCTGGCATCGTCGGAGCGGCTGGAGGGTTGGGCGGAAAAGTTGCGAAAGTTTTCTCATATTTCAGTCCGGGATCTCCATTCGGAGCGGATCATCCGCGAGACGTTGGGACGGGAGCCAGAACTCGTTCTCGACCCGTGTCTGCAATTTCCGCAGATGAAGACTGCGAGCAGAGATGACGGGGATGCGGCATCTTATATAGCCGTTTACGGGCACAGTTTTCCAACCTGGTTCCAAAATGCGGTGCGCCGGTGGGCAGGAGATCGGGGCTACCCGCTCGTCAGCATCGGCTATCGGAACGATTGGGCCGACGAGCAATGGATCGATGCCGGGCCGGAGGACTTCGCCAGGTTCATATCCGACGCTAAGGCTGTCGTGACGAACTTCTTTCATGGGTGCGTGTTTTCGCTTGTCAACGAAAAGCCGTTTGCATGCGTCCTCTCCGATTATCGCTCCAACAAGATTCGCGATCTGATGCAGCTTGTCCGCGCCGAGCATCATGTCCTCACCGAGGATATGATTCCATCGCATCTAGATGTTATTCTTGATAACCCACTTCCCGCGGCTATCTCGCAACAAATAACTTCCTTGCGTCATAGATCCACCGCCTATCTCAGCCATGCCTTGCAATAGCTCCCAGCAGCAGGATCATCTCACTGCGGGCATCGGCCCCGGGGATATTGCGGCCTCCGGCCTCTGCATCGGCTGCGGCTCCTGCGTCGCAAAGTCAGCACGGCCTGATGTGCGCATGGGACTCGACCGATACGGGCAGATGAAGCCCACAGCCCCACGGACTTGGTTGCAGGGCGGTGATGAAGAGTTTGCCCGAATTTGCCCGTTTTCGCCAATGGCTCGCGACGAGGACGAATTGGCGGCCGAATATTTTCCCCGCGCGAAAAACCAAGACCCTCTACTGGGTCGTTTCGAGGCTGCTTTTGTCGGCCATGTCGAGGAAGGGGAATACCGTTCGAAGGGCAGTTCCGGGGGCATGGTCACCTGGGTGGCGGCGGAGCTGCTGCGCCTGGGGCTGGTTGACGGTGTGGCTCACGTCAAGGAGAGCGATGATCCGCTGTTGGAAGGGCGCCTGTTTCATTATTTGCTGTCACGCAATCTGCAGGAACTTCAGGCCGGCGCCAAATCTCGATATTATCCAGTCGAACTTTCCGGAGTGCTTCAGTCCATTCGCGAGGCGCCCGGCCGGTATGCCGTGGTTGGTATTCCCTGTTTCATCAAGGCGGTGCGACTAGCCTGTGCCGATGACCCAATATTGAAGGAGCGCATTGCCTTCACGCTTGGGCTGTTTTGCGGCCATATGAAAAGCGCGCGCATGGCTGAAAGCTTCGCGTGGCAGATGGGTGAGGATATCGGAAAGGTTAAACGGCTCGACTACAGGATAAAGTCCCCGGATCGACCTGCGAATTGGTATCGGACGCAACTGACACTCGAAAACGGAGATACGCGTGCCCAAGACTGGTGGCATCTGGCCGATGGGGACTGGGGGGCGGGCTTTTTTCAGAATTCCGCCTGCAATTTCTGCGACGACGTCGTTGCGGAAACGGCCGATATCGCTTTCGGGGATGCCTGGAAGGAGCCCTATTCCTCGGATGGACGCGGGACGAATGTGGTTATCGTCCGCTCAAAGGCCCTTCTGGATGCGATCTTTGCGGGGATAGATGACAAGAGGATCGCACTGTCTCACGTCGACGCCGATTTTGTTGTAGCGACCCAAGCTGCGGGATTCCGTCAGCGTCGCGAGGGCCTCTCATTCCGTTTGACCTGGCCACGTAAGGGTATGCGCCCGCGCAAACGTGTCCGTGCCGGCAGCCATAGTCTGTCTTCGCAGCGCAAGGCGGTCTACATCATGCGCTACTGGATCAGCTTTTGGAGTCACCGGGTCTTTTCAATCGCCCGTTTCCTACGCAGCCCCAGACTTTACATCCTGTGGGCTCGTGCGGCCTTGGCATGCTATCAGGGGGTGGCTTATTCCCGAGGGCCGATCGGCAGGATAGCCCGGAGCCTGGGTTTAGCCGGCTCCGAGGGACGCACGTGATTCGAGGCCCAGCAATCGGGCAGCTGACTTGGCAACGCGTGACATATGTCCGCTTTCCTGGCGCGGTGCGTAGCGCTCAACCATTTCCTCGCAGAACCCGGCAAATTCTTCGGGCACCAGAGGCGGACTCGTATGGTGCGGCGCGATACCTCTATGCTCGGGCGTGAAGCAGAATGTCGCCGTTACGTCGAAGTCTTCGAGGGCACGCATCTGCCGGTCGAACCAGTCGAGGGCATTGGGCCGGAATCGGTCCGCCCAGGAAAGCCCGGTGCGCACAGATTTTACTCCCAAGCGCTTCATCCAGGCGGCGGCTTCATCCAGCCGCGGGTCTTCGAAGTGGAACCATTGCACCAGCCCGAAATCCGGCGTGTGTTTGGCAAACTCCTCAAGCGCCGGTTTGGGCGTTCCGTCTTCACGCAGAATGCCCATATAGTAGTGCCGGTAATAGGAGGAGCCTTCGGCTTCGCGATGACGGGTGGTTGCCTCCCATGATCGGGGGAGGTCGTAGAGGCTGTACCATTGCAAGCGCTCGACTTTACCCTTGAGCAACTCGGCAGTTCGTTGCAAACCCCACAACTGCACTTCCTCGGCGCCGAATGTCGAGACACCCACTTCGCTGACCCAGATCGGCAGATCGGTGACAGCGCGAATTTCGTTGATCTTCTCCGGCCACTCATGGATCTGCCAGAGGTTCCAGTCGAGCGGGAATCCATGCAGCGCGACGGCATCGAGGTGATCGAGCACGCCGTAATTTTTCATGCGGCTGATGAAGAGGGGGTCGATTGGAGATATCCCGCCGAGTACCTTCGTCAGTTCCGGATTCTTGGCTCCGATGGCATCGGCGGCGAGGATTGCCATTTGCGCAAATAGGCTCCATTCAGGATCGATTTCCGGATCCCAGTGCGATTTGTTGTTCGGCTCGTTCCAGATCATTGCAGCTTCGATCATTTGACTTCCCCGGGCAGGATTTAACGAACGGGTTATAAGGTCACTTCGTTGAGCGTCATCACTTTTGCACCCCAGTCACCGATCACAACTGTCGTGACGGAGGCGGGCGCAATATCAAATCTGGGCCAAGCATCGATCGGCAATCCCAGGACGTGACTCACACCCGCCTTGATGACATCGGCATGAGAGACCAGAGCTATTCGGTTTTTGTCACCGCCGCTGGCCAAAGTCTCCATTAGGCCGAAGATCCGAGTTTGAACGTCCAGCATCGTCTCGCCTCCTGGCGTGCGGGTGAGGCTACGTGTGGTATTCCACCGCCGCCACAGAGGATCGTCATTAAGGACTTCGAACGTCTTTCCGGACCAGTCGCCGAAATTCACCTCGTCCAAAGCATTGTCTGTTTGCGGTAGAGACAGACCACAGGCCGATGCGATACCTTCTGCCGTCTCCCGTGTACGTTCGCGCGGGCTGGTGTAGATCTCAGTGATGTCCTCGCGGCGCAGCCTCTGCCCGAGACCCTGAACTTGCGAGCGGCCGGCTTCGCCAAGCGAAATCCCGGCCGTACAGCCGGCCAGGAAATTCCCGACATTGTCGTGGGCGGCGTGGCGGACCAGGAAGAACGTTACCGTCATTCCGCGGCCCCGCGCAAAACATCCTCCAGGTCATCGATGAAATCCTGCGTTCGCCGGCGGGCCTCGTAATCAGTGAACTGCTGCGGCGGCGATTTCATGAAATAGCTCGACGGCCCTGTCAGGGCTCCGCCAACGCCTCGGTCGAGGGCCAATTTCGCGCAGCGTATCGCATCGATGACCACGCCAGCGGAATTGGGGGAGTCCCACACCTCAAGCTTGAGCTCTGCGTTGAGCGGCACGCCGCCGAAAGTGGTGCCTTCAAGCCTGATATAAGCCCATTTCCGATCGGTGAGCCAAGGGACATGGTCGCTCGGTCCGACATGTACATCGTCTGCTGGAAGCGGAATATCCAATTGGCTGGTGACCGACTGGGTCTTGGAGATCTTCTTCGATTCCAGCCGCTCGCGTTCCAGCATATTGAGAAAATCGGTGTTTCCGCCGAAATTGAGCTGATAGGTGCGGTCCACACGGACGCCCCGTTCGCGGAAGAGATTGACGAGCATTCTGTGGACGATCGTTGCCCCCACCTGGCTCTTGATATCGTCGCCGATGATCGGCAGCTTTCGGGCAGCGAACTTCTGCTGCCATTCCGGTTTGGAGGCTATGAATACCGGAATGCAATTGATAAAGGCGCAACCTGCCGCCAGCGCCTGTTCGGCGTACCACTTCGTTGCCTCTTCCGAGCCAACGGGAAGATAGGAAATTAGCACTTCCGTCTGGCTTTGCCTGAGGATTTCCGCCACGTTCGCTGAAGGCTCGGTCGATTCCTCGATCCGATCCCGAAGATACTTCCCTATCCCATCCATCGTCCTGCCGCGCCTTACCTCCACGCCAATCGGAGTGACATCTGCAAAACGGTGAGTGTTGTTCGGCTCGGCGTAGATCGCTTCCGCGACATCTCGCCCTACCTTTGAAGCGGCAACATCGAAGGCGCAGGATATCTCAATATCGTGCACATGATAGCCGCCGAGATCAGTATGCATGAGGCCTGGAACCGGCTCGTTTTCCCGGGCGTTATCATAGTATGTAAGTCCTTGAACCAATGACGAGGCGCAATTGCCAACTCCCACCAATCCAACGCGAATGGATTTCGAACGCATGGTTCCCTCCAGGGGCTGCTTTCTGAGGCATCTACAAAGCTAACAAGCGGGAGCCGCAACGGTTCCCAGTTCTTCCGATTTTTTCAATTGCGACTAACGATCATCCAGCCAGTTCGGGCAGGCAACGTGGCAAAGAGGAGGACCGGATGCTGGTCTATGGCGATGTCGAGCACATCGAGAGCGCAGCAGCGGTGCGCGCATCGATCAGAGGATTGATGATGGCGTGTATCGAAATGCAGCCAAGCCGTCAGCGCCACGAAACTCTAGTCCAGGCGTTCATCCTGACCGGAGAATTGGTCCAGGCACTGGCCGATCTAGAATTCGGGAAAAAAGGCGCCGACGATGTGTCCGAGCTTCAGGACGCCGGCGCGAAACTTTTGCTCATGCAGGCGCGGGAGGTCATGCAGTCGTGGCGAGACGGATTTGCCGGGATTTTGTCCTTTCCAAAAGATTGGACAGCCAAACTCGAATCTTTAGACAGCACCGATCCGGTACGGATGAAGCGGGCAGAGGGCTACGCCTTTTATGCTTTGTATCCCGAGAGCTATATCGAAGCGGCTTCGATCTCGAAACTAACGCCTCAGACGGTCGTCATCGGGATACGGAGCATCGGGACCGGACTGGCGGCCATGGTTTCCGCAGCCTTGGGTGCCGAGCCTGCCTATTCGCTGCGGCCGACGGGCCACCCGTTCGAGCGGCAGGTAAATGCTACGCCCGATTTTTCCAAGCGCATCCTTGCCCATCCCGATACCGATTTTGCTATCGTCGATGAGGGGCCGGGGCTATCGGGGAGTTCGTTCGGCTGTGTCGGGGACTGGTTGCAGGCAAATGGCGTGGCGTCCGGTCGGCTTCACTTTTTCCCAAGTCACGCCGGTGAGCCGGGTCCGCATGCGAGCAAGACGCATCTGACCCGTTGGCGAGATCGACCACGCCATGTCGTCAGCTTCGATGATCTTACTCTGAAGGCCCAAGACCCAAAACATCGGCTGCACACATGGGCGGCCGATGTCGTTAGCGTTGCGAGATCGTCGTGGCGGGATCTGTCCGGTGGCGCATGGCGCGGCGTTCGGTATCGCGATCCTTCGCATTGGCCGCCGAGCCACATGCAGATGGAAAAACGCAAGTTCCTGATGGAAGCCGAAGGAGAAGCCTGGCACGTCAAGTTTGCCGGGCTTTGCGGGAGCGACGTGGACAAGGCGCGCAGAGGCTCTTTGCTGAGCGAAGCCGGCTTTATTCCGAGGATTGTCGGCACCTGTTACGGATTCATCATCGAAGAATGGATAGATGGAACGCCCCTCGACAATAGCGGTGTAGGCAGGCGCCACATGGTGGATCACCTCGGACGTTATCTTGGTTTTCGGGCCCGTCACCTCCCGGCACGAAACGGCGGCGCGTCGATCCAGAAACTTTGCGAAATGGCAATTTTCAATATCGCGGAAGCGGCAGGATCGAACACAGCAGAAATATTGAGGCGCGCAATAGGCATGCCCGAGCGGCTAGCCGGACGATTGCGACGGGTCGATACGGACAACCGGCTTCACCCATGGGAATGGCTGACGAGCACCACCGGGCGGATCATAAAAACGGATGCGCTCGACCACAATGCGGCCCATGATCTGATTGGGTGCCAGGACATCGCCTGGGACGTCGTGGGTGCTTGCGTGGAGTTCGAACTGTCGAGCAAGGAGCGCGAACGTCTTGCCGATCTCGTCGCTCGGCAAGCGGATTGCGACTTGCGCGACGATGTACTCAGGTTTTTTGAGGCTTGCTATCTCGGTTTTCAGATAGGACTGTGGTCGCAGGCTAGGGGCAGCGTCGACTGCGCCGAGACAGCGCGCATTGAACGCACCATCAAACGTTACCTGGACCGCCTGCCCCAATTGATCGATATTTGACTGCAGAAGCGGTTTGGACCTGAATTTCTTCAGCAAAGTGCCGGAGGCGGTTCCGCCATGGGATGGCGCGTCCCATGTTCCACCAGATAAACTTCCCGTTCCGGATTTGCACGAATGACAAAGCCAGTGCTTCTCAGCATCGCTTCGACCGCCGCCTTGTTCGGAATGAACCAATTGGTGGGGTCGCCGGCGTAACGTTCTTCCACGAAATAAAGCTTCGGAAAGCCGCGCTGCTCAAATATTGTCGCGTCGGAGAAGTCGTAATTTTCCTCGAGTGCCGCGACTTCCTCTTCACCCCGCTGCATGCATTGAAACAGCATCTTTCCGCCGACAACATGCTCATGCAGAAGGTCGAGTGCCAGTAGCGGATGCCGCAGGTGATAAAGGACACCCATGAAAAGGACCAGGTCAAATCTCTCCCTGAGTTTTTCCACCTCGTACACCGACATCAGCTTGAACTCGATATCCTCACCTGTCTCTCTGGCTGCGAACTCAGCTTGCCTGAGATAATGCGGGTCGGAATCGATTCCGACGACCCGCCCGGCATTTCTCCTTTTCATTTCAAGCGAGTAGAACCCGGCGTTGCAGCCGATGTCCAGAACGCTGCATCCGTTGAGATCTTCAGGCACAACCTGCTGAAAGTGTGCCCATTTGAAGGACGGATAGTCACCGAGGAAATGATCCGGCGCGGTTTGAACGCCGTTAATTCGCAGATTGTGAAACCATGGCCTCAGGGCTGCGATGTCGCTTTCCAGTCGAGCTTTCTCATTCATTCCTTACTCCAATCCGCAGCGTCGATCATTCCTTAGAACGCGCCGCCGAGATGTGTGTTCGGTTGCGCTTGAATTTTCTAACAGCCGACCGTATCTGCTCAACGGACCGAGGGCCGATCCCCGAGAGTTTGAGAAGTTCGGCGTTCTTCATGTCTGCCAATTGGCTCATTCGGTGAATTCCGCTTCTGGCGAGCGAACGGGCAATCCATCCTGGGAGACAGGTGGTCAACAAGAGATCTTTGGTATCTCCCCGTCCAATCCTCGTCCGCTTTTGAGATACCTGCGGCATGTTCAGCTATAGCCGGCTTCGTCAGATTGTGATCGAACCCCCTTGATGGTTTTCGGTTCCCGCTGAAGAAGAAAAATCCGACGATCGTGCGCGAGTTTCTCGATGTCTCAGCCGACACGAAACGACTGGGAGCCAACACACTCAAGGAGAAGGGTTTGTTCTCTATTGACGGAGGGGGAGCGGCGTTTTCACCTGAAATCGCGACGGCGCCAAGAACTGCGTGCCGAACATAGGGCGGAAGCTCTGGCCTTTATCGTTGCGCGCCCACCACGAGCCAGCGGGTCGGCTTGCCGTCATAGCCGCCGCCGTCGCTTTCGCTGATGGCGATATTCCGCCAGCCGCCCTTCGTCAAAAGCTCCGACAGCCATTCGGCTGAGGGGTAGTTGTAATAACGACCGAAGCCGTCATGGCCTTCCGCATCGCCTGCCTTGAATGTCGCGTGAATGATGCCGCCAGTCCTCAGGGCACGCCGGATGCGGGCGAAGACGGCGGGCAGCTCGGGCCTCGGGACGTGGAGAAGGCTTGCCTGTGCCCAGACTCCGTCGAAGGCGCTATCGGCGTCGAGCTCTTGGAACAACATGACCCTGATCGGCCTGCCGATCAGCACTTCGGCCTTTCTTGCAAGCTCGGCCGAGCCATCCGTCGGCGTCACGTCGAAACCGTGCGCCAGCATGTAGGCGCTGTCCTGCCCGCCGCCGCAGCCGAGTTCGAGGATGGCCGCACCCGGCGCAAGCCCAGCGAGAAAGGCATCGAGCTGCTGCTTTGGCAGGCCGCGCGCCCGGTTGGCGTAGGTCTCGGCATTTTCCTCATAGAAGTAAAAGGTGCGCTCAAGAGGCATGCTGTTCGGCCGATCGCGGGCGTTGGTTGGATTGAAGATGTCTTTCGGGAAGCCGGTCCGCGTCGATGATGTCAATGACGACCATCCCTGCCGATGTCACCCGGTAGAAGGCGACGTGGCGCATGTGGAGGAGGCGGCGAAGGCCGACGCCGAGTTCGTCGCACTCTTCTCCCATGGAGGGAGCATGGGAAAGAAGCACGAAAATCCTGTCCCAGTCGAGAAGATAGGCGTCTGCCTGCGCCTCGCCGAAGTTGAGGCAAGCATATTCGTCGATGCCTGATAGCACCGCGTCCGCCTTTCGGGTCAGCCTATAGGCTATTGTCACGCAGCTTCGCCTTCGTTTCCGACAGGATGTCGGGAATGCGTCGATCGCTCGGGCCGCTTTCCTCAGCCTGTCTCAGGATGTTGCGCAGTTCGTCGTCGTCAAGCTTGTGATGGAGCTGGTCCTTCAGAATGAGCTCTGTCAGGAATGCGTCAGCACTGCTGTATCTGCCGCTTGCGACACGGTTTTCGACGTATTCCGCCAGATTATCCGGAAGCGAGATCGTCATTTTCGCCATTGGATTCGGTGCCGCCTGCACATGCCGGTTTTCAGCCATTCCAGATGCCAGATTATCATTTCCCGGTTTGTGATAGAAGCGTTGTGCCCAGCCGTCGAGGGCTTGGGTCACATGCGGATCAGTCTTTTTTATCGATATAGATGACGCGTTCGAGATCCTTGAAATGGGCATCGCAGGTCAGGATATCGGCATCGTGGCGCTCCGAGGTTGCATAAATGATCGCATCGGCGGTGGCGAGTTTATGGGCTGCCGATATTTCGGCAGCACGGCGAGCAAGCGTCGTGTCGAGAGAAACAACCATGCATGTTGCGGTATAAGCGATGAAGCTGTCGACGGCTTCCTCGTCCTTTTCGCGTGCCAGCCATTTGGAAAGCTCGAGCTGCACGATCGTCGGAACGATGCATTGATCGCGTTCCGGGATTTCGGCCTGCAGCTGGATTCCAGCAGCACTTTTCGTCAGCCATTCTATCCATGCGGAGCTGTCGATCACGCGCATCAGAAACGGTCGTTCCGGTCGCGGTAGTTTGTCTTGTCTGCACCTTCGGCGATGCCGCGAAGATCGGCAAGCGTCGGGACCGGCATTAGCAATACGCCTTTGCCTTTGGGAATGAACACGAATTCCTGTCCCGCCGACCAGTGTTGTTGTTCGCGCACTTCCTTGGGAATGGAGATCTGGAATTTTGTAGAGAGGGTTGCGGTTGCCATTCTTACCTTTCCTCTATCGATTAATAGATAGTAAGAAATCACTTGGCGTCGGTCAATGGCGAACCGTTTTGGCGTCGGTACTATTTCTGTCGCCAAATGGGAAGTTGACGATGGTTTTTCCCGGCTGACTTGGCCCCAAAAAACCGGGCGGCGTCCGTTTCGAAAGCGATCCGCGGATTGCTTAATGGCTGTCGGCTCGAAGAACATACGTAATGTATCGTGCAGATCGAAACGAACTCCGACGAGGGCGGAATAGATCGCCAGCCCGACGGCTTTTCCGGGCGAGGCGGAAAGCGGCGTCCACCATGTCGGTGCTGACGCCGCCGTTGGTGTGGAACGTCCGGATTTCAGGCCGGGATGAGGCGCGTCCAGCCGTGCTCATCGTTCGTTACGCCCTTCTGCAGACTGACGAGCTGCTGGCGCAGTTCGCTGGTCAACTTGCCGGTGTGTCCGTCTCCGACTGGAAATTCGCCGCCGGCATGTCGAACCAGGCCGATGCCCGCCAGGACCGCGGCAGTGCCGCAAGCGAAGGCTTCGGCGAGCCTGCCACTGGCAGCGTCGTCTTGCCATTCCGCGAACGAGTAGGGGCGCTGCTCGACGCGCAAGCCCCTTTCTTCGGCGAGTACGATCACGGAGGCCCGGGTGATGCCCGGCAGAATCGTGCCGCCAAGGGGCGGGGTCACTACTGATCCATCGTTCATCACGAAGAAGATGTTCATGCCGCCGAGTTCTTCGACCCAGCGGTGCTCTGCGGCGTCCAGGAAGACGACCTGATCGCAACCCTTCTTCGACGCCTCGGCTTGCGCCACGAGGCTGGCTGCGTAGTTTCCGCCGCATTTTGCCGCACCCGTGCCGCCGCTGGCTGCACGGGTGTATTCGGTCTCGACCCAAAGGGAGACGGCCTTCGCGCCGCCCTTGAAGTAGGCGCCGACCGGAGAGGCGATGATGCAGAAGATATATTCCTGAGCCGGACGAACGCCGAGAAACGCCTCGTTGGCGAACATGAAGGGGCGAATGTACAGGCTGGCGTCGCCGGACGGAATCCAGGCCTTGTCGACGCGGACCAGTTCTTCGACCGCCTTCAGGAAGAGTTCTTCCGGCACGGGAGGCATCGCCATGCGGTTTGCCGACTGCATGAAGCGGCGGGCGTTCTCTTCAGGCCGAAAGAGCAGGATCCGGCCATCATCTGCCTTGTAGGCTTTCATGCCTTCAAAAATTTCCTGAGCATAGTGCAGCACGGCGCTTGCAGGATCGAGCTCCAGAGGACGCCTCGGCGTAACCTTCGCATCATGCCAGCCCTTGTCGGCAGTCCATCGTGCCAGGACCATATGATCCGTGAAGACCTTGCCGAAGCCGGGCGTCGCCAGTGCCTTTATGCGGTCGGCGTCGGAGACGGGAGACTTGTGGAGTTCGATTTTGATTTCAGGAGGGGTCGTCGCGGTCATTGCTGGCACCTTGATAGTACATTGAATAGTGGCGGCGACACTACTGCCGCCGGGCTGGTCTTGGAAAGGTCTGAATCGGCCGGTTTCGGCTTTGATCAGCGGAATAATCGCTTGATGGGGCTGACATCGAGCAGCAAATTCTGGATCGAGCGCCTTGATATCGGATGGCGTCTACACTTGTCACCGTGACAAGAAAATAGGTCAGTATTATTGACATAATTTCCGCGGCATGATTTGTCGGCGGTATAGAAAATACGAGGAAACTCCATGCTGAACTGGGACACCATGTTTGCGTCGCGCTCGTCGCGCATGCGCGCATCCGAAATCCGCGAGCTCTTAAAGCTTCTCGACCGGCCCGACATCATCTCCTTTGCCGGCGGCATTCCTGATCCGGCGCTGTTTCCGGATCGGGAATTCAAGCAGGCCTATGCCGATATCTTCGACGGCGCCGCCGTCAATTCGGCGCTGCAATATTCGGTCAGCGAGGGCTACAAGCCGCTGCGCGAATGGCTGGTCGGGCAGATGGCGGCTCTCGGCATCCCTTGCGAGCTCGACAATGTCTTCATCGTGTCCGGTTCGCAGCAGGGTCTCGATTATCTCGGCAAGCTCTTCCTGTCGCCTGATGACACCGCACTCGTGACATGGCCGACCTATCTCGGCGCGCTGCAGGCCTTCAACGCCTATGAACCAGCCTACGACCAGCTGACGCCGAACGGTAATCGGACGCCCGAGTCCTACCGCGCGGCCGCTTCCGCTGCCGGCGGCAAGGTGAAGTTCGCCTATCTTTCCGCCGACTTCTCCAACCCGACCGGCGAGACCGTCGATCTCGACGGCCGCAAAAAGGTCTTGGCACTGGCAGAAGATCTCGACATCGCCCTCATCGAGGATGCGGCCTACCAGTCGCTGCGTTACGACGGCGATCCGATCCCGCCGATCCTGGCGCTCGAGATCGCCGAGAAGGGCCATATCAACGATACGCGCACGATCTATTGCGGCAGCTTCTCGAAGACGCTGGCACCCGGTCTTCGCGTCGGCTTCATCGTCGCAAACGCGCCCGTCATCCGCAAGCTGGTGCTGATGAAGCAGGCGGCCGACCTGCATTCTTCGACGATCAACCAGATGGCGATATCAGATGTCGCCGAGCGCGGCTTCGATGCGCAGGTCGCCAAGATCAAGGCCGCCTACAGCAAGCGCCGCGACTGCATGCTGGCCGCACTTGACAAATACATGCCGGAAGGCACCAGTTGGACGAAGCCGGAGGGCGGCATGTTCATCTGGATCACGCTGCCCGAGGGCATGGACGGCGCCAAGCTGCTGGCGAAATCACTCGAAACCGCCAAGGTCGCCTTCGTGCCCGGCAAGGCGTTCTTCGCCGATGGTTCAGGCGCCAACACCTTCCGAGTCAGCTTCTCCTGCGCCAACGAGCAGATGATCGAAGACGGCATCGGCCGCCTGAGCGCGCTGATCTCGGCCGAAATCGGCGGCTGACGTGAGAGGTTGAGGAGAGGGCGTGCCGTGCGGCCCCCTTCCGACCCTTCGGGCCCCCTTCTCCGCTGGGGAGAAGAGGAAGCAAGCCGTAAGCTTTCGCTTCCATAACGAACGCTTTCGAGGAGGCGAGGCGTTGCCGCGAATCTCTTCTCCCCAGCGGGGAGAAGGTGGCGGCAGCCGGTTGAGGGGGTGAGCGGCAGAGAGCCGCGAATGCACTGAGCGCAGGCGAAGAGCAACATGTGGCACAAGCCATACAGCTCCATAGGCTCCCCGTTTTGCAAACCAGGCAGCCAGGGCGCCGATCAGAAGATCGTCGTCCAACCTTCGTTCGCCGTCTCGCTCTTGCCGTAGCCGACCCGGTCGGCCACGGCGCCGTCGGCATTGCGCAGGATGATGTCGCCGCCCCTGTTGGCAAGCTGCGGGCCGCCGGCTGCGGCATCGAGCGCTATGGTGCGCAACTCGCCGGCGCTAAGCGATCCCGACAGCGTCTGGCTCCTGCCGTTTTCGTCCTCCAGCTTCCAGCCGTCGAGCGATGCCTCCATGTCGGAGCGGTTGATGATCGTTACCGTTTCGGCCTCGGTGCCGCCTTCGCCGTTCACCGGGTTGATCAGCGCGGCGGCGATGCGCAGCGACGAGGCGACGATCGGCTGCGGCCGGCGTGTGCCTTCGCCGCGGCCCTGGCCGCCGCGGCTGTCGGAAAGCGGATGACCGGTCATCGCATCGGTGTTCCAGTTCTGCGACTGGAAGCAGAGGAAGATCGCCGCCCATTCGTCGGTATCGTTGAAATGGACGAGCAGGGCGCCATCCTGGTTCGGCCCGTTGGTGGCCTTGAAGCTGCCGCCGTCGCCCTGGTTCATGTGGATGTCGTGGATGCCGTTGCCCGGTTCGAAGTCGAAATATTGGTCCGGCTTGTTGTTCTCAGGCCCCCAGGCCTCGCCGAAGGCGTAGAAGTGTACGTCGGAATCGACAATGCCCTCCTGGACGATCGGCTCGATGAAGTCACGCAGGTCGTTCTTCGGGCCGGTGAGCTGAAAGGGCGCGACATTCATGTCCTCGCGCTCGATCAGCCCGCCGCGGACATAGTCGATGGCAAGCTCCGGACGGTCCTTGCGGATGTCGGTCAGGCCCATCGGCAGGGCTTCGAGCGCCTCGGTCAGCGCCGGGTGCTTGAAATCGACGATATTGGCGTAGAGCAAGTCGTGTGGCGATTCCTTGGAGCGGACGTTGAGCGCGATGCGGTAGCTGACGCCGTTCGCCTCAATGCGGATCTCGATGTGCGGATCGTTGTCGTCGTCAAGAGCGAGTGCGCTCGCCGTACCCTTCAGGACGTTGTAATTCTTCAGCATGGAGAACCTCGCGGGAGTGGCGGGGTCTTACGATAACACGGCGAAAGCGCATCTTTTGTGACGGCTAAAGTATGGCGCGATCTTTCAGATTCGCCTGCCACACTTTAGGTCTTTGATTGAGCATGTCGCGGTCGCAAAACCGCTGCATACTTTTGCGCGACATGCTTTGTCTTCCGCCGTGCAACGCCGGATCCGCTATCGCCTGTTACTGGAGATGCGGGCCGAAAAGCTCCAGGTCGGCTTCACCAAGCCTGTCGCTAACCGTGTTCAGCTGATGCCAATAGGGATAGATCACCGGCGGCAAGCTGACCGCGTCGAGGCGCTTGCGTTCGTCGTCCGTGAGTTTCAGCTCGGCAGCGGCGATGTTGTCGCGGAACTGGGCTTCGGTGCGGCCGCCCATGATGACCGAGGTCACGGCCTTGCGGCCGATCAGCCAGGCGAGCGCCACCTGTGCCGCCGAAACGCCGCGCTCTTCGCCGATCGCGACCAACGTCTCGACGATATTCCAGAGCCGGTTCTCGTCGCGGATCGGCGGTTCGGTCCAGCCGGCGAACTGGCGCGTGCCTTCGGGCGCTGCCTGGTTGCGGCGATGCTTGCCGGAGAGCAGGCCGCCGGCGAGCGGGCTCCAGACCAGCACGCCGAGTCCCTGATCGATCGAGATCGGCAGCAGCTCGTATTCGGCGTCGCGCGCCTCCAGCGTATAGTGGATCTGCTGGCTGACGAAGCGCTGGTACCGGTGCTCGTTGGCGATGCCGAGCGCCTTCATGATGTGCCAGCCGGAATAATTCGAGCAACCGACGTAACGCACCTTGCCCTGCCTGATCAGGGTGTCGAGCGCTTCCATCGTCTCTTCCAGCGGCGTCTGGCCGTCCCATTCATGCACTTGGTAAAGGTCGATGACATCGGTTTTCAGGCGCTTGAGGCTCGCCTCGCATTCGCGGATCAGGTGGTAGCGCGACAGGCCCTGGTCGTTCGGGCCGTCGCCCATGCTGAAGCGGGCCTTGGTGGCGAGCAACACGCCCTGCGGTCGCTTGCCGCCGAGCACATCGCCGATGATGTTTTCGCATTCGCCCGATGAATAGGCATTGGCAGTGTCGATCAGGTTGATGCCGGCATCGATGCATATGTCGATCATCTTGCGCGCCTCGGCGACGCCGAGGTCGCCGACGGTCTTTGCCCAGCCGACGCCACCGAAGGTCATCGTGCCCATGGTCAAAGTCGAGATCTTCAGGCCGGAACGGCCGAGCAGACGATATTCCATTGAAATTCCTCCCTCATCGAAATGTGAGTGACGTAGCGCAAAGCACGGCAATGGCAAATTGCCGCGCGTTCACGCCTGCGTGAACTCTCACACGCGGGTTCACTGGCGGGCGAGGATGATCAGGCGATCGGCCTCGGCAAAGGCCAGAAGATCCGATTTCCCGGGATTGACGACGACGCCGGAAAGATTGCGGGCGTCGGCTTCTCCCTGCCGCTGCCGTTGATAGCCGATCGCGACCTCGCCGCGGCGTAGCGCCGCAAGGCAGATCGTATAGAAGGTCAGCGGCTTGTCGATCGAAACGTAGTCGGTGACCGGGCGCATGTAGATTTCCGAGCCGTCCTCGTCGAGCAGTTCGTCGAAGATCGCCGCCATCTGGCCGTTCTCGGAGGCCTGCGCCAGCATCAGGCTGACGAGCTTGTTGCTGACGACGAAATCGTCGGCGCGGGTTACGGCGGCAAGCTCACGGTTGCGCACGTCGATCATCTCGCTGACGATGCCGATGTGGCGGCCGGTCTTCTCGGCGATCCGGCGTAGCTGCAAAAGGGTGACGAGCGTGCGGGTGTCGGCGGGTTGTGCGGCCATGTGGTCGGAGTAGCCAAGCACAAGCACGTGGTCGTAGCCGGGAATATCGAGGTCGTCGAGTTCGGCGCGGCTGCTGGTGTCGGTGACGCGGCAGGTGACCGCCATGTTGTCGCTTGCAAACGTCAGGCCACGAACCTCCTCCTCGATATCGGGCGTATCGGCGGCGATGGTGAGTTGCGAACCCGGGGCGACATAACGCGACAGCTCGCGGGCGATGATCGGGCCGCGGCGGTTCCAGCCGAGCATCAGCGTGCGCTCCGCCTTTGCCTCGCGTGTCACTGGAGCCCGGATCGCCTCCTTGTCGACACGCATCTCGGCGGCGGCGCTTTTGATCGCGGCATCGTCTTCGGCGATGATGATGGCGCGCTCGCCGGGCAGGAAGTTGCGGTTTGCCGGCGGGTTGAGATGGACCGCGCCCTCGTTGTCGCAGAAGCCGATCGGCGTCGAGGTCTCGTACATCATCACCGCGGCGCCGAAGCTTTTACCGGAGAGTTCGGGCTGCTCGAGCGTATAGATCTCACAGCCTTCGAAATCGAGCAGTTCGGAATAGACGCCTGACAGGCCCGACTGGCGGCTGGAATGGGCGACAATGCGCGAGATCAGGTCGTCGGCAAGCACCAGTTGCAATTCCTTGCCGCCGACGATGCGCGCCACCTCGGCATTCCTGGTGTCGCGGATTTCGGCGGCGATCTGGTAGGGCTCCTTGCGGCGGCCGGGATCGTTGACGAGGGCGAGCACCGTCTTGATGACTTCGGAATCGGCATGGTCGCCTTCCGGCGACAGCACGATGATCGAGCGCGAGGTGTGCGGATTGACGATGCTGATGTCGTAAAGATCAGTCGGATCGCCGCTGCGGCAGATGATACGGGTGTTCCTGAGATTTTCGATCTTGTCGGCAAGCTCGTCCTCCATCTCCACCTTGTCCTTGGCGGCCATGATGACAATGCGCGGGCGGCGCCGGCTGGTGTTGGCAATGACGAGTTCGGAGATGACGTCGAAGATTGAGGGCGACCAGTTGAAGATGATCGTATGGTCGTTTTCGAGCACCTGCGAGCGGCCCTTGCGCAGGTCATCCAGCTTTTCCTCGATGCCGGAACTCAGCACGCCGATCAGGGCCGAGAAGACGAAGATGCCCGATATGGTGACGACAAGGGAGACGCCGCGGAAGGGCCAGCCGATATCACCGCCCATCGTGCCGGCGTCCATAGTGCGCATCAGCGATTCCCAGGCACCCTCGACGAAGCTCATATGCTCGCCGCCGTCGGGCGCAATACCGGTCAGCGCAAGCAGCAGACCTGCAGCGATGATGACAACCAGCGATATCACCGCCAGCCAGCCGATCAGGGCGATCGGGCCGGCGGCCATGCTCTTGTCGAACTGGTAGCGCAGGCGCGCGCGCCAGGGTGTCCGTCTCATTCTTGCCATCCCCTCGAATCGGCCCGGATCGGGCCGCGTCCATAGGCGATTCCAGAAATCGAGGGGGCGATCAACTGTATTGTCGGCAGGGCAGGCGAACCACCAAGGAAGGTTGTGGGAATGGGCCGCGTCGGCTGCGGCGCGCTGTCACATGTCTGTCAACGACCCCTAATAAGGGAGGGGTATCGAAATCGAGGATCTTCCCCATGAAAACCATCGTTTCCGCCGCAGCGCTTCTCGCCGCGAGCCTGTTTGCCATTCCGGCGTCCGCCGCAAACCTCGTTCTCTATACCAGCCAGCCGAACGAAGACGCACAGGCGACGGTCGACGGCTTCATGGCTGCCAATCCCGATATCAAGGTCGACTGGGTTCGCGACGGCACGCCGAAGATCATGGCCAAGCTGCAGGCCGAGATCCAGGCCGGCAACCCGGTTGCCGATGTTCTGCTGATTGCCGACGTGGTGACGCTGGAGCGCCTCAAGCAAGATGGAAAGCTCATGGCCTACAAGTCGCCGGAAGCCGCAGGGTACGACGCCGCCCTCTACGACGCCGACGGTTACTACTACTCGACCAAGCTGATCACGACAGGCATCATCTACAATACCTCGGCCGCGATGAAGCCGGCGAGCTGGAAGGACTTGACCAAGCCGGAAGCCAAGGGCCTCGTCACCATGCCGAGCCCGCTTGCCTCGGGTGCGGCCCTCATCCACGCCCAGACGCTCGCCGCCGTTCCCGGCCTTGGCTGGGACTTCTACAAGTCGCTCGCGGAAAACGGCGCAATCGCGGCCGGCGGCAACGGCGCCGTGCTGAAGTCCGTCGCCTCGGGTGAGAAGGCTTACGGCATGGTCGTCGATTACCTGCCGATCCGCGAGAAGGCCAAGGGCGCTCCGGTCGAGTTCGTCTTCCCGAGCGAAGGCGTTTCGGCCGTCACCGAGCCGGTCGGCATCCTTGCCAGCACCAAGAACGCCGATGCCGCCAAGACGTTCGTCGATTACGTGCTCTCCGAAAAGGGCCAGGAAGGCTTCCTGAAGCTCGGCTACATCCCGGCCCGCAACGGCATGAAGCTGCCGGAAGGCTTTCCGGCGCGAGACACCATCAAGATCCTGCCGATCAAGGCGCCCGAAGCGTTGAAGAATACCGATCAGGATCTCAAGACCTTCTCGGGCATCTACCGCTCGAACTGATCCTTTCATGCACGGATACATCAAAACCGGAAACAGCCAGCCCGCCTGGCTGTTTCCTTTTGTCGTCATCATCGTCCTGATGCTCAGCGTGCTGCCGCTCGCCCGTCTTGCCATGGTCGGGATCGCGGCTTTCGCCAATGGCGGCGTGATGACGGTTCTGAGCGAAGCCTCGCTCTGGTCGGCAACCTATTACACGATCGTCACTGCCATTTTGGGCACGATCATCTCGCTTGTCATCGGCTGCCTCTTTGCTTTCCTGCTGACGCTGACCGATATCCGCGGCAAGGGGCTGCTCAGCTTCTTCTTCGTGCTGCCGATGATGATCCCGCCGCAGGTGACGGCGCTGGCCTGGGTGCAGATGTCAGGCCCCTCCAGCCCGCTGTTGAAGGCGCTGCACATCGCTCCGCCGCTCGGCTCGCCGCAGCCGCTCTATTCGGTGGGCGGCATCGCGCTGCTTTATGGCGTGCAGCATGCGCCGCTGGTCTATCTGGCGCTCCGAGCCGGGCTGATGACGCTGCCGCGCGACGGGGTCGAAGCCGCGCGGCTTTCCGGCGCTTCCAGCCTGCGGGTGTTCCGCGACATCATTCTGCCCCTGTCGCTGCCCGGCATCATCGCGGGTGCGGCGATCTCCTTCGTCTCCTGCACCGGCAATTTCGGCATTCCCGCCATTCTCGGCATTCCGGCCTCGATCTTCACGCTGCCGACGTTGATCTTCACCAAGTTTTCCGCCTTCACCAGCCGTACCTTCGGCGACGTCGCCGTGCTCTCGGCAATCATCGCCAGCATCTCGGCCGTCGGGTTGATGATCCAGGACCGGGCGCTGCGCGACCGCGACTACCGCGTCATCGGGTTATCCGGGGCGAGTGCGGCCTTCGAACTCGGCGCCTGGCGCCTTGTTTTCACACCGCTCGTATGGGCGATCCTGTTCTTCATGCTGGCAGCACCCTTCTTCGCGCTTGTCGCCGGCGCGCTGGTGCCGGCCTATGGCGTGCCGCTCACCTTTAAAACCATGTCGCTGCATGCTTTTGAGGAGATCCTGTTTCGGCAGGCGGTGACGCGCACCGCCTTCATCAACTCGCTGTCACTTGCCGGCGCGACCGCGCTTTGTCTCCTCGTGGTGACGATGCTTGCGGCCTATGCGCTGGCACGACGCAGGGATCTGGCTTCCCGCATCGTCTCGAGCCTGATCGAGATACCTTATTCATTGCCCGGTATCGTCATCGCGGTCTGCTTCATCCTGGTGTTCGCAGCACCGATTCCAATCCTGCACGTCTCGCTCTACGGCACGATCTGGATCATCCTGATCGCCTATTTCTCCTCCTTCTTTGCCGTCAGCCTGAAGCCGGTGGTCAGCGCCTTCCACCAGCTCGATCCGGCGCTGGAAGAGGCGGCGCGGCTTTCCGGGGCCGGCTTCTTCCGCCGGCTTTTCCATATCATCGTGCCGCTGATTGCGCCCGCCGCCGGCGCATCGGTCATCCTCGTCTTCCTGATCGCCTGCAACGAGCTGACGATCTCGGCGCTGCTCTGGTCTGCCGGCACCCAGACGCTCGGCGTCGCCATCTACAATCTCGACGACAGCGGCAGTTCCGATCTCGCCTCGGCGCTTTCGGTGCTCGTCGTCCTCATGGTCGTCGTGCTGATGTTGCTGCTCGAACTTCTGGCGAAACGGCTGCCGAAAGGAGTGGTCCCATGGCGAGGCTGACCCTCAACCAGCTCGGCAAGGATTTTGGTACAGGCCGGGCCGCCGTCAGCGGTTTTTCGCTCGAGGTGCGCGATGGCGGCTTCCTGGCGCTGCTCGGGCCTTCCGGCTGCGGCAAGACGACGGTACTGCGCATGATCGCCGGTTTCGAGACGCCGAGCGACGGCTCCATCCATCTCGGCGAGCGATTGCTTGCCGATGCCGCGCGGTCGCTGCCGCCGGAAAAGCGCAACATGGCGATGGTCTTCCAGTCTTATGCGCTTTGGCCGCACATGAGTGTCGCCGACAATGTCGGCTATCCCCTCAAGGTGCGCGGCATTTCGGGCGAGGCCTACCGGACGAAGGTGCGCGACGCGCTCGGCACCGTGCGGCTTGCCGATTATGCCGAACGGCCTCCAGCCGATCTCTCCGGCGGCCAGCGCCAGCGCGTGGCGCTCGCCCGCTGCCTGGTGACATCACCCGACGTGGTGCTGCTCGACGAGCCGCTCGCCAATCTCGACCGGCATCTGAAACAGGAGATGGAGGAGACTTTTCGCGAGTTCCACCAGCGCTCGGGCGCAACGATGATCTACGTCACCCATGACCAGAGCGAGGCGATGGCGCTCGCGACCGACGTCGCCGTCATGTCGGAAGGGCGGCTGCTGCAGGTGGCGGCTCCCGTCGAGATCTACGCGCGGCCGGAAGGACGCATCGTCGGCGGGCTGATCGGGCGAGGCGCGATCGTGTCGCTGCCGCGTGCTGCTGGTGACAACAGGGCGCTGGATTGGCAGGCGCTGGAGCCGATGTTTGCTGGCACTGTTACCAGGGCAGCCAACGGCGACAGGGTCGATGTCCTCGTCCGGCCGGAAGATGTTATGGTCTCCGGCGAGAATACCGCCGGCGAGGGGATCGCGGCGATGGTCGAGTCCGTGCTCTTCGAGGGCGAGCGTTATGCGCTGAAGCTCGTCCTCACCGACAATCAGGTGCTGCGGGCCTATGCCCGTTTTCCCGTCCGGACGGGTGACAGCCTCAGGCTATCGGTACGCGCGGCGTGGCGGCTTTGAGACGCCGTGCCCCGCCAAAATCATTCGCTGCCGGAACATTGCCAGCGGATGACGCGGCAGCCGCCGGTTTGCCGGTTGCAGCTGCCGATCGCCTGGCGCTGGGCCTCGCGGCCATCATAACCCCAGCCGGAGCCCCAGCCGCCGCGACGGCCGACGGCTACCGCGCCGCAGCCGTTTCGGAACCAGATAGCGATGCGACAATCGTTGGCGCTGCTGTCGCAATTGCGTCGGGCAACGGTTTCTGCGTCGCCGCGAGTGTCATAAGCATAGGACCAGCCGGTGGCGCTCGTCGAGGGCGAGTAGGCGATGGCGCCGTAGGTATCGGCAAGGGCCGCGCCGGCGAGGGACGTCAGAACCGCAAACGATGCAAGAACCCGCCTCATGAAATGCCCCGCGCCGGAATGATGATTGCCCTCTGCAGAGACTATGTCAGCAGCCTAAGTCACAGGCAATCGCCTTCGGGGCTGTAAGCGGGGTGGTTGTCCGCATATTTCTTGGCTCCGCCATCTTTTCCTGCGGCTTCTGCTGGTTAAGTTACTCCCCGCAACCGGATCCTTCCCATGTCGCTTCGCCTGGCCACCTTCAATGTCGAAAATCTGCTGACCCGTTTCGATTTCACCGGCTTCCGCAACCAGCTGCGCCAACCGTGTCATCAAGCTTTTCCAGGTGTCGAGCGAGGGCGTCTATCAGCAGCTCGAGCAGGCCCGGGTGATTGCCGCCGCCGACGATACCCGGCAGATGACGGCGCTCGCGATCGCCGATGCTGACGCCGATATCCTCTGCCTGCAGGAAATCGACAACATGGCTGCCCTTCAGGCCTTCGAATACGGCTATCTCTTCCGCATGGTCGGAAACGGCTACCGCCAAAAATACCTGGTCGAGGGCAATGACAGCCGCGGCATCGATGTTGCCGTCTTGATGCGCGAGGAAACGCGCGACGGCCAGAAGATCGAGCTCAGGGATATCAGAAGCCATGCGATGACGACCTATCGCGACTTTGATCTCTTCGACGGGGACGTGGCGCTCACCAACCGTATCGACGACAAGATCTTCAAACGCGATTGCCTGGAGCTCGATCTTCTGATCGGCGGCCGGCCGTTTTCGCTCTACGTCGTGCATTTCAAGTCGATGGGCAATCCGCGCGACGGGCTGGACGGGCGGCAATCGACCATGCCGATCCGCCGCGCCGAGGCGCGCGCCGTGCGCCGCATCATCGAGGATCGCTTCGGTGCGGAGCAAGCCGGCACGAAGAGCTTCGCCATCTGCGGAGACATGAATGACTATCAGGAGCGTGTCGACGTCATCGGCCGCCGGGGCACGGGCTATCGCTTCCAACATCAGAACGAGACCGAAAGCGCGCTCGACATCTTCAGCCGCGACGGCTTTGCCGAAAATGTCGTGCGCCGCCGCGAACCTCTCGACCGCTGGACGCTCTATCACGCTCGCGGGCCACAGGAGCAGTGGCTTTGCCAACTCGACTATCTCTGGCTTTCGCCAGCACTTGCCGCCCATAATGCCGGCCGCCTGCCCGAAATCATCCGCAGCGGCCAGCCCTACCGCACCATCTTCCCGCCGGGGCAGGAGGTGGAGCGTTATCCGCGCACCGGCTGGGACAGGCCGAAGGCGTCCGATCACTGCCCTGTCGTCATGACACTGGATCTCCCATGAAAACGAATTTGAACATGAATTTTCCGAATACCGATTTTTCCGATTTCGCCGGCTGGCCCCCGGAAGCCACGGTCTTCCCGATCGCCGGCGTGGATCTGCGCATCCTGCCCGGTCCCCATCCCTTCGCCGTCGCCGAACAAGCGGCGATCCGGGAGAACTGGGCCAGGGAGACGGCCGCCAATCCGGCGCTGTTCGATGGGCGCATGGTGTTTCAGCAGCGGCTCTCGCTCAGTGAAAACGGGATTGCGGGCGAGGGCCACGTCATTCCCTTTTCCGCCTTCATGTGGTGGCGCCGGCAGCCGCAGCGTCAGGGCGGCATTCACATCTTCGCCTATCCGGTGCTGGAAACCTCGGACGGTGCGCTTGTGGCGATCCGTATGGGCGCCCATACAGCCAATCCCGGCCAGGTCTATTTCGCCGCCGGCTCGCTGGAGCCCGAGGATATCGTCGACGGGCGCTGCGACATCGAGGCAAACATGCGCCGCGAGGTCCATGAAGAAACCGGATTGGATCTTAGCCGTTCGGTGGCGGGGCAGGGGCTCTTCGCTAGCCATTCCAACCGGACGGTGACGCTGTTGCGGCTCTTCCGCTTCGATATGACGGCGGACGAGATGATCGAACGGATCGAGAGTCACATGCTCGTGGCCGAGGACAAGGAGATCGCGGGTGTGGCGGCGATCCGCTCGGCCGATCACTCGGCGCACCCCTATAATATCGCCATGCTGCCCGTGATCGACTGGTATTTCGGCAAGGCCGAGCGGAGTTGATGTATCCGCCCAAAGCCATGTAGCGTTTCGGGATAACGACATGCATCACCTAAAGATCGAAAGCGCGTCATGTGATTCCGGTTGGCGTGACGCGTTTTAGCGCCTTGCACTCGTTCGCCCGGTCGGGCAGGTTGGCGGCGCGATGACGATTCAAGGAGGCCGATGTGGCGCGAAGCTACAGCGTCTATGACGTGTTCACCGATCGAAAGCTTGCGGGCAACCCGCTGGCGGTGATCTTCGACGGAGACAATCTCAGCGACGAGGCGATGCAGGCAATCACCCGGGAGATCAATCTCTCGGAGACGGTCTTCGTTCAGCCTTCGACCAACCCCGCCTATGCGGCGCGTCTGAGGATATTCACGCCTGGGCGCGAGCTGCCCTTTGCCGGCCATCCGACGGTCGGCACGGCGGTCGCGCTGGCCGAACGGGTGCACGGTGCTGCGACGCGCGATCTCGTCACGGTGCTTGAGGAAAATGTCGGGCCGGTGCGTTGCGCGGTGCGGCTGAGAGAGGGTGAGGCGAGCTTTGCCGAATTCGACCTGCCGCGGAAATCGCAGCCCGCCATCATGCCGCTCGACAAGCTCGGGATCGCCGATGCGCTATCGCTGAAGGTGACTGAGATCGGCTTCGAAAATCACGTCCCGTCGGTCTGGAGCGCCGGCGTTCCCTTCCTGCTCATTCCGGTGCACGATGTCGGCGCCACGCAGCGAGTGGAATTCGATCCGCAACTCTGGGAAAAGATCGTGCCCTTCGTCGATGGCGCGCTTGCCTCGGCCTATGCCTATTGCCGCGGCGGTGTCAACCACGTGGCGAAGTTCCATGCGCGCATGTTCGCCAGCGGTATGGGTATCGTCGAAGACCCGGCCACCGGTTCGGCGGCGGCCGCACTCTCCGGCGCCATCCACCATTTCGACCGACTGACGGACGGGCATCACCCGATCATGATCGAGCAGGGCGTCGAGATGGGCCGGCCGTCCTTCATCCACCTGCATATCGATGTCGACGCGGGAGCGATCTCCAACGCGCGGATCGGCGGCCAGGCGGTACGGCTGGCCAGCGGCACGCTCGACCTTTGATTTCACTGGCGCTGAGGACGCTCTATCACTTTGAATCGGCGCATAATCCTTCCCAAAAATCGATTCCGATTTTCGGGCTTCTGCGCTGTATTTCAGCCATGCCGAAAAATCTTCGCGATTAACCAAAGAAATTTCGCCTATGCGCTGGACAAGCCTGCCGATCCTGTTTATACGCCCCGTCACACCGCGCAGCCAAGCGCGAACGGGTGATTAGCTCAGTTGGTAGAGCAGCTGACTCTTAATCAGCGGGTCGTAGGTTCGAGCCCTACATCACCCACCAAATCTCTTGAAAAGATTGATGTATTTGAAATCAGGCCGGATTTTCCGGCCTGCTGGAAGCGGGCGACATTGCTAGCCTTGCCCAAATGACTGGTCGCAGTGATCTGTGCGCGCTAGTTTCCCTCACACACTGGGAGGGTCCCATGAGAAGCGTCATTCTAGTCGTTGCCTTGTCTCTGCCGTTACCGGCCTTTGGCGCAGGCGTCATGAACGTCAAAGCGAGCGAGCATAGCTGCAGCGAGCTTGCTCAGATCATTCGCCAGAACAAAAAGGTCTTTGTTCGCATCGGTTTCGGCGGCCGCAGTTTCCGTTATCCGCCCGCCCAGTGCAGTATGGGTGACAAGCGCACCACGACCAGTTTGCGCGATGGCGAGGGAAAGCAATGCATCCTTGATTATTCCTGCGTCTTCGACCCCGCGTCGCCCTATAACTTTCCCTAGAACGGGATGATTTTAGGCCGGGTCGGCCTGAAATCCGAATCCTCTTCTAGATTAAAGAGTTAAAGCAGGATGTCGTCCGAAAACTGCTCACCCTTTTCGGCATCATGCTCTGGACGCTTCCGTTGCGAGAGGGAGCGAGCGGGAAGTGCGGGCGGCGGTCAACTTCAGACGGCGCCAACCGAGGTTACGTCAATCGCTGCCGCTCAGTTTCATGCCGGCGAGCCAGAGAGCGGCGACGATGAAAAACGACAGTACCGCCATCATTGCTATGGGCGGTGCGTATTCCTGGAAGGAATGCGAGGTGTTTAGTCTGGTGACGTAAATAATCACAACCACAAGTTTGATCGCGATCAGCAGGGCCAAGGTCGCGTTTTTGGCGTAACGCCTGATTTTCGGCCAATCGAAGCTTCTGGCGGGTGGCGCATCGACCTTCTGTGCTGGAACGGTCCTTGTCCGCTCCGGCTCTGCAAGGTGTCTACGCCCAAACGTCGGTTTCATGGCCGGCAGCATAGACCAAACATCTTGATGGATGGGGATGCGGCAACATCCTTGCGGAGTAGCGAAGGAGTGTCCCGTACACCTGGATTCGCTGTCTCAAAGAGCCCGCGCGGTTGGTCGCTCATCCGACAATTTCTGTTTCGACACACGCCGTTATCGAGCGTGCCGGGAGCCAAAGGGGCAGGGCTGCTCAGATGTATAATTCGGAAGGTTTGCGGACTGGCGGCATCGGGTGCGATGCCTTAACTTCGCTCTATCACATTCAGGAGTTTCCATGAAAAGCGTTGTTCTGGCCGTCGCACTGCTGTTTCCGTCCGTCGCTCTTGCCGTCGAGGCGGTGGAGGTCAATGCCAGGGATCACAGTTGCGAAGAGCTTGCGCAGATCATCCGCAAGGACAAGGCGGTTTTTGTGCGGATGGGCTTTGGCGGTCGCAGCTTCCGCTATCCGCCGGCCAGGTGCAATCTCGGCGACAAGTATGACACCGCAAGGGTGAGGGATGCCAATGGCAAGCTTTGCCTCCTCGACTACGAGTGCGTGTACGATCCGCAGTCTTTCTATAACAGGATTCCCAGATAATCCCGATCAGGCGTTGCCAGTACGGCTGTTCGTATGGATGACGAGGTCAAGAAAAAAGGCCGGGCGAAATTCGCACCGACCTTCCTCGATCAGTCTCGATAACGGCTGCCAGTACCTCCGTGGTCAGCGGTCAGAGACAGATTCAGCATCCCTTAAATAGGGTTCGCTTAAATATCTTCAAGCGCTCGCGGCAGAAAAGAAGCCGGCACTGGGCCGGCTTCTGCTGGCCGGGCAGCGATTACTGCTGTGCCGGGGCAGCCGGCGGCGGAGTGGCCGGTGCTGGTGCCGGCGTTGCTGGTGCCGGTGCGGGCGTTGCGCTGTTATTGGTCGGAGCGATCGGCTTGGCCGGCGCCGGCTCGGATTGGGTCGTGGAGGCTGTCGTGTCCGGCGATGTGCCGGGGGTGCCCCACTGCGAATAGGCGAATGCAGCGACAGCGATCACGGCCAATGCAGCGACCCAGACAATCCACGTATTACTGCTGCGCGCGCTCGGCGTGGTGCGCAGATCCAAATTTGGGTTCAGCGGGCGGTTCGGGTCGTTGGCATTATTGGGGTCGTACGTCATGGTACTTTCTCCTCTTTCGGTCAGAGAAGAATGCCGAAGCGGGCTTTTTGTTCCGTTCTGGGCCGAAGCGCTTGTACTGATTGGGTTTTCGTACCTTCATTCGCGCTCTTCACTGGCACTCCGTGTATTCGCGGCTTTGCCACTCACCTCTCATCTGCCCGCCGGCTTGCCTGGAGGCGACCGGCAGAGACCGGGTGGAAGACCTGCCGGCTGATCGGGTGCCGTGGCGGATGGCAGGCCGCTGCCGCGGACGGCAAGCCGCCATGGCGCAATGCGCTTGACACGATGGGGTCTGTTTGCGCATGGTTTAGACATGGGGTCGCGATCACCCCACGAGGCGTCATGCTGAAGAATCGCGTCCAGTAAAACCGATCAACGGAGGGACGCGTCATGCCGTCATTTCTAGAAATCTCACCTGAAAAGCTCAGCCGCCTCATCGGGACGCCTGGGGCTCCCGTCATTATCGACGTGCGCACGGAGGAGGACTTCGCGCTCGATCCACGCCTGGTGCCGGGCTCGATCCAGCGCGCCTATGCCGATGTCGCGTCCTGGGTTGGCGGCGTCGATGCCGAAGCCGTCGTCGTGGTATGCCAGAGAGGCGGCAAGCTCAGTCATGGTGTTGCCGCCTATCTCCGCCATGTCGGGATCGATGCGGAAAGCCTCGAAGGTGGCTTCGAGGCGTGGATCGCGGGCGGACCGGCCGTCCCCGATACAAAGCTGCCGCAACGCGACGCTGAGGGGCGCACCGTCTGGGTGACGCGGGCGCGGCCGAAGATCGATCGCATCGCCTGTCCCTGGCTGATCCGGCGCTTCATAGATCCGAATGCCGTGTTCCTGTTCGTGCCGGCGCCCGAGGTTTTGGCCGTCGGCGAGCGTTTCGCGGCGACGCCCTTCGATATCGAGGATGTGTTCTGGAGCCATCGCGGCGAATTCTGCACTTTTGACGTCATGATCGAGGAGTTCGGGCTGGCTTCGGAACCACTTCTGCGCCTGGCGCGTATCGTCAGGGCGGCGGATACCGCAAGGCTCGACCTCGCCCCAGAGGCGGCGGGACTGCTTGCGGCATCGCTCGGCCTCTCGAGGATGTATTCAGACGATCTGGAGCAACTCGAGGCCGGGATGCTTCTCTACGACGCTTTTTTCCGCTGGTGCCGCGATGCGACCGAGGAAACCCACAATTGGCCGGCGCCAAAGAAGAGGGTATGAGATGGTTGAGATGACGGATAGTGCGCCCGGCGGCAAAATGGCGGAGGACGACGCGCGAGAGGAGCATCATCACGGCGTCTCGTTTGGCGAGGCCTTCAGGGTGTGGCTGCGCGTCGCCGCCCTGAGTTTTGGCGGCCCCGCCGGCCAGATCGCCGTCATGCACCGGATCATCGTCGACGAGAAGCGATGGATCGGTGAGCACCGTTTTCTGCATGCGCTGAACTATTGCATGCTGCTTCCCGGACCCGAGGCGCAGCAGCTCGCCATCTATATCGGCTGGCTGATGCATCGGACAGTGGGCGGTCTCGTCGCCGGCCTGCTGTTCGTACTGCCTGGGTTCCTGTCGATCCTCTGTCTCAGCTATATCTACGCGGCTTACGGCAACGTCGGCATCGTCGCCGGCCTGTTCTTTGGGCTGAAGGCAGCGGTGCTCGCCGTCGTCGTGCAGGCCGTGATCCGCATCGGCGGCCGGGCGCTCAAAAATCGCGTCATGGTCGGTATCGCGGCCGCGGCCTTCATCGCCATCTTCTTTCTCCATGTCCCGTTCCCGCTGATCGTGCTCGCCGCCGGCATTGCCGGCTTCCTCGGCGGCAGGTTCGGGCTTGCCGCCTTCCGGACGGGCGGCGGCCACAAGGCGGGAAGCGGCCCGACACTGTCGGACGCGGAGTCGGCGCTTGGCGAGGGCATACCGGCGCATGCGCGCCCGAATCTTGCATGGTCGCTGCGCATCTCGGCCGTGTTGCTTGCCCTCTGGCTCGCACCGCTCGCAGCACTTTACGCAACCTTCGGCGCCGATAGCGTCTTTACCGAGATTGGCCTGTTCTTCAGCAAGATGGCGGTCGTCACCTTTGGCGGGGCCTATGCCGTGCTTGCCTATGTCGCGCAGGAGGCCGTGCAGCATTTCGGCTGGCTGAAACCCGGCGAGATGCTGGATGGTCTCGGCATGGCCGAGACGACGCCGGGGCCGTTGATCATGGTCGTCCAGTTCGTCGGTTTCATGGGCGCCTACCGCGATCCGGGAGCTTTGAATCCGATGCTTGCTGCAACGCTTGCGGCGGTCCTGACGAGCTGGGTCACCTTCGTGCCGTGTTTCCTCTGGATCTTCCTCGGCGCGCCATTCATCGAAAAACTGCGCGGCAACATCGCGCTCGCCGGCGCGATGTCGGCCATAACAGCCGCGGTGGTCGGGGTCATCCTCAACCTCGCTATCTGGTTTGCCTTGCACACGCTGTTTGCTGAGGTTGCGACCGTTCACCTTGGCGGCTTACGGCTCGATATCCCCGTACTGCAATCGGCCGTGCCAGCGGCAATGGCGCTGTCTGCCGCCGCCGCCATCGCGATCTTCCGTTTCAAGGCTTCCGTGATCGCGACGCTGCTAGCCTGCGCGGCCGCAGGGATGCTCTGGACGCTGGCGGTGAATTAGAGCGCCGTGCGTCCTTTCGGACGCACAAAGGACGCTCTAACACTTTGAATCTACGCATCGTGCTTTCCGAAAATCGATTCCGATTTTCGGGCCGATGCGCTAGGCCTCCACCCCATCCGCGGAAATGCGCGTCGCGAGCATCTTGTCGATACGCATGCCGTCCATGTCGAGAACCTCGAAGCGCCAGTTGTCGAAGACGAAGGTCTCGCCGGCTTCGGGGATGTGCTGGAGCTGATGCAGGGCGAAACCCGCCAGCGTATGGAAATCGGCGTCCGGACGATCGCGCAGGCCGAGCCGTTCGAAGGCGTCGAAGGCCGGCATCATCGCGTCGATCAAGAGCGACCCGTCTTCCCTGACGACGATGTCGGGCTCTTCGTTGGATCCCGGCAGGTCGCCGGCGATGGCTTCGAGCAGGTCGGTCTGGGTGACGATGCCTTCGAGGCTGCCATATTCGTCGATGACGATGGCGAGGCGAACGG
This sequence comes from Rhizobium sp. WSM1274, assembly GCF_025200775.1. Classification (NCBI taxonomy): domain Bacteria; kingdom Pseudomonadati; phylum Pseudomonadota; class Alphaproteobacteria; order Hyphomicrobiales; family Rhizobiaceae; genus Rhizobium; species Rhizobium sp. WSM1274. Next base: position 2,757,962 of record NZ_CP104138.1, on the reverse strand, counting down.
GTGAGGCCTTGAAACTGTCGAGCACGCGGACGACCGAGGTGCCCTCATGCAGCACCAGCGGCTGCTTGATCACCTCCATTGGCCGGATCTTGCCGCCGTCGAGAACCTGGTCGAGAAGGTCCTTCTTCAACACCATGCCGATCGGCTCGTCGATCGAGCCGCGGGCGACCAGCAATTGTTCGTGACTGCATTCGCGGATGGTCTTCAGGATCTCGGCCTCGCTGTCGTCGGCGTCGAACCATTCGATATCGAGGCGCGGCGTCATGATGTCGGAGATCGGCCTGTCGCCGATGTTGAACACCCGCTCGACGAGCTGCTGCTGCACCTGGTTGAGAAGGCCGGCCTCCTGGCTCTCGGCAACCAAAAGCTTGAGCTCCTGCGGCGAATGGAACGACGATTCGCCGGTTCCGGCGCGAAGACCCACACCCCGCAGCACGAGGTTGCCCATGCCGTTCAGAACAAAGATCGCCGGCTTGAATAGCACCAGGAACAGACCGAGCGGACGCACAACGGTAAGCGAAGTGGCTTCGCTGCGTTGAAGCGCCAGGCTCTTCGGTGCGAGCTCGCCGAGCACGATATGAAGTGCTGTGATGATGACGAAGGCGACGACGACGGCAACAGTATGCGCGCCCGCCGTCGCCCATTGCCCAGGCAGCCATGATAGCAGCGGCTCGATCAGGTGGGCAAGCGCCGGTTCGCCAACCCAGCCGAGGGCAAGCGACGAGATAGTGATGCCGAGCTGGGTGGCCGCAAGATTCGAGTCGAGATTATCGACGGCGCGCTGAAGTGCCGAGGCGTTCATGCGGCCTGCCGCAGCGAGTTCGGCGACGCGGCTACGCCTGACCGACACCAGGGCGAATTCGGCGGCAACGAAGAAGCCATTGGCGGCGACGAGAAGAAACACGGCTAGTATCCCGATATAGTCGGAGAGCCCGCCGGCGGAATCGGACATGTTTTCCCTGCCTTCGAGTTGATGGGAGTCCGAAACTACACGCTCGCACACTGGTGGCAAGGCGTTCCAGCCAGCCTCGCGGCGAGAGACCGTGATCGAAATACTGCGTCGGTTTGCGGATGACCGCAAATGCGTGGCAACCCGCATGACCGGCGTCGCGCCATTCACCGCTTGGGTGGTTCGAAGAGCTCGATCGGGTTTCCGGCCGGATCATCGACCAGGATCTGCTTGCCGCCTATGCCCTGCACGATCTCGTTGCGGAAACGCGCGCCGGCCTGACGCAGCGCGGCGACTTCTGCTTCCAGGTCCTTGACCTCGATCTGGATGCGATTCCAACCGCCGGGCTCCGGCTTTCGCCCATCTGGCATTGCTTGAGATGCTCCGCCAGGTCCCGTCATGCCGCTGACGAACAGACGAAAACCGTCTCTGGTCAGGATGGCGAAACTCGGCGCGGGGCGAAGTGCGACGGAGAAGCCGAGATGTCTCGTGTAGAATTCCACCGCGGCGTCGACGTCGTCGACGATGTAGCGCATGCTGATACCAGGCATGTTTTCCTCCATTGGGGTCTTCGTTGTCTTGATCTGATCGTCCCCTCGCGGGAACATCCAGAACTCTCCTGTTCCTAGGATGCGTCGGTTCGAAACTCGATTATGCGCCCGTTTCAAGTTTTTTTATGCATCTCGTTATGCCAAATCGCCGAGCGCCTTTGGGCGAGACCAGATCGAATCGAGAGCATGCCGCCCGCCGCCAGCAGCGGGACAACCCTCCACGGCCGCGCCTTCCAGGCGATGAGCAGCAAAAGCCGAAGGGCCTCATTGGACGAAGCCAGCCTGCCGCGCCAGATCATCGTGTATAAGTCTAATCTAAAGTATAAGCTTCGACATGTAGCTACTGGATTCCATTACAAAAGTTTAATTTCTATTTCAGTTTCGGTTCATCTTCTCGGCCCTAGTTTGCCCCGGTGTCCAACACGAGGAACCCCACATGAAAAAGATTTTTGCAGCCCTTCTTTCCGCCTCCTTCCTTCTTTCCCCGATGATTGTTTCCCAGGCTAGCGCCGACGATCATCGCCGTCCCCCCGTCGCCGTGCAGAAGAAGGTAGTCGTCCGGTCGCACTGGAAAAAGGGATACCGCGTCAATACCAGCGAGCGTCGACGGTTCTCCGATGTCAACGACTATCGCCGCTACCGGCTGGCGCCACCGCCACGCGGTTATCGCTGGGTCAGGGCCGATCACGACTACCTGCTGATCGGCGTCACCAGCGGTATTATCTCCAGCGTTATTGCCAGTCGCTGATCGGCAGATGAACGGGAAGAGGGCGGCTTCGACCGCCCTTTTCCTCTGCCGGCAGGCAAATCTCTCGTCAGAAGGGCTTCCTGAAGGGAACGATGTGCTCGGCGAGGCTTCGGAACAGGCTGCCGGATCGTCGTTGCCGATCGGGCCGTTCGCCTGCTGCCTCGACGGTGTCGGGATGAAGCCCTTCGATCGGCGGTAGCGGCTCGCATTCGGTGCAGACGCAGAGAGTGCGTTTGATTGCCTTCGCCTTCATGTCGCCTGCCTGTTCCAGTTGGCGAAAGGATCGGGCAGGTCGCGCCAGCGCTCGGGCACGAAGGCATCTGTCCTGATAAGACAGGCGTCGAGTTCCTTCCTGATCCAGGCTTCGTCCATGGGATCGGCACCGATGAAGACGATTTCCTGGCGGCGGTCGCCCCAGACGGGGTCGAGATAGGGGCCGATGGCGTTCATGAAGGTCGGCCCCTCGGGCCACTGCTCGGACGGTACGGAGGCCCACCAGAGGCCCATCTTGCCGGTGCGGACGATCGCGCCCGCCTGGCTGATCTCGCCGACGTGATGCGGGCGGGTCGCCAGCCAGAAGAAGCCTTTGGCGCGCACCACGCCCGGCCATGCCGTGTCGAGAAAGGCCTGCAGCTTGGCCGGATGGAAAGGGCGTTTTTCGCGGTAGACGAAGGAGCGGATGCCGTATTCCTCTGTCTCGGGCATATGATCCTTGAAACCGTGCAGTTCCTTGTACCAGAGCGGATGGGTTTCGGCCCTGTCGATGTCGAAGCGGCCGGTGCCGAGCACCTCCCGCAACGCCACTTGGCCGAAGTCCGCCTCGATCAGCCGCGCATCGGGATTGAGGCCGATGATGATCTTGCGGGCGGCGTCGCGCTCCTTTTCGCTTGCCGTGCCGATCTTGTTCAGCACCACGACGTCGGCGAATTCGATCTGCTCGACCAGCAGGTCGACGATGTTTCTGTTGTCGCCGTCACCGGCCGTTTCTCCGCGGTCGGCGAGGAAATCGGCCGAGGCATAATCGGCAAGCAGATTGACGGCGTCGACGACGGTCACCATGGTGTCGAGCCTTGCGACGTCGGAAAGGCTTTGGCCATTCTCGTCGCGAAATTCGAAGGTGGTGGCGACGGGCAGGGGCTCGGCGATGCCGGTCGATTCGATCAAGAGGTAATCGAAGCGGCCCTGATCGGCGAGCTGGCGCACCTCTTTCAGCAGATCGTCGCGCAGCGTGCAGCAGATGCAGCCATTGGTCATCTCGACCAGCTCTTCCTCGGTGCGGGAGAGATTGGCGCCGCCGTCGCGCACCAGGGCAGCATCGATATTCACCTCGCTCATATCGTTGACGATGACGGCGACGCGTAAGCCCTCGCGATTACTCAGCACGTGGTTGAGCAGCGTCGTCTTGCCGGCGCCGAGGAAGCCTGAAAGCACCGTGACGGGAAGTCTGTTGTCCATGAGAGCCTCACAAGGTTTGTCTTAATGTTATATCATTACATTCGATGCGTCGAAAAAGGCGGAACGGGGTTGTCCGCCTTTTCCGCCTCAGCTCTCTCCGGAGCGTCGCGTGTCCGATAGGACGCGCGGAGCGGCGCATGAAAGTTATGCGCTGGAGAGGCAGTCCTTCATGCTGTTGGCGATGCTGCGCATGAGGGTGAAGTAGAGATCGGGGCCGGCCTTCAGTGTTGCCGCTTCGGGATCGAGCACGCCTGATTTGGCGCGCGTGCCTTCGATGACGACATTGACGAGGCGCGGCTCGAACTGTGGTTCGGCAAAGACGCAGGTGGCGCCGAGTTCACCGACCTTGCGGTGGATTTCCGAAACACGCTCGGCGCCGGGAATAGTTTCCGGGCTGACGGTGATCGAGCCGGCGACGCGGATGCCATAGCGGTGCTCGAAATACTGGTAGGCGTCGTGGAAGACGATGAAGGGCTTGCCCTTGACCGGGGCGACGGTGGCGGTGATTTCCTTGTCCAGCGCCGTCAGCCTGTCGTCCAGCGCCTTGGCGTTTGCCTGATAGGTCAGCGCATTGGCGGGATCGGCGGCAACCAGCGTCGTGGTGATCTCGCTGGCCATCGCCTTGGCGTTCATCGGATCGAGCCAGAGATGCGTGTCGAATCTGCCATGCTCGTGATCGTCGTGGTCAGCGTCGGGGCTATGCGCGGCGTCGGCTTCATGATGCTCGTCACCATCATCATGCGCTTCGAAGGCGCCGCCCTCACGGAAAGGCAGCGTGACGAGGCCGGGGGCGTTGTCGAGTTCGGCGATGCTGGCATCCCGGCCCAGCGCCTGCAGCGGCTTTTCGAGAAAGCCCTCGAGGCCGGGGCCGACCCAGAAGATCACCTTGGCATCCTGCAAAGCGCGAGCATTCGACGGCTTCAGATTGTAGGTATGCGGGGAGGCGGCGCCATCGACGATCAGCTCCGGTTCGCCGACACCCTGCATGATCGCCGACACCAGCGAATGGATCGGTTTGATCGAGGTGACGACGACAGGCGCGTCTGCTGCTCGCATAGTGCCGGTGAAGAGAAGGGCGGGGATCGCCAGGACCGGGATTGCGAGGGCCGGCATTCTGAGGGCCAGGATTTTAAGGGCAGGCCTCAGGGCGCGTTTCATCAATATGCTCCGCTTGAATTGCAGTTGTTATGTTATTACATCAATTGCGTTATGCTATAACGTGTGCAATAGCAGGACGCAACAGCACTTTCGGAAAATTTGATGCTCTCTCCCGCAAAGACCCCCGCTGGTATCCGGGCCGAACCGCTGGTTTCGCTTGAAAATGTCGGCATCCTGCGTAATGGCCGCTGGCTGGTGCGTGGCGTCGATTTTTCCGTCTCGCGCGGCGAGATCGTCACGCTGATCGGGCCAAACGGCTCGGGCAAGTCGACCAGCGCCAAGGCAGCGATCGGCGTGTTGAAACCCAACGAGGGCAGGGTGGAGCGCAACGCCGGCCTCAAGGTCGGTTATGTCCCGCAGAAGCTCACGATCGACTGGACGCTGCCGCTTTCGGTGCGCCGGCTGATGACGCTGACCGGGCCGCTGCCGGAGCGCGACATTCTTTCGGCACTCGAATCCGCCGGCATCGCCCATATGCTCGATGCCGAGGTGCAGCATCTCTCCGGCGGCGAATTCCAGCGGGCGCTGATGGCGCGCGCTATTGCCCGCAAACCCGATCTGCTGGTGCTCGATGAGCCGGTGCAGGGGGTCGATTTTTCCGGCGAGATCGCTCTCTACGACCTGATCAAGTCGATCCGTAACGCCACCGACTGCGGTATCCTCTTGATCTCGCACGATCTCCACGTCGTCATGGCCGAGACCGACACCGTCATCTGTCTCAACGGCCATGTCTGCTGCCGCGGCACGCCTGAATCCGTCAGTCGCAGCCCGGAATATGTGCGCCTGTTCGGCAGCCGGGCGGCGCAGACGCTTGCCGTCTACAGCCATCACCACGATCATACGCATCTGCCTGATGGGCGCGTGCAGCATGCCGACGGCACGGTGACGGATCATTGCTTCCCCGATGACGGTCATCACCATGAACATGGCCATGCCGGTCATGAGCACGATCACGGCCATCCCGGGCATGACCATAGCCATGACCCCGGGCATGACCATAGCCATGACCCCGGGCATGCCGAACATGACCACGCCCATCCGCACACGCATGCGGAGGGAGAGCGCCATGCTTGACGATTTCTTCGTGCGCGCCATCCTTGCCGGCGTGGGCCTGGCGCTGACGACAGGGCCGCTCGGCTGCTTCATCATCTGGCGGCGTATGGCTTATTTCGGCGATACAATCGCCCATTCGGCGCTGCTCGGCGTCGCACTGTCGCTGCTCTTCGAACTCAACCTGACACTGGCCGTCTTTGCCGTTGCCGCGCTCGTGTCGGTGCTGCTGCTCTTCCTGCAGAAACGCCAGGCGCTGTCGGCCGATGCGCTGCTCGGCATTCTCTCGCATGCCACACTGGCGATCGGCCTCGTCATGGTCGCCTTCATGAGCTGGGTGCGGATCGATCTCATCGCCTTCCTGTTCGGCGATATCCTTGCCGTTTCCACCACCGACATCGCGCTGATCTGGGGCGGCGGGCTGTTTGTGCTCGTGGCAATGGCCTGGCTCTGGCGGCCACTCTTGGCGGCAACCGTCAATGCCGAGCTCGCCGAGGCCGAGGGGCTGAAGCCGGAGCGGGCTCGGCTGTTTTTCATGCTGCTGATGGCCGTCGTCATCGCCATTGCCATGAAGATCGTCGGCATCATGCTGATTACCTCGCTGCTGATCATTCCGGCGGCTGCGGCGCGGCGCTTCTCGGCGACGCCGGAGATCATGGCGGTATTCGCCTCATTGATCGGGGCCGCCGCCGTCGTCGGCGGGCTGTTCGGCTCGCTCACCTACGACACACCTTCCGGCCCCTCGATCGTGGTCGCGGCGCTGATCCTCTTCATGCTCAGCCTGCTTCCCGTCAGGCGCCACCGCGCGGTCATGCAAGGACAAGGCTCATGACGACACCGCAATTGACCAAGAACCAGTCGCTGGTCTTCGACGTGCTTGAAAAGGCCGAAGGGCCGCTCAGCGCCTACACCATCCTCGACAAGCTGCGCGACCACGGTTTTCGTGCACCCCTGCAGGTCTACCGGGCGCTGGAGAAGCTGCTCGAATACGGCGTCGTGCACCGGCTCGAAAGCATCAACTCCTTCGTTGCCTGCGCCCATCCGGGCGACGACTGCCACAGCCACGGCATAGTCGCCTTCGCCATCTGCGAAAGCTGCGGTCAGGTGATGGAGTTCCACGATCACGAGGTCGACCACCGGCTGATGGGCTGGGTGCGGGGGCAGAAGTTCAAACCAGCGAAGACGACGATCGAGATTCGCGGTTTGTGCAAGGCTTGTGCGGCGTAAGCGGCCGCTCTATCCGTCGGCGCCCTACCCTAACTCACCGACGGGACTTTGACGGGGCGCCATCATCTCCACCCTCATTGCTGTGACATCCCTCGGGTCGAAGCCCGAGGACAGGAATGAGCGAGGGCGGGGAGGCGGCGTGCCCGAAGGTGACCATCCACGCGTTGGTTTCCTCGCTTTCTTTGCTGCCGATCGATACACAAATCAATGATTCAAAAAGGTGAGGCCGCGAGAACGGCCTCACCTTTTGCATTTCTGTGCGGATAAGCTTAATCCGGCTTGGATTCAGAGCCGCTCTTGCCGGAGCCACCATTGTCGCTCTTGCCGGAGCCACCGTTGTCGCTCTTGCCGGAGCCGCCATTGTCGCTCTTGCCGGAGCCGCCGTTATCGCTCTTGCCGGAGCCGCCATTATCGCTCTTGCCGGAGCCGCCGTTGTCGCTCTTTCCGGAGCCGCCATTATCGCTCTTGCCGGAGCCGCCATTGTCGCTCTTGCCGGAGCTATCATTATCGCTTTTGCCGGAGCCGCCGTTGTCGCTCTTGCCGGAGCCGCCGTTATCGCCCTTGCCGGAGCCGCCGTTATCGCTCTTGCCGGAGCCGCCATTATCGCTCTTTCCGGAGCTATCATTATCGCTTTTGCCGGAGCCGCCGTTGTCGCTCGTTCCGGAGCCGCCATTGTCGCTCTTGCCGGAGCCGTCGTTGTCGCTCTTGCCGGAGCCGCCATTGTCGCCCTTGCCGGAGCCGCCATTGTCGCCCTTGCCGGAGCCGCCGTTGTCGCTCTTGCCAGCGCCGTCAGTGTCGCCCTTGCCGGGGCCGTCATTGCCGCCCTTGCCGGGACCGTCGTTGCCACCCTTGCCCGGGCCGTCATTGCCACCCTTGCCATGACCGTGATCTTTTCCGCCCCCGTCGTGGCCGTGATGATCGCGGTCCTTGCCGTCGTGATCGTCTTTCCCACTGTGGCCATGGCCGTCCTTGCCGTGCCCGTGATCTTTCCCGCCCTTGCCGCCGCCGTGATGATCATGGCCCTTGCCGTGATCGTCCTTTCCGCCATTGTCGCCGCTGCCGCTGCCGCTGCCGCTGCCGCTGCCGCTGCCGCTGCCGCTGCCGCTGCCGCTGCCGCTGCCGCTGCCGCTGCCGCTGCCGCTGCCGTCGCCATTGCCGCTGCCGCTGCCGTCGCCATTGCCGCTGCCGTCGCCATTGCCGCTGCCGTCGCCATTGCCGCTGCCGGCATCGTCGCCGTTCCCGTTCCCGTTGCCGTTGCCATCGCCATTGTCATTATCGCCAGCATTCCCATTGCTGGCGAGTGAACCGCTGCTGGATGTCTTCTTGCCGCCGCCAATGTTTTGGTTGCCGCGATCGTTATCGTTCGGATTGAACCTGCTATCGGACCGAATTGCACTGGTCGGCATGCACAGCCTGTATTCGAGTGTACCGCGAACTGCGGCCTTGCAATTAACGACTGCCGGGGCTGCCGTTGCCAAGCTGCTGCTTGCCAGAAGGGAAGCAACGGCGATGCTGAATTTCGCTGCTCTGCTGATCATTTCAATCCATCTCCGAAGGTTAACCGAATGTTAATGGGGAGAACTCCTACACTAACAATCAATTAACACGAAGAATAGATGATGGTTAATCTGTCTCAATCGTTTAATACAGTTAAATTTGCAAGTATAAAATTTTACTAAATTTTTATTCTGCCTATGTTATCGTCTCACGACAAATAAAAGGAATCGGCTATGAAGCGCCTCTTTTCGCTCGCTGGCTTTTTATTCATTCTTCTGCATTTTCAAGCTGTTGCGGGATCATCGCTTCCTGTAACGCGAAGCATCGGCGCACCCGTGGGATTCGCCGCAGCCTGCGCCAAGTACAAGTGGCTGTGCGGCAGGATGGCGACGCAACAGCTGAACGATCAGGCAGGCATGGCGCTTCTGCAAAAGGTCAATCGCGCCGTAAATGGACGTATCATTCCCGCGGAAGATCGCCCGTCTTCCCGAAATAGGGATGTCTGGTCTCTGCCGGTTGCCGGCCATGGCGATTGTGAGGACTACGCTCTCCAGAAGATGAAGGACCTGATCGAAGCTGGTTTTCCATCGAACAGGTTGGCGCTTTCCGTGGTGATTGGACCGCAGGATCAAAACCATGTCGTTCTCATTGCCCGGACGGACGGCGGCGATTATGTGCTCGACAATCTGACCGGCGCCGTGAGGCTCTGGCGCACGACAGGCTATACGTTTCTGGCCACTCAGGATTTCCAATCGCGAACGGGCTGGCGCGTGACGCTTGCTGGTCCCCGTGCAGGCGAGTTCTCTTGAACTGAAAGTCTCGAGGCGACGCGTTCGCCGCTGGCCGGCGCAGATCCCGGCGCTATCTTTGCCGGAGTAACCAAGCCAGGGACGACCGCGTGACGAAGACCGAACTCGCGGAGATATACCGCGGCTACATCGCCTGCCTGAACAGGCAGGACTGGCCCAATCTCGGGCAGTTCGTCGGCGACGATGCAGTTCATAACGGCCTGCGCCTCGGGCTGCCGGGTTACGCCGCCATGCTCGAGCGGGACTTCGATGAGATTCCCGATCTCTATTTCAAGGTGCTGATGCTCCTTTGCGATCCGCCATACATCGCCTGCCGGCTCGGCTTCGATTGCAGGCCGAAGGCAAAATTCCTCGGCCTCGATGTAAACGGCAGGCGCCTTTCCTTCACCGAAAATGTCATCTACGAATTTCGCGGCGGCAAGATCGTCGAAGTCTGGTCGGTCATCGATAAGACGGCGATCGAGTCCCAGCTTGCGAGCTCGAATTGATCGCGCGGGCGGCTTCCGGTCTGTGTTTCGATCAGATGATGGCGACGCGTTCGCCGAAGGGCGTGTCGTCGTCGAAATTGCGGGTGCCGATCCGATCGCTTTCGCCTGACAACACCGGCTGTTCCGCCTGTTCGCCGGCCTCTTCCCTTTCGTCCGATGCCGCATGCCCGTCCCGCTTTTGCGGATGCTGCTCATAATCGACGATCAGATCCGCGTGCGGGATGAGACCGCTTGCGGCTTCCTTTTCTGTGGACTTCTTCGCTGCCAGCTGATCGGCCGTGATCTGCGACTGGCGGGCAGCGACCCAGGCATTGTCGGGTTCGGAGCCGATCGAGGTGCTGGTGCCGACCTTGGTAGGTTCGGACGGGGCGGTGGCGGAGATGGGGTTGATCGCGTCGACCATGATGCTCTCCTGCTGGAACAGGATGATTTAGGCTTGCTCGGCCCAAAAATCTGAATCCTATTCTAAATTAAATAGTTAGAGGATGATGTTGTCCGAAGATGGCTTACGCTTTTCGGCATCATGCTCCATGGCGAACCGGCGAAACAGCCAGCCGTTTCCCCGAATGAAAACGGCGCAGTCTTCGGGCCTGTCAGAGAGACATATCGGGGCCGCGCCGAAAAACACAAGGGGACATCGACGTGACTGCCATTTCGGACAATGACGAAATCGGTAGCAGAGTACGAGAAATTCGACAAAGAATTGTGCGCGCAGGGGGTGCGCGGTGCGTGGTTAATGTAAGAATCGGAAACACTTTGTGACTAAGTGTCTCCAAAAGCTGCGTTTTTTGACTTGCTGCGCGCGAAGACATGACGGATATTGTTTAAACGTTGAGGAAGCCGTCATGATTAGAATGATTGAAAACCCCGCCGAACTGGCTGGCGAAGATATCACCGGCAAATATATTCTCCGGAGGCTGAACTACCACTGGTTCGCTTACGGCAAGGCGGCTATCGTGACCGCCTGCAAGGGAACGATCCTGCAGCTCGAGCGGGAAGAGACGGTCTATTCCGAGCGTTGGGGCCGCCGCGCCTATATCGGCACCGGCAGACGTTATCCCGGCGGCATCTGTCCCATTTCTGCGGTCGCCTGCGTTTGCGATACGCCTGATGACGTCAATGCCGTCATTCAACTGGATGTCGAAGCACAGGACGAATTCTATCAACTGATCGCCAAGGCCGAAGCCAGGGTTCAGGCGCTTGCCTCTTCCTCACGAAACAGCCAGTTTCTCGAAGCTGCCGAGTAGGCGGCTCTTTACCGAAATCCGCCTTCAACCATCATTGCGGCGACGGCAGAATTTTTCCGACATCTCCGAATGCTGGATGCAAAAGCGTCGCTACGATCAAGCGCGGCTTTCGTTCGCTACGCTGCCATCGGGTGCTTTCCGTCTCCTCAATCCGGTGCGGTTGTGTTAGACTTAAGCGGCATCCGTTGGGATGCAGACAGCTCGTTCCCGGTTGAACGGAAGCGGTCATGACAGAGCAGAACACTCGGCCCAATCACGCATTTGCAGCGACGGCGCCATCGCTCGGCTCGCTCGCCATCACCATTGCCGTGATGTTTGCCGCGCTATTCTGGCCGGCCGGCACGCTCGACTGGCCGCGTGGCTGGATCTTTCTCGGTCTCTTCCTTGCACTGACATGTGTCGCGATCATCTGGATCTGGCGGACAAATCCGGAGCTGTTTGCGGCGCGCAGCCGATATCAGAAAGGCACCAAGCCCTGGGACGCGGTGGTGGCGACGCTGACAATCATTCTCTTTGTCGCCATACTTCCGGTCGGCGCGTTCGACGACGGGCGTTTCCACTGGGCGCCGCAGCCAGATTGGGTGGTCCTCATCGGCTATCTGCTGATGACAGTAGGCTATCTCGGCCTGACCTGGGCGCAATCGGTCAACCGGCATTTCGAGCCGACGGTGCGCATTCAGACCGACCGCGACCACAAGGTAATCGATACCGGACCCTATGCCGCCATCCGCCATCCCGGATACGCAACCGCTGTCGTGCTCAGCGTCGGCATCGCACTGTCGCTTGGATCGCTCTACGCGCTGATCCCCGCCGGCCTGCTCATCATTGTACTCTTCGGCCGCACGCTGGGAGAGGAGGCAGAATTGCGCAAGGGGCTCGAAGGCTATGCTGAGTACATGGAGCGTGTGCGCTGGCGGTGGATTCCGGGAATTTGGTAAGCGGCTCGCGTGTCCGGAGTACGTCCAGTTATTTGCCCTTTCGCTTGCGCTCAGTGCATTCGCGGCTTCGCCGCTCATCCCCCTCATCTGCCTGCCGGCATCTTCTCCCCGCCGGGGAGAAGCGGAATCGTGGCGGCGTCTTGCCCTTCCTGACTGCGCCGTTTGCGGAAACGAGCGAAAGCGACTTGCTCTCCCTCTTCTCCCCAGCGGGGAGAAGGTGGCCCGAAGGGTCGGATGAGGGGGATGAGCGGCAAAGCCGCGAATGCAGTGAGCGCAAGCGAGGGGCAAAATATAGGGCATACCACTCTCGTCAACCCTTGCCCGCGTCAGAGAACAAGCCACCGGTCGCGTTGCCTGGTTCACCCGATCTGCCTGAGATCCCGCGCAAACCGCTGCCAATTCGCCACGTAGTTTTCCGCCGAGCGACGGATGCTCTCGACAGCCTGCTCATCCAGCACCCGCACGACCCGGGCGGGTGCTCCGACGATCAGCGAATTGTCGGGGAATTCCTTGCCTTCGGTCACCAGCGTATTAGCGCCGACGAGGCAGTTGTTGCCGATCTTCGCACCATTCAGGATGGTTGCGCCCATGCCGATCAGCGTGTTGTTGCCGATGGTGCAGCCGTGAAGGATGGCATGGTGGCCGATGGTGCAGCCTTTGCCTATTGTCAGCGGGAAGCCCATGTCGGTATGGGCCATCACACCTTCCTGGATGTTGGTGCCTTCGCCGACGGTGATCTTCTCGTTGTCACCGCGCAGCACGGCGCCGAACCAGATGCCGACATTCTCGCCGAGCTCGATCTGGCCGATGATATTGGCATCCGGTGCGATCCAATAGAGGCCGGCAGCGGGCAGTTTCGGCGTCGATCCGCCAAGCGCATAGACGGGCATGGCTCTCTCCTCAGATGACTTCGACCGATAGGGTGGCGACGCCGTCGATGCCGCAATTGATGCGATCGCCCCTGGCCACTGCGCCGACGCCGGCGGGCGTGCCGGTCATGATGATATCGCCAGGTGCGAGAGTGAAGAGCTTCGACAGTTCGGCGATGATCTCCGGCACCTTCCAGATCATCTGGTTGAGATCGCCGTCCTGCACGCGCTTGCCGTTCTGTTCCAGCCAGATCTTACCTTCAGCGGGGTGGCCGAGACGGCCCGCCGGAACGATCGACGAGACGGGGGCGGAATGTTCGAAAGCCTTGCCGACTTCCCAGGGACGACCGAGCTTTTTTGCCTCGCCCTGTAGATCGCGGCGGGTGAAATCGATGCCGACGGCATAGCCGTAGATGCAGTCGAGCGCGTCCGCGGCCCCGATGTTCGCGCCACCCGATTTCAGCGCCAGCACGCACTCGACCTCATAATGCACGTCTGATGACAGCGGCGGATAGGGAAAAGCCTTACCCGACGGCAGCAGGTTGTCGGCATTCTTCTGGAAGAAGAAGGGCGGCTCGCGGCTGGGATCGTGGCCCATCTCAATCGCATGGTCTGCATAGTTCCGCCCGACGCAATAGACGCGGCGCACCGGAAAACACTCGGCGCTGCCCTCGACCGGCAGCAGCACCGGTTGCGGAAGCGGGATGACGGTGACGGGATCGGACATTGGCGGGCTCTTCCTGTTTACGAGTCTTTGCGCCATCTTAGACGGAAAACATCGCGCCGGGGAAGCGTCCTTGGGGTCCGACTTCGGTGCATTGACGCTGTCACTATCCAGCGGTATCGTTACTGCCATGCACAGGACTTTTGCAGTTCCGACGACGTCTACGACCACCGCGCCGCGGTGGGAGGTAGACGCGTGAACTGAAATCTGTTCATTGCTGCTGAAACCAACCCGCCGGAAAAAACGAGCGGGTTTTTTGTTCCCGCTCGTTTCCCGTATTCGAGGACGAGATCGTGGACGATATCCAGAAACATGTTCTTGCGGAGCGGGCGCTGGCCGTCGCCCGCCACTGCATCGCCAGCCGCTATCCCAGGGCCGCATTCGCCTATGTCGCCGGCTCCATCATGCGCGGCGAAGGCACCACCTTTTCGGATATCGATCTGGTCGTCGTGTTCCCGTCGCTCGAAAGAGCCTGGCGGGAATCGTTCACTGAGGACGGCTTCCCGGTTGAGGCCTTCGTTCACGATCCGCAGACGCTGGCGCATTATCTCCATCAGGATGCAGACAGCGGTTATCCCATCATGGTCAACATGGTTGTCACGGGCAGCATACTGGGCTCGGATATCGACAACGCCCGCGTCGTGCAGGCATGGGCGGCAAGGATGCTGGCGGCGGGGCCGAAGCCTCTTGCCGGGGCAGACTACGACTTGCTGCGCTATCAGGTCACCGATCTGGCCGACGATCTGCGCGGAACGCGCCCACCCGAAGAGATCGCCGCCATCGCGGCGCTGCTCTATCAGAAGCTCGCCGACCTGATGCTTCTCGGACGTGGCGCGTGGGCTGCCGGGGAAAGTGGGCGCCACGTCTGATCAGGGAGCTCGACGCGCAATTGGCGGCCGAATTCGACGCGGCGTTCAGTCTGGCGGCTGCGGGTGACGGCGCCCGATTCCTGGCTTTGGCCGACCGGGAGCTTGCCTTGCATGGCGGCCGCTATTTCGACGGATACAGGCAGGAGGCGCCGCTGGAAGCGCGCCGCCTGGAAACGAGCGGCTCATAAAGGAACATCCGTGCGCCATTATCAGGCGTGAGAAGACGTCGTCGCCGGTTATTCCTCGCCGGATTCGGTCAGCGCATCGCGGACGATCGCGTAGTAGGGGGTAAGCTCGGGGATATCGGCGGCCAGCCTGTCGAAGGTGGGGTCGGATGGCGCAAGTGTGCCGGCGTATTTCGCTTGCGTGAAGGCCCGATGGGCGGCAAGGGCTTCGGCATCGGCCTTGTGCACGACGGTATAGACAGGCGAGGGCACGGTGCGGCCCTTGACGATGATGCGGTCGAGCTCGACGACGGTATAGGTGCCGGCGACAAGTCTTGCAGTCTCCTCGCCGAGCAGCAGCGCCACGCCATAATTCTTCGAGGCGCCTTCGAGGCGGGAGGCGAGATTGACGCTGTCGCCGAGGCAGGAATAGTCGAAGCGGCGGGTCGAGCCCATATTGCCGACGATGCATTCGCCGGTGTTGATGCCGACACCCATCTTCAACACGTGCGGCCTGCCGCCGCGCGCTGCCGCCTCCCGCTCCAGCTCATGGTTCAGGCTCGATATCGCCGCCTGCATGGCGAGCGAGGCTCTGACTGCATGGAGTGCATGATCGGGATCGTCGAGCGGCGCGTTCCAGAAGGCCATGATGCAGTCGCCCATATATTTGTCGATCGTGCCGCCGTGATCCATCACCACGTCGGAGAGCGGCGTCAGCAGCCGATTGATCAGGCCGGTCAGTTGCTCCGGATCATCTTTCAACGTCTCGGCGATGGTGGTGAACCCACGCACATCGGAAAACAGCACGGAGAGCGTGCGCCGCTCGCCGCCGAGCTTCAACTGCGAGGGGTCGTTCGACAGGCGTTTGACCAGATCGGGCGAGATATATTGGGCGAAGGCGCGGATGATCTGGCGCTTGTTGCGACGTTCTTCGGCATAATCGAAGGCGGCTTGGCCGAAGGCGACCGAGACATAGGCAACGACTGGCCCGAGCGGCGGGACGAAGATATGGGCAAAGCGGATGCCGGCAAAACTCGCAGCAGCGAAGGCGAATACGGCCACGACGCTGGCGACGATCGTCAGCCATCCAGTCGAACGCCAGACGGTGGCAGCGGCGAGCAGCACGGAGATCAGGATGCAGGCGGCGACCAGCGGAAGGCTGGCTTCCGCGATCGACAGGCCACGGCGGATATTGTCGTAGATCGTAGCCTGGATCTCGACGCCGGAGGTCAGCGTGCCGGTGTGGACGGTATAAGGTGTCGCGAAGGCATCGATGCCGCCCTTGTCGATGGCAGGGGCATTCTGCAGGCTGAGACCGACGAGCACGACGCGGCCCTTGAAATAATCCGGCGGCAGCAGGTTCTCAGGGTCGAGCGCCTGGTAGTAGGAGACTGTGGGATAGCTGCGGGCCGCGCCGAAGGATTGGATGAGCCGGCCAGCAGGCAAGGCTTTGGGTGCTGCTCCCGACGCCTTCATCAGCATGGCGGCAAAGCCGTCCTCATAACCTGGAATGCGCCGGAACGCACCGTCGCCGCTGAGATCGACGGAGGCGATGCCGGTCACAGCACCCGCTTCAGTCAGTTGCGGCAGCGGCGTGGCGCGGATCAGTTGCGAGGACTGGGGCGTCTCGATCAGCGTTTCGTCGCCGGCGAGCACGACATCCGGGCCGACAGCCCTAGTGATCGCGTCGTCGTTGTCGGGGTTCGAAGGTTCGGCCATGATGATATCGAGGCCGATGACACGGGCACCGGCCGTGCGTAGCTGCCTGACAAGCCGGGCATGCAGGCTGCGCGGCCAGGGCCACTGCGCATTGATATCGGCAAGCGAAGGCTCGTCGATCGCGACGATGACGGGTCCGCCGGGTGGCGGACGGGGATCGTCGACGGTCGAGAGATAGTCGAAGCTTCTCAGCTCCAGCAGCGACCAGGCGGGCAGGCGCGACAAGAGCGAGATTGCGACCAGCGTCGCAAGCGCCAGTATCAGCAGCCTGAGATGGCGGCTCTCGGCTTGCCGGCTGGCTGACCTGACCTGCCGAGGCTTGCCTCGCACCCGCATCAGAAGCGAACTTTGAGCGTGCCCCTGAAGGCGCGGCCCCAGCCGGGCACGCCGGGCGTGAGCTCGAAATCCTCGTCGAGCAGGTTATAGGCGGCCGCTTCCAGCGCGATGCGCTTGTCCAGCGGTTCCCAGATCAGGTGGGCGTCGAGGCTCCAATAGTCGTCGAGCTTGGTGCCGAGATCGTCGCCGTCGCGCTCGCCGACATAATTGGCGGCCACCGTCGCCTTGACCTTGGCCTCGCTGACCCAGGTCAGGGCGATCTGCCCGGAATTCTTCGGAATGTAGGGCAGCGAGCCGCCGTAGTTCGGCTCCAGCGGATCCTTGTTCTCCGATTCCATATAGGCATAGGTGGCGGAGAGGCCCAAACCATGGCCGAGCGCGACGTTGGCGGTCACGGCGGCGCGGTCGATGCTGCCGCGTGATAGCGGCAGGCTGTCGGCTGCCGGAAGCGAGATCAGCGGAAAGTCGATCGAGAAATCATGCAATTCCTGGTGCTGGTATTCGACCGAGGTGAAGAAACGATCGGTCCACTCGGCATCCCATTGCAGCGCGACCGTATCCGTATAGCCCTGCGGATTGGCGGAAAACTGGTTGGCCTGCAGCCCTAATATGCCGATCGGTGCAAGCGTCGGCACTCCGCTATCGAAGCTCTGACGCATGAAGGCGGCACGCAGCCAGTGGTTTTGAACCGGTGCCCAGGCGAGGCCGAAGCGCGGCTCCAGCCGGCTGATATCGATGCCGTCGCCCTCCAGGCGCGTGGCGAACAAGGCGTATTCGCCCTTGAGATCCGGCGTGATCTCATGCAGCACATCGACATAGGCCCGGCCTATATTGACGGTGTTCTCGTTGTGCTCGAGGGGCGCCGTCAAGCCCAGAAGTGTCGTATCGACGGTGCTGCTGACGTCCATCCAGCCGCCTTCGATACCGTAGCGCAATGTCAAAGGTCCGGCACCTATGGAATGGCTCAAGGCACCGATATAGGTTTTTGATTCCGCCTCCTGCGTGACGTTGGTAAAGGGAATGATAAAGGGAACCCCTGCGCCGATAAACAGCGGGTCCACATCAACATCAAGGACGTTGCTCGTCTTCGACTTGCTGCCTGAATAAAGCAGCGCTCCATTCAACACGTTTTCATAGGCAAACGTGTGGCTCCAGCCAATGCCGGCACTCGTGCTTTGGCTGTCAGTGTCTTGCGCTGTATAAAGAGGCAACGGGAGAGGAACGCGGAAGAGGAGTTCCATGAACCCGGTGTTTGATGACAGCGCGTTCAGCGTCCCATCGTTCTTCGCATGGTTGACATAGGCCACTACGCGATCGTCCGGCGTCACTGTTGCCGTCAGGTAGCCATTGCCGCCGACGAGCTTGTTATCGGTCGAGAAGCCACCGAAGTCGCGATAGTCCCCGTCGAGCGCCAGTTCTTCCCATGTCAGGTTGCCGTAGAAGCTGAGAGGGATCGTCTCGTTGGAGAAGCCCTGGATCTCAGCCTCGCCGATGCCTCTGGTATGGCCGTCGACGCTGTTGATGCCGCCGCCGAGCGAGCCTTCTATGAAGGGTGTGCGCAGCAGCGTTGCCGAGCGCGAGCGACCGGAGAGCATGTGCGGATCAAGCAGCAAGCCCTGGATAAAGGATGAATAGCTCGATGCATTGTTGCGATACTGGATGACATTGTCATCGCTGAAGCTCATCGCGTTGACGAAGGGGAAGATGCTGCCCTTGATCGACTGATCGATATAGCCGCTGCCTTCGAAGGGACTGAAGACGGCATCGCCATAATAGCGGCCCCAGGCATCCAGGCCCTGTAGGCGGAAGGCATTGTTCAGCGTCGAGCCGGCATCCTGGTTGGCGCCGAGCGCGCTGTAGTCGCCGCCGCGCGCCCTGGAGCGGCGGAGAAACTCCTGGGCGTTGCGGATCGCGCCGTCGGCGTCGTAGTCATCGATGTCGACAGCGGTTCGGAAGGAGGAGATGACGGGATCGTTCTTGTCGAGCCTGTCGGCATTGTCGACCGCCTGCGCGGAGGGGATGCGGTCACCCTTTTCGTAATGGGCGGCGGCGAGCATCAGTTGTGACTGCGAATGCGCCGGATTAGCGGTGCTGGCCGCCAGCAGATCCGCCAGCGCCTTGTCGCGTTCGCCAGTCTGCAGATAGTAGCGGCCGCGGGCGAGAAGCGCGATGTCGAAGGACGGATCGACGGTAAGCGCCGTATCGATTTCGCGCTTGGCTTCCTTCATGCGCGACTGATCGAGATAGAGGATGGCGAGATTGGCGTGCGGCACGGGATCCTGCGGATCGAGCGCGATTGCCTTCAGGAAGGCGGCCTCGGCCTCGCCATTGGCGTCGCGGGCGCTCTGCAGCAGGCCCATCGAGTTCAACGATCCCGACGCCCCCGGCGCAAGCTCGATGGCGCGGTTCAGATCGGCTAAAGCGCCGTCGATGTCGCTTTCGTAGCTCGCTTTGTAGGAGGCGCGCGCGGCAAGGGCGATCGGATGGTTGGGATCAAGCGAGAGGGCACGGTTCACCGCCTCCTGCATCTGGGCGCGGTCGTCGATCAGCTGCGCCAGCTGCGCGCGGATCGCGGGCAGGGTGGGATCGTCCGGAAAACGCTTTTCGGCTTGGCTGATCACATCGAGGGCAGCGCGCGGGTTTTGCAAAAAGCCGGCGGTATAGGCCTGCATGATCGCACCATAGGGGCCGACAGCAGCCGAAGGCGGCTTTTCGACATGGGCGGGATCAGCAAGCGAACGGGCGAAATAGCCGCCATATTGCGCCATGTTCCGGCGGCTGGCGTCGAGATGCGGCAGCGCTGCCGCAAACAATCTTGCCGCTTCGTCGTAGCGTTTTTCGGAGCCGGCGATCGTGGCATCGATCAGGTCGAGGCGGGCCTTCTGGGTGGTCGTCAGCTTGCGACGGCGAATCTCCTGAAGCGTGGCGGCCGTAACCTGCCGGCCATCGAAGGCGCTCTGCACTTCGGCAAGCTCCAGCCAGTCCTCAGTGGTGCGCCGTTCCGGCGGCAAAGCCAGCAGCCGGCGGCGCTCGTCGGCCATGCGGCCTGCCGGCAGCGGCGAGGTCGGCATCAGCCCGAAGCCGTCGCGCAGGTTCAGGTAGAACAGCATCTGCTCGCGATCGTCGGGTGTGACGATGACGAGCTTGCGCGGCGCCTGGCCGATCGTGGCGACCGCTCCTTCGCCCTCGTTTACCTCGACGCTGCCCTGCGGGTTGGTGAGCGCGACACGGCCTTCGAGCACGATCATCGAGGTCTTGGCGCCCTCAACCGTCATGGTCCAGTCGGTGCCGCGGATGGCGGCTGCGGCCGCCGGCGTTTCCACAGTCAGGCCCTGGCCACCGCGCTCGGCGCGCGCCCAGATCGTTCCCGATTGCAGCTCCAGCGTCGTGTCGCCGCTCGCGGCCATCTTCTTGACCTGCAGCGAGGAATTGCGGCCAAGGCGAACCTGCGTGTGATCGGAAAAGACAATGGCGAGCTGGCCGTTGGCGTTGGTGCGCAGCACGTCGCCGGTCAGAAGGTCTTGATTGATGTCGACGACGCGCCATTTCGACACGTCGATGAAGCGGACCTCCTCGCCGGTCTTGCGGGCGATGACGGAACCGGCGACCGGTGTTGCACGCTGCACGGGGTCAGCCGCCGCCGGCGAAAAGCCCGGTACGACAAGCGCAAGCGCCACCCCGGCGCGACAGATGTTTTTCCAGCGACCCAGCATGACCCCAACCCCCGCTTCCCCTTTGTCCAAGTAGAAAAGAAAAGTCAAGCATATTGCACACGTGTTCTTGAATTCCGTGTGAAGTGTAATATCAGGGAAACACTTATGGGATGGAGTATTCGGGTGAGCGAATTCGAGAGCGCGACTGAACTTATGCCAAGCGAACCGTCGACGGGTGACATCGGCGCCGGGTATTTTGATCATATCAAGAAAGTCAATGACATATTTTATGATCAGATCAAGATCTCTGACCAGAAAGCCGCTTATATTTTCACATTCATGCTGGCATTCCTGGTGAGTTCCAGCGATGTCAGGGCAGTCTTCAGCCTGGCGCGCTACGTGAGCGGGACGCCCGGCAGTATGCTGTTCTCCGGCTTGCTTGCCGCAGCTTCGGTCTTTTCGATGCTGTCGGCGATTCTCGTCGTACTGCCGCGCCATTTGAACAACTCGACGTCATTGTTCTGGGGCGCCTGGCACGGTCATCGCGACCGGTTCTTCGATGCGGCGCTGCGGCGCGACGAGCGCTACCTTTTCGAGCAGTATCTCGAAAACGCCGACATCCTCTCCACCATCGCCCGCAACAAATACCGCTGCGTTACTTTTGCGTTCCGCGGGCTGATGGTGAGTGTGATCGCCTATGTGCTGCTGTTGGTGGCTGTGTGAGGGTGATAATGCTTTGTGCTTATCAGTCCGCCGGTGCTCACGAGAGCCTCATCCTTGTTGAGGCGCCCCGCAGGGGCCCCGAAGGGCGAGGCGGGTGCGCCGGCGGTCAGTAGATGCAAGGAGCAGTGCCGGAGCGTGTCCTTCGAGGCTTCGCCATGCGGGCTACAAGGATGAGGGACCTCGGACAATGCCGCGCCAGTACCGCCCCCATTCACTCCTCGACCTCAAGAACAAGTTCGAGTTCGATCGGCACGCCTAAAGGCAGGCTGGCGACGCCGAGCACGACGCGGCCTGAGAGTTTCTCCTCGCCGAAGACCGCAAGCAGCATTTCGGATGCTCCGTCCGCAACCTTCGGATGGTCGCGGAAATCGCCTTCGGTCGCGATATAGACGCCAAGCTTGACGACCCTGACGACCCTGTCCAGCGAACCGAGATAGTCCCTGGCGGCTGCGAGCGCGCTTAGCGTTGCGGTTTCGGCCGCCTTCCTGCCGTCTTCGGCGGTCAGCACACCGCCGACGCGGCCGATATAGCGCGGCTCATGACCGACGACCGGCAGCATCCCACTGAAGAAGACCAGATTGCCGGTCCTTATCGCTTCGACATAGGCCCCGAAGGGTGTCGGCGGCGGGGGAAGCGTGATGCCGAGTTCCCGCAGCCGTCGTTCCGCGCCGGCTGCCTCAGTTTTCGCATGGTCTACCATCTGCCCAGATGTGCGCCGCCGTCGACGTGCAGCACCTCCCCGGTTACGCGCGGCGCTTCGGTGAGGAAGACGACGGCGTCAACGATCTCCTCGACGTTCGAGATGCCTGCCATCGGCGACAGCGTCTTCAGGAAATCTTTCGGATTGTCCTTGTGCAACGGCGTGTCCACCACGCCAGGAGCGACAATGTTGAAGCGAATGGCCTCGTTCGCATATTCCATCGCCAGGTTCTTGGAGATGGCGTTGATACCGCCCTTTGTCATCATCGACACCGAAGCGGAGAAACCGGCGATCGGATGATCAGTCAATGGCGTCGTGATGCTGACGACGCTGCCGCCGGTTTTCTGCGTGAGCATCTGTCTGACGACCAGTTGTGTCACGTGGATGAAGCCCTCAAGGTTGGTCGAGGACAATTTTTTGAAGTCGTCCATGGTGAAATCGACGAACGGCTTGGCCAAGAAAATGCCGGCATTGTTGACGAGTCCGTCGATCGAGCCGAAGCGATCGATTGCTGTCCTTGCCACCCGCGCTGCGGTTTCGACGTCGCCGATGTCGCCGTCGACGAGCGCCAGTCTGTCCGCGGCTTGGAAGGCGTTCGAAGCGCTGACTTGGCGCGAGGTGGCGACGACATTATAGCCGCGCTGGATGAAGGCGTTGACGAGGCCGGCTCCGATACCCTGGGAGGCGCCGGTGACGATGACTGTTTTTCTCGTAGTCATGCTGATCTCCATAATTTGGTTCGGGCAACGCGGGCCTTGCGGCTGCAAAGGCGGGGTCGCTCGAGATGGGGCTGCTGCGAACGCGCCTCCATTCGGTTGTCTTGTTTTCGCAGGGTGAATATGGCGAAAACTCCATTACTCGATTAGATGGAAATATCTGTATTCTCTTTTGCATCCATGCAAAAATCAGAACATGGCTGATCTGAACGATATCGCCGTTTTCGTGAAGGTGGCGCAGTACGGCAGCTTCAGCCGCGCTGCCCATTCCCTCGGCATGCCGGTATCGACCGTCAGCCGGAAGGTGACGTCGCTGGAGGAGCAGCTCGGCGTGACGCTGCTGCAGCGGACGACCCGCAAGCTGAGCCTGACCGCGCAAGGCCGGGCCTACTACAACAGGTGCAGCGAACCTCTCGCCCATCTGCTTGATGCCGAGCAGGCGCTTACCGAGACGCAGAAAAAGCCGGAAGGTCTGCTGAAGATCTCCGTGCCAGTCATCTTCGGACAGGAAGTCTTCTACGAATTCGTCTCGGCTTTCCTGAAGACCTATCCGAAGATCCAGGTCGATCTCTTCGTGACCAACCAGTTTCTCGATCTGATCGCCGAGAATGTCGATCTCAGCATCCGCTTCGGCGAGCTCAAGGATTCGACCATCGTCGCGCAGCGGCTCGGCAAGAGCGTGCGCTATCTGGTCGCCGCACCGGACTATCTGAAGGGCAGGGCGCCTCCCACCAAGCCCGAAGACCTGAAGGAGCATCAATGCGTGCTCTTGAACGGCCGCAACGGCGAGGCGGAATGGCATCTCGTGAGCGGTCGCAAATCGGTTCGCCTGCATGTGTCGGGGCCGGTATCGAGCCGGGATTTCGATGCGGTGAGCGCCTTTACCTATCGCGGACTCGGTATCGGCTTGCTGCCTTCGACCTATTGCGACGAACAGATCAGAAAAGGTGAACTCGTCCGCCTGCTGCCGGACTGGTCGTCCGAGGAAATTTTCGTGCACGCCGTCTATCCCACGCGCCGCTTCCTGCCCTCCCGATTGCAGGTCTTTCTCGAGGCGCTGAAGGCATGGAAGACCCCCTTGTGGCTTCCCTTGCATTGAAGGCTTCCGATTCCATCACCGAAAATTGAAGCCATGCGCGGGGCCGAGCGATCTGCGTCGGCCAAGCTGTGTTAGAGTTCGCCGGCTTGGATGGCGCAGGGATTGGATTGCCAATGCTGACGACACTTGCGGTGCTTATGGGTCTTTCCGGCCTCGTCCCCATCGCGCAGGCGGAGGGAAGCGAGGTCGATGTGGCCCTCGTGCTTGCCGTCGACACCTCGCGGTCGATGGATTTCGAGGAGATCGGCATCCAGCGCGAAGGTTATGTCGAGGCGCTGAAGCACAAGGAGTTCATCGACGCGGTGAAGGGCGGGCTGACCGGCCGCATCGCCATCAGCTATTTCGAATGGGCTGGCTATGTCGTCCAGGATTCCGTGATCGACTGGCAGGTGATCGAGACGGAAGAGGATGCGATCGCTTTTGCCGGCAAACTCGAAGCCCGGCCGATTGCCACGCAACGGCGCACATCGATCTCTACCGCGATCGCCCAGGGCGCCAGCATGATCGTTTCCAGTCCCTTTCAGTCCAGGCGACAGGTGATCGATGTCTCCGGCGACGGTCCCAACAATTCCGGCGATCCCGTCACCCCCACTCGGGACAAGGCGGTGGAAGCCGGCATGGTCATCAACGGCCTTGCCATCATGCTGCGGCCCTCCGATGCGCCCAACGGGCTCGACAAATATTATGCGGATTGCGTGATCGGCGGCCCCGGCGCCTTCGTGCTGCCGGTCCGCAAGATCGAGGATTTCGCCGTTGCCGTGCGCCGCAAGCTGGTGCTGGAGATCAGCGACCTATCCCCGCCGGCGATGGTGCAGAAAATCGCCGGCGCTGAGGCGGGCACTGACTGCCTGATTGGTGAGAAGCAATGGCGGGATATCTTCGACCGCTGATGCCCGGGATTAACGCGCCGTAGTTATATCAGTCAGTATCTGGTATGCGGCAGAGACACGGTCCTCGTTGGGATAGTTTTTGTTGGCCAGAATGACGATACCAACTCGCTCTTTCGGGATGAACGCCACATATGCGCCGAAACCATTCGTGGAGCCGGTTTTGTTGATCCACACATCGTCGCGCGGTTCCATCGCCGGCTTCAGCTGCTTGACGGGAATAGTCTTGAGCATCGCGCTGGAATTGTTGTCCATTAAGGTCGTCAACGTCGCGGGATAGGAATACTGCTCCCAAATAAGGTCTTGCGTCATCGCGCCGACATGGAAGTATCCAGTGTGCGTATTGGTGATCGCCTGCTGGAGTTTTCCGTCCAACTTGACCAGTCCCATGTTTGCGTCGATGAACCGGATCATGTCGCTTGCTGTGGATTTCACTCCATAGGCCTCGGACGAAAGAGTGGCGGGTGTCATCCGAGCCGGCTCACCGCTTCGCTTGTAGCCTTGGGCATAGTCGGCCATTCTCGATTTCGGCACATTGATATACGTGCTCGTCAACCCGAGAGAAGGAAACAATCGGTCTTCCATAAGAGCTGTGAAATCTTTGCCCATGCTTTTCGCCGTTATGTATCCGAGCACGCCGATGCTCGGATTGGCGTATGTTCGGTGCGTTCCGGCGGCGTATGAAGGTTTCCAACTTGCGAAATACTCCATCAGCTGTTTTTCGGTTTTGACTTCATCGGGAACTTGCAGCGGAAATCCGCCAGCCGTGTGCGTGCCAAAATTCATCAACTCGACATTGCCGAAGGGTCTTCCGTTCATCGACGGAAGATATTTTCCTGCCTTGTCCGACAGCGAAAGTCGGCCGGTCACGTCCGCGTGGGAGGCGAGGGTGACTGTAAAGGTTTTGCTGATCGATCCCAGTTCGAACATGGTCGCCGGAGTGACGGGCCTGTTAGTGTCCTTCGACACGACGCCGTAGTTGAAGATGTGGTTCTGCCCGTCAACGGCGATGGCAACGGCCATGCCCGGAATGCCGTATTTATCCATAATTGGTCTTATCGCGGCGTCCGAGATGGCTTTCAGTTTCATTTCGTCGGCCGCAAAGCCACTCGTGGAAATACATGTCGAGACCAACGTAGCCGATAGAGTTTTTATCCAATTGCGATTCATTTTCATCCTCCGCAGGCAGCTTTCAATCAACGCAAAGGCGCATGAGGACGGCATTTAACGGCACTGTTTTGCGGCAGCAAACGATGATATCTCGGAGGAGATCCAAGAAAATCTAGGGCTAAGATGGTTCGGCAATTCCTCCCTTTAAATGGCTTGAGGGCCTTCGAAGCATCGGCAAGACATCTCAGCTTTACCCGTGCCGCGATTGAGCTTTGCGTTACCCAGGCCGCTGTAAGCCAACAGGTCAAAAGCCTGGAGAGGCGATTGGGGGCTGCGCTTTTTCAGCGCCTCCCAAGAGGCTTGAAAATCACCGCAGAAGGCGAAGCTCTTTTGCCGACCTTGACCAATTCCTTCGATCAGATGGCGATCACGTTGGACCGGATTGAAGCCGGGCAGGTGCGGGAATTGCTGTTCCTTGGCGTGGTCGGGACGTTTGCCGTCGGCTGGTTGTTGCCAAGGCTTTCGGATTTTCAACGGCAGCACCCGTTCATCGATGTGCGCATTTCGACAAACAATAATCGCATCGATATGGCGGCCGAGGGACTGGACTTTGCCATTCGCTTCGGCAGCGGTTCCTGGCATGGCACAGAAGCGCTGCGTCTGTTCGACGCTCCGCTCTCTCCTCTGTGCACGCCCAAATTGGCCGAGCGTTTGAGGCGGCCTGCAGACCTGGTCGAGGCGACGCTTTTGCGGAGCTATAGGGCGGACGAATGGAGCACCTGGTTTGTCGCAGCGAACGTTCCTCCGGCGCCCCAGATAAACGCAGGCATCGTCTTCGACTCTTCCCTGGCGATGATGGAGGCGGCCCTGCAAGGACTGGGGATCGCTCTGGCCCCGCCTTCGATGTTTTCCAGACACCTATCCTCGGGGGCTATCAGACAACCTTTTGCTACCACCATATCGTTGGGGAGCTAATGGCTAACCCGACTTCAATCGAGGCCGCCAACAGCGGCCATGCTCGCATTTTCCGGTTGGGTAACGTCGCAGATGTCTCCCGCGTCCCAATGACGGCTTCTGGCGGATCCCGGTACTCGATCTGACGCCGGCAAGGAGATCGGTAATGTTAGGCTAAGACACGATAGAGCATTTCGGCATGGGCGCGCCATACCGAAATGCCGTTGCTTCTCAGAGGATGTCGCCGCCATTGCCTATAAGGGCAGTTGCTTGCCGGCTTGTTCGCTGACCATGTATTCGGCGTACCAGTCCGGCCAGTTCTCGTCGTGTTTGCCGCCGTTCCGTTTCTCGTGTTCACCGTGAGCGGTCGCCGCGCGGCGCAGCGCAGACGCAAGGTCTGTCGACGTCGTGAATTTCGTCTCGTCGGCATCGATGCGTCCCGGCAACCGCGTGGTGACCTCCTGGAACAGCCAGCCGTTGCCGTCGGGATCCTTGAAAGATGCAAAGGAGCGATAGCTGCGGTGATCGGGATCGCGGCCGGCGATCCGCAGCCGCCCGAACAGATAGGGCTCGTCCTTGCCGGCATAGATGCCGGCCGCGTCATGGAACACTTGGCTCACCTCGACGCCGCGGGCGATGAGATCGCGGCGGGCGGCCTCGATGTCGGAGACGATAAGATAAAGCCCCTGGGCTGAGCCGGGGGCTGCGGCGGTGACGTTCTTGCCGAAGATGATCGCGCAGCCGGAGCCGGGCGGGGTAAACTGGATCACCCGGAAATCGGCATCATTGGCGAAGTCGGCGTCGAGCCGCCAACCCAGCCCGTCGTAAAAACGTTTGGCGCGGTCGACGTCGGAAACGGGGATGACGACCACCTCGAGCTTGGTGTCGACGGGCTGAGTTCTCGGGGTCTCGATGGGGGTTTCGCTGCGCAGTGCATTGCTCATCTTAAGCTCCTTGGGTTCTGGATGTCTTGAGAATTGCGGACACGTGACGGGCCAAGTTGACCACGGCGCGGTGGGGTCGTCGAATCAATTATTCTGTCTGATTTGGCCGGTATTAGCGGATTCCGCTGCGACACACGGCGCGTCGCTTTCATTCCTGCGGTTGGTGAGGTCATGTCGATCCGATGAGGCGGCGGGGTCGGTCCCCCGCCACTTCGTCTGTCGTCCTGCGGCTCGTCGAGCCGGCGTGCAGGAAGTTCCTACGCAGCAAGGGCGGCGCGGGTTTTGCCGATCGTCAGAGCCGCCTTTGCTGCCTCGCGCCCTTTCTCGACGAAATGTGCGCGGTAGATCTGCTTGTGATGCTCGGTTTCCTGATACTGATGCGGCGTCAGCGACACCGACAGCACCGGCACGCCGGTATCCATGCCGGCGCGCATCAGCCCATCGACGACGGCCTGGGCGACGAATTCGTGGCGGTAGATTCCGCCATCGACGACGAAGGCGGCGGCAACGACAGCGGCATAGCGTCCAGTTGCCGCAAGATCGCGCGACAGCAGCGGCATCTCGAATGCGCCGGGAACATCGAACACATCGATCTGCTCGGGCGGAATAAGCTGATGAAAGCCATCAAGGGCGCGGTCGACGATGTCGGCGTGCCAGCTGGCTTTGATGAAGGCATAGCGGGTGGGTGCCATGGTAATCTCCTTTGGCGAAAAGACACATCACCCAAGGCGATCACGAACGTCCCCGACAGCCGCAAGGGCGGCAGGAACGCACGTTCTCTTTCATCCGGACTATGACCGTCGGCTCAGGCATCTCACCTGATCTGCTGACCCTTCCTGAGAAGGCGCTCGCGGGCTCGCAATCTGATTACATACCGCCGGTAGGGACTTGCACCCCGCCCTGAGAACGGCGCGAACAATAGGGGGAAGGCGACGGGCTGGCAATAGGTCGAAATGCTTCGCGGCCAATGTAGGATCAGGGCTCCGAAGCGGCGATTTCGCTTGTTGGTTGATCGCGACGGGCAAGCCCTCTTGCTGAGGATGCGCTTGCGCCTACATGCATCCAGTGAGGACATTCACGTCAGAATAGCACGGCAAGACAGGATGCGCCGTCTCCACCGGAGGCGGGCAGGGCCGTGGCAACCACGGGAGAGAGAGATGCAAGACCCCTTCGTCGTCCACCGCGAGGCGCATATCGCGGCGCCGCCGGCCGCGGTGTTCGCGCTGATGACCGACCCGGAAAAGATCCTGCGCTGGATGGGAACGGAGGCGCAGGTCGAGCCGCAGCCTGGCGGGCTCTATCTTGTCAACGTCACCGGCGCCCGCTTTGCGCGCGGCTCGTTTCGAGAAGTGGTTCCGGTTCATCGCCTTGCCTATAGCTTTGGCTGGGATGGCAGCGAAGTGGTGCCGCCAGGGTCGAGCCTGGTCGAGATCGACCTGATCGAGCAGGGGGGCGGAACGCTGCTGCGGCTCACCCATAGCGGCCTGCCGAGCGCCGAGCAATGTGCCGGCCATGCGGAAGGCTGGGCGCATTACCTGGGGCGGCTGACCGAGGTCGCCGCCGGGCGTGATCCGGGTCCCGACGCTTTTTACGGCAGAACTTGAGCGGTTTCCTCGCGGGCCAACCACGCTCTCTGCGCGCGTCAAACATGAACGCGCAATTCATCTCCAGTTCAATTTAGCGGCCATAAGCTCGGGGTGGCTGGATTGAAAATGGAGTTCTCGATGAAGGCACTTTCTATCGCGGCTGCCTTGCTTGCCGGCAGCCTCTCGTTCGGCACCGCGGAGGCGATGCCGCTTGGGACAATCAATGTGCAAAGCAATGTCACAAAGGTCGACTACGCCTGCGGTCGCGGCTGGCATCTGACGCGCTGGGGCGAATGCCGGCCAAACTGGAGACGCCCGCCGCCGGTAGCTTTCTACGGTGGTCCGCCCCGCTGGGGCTGGGAGCGGCGTCACCGGGATTGGGATAGTCCGCGCTGGCGCCATGAGCGGCGCTGGGATCGCGATCGGCGTTGGCGGGATGATGATGATTAAGGGTCTCGCTTAGGTGAAAATGGACGAAGGCCGGAGCGATTTCGCCCGGCCTTTTCTGATGAGATAGGTTCGTCGACGCTGACCGGCAGCGTCCTCCCGATTTGTCTACGGTCAGATCCTGCTGACGAGCCAGTGCTTGTCGTCGATCAATTCCTCGAGCTCGACGGGATCCTTGACGCCGAATTCGAACCATTCGACAAGTTCCTTCGCCTTGCGGCTGCTCTCCTCCGCCGTCAGTTCGACCTGATATCTTTCGCACCATCGCCGAAGGATCGACGTCAGCAGCGTCATGTCGTTCCCATCCAGCGGATCTTTCGGCCAGAATGTCGTACCCATCGCACCCCTCAATCACACGATGATGAACGACCTTATAATGGAATCAAAGTCGCGCAAGTTTAAAGTGTTTATTTTTTGTTTTCCACCGCGGTGGTTTTCGACAGGGGATGCGGTCGTCCTTTTGGGGGCCACAGGTTGAGTCGATGGGAACGTCCTCATGGACATTCGGAGTGGCTGCCTGCGCTCACCCGGGGGACATCCTTGCGGC
The DNA here is from genome assembly GCF_025200775.1 of Rhizobium sp. WSM1274. Taxonomy (NCBI): domain Bacteria; kingdom Pseudomonadati; phylum Pseudomonadota; class Alphaproteobacteria; order Hyphomicrobiales; family Rhizobiaceae; genus Rhizobium; species Rhizobium sp. WSM1274. The sequence continues at coordinate 2,727,798 of NZ_CP104138.1, read as the reverse complement.
CGCCCCGGTCAGCGTGCGATGTTAAGCCATGGATCTGCCGTCTCCCCTTGCCTGGCTGGTTGACGAGGCCGGTGCCTCACCCAGTCCCGAATGGTTTCTGGCCGAACTCGGACGCCGGCTGCTGGCCGATGGCTTGCAGCTTTTGGGCGGCGCGCTGACGCTGTCGGTGCCGCATCCGATCATCGCGCGGCGCACCTGGCTGTGGCGGGCGGAGACCGGCGCTGTCATTGAGGCTTTGGCCTTTGCCGCGGCTCCGCGGAGCGAAGCCGGGCGCGAGTGGCTGGCCGGGCTCGGGCCGGTATGGGAGGACCGGATCGGGCCTGCGCAGGATAATCGGTCGGACAGCCCGCTGCTCGGCTGGGCGAGGGTTTCCAGCGGGGAAGGGGCAGGTGCATTCGGCCCGGCCGAGGCTGGCCTGCTGCGCGAGGTCGCGCGTTTTGCCGCAGCGCCGCTCGCCGCTTTGGCGGCGCGCGAGGCGCGGGCAGCGCTGCTTGAAGCCTATCTCGGCCGCCGTAGCGCCGCGCGAGTGCAGGCCGGCGCGCTTGCCCGCGGATCCGGCGAGACCATCCGCGCCGCCCTTCTTTGCGCCGATCTGCGCGACTTCACCGCCCTCTCCGAGGTGACCGAACCTCACGTGATGATATCAGCACTGGACGCCTGGTTTGACCGCGTCGCCGGCGCAGTGCATGCCTTCGGCGGCGAGGTGCTGAAATTCATCGGCGACGGCGTGCTGGCGATCTTTCCGGTCACGGCTACGTCAGGCGAGCGCGACGCAGGCCGAGCGGATCGCGAGGCCTGCGAGGCCGCACTTCGGGCGGTCGCCGCCAGCCGTGCCGGCATGGCCCATCTCGATCAGCTGCGCCAGGCGCAGGGGCTGGCGCCGCTGCCCTTCGGCGCAGCACTGCATTTCGGCGAGATCCTGTGGGGCAATATCGGCGCGGCCGACCGGCTGGATTTTACCGCCATCGGTCCCGCCGTCAATCTGGTCAGCCGGCTGGAGGGGCTCTGCAAGCCGCTCGGCCGAAGCGTGCTGATCTCGGGCACGGTGGCAGCGAATACGGCGACGGCGCTGACGCCGCTCGGAGAGCACACCTTGCGCGGCATCGCCGACCCTTGCGCTGTCTTTGCCCTGCCGACGGATTGAGCTGCGGCAGCCAAGACAGTTTTGCAAAGAAAGATTTGCAAAAATATGTTTGTAATACTAGGCTGGCGGCATGAAAACACCGCGCCCGCAGCCTGCTCAATCAGTCACCGCACCCCGCACTATCAGCCGCGTCGTGCCCGATCCGACCGCGCTGAAGGCGCTGGCGCATCCAGTCCGATTGCGCATGCTCGGCATGCTCAGGGTCGATGGACCTGCGACGGCGACGCAGCTGGCAGTGCGGCTCGGGTTGAACAGCGGCGCCACCAGCTATCACCTGCGTCAGCTTGCCCAATACGGCTTCATCGAGGAAGCGCCGCATGCTTCGCGGCGCGATCGCTGGTGGCGCGCCAGCCACGAGCTCACCTCGGTGCCGGCAAGCGAGATTGAGGGCGAAACGCTGGATCTCGATCTCGCCTTCAACCAGGCCGCACTCTCGCTGCAGGTCGGCCAGATGCAACAGGCGCTGGAGGAATATGCCGAGCTGCCGGCAGAATGGCGCAAGGCGAGTACGGCCAGCGACATCATCATTCCGATGACGGCGGAACAGGCCGAAGCCCTGACCAAGCGGCTGACCGATATCATTCTCGAAGCGATGCGGGTGGCTCCGCCTTTGGGAGAGCTGGCACCCCAGGATATGGTTCCGTTCTCGATCATGCTGCACGCCTTTCCCTATCCGGGCCGGCTTCCGCACCGCGAGGGGGATGACGAGCCATGAGAAGGGGTGGGCCATTCCTGGCGCTTGCCGCAGCCGAGACGCTTTCGCTTTCCGGCACGCGGCTGTCGACCATCGCTATTCCCTGGCTGGTGCTGAGCACGACGGGCAGCCCGGTTCTGACCGGGCTGACGGCGATGATGGAAATGCTGCCCTATGTCGCCGCCAAGGCGCTCAGTGGGCCGCTGATCGACCGCGTCGGCCCGACGCGCATCGCCGTCGTCTGCGATACCGCCTCGGTGGCCGTGGTGGGGCTGGTGCCGCTGCTCGATCTCTTTGGCCTGCTTGATATGCCGCTGCTCCTGCCTGTCGTCTTTGCCATGGGCGTGCTGCGCGGCCCTTCCGATGCCGCCAAGCAGGCGATGGTTCCCGAAATCGCCACGTTGGCGGCCATGCCGCTCGAACGGGTCACCGGCGTCGTCGGTGCTATCGAGCGGCTGGCCTCGACGGCGGGGGCAGCCGGCGCCGGCGCGCTGATTGGTCTGATCGGCTCGGGGCAGGCGCTCGTCGTCAATGCCGTCACCTTCGCCGCCGCTGCGCTGATTGTGGGAGTCGGCATCCCCGGGCCGACACGCGGCGCGCCAGAGGCTCGGCCCGGCGGGATGTCCTCCTATTTCAGCGATCTCAGGGAAGGCTGGCGCTTTCTGCGCGGCGATGTGGTGCTTGTCAGCATCGCCACCATGGTGGCGACCACCAACCTACTGGACCAGGCTTATCACGCCGTGCTGCTGCCCGTCTGGACACAGAGGTCGGGCCATGGCCCGGAATTGCTGGGGGCGATGTTTTCGGCCTTCACCGGCGCCTCGATCGCTGGTGCTGCAATTGCCGCTGCGATCGGCGAGCGGATGCCGCGCCTGATGGTCTATACCGTGGCATTCCTGCTGACCGGATTTCCGCGTTTTCTCGTTGTTGCGCTGGATGCGCCGCTCGCCCTCATCTTCATCACCCTGGCAGCCGCAGGATTTGCATCGGGTTTCCTCAATCCGATCCTGTCTGCGGTGATCTTCGAGCGCATCCCCAAGCCGTTGACCGGCCGCGTTACCGCGATGAACGCCGCCCTCTGCTTTGTTCTCATCCCCTTTGGCGGTCTCGTCGGTGGCGCGCTGATCAGCATGATCGGTCTTGCCGCGGCGCTTTCGCTCACAGGCTTCGCCTATTTCGCCGCTACCCTCTTTCCCCTGGCGCTGAAAAGCTTTCGCGGATTCGACAAGGCTATCACCCAGAGCTAGCGTCGCGGTTGCGTGCCTGGCCCTGGTCTCCAAGCTCCTCGACCATCAGATCGATGAAGCGGCGGACACGCGGCTCCAGCAGGCGCTTGTCGGGATAGAGAGCGACGATCTTTGCGTCGGCAGTTTCGAGGCTGGGCAGGACCTGCTGGAGGCGCCCGGCGACGAGATCGTCGGCGACGAGAAAATCGGGAAGGAGGGCAATCCCCAGTCCCGCCAGGGCGGCGTCGCGGATCGCCTGTACGCTATCGAGCCTCAGACGGCTGCGCCCTTGCGCTTTGACCCAGGGACCGCCTTCGCCGCGAAAGCGCCAGCCCTGCCTTTGATTGCGGCTGGCGAAGATGAGGCAGTCGTGGGCCGTAATATCGTCGATATCGCCCGGCTCGCCGCGCTCGGCAAGGTAGGACGGCGAGGCGCAGAGCCGCGCCTTGTAGCTGGCGATGCTGCGCGAGACCAGGCGGGTGTCCAACGTCGTCGTTGCGCTGATCCGGATCGCCAGATCGAAGCCTTCCTCGATAATGTCGGCCAGGCGATCGGTGAAGTTCACTTCAACCTGGATATCGGCCCAGGCCCGAAGATATTTTTCAAGCAAAGGCAGGACGACGAGCCGCCCGAAGGCATCGGGAACGGTGAGCCTGAGAACACCTCGCGGCGTGCTGTTCTGCCCTGCCACGCTCGCCTCCGCCTCGTCGACCGATGCAAGGATCTGCAGCCCGCGCTCGTAGAACATCCGGCCTTCGTCGGTCAGGCTCAGCGTTCTCGTCGTGCGGTTGAGCAGACGCGCGCCGAGCCGGTCCTCCAGACGGATGACCGCCTTGCCTGCCGCGGAACGGGACAGGCCCATCGCCTGGCCGCCGGCGATAAAGCTCCCCGCATCGACGACGGCCATGAAAACCAGGATATCGTTCAGGTTCGTACGCGGCATGAGGCAACTCGAGCGGTTCGGCTACGTCAATAAGTCGGGCAATCATGGGATCGTTCAAGGCCCGGAACATCAACGCCGATCGCGGCAGTAAGGTCCCCACGCTTCGCTTTATGTAGACGTCCCTTCGCCAATCAACCTGCTACAGCAGCCATCGCCCCGGATCGCAGGTCAAAGATGGGCACTGGAAAGTCGGGCTACAGCATGTCGCCGAGGCTCCAGTGGTTGTTCCATCGGACGTCGATCTCGTCGTCGACATTCTGATATCTTATGTCGGTGGAGAGGCGCAGCCGCCGGCTGCGGTCCTGATTGATGGTCGAGGCGTGGATCATGTAGGGCGAGTGGAGCACCACGTCGCCGGCCTCGTAATCGGCGGCGAGCCAGCGGGTGTCGAAACGCTCTGCCATGTAGGGGAGATCCTTCGAGACCCAGCCGCCTTCGCTCATGTGGCTGTTATAGGCACTGATCTGCTCTTCCGGAGAAAGATCGCCGCTTGCCGCCCTGAATTCGGCTTCCAACTTGGTGCCCAGAGCATGCGAACCTTCGAGATAGACCAGGCCGCCCATCTCGGCGGGGGTGTCGCCGATCGGTATCCAGGCCGTCACCAGGCGGCTGGTGCCGCCGCGGAGATAGACGAGATCGTAGTGGGCGGGCGTGGCTGTCAGCGATCCCGGCTGGACGAAGCGCATGATCTTGTGCTTGTGCAGATAGGAGATGCCCTGCAGGAAATCGTCCATAAAGCCGGCGAGCAGTGGTTGCGCACAGAAGCCTTCATAGGCGGCGGAGCGGACGAGCGACATCAGGCGCCGGTCCGCCAGGCTTCTGTCGAAGCCACCGGCAGGCGCGATCCCCAGAGAAAAATCGCTGCCCGGCTCGACCAGTCCGGTTTCGGCAAGGCGTTCGAAGACCCAGTGGCGGAAATCGATGACATCGGCCCGCGGCAGAAGGCCTTTTAGCCAGACATAGCCATCGTGCTGGTAGCGACACCGGATGGCGTCGACGCCGATGGCGGGATCGGTCGGCATCAGCCAGCCCGTCCGCTCCGCAGGCAAGGTTTTGCCATGGGCGGCAAGGGGAAATTCCGGCCTTCGGATCTGCACGGCCTCCGCAGCAATTGACATTTCACTCCTCCGTCGCTTGAGTTGCCTTACCATCAATTACCTGACCCGGCGCGCCAACCGACATAGAGGAAATTCGTAGCTGGACTTTTCGCTCACCATGAGAGACCCAGAGGCCATCTATAGGACGCCGCTTGCCGTTGCCGGCGGACTTGCTGTTACCGGCAGTGGCAGGCAGCATGCCCGCCGTGCGGTGACGGACCGGAAATTGCCGAGTTTCGCCGTCGTGCTGGTGGAGCGCGGGCAGGGCTGGCTGGACACCTCGGCCAGCGGCCACCTGAGCCTCACCGGGCCGATCCTCTTCTGGCTGTTTCCGAACCGCGTTCATTCCTATGGCCCCGATGAAGGCGGCTGGGACGAGCGCTGGGCGCTTTTCGAAGGATCGTTTACGCGAGACTTCGTCCGGTTGAGGCTCATGACCGAGCGACAGCCCGTCGTGGGCTTACCTCACGTAGATGAGATGGCGCGGCTATTCGGCATCCTGCATGCCGACCTGCTCGACGATAGCAACCTCGGGCAGGCATCGGCGGCCTTGATGCTGCATCGCATCGTCATATCAGCCGCAAGACAGGCAAGCGGCGCGGCCGATCAGCCGAGACAGGCCCGACATGGCCGAAATCGTCGAGACGCTGCGGCAACGCGCAATGCAACCGCTGGACCTTACAGCCTTCGCCGCCGAGCACGGCATGTCGCCGGCGACGCTGCGCAGGCGGTTCGTGCTCGAAACTGGGCTGCCGCCCAAGGCATTTCAGCTTCGGGTGCGGATGGACCAAGCCAAGCAGCTCCTGGCAACCACCGACGAAAAGATAGAAACGGTCGCCGCCACGGTCGGTCTGGATGACCCGTTCTATTTTTCGCGTGTCTTTCACGAATACGAGGGCTGCAGTCCCCGCGAGTTCCGCGCCAGGTACACCAGGGTTTGAGAGCCCGGCGGTAGTGACCGTATCCGGTTTACACAAAGTCATGTATGATGGGGGCATTGGGGACGACCTTTCATGGCGTCGGCAAAATCTTCGCCGCACCACCAATTGCAGGTTCGATACCGGGTGGAAGGTTTCGTTGTCCGATTGGGGAACGTCCGGTTTCGCTCATTTGCGGAGATTCCGGACCGGGAGGGGAAAATGACGTACAGCGCATCGAATGTCGATCTCGCGCCGTCGAGACCGTCTATCATCCATGTGGCGGTTCAATTGGGACTGGTCGCGCTTCTGGTCTATGTCTGCGCCAGGATCATGGTGCCGTTCCTCGGCATTCTGCTTTGGTCGGTGATCCTGGCGGTCATGCTTCATCCCTTGCATCTGCGCCTGTCCGATCGGATCGGCAATCGCTGGTCCGCATCTCTCATCGGGATCGTCGGCGTTGCCGTCGTTCTGGTGCCGATGTTCGTCGTGATTACGTCGCTTGGGTCTTCCATCTACTGGCTTGTTTCCGGCTTGCAGAACCACAGCCTCACGATCCCGCCGCCTCCAACGCGGCTTGCCGACCTGCCGGTGGTCGGAGCGAAGCTCTCGGCGGGCTGGTCGCTTGCTGCCGCCAACCTGCCCTCGGCACTGCGTCAATACGGAGAGATGCTGAGCAAGCCTGCCGCGTGGCTCGCATCCTTCGCCGGCGGCCTGGCCTCTGGCGGCCTGTCCTTCGTTCTTTCCATCGCGATTGCCGCCGTGCTTGTCGCCTATGCCAAGGGTGCTGCGGCATTTGCCCTCAGTCTGCTGGAGCATATCACCAACAGCAGGGCGCGGGGTGCCCGGCTCATCCATCTGACCGCCACAACGATCCGGAGCGTGGCGGTCGGCGTGGTCGGCGTGGCGGTGATCCAGTCGATGCTCGTTGGCATTGGTTTCTTCGCCATCGGCCTTCCCGCGGCCGGTGCCTTGACGCTCGTCACGTTTCTATTGGCAGTCGTGCAGATACCGCCGCTGCTGCTGACGCTGCCTGTCATGGCTTATGTCTTTGCTACGGAAGCAACAACGCCGGCAATCATCTTCGCCATATGGTCTTTCATCGCCGGGCTGAGCGACAATTTTCTCAAGCCATTGATGCTCGGTCGTGGATCTGATGTGCCAATGCCGGTCATCCTGGTCGGTGTCATCGGAGGGATGATAGCCGATGGCCTTCTCGGCATATTTGTCGGCCCCGTGCTGCTGGCCGTCGGCTTCGTGTTGCTGATGGAATGGCTGCATGAGCGCCCGGTCGAGGACGGACCCCGGATCGAGGGTCCGGCCCTATGATTACAGTCATTGGCCTCGGGCTGCTTGCGATGTCGATATGCCTCGTGCTGCAGGCAGCGGCTTCATTGCTGGCGGCGCGTTATTTTGTTCATGCTCGCGCACAGCCCGTTGGCCGAAAGCCCTGGCGGACGATCTTCGTGCAGTTCTCGGTTCTGATGATCGTGCTCATGCTGGGCAATATCCTCCAGGTCGCTTTCTGGGCACTGCTATATCGCGTGCTCGGTGCCTTCGAGGACTTCGAAACTGCCATGTATTTTTCGGGCGTCACCTTCACGTCGCTCGGTTATGGCGACGTGGTGCTAGATGGCCGTATCCGGCTGCTTGCGCCGCTGCAGGCAGCCAATGGGCTGATGATGTTCGGGATCACGACGGCGCTGTTCTTCTCGGCTATCCAGCAGGCCATGGGGAAAATGGCCGCGGCAAATCGAACGGCGCATGAGCCGTAGCGTGCTGGAGCAATTCAAAGTGTTACAGCGTCCTTTGCGCGTCCGAAAAGACGCGCGGCGCTGTAGCCGGCGAAGACAGCCTGTCGTGCCGCGGCGTCAGCGCCAACTCATCGCAGGCGCGACGTGGGTGAGGATCGCTTCAATGACATGGGCGTTGTAGTCGACGCCGAGCTGGTTGGGGACGGTCAGCAGCAGAGTGTCTGCCTCGGCGATGGCTTGGTCTTCGGCGAGTTGCTTGATCAGGGCGTCGGGCTCTGCGGCGTAGCTGCGGCCGAAGATCGCCCGGGTCTTCTCGTCGATGAAGCCGATCTTGTCTTCACCGTCGTTGCCATAGCCGAAATAGGCGCGGTCGCGGTCGTCGACCAGTGCGAAGATGCTGCGGCTGACCGAGACGCGCGGCTGGCGCGTGTGGCCGGCTTCTTTCCAGGCCTCGCGGTATGCGCGAATCTGGTCGGCCTGCTGGACGTGGAAGGGTTCGCCCGTCTCATCGTCCTTCAGCGTCGAACTCTGCAGGTTCATGCCGAGCTTGGCTGCCCAAACGGCGGTGGCATTCGAGCTTGCGCCCCACCAGATCCGCTCGCGCAGGCCCTCGGAATGCGGCTCTAGGCGCAGGAGGCCGGGCGGGTTTGGAAACATCGGCCGTGGGTTCGGTTTGGCAAATCCTTCGCCGCGCAGCACTTCGAGGAAGACTTCGGCGTGATGGCGGGCCATATCGGCCTCGCTCTGGCCCTCTGGCGGGGCATAACCGAAATGGCGCCAGCCATCGATCACCTGTTCGGGCGAACCGCGGCTGATGCCGAGCTGCAGGCGGCCGCCGGCGATGAGGTCGGCCGCACCGGCATCCTCGGCCATATAAAGCGGGTTCTCGTAGCGCATGTCGATGACGGCGGTGCCGATCTCGATCCGCTTGGTTCTCGCGCCGACGGCTGATAGCAGCGGGAAGGGTGCGGCCAGCTGTCGGGCGAAATGATGCACGCGAAAATACGCTCCGTCGGCGCCGAGCTCCTCGGCCGCGACGGCAAGGTCGATCGACTGCAGCAGCGCGTCGCCGGCCGAGCGCGTCTGCGATTGGGGCGAGGGCGTCCAGTGTCCGAACGAGAGGAAACCGATCTTCTTCATGCCGATGCCGCACCTTGGTCTGTTGCGTCTGGGAGTTGATGCGTCATGGCACAGTTTGGGGCCGGAAGACAATCGGAACCGGATGGCTGGATCGATGAAAACCAATTGACATAAACGCGTGTTGCAGCCTCTGCTTATGCGGCGAGAGCATGGAGTTTTTGATGGATCAGCGCAGGGGCTCTTCCTTTTCGGAAATCGACGTTGTCGCAAATTACCGGTATCGGCCACCTTACCCCGATGCCGTATTTCGAAAGCTTCTGGCAATTGCGCCGCGATCACAGCATCTCCTGGATATTGGTTGCGGGCCTGGAAAAATCTCCCGCCCGCTGGCGGGTGCGTTTACAACAGTCACGGCGGTTGATCTCTCGGAGCAGATGATCGCTCTCGGCAGATCGCTGCCGGGCGGTAACGCGCTGAATATCCGGTGGGTAGAAAGTTTCGGCGAGGACTTCCCGACCGGCGGTGAATCTTTCGACCTGACGGTCGCAGCGGCAAGCATCCACTGGATGGATCATGGCAGGCTGTTTCCGCATCTTTTGGCAAACGCCACAGCAGGTCACGTCATGGCCGTGATTTCCGGAGACGACCCGTTCGAACCTCCATGGCAATCGGATTGGCATTCTTTCCTGCGGAAGTGGGTGCCGGAGGTCAAGGGTCAGCCTTTCGATCACGACAAGAGGTCCGAGGGCATGCGAAGCTACCAGAGCTATCTCAACCTCTGCGGCAGCGAACAGTTCGTGTCAGAGCGTCCCTTTGAGCCGAGCGTCGCGGATTTCATCTCCTGCCAGCATTCGCGCGATACGTTTGCACCTTCGAAACTCGGCGACCAGATCGCAAGCTTTGACGCGGAACTCTCGGAGCTGTTGCGCTCTTATTCGACTGATGATCGGTTGAGCTTCATTGTCCGCACCGGGATTGTCTGGGGTGAAATCAAGCCGATCTGACAAGAGACGATGTTCCTATGACGAGTACAGGAATTGTCCCTATGACGAGTACAGGAATAGTGTGCCTACGGCGGTGTAGCGCGCGAACGTGTCATGCACCGACCGATGATAGTCTCATTGCGTGATCACGCGCCGCCGATATCCTCCAGTTGCTTGCGCACGCCATTGAAGACCTGCGCCGGCACGCGCAGTCCGGCATCGTACTGGTAGAGCGCCCGCAGCTCCCCGAAGCGTTCGTCCACGTCGGTCGTCAGGGCGGAGAGACGATCGAAATGCGCCAATCCATCCGGAGATATTTCTTCCTCGGGCTGCGGCATCGCTCCCCAATTGTCCCAGGGAAGCATCTCCATATTGTTGAGGGCGGCGAAGTCGCGCACGAGATTCATCGCGATGAACCATAGGCCCGACTCGTCGAAGATGCCGAAACTGGCGGGGTCGGCGGAGCGGGCGCGGCAGCGCTGCCAGGTTTCGCCAGCGCTGAGGAATTTGCCCGGCGGCTGGTCGAGGGGATCGAAATCGAGCTGCAAGGCGGCGCGCTGACGATCGTCGATCTGGAAGTCCGCAGAGATCCAGCGCTCTCCGTCCCAATATTCGGCGATCCAGTGATCGATGCCCTTACCGACCTCGAAATACATGCCGAAGCCGCAGCGGGCACGCGCCGGGACGCTCTGGGCCTTGAGTGCCGCGCAGGCGAGAACGGTGAAATGGCGGCACACGCCGATGCTGCGCTTCTCCGGTGGGCGCGGGATGTCGAGCGGGGCGGGATCGATTTCCATGATCGTATCGAGTATCTCTCGCGCCGGCCGCGTGTGTGACTGCGCCCTTCGCGCCGGGGTGAGCGGCTGATTGTAGTGCGGAGCCCAGGCTTCATGCAGCAGCGCGCCTTGCACGGCCGCAGCAACGGTTTCGACGCCCTTGAGCGCAGCAAGGGCAGGGGCATGCGACCCGGCCGATGTCATCGGGCCGGGGCGCATGTAGAAATCGACAGGGCTCTGATATCCGCTCATGTCGGGCAGTATGATAAAACCGGCGTGGCAGGGCAAGGTCCCGCGGGCCCGCGACGGGGTCACGGCAGGTCCTTATCGCGCAGCCTGAAATGCCACCTGGCCGTTGTTCAAGAAGCACATCTTGTCGAACAGTTTCAAGTCGAGCGGGTTCGGCAGCCTGATATCGGCGATATCAGGCAGGGGCTTTTGCGATCGCTCGTAGGATCGATCGATCTGGGAGATGAAGACCACGATCAAGCCGCGCTCGCGGGCGAAAGCCTTCAGAGTGCGGACCTGGACGGAGAGTTCGGGGTTCTCCCGCCTCTGGTCGAGCAGTTGTAGATAGTCGATGACGACGAGCGTGCCGCGCGGTGCGGCCGCCAGTCTCTCGGCGATGTAGGCGGAGCTGATAGCATCGGAGCCGTCGAATTCGAACAGACGCTCGAATCGTGCCCGGTCGACACCGATGGCGCGGAAGCGATCGACAATATCCTCTTCCGTATATTCCAGCGAGAAGAACACACCTGGACGGCCTGATTTCATCGCCTCGACGGCGAGTTCGAGCCCCATCAGGGTCTTGCCGTGGCCGGGCCGGGCGCCGACGAGCAGGAGATCGCCGGGCCGCAATTGCTGAAACAGCTTGCCGGCGGGTGCTTCCGCCGCTGCTTTTGCCGCAAGCAGGCTCCAGCCGCCGTAGCCTTCTTCCAGGGCTATGCGGTCGAGCGCCTGGTGCAAGGGCATGTCCTCGGCTCGGGAAAGCTTTCTGGCTTTACGCTTCAGGTGATAGATAGGCGCAGACATCTTCATTCATAAACCTCCTATTGCGAGCGGTTTTCGCAATCCCTCCTTATGCAAGATGCTCGAACAGTCGGCTCGGTTCAGGTGGCCCCGCATGACGTCTGCTTTCCCGACGGAGGGGGGAGGCGTGGGCTGCGCCAGAATCAGATCATAGCGCAGGACCGCGCGGCCGAAAATCGCCTGCTTCGCGTTTCGAGGGAAAATGCGTGATTTCCTCAAGCGGAAGCAGAGAGAGTTGCCGTAAGAGGCCGAGAGGGAATCGATTTCTGCCGACGGCGGCGAAGTCGCTCGGATCAATAATAGGCCGATTTGAACGGGGCGATGGCGGCTCCCATAGCCGATGCGTCGCTTGCTATCTCGGAGATGATCAGCTTCGGGCGAGGGCGTGGCACGCCGTAACGGGGGCGGTCGAAGATCTCGGTGCGGTCGATCAAAAGCTGTGCCAGGGCGGAGGGAATTTGGCCGCCGAAGACGATCCCTTGCGGATCGAAGATCGCCCAGATCGCGTTGATGAGGCGGCTATAGGCAGGCGCCACCTCGTCCACCCATTCCACGACGCCTGGCCATTTCGGGTCGAAATGCTTGCGCATGTAGCTGATCGAGGGAACGTCGACGCCATTGCGGGTGAGGTTTTCGATCAGATATTGCAAAGCCGGCCGGCGCTTATTCTCCTCGGCGTCGTACATGCCCGAGAATTCGCCGGCATTGCCGATGCCGTTATGCAGCAGCTCGCCGTTGCTGACCAGGCCGCCGCCGAAGCCGTAGTTGAAGCTCAGATAAGCGAAGTGCCTGATATAGCGGCCGGCGCCGAACATGGATTCGGCGACCGTTCCCGCCTTGCCGCCATTGTGCACCCAGACCGGCTTGCCGAAAAATTCCGACAGTAGCGGCCCAAGTTCGATGAGCGACCACTCGTGCAGCGGCAGCGGGGCGTTGTAGCGGGTGCCGCTGACGTGGAAACCGGCGATGGCAAAGCCGATCCCGAAGAAAGTCTCCTCGGAGAGGTCGTTCTCTCTCTGGTGTTCGACCAGCTGCTCCAGGACGAGATCGAGCGACTGGGCCATCGAACGTTCCCGCAGGATGATGCTGCTTTCGGCCAGCACCTTGCCAGATATATCCATCAGGCAGATGCCAATCACGTCGGTATTGACCGAGATGCCGCAGGAATAGGCGTAGCGACCGTTAAGCCGGAGCGTTGGGCTCGGCTGGCCACGACCGGCGCCGGGTTTCGGCGAACCGAAGGAAATGATGGCGCGTTCCTCCAACTGGTCGATGATCCGGTAGACGGATTGCTGGGTGAGGTCGGTGTGGCCGGTGACTTCGGAGCGCGACAGGCCGGGGTGACGCCAGATCAACCTCAGCAGATCGCGTTCGTTCGAGGAGACGACGCCCCCGCCTTCGCGAAGGAAGTGCTGGGCGATCAGCGGCTCCGGGAAATAGGTCATATCAGCACTTCCTTCGTCAATAATTACTATAGGCGTGTAGTAATTATTGCTGTTGTCTCCAGTACTTGCGTCCATGCGCTATAGCAGCAGCCCTGCTTTGCGACAAGCGGCTTGCGCCCGTCACCAAATTGTTACACGTGATGTGTAATAAAGTGCTGTCACGGCGTCGGCGCTGGAGGCCGGCCAATCAAATCAGGTGAGGGCAAGATGAAGATTTCCATTCTGGCGGCTGCGGCCGCGCTGATGGCGGGCGCATGTTCGGCGCAGGCCGCTAATATCGAATTCTGGTACGGCAATACGGGCGTCGTCGAAAAGGCGATCCAGGACCAGTGCAGCGCTTTCAATGCCGCACAATCGGAGCATCACATCACCTGCGTCGGCCAGGGCAGCTACGAAGTGTCGATGCAGAAGGCAATCGCCGCCTTCCGTGCCAACAACCATCCCGTCCTCATCCAGTTCTTCGACGCCGGCACGCTCGACCTGATGCTGTCAGATGCCGTCGTGCCGGTCCAGGCGGAGCTGCCCGAGGTCAAGTGGGGCAATTATATCGCTGGCGCGCGGGCCTACTACGAAACCTCCGGTGGCGCGCTTTTCGCGCAGCCCTACAATGCCTCGACGTTACTGTTCTACACCAACAAGACCGAGCTTGAGAAAGCCGGCATCACCAAGACGCCTGCGACCTGGGAAGAGATCATCGAGGCCGCCCGCAAGCTTAAGGCTTCAGGTAATGCCTGCCCCTTCACCACCGATGGCGATACATGGCGCGTGCTCGAACAGTTTTCCGCCCGCCATGGCCTGCCGATCGCCTCAAAGCATAACGGCTATGACGGTCTCGACGCCGAATATGTGTTCAACACGACCTTCGCCGCCAAGCATCTCCAGAATCTGATCGACTGGCGCAAGGAAGGCCTCGTCAAGCTCAATGCCGATACCAAGGCCGGCAACTTCACCGCCGCCTTCAACACCGGCGAATGCGCCATGATGGAGAATTCCTCGGGTTCCTATACCGCCTCGGCGAAGGCGTTCGAAGGCAAATACGAGCTCAGCATCGGCATGGCGCCGATGTATGATGGCTACGAGCGACACAACACCTTTGTCGGCGGCGCCTCGATCTACATCATGAAAGGTCACGACAAAGCCGAGATCGAAGGTGCCAAGGCCTTCCTCGACTTCCTGCGCCGTCCCGAACAGCAGATGTTTCTGACCGCGGCCACCGGCTACGTCCCCGTCACCAACGACGTGATGGATGCGATCGCCAAGAGCGGCGAGGCGAACTCGCCGAAATATGCGACGGCGGCCGTCGGCATCGAATCGATGAACCAGCCGCGCACGCCGGATACCCGCGGCATCCGTCTAGGCTTCTACGTACAGTTCCGCCAGGTGTTCATGGAAGAGACCCAGAAGGCATTTGCCGGCCAGGAGACCATGCAGGTGGCGCTCGACAACGCCAAGAGGCGTGGCGACGAGCTGCTGCGTCGCTTCGAGCAGACCTACAAGGGCGTGAAGATGCAGTGATCCCGACATCTCACGCGCGGGACGTTTGGACGTCCCGCGCACGGGCGCGCGTGCTCCCGTGTCCGGCATGTGACCCATACACCCATGCCGGTCCTCCCAATGCAGGGCTTCTCCATGATGTCGGAATCTTCTCTCTTCAGCCATCGCTGGCTGCCGCTTTTGCTGGTGGCGCCGCTCATGCTGCTGATCGCATTTTTCTTCTACGTGCCTGTTTTTCAGGCCTTCTACTGGTCATTCTTCCTCGAACGCCCCTTCGGTGGCGGTTCGATGTTCGTCGGCTGGGACAATTTCGCCCGGGTGTTCTCCGATCCGGAGTTCTGGGAGGGCTGTTGGCGCACCATCGTCTTCATGGTCACCGCCTCCTCACTCGCGGTGGTGGTCCCGCTGATCCTTGCGTTCGCGGCCGACCGGAAGATCCGCCTGTCGTTGCCGGCGCGCAATGTGCTGGTCTGGCCGAAGGGGGTTGCCGGCGCTTCGATCGGCGTCGTCTTCGCTTTCATCTTCAATCCGTTCGTCGGCGTGCTCGCGCCACTCAACTCAGCCTTTCCGGGCATCTGGGCGCCCGGCATCGACGGCACGGATGCCTTCATCACGCTGATCGCAGCGCATGTCTGGGGCGGCATCCCGTTCAATTTCGTCATTCTGCTCGCTGGACTGCAGTCGATCCCGAAGACCATGCACCAGGCAGCCGCAATGGATGGGGCGGGGCCGTGGCGGCGGATTTTCGACGTGCAACTGCCGCTCATCATGCCGCAGCTCTTCCTGACGCTGGTGCTTGAGTTCACCGAAAGTGTCACCTCGGCCTTCGCGCTGATCGATACGATCACCCGTGGTGGTCCGGGCGGGGCCACCACGTTGCTCGTCTACAAAATCTACACCGACGGTTTCAGCGGCTACGACCTCTCCGGCGCCTCGACCCAGACGGCGATCCTGATGGTCTTCGTCGTCCTCCTCACCGCCGCCCAATTCCTCTTCCTCGGCCGGCGCATCAACTACGAGCGGTGACCCCATGATCGAAAACGCACGTTCCCTCAATATCGCAGCCAGCCTCGTCCTCATCGTCGGCATCGTCTATATCCTCGGGCCGCTGTACCTGACCCTGACGACAGCCTCGCAATCCTATGAATTCATGTTGCGCAACGGGCTCGCCTGGTATCCCGGCGACCAGTTTTTCGCCAATGCGGCGCACATCTTCACCGAGACGCACATCCCGATCCAGATGCTGAACAGTCTGGTGGTCGCCTTCGGCGACGCATTCGCGACCTGCGTCCTGTCGCTTCTGTCGGCCTATGCCATCGTCTATTTCCGTGTTCGCTGGGCGGGTGTGGTCTTCGCGCTGATTCTGGCGACCATCATGCTGCCAATCGAGATCCGCGTCATCACCACCTACCAGGCCGCGTCGAACGTGTTTTCGCCGGTTAACGCGCTGCTCGATATCACCGGTTTGAACGGGCTGATCGCCCAAGTCTTCGGCGCGCCGGTAAAGCTTGAATGGAGCGTGCTGAACACGCATTTCGGACTGATCGCGCCGCTTGTGGCGCATGGCACCGGCACCTTCCTGTTCCGCCAGTTCTTCCTCACCTTGCCCAAGGATCTGCTCAAAGCGGCGCGCATGGATGGGGCGGGGCCGATCCGCTTCCTTTTCGATATCCTGCTGCCCTTGTCGCGTACCAGTTTCGGCGCGCTTTTCGTGCTGACCTTCCTCAGCGGCTGGACGCAATATCTCTGGCCGCTGGTCGCCGCCTCGACGTCAGACATGCAGACCGCCGTCGTCGGGCTGGCGCGGCTCGTGCCGGATTCGGACGGAGAGATTCCCGACTTTCCGATGATCATGGCCGGCGCCGTCATCGTTTCCATATTTCCGCTCGCGATGATCGCGCTGCTGCAGCGCTATCTCGTCCAGGGCCTTACTCTCACGGAGAAATAGCCATGAACGCCATCGACATAGCCATTCGCGCTGCTGCCGCCAACATCACGCTGTCAGGCGTCACCAAGGCCTATGACGCGGAGACCGTCATCATTCCGCCGATGGATGTCGAGCTCAGGGCCGGTGAATTCAGCGTCGTGCTCGGTCCCTCCGGTTGCGGCAAGTCCACGCTGCTGCAGATGATCGCGGGGCTGGAGCGGGTAAGCGGCGGCACGATCGTCATCGGCGGCCGGCAGGTGCAGGATCTGGAGCCGAAACACCGCGGCTGCGCCATGGTGTTCCAGAACTATGCGCTCTATCCGCATATGAGCGTCTTCGACAACATCGCCTACAGCCTCAAGGTCGCCGGTATGCAAAAGGCCGAGCGCATCGAGCGGGTCGGGGCGGTGGCGAAGATGCTCGGGCTGTCGGATTTCCTCGGCCGCAAACCGGTACAGCTTTCCGGCGGCCAGCGCCAGCGCGTCGCGATTGGCCGCGCCATCATACGCGAGCCCGGCGTGCTTCTATTCGACGAGCCGCTCTCCAACCTCGACGCGCAGCTCAGGCACGACATGCGTGTCGAACTTGCCGAACTGCACCGGCGCATCGGCGCCACCACCATCTTCGTCACCCACGATCAGGTGGAGGCGATGACGCTGGCCGACCGCATCCTCATCCTCAACAAGGGGCGGATCGAACAGTTCGACACGCCGAAGGCGATCTATCACCAGCCGGCCTCGGTCTTCGTCGCCAAATTCATCGGCGCGCCGCCGATGAATATCCTGCCGGTCACCGGCGACGGCACGGTGCTCAGGCTCGCCGACGGGCAGGTGGTGGCGCAAGCCCGGCTCACCGGAGACTATAAGCTCGGCATCCGGCCAGAGGATATCCTGATCGGTGGCGGGGCCAACGGACATGTGGTCACGTCAGCTCTGCGGTTTCGCGAGGATCTCGGCTCGCACGCGATCCTGGCAGCCGCGCTCGGCGGCTCAGTCATCAGGATCGCGACACCCTTCGGCGTCGAGATGCCGGATCACAGCCAACTCTCTCTCAATTTCCCTGCCTCCCGCCTGCATCTCTTCGATGCGGAAAGCGGCAGGGCCATACCAGGCGCATTCGGCGCAAACTAGAACATTACCGTTTTTCTCCGAAACACGGAAACGTTCTATCTCTTTGTTTTAACACAATTCCGGACGCAAAGCCGCTGCGCACTTTTGCTGGAATTGTTCTAGAGGAAATCCCATGAAATACATCGACCACATTGCCGACCCGTCGCGCGCCTGCGCCATCGTCGCCCATCGCGGTGCCTGGCATCAGGCTCCCGAAAACAGCCTTGCGGCAATCGAGAATGCGATTGCCGGCGGCTATGACATCGTTGAGGTGGATATCCGCCAGAGCGCCGATGGCGTGCTGTTCATCCTGCACGACGACACGCTAGAGCGCATGGCTGGCATCGATCGCATCCCCGAGGAGATGACGATCGCCGAGATCACCAGCCTGCGGCTGCGCATGGCCGATGGCGGGCCGGACCAGCCGTTCACGACGCAGACCGTTCCGACGCTGGAACAGGTGCTCGAAACCGTGCGCGGCCGCATCTTCGTCGATCTCGACCTCAAGGACCTTGAGATGATGGGCATCGTCGCGGCCAAGGTCAAAGAGATTGGCATGGCCGACCAGGTCGATCTCAAGGCTCGCGCCGACACGCCGGAGGCGCTGGCTTGGCTCGCCAGGCAGCCCGGGATCGACGGCATTCCGTTCATGGGCCAGGCGTTCTTCAGGGTCGGGAGCGCCGAAGAGACCGCCAAGGCAGTTATCGCGGCGCGCCCCTTCATGTGCGAAGCCAAGTTCGATGCGCTTGAGACGCTGGCCGGCCAGCACGCGCGTCTGCGTAACGCCGGAATCTCGCTCTGGGTCAACACGCTCGATCCGGTCTCCTGCTGCGGCTTGACCGATAGTGCGGCGCTTGCCGATCCCGACGCGATCTGGGGACGGATGATGGCGGCCGGCATCAGCGTCATCCAGACCGACCAACCCGCCGCGCTTAAGGCCTATATCGAGGCACGCCGCGCATGAGGGAGGTGTCGGATGACGTATTCTTCGCCGTGATGGAGGATATGCGCCGGGCGGCGAAGGCGGAAATCCTGCCCCGCTTCCGCGGCATCACCGCCGAGGGCATTCGCACCAAGACCGCGCCCGACGATCTGGTGACCGATGCCGATCTCGGCGCCGAGCGACGGCTCACCGAGGCGCTTTCGGCGCGCTTTCCCGAGGCACTGCTCATCGGCGAAGAAGCGGTTTCGGTCGATCCCGCCGTATTGGCGCGGCTTGCCGACGCCGATCTCGCCGCGATCATCGATCCGGTCGACGGCACCTGGAATTTCGCCCACGGCCTGCCACTGTTCGGCATGATCGTGGCGATCGTCTCCGGCGGAGAGACCGTGGCCGGGCTGATCCACTATCCCGTGACCGGCGAATTCCTCGCCGCCCGGCAGGGGCGAGGGGCGTGGCATATTGCCGGCGACGGCACGCAGACCCGGCTCATCGTCGCGCCGCCGAGGCCGATCGGGGAAATGCACGGCTTCGTGCCGCTGCATATGTTTCCCGCCGAGGAGCAGCCGGTCTACGCTCGGAGCATGCTGCACTTTGCCCGCACCACCACATGGCGCTGCTCGGCCTATGAGTACCGGTCGGTGGCATCGGGGGCGATGAGTTTTTCGCTGAACGCCGAGCTCAAACCCTGGGACCACGCCGCCGGCGTGCTGATCCATCACGAAGCCGGCGGCTACGGGGCATTGCTCAGCGGTGAAGCCTATCGTCCCGCGATGACCAAGGGCCGGCTGCTCTTGGCGCCGGATGCCGAGAGTTGGAAGGCGATCCGCCGCAGTTTTACGGAGGGGTGATCGCGGGTGTGGTTCGGCATTGCGCCGGTGTGAAGTTTGGCAGAAGCGCCACCCCATCCGCCATGCCTGTGACAATCACAGGAATGGCGGATGGGGTGGCGAGCGGCCGTCAGTGATTCGCCAAGCGATTGGGAATGAGTTCCGACTGCATCCAATGCGTTTCACTTTGAACGTGGTTGTCCCGCACATATTTGCCCATGCGAACTGGCATTTCGGTTTCTGGGAAGGCATCAGCGATCCGAACGACAAACCCCTCCTAGCTGGTCCTATCCAGCGAGGCCGCAGTATCCTCGAACAGGCCGGCTTTGTATGGTCCCCGATACAGAGTCGACACGGGAACGATGCTCAGTTCTTCGAACCGAGCCAGAGTCAGATCCCAGGACTGAACTTCGCCTTCGATAATCCATGCAAAGCCGAGGAAGTATGACGGCAGATCATCATAGCCGATCGAGTGCCGGGCATAGAGGTTCTCGCCCACGATGCGTTCGCCGTCTGCCAGTTGCGGGCTGATCCCGGCGGCAAAGGCTTTAAGCCAATCGCGCGACGAATGGTAACGGCTGTCGGGGCTGCGGGCGTGAGACCCACTCCGATGAATTGTCGTGTTCTCACCATCCATTTTCTCGGTGATGACAAGATCGGCGATCATCAGCCCGTCAAGCTTCGCCATGACCTTATCGTCGCTTGTCGCTCCGGGCGAAATCGGCAGGTGATAGGTTCGTCCGTATTTTTTCATGGGATGAACGCATACCCGGTGGCGACCGCACAATGCAAGGTCGCCTTAGGGCTACAAGCTGCCCTTGATGGTACGCAACGCCCGGCTTTATTGATGCGCCAAGCGTCCGTGGATCGGCATCTTCGGCGACTGTCACGGCGATCGCTGACGGGTGCCCTGTCTGGTTGTCATCCTACGATCCATTGCGGTTTCTTCGAGCGGTCTCTGCTGCCCCCGGAACCGCGCCTGCGCGACGATGGTCACGAACGCCTTGAGCTCCGCGGAGTCGCTGCCGCGCATTATGCCTCGAAGTCCACATAGTCTGTTCGATTTATATAGCATTGTTGCTATGATCATCGCAGCCTAATTGCCGATAATTTCACCCTGAACCAAAAGACGGGAGAGCCGGTATGCAGACAGACAAAAAGCTCAGTGGCAGGGTCGCCCTCATTGCCGGCGCTTCGTCTGGCATAGGTGCGGCGACCGCTCTGGCGCTGGTGGAGGAAGGGGCAAGTGTGGTGATCGCCGCCCGCCGCATGCCGCGCCTCGAGGCGTTGGCGGAGCGCATCCGCGAGCGCGGCGGTGAGGTCCTGCCGATCGAGGCCGACGTGTCCGACGAGGCACAGGCTGTGGCGATGGTGGAGCGGGCGATCGGCGATTTCGGCAGGCTCGACATGCTGCTCTGCGTCGCCGGCGTCGGCGTTGCCGCGCCGTTCCGGAACACGACCACCGCCGAGTATCGGGAGATGGTCGAGGTCAACTTCCTCGGGCTGCTCTATCCGATCCATGCGGCGTTGCCGGCGATGCAGCGGCAGGGGACCGGCCATATCGTCATCGTCTCCTCCGGCACCGGCCGGTACATTCATCCCTCGACGGTCTATTCCGGAACCAAGCATGCGGCGAGCGCTATGGCGGAATCGCTGCGGCGCGAGATTGGCCGGGATGGCATTCGCGTCACCTGCATCGAGCCCGGCGCCGTCAGGACCGAGTTTACCTCTCATATGCGCGCCAGTGTCCGCGAGGCGGTGGAGCAAAGGCTGGGCGACATGGAGCAACTGGAGGCCGCGGACGTCGCCGCGGCCATTGTCTATGCGGTGACGCAGCCGCGCAGGGTCAATGTCAATATCCTGACGCTCTACCCCACTGAACAGGCTTGAGCGTTGTGGCGATTGCCTCAAGCGGAAGGAGAGCCAACCGCCATAAATGCCGGAGATTGAGTCGGCTTTCGCGACGGCGACTGGCTTTCGTTGGTGATGGGCGGGCGGCGAGCGGTGCGAGCCTCGGCACAATGTCCTGGCGCGCCTCCACGTCCTTGGCCGCGGGCCGTCGCAGCAGCCGAGAGGGTTGAAACATGCGCTACACATTCGCCGTAGGTGATATCCACGGCTGTATCGATCCCCTGAATAGGATGATCGATCTTATCGAGGCCTATGCGCCTGAAGGGACAGTGGTCTTCCTTGGCGACTATATCGATCGTGGGCCTGACAGCAAAAGTGTCCTCGACCGGATCATTGCCGGTCCATCTGAGCCGTGGAGATGGATCTGCCTGAAAGGCAATCATGAGGATATGATGGTCGCAGCCTATGCCGACGGTCAGAGCAGAGCCGTGTGGCTCGGCAACGGCGGGCTGGAGACCGAAATATCCTATGGGGGCAGGGTTTTGCCTCAGCATCTTCAATGGGCGGCCGATCGTCCGCTCATGCATGTCGATCGGCATCGTATCTTTGTCCATGCCGGTGTCGATCCGGCATTTCCGCTGGACCGGCAGAGCGAGGACGATCTTCTATGGATGCGGTTCGTGGCCGGTGAGCCAGGCGAATATTGGGGCAAGCACCTCGTCCACGGCCATACGCCATCACTGTCCAACCCCATGACGACGGGAAACCGCACAAACATCGACAGCGGCTGCGTCTTCGGCGGCAAGCTTTCCTGCGCGGTCTTCGACGACGAGTTTGCTGGCGGGCCGATCGATTTTATCGAGGCGAGGGCGTGAACGTGGGAGGGCCGGCAGGGAGATATTACGGGAGGGGCAGTGCGGCTTGCTGCCTCTTCTCTCCAGCGGGGAGAAGAGGGCGCGACGCCACCCACTCAGACCCGCCAGCCGGCGGCGGCGAGCCGTAGCCAGGGCGCCAGGTGGAAGCCGCTCATCAGCAGGTACATCGGCACCATTCCGCCAATCGGGAAGGCATCCGGCGCCGTCATGCAGATCATGTCGATGCTGCCGGTCGTGGCTGTCAGCAGCGCCATGACAGCGAATGTCGGGGCGGCGGCGAGCGACAGCCAATCGGCGGTGTGGGCGGCGATCCGGCCGCCCCGGCTAGCGATGCCGCTGCTCGGCTTAGCAACTGATCCGTCTGCTGCGGCGGCCAGCGAGAGCCATTCGGCGGCGTTGAGAGCGACGTTGCCGTCGCCTCGCTCTGGAGTGTGGGCGGAAAGCAGCATCGGCGTCACTCCTTGCCGTACCGGTCGTGGTGGCGCCACCAGATGCCGGTTTCGTTGCGGCCCTTGGGGGCGCGGTCGAGCCATTGGTACATGCCCCATAACCCGTCCAGGCCGCGGGCATAGCTGGAATAGCTGTGGTAGACGGCGCCGTCGGCAAGCTCGAAGGCGCTGACTCCGGGCCGGTCGCGGGTGTAGGTCGCGACATCCGTTTCGGTCATGGCGGCGATCTGGGCGACCGGTCCCTCGCTGCCGCGCAGTTGCCATTCCTGCACGGTCCTGCCGGCCAATGGTTCGGAGGCGGACTGTTCGGGAGCGGGCGGCTCGCGGCGGTAGTTATATTCTATCCCGCCCTGGCGCTGCTGATCGGGGGTGAACCAGACGCTGAAATCGCTGTTGAAGTCGCTGCCGGAGGAGGAGGCCCAGGGAAAGCTCCAGTCCATGCGCTGCCGGAATGCCAGAAGCTTTGCCAGCGGCGCGCGCGAGATCGCGGTGAAGGCGACGTCGTCGTTTTCGAGATGGACGAAGAAGCCGTTGAAGCCGTCGGCGATCGACGAGCAGGAGGGGCATCCGGCGGTATAATCCGGCCCGAACATGAAATGATAGACGAGGAGCTGCGAACGGCCGCCGAAGAGATCCTTCAGCGAAACGTTGCCGGCCTCGGTGTCGAAGCGGTATTCCTTGTCAATCCTCACGCGGGGCAATTGCTGGCGCTTCATCGCCAGCGCGTCGCTCTGCCGCGTCAGCGCCTTCTCCTCTTGGAGCAGGTCGAGCCGCGCTTCCAGCCACTGCTGCCGTGTTCCGAGTTGTATCGTCATGGGTCTTCTCCTTTGCCTGTTTCTCGTCGTACCATCCCGGCGCGGGTTGCTTGCCGGTCGACGACAAAGCTACGGCCGGGCAGGGCAAGGGTGGGAGTGACAAGTGTGACGGGATTTGAATGGACTCGCTGATCACGGCAGCTGCGCGGGCGCTGGCAGTGGGAGACGCGCTCGGCGCGCTGAAGCGGGTGGCATTGCGCGACGATGCGCCGGCGCTGGCGCTGCGCGGCATTGCGATGGCGCAGCTCGGCGATCTCGTCCGTGCCAAGGCGCTGCTGAAGAGTGCGGCGCGTGCTTTCGGCCCGCGGGAGGCGGTGGCGCGAGCCCGCTGCGTGGTCGCCGAGGCCGAGATCGCGCTGGTCTCGCGCGATCTCACCTGGCCGCCAAAAGCGCTGGAGGCGGCGCGCAAGGTGCTCGAAGCGCATGGCGACAGGGTCAACGCCGCCCACGCCAGGAATGTCGAGCTTCGCCGGCTGGTGCTGATCGGCCGGCTCGACGAGGCCGAGCGGGCGCTCGAAACACTCGACCCGACGCCGCTGCCGCCGGCGGCAAGGGCTGCCCACGAACTGGTGGTCGCGGGTATCGCGATCAGACGCCTGCAGACGAAAGCGGCGCGTACGGCGCTTGATAGGGCAAGGCAGGCGGCGCGCGAGGCCGGTATGCCCGTATTGACGGCGGAGGTGGAAAATGCCGCCGACGTACTCAACGCACCCGTGGCACGGATGATCTCGCGCTGGCGGGAAAACCCGCTGCGGCTTGAGGAGGTGGAAGAGTTGCTAGGTTCGGGTGTGCTCGTCGTCGATGCCTGCCGTCATGTCGTGCTCGACGATCAACTTTCCGTGTCGCTGGCAACGCGGCCTGTGCTCTTCGCGCTCGCCCGCGCGCTTGCCGAAGCCTGGCCGGGGGATATGGCCAGGGGTACGCTGGTCGCGCGTGCCTTCCGCGGCAAACATGCCGATGAATCGCATCGTGCCCGGCTGCGCGTCGAGATCGGCCGGTTGCGCGCCGAGTTGCGGGCGCTCGCCGAGGTTTCGGCGACGAAACGCGGCTTTGCGCTTTCGCCTCGGCGCGCCGGCGAGACCGTCGTGCTGGCGCCGCTGGTCGAAGGCCAGCATGGGGCGGTGCTCGCCTTTCTCGCCGATGGCGAGGCGTGGTCGAGTTCGGCGCTGGCGATCGCGCTCGGCGCCAGCCCGCGCACCGTGCAGCGGGCGCTGGATTCTCTTGCCGGGGAGAGCAAGGTGCAATCCTTCGGGCGCGGGCGGGCAAGGCGTTGGATGAGCCCGCCACTGCCCGGTTTCCCGACGATCTTGTTACTCCCGGGACCTTTGCCAAGCGACTAATATGGCCTGACAGATGAAGATGGCCCTACGGGCGAACAGGATAGAAGAGATGAAAAAATCGGCTGCGACCATCATCCGTGAATATGGACCTTTTCCCGGCGCCGAGCGCGTCAACGGCGTCACCTTCGATGGTGAGCACGTCTGGTTCGCCTCGGGCGACAGGCTGAACGCGCTCGATCCCGCAAGCGGCGAAGTGGTGCGCTCGATCGAAGTTGCATCGCATGCCGGAACGGCCTTCGACGGCGAGTTCCTCTATCAGATCGCCGAGGACGTCA
This sequence comes from Rhizobium sp. WSM1274, assembly GCF_025200775.1. Classification (NCBI taxonomy): domain Bacteria; kingdom Pseudomonadati; phylum Pseudomonadota; class Alphaproteobacteria; order Hyphomicrobiales; family Rhizobiaceae; genus Rhizobium; species Rhizobium sp. WSM1274. The sequence goes on along the minus strand of NZ_CP104138.1, from coordinate 2,702,805 downwards.
TTCACAAGATCGACCCGAAGACCGGACGTATCGTTTCCACCGTCCCGGCGCCCGGCAATGGCGGCGATTCCGGCCTTGCCTGGGCCGAAGGCTCGCTCTGGGTCGGCCAGCACCGGGGGCGCCGGATCCATCAGATCGACCCGGAGACGGGCAAGATCCTCCGCACCATCGAATCCAACCGCGTTGTGACAGGCGTCACCTGGGTCGACGGCCAGCTCTGGCACGGTACCTGGGAGGGCGATGACAGCGACGTCAGGCGCATCGACCCCGAAACGGGGGAGGTGCTGGAGCGGCTTGATATGCCCGAGGGAACCGGCGTCTCCGGTCTCGAATCCGACGGCGGAGACTGCTTCTTCTGCGGCGGTGGCGGCAGCGGCAAGGTCCGCGCGATCAGCCGGCCGGCGCAGAGCAAGGAGGCGAAGGGGAAGTAGCCGATGCGACGCCGAAGAGGCCGATGCAGCATATCTTTCCCCAGCGACATTCAGTTCGTCAGCAATCCGGGAGCCAAGTTGGAAGTCGACACCAAGGGTCAAGTTGTGGGAATTTCAATCGAGTGAGCGATTGATTTCGTTACGTGACGATCTACTTTCGCGGCAGTGTCGGTCGAGGCCTGTACGCAAAGCCGGTATGATCGCGGGGAGAGACTTTGAAACATCTGCGCACGACGCTCGGGCCTAAGAGCAAATCCGAACTTGGGATGATCCTCCCGCACGAGCACGTCTTCGTCGACCTCAGGACGCCGGACCAGCCCGGTTATGCCGAAGCGGTGACCGAAGACGTCGTTCGGCTGATGGCTCCCGAAATCGAGCGGATCAAGAAGCTCGGGGTGACGGCACTGGTCGAATGCTCGACAGGCGGCGTCGGGCGCCGCGCGGATATCGATCTTGCCGTGTCGCTCGCGACGGATTTTCCGATCGTCGTGCCCACCGGCAATTACCGCGAGCCCTGGATTCCCGAATGGGTCCGCCAGGCTTCCGAGAAGGAGCTGGAGGCGTGGATGCTTCGCGAGCTGACGGAGCAGATCGACGAGACCGGATTCCAGGCAGGCTGGATCAAGCTCAGCGCCGGCGATGACGGGATGACGGCGCTCGAGACGAAAATACTGCGGGCAGCAGCGCGCGCCGCGGCCCAGACAGACGCCGTCATCGGCAGTCATACGATCAGAGGACGGGTCGTCATGGACCAGCTCGATGTCATCGAAGCGGAGGGCTACAGGGCCGACAGGTTCATCTCGATCCACACGCAGGAAGAAAAGGACTTCGCCTATAACGTTGCCGTCGCCGAGCGAGGCGCCTGGATCGAGTATGACCATGTCGGCCGGGGCGGGGACAACGAGGTGGCTGAGTTGGTGATCAGGGCGCTGCAGGCGGGCTGCGGCGATCGCATGTTGTTGAGCCATGACCGCGGCTGGTTCGATCCGGCGTTGCCGATGGGCGGGATACCCAAACCGTATACCCATCTTTCCACGGTCTTGCTGCCCGAGTTTAAACGGCGGGGCATAGACGACGGGACCCTGATGCGCCTGACCCATGAGAATCCATTCGAGGCTTTCGCCCGATAGGGGAAGTGGCCGGGCGACTGGAGCCTGCATAATCATGTCGCGATACCTCGAATTGCCTCAAAACCCGGTCCAGCGATCGCCCTCGCTAAGCCCGATGCATGGCGTCGCATTCGTCAGCTGGATTCCTTCAAGAATTCTCGGCGATAACAGCCGCCCCGCGCTCGTCGAACAAAAGCGCCATGCTGATCGCATCGATGAACCGACCGTCGATACGTGCCGCACGTCGGACGATGCCTTCGCGGGCAAATCCCATCTTTTCGTAGAGAGCGATAGCACGGGCGTTGTCTTCATAAACATCGAGTTCGACCCGGGCAAAACCGCTTTTCTGTGCGGCTCTCAATGTCGTCTCGATGAGCCGTCGTCCGAGACCCTTGCCCCGATAGGCGGGAAGAATCCCCATTCCGAGTTTTCCGCGATGGGCGTGCGACGGGAAAAAATGCCGGCTGATGTCGCACCAACCGACGACCTGGTGCTGCGCGATGGCAACGAATTGCGGATTGCCTTTCGCAATCATGCCCATCACGAACTCGCGCGTCTGCGGCAGTGGAGTTGCTTCCAGCATGGACAGGTATTTTTTCTCCCGCGCGACCACGTCGAGCGCGTGATGAAAGCTGTCAATATGAACGGGAGCGATCGGTTCGAACCTGATGCCTGGCGTATCCGATAATGCTGCTGCATCCATATGCTTCTCCTTCAACGGTTGCGAAATGCCTATCGGAGACCTGCCGCAGACCCGCACGGGAGCGCATAATTCACGGTCCGTCAACCTTTGCGTGTCAATTTCTCGGCAGCGGGCGCCATCAAAAGGTTGCAGGTATTGAAGGTTGGGCTCACATCCCACATTACATTCGTCTTGGTGACGCTCACCTGTGCGGCTGCTGCGTTGCTGTGCGGATTTGCGTGGCTTGCCGCGGTGAAGGTCGATGATCTCTCCTTGCGCCGGCAGGCCGACTTCGTCGGCCAAGGATTGGAAGAGCAGATCGCGGCCCTTCCCCGGGAGCAGGAAAGCGTCACAAAATGGGACGATGCCTTCCTTTATGCCAAGCAGCGGAACCATGAATGGCTGCTCGATAACGTCGGCCGGTGGACGAGCCGGTATTTCGGGCACGACAGGACCTATATCTTCGACGATGCCAATCGCCTGATGTTTGCATTCCGCGACGGCGCGGATGCCATGCCGCCCCGCCTCGGTAATGACGACGGCCGAGAAATGACCGCGCTTGCCGGAGAGATGCGCGCCGCTCTCGTCGAGCGGGCTGCAAAGCCCGGCACAGAGGCGCTTGGTCAACTGGCTGTGGTTCGCACGATCATGATCGGCAACAGGCCGGCAATTGCCAGCGCACGTCCCATTCTGCCGAGCTCGGCCCGGATGCAGATCGAGGCGAGTCAAGAGTTCATCGCCATCTCGGTCAAGTTCATCGATGGGAAAGCTGCCGAAAGCATCGCCCATTATGCGCGGCTCGAAGGATTGCATTTCGCGCCTTCGAAGGGTGAGGACGAGCGGGCGCAGGCGCCTGTGTCGTCCCATGACGGCGGTACGATCGGCTATCTCGTGTGGCCGCCTATCCTGCCCGGATTCATGCTGCTTCGGCAGATCGCGCCGGCGGGGCTCGGCTGCCTGGCGCTGCTGATCACCGTCGTGTTCTGGCTCGGACGAGGTCTGCATCGGACCTCGCTGACCCTGCTGGACAGCCAGGCGCAGCTCACCCACCACCGCAACCATCTGGAAGAGATGGTGGCCGATCGAACAGGCGAGATCGAAAGGCAGAGAGAGGAGCTGGATCGCCTGCTGGTGCACGAACGCCAGGTGAACGTGCTCCAGCGCCAGTTCGTCGCCATGGCTTCGCACGAGTTTCGCACGCCGCTCGCCATCATCGATGCCGCTGCCCAGCGGCTCTGCCGCTCGATCACCAACGTCAGCGGCGATTACGTTCACGAAAAAGCCGGCGTGATCCGCAGCGCTGTCGTACGCATGGTCGACCTGATGGAGAGCATCCTCGCCAGCGGCCGGCTCGAAACCGGGCAGATCACACTGAAGCGCAGCCAAGGCGATCTGAAGGCCCTGCTCGTCACCTGTTGCGACAGGCAGCGCCAGCTCAGCCGCTCGCATCTGTTCCATCTCGATCTCGAGCGCATACCTGATGTATTGACATTCGACCGCAGCGCGATGGAACAGGTCTTCACCAACCTGATTTCGAACGCTGTCAAATATTCGCCGAACGCGCCTAATATTCATCTTCGCGCCCGGACCGACGAGAAGACGGTGGAGATTGCCATCTCCGACGGCGGCATCGGCATGGATGCCGAGGATCTGCCGAAGCTGTTCCAGCCCTATTACCGTGCCCGCAGCGCGACGGGCATTGCCGGAACCGGCATCGGTCTCAACGTCGTCAAGCAGGTCGTCGAACTGCATGGCGGCACCGTCGAGGTGACGAGCGCACTCGGCAAGGGCACAACATTCACCATTCTTCTGCCGATAGAGTTTCTATTGTCGGATCAACAAGTCGCAGCTTAAGGAAGAGTCATGGTTACGGTCCTGTGCATAGAAGACGAAGTCGAGATCCGGAATCTCCTCGTCGAAGAATTGAGCGAAGCCGGTTACAAGACGCTCGAGGCCTCGAACGGCGCCGAAGGGCTGGAAATGATCCTGTCGAAATGGCCCGATATCGTCATCAGCGATATTTCGATGCCTGTGATGGACGGGCACCAGCTTCTGGCGGAAATTCAGATCAATCACCCGCAGCTCTCCAATATTCCCTTCATCCTGCTGACGGCGCTGACCGACCGGGAAAACACGCTTGCCGGCCTTCGCGGCGGAGCGGCGGACTATCTGACGAAGCCGCTCGACTTCGATCTGCTGCTCGCCAAGCTCGAAGGCTGTGTGACGCGTCTTGCCAACGACAAGGCGGTCCACCGGTCGTTCTGAGGGTTACCGGGCAGAACCAAGAGAGCCCCACCCTGAGGCGCTCCGCAGGGGCCTCGAAGGGCGAGGCGGGTGCGCAGATGATGCAAGGAGCAGCGCTGCGGCGTGTCCTTCGAGGCTTCGCCCCGTGGGCTACGCGCCTCAGGATGAGGGGCGTGGGTGAATGCCGCGCCAGTCAGAAGCGTTGGAGGATGTCGTGCCTATCAATAAGAGCCGAGATGAGGGCGATCCGCTCCCGTTGCTCTATCCTCTTCTTGCCAACACATCGCCTAGCACCTCGAACACCTGCGGATCGAGTGTCTGGGACACGTTGAAGCGCATGAAATTCGTTGCCGATTGCGACAGGCTGAATGCGTTTCCGGGAGCCAGAACGATCCTCTTTCCCAGTGCGGCGCGCGCCACATCAGCCGCATCGATGCCATCGGGCAGCCGGCACCAGAGGAACATTCCGGCCTGAGGCTCCAGCCAGGGCGTTATGCCGAGATTCTTCAGCCTGGCCGAGACCTCGCTCATCGCCCGGGAGAGCCGGTGTCTCAGCGTCTCCATGTGTTTGCGATAGCTGCCGTCGCTCAAGACGTTCAGCACCAGTTCCGCCGTTAGCCGGCCGCCGCCGAAGGAGGTGGCGATCTTGAGGTCTGTCAGGCCATCGATCCATTCCGGTTTCGCCACGACGAAACCGCAGCGCGCCGAGGCTGACAGGGTCTTTGAGAAACTGCCGATGTGAATGACCCGCTCGAGCCCGTCGAAGGCGGCAAGGCGGGGCGCCGGCGTGTATTCGAAATCGGCGAAGATATCGTCCTCGATGATGGTCAGATCGAACTGGTCGGCGAGTTTTAGAACCCGGTGAGCCGTAACGGGAGACAAGGTTGCGCCGGTCGGATTGTGGATGGCGGAGTTGGTGATGTAGAGCCGCGGACGCTCATCGGCGACGACTTGCGCAAACAGCTCGATATCGGGACCGGACGGCGTGTAGGGCACACCGACGATCTTTGCCCGATGGGCGCGCAGCAGCGCATGGAAATTGAAATAGCAGGGATCGTCGACCAGCACCGTGTCGCCGGGTTCCAGCAAGAAACGGCAGAGCAGATCGATTGCCTGCGTGCCGGAATCGGCCAGCATGATTTGGTCCGGGGAGGCTTCGATTCCCCGTTCGCCCATGCGGCGGGAAATCAGCTGGCGCAATTGCGGCAAGCCGAGCGGCGAGCCGTAATCGGCAAGCGCCGGCCCGTCGGCGCGGGCAAGTGTTCTGAGCCCGCGGCGCATGCCGTCTCCCGGCAGCCAGGAGGACGGCAGCCAGCCGCAGCCGGGCTTCAGGTCGGCTTCGCCGGCCTCCAGCGATTGCCGCGATATCCAAAACGGATCGACCGCGCGGTCGAGCTTCGGCCCGGCCTCGGCAAGCGCAAAGGGTGCTGTCTGGTTGGCAACGTAGAATCCCGAGCCTGGCCGGGCCAGAATCGCGCCTTCGGCGACCAAGCGCTCATAGGCATCGACGACGGTCGAAGTTGACAGCTTCAACGTCGCAGCCAGCCCCCGGACGGAAGGCAGTCTTGCGCCCGGCGTCAAGCTGCGCCCGGCGATGCGTTGCCTGATCGTCGCGGCGACCATCTCCACGCGTGTACGTCCTTCGCTCATCTGTATTGCTTTCTACATCACTACAGTTTCGCAAAATCGTATCAGACTGTCACTGTCATGACCATCCGTGTTGGCCGATAAGAGTCAGAGAATGAAGGAGTGCAGCGCATCATGGACCGCATGGCATCGGGATGGATCAATGGTTTTATCGGGGTGGTGATCTTCAGCGGATCGCTGCCGGCGACGCGCGTGGCGGTGATGCAGTTCGATCCGGTTTTCCTCACCGTGGCGCGCGCGGCGATCGCCGGCTTCATCGCCCTCGGCCTGCTGATCGCTTTCAGAGAGAAGCGGCCGAGCCGAGGTGATATCCTCTCCTTGGCGGTCGTGGCGCTCGGCGTCGTTGTCGGCTTTCCCCTGCTGACGGCCTTGGCGCTGCAGCATGTCACTTCAGCCCATTCGATCGTCTTCATCGGCCTGCTGCCGCTCGCAACCGCGATCTTCGGCGTGATCCGTGGCGGAGAACGGCCGAAGCCGGCATTTTGGGCCTTTTCGGTTCTCGGCAGCGCGCTGGTGGCGGGATTTGCACTGACACAAGGCCTGACGGCCTCGCCGGTCGGCGATCTGCTGATGCTGGCGGCTGTCATTGTCTGCGGCCTCGGCTATGCCGAAGGCGGCAGGCTTTCGCGCACGCTTGGTGGGTGGCAAGTGATTTCCTGGGCGCTTGTGCTGTCGCTGCCGGTGACGGTCGCGGTGGCACTTTTGCAGCGGCCGGCAACCTTCTCCGGCGTCGAAACGCCGGCGCTGCTCGGCCTTGCCTATGTCTCGCTGTTTTCCATGCTGATCGGCTTCATCTTCTGGTATCGCGGCCTGTCGCAGGGCGGCATCGCCGCCGTCGGCCAACTGCAACTGCTCCAGCCGTTCTTCGGCCTGGCGCTCGCCGCAACCCTGCTGCACGAGCCCGTGACCTCAGCCATGCTCGCCGTGACCGTTGCCGTCATCCTCTGCGTCGCCGGCGCCCGCAGGTTTGCGCGGTAGGCCTGTCAGTCGCTTTACAGAGGATAAGTTTAGGAGGGCGAGACCGCTACAGCGTTCTCTTCTTAAGCGGGGGAGGTGCCGGCAGGCGAATAAGACGCTTCGCCAATTCGGCCGTGAAGTCATTCAGCATCTGAGTATGAGGAGATTGAATCTGCTCTTGGGCTGTCGTAGAACTCCTTCAACAAGCCAACTCATGTCTCTTCAATATTGAATCCATAGGCTCGCTCGACGAGCGCAATACGGATTTCATACCGAGTATACCAGTCTGACCGACCGCGATTTTGCGCCTCAACGTGATCGACGACGGATTTCCAGGCTCGAATGCTGTCCTCATCCTTCCAATACGAGATGAGTATGCCGAAACCGTCGGCCCCGCGTGCGCTTTCGAAGCCTAGATAGCCCGGCTACTGTTTTGCGAGTTCCGTCATCGCATAACCCATCTCGCCATAGCCGTTGTCGACCTTTGTTCGTTGAGAGGAAAAACTGACCATGTAGTATGGCGGTTCAGGCAAAGCGGCGATGGACATTTGGGCTCCGATCCGTTGCTATGAACGTCATCATGCGCGGCTCAGCGCCGCGATCGCAATGCTCTCGGCATACTGCGAAAGCGAGTAATCTTAGATGCGGCGGATTGCCTTTCATCGTGAGGCATTCCGCCATGGCTGCCATGATATCGGAGCGCGGCCGCTGCCGAGAAGATATGCGGCGGGCCGATGTGCGACAAGGGAATGACACGTCCAACTGACGAGTTTTGTTTTGGCTTGACGGGGATGATCGTGTCAGCCTGCGCGATCGGCACCCCGCGATACGCTTTAATCCGGCGATAAAATCAGTGTGATTGGCGCCGATCTTGTGCCGTCGGCGGGTGCGGGCCTCGACATTCGTTACACTGTTTTCGCCGACATGACAGACTGCGATGACGGTGAACGCGACAATTCCGCGAGCTGTCCTGGCTTCAGAGGAGGTTCTGCAATGACCGAAATCGGTCGGATCCTTGGTTCGGGTAAAGAGGCCGAAGTCTTCGAATATGGCGCCTTGGTGCTGAAGCTGTACAGGCGAGCCGCCTCCAAGGCGTCGTCATTCAGGGAGGCCGCGAACCTGTCGATCCTTGAGAGGCTCGCGCTGCCGGCGCCAAAGGTTCACGCGGTCGGTGAATTCGATGGGCGCTGGGGCGTGTTGATGGATCGCGCGTCCAGCTACTGTTTTGCCGACCAATTCGTCTCGACGGCAGGAAGAGCGCCACTTGAAGACATGGCGCAACTGCATCGAAGAATTCACGAAAAACCCGGCGACGGGTTGCCGTCTCTCATGGCCAGGCTTTTCGCCAGGATCCGCCGGGCCGAGCACTTGGATTCTTCATCCAGAAATCGGCTTCTGGCGCAACTCGAATCCCTGCCAGATGGCGACAGCGTGTGTCATGGCGATTTCCACCCCTGGAATGTTCACGGCTCGGGGCAGGGGTTCATGATCGTCGATTGGCTCGACGCCTCCTGTGGCAATCCTCTGGCCGATGTCTGCCGAACATACGTGCTGTTGCACCATGCGATGCCGGACCGAGCGATGGGCTATGTCGAAGCTTACGCCTCGCTCACCGGATCGGAAGTCAGCGGCATTCTGGCCTGGCTTCCCCCGATTGCCGCCGCCCGGCTGACGGAAGGCGTTGCGCACGAAAATGACGAGCTGTTGCGGTTGGCTGGCGTGAGTTGATAACTGTCGAAGCTCCAGCCGACCGTTGGTCTCCGCTTTGCGCGAGGCCACCATTGCGGCCGGCTATCGGCCTGGCTGATCTATTCGCTGCTTCCTCTGTCCTTTGCTTCCCGCACCAGGTCCGGCATTCCGTCGTGCGGACCGAGGGCGTGAGTGGGATGGTCATCCCACCAATCATCGAGCAGCGGTCGGCGGTGAGGATGGAGTGGATAGAAGATCCGGTTTTCGGCCTTATGGCGCTCCCCGACGACGAGGAGGTGCACTTCGGCTTGCGTGTTGTTGAGGAAACTATGGGCGATCCCGGTGCCGGCGGGAAATCCGACAGCGTCGCCGGGCCTCAGCCGATAGAGGTAGCCATCGAGCCAGACGTCGGGTGCGCCTTCGATGACATAGACGAATTCTTCCTCGGCGCTCTCGGCATGCGGAAAGGATGTGCGCCGGCCAGGCGGCAAGCGCTCGTGATGAATGCCCAATTTCGCCAGGCCGAAAAAGCGTCCGAAAGGCGCACCGATGCTCATCAACTCGTCGTCATGGCCATAATGCGAGTTGTCAGGCTGTTCGATCTCGCTCCAATGGACGACAAAGGCCGGCCGCTCCAACGTTGCCATGGTAATCCTCCTGATGTGAGAGGTGAGATGACTGGGGACACGTGCATGCTGCCGTGAATGGAAGGCGGCAGCAAGGGCGAAACGGCGGCCCGCACACGAGTAACGTGGTTGGTCGTCGTCGGTGGCTCAGACATCTTTCCACCGTAACCCTCTCCCGGCAAATGGGTCCAAAGGGCGGCGCGGCAAAGCGAATTCTTATCAATGGGCAGCCAAACCCACGTTTCCGCCGTTCCTGCGACGAACACAGGAATGGGAAGAAAGGTGGTGCCGGCCCGAACGGCTCACTTGGCGGGCACGACGAGCGGCGCACCTTTGCGGACGATGTAGGTTGCCAATTCCGACGCCTTGCCGCTGCCGACGTTCTTCGCAGAGTGAGCGACGCCCGTGGGAATGAACAAGGATTGGCCGGCTTTAAGGGTAACCGGCTGACTGCCTTCGAGCTGGTATTCCAGCATTCCTTCGATAACGAAGGCGATCTCCTCGCCGGGATGCGTGTGACTCGGGGCGAGAACGCCGGGCGCGAAATCGACGCGCACCTGAACGACCTGGTGGCCGGGCACATCGATATCGTTCTTGATGAGATCGGTGCGCTGCAGCGGCTGTTCCGCATGTGCTGTTGCTGCGCCGCCGAGAACAAGGGCGAGCGCGATAGCCTGGATCATTTTCATGTCGTCATCCTTCCTGAATTGACCATTTCCTTCCGGTTGGCCGTATCGGGATTTAAGTCGATCAGTGAACCAGGGATGTGTCGAGGGACCCCCATTTTTGTATGCCAGTGTATCTGCGGCGCGGCTGGGTTGTTCTGCGTGAGATAACTGTCCAAGATTGGGCCGGCATCGGTTGGCCTACGTTGCTTGTGATAGGGTGTGCCCTGGAGCCCCCCTCTGCCCTGCCGGGCATCTCCCCCACAGGTGGGAGATCACAAGTGGCTTGAACTTCCTGCCCATCTAGCGTTTCGTCGTGCTGGACGCTCATTGTTTGGGAAGCCGGTGAGCCCAGCCAATCTCCCCACCTGTGGGGGAGATGGCCGGCAGGCCAGAGGGGAGCTTAGCACGGCACGCCTTATCCGGCAAGCAATCCCGCCGATCTCTCGCGGCTTACGCCGCCGACGACGAACCCGCGGTCATGGCACTCGCCAAGCTGGCGATGTCGGTAACGCCGCCCGACGACTCGAAGTCGAAGATTTTCTGGGTGACCAGGGCGGCGGCACCTCGTGCCCAGGAATTGTCCTCCCAGTCGGGCAGGAGGGGAGGCGCAGTCCGGAAAGTCCGGGCGGCGAGCGCTTCGCGCAGCGGTGTCAGGAAAGGATCGCCGAGGGAGACGGCTTCGCCGCCGGCGACGATGACTTCGGGGTCGGTGATATTGACGAGATTGGCAAGGGCGGTGCCGATGCCGCGGCCGGAATCGGCGACGAGGGCGAGGGCGACGGTATCGCCTGATGCGAGCGCAGCCGACAGTTCCGGTAGACCGAGTTTCTCGCGACCGGTCGCTTCCCGCCAGCGCCGGAGCATCGAGGCTTCGGAGTGATAGGCCATCAGACAGCCGCGTTTGCCGCATTCGCAGAGCCGGCCGTTCTCCTCGTAAAGCGTGTGGCCGAATTTGCCGGCAGCACCATTGGCACCGCGATAGAGCTTGCCGTCGATGACGAGGGCGCAGCTGATGCCGACGCCGACGGCGAGAACGGCCATGTTGCGATGCTGGCGGCCGAGCCCGAAGAGTTGCTGGGCGATGGCATAGGCATTGGTGTCGTCTTCCAACCAGACCGGCACATGGACGCGGCTGGCGACCAGCGAGGCGAGGGGGACATTGTCCCATTTGAATCGGTAGCTGCGCACGCAGGCCGTCTGTTCGTGGTTGATGACGCCCGGCATGGAGATGCCGATGCCGGCGAGCTTCGCGTTCGGCCGGCCGGCGAGCTTCACCAGTTCGGGAACGGTGCCCGCCAGCAGGTCTGCGACCCTATCGGGCTGGTGGCCGTCGAGGCTTACCCGCATGGCGGCGACGGGGTTGGTGGCAAGATCGGTTGCCACGCACTCTACCGAATCCACCATCAGCTTGAAGCCGACGGCAAGCGCGTGTTCGTAATTGATATCCACCGGGATCGGCCGGCGGCCGGTGAGGCCGGGCACGGTCTTCCCTTCGATGACGATGCCTTCCTCCAGAAGGTCGGCGACGACGAAGGTGACGGCGGCCGGGCTCAAGCCGATGACGGTGGCGATGTCGGCACGACTCCTCGGCCCCTCCCGCCGGAGTAGATTGAGGATGAGGCGTCGGTTCATGGCTCTTGCCGTGGTCTGGTCGCCTTTCAGTTTCACGATGCATTCCTTAATTTTGTAAATTAATTATTGCGGGCCGGTTCGATCTATGCATAAGTTCGGCCGCGGATCAACTCAGCCAAGCGGATTATCGCAGGAATCGCGGAGCGGATCGCAGCATTGAATGCCTGGTCGGTCGTTTCATGGAGGAGGCGACGGTCGGGAGATGTCGATCGATCAACTGGGAGGAATTCAATGACGTTTTTGAAGCAATTTCCGTCGACCACCCGCAGACGCTTCCTCAAGGGCGCGGGGCTGGTTTCCGCCGCAGCGGTTAGCGGCAGCTTTCCGATCCCGGCGATCGCGCAGGCCCAGGAGGTCACGATGATCTCTGCCGAAAACAATGGCGCCGCACTCGACGCGCTGAAGGCGATCGCTGCGAGCTTCAGCAAGGAAGCCGGCGTCAACGTCGTCATCAACAATATGGACCACGAGGCCCACAAGACGGCCATTCGCAACTATCTCGTCGCCGGCGCGCCTGACGTCTGCTCCTGGTTTTCGGGCAACCGCATGCGCGCCTTCGTCAAGCGCGGCCTGTTTGACGACATCTCCGACCTTTTCGAGAAGGAGAAGTACAAGGACGTGCTGGGTGCTACGGCCGGCGCCGTCACCGACGGGGGCAAGCAATATGGCCTTCCCACCGGCGGCACCCTCTGGGGCATGTTCTACCGCAAGGACGTGTTCGAGCAGCATGGTCTCACCGTGCCGAAGACGGCCGAAGAGTTCATGGCCTATGGCGACAAGTGCAAGGCCGCGGGCATCACGCCGGTCGCGATCGGCACCAAGGAATTATGGCCGGCGGCCGGTTGGTTCGACCAGATGAACCTGCGCATCAACGGCCTCGACAAGCATATGGCGCTGATGAACGGTGAGATGAGCTATCTCGATCCCGCGCTGACGGCGGTTTTCGATCAGTGGGAGGCGATGATTTCGAAGGGGTTCTTCACGGAGAACCACACGTCTTTCGGCTGGCAGGAGGCCGCGGCACTCCTGGCGCAGAAGAAGGCCGGGATGATGAACCTCGGCGCTTTCCTGCGCTCGGCCTTCACCGCCGAAGATCTGCCGCAGCTCTCCTATGCGACCTTCCCGGTGCTCGATGCCAAGGTCGGCCACTTCGAGGAATTCTCGGTCAATTCGATCCACATTCCCGCCAAGGCCAAGAACAAGCAGGGTGCACGCGAATTCCTCGCCTATTTCTACAAGCCGGAGAATCTGGCGGCCTACCTGGAGCCAGGCGGCAACGTGCCGCCGCGCAGCGATCTGCCGCCGAGCAAGGATCCGCTGGTGAATGTCGCCGTCGAGACGATGAAGACGGTGCAGGGCACGTCGCAATATTACGACCGCGACAGCGACCCCGACATGGCGCAGGCAGGTCTCGTCGGCTTCCAAGAGTTCATGGCCAAGCCAGACCGGCGCAAGGCGATCCTCACGCGCCTCGAAGGCACGCGCAAGCGGATCTATAAGATCTGAGCCTGGAAGGCATTTTGACGCTTGCCCCTCACCCTAACCCTCTCCCCGTAAGGACGGGGAGAGGGGACGTGCCATACCGGACGTCGGCGAGGGACGGAGAGGTTGCGGCACATCCCCTTCGCCCCGTTTAGGGGAGAAGGTGGCGGCAGCCGGACGAGGGGCAGGCTTCACCGCTTGCTCTGTCGCAAATGAGGTCCTGGACATGCAGACATTATGGCGCCGCCAGCGTTGGTGGCTTACCCCGACTTTGCTCATCGCGCCGGCATCGTGCTGTTCTTCACGGTCATCCTGCTGTCGGCGGTCAGAAGTCTCTGGATCAGCCTGCACGACTGGGATGGCTTTGGCCCGATGGCGTGGATCGGCTTCGGCAATTACGTCGAGCTTTATAACGATCCGCAATTCTACGTTTCGCTGAAGAACAACCTGATCTGGCTGGTGATGTTCATGGCGGCACCACCTCTCGGGCTCGCGATCGCGCTGCTGCTCAACCAGAAAATCCGCGGCATGCGATTCCTCAAGTCGCTGTTCTTCATTCCGCTGGTGCTTGCCTCAGTGACGGTCGGCGTCGTCTTCACATGGGTCTATACGCCGGAGTTCGGGTTGCTCGCGCTGATCTTCAGGGCGTTCGGGGCGACGGCGCCGGCGGTTCTCTCCGACGAGCATTTCGTCACTTTCGCGATCGTGATTGCCGCGCTATGGCCGCAGATCACCTTCTGCATGGTGCTTTATCTCGCCGGCCTCAACAATTTGAGCGAAGAGCTGATCGGGGCAGGGCGCGTCGACGGGGCGAGGGGCTGGAACATGTTGTGGCACATCGTGCTGCCGCAGCTGACCCAGGTCACCTTCATCGCCATTGCCGTCACCGTCGTCGGGGCACTCAGGTCCTTCGACATGGTGTCGGTGATGACGAATGGCGGTCCTTTCGGTTCGTCCTCGGTTCTCGCCTACCAGATGTTCGAACAGTCGATCTTCTCCTACCGCTTCGGTTACGGCGCGGCGATTGCCTCGGTGCTGTTCGTGATCATGGCCGCCTTCATCGTCTGGTACATCAGCCGCATCATCCATACCGAAGAAAGGGGAGGCTGATGTATCCTCGTCCCATTCCCGATGCCGCCATCTGGCAGCGCCGCCTCTATGTGCTCGCCGTCGTCATCGTCCTTCTGCTCTGGCTCTGCCCGCTGTTCGCGATTATCCTCACCTCCTTCCGCTCGACCGAGGATGTCATGGGCGGCAATCTGTGGGGATGGCCGACCGGGATCGGCGTCATCGACAACTATACTGATGTCTTCACGCAGACACCGATGGCCCGCTACTTCCTCAACAGCCTGACGATCACCATTCCCTCGGTGATCGGCGTGCTGGTGCTCTCCACTCTCGCCGGCTATGTGCTGTCGCGCTACCGCTTTCCCGGCAACATGCTGATCTTCGCGCTGTTCGTCGGCGGCAATTTCCTGCCGCACCAGATCATGATGATCCCCGTGCGCGACCTGATGGTCCGGCTCGATCTGATCGATACGACGGCATCGCTGATCATCTTCCACGTCGCCTTCCAGACCGGCTTTGCCACGCTGTTCATGCGCAATTTCATCGCCGCACTGCCCGACGAGCTGTTCCAGGCGGCGCGCGCTGAGGGGGCGTCTCCCTTCCAGACGTTATGGCATGTGGCGATCCCGCTGGTGCGGCCGGCGCTGGCCGCACTCGCCATCCTGATCTTCACCTTCATCTGGAACGATTATTTTTGGGCCGTGGTGCTGACCGTCAGCGACTCCGTCAAGCCTGTGACTGCCGGCCTTGCCAATCTTCGCGGCGAATGGGTGTCAGCCTGGAACCTGATTTCCGCCGGCACCATCGTCGTCGCTGTGCCGCCCGTCGTCATGTTCTTCCTGATGCAGCGGCACTTCATCGCCGGTCTGACGATGGGCGCGGTGAAGGGATGAGCGATCTCGACAACGGGCCCTTGGAAGTTCCGATTTCAACAGCAGAGAGCCAGGACGCATGACCAGTCTCGAACTCCGACAGATCAACAAGAATTACGGCGCTTATCATGCGCTGCGCGGCATCGATCTTTCCGTAGCGCAGGGCGAGTTCATCGTCATGGTCGGCCCCTCCGGCTGCGGCAAGTCGACGCTTTTGAAAACGATCGCCGGCCTGGAGGAGATCTCCTCCGGCCAGATCCTGATCAACGGCCGCGACGTCAGCAAACAGGAGCCCGGGGATCGCGGCATCGCCATGGTCTTCCAGTCCTACGCGCTCTATCCGCATATGACGGTGGCGGAGAACATGGGCTTCGGTTTGCGCATGGCCAAGCGCCCGAAGGCCGAGATCGCGGCAGCCGTGGCGCGCGCGGCCAAGATCCTGAGGATCACCGATCAGCTGGAAAAGCGGCCGAAGCAGCTTTCCGGCGGTCAGCGGCAACGCGTGGCGATCGGCCGGGCAATCACCCGTTCGCCCGATGTCTTCCTGTTCGACGAGCCGCTGTCGAACCTCGATGCGGCACTCAGAACCCAGATGCGTGTCGAGCTCAGCAGCCTGCATGCCGAACTCGGCGCCACCATGGTCTATGTCACCCACGACCAGGTGGAGGCCATGACCATGGCAAGCCGGATCGTCGTCTTGAACCAGGGGGTGATCGAGCAGGTCGGCTCGCCGCTCGAACTCTACCGCAACCCAGACAATCTCTTCGTCGCGGGCTTTCTCGGCGCGCCGCGGATGAATTTCCTCGGCGTTACCGTCGATGAGGTTTCCGGCCGCAATATCACGGTTTCGGCGCCGGGCCTCATGCCGGTGACGATCGAGCTGGCGGAGGCCACCGTGCTGGCGAAGGGCGCCAGCCTGACGCTCGGTGTAAGGCCGGAGAACATATCGGTGGCCGCCGACGCTGCTCAAGGCGGGGCGATCAACGGTGCGGTCCGGCTGGTCGAGCATCTCGGGCGCGAAACCATTCTCTACGTAGATGCCGGCAATCTTAGGACCATCGCCTCGGAAAGCGGCACCGGCAACATCACGGTGCAGCTCAGCTACGTCGCGCCTTTTGCCGCCGACCAGAACGTGGCGCTGAAGCTCGACGCCAGCGAACTCTATCTCTTCTCGCCCGATGGCGGACGCACGATCAGCGCCCGCAAGACGATCCTCGACAGATAACAGGAAACATCGCCGTGTCCGACAAGACCCTCTCCGTATGGAACCCCGTCAAGACCGACCGCTTCCTCGTCGGCGCCCCGCATTATCCCGAGCATGTCGATGAAAGCTACTGGGAGCGCGATGCCGAGCGCATGGCGAAGGCCGGCTTCAACGTGGTCAGAATGGCCGAATTCGCCTGGCATATTCTCGAGCCGAAGCTCGGCACCTTCGATTTCGACCTGTTCGACCGTGCCATCGCCATGCTCGGGCGCTACGGCATCGACACGATCATGTGCACGCCGACGGCAACGCCGCCGCGCTGGCTGACGGTGGCGCATCCGGAGATATTAAGGGTTGACGGCAAGGGCCGGCCGATGAGCCATGGCTCGCGCCAGCATTGCGACACGGCAAGTCCGGTGTTTCGCGAACACAGCCGGCGCATCACCAAAGCGATGGCCGAGCACTATCGCGACAATCCTTTTGTCGTCGGCTGGCAGACCGACAACGAGCTGAACACCAGCATGCCGGAAAGCTTTTCCAAGGCGACGCTCACCGAATTCCAGGCCTTCCTCGCTGGCAAATACGGCGAGATCAGCAGGCTCAACACGGCGTGGGGCGGTGATTTCTGGGCGACGGCCTATGACAGCTTCGACCAGGTTGTGCTGCCGATCGAGTTCGGCCCGACCTTCCCGAGCCCCGGCCATCTGCAGGATTATCATCGTTTCCTCGCCTTCTCGACGGCGCGCTTTCAGCACGATCAGGTGGAGATTCTGCGCGCCGTCAAAACCTCCTGGTTCGTCTTCCACAATCTCGGCGGTCTTAGGGATATCGACTTTCGCGGCCAGTTCACCACCGATCTCGATTTCGTCGGCTACGACATCTACCCGATGCTCTATGACGAATTCCAGCGGCTCGGAAACCACGCCAAGGTCCAGGCGCTGCATCTCGATATCTGTCGCGGTTTTTCCGGCAACTATATCGTTCCCGAGCAGCAATCGGGCTTCGGCAGCCAGCCCGGTTTCTGCACGCTGACGCCGGAGCCGGGCGAACTGCGCCGCATGGCGCTTTCCTCGGTCGCCCATGGCGCCGACGGGTTGATGTTCTTCCGCTGGCGCCCAGCGCATTTTGGCGCCGAAATTTACTGGATGGGCATCATCGACCACGACGACGTCGCCCGCCATCGCTATGACGAGGCGAAGCGCTTCGCAACCGAGATGACCGCGCTGGCGCCCAAGATCCTCGGCACTTATGTACGCATGGATGTCGGCATTGCCGGCTCCGACTTCGATAATCAGGAAGCCCACAAGACCTATCCGATCGGCCTGCCAAGCCCGCAGGACGATGCGATCCTGCTGCACCAATATTGCTACGACCGCGGCATTGCCTGTGGCTTCATTCATCCCGAGGACGATCTTTCCAAGCTGAAGCTGCTCTATGTCCCCCACTGGGTGATGTGGAAGGACGAATGGACCGAAAGGCTGAAATCCTTCGCGGAGCAGGGCGGCACCGTCGTCATCGGCGCGCGCACCGGCACGCGCAACGAAGACAATCACGTCATCCGCGAGACCGCGCCCGGCACCTCGCTGTCGCAGCTCACGGGCGTGCGCGTCGAGGATTTCGGCCGTCTCGCCGCCCCCGGCGCCAACGGGCTCTTCGACGTGATGGAACGTTCCGGCGGACTTGTCATTCCACCGAACAAGCCGGCGGAATCGCACCGGCGTGAGCGCCGCTTCAAGATCGGCAACCGCGAACTGGTCGGCGGCTATTTCTATGAAAACCTGGCGATCGCAAGCGATGTCGACGTGGTCGCGGCCTGGTCCAACCGCTATGCCGAGGGCCAGCCGATGGCGACGTCGCGCAAACTCGGCAAGGGGCAGGTGGTCTATGTCGGCACCTATCTCACCCCGGATCTGACGGCAGCGCTTGCCGAGCGGCTGTTTGCACCCGTCGGCATCGAGCCGCTGATCGGCGACCTTCCCGAGGGCGTCGAGGTGACCATGCGGATGAACGAAGAGCGCCGGTTGCTGTTCATCCAGAACTACACCGACCAGCCGGCCGCCATCGGCGGCGTTCCCGCTGGCCGCGACCTTCTCGGTGACGAAAAGCCGGTTGCCGGCAGGCTCGATCTCGAAGGCTACGGCTGCGCGATCATCGAGCTCGCGGGGTGACGCGGCTTTCGCGTGCAAGGCAGGGGCCGCAGACCGGCCTCTGCCTGATCAAGGCGGGTTCGTAAACGACCGATAGTTTTCAATACGGCGACACCGTTGTCCGTCGGGATGTCGACAAACTTGACTGCCGACGTGAAACGAATTCGGCACGCTCGAAGGCTCATCACAACATAGGGACTTCGAGGCGGCGGGTGATCAACCGTCATCTTGGAGCAATCGAGCAAAGGGTTCTGCGTCTGAAATTGATAAAAAAAGAGCATCTCCATACTCAAACAGAACGGAGATGCTCTTCGTAGTTTAGTGCGGAGCCATACTTGTCGGCTCCACACCGCTCGCAACTAATTTATCGGCTATTCCTCGGATGTCGCCGGCGCGGGGTTCTCCAGAGAGGTGCGGATTTGATCGATCTTCCCGTTTGCTTCGCCAATCCCCAAGATGGTTTTGGCTTCGTCCAAAACCGCCGGGCTGACTTCACCGGTTTTCGTCGCTGAAGCCAATGCGTCCTCCAGCGCCTGATCCCCCAACAGAGGGTCATCGGCTGCGGGCTCGATTCCATTGTCGAGTTCATACTGGGCATAAGCCACGGCATAGGCCGCAATGGCCGTCATGCGTGGGTCGGACGTATGCATCAACGCCTTGTAGTTTCGCTTCAAGGAGTTCAGGCCCGCAAGTTGCGCCGACAGGTTCTTTTCTTTGGTGCTGACTTTGGTCTCGTCTGCCTTGACGGACTTGGACTTGCTTTCCGCCTCGGTGGATTTGCCTTTCACACCTTGAGATTTGGAGTTGCCATGGGTTGAACCGCTATCCTGGCTGCTGCTGCTGCCATGGTTGCCGCTGTTTCCGCCGCCGCCGCCGTGACCGCCGCCGCCATTGCCCCCACTGTTGCCGCCACCGTTTCCACCGCTCTTTGCCAGCGCGGTCATGTCGATCCCGGCAATCGTTGCCGGGCTTGCTGCAAGAGCCAGCGAGAGCACGGCCAAGGACGCTAAGGTTGCTATCCGCATTGTTTTCCTCCAAATCCGATCAAGCGCCGTGCAGATGCACCGCTTGCACAGATACGAGAGGTTAGACGGTGATCGCCGACCGCACATCGGACCGAGGTCCGATGTCGGTCACGTCTATGGTCCTAGATGGCGTGGAATACTTAACGAATCCCTTTTTCATCCCCGCGCGGCGGCGAACACCTCTCGGCGCAGGGCACTTTCGGCCAAAGAGAATCACGCCAGGCGCAAATCGAGAAGCGGGTGCAGTTTCTTGAGATTCGGGAGGGACTTCGCTTGCCAAGGATATTGATTGGTGCCTTTGACTATGAGCAGGAGGTCGCCCATTTTTCTGGCTTCAATTGTCAACTTGGCCAGGAGATTTATGCCAGAGGAATTGAGGAATTCGAGGCCTGTGAGGTTGAACGTCACCTGTTTGTGCCCCTCATGGAGCAGGCCTGATACCAATGAGTAAATGGGCGCATAGGCGTCCGGTCCTGCCAGCCGGAATACGCCATCGAAATACACTTCGTTTTTCTCAGCCCATACGCGGAAGTTTTCGTCGCTGATTTCCATTCTTCGCTCACAGATTGGAGGAGGGCGGCATCGCCACAGCTGCAGTCGTCGTCAGTATGATACGCTGGTCGTTGTTCTCTTCGAATGCCCATGCCATTTTTGCATCGTAATCGCTCAGAAGGGTGAGCAACCCCAATCCCGAACCGCTTTCTACCGATATGGCATTGGTTTCGATTTGCTCAAGAAGAAGTTCCCCGGGGTCCCTCGATTGGAGGCGATGCAGCAGTTGCTGAAAGCGAGAGGATGTCACGCCATCGATCGTGTTCCTCACCCTTATCAAAAAAGTACCGTCGAATATGCCGGCCTCAATGAGGATCTCCCCAGGCTGTCGAAACTTAACGGCATTTTCGATCAACTCATTGCTGAGATATCCGATGTCATGATGTGCCTGCACATAGTCTTTTCTTGAACGGGAATACCGCAGAGCCATGACCTCCGCGATAAAGTCCGAAGTCATTCCTGAGTGCTTCCATCCAAGCTGAAGCGGTCCGTCGCTTAACGTGAGGCGAGTGCTTGAATCCAGGCTTATGCCCGCCAGAGATTCGATACCATATACCGTTGGCGTCATGCCTCACCTATGCCGCACTGCGAGAAGCGTGATGTCGTCGTAGATCTTCTGAGATCCAATGAAGAGCATCAGTGTCGTTACAATTCCGGAAACGACTTTCTCAGCGCTCTGATCCTTCAAGCGAAGTGCTTCGCGGCACAGACGTTCGATGCCGAATAGTTCTCCCGCGTCGTTTTCGGCTTCTGTTACGCCGTCCGTATGCAGGAGTATGAGGTCCCCTTTATCGAAGGCTATTTCACGGGTTTTAATGAAGGCAGAAATGTCGGCTTCCAACCCGATCGGTATGCCGAGATCCATGGTATCTATGCGCTCGACTTCGCCGTTCGCCCGCACGACAACAACTTCCTCGTGTTGTCCCGACAGGATCATCTCTTTTCCGTCGTAGTCAAGGAACGCCAGCGTGAGATGCTTGTCGATTTTAGTCCTCACGATATTTTTAAACAGGGCGCTGTTCAGGTCCGTGAGAAATTTGACTGCGTCGGTGTTTCCGGCTTCCTGCAAGGCGCGGGCGACGGACTGAACCATCAACATCAACACGCCGCTTTCGAGCCCGTGTCCGGTGACGTCGCCGATGCCAATCTTCAATCGGCTTCCGTTCTTCAATACATCGTAATAATCGCCACCGACTTCTTCCGCCGGTCTCATATAGGCTGCGATCTCGAGGGCCTGAAATTCTTCAAGCTCCTGATGCAGCGGAAGAACCATGAGCTGGATTCTCTCGGCGACGGCCAGCTCTGTTCCGAGACGTCGATTTTCACGCTGGAGCTGTGCGTTCAGTGTCGAAATCTCTTCCTTTGCATCTTCGATTTGAGCGGTTCGCTCTTCGACGAGCTGCTCGAGATTTTCGGTGTGATAGCTGATCTCTTCGGCCATGCGATTGAAGGCTTCACCGGCCTCACCGACTTCGTCCCTGCTTGTGATGGCCACTCTGACGGAATAATCCTTCGCCTGAATCCGTTTGGCGGCCCCTGCCAGGGCGCTGATTCCGCTGGTTATTCGTTTCGAGGCCGCAAAGACCGCGATCGTCACGACCAGCAGGGACATCAGGATCGCCAGAATTTGGTAGAGCACGATCCGGTTCGTTGCTTCAGAAATCTTGGCCTGGGCCGCATAGAGCGAGGCATCGATTTCTCGCTCGGGCACAACCACCCCCAGCAACATCGCCTCTTGCCGAACCGGGCCACTGACCCAGAGATTGGTCGCCGGCAGTTTCTTGACGATAGCGATATAGGGGACCTCGTTGCCGTCCTGCTGCAGTAGCAGGTGCTGAATGCCCTGTTCTCGGTCAAGAGCCAGTTTGGCGATGGCAGGCTGGGAGCTTCCCTTCAGGGAGCGCTCCAGGCCGGTCAAGGCGCCGGCTCCGCTCGCATCGCTCGCAGAACGCAGACCGAGGGTTTTTTCTCCTGTGCTGTTGATCGCCACAACGTTTCCGTCGGACATTGCGAGAAATCCAAAGCCGGACTGGGCCACTTTCACATTCTCAACAATCTGCGCGAGCTGGTCGAGTGTGATGTCCGCGCCAGCCGTCCCGGCGACATCCTTCCGGTCGGCTGTCCACAATGGATGAAAGAAACTGACGATCAGCTTTCCGGTAATGGCATCGGTATATGGAGCGGTCTGCGTGATATCGTCGGCGACCGGCCGCGTTTTCGCGTCCTTGGCCCAGCCCTGCCAGGACTCGTAAAGCCCGGGGAAAAAGAAGTCCCAGAAATCGGCTTCGTTATGCCCCGAATAAAGGCGATCGAAGGTCTGAGCCTGGTCGGTGTAAGGCGCCGTCCTGAAGATTGGCCGTTCTTTCGGTCCGATGTAGTACATCTGCAGCTTGGAAGCGCCGTGCTGCAGCAGGCTCGGCGCAACGATGTCGAGAACCGCGCTCGTCTCTAGATCGCGCTGGATGTCGGGTTTCGGCCGATGGTCAGGTCCGAGCAAGTAACCCCAGACGCTCACAACCGAAGCGGAGCCGGGCAGGTTCTGAGACCATTTTCCCTTCTCGTCGTAAACAAGGCTGACGCTGCCAGGCGATGTGCGGGCGATCGCCGCGCCGACATCGGAATTACGCTCGGGATCGTCGATCTGCGCCTGGAGCACACCCGCCAAGGTGCCGACGTCGCTATGAACCTGCCGCAGGAGCAAACTCACCTGGGCTGCGGTGGAATCGGCATAGGTGCGGATGTATTCCTGGCTTGCTGCTTCGAGACCCTGTCCGACTTCGAGGGTGGCGTCGCGCGACAGCCTCTGAACATTCCAAAGCGCTAGGCCGCCGCTGACCAGCAAGTCGAAAAGGACGGCGCCACCGACGACCAGGATGAACTTCGCCCGAAATGAGCCCAGTCGTGCCGGTCTCTTCGATGATGATCTCCCGTCCATCACAGCGGCTTTCGGCCGGAAGCGGCCCAGATCGGCCAGCCTGCATAACCCTTGGGGTGAAGAGCAGCAAAGATATGATCTCTGAATCCTTGCCGGAACCTGCGAATGAAATCTGATGAGTCCCCCCGCCGGACGGCCATCTCGCCAGCATAGACATTCTCCCAAGCTTCGATGATGTCTGCGAAGTCTTGGGGATCCCCGTCAAGGTTCGTGACCATAAAGCAATCGACCTTGATGCTATCGAACCCGGCGTCAGCAAGAAGATGGCGGCTTTTCGGCCCCATCTCGACATCCATGTCGAAGTGCTTGAACAGTTTGGCGACCTCCTCATAAGTCCATTTTATGGATTCAGCATGTGGCTCGCCCAGACAATGCGAATTTTTTTCATTGGTGATGTAGACGCGGCCGCCAGGTTTACAGATGCGGTAAAGCTCCCTGAGCAGCGTCTCGGGACGGTTGAAAATCTGCAGTGAATGTCGGCAGGTGACAAAGTCGAATTGATTGTCTCGCAGCAGCATTTGCGACGCGTCACCATAGGTGTATTCGATTCCCTGCAGATCGAAGTCGGCAGCGACCCTGCGTGCATATTCGAGGCTGCGCACGGAGTGATCCAACGCGACAAGGCGTGCCGGTTTAAATTCTCGTTGAACCAACGCCGCGAAGTCCCCAATTCCGCAACAGATATCCGCGATGACAAGACCGCTGCGCAAACCGTGGCGAGGCAACAGTTCGCGTTCGTGCTGCCATGTCATCTTCGTCTGGGTGCGCAGAATGGGAATGAAGCTCTCATCCTCGACAAAGCTCTGGCCGGGATAAAACGCCGAATCGTAGACTTCAACCGACAGGTTTGGTTGTGCTGCCGCCAAGGTCTGGAACAACGAGGTCGACCATGCCACCACGCTCGACGTAACGATGACGATCTTCCGTTCAGGCATGATCCGGCAGCTTTCCGTGAGCACCTCGGAAAGGGCTGCGAAGGCCGTCATGTTGATATGCGTCAGGCGTTTGACATTGAGATAAACGACGCCGCTGTAATTTTCCAAACTTTGCCGCACGAGTTCGAGAGCATCGGCAATCTCGTCGGAGCTTTCAGGCCGCATCTTGCCGGACAACAACAGCTCCTGATTTGTCGGATCAAAATGAACGGTGAAGGGGCGGGCAAGCAGGGTCATCGGAAATCCTCGGCCGAGGGGAAATCCGCGATGATTTGCATCCTGCGGGCGCCGTCTTGCTCAATTCGGATAGCGGCGCGGAATATGGTTGCCAGATCTCTGAGCAAAATCGTCCCGCCGGACTTCAGGTCAGACCCGGCGCCCGGTAGAGACTGGCGTTCACTTGATTTCATACTCGTACTCTCGCGGTCCTCGCGGGCAAAGGCAATTCTCAGCCGGTTGAACGTCGCGCCCCGATAGAGGCTGAAACTTATCCTTCCCGGCTCACCCGTCGAGCGAAAGGCTAGTTCAACGAGCTCGTTGGCTGCGACGGAAAGAAAATTCGAATATCGAGCGGGATCGCTGTGACCTTGGCCGAGAATGTCTGAGAGATATTCGGTAATCCTGTCGCAAAACTGCCACTGAGATTTGAACGTCGCAACGTTCAATTCCAGCGATACCATCGGCGCCAATGCATGGTCATCGAAGCCAGATGCTTCCTCTTCCAATACAGCCTCCACCAGTTGTCTGGAGCGTCAGATGCCCTCAAAAATCACTCGTTCTTTATACCAGAACGTGGCTCACGGATGTTTCAGCCCGGTTGATGAACTCGCCGATCGCCTCGACCGGAAGCGGCCTGCTCACCAGATAGCCCTGAAGCCTGTCGCAGCCCACACTGCCCAACCATTCCGCCTGAGCCGGAGTCTCGACCCCTTCGGCCGTCACCTGCATGTCGAGACCATGTGCGAGGTTGACGATACAGCGGACGATCGTCTGGCTTTTCGGATCGCTTTCCAGATCGGTGATAAAGTATTTGTCGATTTTGATCGTGTCGAAAGGGAATGTCTTCAGATAACTCAGGGAGGAATATTCGGTCCCGAAATCATCAAGCGAGATTCGTATGCCCAGCACGTTGAGAGTGTTCAACGTATCGATATTGTTGACGGTCCGCTCAAGGAGCACGCTTTCGGTTATTTCAAGCTCCAGACGGTCGGGCGGTAGCCCGACCAGGTCCAGCGTCTGGGACACCCGATCCGTGAGGCCGCTCGTCAAGAATTCAGCCGCGGACAAATTGACAGCGACGATATAGTTCTGCGGCCACTTCATTGCCTCGCGACATGCCTGCTCCAAGACCCAGGCACCTATTTCCGGCATCATTCCATCGGCCTCGGCCATCGGAATGAATGCCGTTGGTGGGATTATTCCAAGGAGAGGGTGGTGCCATCTGAGCAATGCTTCGAAGCCGACAATGCTGCCGCCCTCGGCAATGGGTTGGTACTCAATATAGAATTGTTGTTGGACCAGAGCCATGCGAAGGCTGCGGCGCAGCAGTTCGCGTTGTTCCAGCAACTCAAGCATTGAGGGATCAAAGGGTCTCGCGCGACCGCGCCCGTCCTTCTTCGCGGCGTAGAGTGCGACGTCGGACGCCTTCATCAGCTGCTCCGGACTTGTACCGTCCGGTGGAGCAGCTGATATGCCGATGCTGGCACCGACAAATAGCGCGATGCCATCTATCGTGAAGGGCTTTTTGAATGCATCAACCAAAGCTTCTGCTAGCTGGTGTCCTTTGGCGGGATGTCCCGGGCCTCTTGATATGACGGTGAATTCGTCACCCGCCAGTCGATAGGCTCTGTCGTCCTCGGTAAGGCACTCTTGAATGCGGCCTGCAGCGAGCTGAAGAAGCTTGTCGCCGGCCGGATGCCCAAGCGTGTCGTTAACGGGTTTGAAATCGTCAAGATCGAGTTGCATCAGGGACAAAGTCTCGTTCGAACCGGCGGTCTCCTGTAGCAATATAGTGAGGTCCTCACTGAACTGGCGTCGGTTCGGCAGTCCAGTGAGCGGATCGTGGGTGGCCAGGTGCAAAAGGGTTGCGCGTTCATCGTCGACAGATTCCTCGGACCGAACTACGGCAAACAGATCTCCGATCCGATAGATCGTCAGTCCGTGCGACGCTGGCGTGCCAAGATTACCCGATATTCGCAAAGGCTGAGCGCTGTCGCCCAATGAACGGAGGGCGAGCGTAATCGCCGATTTGTCCAATTCTGGAAAATGCTGCCAAAACGACACTGCTGGTTTGACAGAAGCAGGCAGCTCATTGCCCAGCAAATTCTCGACGGGATTGAAATCGCGGTCAAAGAACAAAAGCCGGTCGATCGAGCTCGAAGCTTTTGACTGTGTTTGTCCGAGCGCCGAGGGGGCCGCATGAATTTTCCGCATGTCCAGGCCCTCCCTACTCGCATGTAAAACCAGATAATGTAGCAAATCAGATCCCGCACAACCTGTGCACGCCAAGATTTACATTAGGTATTTCTGATTAACAATCCCCAACCTCTGCCCAACTCGCACACGGATGGGCTTATGCCATGTCTTTATTACCGCGACCCATTTGCATCCATCGTCTCGGCGGCGACCCTCTCGACAAACTGAGGGCAAGGGATCTCACGCTCCCGATCCGCACTCTGTCATGAACCAGTCGATGAAGCGGCGCACCGGCTTTTTCGCCCAGCTGTTCGATATGACGTAATAGCCCTGGTTCTCAGCCGTCGCGATGTCGGAAAGCACCAGCAGATCGCCGCGCTCGATCTCCCGGCGGAACACCTCGACTGGGCAGAGCGCCACACCATGCCCGGCGATCACGGCCGTCGCAAGCATGTTGAAATCCTGGAATATCGGGCCTCGAAGCGGCTCCGGCGCTTTCTGGCCGGCCTTGCGGAACCATTCCTTCCAGCCGTCGATGGATTCGTCGTGCAGCAGATCGGTGCCGCCGAGCGAGACGTCGCCGATCGTCCAGTTGCGTTTGGTAATGTCGTGGCGGCTGGCGACAGGCTGGTTGCGGCGGGAGAAGAGCAGGCGGCTTTCCCTGCCGCCGCTCAGATCCTCGCCCATGGTGATGAGCACGTCGAGGCTCTCGTCGTCGAAGCGTTCTTCGGCGCGGGCATAGACGATCCTGACGTCGAGATCGGGG
Source organism: Rhizobium sp. WSM1274 (assembly GCF_025200775.1). NCBI lineage: Bacteria > Pseudomonadati > Pseudomonadota > Alphaproteobacteria > Hyphomicrobiales > Rhizobiaceae > Rhizobium > Rhizobium sp. WSM1274. The sequence goes on along the minus strand of NZ_CP104138.1, from coordinate 2,675,719 downwards.
TTGCTTTCCTGGAACGAGGGCAGGGCAGGGACGAGCCAGCGCGATGCGATCGAGGGAATGCAGCCGACGGTGATGGCGCGCATGTCGTGATCGCGTCGCATGTTGCCGGTCGCATGCGCAATCGCCGCCAGCGATCCGGAGATGGCCCGGTAATATTCGCTGCCGGCTGCGGTCAACGCAACGCCGCGGCCCGATTTCTGCAGCAGCTTGCGGCCGAGCCAGTTTTCCAGATGCTTGATTTGATGGCTGATCGCCGCATGGGTGACGTGCAGCTCGTCGCCCGCTTTCGAAAGGCTCATCAGGCGGGCCGTGGCTTCGAAAGCGCGCAAGGCATTCAGCGGCGGCAACTGCATGTGTAAAATTTCCTAACAGATGACGCAGGAATCATCATTTGAAAACGCCAGCCATTTCAATAGCTAATTGTGGTTGGCGATGAAAATGAATCATCGCTACATCTTCAATAATTTGTCAGGAGAATCGGCGATGTTCGTCAGAAATCTGAAGGAGGTGGAACTCACCGAGCGTTTCGTCGACTGGGGCAACGGCACGAGCCACCGCCTGCTGACCAAAGACGACGGCATGGGCTTTACCGTGTGCCATACCGTCGTTCGCGCCAATAGCGAGGCCCTGCTTCAATACCGCAATCACCTGGAGGCCTGCTATTGCATCAAGGGCGAAGGTGAAGTGGAGGATATGGACGGCAACGTCTTTCCGATCCGCGCTGGCGACATCTACGTGCTCGACAAGCACGACCGGCACTATCTGCGCGGCGGCAAGGATCAGGACCTTATTCTCGTCAGCATCTTCAACCCGCCGCTGACGGGAACCGAACGGCACGACCTGCACAATAAGAGCGGGTCCGAATATTGAGTGATCCCGTCGTCGACGTAGCGAGGTGAACAGAGCCCGGCAAATGGCGGGCTCTGCTTCCGGCGCGAACGGTAAGGCGTCCGCTGCCTATTCGTGGCGACATAAGCGCTGCGTTGCCTTATTGCTGCGGCGGCTGCTGCCCCTGCTGCTGTTGTTGCTGGCCCGGGGGCGGCGTGCCGATCTTTTCCAGAACCTTCTTGGCCAGAGCCGGGTCGCTCTGCGCGGCCGTCAGGATCGACGAGTATTCCTCGACGGAGATATCGGGAGAAGCCTGGACGGTATCGACCATCTGCTTCTTGGCTTCTTCCTGCAACTGCTGCTTGGCGGCCTCGTCCTTCGTCGCGCCGATCTTGGCGGAATATTCCTGTCTCACCTTGTCGACCTGCAGATAGGCAACGGCGAAGGCCTCGATTTTCTGATCGCTGACGGGAGCGGTCGCACCGCTGCCGCCGGGCTGTCCCTGCGGTTGCGCCTGCGCCGGCTGCTGTTGCACCTGGGCCATGTCGACAGCGGATGCCGGGCTGAAAGCAAGCAGACTGAAGACTGCCGCGCTCAATGTTGCGACAGATGTGTAACGAGTGATCATATTCATTCCTCTTCAAGTGCATGATTTGGTTGGCAGCAGGACCGCCTCGGTCAATCGCTCAGCCCTCAAAGGCAGGGCGAGGTCGTGACGATGGAACCTTTAAGAGGGCACGGTGCGGCGATAAGGGGGCGATTTGCTGACGATTGAGCGGCAGCTTTGTGACAGTCGGCTCGTTGGCACGCGTGGAAAATTCCAGTCATTGTCGGACTCTGCGGCCCGGATCTTCGGCGGTGTTCATCGCTTATCTGGATCAGAAATGCCGGCAGGAACGTGGCGACGACTGCCTCGGCGTGGCGGTAAATCTCCTGATTCGTCAGAACGGCCTTTCCCGGCCTCGTCTTCGTAACGCTAAGCAGCCTCGACCGGCCCGAACTGATCGAGCCGGGGTGGAGATGTTCACCCGGCGCCGGCGGGCCTGGGCAAGGCCGCTCGATCTTCCGCAGTTCGAAGGCATGCCCGGTTGAGCCGCGATGCCCTAAAGCGCGTCCCAATCTTTCAGCGTTTTCTCTTGCGCTTTAGGTCTTTGTTTCCACGCATATCGTTATCGCAAAACGGCTGCACACTTTTGTGTGACATGCTTTTAGCAATTTTTCTTGAAGAAAAGTTCGATCCGGTGTCGGATCGGCCAAGCCCCACCCGTCCTAGGTTCGTCCATTCAGTCCATTCAAAAGGATCATGACCATGCCGAGTACCATTCGCCTGCACCGCGTTCTGGCGACCAGCCCGGAGAAAGTCTATCGCGCATTCCTGGAGGCGGACGCGCTTGCCAAGTGGCTTCCGCCGAACGGCTTCCTCTGCACCGTGCATCATTCGGAGCCGGTTGTCGGCGGCACGTTCAGAATGTCCTTCCGCAACTTCACGACGGGCAATAGCCACGCCTTCGGCGGCGAATATCTCGAGCTCGTCCCGGGCGAACGCCTGCGCTACACCGATAGGTTCGACGACCCCAACCTGCCTGGCGAAATGGAAGTCACCGTGACGCTGAAGAAGGTTTCGGTCGGCACTGAGGTGGATATCGTGCAGGCAGGTGTGCCTGACGTCATTCCGCCCGAGGCTTGTTATCTCGGCTGGCAGGAGTCGCTTCGAAACCTCGCGAGAATCGTCGAACCCGACATCCAGGAATAGCAAAAGATCGCGCCGGATTGAGTCGATCCGGCTGAGATCATCTGATGGCGCGTTTGGCGAGAGCGTGCCGGGCGGCCGTGGCGCCCCAGTCGTCGGAAAGGTCCTGCCCTTCGATTTCGGCTTCGGCGATCGGGGTCGCGCGGATCAGCGGTACGGAGCCGAAAGGCAGGCCATCGATCCGGCCTGCGTCGCGGCTCAGCATGATGCGGGACATCGGGAGATAATCCTCGGTCAGTCGGCAGAACAGGATGGCGCCGTGCTTCTCGACATCGCGGGCGACGCGATGACCGTCTGCCACGAGGTCTCCGATGTTGATCAACAGGTTCGCCCAGTTTTCGATCCCCGCCGTATCCAGTCTCGCAGCGTCGAATTCCATGAAAAGCTCGCATTCGACGCCGTTCTCCGGCTCGGATATGCCGGCCCAGGGGGTCGACAGCCCGTCAGTGGCAAGTGTCAGTCTTCCCGGCGTGTGGATGGCGAGGATGCGGCGATGCGGGCCGAACCATTTTGTCTGGGCGTGAATATTGGCCGTTCCGCGCTCGACGGCGAAGTCCTCCTGCAGTGTGCCGCGGCTCTGCCAGAAGGCGCGCCGCGCAGCCGCAGCAATCTCGTAGATCGGGTCGTCGGGGCCGCGCGGTACGATCGTCTGGTCATAACTGGTTTCGAGCGCGATCTTCGCCTGCATGAACGGAAATTTCGGCTTCTTCCAGCGGATCACCATCTTGTTGAAACGTGGCCCCTCTGAGGCAGCGAGCTTTTCGACGACATCCGCGATGCTGTCGAGCGGATGCCTGGAATCCTCCGGGACATGCTTTCCCTCGGCATCGAGGTAGCCGCCCGTCCGGGAGGAACGCCCCGCCTGCATCGTGGTGGCGGTCCATTCGCCGCTGACCGCGCCTGCCGGCGCCTTGCCGAGAGCCGGGGCAAGTTCCCGGATCGCATCGTCAATCGAATAGGATGCCACGTCGCCCCTCCGCCTTCGCCCGAAGATCGTATCCCGCGGCCGCTCGGCCGCGACCAGAAGCTAGTGCGGCGGCGTCTCCATTCAATAGCGGCTGGAGCAGGGGGCTTTCCTGGGAGGTGAAACGCACCGGCGATTATTTGCTTCCGTCATTCGGCCGCGCTTTGGCGCTGTCGTTGGTCGTCGACGAGGCAGTTTTTCCGTCCGGTTGCTGCCCGAAATATGTACCGCCGAGATGGCCGCCGGCGCTGGTGTTCTTGACCTGCTGTTCGGCGCGTTTCCGAAGTTCACGAACGTTGGTCTTGCTCATTTTTCGGCTCCATGGTTGAGGTGGACCTCTGATCAACCGATGGCGGACGACACTGTTCCATATTTTCTGCTGGAACCCTTCGTCCTTCGGATGGTTTATCCGCCATGAGATTCCTGGCCATCATCATAACGGGCCTGGCGCTCGTGGCACCTGCAGCGCACGCCTTCGCGCTCCTGAACAAGATCGGGATGGCGAAGGCGGACTATTTTATCGCGCAGCAGGCCTATGCCGGATGGTGGATCGTCGGTCTGCTCCTGGCCAATATCGGCAACGCCGTGACCCTCAGGGCTGATGGAAGCGCAATGATGTTGTCGGTTGCGGCAGCCGCGCTGATCGCGCTCAATCTCGTCATCTTCATGATCTTCACCCAGCCGGCGAATGCGGCGACGGAGAACTGGACCGTGCAGCCGGAAAATTGGGAAAGCCTTCGCACCCAATGGGAATATTCGCACGCGGTCAATGCCGTGGTCACTTTGCTTGCTTTCTGCTGCGCCACGCTTGCCTCGCTACGATAAAGCGCGCTTCGCGCGAAAGTATTGCCGCGGGAACACTTGCTGGTCTTTTCGGTTTTCCCTGTTCCAACTAAGGAGGAACCACGATGGGCATGACGACACCGAAAGACGGCGCCCCCGGCACGACCGATCAGTCACCCCGCTGGGAAGGGCCGAAGGCAAATAAGCCCCGCGGCTACATGAAGGCCAAGGACGATCCGGATCGCGACCGCGATGCGTATGGCGAAAACAATCGCGACCCCGAGACGAGAGATCTCGGCGACGCGCTGAAGCAGAAGGGCGATTGACATGAGCAATCCGAAAAAAGATGCCACCGGCCAGTTCGCCAAGTCGCGGGCTGACCGGAAGAGCAGCGGCGTCGCCAGCGCCAAGCCGACCGTCATTACCGGCTCCGAGGATGCGACGGTGAACAAGAACCCGCCTGGCAAGAACAAGCCCGAAAAGGATTGGGACATCAATTACGACCCCGCCGACATGAACGAGGGCCGCTCGCGTTAGGCAGCTGTTTTTGGGAAGGCGCTCCCTAATTTCCGACGGGCGCGCCCACCTCTTCCTTCCAGGCCCCGAGCGCCTCAGCAAGGATGGGCTCTCTTAAAAATAGGCCGGATGGTCGATGTCGGCGAGCAGGCCGGGTTCCTGCGGCTGCCAGCCGAGCAGCGCGCGGGTGTGCTCGCTAGAGGTTGGGATGTCGAAGCCGGCGAACATGGCGAACCAGCCGAAATGCTCGGCCGCTTCTTCCCGTGAGAGCGACACGGCGGGCACATCGATCCGCCGGCCGATGACCTCGGCGATCTGCCTGAAGGGAACTCCCTCTTCCGCGACTGCTAGGAACGGGCCGCCGGCGGCGCCGCGCTCCAGCGCCAGCCGATAGACACGAGCGGCATCGAGCCTGTGCACGGCCGGCCAGCGGTTCTGGCCTTCGCCGATATAGGCAGAGACGCCCTTCTGCCGGGCCAAATCGATGAGGATCGGCACGAAGCCGTGGTCCCCATGGCCATGCACCGAGGGCGGGAGCCGGACGGTGGATGCCCGCACGCCACGCGCGACAAGCGATACCGCGGTGATTTCGGAGGCGCGAGGGTAGGTCTCAGATGTCGGCATAGGCGGATCCTTCTCGGTGCCGACGCGGCCGGGGGCAAAGCCGAGGCCGGCTGTGACCAGCAGCGGATGATCGGAGCCTTGGAGGGCTTCGCCGAGTGCCTCGATGGCGCGCCGGTCGGCGGCGCAGTTCTCTGCGAATTTCGAGAAATCATGGTTGAATGCCGTATGGATCACGGCGCCTGCCTCAGCCGCACCGCTTTTCAGACTTCCCAGATCGTCGAGCGTGCCGTGATGGACTTCGGCGCCGGCAGCGGCCAGTTGATCCGCTCCCTTGTCCGAGCGGGTGAGGCCGAGCACCTGATGCCCAGCGGCGATCAATTCATTGACGACAGCCGAGCCGACCCAGCCGGTGGCCCCAGTGACGAATACGCGCATGTGATATCTCCAGTTTTTGCCGGAGACAGATATCGGCTCTGTCGATATCATGGTAAAGTAGTGACATTATCATGGTATAAAGGCTAACAGGATGGGCGAGTTCGTCACCTCGGATAACCGGCTCGGTACCTATTTGAAGGACCGTCGCGTGCGGCTCGATCCCGCCGCCTTCGGCTTCGCGCAGGAGAGACGGCGCACGCCCGGCTTGCGCCGCGAGGAGGTGGCGAGCCGCGCCAATATCAGCCCGACCTGGTACACTTGGCTGGAGCAGGGCCGTGGCGGCGCGGCGTCTGCCGATGTGCTCGACCGGATCTCTCGCGCGCTGATGCTGACTGATGTCGAGCGCGAGCATCTTTTTCTGCTCGGTCTTGGACGCCCGCCCGAGGTGCGCTACCGCAGGCAAGAGGGGGTGACACCGCGGCTGCAGGGCGTGCTCGATGCGCTGGACCCGAGCCCGGCGCTGATCCGCACCGCGATTTGGGACGTCGTCGGTTGGAACCGGGCAGCAACCGTGCTCCTGACCGATTACGGCGCGCTGCCGCCTGAGGAGCGCAACGTACTGCGCTTCATCTTCCTCGATCCGCGCGTGCGCGCCGCCCAGTACGACTGGGAAAGTGTGGCCCGTTTCGTGATCGCGGCCTTCCGCGTGGACGCGGCCCGCGCAGGTGCTGCGGCCGAGGTCGAGCCTCTCGTCGACGAACTCTGCCGCAAGAGCCCGGAATTCCTGGCAATGTGGCGGGATAACGACGTGCGCACCCACGGCGAGGGCGCCAAACACATCCGCCATCCCATCCTTGGTCCACTCGCTTTCGAATATTCCGCCTTCCAGGTGGATGGCCGGCCGGATCTCAGCATGGTGGTGTACAACCCGGCGACGGCGGAGGATGCGGCGAAGATCAGGGGGTTGGTGGGCTGAGGCGAGGGCGGTTGCTTGAGGGAACCTCGGCAGCGCTTCTATTAGTTGTTGCCGATCCGGGAACTCCCCGCAGTCCCGGTCGTAAGAGTGGCGAACCGTGCGGAACATTTATGGCGAAGGCGAGCCCGGAGGGAGACCGAAGGGCACCTTCCGACCATCAAAGACCGTTGATCGGCGATTTCGGGGCGAGAACGTTTCAAGCATATAGGAGGACATCATGGAAGACAGAGAGCAGCGGTCGGACAAGATGGCCGGGACGCCAGACAGACACCCGGGCCGTGAGCCGCCGATCCGAGAATCGAGCGAGCAGCAAGGCATGGCGCCTAGCGTCTTTGACAAGGACCGCGTCATGCCCATCGGCAAACCGGGCGTCAGAGTCAAAGGCGACAAGAAGGGGTGATTGGTTTGCCTGATGCCGGTAAACCCGCACGCAGCGGGATGATGATTTTCGTGCTCGTCATTTTCGTCGTCGCCATTCTCCTGGCGCTCGGATATCTGCTGTTTGCCCATCCCGGCGAGGCGCCGTCGAACGCGCCGGCCGTCCAGTCTGCTCCGACCCAGTAGCGGGTTATGTGCGTCCGTCTCGGAGGTGACCGGCCGCCGACATGTCTCACAAGCGCCGGTAGCCTTCGGCTTCGGCGCCTTGAGAGGAGGCTGTCTTCAGCTTTGACGTCGCTAAGGTTAGAGCCAGGGCGAAGCCCCCCCCGAACGTGATAAAGCTGTGAAATGCTAAATTACTACCTTTGCTAGAAAATTTGTTGACCGAGCCGATCTCAGCTGCTTTCCTCCCGATAGACCAAGGCGAATGGATCTTGAAGGAGATATCCATGACAGTGATAAAACCTGTAGCGGTCGATGATGTCAGCAGCGCTTCCGAGAATGACGTGATCTCGGGCAATCTGCTGGATAATGATCTGGCCGGTGGCTCCGGCAACATGTTCCTCAACTTCTTCGATGGCGAGCGAGTTCTTGCCAAGACGGCCGGGCAGGTCACCGATATCGAGGGCGAACACGGCACGTTCCACATCAAGGCCGATGGCTCCTACACCTATACGCTGAACGAGGCCGCCAAGGCGGGCTTCATTGACGGAATGACGTTGACGGAGACGATCGGCTACAAGATTTCCGACGGCGCCGGCAACACCGATTTCGGCCATTTCAAGCTCGACATTCACGGGGTCACGAGCCCGCCGCTCGCGGTCGACGACGCCTTCTCCTTCCGCGAAGGAAGCGAGATGGCCCGCAACGTGCTTGCCAATGATCACGCGGGAGAGGCGGGCACGCTCTTCCTGCGTTCGGTCGAGGGCACGAGCATTCCTGCCGGTCAGGGGCAAGGGCAGACGACCGACGTGGCGGGTGAATTCGGCATCTTCCATTTCGCAGGCGATGGAAGCTTCACCTACGATCTCAATCCGGCCGTGAAGGCTGGCCTCGATGATGGCGAGCATGTCACCGAGAAACTCCAATATTACAAGGTCTCCGACGGCGCCGGTCACGCAGATGCCGGCGTGATTACTCTGACCGTCGACGGCGTGACGGACGGGAAGTCGTTGAATACCCATCATGTCGAGGCCCAGGCGGAAGTGGTGCGCCCCTTCTTGGACCATTACGAACTCCAGGGGGTCGCGATCGATCCGCTAACCGGCAAGTATTACGTCAGTTCCGGCCATGGTTTCCCAGATGGTCCCATGGTGAGCATTTACGACAACGCCGCGGCATTTGAAGCCGACCATGCCAGCGGCGCCATCTCTTTTGGCGACTATGACAAGGGCGAATATGACATCGGCGGAACCTATTTTTCTGTCCGCGGCGGTGAGATCATCGGAAGAACCAACGAGGCGAGAGGCCTGGAGGATCCTTTCCCCGATCAGACCTATCTCGCAAAGTGGGATGCCGCAGACGGATCGCTCGATCAGCGGGGCGACCCAATCCCGGGCCTTCTCGGTGAGAATTGGGCGGGTACGTTCGATTGGGGTGGATTCACGGCCGTCAATACGATGCAGGATTCGACCGGCATTTACGTCGTCGGCCGCATCAATGATTCCACCTGGCAGGTCTCCAAAATCGATCCCGAAACGCTGAGCCCGATCGAATCCAAGACCTTCGCCGCCGGTGGGCTCGGCTACGGCTTTGCCGTCGACGGCACGTTCTTCTTCGGCGATTCCTCCAGCAGCGAGCATATCGGCACGGCCTTCGACTTCGAAACCGGGGTCAAGACAACGGTTGACGTCAACATTGCCATACCGGGAGACGACTTGATCACCAACGCGGTCTATGACTCAGCGGCGGATAATCTCTACATCACCAACACCGGGATCGACGAAATTTCCGTGGTGCACAATATCTCGGACGTCCTGTTCGGCTAGCGCATGATGCCGAAAATGCGCGATTTTCGGAAAGCACGCGTCTCCGGCTGCCCCGGCAGCAAGAGCGGCGGGCCGTGCGGAACAAGGATGGCGGCCGACGCCTTCAGCGGCCGCGTGGACCGGTTTCGGCCGATGATTTGGAACCATGATCCCGCCGTACTGTTTAACTGGAAGGCGTGGAAGCGCCGATAACGGGGATGCCGATTGCCGGCCAACCCGGTAATGACGATCGGCCTTTCGGTTCGCCTAAGGAGGAACACGACATGCAGACGACCCGATCGAAAGAACTGGCGGACGAATACCTGCGGCTTGGCGGCAAACGGCTGGCGAAGATCGATGACAATATCGTTAAAATCCGCCACTGGGAGGATGACACGCCGCAGGCCGAGGCCTTCTGGCAGAAGCACATTGAGCCGCTGGATGAGAAGCGCCGCGTAGAGGTCGAAACGCACCTTCCCACGATCAATGACAGGTGATCGCGAATCAACGACTGGTGATCGCGGCGACTTCCCGGAGCGCATGACATTGAAGCACGACAGCGCTGCGCGTCTGAAAAGACGCGGCAGGCTGTCGTGCTTGGATATGTTGCGCCGCTGCGCTTACTGCAGCGTGCGCGTCTGGATCTGTTCGGCGGCGTGAGGCGCGGATGCAGGCAGCGGGCTGCCTTCCAGGCCGGTCGCCACCACCGAGACGCGGAACTTGCCGTCGAGGCTGCGGTCGAAGATCGCGCCGACGACGATATCGGCGTCTTCCTGGACTTCGTCGCGAATGCGGCTTGCCGCCTCGTCCACTTCGAACAGCGTCATATCCGAACCGCCGGAGATCGAGATCAGCACGCCCCTGGCGCCCCGCATCGAGATATCGTCGAGAAGCGGGTTGGCAATTGCCGCTTCCGCCGCCTTCATCGCGCGGCTCTCACCGGAGGCTTCGCCGGTGCCCATCATCGCTCGGCCCATGCCTGACATGACCGACTTCACATCGGCAAAATCGAGGTTGATCAGGCCTTCCTTGACGATCAGATCGGTAATGCAGCCTACGCCCGCATAAAGCACGCGGTCGGCCGTCATGAAAGCATCGGCGAACGTCGTTTTTGCATCGGCGATGCGGAAGAGGTTTTGATTGGGAATGACGATGACCGTATCGGCCGCCTGGCGAAGCGCCTCGATGCCGATTTCCGCCATCCGCATGCGGCGGTTGCCTTCGAAGGTAAAGGGCTTGGTGACGACGCCGACCGTCAGGATGCCGGCGGCACGCGCGGCACGTGCGATGACGGGTGCAGCACCCGTGCCCGTTCCGCCGCCCATGCCGGCGGTGACGAAGCACATATGCGAGCCGGCCAGGTGATCCATGATCTCATCGAGCGACTCTTCGGCAGCCGCATGGCCGACCTCAGGCAGCGAACCGGCGCCGAGACCCTCGGTCACATTCGCGCCAAGCTGGATGCGGCGCGTCGCCTTGGAGGTGGCCAGCACCTGAGCATCCGTGTTTGCGGCAACGAATTCGACGCCTGCCAGCTTTTCCGCGATCATATTGTTGATCGCATTGCCACCACCGCCGCCGACGCCGATGACTGTAATATGCGGCCGTAGTCCAGAAATGCCGCTCTTGGCGTCCGACATCGCGCTCTCCTTTGATGCTTCGTTCATGCCCACCCTCGTTTGCGGACGGCGAATCGTGTGTCAGGATACGCGAGCAACAAGGCAGAGGCGAGGCGAAAGACGCCTCGGCGAGAGCGGCGATGATGGGGAAGGGGACTGGGTTGTGGCTTTGAGGGGAGTATTACGCGACGCATCGCGCGATAAAATTTCTCGAATAAGTTGACGATTGTAGTCTATCCCGGCGATGCCGAACGCTTCGGTGTCAATCTCTTTGGGATTCGGGACTATCTTTCTCAGAGCTTGCAAGTGTGATGTCGCTTCATAACAGGGGAAGATATGGCGAGATACTTTGGAGACAGGTGGCCAGAATGCTGGACGCATCGCCCGATACCAGAAGATATAAAAAACGTTGTGCTGGATGCCAACGTGCTGCTTGATGCGGCTCTCATATCGGAAGGAGCGGGTTGGATAGCGCTATCGCTTCTCGCTTCTCGCGGCATTTCTTTCTATACGACCGAGCGCGCAAAAGACGAAGCTTTTGAGCGGCTAGCAGACTTCCGTCGCAACCTTTCCCCGATCGATCTTATCCTTACCAATTTCTTGGATGCCAACGTAAAAGTTTTGGCGAGCGGCAAAGATTTTGCCAGTATCAGTCAGCATGACGCTCATCTCGCAGCTCTGGCTGATGAACTGGCTGCTGTCGTCCTGACCGAAGACTTAGTCTTCGTGTACGATGCCAATATAGCCAAAATTCACGCCCGAACAGTCAGAGAGATCTTGCTTTCGGATCTTAGTTTCGCTCAGTCGAGCGATGCCAAATTTTTATTTTTCTTTGGAACTTCTTTCGGTGCTGATGGGCACATTTTTGTAAAAGCTATCGCAGACGAAAAGGTGTTTGCAGAAAATCGTGAATGGAATCTTTTCGCTATACGTGGGCTCGGTCGGCTCGCCTTTGATAGCGGAACAGCATCATTTTGTTTCTTTGACGACCAGGATCTGTTGCTTACGAAGGTTGATTTCGATCTTAGGGCCGGTGAGAGCTTCGCTGCCGTCCTAGAATATGCCACAGGTCACCGTACCGTTTACACGCTGAAAGTATCCCACGGTGACGACGAAAGCACATCGGTAGCTTCGGTCGAAAGAACTGCTTTAAAAAGGCCGCCGGCCTCGGAAGTTAGGTGGCTCAATCGCTACGATAAGCCAGAAGGCTGGCTCGGGAGTATTCAAGTCGGGACATTTGGGCCTTTCCGTTTGAACCGCAAGACATGGCGAGCCTGCCGAAGTTTAGTCGGGGTTGCTCCCAGCACGCTCACTGCAGACTTATCCTTTTCAGCGGCAATATTGTGCGAAGTGAGAGGAGACATGATGCGTCGACCAAGCTGGGACAACGTCCGAGAACTGACGTATTTTGGTTCTGGCGGGTTCTATCCAGGCAGTCGGCGCTCGGAACGCGATGACAAGTGGTTCGGTGACGATTAAGCGGTGCTGCCCTTTCACCGCCGCTCACCCCCGCCCAACACCCACCGCCCTAACCCCACCGGCAAACACAACACACACCGCAACCCCACCGCCCCATTCGCCAAGGTCGCCGAGATCCACGCCAACAAGTTCGTGCTGCAGGATGAGAGCGGCAAGGCGCTTGTTGAAACCGGCCGGGCTGGCGAGGATGGGGACCTTGTCGCGAAGGATGAAGCCGTCACCGTCCAGGAACGCTTCGACGACGGCTTTGTGCATGCGAGCCACCTTGTTCGCCACGATGGACGAACCGAAGCGCTGCGTCCGCTGAAAGGTCCGCCGCACAGACAGTTTGGAGATTTCGATCACAGGCGCTGACGGGCGTGAACCAAAGCCGCGCTGCGGTGTTTACCCACGCAGTTGATATCTCCGACACAGGAACGTTCCCATGCAAAGACTTCTTCTCTCAGGCATTGCCCTCGCCGCGCTCTCCGGCGTCGCTTTCGCGCAACAAACGCCCATCCCGCCATCGGCCGGCACACCGCCCGCCGTGCCCGAATCCAGCACACCGCCTTCGCCGCCGCCAGCGCCTCCATCTGCCTCCGGTGATGATGGGTCGACGATGGATGGGCCGACGATGGACCGGCCGGACGCGAGAGAACGTCCCGATGGCCCCGATCGCCAATGGCATGGCCCGAGAGGCGAGATGGGCTTCCGCGATGACGGCGGCTTCCGTGGCGACAGGGGCTTCCGCGGTCATCACCCGATGCTCCCGCCGCCCTCCAAGGCGGCGCATTTCCGCATAGAGGACGGCAACACCAGGATCGACCTCAAATGCGCCGAGGACGAACCGATGAAGGCCTGCGCCGATCTCTTGCTCCAGGTCATGGACCGCCTGCAGGGCCAGGACTGATCGTATGCGCGTGAGGCTGATGCCGCACGACGATGCTGTCGCCCGCGTCTTGCGGGCGGCTTTGGAGGTTATCGGAGGCGTCACTACGACCTGGATCGTAAAGATCGGCGAGCGCATGACACGCGTGCCGCCGCTCCATCCGCTCGCAATGCTGGGTCGATCCAGCGGCGCGGCGGCCGATCTGGGCCTGCCCGCCCTGTGTCGCCTCTCGAGGCTACATACAGGAGGACATGCTCGACGGCGGCATCGTCGTCAGCGCCAGCGCCATGCATGTCGAGATCAGACAAGTTCGGTGACGCTGTCGTTTTGACAGCGCACCGGCCGGGCCGAAGCTATTCTTGCGCTCTGAGATATACTTGTGCGATTGTAGTGTAATACATGCGATACTGCATGATGCGGGCGCAGGGGTTTCGATGACATCCGTGAAGGTCAATGAGCTGATAACGGTGGCGGGGCAGCCCGACGCCGCAGGTTTTGCCGCCTTCGCTGCTGATGGCTTTGCCGCCGTCATCAATGCCCGGCCGGATGGCGAGGAGCCGGGGCAGCCGGGCAATACGGCGGAAAAGACTTCCGCCGCCGCCGTCGGGCTCGCCTACAGCTTCGTGCCAGTGAAGGGGGCCGAGATCACCGAGGCCGATATCCGCGCCTTCCAGACGGCGGTGACGCAGGCGAAGGGGCCGGTCATCGCCCATTGCAAGAGCGGTACGCGGGCGCTGACGCTCTATGCACTGGGCGAGGTGCTGGACGGGCGGATGAAGCACGGGGATATCGAGGCCTTCGGTCAAAACCTCGGCTTCGATCTTGCCGGCGCGCGCCGCTGGCTGGAAAGGCGGTCGGGGCAGGCGGCTCATGTGAAGGCCTTCTTTGAGCCCCGCACCTGCAGTGTGCAATATGTCGTTTCCGACCCGGCGACGAAACGCTGTGCCATCATCGACCCGGTGCTCGATTTCGATGAAATGTCGGGGACGACCGGAACGGCCAATGCCGACGCCATCCTTGCTCATATCGAAAGTGAGGGGCTGACGGTCGAGTGGATCCTCGACACGCATCCGCATGCCGATCATTTCTCCGCCGCACATTACATCAAGGGAAAGACCGGTGCGCCGACGGCGATCGGCGCGCATGTCACCGACGTCCAGACGCTCTGGAAGGAGATCTACAACTGCCCGGCGCTTAAAACCGACGGCTCGCAATGGGACCGGCTGTTTGCCGATGGCAACACGTTCGAGATCGGCACGCTTAAAACCCGCGTGATGTTTTCGCCCGGGCACACACTCGCCTCGATCACTTATGTGATCGGTGACGCCGCCTTCGTGCACGACACGGTGTTCACGCCGGATTCCGGCACTGCGCGCACGGATTTTCCGGGCGGCAGTGCTAGCTCCCTCTGGCACTCGATCCAGGCGATCCTGTCGCTGCCCGAGGAGACCCGGCTCTTTTCCGGCCACGACTATCAGCCCGGCGGCCGGCACCCGCGCTGGGAAAGCACGGTGGCTGCGCAGAAGCGCGCCAATCTTCATATTGCGGGTGTTGACGAGCCCGGCTTCGTGGCGCTGCGCCAGGCGCGAGACCGCACGCTGCCCAAGCCGAAGCTGATGCTGCACGCGCTGCAGGTGAATATCCAAGGCGGGAGATTGCCGGAGCCGGAGGGGAATGGCCGGCGATATCTGAAGATACCGCTGGATGCGTTGTAGCCGCGTGGCGGCGAGGAAATCCACTGCTATGACCCTCGTTGCCTATGAAGGCGTGCTGCTTGCCGCAACAGTGGTGCTTCCGTCCCGTGAGGGCGCATTTTCGGCAGCGGTCGTGGCTGATGTTCTGTTGATCAATTCTCTCGCGGCGATTGGGCTCATCTGCCTGCATGCCGGCGCGGCAGCCGGCCGTGCACTCGTCGCAAGACAGCCGGGACCGCTGTTGTCTTAGGCTTGAGACGCCGGAAACCGCATTGTCTCCCGCAGCAACTCGATGGCCTCTGAGACCGATGGCCCTTTGACCGGTGGCGGCTCTGCGCGTTCGCAGAACTCCCGCCAGACAAACAGCGTCAGTTCCGCGCCATCCGTTGCGGTTTCCCCGGGTCCTTCTGCGAAATTCTTGAGCAGACGATATCGAGCGTCCTTCCAGAACAACTCCTCCACCCAGTCATATATCGGGATCACATGGAAATGGATCGGATAACCGGGCGCATGTCCATACCGGCCGATATAGACGCGCTGCGCATTCAATTGCCGTTTCAGCGTACTCTGAGCCCTTGCGAGCAATGGGCCGAATTCGGCCAAAGCGTCTTCAGGCAAATCCGACAGGTCGTTGGTGTCGGTCTTGGAGCTGATCATGAGGTAACCGGGAAGGGCGGAGTTCATGCGGTGGTTCACAAGCCATCCGGCCGTCTCGACAACGTGAAAGTGCTGAGGGATTTCCACGGACTGCCTCTTATCCTGAGCACCCTTCAGGGGCTTCGATGAATTCAGCTGGAGATGGTATTTTGGCGATGTGCGAAAGGGCGCTGTAACACATTGGATTGGTGCATCATTTTTATTCTTAAATCGACACCGATTTAAGGTATGGGTTGAGATGGCAGGCGGCAACGGTTATCTCAAGCCGACCGGCAAGCGGATCGTCCGCGAACGACAAGGCGCATAGCTTCCATGATCCCCGATTTCCTCGTCACCCATTCCGGTGGCTTTCATGCCGACGAATTGCTGTCGAGCGTCATCCTGACCCGGCTTTTCCCGCAGGCGCGTATCGTCCGCAGCCGGGCGCCGGAGTGGATCACGCCGGGCGAAGACCGGATCATTTATGATGTCGGCGGAGCCTATGATCCTGCTGCCGGGATATTCGATCACCACCAGCGCGCCGCGCCGCTACGCGACGATGGCCAGCCCTACAGCTCGTTCGGCCTGATCTGGAAGCATTATGGCCGTGATTATCTGGCAGCCTCCAGTCTTCCCGAAGCACATGTGGAAGCGATGCATGGCTCTTTCGACGCCAGCTTCGTGCTGCCGATCGATCGGACCGACAACGGTGCGCTTAGCCCGTCGGGGCCGCTGGCCGGGCTGACACTGCCGGCGCTGCTGGAGACCCTGAAACCGGTTTTCGACGAGACGGGCCCTGAAGCCGACGATCACGCCTTCCACGCGGCCCTTGCGATTGCCCGCAGTTTCGTCGAGGCCAGGATCGCCCAGAGTGCCGCAAAATTGCGGGCCGAGGCGATCGTGCATCGGGCGATCGAGGCGGCGGGAGAGGGGCGTGTTCTGGAATTGCCGAGGGGGATGCCCTTCCGTCCCGCCATCGTCAAGGCTGGCGCCGATCACCTGCTGTTCGTCGTTCATCCGCGCGAAAAGGACTGGTGCGTGACCGGCATTCGCCGCGGCGACGAGGGCTTTGAACTCCGGGCCGACCTGCCGGCGACCTGGGCCGGGCTCACCAATGGCGCACTGGAGGCGGTTTGCTGCATAGAGGGGGCGAGCTTCTGCCACAACGGCCGCTTCATCGCCGCCGCGAGGACCCGCGAGGCAGCGCTTTCCATGGCGGAGTTGGCGGTGAACGAGGCGCTTTCGATCGGGGCATAGTCGCGGCAGCTGAGGTGGCGCGGGACCTGCATCATCTGCGCCGGATCCGCCGACATCAGATTGCGTCCATGTGGCCCACTGGAACGGATTGACTTGCACCCGCGAAGGACTAAGCTTTAAGGATAGAACCACTACCCGCACGCGAATGATTGTGGAGGGTGCGAGTGGGTGGCGACCTTTGGGAGGATGAGGTTTGCCATGGATTACCGTGTTGTTCTGCTGATCGCCGCATCCGTTATTACCCTTTTCCCCGGTAGCGCCGGGGCGCAGGCGGGCGATCCGACGGCGGGTGCTGTCGTTTTCAAGAAATGCGCGACCTGTCATATCGCCGATTCCGATACGAACAAGGTTGGCCCGTCGCTGAACGGGCTGTTCGGCCGGAAGGCCGGAACGCACCCGAACTTCGCTTATTCGTCCGCAATGAAGGCGGCCGGAGACGGCGGTCTCGTCTGGGACGAGGCGACGCTACGCGACTATCTGCACAATCCTAAAGCGAAGGTGAAGGGCACGAAAATGGCCTTCGTCGGCCTGAAGGACGATCAGGAAATCACCGATCTCATCGCCTATCTGAAGCAATATTCAAAATGATGGGCAATATTCCAACTGCGGGCATTACTGCAAATGACGGTTCGCGGCCGGTGGCGCGTGCCTAAATTGCCGTAATTGCCGATATTTTCTATCTATGCGATAATAAAGACGGACTTTTTACGCAATGCGGTTTCACGGGTCACTGCTCGAGGAGGAGCGGACATGGCTGTCGTGCTGATTCTCGCCCTGATTGTCGTCGGCTCCGTGCTGTTCCATGTGCTGAGCCCGTGGTGGTGGACGCCGATCGCGTCCAACTGGACCTATATCGACAGCACCCTCGTCATCACCTTCTGGATCACCGGCATCGTCTTCGTGGCGGTGGTTTCGTTCATGGCCTATTGCGTCTTTCGCTTCCGGCACAAGCCAGGCAACCGGGCGCATTACGAGCCCGAGAACCGCAGGCTGGAATTGCTGCTGGGAGGGGGAACGGCGATCGGCGTTGCGGCGATGCTGGCCCCCGGCCTGATCGTGTGGAACCAGTTCATTACGGTGCCCAAAGATGCTGCATCGGTCGAGGTCGTCAGCCAACAGTGGCAGTGGAGCTTCCGGCTGCCCGGAGCCGACGGAAAGCTCGGCCGGGCCGAGACGCGCGACGTCACCCCCGAAAATCCGCTCGGCCTCGACAAGAATGATGCAAGCGGCCTTGACGACGTCATCATCGAGGGCGGCGAGCTGCATCTGCCGATCGGCAAGTCGGTGCACATCTTGCTGCGTTCGGTCGATGTGCTCCATGATTTCTACGTGCCGGAGTTCCGCGCCAAGATGGACATGATCCCCGGCATGATCACCTATTTCTGGTTCACGCCGACCCGGACGGGGACCTTCGAGATTCTCTGCGCCGAACTCTGCGGCGTCGGCCATCCGCAAATGCGCGGCACCGTCGTCGTCGACGAGGATGCGGACTACCAGACCTGGCTCGGGCAGCAGCAGACATTCACCCAGTTGACAGCGTCATCGGGAGAACCGCCGCCGGCAAACTGAACCGGCGTAGCGGTCACAGATCGCTTGCCGGTTCGGTTAACCGGCGGGGAAAGGGAAGAGAAATCATGGTCGAGATTCCATCCGGCAGCATTCCATCCGCTGAAGTCGAGGATGTCGAGCTTTATCATCCACATAGCTGGTGGACGAAATATGTGTTCAGCCAGGATGCGAAAATCATCGCCGTGCAATATTCGATTACCGCCATCTCGATCGGCCTGGTGGCGCTGGTGCTCTCATGGCTGATGCGGATTCAGCTCGCCTTTCCCGGCGCTCTCTCCTTCATCGATGCCGATCACTATTACCAGTTCATCACCATGCACGGCATGATCATGGTGATCTATCTCCTGACCGCGCTCTTCCTCGGCGGCTTCGGCAATTACCTCATTCCGCTGATGGTCGGCGCCCGCGACATGGTGTTTCCCTATGCGAACATGCTGAGCTACTGGATCTATCTGCTTGCCGTGCTGATCCTCGTTGCCGGCTTCTTCGCCCCCGGCGGCCCGACAGGAGCCGGCTGGACGCTTTATCCGCCGCAGTCGGTTCTGTCAGGCACACCCGGCGGCAAGGACTGGGGCATCCTCTTGATGCTCTCCTCTCTGATCGTCTTCATCATCGGCTTCACCATGGGCGGGCTGAACTATGTGGTGACGGTGCTGCAGGGGCGGGCGCGCGGCATGACGCTGATGCGGATGCCGCTTACCGTCTGGGGCATTTTCACCGCCACCGTCATGGCGCTGCTTGCCTTTCCCGCCCTCTTCGTCGCCTGCGTCATGATGCTGTTCGACCGCGTGCTCGGCACCAGCTTCTTTATGCCCGCCATCGTCGAGATGGGCACGCAGCTGCAGCATGGCGGCGGCAGCCCAATCCTGTTCCAGCACCTGTTCTGGTTCTTCGGCCATCCCGAGGTCTATATCGTTGCTCTACCGGCCTTCGGCATCGTTTCGGATCTGATCAGCACGCATGCGCGCAAGAATATCTTCGGCTATCGCATGATGGTCTGGGCGATCGTCATCATCGGTGCGCTGAGCTTCGTCGTCTGGGCGCACCACATGTATGTCAGCGGCATGAACCCGGCCTTCGGCTTCTTCTTCGCCACCACGACGCTGATCATCGCCGTTCCGACGGCCATCAAGGTCTATAACTGGGTGCTGACGCTCTGGCGCGGCGACATCCACCTGACGCTGCCCATGCTCTTTGCACTCGCCTTCATCGTCACCTTCGTCAATGGCGGCCTGACCGGCCTCTTCCTCGGCAACGTCGTCGTCGACGTGCCGCTGTCGGATACGATGTTCGTCGTCGCGCATTTCCACATGGTCATGGGGGTGGCGCCGATCCTCGTCATCTTCGGGGCCATCTATCACTGGTATCCGAAGGTGACGGGACGCATGCTCGACGAGGTGCTCGGCCAGATCCACTTCTGGATTACCTTCCTCGGCACCTATGCAATCTTCTTCCCGATGCATTATCTCGGCCTGCTCGGGGTGCCGCGCCGCTATTTCGAGATGGGACAAACGGCCTTCGTTCCGCCTTCGGCCCATACGCTGAATATCTTCATCACCGTCATGGCGCTTGTTGTAGGGGCTGGGCAGATGGTGTTCCTGTTCAATCTGGTCTGGAGCCTTTTCCGGGGCAGGGAGGCCGGCGGCAATCCATGGCGGGCAACGACGCTCGAATGGCAGACGCCGCAGACGCCGCCCGCCCACGGCAACTGGGGCAAGGATCTGCCGGTCGTCTACCGCTGGGCCTATGACTACAGCGTGCCCGGGGCGACCGAGGATTTCATTCCGCAGAATGTGCCGGCAAGCGACGGCATCACCCGGGAGGTTCCGGCATGAGCGTCGTGCTGATCTTCCTGGCCGCCATCGCCGCCATCATGATCTGGTGGCTTTCCGGGCAGCGGTTGACCTCGAAGCCCTGGCTCGAAACCGGGTCGGTGCAGATGCCGGATCATATCGGCACTGAGCGGCAACAGCCGCCGGCGGTGAAGATCGGCCTCTTCGTGTTTCTCGGCGTCGTCGGCGCCGTCTTCAGCCTTGCCGTCAGCGCCTATTTCATGCGTATGGCGTCGGCCGATTGGTGGGGCATGCCAATCCCCCGGCTGCTCTGGGTGAACACCGCAGCACTCGCCTTGAGCAGTGCGGCGCTGCAATGGGCGAGACGAGAGGCGGGGCAGGGCCGCATGGAAAGCCTGCGGCCGGCGCTCGTGACAGGACTTGGCCTTGCCGTCTTCTTTCTCGCCGGGCAGATCCAGGCATGGCGGGAGCTAACGGCGGCCGGCTATGTGCTGGCCGATAACCCCGCCAACAGCTTCTTCTACATGCTGACCGGCCTGCACGGCCTGCATATCCTCGGCGGACTCGCCGTGCTCACGCATACGACGGTCAGGGCATTTTCAACCGACGTCACGCCGGACAGGCTGCGCCTCAGCGTCGATCTTTCCGCCATCTATTCGCATTTTATGCTCGCCGTCTGGCTGCTGCTCTTCGCGCTCTTTGCCGGCTGGGCGAATGATTTCGTCGATCTCTGCCGCACCCTTCTGAATTAGGAGCTTTGCAGATGGCACAGACTATCGAGACACACGGCGAGCCAGGCCTCAGGCCGGCCGGTCTGCGCGGTGTCGCGGCCGATTTCAGCTCGGATCAGCGCGCCTTCAAGACCGCCTCCTGGGGCAAGGCGATGATGTGGATCTTTCTCTTGAGCGACACCTTCGTCTTCGGCTGTTTCCTGATCGCCTATATGACCGCCCGCATGTCGACGCCCGTTCCATGGCCCAATCCGAGCGAGGTCTTTGCGCTCCATATCGGCGGCCAGGACGTGCCGCTGATCCTGATTGCGATCATGACCTTCGTGCTGATCTCGAGCAGCGGCACCATGGCGATGGCGGTCAATTTCGGCTATCGCCGCGACCGCCGCACGACGGCGATCCTCATGCTGCTGACAGCGCTTCTCGGCGCAACCTTCGTCACCATGCAGGCCTTCGAATGGACGAAGCTGATCACCGAAGGGGTGCGCCCCTGGGGAAACCCGTGGGGGGCGGCACAGTTCGGATCGACTTTCTTCATGATCACCGGCTTTCACGGCACCCATGTCACGATCGGCGTCATCTTCCTCATCATCGTCGCCCGCAAGGTCTGGCGGGGCGATTTCGATGTGGAACGGCGCGGCTTCTTCACCAGCCGGAAAGGCCGCTACGAGGCCGTCGAGATCATGGGCCTCTACTGGCACTTCGTCGACCTGGTCTGGGTCTTCATCTTCGCATTCTTTTATCTGTGGTGAGGTCGTCATGAGCGAGACAACGGCGCATGCACAAGTCCAAACGCATGCACAGGCACACACCGGACAGCAGCATCCGCTCCGGCTCTATTTCCTCGTCTGGGGCCTGCTCTTCGTGCTCAGCGCGGGGTCCTACATGGTCGATTATCTCGGCGTCCAGAGCTACTTGAGGTGGACGCTGATCCTGGTGTTCATGATGCTGAAGGCCGGGCTGATCGTCGCCGTCTTCATGCACATGGCCTGGGAACGGCTGGCGCTCGTCTACGCCATCCTGCTGCCGCCGCTGCTGGTGCTGGTTTTCGTGGCGCTGATGGTGTCGGAGGCGGACTATACGATTTTCACGCGGGTGGCGTTCTTTGGGACGGGGCCGTAGGGTCGGTTGGACAAGATCGATTTCGGTCATGACTCAGGAAATCCGGCTCTTTGGCGCTATTGCGGTCCGACCTGCCGTCCTTGCTCTCATATCCCGGTTCGAAACTGCCACAGGATTCACGGTTGCGGTCAAGTGGGAACTCAATCCTGTCGTCAAGAAGCAGATTGAAGCCGGGGAAGCTTTTGACCTCGTCATCACCAATCCGAACCTGGTTGAGGATCTGACCGCCTTGGGAAAAGTCAAGGCGGGGAGCGAGGTCGCGTTCGGCCGGATCGCAATGGGGGTAGCGGCCAAGGCAGGCAATCGGCCGCTCGACATTGGGTCGGTGGGAGCATTCAAACATGCGTTGAAGAGCGCCAGATCAATCGCCTTCGCCAGTGAAGGAAGCAGCGGCGGCTATTTCTCCGGTTTGCTGGAAAGCCTGGGAATTGCCGATGAGGTGAAGCCCAAGCTGGTGGCCATATCAGGAGGGCAGACAGCGGCGGCCATCGGCCGTGGCGAGGCCGAGTTGGGCGTCGTTCCCGTGACGTCGATTCTCGCCGCTGCTCCCGAGGTCATGCTTGTGGGTCAATTTCCGGCAGAACTCCAAAGTTACATCGACTTCGCCATCGGCATCAGCGCTGATTCAACCGACGCAGACGCTGCCGAGCAACTGTCGGAATTTCTGACGTCAACCGCCGTCGACGACATCCTGGCGGCAAAGGGCGTCGAGCGCCGTCACCGGGCAGGCGCAACGCTCAAGAGAGCCTCATCCTGAGGTGCCCCGAAGGGGCCTCGAAGGGCGAGGCAGGTGTTCCGGCGTTAGATGCAATGGCGCAAGAAGCGGCGCTGCGGCGTGTCCTTCGAGGCGATCCTTTGGATCGCAACGTACAAGGATGAGGCGCGTTGGAGAATGCCGCGATCTGGCGTGGGCAGCTATCGGGCTATCTCCGTTGCCATGCTTCTTCGATCAACCTGTCGAAGATGGGTCGTTCCCCTTCTTTTCCCAGGATCGCAGTGCACGCCATAGCACCGTGTTGTCTGCATAACCCAGCACACTGGCAATCTCGGACATCGGTGCGGCATGTCGGTCGCCGAGATAGTGGGCGGCAAGTGTCTGGCGGTGCTGGCGAACGAGATCGCGAAGCGACACGCCTTCCTCCGACAGCCGGCGCTGCAGGCTTCGCGGCGACATCTTCAGTTCGGCGGCAAGGGTTGCGACCGTCACCGGCTTGCGGCCGAGATAGATGCCGATCAGAGCCTGGACCTTTTCCGTGACGATATCGCCGGCCGCTGGCTCGTTGACGAGATCGCCGATATGCCGCTCCAGGATCTCGACCAGGCTTTTGTCTTCCGCACGGTGCACACGATCAGCCTCCGCCCTGTTCATGACGATCCGGTTGCCGGATTGGGCAAACAGGATGGGCGCGCCACAGATGCGTTCCAGCACACCGGCGTCGCGAGGGGCGTGATGCTCGAGTTGGATTTCGATCGGCCGCCAGCCACGGCGGAAGCACGAGCGGACGAGTTGACAGGAGGCGGCGATCGTGAATTCGCTGTCCTGCCGGCGCGGCCACATCGCTGGATCGACGATCCGGTAGCTCCAGACAAAATCGCCATTTTCCTCGAACACGCCGGAACTGGTCGCGCCTTGTACCGCGTTCACATATTTCGACAGCCGTTCGAAAGCGCTGCGAATGGTCGGCGAGAGCGCAAAGAGCATGCCGATGGGGCCGATGTCGGCGGGCTTGAACCCGGTGCCCATGCGAGCTCCCAGTGCCGGTTCGCCGGTTATCGTCGCGGCCTCCTCGAACAGCGCGACATAACGCGCCATGGGCAGGACAGCGTAGGGATCGTCCAATTGCGAGCGCAAAATGCCGTGCGAAGCGAGAAGGAGGTCGGTTTTCCCGGATCTTTTATCGATTTGTTGCACCAGCGGGATCAAGACGGAGGCTCGAATTGAAGCAACTGTGGGCATGCGGCTGATCAAATGCGATGCAACTGCCATTTTCAGCGTCTCCGGTGACCGTCGTGGCGCGAATTATCGATTCATTGGCATAAACTGCAATTTCGGGGCCAGATCGCCGCGCTTACCTTCTTGGCAACAAACAAGCAAAGAGGGGTTCTCCATGACACTGGAAGCAAGCATGCCCGCACCATTATCGCCGGAGCGTCGTCTGGCCAGGAACTCGGTCGGCCTCGCCCACATCGTGTTCTTCGTCGTTGCCGCGGCCGCGCCACTCACGGCCGTCGTCGGCGCTTCGCCGGCTGCCTTTGCTTTTGGCAATGGCGCCGGCGTCCCCGGCGCTTTCGTGCTCGCCGGCCTGCTTTACCTGCTCTTCTCGGTCGGCTTCACCGCCATGAGCCGGCATGTGGACGGGGCAGGCGCTTTCTACACCTATATCACCCATGGCATCGGCAAGCCGGCTGGCGTGGGTGGCGCCTTCATGGCGCTGGTCACCTATAGCGCGGTTCAGATCGCCATCTACGGCCTGTTCGGTTTCTTCATGGCCAATGCCATAGCGCCCCTCGGTTTGGTCCTGCCCTGGTGGGCTTGGGCTTTCACAGCACTGGTCGTCGTGCTGGTCTGCGGTCAGCGCAACATCGCCTTCTCAGGCGCGATCCTCGGCGTCTGCATGATTGCTGAAATCGCCATATTGCTGGTTCTGGATCTCGCGATCGTCTTTTCAGGTGGCGGACCGGAAGGCATCAGCTTCTCCTCCTTCATGCCATCGTCGGTCTTCGCGCCCGGCCTAGGTGCGGCGCTGGTCTTCGTCATCGGTTCGTTCATCGGCTTCGAAGCTACGGCCATTTTTGGCGAAGAAGCCGAAAATCCGGAAAAGACCATTCCCCGTGCCACCTATGTCGCGGTGCTGCTCATCACACTCTTCTATGCCTTCTCCACCTGGGCAATCGTGCAATTCTACGGTCCAAGCAAGGTGCAGGCCACTGCTGCTGCCGGCCTTGACAGCTTCTACTTCGCCGCCGCCAATTCCGTGCTCGGCGCATGGTCGAGCCAGGTGATGAACGTGTTGCTGATCACCAGCCTGTTTGCCTGCATTCTGTCCTTCCACAATACGCTCAACCGCTACTTCTTCGCCCTGGGCCGTGAAGGCCTGGCCGCACAGGTGCTCGGCAAGGTTCACGGCAAGCATGGCTCACCCTATGCTGCGGGTCTGCTGCAAAGTCTGATCGCGGCCATCGTCCTTGCCCTATTCGTCATCTTCGGCGCCGACCCCTACACTGTCGTGTTCTCGTGGATGGCAGCGCTTGCAGGTATCGGTATCCTGCTGGTGCAGGTGCTGGTCTCCGTCGCGATCGTCATGTTCTTCCGCAAGACGCCGAACGGATATAGCGCCTGGACCACGATGATCGCTCCGGCGCTGGCGCTGCTCGGCCTCGTTGGTTCGCTGGTGCTGGTCAGTTCCAATCTTTCACTCCTTTCCGGCAGTGAAAGCCCGATCGTCAAGGCTTTCCCCTATGCCATGGTGCTGGTGGGCATTCTTGGCGCGCTGTTTGCGGTCCAGATCAAGAGATCCAAGCCCGCTCTCTACGCCTCCCTTGGAAAGGTCTTCGAATGAGTGCCGTTTTCGAACTTGCACCCGTCGATCGCCTTCTCGTTCTCGCGGTCGCGACCCTTGCCGGCGCAACATTGTTGGTTGCCATTGAAGCGCACGCCTTCTGCTCAGTGTTCTGCATTCATCGAGGCACGATGATGATCGAGACGCAGATCTGCTCCGGTCGATCCTGATCACCGTAGCTAGCGACGCGCCATGCTGCGTCGTCTCTTCCGAAACCAAGAGGCCCAAAGCCAAAGAGGTATATCCATGGACGCCGTTGTCGCAGTTACCCATCCGCTCGATCCTCTGAGCCTTGACGAGATCGCTTCTGCCGTTGCCATACTCAAGGATACGCAGACACTCGCACCCACCTTCCGCTTTCCGATAACCCGGCTGGAGGAGCCGACCAAGGCGGATCTTGCCGCCCATCGCTTGGGCGACAGGCTGCCGCGCCTCGCCTTCATCCTGGCGATGGATATCAGCAATGGCGAGACCTTCGAGGGCATCGTCAACCTGACTGCCGGCACGGTATCCTCCTATATCCGGCTGCCTCTCGATGAATTGCCTTATGGCCAGCCGCCGGTCATGCTGTGCGAGTTCGAAACCGTTGAAGGCACCGTCAAATCCGATCCGCGCTGGATCGCTGCCGTCAAGAAGCGCGGCATTACCGACGAGGATATTCCGCTCATCCAGATCGATCCTTTTTCCTCGGGCTATTTTGGCCGCGAATTCGAGAAGGGAAAGCGTATCGTCCGCGCCGTGTCCTATTGGCGCGAGGATGTCCGTGACAA
The DNA here is from genome assembly GCF_025200775.1 of Rhizobium sp. WSM1274. NCBI lineage: Bacteria > Pseudomonadati > Pseudomonadota > Alphaproteobacteria > Hyphomicrobiales > Rhizobiaceae > Rhizobium > Rhizobium sp. WSM1274. The sequence goes on along the minus strand of NZ_CP104138.1, from coordinate 2,649,520 downwards.
CGGCTACGCGCATCCGATCGAGGGCGTAGTCGCGGTCGTTGATCTGATCACCAACCGAGTGGTCGATCTCGTCGACGATGAGAAGATCATTCCGGTCCCGAGGAAGAAGCGCAATTATGGCCGCGAAACCTTCCCGGAACCGCGGCCCGATCTCACGCCGCTGCATATCGTTCAGCCGCAAGGGCCGAGCTTTACTGTCGACGGCTGGAAAGTCGAATGGCAGAACTGGAGTTTCCGTGTCGGTTTCACCCCGCGCGAGGGCCTCGTTCTGCATGAACTCGGCATCACGGATCAGGGCAGGCTGCGGCCCGTCGTCTTTCGCGCCAGTGTCACCGAAATGGTCGTGCCCTACGCTGATCCGACCGCGAACCACTATTGGAAGAGCGCCTTCGATGCCGGCGAATATGGTCTCGGACGCCTGGCCAATTGTCTCGAACTCGGCTGCGACTGCCTCGGCCATATTCACTATTTCGACGTGCCGGCGGCGGACGATTTCGGCCAGCCTTTCATCATGAAGAATGCCATCTGCATGCATGAGGAGGATTACGGCATCCTCTGGAAGCATTACGAATTCCGCAACGGTGTTTTCGAAGTGCGCCGTTCGCGCCGCCTCGTCATCTCCTTCTTCGCAACCGTCGGCAATTATGATTACGGCTTCTACTGGTATCTCTACCAGGACGGCACGATCCAGCTCGAAGCCAAGCTCACCGGCATCATCCAGACGGCGGCGGTCGCGACCGGCGAAATCTATCCATGGGGCGGCATGGTCGATGACAATCTCGGCGGTCCGACCCACCAGCATTTCTTCAATGCGCGCCTGCACATGGATGTCGACGGCGGCGACAATACGGTAACCGAGCATGAGTTCGTGCCGCGTCCCTGGGGTGAAGACAATCCCTATGGCAATGTCTTCGATACCAAGAGCCGTGTACTGAAACGCGAACTCGATTCGCCTGCACTCGCCAGTGGCGAGACCGGCCGTTACTGGAAAGTCTCCAACACCAACATAGAGAACAGCGTCTGCAAGGCGCCGGGCTACAAGATTGTCGTCATGCCGTCGCCGGTCATGCTTGCCCAGCCGGATTCGACCGTTGCCCAGCGCGGCGGTTTCGCCAAGAAACACATCTGGGTCACGGCCTTCGATGCCAAGGAAAAATATGCGAGCGGCGATTATCCGAACGTGCATGCCGGCGGCGACGGCCTGCCGAGTTACGTCAAGCAGAACCGCGAAATCGAGAATGCCGATATCGTGCTCTGGCATTCCTTCGGCCATACCCATGTCTGCAAGCCCGAGGATTTTCCGATCATGCCCGTGGAATATGCCGGCTTCACGCTGAAACCGAACGGCTTCTTCGCATCCAACATCGCCATGGACCTGCCGCCGGAAGGAAACAGCCAGAGTGTCGACAATCGCCTGCAACGTTCGGCCGATGACACCGGAAATGGTTCCTGCTGCCACATGTAGCTGCAATGCTCGACGGCCTGGCCCACGACTAACATCTTCCCGGTGAGGCGAGGCGCTGTAGAGATGCAGAATGTGTGCCCTACTGTCCCACCCCCGGAGGCTCCCTATGGCTGGGGTCTTGTTGTTTCATCACACACAGGGGCTGATCCAAGGGTGCGCGCGTTCGCCGCAAAGCCTCACACGGCAGGTCGGGAGAGCGTTAGCTCTGCCGGGCTGCTGCGATGAAATCGGCCGACTGGCAGATCACCGCATCTCCCATGAAGGCCATGTTGGCGAATGAGCGCTCGGCGGCCTCGGCATGCCCGGCGCCGCAGGCGTCGCTGATGACGAGCGGCACGAGCCCGAGGTCGGCACCGTGGCGAACCGTCGGCTCGATGCCGATTTCGGTGGCGACGCCGCAAATGGCGAAGCTGGTCAGACCCAGATCGCGCAGAATGATCGACAAAGGCGTGCCTTCGAAAGCAGAAAAGGTAATCTTGTCGATCACCGCCTCGTCGTAGCGCGGCTGAAGTTCGGGCACGATCTCGAAGCCTTCGCTTCCTCTGAGAAACCAGGGCTTGATGGCGGCCGGATCGTCGATCCTCTGCCAGGCCATGGCCTGACGGCGCTGGAAGGCGCCCATCAGAGCGAGCGGCATCGACATGTGCCGCATGAAGATGACGGGAAAGTTCGATGCTCGCGCGGCGGTCAGAACCGACAGGACGCGGGCGGTGATGCCGGCGCCGTCAGGCATTTGCCGCATAATGCCGATCTGCATATCATAGACGACGAGAGCCATTTGATCCGGCCGGCAGAAATCGCCGATCGTCTTGCCGGGGTGTTTGATGGAATGCATGCTCGGCCTCCTCTTTTTCCTGCCTATGTAGAGGAGATGAATTGCGTCCGGCAAGCAGAAGGTGACAGTTTCCGGGGCGAGGTTAATGTTGTCGGCGACCAACTGCCTGCCGGGCATAGTCTATGCCGGTTCTCGTTTGCTCTGAGCGGCTGCGAATACGCGACCCTCCAGGCTGAAGGGGAAGCCGATGTCACATCTTGACTCGCTCCGGCGCCGTGTCAGGCTTCAGATATGAGATGCTTCGGGTTCGCATGCTCTCGATACCCCTCTACGTCACCTCGGGGATTTCAGCCATGGATAACGCTCAAGGCAAGAAAGTGATCTTGGAATTCTTGCGCCGGCACACCCTGGCGGTGATCGCGACATCGCATGCGGACGGCAAGCCTGAAGCTGCGGTCATTGACTTTTCGGTGCGTGACAACCTCGAAATCGTGTTCGATACCTTCGAACAGACGCGCAAGTTTGAAAACCTGTCCGATAGGGGAAGCGTCGCACTTGTCGTCGGCTGGGACAAGAACATCACGGTGCAATATGAGGGCGATGCCATGAAGGTTTCCGCCTCCGACGTGCAGGAATACCAGAAGGCGCATCTTGAAAGCGTTCCAGTCGAGAGAGAGTTTGTCGAGAACGGCGCCGTGTTGTTTAAGGTCGTTCCTCGCTGGATACGATATTCCGATTTCACCAAAGACCCTGTCGAAGGTTTAGAGCTCCGCTTTTAGGCCACGCGGGCGTGCACTGACGCTCTACCCCAACCTTCCTTAGAAAGGCATATCTTCTGTTGCCGATCGATCGCCTGGCGGCTATGTTGCCGATGTCGGAAAAGGCATGATTTGGTGTGGTTGGCCCAAGTCCTTTCGGAAACGAAAGCTCTGTTCCTTGCCTCGTGCATGAGTTCTCCACGACGAACACGGACGCTGCTCAAGCGTCCCACTGTTCGTCCGTGTGGTTCTCGAAACGACGAACTGCTCCGGTCGAACGACCATAAAGGAGTAGTTCATGCCCGATTTTCTCATGATTCATGACGTTGTGATTGCTGGTGCCGGCCCTGTCGGTCTATTTCTCGCCTGCGAACTGCGGTTGGCCGGCCTCTCGGTGTTGGTGCTGGAGCAGGCCGAGGACCCGCATTCGCCGTTGAAACGGCTGCCGTTCGGCATGCGCGGCCTTTCCGCGCCGACCATCGAAGCCTTCTACCGTCGCGGGTTGCTGGATGACATCTTGGCGCCGCAGCGCGAAAAAGATCAATCGACTTCAGCGCATTGGATGCAACAGCCGCGCCGCCCGGGCGGCCATTTCGCCGGCATTCAGTTCTTCCACGACACCATCGACACCTCGAAGTGGCCCTATCGTCTGCCAGGTCCGGCCGGCACCAGCATGGCGGTCGAGATGGAGCGCCTTGAATCCATCCTGGCCGCGCGCGCAAGCGCGATGGGCGTGGAGATCCGGCGCGGGCTCGGTGTCGACGGTTTCGACCAGTCGGATGAAGGCGTGACCGTTCGCGGCGGTGGTGAGAGCTTTCGCGGACGGTGGCTCATCGGCTGTGACGGCGGGCGCAGCACCGTGCGCAGGGCAGGTGGCTTTGAATTCGTTGGCACCGATCCCGAGTTCACCGGCTATTCCGTTCTACTCGAGATGGCCGATCCGGAGAAACTCGCCCCGGGCCGCCATTACACGCCGACGGGGATGTATACCTACCAAAAGCCCGGCACGATCGCGATGGTCGATTTCGATGGCGGCGCGTTTCACCGAACGCAGCCGATCACGCCGGAGCATGTGCAGCAGGTGTTGCGGCATATCTCCGGCACCGATGTCACGCTGACGGGCCTCGATCTTGCCACCACCTGGACGGATCGCGCCTATCAGGCGACGGCTTACCGCAAGGGCAGGGTGCTGCTTGCGGGCGACTCCGCGCACATCCATTCCCCCTTGGGCGGCCAAGGCCTGAATCTCGGGCTCGGCGACGCGATGAATCTTGGATGGAAGCTTGCAGCGACGATCCGCGGCGATGCGCCGGAGGGCCTGCTCGACAGCTACTTCTGCGAACGGCATCCAGTTGGAGCCCAGGTTCTCGACTGGTCGCGCGCCCAGGTCGCGCTGATGCGGCCAAGCCGGAGTTCGCGCGCGCTCGAAGCCATCATCCGCGATCTGATCGACACGCGCGACGGCGCGACATACTTCGCCGAGCGCGTCTGGGGTGTGTCTCTCCGCTACGATCTCGGCGGCAGTCACCCGCTGGTCGGCCGCAGCGCTCCGGACTCCGAGCTGGCCGACGGAACGAAGCTCGGCGATCATCTCAGGGAGGGCAAGGGCCTGCTTTTGGACTTTGACGCCGGCGCACCGCTGCAAGCGCTGGCAGGCCGCTGGAATGGGATCACCTATGTTGCAGGCGATGCGAGGGATCGGATGGGGCTGAGCGCGCTGCTCGTGCGCCCCGACGGCTTTGTGGCGTGGGCTGGTGAGGCTGTGCCTGACATTGAGGAAGCCGCGCAGGCCGCATCGCGGTGGTTCGGCAAAGCCTGAAACTATGAATGGGGCAATCGATGTACAGGTCTCGGAAAGCTTCTTCAGCCTTATCAGTCCGGTAGAGCGTCACGGAGATTTCCCGTTATCGGTTTTCGGCGGGTTTGCAGACGTTGCTTCGCAAGTATCCGCACTCTTCCCGGCAAGGCTGCGACGCTGTAGAGTGGCGATGCGCCCGACCGTCCCGCCCGGAGGCTCCTCATGGCTGAGATCCTGTTGTTCCATCACGCACAGGGGCTGACTCCGGGTGTGCGCTCGTTTGCCGACGATATCAGGGCAGCCGGTCACATCGTGCACGCGCCCGATCTGTATGACGGGCGCACCTTCCCGAGCATCGAAGCGGGGATCGCCTATATCGGCGAGATCGGATTCGACGCCATGCGGGAGCGCGGCGTGCGCCTCGCCGACGAATTGCCTGCCGGGCTCGTCTATGCCGGGTTCTCCTTCGGTGTGCTGCCGGCGCAGAAGCTGGCGCAGACACGGCCCGGCGCCCGCGCAGCTCTGCTCTTTTATTCCTGCCTACCGATCAGCGGCGAGTGGGCCTTCGGGCCCTGGCCGGGCGGTGTCGCGGTGCAGATTCACGGCATGGACAACGACCCGATTTTCGTCGGCGAGGGCGACATCGATGCCGCCCGCGAGATCGTGGAGAAAGTCGAGGACGCGGAGCTTTTCCTGTACCCCGGTGATCAGCATTACTTCGCGGACAGTTCGCTGCCGTCCTATGATGCGGATGCAACCGCGCTGCTCACGCTCCGCGTGCTCGAATTCCTAAATCGTGTCTGATACAGACATTCCGGCCCGGATAGGACTATTCGGACGCCACGCAGAAATTGTTGCCTTCGGGATCATTCAAGACCGTGTAGCCATCCGCTTCCCGGACGAAGGTCGCTCCGAGGGATAAAAGCCGCTCTACCTCCCTGGCCCGATCGGGGGTGGCAATATCGAGATGAAGTCGGTTGCGGGCGGGACGTTCCCCGTGGCGAAGGTGAAAGCAAAGGCGGGTTCCGGGACCTTCGACCATCACGGTCGGGTCAGTCTCGGGTGTCAATCCGAGAGCGGCCAGGCGGGCCAGTTCTTCGTCGTCATATGGCATCACCTCGTAGCCATCGAGCGCCTCCGCCCAGAACCGGGCGACGCGCGAGGGAATGTCGCAATCAATGACGATTTCTTTCAGCCTTGCCATGGACCCTTCAAGAATTGTTGGGCCGGCGACGGCAAACGCGTTCAACGAGAGCGCCACCGATGGCCGGCAGCAATGCGAAAAGCATGAGCTGCGGTGTCTCCGTCAGCGCCAACAGGCTAGACATGAGGAAGGCGACCAATAATCCTGCCAGCACCCCGGCTGCGTAGGGCAGATAATCCTTCAAGAAAGCCTCCGTCTTGTGCCGATCTCAAACAGAAGGGGCATTATTGGCTTGAGATAGAGATCTTTGCGGTATCGGCAATGGCTGGTTGCGGCCGAACCTCACGTCGTCCGATCGGCGGCGTATCTCAACGTTGGTGGGGACAGGTCGGCCAATCGACGTGACGCGGTGCGCGTGCTTTTGCGGGAGACGACCAATTTCTTTCGCGCTATGAAGACTGACCGCATATCCCGTCACATCCGACACCGAGGTCCTTCATATGGCTTTGAGAATTCTTTTCGTTGGCGGTACCGGCCAGATTTCATATCCATGCGTCGAGCGCGCTGTGGCTCAGGGCCACCATGTCAGCGTCTATAACCGCAGCTTAAGAGGCGACCCATTGCCTGCGGGGGTTACCGCGATTGTCGGCGACCTGGCGGCACCGGCCTATGCCGACTTGGCCAAGGCCAATTACGACGTCGTGTGCCAGTTCATTGCCTTTACACCCGATCAGATCGCGCGTGACGTCGATGTGTTTGCCGGGCACTGCGGCCAGTACATATTCATCTCTTCGGCCTCGGTCTATGAAAAGCCGCCGCGCCACTATGTGATTACCGAGCAGACACCGGCGATCAACCCCTACTGGCGCTATAGCCAGGACAAGATTGCCTGCGAGACGCTGCTCAAGAATTCCGAGAAGCTCGCCTGGACCATCGTCCGTCCCAGTCACACCGTTCGCACGGGTCTGCCCATCATGATGGGCGACAGCGATGTCATGGCGAGACGCATGCTGGATGGCGAGCCCACCATCGTGGCGGGCGATGGCCACACGCCCTGGACACTGACCCGCTCGGTTGACTTCGCAGTGCCCTTTGTCGGGCTTTTCGGCGAGCAGGCGGCGTTGAACGAGATCTTCCACATCACCTCGGACCGCGCCCACATTTGGAATGATATTCAAAAGACGATCGCCAGATTGTTAGGCGTCGAGGCCAGGATCGTCCATGTACCGACCGACACTTTGATCAAGTACAATCCGGAATGGATTGGTCCGTTGCTCGGTGACAAGGCATGGTCGGCGATCTTTGACAATTCAAAGGTCAAAAGCGTGGCAGGCGACTTCACCTGCGCCGAAAGCCTTGATGAAATTCTGGCGGAGCCGATCATGCATCTCAAGCAGCGCCTGGCCAAGAACCGGCCGCCAAAGGGCGATCTCGATGCTTTGGTCGATCGGATTTGCGCTGCGCAAAGCGCTCTCGGCTAGCAGGTCCTCGTAGAGCAACTTTCCGAAAGACCCGGCGCAGACGGTCCTGCCCGCGCTGATCACCCGGACTTGCGATGTTGCCGATCTCGACAGCCTGTCGGATTGGCTGGAAGACAATCATACCGACCTGATCGGCGATTGAGACTTGTGGCTGGCGACCCGAGGGCCGGTGAGGGTGGCACGGCATGCCGTTCACAAAAAATCCCTGCCTAAAAAGCGTCCTAAAACATGATGGAGGTCGCGCCGGGTGAGGATCTCGGCAATGATGGCCAACTTTTTTCCACTCCGATCCTGTCAGGCCATGCTGTTCATTCCGCTTCCCTTCGTCGTTGCTCTTCTGCTGCTCATCCTCTTCGTCACCGTTCTCAGGCGCGACGAGGAGGCGCAGCCCAATCGGCCGTTTCTGGCACTGATCCTGCTTGCCGTGCTGCAATCCGTCCTCTCCGGACTGCGCTGGGGCTACGGGGTGCAGGCGGTGAGCGTGATCGCGCCGGTCACCGCGGCGATGGTGCCGCCGCTTGCCTATGCCGGGGTTTTCAGTCTGGTGAGGACGAGCCGGCGGTCGCTGCCGGCGCGGATTGCGCTGCATGCCGTGCCCGCTGCCGTCATCCTCTTGTTGATGGTGGTCTGGCGGGATGTGATCGATCTCGCGCTGGTGCTTGTTTTCGTCGGCTATGCCCTGGCGATCCTGCTTCTGATGCGGCCGGGCGCGGATGCGCTTCGGCTTGCGCCCTTCGAGGGAGCGGTGCCGGCCTATCGGGCCATCATCTTCGCGGCGGCGGCCCTGTGCCTGTCGGCCTCGGTCGATATCTTCGTCTTTTTCGATTTCACATGGGCACATGGCGAGCATGCGCTGACGCTGATCAGCCTCAGCAATCTCGCCGTTCTCGTCATCCTTGGCAGCGCGGCAGCCTCCGCCAGCCGAAGCCAGGCGCCCGCCGAGATGGCGGAGGCGGCGCTGAAGCCTGAAACGGCCGAGGATAAGGAGACGATCGCCACGGTCGATGCGCTGATGGAGGCACAGAGGCTCTATCGCGACGCCAATCTCAATCTCGACCGGCTTGCCCGTAAGGCCGGAATTCCCGCCCGCCAGATCTCGGCGGCGATCAACCGGGCGATGGACAAGAACGTGTCACAATATGTCAATGACTACAGGATCGGCGAGGCCTGCCGGCTGCTTGCCGTGACTCAGAAATCGGTGACCGAAGTGATGTTCGAGGTCGGCTTCCAGACCAAATCCAACTTCAACCGCGAATTCCGCCGCGTCACGGATATGACGCCGGTTGCCTGGCGGGAGAAGAAGGCAGAGCGGTGAGGGGCAGGCCCGACGGGCTTTGGTCCTCGTCAGGTTCGCTTGCCTATAACGCCCAGATGGGTGTGGCTAAAGGCGGATGCGTATTTCAATCCATAGCCCAGGCTTCGGTCAAAACCGGCATGAGCCGCCAGAATGAGGGCAACCTGCCAGAGCAGGTCGATGCCCAGCAGCCAGCTCGCGCCGGCGAGCAGTATTGCCGAGATGTAGCTGTGAACCATATTGTAGACGATTGCTCCCAGCCGGGCATTGAGAGCATAGGCTGCGAAGCTGAGATCCGGCGTGAAGAACAGAATGGCATAGAACCAGGGGTTGCCGCCGGAGACGAAATAGGCCGTTGTCGCGGCGGCCATGATCGCGAAACCCTCGAACCGCAGCACCTCACGCACGCCGCCGGTCACCGATCCTGCCGAAGGAGAAATGATGTTCGCTGCCTGGTTCATCGGTCCTGTTCCTTCATGACAATTGTCGCCGCGCTGCCCGCGACCTGATGCGGGATTTCCTAGCACGAACATTGCGGGTACCAAATTCGCGATCGATGAATAAGCGTTATACATATTTGTATCTTTGGATCGTAGGTACTGACGTTTTCGAATGCCGAAATCCCATTCGTCTGGATGGTCATTGCCGTACAATTCCGCAATTATGAACGACGTGCCGTGCCGGCCTTGCGCCGGGGGGTAGATAGGAGGTCGCTGCCACACATATCTTCTCACGGCGGGGGGAGGCGCTGGCAGGCGAATGAAGGGGTGAGCAGTGGAACTGCGAATGCTCGGAGCGTAAGCGAAGGGCAATGAAGGGCGTGCCGTGTGGCCCGTCCATCCGACCTCCACCGACAGGGAGGCCCGACCCGTCCCACGGACTCCCGGAGAAGAAGCGAGCAAGCCTCAGCCTGCGACAATTGCCGCCACCGCGTACACAATCGCGATCGAGGACTGTCAGAAACGCGTTCGAGGTCGCGGTTTTGCTGCCGTTGGTCATTCTCGCGGCATGAACACGACATCAGAACATGATCGAGACCTTGCCGCCAAGCTGAGATCACTTTCGATCGAGCCTGCGCCCTTCAAGACAGAGCCGCCGGAGCCCCGTGTCCGGCGGCGTGTGATCCCCGGAGCGATGCTGGCCTTTGCCGCGACGGCATCGCTGGCTGTGGCGTTTGTCCATCGGCCCGATACGCTGGAGCGCATGCTTGCGGGTCTCATAGACAAGGACGAGGCCGCAATATCCGTCGATGGAACCGCCGCGCCCGCCGCCGGTCCGATCCGGGCTCTGACCTCCAATAACCCAGCGGACAGGGCATTGCCGTCCCGGGAAGTCACCGGCTCCGGCTACGTCGTGGCACCTGACATCGCGACTGTCTTCTCCAAATATGAGGGCCGGATCGTTGCCGTCGAAGTCGATGCGGGCGACAGGGTCCCAACGGGCCAGGTGCTGGTGCGGCTCGATGACGCCGGTGCCCGCTTTGCGCTTCAAAGCGCCGAGATCGCCCGGCAATCGGCGGAGCTGGCGCTGACGGCGAAGACTATTGAATTGGCGCAGGCGCGATCTTCCCTGACGCGCACAGAGCGGCTGGCCGGGCGCGATGCGATGTCGGCGCAGACGCTGGAGGAGGCGAAGACGGCGTTCGACACCGCCGAAAATGCCGTCCTGCAGGCACGGCAGGACGTGGCCAAGGCCGATCTCGATATCGACAGGGCGCGCGAGCAGGTGGAAGCGCTGACCGTCCGGGCGCCGATATCAGGCACCGTCACGCGGCTGACCGCGCACGTCGGCGACACCGTGCTGTCGCGCGAGGACAGCGTGCGGGAGAATGAAAGCCTGCTTGCGATTGCCGACATGACCACCATGGTCATCGATGCCGATGTGGCCGAGGCGAATATCGCGTTGATGCGGCCAGGCTTGCGTGGCGAGGCGGTGCTCGACGGCTTTCCCGACCGGCCCTTTGCGGTGGAAGTATCAAAGATCGCGCCGATGATTTCGCGGGAGAAGGGGACGGTGACGCTTCGCCTGACACTCTCCTCGCCGCCGCCAGACATGCGCCCCGCCATGGCCGCGCGCATCCGCCTTGTGGTGGGTAAGACCGCGGATACCACAGACAATCAGCAAGGAGCAAAGCGATGACCGACACTCAAGAACCCTATATCGCGCTTCGCGGCGTCAGGAAGGCATTCAAGATCGGCGCGGAGACGATCCCGATCTTTTCCGGACTCGACCTTTCGATAGCACGCGGCGATTTCGTCGCCGTCATGGGCCCTTCAGGCTCGGGGAAATCGACACTGCTCAACATGCTCGGCGGCATCGATAGCCCCGACGGAGGGGAGATCAGGATCGGCCGCAGCCATATCGAGCAGATGGGCGAAGGTGCCAGAGCCGCTTGGCGGGCACACAGCATGGGCATTATCTTCCAGTTCTACAATCTGCTGCCGATGCTGAATGCGGGCGAGAATATCGAGTTGCCGCTGCTGTTGAAGCCGCTCAAGCGGAAGGAGCGGCGGGCGCGGGTCGAGACCGTCATGGATCTCGTCGGGCTTTCGGGGCGGCAGCGGCAGTTTCCATCCAGCATGTCCGGCGGGCAGCAGCAGCGCGTCGGCATCGCCCGCGCCATCGTCGGCGATCCCGACCTCTTGCTCTGCGACGAACCGACCGGCGATCTCGACCGGAAATCGGCCAACGATATCCTCGAGATGCTGGGCTTTCTCAATCGCGAGCTTCAGAAGACCATCATCATGGTCACGCATGATCCCGAGGCGGCTTCCTTCGCCCGGCGCACGCTGCATCTCAACAAGGGCGAATTCGTCGAGCAGGAAAGGTTGGCCTAATGACCTTCTTCCAGCTGATGCGCCGCAATGCCTGGCGCAAGCCGCTCAGGGCCACGCTTCTGATGTTCTCGGTCGGCGTCGCTTTCCTGATCTATGGGCTGACGGCGAGCTTCGTCAGCGGCTCGCAAGGGGCGGCCGGGGCGAGCGATACGCTGCTCGGCGTCTTCAACAGATCGGGGCGGGCGCAGCCGCTGCCGCTTGGCTATCTCAACAGGATCGCCGCCGATAGCGATGTCGCCGCCGTCGCCTATATGACGCGCATGCGGGGCTTCGTCGATGTCGAGAAGAATGTCGTGATGACGAGCGCGGTCGATCCACGATTGATCGCCGCAGCCAATGGCGACGAGCTCGGGCTGACGCCGCAACTGATATCAGCGCTAGAAGAGGGCCGTGACCGGGTGCTGGTCGGCCGGGCGCTGGCGGAGGCGCAGGGCTGGTCGGTCGGCCAGCGCATCGGGATCACCAGCCACCTGACAAGGGAAGACGGCAGCCGAAACTGGAGTTTTGAGATCGCCGGCATCTTCGAAGGGGCCGACGCTAGCACCGACACCTATTTCATGATCGCCTGCTATGATGCCGTCAATGCGGCACGCGCCCGCGGCAAGGATACAGTCGATGGCTTCGTGGTGCGACCGCGACCGGGCGTTTCATCCGGCGTGCTGGCGGCAAGGATCGACGCGCTGTTTGCCAATTCGGCGGCACCGACGCGCACTCAATCGGAAAAGCAGTTCCTCGAGGCTTTCTTGCGGCAGTTCGCCGATATCGGCCTGATCGTCAGCCTCGTCGTCGGCGCCGCCTTCGTGACCATCCTGATGATCGTGGTCAACACCATGCTCTTTGCCGTGAGGGAGCGCAGCTTCGAGATCGGCCTCATGAAGGTGCTCGGCTTTTCCAGGGGGCGGATCATTGCGTTGATCCTCGGCGAGACACTGTTCGTCTTCGCCGTCGGCGGGGCGGGCGGGCTCGTTCTCGCCAAGCTCGCGACGCTGTTCGTCGGGCCGGAATTCGGCCTCGCCTTCACTACGTCCGTGCTGCTGAAATCCGTCGCCATCATCGCCGGCCTCGGGCTCGCGACCGGGCTGCTTCCTGCCGCCAATGCCATGCGCCTGCCCATCGTCAACGCCTTCAGATCGAGATAGTCCAATGTCATCAGCGCTCAAGCAGATCTTTCTCATGATCAGAGTCAATCTCGGCAGCCTGCCGCGGCGGCTGTGGATCTCGCTGTCGATGGTGTTGTCGGTGGCCCTGGTGGTGGCGGTGCTTGCGGGTTTTCTCGCGATGGCCAGGGGCTTTGAAGCAGCCCTTTGGGGCACGGGGTCGCCAGGCATCGCCGTCATTCTCGGCGGCGGCACCAACCAGGAGACCGGCTCGGATGTGCCGGCCGAAGCGATCCGCAGCCTGACCGCCGCAATCGGCGAGATCGGCGTGGCGCGGGATGCCGCCGGCTTGGCGCCTGCCGGCGAACTGGCGCTGTCGCGCGAGATCGTCGTTCCCGTCGATGTCGTCAGAGCCAGCGACGGCGCTGAGCAGACACTGTCGCTGCGGGGCATGGATCTGGCCGGCCCCGGCTTGCGCGACCGCGCCACGCTCTCCCAAGGGCGGCTGTTTTCGCCGGGCGCGCGCGAAATCGTCGTCGGCGGCCGCATCGCCGATGAATTCTCCGGCTTCGCCGTCGGCGACAAGGTGCGACTCGGCGCAGTCGACTGGACGGTCGTCGGGCATTTCACGTCAGGCGGCAGCGCCTTCGAATCCGAGATCTGGGCGGATCTGGAGGCGGTGCAATCGGCCTTCGACCGGCAGGGACAGGTGCAGAGCCTGCGCGTACGGCTTGCGGGGGCAGGCGGATTGCCGGTGCTGCAGGAGCATATCTCCGCAATTCCCGGCGCGCCGCTCACCGCCGTCTCCGAGGCCGATCTCTATGCCGCGCAATCCGAGCGCACCGCGAGCCTCATCCGCCTGTTCGGCTGGCCGCTGGCGCTTTTGATGGCGGTCGGCGTCACCGCTGGCGCGCTGAATACGATGATGAGCTCGGTCTCCGACCGCACCGTCGAAATCTCAACGCTGCGCCTGCTCGGCTTCGGCCGCCTGTCGGCCTTTACTGCCACCTGGGTCGAGGCCGTGGCTCTCTCGGTCGTGGGGGCCGCCCTCGGCATCCTTGCCTCGTGGCTCGCCTTCAACGGCTGGCAGGCCAGCACGATGGGCGCCAACAACACCAAGATGGCCTTCCAGCTCGACGTCACCGCCGACGTCGCGCTCACCGCTGGGCTGCTGGGGCTTGCCATCGGCATTATCGGCGGAGCGTTGCCGGCGCTTGCCGCGACAAGGTTGCCGCTGACCTCGGCATTGCGGGCGAGGGGATAGAGGCTGGTTGTCTAAACCTTCCGGGCGGGTCACGTCATCGGGGCGACCGCCCTGATCGGCCCGAAGGAGACATCCGCTACAGGCGGAGCGCCGCCGCCTCATCTGTGCAGCCCGCGGAAACTATGGCATAACTAGGCCATGGCAATGAATGTCTTGGCGGTCCATCGCGACACGGTTGGGACGGACCAGGCGGCAGACAATTCGCTTGCTGCCGGCTATTCCGTGGGCATTCTCTGTTGGCTGCTGTCGGCCGGCGTCTATATCGCCGCGAAATGGGTTTCTTCGGAGATGCCGCCTTGGGCGCTCTGCTTCTGGCGCGTGCTGATCGCCTTCGCGATCCTGATGCCGATCGTGCGCCGGCATTTCGCCGACATGGTCGCGCTGGTGCGGGCTCGCGCCCTCGAACTGCTTGCGATTGGCGGCGTGGGACTGGCGATCTGCCAGGGCATGATTTTTGTCGGCCTCGAACATGCCGATGCCACCACTGCCGGCATCATCATTGCCCTGATCCCGATCATCACCATGATCCTTGCCCGCTTGATGCTGGCCGAGCCGATGGGACGCTGGCAGGTGATCGGATCGATCTTGGCCTTTCTCGGAATCGTGGTCATCATCATCAAGGGTAGTCCGGCCGCGCTGATGCGGCTCGACTTCAACCCGGGTGAACTGTGGATCGTCGCCGGCGCGTTCTGTTTCAGTCTCTATACTGTCCTGCTCCGCCGCGCGAAATTCGATATGAATCGCCTTGCGCTCCTGGTGCTGCTGCTCGGTGCGGCGGTGCTGACGGCGCTGCCCTTCTACCTGTCCGAGCTATTCTCAGACGAACGCTCGACGCTCAACGGCAGCGGGCTTATCGCGCTCGCCTATGTTGCGATCCCTGGCGGGGCGGTCATGTACTACCTCTTCAATCGTAGCATCGAGGCGCTGGGGGCGGCTCGGGCTGGCGTCCTCCTCTACATTCAGACCATCTTCATCGCTGTGCTCGCCTATCTGATCCTTGGCGAGCAGTTGCAACGCTATCACCTCGAAGGCGCGGCACTCATCATCGCCGGCTTGCTTCTCATCATCCTGCTGAAGCCGAAGATCAAGGCCGAAGCGGCTACTGCATAATTCCTTAAATCGGGATCGATTTAAGGATAAAATTATGCAGCAATTCAAAGTGCTACAGCGTCCTTTGCGCGTCTGAAAAGACGCGCGGCGCTGTAGGGCCTGAGGTCTCCCCATCGCTGCGACATGGTTGCCGCTGACCTCGGCTTTGAGGGCGAGGAGGTAGGGTTTCACCTTGGAGTGCGCCTTTCGCTTGCGCTCAGGGCGGTCGTCGCTGGCGCTCCTCCCCCTGAGCGCAAGCGAAGGCACGAATCACATGACGCGCAGACAGAAGGCGACGTACACCCCGCGCAAACACGCGGCGATTTATTCATCTCTAAGTCGCTGATTTCTCGGCCAAAGTTGTAACTTTCGTCACACCAGGCCATTGCCTGTGGAATAAGGTCCGCGAGGCGCGCATTGCCCCATTGACAACATCTTATCGCCTTTTTGCCGTGGCCGGTTGCCCCCGCCGCATGCGATCGGCCGATCCTGGGCGGTCCCGGCGGCGACATTAGCGATCCGACGAACAGGGCAACATGGCGATATGACAGTCTACTATGTGAACTCAGCGACTGGTTCCGACCGCAACGGTGGAACGGGCCAGAACTCGGCTTTTGCGACTTTGTCCAAAGTGGAATCCTTGAAACTGAAACCCGGCGACAGCGTGCTTCTTGCCAAGGGAAGCGTGTTCAACGAGCAGTTCGATATCAAATATTCCGGCAGCGAGAATGCGCCGATCAAGATCGGCAGTTACGGGACGGGCGCTGCGCCCGTCATCCACAGCAGCGGCGACGGCATCCACAGTCTCTATGCCTCGAACATCGTCATCGAGAACCTGAAGATATCGAATACAGCAGGTGCGGGCATCTATGGCGGCAGTGTCACGAACTGGACGGTCCGCGACGTCGAGATCGCCAAGACGGGATTGTCGGAAAACGCCGGTGCCGTCACCTTCCGGAGCAGCAAGAACGTCACGATCGAAGACAGCAAGATATCGGACGTCAGAGGCGACGGCTTCTGGATCGAAAAGGTCGCAGGCATCAAGCTTCTCAACAATACCGTGACCAACGCCCATGGGACGACGGCCGATGCCGTGCAGATGAACGACAGCAGCGACATTCTGATCAAGGGCAATCATCTCGACCAGACGCATGCCGATAGCCCGAAGGGCGTTATCGCTCTCGTCAGGCCGGTGAATGCCGTGGTCGAGGATAATGTGCTTACCGGCGGCGGCTTCGGCATTAGCGCGCAGGCCGGCAAGAATGTTGCCATCCGCGACAACGACATATCGGGTTTTCACGGCTACAGCTGGTCCTTTGCCGTCGGTCTCGGCGACAAGGGCGATACGAGAGACTACGATATTGCGGGCAACCACATCCATGATGGCGCCCGGGGCGTGGTCATCTCCGCTGCCGGCAGCCCGAGCTATGACCGCACGAATATCAAGGTCCACGACAATGTCTTCGACGACCTCTCACAGGCGGCGTTGAAGGTCGACAGGCCCGCATCCGGCTCCTTTTCCAACAATACCATCGAGAGCGGCGTCAAGGCCACCAGCATATCGCCTGATATCGTCGGCGCGCACACCTTCTCCGTCAGCAACAACCATACGGTCGCCAATGTCGAGACGGCGCTGGCGAGCCCGGTTGCCAAGACCGCTGCAGCGACGGAGTCGGCTGCGGGTCCGGCAGTCGTCGCTGTCCATGACAATTTGAAGATCCTGACCGATACGGGCGCTGCCCATCATGGCAATCTCCTCGAAAACGACAGCTCGGACAATGACACCCTGGTGCTTCGGCGCTTCGGGGACGAAACCGTCGGCAAGCACGGCCTGACGCTGACCGGGGAATACGGCGATATCCATGTGGACCGGGAAGGCAACTACGCCTACACGCTCGATGAAACGAAACTCCCTGACCATAGCGGACATGTAAGCGAATCCTTCACCTATGGGATCAACGATGGAAGCTCGCATCATAGCGACGGGGATACGTGGACCGTCTTCATCCACCTGGATGGCTTGCTGAGCTGAGGTGAGGGTGCCGGGAGCGGCGCTACGCCCGGAGACCTTCCTTCCGGGGAGGCGTTGCTCTCGCCACCAAATGGCTTCGCAGCGTCCCTCATCCGGCTGCCGCCGGGTGAGGGTAAGGGGCTGCAAGCGGCCTCAACCTTTCCGGCTGGCGACTGACCTGAAACAGAACGTCTACACTCCTGCGACCATACGTCGCCAAGGAGGACGATTACCGTTTATTCACCTTTCGGTCGCTTTTTGGTAGATTTTTTCCGTATAAGTTGTCATTTTTAGGATACCGCCTCCGCCAGGCGTTCTCGGGACCAAGGCAGGCCCACAGGGTCTGCCGACCGTCGTGAAGGCAACTCGAAGGCCACGGCCTTTAGCCGCGACCACATCCGATCCACGTGTCGCAGCCGATCCAGACGGCTGCGCGGCAATTCGAGAACAAGGCGATATGACGATCTATTATGTGAATCCGGCGACAGGCTCCAACGGCAACAGCGGAACGAGCGAGGACACGCCGTTTTCGTCGTTCTCGGCGGTGGAAAGCTTGAAGCTGCAGCCGGGCGACAGCGTGCTGCTTGCCGCCGGAAGCGTGTTCAATGACCAGCTCGATCTGAAATATTCCGGCACAGTGAGTGCCCCGATCACCATCGGCAGCTACGGGGTCGGCGATGCGCCAGTCATCCATAGCCCCGGCGATGGTATTCACAGCCTTTATGCATCGAACATCGTCATCGAGAATATCAAGATATCGGACACAGGCGGGGCAGCCATCTATGGCGGATATGTTTCGAACTGGACCGTGCGCAACGTCGAGGTCGATCATACCGGTTTGGCGGGCAAGTCAGGTTCCGTCACGTTCAGGACCGGCTCGAACATCACCATCGAAAACAGCACGATCAACGACGTCAACGGCGACGGCGTCTGGATCGAGAAGATCAACGGCGTCAATTTTCTCAACAACACCGTCACCAACGCTCACGGCACCGCCGCAGATGCCGTGCAGATGAACGACAGCAGCAACATCGTGATCAGCGGCAATTACCTCGACCAGACGGGTGCAGCGACGCCGAAAGGCGTCATCGCGCTCGTTCGGCCTGTCAATGTCCTAGTCGAGGACAACGCGATTATCGGTGGCGGCTTCGGGATCGGCGCACAAGCCGGCACCAAGGTCGCTATTCACGACAACGATATTTCAGGTTATGGCGGCTACAGCTGGTCCTACGCCATCGGCCTCGGCGACCAGGGCGACACGCGGGATTACGATATCTCGGGCAATTACATCCATGACGGCGTATGGGGCGTGGCGATCAGCGCTGTCGGCACCCCCACTTACGTTCGCGAAGATATCAATATCTACGGCAACGTTTTCGATGACCTGTCCTCAGCGGCGCTGAAGGTCGACAGGCCGGCATCCGGCTCGTTCCACGACAATGTCATCGCCAGCGATGTCACGCCCTCCAGCATCTCCCCCACCATCATCGCCGCGAACACTTTTCCCGTCAGCAACAACACGACGCTCGACGAGGCCCAGGCGACGATGCTTGCGAGCAGCGATAGTCTCGCGGTCGGCGATGTGACGCACACGGACACGGCGCCTGCGCTTGTCGCAACCCATGACAGCCTGAAAATCTCGTCCGATCTGGACGCCGCCCATTACGGCAATCTCCTCGAAAACGACAGCTCGGCCAACGGAACCCTGCTGCTTCGCCGCGTCGAGGGCGAATTCGTCGACAAGGACGGCGTGACGCTGATCGGCAAATACGGCACCATTCATGTCGATAGTGACGGCGATTACACCTATACGGCCGACGCGGCGAAACTCGCCGGGCTCAGCGGAGACGTGAGCGACACCTTCCACTACAAGATCTCCGATGGGACTTCGCTGCATTTTGACACGGATACGCTGAGCGTCTCCATCCATGTGAATGTCTTGCTGAGCTGATAGGGATTGCCGACAGCAAATGGCGTTGCATCATCGCGGCGGCAGTCCGCCCAGCACTTGCGAAGTCTCATTGATCGCCGAGCAGGATCCTGATGACGTCGACTTCGATTTCCGCGCAGATGATCTCGTATTCGGTGATGATTGCGGGATCGGCCGATCTATCCCGGCGCATGCGATCGAGGACGGCGCAGGCTTCGCCGTAGGCGCCGCATAATTCGTAAAAATGGGGCTGGCTCGCCGCGGCTGTTCTGATCGTCGCCCGCGTCGCAGGCAGCCTCATCATCAGCCTGGCCAGCCCCTGTTCCGCGACTTGCCGTGTGATATGGGCTACGCCTTCTTTCCTGACCATGCCGTCATTCCTCGCCGCCTGTCTTTTCCCATTCAGGGGGTACGCAAGACCCATCCCCTGAGTAGTACGCAGGAATGTTGCATCTGGTTTCATGCCGGATGAAGGATTATCGTCTCAGTGCTGGGCGTCTTCGACCGAACTCGGCATTGCGGGACAATCGGCACAGCAATCCTACCGACGGTTCTACCAGCGCAGGAGGCGAGGCCCGAGGAGCGCGCCGATTGCACCGGTCAAGAGGATGCCGAGCGAATACCAGAGGGTGACGAAGGGCAGCCCGTTTTCCGTGCAAAACCAGGAATAGACCCAGGCGCCGGATGCGCCGGCGGCGATGCCGGCGATGAAGCCTGTGATGCCGAGGTTGCTCGGCGCGCCGCCACGGAGAACCCAGGTATTTGCGATCAAGATCGGCATGGCGAAGGCAAAGATCAGCAGCGGGCAATGCAGGGCGGAGGAGCCGAGCACCAGCACGGGGTAACTTGCGGCCGGGGACAAAGCGAGCTGGATGACCGCCATGACCGCGAGAGCGAGTATGATGGCCGCGGCAATTCCGAAAAAGCGGCCTTCCGAGCCATCCGGCCGGGACAGGCGGTAAACGGCCGCGAAGGCGGCGATTGCGAGCAGGGCATTGTAGGCGGACTTGATCCAAAAGACCGGCAGCATCAGAGCCTGAGCCATATCGGTGCGAAGGCCGACGACGATAAGCATCAGCAGCAGCGAGACTGCTAAGGCCGGCAGGATGGCGAGCGCGAAGCGGCGTTCGAGCGCATGCGTCGGCACCGGCTTCAGATCCCGGACAAGGCTGTCGATCACGTCCTCAGTTTCTCTCACATTCCACCTCGCAATCTTGCCGCCAGCGCCTTGATGCCCCTGTGAACGCCGACCTTGACCGCCGATTCCGACTGTCCGGTGCGGCTTGCCGTGTCGGCCACCGACTGCCCCTCGAGCTTGACCTGCCGGATCAACTCCTGCTGGTGCTGCGGCAGGCCGTTCAACAGCCGTTCGACATCCATGCGCGCTGCAATCGCATCCTCCCTGAAGTCGTCTTCGATCTCTTCGTCCAGTTCTATTTCCGCCTTGTACCGGCCGCCATGCTTTCGGTGGTGGTCGATCAGCTTGTAGCGGGCGATCGAGAAGAACCACGCGGTGAACGGCCGCTCCCTGTCATAGGTCGCCCGGCGCGAATGCAGCGCCAGCAACGTCTCCTGCACGAGATCTTCCGTGTCGGACTTCGCGGAGGTACCGATCCGCCCGCCGTAATAACCGACGAGCAGGGTTCGCAATGTCACGAGCAGACGCCGATAGGCTATCTCGTCCCCATCGAGGGAAAGAAGCATCAGCATCTTCAGTGCTTGTTCCGAATGGGTGCTCGTCATGTCGTCTGCAATATCATTCGGGTGGATGACGTTTTGGTTACAGGCGGTTCAAAATCTTTCGGCGGCAATTCAAAGTGTACAGCGTCCTTTGCGCGTCTCCAAAAGACGCGCGGCGCTGTAGCGCTATCACATAAGCGTGAGGCTGTAACCGTCTTCGCAAGGAGATCGAATTCAGGACTGTGAGTCGTCGGCGGGTGCCGGCGGACATGTCAATCGATCCGAGGAGACCCTCATGACCAAGATCCTTTCCAGCCTTGCCGCCTGCAGCTTCGTTATCGGCCTGTCGCTTGCCGGCGCCGCCAGCGCCCAGAGCAGCGATGCCATGAAGAAAGACAGCATGAAGACCGATGCGATGTCGAAGGACGCCATGTCCAAGGATGCAATGTCGAAGGACGCAATGGCGACCGGCAGCACCAAGGCCGACTGCATGCACAATGCCGGCATGGAGAAGGACATGATGAAGAAGGACACGATGATGAAGGCCTGCGACGCGATGAAGTAGGTTTAGCCGCGGCCGCTGAAACTTTATCGTCGGCGGCCGCGTCTTCTTTTGTCAGGCCTTTCATGTCGATTTGGAGGAACTATAATGGCCACGACCGATGCCGGCACGGCGAGCGGATCTACGCTCTTCTACCGCCATGGCCTGCTGGTGCGCCTGTCGCATTGGGTGAACGTGCTGTGCATGACGGTGCTGCTGTTCAGCGGCCTGCAGATATTCAATGCCCACCCGGCGCTCTATTGGGGGCAGTACGGCGCTGATGACGATCCATCCTTCATTTCCATGGAGGCGGAGCAGGAAGGCGATGCGCTGAAGGGGGTGACGCGCGTGGGTGGATTGAGCTTCGACACGACGGGCGTTCTCGGGGTTTCGAACGTCGACGGCGAGGCTGCAGTGCGCGGTTTTCCGAACTGGCTGACCTTGCCGAGCTATCAGGATCTGGCATCGGGCCGGCGCTGGCATTTCTTCTTTGCCTGGCTGTTCGTCATCAACGGCTTCATCTATCTTGCCTACGGTTTTGTCAGCCGGCATTTCCGACGCGATCTGCTGCCGGCGGTCGAAGAGCTGAAGCCTTCGCATCTCGGCCATGAGATCGTCAGTCATGCCCGGCTGCGCTTTCCCAAGGGGGCCGAGGCACGCCATTATAATACGCTGCAGAAATTCGCCTATGTCGCCGTGATCTTCGTGCTGCTGCCACTGATGATCGGGACAGGCCTTACCATGTCGCCGGGCTTCAATGCGGTCGCGCCCTGGCTGCTCGATCTGTTCGGCGGCCGGCAATCGGCCCGCACTCTGCATTTCCTGACCGCTTTCTCGCTCGTCGCCTTCGTCGCCGTGCATGTGGCGATGGTGCTGGTTTCCGGCGTGTTCAACAATCTGCGCTCGATGGTCACCGGTTATTATGACATCGGGCAGGGAGGAAAGTCATGAGCCGCATCATCACCAGACGTCGCTTCCTGATCGGCGCGACGATGACGGCATCTGCGCTGGGGCTCGCCGGCTGCGATGCCCTCGTCGAGAGCGATCGGACGAAATCCGTGCTCAAGATCGCCGAAGGCTTCAGCATGAAGACGCAACGCTTCCTGCTCGGCGACGACGCGCTCGCCCGCGAATTCACCGAAGCCGACATCTCGCCGACCTTCCGCGCCAACGGCACGAGCATGCCGGATAATGCCCGGTATATCGACTGGATGAACCAGCGGTTTTCGAGCTGGAAGCTCGAGGTCGGCGGGCTGGTCGACAAGCCGATGCAATTGTCGCTGGCGGAGCTGAAAGCCCTGCCGTCCCGCACGCAGATCACCAGGCATGACTGCGTCGAGGGCTGGAGCGCGATCGGCAAATGGACCGGCGTGCCGCTCGGCGCGCTGCTGCAGGCGGCGGGCCTGAAACCCGAAGCCCGCTACATCGTCTTCCACTGCGCCGACGAATACGAAAAGACGCTCGACGGCAGCGGCTGGTATTACGAAAGCATCGATCTCGTCGATGCTTTCCACCCTCAAACGATCCTTGCCCACAGCATGAACGGCCGCGATCTCGAAGTCGCCCACGGCGCTCCGCTCCGGCTCCGGGTCGAGCGTCAGCTCGGCTACAAGCAGGCAAAATACCTGACCGGCATCGAAGCCGTCGCCGATCTCGGCCAGCTCTACGGCGGCAATGGCGGCTTCTGGGAGGATCGCGGTTATGAGTGGTATGCGGGCATATAGTCCCCGACCGACATGCCGACCTTGACGCCTTCCGCATGTCGGGTTCCACCGCCGAAGAGGTAATCGTGGTCGAGGGTGCGGAGCTCAGGCAGAGAGACCGATCGTGATGGTGGCGGACAGCACGCCGCTGTCGAGCTTCTCGAAATCGAAGATGTGGTCGGCGGCATCCTCCGGGATGAGGCCGTCTTCGTCGTTGCGCGTATCGCGGGCAGGGCGCCCGAGATAGTCCGGATGCTCGCGATAGATGATGTCGCTCAGCACATCGTCGAAATAGATCTGGCCGACAAGAAGCTCCTTGCCTTCGACAAGGATGCGGCAATGAACGTGCGGCGTGCGGCCCTTGTACCATCCGGGATAGGCCGTCAAAAAGCTTGCCTGCCCCTTGGCATCCGTCAGCTGGCGGCCGCGGAAGGCGAGCCCGCTGATCGCCTCGGCATCGCCGAAAGTGCACATCTCCGCAGCCTCGCGGCCGGAATAGATGCCGCGATGATCGGTATGCCAGATTTCGATATCGGCATTTTCGATCGGCCGGCAATCGGCGGCATGAACGATGCGGACGGCGAGCCGCAAAGGCAGCCCGGTCTTTCCTTCCGAGACGTCCTGTCGGGCCGGGACATTGTTGACATGGCAGGGGCCAAGGGTCTGGGCGACGGTGACGACGCAATTCGGACGGCTACGGAAGAGCGGCTCGGGCAGCTTTTCCAAGGTAACCGATTTCGTGCCGCCGCTTACGAAATCGGTTCCCCTCCAGTCGAATGTCCTGGCGGCAACAGTGATATGCCGCCGTGGCCAGATCGCCGCCGCAGCCACGGATGATGCGACAATGGCCGCACCGCCAAGCACAAGGGTCCGCCTTTTCATCTGTCTTCCTTTGCCTCAAGACGCTGGATTTAAGGAGGATGCGCAGCAAACTCCAATTAAATCCAGGCAATGATCGATGGCAACGCGATCATCGGCGTCAGATGTTTGCCGAGATAATAGGCTGCGTCCCGAAGCGGCGATTCCGTGCGGCGCATTGACGATAAAGCGTATTCTGCCGATGCTGACACACGGACGGTTTGCTCTAACCTCTCCGCTGGGGTTCGTCGCGAAAATGCAGGGTAACGCTTTGAATTGTTATATAATTCTTTGAAACGACTCCAGATTTGAATTATGCAGAAGGTATCCGAAATTCGTTGCTGAGCCGGGGCAGAGGCACATGGAACCAACCCATTTATTCGAGCTCGTCATCGCGATGTTTCTGGCGATCATCGCGCTGCACTATGTTGCCCACCGGCTCGGATTGCCGCCGTCCGTCGCGCTGCTGACTGGGGGCGCCTTGCTGGCCTTTGTACCGGGGTTGCCGGCGATATCAGTCGATCCGGAGCTGGTGCTCGTCATCTTCCTGCCGCCGTTGTTGATGGACGGGGCCTGGTCCATTGCGGCGGCGCGGTTGCGGCGGCATGTGATCGGCATCGCCTCGCTTGCCGTCGGCGCGGTGTTCTTCACCTGCGCGGTCATCGCCGTCGTCGCCCATCTCATCTTTCCATCGATTCCCTGGGCAGCTTGCGCAGCCCTCGGCGCGATCGTTGCGCCGCCGGATGCAGTTGCGGCGCGTGCCGTGCTGCAGCGCGTCAGGCTGCCGCGGCGGCTTCAGATTCTGCTGGAAGGCGAGAGCCTGCTCAATGATGCGAGCGGCCTGGTGCTCTTCCGTTTTGCCGTTGCCGCTGCCGCAACCGGAGCCTTCAGCGCGACGGAGGCGGCCGGCAGTTTCCTCGTGCTGGCGCTCGGCGGCGCCGTCATCGGCATCGTGGTGGGAACGGCGTGGTTCAAGCTTGTCCGGCGCCTCGGCGACGAATATCTCGTCATCGCGGCCTCGGTGCTGCTTTGCTGGATTGCCTATCTCGCCGGAGAACAGCTGCATGTTTCGGGCGTCATCGCCACCGTGACCGCGGGCCTCATCATGAGCTGGCATCAGCACACCGTGCTATCAGCCGCAATGCGCATGCGCGGCGTCTCGTTCTGGACGGTGATGATCTTCCTGATGGAAGCGGCGGTCTTCATCCTGATCGGGCTGTCGCTGCGGGATGTCGTCGAACGCGGCGGCGGCTTTACCACCGTAATCGCGACGATGGGGCTACCGATGCTGGCGATCCTCGTCGCACTCGTTCTGGCGCGGTTTGCCTGGGTCTTTGCCTGCGATTTCGTCGTCAGGTTCTGTGCTTCGCTGGGCTTCGCACGGGCCCAACCGCTTGGCGTCGGCGGCGCTGCCGTGCTCAGTTGGGCGGGCGTGCGCGGTGTGGTGACGCTCGCTTTGGCGCTGAGCTTGCCCGAGGGGTTCCCGGGCCGCGACTTCATCCTCGCCACCTCCTTCGCGGTCATTCTCGGCACCGTGCTCATCCAGGGTACGACATTGGGGCGGGTGATTGCCTGGGCGCGGCTGGTGGAGCCGGAGTCGGAACATGCGCGCCTGACGATGAGCCAGGCCGAAGCCGCCATGGCGCAGGCGCAGTTCGGCATCGTCCAGAGCTTGGCCTATGACGCGGAAGGAAAACTCATCCACCCGCAATTGCTGGAGCGCTACCAGCGCCGCGCCACGTCGATCATCGACTACGCCGAGAAAACCGAGCAATACATACCGGCGCTGCATGCGCATTTCGACGTCGTTCTCGAAGCGGTTGCCATCGGGCGTCGGGAACTCATACGCCTCCATCGCGCCGGCGAGATCGACGATGAGACGCTGCTGGAGCTGGAACGGGATCTCGATCTCGAGGAGCTGAGTGCGATCTCGGCCAAGGCGTGAGGTTCAGCGCCTCGCGCCTTCGAGATCATTTTCAACGCATTGCGATATCGAGGCTGACACGAGCGCGGTCCGGACGACGAGGCCGCGCGGCGTCCTGCCCTAAATGGCGATCTGTTCGCCGAGTTCGACGACGCGGTTGGACGGCAGGTTGAAGTAATCGGAGGGATCGATCGCCAAGCCCTCCAGCGCCATGAATATGCGCTCCTGCCAGCCGGGCAGCCCGGTGTTCGGCGTCCTGACGAGGTTCCGGCGGCCGAGATAAAAAGAGGTTCTCATGATCTCGAACTTGAAGCCGCCCTCGCGGCAGAGAGCCAATGCCCTGGTGACATCGGGGTCGTCCATGAAGCCAAAGGTGATGTCGAGGCGCACAAAGCGCGGCGAGAGCTGGCTGATCTTGATGCGGCGGCTGTCGGAAACATAAGGTTCGTCCTCGGTCCAGACGGTCAGAATAACATTCTGTTCGTGGAGCACGTGGTTGTGCTTGAGATTGTGGAGCAGAACATTTGGCGTCCGGTCCGGAACGCTGGTCAGGAAGACAGCCGTTCCCGGAACGGTGACCGGCGAATGGTCCGACCTTCGCTCGATCGACCTGATGAAGGAATCGAGCGGGATCTCATTGTTGGCCCGCAGTCTCTTCAGATAGGCTTGGCCTCGGGTCCATGTCCACATCAGGATCATGATTGCCAGGGCAAGGGCGACCGGAACCCAGCCGCCATCGTGAATTTTCAACAGATTGGCCGCCAGGAATACCACTTCGATGACGAATAGCGGCAGCAGTGCGACTGCGGCAAGGACAAGGGAGTATCCCCAGGCGGCCCGAAGAAACTGGAAGGCCAGCATGGTCGTGATCACCATGGCGCCGGTCACCGAGATACCGTAGGCGGTCGCCAGCGACTCGGAATCGCCGAAGGAAAAGATCAGCATCAGCACGCCGATCAGAAGGAGAAGATTGACGCTCGGCACATAGATCTGGCCAGTGTTGGTCTCCGAGGTGAACTTGATCCTGAGCCTCGGCAGGAAGCCGAGGTGAACGGCCTGGCGGGCCAGCGAAAATGCGCCTGTTATCACAGCCTGGCTGGCGATGATCGTTGCGATCGTCGCCAGGAGAACTATCGGCAGCAAGGCCCAGTCAGGATACATCAGAAAGAACGGATTAATGGCGGCGTCCGGATGGGCGAGAACCAGTGCGCCCTGGCCGAGATAGTTCAAGAGCAGTGCCGGAAAGACCAGAACGAACCATGCCATCTGGATCGGGCGGCGCCCGAAGTGCCCGAGATCGGCATAGAGCGCCTCCGCACCCGTCACCGTCAGAAAGACGGCGCCGAGCACGATGAGGCCGACAAGGCCGGCATGAGTGAGGAACAGGAATGCATTGACCGGATTGAGCGCGCCCAGAATCCGCCAATCGTCACCGATATGGAGCAGGCCGCCCGCCGCCATGGCCAGAAACCACAACACCGTTATCGGCCCGAAAAACATTGAGACGGCGGCCGTTCCCCTTGATTGGACGGCAAAGAGAACGATCATGATCGCCGCCGACAGAGGCGGGACGTATCCGGCAAAGGCGGGCGTGATCAATTTCAGGCCTTCGAGCGCCGACATGACCGATAAAGCAGGCGTGATCATCGCATCGCCGATGAACAGGGCGGCGCCGATCAGGCCGGCGAAGAAGAGCAGCGGCACGTTTCGTCCCATTTTCTTCATCAGGAGGGCGAGAAGTGAAAGCGTGCCGCCTTCGCCGTCATTGTCTGCCCTGAGAAGGAAGAGCACATATTTGAAGGTCACGATGATCGTCAGCGTCCAGACCATCAGCGAAATCAGGCCGACGACCTCTGCCTCATGCACGCCATCGGCGGCAAAGGGCCTCAGCGCCTCGCGGAAGGCATAGAGCGGGCTGGTGCCGATATCGCCATAGACAACGCCGACCGCGCCGATGACCAGCCCGACAAAGCCCTTCCGGCCGACGCCATCCTCCGTCTTATCCATATGCGTCGACGTCATCGTACCCCGCTCATGCCACTTGCCTATGAGCACAAACATATGCCGCATTGCAGAACGGCAAGCAAATTGATGCGGGTTCGATTTTTTGTGAGGGGCGGATGCGGGGATCGGAGGGCGGCGTTGCGATCCGTTCAGCGTCGTCAATTCATATCCCTTGTGATTGGGCTGTCGCATGGTAAATATGGATGCATGACCTGCACCCTGAACCTATCGAGCTTCTATTACACGCTGCTCCCATAGAGCGGCGCAAGGTCATATCCCTGACACTCGAGACGCCGCACGGTCGGCGGCACGTGTGTCAACAGATGGTCTCCGGCCTCATCGGCTCAAATGGAGACCCTCGTGACACTATCCTCTCAGCCCACCGGACCCAGATCCGACTTTCTTCGCACTCTGAGCGAGCGCGGCTTCCTGCATCAATGCACAGACTTGGAAGCGCTCGACAGCTGGCTTTGTTCAGGAGCCGGCACGGCCTATAACGGCTTCGATCTCACCGCCGACAGCTTGCATGTCGGCCATCTCATTCCAATCATGATGCTGCGGTGGTTCCAGAAGACCGTTAACAAACCCATCGCTTTGCTCGGCGGTGCGACAAGCCGGCTGGGTGATCCGAGTTTCCGCGACACGTCGCGTCCTTTTCTCAGCCAAGGGCAGATCATGAAAAACTCGATCGGCATCCGGAAGGTCTTCGAGCGCTTCCTCGCGTTCGGGGACGGCCCGACCGATGCCGTCATGGTCAATAATGCCGACTGGTTGGGCGGGCTCAATTATCTCGATTTCCTACGCGATATCGGGCCGCATTTTTCTGTCAACCGGATGCTCACATCGGAGAGCGTGCGCCAACGGTTGGAACGAGAGCAATCGTTGTCATTGCTGGAATTCAACTACATGGTCATGCAGGCTTACGA
Organism: Rhizobium sp. WSM1274; assembly: GCF_025200775.1. Taxonomy (NCBI): domain Bacteria; kingdom Pseudomonadati; phylum Pseudomonadota; class Alphaproteobacteria; order Hyphomicrobiales; family Rhizobiaceae; genus Rhizobium; species Rhizobium sp. WSM1274. The sequence goes on along the minus strand of NZ_CP104138.1, from coordinate 2,620,941 downwards.
CTTCCATGTCCTCGCGGAAAGCCGCGGCTGCCTGCTTCAACTGGGTGGCTCCGACCAGTGGGGCAATATCGTCAGCGGCGTCGAATTTGGACGGCGGATTGGCGGGCGAGCGCTGTTTGGATTGACTGCCCCGCTGCTGACGACGTCGTCGGGTGCGAAGATGGGCAAGAGCGTTTCGGGCGCGGTTTGGCTGAACGCCGATCGGTTGTCGCCTTATGAGTTCTGGCAATTCTGGAGAAATGCGGCAGATGTCGACGTGGGTCGTTTTCTCAGGCTGTTCACTGAGTTGCCCTTAAGTGAAATTGCACGCCTCGAAGTGCTTCGGGATTCCGAGATCAACGAAGCGAAAAAGATCCTTGCCGACCAGATCACGAGCCTGTGCCACGGGGCAGATGCGGCAGCGCAAGCTTCCGAAACCTCCCGGCGCACCTTCGAAGCAGGCGAGGTGCCGACGGGTCTTCCGACAATCAATCTCCCGGATAGCCTTCGCGGTGATTTTCCGTTGACGCTATGGTCGTTGCCGGGCTCGCCAGGTCGAAAAGCGAAGCACGTCGATTGATCGTCGGCGGCGGTGTGCGGGTGAACGGCGGCAGCGTGAAAGACGAGACAACGCGGCTTGGCGACTCCGACGTCCAGGACGGCGTGATCCGGCTGTCAGTCGGCAGGAAGCGACACATCCTCCTTCAGCCGGCCTAGCGTGGCGTGTTCAATTCGGGGAGCGGGCAAATTCGACCACCTGTCGCGCTCCCCATTGATACAAGTTTGATGCGGCAGCGCCCTCTTTCACCCGAACGACCACGAGCCGCCTGTTCAAGTCGCTCCAGGCTGTCTCGCCACTTCGTAGCGAGCCCGGCTCAGGCTGACCAGGCTCGCTATTGCCGCGCAGCCGCCTGCAGTGACGATCGCAAATTCGAGCGCGCTCGACAACGGCAATGTTGCGAAGATGATCGACATGCAGATCCCACCCAGGGTTTGGCCGAGAAGCCGCGCGGTGCCTTGCATGGCGCCGGCGGCGCCGCTTCTGGCTTTCGGCGCCGATAGAAGGAGAATTCGGTTGTTCGGCGTTTGGAACAGTCCGAAACCGAGGCCGGCGATCACGGTGCCGACGAGAAACGCGATACCTTTCGGGTCGGGCGGGGTGAATCCGACCACCAGGAGGCCCAGGGCGAGCAGCGCGCCGCCGATGGCGCAAAGCCATGCCGTCTTGACGCGGTTTGCCAAACGTCCGGAAATGGGCGCGATGATCGCGGTCGCGGCAGGCCAGGGCATCATGTATAGACCGGCCAGAACCGGCGTCATGTGCAGCGTGTGTTGAAGGTAAAAGGGCAGCGCGATGTAGCTCAGCATCTGGCCGCAGAAACAGGATGCCGAGGCGATGACCGCGACGCGGAATGCCGGTTCCGCCAGCAGGTCCGTGGGAACGATGGGTGCGTCACTGTTCCGTTCAAGGCGCAGCAGGACGAAAAGGCAGGCCAGCGAGGCGGTAATGAGGACGGCACCGCTTATCGGCGCGATCGCTATCCGGTCGGCGCCGCAGAAGAATAGGATGAACATCAGAGTGTTGGCCAGCATCGCCTTGGCGTTCAGCTTTCGCTTCGCGCCCTGAATTTGCCCGAGCTGACCGCCGCCGAGCAGAACGATGGCGCCGAGTGGTATATTGACGGCAAACAGCCAGGGCCAGGTGGTGACGGAAAGAATGGCGCCGGCAATGCCGGGGCCGGCAGCGGAAGAAATGGCGATGACCATGGCATTGATGCCGATGATCGGACCCAGCATATGCTGCGGCACCGCCGAGCGCAGGTTCATCATGGCAAGCGCCATGATCGCGCCACCTCCCAAGCCCTGCGCGAAACGAGCAAGGATCAGCAAGGGAAGGTCGCCCGCGAAGGCGCAGGCCGCGGAAGCCGCGGTGAACAGCGCGACGCCGATCAGGAAGACCCGCCGCGCGCCGTAGATTTCACCCAGCGCACCACATGGAAGAATGGCGACGAGCACGGCCAGCTGATAGGCCGAGACGACCCATACGGTGCTACCCGCCTCCGCCTGCAGCGAGACCGCGATCGAAGGTAAGGCGACATTGGCAATGGCTCCGTCCAAAACGACAAGAACAAGCGTAAGAAGCAACATGGCAATAGCCAGGTACCGTCGAGGCGACGTCAGGCCATCTTGGGAAACTGGTGCGGCGTAGGTGAGGGACATGAGAACTCCTCGATGGTTGGTGGATGGTCGACTACTTAGGCTTTGCTGATTGCCTGCGCCAGACGCAACGAAATCAATTGACCGTTGCGTATTGCGACATGCCTGAATAGAATTCAGCCATGTCTGATCTCGATCTCAACCTCTTGGTGGCACTGGATGCGTTGCTGCGCGAGCAGAGCGTATCGGCCGCCGCTCGTCGGCTTGGCCTCAGCACGTCCGCCATGAGCCGGACGCTGTCACGGTTGAGGACCGCGCTAGGTGATCCGATCCTTGTGCCGGCCGGGCGCGGCATGGTTGCGACGCCCCATGCCCTGGCGATTGGCGCCGAGGTACATTTGTTGAAAGAAGCCGTGCAAGCCGTGCTTAGTCCGCCGTCGACCGTGGAGATCCGGGAGGTGCGCCGCCATTTCACCATCCGTGCCAATGAGGCATTCGTGCTTCTCTACGCCGCGGGTCTCAGCGCCGCCGTGACGAACGCTGCGCCGGGGATAAGGCTTCGCTTTGCGCCGAGATCGAACAAGGATGTTCAGGCATTGAGGGACGCAGCCATAGATTTGGACATCGGTGTCCTCCCGCGAGACAGCGGGGAGCTGCGTTGCCAAACCCTTTTCGAGGATCGGTATGTCGGTCTCGCAAGGCTAGGGCACCCGATCTTCGATGCAGATCGGATAACGGCGGAGCGTTATGCTGCCTGGGGCCATGTGCTCTTCTCGACGCAAGCGGATTTTGCCGGTCCGATCGACAGGGCGCTCGCCGAATTGGGCCATGTCCGTGATGTCAGACTGATCGTGCCAAGCTTTCCGGCGGTGATAGCCGTCGCGGCAGCATCCGACTTGATCGGCTCGATTCCGAAGTCATATTGCAAGTCCGCCGCGATAAGCCATATCAAAACCTTTGACCTGCCCGTGCCCGTGTCGGGTTTCAACATCGTGCAGGCGTGGCACCCCCGCATGGACGCAGATCCCGTGCATCGCTGGCTGAGGGCGCTGATTTTTGAGACCTTCCACTCAATGAACTGAGTGCGTGGCCCGCCAAAACAAGCGCTTCGTTCCCATTCCGCAGATGTGATCAGCGATCTTGTTCAGTGCAGCTTCCCGGTGATGCAGGGAGCGAGAATTACTGCTCGGCAGCGCCGAATGATGATCGCTGATGGCGCCAATAAGCGGACATCAGTCGTGAGCGGCTGCCAACGGCGACACATCCTGTTGTCGCGCTCGCAGGCTTCGGCCTGATAGGTATCGGCTGCTCTTCGGTCGATCCGCTTGCCATCTCGGCTGCGGCCCGACGCACAGATCGGCCCGCACCGATCAATGTTGCGGCTCTGGCGCAGCCGACGTTTCTCGTGTTTTTCGCAGGGCCGCCGCTGCTCGGTTTCGTTGCCGAACATTTCGGCATCCGCTTTTCGTACTGATGGTCGTCCCGGTTATCGGTGCCGCACTCCTGGTCACCAAGGCGCTTGCCGCTGCTTCCGCGCCGGTCAAAGGGCAGCCCGAACCGGTGCAACCGTAGGGTTGAGACGCTTGCGCTGCCCGTCGGCGATCCCAAGGTCGTACATGTTCGAAACAGGCAGGGCGCGACCACCGGCCTTTGCTGGTGAATGGAGCGAGGCGCAATGTATTTCCCATCGCGTCGAAGTATTACAAATGATCTCCTGAAATATAGCTCATATAGGTGACGAGCCAAGGTCATGCCCAACCGTCGACTCTGGACGAATGGTCTTGTCGTTCAAGTACTTGCGGGCGCGGTCTATCTCCTCGGAATGAAACTGGTTCGGATGGTGAAGTTCCAGCCTTTCGTGCTGGCAAAACATATGTTTGCGGGTTTTTCGATCGTCGCCTTCTGCCGCAAGGTGAGGCTCACAGGCGGCGTTCCTGCGCCTCGCTTTGGACAAATTCCTGCCGCCAAAATGCCAGTATCAGTTGTTTCTAATTCACGCCATAATTCGCATCTACGTTGCCCCGCCTGTTTTATTCTTCGCTACATTTCGGATTTTCAACATTATACAAACAATGGTGGGTAACTATGAAGGTTATTCTCGTCATCGTCCTCACGGCGCTTGCCGTGCCCTGTGAGGCGGACATGCTCGGCACGGCGTCCCGATACAAAAGCATGCATGAACGCTCCATCTCCTTCCTCGGCATCAATCCGCGCCGGGTATCGTGGTGCGGCGCATTTCTAGCCTTTGTCGCCAAGCGATCTTCGCGACAGCCGCCGCCCAACCCCAACATGGCAGCGTCCTGGAGGACGTTCGGCCAACCGGTCGGCGTCCGCTCCGCCAGGCGAGGGGATGTCGTGGTGATCCGCACCGGCCGGCGCTTTCATGTGAGCCTGTTCGATCACATCGACCCGGGCCGGCAGTACGTCTACCTGTTCGGCGGCAACCAATCCAACCGGGTCCAGCTGTCCAGATATCGCGCCAGTTCGGTCGTCGCGGTGCGACGATGATGCCGTGAGGAACGTGAGCAGGCATCGCTTCCGAAAAAGGCGAAGTATCACTCCTTGAAAACCTCTTGGCTGAAGAAGACGACTGAATTCAATATCTTGTCGTATGGCCGCTTAGAGATGCCGAGGTACCTTCGCCTTCAACAGTTCGACGAGCGCGGGGTCCATGAAATCGTAGTCGTCAGGAATATGAAGGCAGATCAACCGCTTGTCCTTGAGGGCTGACCGGTACTTGCCCTGGACTTTCGCACGGTGTGCCTTCTCCATGACGAAGACGATATCGGCCCATTCGATCAGTTCTGTCGACAGCGGGTTTTCGGCATCCTTGTTGGTGCCTGCCGAGGAGACTTCGATATCAGGCCAGCTCGCGAAGACCTGTTCGGCCGTCGGGCTGCGAAGCTTGTTCTGACTGCAGACGAACAGGACGTTTTTCACGTTTCGATCTCTCTTGGAGTGAGCGAGGCCCGCGATAGCACAATTCCGCGCCCGGGCGAACCAAGGGAGTTGGTGTGTCACCCCCGGCTGACGCTCTTGAACGCAGCGATGATGCTTTCTGCGGCGCGTTGCGCCTCGTCTGACGTCGTTTGGAAATTGGTGACGGAGAGGCGGAGCACGTCGCGGCCGCGCCATTTGGCGCCGCCGGCGAAGATCATGCCGTCCGCCTGGATCTTTTCGATCGTCTTTCGGGTCAATGTGTCGCCTTCTTCGGAGGGCAGGTCGGCGCCGAAGCGGATGACGAGCTGGTTCAGCGTCACCTTGTTCAGAATGGCGATGCCCGGTTGCTGCGACAGGAGATCGGCCATCAGCCGCGCTGAGGCGCAGCACTGGTCGATGAGGGTGGTGATGCCGTCGCGGCCGAGATGTTTCAGCATCGCCCAGGTGGCAAAGCCGCGCGCCCTTCTCGAAAGCTCGGGCACGTAGTGTGAGGGATCGCGTTCTCCTTGGCCGGCTAGCGGCAGATAGCTCGCGGCGATCGTCATGGCGCGGCGATGGGCGAGTTCGTTGCGGACGATCGCATAGCCGCAATCATAGGGCGTCTGCAGCCACTTGTGGCCGTCGGTCGCCCAGCTGTCGGCCGCTTCGATGCCGCGGCTGAGGTGGCTGGTCTTCGCTGAAGCCTGCGCCCAGAGGCCAAAAGCGCCATCAACATGCACCCAGGCGCCTTTCGCCTTCAGCGGCGGGATGATCTTGCCAAAGTCGTCGAAAGCGCCGGTATTGATTTGCCCAGCTTGAAGAACGGCGATCAAGGGACCGGCGACGGAATCGAGCGCCCCCAGGAATGCCGTCGGGTCGATCCGGCCCAACACGTCGGTGGGCAGGCGCAGCACGCGATCATGCCCGAGGCCAAGGAACTGAAGCGCGGAGAAGACGGTGGTGTGGGCGTCGTCGCCGATGAGCACGGTAATCTCAGGCGCACCGAACAGGCCCTTTGCATCGGCATCCCAGCCCACCTGGCGCAGCACCTCGCCGCGTGCGGCGGCAAGGCAGGTGAAGTTCGCCACCGTCGCTCCGGTGACGAAGCCGACCGAGCTTTCCGCCGGCAGCTTCAGGAGATCGAGAAGCCATCTCGCCGCGACGGTCTCGACAGCCGCCGCGGCCGGTGCGACGACATGGTTTCCGGCATTCTGGCCCCAGGCGCTGGTGAGGAAATCGGCGGCGACGCCGACCGGATGGGAGCCGCCGATGACCCAGCCGAAAAAGCGCGGCCCTGTGGTTGCATGCAGCCCAGGTTCGGCGCCATCCGAGAGGCGCCTGATGACATCAAGCATATCGGAACCGGCCGCCGGCAGCGGCTCGTCGAAACAGGCAAGCGAGGCTGCGTAGTCATGGGTGGGCATATGGCGGGCGGGTGCTGCCTGCCGGAACGCGGCGGCAAGGCGGGCGGCTTCTTGAAACAGAGATGCGATTGCCGACATGCGGATCCCCCTGCCGCCGCCGATCCTAAAGGACCGCCCTCAAAAAGCAGGCTGCTGGCGCCATGCTAGCCCATATCGCCGACGCTGTCTTTGCCCCTGGCTGTTCCTCGTCCTTGCCCAGACCCTCAAGACAATTTGAGCATCGGGGAGAGGCTTGCTAACTATATACAATAACTACATTATTCAGTGCTGTCCATTTTTCAAAATTTGGGGCTCTTGTTGAAAAATGATTGCCTTCGTCGCAAGTATCGTTCAATAATGCGGAAATATCATTTGCACCATTGTCAAGTTGGTGCTGCCAAACAGCGAGGGATATGCACTGAAATATTTCCTTCTCTACGCGCTGACATGCACGTTGGTCGGGATAGTTCTTGTCTTCACCATCGGCGAAGTTGTGCGGTTCAAGATCGACAAGCCAACCGATCAATCGGTGGCCGAACCAACTGATGAGCCAGTTGCCGCCGTCCAACCAGTCGATCCCTTGGTCGTCCGATCCACTGGCCAACCGGTCGACGGGCCAGCCCGTGAACCGATGGTCGGGCCAACCGGCGAACCGGCTGCGAGGCCGACCGATCAATCGGTGGTCGGCCCGAGCGATGAACCGGTCGTCCGGAAGGGCGGCCGGCTGGGTAGTCCGGCGCAGTAATCGGCGCTTGAGACGATGGATTTGTAGTCGATCTCATAACTCTAAACATAGGCCGAAGGACGAGACTTGCTGACACCGGTTGACGGCTGGGCCATCTGTATCGACAGTGCCTCTCATCTTGCAGGAGGTCCCGATGGATGGAAGCGGCACGACGATCAGACATATCCAGGCCGACGAAGTGGAGGCTTTCCGGCGCATCCGCCTGGAAGCGCTTCGCGCCGAACCTTCCCTCTTTGCAAGCCGCTACGAAGACTGGGCGGCTCTTTCTCTCGAGGAGTGGCGCAATCGCCTGAACGAGCCGGTTTTCATCGCCTTTCAGGATGGCGAACCCGTTGGCATAACGGGCCTGCTTCGACAGCGGTCGAGCAAGATGGCCCATCGCGCGACGATCATCATGGTTTACGTCAGAAGGAGCCTGCGCGGAACGGGCCTTGCGGGCAAGCTGCTCAGCGCGGTGGCCGACCATGCGCGCGACATCGGCATCCTGCAGCTCGAACTTTTCGTCAGCGCGGAGAACCCGGCCGCAATACGCTTCTATCAGCGGCAAGGCTTCACAGAGATCGGCCGGATTCCCGGCGGGGTTCTGGAAGAGGGCAGGGAGATCGACGACGTCATGATGGCTCGCCGTCTGGTCGGTTAACTCCCACCGAATATCAGCCCATATCCGTTCGTCTGACCTATTGACCTCAAGCGGGGTTGGGATTGCAGCATGCCGGCATGGGCTGGAGGTTTGGCCGTGACGAAAATTCTGAAAGACGAGGATCTGGTCGGCAGCACGCTGATGGCGGTCGCGATCGATGCGCTCGAGACCGCTTTTCTCGCGAGAGCCGGCAATCGACTGATCTCTCCGCCCCGGCACCATGTTTCGTTTCCCGATCGAGGGGATCTCGTCTTCACCGTCGGCGGCATCCTCGGCGACAAACCGCTCGCGGGCTTCCGGGTCTATGAAACATTCGACGGGGCGGAGCATTCACAGATCGTCGCGGTGTGGTCGGCCGACGACGGCAGGCTCAAGGGGATTATTCTCGGAGAGCGTCTCGGCAACCTCAGAACCGGTGCGATCGGCGGTCTCGCCATCCGGCATCTCAGCGCGCCTGATGCCAGCATCGTCGGGATCCTCGGAAGCGGAGCGCAAGCGCGAACCCCGCTTGCCGCAGCGGCCGCCGTTCGAAAACTGAACCGCGCCCGCGTCTATAGCCGCGACGAGAGGAATCGCGCCGCCTTTGCAGCTGAGATGCAGCACGCCTTGGGTATTGAGGTGGAGCCTGCCGGCAGCGCCTCTGAAGCCGTCGATGGTGCCGACATCGTCATCTGTGCGACGACGAGCCGAATGCCCGTCATTCATGCCAGGGATTTGAAGCCCGGCGTGCACGTCAGCACCGTCGGCCCGAAAACGCGTGAGGGATACGAACTCGGCCTGGATATCGCCGATGCCGCAGCTGTGATCGCAGCGGACTCTCCCGAACAGACGCGCGCCTATGCTTCGCCCTTTTTCCTAGCCGGCTCGGGCAATGAGCACCGCATGGCCGACCTTGCCGATATCATGGCCGGGAAAGCGGCGGGGCGAGGATCGCCTGGCGATACGACCTTGTTTTGCTCCGTCGGCCTGGCTGGAACCGAAGTCGTCGTCGCCTCGGCAATCCTCGATATGCTGTGAGCCTGTTTCCCTTTATTCACGCCAGACCCAGCACATCCCCCATGGCGTATTCGCCGGGCGCGCGCCCTGCGATCCAGCGGGCGGCGGCAAGCGCGCCGCGGGCGAACATGCCGCGATCGAGAGCCGAATGCGAGAGCGTCACGACCTCCTCGGCGGCGGCAAACAGGACGCTGTGTTCTCCGACAAGCCCGCCGGCGCGCAACACGGCGAAGCCGATTTCGCCGGGTGGGCGCTCGCCGGTGATGCCGTCGCGCCCGCGCCGCTCGACGGATGCAAGGGAGACGCCACGGCCCTCGGCGGCGGCTTCGCCGAGCATCAACGCCGTGCCGGACGGTGCGTCGATCTTCCTGTTGTGATGGGCCTCGAGGATTTCGATATCCCAGCCATGTGCGGGAAGGGCGCGGGCGGCCTGGGCGACGAGACCGACCAGGATGTTGACGCCGATGGAGAAATTGCCGGAGCGCAGGATCGGAATCGTGCGGGCGGCCTCTGTGATCCGTTCGAGTTCATCCGGCTCGAAACCCGTCGCCCCGATCACCAGGGCAGGTCCGCCGGCCGAAGCGCACAGGCCGGCAAGTTCGGCGGCCGCACGTCCCGTCGTGAAATCCAGGATCACGTCGGCCGCCCCGATCGCGGCCGATCGGTCGATGGGCCCGGCGCCTGCGGAGCCATCACGGCCGATGCCGCCGACGAACGCAAAATCCGGATCGGCCGCCAGCAGCGGCAGGATGGCGCGCCCCATGCGGCCGTTCGCGCCGGCGACGGCTATTTTGATTGGTGAGATCACGGATTTTCCTTGGGTGGCGATGTTTCCGGCTGAACGGTTATTTGCATCCAGCATTCGCGCCGGAGAAGACGAGCTGCAACTACCTCATTCCGCTCCCGGCGCAAAACCGTATTTCCTGTGGTCCCTCTGGTCGTCTGCCGCTTACCAGTTGCCGGGGTCGGCGGTGTGATCGATGGTGGCGAATTCGTCGGCCTTTTCCCGGTCCAGCTTCACCTCCGTGGCATCGTTCGTCTCGTTGGTGACGGAGTAGCGGTCAGGGATCGGTCCCGTTGATAGTTCCTGGTACATGAGCAAGGCGGCCTCCTCGGCGGTATCGGCCTCGATCTCTCGGGTGATTGATACGGTGAATTTGTGCATGGCTTCGGCCTTCTCGATCGGCGCGCCAGCATGCGCGCAGCTTGTACAGTCTGACACGAGTTTTGTATCGATGACACTAAAACTGCTCGCTTAGAATTTGATTCATGCGACGGCTTCAGGTCTTTGTTTCTATGAATGTCGCGGTGCCAAGCCGCCGCACCGTTTTGGGCGAACTCAGCCGAGGAGGTAGTTCATGCGCCTCAATCAAGTAACCGTTACGATGCCTGACCTCGATGCGGGCTGGAACTTCTACTGCGCTCTCGGTCTCACTCCGGTCGTCGACGCTCGTCCTCGCTATGCGCGCTTCGTCTGCCCGGACGGGGACAGCACCTTCTCCCTGCATCAGGGCGAAGGCGGCGGTGGCGGCACCACGGTGTATTTCGAGTGCGAGAAGTTGGACGAGACGGTCGGCAGTCTCAGCGAGGCTGGTGTTCGTTTCGTCACCGGACCGGAGGACAAGAGTTGGCTCTGGCGCGAGGCGGAGTTGTTCGACCCGGGCGGCAACCGCATCATTCTTTATTTCGCCGGTTCGAACCGCCTCGATCCGCCTTGGCGGGTGGATCAAGGTCAGCCCGCTTGAGGTAGGTGCTCGGCAGCCGATCCCGGCCATTCCCCGAATTGACGAATCGCGGTCGCCTCGGCATCTTTGTGTCGGCGTGGCCTAGCGCCGAACCTCCCAGGACCTTCCCCAGCAGGGTCTTCAACCGGAGGCAAAGGGACTTTCGTCTCGGGTCGTGAACCTTGGTCCTGATGTTTCGGGCCTGTTGCTGGGGAGCGATGTCCGGAACGTGAGAGGCCCTGATATGACTGAGAATGGAAATTTCAAACGGCGGGTGCGTGCGCGCGCCGCCAAAACGGGTGAATCCTACACCACCGCCCGCATGCATGTTCTCCCCAGGTCGGCGAACGATGCACTGCCTGCGGCAGGACGCTTGCGTCTCGCCGTGGCCCAGACCATCCATGCAGACGATCCCCGCGATGCCGACAAGCTTCGCCAGAGTGGACAGGAGATACGCCTGCTGATGCGGCAGGCGCGGGAGGCGGGGGCGCGGCTCTTGCACTTTTCCGAAGGGGCGACATCATCGCCGAACAAGCGCATCATGTCGGAAATCGGGCCGAGGGAGATCGGGCCCTCCGATTGGCGGCGGTTCGAATGGGCCGTGTTGCGTGAGGAGCTGGATGCAACGCGCAAGCTGGCGCGCGAGCTCGGCCTCTGGACGGTCATCGGGGCGGTGCATCCGTTGACGGCGCCGCATCGGCCGCACAACAGCCTCTATGTCGTCTCCGACCGGGGCGAACTGGTGACGCGTTACGACGAGCGCCTGCTGTCGAACACCAAGATCTCCTTCATGTACACGCCGGGTTCGATCCCCGTGACCTTCGAGGTCGACGGCATCCGTTTCGGCTGTGCGCTTGGCATGGAGTGCCACTTTCCGGAGATTTTCAGCGAATACGAGCGACTCGATGTTCATTGCGTGCTGTTTTCGTCCACTGGGGGGACGCCGGCCAACGATACCTCCTTCGCCGCCGAGGTGCAGGGGTATGCGGCGAGCAACAGGTACTGGGTGAGTTTTTCCATACTCGCACATCCCGGTTTAGCTGATCCGGTGTCTTCCGGAATCGTCGCTCCCGGTGGCCGGTGGGCGGCGCAATGTCCTGCGGATGGAACGGCGGCGATATCGCTCGCCGATATCGACGACAATCCCGACGATCTTGCCCGGCCGTGGCGACGCAAAGCGCGGAGCGGCCTCTATGAGCCGCACCGCGTGGCCGGCGATCCGCGTAGCGACGGGCGGGATAGGTTTTAGAGCTGCGTCGCGTCGGCGGAATTCCGGCAAATTGAATGTAGCCGATGCTATATGCACTTGCGGAATCCTACCAGCGGTTCCGCAATCGCCTCATACCCGCTTGTCCCGAAGTCCACGCATTGAACCTGAACGGTGGCAACGGTCACCCCCGGGACCTCATTTAGCAGTGCCGCGCAATCGTCCGCGTGAAATCGCTTCCATGGGCTGGAGAAAGACGGTTTGCTTCTTATTTCACCGGGGAATGCGAAACGAAGTGCGAAAGGACCGCGCAATGGCAAAGAACACGATCTGCGTATGGTACGACAAAGACGCTGAGGCAGCCGCCCGCTTTTATGCCGCGACTTTTCCCGACAGCGCCGTGGGTGCTGTCATTCGTGCACCAGGAGATTATCCTGACGGCAAGCAGGGAGACGTCCTGGTTGTTGAATTCACCGTTGCGGGTATTCCCTGCATCGGCCTGAACGGCGGTCCCGCGATCAAACATAACGAAGCCTTCTCCTTTCAGATCGCAACGGACACTCAGGAAGAAACCGATCGCTATTGGAACGCGATCGTCGGCAATGGCGGTCAGGAAAGTGAGTGCGGCTGGTGCAAGGACAAGTGGGGCGTGTCCTGGCAGATTACGCCGCGCGTCCTCTCCGAAGCCCTTTCGGCAGGCGGTGGCCAGGCAAAGCGAGCTTTTGACGCGATGATGACCATGAGGAAGATCGACATTGCGGCGATCGAGGCGGCCCGGCGCGGGTGAGGTGGCCTTGCGCAGAACGATCTTTTGCCGGGCTCGCATCTGGCGGCGCCCGGCCGCGTGTCGATCCCCGCAATCGGCTCAGAACCAGAGATCGCGCACGCAGCGCCCCTTGGATGGAAGGTCTTCAAACGTGTCAAGGCCGTCGAAATGATCGATAGGCAGATGCTGAACGAGATCCGCCGGCGCAAGCCGCATGTTGACGGCCATGCGCCGGCGGCCATCCTTTCCAAGCCGCAGGCCGCGCCAGCTCAAGACACAGGCGCAGGATGGGCAGAACAAGATTTCGAGAGACGGCTCGTCCCTGTCGGCGCGGGTGTAGGAAGCGGTCTCACCGATGAGAGCGATGCGCTCTCCTTCGTAGTCATAAGCCCACAGCGTGCCGTAGCGCCGGCAAAGCGTGCAGTTGCAGGCGGTGACCGAGCCGGGATCACCTTCAAGTGTCCAGCTCGCCTTGCCGCAATGACATGAGCCCGTCAGCATGAGCGTCGATTCAATCCTGTTCCCCGTTCAAGTCCGGCATCCTGCCCCAGTGGCGCGATGACCGCAATTGGCGCTTTCCGGCGCCGCTTGCTTCTCTGGCTTCCTAACTGGCTGGCGTTCGCGATACGGCAGGCTTCGTAAGGCTTTTTGAAATTTCTAATTGAGATTGCAGCGTGAAGATGATTTTCTGCGACCCAGCGTAGCTGAGTCCGTGCCTCCTCCCGATTTTGATCCGAGTGGCCCATGTCAATTTCAGATGCGATTTACCGTCCCTTCGAAACCTTGATCCGGCCGCTCGACATCCCCTACCGGCCAATGCCCACCAAGGGACCTGTCGCGGTTCTTTTGCACTTCATCGCGATGTTTCGGGGCGTCATCATTACCATGGCGCTGACCTCGATGGCCATCGAAGCCATCAACCTTACAATCATCTGGGGTCTTTCGGTGATTGTCGACGGAGTGACGACACAAGGCGTGGAGCTCTTCGTCGACAGTAAATTCCGGCTGCTGGCAGTCCTCGCCTTTCTGCTTTTTCCGGTGATGCCCGTTCTTTTCTACATCACCAATATTCTCAACTCGCATACGATCGGCATCAGCCTGCCCGTTGCGATTCAATGGCAGGGGCACAAGGCGGTCGAGCGGCAGGACCTCGCCTTCTTCCATGATCTTTTCGCCGGCCAGGTCGCATCCCGACTCGGTCAGGTCGCCAGTGCCGTTCAGCAACAGATCCTGATCGCGTTCCAGACGGCACCCCGCTTCCTGCTTCAGATCATCGGCTCCGTTGTTCTTCTGCTCGCGCTTTCCTGGCAGCTTGCGCTGCCAGTCATCGTCTGGGTTGCCTTCAACGTGCTCTTTACGATCAAGGTCGTTCCTGATTTCACCGAGCGCGCCCGCCGCTCGGCAAAGCAGAACAGCCTCATCTCCGGCGCTTTGACGGACATCTACGGCAACATCCAGATGGTCAAGCAATTCGCAGCAGAAGATAGCGAGGCGGGTGCGCTGAGAAAGATCATGTCCGACGGGGTCGATACGCTTCATCACGAGCAGCGGATCTACCGGACAACCGAACTCGTCGTCATCAGCCTCAACATGGTGCTCTGGCTCGTCATGCTCGGCATTAGCTTCTGGGGGCTGTTTGACCGATTCCTGACCGTGGGCGATTTCGCCGCAACGGTTTACATCCTTCAACGCCTCTCGGCAGGGTCCTTCACATTCCTGCAGATGGGACAGCAGGTCTTCCGCGCGCTCGGGACGATCAAGGATGCGATGCCGGTCATGACAACGCCGCCTACCATCACCGACCGGCCGGATGCGACTGAACTGACGGTCAGCCGCGGGGAGATCCGTTTCGAGAACCTCCGCTTCGCCTACAAGTCGGGCAAGCCTGTCATCGATGACCTGTCGCTGACGGTTCGGCCCGGCGAAAAGGTGGGGCTCGTCGGCCTCTCGGGTGCCGGCAAGACAACGCTGGTGAGCCTGCTGCTGCGTTTTTACGACATAGAGGATGGTGCGGTCCTGATCGATAGGCAGGACATCCGCGAGATCACGCAGGCAAGCCTTCGCCGCGCCATTGGGGTCATCGCGCAGGACGTCGCGCTGCTGCACCGTTCGGTCGGCGATAATATCCGCTACGGCCGGCCGGAAGCGACGAAGGACGAGATCGAAGCGGTGGCGAAGATGGCAAGCGCCGATGTCTTCATCGCCGATCTTTCCGACGGCGAAGGCCGCAGCGGCTATGACGCCTTCGTCGGCGACCGCGGCATCAAGCTCTCCGGCGGCCAGCGTCAGCGCGTGGCTATCGCCCGCGTTCTCCTGAAGGACGCGCCGATCCTGGTGCTCGACGAAGCGACCTCCGCCCTCGACAGCGAATCCGAAGCCGCCATCCAGGAAAGGCTGAACCTCGTCATGGAGGGAAAGACGGTGATCGCCATCGCACATCGCCTGTCGACCATCGCCAGGATGGACCGGATCGTCGTACTCGATCGCGGGCGCATCGTGGAAGAGGGCAGGCCGGATGAGCTGGTCGAACGCGACGGCTTGTTCGCGCGCCTGTGGAAACGCCAGACCGGCGGTTTCATTCCCGAAGACATCGACGAGCCCTTGCCGGCCTCGCCGGCGACCTGACCATCTGACTGAAAGAATTTGTCGGTGATGTCGGAACGCGGGCCGTTCGTCCGTCCTTTGTCCGTGAAACAAAAAATGGAGATGCCGGATGGGCGACCTTACCCTCACCACCTTCGACTGGGTCCCCGAGCCTCCCAGGGGTTATGTGCGTGACCTGCGTGTGCGTTGGGCGCTGGAAGAGAGCGGCCTGCCTTATCGTGTCGAGAGCGTACCGTTTCGCGGTCGCAAGCCCGAGCATTTCGCGCACCAGCCCTTCGGCCAAGTGCCGTGGTTGACCGATGGCGACATCTCGATTTTCGAGAGCGGCGCCATCCTGCTCCATCTCGGCAATCGCAGCGACGCGCTGATGCCCGCCGATCCGCGCGGTCGCGCCGAGGTTTTGGAATGGCTGTTTGCGGCGCTGAATTCCGTCGAGGCGGCAAGCCTGCCCTGGTCGATACTGATCTTCTCCGGCATCACGGGTGATGCGCCGGCATATGGGCTCATGGACTCGTTTCTCAAGGACCACCGGCTGAAGCACATGGAGCCGGTCCTGGCAGGGCGCGAATGGCTGGCGGGCACCTTCCCCGTCGCCGATATCCTCATGGCCGATGTGCTGCGGCTCATCAACCGGTTCGACGGGTTGGCGGAATATCCCGCCTGCCGTGATTATGTCGCGCGCGCCACGGCCCGCCCATCTTTCGCAAAGGCGCATGCCGATCAGATCGCCCATTTTGCCGCGGCAGACTGAGCAGGCCGGCGCCCAAAGCGTAGGAGACCGGGACCTTCTCCGTCGCCGCACCCCTTGACGGCCATGGCGGCCGTCTGCCTATTGCCCGCAAGGGAACCGAGGCAGGGTAGTCATGATCAATTCGTCGAGCAGGTCGGGTGGGCGCGACCCCGATGTCACCATCCGTCGCATTCTGAAGGTCAACCATGCGGGCGAGTTCGGCGCTATCAGGATCTCAAGAATTATGCAGTGGAGGGAACATAGCCGCCCTCCGCTGCTTTGACTCGCATTCCAAGTGAGCAGGTCCAAAGCCATGCACGTGCGGGTGATCACGTTCAATGTCTGGAATGTCGAGGGCGACAGCCGGCGGCATCAGATTATCAATCAGGAGCTTCGCCGTCTGAAGCCCGATCTTCTGGCATTGCAGGAGGTCATTCAAACGCGCGAGAAGGCGAGCCTCGATACCATCGTCGACGGGCTCGAGATGCACATTACGCACCAACAGGACGTGCAGGCTCTCCAGCCGGCTTATTCCGACAGATATGGCGGCACGGCGATCGCGACCCGCTGGCCGCATAGGGTTGTCGAGGTGCTCGATCCAAGAATGCCACAGGCGCCTGATGTGCCCTGGGCGACCCTTGCCGCTGTCGTGAATCTTGGGGATGTTGGCAGCCTGCTCTTCATTGCGACGACTGCGGCCTGGCGCCCGGCTGCCGAGGTTGCGCGCGAGCGTCATGCAGTTGCGATCAGCGATCTCGACGCTAGGCATCGGCAGGTCCTGCCGACCTTGATTGCCGGCGACCTCAATGCAGAACCGGATGCCGCATCTATACGGTTCCTGACCGGGCGACAGTCACTCGAGGGAAGAAGCGTCTGCTATTACGATGCCTGGGAAATAGCCGGTATCGGGACCGGCAAGACCTGGACCGGCGTCAACCCGAACGCCATGGCTGGCGCCGAACGGATCATCGGACAGAGAAACTATCATCGACGATTTGACTACGTGCTGGTCGGATCGTGGGATGCGCATCCCAAGGGTCGGGCAGAGATCCAGTCGGCCGAATGCGTCCTCGATCGGCCGGTGGATGGAATATGGCCAAGCGATCACTACGGGGTCATGGTCGATCTCGACGTCCGGCCAAATGCAAAGGCCGGCTGACGAGATCGTGGGCACCTGCCCCGGTGCGCTACTCGACAAGCCCGAAAATGGGGCCGTAGCCGCCGTGCCAGGACCGGTCGTTGCGGCCCATCTCGGGATTGTAAAATCCGACACCGCGTCCGCCATCGAGAAACAAGGCATCGGGGCATTTCAGGTGGTCGCGGAAGAGCCGTGCGAAATCGTGGAAATTCACCCCGTCTTCGCTGATCGCGAAACGAACCGTGCCATGCTCGCAGACGCCGACACCGCTGCGGCGGGTTCGGTCCGTCGAGCCGACGATGAAGATCGGGTTCAGCTTGTTGGCGATGACAAGCATCGGGCCGGATTGCGTGGCGAACCGCACCTTGGGCCGACGCTTCAGAAATTCATCGCTCGGGAGTATCCCGGCACCTGCCTCACCCAGAAAGAACACGCCGTTCGGCTTCTTGTAGAAATTCGGCATCTGACCGGCGGAGCTTTCGGCCTTTGTCGTATTGGCGGGCTGCAATTCCCTGGCGTTCTCGACATAAAGTCCCATCGGCGAAAAATCGGCCCGGTACATCCCGGCGTTGACGGCCAAGGCCAGCGTTCGCCCCTCGGCGCGAACGGCCTCGGCTAGGCTTGAAAAAGCGCGGTACGGCGCGCCATCGGCATTCTTCCAGAACAATCGCAGGTCGGCTTTGCCCGGCTCCAACGTGCAGACGACGTATTTTGCCTCTTCGAAGCCTTCCTGCTCGCATGGTTGCGCATGCGCCTGATGCAGGGATGTCATCGTTGCTGCCAGCATGATGGCCGCGGCGAATATGCCGTGTTTGAGATGGATCATGGTGTCACGTCCTCGAACTGCCTACCATGTGCCTGACAAAGCCGTGCAGGCGAGCAACACCCCGGTCAGGATATTCGCCAGGAACAGGCGATAATTCACCTCCGGGCGGGCAAGATCGATCCGCCGGGTCTGCCGGGCGAGATGGATGGCGATTACCAGCATTCCGATCGTATAAGGCGGCGACATTTCCAACAGCCAGCCCCCGAGTGACCACGCGCCGACCGCCAGGGCATAAAACAGGCCGATCAAGGACTGGCCGTGCCGGCCGAACAGGATTGCCGTCGATTTCAGGCCAAGGCGGGCGTCGTCCTTCAGATCGACATAGGCATAGATCGTATCATAGCCGATCTGCCAGGCGATGGCCCCGGCCCACATCAGCAGGGCGCCAACCGGGATATGTCCCGTAGCCTCGGCCCATGCCATCAGCATCCCCCAGTTGAACGCCGCGCCCAGGACGGCCTGGGGCCAGTGGGTGAAACGCTTGCAGAGTGGATAGACGAAGACAAGCGGCAGGACACATATCGCGATGAGGCGCGTGTGGGGCGTCAGGAAAAACAGAAGCGAAGCCGCCAGTGCGAGTTCAACGGTCAGGAAGATAAAGGCCTGTCGCGTGACGATCTCTCCACTTGCCAG
Organism: Rhizobium sp. WSM1274; assembly: GCF_025200775.1. NCBI lineage: Bacteria > Pseudomonadati > Pseudomonadota > Alphaproteobacteria > Hyphomicrobiales > Rhizobiaceae > Rhizobium > Rhizobium sp. WSM1274. The sequence continues at coordinate 2,602,474 of NZ_CP104138.1, read as the reverse complement.
AGGTCGAAAGCGGGTCCGCTCGACATGGCCGTCAAACTTCCGATCGGCGATGTCGTTGACCGTCGAACCGGCACTTCTCATCAGAAGAGCGCCGAGAGAGAAGATTGCCAATTGCCTGAGATCCGGGTGACCGTGTGATGCCTGGATAAGGGCGGCCCAGCACGGGAAGAGCGTCAGCCATATTCCGACCGGGCGATCCAGCCGCGCCAACCGCGCATATGGCCGCCATGCGATGGGCAGCCGGCGATCCACCCAGTCGCCACGGCGGATATCGCTGAGATCGGGGCGGCTCAGAGTCGTCATGATGTGATCCAAATTTCCTGTCGCAAATAGCCATGAAGCCTCAGGTTTTTGTCGCCAGCGGCGCTGCCCAGAATAGGAATTTTTGCAGACACGGCAATAACCGTCCGTTGCGATTGGTCGCTGACCTTCTGCGGAAAATGCGGCCAGCTGTTCTTGTTGCGTTCGCATGCTTGCGGTATGAATTCTTCCGATCTTGGAGCAGCAGAAGGGAAGATCATGAGCGTCTACGCAACCGTCGGTGCACTCGATTCCGTCAAATCGAATGGTTTTTATGATGCGACCCTGGCAACGATCGGTTGGAGCAAACATCGGGAATTTCCCGGATGGAGCGCCTATTCCGAAGGCGGGAAGGGTGACGGTTTCGTTCTATGGGTTTGCGAACCGTTCAACGGCGAACCGGCGAGCGCCGGAAATGGCTCGATGGTCGCATTCATGGCCAAGTCCCGCGCCGAGGTGGATGCGTTTTACGATGCTGCCATGACGAACGGCGGAACGGACGAGGGCGCACCTGGTTTACGTCCGCACTACGGGCCGAACTGGTATTCCGCCTACGTGCGCGACCCCACCGGAAACAAGATTGCTATCGTCTACAATAGCTGAGGTCAGCTCGATTGCCGCAACTCGACGTCTCGGGGATTTTCCTATGTGCCGGCGAATATGACGTGGGGACCGGCGCCGCGGTCCGGCGCATCCCGGGGCAGGCCGAAGAAGCGTCTTGCCATTTCGGTCGGGCCGATATCTGCCAGGGATGTAAAGCCCAGGCTCAGCAATCGGTTCGCAAGATCCTCGGGATCGAAGTGCGTCAGCCACGGCTCGCCGGCTGCGGCTGTGCGCGCGCCTATTTCCGCGGCGCGGGCGCGGCGTTCGGGCGAATAGTTTTCGAGGGGTTCGCTGTAGTCGAAGACGATGGATGCGCTCGGCAGGCCGGCGACGAAGCGTAGCAAGGCAAAGACCGACGCCTCCGTGAGATATGGCACGACGCCAAGCCAGATGAAGAAGGACGGTGCCTCGGGCTCGAAGCCGGAATCGACGAGACGCGTTTTCAAATCCTCATGTTCGAAATCGACAGGAACGAATGTCGGCAGGCTTTGCGTCAGTCCGATCTCGCTGAGCCGCATCTGCTTCCAGCTCTGCGTGGCGGGATGATCGACTTCGAAGACTTTCAGGCCGGCATGGGGATTGCGCAGTGCAAAGGTGTCGAGCCCGGCGCCGAGGATGACGGCTTGCCTGACGCCCTTTGCGACGGAGAGGCCAAGGCAGTCTTCGGCATATCGGCTTCGCGCCGCCATGAACAGGCGAAAGGATCGCGTGGCGGGGTCCTGGGCTTTCAAATCTGCCTCGGCGCAGCCCGCCTCGCCGAGGATGCGGCGGGCATAGGGGTCCAAGAAGATGGCGCCGCCATCCGCGCTCTGATGTGCTGCTCGATAGGCTGCCGCACCCATCGCGGTGCGGCTTGGTTCGGATGCTCGCATGAAGGCCTCTTTCTCTGTAAATCTGCTGCTGGCGCCGGCGGGAAGCTTGCCGGCACCCGAACCGCGGCGGATACCTTGTCATTACGGGAAGACTAGAGCATGATTTTAACACTGTAAAGATTAGATCGAGATATGGCCACACACGACGGATCGCCCCGCTATCATCACGGCAATTTGCGCCCCACACTGCTGTCCGTGGCGAGGGCGCTGTTGGAGGAAGGGGGCCCGGCGGCGCTGAGCATGCGGGAGATCGGCCGCCGCGCCGGCGTCTCGGCTCCGGCGGCATACCATTATTTCAACAGCCTCGACGCCATCGCGGCGGCACTCGCCGAACAAGGATTTGCCGAACTCAGCGAAGGCATCGATGCAGCGCTAGCCGGTCCTCGGCGTCATCTGCTGGCCGGCGGCATCGCCTATGTCGCCTTTGCCCGCGCGAATCCCGGTCTCTACCGGCTGATGTTCGGGGAGGGCTTTCAAGCCTATTCCAAAGGAAACGAGGCGATACGCGCCCTGCGGATGCAGGTCTATCGGCAGATGAAGGACGACCTGGAAAAGCGACTGACACCCGGAGACGTGCCGAACGCCGCGCTCTTTCTCTGGTCGCTAACGCATGGCCTTGCCTTGCTGATGATCGACGGTCAGGTCGAACCCGGTGCCGACCCCGACGCGAAGGTCGAGGATATCCTGAAGCTCGTGGGCATGGGGCTGCCTGCCGAGAGATAACACGCGCCGGCTTTATCCATCCCGCATAGGCGGTCCAGCCAGGATCACTTCGATCCTATTGTGGACGCCGATGCCGGGACATTCAATTCCTACCAGGCGGTACGGGCGGTGCCGAGCGCGGTCGTATGAGAGGATGAGACCTGAGCGACGTGGGCCTTGAGCGACACAACGCAGTTTCCCGGAACACTGAGATTATGCGACGTCAGGTGTTTCAGCAATGTCTCGGCGTCGCGCTTCTCGGTTAGCGGAAATGTCACAGTCATGCGAGTTCTCCAACGAATAAACTGAGCATCCGCACAAATTAATGTCTAAATTCCTTTGCGCTGCAACAAGAAAATTTTAACGATAAAATTAAAATCGATTAGCTTCCGGAGTGGCTATTTTAAAATCGTTTGAAATTGGATCCGGGGCATCCCCGTTGCCTTGACCGCTCGGCCAGCCGCGAGGGAAGATGCCGTCAATGTGGGCATTGACCTATCCCTTAAGATCCGAACGGGCTCGTTTCGCCCGGTTCCCGCCGGTCCAGCATTTCGCGCTCGGGCGCGAACCAGAAGCCGTTGTAGATCAGTTCGGCGTAGCGGGGCATGATCCCTATCCCAGGGGAGAGGCGTTCCTGTTCCTTGCCAGCCAGACGAGGCCAGTGACCAGGAGCAGGATCATCACGGCATGGGTGATGTAATCGAGCGTGGTTTGCGGGCCGACGCCGACGGCGATGGTGAAGGCGCCGATGAGAGTGCCGAGGAGGGCGAAGGACTGGGCCGAGATCGCAGCCGTTCGGCTCCACGATCGGTCAAGGCCGAGCGAGATCAGGCCGAGAAGGAGGACGGCTGATATCACCGCTTCGGCAATCATCGCCTGCCGGTGTTCGTGGCCTTCTAGGACGAACCCGGCATGGGTGAGCGAGGCAATGGCATAAAGACAGGTTTCGATCAGGAAGAGGATCGCGACAGCTGAACGCATGGCATAGCTCCTTGGCAAGGTGGACGCCCAATGGACTTTCCGGGGGGAAATCGCCAATAAGGTTTGATCGGTACGATAATTTGAGTAATAGAACTATTTTTCAAGTGTGTTGCGAGGATATTTGATGCCTTCTGCCTCCGGCCGCCATGCCAAAGCCGCCGCCTCGGCGTGGCGGATGATGTTCGATCTCTTGATGAAATCGGCGCCACAGCGGGTGGAAAGCCTTCAGGCGAGGGGGCTGACGCCAAACGATTCCAGGACTCTGTTCACCTTGCACGACGAGGGGGAGCCGATCAGCGCGCTCGCCCGTCAATGGGGATGCGACGCCTCGACTGCGACGTGGCTGGTCGATCGGCTGGAGCGAGCGGGCCTTGCCGAACGCGTGACGCCGGAACACGACCGCCGCATAAAGCTGGTACGGCTGACCCGGAAGGGTGCAGCCACCAAGGATGAGCTTTTGAGGGAGCATTATCGCCCGCCGGCGGAATTCCGGCACCTTTCGACCGGAGAGCTCGAAGAGCTGGCCAGGCTGCTTTCCAAGACCGAAGGAGAGGGGTGACGGGGTTCGGGACCGATTGCCGTTTACTGCCCCTCTGGACGATCGCCACCAACGCGAGGTCAAGGCATTTCGTGATTGGCTCCTTGCCGAAATCGGTCATTCTTGAGATGCCGGGTGCACCAGGGCTCGGCTGAATGGAGTCCGCGATGAAAAGGGTAAAGCTTGACCGGCGGTTTGGCCGCGAAGCGTTTGGCGATGATCCTGCCAATTATCACCGCGCGCGACCGGCTTATCCGCAAGCGACCTGGGCGGCCCTGCGCGAGCGCGCCGGTCTCAGGGCCGGCATCGATATATTGGAGATCGGTGCCGGTTCGGGGCTGGCGACGATGGCGCTGCTCGGTGACCGGCCGCGCAGCCTCGTTGCCGTCGAGCCCGATGGCCGGCTTGCGGATTACCTTCGCGTCTCGATCGACAATCCCTGTCTCGATATCGTGGAGGCTCCCTTCGAGGCCGTCAATCTCAAGCCGGCCTCCTTCGATCTGGTCGCTGCCGCGACGATGTTTCACTGGCTTGACCCGACAGCTTCGCTAGAGAAGATCCATGGTCTGCTTCGGCCGGGCGGAGCCGTCGCTCTGTGGTGGAACGTCTTCGGCGATGCGGGCCGGCCGGATGCCTTCCACGACGAAACGGTGCATCTGTTCGCAAGTCATCCGTCGAGCCTGTCGAGCGGCGATGCGGAGCGATTGCCTCACGGGCTGGACGCTAACGCGCGTGTCGGGGAACTGGCCGCCACCGGCTTCATTGCCGACGAGCCGCAATTTCTCTCGTGGACGCTGACGCTCGATCCGGCAGCCGTCCGCAGGCTCTACGCAACCTATTCCAACGTGACCATACTGCCGCCGTCCGAGCGCTTCGCGCTGCTCGATGCCCTGGAAGCCATTGCCGCATCCCGATTTGGCGGACGCGTTGAACATAACATGACAACGGCGATCTATATCGCACGGCGACGCTCCTTAAAGGCGGACCATTAGTCGACCTGGATATGAATATGGTCGTCGTGGCGGGCAGCGCGACAACCTTGAAAGCGGATATGGCTGTCGGTGATGCCGAGCTTTGAGTGCTCGGAATTGACAGGATCAATTATCTGACTAAAGTCAGGTAATATGACCTACGATCCTGTCTCTCGTGTCCGACGCTTCAACCGTGCCGTCACCTCCGAAGTCGGCGCTCTCGATACGTCTTTCCTCGGACGCGGCCGTCCGCTGGGCGCTGCCCGTGTCCTCAATTCGATCGGCCGGGGACAAACGGATGTTGCGGTGATCCGCGATTATCTCGGTCTCGACTCCGGCTTGATGAGCCGTCTGCTGCGCAGTCTGGAGGAGGAAGGTCTCATCGAGACGCTACCGAACCCTCAGGACGCGCGCCGCCGCATTGCCCGATTGACCGAAACCGGCCATTGCGAGTTTCAAGCCTATGAAGAGCTTTCCGATGCGCAGGCGAAATCGTTTCTGGCGCGCCATCGCCGCCCGGACGAACTGCTGCGCGCCATGGATATCGTCGCTTCTTCGCTGAGGCGTGAGCAGATCGTGCTCGAGGAGAAAGACCCGCGGCACGAGGACGCCAGCTATTGTCTGCGCGAATACTATGGTGAACTTGCACGCCGCTTCGAGAAGGGTTTCGATGTATCGCTTTCTCGCGATCCCGACGCCATGGATATGATCCGCCCGCGCGGTGCGTTCCTGGTGGCCATGTCGGATGGCCTGCCGATCGGCTGTGTCGGGCTGAAGGGCAATGGCGGCGAGGTCGCGGAGATCAAAAGGCTCTGGGTCGCCCCCTCCGCGCGCGGCCTCGGGCTCGCAACGCGCCTTATGATGGCCGCCGAGAACATCGCCCGTGAGTTGTCCATCAAGCTTCTGCGCCTGGATACGAATAGCGCGCTGCCCGAGGCAACACAGCTTTATCGCGGGACCGGCTGGCGTGAGATCGAGCGTTTCAATGACGACCCGTACCCGGACACGTTTTTTGAGAAACGCCTTTAAGTGAAGGTCGCTTTGTGCTGCCCGAATTAGGGAAGGCGCCGCTGCTGGCCCTTCGCATGGTTCAGGGCGTTCGGCCCTGCGATCGATTCACTGGATAGATCGCTCCTGCTTTGCAGGACCGGGCCTCACTCCCCTGCCGGTCAGGCGGCGAAGCGCTCCGTTATCGGGCGGCGGCGCAGGTTCGGCTGCATTACCGCAGGCGGATTATAGGCCGCCTCCAACGGGCCGGTGTCGGTGCCGGGCGGGACGATCGCGTCGATCCGGTCGAGGATTTCGTCCGTCAAGCTCACCCCGGCGCCGGCAAGCAGATCATCGAAGTGCTCCATCGTGCGCGGGCCGATGATCGCCGAGGTGACGGCGGGATGGGCGATGGTGAAGGCCATCGCCATGTGCGCCAGCGAGAGCCCTGCCTGCTGGGCGAGCGGGATGAGCCGTTCGACCGCGTCCAGCCGACGCTCGTCGTTCATCTGCCTGGGGAAGCGTTTGGCGCGGGCGCTATCGGGCTGCGGCGCGCCCTTTCGGTATTTGCCGGTGAGCATGCCCATCGCCAGCGGGCTCCACACCATCGCGCCCATTCCGTAACGTTCGCAGGCGGGCAGAACCTCGCGTTCGATGCTGCGGTTGAGGATCGAATAGGGCGGCTGCTCGGCGCGGAAACGTGCCAGCCCGCGGCGCTCGGAAACCCATTGCGCCTCGATAATTTCCGAGACGGGGAAGGTCGACGATCCCACGGCACGCACCTTGCCCGCACGTATCAGGTCGGTGAGGGCCGATAGTGTTTCCTCGATGTCGGTATCGGGTGCCGGCCGGTGGATCAGGTAGAGATCGATATGGTCGGTCTGCAGGCGGCGGAGCGAATCCTCGATCGCCCGCGTCAACCAGCGGCGCGAATTGCCCTGCCGGTTCGGGTCGTCGCCCATCGGCAGATGTGCCTTGGTGGCAAGCACGACGTCGTCGCGCCGGCCCTTGAGCGCCTTGCCGACAATCTCCTCGGATTCGCCGCGGCTGTAGATATCGGCGGTGTCGATGAAGTTGATGCCGGCATCGAGAGCCTTGTGGATGATCCGGATCGAATCCTCGTGGTTGGGATTGCCGGCAGCGCCAAACATCATGGCGCCGAGGCAATAGGGGCTGACCTTGATGCCGGTTCTTCCAAGCGTGCGGTATTGCATGGTCTGTTCCTTTTATTGGGGAGGCGGACTTCGTGCGCATCGATGTGGCCAACACCGTCGCGCTGTGTTAATTTGCATAAACGGAACCGTATTCCGTTTTTATACGGAACAACGTTCCGTTTTGCAAGAGAGTGAATGATGAGCGACGAGAGAAAGGAGCAGGAGGACGGCGTGAATCCCGGGGAAAGGCCGGACAGGCGCGTGCGCGCCGATGCCAAGCGCAATCTCGACGGGCTGCTTCAGGCGGCGTTGACGGTGTTTGCGACCTCCGGCGTCGATGCCCCGGTGCGTGAGATCGCGGAGAAGGCCGGCGTCGGCATCGGCACCGTTTACCGGCATTTTCCCGAGCGTTCCGACCTCGTCGTCGCCGTCTTCCGCCGCGAAATCGAGGCCTGCGCTGACGCTGCGCCCATCCTTGCCGCCGAACATGCGCCGGGCGAGGCGCTGGCCAGATGGATGCAGCGTTTCGTGGATTTTATCTCGGCCAAGCGCGGGCTTGCGGCGGCCCTGCACTCCGGCAACCCAGCCTTCGATGCCTTGCCCGCCTACTTCCAGCAGCGGCTGCAGCCGGCCCTTCGCTCGCTTCTCGACGCCGCCGCTGCCGCCGGTGAGGTCCGCACCGATATCGCCGCCGAGGATCTTTTGAATGCGGCCGCAAGCCTCAGCATGCATGCCTACCCGCAAGGGTCCGAACATGCCCGGCGTATGGTTTCCCTGCTGGTCGACGGGCTGCGCTACGGCGCTGTACAGCGATGAAGGTGTGCCGATGAAATGGGCCGTTGCCCGGCCGGCAAGCGCGCTCGGCCGGGCAACGGCCTGGCGTCATCAGGTCCGCATCGACAGTTCGATATCCTCTTCGAATGGTGTCGAGACGTAGCCGGCCGCGGGCGAGCGTACGCGGGCGAGATAGTCCGGGCAGAGGTCGGCATTGTCGGCGACGATGAGAGCGCCAGGCCTCAGGCGGTCTTCCACCAGTTCCAGGATATCGCGATAGAGCGCCTTGGCGCCATCGAGGAACAGCAGGTCGATCGTTTCGGGGAGATCCGTGCTCAGGGTCTCAAGGGCATCGCCTTCGCGGATCTCGACGAGATCGATGAGGCCGCCGGCCACCAGGTTGGCGCGGGCGCGGGCCAGCTTCGACGGCTCGAACTCGCTGGTGATCAGCCGGCCGCCGCCATTGTCGCGCAGCGCGGCGGCGAGATGGAGGGTCGAGATGCCGAAGGATGTGCCGAACTCGACGATCGTTCGTGCGCGGCTGCTTCGCGCCAACATGTAGAGCAGGGCGCCGGCCTCCCTGGAGACGGGAAGCCAAAGATCCCTGAGGCGCCCGTAAAGCTCGAGATATTCGGTCTTGCTGCCGATCAGGCGCATTCGCTCATCGCCTGATAGGCCCGACATTGCCGGGCTCGTTGCCGCGGCTGCCTCCTCGAATAGGCCGTCGAGCAGGGGTGCCAGCGGCGCGGTGGTCAGTGTCGTCATGTAAAATCTCCTTGATGACAGGTTCTTGTGTGGGACGAAAAATACGAGTAATTCGTCGCATCTGCTATTCGCATTGCGGAGCGCTGCCATGACCGATCGTCCAAGAGCCCGGATTTCCTCACGAAAACAGCCCAAGCAGGCCCGATCGAGCGAGCTCGTGGCGGCGATCCTGGATGCCGCTGCTCAGGTTTTGGCGCGGGAAGGCGCCCAGCGCTTCACGACGGCGCGGGTGGCCGAAAGGGCGGGCGTCAGCATCGGATCGCTCTACCAATATTTCCCCAACAAGGCGGCGATCCTCTTTCGGCTGCAGAGCGACGAATGGCGGCAGACGACCGACATGCTCGGCGGCATTCTCGCGGATGCGCAAAGGCCGCCGCTCAAACGGCTGCGCCGCCTCGTCCATGCCTTCCTCCGCTCGGAGTGTGAGGAGGCGGCGATGCGCGTGGCGCTCCATGACGCAGCACCCCTTTATCGCGATGCACCGGAGGCGCAGGCGGCGAGGGCATCGGGAGACCGCATCGTCGAACTGTTCATGCAGGAAGTGCTGCCTTCTGCGCCGGAGGCGAGCCGGGCTCTCGCCGGCGAGCTGATCACCACGACGCTCGGCACGGTGGGCAAGCAGTTCTCGGAGGCTCCGCGGAGCCTTGCCGAGATCGACGCCTATGCCGACGCCGTGGCCGACATGTTTTGCGCCTACCTCGAACGGCTTGGGTCTGGTCTGGGCCGGGCATAACGTTCCCGGCGGCACACCGGCCTCGTCCGACATTTTGGAACTGCCCGTCTGGTTCGACAATGGCGATCTCGTATGCCTGTGGTTGCCGCAGGCACCCTGCGGCATGACTTAGCGTGAAGGAGCCCGAAGGGGTCGTTCATTTGGCCAGCACGATATGCGTGGCGTGTTCGGTCGCGACATGCTCGGCGACGCGGAAGCCGAGAGCCGGCAGGTCGATGCGTGCAAACATCGCCTCGCCCTTGCCGAGCACAACGGGCGAGATGGCGAAATGCAGTTCATCGATCAGGCCGGCCTGTAGGTATTGACGGACGGTGCTGACGCCGCCGCCGATTTTCACATCCTTGTCGCCGGCCGCGGCCCTCGCCTTGTCAAGCGCTTCTTCGATGCCGCCGGTGATGAAGTGAAACGTCGTGCCGCCCTCCATAGCGATCGGTTCGCGGGGATAATGCGTGAGGATATAGGTCGGCGCGTGATAGGGCGGGTTCTGTCCCCACCAGCCTTTCCAGGCGTCATCCGGCCAATTGCCGCGGATGGGGCCGAACATGTTGCGCCCGAGAATGAAGGCGCCGAAATTGGCCATGCCGCGGGCCGCATAATCCTCGTCAACGCCCTCAGAACCGCCGTCCTTTCCGGTCATCGCGCGGAAGGTGCGGGTACGGAAAAACCATTCGAACATCTCCGTTCCCCGCTTGCCCAGCGGATCGTTCATGCTTTGCTCCAGCCCGGCGCCGAAACCATCCACGGAAAGGGAAAATGCTGCGACGCGCACCTTGGACATGCTGTTCTCCTTAATCTGATTGCATATTGAAACTAGTTGCGTTGTTGCATAAGTGATCCTATAATGCAACCAGTTTTTCGAAGGAGAATATCGTGGATATCGAACTGCGGTCGGGTTGCCCGATCAACCTGACGATGGAAGTGTTGGGCGACAGGTGGAGCCTCATCATCATCCGGGACATTATGTTTGGCAACCGCCGCCATTTCCGCGATCTTCTGACCCATTCGGAGGAGGGGATCGCCTCCAACATTCTGGCCGCCAGGCTGAAGCGCCTGCTCTCGCTCGGGTTCATCAGCAAGCGGGACGATCCGAGCCACAGCCAGAAAGCGATCTACAGCCTGGCGGAGCCAGCGATCCACCTCGTGCCCGTCTTCGCCATGATCGGTGCCTGGGGCCGGCGACATATGCCTGTGAGCGAGGAGTTGAGCATTCGCGCGCAGCTTCTCGAAGAAGGCGGGCCGCCGCTGTGGGACGCATTCATGGAGGATCTCCGGCAGATCCACATCGCCGATCCAATCGGCGGCGCCAATGGTGCATGCACTTCGCCGGTGCTCGCGAAGCTGACGGCTGCGTTCCTCGAGGTCCGCGCGAGATCGTTGTCGCAGGCATCCTGATATCGAGGGAGGTCGGTCCGATCAGCCGCCGGCACCCTGGTACTTGCCGGTGGCATACCGCCAGTGAGCGATTGATATCAACACCCAGATCGGGCCGGCCAGGAGAGCCGCGGGCCCGGCCCAGACCCCGAGGATCGGGATGGGTTTGCCAAGCAGGGCGCCGATGGGGACCGAACTGGTGAGGGCCAACGGGACCGCTGTGACGAGGATGGCCTGGATGCCGCCCGGAAAAATATTGAGCGGGTAGCGCGTCAATTCCCAAAAGCCGAAGAAGATCGAGAACAGATGGTTGGACCGCACCCAGATCAATGCCGTGGCGCCGATCATGGTGATGAGCGCACCCGTCAGCAGCGTCGCGCTGATAAGCGCAGCAATGAAGAATGACGCGGACCAGACCGACCAGGTGAAGTCGACGGACAGAACGGCCCAAGCCATCAGCGCCACTGCGAGGATGATGTGGCCGGCATAGCCGATATTAAGGCCGGAAAAGACCAGATAGGCCCAGGGGCTGAAAGGCTTGACCAACAGCGTGTCGTAAGTGCCGAGCCGCACCAGTTCTTCGAGCTCGCGCAACTGCACGAAGCTCATCGCAGCGCCGAGCGAATAAGCCAGCAGTTGGAAGCTGAACAGCAGCGCAAGCTCCGGCCAGGTCCAGCCGCCGAGGGTGTCGAAGCGGGCAAGCAGGATTCCGATGGTGGCGAAGACGCTGCCATAGGAAAAGATCTGCGCAAGACGATCGAGCCAGAAAGCGCCGCGATATTCCATCTTGGAGCGGACATGCATCCGGACCAGCAGCGGAAGGACGCGCAGGTGATGAAAGAGCACGATTACCCCCCCTGCACGGTGATGCGGGTGGAGGCGCGGCGCCACAGCCAGAGGACGCCGACGAGGAATAACGCGGCCCAGGCAAGGCCCAGGCCGAGATGGAGCCAGACCTCGGCCGTGGAAAGCCTGCCGAGATAGACGGCATTGGGGTAATAGACCACCCAGGCGAAGGGCAGGTGGCGGGCAATCGTGGCGACAGGTTCGGGGAAGAACCAGAAGGGCACCAGCAGGCCGGAGAACAATTGCAGCAGAGCGCCCAGGATCCAGTCCAGCGAGAAGCTGGTCATCAGCCAGAATGCGATGAGGCCGAAGAGCGCCGACATCAGGAACAGCAACGTAAAGGACAGCGCCCAGAAGGCGCCGAACATCAGGCCATCGAACAGGCTCGCCGGCGGCAGCATGCCGTAAAACAACGCGGTGAAGGCGACGGTCGGAATGACCTGGGTCATCAGGCGATAACCGAAGCTGCCGCATTCGTTGGCGAAGAGATAGAGCGGATAGGACAAGGGCTTGAGCAGCCAGACCGCGATATCGCCTGTCTTGAGTGACTGGCCGATCTCGCCGATGATCCTTTCGGGGCGGGTCGCGCCCATCACGGCGCCGCCGAGCAGGGCATAGGTCACCATCTGCTGCAAGGAAACGCCTTCGACCACGATGCCGCCGATGCCGGCATAGGCCGCCTGCCATATGGCAACACGCGCGAAGACCTGTACGAGTTTGCCGAAGATATTGGCCCATACTTCGTTGCGGTAGGCGAGCTGCGAATGGAAGGAACTGCGCGCGAAGGCGAAATAGGCGCTCATGATGCCCGGGCCTTGGCATTGCTATGCTGGTCGGCGTTGCGGCGCTGGTAGAAGGTGCGGATGACCTCTTCGATGTCGGGCTCGTGCAGCGCCACGTCCTTAAGGTCGCGCCCGCTGCCGACCTCCGACAGGACTGCCACCAGCGAGATGTCTTCACGTTCGATGAGATAGTTCTTGCGCAGGCCCTCGTCGCTGACGAGAGCCGCGGTGCGCAATGGCAGCGGTCCCGGGTCACTGGCAAATTCGAGTGTCAGCCGCCGGGCCGAGCCCAATGCCGTGCGCAGGCTCTTCAATTCGCCGTCGAAGATGAGCCTGCTATGGTCGACCATGATCAGCCGCGGGCAGATGGTCTCGATGTCCTGCAGGTCGTGGGTGGTGAGTATGATGGTGACGCCGCGTTCGCGGTTGATCTCGGCGAGAAAACGCCGCACGGCATCCTTGGCGACGACATCAAGCCCGATGGTCGGTTCGTCGAGAAAGAGGATCTTGGGATCGTGCAGCAGTGACATCACGATCTCGGCGCGCATGCGCTGACCGAGGCTGAGCTGGCGCACGGCGCGGTCGAGAAAGGGCGTCAAGTCAAGCAACTCGCTGAAGCGCCGGAGATTATCCGCATAGCGGGCGATGGGGATATCATAGATGCGCTGGTGAAGAGTGAAACTGTCAACCAGCGGCAGGTCCCACCATAGCTGGCTGCGCTGGCCGAAAACGACGCCGATCTCGCGCGCATTGTCCATGCGCTTCAGGTGCGGCGTCCGGCCGAGCACCGAGAGCGTGCCGGCGCTCGGCACCAGGATGCCGGTCATCATCTTGAACATCGTCGATTTGCCGGCGCCATTGGGGCCGAGATAGCCGACGGCTTCGCCCGCCGCGATGTCGAAACCAATGTCGGAAACGGCCAGAACTTCCGTATATTCGTTGGTCACCAGTGTCTTTAGCGCGCCCAGCAGGCCCGGAAATCTCTTGTGCTGCCGGAAGCGCTTGCTGACGCCCCGCGCCTCGATCAAAGCCGTCATATGTATTTCCCCGGGGATGATTCCAGCCGATTCGGCAGCAGCACCCAGGCTAACGCGGGGTTCGGCCAGTTCAAGCAAAAGTCGCTTTTTTGGCGTTACTCAATCGAACCTAGCCTTTTGCGTTGACAGCCATGAGCAATCGATTCCTGGTAGGATCATGAGGATTCTCGCAATATCTGGCAGCGCCCGGCTCAATTCCACCAACACGGCTATGCTGCGGGCGATCCGTGCCGTTGCGCCAAGTGAGATCGAGATTTCGATCTTCGACGGCGTCGGACGGTTGCCGGTATTCTCGCCTGACCTAGAAGGAGAATCTCTGCCGGAGGCGGTGCGGGATTTCATCGATGCGATCGCCAAGAGCGACGGGGTGATCATTGCCAGCCCGGAATATGTCCGATCCATCCCCGGCGGCCTCAAGAATGCGATCGACTGGCTCGTATCCGGAGATGAGATCGTCCATAAGCCGATTGCCCTGCTGCACGCATCGCATCGCGGTGATGACATGCTGGCAGGTCTTCGCACCATCCTTGCGACCGTCACCGACCGGTTTGCGTGCGATATTTTCCTCAGGCTTCCTCTCATGAAACTGGAGCCGGCCGAGGTGTTCAAGGTCGTCGGAGCAGCGGAGAACCGTTCCAGGGTGCAGGCCTATCTTCAGGCGTTCTCGGCCTATTGCATGGCAGACAGCAAGACCGCCTGAGGTCCGCTCGCTGCATCATCGAACCTCCATCAGCAGGCCGTTCTCGAATGCCGTCTTTTCGTGAAGCGTGTGGAGAATGACGAGCGGAGCTGCGAGCAGTACGGCGAGGATGAAGGCAGAGAGGAAGTGTCTCGTCAGGAAACGGAGGATAGGTCGGATCATCTTGATCTCCAGCTGCCGCGAATATTCTTCGTGCTGGACCTCAACAATTGCGGCAGCATGACCGGCTGCCTTGCAAGCTCCGCAATGCTGCCGCAACCCTTGTGGCGGATAGAGAGGAGAGCGAGACAATGGGCGGGCGATGCGGATACTGTTGATAGAGGATGAGAGGGAGCTGGCCGAGGCGCTCTCGGTCGCACTCGGCAAACATGGGATCGTCACCGACCACACGGTGCATCTGGCCGACGCCGTCGAGTTGACGCGGCAGAACCTCTACGATGCGATCCTGCTCGACCGGCGCCTGCCCGACGGAGAGGGGCTGAGCTTCATTCCCGAGCTCAGGCGGACGGGGAAGGATACGCCGATCATCGTGATGACGGCGCTGAACGAACCGAAGGAGCGGATCGAGGGCCTCGACCTCGGGGCCGACGACTATCTCGGAAAGCCGTTCCTGGTTGAGGAATTAATGGCGCGGCTCAGGGCCGTGCTGCGGCGATCGCCTGAACTGGCCGAACTCAAGATCACCACCGGGCGGATGGTAATCGACCCGCTGCATCTCAGCGTCACCGTCGATGCCGTGCCGCTCGATCTGCCCCGGCGCGAACTTCTGGTGCTCGCAGCCCTTGCCAGGCGCAAAGAGAAGACCGTGCTGCGCTCGACGCTGGAGGCGGCGGTTTATAACTACGAAGAGGAAATCCAGTCGAATGCGCTCGACGCGCATATTTCGCGGCTGCGCAAGCGGCTGATCGATGCCTGCGCCGGCGTCGCGATCCACAATATCCGCGGCGTCGGTTATCTCATGAAGGAGGAGTGATGCGCGAGGCGACCAAGTCGAACCCTTCACTCTGGTGGACACTCAGCTGGCAGCTCAGTATCGTTTTCGTGGCTGTTGTTGCGACGGTGATCATCGGGCTTTGCATTTACGCAACCAGCGTCCTCTCTCCCAATGAAGGAATGCAGGTTCAGCTGACTGCAGCCCTCGAAGAAGCTCTTACGCGTGACTCACAGGGCAGGATCGCCATCGCTGATAGCCCGCGTCTCAGGTCTTTGAAGGCTGAGAACAACAGGCTCTGGTTTTTAGTCGCAACACCCGATGGACAAACGGCCTCCTACGGCGCAATACCGGCGCCCTATGTGGACCTAGCCCGGTACGTCTACCTCATCAAGGACGCCGACATACGAGGGGCGTCTGGTACGACCGAGGTTGCCTCCATCGACCGTGTCGACACGGCAGAAGGCGAGTACAGAGTGATGTACGGCGGAAACGCCAGCAGAAGCTCCGCATTTCTGGCAATACTCGGCAAAACCTACCTCATTTACACACCACTTTTGGCCATCGCTTTGCCCGGGGTTTTTCTAACGATCCCCCGTGTCGTAGCGCGCGCTTTGGCCGGCGTGAAGGATATAGCGAGCAAGGCATCGGAAATCGAACCCCGCCGGCAAGGAGCCCGATTGCCGGTGGATGGCATTCCCACGGAAATCGCACCATTGGTGATTGCTTTTAACGGAACGCTTGAGCGGCTTGAGAACGAGTTTAAGAAACGCCAGCGTTTCCTGATCGATGCGGCGCATGAGCTGCGGACGCCGATCGCTATCATGCAGACGCGCATCGACGGCATGCCCGATGGGCGCGAGCGGCAGCGGCTGCTTGACGACGTGGCGCGGCTGGCCGAGGCAGCCGAACAATTGCTCGATTTCGAGCGGAACCACCAGGCGGCCGATCTCGACGAAACGGTCGATCTCGTCGAGATCGGCCGGACGGTGGTCGCCGACCTTGCGCCGCTGGCCATCGCCGGCGGCTACCAGATATGCTTTCAAAGCGAGACGGAGAGCATTGAACGCCGCGGCAGCCCTTCCGCCCTGCCGCGGGCGGTCAGCAACTTGGTGCGCAACGCCATCGATCACGGCGGCAATAGGGGCATGATCACGGTCTCGGTATCGCGTCTGGCCTCCGCCGGCAGCAGGGTCAGCGTCGCCGACGAGGGACCGGGCATTGCGGCCGAACATCGCGAGCTGGTGTTCGAGCCCTTCTATCGCGTTACCCCAAGAAGCAGGGGCGCCGGTCTCGGCCTCAGCCTCGTCAAGCAGGTCGCCGTAAATCATGGCGGTGAGGTTAGCATCGAGAGCAGTGCTGCCGGGACGCGGGTGACGATCGAACTCGCATAAAGGTCGGGCCTGCTTGAGCAATATCCGCCCCCAGAGCCTTTCCTGGTTCTGATCAGGAAAGGCTCTGGGAAGCGATCTGTAATGTTGCGGCAATTGTCGACCGCCACTTTCGCCGGAGTTCATCGGCGACGGAGGCCAGACAGCGTGCGCAGCAATCCATTCCTATTTTCCTTTCCCGTGGCGTCGAGAAGCTTGTCCCTCGCTCTGCCGGTGGCGCTCGCCATGGCCGCGGCCGGTTGCAGCTCGGTGCCGCTGAAGGAAGCCGGCACGCTTTCTTCCTATGGTAATCTCGGAGCGCCGAAGGGCAAGCTGTCGAAATCGCGCGTCTATGTCGACGGGACGCGCCTTAGTCCGGCAAAGACGGTGAGCATCGTGCCGACGACCTTCGCCTTCAGCGCCGCGACCCGCGTCAAATCCGACGCCGACCGTGTAATGGTGGCGAACGCGCTGGACCGGGCGCTCTGCATCTCGCTCAGCGACAAATATCAGCTGGTCTCTGCCGGCCAGCCGGCGGATCTGACAATCCGCTCGGTCGTCACCGACATTGTACCGACCAACAAGGCGATGGCTGGTGTTTCGACCGTCGTGACCGTTGGCACCGGTTTCGTGCTGCCGGTCGGCGTGCCGCGGCTGCCGGCCGGCCTCGGCGGATTGGCGGTCGAGGCGGAAGCCGTCGATAGCGGTGGCGTGCAGCGGGCGGCGATCGTCTGGTCGCGCGGGGCAAACTCGCTGCAGAACAACCCCCGCGTTTCCGAAGTCGGCGACGCCTATAGCCTGGCTTCGAAATTCAGCAGCGAGTTTTCCAGCATGCTGATCAAAGGCAAGGAGCCGAAGGGACTGGATATCTCGCTGCCCTCAGGGCAGCGGATGAAATCCTGGCTCGGCGGAAAACCGAAATACGCCGCCTGCGACGCCTTCGGCCGGCCGCCCGGACTGATGGGGGCGGTAGCCGCCAAATACGGCGCGCCGCCGCAATGGACCGAGAAGAAGCCGAAACCAGCCGCGACCTACTAAACAGACGATCTATGGCGGCAGGCGACCGCCGCCGCGACCGGCACTCAGCCGCCTCGCCTAGGCTACCGCGACGGACGGAGCAAAGGCGGGCAAGGCTTGTGCTCCGTCCGTTTCATGTCAGCCGGCGGCTCTGGGCTTCAGCCAGAAATACAGTTTGATCTGATCGGGCCTGTCGGAGGGATGCGGGCCGCGCATGAACAATTCGCCGCCATTGCGCTCGATCACGCGCCGCGAGGCGTCATTGTGCTCGTTGCAGAGGATGACCAGTCGGTCGAGGCCTTCCTTTGCCGCAACGGTTAGCAGAAGGCTCAGGGCGGCCGTCGCGCGGCCATTGCGTTGTTTCCACGGCACGAGGGAATAGCCCACACGGCCCGGCACCTCGGGCGGCAGCTCTTCGGTGCTAGCTTGAAAGCGCAGGCTGATGCTGCCGCAGAATTCGCCGTCCCAGATCCAGAACAGACGGGTGGTGAGAGGCGGCGATCCGGATCCGGCGCGCCATTGCCATCAGGAATGAGATCGTCGAGAAACCTCGATCTGTCCTGGCGCAGCCGCTGAAGCTCACCGTGAACATAGGCTTCATCGCCGGCGCGGCGCGGATCGGGAGGCCAGCCGGCGGCGAGCGCCGCTTCGAAGCCTGACAGGTTTCCAGATCAGGGGGAAGCAGGACGATGCGGGTGCCGGGCTTTGCCGTCTCTGCAGATATCGATCACCCGCGCTCTGTCAGGCGGCGGGGCGACTCGGCAGGTTCGATCCGCGCGGCTGGAGCCGGAAGACAAGCACGGCTGAGGGCCGTTGGAAAGCAGACGAGGTTGTTTTGGGACACATCGGCATCAAAAAGCCCCGCATCTTCATGCGAGGCTTGTTCCGATGGATGGGCCGGACTACTGGCACTGGCGGCGCGGGCCGTAATTCGGCTGGTAGGTATTGTCATAGGCGCGGTATGACCGGTAGCGGCTATAGCAATAGTCGGCGTGCGAACTATAGGCATTCGTGCGCGGCTGGGAAGCGATGATGCCGCCGATGAGCGCGCCGGCCGCCAAACCGCCGATGATTGCGCCGGTGTTGTCGTGGTCGTGATACCGGTGGTTATAGCGCCGATCCCAGCCATAGCGGTCGTCGCGGTAGTAGTCCCGGTCGCGATAGTAGTCCCGGTCGCGATAGTGGTGGCGGTTGCGATACCAAATGCGATTATGGCCGAACTGACCCGGGCAGTTGGTGAAGTTATTGCAGCCAACGGTCATGATGCGAGCGTCGGCGCTTTGAGGCGCCAGCTGCGCCGATTGCACCGGGCTCGGCACGAACGCCGGGCCTGCCGAGGCCGGCATTCCGGAGAAGGCCGTCGCTATCGACAGGGCAATGATGGCGATTCTGTTCATTTCACTCACCTTGGGTAAACGGATCTATCAAGGGGATAACGCAGGGGAAGGGGAATGGTTCATTTTGAGAAATTCAGCAACAAGTTCAAATTGAAAGTAGATAGTCAATTAGATCTTTATGGATGGGCCTGCATCAATGACCGAGATG
Source organism: Rhizobium sp. WSM1274 (assembly GCF_025200775.1). NCBI lineage: Bacteria > Pseudomonadati > Pseudomonadota > Alphaproteobacteria > Hyphomicrobiales > Rhizobiaceae > Rhizobium > Rhizobium sp. WSM1274. The sequence goes on along the minus strand of NZ_CP104138.1, from coordinate 2,583,495 downwards.
TAACAGCACTCCTGTGCATGTCGTAAGGATTAGCATGCGGCTCTCCAGAATTCTCGGTGTTCTCTGTCTCTCGATGAGCTTGGCGATTGCGCCTCTCAACATCATCTTCACCGATTTGTATCCTGCTTTCGCCAAGGGCGGCAACGGCGGCGGCAATGGTGGTGGCAACGGTGGTGGCGGCGGTGGCCACGGCGGCGGAAACAGCGGCGGAGGTCATGGAGGCGGCAGCAGCAATAGCGGCGGGGGAAAGGGCGGCGCCAGTTCGAGGGGGAAGACAGAAAGCGGCCGGACCGGAAGCACGGGCAAGGCCGCCAAGACGAAATCGGCTAAGCAGACCGTCAGTACGAAGGGCACGTCCAAAAAGACGACCATCGCCAAAGCGCCTGCGACAAAACCTGCAAAGAAGCCAGCAGCAGAGCTCGCCGGTCTCAATTCGCTGAAGCGCAACTTCCACGCTCTCATGAAAACGGCCGATCCTCGGATGGCCGCGATTGCCGCCTTCAGCACGGCGTACGCTCAATATGAACTCACCAACGGAGTGGCGCCACCGGCCGACGATCCGCTATTGGGCGATGCCGCCCTGACTGCGGCGCTGGCCGCCGCAACCAAAACAGGCACGGTCACGCCGGCGGCTTTGGGCTGGGCACAGGAGACGCTCGGTGTCGGAACAGCTGTCGGGACGATCGACCAGATGAGAGACGCCTTGGCGGCGGCCGCCCCGACACCGGAAACCCCGGCAGCAGAGACCGAGACAGCGATCGGCGAGACGGCCGACGAGAGCGCGACGACAGACCCGGTCGCGACTGAGGAGACCTCTGAGACTGGAATGGAAGGCACAGCGGACACCACTGAAGCCGCCCAGAGTGTTGACGAAACCGAGACCTCTGCCACAAGCACCGAGACGACAACGAACCCGTAATCCTCTTTGAGGAACCTTCGGGATTTGCCGAATTCATTGCCCCTCCGACGACGGGGCAATGCTGTTTGTCGTTGGCGACATGCACTGTGTCAGCACTGCAGCCGTGCAACTGCCCGCGGGCTTCAGACCCCGGCTTCGTTGCCGGCCGTTGCGTATGTATGTCGGCCCGCTCGAACTCACCGCCTACGCCGACAGCCTGCTGGCCTCACCGGACGGCGCTGGTGCGGGCTGTCAACAGGTCCATGGCTAAGGCACTGGCGAGCGAACGGGATTGGTGAAAGTTCTTTTGAACCTGAAGGCGCTCTATCAGGCTCACCTTCCGCCGGCCAGCAACCGAAGCTGGCTTTCGTCATGCACACCCTGGCGGTAAAGCTCGATGATGAGGGCACCAAGACGGTCGGCCTCCTTGCCTGTTCTGTCGATCTTTAGCCCGCTACAGAGGGCTTCGTGGACACGCCTGCACACGTGCAGATCTTCGGAGGCGAGCGGTTCGTCACGTGTGCTAAACAGCTTGTCTGACATCGCAATCCCTTTTTTGGATGCCGTGAATCGCTTTCGTGGAAAAAAGATAATTTCGCGATCTTTGCTCTGCAAGATGGGCGAAGGTCCGAAATTCAAAAACAATTTTGGCCGCCGGGAAGATACGGGCGCGGGCGGCGGCACGAGATGAGTCCGATCAAGGCGTCGGCCGGACGGATGGTGCGAGCGTGAGATCTACTTGGTTGCGGGGCCCTGGCCGCTTTGTTGCGCCAGGCGCAGCTCTTTCAGCCGCTTCGTTTTTTCGCGGCGGGCCCGCTGCTCCGCCTCGATGGTTTCCTTGGCGGCTCGCTCGGTGTTTTCGAAACGATCCTGTCGGTAAGCCTTTGATGAGGGTTCACGTTCTCTTTTCATGGCCGCTAAACGCAAATCGGCGAAAACGGTTTCATGGGAAAATGCGTCACTGGCTGTCAATCGATCGACATAGCCGGCGTGCCTACGTCTGGAGTCACAGCCATAATAGCAACCGGGCGCCTCGTCGGCGCCCGGCAACATTGCGGATCAGCCTTTGATGAAGGCGAGGATGTCGGGATTTATGATGTCGGCATGGGTGGTGCACATGCCGTGCGGGAATTTCTCGTAGACCTTCAGCGTGGCGTTCTGCAGGAGCTTGGACGAGAGCAGGGCGGAGTCGGCGATCGGCACGATCTGGTCGTCATCGCCGTGCATGACGAAAGTCGGCACGGTGATGCTCTTCAGGTCTTCGGTGAAGTCGGTTTCCGAAAAGGCCTTGATGCCGTCGTAATGCGCCTTGGCGCCGCCGATCATGCCCTGGCGCCACCAATTGTTGATGACCGGTTCCAGGACCTTCGCACCCGGCCGGTTGAAGCTGTAGAACGGGCCGGCCGGCAGGTCGTGATAGAACTGTGCGCGATTGTCGGCGAGCTGCTTGCGCAGCCCATCGAAGACTTCGATCGGCAGTCCGCCGGGATTGGCTTCCGTCTTCACCATGATCGGCGGCACGGCGCCGATGATGACGAGTTTGGCGACACGGCCCTGCGGCTGGCCATGGCGGGCGACATAATGGGTCGCTTCGCCACCGCCGGTGGAGTGGCCGACATGGACGGTGTTCCTGAGATCGAGATGCTCGACGACGGCTGCGGCATCGGCGGCGTAATGGTCCATATCATGACCGTCGCCCACCTGGGTCGAGCGGCCGTGGCCGCGCCGGTCATGGGCGACGACCCGGTAGCCCTTCTCAAGGAAGAACAGCATCTGGGTATCCCAGTCGTCGGAGCATAACGGCCAGCCGTGATGGAACATGATCGGCTGGGCGGTCTTCGGCCCCCAATCCTTGTAGAAGATCTCGACGCCGTCCTTGGTGGTAACCGTGCTCATCTTTTGGCTCCGTTGGTGGGGTTGGTTGGATTAATGCGCTCAGAAGTTTGCGCTGTTGCCTGCAGAATTGACAAAACCGCGAGCGCCGCTGGGCCGGGGGCTAGGGGCGAGAAGGTCGCGTCTGATCAACCCGAATATGTTGATGTGCTTATCGAATGCCTCTTTCTATTCTATTGATATGACAAACGTTTGTATGTTTCCACGAGGATGGGTGTGAACCCGCCCATTTCGCATGGCTGCTTTGCGCTGCAAACATTCTTTTGATCCACAGTATCTTGGCTGTTGGCCGTCTCAGGCTAGTTCGTCAGGGGCGTAGCGAAGGGACTGATTTAACGGCGAACGTCTGTAATGAGCCATTTTTTTGATATTCGTTCAATATATCCGTCCGGCTAGTTCAATATATCTGTCCGGGGTAGGTGGGCTCCCGTTCTACCGTGCATGCAGCTGCCGGCGCTCACTTGAACGCGGTTCATCGCCCAACCATCTAATCCTCATACAACAGCGCCATGGCGGAGCGTCGCAACCGCGACGGCTTTGCCGGCGGCGGGACGGCCGTTATTGCCGCCTGAGGATCAAATAATGGGTTACATGGATAAGGACATAGCGCCTCAGAACGACGGGGCGCTGATCGATGCCTATTCGCAATCGATCGCAGCAGCAATCGACATCGTCGGGCCGGCGGTCAGCCGTATCGAGAGGGCGGCCGGCCGGCAGGGGCACGGGTCGGGTTTCGCCGTCTCGCCTGACGGCCTGATCATCACCAACAACCATGTCGTCGATGACGCCAAGGTCGTTCGCATCACCACGCCCGATGGCTTCGTTACCGAGGGCCGCGTGCTCGGCCGGGATGTGGATACCGACATCGCCCTCATTCGCGCCAATACAAGCACCGGCGCCTGGGCGAAGCTCGGAGATTCCCAGCGCCTGCGCAGGGGCCATATCGCGATCGCGATCGGAAACCCGCTCGGCTTCGAGTGGACGGTTACCGCCGGCATCGTCTCGGCGCTCGGCCGGTCGATGCGGGCGGCCAGCGGCCGGCTGATGGAGGACGTGATCCAGACCGATGCGGCGCTCAATCCCGGCAACTCGGGCGGGCCGCTGGTGTCTTCGGGCGGGGAGGTCATCGGCGTCAACACTGCCGTCATCCAGGGCGCGCAGAGCATCGCCTTTGCCGTGGCATCGAACACGGCCAATTTCGTGGTTTCGGAGATTCTCCGCTATGGCCAGGTCAGACGTGCCTTCATCGGCATAGCAGGCGATACGATCGTGCTGCCGCGCCGGGTGGCCCTTGCGGCGGGCACGGTACAAACGACCTCCGTTCGCATCCGCCGCGTCGAGCCGGACGGGCCGGCGGCAAAGGGCGGCCTGCAGGAGGGCGATTATATCCTCGCCATCGACGGCAGCCCGGTCGGCGGCGTCGACGATATCGTGCGATTGATGGATGGCAGCAGGATCGGCAGGGATACGGAGATCCTGGTGTTTTCGGTGGCGGGCCGCATCGAGAAGAAGATCTTGCTGCCGATGGCGCGGTCCTGACGCCGCACTTCGGCGCCATGACGTGACGTCACCTACGTCAGGCGCTGACCGCCTCCTGCTCCGTTCCCGAAAAATCCACCGCCGCAAAGGCTGCCGCCAGCACCTCCGGCCCGGCGCCGGTTTTTGCCGCATCGGTCGACAGGATCTGACGGTAGCGTCTTGCGCCGGGCAGGCCGGTGAAGAGGCCGACCATGTGGCGGGCCACGTGCTGCAGCCGGCCGCCGCTGGCGATGTGGCGTTCGGCATAGGCCATCATCCGGTTACAGAGCCCTTCCCAATCCGGTTCGGCCGCAGGCGCACCAAAGAAGCGCTGGTCGATGTCGGCAAGGATCGCGGCATTCTGATAGGCGGCGCGGCCGAGCATGACGCCATCGACATGGGCGAGGTGGCTTGCCGCCTCGTCGAGCGTGCGGATACCGCCATTGATGCCGATGAAGACATCGGGCCAGCGCTGTTTCATCCGATAGACGATCTCGTAGTCGAGCGGCGGGATCTCGCGGTTCTCCTTGGGACTCAGGCCCCTCAGCCAGGCCTTGCGGGCATGGATCCAGATCGCGTCGGCGCCGGCATCGAGAACGCGGGTGATCAGCTCGGGCAGCGCCTGTTCCGGTTCCTGCTCGTCGACGCCGATCCGGCATTTCACCGTCACCGGCACGGTCGCAACCCTCTTCATCGCAGCGATGCATTCGGCCACCGTTTCCGGCGTCAGCATCAGGCAGGCGCCGAAGGTGCCGGACTGCACGCGGTCGGAGGGGCAGCCGACATTGAGGTTGATCTCGTCATAGAAGTAGGGTTCGGCGATCTTCACCGCCTCGGCAAGCTTTGCCGGGTCCGATCCGCCGAGCTGCAGCGCCAGCGGATGCTCGGCGGCGTCATGACCGAGCAGCCGGTCGCGCGGGCCGTGGATGATTGCATCGGCTACCACCATCTCGGTATAGAGCAGCGCCTCGCGGCTGATCTGGCGGTGGAAATAGCGGCAATGCCGATCCGTCCAGTCGATCATCGGGGCGACCGCAATAATCGGCCTCTTCTGCGTCATCGACGTTCCATAGTTCCTTGTTCCCGGGCGCCGCACTGCGGTGCCCTCTGCCGCAGCGCGGCGCGGTCACCGCCGTATGGGGCGGGCATCCATAAATCGCGCATATAACACTTGCCGGTGCGATCGACAAATGATCGCAGCGCCACAAACAGAAACGGCGCCCCTTGCGGAGCGCCGTTCATGCCGCGTGAGCGGAAGTCTGACTTACGAAGCCGAGATGTTGACAGCCTTCGGGCCCTTGCCCATGCGATCCGGCTCGGTGTCGAAGGTAACCTGCTGGCCTTCGCGCAGCGACTGGATGCCAGAAGCCTGCAGCGCAGAGATATGGACGAAAACGTCCTTTGCGCCGCCGTCCGGCGTGATGAAACCAAAACCCTTGTCCTGGTTGAAGAATTTTACGGTGCCCTTGGTGGCCATTGGGATCGTCCTTTTCCCTTAGTCTGTGTAGTATCCGCGCCCCCGAGAGGAAGCGGACGGCTTTAGCTTTCGCCCCGATCGATGGGGACGAAGGGTCAGTCGGAGAAGTCACGTACGGGGAAAGAACGTCTACGTAGGCGGGTAGTCCCGCGCCGCCTTCCAAACGGAAGGGATTACCACATCAGTCCAGTCACCGGCATGCAAATGCCCGAGTAAGTCAATTCGTGCCAGCATTTCGGGCAAAAAGCAAGCGGGATTATTGTGGCATGCCCGCATCGATGTCGGGAAATGCCGAAGATTCAGATACTTGACTATGGGTTACCAGATCCTTGCACGGCTGTGCCATAGCGGGATTCCGTGCCGAAACGGGATGGCGGGCGGATTCGATAGCCGGACAGGGATTTCGTGGCAACGAAAGAAGCTATTCGGCGCTGTGGCGTTCCCCCTTCTCCCCGACGGGGAGAAGGTGGCCCGAAGGGTCGGATGAGGGGGCCGCGCGGCACGCCCTTCATTGCCCTTCGCTTGCGCTCAGCGCATTCGCTCCTGTTGCTACTCACCCCCTCACCCGCCTGCCGGCACCTTCTAGCCGCTGGGGAGAAGGGATTGGTCGTGGGCGCGTAACTCCCTCATCTGCCCACCTACTGCGCATCCCCCAGCAACCCGCTCAGGCTCCATGGATTATCACCTTTCTGGTTGGCGATGTCATCGACCTTCCAGCCGCCGTGTTCGCGCACCAAGGTATAGAAGAGCGTCACCTCTTCGCCGTTTTCGAACTCCACCTCCACCTCGGCATTGTCATCCAGCAGGATCGGTTGGCCGATCCTGACGTCGCTGGCCGCGCCATCCTGACCGGCGATGACGGGGTCGAAGTCGATCGCGCCGACATCGCCCTCCGGCGTGTTGTCGAGATCGGTCTGAAGGAGCTCGTTCAGGTGGTCGGAGAAGAAGGTCGAATAGGGCGAGGGTGCCTCGGCGTCGCTGTTGTCGGTGTCGTAGCTGTAGAGCGCCTTGAGCAGCGCCTTCGGCGTCTTGTAGGTCGCCGCCGATGCGGGCAAGGCTGCGACCGCCGAGACGGCGAGGGCGAGGATGAATGTGGGCAGGCGCATGCGAACTCTCCTCCGATGAGCGAGGAATCATAGCGGAATCGGGGGGCGAGGTGGAGCGGCATTTTTGGCGGTGGTTACCAGGGATTGGCGCGGCCATCGCTGTTGATGAAAGGCCCCGCGCTTGTTGGGGTTTGGGCGCGTACGCCAGCCTACCCACCTCGCCAATTCCTGTGCTCGTCATAACCAGTGCGCCCAGGTCTCTGGGCGCAGGAGAGTTTCTATCTTGCCACAGAGTCATTCACGGCGCGGACGCGCCGTGGCTGGATTCTTGTGACAGGCACAGGAATGGGGGAGGAAAGGTGGACCGATCTACCCTCGGCAACGTATCCATAGACGATCAGAACGCCAATCAACTTTGTATAGGGGGCTTGCATAACCGCAAGCCCCACCTCTGTGTTTAAGTCCATCACGATGCAACTCTCCATCGCATGCAATCCGGTCGCGGCTAAATCAACGCCTCATGCGGCAAGCTCGAAACCAACGGCTCGAAGACGTCCTTCACAGCCAGCGTGAAATCGTGGCTGGTGACGTTTCCGGCCGCGTCATAAGCTTCGGCGGTGAAGGTCAGGCTATGGGTGCTTTCGAAATCGATCGCCGCCTTCGTCTGGATCTTGTTGCCGACGAGCTTGAAGATGCCGTCGGCATCGTCCGTCAGCCGCCATTTCACCGTGTCACCTTCCGGATCGACGGCGGAGAGAAGGCCGACCGAGGTGCCGATCGCGATATTCTCGGAGACCGAGCTGCGCGAGAAGGCGAGATTAACAGGCGCCTTGTTGACCGGCGTCTCGTTGACGTCGAGGACGTTGATCGTGATGTCCTTTTCGACCGTGACCTTGCCGTCGGAAACAGCGACCTTGATCGTGTGCGACTTGTCCGTCTCGTAGTCCAGCGCCTTCGAGGTGACGATGCGATTGCCGTTGAGCCGGAAGTGGTCGTCCGCCCCGTTGATCAGCGTATAGGTCAGCGTGTCGCCGTCGGCGTCCTTGGCGCTGAGCAGGCCGACCGTGGTCCAGATCGGGGTACTTTCCAACAGGGAGGTTTTCGAAAGCTGGATATCGGTGGGCGCGCTGTTGCTGCCGTCGGACGTGAACTTTCCCTTGGCAAAATCGTAGACGCCGTCGGCAAAACGGGCGAATTCAACATCGGTCAGCGTGTCCTTGCCCTCCAGAGCGCTCGTCAGGATGTGGCTGCCATTGTTCAACGCGAAGGAGTATTGGGCGAAATTGCCGGAGAAGACCGCCGTATCGATGCCTGCACCGCCAAGGAGCACGTCGTTGCCGGCGCCGCCTTCGAACCTGTCATTGCCGTCGGTGCCGTAGAAGTAATCGTCGCCGCCGCCGGTCTTGACGTCGATGCCGAAGGCGGTGCCGAAGATATCGACGTGGCGGTTTGCCAGCTCGTCGGAGAGATCGGCATGGGCGCTGTCCGTCAATGTCAGCGCCAGGACATCATTCTCGTAGCCCGGCTTGTCGTATTTGACGATCTTGTCGAAGCTTTCGAACTGGACGGCCGAAGCGAGAACCTCGGCTCCTGCCGTTTCGAGTATTTCGACGTTCTTGATCGTGAAACCGGCAAGCCCGATGGATTCCTGCCCAGGGCCTAAAGTAGGTTTGATGACCTGCAGCGTGTCCGTGCCGGCGCCGCCATCGATTACTCCGGAAAGCGCGGAAGAGTGTGACTGCAAGTTGATGGCATCATTGCCATCGCCGGCATCAATATCGAAGGCCTCAGGGGCGGTGGACATATTATCGCCATCGGTGATTTTATCGTCGCCCGCGCCGCCTTTGATGACGTCATTTCCGACGCCGCCGAAGATCTGATCGTTGCCATCCCCGCCGGTCAATTTGTCGTTGCCGGCATTGCCGTTGATCGTGTCGTTGCCGCCGCTGCCATCGAAAATATCGTTGCCGTCGGTTCCCGTAAATATGTCGTCACCGCCGCCAGTCTTGACGTCAATACCGGAGACCGTGCCAAATATACTAGCCCGACTGTTTCCAAGCTCGTCGGAAAGATCGACATGGACCTTGTCCGTCAATCTCAAGATGGCGATGGAGGAGCCGAAAGCGTCCTTCGTTCCCGAGATTTTGTCAAAGCTTTCTAACTGCGCGGATGAACCGGTAAAGCCATACTCATTCGTTTCAAGAATTTCGAAATTCTTGATCGTCAGCTGGGCAAACCTGGACACTCGCAGTGTATCAATCCCGGCACCGCCGTCGATCGTCCCGGAAAGCGCCTGAGACGGTGTCTGGAGGGTTACGACATCGTTCCCGTCGCCCGCATCAATGTCGAAGACTTCCGGCGAAGAGCTGGAAAGCTGGCCATCGACGATCGTGTCGTCGCCCTTGCCGCCGATCAACCGGTCATTGCCACCATTGCCATTGATATAATCGTTGCCGTCGCCGGCGTCTAAGATGTCTCTGCCCGCAGTCCCGGTGAGAAGGTCGCGAGCGCTCCCGGTCGTGACGTCGATGCCGGAAACGTTAGGGCCGCCAAAGATGTAGTTTAGCTTGCCTGCCAACTCGTCGGAAAGATCGACATGGGCGCCGTCAGTCAAGACCAGCTGGACGGAAGAATCGGAGCCGGTACCGATGATTTTATCGAAGGATTCGAATTGTGCCGTCGATGCGGTCACGCTGGATGTCGCAGGCTGGAGAATCTCGACGTTCTTGATCGTCAGGCCTGTCAGATCATTGGCTTGCAGCGTGTCGGTGCCGGCCCCGCCGTCTATCGTTCCCGATATCTTGGCGAAAGGGCCGGTGAACAAAATCACTTTGTCGTTGCCATCGCCGGCATCGATATTGAAGGTTTCAGCGACATCGGAAAAATAATCTCCGTCGCTAATCGTGTCATTACCCGCGCCGCCCTTGATGACGTCATTGCCGACGCCGCCGTAAATCTCGTCATTGCCGTCGCCGCCATTCAGCGTGTCATTGCCAGCTTCACCATTGAGCAAGTCGTCGCCGCCGCCGCCGCTTAGCGTGTCTGCGCCACCGCCGCTCACTATGGTATCTTTGCCGGCGCCCGTTGTGATCGTGTTGTCGCCGCTCGAGCCCCTGACGCTCGCGGATACCGAGCCCAACTCGTCGGCGAGGTCTGCCACGCTGGAATCTGAGACGGTGAGGTCGACGGCGGAGAGAGGATTAGCGGCGGAGTAGCGGATAACGTCGTAAGCTTCGAACTCAGCGCCGGTCTTGGTAACTGTGGCGCCGTTCGTGTCCAGAATATTCAAGGCCATATATATCTTTCCCCAAAAGATGCATTGTACTCGGCAATATGAGACATCCCCCGAAAGAACTGTTTTATTGCTCGGCGGACGACAACCCCTCGGGGATCTATGCCAATCCCCGATTAAGTTTTCAATGCAAAATTGTGTCTTTTCATTGCTAATTAATGAAAAACTAAGGATGAAATACTGGGAAGCGAATTTTAATTAGAGAACTCAAGATGATACTTTGGTCTCCTAAATAGTATTACCTTTCATTTTTGAGTGAGATGCTCTCGGGAAAATTGTGTTTTCAGTGGGTTCTTCGGCGGTGCCGCGCCGCGTGACCATCCCCGTCGCTATCGTAGGTTGGTGCTGGCTTCGACTTGTCCGGCTTTCCGCGCGGGAGGTGTCACTCGAGTTTGATGAGGCCTGCTTCCGTGGGTCTGAAGCCGCAGGCGCGGTAGAGGCCGGTAAGATGCGGCTCGAAATCGACATGCAGCCATTCGGCGCCGCGCTCGCGAGCGAGGTTCGTCGCCTGGCGGACCATGCGCGTCGCGATGCCTTGCCTTCGCATGTCGGGACGGACCGATGTATCGAGGATGAAGGCATGGATGCCGCCATCCCAGGCGACGTTGACGAAGCCGACGAGCCGGTCGTCCTGATAGGCGCCGATATGAGCGAGGCTGCGGGGCAGAATGGCGGTGAAATCGCGGCTGTGCGGGCTGCCCCAGGCGGCGGAAAAAAGGGCGTTCAGTTCGGCGGCGGAGGGGAAGGGGTCAATGCGAATTTCTGGCATTGGAAATTCCATTCTGTGAGGCGCAGCAAGCCAGAGAGGTTGATCCAAAAATCGCCCATAGTGTCTCGAAAGCGATTGCCTAGACACGCGCCCATGGTGTTAGCATCCGAGATTCGCCAACCGCGCCGATTGGGAAGCAGCCGCTGACCCAGTGACACAAATCACTTTAAGCCAGCCCGCTTGGTTGGGCGGTTTGTCGTTACCGCCCCGGCCGCCCAGTCTTCCCCTTCGTCCTGCTCTTGCGCTTCTGCTCGCCCGGATCCTCATAACTCCCTACGCCCGTTTTCCCACGCACAATCGGCCGCACGTCATCGCGCTCCGGCTGGCTTTCAAGCAGCGGTGAAAACCGCTTCGTGCCCTTGGCGGCTTCGGGCTTTTCCGGCAGCGCGCCGGTGACCGGCTTTTCCGTTCGGCCGACGGTCATTTCGTCGAGGTCGTTTTTGCGGAAGAGGGTCTTCTTGGCGGGTTCGGCAATGTCGCGGCCCATGTCGTCGAGATGGGGTCTGTGGAAGAGGGGGGTGGCGGTGTCGGTGCCTGGGCCCATGTCGTCGATGGAGGATTTGGCGAAGTAGGAGGGTGTAGCCCCCTCATCCGCCCTTTGGGCACCTTCTCCCCGCGGGGGAGAAGGGGACTTGCCGCGGGCTTTTCCTTCCATCGCCTTCGACTCCTCGCGTGCCATGGGATCGTCCATAACCGCCAGCTCGGCAGCCTTGAGGCGTTTGATTTCGTCGCGGAGGCGGGCGGCTTTTTCGAAGTCGAGGTCGGCGGCGGCGTCGCGCATGCTCTTTTCGAGCGCGTTGAGATGAGTCTGCAGGTTGTTGCCGACGAGGTTGCCGCCATCGGCGAAGCCCTTGCCCGAAACGCCCGAGATATCGGCGCGGACGTGGTCGCGCTCATAGACGGAGTCGAGGATGTCGGAGATCCTGGCCTTGACCGATTCCGGCGTGATGCCGTGTTCCTGGTTATAGATCATCTGCTTTTCGCGGCGACGGCCGGTCTCCTCCATCGCCCGCTTCATCGAGCCGGTGACCTGGTCGGCATAGAGGATGACCTTGCCGTCGACGTTGCGGGCGGCGCGGCCGATCGTCTGGATCAGCGAGGTTTCCGAGCGCAGGAAGCCTTCCTTGTCGGCGTCGAGGATGGCGACGAAGCCGCATTCGGGAATGTCCAGGCCCTCGCGCAAGAGGTTGATGCCGACGAGCACGTCGAAGGCGCCGAGGCGGAGATCGCGGAGGATCTCGATACGCTCCAGCGTGTCGATGTCGGAGTGCATGTAGCGGACGCGCACGCCCTGCTCATGCAGATATTCGGTCAGGTCCTCGGCCATGCGCTTGGTCAGCACGGTGCAGAGGGTGCGGTAGCCCTTGGCCGATGTCTCGCGGATCTCGCCGAGCACGTCGTCGACCTGGCTGCGGGCCGAGCGGACCTCGACCGGCGGGTCGATCAGGCCGGTCGGGCGGATCACCTGTTCGGCGAAGACGCCGCCTGATTGTTCCATCTCCCAGGCGCCGGGGGTGGCCGAAACGGCGATGGTATCGGGGCGCATGGCGTCCCATTCCTCGAAGCGCAGCGGCCGGTTGTCCATGCAAGAGGGCAGGCGGAAGCCGTATTCGGCCAGTGTCGCCTTGCGCCTGAAGTCGCCCCGGTACATGCCGCCGATCTGCGGCACGGTGACATGGCTCTCGTCGATGAAGACGAGGGCGTTGTCGGGGATATATTCGAACAGCGTCGGGGGCGGATCGCCGGGGTCGCGGCCGGTGAGATAACGCGAATAGTTCTCGATGCCCTGGCAGGAGCCGGTGGCTTCGAGCATTTCGATATCGTAGCGGGTGCGCTGCTCCAGGCGCTGGGCTTCCAGCAGGCGGCCGGCTTTTTCCAGCTCGGCAAGGCGAAGCCTGAGCTCCTCCTTGATCGACTTGATGGCGCCGTTCAGCGTCGGGCGCGGGGTGACATAGTGCGAATTGGCGTAGATCTTCACCGATTTCAGGTCGCCGACCTTCTGGCCGGTGAGCGGGTCGAATTCGGTGATGGCGTCGATCTCGTCGCCGAACATCGAGATGCGCCAGGCGGCATCCTCCAAGTGGGCGGGGAAGAGCTCGATCGTGTCGCCGCGCACCCGGAAGGAGCCGCGGGTGAAATCCATGTCGCGGCGCTTGTATTGCTGGGCGACGAGGTCGGCCAGCAGCTGGCGCTGGTCGAGCCGGTCGCCGACCGACATCTGGAAGGTCATCGCCGTATAGGTCTCGACCGAGCCGATACCATAGATGCAGGAGACCGAGGCGACGATGATGCAGTCGTCGCGTTCGAGCAGTGAGCGCGTCGCCGAGTGGCGCATGCGGTCGATCTGCTCGTTGATCGAGGATTCCTTCTCGATATAGGTGTCGGAGCGCGGCACATAGGCTTCCGGCTGGTAATAATCGTAGTAGGAAACGAAATATTCCACCGCATTGTCGGGGAAGAAATTCTTGAATTCGGAATAGAGCTGGGCGGCCAGCGTCTTGTTCGGCGCCAGGATGACGGCCGGGCGCTGCGTCGCCTCGATCACCTTGGCCATGGTGAAGGTCTTGCCGGAGCCGGTGACGCCGAGCAGCACCTGGCTGCGGTCGCCATTCTCCAGCCCCTCGACGAGGTCGCGGATGGCGGTGGGCTGGTCGCCGGCCGGCTCGTAGTCCGACTGCATGCGGATGGCGATACCGCCTTCGGACTTGTCGGGGCGGGCAGGGCGGTGAGGCGTCCAGATCTTGCCGTTCTTGTGCAGCGGATTGCCGCTCTCGATCAGCGCCGACAGCGCCTCGACCGTGGCGGTGACGGCGGTGCCGGCCTGCAGCGACGAGGCCTCCTCCAGCGTCGTATCCATACCGGAGACGGGATTGAGGCCGGCGGCCGCGCGCGTCTTCGGGTCGGTCGAGCCGCCCATGGAGGTGCCGCGCGCACTCTTTGAAGCGCTCACGCTGTCGGCGCTTTGCGCCTTCGCTCCGCGAGGGCCTCGCAACGGCTCGGACGCCCGTTCGGGCTTGCGGCCTTCGGCCGATTTGGCGGCAATTTCGACCTTCTTGCGATGTTTGCCGGCCTTGGAGGCGATCTGGCGCTGTGTCTCGACGCCCGAGGCTTCGGCATCGGCCTCCAGCTGCTTCACCCAATCGGCAACCGAGCCTGAGAGTGGGGCTCCCTCAAAAGACGATTGGGGAGCTTCCTCGAAGCCATTCGGGGCGGGGGATTTCTTCGGAGATCTGGCCATGGCGGGAATATGGAGGGAGTCAGGGCGAAAGTGAAGAGGGAAAGAGTACAAAAGGGAAACGAATGAATCGTTCGGATTTTTGAATAGTGGGGTGGTGGCTCAACGTGCGATATCAAAGAGCCCGCCCCACAATACCAAAGACCCCGCCCCAACCCCTCCCCACAACTAGGGCATATACATATCTCGCAAAGCCCATCCATCGGCGACGGCTCGAAAGTATTTGAGGCCGTTGAAGAAGGTGATTGGGCCCGGCGGCTTGGCCGAGGCGTAGCCGTTCCAGCCGCCGAGCTTGGCGATGATCCAGGCGGCCCAAGCCAGCGAGGCCTTAGAGTGGGGATTGGACTGCAGCTTGGTTGTGCCCTTGAAACGGCTTTCGAGGGCGGCGAGGGTATCGATCTCGGCTGCCGTGAAGGTCAGGCTTGCCGGCTGGTGATCGCCGCCGCTGCGGGCTTGGACGAGCTGGAGGACGATTGCTGCGGCCTTGGCGGCGATGGCGACGAGCTTTTCCAGCCGTGCCGCCAGATGCAACTGGCTGTCCTCGATCTTGAAGCCTTGGTTCTTCATCACCCGAAAGAACTGCTCGATCATCCAGCGCTGCTTGTACCAGGCGACGATCTGCCAGGCATCGGCCGGGCTGCTGAGCCAATGGGTGGTCAGGAGCAGCCAGTGCAAGGGCTCGACACCGTCGGGGGCGGCCGGTTCAACGATCTCGACCCAGCTCAGCCTGACGCCATCGGGCAGGCCGGCCTCGCGCAGGTTTTGCGGCCGCCGGATCGTCGCTTCGCCGAAGCGCAGGCACACCGTCGCCTGCCGCGCCGGACGGTCGGCGCGCTCGCGCAGATCAATCGTCTGAGTATCGCAAAACGCCACCGTTTCGACCGCGCGGCGCAGTTTGGAACCGTCGATGAGCGCATGGTCATGCATGACGCGCGACAAAAGATCGAAGCGCCGATCGGGCAGGCGCGCCCACATGATGAAGAAGTCACCCTCCCGGTCGGCGATCGCCGTGACCCGGGCCGCACGCGAAAGCACCAGTTTGGCCGCCTCTGCCGTCTCCACCCAGCGCCGCGATTCCTTTTCGTTCAACGGCCGCTCGGCATGCGGCGTAAGCTCTTCGCTACCCCGCGTCCAGACCCGGCCGCCCACCAGGCCAAGGCAGCTGCCGGTGTCGGCATCGAGCGCCAGCATCGGATGCAGCAAAAGGCCAAAGCAATTGCCTTTTTTGATCTTGCCCAATTCCCGCCGGCTGTCCGGCGTCGTCGCAAACTTGATCTCGCTGGTGTCCTGCAGCGCCAGCACGTGGCGACCCTCAACCGCAGACCGGGTCTCCTGGCTCCAGCCGGCAATGATCTCTTCCACGCTCACCGCACTGTTGTTGAGAAAACGCCCGAACCGGATCTCCTGCGAATGGTTGCCCTCGGCCAACTGGCGAAGGCAAACCGTCTCGCGCAGCACAATGCGACGGAGCAGCACCGCCCCCCTTTATCGAGACGACGATCTCCAAACCGGCCCAACGAAAAATCATGCCCTACATCCATCGGCGACGCTCCCAAATCAAAACGTCGCCAAAACAATCATACGGCCCGC
Source organism: Rhizobium sp. WSM1274 (assembly GCF_025200775.1). Lineage (NCBI taxonomy): Bacteria > Pseudomonadati > Pseudomonadota > Alphaproteobacteria > Hyphomicrobiales > Rhizobiaceae > Rhizobium > Rhizobium sp. WSM1274. Next base: position 2,567,777 of record NZ_CP104138.1, on the reverse strand, counting down.
AGTAAAGGAATCCGACCCCCGCAAACCGAGTCAATCCGTCGCACCGACTTATGTATATGCCCTAGCTCCCCACAAGGGGGAGGGGCTTAATTTGCGGCACCCGCTTTTCCAATTCCTCAACGTTTCGGAAGAGGCAAGGCGGTGTCGCCGGATTAGCCCCTCCCACCTGTGGGGAGGGGTTGGGGAGGGGTCTTTCTTCAGCGGTTCTACACTCATCAAGCTGAACGCTGGTCCTCCGGCCCCTCCAGGGGCGCGAGGTTCAACGCACTGTTGATCAACCCGACATGGCTGAAGGCCTGCGGGAAGTTGCCGAGCATGCGACGGGCGGCGGGATCATATTCTTCCGCCAAAAGCCCGACATCGTTGCAGATATGAAGCAGCCGCTCGAACAGGCGCAGCGCATCGTCGCGGCGGCCGATCATGCCGAGGGCGTCGACGAGCCAGAAGCTGCAGGCGAGGAACGCGCCTTCGCCTGGCGGCAGGCCGTCGTCCACCTCCTGCGTCTCATAGCGCAGCAGCAGGCCATCGCGCAGCAGCTTGCGCTCTATCGCCTCGACTGTCGCGACATAGCGCGGATCATCAGGCGCGATGAAGCCGACCATGCCCAGATGAAGCAGGCTGGCATCAAGCGCCTTGGAGCCGTAGGCCTGCACGAAACAGCCGAGTTCGGGATTGAAAGCCTTCTCGCAAACCTCGGCATGGATGTGATCTGCGAGCGTGCGCCAACGTGCGGCGGCCTCGGGCTCGCCGTCCACCTCGGCAATCTGGACGGCGCGGTCGAAGGCCACCCAGGCCATGACCTTCGAATAGGTGAAATGCTGGCGCTGGCCGCGCACCTCCCAGATGCCTTCATCGGGTTCCACCCAGATTTTTTCGAGAAAGGGCAGAATGGCCGCCGCCAGTTCGCGTTCGCGGTGATGCGGCGGAAGCCCGCCCTTGCGGGCCTGCAGCATGGCGTCGGCCACCTCGCCATAGACATCAAGCTGCATCTGTTCGGCAGCGGCATTGCCGATGCGTACAGGTGCCGAGCCCTCGTAGCCACTCAGCCAGGAAACCTGCCATTCCAGCAGATTGCGCTCGCCGGCGACGCCATACATGATCTGCATCTGCGCCGGGACGCCGGCGACCGCGCGCAGCAACCAGTTGCGCCAGGCACTGGCTTCCTCGTAATAGCCGATTTTCATCAGGGCGAGCAGGGTCAGCGTCGCGTCGCGCAGCCAGCAATAGCGGTAGTCCCAGTTGCGCGGCCCGCCGATCTTTTCCGGCAGGGAGGTCGTCGCCGCGGCGACGATGCCGCCCGTCGGCATGTAGGTCAGTGCCTTGAGCGTGATGAGCGAGCGTTTGACCTGTTCCGTCCACCGGCCCACTTTCGGGCAGGCAGCGGCAAAGGATTGCCAGAATTCCTCTGTGTCCGGCAGCGCATATTCCACCTGCCGCCGAACCGGCTGCGGAATATGCGAGGGGGACCAGGTCAGGGTGAAGATCTGGCTCTCGCCAGCGGCAACCTGGAAGGAGCCGACCGTGCTCAGGCCGCGGCCTTCGAGCGGGACGGCGCAGTTCAGGGTTAGCCTGTCCGGGCCGGCAATGGCGGTGATGCCGCCATCCTCACCGTGCGTGACCCAGGGAACGGTTCGGCCGTAATCGAAGCGAAGGTTGAGTTCCATATCGAAGGCGACAGTGCCGCTCTTGCCCTCGACGATGCGCATCAGATCGCTCGTGCTATCGCGAAGCGGCATGAAGTCGATGAGAACGGCGGTGCCGGTCTCGGTCTGAAACTCGGTTTCGAGAATGAGCGTATCGTTGCGGTAGCGGCGCGTGAGACGGACATTTACACCTGGCGGTGACAGCGACCAGAAGCCGTTATCCTCGCCGCCGAGCAGGGCGGCAAAACAAGCGGGGGAATCGAAGCGCGGAAAACAGAGCCAGTCGATCGAGCCGTTCTTCGAGACGAGTGCGGCGGTTTCGCAATCGCCGATGAGCGCGTAGTCCTCAATGGGTACCGACACCGGAGCCTCCTTTGCATAGCATTCGGGCTTTTAGGTAGAGGCCGTGCGCGGAGATCAAGCGCGGAAACTAACGGGCGGTCGGCGTGCGGCTATCATGCAAACTCCGGATCAGCAATGCCAATCCGAAACGGGAAGTGTCCCGATAAAAAAAGTCTGTGGTTGAAGGCTCTGCCGGCTCCCGCATTGCGGGCGCCGATGTTACAGCTGCTGCGGGAATTGGGGACCATTCATGAACAAGACAATCATCGCATTCGCGGCCGCCGCGGCAGTGGCCGGCTGCGCCAAACGTCCTGACGCCATCGTCCAGGTCGATATTCCGATGGCGGCCTATACGAACCTCAGTTGCGAGGCGCTCGCAGTGGAACAGAAAAAAGAGAAGGTCAAGCTCGACGACCTGTCCAAGCAGCAGATCAGCGCAGCGAACGGTGATGCTTTCGGTGTCTTCCTCGTCGGCGTCCCCATCGGCAGCGTCGCCGGGGGAGACAAGGAAGGCGAAATTGCCGCGTCCAAAGGTAAGGTTTCGGCCATGCAATCCGCTGGACTGAGCAAGGGCTGCAAGCTGCCCGGCTGACGGCCGGGCGGCAACCATCGAAATCGGCCCGGCCAAAAGTGGGCATTGGCCGGGGCGATCCCGCTTTCAATATCCATTCGCCACCCGTTGTTTCTTCGCCCGAAAGCTCGACGGCCTTCGTGAAATGCCGCGCGGCGATCGTCCGCACCCTCGTATCGGAACCGAAATCGGCCTTCCGCAGTTAGTTTCCTGTGACTTCAGCTTCAGGTGCAACTGCCATTAGCGACCATTCCGCCTTCTGGAAAAAAACGATCTCGATCGACCTCGATACCGGCGAACGCCTGGTTCTCCGCTCACCGCAGGATGCGCTTTATGCACTCGTCTCGGACTGGCCGGTCAATGGCGGCGTCCATCAGCAGAGGGCGATCGATTTCTGCCGCGCCTGGCTTGCCGGGCGCATGCCGGCCGAGACGGTGCGGCAGGCCTTCATCCTGGCCGCGCTGGAAGCCGGCGTTACGATCAATGATGATGAAGACGGCGCAGAAGCCTCCGCCTTGAACCCTGCGGTATAGGTGGAGTGACGCTGCTAGATTTGCGCGTCCCGCAGCGCCAACAATATTCCTTTCATGTATTGCAAATATTATTCCCGCTGTGGTTGTAGGAAATACGCAGCGTCGCCGCGTTCCGATTCTTTGGGGATTCAAACTGAATGAGAATAAAGGTCCTTGCTTGCGCTGCCCTGCTGATGCTGGCCGGCTGCAACGCCTCCGTGTCGCAATCCGTTGCGGATTCCCAGCGTCCTCCCTCGAATGACGTCCGGCAGAACTTTATCAATATCGTGTTCAAGAGAAGTTATCGGCACGAAGCAGGAGAAGTCGTATGGGCCCGCATTTCCAGCGTGGTGGTGCTTGAACCTGAGAAAAAGATCTATGCTTACTGCGTGCGTTTGGTGCCCAAGCGCGGCTGGGGAGACTGGGCCTACCTCGGCGTCTCCTTCACAGATGGCAAAATATTAGGCGCGACGGTGAATGACGATCGCTGCCGCGACAAGCGGCTGCGCTATTACCCGTTTCCTGAACTGACCGGCATGAAGACCTGACGCAGGGGCGAGGGCTCCGGCCGCGTCGCCGCTCAAGGCGTTGTTGAGCGGTGCGCGAAAGGCATTGGTGTCGTTGAGGCGCGGAATCCTGCGACCTTCCTGATGCTGAGGTGCGCAGCCCGCGGGGCGGAGCCTCGAAGCACAGGCTGCGACATTGCTGTTTTCAGCCATCGCCTTCGGGAAACCCGGTCCAACAATTTTGATAGAGGGAGATCCAACTGAATGAAAATCAAAATCCTTGTTTGCGCTGTCCTGCTGGCACTGTCTGGCTGCCAGACTCCGGCACCGCAGTCCGTGGTCGATTCCCAGCGGGCGCCTTCCAGCGCGGTTCGACGCGAATACGTCGACGCTTTGCGTGGAACCATCAAACCGGGGAACTTCGTAAAGGCTGAGATTTCCAGCGTGGTTCTGCTTAATCCGGAAAAGCAGATTTATGCTTATTGCACGCGCACGACGGAACGTGCCAACCCGAACTGGTCCTATATCGGCCTGGGCTTGCAAGACGACATGATATTGTACCTGAAAAAGAACGACCATCGCTGCCACGACGAACGGCTGCGTTACTATGATTTTCCCGAATTGCGGAATATGAAGTACTGACAAAAGAGGCTAGAGCGGGATTGTTTTAGTCGGAATCGGAACAGGGATTCCCTTTCTGGTGCAAATCAGATTCACCATTCTGGCCGGTGCAGGAGGCCGGTCTGGATGGCGAAACCTTTTTCGGATGATCTTCGGGAACGCGTTGTTGGCGCAGTAACGCGCGAGGGCCTGTCGTGTCGAGCGGCGGCAAAGCGCTTCGGCATTGGCATCAGCACCGCGATCGACTGGGTCCGGCGCTTGCGTGAGACGGGCAGCGCGGCTCCCGGCCAGATGGGCGGGCACAAGCCACGGGCGATCTCAGGTAAACATCGGGTCTGGTTGATCGATCGCTGCCACATGCAGGCGTTCACCTTGCGCGGGTTGGTGGCGGAACTCGGAGAGCGCGGCCTGAAAGTGGATTACAGCGCCGTCCGGACCTTCGTGCATGAGGAAGGGCTGAGTTATAAAAAAAGACGTTGGTCGCCAGCGAGCGCGAGCGGCCCGATGTTGCCGCCCGGCGGGCGCGCTGGCTGAAGCATCGCCATCGCATCGATCCATCTCGCCTTGTCTTTATCGACGAAACCTGGACGAAGACGAATATGACGCCGCTCAGGGGCTGGGCGCCGCGCGGCGAACGGCTGTTGGGCCATGCGCCCTTCGGCCACTGGAATACCATGACTTTTGTCGCAGCCCTCAGGGCCGACCGCGTCAGCGCACCGTGGATCATCGACGGCCCGATCAATGGCGAACGCTTTCGCATCTATGTCGAGAGGGTGCTGGTACCGGAGCTCAAACCCGGCGACATCGTCGTCATGGATAATCTCGGCTCGCACAAGGCCGGCGCTATCCGTGCCGCCATCCGCAAGGCCGGCGCCAGATTGTTCTTCCTGCCGCAGTATTCCCCCGATCTCAATCCGATCGAAAAACTCTTCGCCAAGATCAAGCACGAGCTGCGCAAGGCGCAGGCTCGAACCCGACAGGCCATCGACGACGCGCTGGCAGCCACCCTTCAAACCGTCTCGCCGAAAGAGTGCCAAAACTACTTCAAGGAAGCCGGATATGAACGGACATAAAACAATCCCGCTCTAGGCTTCGGAAGCGTTACTTTTCGGCCCTGGGAGAAGATACCGGACTGCGGCCATGCGATGTTGTTTTCAGAAACGCACCGGTGAAACAGCCTCCGGCGGCGTGCTAAGCGGTGCCGCGCACCGCAAAGGCAACGCTCTCGAATCCGCGAGGGCCATCCTCGCTCCCGCCGCCAAGATAGACCGCTCGCATCGCTTCCAACAGACGATCGCGCCTTGCCTTTGGCAAGGCATCGAAATAGGCCGCGAAGGTTCCCTGACCATAGACCTTTGGAAGCCAAAAGTCGTCGAAGCCAGCGTAATGCATCGTGATCGTCAACGTCGTCTCGGCAACATCGGCGAAGCCCGCGTTTTCGAACACCTGACGCAACTCGTCTTCCGCCGTCAGCGGCCGCCTTCCCGTGGGGATGCCCTTGCCTGAGGCTTCGGGCTCGATGGCGCGGACCGTGTCCCAGAACAGGCGCCAGCTCGGCATGCCATCATAAGACCAGACGGCAGCGGCAGCGATGGCGCCCGGTTTCGAGACGCGGCGCATTTCCTGCACGGCCCGGTCGGCATCGGAGACGAAATGCAGCACCAGCAGGGAATAGACGGCGTCGAAAGTCTGGTCATCATAGGGCAGGGCGCAGACGTCGCCTTGTTGGGCATTGATCCGGGGATCGTCAGTGCGCATGCGCAGGGTGGCCGCGAAGTCTTCCTCGAAATCGATGGCTTCGATGGCTTCCAATTCGGGGTAAGCGGAGAGGGAGAGTGTCAGGCTGCCGGTGCCGCAGCCTGCGTCAAGGACGCGACCACAAGATGGCACGCCTGCGAAATCAAGGAAGGGTGCTGCCAGCCGCTGGCTCCAGCGCCCCATGCTGGCCTCATAAGCCTTGGCACCCTTGGCGACGAAAGTGGATGGCATGGGCTTTCCGACACCTCCCGGTCAGTTGACGAAGCAATGCCGTGAGAAAAGGCCTGCAGCGTTGGCAGTCGTTCAGCGCTTGATCAGAACGCTGGCCTGCACCGGCTGCTCGATGCCCTTGAGCACAAGCATGCGGGTTTCGGCGCCTGCGGCGAGATCGGCAGCCTTCGCCGCCGTTTCAGCCGAGATCAGGATCTCGCCGGCGGCGGCGTGGGATTCCAGCCTTGCGGCCTGATTGACGACGCCGCCGATGGCGGTGAAATCGCTGCGGAAGCTCGAGAATTCGCCGATCTGGACCTTGCCGGAATGGATGCCGACGCCGACGCCGAGAGTGCGGCCGGGCAATGCCTCGAGTGCCAGGCCGTTCAGGGCTGCGGCGCAGTTTTGCTGGATCTCCCGTGCCGCCAGGATCGCGGCGCCGGCGTGGTCCTTTCTGACGATCGGGAAATTGAAGATCGCCATCAGGCCGTCGCCCATCTGCTTGTTGACGATGCCGTCATGCGCCCAGATTGCCTGCGCGCAGCGATCCTGGAATAGGCTGACGATCCCGCTCAGTTGCACCGCATCGATGCGCTCCGACAGATCCGTGAAGCCCCGGATATCGGCAAACAGGATGGTGGCGTCGACAGTGATCTGGCGCTGCTTCTTGACATATTGGAAGGAGCGCTCGCAGATCGTGCAGATATCCGGGTTCATCTTGCTGCGGGTGATGCCGAAGGCGCGGAAAGGCAAGGCGAGGGGGCCGCCGATCGGAATCGGCATATGCATCTGGTCCCAGCAGCCGCGGCAGATCCGGGCGCTGCCGTGCCTGGCTGGCTCCGTTGATGAGGCTGTCGTCATATCTCGCAATCCATCGCCTAGCCAAAAAATAAGCTTCCGATACTCGGTTGTTTTTGGCAACTCTGTTGATAGCCTGAGAGGATAATGGCTCGAACAATTTCGTCTGGCGCCGTCCCCCTATGGGCGACTTCGCGCAGAGATGTCGTTGTCAAGCCGCTCAGGCGACGGAAGGGAGGAACGATGAAACGGCTTTTTGCATTTGTCTTCCTCCTGACATTTGCCGCCATAAACGGGCATTTTTCAAAAACCGTGTTCGGGTTGATAACCGCCGCAGCTGCACAACTTGATCGGGGCGAGACGTTTCCGTCTCTGCCTGGTGTAGCCGCCACCGATAAACTCCAGATAGCACGCGGTGGACCACGGCCTAGCGGGTTATGGATCGTATGTTCGGAAGGGCCCCAAATCAGGCTCGCGCTGAATACACGCCTGCCTATAGAGGAAGAATTTGCTCGCAATGGGACTCGTTCCGAGTCGCTAGCCCGTCTTATCGTTCTCGCTGAAAATATACGAACATTTCAGGCCATCAAAAACGCTCCCAGCATTCTTTTCCAGGAGGCAATGTGGCGTCGCGATGATGAAAACGATGTGGTACTGACGTCATCGCTGTCGGCTGAAGAGATTAGCATTCTATCCCGGGCGTTCTCGCCCGCTTCCCCCGCGGTTGTCAGAATAGACGTCGCGGAGACTGGAACGGAAATGCGTGGAACAGCGGACGGGGGAGCCATCGCGGAGTTCGCCACGCATTGCCTCACAAGGGAATAGCCGCCGGACGGCAACTCGGGATACCTGCGCGCCAAGGCTGCCACCGACGGTTCCAAGGAATACGGTCACACTTGTTACTCCCCCTGTTCGATTTCCGGTGCGAAACTATCTCAGACCAATGCGCGATGAACCGGGCGTCCAAGCCTGGGAAATCGCCTCAATGAGGAGATTGAAAGCCATGACTGCTTCAGCCGAGAATGCCAAAAGCGGACAAGCCATGCACAAACCACCGGTCGTTTCGCCGCAAGCCTGGGAAGCGGCCCGCGCGCAACTGCTCGTGAAGGAAAAGGCTGAGACGCGTGCCCGCGACGCGCTGGCCGCCGAGCGCCGGCGCATGCCGTGGATGGCGGTGGAGAAGGCCTATGCGTTTGAGGGCCCTCAGGGCAAGGTCAGCCTGCTCGACCTGTTCGAGGGCAGACACCAGCTCATCCTCTACCGCGCCTTCTATGAGCCCGGCGTGTTCGGCTGGCCCGAGCATGCCTGCCGCGGCTGCTCGATGGTGGCCGATCAGGTTGCCCATGTCGCCCATCTCAACGCCCGCGACACGACGCTGGTCTTCGCCTCCCGCGCGCCGCAGGCCGACGTTGCGCGGCTGAAGGCGCGGATGGGCTGGACCATGCCGTGGGTGACGATCACCGACAGCTTCGACAAGGACTTCGGCGTCGACGAGTGGCACGGCACCAACGTATTCTACCGCGACGGCGAGCGCATCTTCCGCACCTATTTCATCAACAACCGCGGTGACGAGCAGATGGGAGGCACCTGGAACTACCTCGACATCACACCGCTCGGCCGCCAGGAAGTCTGGGAGGATTCGCCCGCGGGCTATCCCCAGACCCCAACCTACAAGTGGTGGAACTGGCACGACAGCTATATGCCGGACGCCGAGCCCGACAAGAAATGGGTCGAGGTCTCCGACGCCGGCGAGGCGGCGTTTCGGGCCGAGAGTGCAAACGAGAAACCGTAGGGTCGGTCGGCCGTATCCTCCGTCCCGTCCAGGCAGGAGGGTACGGCGGTCCGTCTGAAAGTCTGCTCAACCGCAATCTCCCTTCATGACGACGCATCAGCAGGGCAGTTCGTGGCGCCGCTGATGCTTGCTCCATGCCGTCGCCTCCCGCACCTTTTGCGCGCAAAATTTCACCGACATATCTCCTTACTGTCACGGAACCATGCTAGATTTCGCCCGATTTCCAGGGGAGGCGGGCATGGATACGGATTTTCGTGTGACCGGCAGGAATGCCGCTTCGCTTTTTGCGCTGACCATCCATCGCGGCGACGGCATGGTGCTGCTCGGCATGGACTGGAAGAACGGCCGGCCGCCGATCGATTTCGTCGGTTTCGCCATCCAGTATCGTGAGCCGGGTACAGACTTCTTCAAGACGGTGCACAACCGCATCGGCTTTCCCGGCCAGCCGGTTCCCGAAGACGGCATCCGCACCACCGAGGCGCCGATCCAGAAGTTCCGCTGGGTGCATTTTCCCTTCAATGCCGATCTGCCCGGCAAGTTCACCTATCGCGTTACGCCAAAGTATATGGGTGCCGCGGGCGCGCTGACCTCGGGCGAGGCGCAAGAGGCGGAGCTGGCGCTGATGCGCGAGACCATTCCCGGCAAGCTCAACGTCGCTTTCACCCGCGGCTTCGTCTCGTCGCAGGCCTTCGTGCGCAATTTTGCCGCCGATGAGCCGACGATCATCACCCTGGTGCCGCCGGATGGCGACCAGGGGCTGGACTTTGTGCCGACCCATGCCGATGCTCAGCGGGCGCTCGCCTGGATGGGCTTCGAGGCGCGGGCCGAAACGCTTGCGCTGCTGGATAGAGCGCGCGAGTCTGGCGCCGAGGTGCGCGCCATCGCCTATGACCTGAACCTGCCCGAGGTGGTCACCCGGCTGGAAGCGCTGGGGGACAAGCTCAAGATCATCATCGACGACAGCGACCGCACCGAGGGCCACGGGCGTCCGAATTCGCCGGAGACGAGGGCGGCGGAGCGGCTGATCGCCTCGGCGGGTGCTGCCAACGTCAAGCGCCAGCATATGGCCAACCTGCAGCATCAGAAATCGATCGCGGTCCGCGGCGGCATCTCGACCGTGCTCTACGGTTCGACCAATCTCAGCTGGCGCGGGCTCTATGTACAGTCGAACAACAGCCTCGCCGTCCACAGCGACAAGGCGATCGAGGATTATTTCACCGCCTTCGAGAGCTATTTCACTGCCAAACGCGCCGAGGATTTCCGCGATTCGCCAAGTTCCGCCGGCTGGATTGATCTCGGCCTCGACGGCGTCGACGCCAAGGTCGCTTTCTCCCCGCACAGCGATGCCAATGGCCGGCTCGACGAGATCGCCGCCGATATCGATACCGCAGAGTCCAGCGTGTTCTTCTCGCTCGCCTTTCTCGGCCAGATGACCAAGGGGGCGATCGGCCCGGCATTGGGGCGCGCCCTGGAGCGCCCCGATATGCATGTGATGGGCATTGCCGATGCCGAGGTGCGGGCCGGCAATCTGGGCTTGGCCGTGCTCACTCCCGACAACCGTCGGCGGGTGGTGCGGGCATCGGCCCTGACCGGCAACGTGCCGCCGCCGTTTCTGACCGAGCCCTCGGGTCTTGCCGGTGTCGACGGCAACCAGCGCGGCACGCGCATGCACCACAAATTCGTCGTGCTCGACTTCGACAAGCCGACGGCGCGGGTCTATCTCGGCTCCTACAATTTCTCCGAACCCGCCGATGATGAGAACGGCGAGAACCTCGTCCTCGTCCGTGACCGGACGGTGGCGACCAGCTACATGATCGAGGCGCTCAGGATGTACGATCACTACATCTTCCGCGTCGCCTCCGAAGCAAATGACGGCGCCGCCCGCCCGCTGGAGCTCAAACGCCCGCCGCAGCCCGGCGGCACACCCTGGTTCGAGCGCGACTGGACCGACCCCATTCGCGCCCGCGACCGGGCGTTGTTTTCGCGGGCGGAGTAATGTTGCCGGTCACGACGGCCCTTGAACCTCAAGTGGCTGCCGCATGGCCGAAGCGCCGGGCCTGACGTCCAAAAATCAAATTAATACCTCGCCGGTTGCCCAACATATTCTTCTCAGGGTGGAAACATTCAGGGGACGGTTGCGTTGTACCCGCTACCGGTAGTGCGCCTGACCGCCCGTCTATGAGGAGGCTTATTCATGAAGGTCATGATCGTCGAAGATGAGAATCTTATCGCTCTGGAACTCGAGCGCATTGCGCAAGAAGCCGGACACCAGACCATCGGACCAGTTTCGACGGTGGAGCAGGCCCTCGCCCACGCTCAAAGAAGCGATGTCGCGCTCGTCGATCTCAGTCTCTCCGATGGGCTGAGCGGCGCCCTGCTGGCGCGTCGGCTGATCGACCGCCATGGGGTTGACGTCATCTTCGTGACCGGGAGTCCCGAGAATGTCGGTCACGGTATCGAAGGCGCGCTCGATGTGATCTCCAAGCCCTTCACCGACGAGCGGATCGCCAGCGCGCTCTCGCGGGTGGAGGAGCGACGTAAAAACTTCGACAGCAGCAAAGCTGCTTTGTGAACAGCAGCAGCGCTGCGTGTTATAAGAAGGAAATCGACGTCGTCAGGCCGCTGCTGCCTGCCTGAGGAGATAGTCCGGATGAAACACGCGCTCATTGCCGTTCTCTTCGCTCTCTCGGCCTGCGCCAGCGCAGGGGGTCCGCAGCCTCTTCCAGGCAGCCTCACCTATGGCGGAAAGGTCCTGCGTTCGCCCTATCGTCCGGGAACGGTGGTCAAGAATACCTTTCTCGGCGATTTCGGTTACCGTGTGTTCGAGACTTATGTCGTCCAGCCGAACGGGACGCTCAAGCTCACATCCCAGAGCACGGGGCCGGACTTCCTCTGGCAGTGAGGGGCTCCGCAATCCGCATGGGCGCAAGGTGCGTGCGCCCGATTATCTCAATGGTTGCGCATCTGCTTGCGCTTTTTCGTCCCTTCGCAATTGAATGTTGCGCTGCAGTAAAGATCCCGTCTATACGGCAGGCATTCACCACGGACCCGGTGAGACCCCGGGTGGCTCTTCTGGCCGCCGATCCGCCAGACAACGCAAAACCCGCATGCCATCACGCGACCGCTCGACAGAGTGGGTCCGGCCATGCTTTGCGAGTATCCTTCCTATGCTGCTTTCCTCCATCCGTCGTGATTGGTCCGCCAATCCCATGCGCGAAATGCTTGCCGGAGCGGTGGCGACCTTCGCCCTCATCCCCGAGGTGATTGCCTTTTCTTTTGCGGCGGGGGTTGACCCCGAGGTCGGCCTGTTCGCCTCTTTCGTCATCAGCATCGTCATTGCGTTTACCGGCGGACGCCCGGCGATGATCTCGGCCGCTGCCGGATCGGTGGCGCTGGTGGCGGCACCGCTGGTGCATGCTCACGGCTTGCCCTATCTCTTCGCGGCCGGGCTGCTGGCGGGGCTGCTGCAGATCGTGTTCGGCCTGCTGCGGCTTGGCGTGCTGATGCGCTTCGTGTCGAAATCCGTCCGCACCGGCTTCGTCAATGCACTCGCCATCCTGATTTTTGCGGCGCAGATGCCACATATTATCGGTGCCGGCTGGATGGAATATGCCATGCTGATAGCCGGGCTTGTCATCATTTACCTGACGCCGCGGATCACCACCGCGATTCCGTCGCCGCTGATCTGCATCCTGATCCTGACCGTCGCCTCGATAGCGTTCGGGCTCCCCGTTCTCACCGTTGCCGACCTCGGCAAACTGCCGGATTCGCTGCCCGTCTTCGCCTGGCCGGCCGTGCCGCTGACGCTGGAAACGCTTCGGATCATTGCAGGACCTGCGCTTGCCATTGCGATGGTCGGACTGCTGGAATCGATGATGACGGCGAGCGTCGTCGACGATCTCACGGATACGCCGAGCTCGAAGAACCGCGAATGCACCGGTCTCGGCCTCGCCAACGCGGCCGCCAGCCTGTTCGGCGGCATCGCCGGCTGCGGCATGATCGGCCAGACGGTGAGCAACGTGAAATATGGCGGGCGCGGCCGGCTCTCCACTTTGTTTGCCGGCGCGTTTTTGCTGATCCTGATGGTGCTCCTGAAGCCGTGGGTCTCCGAGGTTCCCGTCGCTGCGCTGGTGGCGATCATGGTCATGGTGTCGATCGATACGTTCGACTGGTCGTCACTGAGAGCGGTTGTCGTCCATCCCCGGATGTCGAGCGCCGTCATGGTGGCAACCGTCCTCGTCACCGTCTTCACCGCCAACCTGGCGCTTGGTGTAACGGTCGGCGTGCTGCTCAGCGGCGTGTTCTTCACCTTCAAGGTCGCCAGCCTGCTGCGCGTCGACGTGGCGCCCGACCAAGCCGCCGGGCGGCTGAGCTATCGCGTGTCCGGCCAGGTGTTTTTTGCCTCCGCCGACGTTTTCGTCGAAGCCTTCGACGTTCAGGATGCACTCGGCAAGGCCGTATTGATCGACGTGTCCGCGGCGCATTTCTGGGACATCACCGCCGTAGCCGCGCTCGATAAAGTCGTGCAGCGGTTCGCGGCGCACGGCATCGCCGTGGAGGTCGCGGGCCTCAACAAGGCGAGCGCCACCTTGATCGGAAGCCTCGACGGCAAGGTGGTGCTGAAGGAGGTGTGACAGCGCGAGGGCTACCGCGAGGTGATCACGTAATCGTCGCTGTTGCCGGTTATCGCGTTCAGCCGTCTAACGGGCAGTTCGATGAACGCCTTGACCAAAGGCGGCAAGTGCCGGCTGCTGGGATAGATGCCATGCAGGCCGCCGGTCGGGGTGCCGGCGTCGGCGACGTGATCGATGCCTCCGACCAGTGATTTTTGATGGAGGCGGATCGGCCGGCGCTCGCCTCATAGCCGCGTCGGAAAAGAGGCAGCAATAGCCAACTTCCCGGGATCATTGGCCTCGATCCGAGGATCCACCCCATGGTGTCCCGCTTGCACAGTCGCCGGCGAACGTTATTGTTTGATCGAAGACCTGTGTCCTTGAGGGGAGACTTCAATGCCGTCGAATTTCAATGTCGAAAGTGCAGCTGGTTACGAACGGCTGATGGGGCGCTGGAGCCGAAAGCTGGCGCCGATGCTGGTCGATTTCGCTGGTCTCGCGGATGGAGATCGCGTGCTTGATGTCGGCTGCGGCACCGGCAGCCTCGCATTCACGCTGGCGGAAACGCCAAGTCTGCAGGAGATCGCCGCCGTCGACTATTCGGCGGTTTTCGTTGAGGCCGCAACGCGGCGCAACACCGATCCGCGCGTCACGATCCGGCAGGCCGATGCCTGCGCGCTTCCTTTCGACGATAACCGCTTCGACCGGGCGATGTCGCTGCTCGTGCTGCATTTCGTGCCGGAGGCGGGAAAGGCGGTATCCGAGATGCGTCGTGTGGTGCGCCCGGGTGGCGTGGTCGCGGCCGCCGTCTGGGACCATTATGGCGGCATGTCCGGCATGCGGATGATGTGGGATACGGTGGCGATGCTCGACGAGAACGCGCTGGCGATGCGCCGCAGATATTGTTTCCAGCCGATGACGCGGCCGGGGGAAATGAAGGAGAGCTTCATCGCGCAGGGCCTAGCCGATGTCGAGGAGACCTCGCTGCTGATCCGGATGGAATATCTTTCCTTCGAGGATTATTGGGATCCGATCGCCGCCGGCGAGGGACCGCTCGGCAAATATGTTGCCGGTCTGGACCCGGCGAGGCGAAATGCCGTCGATGCCGCCGTCAGGGCTGCTTACGAGGCTGGCGAGCCGAATGGCCCGCGATCGTTCGCATCGGTGGCGTGGGCGTGCCGGGGCAGGGTGCCCGGATAGATTAGCGGGAGCGCCACCTCCTCTAAAACGAGAATCGTGCTGCTTGCTCCCTCTTCTCCCCAGCGGGGAGAAGGTGGCCCGAAGGGTCGGATGAGGGCGCGCCACGGTACTACGTCATTGATTGCTCTTCGCTTTCTCGCGATCCATTGATTGCCCTTCGCTTGCGCTCAGTACATTCGCGGCTTCGCCGCTCACCCCCTCATCGCTGCCGGCACCGACCGGGGTCTCGACCCGTCCTTCGGACCCCCGCTGGGGAGAAGAGGCAGGCAGCGGGCCGCATGCGCCAACGTGAAAGGCAGGGTGCTGGAAGGTGTACGCCTTCCAATATAGCGCTGGAGGTGCCACCCGATCACGGCAATCGTGATGGAACACGGGCAGCATTGCTGACGTTATTGCCCGCTGTCTGCGACTGCAAACGCAGCCGCAACAGCATCACCGCCCGGTTCGGGCACCCCTTCCGACGGCATCCGGAATTGCCCGCCTCGCCGCCGCTTTCGGACGGAGGAATATCAGATGTCCGCTTTGGAAAGCCTGCGCCGACTGGCGCCGCAGCAGCGCAATGCCGTCATCGCCAGCTATCTCGGCTGGACGCTTGACGCCTTCGATTTCTTCATTCTCGTCTTCGTACTCAAATATATCGCCGAGGAATTCCACACCGACGTTCCCGCCGTCTCGGTGGCGATCTTCCTGACGCTTGCCATGCGGGCGCTTGGCGCGCTGGTCTTTGGGCTGGCGGCCGACCGCTACGGCCGGCGCATCACGCTGATGGCCGACGTGCTGCTCTATTCGATATTCGAATTCCTGACCGGCTTTTCCACCGGTCTCACCATGTTCCTCATCTTCCGCGCGCTCTACGGCATCGCCATGGGCGGCGAGTGGGGTGTGGGCGCTTCGCTTGTCATGGAGACGGTGCCGGAGGAGAGCCGCGGCATCGTCTCGGGCATTCTGCAGGCGGGCTATCCCTCGGGTTATCTGATCGCCTCGATCGTGTTCTTCCTGCTCTTTCCCGTCATCGGCTGGCGCGGCATGTTCTTCGTCGGCGCGCTGCCGGCGCTGCTGGTCCTCTACATCAGGCGCAATGTCGAGGAGAGCCCGGCCTTCCTGAAGCGGCAGGCGACGGGCCGCCGGCCATTCCTGACGGTGCTGCGCGAGAATATCCCGCTGTTCATCTGGGCGGTACTGCTGATGACGGCGTTCAATTTCTTCAGCCACGGCACGCAGGATATCTACCCGACCTTCCTCGAGACGCAGCGCAACTATTCGAGCTACACGGTCGGCGCCATCGCCATCGTCTACAATATCGGGGCGATCTGCGGCGGGCTGTTTTTCGGGGCGCTGTCGCAGCGGATCGGCCGCAGACGCGCGATCGTCGTCGCCGCGCTGATCGCCGTGCCCGTCGCGCCGCTCTGGGCCTATGCGCCCGGGCCGGTGCTGCTCGCCATCGGCGCTTTCCTGATGCAGTTCTTCGTCCAGGGCGCCTGGGGCATCGTGCCGGTGCATCTGAACGAGTTGTCGCCGGATGAAGTGCGCGGCACCTTCCCCGGCTTTGCCTACCAACTCGGCAACCTGCTGGCGTCAGGCAATGCGACGCTGCAGGCGGGGCTCGCCGCCCGCTGGGACGGCGACTATGCCTATGCGCTTTTGATCGTCGCAGCCGTGGTGGCGCTCGTCGTCGCGGCCCTCGCCGGCTTCGGCTACGAGAAGAAGGATGTCCGCTTCGGCACGGAGGAGGCTAGGGAAGCGCATGGCGCGATGCGAATCTAGCGCTGCCTGTGGCTATGGAGGCCGGCGGCGATGGCTGCCGGCCTTTTCCTGCGTACTGACGCCAAGGCGACAGAGTCTTTCAGCTCTTCACCACCTTGCAGGCGCAGATGCGATCGTAAAAGGTCTGTCCTCGCCAAAAGATGAAGGGCAAGAACCACCAAATAAGGGCGGCTATACCCAGGATGATGTTGAACGTTGCGGCGCCGTTGTTCAAAAGTGTGTATCCGTCGCGAGACATGCGGAGCAGCACGTCGAAGTCTTCCGTGGGAAAGACTGGAAACAGCGAAAACGCAAAAGCGGCGGCGATGAAAAACAGATACGGGCTGAATTTCAGGATCTCCCGTCTAAACTCGGTGCCAAGGCCGGGGCTTTTACCATCGACGGATTGGACTCTCAGGCCGAGCAGCTTCTTTCCGATCGTGCGGCGGCCATTTGCGGAAAAATAGGCGAAGGCAAACGCGAGAAAGCCAATGTTGACGATGCCGGAGATCACGCTGGAATATACGAACACGGGTCCGATCACTGGATTGTCGTCCGCGTCGACAGGTATGGTCAGCCATTGGCCTGATGTCCCGTTGTCTGTTTGACGGGAGACTCCCGTCTGCAGGTATCTTTGTTTTTCCGAGCCGATCTGGCTGACTTCGCAGATCTGATTGATACGAACTTCCCCACTTCTCAGCGGCCATCCGGCGTCAATCCGCTTTGCAAGCTGATCCGGCAACTCTACGCCGCACTGTGTGTAACTCCAGCCGGGAAAGCGGAAGTCTAGGGGAAGAACTGTTGAAATACAGTAGACGGCTATGAGAATTGCGGCCTGAAAGATGATGATGTCGATGAGATAGGCCACGGCGCGTCGCCAGAAGTGGCGGGAAGGCAAAGTAGCGTATTGCGGCATCTGCGGTGTCGTGTCCATGTCACCCCCTATGTATCCGCGCGCAAGCTACTCCGACAGGTTGATTCGTTTCAACGTTAAGTGGAAAAATGCACGGTGTTTTTGAGAGAAGCGTCGTGCTCACGCTAAAGTCGAGTTCCGGTGCAATTTCTGCGCTGGGAAGGCGAACCGCCACGGACCTGCCTAATATCCGCATCGTCTCGGTGGCGTAAGGTCGCGCCGTGGGGCTTGCCGCCGGGTGGCGGCGTGCTAGGTAGGAGCTGCTGGTGTCTCCCCTGCCGGATCGGTTTTTCCCTTCGCAGCCTCGAGTTCTCCTATGCAATTTTCTCCCGCCGCCGTCTGGCCTATCGTCATGCTGTTTGCCTCCAACATCTTCATGACCTTTGCCTAGTACGGGCATTTCAAGCATAAGAGCGGCGCCATCTTCCTCGCCATTATCGTCAGCTGGGGCATCGCCTTCTTCGAATATTGCTTGGCGGTGCCGGCGAACCGCATCGGTTCGGCGCTTTAGACGACGGCGCAGCTGAAGACGATGCAGGAGGTGATCATGCTGATCGTCTTTTCCGGCTTCTCGATTTTCTGGCTCGGCGAGAACCTGACTTGGAACCATGCGATCGGCTTTGCCCTGATTGCAATTGGAGCATCCTTCATCTTTCGTGCATAAACTTTAGCCTTTTCAATAGATTACAAATTGTCCATGTCTAGATATCGCCACATTTCCTACAGATTGGCGTCGCAATCGGCTGGCAGCCTGTCACCTCAAGCATTTCTGTTTTCTCCGAGTCAATGAAATGCTCTGACTTTTTGTTTGCGCAATTCCGGACGCAAAACCGCGACGCATTTTTGCTGGAATTGCTTAGCGATGATGACGAGGTGAACGGCCATGAGCCTGTCTTTCCCGACGATGGCGACGATCCGTTTCGGCTATGGTTTCCGGCCGGGCGAAGCGCCGCCCAGCAGTAGGGACGATCTCATCGGGCAGCTGCGCAAGGGGGCGGCGGCAACGCCGGACTTTCCCCTCGGCGGCCCCGACACGCGCCACCAGGCGATTCTCAGCCTGCAGGCGCAGTTGCAGCAGATCCGCCAGGATGCCAAGACGGTAACCGACGATGCAACGCAGCGCGAGATGCGCAAGGGGGTGCAGCGGCAAGTGCAGCAGCAGTTCCAGCACGATGCGAACCTGCGGCTGATACAGGCGGTGCTGTCGCCGTACGGGTTCTATGAGAGGCTTTCGACCTTCTGGACCGATCATTTCTCCACCAGCGCCAACAAGAGCCTGCCGATGCGCCTCATCGTGCCGCTCTACGAGGCCGAGGCGATCCGGCCATTCATATCAGGCAAGTTCGGCGATCTCCTGCGCAGCGCCACCGCCCATCCGGCCATGTTGATCTATCTCGACCAGGCGGATTCGCTCGGTCCGGATTCAGCCGGCGGCATCAAGCGCAACAAGGGGCTGAACGAAAATCTCGGCCGGGAACTGCTGGAACTGCACACACTCGGCGCCGGCAGCGGCTATACCCAGGCGGATGTGACCGCAGCAGCCATGGTGCTGACAGGCCTCACCATCGACCGCAAGGAGATGGACATCGCCTTCCGGCCGAATATATCGGAGCCCGGCGCGCATGAGGTGCTGGGCGTCAGCTATGGCGGGCGCAGGCGCTCGCGCGACGATTATCTCGACCTGCTCGACGATCTGGCGCTGCATCCGAAGACGGCGGCGCATATCAGCCGGAAGCTCGCGGTGCATTTCATCGCCGACCAGCCCGACGAGGGGATGGTGTCCGATATGGCCGAAGCCTGGAAGAAGACGGATGGCGACCTGACCGCCGTCTACACTGCGATGCTCGACCATCCCGCCGCTTGGCGCGACGAGGGCGCCAAGGCCCGCCAGCCTTTCGACTATGTCGTCACCGGCCTGAGGGCTTTGAATGCGGGACCGGTCAACGGCATCGTCGGCAGTTTCCTGGCGGCCAACCAGCAGGGTACGGACGAGGGCGACATGGCGGCGAACACGCCTGGCATGGCAGGATCGCCGGTGCCGACGGACCCCGCCGGCGAGGCGAGGGAGAAGCGCCTCAAAGCCTTCCGGACGGCGCGTGCGCTGGGGCAGGACGCACTCAGGCGCATGGGGCAACCGACCTGGCTGCCGCCGAGCCCGGCCGGTTTCGAGGAAGGCTTCTCCGCCTGGATCACCGGCAGCCAGCTCGCCGAGCGGCTGGCCTGGGCGAGGCGGGCCGCAGCACAGTTCGGCCGGGACGAAGATCCGCGCGAATTCTTGAAATCGACGCTTGCCGATGCGGCGCGCGACGAGACGATCCGCGTGGTATCGCAGGCGCCGAACAAGATCAGCGGGCTGACGCTGGTGCTGGCATCGCCCGAATTCAATCGCCGCTAAGCAGACTTTCGTTGGCAAGCCAATGCTTCGTCTGCTTAGCTCCTTTGTTTTATCGCAGGTTTGGCCGGAAAACCATTGACCACTTTTCCGAACCTGCTTAGGAGGCCCGCCCATGACGCTGCCCACGAACCGGATTTCGCTGTCCCGCCGCGGCTTTCTGGCCTCTGCCTGCTGTCTTGCCGCTGCCCCCGTCTTCACGCCGGTCACGTTCGCGGCAATGCCGGGTGACAACCGTTTCGTCACCATCGTGCTGCGCGGCGCGATGGACGGGCTGGATCTGGTGCAGCCCTATGGCGATGCCGGTTTCGCGGCGCTCAGGCCGACCCTGGCGCTGACGCCCGAGACCGGGCTTCTCGATCTCGACGGGCATTTCGGCCTCAATCCGGCGGCGGCCGAGCTGATGCCGCTGTGGAAGAACCGGGAACTCGCCTTCGTGCATGCGGTGTCGACGCCCTACCGCGACCAGCGCAGCCATTTCGACGGGCAGGACATGCTGGAATCCGGCGGCGAGCATGTCGCCGAGGAAAAGACCGGCTGGCTGAACCGGGCGCTCGCCGTCATCCCGCGCTCGGACGGGCGCAAGGCGATCGACATCAACACCTCGACGGAACTGATCCTCTCCGGGCCGAACAATGTCGACGTCTGGGCGTCGGATTCCAATCTGACGCCGGCGCGCGACGAGATGCAGTTCCTGGCCCGGCTCTATGCCGGCGATCCGCCGTTCGCCGAAGCGCTTGCCGAGGCGACGCGGGCCGACACCGCCTCGATGGTGGTCGAGCCGGAGGGCCAGCACGGCGCAAAGATCGCCGACGTGGCAGCGCTCGCCGGTAACATGCTGAAAGGCGATTATCGCATCGCCAGCTTCTCGATATCAGGCTGGGATACGCATATCGGCCAGGCCGGCCAGTTCAAGCGGCCAGTGCAGGACCTCGCCCAGGCGATCAATACGCTGAAGGCGACACTCGGGCCCGAGATCTGGTCGAAGACCGTGGTGCTTGCCGTGACCGAATTCGGCCGCACCGTGCGCCAGAACGGCTCAGCCGGCACCGACCACGGCACCGGCGGCTGCGCGCTGCTTGCCGGCGGCGCCATAAACGGCGGGCGCATCCTCGGCCGTTGGCCGGGGCTCAGTGACGGCCAGCTGCTCGACGACCGCGACCTGATGCCGACCGCCGACGTGCGCGAACTCGCCGCGGCAATGCTCTACCGGCAGTTCGATGTCAGCGCCGATGATTTGACGGGGAAGATCTTCCCGGGGCTGGGGTTTGACAAGGGGTCGCAGTTTTTGAAGGCGTGAGGAGTGGCTCGACGCCGCGAAGCGTGAGTGATCGGAGCGGTGAATCGATTGCGGGGCCGAACGCTCTGAGGGGGACGGAGCGTCGGGCGGCCGCCTGCTCTTGGCGAGGCACAACCTCTCCTCCGTCATTCCTGTGCTCATCACAGGAATCCAGCAGCCGCGTGTCCACGCGGCGGAAGACTTAAGAGCGTTGCTGGGCGAGGGGCGTGTGGTCTCTTTTCAAGAGTCCTTTCGGCTTGCAGAAGCATGCCGGCTGGATTCCTGTGACAGCACAGGAATGACGGAGGAGAGGCTGTGCCTCGCCAAGGAGCAAGCCGCTGCCCGGCCCTTCGCTTGGGCTCAGGGCGTTCGTTGCTGCAATCGATTCGCTGGATCGATTGCTCGGGCTGCGCCCGACCGCAACTCACCCCAAAACATCATAAAGCCTGAAGATGAAGCTGACCTGGTAGATCAGGTTGGCGATGACGAAGGTGGCGTGGAAGCGGCGGTTGGGGGTCCAGGCGGCGATGGCGCAGAGGATGATGTAGATGATGTTGCGCGCGGGATATTCCCAGCCGAGCGCGAGGATGCGCTCATGGCCCTTGATCGCCGTGTCGAGAATATCGACGGCGTAGGTGAGGCCGAGGATGCCGAAGAACCATTTGCGCCGCGAGATGAAATATTCCTCGTAACCGCCATATTCGTCGAGCGAGGCGGGGAAGAGCAGGGCGCAAAGCAGGAAAAACAGGCTGCAGAAGCAGATCAGGAAGAGATAGATGCCAAAGCCGATCGCAGGCACGGCCTGCAGGCGATATTCCCACCACCAGATATGGATGATGAAGAGGAACATCGACAGCGCCCAGCCGAGATGGATGGCATAGACTTTCGCCTTGGCGGGATGCTGGACGATGCCGGCAAGGCCGGTGAGCACCCTGGCGAGCGAAAGGCTGATGACCATGCCCATCACCACCTTGATGTGAAGGAAGACCTCCGGCGAGCTGACAGTTTCCATGCTTTCGATCCTTGGCCTGTCACTCCTCGGCGACTTGCTTCGGTTTGCCCTCTTCGTCGAGCGCCACCATGATGAAGGTGCCAGCTGTGACCTTTTCCATCTTGGCGTAACGTGCGCGGTGCGCCCAGGCTTCGACGCAGAGCGTGATCGAGGTGCGGCCGACGCGGTCGATATCGGTATAGACCGACAACGTGTCGCCGATCTTGACCGGCAGTTCGAAGGCCATCTCCTTGACCGCGGCGGTGACGACACGACCCTTAGCGCGTTCGGCCGCACGGATGCCTGAGGCAAGGTCCATCTGCGCCATGACCCAGCCGCCGAAGATATCGCCAGCCGGATTGGCATCGCCGGGCATGGCAAGCGTCCTGAGCGTCAGTTCGCCTCTCGGCTTGGCGGCATCGGTCATCAAGGGTTCTCCATCTGATGCGGGCCATGGGCCGGCGATTCACTGAGGAGCACCCTAATGCAAAGGCCGTGGGCTGTAAAAGATGGCAAGGCGGAGCGCTGAAGGTAGCGGACGGGAAAAATGTTGCAGCCGTTGTGGATTGAAATTTCGTTTGATTTCAAACGGTTGATTTCTGCCGCTTTGGTCTGACCTTACGTTATTTAATAATCTTCTAATTAAGCTTTACGCTCCAGTAATTCCGGCAATTCAGAATGGGATTGATCTCACTTACAAGAATCGCTGGGAACCTCATGCGCAACGTCAAGATTTCCACCCGTCTTTACTGCCTCGTCGGATTCACGCTTGCCGTGCTCGCGGCTACGATGGTCTTCTTTCTGAACTATTCCTATTCCGAGCTGGAAGCGGAGCGGAAGGCGGGGCTGGCGCAAATGGATGCCACGGCGCTCGGCATCTTCGACAAATATTACAAGATGGAGCAGGCGGGTACGATGACCCGCGAACAGGCGCAGGCCGCCGCCAAGGACGTGATCGGCGCGATGCGCTACGGCGCAGACGGTTATTTCTGGATCAACGACATGCGTCCCACGATGGTGATGCACCCGATCAAGCCGCAGCTTGATGGTACCGATATCTCCCAGATGAAGGATCCGACCGGCAAGTTCCTGTTCGTCGAGTTTGTCAACAAGGTGAAGAAGGACGGCAAGGGCTTCGTCGATTATCTTTGGCCGAAGCCGGGCGCCGACCAGCCAGTGCTGAAATATTCCTATGTCGCCGGTTTCGAGCCCTGGGGCTGGATCGTCGGCACCGGTGTCTATGCGGATGACCTTGCCGCGCTCTATCGCCAGAACGCGATCTGGGCCGCACTGCTCTGCCTGCTTGGCGCCGCCGCGACAATCGCCATCGCCTATGCCATCGTGCGCAGCGTGACAGTGCCGATCGCGCGGCTGAAGGCGGCAATGAACGCGATTGCGGCCGAAGAAGCATCTGTGGAGATCGCCGGCAGCGACCGCCGCGACGAGATCGGCCAGATGGCCAAGGCGCTGCTGGTGCTGCGCGATTCCGTCGACGAGCGCAGGGCGCTGCGAGGGCGGGAAGACGAAAGGCAGCGCCAGATCGAAGAAGAGCGCCGCGGCAACGAGGCAAGTCTGCGTTCGGCCTCCGAGCGGCAAACCCAAGCGATGCAGGCGCTCGGCGTCGGGCTGGAGAAGCTTGCGGGCGGCGACCTGACGGTTGCGATCGGCGATATCGGCGAGGATTACGCCAAGCTGAGGGGCGATTTCAACGCCGCCGTCGACGCGCTGAACGGCGTGATCCATGCGATCGCCGAATCGAGTCATGTCGTCAACGAAAGTGCTTCCGACATCAGCGAGGCGACCGGCAATCTGTCGAAGCGTACGGAACAGCAGGCGGCCGCACTCGAAGAGACGGCGGCAGCGCTCGACGAGATCACCGCGACCGTCAAGACCGCATCCGAGCGCGCGAACGAGGCGCGCAAGATGGTGACTGAGACCAAGGCGAGCGCCGGAAAATCCGGCGAGATCGTCCGCAATGCGGTCACCGCGATGGGCCGGATCGAGGAATCCTCCAACCGCATCAGCCAGATCATCTCGGTCATCGACGAAATCGCCTTCCAGACCAACCTGCTGGCGCTGAATGCCGGCGTCGAGGCCGCCCGTGCCGGCGAGGCGGGCCGCGGCTTTGCCGTCGTCGCCCAGGAAGTGCGCGAACTTGCCCAGCGTTCCGCCAATGCAGCCAAGGAGATCAAGGCGCTTATCAGCCGCTCGGCGGCCGAAGTCGAGGGCGGCGTGGCGCTGGTGCGCTCGACCGGTGATGCGCTGCTGGAGATCGAGGCGCTGGTCAATCGGGTCAACGATCACGTCGCGTCGATCGCCACGGCGGCGCGCGAGCAGTCGACCGGGCTGAACGAGATCAATAGCTCCGTCAACCATATGGACCAGATGACACAGCAGAACGCCGCGATGGTCGAGGAAACGACGGCGGCAAGCCGGACTCTTGCCGACGAAAGCACCCAGCTGAAAACGCTACTCGCGAATTTCCGCCTGCGCGGCGGCGAACCTCAGGCCCAGCGTTACACGCGGGCTGCGTGAGACGTACTGACGGCCTGTCGGCGATGTCGAACGGCCCGCACTTCCAAATTAAACCGCATAGGAAAAGAGCCGTCGCGACGGCTCTTTTTCGTTGAGCCGGTTACTCCTCTTTCGTCATGCTCGGGCTTGTCCCGAGCATCTGTCAGCTATGTATCAAGGCCGTACAACAAAGGCCGAGGATGACGGAGAAGAGGTAGGCGGACTTTGTCAGCATTCATAGTCGTTGCAGCTCTCCTCTATACTCGCTCCCGACTATTGACGATCGACCTTGGCCGCAATTCCAAGCTTTTCAGAGAACTATACGTTGCGGAAGTTCTTGGTAAAAAAGAAGCATATTCAATCAGTAAGCGAATGTCGTTGCAATTATTCTGCTGACATGCTTCATTCAGGTTGTACTTGAGGGACGAGGGCATTTCGAAGCTAGCGATAGCTACCGTAACGGAAGCCAACACAATTCTCCAATTTCTCTAAATATCCGAGACCACAGTTCCGGCGGCTTTGGCATGGCCGCTGCCTGTTCCCCTGCATCGGGGATCGATGAAACCGACCTTTTGCCGCCTGCAGTCGTCCGCATCGATGCCGCTGCCCTCAATCACTCCGCTGCCGGAAACCTCCAGGGTTTTTCCGTAATCGCATTCCAGCTTTGCAAACCGAGGGAGGCCCGAAATGGCTCAGAGCAAGCATGGTTCGCCTGTGAGAGGTATGGATAACGTCGCGCAATCGAGCGTTCGCGATCAGAGGTTCGGGAGGATGTTCCGCAACCTGCCGTCCGCCGCATTTACCGAAGCGGCGCTCGTCGATCTCGCGAAAACGATGTTCCAGGGGGAGTTCGCGGAGAAGATCAAGGATCACGAGCCCGTCGATGTTGCGCTCAACGAGAGGGAGCCTGAAGACGAAAATCCGGCGATCCCTGCCGGTTTCACCTATTTCGGGCAGTTTCTCGATCATGATATCACCTTCGATCCGGCCTCGTCGCTCGATCGCTTCAACGATCCCGATGCCCTGCAGGACTTCCGCACGCCGCGTCTCGATCTGGATTCGGTCTATGGCTCGGGGCCATCGGACCAGCCTTTCCTTTATGAGGACGACGAGCTTCACATGCTGCTCGGGACGGACAAGGATTTCGACAAGGCGCGAAACAACCGCCCCGATCTGCCGAGGAACAGTGCCCCGATCCGCCGCGCGCTGCTCGGCGACAAGCGCAATGACGAAAACCTGATCGTCTCGCAGCTCCACACCACCTTCCTCAGATTTCACAACAAGGTGGTGGATACGCTCGGCACCAGCGATTTCGAGCTCTGTCAGCAGACGGTCCGCTGGCATTACCAGTGGATCGTCCTGCATGATTTCCTGCCCCGCATCGTCGGCAAGGAGACCTATGAGCACGTCATCGTCGGCAGGGGCGAAAAACCGAATATTCGTTTCTACAATCCGCAGGGCCGCTATGCCTTCATCCCGGTCGAATTCTCGGTCGCGGCTTACCGATATGGCCATACGATGGTGAGGCCGAGCTACTCTCTAAACAGGATCGTGACGAAGGCGAGACCCTCCGAGCAGGATTTCAACGGGAAGACGGCGACGTTCCATCGCATTCCGGTCTTTTCCCTGACCAATGTGGCGAAGGAACCGCTGGCGAATTTGAATGGCTTCCGCGAGCTGCCCGACCGCTGGGCAATTGATTGGGCCTTCTTCTTCGACGGGCTCGCTCCGGAAGGAGAGCCGCCTCCAGGCGCCGTTCTGCCGCAGCCCTCCTACAAGCTCGATACGCTGCTGGTCGATCCGCTGACCAGCCTGCCGGATCATCAGAAGGAGCCGATCAAGGCCCACAGGGCGCTCGCCGCCTTGAACCTTTTGCGCGGCTGGCGCCTCGGACTGCCTTCCGGCCAAGCAGTCGCCCGCCACATGGAAATGGAGGCGCTGTCGGACGAACAACTGTTCGACAGCGAGGATGCCGAGAGGAAGGAGGCGCGTGGCAAATTGCTGATCGATCATCCCGGCATCTTCAATGGCAACGCGCCGCTGTGGTTCTACATCCTGCGCGAGGCGGAGATAGCAGGGAATAGCCAGCATCTCGGACCGGTCGGCGGCACGATCATTGCCGAGGTCCTCGCCGGCCTCATCCGCGAGGATCGCCACTCGTTCCTGGCGCAATGGCCGAAGTGGCGGCCGACATTGCCGAGCGCTGTGGCGGGTCATTTCACCATGGCCGATCTGATCAATTTCACGAACAGGTAGCCGATCTCGCGCAGCGCGAAACTGCGCTGGGCCTCGTGACTCAACCTTGAAAAGGCCGCGAGAGCGGCCTTTTCGCGTTCATCGCCTTCAGATTGCGCGGGTAAGCTTTCGTTCACCGTTTTTTATTAAATTTGGAGTGAGTTTTTTCGGTCACTGCCCAGCCAGCCTGCGGAAGCGATAAGAGTATGGCGTTTGTTTCCTTTCCTCGGCGAACCCTTTTGCCCGTTATCCTCTCGGCGGCGCTGACGACCTGTTCGATCAGCGACGGACTGGTGCCGCCGGCCAATGTCGACAATGGCACTAGGGTCAGCTCGATCTCGCCGTCGCGGGGGGCAGCGCGCATGGCACCTGCCGTGCGCATGGCGCCGGTGGAGAGCCAGGCCTCCTATCCGGTTTCCAGCGCGCCCGTCGGCAATAGCCAGGGCTCGGTCGATTATCTCGATACGCCAAACCTTGCCGGCACCGGCCATGCCGCCCAAGCCGCACCACAGGCGCGGCGGGGCAAGCTGCCGATGATCGACAGCGACGAGGCCTTAGCGCAGCAGAACCAGAACTGGGGCGGCACGCAGGTGCTTGCGATCCCGTCCGGCGGCGTCAACATGGATGACGATCTCGGGGCCGAGCCGGTTGTCGGGCTGGCGCAGGAACAACAGCAGCAGATCGCCGAGGGCAACGCCACCGAGCCGGTTGTCGACGGCATCGGCACCGATAGTCCAACGCAGCTCAACCAGCCCATGCGCCAGCCCCCGCAGCAGGCAATGCCGCAGCCCGCGGCCGAGGCACAGATGAGCCGGGCGCCTGCCTGGAACGACGGCAGCCCTGTGGTGGCGCCGACCCGTGTTCCCGAAGAGGACGAGAGCGAAGAGGTCGCGATGCTGCGGCCGAACAATCCGATGATGAGTGAGCCGGCAGCGCCCGTCGATCCCAGCGTCATGCCGTCCTCCGAGCTTGCCTGCCGGCGCGAGCTGAAGCGCATGGGCGTCCTCTTCGACGACAAGCCGCCGATTTCGAACGGGCCGGCCTGCCAGGTGCCTTATCCGGTGTCGCTGAAGGGGCTTTCCGGCAATATCGGCGTGCGCCCGGCCGTGACGCTGAACTGCCAGGTGACGCTCGCTTTCGCCAAATGGGTGAAGAACGAGCTGGCACCGTCCGCCCGCTATCGCTACTGGAGCGGCATCAAGACGATCCAGCCGCTCGGCGGCTATTCCTGCCGGCGCATGAACAACAGCCGGCAGAAATACAATCCCATGTCGGAACACGCCCGCGGCAACGCCATCGACGTCGGCAAGTTCGTGCTGAAGAACGGCCACGAGATCGACGTGCGCAAGAAGGGGCTGTTCTCGCTGCGCGAGGGGCGGCTCCTGAAGGCGGTGCGCAGCGACAGCTGCCGCTATTTCAACACCGTACTCGGGCCGGGCAGCAATCCGGAGCACTGGAACCACTTCCACTTCGATCTTCGCTCCCGCAAGAGCGGCAAGGCCTATTGCGACTGATGCATGCCACCTTTAAGCGTGCGGCATGGGTGCGGCTGGTGCCGCAGCAATCGGGGCCCGGCTACGAGAAAACGGTTCATCCCCGCCGCAGGGCACGCTATAGATCGGCCAGGCGGATTGCCGTTTCGAGAGTTTGATCCATGAGTTATGATTTCCATGTCGGCCAGAAGGTCGTCTGCATCAACGATACCTTCAAGCATGTCAGCATCGACCAGCTCATCCGCAAAGGCGAGATCTATACGATCCGCTGGGTGGGCGAATATACCCATTATATCGACGGCACCTTCATCGGGGTGAAGCTCGCGGAGATCAACCGCGGCAATGATGATGGGCCGGAAGGTTATGGGGCGGCCGACATGCCCTATCGCGCGACGCGTTTCCGGCCACTGGTGAAGGACAAGATCTCGTCACTGCGCAAGCTGTTGGCGCCGACGCCCGATGCACCAGTAGAACCGAAAGAAAAAATCAGGAAAAAAGAAAAGGTCTGAGCGCTGGCGCGCCGGGATCTCCTGGTGATCCGCCATTGCTGACCGATACATCCGTAGCAGCGGCTGCACGGCGGCTTCGGCACAACCCATCTTGGCCTGCGCGAGGACGTGCTGGAGCGTTTCAACGATTGGCATCCCTCGCTCGTCGACCTCATCGCCAGAAGCGAGGCGCCGTTGATCGCAAGGCCGCTTTATGCCTTGCCTTTCGGCCACCGCTGGCAGCGCCGGCCAGGCCTCACGCTGATCGGCGATGCCGCGCATCTGATGTCGCCCTTTGCCGGCGAAGGAGCCAATCTGGCGATGCTCGACGGCGCGGAACCGGCGCAGGCGATCATTGCTGACGGGATGATATCGAGGCAGCACTCGCCTCCTACGAAGCGGCGATGCTTCCCCGCAGCGAAGATGCGGCCGCACAATTGGCCGCCGGCCTCGACATGTGCTTCAACGACCAGGCGCCGCGGCCGCTTGTCGATTTCTTCCAGAGCATGCGTTCGGGCGTGGAGGCGTGAACGGATAGTGGCGGTTAGTTAACTGCAGGTTGGCCGACATGATGTGATTGTGCCTTCAGTTTGCCTGTGCAACAGTCCGCGTGGGACATGTTGAGGAGCGGCCATGAGACCGATTTCGAAAATCCTGGCGCTCTGCGCCGCCATCATCTTCATGATCGCGGCCACGGGAACGGCGGGGGCCGATCCGCTGGTTTTCACCTATCACGGATGGCAGGTCGATCTCACCAACGCCAAGGGCGCGGAGCCCGATCGGGAGATGGCCGCGACGGTCAAGCGGCAGCTCGATATCGTCGAGCATGTCAATCTGAAACCCGATGTCCTCACCTTCATGCGCACGATCAGGATCTGGGCCAACCCCGCCGCCGCAAAAGCGGGGCCCGGCCACTACAGCAGCAAGACCGGCATCGACCTGCGCGTCAAAAGTCTTGCGCCCGACAAGCCGATCATCCTGCATGAACTTCTGCATGCCTATCACGACCGGATGCTTCCGGGCGGATTCGGCAATACCGATGTCGCGCAATTCTTCGATATCGGCAAGCGGGTCTGGCCGGGCGATTCCTACATGATGAGCAATGGTCACGAATTCTTCGCGGTCACGGCCAGCGTCTACCTGTTCGGCGACATCGATCGGCCACCTTATTCGCGCAACCAGATGCGGGAGAAGCAGCCACGATACTACCAGTGGCTTGCCGCGCTGTTCGACGACGGCCGGCCGCGGTCGTAAGGGCGCAGCAGACACCGCGATACGGATCAGGCCGCCTTTCTGCTGAGGAACAGCGCGGTCTCCCTGCGGACCTCAAGCACGCCGTTGCGTTGGCTGAAGGCATCGGCAATGGCTTGACGGAATTTGGTAAGCTGGAGCTCGCGGGCGCCATCGCCCGGCGGGTAGGAGGTGAGCGCCAGGAATACATCCTCGGGCTCAGTGATCTTCAGGCTTGCCGGATGCTGCGACGTGGTCACGTTTCCAAACTGCGACCGCATCGATCGTTCGGCAGCGTCATATCCGAAGGCTTCGGCAGCCGGATCGGATGGGGCACTGCCGAATACGGTCGTCAGCGCGTAGATCTCGCGCATATTGCCGGCGCCGTTGGTTGTGACCGCGAGCAGGCCACCCGGCCTGAGCACTCTTGACATATCCGCGATGCCCGCGGCCGGGTCGGGCAGATGATAGAGCATATGCATCGCGACCACGGCATCGAAAGCGTCATCTTCGAAGGGGAGCGCGGCGGCGTCGGCCTGGCAAGCCGCGGACGGAGCCGAATGGCAGTGCGCTGCAACGCGCCATTGCCTCGTCGACCATACCGGCTGAAAGGTCGGCGAGCGTCAGGTGAAGGTCCGCCGGCAGCAGACCTGCCGTTGCCGCCCAGAACCAAGGCTGGCCCACAGCCGACATCGAGGACACGATCGCCTGGCTTCAGGGACAATTGCGCGGCAACCCATGGAAACCAGGCCGTCTCGGCGATGGTGTATTGGCTATGCAGTCGAGCCCGCGCGGCGAGCTTCCGGCTGTCGCCATACTGTCCCGCATTGTCTGCCGTTATGGAGGACATGGCATCTCTCCGGGCTTTTTCATGAGAGCCACCTCGCGCTTGCCGGCAGAGCCTATAGAGGGCTCTGTTCCCAGGCAAGACGTGACTTTGCGCAGCGGGTCGGCCTGCTCGCACAGCTGCCGTTGAGGATTACCTTGATGTGATGAGTTTGGCCTGAGAAATAAATCGCATCCGATTAAATCGGAATAGTGTTGACATCGGTTTTGGTGCGGCGTATTAGAGCGCATCCGATTTAATCGGATGCGTAGTAAATCGAACCGAAGGATATCACCATGACCGAGAAGCTTCTCTTTACCGGCAGAACCCACATCTCCGGCGGCCGCAACGGCTCCGCACGCAGCAGCGACGGCACGATCGACATCAAGCTGCCGCAACCGCATCCGGCTGCCGAAAACCTGTTCGGCATCGCCTGGTCGGCCTGCTATATCGGCGCCATCGAACTTGCCGCCGCCCAGAGAAAGATCACGCTGCCCGCCAGCCCTGAGGTCGATGCGGAGATTACTCTCAACGCCGACAACGGCTCCTTTTTCCTCAGGGCGCGCCTCAATGTCAGCCTCTCCGGCATCGATCGCGACATTGCGCAGCAATTGATCGAGGCGGCCCATGGCATCTGCCCTTATTCCAAGGCGACACACGGGAATATCGACGTCGAAACCACGCTTGTCTGAGCGGGGAAGGGCGGACCTCACCGCCCGAGGATTTGATAGGGAGGGCCTGCCGATCGGCCGGCAGACCCCTTCCTGAGGTAGCAGGCACCGGAACCTTGCCGATCTGGAGAACATGCCATGATCAATAGCCATGCCCAGCCACACCAGGCCTATGACGAGTTTTCGCTCGTGCTCGACCCAGCCGCCTATGAGCCGCTGCCCGAGGATTGGCTGATCGGCATCACCGACGTCGTCAACTCGACGCCGGCGATCAAGTCGGGACGCTATGAAGATGTCAACTTCGCAGGTGCATCTGTTATCGCCGCTCTCGGCAATGCCTGGGGTTCGTTCAATTTCCCCTTCGTGTTTCGTGGAGACGGGGCGGCATTCGCCTTGCCGCCGCACGGCATCATGGCCGCGACCTCGGCGTTGCGGCAGGTCGCGAGCTTTGCAAGAAGCGATCTCGATCTCACCCTTCGTATCGGGCTGCTCACCGTGCGCGAAATCCGCAATAGTGGGCGCGACGTAAGAGTTGCGCGCTATGCGGCTTCGGAAAACGCGACCTATGCGATGTTTGCAGGGGGAGGGCTCAAATGGGCGGAGCAGCAGATCAAGAGCGGCCGGTATCTGGTCAAGCCGGGACGCTACGCGACGAAGCCGGATCTGACCGGGCTGAGCTGCGACTGGACGCCATTCCCGAGCCAGCGGGGCGAGATCCTGTCGCTGCTGGTGGAGCCGAATGACGATACGAGCCCGGAGGTTTTTGCGGCGCTGGCAAAGCGCGTGCTTGCCGTCTTCGATGCGCAGTCGCACCGGTGTCATCCGGTTCCCGTGGATATGGCTATCGCCAGGGATGTTGCCATGCCCAAAGGCAGCGGCAAGCGTGTCGATGCGAAACGCTGGTCGGAGGTTACCGCCAATTCGGATTTCCGCAAATTCGATGACGGTTTGCGCCTGACGCTGGACTGCACGCCCGAACAGATCGACAGGGTCGAAGCGATCCTCGCTCCGGCAAGGGCGCGCGGCGAGATCAATTTCGGACTGCACCGCCAGTCGCATGCGCTGATGACTTGTCTCGTGCCATCAGGTAGCCCGGATTCGCACCTGCATTTCCTCGACGGAATGGGCGGCGGTTATGCCAAGGCGGCCGAGATTATGGAGGCCGGTGCGCTTTCCAACGTCCAGCATCATGCGCGCTGACCCGTTCAACCGGCGAGACGTGGTGACCGCCAACAAACCTAAGCGGGAGTGCCTGTTTCCCGTACGGCGAGGTTTGCGAGAATTTCAGTGAGCTGAGGCGGCGCTAATTTGGCTTCTTTTGTCGCGATGGCGGTGAACCATCTGAGCTCGGTGTGTTCGTCACCGATAAGTCGCGGCTGGCCCTGCCATTTATCGACGTGATAGACATGGAATGTCGCGGATGCTTCGGGCTGGTCTTCCGAGGTGAACCGTCCTGCAAACTGCCAGAGCTCCGGCGTCACGCGTATTTCTTCCATCAATTCCCGGCACATCGCCGTCTCAGCGTCTTCGCCCTCTTCGATATGGCCGCCCGGGAGGCTCCAGCGATCCGGGTGCACCTTGCGCTCGGAACTGCGCCTGGCCAGAAGAACGGTTCCGTTCCGGCTCAAAACGCCCATCGCGATGTCGGGCATGCATTCTCCTTTCCTCATCATCTCGCGCCGATGCTGCCCGCAACCACGGCTCTTTGCAATGACCAGTCGTCCATCGAGACAGTCGAGGCATAGCCTGACCGGGTAGGTTGACCCCCGACATTGCCTGGGAGCATAGTCCCCGGACAGACGCGAATGACCTGCTGATGCGAACGAGGTCGGTCAGTCGATCTTCGTCCGTTTCCGAACAGATCAAACGGAGAGGAGAGCGTCATGCCACCCACATCCCTATCAACGCCCACACGGCGCGAGCTGCTTGCCGCCACGGCCGCCGCCGGAGCCATGAGCATGCTTGCCGGGACGCGTAGCGCTCAGGCAAACGGCGACGGGCTTAGCCCCTTCAGCGTCAATTTCCCCGAGGATCAGCTTGACGATCTGCGCCGGCGCGTCGCGGCCACCCGTTGGCCTGACAAGGAGACCGTCGCGGATGATACGCAGGGCGTGCAGCTCGCGACGATCCAGAAACTCGCGAAGCATTGGGCGACGGATTACGACTGGCGCAAGATGGAGGCGCGGCTCAATGCGCTGCCGCAGTTCATCACCGAGATCGACGGGCTGGATATTCACTTCATTCACGTGCGCTCCCAGCATAAAAATGCGCTGCCGCTGATCGTCACACATGGATGGCCTGGCTCCATCATCGAGCAGTTGAAGATCATCGAACCGCTCACCGATCCGACAGCGCATGGCGGGAGCGAAGCGGACGCATTTGACGTGGTGATCCCGTCTTTGCCGGGCTACGGCTTTTCCGGGAAACCGACGGGGTCGGGAACTGGAACCCGCCACGCATCGCGCACGCCTGGGTGACGCTGATGCAACGTCTCGGCTATACGAAGTTCGTGGCGCAGGGTGGCGACTGGGGCAACGCGGTCACCGAACTGATGGCGGTGCAGGAGCCGCCCGGATTGCTCGGCATCCATACGAACATGGCGGCCACGGTTCCGGCTGACATCGCCAAGGTTCTTGCCGCCGGCGGCATGCCGCCAGCCGACCTTTCGCCGGACGAAAGGCGCGCCTTCGATCAGCTCGACGACTTCTACAAGAATGGGCTGGGTTATGCCATCGAGATGAACAACCGACCGCAGACACTCTACGGGATCGTCGACTCGCCGATCGGGCTTGCTTCGTGGATGCTAGATCACGACATCCGCAGTTACCGGATGATCGCCCGCGTTTTCGACGGAGAGCCCGAGGGGCTGACGAAGGACGATATCCTCGACAACGTCACGCTTTACTGGCTGACGAACACAGCAATCTCCTCTGCACGCCTCTATTGGGACAATGCGCACCATCCGTCGGGCGGGATCTTCGACCCCAGGGGCATCAAGATCCCGGTGGCGGTCAGTGCTTTTCCCGATGAGATCTACCAGGCGCCGCAGAGCTGGGCGGAGAGGGCCTATCCGAAGCTCATCCACTATAACCGGCTGCCGAAGGGCGGTCACTTCGCCGCCTGGGAACAGCCGATGGCTTTCACTGCCGAGCTTAGGACGGCGTTCCGGCCGCTGCGGCAATAGAGCCAAGCGGGATCAGGCGACTGATGCCGCGATCACGATTTCCCCGGTTCGCCCTGCGTTGACCGCAGCAGGTTGTCGCGCAGCGTCGTCACCGATTTCTGCACGACGGGAAAGTCGTCGCCGAGACCGATGGCGCCAATCAGCGCGTCGCCGGGATCGGTTTCAACGAGTTGGCGCCCCGCCGGCGTCAGGCTGACCCGCACCTGCCGCTCGTCGGCGGGATCGCGGTGACGGGTGATATAACCATTCGACTCCAGCTTCTTGAGGATGGGGGTCAGCGTGTTGGATTCGAGGAACATCTTTTCCCCCAATGCGCCGACGGTCTGGTCATCCTCTTCGGAGAGAGCCACCATGGTGATATATTGGGTATAGGTCAGGCCAAGCTCGTCCAGGATCGGCTTATAGGCGCGGCCGAAGGCGAGATTTGCCGAATAGACCGCGAAGCACAGGAAATTCGAAAGTTTTCGGCCTTCCTTGCCCGCTGGCGGGGAGGCGGGCGCGGGACTGCCAGTCTGTCTTGCGGTTTTAGATGCGGGCATGGGTTTATCCTACTAGGTTCTGAATGCTAGGACTTATATATATCGTATCCGATTAAATCGCAATTGACTCGACTGCTGTTTTTGGACAGCCTATCCGGCCGTCGCCCCCAGCTTCCGGAGCGGCGGCCAGTGTCGGGGCGGCGAACTGGTTTTTGGTTGCAGCAAAAAGAGATGACGCGTTTGGAGCTAATTTCCGATACTTTCCCGATCAAAGCTCGGCCATCGCGAGCTTTGGAGATTTGATGTCGGGCCTTCTTATCGCCACCCTGTCGGCAACGGTTTCAGCAACCACCGGACGCACAAGGAACCAGATCATGATGATGAACAGACGGACCTTCTCGGCTGCCCTAGTTGCCGGCGCCGCCGCTTCTCTGCTTGCTACCCGCGGCATGGCCGCGACATCCGCTCCCGTTAAGGCGCGCAACGTCGTGCTGGCGCACGGGTTGTTTGCCGACGGCTCGTGCTGGACCGAGGTGATCGCGCGCCTGCAGGCGGCTGGGCTCAATGCCACGGCGGTGCAGAACCCGCTGACGACGCTGCCCGAGGCCGTCGCTGCCGTGAAGCGGGTGCTCGACCGGCAGGATGGGCCGACGGTTCTGGTCGGGCATTCGTTTTCCGGCATGATGGTCACCGAGGCCGGTGTGCACCCTGATGTTTCGGCGCTCGTCTATGTGGCGGCGCGGGCGCCTGATGCAGGTGAGGATTATACCGCTCTCGCCAAGACCTTTCCGACGCCGCCGGCTTCGGCCGGCATCGTGTTCGACGGCGACGAAGGTCGGCTGAGCGAGGAAGCCTTCTTGCGCGATTTCGCAGGCGACTTGCCGGAGGCGAAGGCGAAAATTCTCTA
This sequence comes from Rhizobium sp. WSM1274, assembly GCF_025200775.1. Lineage (NCBI taxonomy): Bacteria > Pseudomonadati > Pseudomonadota > Alphaproteobacteria > Hyphomicrobiales > Rhizobiaceae > Rhizobium > Rhizobium sp. WSM1274. Next base: position 2,531,866 of record NZ_CP104138.1, on the reverse strand, counting down.
TGCCGTGCAGCAGCCGTTTCAAAAGGCGCTGCTGACCGGCAAGACGACACAGGCGGCCTGGCGTTCGAAGCCGAGTTGGTATGCCGTTTCGACCGAGGATCGGACGATAAATCCCGATCTCGAACGCTTCATGGCCAAGCGCATGGGGGCGAAGACGATAGAGGTGAAGGCCAGCCATTTGTCGCTGATCTCCCACCCTGACGAGATCGCCCGGCTGATCATCGAGGCGGGGCAGAATACGAACTGACCCCAGCGGCCGGCGAAGCGGCCATGGCGTTCGCCGGCTTGCTTTGGCGATGGCCATGATGCCGCGAGGGTCGTGTCTCGACCCGTTTCCGTCATTCGGGTTTCAGCAGGTCGACGCTTCTTCGTCTCGCTACAGCCACCGCCTGATGCGGGCCTTGTAGGCGAGATAAACGTCACCGAATTTCCGCTCGAGATAGGCCTCCTCGCGAGCGACCACGCCGTAGCGGATGACAAGGTAGAACGGCACCAACAGGAGGATGAGCCACAGGCTGTCGAAGGCGACGGCGAGGCTGATGAGGCCGAGGAACATACCGATGTAGATCGGGTTGCGCGTGAAGCGATAGGGGCCTTCGTCGACGATCGTCGTCGTCGGCCGGCTGAGCTGGACCTGTGTCCCCGCCCGGCGGAAGGTTGCTGCCGCCCAGATCAGTAGCGCCAGGCCGGCAAGGAACACGATGCCGCCGAGCACGCCAGCCGGCACGGCCGCCGGCATGAACGGCAGCGCATAGAGCCAGTTAAGCGCGAGCCCGGCGATGACCGTCAGCGCCCAAGCGATCGGCGGCCGCACCGCGGCGCCTGAAGTGTCGCGCAAATTGCCGTTCGCCTCGTTCATGCCGCCACCCATCCGATCTCGTGGTCCCCGGAATTCCAGCGCATGGGGAGCGTGTTTCGTGCCATTTGTCGCGGCTCCTCCACCGATGGAGTTTACCTCGTTTCGAAAGAGATTTGAAGGCGGAGAGGCGCGGTCGAAGTTCGGAACAAGAGGCGGCCGCGGGTGTTAACCGGCAAAGCTTCCATCGAGTTTGCAGCTCCCCATTTGCGAGAAACCACTATGGCCATCCACTTCAATCATACCATCCTGTCGGCTCACGACAGCAAGGCCTCGGCAGATTTCCTGGCCGATATGTTAGGATTGCCGGCGCCGCGGCGCTGGGGGCCGTTCCACATGGTCACAACCGACAACGACGCCAATCTCGACTACATGGAAACGGAAGGTCAGATCGTTCGCCAACATTACGCTTTCCTCGTCGGCGACGCTGAATTCGAGGCGATATTCAACCGAATTCGCGAGCGGAACCTGAGCTACTGGGCTGACCCCGGTCAGCGGAAGCCCGATGAGACCAATGACCACGACGGTGGGCGCGGTGTCTATTTCGAAGATCCGAACGGCCATCTGCTTGAAATCATCACGCGTCCCTATGGCAGCGGCGGCTGGAATCCGTGAGCGTGGCGCCAAGGGAGCCGCCGCCGATGGGTCTGCTCGCCGCAAGTGCTGCGTCCATCGGTGCCCTTACGCGCGCTAAGGAATCAGGTATTCTTCGGCGACATAGCGGGCCTGCGCTCGCCTTGCTGCCATCCGTGGGCAATGAAACCTGGTATATATCATCGCTTGCTTGTAATGCCGCAACTGGAATAGAGACGTTCCTTGCCCTCTCTCATCAGGAAATCCAAGCTTCTGCGCCGCTCCCGTGTTTTCTGGGGCTCGTTTTCCCTTTGGCGGCCGAGGCTGGTTTTCTGGTGTGGGGCATTGGCGATCGGGGTGATCAGCGTCGGTTTCGCAAAACTCGCCGATCTCGCGCAGAAGGCCTTCGGCAGCCTGACTGCCTCGGGGGAATGGGCATTCGTTCTGCCGCTGATGCTGACGCCGCTCGGCTTCGTTGTGGCGGCCTATCTTGCGGCAACCCTCTTTCCCAATTCGCAAGGCAGCGGCATTCCGCAGGCGATCGCCGCCAGGCACCTGAGGGATGAGGCCGACCGCACGCGGCTGCTGTCGCTGCGGATCGCCTTCGGCAAGATCGTGCTCACAGTGCTTGGGCTGTTTTCCGGCGCCTCGATCGGCCGCGAGGGGCCGACCGTGCAGGTGGGTGCATCGATCATGCTCGCCGTCGCCCGCTTCGGTGGCGTGGCGCAGGCGCGTGGGCTGATCCTTGCCGGATCGGCCGCCGGCATCGCGGCGGCGTTCAACACGCCGCTTGCCGGTATCGTCTTTGCGATCGAGGAGATGAGCCGCACCTATGAATCGCGCGCCAACGGGCTGGTGCTGACGGCCGTCATCCTTTCCGGGCTCGCGGCTCTCGGGCTCTCCGGCAGCTACAATTATTTCGGCTTTGCTTCGGCCGCGCCGACCGTCGCGCGAGATTGGGGACTGGTTCTCGTCTGCGGCGTCGGCGGCGGCGCGCTGGGTGCTGCCTTCAGCGGTTTCGCGTTGCATTTCGGGCAGCGTATCCGGCGCTGGGCGCAGCCGCAGCCGCTGAGGCGCATGCTGGCGCTTGCCGGGCTCTGTGGTCTTGCCGTTGCGATCATCGGCGTCGCATCCGGCGGCGCGACCTTCGGCACCGGTTACGAGCAGGCGAGGGGCGCCGTCGAGGGTCACGCCCTGCCATTGCTTTTCTTTGTCGAGAAACTCGCCGCCAGTTTCCTGTCGATGATTTCAGGCATTCCGGGCGGGATCTTTGCACCCTCGCTTGCGGTCGGCGCCGGTTTCGGCAGCACGGTCGGATCGCTGCTCGGCACCAGCATCGCGTTGGCGGCCATCCTCGGGATGGCCGGCTATTTCGCCGGCGTGGTGCAGGCGCCGATGACCGCCTTCGTGATCATTCTGGAGATGACCGGCGACCATGAGGCCGTCATTCCGATCATGGCCGTCTCGATGATCGGCTATATCACCTCGCGCGTGCTGTCCCGCGAGCCCCTCTATCACGGCCTCTCGCGCGTCTTCATCGCCGCCGCCATCCGGGCGCGGCGCGCGGCCGATAGAGGCGAGGAGACAATGGTTCTGCGGGGCGAGTGACGGCGTCGGGCGATGGTACGCTTTTGCCGGCTGGCAGAGGCAGAGTCTTGCGCCGCCCGGCTTACTGGTCATGGCCAACGCAGCGCCGCCGTCGCCACCGGCGCGTCCCAGAGTGCGATCTCCTCGTCGGTCAACAAAGCCAGGGTGACGGACAGTCCCTGCATATCGAGTGAGGTGACGTAGGTTCCCACAAGCGAGCGCTCGATCGGGATGCCTCGTTCCTCGATGAAGCGGCGGGCGCCGGCATAGGCGAGGTAGAGTTCGGCCGGCGGCGTGCCCCCGAGGCCGTTGACGAAGAGCAGTGCTTTCGCGCCCGGCGTCACTGCGATGTCGCTGGCGATGGTCTCGCAGAGATGGCCGATGATCGCGTCGGCGGCGGCGAAGAGCTGCCTGGCATGGCCGGGTTCCCCATGGATGCCGACGCCCATTTCCATCTCGCCGGGCCCCAGCGAAAATGTCGTGCGCTCGGTCTGCGGCACCGTCACGCCGTTCAGCGCGACACCCATCGAGCGGATGCGTGTGTTCAATCCCTCGCCAAGCTGCTTCAATTCGGCCAGCGACATGCCGCGTTCGGCCGCAGCACCCAGGAGTTTTTCGACGATCAGCGTTCCGGCAACACCGCGCCGGCCATTACCTTCGCCGGACCTTGATGTCTCGATATCGTCGCTGACGACGACCATGTCGAGGTTGTGGCGGTCGCCGGCCATCTCGATCGCCATTTCGAAATTCATCAGATCGCCGTCATAGTTCTTGACGACGAGCAGGCAGCCGGCGCCGGTATCGGCCTCTTCGATCGCGGCGATGATCTGGCTCGGTGTCGGAGAGGTGAAGATATGGCCGACGCAGGCGGCATCCAGCATGCCTTGGCCGACGAAGCCGATATGCATCGGCTCATGGCCGGCACCGCCGCCTGATATAAGCGCCACCTTGCCAGCGGTGAGATGGCGGCGGCGGATGCATCTGCGCTCGGGCCCGAACACCACCAAGGCCTCATGGGCGCGCACGAAGCCTTCGACGCTTTCGGCGACCATGGTTTCCGCAGTGTTCATGAACTTCTTCATCAAGCCCCTCCCAAGGCCAAAAGTATTACGCTACGTCAACCAGCGCACTCGTCATTCAGCACCCGATATCGCGACGATCTTCTGCACCAGATCGGAGATCGCCTCTTCCAATAGGCGGTTTTTCCTGTCGTCGCCGAAGTCGGGCACCATCAGCGAAAGGTGCCGCAATTTCTCGGAATGGCCGAGGTCCGGCAGCTTGCCGGGATGGGCGGCCTGATAGGCTTCGAGGAAACGTTCCTCCTCAGTGGCACTAAAATGGCAGACGCGGACGATCGTCGCGAGATGGCGCGCCGGCAGCGGCGTTGCATAGGTCGGGCTGGTGATCTGAGTGACGAAGCTGCGATGTTTTCCAAGCGCCGTCGCCAGGCGCTGGCGCGTGCCGGATGGCCTGTTGTCGATAATCTGCGCCAGAATGGACTTGTAGGCGATAATGGCGTCTTCGGTGTCTTCGCGCGCCATTCTACTCTCCGGCTGCCCTTGTGCCATCGGCGTTGAGGCCGATGATCGCCGATCTTATCGCGGGACGCCGGGCCGGCGCCACGGAAAAATGCCGGAGGCCGGCGGCGAGCAGCCCGGGCAGATAGTGCGGATTGCCGGCCATGTCGCCGCAGATGCTGAGTGGCTTGCCGGAAGTCAGCTTCACCGCCTGGGCAATCAGCCGGAGCACTGCGGGTGCGGCCTTGCCGGCATCGGCATCGATATCGTCGCGAGAGGAGGCGGCGAGATACTGGGTAAGATCATTGGTGCCGAACGAAAAGAATGCTGCTGACCCGAAAGTATCGAGCATCAACGCTGCGGCCGGCACCTCCACCATCATGCCGATCGGCGGCATCCGGTGGAGCAGCGATCGGCGGCCGAGCTTTTCGGCTTCCTCGCGGAACAATTCGCGCATCCTGTCGATCTCGTCGGGAAAGGTCACTATCGGCAGCATCACCGAAAGCTTGCCGAAGATGGCGGCGCGCAGCAGGGCGCGGGCCTGCACGCGGGCGATTTCCGGCCGGGCAAGCAGCAGTCGGATGCCGCGCAGGCCAGAGGCCGAGAGACTAGGCAGGTCTTCGAACCCGGCGAGCGGCTTGTCGCCCCCGATATCCAGCATTCTTATGGTCACCGGCCTGTCGCCCGCCTGTTCCAGCACGCGGCGATAGATCGCCAGCTGCCGTTCCTCATTGGCGGCCTCGGCGATCGAGGCGACTGAAAATTCAGAGCGCATCAGGCCGACGCCTGCCGTCGCCGGATCGAGCGCGTCGATCTCTGCGGGGTCGTTGATGTTGATGGAGAGCAGGATCGGCACGCCGTCCGCCGTGCGCAGTTCGCCGTATTCGGTTTGCGCGCCGGCGGCAGAAGTTCGTGCGGGCATCGGCGATGGGATCAGTATGCCGCCGGCCTTGAGGACGACCGCGCCGGCATCGCCATCCACTCTGACCGGATCTCCGTCCGCTGCCGAAAAGCGGCCGGTGCCGATCACCATCGGTACCGATTTGGCCCGGGCGAGCAGGGCGACATGGCCTGCGGTGCTGCCTGAAAACAGCGCGATGCCGCCGCCTTTCGACCAGTCATGGGCGAGAAAGCGGCTCGGCTCCATATCCTTGCCAACGAAGATCGAACCGGGCGGAAAATCGGCGATCGGGGTGCCGGCGAGCGCCCCAAGCACACGGTTCTTGATGTCGAGAATATCGACGGCGCGTGCCCGCATCTGCTCTTCGTCGGCCGCTTCGAGTTCGCCGATATAGGCGTCGAGGGTGGCGACCCAGGCAAAGACGACGTTCTCGTCGGCTTCCATGCGCGCGCCGGTCGCTTCCGCGATGGTCGGATCGCGCAGCACCTCGATCTGGAAATCGATGATATCCCGGCTTTCGGCATCGGCTCCGTCGGCAAGGCGCTCGAGTTCGCCGATCGAGATGTCGATCGCCTTCTCGAGCGCGCCGTATCCGCCGGCCGTGCTGGGCGCGGGGGCGTCCGGCCGCTCGGCCAGAAAGGCCGGGCCGGATGCGATGCCCGGGGATGCACTCTTTGCTGTCAGCCTAAGCGGTGCGGCCATGTTTCTTTTCCTCATCGAAGTTGCGCTCGATGAGTTCCTTCAGCGCGCGGATCGCCTCTTCGGCGAGAATGCCGTCGGCGCGGATCCGGAGGATCGATCCTTTTCGGATTTTTGCGCTCATGATCTTGATGATGCTCTTGCCGTTCAGCCAGACGTCGCTGCCGTTGACGGCGATCTCGATCGAACAGGGGAAGGACTTGGCAAGCCGCGTGAAGGTAACGGAGGGGCGGGCATGCAGCCCGACGCCGTGCTTGACTTCTACCTCCGTCTGGCAATTCACCTTGAATGGCTCGGGCAATGGCTCGGGCTCCTGTTTTTCACTACGCAATCCGCTGGTCATCAGGGGGACAGTTCCTCGGCTGTGGCGACGACCTTGGCCAGCGACGCGCCCCCCGACGCCTCGGCGGCGGCGATGACGGCGCCTTCGACCAGCGGCGCGTTGCAGATGGAGACGAGGGCCGAGCGGGGAAGGCCCAGCATTTCGATCGCCATCTCGCTGTTGGTTTCGGCGCCGCCGAGATCGACGAAGACGGCGACGCCGGCATCGGACCAAGCGGCTTCGATTGCCCTCAGGATGCCGCCGGCATCGGTGCCGAGTTCACCATGGACATTGCCGCCCGACCAGGCGAGCGGCACGCTGTCGCCCACCATTTGCCGCACCATATCGGCGATCCCCTGTGCCACCAGCGGCGAGTGGGAGACGATCACAATGCCCACATTTGCGGTCTTTCCATTCATTGCGGACGATGCTCCCCGAGATAGCGGCAGATCGCCGTGGTCAGCAGCGCGCAGCTCGACGCGCCGGGATCGACATGACCGATCGAGCGGTCGCCGAGATAGGCGGCGCGCCCGCGCATCGCCTTCATGTCAGCGGTGCGGTTGGCGGAACGCTCGGCCCTGCGGGCGATTGCGCCGAGCGGCGAGCGGCTGGCGAGTGCCGCATGCACGGGATAGAGCACGTCGAGCAGGGTTTTGTCGCCGGCATGCGACCGACCGCGTCTTGCGACGGCATCGATCGCCTGTTTCAGCACCTGCGAGAAATCGGCCTTCTCGTCGTTTTTGCGAAGCTCGCGGCCGATCTCCATCAGCAGCGTGCCGTAGAGCGGCCCGGCCGCACCGCCGACATTCATTACTAGGGTCAGGCCGATCTTTTCCATGGCGTCGGGCAAGGGCAGGCCGGACAGGGTTTCGCCTTCGGCGCTCACCGCCTCGCAGCCGCGCCGCATATTGGTTCCGTGATCGCCATCGCCGATGGCGCGATCGAGCGCACAGAGGTGATCGCTGTTTGCCGCGATCGTCGCGCGACATACCTCGATCAACCCTGCCACAAGCACCGGTTCCGCCTGCACTGTCATCCTCCCTGTCGCCGCGCCCCCCGCAGGCTCTCAAACTTTACTCCGGTCAGGCGAGGCTTGCCACCACGCCGAACGCGCCGGCAACCGCGACGGCGCCGGGATCTGCAACGCCCGCCAGATCCCTTTCGCCGACATAGGAGGCGCGTCCGGCTCTCGCCTTCATCATCGTCTTCGTCGACTCGGCACCGGCTGCCGCTGCCTTTGCCGCTGCGACGACATCGCCGGATGCAAGCGCCTGCAAGGCAGGTGACAGCGCGTCGACCATCGTCCGGTCGCCGACCGCGGCTCCGCCATAGAACGTCATCCTGTCGAGCCCGGCAAGAAGAGCGGCTGATATATCGGCCTTGTCAGCCATCGCCTTTGCTGCGGCGGTGAAGAAGATCGACAGCAGCACGCCGCTCGATCCGCCCATGCTGGTGCCGAGGATATCGCCGAGCGAGGCAAGCGTTGCCGCCGGCCGGTCGAGCGGCAGCGTGTCGAGGCGGGCCAGCACGCTGCGGGCGCCCGTCGCCACCGTCGAGCCGGTATCGCCATCGCCGACGCGGCCGTCCAGCCAGTTGAGGTCGCTTTCCTGCAAGATCAAATGCTCGCAGAGCGCCGTGATCAGGCGCCGGTTGCGATCATTTTCTCCGGCCGTGCCGTTGGCGCTGTCCAGTCCGCCTGATGTTCTCGGTGCGGCGATGACCTCGATCTCGTGGCGTTCGACGGCCGGCGTCCAGGCATGCGGCTCGACCGCTGCCGTCAGCGCGGCCTCGCGCACGGCGTCCAGCCGGATCAGCGACAGCGAGAAGCCGTTCATGTTGAGCGCGGTCATCATCGGCGAAGGCCCGATGATCAGCCGGATGCGATCGGCAAGTGCGGAGGACAGAACGGCCTTGGCAATGATGGTCATTTCGAGCGGCGGCACTGCGCCGAGATTGTTGATGAGGAGCGCATAATTTGCCCCTTTGTGCAGCGCAGGCGACAGGCGTGCCACCATGGTGGAGACGATATCGACGACCGGCTGCAGCGTGATGCGTTCGACGCCGGGCTCGCCATGGATGCCGAGGCCGAGTTCGCCTTCGTTTTCGCCCAGGCGATCCTCATGTGCCTGGCCGGGCACGCTGCAGGTGGAGAGCGACATGCCGAGCGAGACGATGTCACCGGCGGCTGCCGCGGCATGGCTTGCCACCGTCTTCAGGTCCTCTCCCTTTTCGGCGTGATAGCCCGATATCTTGTGAACGAACAGCGTGCCGGCGACGCCGCGCGGCTGGTTGATGCCGGGAATGGCGATATCGTCGGCGACGATGACCATCTCGACGTCGAAGCCCTCGGCGCGCGCTTTTTCGGCGGCAAGGCCGAAATTCAGCCGGTCGCCGGTGTAGTTCTTGACGATCAGCAGGGCGCCCTTTTCGCCGGTCACGGCGCGGATCGCCGTCAGCACGGCATCGACGCTCGGCGAGGCGAAGATTTCGCCGGATACGGCAGCCATCAGCATGCCCTTCCCGACGAAGCCGGCATGGGAGGGCTCATGGCCGGCGCCGCCGCCTGAGATGATCGCCACCTTCGACTTGTCCCAGTCCGCACGCAGGATCACCTTGATGTCGGGAAAGCTGTCGAGGCGGGCAAGACGACCCTTGCTGCTCGTCAGAAGCAGACCGTCCAAGGCTTCGGTGACGATGCTTTCCCTGCGGTTGAAGAAGTGTTTCATCGATTGAGACCCGTCTGTTTGTTTTTCATGCCATCATCAAGTCTGTTTGCCGGTCAGGACAGGCGCTGTCCAGCCGCATCGAAATAAAGCGGATCGCGCAGCGTCAGGCTGATCCGGTCGCCCGGCGCGATCGCCAGATATGGATCTGCAAGTGTGACGAGCTTGTGATTGCCGACTCTGATGTGCAGATGGTTCTGGTCACCGAGATGCTCGATCCAGTCGATCTCGGCATTGGCGTCCTTGCCGACAATGATATCGAGATGCTCCGTGCGGGCGCCCACGGTCTTCGTGCCGGGCGGCGGCCCGCCGCCCGGCAAGAGGTCCGCCGGCAGAAGATTGATGTGCGGCTGGCCGAGACGGGCCGCGACATGCAGGTTGGCTGGATTGCCGTAGATCTCGCGCGGCGTTCCCACCTGCATCAGCCGTCCCTCGGCAACGATGCCGATGCGGTCGGCCATGGTCATGGCTTCAACCTGATCGTGGGTGACATAGAGCAGCGTCGAGCCGAGTTCCTTCTGGATGCGTTTCAGCTCCAGGCGCAGTTCGGCGCGCAGCTTGGCGTCGAGCGAGGAGAGCGGCTCGTCCATTAGGTAGATCGCCGGCTTGCGCACCAACGCCCGGCCGATCGCGACACGCTGCATCTCGCCGCCGGAAAGCCTGGTTGAGCGGTTTTCCAGCTTGTGGTCGATCCGGACCATGCGCGCCACTTCGCGCACGCGCCGGTCGATCTCCTGCGCACTCAGCTTGCGGACCGGCGCCTTCAGCGGGAAGGCGAGGTTTTCGTAAACCGTCATGTGCGGATAGAGCGAATATTGCTGGAACACGAAGGCGACGTCGCGCTCGGCGGGTGCCTCAGTGGCGACATTGCGGCCGCCGATCTCGATGCGGCCGCTATCGGGCTTTTCGAGGCCGGCGATCAACCGCAGCGTCGTGGTCTTGCCAGCGCCTGTCGGACCGAGCAGCACGACGAACTCGCCGTCGCGGATCGAAAGATCGAGGTCGGCCAAAGCCTGGGTGTCGCCAAAGCGCTTGGCGAGGTTCCTGAGGACGACATCAGCCATGCCGGGTCTCCTGATAAAGCGAGGATGGGACCGCGCGGCCCGAGGTGCAGTCGAAGAGCGCGAGTTTCGCCGGGTTGAATTCGAGGCCGACCCTTTCGCCAATCTGGAAGCTGCGATTGGCGGGAACGCGGGCCTTGATCATGCCGCCCGGGGTTTCCACAGCCACGACCTGATTGGTGCCGAGATATTCGCTGCCATAGACGGCGCCGCGTAGCGCCGAGGCGTCGCTGAAGCGGATATGCTCCGGCCGCACGCCGAGCGCCAGCTGGCTTTGGGCCATGTCCTGGTGGATCTCGGGAACGGCGACATCGACGCCGTCGAGCAGGATGGAGCGATCGCCGCTTTTCAGGCTGGAGGTGAAGCGCATGAAGTTCATCGACGGCGAGCCGATGAAATCGGCGACATACATGGTCGCGGGCTTGGCATAAATCTCCTGCGGCGTGCCGAACTGCTCGATGATGCCATGGTTCATGACGGCGATCTTGTCGGCCATCGCCATCGCCTCATGCTGGTCGTGGGTGACGTAGACGGTGGTCGCGTGGATGCGGTTGTGCAATTCGCGCAGCTCGTGAACCATGATCTCGCGGAATTCGGCGTCGAGCGTGCCGAGCGGCTCGTCCATCAGGAAGCATTTCGGGCGCCGGACGATGGCGCGGCCGAGCGCCACGCGCTGCCGGTCGCCGCCGGCAAGACCGGAGACCGAGCGGTTGAGAATATGGTCGATCTGCAGCAGACGCGCGGTCTCCTCGACACGCTGACGGATTTCGGGCTTGGGCATGCCCTGCGACAGCAGCGGGAAGCCGATATTCTTGCGCACGTTCATATGCGGGTAGAGCGCGAAGAGCTGAAAGACGAAGGCGATGTCGCGGGCGCTGGCGCGGTTGAAGGTGACGTCCTCGCCGTCGAGATAGATCTTGCCGCTCGACGGCAGCTCGAGGCCGGCGATCATGCGAAGCGTCGTCGTCTTGCCGCAGCCGGAGGGGCCCAGAAGCGCCAGGAACTCGCCGTCATGGACGGTGAAGCTCGAATCCTGAACGGCGACGAAGCTGCCGAATTCCTTGCGGAGATTTTCGATCCGGATGTCCGCCATGGTTCACTCCGGGAATTTCGAGACGATGATGAACATGACGGTGCCTGCGAGCAGTGTCACCAGCGAATAGGTGTAGAGCACCAGCAGGAAGGGCTGGAACAGCATCAGGAAGCCGAGTCCGATCAGCACGGTGGCAATGGTCTCCATCGGGCCGCGTCGCAGAAAGAACGGCCGTTTCGGGCGAGCAGGAGTGCGTGTTTCGATCAGGTGGGTCATTTGCGGACGGCTCCGAAGGTGATGCCGCGCAGCAGCTGCTTGCGCAATAGAATGGTGAAGACCAGGATCGGGATCAGGAAAATTGTCGTGCCGGCGGCGACGGCCGGCCAGTCCTGCCCGCCTTCGCCGATGATCGTCGGGATGAAGGGCGGCGCGGTCTGGGCCTCGCCCGAGGTCAGAAGCGCGGCGAAGGCATATTCGTTCCAGGCGAAGATCAGGCAGAAGATCGCGGTGGCGGCGATGCCTGTGGTTGCCTGCGGCAGCACGACCTTGCGGAAGGCCTGCAGCCTCGTATAGCCGTCGATCATTGCCGCTTCCTCGTATTCGCGCGGGATTTCGTCGATGAAGCCCTTGAGCAGCCAGACGGCGAGCGAGACATTGACGGCGGTGTAAAGCAGGATCATGCCAAAGGCCGTGTCCGACAGGCCGAGTTCGCGATACATCAGATAGATCGGGATGGCGACGGCGATCGGCGGCATCATGCGCGTCGACAGGATGAAGAACATCAGGTCGTCGGCGAGCGGTATCTTGAAGCGGGAAAAACCATAGGCGGCGAGGGTGCCGAGGAAGACCGCGAGGAAGGTGGAGCCGAAGGCGATCACCAGCGAATTGACGAAGCGCGGCAGGAAGTTCGATGGGCCGGCGATCACCATGTTGCGCTTGCGCGTCACCTCATCGCAGGTGCCGACCGGCGCCGGCAGCGAGGCGATATAATCAGGCGTCTGGCGCGTGCGCGTGGTGAACAGGTTGCAATAACCTTCCAGCGACGGCGTGAAGACGATCTTCGGGGGATAGCTGATCGAATCCGGCGGCGACTTGATGCTGGTCAGGAAGATCCAGACGAGCGGGATGAGGGTGATCAGCGCATAGAGGACGACGATGGTGCCGGCGATGCGCTTGCTGGACAGGCTCGGTTCGACGACCGAATGGGCTGAGTTGGCGGCGCTCATCGTTGCTTCACCTTGTTCAATGCCTTGACGTAGATGTTGGCGAGGCCGAACACCGCGACGAAGAGGATGATGGCGAAGGCCGAGGCCCGGCCGGTCGCCCAGCTTTCGAAGGCGGCGCGTTTCAGCGTGATCGAGGCGACCTCGGTAATCGAGCCCGGCCCGCCGCCGGTGAGCAGCGTCACCATGTCGAACATCTTGAAATTCTCGATGCCGCGGAAAAGCACGGCAAGCATGATGAAAGGCAGGGCCATCGGCACGGTGATCGACCAGAACTGCCGCCAGGGCGAGGCACGGTCGACCTCGGCCGCCTCATAGATATAATCGGGGATCGAGCGCAGGCCAGCGAGGCAGATCAGCATCACATAAGGCGTCCACATCCAGGTATCGACGATGATGATCGCCCAGGGCGCCAGCGTAACGTTGCCGAGCATCTGGATATCCGATGTCGGAATGCCTGTGACCAGCGACACGGCATAGGCGAAGAGGCCGATCTGCGGCTCGTAGAGAAAGCGCCAGAAATTGCCGACGACGGCGGGCGACAGCATCATCGGGATCAGAATGATCGTCGTCCAGAAGGCGTGGCCGCGAAACTTGCGGTCGATCAGATAGGCGAGCGTAAAGCCGATCACCGTCTGCAGTACAATCGTCCAGAAGACGAAATGCGCGGTGGTCTGCATCGCCTGCCAGATATCGGGATCGTTGAGAACGCGCTGGTAGTTTCCGAAGCCGACGCCTACGACCGGCGCATTCGGCCGATTGGCGCGGTAATTAGTGAAGGAGAGATAGACCGCCCAAAGCAGCGGAAAGATGTTGATCGCGAGCAGCAGGGTGATGGCAGGGGCAATGAATAGCCAGGCGATCGCCCTGTCGGAAAGGCCGCGGACGCGCCGGGCGACCGAGGAAGGCGTTGCCCTCGCGGTTGCATCGGCCGCCTTCTCGACGATGGAGGAATGGGAAATGGTCAAGTCTTCACCTGGTCTTTTTGGGGTACGGGTCTTTTGGGGTATGAGAGATCTGGCGGCCCGGCTCGTCTGCCGATCCGGGCCGCCATCCTGTCGAGGATGGCGCGCATCAGGGATGCCACGCGTCAGATCTTGCCGTCGTCCTTGAAGACGTCGCTCCAGTCTTTCACCAGACCGTCGAGCGCTTCCTTGGCGGTGCCGTTGCCGGCGACCACGTAGTTGTGAACGCGCTTCTGCATGGCCTGCAGCAGCGAGGCGTAGCTCGGCTCTGCCCAGAAGTCCTTGACGATCGCCATCGAGTCCAGGAAGGCCTGGGCATAGGGCTGGCTCTTGGCAAAGCCTGGCGCGTTGACGACGGAATTCAAGCAGGAAAAGCCGCCGAGTTCCCACCATTTGGCCTGCACGTCCGGCTGTGCGAACCACTTGATGTATTGCAGGGCGGCATCGCGCTTGTCGGAGTACGAGACCACCGAGATGCCTTGGCCGCCAAGCTGGGCGAAGTGGGCCTTTTCAGCCGGATTGGGGAAGAAGCCGATCTTCTTGCCGCCGACCTTCTCGTCCTTGTAGAGGCCGGGCCAGGTGAAGGCGAAGTTCATCTGCATGGCGACCTGGCCGGATTTGAAGGCGTCTGCGGATTCGACCATGTAGACGTTGGAGCTGCCGGGCGGGGTGCAGCAATCATAGAGCGACTTGTAGAATTCGAGGCCCTTCACAGCATCGGCCGAGTTGACGAAACCTTCCATGTCATAGGGCTTCTTCGGGTTCTCGTACTGGAAGCCCCAATCGTAGAGCACGTTGGTCACGCCCATGGTGATGCCTTCGGAGCCGCGCTCGGTATAGATCGAGGCGCCGTAGACGGTCTTGCCGTCGATCTGACGCTTCTGGAAGAATTCGGCGATCTGCTTCAGCTCGTCGTAGGTCTTCGGCGCTGCGAGATCGTGGCCGTATTTCTCCTTGAATTCTTTCTGCAGTTCCGGCTTCTCGAACCAGTCCTTGCGGTAGGTCCAGCCGACGACGTCGCCCATGGCGGGCAGCGCCCAGTAGTTCGGGGTGTTTTTCGGCCATTCCGAGTAGCCGACGACCGTCGCCGGCACGAAGTCATCCATCTTGATGCCTTCCTTGTCGAAGAAGTCGTTGAGCTTGACGTAGTGGCCATTCTCGGCCGAGCCGCCGATCCACTGGCTGTCGCCGATGATGAGATCGCAGAGCTTGCCGTGGGAATTTAGCTCGTTGAGGAAGCGATCGGCATAATTCGTCCAGGGAACGAATTCGAACTTCATCTGCGTGCCGGTCTTGGCGGTGAAATCCTTCGACAGCTCGACGAGCGCATTGGCGGGGTCCCATGCGGCCCAGCACAGCGTCAGTTCATCGGCTTTGGCGAGATTGGGCAATGCCGACGACATGACGAATGCCGTGGCCAGCCCGAAAAGGGCTTTCGATGTTTTCTGCATAAGTTCCTCCCAGAACCAAGGGCCGGCTCCCCGCCGGCGTAGCATGTTCACCCACTTCAGAGAATGCTCACATGAACTCCTCAATCATCATGTTTAGCAATATGTTTAGTGATACCAATTTTTATAAACATTGCAAGCGCCATTCGTTGCTGCAATGCGACAGGTGTCGCGCCACATGGGCAGATAGTTTTGGGGCCGATCTTTTTTCGGCAGATCGCGAAAAAATCTTTGGCGAGCGTACCGATGCAGCGACATCTGGCCTCGCTGCGACATCGATCGCACGATATGGACTGCACGCCGCTCCTGCTTTTCCCCGGAGCGGTTCAAGCTTGGCCTCGCTTCGGTGGGGCCTTTTTCTTGAATCCTTTCTTGGGTCGATAGCGGTCAGCTATCCAGCCGCATCGGGAATATTCCTGCGTAGTGCGAGATTTAGCCTTTCCGGCCGGATGCAACGGGCGTATTCAGCCAGTGCGCGGCTTACCAAGTCCGCGCTCGCCCGCGCGGCAGATCTCCGATCGGCTTCCTTCCCGTTTCCCTGCCGCGTCATCCGGAATTTTAATTGGCAGATCGATGACCACGGCAGAGACGAGCGAGAATGTGCAAGAGGCCGAAGGCGGCCGCCAGGCGAAGATCGTGGCACTGGTCGTTGCCGTTTCCTTCTTCATGCAGATCCTCGACGGCACGATCGTCACCACCTCGCTGCCGCAGATGGCGGCAAGCTTTAACGTGCAGCCGGTGTCGATGAGCATCGGCATCACCGTCTACATGCTGACGATGGCCGCCTTCATTCCACTGTCCGGCTGGCTCGGCGATCGGTTCGGCGCGCGCCGCATCTTTCTGATGTCGATCGCCGTCTTCACCGGCGCCTCGCTGTTTTGCGGGCTGTCCGGCAGCCTTGCGGAATTCGTGCTGTGGCGCGCCATCCAGGGCGCGGGCAGTGCACTGATGACGCCGGTCGGGCGCATCATCGTGCTCAAGAACGCCCGCAAGTCGGAACTCGTCCAGGCGATCGCGCTGATCACCTGGCCGGCACTGACGGCGCCGGTGCTCGGCCCGGTGCTCGGCGGCTTCGTCACCACCTATGCCAGCTGGCACTGGAACTTCCTGATCAACATCCCGATCGGCATTGTCGGCATGGCGCTGGTGCTGCGCTTCGTGCCGGAGCAGCGCGAGACCAATCCCGGCCGGCTGGATCTCGTGGGCTTTATGCTGAGCGCTGCGGGGCTGACCTTCCTGCTCGCCGCCCTCGAACTCTCGGTCAAATGGGACGGCGGGCTTTTGCCCGTGATATCAATGCTGGCGGCGGGCATCGTGCTGTCGGTCATGGCGACGCGGCATTTCCTCGCCGTCGACAATCCGCTGCTCGACCTTTCGGCCTTCCGCATCCAGACCTTCTCGATGTCGACATTGTCGGCGGGCACGGCCTGCCGGATGGCGATCAATGCGACGCCGTTTTTGCTGCCTCTGCTCTTCCAACTCGGCTTCGGCCTGAGCTCGATTGCCGCCGGCACCTATCTGCTCGTCTATTTCCTCGGCAATTTCAGCATGAAGGCGGTGACGACGCCGCTGCTGCGCTTCTTCGGCTTTCGTACCGTGCTTGGGGTTAACGGGCTGATCGCCGCGCTTTCGATCGTCTCCTGCGGTTTCCTGTCGCCGACGACGCCGCCGTTTTTCATCCATGCGCTGCTTTTTCTCGCCGGTCTCTCACGGTCGATGGAATTCACCGCGCTGAACACACTCGCCTTCGCCGATATCGGCCCCGCGCAGCGAAGCTCGGCCTCGACGCTGTCGAGCATGCTGCAGCAGGTATCGATGCTGCTCGGCGTGGCAGTGGCGGCGGCCGTGCTCAACATCGCCTCTGCTCTCAGGGGCGCCGGCAATCCCGTCCTTGCCGATTTCCGCTGGGCTTTCATCGTAGTCGGCGTGATCGGCGTCGTCTCATCGCTGCGCTTCCTGCAATTGCCGGCGGAGGCTGGAGCCGAAGTATCGGGTCATCGGAAATTCCAGAAAAATTAGCTTATCCACGGAACCAAACGGGTCGCTTGGCGTTGATGCATCTCATTTCAGGTTTTCGTTTTCCCATCTCCTTCAACGGCTTCCATAGGGATGCTCGCCAGCTAGGGTCATGTTCTGAAAATGCCGGATTCCCGACATCCTCCTTCCGCGCCGCCTGCGACAAGAGCGAGGGACAACCGCTGTTTACCCCAGGCGGCCAATGCAATACGACATTGCGATGCGGACGACTCGGACGCTTGCGGTCGGTCGTCGCTGCGAGAGAACGCCGGGAGACGGAATGAACAATTCTAGCGGCGATGCGGATGCCCTGATCCACATCCTCTATATCGACGACGACGAGGGGCTTGCTCTACTGATGCAGAAAAACCTCCGTCGGCGCGGCTTTTCGGTCGAGTGGGCCGAGAGCGGCGCTGCAGGCCTTGCGAGACTGGGCGAAGGCGGTATCGACGCCGTCGTGCTTGATCATGTCCTGGCTGGCGAGACCGGCCTCGATATTTTGCCCAGCATCGCGGCGATGCCGGATCACCCGCCGGTCATCTATGCGACGGGTTCGGACGATATCAGCATCGCGGTCGCGGCGCTGAAGGCCGGCGCCGACGATTACATGCTCAAAGGGATCTCGGCCGACTATTTCGACCTGCTGGCCGCCGCCCTCGAACAGGCGCTGGAGCGGACGCGTTTTCGCCGCGAGACGGCGCAGGCGCAGGAGATGATCCGCCAGCAGCGCGACCTTGCCGAAATGCTGCTCGCCGAAGTCAATCACCGTATCGCTAATAGCCTTGGCCTCGTCGGCGCGCTGATCCGCATGCAATCCTCGATGACCACCGACCAAGTGGCGATCGACGCGCTGCACGAAACGCAGATGCGCATCAACGCCATCGCCAGCGCGCACCGCCGGCTCTATACCAACCGCCAGGTCGGCTCGGTGCAGGTCGACGAATATCTGGACAGCCTGCTCACCGAACTCGAAACCTCGATGCGCGACGACAAGCGGCCGCACCGCATCGTACTTACCGCGCAACCGGTCAATCTGGCGACCGACAAGGTGATTACGCTCGGGCTGATCGTGAGCGAGCTCGTCACCAATGCCTTCAAATATGCCTATCCGGAGAGCGTGCCGGGCGAGATCCGCGTCATGGTCGACCAGACAGATGGCGCATTACGCGTCATCGTCGAGGATGACGGCGCGGGTTTCGATCCGTCGAGCCCGGCGAAAGGAACGGGCCTCGGCACACGCATTCTGACAGCAATGGCCGCCAGCCTGAAATCGGATTTCGCCTATGACCCCGGCCACGACGGAACCAAGGCGACGCTGGTGTTTTCGTTGGATGAGGGGAAGTAGGGGATTTTCCCTGTCCGGGCGCTGAGTTTGCAGCCCCCTCATCCGCCTGCCGGCACCTTCTCCCCGCTGGGTAGAAGGGGGAACGAGGCGCTGCCGCAAGTCTCTTCTCCCCTCGGGGAGAAGGTGGCGGCAGCTGGATGAGGGGGCCTCACGCCACGCCGTTTACCCTATATTTACAATAGTTTGCAGACGCCGCATTAACAAGCTTTACGCTAGGGGAGAGAAAGCATGACGACTATTCGTACGCCACGCGAAGTCTATGATTTCTGGTTCGTCAGATGCGGCCGGGAGCTGTGGTTCCGCGCGACGCCTGACCTCGACGCGGAGATCAGCACGGTCTTTCGCGACACCCATCTGGCCCTTGCAGCGGATGTTGGCGCCGAATGGCGGGCGGATGCGGAGAGCCGGCTGGCGGCTGTGATCGTGCTCGACCAGTTTCCCCGCAATATCTATCGCGGCACGGCGCTTGCCGTTGCGACCGACGGGTTGGCGCTTCGCGAAGCCAAACTCGCACTGGCATCCGGCGCCGATCTGTTGGTAGAAGCCGCGTGCCGCACCTTTTTCTACATGCCTTTCGAACATGCCGAAGACCTTGGCGAACAGGAGCGATCGGTAGCGTTGTTCGCCGCGCTTGGCGATGAAGAATATCTCGATTATGCGATCCGCCACCGCGACGTGATCGCTGCCTTTGGCCGCTTTCCGCACCGCAATGCCATGTTCGGGCGGGAGTCGACGGCGGGGGAACGCGACTATCTCTCCAAGCCCGGCGCCGGTTTCTAAGTCTTTCCAGGGAGCTTCCGCCTTTCTGTCGCCTTTCTTTACTAAGACAAGCTGGCATTCTATTCCGATGACAACCTTTCCCGGAGGCGCTTTTGCGGCTGAGACCGATCCTGCTTCGCACCATTCTTCTGCTGATGCTGGCGGTTGCCGGCGCGCATTTCAACGGTGCTGCGGCTTTCGCGCAGGAGCCGCAGGCACCGGCGTCCGCGCAGGCGCCGCTTGCAGATAGCCCGCTCGACCAGGCGACAAAGGAGATCGACAAGGCGAAGGTCCAACTGACGGCGCTTCAGGACGGCGTCAAACAGAATGCCGACAATGACGACGCCCTCGTCGGGCTTGCGACCAAGGCCGATGAACTCAGCCGCGCCGTTATCACCATATCGGTCAATCTCAGGCCGCGTTTCGACCAGATCAAGAACCGGCTTGCCGAGATCGGCGATCCGCCGAAGGACGGGCAGCCGCCTGAAGCCGAGATCGTCACCCAGGAGCGCAACGCGCTCGCCGCCGAACGCGCGCAGATCAACGCGCTGACGGGCGATGCCGAAAACCTGTCGATCACGGTGACGAAGCTCGTCAACGAGATCACCGAGATGCGGCGGCGGCTGTTTGCCGATACGCTGCTCAGGCGGACCGAGATTTCGGTCTCGGTGCTCGACGATGCCGCCAGCGCCTTCGTGCACGAGGCCAGAGAATTCTCGCAGGCCCTGTCCAGTTGGGCCACCTTCGTCTGGAAATTCAAGCGTTTCCCGATGTTTGCCGCTATCTTCCTGTCGCTTGCCGCGGCCCTGATCCTTCTCTCCGGCAGCTACCGGCTATTCGGCTCCTACCTGCAGCGCGACGAGGCTGTCGAGAACCCCTCCTATATCGGCCGGCTGTCGATCGCCTTCTGGTCGACGTTGATCCGCACGCTGGCGCTCTCGGTGCTGCTCGTCACCTCGTTCTTTTTCCTTAACGGGTTCAATGTGCTCAGGCCCGACATCGCACCTGTCATCGGCGCGCTGTTCGGGGCGATCGGGCTCGTCTATTTCGTCGGCCGCTTCGTCAATGCCATCTTCGCACCGCACGAACCGCGCTGGCGCCTCGTTCGGCTTTCCAATCTCGGCGCGCGCTCGATCGGCTACTGCTTGCTGGCAATGGCGATCGTCAACGCGCTCGATTATCTGTTCGGCACGATCGGCGAGGCGATGGGCTCGCCGCTGGTGCTGACCGTGGTCAGAAGCCTGATCGCCGCGCTGATCATCGGCCTGATCCTGATCGCGGTCTCGTTCGGAAAACCGATGCTGGCGAAGAACGGCGATCCCGATGCGCCGGGAAGGCATTGGCCGCGCGGCATGGCGATCATCCTGCGGATCGTCGGCACCAGCCTCATCCTCACCGCGCTCACCGGTTATGTCGGGCTCGCGCGCTTCGTCGCCACGCAGCTCATCATTACCGGCGCCGTTGTCGTCACGATGTATGTCGGCCTGCTTTCCGGCAAGGCGATATCAAGGCAGGAAAGCTTCGGCGACACCTTCTTCGCAAGCTTCCTGACGCGCCGTTTCAAGCTCGGGCCGGTGGCGATCGACCAGGCCGGCCTGCTTGTCGGTCTTGCCATCTATGCGGTGGCGCTTCTCGTCGGCATCCCGCTGATCCTGCTGATGTGGGGCTTCCATGTGCAGGACCTCCAGATTCTTGCCTACAGGTTGTTCACCGAGGTCAGGCTCGGCGGCATCAGCATCTCGCTGCTCGGCATCTGCACGGGAATCCTCTTGTTTGCCGGTGTCTATCTGCTGACGCGCTGGCTGCAGCGCTGGCTCGACGGCAATGTGATGGCCAGAAGCCATGTCGATCTCGGCGTGCGCAATTCGGTGAAGACGGGCATCGGCTATCTCGGCGTCGGCATCGCGGCGATCATCGGCGTTTCGGCGGCCGGCATCGATCTGTCGAGCTTCGCGCTCGTCGCCTCCGCACTTTCGGTCGGTATCGGTTTCGGCCTGCAGAACATCGTCTCCAACTTCGTCTCCGGCCTGATCCTGCTCGTCGAACGGCCATTCAAGGTCGGCGACCATGTCGTTTCCGGCACGGCTGAAGGCATCGTCAAACGCATTTCGGTGCGCGCCACGGAGATTGAGACCTTCCGCAAGCAGTCGATCATCGTGCCGAATTCGGAGCTGATCAACGGCTTGGTCGGTAACTGGACGCACCGCAACAAGATCGGCCGCTCGGAAATTCCCGTTTCCGTCAGCTACGACGCGGATCCGCAGAAGGTGATGGATATCTTGCTGGAACTGACCGCCAAGATACCGCTCGTCATGCGCAATCCCGAGCCGCATGTCGAATTCCTGCGCTTTGGCCCCTATTCGCTGGATTTCGAACTGCGCTTCTTCCTCGCCGACATGGGCGACGGCATGACGGTGCGCAACAATCTGAGGATCGAGATCCTCCAGCGCTTCAGGGCCGAGGGCATCGAGATCCCGCTGCCGCGGAGCGATCTCACTATCCATCGGGACGCTCCTCCCGTCCTTCCCGTTGCAGGCAGGGATCAACCCAACGAGCAGGAAAAATCGGGGGATGTGCTCATGGAGGAGGAAGAGCGGCCGGTGCGGCAATTGCGCAGCAAGACGGCGGACGGCAATCTGAAAGGCTGAACGGGTCATTCAGCCATCATTCACAGCTATCTGTGCATGATCTCCACTATCGGGATCGCTGCCGGGGGCAGCACCGATCGTTCGAGGGGAGGGCGCGCCAGCGCCACCGCACATGATGGCAAGATTTGCCGCCGTTCTGCTTGTCCCGCTGCTTGCCGCACCCGCGGCTGAAGCGGCGTCCATCACCAACACCGATCCAGCCGCCGTCGTGCTCGTCATCACCGAGAGCGGCCAGCGCGTCGAGGTCGTGGTCGATGCCGGCGCTTCGGAAAACCTCTGTGCTTCCGGCTGTTTCATGACGACGCCCGACGGCGACCGTATTGGGCTCGACGGCGGCGAGACGATCGACATCGTCAAGGGCTCGGCCGTCGTCAAGTAGCGCCTGTCCCGATTAATGCGCTCAAGCTTCTCCGGGATTGGGAACAGTTTCCGGCCGGGCAACAACCGGGCGCGTCAGCCGCATGATGGCGAAGAATGCGGCAAGGGCGATGGTGCCGAGCAATGCAGCGATCGACAGCGACCACGATGCGCCGAGATTGCCCATCAGGAAGGCGAGCGCGAACGGCGCCATCGAGGAGACGACGAGACGCACCGACATGATTTGTCCTTGCCGCCGGCCGTAGCCATCGCTTCCGAAGAGCGCGAGCGGCAAGCTTCCGTAGACAATGCTGTTAAGCCCCGAGCCAAGGCCGAAGACGACGGCGAAGGCCAGCGCACCGGGCACCGAGGGTGCGGTGGCGATCAGGATGGCAAGGGCTGTCGGCAGCAGGATGGCGCAGATGATCGCGAGCATCACTTGCGACAAGCTCTCGCCAAAGACCATGTTGATGAGGCGGCTCAGCACCTGTGACGGGCCGAAGAGCGTTCCGACCACCACTGCCATGGCGCCGAGGCCGAGGGCCGACATCACAGGCACCATGTGAACCAGAAGTGCCGAGTTCACGACGCTTTCCAAAGCAAAGCCCGTCACCATCAGGATAAAGGCCGGCCTGCGCACCGACGGCGGAAGGCTCGGCTCGACGCGTTTTGCAGCCTCCTCTCCGGTCCGTCTCCTGGTTTGCCTGACGCCACGGGAGAGCCAGGCATGAATGGGAAGGCAGGCAACGAGATTGAGCGCGGCGAAGATCAGATAGACGTTCTGCCATGAGAGATGCGCATGTAGCGCCGTGGTGATCGGCCAGAATATGGTTGAGGCAAAGCCGGCGATCAGGGTCAGATACGTGATGCTGCGCTGGGCGACCTGCGGCCTGATCTGCACCAGCAGGGCGAAGGCTGCGCCATATTGCACCAGGTTCGAGGCGATCTCGATGCCGATCAATGCCACGACGAAAGCGATTTTTCCCGGCGCGAAGGCGCAGGCGACGAGGGCGGCGGCGGCAATCGCCGAGCCCGAGGTCATGATCCTGCCTGCGCCGAAGCGATCGATCCACGTGCCCATGAGAGGTGCGGCCAGACCGCCGATCAGAAGGGCCACAGAGAGCGCGCCGAAGATCCATTCCGATGACCAGCCCAGATCACGGGCCATGTCGGGGGCGAGGATGCTGAAGCTGTAATAAAGCGATCCATATCCGATGATCTGCGTCAGCCCGAGCGCGGCGATGGCCGCTACCGGCGGTCGTTCGGTGCTGACGATTGTCATAGGGATCTGAGGCTCACGCGCTGTTCGAGCTTTTCGACTTCTTCCTTCCGCTCGCTGTAGCGGTCGGTCAGATAGTTCGAGGCATCACGGGTCAGCAGCGTGAACTTCACCAATTCCTCGCAGACGTCGACGACGCGGTCGTAATAGGACGAGGGTTTCATACGGCCGTCCGCGTCGAATTCTTGGAAAGCTCTGGCTACCGAGGACTGATTGGGAATTGCGATCATCCGCATCCATCGGCCAAGGATGCGGAGCTGGCTTACCGCATTGAAGGACTGGGAGCCGCCGGAGACCTGCATCACCGCCAGCGTCTTGCCTTGCGTCGGCCTGATCGAACCGACCGACAGCGGAATCCAGTCGATCTGCGCTTTCATGATGCCGGTCATCGCGCCATGACGTTCGGGGCTGACCCACACCTGGCCTTCAGACCATGCCGACCATTCGCGCAGTTCCTGAACTTTTGGGTGGCTCGCCGGCGCCGCATCAGGCAGCGGCAGATCTTCGGGGTTGAAGATGCGCACTTCGCAGCCGAAATATTCGAGCAGCCGCGCGGCCTCCTGTGCGAGGAAGCGGCTGTAGGACACCGCTCGCAGCGAGCCATAGAGGATCAGGATGCGCGGCTTGTGCGTCGAGAACGCCGGCCTGAGCGCGTCCACATCCGGTTGACGCAGATGCATTGGCGATATGGCAGGCAGATCAGACAATGCGCTTGCCTCCGGCATCGAGCACTTTCTCGCCGTCTTCCTTGGTGAAGGCGCCCTGATGCGTTTCTGGCAGGATTTCGAGGACAAGTTCCGACGGCCGCGACAGACGCGTGCCGAGCGGCGTCATGACGAAGGGCCGGTTGATCAGGATCGGGTCTTTCAGCATCGCGTCGAGCAGTTGCTCGTCGGTAAGATCAGGGTTGTCGAGGCCGAGCTCCGCATAGGGCGTGCCCTTTTCGCGGATCGCCTCGCGAACGCTCAAACCTGCATCTGCAATCACCTTGATTAGCTGCTCCCGCGACGGCGGGTTTTTCAGATATTCGATAACGTTGGGCTCAATGCCGGCGTTCTGGATCATCGCAAGCGTGTTGCGCGAGGTGCCGCATTCGGGGTTGTGATAGATCGTAACATCTATGGTCATGAGGCGGATTCCGTCTTGGGGAGGGTTTCAGGACCGCGGGCCTCCATCAGCAGCCATCCCGCAAGCATCAGCGCCAGCAAGGCGCCGAGGACTTCAGCGGCGATAAAGCCCGGTAGATCGATCGGGCGGATCCCGGAAAAAGTGTGCGTCAGCGATCGAGCAATCGCGACGGCGGGATTGGCAAAGGACGTCGAGGCTGTGAACCAATAGGCGGCGGTGATATAAAGGCCGACCAGCCATGCCACGGCGTCGGCGCGAAAGCGCACACCGGCTAAGATGACGAAGACCAGGCCGAAGGTTGCCGTCGCTTCAGAGAGCCATTGCGCGCCGCCGGTGCGCACGGTTTCCGAGGCCTGCAGCACGGGAAGGGCAAACATCGCATGAGCGAGCATGGTTCCGGCAATGCCGCCGACGATCTGCGCGGTGATATAGGCGGGAACGGAGGAGGCAGGCAGTTCGCGCCGGAGCGCAAACACCAGCGACACGACCGGATTGAAATGAGCCCCGGAAATCGGGCCCAAGATCGTGATCAGGACGACGAGGATTGCCCCCGTTGCCAGCGTATTGCCGAGCAGCGCAAGCGCCGTATCGTCCGTCAGGCTGTCCGCCATGATGCCCGAGCCGACGACGGTTGCTACGAGCAGCAGCGTGCCGATCGCTTCGGCGACCAGTCGTCGAGACGGGGGGAACACCGGCGCGCTCATGCCGGCAGGCTCCGGACCATCAGGGCGGCCGATGCCGGGCAGAGGCTTGCGGCCTGCCGCGTCGTCAGGATCTCGGCCGGCGCTTCATCGCGGCCGATCGGACGAAAGCCGAGCGATTGAAAGAAGGGGGCGGCTGTTTCTGTCAACAGATAGGCGGCGGTTGCGCCTTTCCTTTGGGCCTGATCGAGCAGGCCAAGGGTGATCGCATGGCCGAAGCCAAAGCCTTGCTGATCGGACAGCACGACAATGGAACGCAGGAGCACAGTCTCGCCATAGAGTTCCAGCCCGCCGAAGCCGACCGTCTCGCCGCCACGTGAAAACCGATAGAAGCTTCGGCCGGCGTCTATGAGGTCATCGACCGGAAGCCCGGCGCCTGCGAGCGCGCCGCGAAGTCTGTCGTCGTGCCCTTCCAAGGAGTGCTGGTTCAAATCGAAACTCATCAGCTCGCCTTGGGCTGTTTAGTGCTGGCGCCTTCCATCGTGCCGATCTGGTGCAGGTGCGATTCCAGGGCGAGCTTGTCGATCGAGGAAAGAGGCAGGCTCAAAAAGGCGCTGATCCGGCTCTTGAGGAATCGGGCGGCCTGTGCGAAAGCGCGGCCCTTGTCGACTTCGCTGCCGTCGACGGCAGCGGGATCCTCGACGCCCCAATGAGCGGTCATCGGGTGACCGATCCAGACCGGGCAGGCCTCGCCGGCGGCGCTGTCGCAGACAGTAAAGATGAAATCCATCTCTGGAGCGCCCGGCTCGGCGAACTCGTTCCAACTCTTCGAGCGGAAGCCGGTTGTTGGATAGCCCTGCGCCGCAAGCTCCTTCAGCGCATAGGGATTGACCTCACCCTTCGGCTGGCTACCGGCCGAATAAGCCTTGAATCGACCCCTGGCTTCGGTCTCCAGAATGGATTCCGCCAGGATCGAGCGCGCAGAATTGCCCGTGCAGAGAAACAGCACATTATAAGCACGGTCAGTGGTCATTGCAGTTTCTCCTCCATTTTAGGAGTGCAGCAGGCCGCGACCTCCGCGGCGGGTGCGCAGATTTCCGGGTGCCCGGAACAGCAATCTTCCATCAGAAAGCGAACCAAGCCACCAAGCGCCTCGTAGTTTGCGGTGTAAATGATCGACCGGGATTCACGCTGTTGCGCGATCAACCCCGACCGCTCCAGCTCTTTCAGATGGAAGGAGATATTAGAGGGAGAGACCTCCGCCTTCTCAGCGATCGCGCCTGCCGCCATGCCGTCGGGACCCGAAACCACGAGCATGCGGACGATATGAAGGCGGGTTTCCTGCGAGAGCGCGCCGAATGCGATGAGGGCTTGACGCTGATCCATATTTCAATAATCCTTGAATCATTGAATCATTGAAGCGAGGATTAGCGCAAATGAAAGTCATCGACAACAGCAAAATTCAAGAGAACGACATCGATCTCGGCCTGCTGCTCAATGTGCTTACCGGAGCCAAGGGTTCTCCGCTGATTTTCTATTATGGCGGCAAGGCGGTGAAGCCTGGCTATCATGTCACCGAGGTCAAGGCCGGCCAATTCTCAGGCCTGGATTGCGGCGCCAATCCAGAAGCGTGGGCGGAAATCTTCATCCAGCTCTGGGATATCGAGGAAGGCGACCGCACGCATATGCCGGCCGGCAAGTTCCATGCAATCATCCGCAAGGTTTCCGATCACGTGCAACTGGATGGTTCGGCGAAGCTGACGTTCGAAGTCAGCGACGGCGTGCGGCCAATGCAGCTTTATTGCGCGGCGATGCCGGTTCTTCGCGCCGGCGCTGTCCATGTTTCGCTTTCGCCGCGGCCGGCAAGCTGCAAGCCGCGCGATCGCTGGCTGGCAGAGGAAAACAGCAAGGCAGCGGCCTGCTGTGGGCCGCAATCGGCAGCGAGCGGCTGCTGCGCGTAAGGACACATAAGATCGCGCGGCAGGGCAGGGTGGCAGCAAGATCGGATTTGACTGACCACCAGTCAGTCATGGGTGCATTTCCTGCGCGTGCTGGGTCTGCCATCAGGCATTGATTGAGGGCTGGGCATCCCACCATCTGAGCACCCGCATCGCCCGGAGCGTCACCCACCGCGAGGGCTTGCCTTGCCCGTCATCGACCTCGAACCACACCCGACCTGCAGGGCTGTCGTCGAGCGGCCAGGTGCCGTCCTGCAAGCGTCTGGAACGAAGGTGGTCAATTGCCTCGCCGAGGCGCGGATCGGGGTGGGTACCGGTCAGGATTGCGCTGGAGCGGAAATAATCGAGCGCGCGCAAAATGTCATAGCGCCAGCGGTTCGGATGCAGGAGGCGCAGGAAGCGTTCGTCGGCCGGCTCGCCGGTGCCGAGGCGGCGGAAGAGGTTGCGGGCCAGCAGAAACTCCTCGCCCGTCCTGCGCGCCTCTCGAGACCGATGCGTGCCACCGGTCGCTCTCTCGTATTCCAGCAAGCCTTCCAGCACATTGATGGTGCTGGCGAAAGACGAGCGGACAGAGCCATTGATCCGCTCGCAGTTCCAGCCGCCGTCGTCGAGACGCTCGCCGGCCAGCCTGTCGACGATGGGCGAGACGTCGATCCCGAAATAGGCGCCGTCGGCGACGGTGCGGCCGTTGATGCACTCTTCGACTTCGCCTTCCCAATAGGGTTGGCCGCCTTCTTCCCAACGGGCGTTGGCGCTGATCAATTTGACAGTGCGCCTGGCGCAGCCGCAGGCGGGATCGAGACCGAACTCCCGCAATTGCGACAGCGAGAACGTCGTGGCCGTCCACGGCTGGCCATGCTCCTTCCACTCCCGAGGGTCGAAACCGGCGGGCAGGAAAGCGCCGCCTGCCCACTGCCCGTCCTCGTCCTGGCAGGAGAGCAGCCTGGCCCCCAGCCCTCGGTCTCGACTTTGGCCCGCTCGGCCATCCACTCCCGCTTCGTGGCGTCGAGCAGGTCGCGCATCACCTGCCAACGGATCGACGGGTCGGAGTCGAGAAGCCATGCGATCACCGGGTCGGATTGGATCATGAGGCGAACCTGTCGGCGGGTCGGGGTGAATGGTTTGTTTATAATCGCTTCTGCCAAGCGGTGCCAGCCGAAGGGGCGCGCGGGAAGTTGTCTAAATCCGACGTGGTCGCGGCGTGACGACGCAAGGAAGCAACGAAGCTGAAGATCAAAATCCTCGCATCGACCTACGATGCGACGTTTGTCGGCGAGAGCCCGTTCGATGCCGAGAATGCGGCACTTCGCGCCCGATTTCTTAATCATATCCGCAAAGAAATCGGAGGCGACCCCATCGGGCCGCCTCTTCATTTATATCCAGGCGCGCCGATTAATAATTATTCAAATCAATTGATGTATCAGCTTGATCCCGGGACAGATTTTACATCAAAGGTTTACTATGGCGTTTCTAGGTATTTCGGGGATGCAATATTCCGGGGAAATGTTTGCCGGTGCGCGTATTCTTGTCGCGGAAGATTCCAACGTATTCACATCGATGATCAGCAAACGCCTCAAGGAGCTGTTCGACATCGATGTCGAGATTTGCCGCAGCTTCGAGGATCTGCAGGTTTCCTACGACAAGTCTTCCGATGCGATCACGCTGGCGATCTCGAACATCAACCTGCCCGGCGCCGAAAACGGCGAAGCGCTCGAATATCTGGTCGATCTCTCCATCCCGATCATAGTCTTCACCGGCACCTTCCATGAAAAGATGCGCGACAAGCTGATGGCCAAGGATATCGTCGATTATATCCTCAAAGACAATATCTTCGCCGTCGACCTGCTGGCGGAATCGATCTGCCGCTTCCTCACCAATCATCGCCACCACGTGCTGATCGTCGACGATAGTGCGACTGCGCGCGCCCTGCTGTCGAGCCGGCTGAAGCGCTACAATTTCCGTGTCAGCGTCGCCGAAAGCGGCGGCAAGGCGCTGGAAATCCTGAAGGCCAATCGCGATATCGGCCTTGTCATCACCGACTACAATATGCCCGACATCGACGGCTTCGAGCTGACGCGGCGCATCCGCGCCAATATCGGCTCGCACGAGCTGCGCATCATCGGCGTTTCCTCCTCTTCGAACCGGCTGCTTTCGGCACGATTCCTGAAGGCCGGCGGCAATGATTTCATGCTGCGTCCCTTCATCGACGAGGAGTTCTACTGCCGCGTCAATCAGAACCTCGATACGCTGCTGCAGATTCAATCGATGCGCAAGGAACGGGCGGTTGCCTGACGGCTCTTCCAGTATCGGTATCGCCAGCGGGCCGGATATCACGTTCGCGGACCGTCGCAGAATTTCTGCAATTATAGGTAATGTCGCCGTTATTTATCCCCTTCACGCGCACACGCCTCTCGGTTATCGTCCCCGCCGGGGGAAGGGCCGAGTCGAGCCCGTCGGGGAGTAGGGGCTGTGGCTTTTCAAGCGGATTTCCAGCGAGATGGCATCGGGCTGCGCTCCGGCGGGCTCAAGATACTTCTGGTTGAAGATTCCCGGATGTTTTCCGCCGTGCTCTGTCACCGGTTCCAGACAGAGCTCGGCCTTGCCGTCAAATCCTGCCCGTCGCTGAAAGCTCTTCGCAAGGAACTTGCCGACGACGGTCACGGCTACACCATGGCCGTCGTTGATCTCAACCTGCCGGATTCGCCCTATGGTGAAGCGCTCGACTGCACGATCGAGCACGATATCCCGGCAATCGTCTTCACTGCGACATTCGATCTCAACACGCGCAACAAGATCATGGAGCGCAATGTCATCGACTACGTGCTGAAGGACAATGAATTCGCGCTCGACAATCTGGTCGCCACCGTCCGGCGGGCGATTTCCAACCGTAAGACGCGGGTGCTCGTCGTCGACGACGTCGTCTCGGCGCGCCAGGTGCTCGTCGACCTGCTGAAGGCACAGCAATATCTCGTCGTCGAGGCAAATTCGGGGCTCGAGGCGCTGGCGGCGCTCGAGGCCTACAGCGATATCGAACTTGTCGTCACCGACCACCATATGCCCGATATGAGCGGCTATGAGCTGACGCGGCGCATCCGCCATCGCTTCGGTTCGGACAGGCTGCGTGTCGTCGGCGTTTCCTCCTCCAACGACCGCATGCTTTCGGCGAGTTTTCTCAAGGCCGGCGCCAGCGATTTCGTTTACCGGCCCTTCGTTGCCGAGGAACTGCAATGCCGCATCGCCAACAACGCCGAAACGCTGGCGCAGATGCGGCAGCTCCGGGCGGCGGCCGCCTGCGATTACTTGACTGGTCTCTATAACCGCCGCTATTTCTACGACAACGGCCCGAAGCTGGTGAATGAGTGCCTGCGGCTGAAGGTGCCGAGTTCCGTCGCCATTCTCGATATCGACCATTTCAAACGGCTGAACGACACCTATGGCCACGAGATCGGCGACAAGGTGCTGAAGGCTGTCGCAAACAGGCTGTTTACGATCTTCGAGGGCAGCGACAATCTTCTGTCGCGGCTCGGGGGCGAGGAATTCGCCATCCTCTTTCCTCAGATGGATTCCGCTGCCGCGACCAAGCTCTGCGACGAGATCCGGTCGGACATTTCGCGACTGAAAGTCACGGCCGACGACGAGGAACTCGGCGTCACGATCTCGATCGGCATCGCCGAGATCGCCGGTTACGAGACCTTCGAGAATTACCTCAACGCCGCCGACCAGTTCCTCTACATGGCCAAGCATAGGGGCCGCAACCAGGTCTATTCCGACGTCAAGATGACGGAGGAGGCGGCGCAATAGCGCGCACCTCATTTCAGCTCGCCTATCCGGAAACGCGAGCTGAAATGCGTCGGCGGTGCCGGTGGCGTTGCGTTGGGCTTTGTTTCCGAAAACCTGTTGACGATGGCGGCGTGGAACAAATGCCTGAGCCGCAAGTTTAGCGGATTCAACCGAAATACGGAGGATTCATCATGCAAGTCAGGGAAGCCATGACGCGCGACGTTCTGGTCGCTCGCCCCGACCAGTCAATCCAGGATGCCGCACAAATGATGGCAGACATTGATGCGGGTGTGGTTCCGGTTGGCGATCGGGACCGGCTGGTGGGAATGATCACGGATAGAGACATTGCCGTCCGCGCTGTTGCCCGCGGCAAAGGGCCGGATGCCAAGATTGCGGATGTGATGACTGCCGATGTGAAATACTGCTTCGAAGACGATGATGTTAATGACGTGCTTGAGAACCTCGGCGATCAACAAATTCGTCGCCTGCCGGTTGTCAATCGGAACAAGCGCCTCGTCGGCATCCTGTCGCTTGGAGACATCGCGGTGACGTCCAGTGACGGGGCTGCAGCATCGGCGCTTTCCCACATCTCCAGGCCAGGTGGCGCACACTCCCAGACCGGCGGCGCGAGAGGCTGAAGCGGCGCGGGAAAAGCCAATGCGTATCCAAGCTGCATTGATCTTTGCGATGGTCGCATTTTCAAGTTCAAACGTTATTGGACAGACAAAAGAACAACCGTCGGCCGGCTCGGAACGTTGCACTGCATCGCCTGCAGATCAAAACAATCAGTCGGCAGCGGAGGACGCCGGGAAGGCGGCCAAGGACGGTTCGCTGTCGCAAAAGATGGACGATTGCCAAGGTGTACTGAAACCGCCCCCGACCGGAGACAGCGATTTCAGCAAGCCCGCGCCTGAGGAAGGCAAGACACCGGTCATTCGGCCCGACAATCTACCCGGGCAGCAACAACCGAAGTGACGGTTTTGCTGCCGTTAGATCGTTACTTGTCCAAGTGGCCGCGGCGGTTGCGGCCTTTCTTGATGTCTCACGCGGCGACCGCCTGTCTTGCCGTCGCCATGGTCATCTTGCGCTCGGCGCGCTCCTGCTGCGGCGAGCGGTGGTAGAGTTCGCGATAACACTTGGAGAAATGCGAGGCCGAGACGAAGCCGCAGGCGACGGCAACCTCGACGACGGGCATCGAGGACTGCACCAGGAGGTGGCGCGCACGGTCGAGGCGGATTTCCAGATAGTAGCGGGCCGGCGAGCGGCCCATCTCCTGACGGAACAGCCGCTCGATCTGGCGGCGCGAGAGGCCGGCGCCGTCGGCGATCTCGATCAGCGACAGCGGCTCGGCGAGATTGCCTTCCATCAGTTCGATGATCGACAGTACCTTGGCGTTCTGCACGCCGAGGCGGGCGCGCAGCGGTAGACGCTGGCGGTCGTGCGGGTTGCGCACGCGGTCGGTCAGGTGCTGCTCGCAGATGCGGTTGACGAGGCTTTCGCCGAAATCCTCGCCGACGAGGTTGAGCATCATGTCCAGAGAGGCGGTGCCGCCGGCGCAGGTGTAGAGATTGCCGTCTATCTCGTAGAGATCGGCATAGACCTCCGCCTGTGGGAAGGCTTCCGAAAAGCCCGGCAGGTTTTCCCAGTGGATGGCGCAGCGCTTGCCGTTCAGGAGACCGGCCTGGGCAAGCACATGCGCGCCCGTACAGAGGCTGCCGACGGCGACGCCGCGATTGTAGCATTCACGCAGCCAGGCATTGACCGACTTGTTGTTGAACTGCTCGACATCGATGCCGGAACAGACGAGCACCATGCCTGGCCGGTTTTCGCCGCCGAGATGACGGCGCTCCTCGGCAAGCGAGGAATTTGCCTCGACGCCGATGCCGCAGGAAGAATAGACCTTTTCTCCATCGACGGAGGTCAGCCGCCAGGTATAGGCCTGGTAGCCGAGCATGCGATTGGCGATGCGCAAGGTATCCACGGCCGCCGAAAAGGGCAGCATGGTGAATTGCGGTACCATAAAGAAGACTACCGAACGCTTCTTGATCTGCATCCTGTTCATAGCGAAATCCATGCTCGAGGGGCGATGACACATTCGTTGCGCGGAATGCGTCGCGCCGATGTCCTGAAAGCGACACTGGCATGGAAAAATGCGGCCGGGAAGAGCAAATATGCGACATCGCCCGCGATTTGGCCGGTGAAACCGCCGGAATGGCTGCGGGCGGGGCAAAAGACAGGCTCATAGGCGACTGAAATTCAATGTTGAAAATGGCTTAGGAATGGATGGTGAGGCCACGAAAAAGGCGGCGTTGCATGGTGCAGACGCCGCCCTTATTTTGGAAGGAATGTCGCATTCATTATAGCGAGCTGATGTCGTTGCGCTGACGTTGAAATTTCGTCAAAAGGACTGCGGGGAGCATAACTGGCGCTGCATGACGCGCGCCAAGATGGTGCAGAGTCTCCTGAAGAGCATTTTAGTCGCAGCTTCCGCGACGACTCGTCACATTTGATCCAAGAGGCAGCAGTGAATGAAGGACCTCGCTTTTCAGGGAAAGTGGCGAAAATATCAGCAGAAGATACTTGATGATCTGACAAATCTCATTGGCGATGACGGGTTGCATATTGTGGCGGCACCCGGCTCCGGTAAAACGGTTTTAGGTCTTGAAGTGATGTGCAGGCTCGGTGAGGCGACTTTGATTCTGGCTCCGAGCAAGACCATTCGGGACCAATGGGCGCATCGGCTGCGCACGATGTTCTTGCCCGCCGACCTTGCCGAACCGGAGTGGATTTCCCACGATGTGAAAGCGCCCGGAACCGTCACGATCATCACCTATCAAGCTCTGCATGCGGCGCTCTCGGGCCATCCGTCCGAAGAAGAAATCCTCGACGGTGAAGAGGAGGGCAGCGACGGGGCGCAATCCGGCGAACTAGGCAAGCAGGAAACGGAGAAGGCGAGAAAGAAAATCATCGCGAAGCTGCGCGAGGAGAAGGTTCGCACCCTTGTGCTCGATGAAGCGCACCATCTTAGAAACGAGTGGTGGAAGGCGCTGACGATGCTCAAGGAAGCACTAGGCCAGCCCACTGTCGTCGCGCTGACAGCTACGCCTCCTTATGATGTAGATCCTCAGGAATGGGACCGCTATCAGGCGCTTTGCGGGCCGATCGACGGCGAAATTTCCGTGCCGGAACTTGTGTTGCAAGGCGATCTTTGCCCACACCAGGATTATGTCCACTTCAGTCTGCCGAGTGCATTGGAAGCACAGAAGCTGACCGAGTTTCGCGCGCAGATCGGAGACTTCATCGAAACGCTGCAGAGTGCAGAATTCAAGGAGGCAATTCTACGTCATCCATGGATTGCGCAGCCGATCGAGAATGTGGAGCATATACTGGACGACGCACGCTTTTTCTCCAGCATGCTGATCTTCCTAAATTCACAATATGTCGACTTGCCGCAGTCGATTCTCGACATTCTCGGCGTCAAGGCGCGTGAAATACCGGATCTGACGCTTGAATGGATAGAGGTAATGTTGAACGGCGTTATCTACACCTATCGCAATGATTTCGAAGAAGCTGAAGAGGCAATCCGCTGCCAGCAAGACAGGTTGAGGGAAATTAGGGCACTGGAGCACAGCAGAGTGCGACTGACTGATCCACGATCGGTTCAGAAGCTGCTGGTATCAAGTGTGAGCAAGCTCAACGCGATCGTCGATATTACCCGGCTCGAAAGCGCGTCGATGGGTGACGAACTCCGTATGGTTATCCTTTCCGACTATATAAGGAAGGATGCGCTGCCCACTGCCCCCACGGACCTTCAGCCCATCGAGAGAATGGGCGTTGTGCCAATCTTCGAGACGCTGCGGCGGTCCGAACTTGATCTCAAGCTTGGAATTCTGACCGGGAGTCTGATTCTCATTCCTGCGGAGTCAAAAGGAATTCTTGAAGAGATCGCAGACCGTCTTGGCATCGGTGCCGAACACATCCGTTATCAACAGGCGGCATTCGATGCAGGCTTTCTGAGCGTGGAACTCTGCGGCGAGCGGAGCCGCAATATCGTGCATATAATCACCGAGCTGTTCAGTCGCGGCGGGATCACAGCCCTGGTCGGCACACAGGCTTTGCTGGGTGAAGGATGGGACGCGCCGTCCGTAAACACTTTGATCCTGGCAAGTACGGTGGGATCATACGTACTCTCCAATCAGATGCGCGGTCGTGCCATTCGCATCGATCCTCGAAACTCTCAGAAGGCAGCGAACGTCTGGCATCTGGCGGTCATCGACCCTGAAAAGCTCGAGCAGAGAATATTGCTGCGCTTCGGGAGGAAATCGACCGCTAGAAAAGCGCCCGATCCCTTTGACACTATGACAATAGACCTGGGCAGCGACGTCGATGCGCTGAAGCGCCGATTTTACGCGTTTGAGGGTTTGTCCTTCGGCGAGCCTCCGCTGATCGAAAGCGGTTTTCAACGATTGATGCTGGGTACCGCCAAATGGAATGCGCGCGGTGTTGATGAGATCAACAAAATGATGGAACGGAGGGCTGCAGACCGCAAATCACTGAAATCCCGCTGGCATAGCGCGCTGCACAGCAAACGCGCCGTTGCCAGGATGCAAGAAACATTGGAGAGCAACTATGCCCCTAAGGGGCTGGTTAACTGGAATACGACAAAGTTTCTGTTTGCGCACAGCGCCGCGCTCGCCGGTATGATCTTGAACGGATTCTTGCACAGCTTTCGCGCTACACACATCCGATCGCTCCAACAACTGGAGTTGGTCCTGTTCGTTATGTTCGCATTACTGGCCATCTTCTGCTTGCCGGGCGCACTGAAAGCTAGCCTGTTGCTGCTGCGGAACGGCTCGCTGGAGGGGAGCATGAAGCAGGTGGGAATAACCGTTCTGGAGACGCTGCATCATATGGGCGTCATAAGGACCGAGTTGGGAAAAGTGAGTGTCGAGGCGACGCTCGACCAAAACGGCATCATCTATTGCCGGCTTGAGGGTGCCACGACAATAGAGCGGTCCCGCTTTCTCGACGCTCTACGGGAAGTCCTCGTTCCCCCACAGAATCCCCGTTACATTCTCGTAAGGTCGTCAACATTCTGGCGGATGAATCGGGTGGATTATCATGCAGTCCCTTCGATCATCGGCCGAAAAAGAGAGGATGCCATCTATTTCGCTGAACTTTGGAATCGTTACGTCGGTGATTCGGAACTTGTCTACACGCGCAGTGCCCAGGGTCGCCTGAAACTGCTCCAATTTCGCGCGAAATCATTCGCTTCCGCGTTTACAAAGAGAACCGACAGAATTAGAGCGTATCCGGATTTAGTTGAATCGGAAGGGATTCCGTTTTTGTGTGTTTTGTGATTCAAGATGCTGGCTGGAGTGGAGGCCAGCATCGAATGACGCGACCTCTTTCCAATGATCTTCGTGAGCGTGTTGTTGCTGCAATCGAAGCCGGTGAGAGCTGCCGGTCGGTTGCGGCGCGGTTCGGTATTGCCGTGTCTTCAGCGGTAAAGTGGTCGCAGCGTTATCGTTCGAGCGGATCTGTCGCGCCTGGGAAGATGGGCGGCCACCGCAAGCGGGTTCTGGAGCCGCATCGGGCGTTTATCGTGGAGCGGATCAACCAGACGCCGCATGTGTCACTGCACAGGTTGAAGGAAGAGCTGGCCGCGCGAGGGGTGAAGGTATCCCACGATACGGTATGGCAGTTCCTGCGACGTGAGGGATTGCGGTTCAAAAAAAACACTGTTCGCCCTTGAGCAGGCGCGCGCTGACGTCGCGCGACGGCGACAGCGCTGGCGATCCTGGCAGGCTGGCCTCGATCCAAGACGGCTGGTCTTCATCGATGAAACCTGGATCAAGACCAACATGGCGCCGCTTCGAGGGTGGGGGCCGAAGGGCAAACGCCTGCGCAGCTTCGCGCCGCACGGACATTGGCGCACCCTGACTTTCCTCGGCGCGTTGCGCTGCGATCGGCTTACCGCACCCTGTGTCTTCGATGGACCGATCAACGGTGAGTGCTTTCGCGCCTATGTCGAGCAGCAACTCGTACCGGTGCTCAAACCCGGCGACATCGTCGTGATGGATAATCTCGGCTCCCACAAGTCGGTCGCCATCCGTCAGATGATCCGCAACGCTGGTGCTCGGCTCTGGTACTTGCCGCCATACTCCCCCGACCTCAATCCGATCGAACAGGCTTTCGCCAAAATCAAGCACTGGATGCGCCTGGCTCAGAAGCGAACCATCGATGACACCTGGCGCCACATCGGACACCTCGTCACAACCATCGAGCCCAGCGAATGCAGCAACTACTTCGACAATGCCGGATACGCTTCCGTCAAAACCTGAAACGCTCTAGCCGGTGGGAGTAATTGGAAAGCCTGATGGGGCTCCCGCCTGCCGCAGCGCGTTTGCACCTGACATGCAGTTGCGGCGCCGTCCAGTGCCGGAAAGGCGAGCGACATTCGACAATCAGATTCGGGCATTCAGAAGATGAAAAAGGCGGCGTTGCACAATGCAGACGCCGCCCTTATTTTGGGAGGAAATGTCGCATTCATTACATGGTCCGGTGTTTGCTGTCGTCCGTGCTCGGCCAGCCGATATCCTTGCGAATGTCGAAGGGCATGGCTTCGATTTCGCGGGCCGTCTGCCAGCGCGTCCAAGCGAGCACCAGCTTACGGGCATAATGTCCCGGATCGAAGCGGCCTTGGCCGGAGGTGAGGGACTTACCACCACCGCGATAGGTGAGCGTGGTCATTTTCCAATTCCTTTCTTGGGTCAGGGCCATGGTCGTTAATGGGAGGTTCGTCCATGTCCATGATCCCAATATGGGCTTTGAAAACTCATCATTCAAACGAATAGAACTTATGGATAACATCAGAGATATTGAATGATCGCGGTGCGCCCGGTGGTCGGTGGCGACACCATTGTCGTCTGTTCCCGACCTTAATCCTCGGGCTTTCCACGCAGGGGGACAGCAAATGCGCAGCTGAGCATGGTGCCGAAAACCGAGCGGCTTTCGGCTCCACTTTTTGATTTAAATCCCGGTTCAGTTTTTTAGACCGCCGGCCGCAAATCATCCGCATCTAATGCGCAGCGGTTGGGGTGATGATGCCAAGACCGCCAAGCCCGCTGACGACCAATTGGACTGCGACTGCGGTCAGCAGAATGCCGAAGACGACCTCCGAGACGATCAGACTGGCAGGCTTCATGCGCTTGGCGAGCGCGTCGATGTTGGTAAATACCAAATAGTCCAACGCAGCGACGATCAGGATCAGGCCGATGACGAGTATCGCGCTGGCAATCGAGACGACTTCGCCGGAGGCGATGATGACGACGGTGATGCCGACAGGATTGAGCAGGTAAGGGACCGCAAGCGGAAAGACGGCGATCTTTTCGGGATCGACGGGAAGCCCCGTTTCCTCATGCGGCTTCTCTGTTGGTCCTGATGCCATCTTGATCGCGATAAGCGCGAGGATGATACCGCCGGCGACGGCGACGGCACCGCCCGTGATATGGAGAAGCCGCATCAGCAAAGCGCCGGTGGCAAAAAGGATCAAGGCTGTGACCGTTGCGACCAAAACCATCTGGCGGCCGATGCGCGCCTTGGTTTCGGTATCGAAGGCATGGGTCTTCTCCAGAAACGGCACCAGGGCAATCTTCGGCCCCAGGCCGACCAGAAGCAGCAGGAGAAGTTTTCCGACGAGCGCGGCATCGATGACTGTGAAATCCATGGAACGTACCCTCTAAAATTTGTGACCTGGAAATTGAGGTCCTCCCCACTCAGGGGAGGGCAGGCGACGAAGAGAACCAAACGAGCTGGCAGTTTTCCGCCGGATCGCTCAGCGCGGGCACACGTCCCAGAAGCCCGTCGTCTTGGCGGGCGAGGTGTAGTACCAGCATTGACCGGACTGCGGCGGCGTGCCTGCCAGTGAAACGGCGGCAGCTCCGGCGACGAAGCCGATGGCAGCACCTGCGGCGATTGCCGTACCCGGGCGCCAGTAGCGGCGAGGGGCGACGACCACGACGCCG
Source organism: Rhizobium sp. WSM1274 (assembly GCF_025200775.1). Taxonomy (NCBI): domain Bacteria; kingdom Pseudomonadati; phylum Pseudomonadota; class Alphaproteobacteria; order Hyphomicrobiales; family Rhizobiaceae; genus Rhizobium; species Rhizobium sp. WSM1274. The sequence goes on along the minus strand of NZ_CP104138.1, from coordinate 2,493,020 downwards.
CGCCGGACGGGCGGCCGAACGGCAGGACGGGTGCTTCCGACTGCAGCGCATCCGCGCGGTCCGCAGGCCGCAGCACCGCAGCCTCTCGGGCCGCATGCCGCTACGCCGCGACGGGCTTCGGCCGTCGTGGGAGCGAGGACGGGTGCGCAGACCGTCATGATGACGGCAAGTGTCGCAAGCATGTGCGTAGGGATAACGAGGATCTTCATTTCATTTACTCCCATTGCTCTCGTGTGTTCATTTCCTCGAAGATTCCGCCCTCAGGCCGGGTTTGCGGCTGCGGCTGCGTTGTGTGCTGCTAGCGTCTGCTGGGCAGCGGCTGCGACAGCGTCGTCCTTGCCGCCCGAGACCTGAACTGTGGGCACGGCGAGCTTGATGCCGTTTTCGTTGAACGCCTCGTGGATCATCCGCAGAGCTCGACGCTTCAGCGTGAACTGTTGGCCGGGAAGGGTCATGACTTTCATGCGCAGGAGCAGGCCGGAGTCCCCCAGGCTGTCGATCCCCTGCATCTTCAGCGGCTCGATCGTCGTCGGCTTGAACTCCGGATCCTCGAAGAGCTCCAGGCCGATCTTCTTGATGATCTTGCGGGCCTTCTCGATGTCGGAATCGTAGGTGATGGTGATCGTCATCTTCTCGATCACCCAGTCGCGGCTCATGTTCTGCACAGCGCCGAGCTCGCTGAAGGGGACGATGTAGACCGCACCGCGGTGGTGCCTGAGCTTGATGGATCGCAAGCTGAACGACTCGACGGTGCCCTTGTAGCTGCCGCTCTGGATATATTCTCCGACCCTGAAGGCGTCGTCGAGCAGGTAGAACATCCCGCTGATGACGTCCTTGACCACCGTCTGCGCGCCGAAGCCGATCGCGACGCCGACCACGCCGGCACCTGCGATCAGTGGTCCGATTTCGACCCCGAGCGATGAGAGCGCCATCATGATCGCAATGGCGACGAAGAGGATCATGAGGAAATTGCGAAGGATCGGCAGCAGGGTTCTGAGACGGGTGCGCCGCCGCTCCCGTTCGCTGCCGACTTCAAGGACGGCTTCGGTGTCGCCTAGCTTGCGATCGATCAGCACTTTCACGACGTTCCAGGCGAGGTCGAGGACCAGGAGAATAATCCCGGCGCTCAGGAGTCCACGCACGAGGCGCAGGGCCGGCGAATCCTGCATTGTCATCTGCGTCAGCCTGATGCCCAGGGCGTCTGCGAGCAGAACGATCGCTCCGACGATCAGCGCCGCCCTTATGCCGCGCTCCACGATCACCGACACGACGGTGCCTCTTTTGTGGCCGTCCTCTTCGGCCGCGGAAGACCGCAGGATATTGTCGACCGACGCCTTGGTGAGGGCGATAGCGCCGGGCAGCGCTGCACAGACCACCGCGATCCAGAACAGCTTCATGGCTCCGACCACCCACAGCAGCCAGACGGCAACGAAGTAGACCGTCCAGAGCCAGTTCCGCGCCCGCAGGCCGATCCGGCCGGCTTGACCGGCAGCCAATTGAACCGGACGTCTCCAGACGGCTTCGATACCGATGACGAGGAGCACGAGGCCGAGGGCATAGGCGACGAGTTGTCGGGCCGGGACGGAAAAACCGAGCGTGCCGAGCAGTCGGATCGTCACCCAGCCAAAGGCATACCAGCCGATGAGGTAACCGAGGCGTTTTGTCCAATGGTCGGCGGCATCCCTCGTGATCGGCACGACACGAAACCGACCTTCTTCCTCGGCTCGCGGCGCCAGAAGTACGTCGAAAAGCGCGCTCGCCAGACGGAAGACGACGATCGCGAAGAGGTAACCGACGACGATTTCCCGGACAATCGGCGGCCATTGGAACAAGAGGAAGAATCCGATGCTGCCGAGCCCGAACGACAGAACGAAACATGCCGCCCAAAGAAGCCTCGCGGCCAGTGCGATCACCCTCTGGTGAACTGTGGCGAAGGGCGCGCGTGTCATCCAGGAGCGCCAGCCGGCGCTGATCCACCAGAACAGCCATTGCGCGGCCAGCCCGACGGCAACGAAGGCCGCGACCAGAAAGATCGGCCGCGTCCCGCCGTTCGCCTGGACGTCCTGGTCGAGTATGGCCGCACCATGCATCGTCTCCGAAGGAAAGAACTTGATAGCCCCGAGAAGGCCGGAGGCGTGGACACGGAACCGCATCGCGAATTCCGAGAATGAAGGGTCGGCGTTCGGCGTTGCGACGGGCGGTTCCGTCACGGCCCTGGCTGCTTCCGACTGCTGCTGCAGGAAGCGCTGGACATCCGGATCCGAGAGCATGCCGATAAAGCGCTGGACACTTTCAGGCTGCGGGCCGGCCGGCGTCGTGCTCTGCGCCACGGCAATGGAGGCACAAAGGAGAATGGATGCCAGGGTGAGCCCCGTGAGAAGTAGTCTAACCATGCGGATCTTGGAAAGTAATGGCATCGTCTATCCTGATCTCGATGAAGCTGTTGCGTCTGCCGGTTGCTGAAACGCTATTGCCTGCATGTCTCCTTTGATCGGCCTCCGGCAGTGCGCTCGGACGCCTTCGGCGGCGTACCCACAGGACCGCGCCCCGATGAGCTGCACGACCTCAGGCGGTTCCGCGAATTTTCCGTGGTTCAGCCTGTCGCCCACCTTGACCTTGGTGAGATCGGCCATCGCGACATCTTGTGCTCACTGCTGTTCCTCGTCGCCACGTCAAGTTTGAGCAGGCCTCGACGCCGCGCGCTGCGGTTGTCGAAGTCGGCACTGAGGCGAGACTATGCGAAGATGAGATGCCTTACCCGTATGATCGGGTATGTTACGGTCGGGGAGGCAGCATCAGCGGGGTTGCAGGTCCGAGGTGTCGGCGGTCGACGCCATTGCATTCGGATCGGACACGGTCATTCCCGCCTTGCGAAGTCCTTCGATCAGACGGTCGCGATCTTCAGGCTGCATGTTGCGCATTGCGAGTTCCGTTACAACGTTCGGCAGGAAGTCAGGTCGCATGCTGACGAACACCTGTCCTTCTCGTCGGGCGTCCTCCATCATGCCCGCCTCCGCATAGATGATGGCCGCGACAACATGGAAGAGAGGGAACTTTTGCATGTTCGCCTGTCGGATCTCCAGCACGGCGGTGTGGTTGTCGCGGAGCATGTAGGCGGCCAAGGCTCGCGTTCCATGGTAGAAGCCGCCACCTCCTGGGTTCAGAGCAATGGCCTGGTCCAGAAGGTCTGCTCCGCGCTGCCACTGGCCAGCGATTGCAAGCCGGGTTCCGAACTCGCCCATCAGTTCGGTGTCGTTGGGGTTGGTGGCGAGCGCCTGCTCGCCAACGCGAAGTGATTCAGCAAGCTGCCGGTCGAAGAACAGCGCCGTCATCTGCGCTTGAAGTCCGCGCGTATTGTTCGGATCGATCTGCGTTGCGTGGCTGGCGGCGTCGAGTGCACGCTGTATGGCTGTATCCTGGCCTGATCTTGGATTGAACTTGTATCGGTCCTCATCGAGATAGACGATCGACAGCATCGCCCAGGCGGTCGCATAATTCGGAAAGCGCGCCAGTGCAGCCTCGAGGCAATCCCGGACGCGCGCATGCGCTTCGGCGCTGAGCTCCGAGCGATAGGCATAGAAGCGCAGAGTGCACTCATACGCACCGAGATCATCAGGCGGTGGACTGGCGGCGTCGACCTGTGCCATGACGCCGTAGGGTTGGGCGATGGCAGTCGCAACCTTTCTGGCGACATCCGTCTGGATCGCAAACAGGTCCCCCGATGCGAGATCATTGTCATAATTCTCCGACCAGAGGATCTCGCCGTCCGACGTATCAAGCAATCTGGCCGTCACACGAAGGCGCTTTCCCGACGTGCGGACACCGCCGGCAAGGAGATAGCGCGCGCCGAATTCGGCCCGGATCTTCGATGTGCCCACATCCGCGGAAAGTGACTTGGACGTCTCGCGACCGAAGACCTTGATCTCCTTGAACCGTGGCAGGATGGTCATCAGTTCCTCGGTCAGGCCGGCAGTGTAGAGCTGCGCCTCTGGCCCTTCGCCAAGATTGGCAAACGGGGCAACTACGAGGGCCGGACGATCGGGCAATAGGTTTGCGGCGCGTTCGAGCGACGGAGCGGTAAATCGCGCCCCGATCCAATAGAGCGAAATAGCCACTGCAGCGAGCGCAGCAGCACCCGGCCACAAGACCCGCCGTGCGCGCCACCAGCGTCCGGGGCGGACCTCAGAAGGCGATGTTTCGCCAGCGTCTTCGTCTCCAATGTCGACTGATGCCGGACAGGACCAGGCGAAGGTTGGAACATATCCGCCTTTGGGAATGTCGATCCTGACGGGGTCATGCTGCCCGGCGACGAGATAATAGCGCTCAAGCGACCGCCGCAGCCGTCCGGCCTCGATCCTGACCACCGGATCGTCCTGGGTGAAGCCGGGATCCCGGCCGAACACCTCGATCGCGATCGAATAGGCTTTGATCCGGTTACCCCGGCCCTCGAGGCTTTCCGAGACAACATAGCGGAGAAACGTGGCGGCGCGACCGACGCCTGGAAATTCAGGGCTGGAGACGACACGTTCCAGTTGTTCCCGGATATCGTCGGCGTGAGGCGCCGGCCTTGAAGAAATGGGCGCCCCAGACCCCTCTGTTGGTATCGACGTCTGCATGTCTGTCCCCAATCCCCCATGGAGTCATATCACTGCCAGACCGTATGTTACGGTAACATACTCCTCGAAACGATCGTCGTCCATGAAGATCGGGATCTGGCACACGTTGCAGTGGCAGCGTTCGGGATGCCGTTAAGGAGTGAAACCATGGACGAAGGCGTGACCGCAGTCCGTCGGCAGTTTCCAGCCAGGATCAAGGCGATCGACGATCTCTCTGCCCGCAGTGAGGACTTTCGGGAAATCTGCAGGGACTTTGCCGACGCCCAGTCCGCGCTGGAGAAGTGGAACCTCTCAACCGATCAGAAGCGCGACGAGCGTGTCGCCGAATACCGCGAGCTGATCGCAGAGCTTTCCAAGGAGATAGAGGGCGCACTCAACGACGCTTCGGTACCGCCACCGGCTCGCTGACGCACGCGACGAGGCCGGCGGCAGGCCATCGAGAGGCGTATGTTACGGTTACCTACTTGCGTTCCCTCTCCCGGTAACCACCATCGCGACAGATGTCCGGCGCTGAATTTTGCGCCCTGGAACTTTGCGCTTCCACGAAACGAGATGCATCCGAAGGATATAGCCGTGGTTTCCGAAAACTTGGACGAGCCTGCCATTCCCGCAACGCCTCGGAATCCACTCCGCAGGATAGCACTCATCGTCCTCCTGCTGGCGCTCGCCCTGTTCGTTCTCTCCATCTTCATGGAGCGGCGTACGCCGTCGACATCGCAGGCCCAGGTTCAAGCCTATATCGTCGGCATCGCGCCCGAAGTCACCGGCCGGGTCGTGGAAGTGGGCGTTGCCGACAATTCGCGGGTCGAGGCCGACCAGGTTCTCTTTCGTATCGATTCAGAGCGCTATCAGCTCGCCGTCGACGAGGCGGAAGCTGCGCTTGCAAGCGTCGGCCAGTCGATCGGGGCATCGACTGCATCAGTCGATGCCGCACAGGCCAAGCTCGTCCAGATGCAGGCGGACAGAGACAATCTGCGCGACCAGTATGCGCGGGCCACCGAACTCGTGAAGCGCGGCGTCTTCTCCAGAGCCCGGTTCGATACCGCAAAGTCCGCCTATGAGCAGGCGGAAGCTTCCGTCTCAGGGGCGCAGGCCGACCTTGCCAAGGCGAAAGAGCAGCTCGGCCCAGCGGGAAACGATAATCCGGAACTGCGTGCAGCTCTTGCCGGATTGGAGAAGGCCCGGCTCGATCTGGTGCGAACGATCGTCCGCGCGCCTTCGGCCGGCGTCGTCACCAATCTTCAGCTGACCATCGGCAAGGTGGTCTCAACCGGCCAGCCTGCGATGACCTTCATCGACGCCGGCACCATCTGGATCAGCGCGGCATTCAAGGAGAACAGCCTGGAGAAGGTCGCCGTCGGCAACAGAGCGGAGATCCTTTTCGACGCGCTTCCCGGTCGACTGTTTCCAGCAACCGTCGAGAGCGTGGGCTTTGGCGTATCGCAAGGCAGCACGGACCCGAACACGGGATTGCCGACGATCAGAAGCGATACCGGCTGGGTCCAGGAGGCACAGCGGTTTCCAGTGCGCCTCACCATCGACGAGGCGCAGAGGCCCAAGGGCGGCGGCGTGCGCTATGGCTCGCAGGTGACGGTCGTCATCTACACCGGCGACAACCCGGTCACCAATGCCTGGGGATCACTCTGGATCCGCATCATGTCGGTATTGACCTATGTCAGCTGACAGGAGCCCTGCGATCGAGGAACAGAAACGCAAGGGGCTGCGGGTCGCGTTCGCAGTCTCCATCGGCTTCACGCTGGCAGTCTATGCCGGGGCTATCGTGCCCTTCCTCGGCCCGCTCTTTGCCGCCCAGTTTCTGCTCGGTAGTTCGCGGCCCATGCCGCTTGTGAAGACGGTTGGCGCGGCGATGGTCATGCTGGTCGCCGGGATCGCGATGATGGTTCTGACCGACGTCCTCGGCGAGCGTCCCGCACCCTTCCTTCTGGTCTTGGGGTTGACCTATTTTGTGTGTTTTGCCGGGCAGTCGACGGGAAAGGGAGGGCCGGCCGTCTTTCTCGTGCTCGTCGTCGCGATTATCGTGCCTCTGCTCGGCATCCTCAACAAGGAACTCGCCAACTCCATCCTGTCCATCCTGGTCACCGGGGTGTTGTCGGGCACGGCTCTGATGTGGTTTGCCCATGCGGTCTTTCCCGAGCCGTTCTCCCAACAGATCGAGGCGGCGCCGATCGAAGAGCGGCCGCCGGCCTTGGGTCGGGCACTGGCCAACACGGTCATCCTGCTGGGCTCCGTCGTGATCTGCCTGACGAGCGACAATCTGACCGCTGCGGCGGTCATTCCGATATCCGTAGCGTCGCTGCTCGGGCAGCTCGACGTTGCAGCGAGCGCGCGGGCGGCGATCGGGCTCGTGCTCGTCAACCTCTTCGGTGGCGTGCTCGCCTCCGTTGCGTATGCGGCGCTATCGCTGCGCCCCAATCTTTTCTCGATCTTCCTCATCGTTCTCATCGTCGTCCTCCTCATAGGAGGGCGCGCGGCGGCCCGCTCGAAGGACGCACCGATATTTGCCGGCGCTCTGACGACCTTCCTGATTCTCTTCGGCCTCGGGGTCTCGCCTCTGCCCGGCAGCGCCGCAGAATCCTTCGCCACCCGCATCGTCTATGTCGCAGCAGCCTTGATCTACGCGCTGCTGTTTGCCGTCATCCTGTGGCCGCGGACGGGGGAAACAAAGAGGATATCGGCATGACTCAGGCGGTCTCTGAAGGCACCTTATCTTGAAGACGTCGGCTGCCTTGAGTTCCGCGATATTCTTGGCGCTAGCCGCTTCAGCGGTTTCGGTTGACGCCACCGAGAGAACAGAAGACTTCACCAATGTCCGCAAGCACTGCGAACTCGCCCATCTGTGGAAGGATCCGCCCGACCCCAATGGCTTCAGCGAATGCATGAAAGAAAGGCGCTATCGCCTCCATTTCTCGCCGACCTGCCAGACCGGGAGCCGCAGGGCGCAGTGCTACGACCTGCAGCGCTGACTGCCGATGCGTTAGCGTGAGGTTTATTGCTTGCAACCGGGCACGGAGGAACTGCTGCCCGTTACCAAGACACTCATTGTTCCCTCCTTTGAGAAGGCTGCCCATCAGGTCGCAGCCTTGGTACATTCCGGCTGCGGTAGTCGTTGCGTTGCACGAGCATTGCGAGCGTACGATTGGAAAATGCGGCATTTCCGGTCACTTCCGGGCCGAGCCACGGCGGGCAGGGAGGTTGATCGCTTTCGTCGGCAAGCTCGATTTCTGCGACAACCAATCCGTCGTGGACGCCACTGTAGACGTCTACCTCCCAAAGGCAGCCACGATGGTTCACCTCATAGCGGGTCTTATCCACCACGCTCGTTGCAAAGGCGATCATTTCGAGGGCGTCGGCATAGGGAATCTCATATTCGAACTCCTCGCGCCGCAGGCGCCCGGTCCGGAGTTTAACGGTCAAGACGGCGTGTGCCTTATCGATGATCCTGACCCGCACGAAGCGGTTTTTCCTCGCCAGCAGGTAGCCCTGGCAGAATGCTGCGCCTTTGGAAGCGTGGTCCCGCCAGCTATCGTTTACGACCAGATATTTTCGCTCAATCTCTGCGGTCATCTTGCCCTCCTTTGTCGTTCCGAACGACGACGAACCTGGACTTCCCACCAGGCTCCGCTGTCCGAACTTTAATATCGAGTAGGCAGGGATGCAGCCTACCTCCCGCTGGATCGTGCCGTTGATCGCCATATGCCGGACAAACATACGGGACGAAGGTTGCTAGAGCATGATGTCGAAAAGTGTGAAGCGGTTTTCGGGCGACATCATGCTCTATTTCTTTGATTTAGATGGGGACTCAGACTTTAGGCCGAGCCCGCCTAAAATCACCCGCATCTAGCGCTTCAGATCGAGGATCTGTCCCGACGCCCTGAGCTGCTCCAGTGTTTTACCGAGACAACTTCCACCGATCGGTTCGCCCAAGGCTTTGGCGGTCCCGCCTACAGATATCGTTCCGGCAAGCTTGCTCGGATTGACATAGGTGGCCACGCCATCCGCCTCCAATCTCGTGAGATAGAAGATCTGGTACAGGCCTTTATATTCGCAGGCTACGGCGATCGGAAATTGATCGAACGGCCCGGCCGCCTGCGCTCCCGAAACGGATATGCCCGCCAAGGGAAGAATCAAGGCAATGGGGATAGACAGCACACGGATCGATGGATGGATCATCACACACTCCTGTTGATTGATGACATCACCGCGCCGGACAGCCGATGCTGTTCCGGGCGGACCTTCCTCCTGAAATTGCCGTGTCGTTCCCGCGCGGCTTCGATTATTGCATCTGCTCGGCGACCACATCCGGCACGATATGCCGGATGCTTTTGTCTTCGACGTAGTCAGCGGGCCGCTTTTGACGTTTCCCAAGGTCCGGTGCGTTGAACTTCATTGTTTCGTACGGAATGGACTTCAGGATGTGCGAGATGCAGTTGATGCGCGCGCGCTTCTTGTCGTCTGACGGAACGATCCACCATGGGGCGTGCTGGCGGTCCGTCGCCCGGATCATCTCGTCGTAAGCAACCGTGTAGTCCCACCACCGTTGGTACGACTCGACATCCATTGGGCTGAGCTTCCACTGCCGCAGCGGATCCTCGATCCGCCGCCTGAAGCGCCGATCCTGTTCCTTCTCGCCGACCGTCAGGAAATATTTCAGCAGGGTGATGCCGCTTTCGACGATCGAGGCTTCAAAACCGGGAGCCAACTCAAGAAAGCGCCGGGCCTTTTTCTCGGAGCAGAATCCCATCACCCGGTCGACGCCGGGGCGATTGTACCAACTGCGATCGAATATGACGATTTCGCCCGCAGCGGGCATATGTGCGAAGTAGCGCTGCATGTACATTTGCGTCTTTTCGCGATCGGTCGGGGCCGGCAGCGCGACCACGCGAAAGACCCGTGGACTGACGCGCTCGGTAATTCGCTTGATCATCCCGCCTTTGCCCGCAGCATCCCGGCCCTCGAAAATGATCACGATGCGAGCGCCCGATTTTTTCACCCAGGACTGTAGATGCGCGAGCTCGACCTGAAGCTTTGCGATTTCCTTGTCGTAATTCCAGGACTTCTTGCCTTTCTTTTCGTCTACTTCTGTGTCGTCGTCCTGCCGATTGTTCATCACTTCCTCCATGACCCTTTACTGATGACCTCCGGCCAAAGGCCGGTCGCTTCCTTCCCCAAGGCGCGCGGCGCGCAGCGCGTCCTCCGTGTCGCCAAAGAACTTTCCGGCTCCGATGCCGTCGACGACGCCGGCGCGGCCCAGCAACTCCGTGACCTCGGCGTTCAGGTGAGCGACGCCGAAGACGATGCCCCGCCCGGAGAGGTTTGCCTGCACGGCATCGAGTGCTGCGGCCCCGGTGCTGTCGATATGCGCAATGGCACTGGCGTCGAGGATGAACCAGCGTGTTTCGGCCGGTAGGCCGTCAGCGACGGTGCGCAACCGGATCCGGACATAATCGGCGTTGTAAAACAGCAGATTGCCCTGGACGAGACATATGGCGATGCCTGAAATGCTCCGGGCCTCCGGAAAGCGCTGCATGTCGTAGAAGCCGTCGCGTCCGGCAATGCGGCCGAGAAGCGTGTCTTTCGGAAACATCGTCTTGCGCAGGAGATAGATCAGGGTTGCGGCGATCGCGACGATGACGCCGTTCAGGACTCCGAAGCTGATGGCTCCGAACATGGCGATCAGGGCGAAGACGAACTCCGCGCGGCTGATGTGCCATATCTTTCTCAACTCGCTGACGTCGATCAGGCTGATTGCGGCTGCCGCCAGGATCGCCGCCAGGGCAGGGATCGGCAGGATGCGCAGGGCGCCATTCAAGAACAGCAGCGTCGCCATCAGGGTCACGGCGGAAACGAGACCGGCTGCCTGCGATCTGCCGCCGACTGCAAGATTGATCGCTGTACGCGAGTCGGACACGGCGATGGGAAATGAACCAAACAGGCCGGGGGCGATGTTCGCCGCGCCCAGCCCGATCAGTTCCTGGTTGGCGTCGACCTCCTCGCCGGAGCGCGCCCCGAAGCTTCGTGCGGCGACGATACTCGAGCCAAAACTGATCAGAAAGACGGCTGCCGACCCAAGGACGATCCTGTCCATGGGCATTTGAGAGAATGCATGGAGGGAGAATGACGGCAAGCCGGTGGGGAGATCGCCAACGACGCGGATGCCTGCGGCTTCGAAGTTGAAGATGGCGGAGAGAATCACGGAAACGACGACGACGACGACGGGTCCCGGTACAGGCAGCCGCGTGGCTTTCACGATCCACAACAGTGCGAACATGGCAAGGCCGAACAGTAATGTCGGCCAATGGATCAAGGCACTCTTGCGAATGATCTCGGCAATCGGCGGCAGGAGACCGTCGGACTCGATACGCACCCCGGTAAAGCGGCCGATCTGCCCGACAAGGATGGAGATGGATACGCCGGCAAAGAAGCCGACCAGAATCGGGCGGGAAAGAAAGCTTGCGAGGACGCCCAGCCGCAGCAGCCGTGCTGCAAAATAGAAGGCTCCGACGCCGAGCGCCAGGGCAGACGCGATCGCAACCGGATCGGCTGATGTGCCGGCAGGTTGCGCGGCGATGACAGTTCCTATGACCGCCGCAAGAACCGCCATGGTCCCGGCGTCCGGTCCGACCACCAATAGGCGCGACGGCCCGAACAGAGCGTAGGCAACGGGCGCGACGATACTCGCATATATCCCGGTTTCCGGGGGGAGGCCGGCGATGGCTGGATAAGCGATCGCACTCGGCAGGCCGACAGCTGCAATCGACAGCCCCGCAGGAATATCGCTTCGCAGCCAGTCCGCGCGAAATCCCTCCAGGCCCCTGAATATCGGCATATGAAAACTTTGAAGCATGCCACTCCCCCCGGAAATTCATTCATCTGCTGAGGCGAACTCAGGCTACCAGTGGGGCAGCCTCCGATCGCTCCAGACTGGGCGCAGATTGGGCTTTGACGAAGATGGTCTTGCCAAGCAGCATCAGCTGAAGGGTTGACTCGGGCTCTGATGCGCCGGCCGAAACCATGGCTGACAAAACGCATAGTTGCGCAGCAGCCTAGCCGACGGGGGCCTCCCAATTCAGGAAGAAGCCGATGTCGCCCGGCATGCCGCCCGGAAAACTGATGACCATCGCTTTCAGCTTGTAGCCGTGCGGCCGGGCGACTTCGACGAAAAGATCATAAATTTCCTTGGCTTTTCCTTGAAGCGTCGTCGGCCACTCTGGCCGGGCACTATTGATCGCGCGGCCGCTATCCGTGCAGAAGCTCGACGGAAAGCTATAGACCATGGCTTCGGATTTGCCGTCGGCGGCTGCCTTCATGACGACGCGCCTGATAATGTCACGTTCCTTGTCGCCGACGTGTTTGCGGAAGAAGTCATCGACGAACTCCGCGTGTTTTTTTGCTTCACGCTCTTTGACTTTGTCATCACGCTGCATTTCTATCAGCTGCAGTTCCAGAGCTTTCTGTCGCAATTCTTCCGCGCTAAGCATCTGAGGATTTGACTTTTCACTTTCAGCCATGACGTTCCCTCCCAGTGATCCAAGGCCAAGACCAAATATTACAGCATCGATAAGTCAAACTAGACCGTATGATACTGTAGGTTCTGGTTACCTACAGCCTGCCGATATTTTAGCCGTCAACACCCTCCCACTGGGACGAGTATGCGGCATGAGCGAAATGCATGAAGCAGGAGTGTGTCGGCTCCATCTCTCATTGACGTGCCAAACGGGGCGGCAGGGCACCGCGCTGAGATGGAACGTTAGGCACCGGTTTCGAAACCGGGGTGCAGCGTTATTCCGCCGTCGATATAGATCGTCGCTGCGACGATGTAGTCGGTGAAATCAGGCGCAAGCCGCATCGCCGTTCGGCCGATCTCCTCCGTCGCACCGATGCGTGTACGGAATTGAGCTTCATCAAGTCGGCACAGTTTCCGAGGTTCGCCACGCGCTGGTCTTGGTCGGCGTGCGAATGGCGCCTAGGGCGATGCTGTTGGCGCGGATGTGTTTCTTCGGCGTGCCATTGACTTCGTGATCAAGCGACCCGCAGTCGATTTTAGTTTGCGCGCTGAACTCCGCTTTTGCAAGTGTGTTACTGTAACATACGTCCTAGATCAGTCCCGCGACTACGCCTGGTGCTGTCTTTGCTATAAATTTGGAGCAAAAGACGGCTTGGCCGATGTTTAGCTATCAATCCTCCTCCACTCGGAGGAGTATGCGGCACGAGCGAAGATACAATAGTCGACAGCCTGCACACCATGTCTGACCGCAAGGAGGATTTGAGATGGCTAGACCTCACGCATTGTTACTCGCCACGGGCCTGTTCCTGCCCTTTGCAGGTTTCCCGTTTTCGCCACATCCGACGCCGATCGCCGCCGCGCAGGAGCCGACCGCTTCCAGTCCCGCCGCGGCGGCGGAAGACGATGCACCGGCGCCGCTGAGTGAGGACGAACTCGAGATCCTGGTGGCGCGGATTGCACTTTATCCGGACGAACTGGTCGCGCTCGTCACATCGGCGTCGCTCTATCCGCTGCAGGTCGTGGAAGCAGCCCGGTTTCTCGAAACCTTGAAGAAGCAGCCCGAGCTCAAGCCGAAGACGACGTGGGACGGCAGCATCGTATCGCTGCTGAACTATCCCCAGATCGTCACGATGATGAGCGACGATCTGGACTGGACGCAGTCGCTCGGAGAGGCGCTTTCCATCCAGCAGAAGGACGTTCTGATCGCCATACAGCAACTGCGCGACAAAGCGGTCGCCGACGGCATCATCAAGACTGACGACAAGATCAAGGTCAGCCAGGAGAACGACAACGTCGTGATCGTCTCCGCCAGTCCCGACAAGATCTACGTTCCGCAGTATGCGCCGGAGATGCTGTATGAACCGAACTATGCGGCTGAGCCTATCGGCTACTATTCCGAGCCGTATCCGAACTACTACTATCCGACCGCCACCTTTTTTGCGGGCGTGGTGACCGGAGCGGTATGGGCCGCCGCCGTCGACTGGAACCGCTGGGGCGTATGGGGCGGGCGCTGGAACGGCAACGTCGACATCGACTGCAACAATTGCCTCAACAACATCAATGGCAAAGTGAATATCAACGACGTCGACTGGAAGAATGTCGATCGCAGCAAGATCGGGTTCGACGGCGCTCAATTCAACAAGATGGACCGCAGTTCCTTCCGGAGCAGTATCGAGGCGAATCCCGGCAACAGGGTCGGAGCCAGAGGCAACGACCGTGCGAACACGATCCGCGACCAGCCAGGCAAAATCAGCGTCAACGATGTCCGCAAGAGCAAGATCGATGCGGACAGGATCAGTGCTGCCCGCAACAAGCCAGGCAATACGGGAGCGGCTCCTGGAGGCGGGAAGGCAGCGCAGGCCGCGCAGAACCGCAGGCCCGACGCGAGGCCGACGAACAGAGCTGGCGAAAAGGCAAGGTCCGGGGCCAACGCCAAACGTCCAGTCGCAAAGGCGAAGCCAGCGTCCCGCGTCGACAACCGGCCCAGAAAGCCATCAGCCCTCGGTCAGGTCGACAGCGGCAGGCGCGCGCAGATGCAGTCCAACCGCGGCAGACAGGCCATGGCCGGGAGCAATCGCGGCGGCGGTAGAGTAATGCACGGCGGTGGCGGCGGCCGCGGTGGCGGTGGTGGTGGCCGCGGTGGTGGAGGTGGTGGCCGCGGCGGCGGTCGTCGGTGACCGAAAGAAGGAGGAAAGTGATGACCAAGTCAGTCAGAAACATGCTTCTGGGTTCTGTGTTCGCTCTTGCGGCTCTCGCCACCAATCCGGTTTCGACATCTGCGGCAGAGCCATCCGATGCGACCGTCATCTCGGGCTTCGCTTCGCAGAGCGATCCTCCGGTATTCGAGACGCCGGAACAAGCCGTCGAGGCCTTCAAGGCGGCCTTGTCGGCTGATGATTTCGACAAGTTTACGGCGCTGCTGGGAATTGATGCGGCGAAAGCGAAGGCAGACGAAGGCGTGATGGACACCTACGCACAGATCCGGGACGGCACAAGCAAGAAGATCGTCGTGAAGGACGTCGATGGCCGCAAGATCATCGAGATCGGCGACAAACTGTGGCCTCTGCCATTTCCGATCGCGAAGGGCGACGATGGCAAATGGGGTTTCGACACGTATGCCGGGTTCGAGGAGATCATCGATCGTCGCGTCGGCGAGAACGAATTGCAGACCATCGACACGATGCGGGCCTATGTCGACGCCCAAAAGGAATATTCTTCCGCCGACCACGACGATGACGGCGTCCTGGAATATGCCCAGAAACTGATCAGCAGCGACGGCAAAACTGACGGTCTCTACTGGTCGCCTGATCTGGGCGAGGGTGACAGCCCGGCGGGCAACGCCCTCGAAGACAATGCGGCGCTTGATAAAGCGAAGGCCGGCGAGGGCTATTACGGCTATCGCTACAGGATTATCGAAAGCCAGGGGCCGAACATCGCGGGCGGAAAGTTCGATTACGTGATCAACGGCAACATGATCGCAGGATTCGCACTGATCGCCTGGCCGATCCGATATGGCGAAACCGGCGTGCACACGTTCCAAGTGAATGCTAACGGCACGGTCTACCAGGCCGATCTCGGCCGGCAGACCGAAAAAATAGCTGCCGGCATCAGGACCTTCAACCCGGATGATAACTGGGAGTTGACTGATGATTGAACACGGTCGCTCGTGTTTGGAACCAAGTCGGCTCCACGTCGTTGCCGCTTCGTATCCGACAATGATGCAAAGGAGGAAACGATGATTTCCGCAGATCAGATCCGTGAACATATGGAAGTTCGGGCTGCCGACGGCACCCATGTCGGCACAGTCGATCATCTCGACGGCCCCACGCGCATCAAGCTGACGAAGACCGACTCGGGGGATGGTAAGCACCACTTGATCCCGCTCGATTGGGTCGACCACGTGGACGCCCACGTCCACCTGTCGAAGAACGCCAGGGATGTCCGAAGCCAGTGGGCCACTATCAACTGACAATCGGTCGGCTGCGGCTTATAAGCCGCAGCCTCCTTGCAAGCGGCCGTCATGTCGAAGCAATTGAAGATGGGCGATGAGGTCAGCTGGAATACCAGCCTGGGAAAACAGAGGGCAGGGCGGTCAAAAAGCAGAGCAGTCCGACGAACATCAAAGGCCACAGCGTGAAGGCATCGAAGACCGAGCCGCAATATATCGTCGAGAGCGACACGTCGGAAAAGCGTGCCGCCCACAAACCTGACGAGCTCAAGAAGCTTTGACGCCGGCGGCCGTTCTGTTCGAGCAAAAAGGAGATCGATATGCCAGCCAAGTCCAAGGCCCAGCAGAAGGCGGCAGGCGCTGCACTTTCGGCCAAGCGTGGCGAGACACCCAAGAGCGAACTCAAAGGCGCCTCGAAACAGATGGTCGAATCCATGAGCGAGAAACAGCTCGAGGAATTTGCCTCAACCAAGAGGAAAGGAAAACCTCAGCACGTTTCGAAATGAGAGATGTGGAACCGCCGCCGGCGTGTCACCGCGAAGCTTATATCGTCATCGACTTCATGGAGAAATCCGCGACCTCATGCGTGTTCGAAAGCGCGTTCAGGATCGCGCGTGCCGACGCGTCGGGGTCCCTGGCGAGCCATCGCAGCTCGAACGTCACCTCGGCGCCGCTATCGGCGGTTCGGTGGAGTGACAGGAAGCCTGCATGGCATCTGAGCGGGTTCAGAACTTCCGATAGCTCGGGGACATTGCCGTTTGAGGCGCGGACGACAAGCGTTGCCTTCTGTTCGCAGCGCAGCCAGGCGTCCAGACGCTTCAAGGGCGACAGGACGATAAAGCCAACCGCCGTCGCCGCGATGCCGGTCAGGATCTGGCCCCCGCCGAAGCAGAGGCCGACCACCGTCATGAACCACAAGGTCGCCGCCGTCGTGACCCCGGTCAGCATGTCGCCGCGTTTGAGGATCGCTCCGCCGCCGATGAAGCCGACGCCCGTCAGGACGCCGAGCGGAAAGCGCAGCACGTCCATCTGCGTGAACGAGCCAGGCGTCTTTCCGTATGTCGACAGAAGAAGGTTTGCCTGGATCATCGCCAGGCAGGCGGCAAGCGCCACCAAGATCGTGGTTCTGAAACCTGCCGCATGACCGCCGCGCTCGCGATCAAGGCCGATGAGGCCGCCGGCAATCAATGTCAGCATGATCCGCGCGCCGATATCCCACCAGCCTGGCGTCAGCGGCATGGCATCCGTCAGGAGCGAAGGCATGTTTTGGTCCAGACTTTGTCCTGGCCCTCTCGCTGCTCGCCGGGCATTTGCTCCTCCTCGGCCGTGGTTATCAGAGTGTATCCGATGCGCCACGGCGCACCGTGGTATAAACGCCATGCGGCGCAGGACGTTCCTAACGCTCCCAAGTTGGGGGCGTGACAGGAAAAGCGGCCGTCGATGGGCCCGATTGGCGGTTCGTCTGCAGTCGGTGTATGGTTCCAACAGAGATCTGGGCAATCGCCCATCAGCTACGAGACCGCATCGCGCTAAAACGGAGTCCGAGATTGGCCGTCGCTTTCACCAAGGAAGAGAGTTTCGAAACCGCTTCGGAAACCCTGCTGCCCGATCGTCCGATCTCGCCGCATCCGAACCTCGTCACGGAAGCGGGATTGAAGGCTCTGGAATTGCAGTTCCAGCAGGCTCGCGAGGCCTATGATACTGCGACCCCCATCGAAGACGTGAACGAACGGCGGCGGCAGACGGCCAATCCCTTGCGTGATCTTCGCTACTTAGCCGCAAGACTTCGCACCGCCCAGCTTATGCCTGACCCGACGTCAACCGACAGGGTTGCCTTCGGCAGCACGGTGACTTTCCACCGTGACGACGGGCGCGAGCAGACCTATCGCATCGTCGGGGAGGACGAGGCCGATCCGAAGGCCGGGACCATTTCCTATGTCTCCCCGGTGGCGCGGCTCCTGATGGGCAAGGCTGTTGGGGATATGGTGCAGACAGGCGGCCAGGAACTGGAGATCATCACCATAACATAGGAGAGCGCTATTCGCGTAGAGACCAGCGAGTTCGGCAGCCGCACCGCTTACGTCTGACAAAAGCGCACTCGGTCGCCGAGATGAGTGAAGCGTCAGAGATTGCGTTTCGCGACCTTGATGACCTCCCGCGTCAGCTCCGCCAAGCGATCGGCGGCAAAGCGGTTTATCTGCCAATAGAGCGGGACGTCCAACGGCGTATCGGGAACCAGCTCCACCAGCCGTCCCGATAACAGATGCTCGCGGGTCAGCTGGGTGGGGTTCATTCCCCAGCCCATGCCCGAGAGGCTGGCTTCGACGAAACTTTGCGGCGACGGCAGCCAGTGGGTGGGGTGGTCGAGATCGTGTCCGAACATCCGCCTGATCCAACTGCTTTGCAACCTGTCCTTCTGATTGAAGGTTAGCGCCGGGGCGCTGCGGATTGCCTCTGATGTCACGCCATGCGGAAAGTGACGGGCGACGAAGTCGGGGGTTGCCGTCGCATGGTATCTGAGAACGCCGAGTGCAAAACGCCGACATCCGCGGACCGGCTTTTCCAGGCTGGTGACGGCAGCGATCACCCGCCCGCGCTGCAGCCATTCGGCGGTGTGGTCCTGATCGTCGACGGCGACGTTCAGCAAATAGGAAGAGCTCCTGGTGAAATTCGCCATGGCCTCGACGAACCATGTCCCGAGGCTGTCGGCATTCGTCGCGATTTGAAGCGTGACCCTTTGGCGGGGCTCGTCGGGATCGACGAGTGCCGGCAGCTGCCCGAAGAGTTCGGCTTCGAGCATACCGACATTCTCCATATGGCGGCAGAGCCATTCTCCCTTTTCCGTCGCCGTGCACGGCGCGCCCCTAACGATGAGGACGACGCCGAGACGCTCTTCGAGCTGCTTCACGCGCTGGGAAATGGCCGAAGGCGTCACGTTCAGCACGGTCGCGGCTCTTTCGAAGCTGCCTGTCTGGACAATGGTTGCAACTGCGTGAAGAGCGGGATAGTCGATCATGGATTAGTTTTACTTAATTGGAGTAAGGTGGATTAATTAGCCTAATTCTCCCAATAGCGATAGGGCAACCTCACCGAAATGAGGGGCGTTGGCCGAAGCGATGAATTTTTCGATTTATGGAACCGGCCTGATGATGGGCCTCAGCCTGATTGTCGCCATCGGCGCGCAGAACGCCTTCATCCTCCGCCAGGGCTTGCGCAACGAACATGTCTTCGCCATCTGCCTCGCATGCGCGGTATCGGATGCAGCGCTGATCGTGCTTGGCGTGACCAGCCTTCAACAAATCGCCAGGTTGATGCCCTGGCTCGATCCCGTCATGCGCTACGGCGGAGCCGTATTTCTGGTCTGGTACGGGGCAAGAAGCCTCTATTCCGCCTTGCGGTCGTCCACCGCTCTCACGGCCGCGGAAGCCAAACCATCGAGCTTCCGGCAGACACTGGCGACCTGCCTCGCACTCACCTGGCTCAACCCGCACGTCTATCTCGACACCGTGGTACTGCTCGGCACGATATCGACCCGATATCCGGGAGAGCAGGCTTCATTTGCGGCAGGGGCGGTGACGGGTTCCTTCCTGTTCTTCTTTTCGCTCGGATATGGCGCTACACGGCTGCGGCCGATCTTCTCGAAACCCTCATCCTGGCGCGTGCTGGAAACGCTCGTCGCTTTCACGATGTGGATCATTGCGTTCAAACTGCTGGGCGGGCTGTGATCGCCGTTCGGCTGTCGGTCGGCCGCTACGGCGCAGGTCGAGCGGACGTTGCAAGTGGACCGGCATCGATCCGTGCAGATCCTGAGCGGATTCAAAGCGGTGACGCGTCTCTACCGCGTCCCATCGCATGCATGGCGCTCCGGAAGGGTCAACTCCATCTCGCGCTGGCAATCTGCCAGCAGATGTGGCGGAAAGCGCCTTAACTCCCGGAGCGCATGCTCATGGTTGGCATCCCTGCGTCTCTGCGCCTTGAATGCGGAAAGGGCCTGTACGATATTCCAGATGCTTGTTTGAGACATGTCGGGCCTCCTTGGCTGCATTTTGCTGCCGACACGCGAAATATCGGGTTCAATTGACATTCAATCAAACAAAATGATATGGGGTTATAAATCAGAAAAATTGAAAGATGCGACGATGAGCATTCCCTTTCGCCGTCCCATTCCGCTGCTCGACAACGATGTATTGCGCACCTTTGTTGCCATCGCCGAGACGGGCAATTTTTCGACCGCCGCCGAGGCGGTCTTCCGCACGCCGTCGGCGGTGTCGATGCAGATCAAGAAACTTGAAGAGCAGCTTGGTGCGACACTGTTTCTGCGCGACGCACGCTCGGTTTCGCTGACGCGCCACGGCGAGATGTTGCTGTCATATGCTCGCAACATTCTGGCGCTGTCGAATGAAGCGGTGTCGCGCTTCATCATGCCGGAGCTCAGCGGCGTCGTGCGGCTCGGCGCGCCGGAGGATATCGGCGAACGGCTGCTGCCGAGTATTCTGAAGAGTTTCGCCGAGAGCTATCCCGGCATCATGGTCGACGTGACAATCGACATGAGCATGGGGCTGAAGAAACGCATGGAGGAGCAACGGCTCGACCTGGCGTTGATCAACTGTGCGACACGGCCGTTCCCGACGGGCGGTGAGGTCGTGTTCCGCGAGCGGCTGGTCTGGGCCGGCGCCAAGTGTGGTTCGGCGCATCGCCGCGATCCCCTGCCGATCTCGATCTGGGAGGATGGCTGCATCTGGCGCCAGGAAGCGCTCTCGCAGCTCGAACGCAATAAGCGGCATTATCGCGTCGCCTATCTCAGCGGCCACACGATGGCGCAACGTGCCGCCGTGCTTTCCGATCTCGCCATCGCACCGTTGCCGCTTTCCTATGTCAACGAGGACATGGCGATCCTCGGGCCTCAGGAAGGGCTGCCGGAGCTCGGCGCCTTCGATATCCGCCTGCTGACCGCCTCGCAGCTATCGGGGCCGATCGAGAGGGTGGCCGACAGCATTCGCGGCGCCTTTGCCGAGAGAGCGAAAGCGGTCGCCGCCTAGCAGCATCATAGCCAGTGAACCTTTTGGTTTGTCGTGCGTTATTGGCGCGGGACGGCAATTGTCGCCGTTCGGGGTTGATTTCAAACAAGGATATCCGAGATGACGACAACGGCCAAAATTGCCGCAGCTTTTATGGTTCTTCTTGCCCTTTCCTCCTGCGGCAACACGATCCGCGGCATAGGAAAGGATACGGCAAATACCGTGAACGCCACGCAGGATGCCGGCCGCTCGGTCGACCGCGCCGCGAAGAAGTGATGACGATTCAGCTTTCTTCTGAGGATTGCCGGATCAGATATTGACCGCGGGATCAGATATCGGCCGGGGCCGGATCAGATGACCGAGTTCGGATCATTCCAAGGGGTGACCGGGGGATAAGCCTTTTCCAGCCCGCCGGATCGGTCGAGACCGGTCCGGAAGGCCTGGTAGGCGGGATGCTGGCTGGAGCGGGCAGCTTCCGTCAGCCGGATCTGCAACCGGTCCGGCGCCTGGGTTCCGAGCCAGATTCCCAGATTTTTGAGCTTCAGCGAGTTCAGGAAACGCGATCCGGCGGCAAGATCGAGATGGCGGCGCAGGCCGTCGAGCAGGTTGTCGTCCTGGGCAGCATTTTCCATGAGCAGCGCCAGATACGACTTGTCGGTCTCCGACAGCGCGGCGAGCTTTTCCGCAACGGTATCGCGGTCAGGAAAGGGAATCATCGAATCGTCCATGCTTGATCGTGTTTTTGCCGTTATAAGCTCGCCTTGACCTTCTCGGCTACATCGACTGGCACCCATTTCGTCCACAGACTCTCGTAATTGCGAAGAAAATAGATCGCGGCACCCTCATTGCTTTCACGGTTTTCGTCCTGCCAGGCGAGCACCTGATTGATCGTCGCATTGTCCCATTTGCGGGTCTTGAGATAGGTCGTGACAGGCCCGGCGCGGCTGGCGAAGGACCTGGTCATCAGTGTGAAGGCGCGCGAGACGGGGTAGGAGTTGACCTCGGGCCTGGCGCAGCCGGCAACTGCGGTACAGCGGTCCCATTCGCTCTTGTTGTGGCCGACGCCGAAGCTCAGGCGCGTCATGTCGTATTTGCCGAGGACGGCGGTCGGCGCCCAGTAATAACCAAGCCAGCCGACCTTGTTGTCGAAGGCTCGGGCAATCGATGCATCGAGCCGTTCGGGACTGCCGGTCTCGACGAGCTCGAAGCCCTTCTTGTCGGCGGCAAGCGCCTTGAACAGATTTGTGGTCGATATCTGGCAGCTCCAGTCGGCGGGGCAGTTGTAAACTGCGCCTTTCGACGGGTCGTCCTCGGCGGGGAAGAGTTCGGGATGTTTCAGCGCGTCTTCGACCGAGCGGATGTCGGGGTGGGCGTCGGCGATAAATTTCGGAATCCACCAACCCTCGACGGCGCCGTCAGCCAGGATTTCGGCCCCCTCCACTAACCGGCCGCTGTTGACGGCCTGATCGAGCAGGGACCTGACGGAATTGATCCAGTATTCCGAGGCGATGTCGGGGGTGCCTTTCTCATTCATCGAGGCGAAAGTCGGCAGAGTGTCGCCATCGACAATGGTGACCGAACAGCCGTATCCCTTTTCCAGTATGATCTTGTCGAAGCTCGCCGCGATGCCTGCCGAGGCCCATTTCATTTCGGCGATCGAAACGCTGCCGCACTCAGCGGCTTCAGCCGGCGCGACGGTAGAAAGAGCCGCGGCAAAGACGGCCGGAATCAGAAACGTCTTCATCGTCATTCCCCGAATTCTTCTTAGGCGGACGCGCAGGTCTGAAATCAACCGACAAATCTCTCCGGCACCCGAAGGGACAATGCCTGCCGGGCGATACCGCGACAGGCTTTCCGGTTCATGGGCAGGCCATGTTCAACAATGGAGCATCTTGATGAAGCCTACGCGTTCGCTCGCAGAAATCAACCATCTTCTGCTCATGGTTGCATGACTAAATTATTGAATTCGAAGAATTTATGTCGGCATCCCGAAAATGGCGCTCTCCGGCGAAATGCACGCTCTTCGCGACCGGCGGCGGATCTTCGGCAGAAATTTTGGCGAGAATGTCAAAAAAGATCAAAATTAACACTTGCGTAAGCCTTCAATAACTCTCCGGTAAGAATGTGCCGTTATCAGTTGGGGCGTGGCAGCAATGACCGCCGCTTCTCCGGTTCAGGTAGTGCGTACCGGAGAAAGCGAGCTTCGCCGTGTAAGGGCGAAGACGCCTGAGTTTTCGGCAAACCGCGCAGAGCCAAGGCCATGCGCGGTTTTCGCGTTTGCGTGGGAGCCAAGTCTTGCGCCGGGCCAAGTCTTGACCCGAGCCAAGCTTGACCCGAGGTTGCCGCCCATTGTAGGCCTCGCCTGAACGAGAGGCGAATACAGGCCATCATGGCAAGAGCGATCATGCTGCAGGGGACCGGCTCCGATGTCGGCAAGACGGTGCTGGTTGCGGGCCTTTGCCGGTTGGCGGCCAATCGTGGGCTGACCGTCCGGCCGTTCAAGCCACAGAACATGTCGAACAATGCGGCGGTCGCCGATGATGGCGGCGAGATCGGCCGGGCGCAGTGGCTGCAGTCGTTGGCCGCGCGCGCGCCATCCTCGGTGCACATGAACCCGGTGCTGCTCAAGCCGCAATCGGAAAATGGCAGCCAGATCATCCTGCAGGGCAGGGTATTTGGGCAGGCGAAAGGACGCGATTACCAGCGGCTGAAGCCTCAGTTGCTCGGCGCCGTGCTCGAAAGTTTCGAAAAAGTCGCTGCAGGGGCCGACCTCGTTATCGTCGAGGGCGCCGGATCGCCGGCCGAGATCAATCTCAGGCCCGGCGATATCGCCAATATGGGCTTTGCGACGCGGGCCGGCGTGCCTGTCGTGCTCGTCGGCGATATCGACCGCGGCGGCGTCATCGCCTCCCTGGTCGGCACGCATGCGATCCTCGATGATAGCGACCGGGCGATGATTTCAGGCTATATCATCAATAAGTTCCGCGGCGACGTCTCGCTGTTTGACGACGGCATCCGCGCCATCGAGGGTTTTACCGGTTGGCCGTGTTTCGGCATCGTGCCGTGGCTGAGGGGGGCTGCGCGCCTGCCGGCCGAAGATTCGGCCGTGCTCGAACGGCTGGCGAGGGGCGGGACGGGCGCGCTGAAGATCGCCGTGCCGGTGCTGCCGCGTATCGCCAATTTCGACGATCTCGATCCGCTGAGGACCGAGCCGGATGTCGAGCTGGTGTTCGTGCGATCAGGCGAGCGGATACCTGCCGATGCGAGCCTCGTTGTGCTTCCCGGCTCGAAATCGACGATATCGGATCTCGCGGACTTCAGGGCGCAGGGCTGGGACCGCGATCTCCAGGCGCATGTCAGGCGCGGCGGCCGGGTGATCGGCATCTGCGGCGGCTATCAGATGCTCGGCCGCAGGGTGCGCGACCCTCTCGGCATCGAGGGCGGGACGCTCGAGACGCCGGGGCTCGGGCTGCTCGACATCGAGACTGAGATGGCGCTGGAAAAGACCGTGCGCAACAGCCAGGCCCGCTCGACCGAATATGACGCGCCGCTCGCCGGCTACCAGATCCATCTCGGCATCACCCGCGGCCCGGATTGCAATCGGCCTTCCGTAATCATCGACGGCGCGCCCGACGGGGCGCTGTCGGCCGACGGCCGGATCATGGGCACCTATCTGCACGGGCTCTTCGGCAGCGACGCCTACCGCGCCCGACTGCTTCAAAGCTTCGGCCTATCAGGCGAGCGGAGGAATTACCGCGAGAGCGTCGAGCAGGCGCTCGACGAGATCGCCGGAGAATTGGAACGTCATCTCGATCCGCGCTGGCTGGCCGGGTTGATTGGCTAGGCTGGGTGTGTCGTGGGCGGCTGCCGCATCGTTCCTAGTCTGTGGGATGACAAAGATCGCGGCTGGCTCCCTCTTCTCCCCAGCGGGGAGAAGGTGGCCCGAAGGGTCGGATGAGGGGGCGACGCGGCACTACGTCATTGATTGCCCTTCGCTTTCGCTCAGCGCATTCGCGGCTCCGCCGCTCACCCCCTTGTATCTGCATGTTAGATTTTATGTGCGATGGAAGCGATTGAGCCTCTGGCTGGGTGGCCACCCAGCCAGAGGCGTGACGAAGTCGCCCGTTTCCCCCTCCGGTTACAACCGTGGATGAGCCTGGGATCTTCGTCATCGTCACGTACGACCGAATAGTCGCTTGGCTTCAACCGCACGCACAAGGCAGGTTACCGTGAACAGAGTTATATGTGGAGTGGATGTTTCGAAGGACTGGCTGGATGCGTTTATCCGCCCGTCCGGGGTTTTTGAGCGTTTCAGCAACGATGCGGCCGGCATCGGCGCGCTGGCTGCGCTCTGCCGGGAGCAGGGTGTCGAGCTCGTCGTCATGGAGGCGTCGGGCGGCTACGAGCGTTCGGCCTTCCTGCTGTTGTGGGAGTTGGGGATCGCCTGCGCGCTTGCCAATCCGCGCCATGTGCGCCGCTTTGCCGAGGCCATGGGCTTTCTGGAAAAGACCGACCGGATCGATGCGGCGATGATCGCCCATTATGCCGAGGCCAGGCGGCTGTCTGCCCTGCCGCCGCCGAAAGCCGCGCAGCTGCGGCTGTCGGCGCTGATGACGCGGCTGTCTCAGGTCACCAGCGATCTGACCGTCCAGAGGCAGCGCCGCAGTGCTGCCCGCGATCAGCAGAGTGTGGCAAGCCTCGACGAAGTGATCGCGCTTCTGGTGCGCCAGAGCCGCACCCTTGAGGGCGAGATTGCCTCGATGATCGACGACGATCCGCTCTGGGCCTGCCTCAACCAAGCCTTTCGCTCGATCAAGGGGGTGGCGGACCGTACCGTTGCCCGGCTGATGGCCGAACTGCCCGAAATCGGCCGAATCTCCAACAAGGCGATCGTCAAACTGGCCGGCCTGGCGCCGATTGCCAACGATAGCGGCAAACGCAGCGGACCCCGGCCGGTGCGCGGCGGGCGCTCCGGACCGCGTGGCATCCTGTTCCTGGTCGCCGCCACCGCGGCCAGGTACGATCCGCATTTGGCTGCCTTCAGGCAAAGGTTGCAGAGCGCTGGCAAGCCAAAAATGGTTATCCGCATTGCGCTCGCCCGAAAACTGCTGGTCATTCTCAATGCAAAAGCACGGGATGCGCGAAGAGAATTCGAATGCGCAACTTGACAACCCAGATAGTCGCTCAACCGCCTGCCGGCACCTACTCCCCGATGGGGAGAAGAGAATCGTGGCGGCGCCGCGTTCCCCCTGCAGCAAAGAAGGGACTGACCAGACTGATGCGCGGCATGGCGGTTGAATTCGGCCCGGACGGCATCACCAGCAACGCGATTGCGCCCGGCTGGTTCGCCACCGAGACGAACGCGGCGATGGCTGCGAACGAGGAATTGATGCCCTTCGTGCGCCAGCGCATCCCGGTCCAGCGCTGGGGACGCCCAGACGAGATCGCCGGCGCGGCGCTGTTTCTCGCAAGCGCCGCCGCTTCCTTCGTCAACGGCGATGTGCTGACGGTCAACGGCGGCATGACGGTCAGGATGTGAGATATTCGTAGGCGCTACGGCACCGTCTTCATTTCTGCAGCACTCTCCGTTGCCCTTCGTCGGCAGGCGAATGACGGCAACGGCAGGTATCATTCCCTCTGGCCTGTGGTTGTCGTTGCCGGAGTCCGTGGCTAGAAATATCTGCCTGACTCGACTATTGGTCGACGTGCAACGCCCCCGTTGGTCATCGCCGTCCATTTGCCCGATTTCCGACGATAGACTGCGTCGGTCATGTGGAGATTCAAAAATTAACGATCATATTCAGTGGCTTATAGAACATGGAATCACTAGTGAGCATATTGGCGATCTCGTCGCCGGCCTGTGCGACCGGTTGATCGCGGACGGCTTTCCCATCTGGAGGGCCAGCATCACTATGCCATCCATTCACCCTATGTATCGCGGCGTTTCGGCCAATTTCATCCGGGGCGGTGCAACGGTTCTTGAAAATGCGGCGCATGGCAGCGTGGAAGAGCGCAATTTCGAGAAAACGCCGATATTCTACCTGTTGAGCCGCGGCGAAAGGACGGGGCGTTGGATACTGGCGAAAGGTGAAGGTTTCGACTATCCGCAGCTCAAGGAATTCGCGCTCGCCGGCGGCACGGATCACGTGGTCAGCCTTTTCGAATTCCCGAAGGAAGTCGCGCTACGCGGGCTCGGCTTCTCGCTGACCAGCGATGCGCCGGGCGGATTTTCCGATGATCAACTGGTAACAGTCAAAGCGCTTGTCCCAGCGCTGGGGCTGGCGGCTTACCGTGTGGCGGCATCGAAAACCGCCACCGATATCCTCGCGGTCTATACCGGCGCCAGAACGAGCGCGCGCATCCTGGCCGGCGAGACCCAGAGGGGAACGGGCGGTTCCATCAATGCGGCGATCCTGCTTGCGGACCTCAGAAATTTCACCGCCTTGACCGAGGTCTATCAACCCGGCGAGATCGTCGGGTTTCTGAACGAACATTTCGAGCTGATCGACCGGCATGTCGAGGAAAATTCCGGCGAAATCCTCAAGTTCATGGGCGACAGCGTGCTGGCGATCTTTCCGACCGACGCCGACGACCCACAGAAGGCTTGCATGGCCGCGCTGGCTTCCGCGAAGAATCTGCTGAAAGCAAACGAGGCGCTGAACCGCGAGCGGACGCAAAACGGCGGCCCCGATATCGGCGTCGATGTCGTCCTTCATCTCGGCGAGGTTTTCTACGGGAACGTTGGCGCCCGCGGCAGGCTCGATTTCACGGTGATCGGCAGGGCCGTCAACGAGGCCTCGCGGCTTGAAAAGCTCTGCGGCACGCTGGAGCAAGACCTGCTGATGTCGGAGAGCTTCGCGACCACCTGCGCCGTGGCCTGCGAGTATCTGGGTTCGTTTGAATTGCGCGGCGTTTCGAAGCGGGCAGAGGTGTTCAAGCTCGCCGGCCCCGGATCATAGCGGCTTAGATCTCGCCGGAGACCTCGCGGCGGCGGCGGTCGAGTTCTTCGCTGTAGCGGCGCAGCGTATAGCTTTCGCTGAGCTGGCCGATCACCTTGCGTTCGATCAGGTTGTTGACGACGGCGAGCGCTTCGCTTTCGCTCTTGTCGAAGATCGCCGCCGCCTGTCTGGCATTCATCTGCGGCTGCAGGAAGTCGTTGCGGTAGTGGATGAAATCGGCAAGCGTCTTGCCCTCGTCCTGGGCGTCGGTCGGGTTGGCGTAGATCTCCGGCACCAGCACCAAGCCCGCATATTTGTCGCTCTCCTCGACGAGGATGACGCGCTGGGTCGAGCCGATCGGGAAGGCCTGCTTGAATTCCTCCAGCGTGATGCCCGCCTTCGCCTTCTTGACGTCGGCGCGCATCAGCTTGTCGACCGTCAGATTGCGGATCCAGCCGACGTCGTGGGCGCTGCGGATGCTTTCGCCGCGCAGATGGAACCGCCATGTGGCGAAGGAGTAGCCGAAGGTCGAGCGCACGACGAGGGAGGAGGTGATGACGGCAGCGAGCACCAGCGCCGTGATCGGAAAATCGCCGGTGATTTCGAGCGCCAGGAACGTCATGGTCAGCGGCCCGCCGATGACGGCGACGGCAAGCGAGCTCATGCCGACCACGGCATAGATGACGGGCGTCAGCGTCGCATCGGCGAAGTAGGGGCCACAATAGGCAAAGAGCTTGCCGAGCAGGGCGCCCATGAACAGCGAAGCGAAGAATAGCCCACCCCTGAAGCCGGAGCCGATCGAGATCGCCGAGGCGAAGGATTTCAAGAGGAAGAGGCCGATCAGCGTTGGGATTGCCACCTCACGGGAAAGATTGAGATGTAGCGCGCCGTGGCCGGCCGAGAGCACTTGCGGCGAGATCATAGCCAAGAGCCCGACGATGATGCCGCCGAGTGCCGGACGGAAGGGTGGGGCGATTGAGCTCTTGCGCGCCAGCTCCTCGACAAAAGCGACGCCCTGCATGATCAGGATGCCGACACCGGCGCAGAAAATGCCGAGCAGCAGCGCTGGGATATAATCGGCCGGCACGACTGAGCCGAAGCTGCCGATATCGATGGTGAAATCGCTGCCGGCAAGCAGCCTTGCGATCAGAGTCGAGACAAGGGCGGAGACGACGACAGGCGTCAGCGAGACGATCGTATAGGAGCCGATGATCAGCTCGAAAGCGTAGAAAGCACCGGTCAGCGGTGCGTTAAAGGCGGCGGCGATGGCGCCCGCCGCGCCGCAGCCAACCAGGGTGCGCAGGTCCGAGCGGCGAAGCTGCAGCTTCAGGCCGAATTTCGAGGCGAGGCCGGCGGCAAGCTGGGTATAGCCGGCCTCCAGGCCGACCGAGGCGCCGAAACCGTTGGAGATCAGGTTCTGCACGGCAACGATGATGCTGTCGGTCAGGGACAGGCGGCCGCCATGCAGCGCATTGGCCTCGATCGGGTCGACCATCGGCTTCTTGCGCCGTTTCGCCAGCACGAGAAGCAACAGGCCGAGCAGGGCGCCGCCGATGACGGGGGCGGTGAGCAGCAGCATCTTGCTCTCGATCTCGGACGCGCTCAGCCGTTCGCTGTCGGCGATGCCGAAGACCAGCTGATGCAGCTCGTTGGAGACGTAGCTCATGCCGGTGACGGCAAGACCCGAGATGATGCCGACGACGGCGCCCGCCAGCGACAGGCCGACCTCGCTACGGCGGGTCAGCGCGCGCAGGCGTCCCGGATCGAAGAAAACACGCAGCGCGCGGAAACGGCGCCGATCCAATTTCATAAGCATGGCTAGACAACTAGGCGAGGAGAGGCCCGGTCAAGGGCGGAGATGATCGCGCAGCCCGCTTGCGACGCAATTGCGGCGAAAACTCGGCGGGCGGGATAAATATTTGTGACGTAAGTCTCTGATAAATGACGATGTTTTAGGTAGAGTAAGTCGTGTTGGAGCAAGCATACCGGCTGGCCGTCAACCGGTCGACCGCCAAGGTCGGTTGACTTCACCCCTGCGCTTGCCTAACCATCCCGATAACGGATGGTCGATTGACCATCCTGACATAACGGATGGTTCCGGATCGGTGTTACGCCCTTCCGGATGAAAAGGGAATGTGACGGGGCGGACCCAAGCCGGGCGCCTTCATCACAGCCGACCCCGCGACTGTAGAGCGGTCAGGGTCTTCCATCCGGCACTAAGCCCTTCCGGCCGGCGGCTTGCAATCATGCAAGCGGGCGGGATAGGCGATATGCCGGAAAAGCCACTGGAAATGCATGGTGATCAACCGGGGTCGGACGCCTCTCAAGTCTACGAATCGTCCACCTTTTCACTGATGCGGCCGGGAAGGCGAGGATGATCCGCTGGCACGATCAGGGCGACCGGTTTCCGGTCTGCCCCGATCGCGGCCGATAACCGCGAGCCAGGAGACCTGCCATACGTGCCGGGCAAGAAGCCCACACCTGGGCACTATGCCCGTTGCCAGCACGGAGGTTGTCTTGGCTGAACGATTGAATTCGGCGCGGCCTGGTGCGGCGCTATTTGCTTCCTCTTCTCCCCAGCGGGGAGAAGGTGGCCCGAAGGGTCGGATGAGGGGGCCGCACGGCACGCCCTTCATCATTGCCCTTCGCTTGCGCTCAGTGCATTCGCGGCTTCGCCGCTCACCCCCTCAACCGCCTGCCGGCACCTTCTCCCCGCTGGGGAGAAGAGATGTGCGGGGGCGCCTCGCTTCCTCTCATTCGCGAGGGGGGACCGAAAGACGGGTTGAGCCCTGTGGCTCGGTGCATTTGCGAGGCACTTTCCTCTCCTCCCTCATTCCTGTGCTGGTCACAGGATTCCAGTGCGCCCAAGTCCTTGGGCGCGAAAGAATCATTTCACGACAGCACAGAGTCATTCACGGCGCGGACGCGCCGTGGCTGGATTCCTGTGACGAGCACAGGAATGAGGGAGCGTGGTGGAACGTTGCGTTTCCTCTGGAGGCCGCTTTCGCATGACGGCCTCCCCATCCAACACCGTCTTCATCCTCGGCGGCGCACGTTCCGGCAAATCCCGTTTCGCCGAAGCCCTCGTCACCGCGACCGGCCTCGATCGCCATTACGTAGCCACCGGCCGCGCTTGGGACGAGGAGATGCAGGCGCACATCGCCCGACACCAGGCCGACCGCGGCCCGTCCTGGACGACGCATGAGGAGCCGGTCGATCTTGTCGGCAAGCTCAACGCCATCGATGGCCCGGGGCGCATCGTTCTCGTCGACTGCCTGACGCTCTGGGTCACCAATCTGATGATGGAGGAGCGTGAGATGGCGGCGGAATTTGCTGCGCTTGCCGATTTTCTGCCTGCCGCGAAGGCACGGCTCGTTTTCGTTTCCAACGAGGTCGGTCTCGGCATCGTGCCCGACAATCGCATGGCGCGGGATTTTCGCGATCATGTCGGCCGCTTGCACCAATCGATCGCGGCGAAGGCCGCCGAAGTTTATTTCATCGCGGCAGGCCTGCCGTTGAAAATGAAGGGTTAAGTCCATGAACCAGCAGAAGATTCCCGCAACCGTGATCACCGGCTTCCTCGGCGCCGGCAAGACGACGCTGATCCGCAACCTGCTCACCAATGCCGGCGGCAAGAAGATTGCGCTGATCATCAACGAATTCGGCGATCTCGGCGTCGACGGTGATGTGTTGAAGGGCTGCGGTGCGGAGAATTGCACCGAGGACGACATCATCGAACTCACCAATGGCTGCATCTGCTGCACTGTCGCCGACGATTTCATCCCGACGATGACCAAGCTGCTGGAACGCGAACATCGGCCCGACCATATCGTCATCGAAACCTCGGGCCTTGCCCTGCCGCAGCCGCTGGTCGCCGCCTTCAACTGGCCCGACATTCGCACCCAGGTGACCGTCGATGGCGTCATTACGGTGGTCGACAGCGCCGCCGTCGCCGCCGGCCGTTTTGCCGACGACCATGATGCGGTCGATGCGCGCCGCGCGGAGGATGAATCGCTCGATCACGAAAGCCCGATCGAGGAACTGTTCGAGGATCAGCTCACCTGCGCCGACCTCA
Source organism: Rhizobium sp. WSM1274 (assembly GCF_025200775.1). Taxonomy (NCBI): domain Bacteria; kingdom Pseudomonadati; phylum Pseudomonadota; class Alphaproteobacteria; order Hyphomicrobiales; family Rhizobiaceae; genus Rhizobium; species Rhizobium sp. WSM1274. The sequence continues at coordinate 2,461,400 of NZ_CP104138.1, read as the reverse complement.
TCGTGCTCAACAAGACAGACCTGATCGATGCTGCCGGCCTTATCAGGGTGCGCGACGAGGTCGCTTCCCGTACGGTGCGCAAGCCCGTGATGATCGAGGCGAGGAACGGCGAGGTGTCGGCCGGCATTCTGCTCGGCCTCGGCATCGGCACGGAGGACGATGTCGCCAATCGCAAGTCACATCATGAGCTGGAGCACGAGGACGGTGCGCCGCACGACCATGACGAATTCGACAGCTTCGTTGTCGAGCTTGGCCCTGTTGCCGATCCCGCTGGCTTCATCGAGTCCCTGAAGACTGTTATTTCAGCCCATGACGTGCTGCGCCTCAAGGGTTTCGTCGATGTCTCGGGCAAGCCGATGCGCCTGCAACTCCAGGCCGTTGGCAGCCGCATCGACCATTATTTCGACCGCGCCTGGGCAACTGGCGAAAAGCGCGCCACGCGGCTCGTCGTCATCGGCCTGCACAAAATGGATCAGGGCGCGGTGAGGGCGGCGATCGAAACGCTGGCATAACCCGATGCATCTGCTTCTGGCTCAACAAGGAACGATCAGCGACGGTGAGGAGGCAATCGACCTCGGGCAGTCCCCGGGCGATATCCTGTTCCTGTCGGCGGCCGACAGCGAGCTTGCCGCGATCGCCGCCGCCTATGGCGATCGCCGGACAGCACCTTCGCTGCGACTCGCCAGCCTGATGAGCCTCAAGCACCCGATGTCGGTCGACACCTATGTCGAGCGCACCGCGCGGCATGCGAAGCTGATCATCGTGCGTGCGCTCGGCGGCGCCAGCTATTTCCACTATGCGCTGGAAGCGCTGCATGCGGCAGCCGCCCGCGCCGGTGCGCTGATCGCCGTGCTGCCGGGCGATGCCAGGCCGGATGCGGGGCTGGTGCCGTTCTCTAATGTTGATCTCGACGATCTCAATGCGCTCTGGGCCTATCTGATCGAGGGCGGCGATGCCAATACGCAGGCGTTTCTCGATTATGCTGAGGCGATGCTGTCGGATGGCGAAAAGCCTGCGCCGGCGGTGCCGCTGATGAAGGCGGGTATTTGGTGGCCGGGGCGGGCGTTGATCGGGGTTGAGGCGTGGCGGCGGGTTGTTATATCGTCTTCGGAGGCGTCTTTGGCTGTGGCACCCCCCTCTGTCCTGCCGGACATCTCCGCCACAGGGGGGGAGATCAGGGATGAGAGGCCTCGTTCCATCTCATGCGCCGAAGGTGTTGCGGCATTTTCAAACGGTTCTTGTGCAGGAAGCCCAAGCGACTTGCCGATCTCCCCCCTTGTGGGGGAGATGTCCGGCAGGACAGAGGGGGGTACTCCAAACTCGGCGATAGAAGCGGGATCCCAACCCATCGTCGCCATCAGCTTCTACCGCGCCCTCGTCCAAAGCGGCGAGACCGGGCCGATCGAAGCTCTGATCGAAGCGCTGATGACACTCGGCCTGCGCCCGCTGCCGGTCTTTGCCTATAGTCTCAAAGATCCGGTTTCGACAGGCATTCTCGAAAGCGTATTTTCGGCGCTGAAACCTGATGTCGTCATCAATACGACGGGCTTTGCGGTCTCGGCACCGGGTGCCGACCGGCAGCCGACGGTGCTGGAGGCGAATGAGGCGATCGTGCTGCAGGCGATCCTGTCCGCCTCGTCGAGGGAGGCATGGGCGGCTTCCTCGCAGGGCTTGTCGGCGCGCGATCTCGGCATGAACGTGGCCCTGCCTGAAGTCGATGGTCGGGTGCTGGCGCGGGCGGTCTCCTTCAAGACGGCGGCCCGCTACGACGCGCGGGTCGAGACCAATATCGTCGCCAGCCAGGCTGATGCCGGCCGGGTGCGTTATACGGCGGAGCTTGCCGCCAATTGGGCGCGGCTGCGGAAGACATCAGCCGGCGACCGGCGCATCGCGCTCGTCATGGCGAATTACCCGAACCGCGATGGTCGGCTCGGCAACGGCGTCGGCTTGGATACGCCGGCCGGCACCATCGAGGTGCTTCGCGCCATGCGCTCGGCGGGATATCCGGTCGCCGAGATTCCCGCCGACGGCGATCTGCTGATCCGCCATCTGATGGACGGGCCGACCAATTCCGGTTCCGACGGAAAGATCATCCGCGAAACGCTTTCCTTGAGTCTGTACAACAGCTTCCTGCAATCTCTTCCCAATAAGATTCAGGATGAGGTGAGAGCCCGCTGGGGAAGCCCGCAAGACGATCCGTATTTTCGCGAGGGCGTCTTCGCTCTGCCTTTTGCGCGCTTCGGTAAGGTGCTCGTCGGCATACAGCCGGCACGCGGCTATAATATCGATCCGAAACAGAGCTATCATTCGCCGGATCTCGTGCCGCCGCACGGCTATCTCGCCTTCTACGCTTTCCTGCGCCGCAAATTCGGCGCCCATGCCGTCATCCATATGGGCAAGCACGGCAATCTCGAATGGCTGCCGGGCAAGGCGCTGGCGCTGTCTGAAAGCTGTTATCCCGAGGCGATTCTTGGACCGCTGCCGCACCTTTATCCCTTCATCGTCAACGATCCGGGTGAGGGCACGCAGGCCAAGCGCCGAAATGCTGCTGTGATCATCGATCATCTGACCCCGCCTTTGACGCGGGCGGAGAGCTATGGGCCGCTGAAGGATCTGGAGGCGCTGGTCGACGAATATTACGAGGCGTCTGGCGGCGATCCCCGCCGCATCCGCCTGCTCAGCCGCCAGATCCTCGATCTCGTGACCGATATCGGTCTCGACCGGGATGCCGGTATCGCCAAGGGCGAAAGCGAGGGCGAGGCGCTGAAGAAGCTCGACGCCTATCTCTGCGACCTCAAGGAAATGCAGATCCGCGATGGGCTGCATGTGTTCGGGGTGTCGCCCGAGGGGCGGCTGCTGACCGACCTCACTGTGGCGCTGGCGCGGGTGCCGCGCGGGCTTGGCGAGGGCGGTGATGCGAGCTTGCAGCGGGCGATCGCTGGGGATGCGCTGAAAGATCTCTCCCAACTGAAAGACCCCTCCCCAACCCCTCCCCACAAGGGGGAGGGACTTACCTCTGCGCTTGCCGCAGCCCGTATTGCCAAAGCTGATGTTGAGACGGGGCGCCCAGCAAGCCCCTCACACCTGTCGGGAGGGGTTGGGGAGGGGCCTTCCTTCGACCCTCTCGACACCGACATGGCCGCCATCTGGACCGGGCCACGTTCTGAGATCCTCGCTGACCTCCTCGATACCCCATGGCGAACCAACGGCGACACCGTCGAGCGCATCGAACTGCTGGCGGCGAAGTTCGTTTCCGGCGAGAGCAAATGCCCCGAGGACTGGAAGGCGACACGGGTGGTGCTCTCCGAAATCGAAACCCGCCTCAAACCCTCCATTCTCGCCTGCGGCCCCGCCGAAATCGAAGCTCTGCTCAAGGGCCTCGACGGCCGCTTTGTCGCGCCCGGTCCATCCGGCGCGCCGACGCGAGGGCGGCCCGACGTCTTGCCCACCGGCCGCAATTTCTACTCGGTCGACAGCCGTGCCGTGCCGACGCCGGCTGCCTACGAGCTCGGCAAGAAATCGGCCGAACTGCTTGTCCGCCGCTATGTGCAGGATCACGGCGAATGGCCTGTCTCCTTCGGGCTGACGGCTTGGGGCACGTCGAACATGCGCACTGGCGGCGACGATATCGCCCAGGCGCTGGCGCTGATCGGCGTCAAGCCGCTCTGGGACATGAGCTCGCGTCGTGTCACCGGTTACGAGATCATTCCGCCGGCGATGCTTCGGCGCCCGCGCGTTGACGTGACGCTCCGCATTTCCGGCTTCTTCCGGGATGCCTTTCCCGAGCAGATAGCGCTGTTCGACAAGGCGATCCGCGCCGTCGGCGCGCTGGAGGAGGATGCTGCCGACAATCCCATTGCCGAGCGCATGCGAGGCGAGGCGGCAAGGCTTGGCGCCGCCGGCCTGGACGAAGTCTCGGCAAAGCGCCGGGCGGGCTATCGGGTCTTCGGCTCGAAGCCTGGCGCTTACGGCGCCGGCCTGCAGGCGCTGATCGATGAAAAGGGCTGGGAGCGGCGCGCCGATCTCGCCGAGGCCTATCTTGTCTGGGGCAGCTATGCCTATGGTGCCGGCGAAGAGGGCAGGGCCGAACGCGGCCTGTTCGAGGAGCGGCTGCGCTCGGTGCAGGCTGTCATCCAGAACCAGGACAATCGCGAGCACGACCTGCTCGACAGCGACGACTATTACCAGTTCGAGGGCGGCATGGCCGCCGCCGCCGAGCGGCTCGCCGGCGCGCGCCCTTCGATCTATCACAACGACCATTCCAGACCGGAAAAGCCGGTAATCCGTTCGCTGGAAGAGGAGATCGGCCGCGTCGTGCGTGGGCGCGTCGTCAACCCGAAATGGATCGCGGGCGTCATGCGCCACGGCTACAAGGGGGCAGCCGAGATCGCCGCCACCGTCGATTATCTCTTTGCCTTTTCGGCGACGACGGGCGCGGTCGGCGAGCATCACTTCGAGGCGGTCTACCAAGCCTTCGTCGCCGATCCCGGCGTGCGCGATTTCATGATCGAGAAGAACCCGGCGGCATTTGGCGAGATGAAGAAGCGGCTGCTCGAAGCGATCGACCGCAGTCTCTGGACGCCGCGCAGCAATTCGGCCCGGTTCGACTTAAATCAAAAAAATAGAGCGTGATGTCGTCCGAAAACCGCTCACACTTTTCGACATCATGCTCTAGCCAGACAACAGAATGAGGTGACCCAATGAGCGACGAGACCCCGGACAGCGAGATCGCAGAAGGCAGAGTTGGCAAGGACGACGCCCGCCATGCCGAGAAGATGGCGAAGAAGAAGGCCGCGCGCGACAAGATCATGGCGACCAAGACCGATGGCAAGGGCCTGATCATCGTTCACACCGGCAAGGGCAAGGGCAAGTCGTCTGCCGCCTTCGGCATGATCTTCCGCCATATCGCCCACGGCAAGCCGTCGGCCGTCGTGCAGTTTATCAAGGGCGCGATGTGGACCGGCGAGCGCGACCTGATCGAGAAGCATTTCTCCGATCTCTGCCAGTTCCACACCATGGGCGAGGGCTTCACCTGGGAAACCCAGGACCGCGCCCGCGATGTCGCCGCAGCGTCGGCTGCCTGGGAAAAGGCCAAGGAGCTGATCCGCGACGAGCGCAATTCCATGGTGCTGCTCGACGAGATCAATATCGCACTGCGGTACGACTACCTCGATATCAACGATGTCGTCGCCTTCCTGAAGAGCGAGAAGCCGGCCATGACACACGTCGTGCTGACGGGGCGCAACGCCAAGGAAGAATTGATCGACATCGCCGATTTGGTGACCGAGATGGAGCTCGTCAAACACCCCTTCCGCTCCGGCATCAAGGGCCAGCCGGGCGTGGAGTTCTGAACATCAGGACCGGCTCCCGTCGGCAAAGCGCGCGGGCAACGTTGTGGGCCTCGCGCTCTGCGCTAAACATTCACGTGAGAGAGTCTCTGTTGGAATCTTTGTGGGCTGTTCGTCATGGATGAAGTCCGATTCGACATCGTTCGGCGCCTGGTGCTCGGGGTCGGCTGCGAGCGTGGTGCACCGGCACAGGAGGTGCTGGCTCTAGCCGAACAGGCGCTTCGTAAGGCCGGGGTCAGCGGGGAGGCACTGGCGGCCGTTGCCTCGATCTATACCCGTAAGAACGAGCCGGCGGTGCTTGCGGTGGCGGCGCATTTCTCGGTGCCGGCGGTATTCTTTACCGCCGCACGGCTGGAAGGGGAGACGCCGCGGCTGAAGAACCCGTCGGAGATCGTCTTTGCCCGCGTCGGCTGCCATGGCGTTGCGGAGGCGGCAGCACTAGCGGCAGCGGGCGCCTCGGCCGAGCTTGCCGTTGCCAAGATCAAATCTGCGCATGCGACGGCGGCATTGGCGCAGCGGGTCGCAGAATCTGTATCAAATCAATAAAATAGAGGATGATGTCGTCTGAAAACCGCTCACACTTTTCAGCATCATTCTCTGGCGCTATGGTGGCGCCAACGCGCGGCGCCGTCCGGCTGCTTCACGGTTCACATCTAGAGGATATCTCATGCACAAGGTCATTTATGACACTGACCCTGGCGTCGATGACGCCATGGCGCTTCTCTTCCTGCATCGTCATCCCGAAATCGACCTTCTCGGCATCACCACGGTTTTCGGCAACGCCTCGGTCGAGACGACGACGCGCAATGCGCTCTTCCTCAAGCGCGAATGGAATATTCCGGCACCCGTTTCCAAAGGCGCCAGCGTCACCATCGATTCCGCGCGCGCGGAGCGGCCATGGCCGGCCATGGTGCATGGCGAGAACGGCCTCGGTGATATCGACGTGCCCGAGACGATCGACCTGCCGCTCGATCCGCGCCCGGCGCATCGCTTTATCATTGACACGGTGCGCGCCCATCCGGGCGAAGTGCGACTCGTCGCCGTTGGCCGAATGACCAACCTGGCGCTGGCGCTGAAGGAAGATCCCGAGATTGCGACGCTGGCCAAGGACGTCGTCATCATGGGCGGCAATTTCTATGTGCCGGGCAATGTCTCTCCGGTCGCCGAGGCCAATATCCACGGTGATCCCGAAGCTGCCGACATCGTCATGACCGCGCCCTGGAAGGTCGCCGTCATCGGCCTCGACGTCACCGCGATCACCACGATGAGCCGCAGCTATCTCGGCGAGATGGCGGCCAGGGGTGACAAAGCAGTCAAGCAGCTCGACGCGCTCTCGCAGTCCTACATCGATTTCTACAAGCACGCGGTTGAAGACGGCATGATGGTGCATGACAGTTGCGCCTGCGTCTATGTCGTGGTGCCGGAGCTGTTCTCGTCGATCTCGGGTGCGGTGCGCGTCGTCTGCGGCGGCATTGCCGACGGTCAGACGATCGTTAGGCCGGACGCCCGGCGTTTTCCGCCTGACGGCGCTTGGGATGGGCTGCCGAGCCAGATCGTCTGCACCGGTATTGAATCGGAGAAGGTCCTCGACCTCATCCGCAACACGCTGCTTGCAGCCTGACGGATGGGAGAGCCGGCGGCATCGCGCCGGCTTTCGATATATGATAATATATTCATATTGTTGTGCGGGTTTTTCGAGAATTCGAATCCGCCTCTTCGCAAAGTGAGTCATATCAATCTCAGCAACTTCAAGTGAGGTGATGGGCGCGGCGTTGACCTTGCCCTTTGCGGGGCCTAGATCAGCAGAATGATCGATGCCGCATTCTCCCATCTTCCGGCGCTGGAGCCGGGCAGCGTCTGGCTCGTCGGCGCCGGTCCCGGCGATCCCGGCCTTTTGACGCTGCTAGCCGCCAAGGGGCTTTCCGAGGCCGACGTCATCGTCCACGATGCGCTGGTCAACGAGGAATGCCTGGCGCTGGCGCGGCCGGAAACGCTGGTGGAATATGCCGGTAAACGCGGCGGCAAGCTTTCGGCGAAACAGCGCGATATCTCGTTGCGGCTTGTGGAACTTGCGCGCGCCGGCAAGCGGGTGCTGCGGCTGAAGGGCGGCGATCCCTTCGTTTTCGGCCGCGGCGGCGAAGAGGCGCTGACGCTGGTCGAGCACAACGTTCCTTTCCGCATCGTGCCCGGCATCACCGCCGGCATCGGCGGGCTTGCCTATGCCGGCATCCCGGTGACGCATCGCGACATCAACCATGCCGTGACCTTCCTCACCGGCCATGATTCCTCCGGCATCGTGCCTGACCGGATCAACTGGGAGGCAATCGGCCGTGGCTCACCCGTCATCGTCATGTACATGGCGATGAAGCATATCGCCGAGATCAGCGCCCGCCTGATGGCCGCCGGCCGGCCGCCATCAGAACCCGTCGCCTTCGTCTGCAATGCCGCCACTGGCCGGCAGCAGGTGCTGGAGACGACGCTTGGAGAGGCGACCGAGGCCGTTGCTGTCTCCGGGCTGGAGCCGCCGGCGGTGGTCGTCGTCGGCGAGGTGGTGCGGCTGAGGGCCTCGCTCGACTGGCTCGGCGCACTCGCTGGACGGCGGCTGCAGCCCGATCCGTTTCGCCGGTCCGGCAAGGTGCGGGCATGAGCGGCCTCCTGATCGCAGCCCCTTCCTCCGGCGCAGGCAAGACGATGGTAACGCTCGGGTTGCTCCGAGCGCTTCGCCGGCGCGGCATTGCGGTCGCGCCCGGCAAAGCCGGCCCCGACTATATCGATCCCGCCTTCCATGCGGCGGCGAGCGGCACGCTCTGCCTGAATTTCGACCCATGGGCGATGCGTGGGGAATTGATCTCGGCCAATGCCGCGCTTCACCGCTCCGGCGACCGCATCCTCGTCATCGAGGCGATGATGGGGCTTTTCGACGGAGCCGCCGACGGAAGGGGAACTGCGGCCGACCTTGCCGCTCAGCTCGGGCTTTCGGTGGTGTTGGTCGTCGACGCCTCGCGCATGTCGCAGTCGGTGGCGCCGCTGGTTTCCGGTTTTGCCGGTTTCCGTGCCGATGTCCGCGTCGCCGGCGTCATCCTCAACAAGGTCGGCAGCGGCCGCCACGAAGCGATGCTGCGACAGGCGCTGGAGGCTATCCGCATGCCCGTCATCGCCGTCATCGGCAGCGACAAAGGGCTTTCTTTGCCGGAGCGGCATCTCGGGCTGGTCCAGGCCGGCGAACATGCTACGCTCGACGCTTTCATCGACCATGCGGCGGATGCGGTCTCCGAGGAATGCAATTTCGAATTCCTGCTGCGCATTGCAAAGCAGGGGCTCAACCGGCCATCGGCCGCCAATATCGACCGGCTACCGCCGCTGGGCGCACGCATCGCCGTGGCCCGCGATGTCGCCTTTGCCTTTTCCTACGAGCATATGCTGCTCGGCTGGCGCCGCCGGGGTGCTGCGATCTCTTTTTTCTCGCCGCTCGCCGACGAGGCGCCGGCTGGCGATGCCGATGCGATCTATCTGCCCGGCGGTTATCCCGAGCTGCATGCCGGACGGCTGGCAGAGGCGCAGAATTTCCGCGCCGGCATGCTCGATGCGGCAGCGCGCGACATCCGGATCTACGGCGAGTGCGGCGGCTACATGGTGCTCGGCGACGGGTTGATCGATGCGGAGAGCAAGCGCCATCAGATGCTCGGCCTGCTGCCCGTCGTCACCAGCTATGCGGAGCGAAAGCGCCATCTCGGCTATCGCCGAGTTGTGCCGCTCGACGGCGCCTTCTTCGCACGGATGATGACGGCCCATGAATTCCACTATTCCAGCGTCGTCTCAGAGGGCGAGGGCAAGCGGCTGTTTCAGGTACAGGATGCGCTCGGAACCGATCTCGGCATGGCCGGGCTGCGGCGCGAGCAGGTGGCGGGCTCCTACATGCATCTGATCGACCTTGCCGGAGCCTCCGCATGAGCGCACCGATCGCGCATGGCGGCGGCATCACCGCCGCTGCCGCCGCCTTCGGCGGCAGGCCGGAAGACTGGCTCGATCTTTCCACAGGCATCAATCCGTGCCCCGTCGCGCTGCCTGACATTCCGGCGCAAGCCTGGCACCGCCTGCCGGACAGGCACCTCGTCGATGAGGCAAGGCGCGCGGCGCGCGACCACTACGGCAGCGGCGAGATTCTGCCGCTACCAGTGCCCGGCACACAATCGGTGATCCAGCTTCTGCCACGCCTGGTCGAGGCGGGCAGGCTGGTTGGCGTCGCGGATGAGCAAGTCGATGTGACGGACAACAGGATCGCCGTGACGGACGATAGGATCGCCGTGGTGTCGCCAACCTATGGCGAGTATGCGCGCGCCTTCACCTCGGGCGGCTTTACCGTCGACGCTGTCGATAATCTCGCCGCGATCGGGATCGAGCATAGGCTGGCCGTCGTCGTCAATCCGAACAATCCTGACGGACGGGTATGGCCGGCCGAAACACTGATTGCTCTGCACGACAGGATGAAGGCAGCAGGCGGGCTTCTCGTCGTCGATGAAGCCTTCGGTGATACGGATCCAGCGCTCAGTCTTGCATCCCGTGCGCCGCAGCTTACCAATCTCATCATCTTCCGCTCCTTTGGCAAGTTCTTTGGACTTGCCGGCCTCCGGCTCGGCTTTGCGATTGCGCGCGGCGATATTCTCGCGCGTTTCGAAGACTGGCTCGGACCTTGGGCGGTCTCCGGACCGGCCCTTTCGATTGCCGGTTCGCTGCTGCGATCGGACGTTTCTGCTATCCGCAGCCGCATCAATGAACGTTGCACCGGCCAGCATGCGGTGCTGAAGGGCGGGGGGGTGCGGATGGCTGGAGGAACGGCACTCTTCACCCTTGTCGCCGATGCGAGAGCCGGCGACATTTACATGCATCTCTGCCGCCATCATATTCTCGTCCGCAAGTTCGAGTATGCGCCGAATTGGCTGCGTTTCGGGCTGACTCCCGATCCGGCGGCAGACAGGCGGCTTGGCGAAGCCCTTCAGAGATTTGAGCGATGACGATCGACGAAAACCTTCTCGTACTGCTTCTGGCGCTGCTGCTCGACCGGATCGTCGGCGATCCGCAATGGCTGTGGTCGCGGATGCCGCATCCCGTCGTCGTCTTCGGCGCGGCGATCTCCTATGCCGACCGGCAGCTCAACCCAGCAAGCCTCACGAGCTCGCAACGCCGAATGAACGGTATCGCCGCCATCCTGGCGCTGCTTCTTTTGACGGTGGCCGCAGGCTTTGTGTTCAACCGGTTCTTCGCGCTGTTCGGCCTTGTCGGCATCTTGCTGGAGACCGGGCTGGTGGCGATCTTCCTGGCGCAGAAAAGCCTTGCCGATCACGTCGCGGCCGTTGCCCTCGCGCTGCGCGACGAGGGGCTTGCCGGCGGGCGGGCCGCCGTCTCCCGCGTCGTCGGACGCGATCCCGAGACGCTGGACGAGCCAGCCGTCTGCCGCGCGGCGATCGAAAGCCTCGCCGAGAATTTCTCCGACGGCGTCGTTGCGCCGGCGCTCTGGTATGCCGTCTTCGGCCTGCCGGGGCTCTTCGCCTACAAGATGCTGAACACGGCGGATTCGATGATCGGCCATAAGTCGGAAAAATACATCGACTTCGGCTGGGCTGCCGCCCGGCTCGACGACGTCGCCAACTGGCCGGCCGCGCGCCTCTCCATCCTGCTGATTGCCGCCGGCGCCTGGATCCGGCGGGGAACAAGCGCCGGCCGTGAGGCGATCCGCGTGGCGATGCGCGACGGGGCCTTGCACCGCTCGCCGAATTCCGGCCGGCCGGAGGCGGCCATGGCTGGCGCGCTGAACGTCCAGCTCGCCGGGCCGCGCATCTATGGCGGCGTCATCGTGCGCGAACCGATGATCAACGACGCCGGCCGCGACATGGCGACGTCGGGTGACGTCGAGGACGGCGTATCGGTGTTTTATGCCAGTTGCATGGTGCTTGCGGGCATTACGTTCGGGCTGTTTCTGTGTTTTCTGTAGGGTCGTGCCGTGCATACGGGATGTAGGGTGTGCCGTGGTACCCCCCTCTGCCCTGCCGGGCATCTCCCCCACAGGTGGGGAGATCACAAGTGGCTTGAACTTCGTGCCCCTTTACGGTTTCGCCCTGCTGTGACACCAGTTGTTTGGGGAAGCCGGTGCGTCCAGCCAATCTCCCCACCTGTGGGGGAGATGCCCGGCAGGGCAGAGGGGGCTCACACGGCACGCTCCCCGGTAGACAGCTCCCGCTCAAACGTTTATGCGAAACGCCTCATATCTCCATCAGACCGGAAGCAGAGCGATGACAGTTCAGGTTGAATTACCGTGCCCGAAGTGCAAGAGCACCAAGATGAAGTTCGAGCGGCCCGAGATCCGGGAGACCGACATCATCACGTGTGCGGCCTGCGGGCATAATCTCGGCACGATGGCCTCGATCCGCGAGAAGATGAACAAGGCCTACCAAGGACTCAAGAAGCCTTCGGCGGCGCGCAAACTCCAGTGAGGCAGGCGCCGCTGTCTTCCGGCGCCAGCTCCCGCTTTTTCGCTCGTTATAATTGTGATTACCATTCGGATTAAAGCAATATAATAAGTATTGCCGTAGTCTCTCTTTCGTGAGGGCGCAATTAAGCTGCGCGAGTTCGAAGAGGGGTTATGATGAAGACGATTTTGGCGGCCGCGGCCGCAAGTTTATTGCTGCAGTTTTCTCCCGTTGCCGCTGAGGCAGCAACGCTGGTCGCCAATGTCAGCATCGGCAACCAGATGATGACCGTTTCCGAGAACGGCTTCGTCAAGTATCGCTGGAAGGTTTCGACGGCGCGCAACGGCTATGTCACGCCAACCGGTTCGTGGAGCGCCAAGTGGCTGTCGCGCGATCATCGCTCGCGCAAATACGACAATGCGCCGATGCCGTTTGCAGTGTTCTTCAACGGCGGTTACGCCGTTCACGCCACCTTCGATTTGAAGCGTCTGGGTACGCCGGCCTCGCATGGCTGCGTTCGCCTGCATCCCGATAACGCCGCCCAGTTTTTCTCGCTGGCGCGACAGGCCGGCCTTGCCAATACCCGCGTCGTGATCACGCGCTGATCTCGGCTCGGCGCCAGACCCCGAATTCGGCATCTGATCCGTTTTGCGCGCTGATCCCGGATCCGCGTTCTATGCGCTGATCATTCGCTCCAGCTCATCCATGTCGGGCACGATGATATGTCGGAAGTTCTCGATTCGAATGACGCCGCTCTTGCGCAGCCTGGTCATCTGGCGGCTGACGGTTTCGATCGTTATCCCCAGAAAATCGGCAATCTCGGCGCGGGACAGCGGCAGGTCGAAATCGGTGCTCGTGGCGGTCTGCGGTTCGGCGTGTGTGGCGATCAGGTAAAGCAGGCTTGCGACTTTCTCGCCTGCGGTGCGCCGGCCGAGGGTCAGCATCCATTCGCGCGCGGCGTCCAGCTCCTTTAGCGCCTGATCGTGCAGACTGCGCTGCAGGTCCGGCGTCTCAGATATCATCCGGTCGAGCAGGTTGCGGGGAAAGACGCAGATTTCGGCATCGGTCGCAGCCTCAGCCGACAGTGAGCTTTCACGGATGAAGGGTCTGCCGACGAAATCTGGGGCGAATTGCAGGCCGACGATCTGCTGGCGCCCGTCCTGCATCACCTTGCAGAGCTTCACCACCCCGCGCACGATGTTCGAATAGAAAGAGCTTTCCGACCCTTGGGCGATGATCTCGCAGCCGGCCCCGATCTTGCGGCGCAGAGAGTGGCGGTTGAGCTCTCTCAATTGACCGCTCGACAGGGCGCCGCAGACGGCGCCGTGCCGCGCCTGGCAGGAAGCGCAAGCGACGGGAGTGCCGGTCTCGAAAGGCTCGCTGCGGGCAATATCCATGTCCTGATCCCTTTTGAAATCTCGTATGGCTGGCACGACTGGCGCGTCCGGCATCGCCAGCATGCCCCAGCGCCGCTTGAGGATTATCAATTTTGCCGGGATCGCTGTTTGATCTAGATCAAAGCATGCCCGCCCGTGGGTTTTGTCGGGAACCGCGCTTGCCCCGGTGCGAGGGCCATCCATGGGTTTGATTCGGACGGCTTCTCCGATCTGCCGGCGGGCGGACCTTCCACAGAGGCCTCGCCTTCCGCTTCGACGCCTGTTCGGGTGACGGCAAATGCCGGCATTCCATTGCTGTTTAGGCAACACCCAGCCGGCAAATTGCCGCGACGCCGGGACGAAAGCATTGGCTTTTGAAATGGATTTGCCTATGAGGGGGTTTAAATCGTCATTTCATGAGGTACAGCGCGTGACCGCTACATTCGATAAAGTTGCCGACATTATTGCAGAAACCAGCGAGATCGACCGCGCGACGATCACGCCGGAGAGCCATACGATCGACGACCTCGGTATCGATAGCCTCGATTTCCTCGACATCGTCTTTGCGATCGACAAGGAATTCGGCATCAAGATCCCGCTCGAAAAGTGGACGCAGGAAGTCAACGAAGGCAAGGTTTCCACCGAAGAATACTTCGTGCTGAAGAACCTCTGCGCCAAGATTGACGAGCTCAAAGCAGCCAAGGCCTGAGCGACATAACCGTCTTTTTTGAACGCCCTGCCGCCGTGAATATGGCGGCCGGGCGGTTTCGTTCCTAACTAGTGCGTGCCGCCCAAAAGTGCGCAGCGGTTTTGGGACAACGGCATGCATAAAAACAAAGACCTAAAGTGCGAACCAGATGCGCTTTAGGCATCACCGGCGGGCGGATCTGGCCTGTCGGGCCGGAGGATCCGAATGCTGCTGGAATATTTCCAGATGATTGACCGCGTCGAAGCGGTGGACCTGAAGAAGGGCACGCTTAAGGCGCGATCCGTCGTGCCGGCCAAGAGCCCCGTCTTCGAGGGTCATTTTCCCGGCATGCCGCTCGTTCCCGGCGTGCTCCTGATCGAGACCATGGCGCAGGCCTCCGGCATGCTGGTGCTTGCCGTCACCAATTTTGCCGCCATGCCTTTCCTGATGACGGTCGACGGCGCCAAGATGCGCACTTTCGTCGAACCGGAAGCCGTGCTCGACATCGAGGCGGTGCTCGAGCATGACGGTTCGGGTTTCGCGGTCACCAAGGCTAAGATCACCAGCGGCGGCAAGAAGGTCTGCGATGCGCAATTGAAACTGCGCACCATGCCGTTTTCCGAGGTGCCGCTCGGCGATATCGTGAAGAAACGTGCCGGCGAGATCGGGCTTCTCGAAGCGATCGCGGCGCAGGGAGTGATTGGATGAGCAAGGCTGCAAACGACGTCGTCATCTCGGGCATCGGCATCGTCACCTGTCAGGGCGTCGGCAAGGATGCGCATATCGCGCTGCTTTCGTCCGCAAGCAGCCCGAAGGCGATCGTCGAGACCGAGAAGTTCAAGCCCTACCCGGTGCATCCGCTGCCCGAGATCGACTGGTCACAGCAGATCGCCAAACGCGGCGACCAGCGGCAGATGGAGAACTGGCAGCGCATCGGCGTTTTCGCCGCCGGCCTTGCGCTCGACGATGCCGGCTTCAAGGACGATATCGAGGCCTGCGGCACGATGGATATGATCGTGGCGGCCGGCGGCGGCGAGCGCGATATCAATGTCGACACATTGATCGTCGATGAGGCGCTGAAGCGCAATGACCGCGAATTGCTGCTAAACGAGAAGCTGACGACCGAGCTGAGGCCGACTCTGTTCCTCGCCCAGCTTTCCAACCTGCTCGCCGGCAATATCTCCATCGTGCACAAGGTTACCGGTTCGTCGCGCACCTTCATGGGCGAGGAAGCAGCCGGCATATCCGCCGTCGAGACCGCCTTCTACCGCATCAAATCAGGCGAATCCTCGCATGCACTTGTTGGAGGCGCCTTCGCGGCCGAGCGGCCTGACATGATCCTGCTCACCGAGGCGATCGGCGCTCATGCGCGCGGCGACTGGGTGCCGCTCTGGTCGCGCAAGCTGAGCGACGGCGGCGGTATGATCACCGGTTCGGCAGGCGCCTTCCTGGTGCTGGAATCGCGCAAACACGCTGGAGCCCGCGGCGCCCATATCTATGCCGTCATCGACGCGGTCGAGGGCGACCGCGGCAACCGCAATTCCGGCAATCTCGAAGTTCGGCTGGAGCGGCTTTTGGCACCGGCTGCAGGGCTTGCCACTGAGAGCACGGCGATTTTTTCCGGATCGACCGGCATGCACGATCTTGCCGCTCGCGAGCGGGCGGTGCTCGAACATCAATTGCCCGACGTTGCGATCCGCGGCTTCGGCGGGGTCACCGGCCATACGATCGAGACGCAGTTCACGCTCGGTCTGGCGCTCGCAGCCCTTGCCGTCGATGGCAAGGTCAAGGTTCCGCCCTTCGATGCCGCCCATGAGGCGCCGATGCGGGCAGGCGCCACCGCCGCCGTCGTGACCACGGTCGGACACCAGCGCGGCGAGGGCGTTGCCGTTCTTTCCGCAGATGCGTGAGGAGTGAGAGATATGACAGCTTCCGTTTATAGAGATCACCTTGGCCGTCCGATCGTGGCTGTTACCGGCATGGGCATCATCACCTCGCTCGGTCAGGGCCTCAGCGACAACTGGGCAGCGCTTTCGTCTGGCACGTCGGGCATCCACGAGATCAACCGCTTCCCGACCGAGGGCCTGTCGACGCGGATCGCCGGCACCGTCGATTTCATCGGCATCCCGGTGCCGAACGCCGTCGAGCGCTCCTATGCCTTTGCCCGCGAAACGACGATCGAGGCGCTCGCCGATGCCGGCCTTTCCGGCGATTTCAACGGCCCGCTATTCCTCGCCGCTCCGCCGATCGAGCCGGAGTGGAGCGCGCGCTTCGAACTTGCCGACCGTTCGCCGGGCTCCGACCATCCGGGTGACGCTTATGAGCGATTCCTGACGGCGCTGCGCCAGCGTCCGGACCCGGCCTTCCATGAGGCAGCACTGTTCGGCGCTATTTCCGAGCGCCTTGCCGACCGGTTCGGCACCCGCGGCCTGCCCGTGACGCTGTCGACCGCCTGCGCCTCCGGCGTCACGGCGATCCAGCTCGGCATCGAGGCAATCCGCCAGGGCCGCACGGATCGCGCGCTGACGGTCGCGACCGACGGGTCGCTGAGTGCCGAAGCTCTGATCCGCTTCTCGCTGCTCTCAGCCCTTTCGACGCAGAACGATCCGCCGCCCAAAGCTTCCAAGCCATTCAGCAAGGATCGTGACGGCTTCGTCATCGCCGAAGGTGCTGCGACCCTGGTGCTGGAATCGCTGGAATCAGCAGTCGCCCGCGGCGCCAAAGTGCTCGGCATCATGAAGGGCGCCGGCGACAAGGCCGACAGCTTCCACCGCACCCGGTCTTCGCCCGATGGCGGCCCGGCAATCGCGACGATCCGCGCGGCGCTTGCCGATGCCGGCATCGACGAGAGCGGCATCGGTTACATCAATGCGCACGGCACCTCGACGCCGGAGAACGACAAGATGGAGTATGGGGCGATGTCCGCCGTCTTCGGCGAACGGATCGTCGGCATTCCGGTTTCGTCGAACAAGTCGATGATCGGCCACACGCTGACGGCGGCGGGCGCCGTCGAGGCAGTGTTCTCGCTGCAGACGATGTTGACCGGAACGCTGCCGCCGACCATCAACTACAACAACCCCGATCCTTCGATCGTTCTCGATGTCGTGCCGAACAAGAAGCGGGAAGCTCAGGTTTCAGCCGTGCTTTCCAATTCCTTCGGCTTCGGCGGGCAGAATGCCAGCCTTGTCATGGCGCTCGAACCGGCTTAAGCGGTTCCCGACAATTTTTATGACAAGAAGAACGCCTTCAAGGCGAGGGATTTTGCCATGCGCGCTTTGCAACTGATCGACGACCGCAAGCTTGAGATCACCGATCTGCCGGAACCGGATGCCCCAGGTGCCGGCGAGGTGACGCTGCGCGTCAAGGCGGTGGCGCTCAACCATATCGACGTCTGGGGCTGGCGCGGCATGGCATTTGCCAAGCGCAAGATGCCGCTGGTCATCGGTGCGGAAGCTTCCGGCGTCGTCGAAGCGATCGGACCGGGCGTCGCGAATGTGCTGCCGGGCCAGCTGGTGGCGATTTATGGCGCGCGCACCTGTGGCCTCTGCCGCCCCTGCCGCGAAGGCCGCGACAATCTCTGCGAACATGTCTCCGGCGTGCACGGCTTCCATCTTGACGGCTTTGCGCAGGAGAAGGTCAACCTGCCGGCGCGCCTGCTGGTGCCGGCCCCTCCCGGCGTCGACGCGATCGGCGCGGCGCTAGCGCCCGTCACCTTCGGCACGGTCGAGCACATGCTGTTCGACAATGCCAAGCTTGAGCCGGGCGAGACGATCCTCGTCCATGCCGGCGGCTCCGGCATCGGCACGGCGGCGATCCAGCTTGCCAAAAAGATCGGCTGCACCGTCATCACCACAGTCGGTTCGGACGACAAGATCGAGAAGGCCAAGGCGCTCGGCGCCGATCACGTCATCAACTACCGCACCGACCGCTTCGAGGGCGTGGTGCGCAAACTCACCAAGAAGAAGGGCGTCGACGTCGTCTTCGAACATGTCGGCAAGGACACCTGGGCGGGCTCGATGCTCTGCATGAAGCGCGGCGGGCGCCTCGTCACCTGCGGCTCGACCTCGGGTGTTTCCACAGAGATGAACCTGATGATGCTGTTCCAGCAGCAGCTGAAGCTCTTCGGCTCCTTCGGCTGCCGCATGGAGAACATGGCGGATGCGATGCAGAAGATGGGCCGCGGGCTCGTCCATCCCGTCATCGATACCGAGGTCAGCTTCAGCGATATCGACCGGGCGCTGGAGCGGATGGAATCGCGGCAGATCTTCGGCAAGATCATCCTGAAGATGGATTGACCGCGTGAAACTGTTCATCACCCGGATCGTTCTGGCGCTCAGGAATTTCCAGCAATGGCTGGTGGCGCAGGTGATGTTCGGCTTCCTGAATTTCCTGAAGCTGTTTCCGGCCGACGGCGCGATCCGCTTCGCCGACAGGATGATGCGACGCCTCGGCCGGCTGACCAGCCGCCACAGACTGATGCTGACCAATCTGCGCAACGCCTTCCCTGAGAAGAGCGAGGCCGAGATCGAGGAGATCGCGCTCGCCAGCTGGGGCAATATGGGCCGGCTTGCCGCCGAATACGTCTTCCTCGACCAGCTGTTTGACTATGATCCCGAAAAATCGGAGCCGGGCAGGGTGGAGGTGTCGGGCGTCCCGATCTTCCTCGACCTGCGCGATAATCCGCGACCCTTCATCGTCTTTACTGGCCATACCGCCAATTTCGAGCTTTTGCCGGTGGCGGGTGCTGCCTTCGGGTTGACGGTGACGGTGCTCTTTCGGCCGCCGAACAATCCTTATGTCGCCAAGAAGGTGTCCGACTTCAGGAGCGCGCGCATGGGCAAGCTGGTGCCGTCGCATGCCGGCTCGTCCTTCGCGCTTGCCCGTCAGCTGGAAGCGGGCCAGGGCGTGGGCGTGCTGGTCGACCAGAAATTCCGCAAGGGGCTGAAGGGCACCTTCTTCGGACGCGAGGTCAAGACCAATCCGCTGCTGCCGAAGCTGGTGCGCCAGTTCGACTGCGAGGTCTATCCGGCGCGCTGCATCCGGCTGCCGCGAAATCGCTACCGGCTGGAAATCGAGCCGCGGCTGGATATGCCGCGCGACGCCGTGGGTAATCTCGACCTGCCGGCCGCCGCCCAGTTGCTCAACGACAAGGTAGAGAGCTGGGTGCGTGAATATCCGGACCAGTGGCTCTGGTATCACGACCGTTGGCAGATCAAGCAGACGCTCGCGCCTTAGAACAGAATGATCTAAAATAATAGTTTGAGCGTGATGTCTGGCGAAAACCGCTCACACTTTCGGCATCATGCTGCAAAAACGCCCACCCTCATTTATCAGCGGTGAAAAGCGGCAGGTGCTCTCGGATTGAAACTGAGGGCGCTTCATGTTACTCGTCACCACCAAGCCGCGAATAATGTCTACCGGAAGGCGCATTTTTGGGAAATGCAGCCATGTGAGGTTTCGGACTCGTCTCTTGGGACAATGGGAGTGGAGTCGTCTTGCTGGAGCTTTTTCGAGCTTTTTCTTTGCGTTGCGTGCAAATCGAGGAAGCCATACGCCTGGGCGACGACCGGCGCGTCACGGCGCTCGACCGTCATGTCGAGCCGCTGGTCGAGGCAATCCTCGCCTGCCGGGCAGTTAATCTGCTCGAAGTTTACATGCAGCTGCAGTTTGTGAGCCATCTGATCAGCCAGGATGCCGACGACAGCGCCAGCGTCACGGAGCACACGTCGGTGCTTTCCTACCTGCTCGACCGTTATTTCGGGGCGCATGGGCCGGACTGGCGCGTGCCTTCGCCGCAGGATGTGCGCATCGAGCCGCCGCCGGCCTATGTGCCGGATACCGATAACGGTCAGTTCCTCAACGCGGTGATCCTCGAGAGCCTGCCGGATCGCGTGGCGGTGCTGACCAGGGACTATCGCTACCTCTATTCCAATCCAGCCAACAGCACCCATCTCAACAGGAAGCCGATGGAACTCATCGGCCGCCACCTTTCCGAATTCATCGGCGAGGAGCGGTTTGCCGAATGCGCCAAGCACAAGCTCGACGCCTGTTTTGCCGGTGATCAGATCGACTATACCTATGAGCGCTCAGACAGCAGCGGCGGGTCGCGGCAGGTGCGCTGTCGCATGTCGCCGCTGCGCGATGCGGGCGGCACGGTGATCGGCGCCCTGCTCGTCATGGAAGATCTCGATCGGCTGTCGCAGGCTGCCTGATCCCGGTCGGCGGCCTTAGGCAGCCTGACCAACTCGGCTACCTTGGGTAGTCTGGTTAAGCAGCCGCCCAGACGGCGAGCTCGTAACCATCGCGGTCGAGGAAGTGGAAGCGACGGCCGCCGGGAAAATCGGTGATCGGCCGGCAGATCGTGCCGCCAGCTCTTTCGACTGAGGTCAGCACTTCTTCCAGATCATTGGCATAGACGACGACCAGCGGGCCGCCCCCCGTCCGCACCGGTCCGAAATCGGTAAAGCCTCCCTTCAGCCGGCCATCGTCGAATTCGCAATAGTTCGGGCCGTAATCGGTGAAACGCCAGCCGAAGGCCGAGCCGTAAAAGGCTTTGGCGGCAGCGATGTCGGCGACGTTGAATTCGACATAGTCGATGCGGCGATCGTGGTTTTCTGTCTTCTCGGCCATCTATCTCTCCATCAGGGCTTTCAGCATGGCGAGGTCCTTCTCGACATGGGCGGCATCGGCGGAAAACTGCGCGTCGGTCATGCCGGGCAGACGCAGCAGCGTGAACATGACCTCGCAGCCATCGCCGTTCGGCACGATGCGCAGCGCATTATAGACCCTGAGGCCGGATTCGATCGTCACCGTATGATCGATCACGCCGAATTCATTGGCAGGCACGAAGCTCACCTTGACGCTGCCAAGAGCGCCGTGGGCGATCCAGTCGGCGCCGTGCCGTTCGAGGCCGGTCGCAAGGCCGGAAGCCCAGAGCGGCATGTTCTCCGGTTTGCCGGCGAAGTCATAGACGTCGCGCCAGTCGCGCTCGATAGACAGGTGGATGATTTTCGCAGGCATTGTCGTCATCGGCTGCAGGTCCCTGTCATTTCGTTTCGTCAGAATAACGAACCGGCCGGCAGCGTCTTGAACAAAACGGTCAGTCGGCTCTTTGCCGCAAGCTGAGCTGGTCGAGAATGACCGCGGGCGTCAGCGTCGAGAGCTCGCCGACCTCGCGCGTCATGTGGGACTGATCGGCAAAGCCCGCTTCGAGCGCAAGACGGGCAAGCGGCATCGTCTCCGACCTGCGGCAGAGGTCGAGGAAACGCTGGAACCGGTGGATCCGTTCCAGTGTCTTTGCGCCATAGCCGAAATGGTGGTGGCAGCGGCGCCGCAACTGCCTTTCGCTCATGCCGAGCCTGTCGAGCAGACCGGACGCCGGGCGAGTGCTGTTGGCGGCGGCGAAGATCATGGCGGCGTCGCGGGCGGGCTCCTCCGCATCGCGCGCGGCCTCTTCGAGCAGGCGGCCAAACAGCGCCGTCGCGGCCGAGGGGTCGGGACTATCCGCAAGCTGCGCTTCGAATTCGGCGGTGTCCTTCCGGCCGATGTCGGCAAGGGGCACCGAGCAGCCGACCAGCGCCGAGAGCGGCGTCTTCAGCCAGGGTGCTGCGGCGCCGGGCGCAAAACGTGCGCCAATGACAGTCGCGCCCGGCCGAATGACGGGAAAGGCCGCCGCCCTGTCGGGGCCGGCGACGACCAGCCGGCCCTCGATCCAGAGGAGATCGCAATAGCCGTCCGGCACGATCGCCACCATTGCCGGCGGTCCGTCATGCAGCGCATGCGACCAGAGTCGGCTGAAATGGCGTCGCAGCGCCGGCGGCGGCATAGACTCACGGTAGCAGCCGGCGCGGGCCGCCAGGAGAGCCGTCTCTTTTCGTTTTCCCGATGCCAATGCGATATCTCCCGAGGCACTGATGATACCATGAGATAGGGCATTGCGGGCGGGACGCGCGAAAAACTTGCGGCTTCCGGATTGGGCGGGCGCCGGCGAGTTGTCGGACAAGCGAGGGAATTGCAAGCCTCATTTCATTGGCATTTGCGAACCGATTAGACCCTTGCGAGACTTGCCGTTTGACCGAGACAGTGCCACAACACCGGTCCAAATGACACATCGGAGGTTTGTCGTGGAAAAGGCAGAAATCGGACTGATCGGCCTTGCGGTCATGGGCTCCAACCTGGCGCTCAACATCGCGGAGAAAGGCAATAAAATTGCGGTGTTCAACCGCACGCCGGAGAAAACCGACGAATTCTACGAAAGCGCCGGCGATCTGAAAAAGCAGATTATTCCCTGCAAGACCATCGAAGAGTTCGTCGATGCGATCCGCCCACCGCGTCCAATCATCATCATGATCAAGGCGGGCGAGCCCGTCGACCAGCAGATGGAGCTGCTGCGTCCGCATCTCTCCAAGGGCGACATCATGATCGATGCAGGCAACGCCAATTTCCGCGACACCGTCGCCCGCTTCGACCGGCTGAAGAATACCGATCTGACCTTCATCGGCATGGGTGTTTCCGGCGGCGAAGAAGGTGCGCGCCATGGCCCGTCGATCATGGTCGGCGGCACCGAAGAGTCCTGGAAGCGCGTCGAGAAGGTGCTGACATCGATTGCTGCCCGCTACAATGACGAGCCCTGCGTCGCCTGGCTTGGCAATGACGGCGCCGGCCATTTCGTCAAGACCATCCACAACGGCATCGAATATGCCGACATGCAGATGATCGCCGAAATCTATGGCATCCTGCGCGACGGCCTCGGCAAGAGCGCCTCCGAAATCTCCGGCATCTTCGGCGAATGGAACAAGGGCCGGCTGAACTCCTACCTGATTGAAATCTCCGAGAAGGTGCTTGCGGCCACCGATCCTGTCTCCGGCGGACCGATGGTCGACATGATCCTCGACAAGGCCGGCCAGAAGGGCACCGGCAAGTGGTCGGCGATCGAGGCGCAGAACATGGGCATTCCGGCAACGGCGATCGAAGCCGCGGTCGCCGCCCGCAGCCTCTCCTCGATGAAGTCGCAGCGTGAAGCCGCTGAGAAGATCTTCGGCACGCAGGCTGTGTCCTTCCCGATCGCTTACGGCCCCGAGCTCAATAAGGATCTGGAACTGGCGTTGTTTGCCGCCAAGATCGGCGCCTATGCGCAGGGCTTCGCGGTGATGGCGGAAGCATCGCGCGAGTTCAACTGGTCGCTGCCGATGCCGACGATCGCCCGGATCTGGCGCGCCGGCTGCATCATCCGCTCGCAGTTCCTCGACGAGATCACCTCGGCCTTCACCAAGGCACCTGACGCTGCCAACCTGATCGTCACGCCGGCTTTCTCCGACATGGTTAAGGAATCGATCCCGGCGCTGCGCCGCGTCGTCGGTGCCGCGATTGCCGCCGGCCTGCCGGTTCCGGCACTGACCTCGGCGCTGACCTATTTCGATGCCTATCGCCAGGGCAGGGGAACGGCAAACCTCATCCAGGCACAGCGCGATTTCTTCGGCGCCCACGGCTTCGACCGCTTGGACGGCAAGGATTTCCACCACGGCCCCTGGGGCAGCGGTGCCTCGACCTTCTGAGGTTCAGCCAGATTTTCAAGGAGAGGCCCGGCCACTGCGCTGGGCCTTTTTGCTGAGATGCCGCGGCCGAGAAACCGGAGATCTAAGTGACGAGCATTCGGATAGCCGCCGCGCAGACGCCGGAATTTCGCGAGAATGTTGGGGCGGCCTTGGATTATGCCCGCGGCATCGCCGCTCGTGCCGAGGACGAGGGTGTTGTCCTACTGGTCTTTCCCGAAGGTTTTCTCCAGGGCTACCTGACCGATGAGGCATCTGCGCGGCGCGTTGCCCTCGATCTCGCATCGGCCGAGTTCGCGGCGATACTCGATCGGTTGCCGAAGTCGGGACCGGTGCTGGTCATAGGGCTGATCGAGATCGATGACGGGCAATTGTTCAACACTGCCGTCGTCGTCGAGCGCGGCGTTCTCCTCGGCCGCTACCGGAAGGCCCACCTGCTACGCGGCGAACAGGCTTTCGAGGCAGGAAAGGAGAGCCCGCTCTTTGCGATCGGTGCCCTGCGCTTCGGGATCAACATCTGTTACGACACGAATTTTCCCGAAGCAGCGGCAAAGGTCGCCGCGTCTGGCGCGTCGCTGATCGTATGCCTCTCCAACAACATGATGCCACGGGAAAAGGCGGAAATATTCAAGCAGACGCATAATGCCGTTCGCGGCGAAAGATGCCGCCAGACAGGTCTGTGGCTGATATCGTCCGACGTAACGGGTGAGCGCGATGGGCGCATCGCCTGGGGACCGACGGCGGTGCTGGACCGGCAAGGGCAAGTCGTGGCGCAACTGCCGCTGGAGGAGCCCGGCTTGCTGGTCTTCGACTTTCCTGCATAGCACCTGTGAACTATGGCGCTTGAGGATTGATAGAGATGCTCATCCGATACGAAACGCCTGATGATATCGATGCGATCCATGATCTGACCTCGACCGCATTCAAGCCGATGCCCTACAGCGACGGTACGGAAGCGGAGATTGTCCGAAGACTTCGCGCGAAGGGCGATCTCAAAATATCGCCGGTAGCAGAGGAGGACGGCGAGATTCTCGGCCATGTGGCGTTTTCGCCGGTGACGATCGAGGGCGCGAATGATGGCTGGTTCGGGCTGGGGCCGATATCGGTCAAGCCGGAGAGACAGCGGCAGGGTATCGGCAAGGCGATGATTGCACGGGGTCTCGAATTGTTGAACGAGATGGGCGCCAGCGGATGCGCCCTGATCGGCAGTCCCGAGATATATAGCCGCGTCGGTTTCAGCAGCGACGGACAACTGAAGTATCTCGGCCTCGATACGCGGCTCGTGCAGAGGATTGTCTTTCGGGGATCACCACCAAGCGGGACGTTGCAATTCGCCCCGGCATTTGAAAGCTAGAATATTCCGTTCAACGGTCGAAACTCCAAACCCAACTTGACAGAGAAGGCGACGACATGTCCGAAGCGGGCACGGTGACCATTCGAACCGAGCGTCTCAAGCTCCGCATGCCTGATATCGGCGATTTCGTCGCCTATGCTGAGATCATGGCCTCGCCGCGATCGGTCGGAATGGGCGGCCCGTTCGATCTGCGCGCTGCTTGGGGAATGTTCTGTCACGACGTCGCTCTGTGGCAGCTTTTCGGGCACGGAGCGCTGACGATCGAGCTCGGCGAAACCGGCGAATGCGTCGGTCAGGCGGGATCAATCACGGACCACTCTTTCCTGAGAAGGAACTGGGCTGGTTCGTCTATGAGGCATACGAAGGCAGAGGCTATGCGACCGAAGCGGCGCTCGCGCTGCCCAACTGGGCCTTCGCGACGCTCAAGCTGCCGTCGCTCGTCAACTATATCGCTCTCGGCAACGCGGCATCCGTTGCCGTTGCGGAGCGGCTGGGCGCGCGTCTCGATCCCGCAGCACCCCGAACGGAGCCTGCCGATCTCGTTTACCGTCACCTCGCGTCCTGAAACGCGGAACATGGTCTTGGGCGCACTGCGATTGGTTGCAGACGTCTCAGTTCTTACATGTTGATCAGCTACTGCTCAATTCAAAGTGCTACAGCGTCCTTTGCGCGTCTGAAAAGACGCTCGGCGCTGTAGGATATCGGGCTCGGCAAGAGATGGGGATATCGCATGACAGGCGAGAAGCGGGAACACTGGGACGAGGTCTACCGCACGAAATCTGCCGACAGCGTCAGCTGGTATCAGCCGATGCCCGGGCCTTCCTTGCGGGCGCTTGACGAGCTGCAACTGCCGGCCACGGCCTCGCTGATCGATGTGGGCGGCGGCGCATCGAGCCTTGTCGACTGTCTTGTCGAGCGCGGGTGGTCCGACCTCACCGTCCTCGACATCGCCGCGCCGGCGCTCGAAGTCGCCAAGGCGCGGCTGCGGGATGAAGCCGCCCGCATCGCCTGGGTGGTTGCCGACGTCACGTCATGGCAACCCGACCGCCACTACCATGTGTGGCACGACCGCGCCGTTTTTCACTTCCTCACCGAGCCCGAGCAGCGGCTGGCCTACCGCCGCGCGCTCGAAAGCGGCACAGCGCCAGGCAGCGTCGTGATCATCGCGACTTTCGCGCCGGACGGGCCGGAACGGTGCAGCGGCTTGCCGGTCCAGCGTTACGACGCGGTGGCGCTTACGACCGAATTCTCGTCCACCTTCGCGCTTCAGCGTGACTGGCGGGAGGAACACACGACACCCGGCGGTGGCCGGCAGTCGTTCCAGTGGTGCGTTTTTCGCAGGCCCTAAACCCTTTTTGAGAAGGCGGGCGGCTGAGCAACACATCTAACGATGTCGTCTACTGCTGCCTCGTTTCCCGAGAGAGGCAGTCGAGGATGAAATCCGCGCGGTCGGCGACCACGATTTTCGGCAGCGTGACAACGTCGTAGCCGAGCTTCGGATAGACGGCGGCAAGTCGATCATATTCGGCGACCGCCTCGTCGAAGCCATGGCGCCGCTCGGGGTCGGTCGTATAGATTTCGGGCCACGGCGGCGTGAGAAAAACCCTCGGGTGATAGCGGTGGGCGGCGCTCAATTTTTCCAGGACCGGTTCTCCAGTCAGGTGCTGCAGCGCTGCCGCCGCATCGATCAGCCCGCGATCGAAGAACGTCCAGCCGGCCTGCTCACGCGCCGTCGTGTAGTCAGCCATCGCCATCTCGATTGCGCGGCGGGCAAAGGCCGCCATGTCGACCCAGGGCAGGGCTGCGCAGTCGCCCTCGAGTTCCTGTTTGACGATTCGCCGGCCGGGCTCTTCGATGATGGCATGACCGCGGGCGGCAAGTTCTGCAAGCAGTGTCGATTTTCCACCGCCGGAACATCCCGAAATCAAGATCAGCCTGTTCATGATCAAGCTCGCGTCTCAGGCGGTCCGGCAGGCGCGCGCCAGGCCGTGGTCCACCAGTCGGTCGATGATTTCGGCATAGGTGACGCCGCTTGCCGCCATGGCCTTGGAATACATGCTGATATCGGTAAAGCCGGGGATGGTGTTGATTTCATTGACGAGGAATCGCATGTCATCCGTCAGGAAGAAGTCGATGCGGGCCATGCCGTCGCAGCCAACGGCTCTGAAGGCTTTTGCGGCCACGTCGCGCATGGCGGTCTCGATCTCCTGCGGCAGTTCGGCCGGCACTTTCAGCGCCGCACCTTTCTCGTCGACATATTTGGCATCGTAGCTATAGAAGCCGTGGCTCTCCGCCGGCACGATTTCGCCCGGCCGGGAGACGAAGAGTTCTCCTGCTGGATCTTCCAAGACGCTGAATTCGATCTCACGGCCGCGCACGAATTCCTCGGCGAGCAGCGTGCGATCGTGGCGGAAAGCCTCAGCAAGGGCGGGCGCGAATTCCTGGCTGGCATGGACCTTGGCAACGCCGACCGACGATCCCTGGCGCGCAGGCTTGATGAAGAGCGGCAGGCCGAGCTCACCTTCCAGGGCTGCCAGTGAAGGGGCGGCACCTTCATGGATCGTCACCGCGCGCGCCACCGGCAGGCCCGCCGCCCTCAGCAGGCGCTTGGCGATGTCCTTGTCGAGCGCTGCGGCGGAGCCGAGGATGCCGCAACCGGCGAGTGGAACGCGAGCCACTTCCGCCGCGCCTTGTACCGATCCGTCCTCGCCATACTGGCCGTGGAGGACGGGAAACAGGATGTCGACCTTTGGCAGGTCATGCGGCGCCCCATGAGCTGGGATTGCCAGCACGCGGCCGCGCCCACCCGGCACCAGGCAGATTTCCGTGCCCGATGAAGGCGTCGCCAGTATGCCGTCCTCGAAACTGCTCAGCAGCCATTGCCCCTCGCGGGTGATGAATACAGGGATGGCGTCGTATTTTTCGGGCTTGAGCGCGCCCATGACGTTGGTAGCTGAGAGCACAGAAACTTCATGCTCGGCCGAGCGGCCGCCGAAGAGCACGGCAATGCGCAGCCTGTTTGGGGATGGGGTCATGAAAGCCTCCGAAACGATCTGGTTTTGTTGAATAGGTCAGGCGTCGATCGATATGCCGCGATTGGCGAAGAAACGGTCGAAGACCGCAAGCGGCAGAGTCACATCGGCCTGGCTCGCTTCGTCGTGGCCGGACGGGTTGTGAAAGCGAATCGTCTCCTGCGAGGCTGACGTCACCAGCACCAGGTGTCCGCCTTTCGACGGTGGTTCTCGCTCCGGCCAGCGGATGCCTGAGTTCACCGAGGCGATAAAGAACGGCTGCTTCGACAGCAGCCCGAGAATGGCCGATGTCTCGACGCCGATGATCGTCTCCGCGCTAAGTCCGAAGCGGTCGGCTGCCAAGCGGACGAAGGGCGCGTAAATCAGCCCTTTGATCGAGGCATCGATCTCGCTGACGACATAACCGCCAAAGGCAGTGCAGGCGCGGGCAAGTTCGAGTGTCGGATGGATCTCGCCGCGGGCGGCAAGGATCATCTTCAGGCAGGCCATGCCGCAGACATTGACCGCCCAGCGCGCATATTCCTCGATAGTCGCGGCTCCCGAATGGCGCCAGAGCGGATCGCTGAGCAAGGCCTGCGATCCCTGGGCAAGCACCGGCAACGTCATGCCCGGTGTTTCCCACTGGCTAAAATAGGGCACACCGTTTTGCTGCATCCTGTCGATTCCCCTGTGGCTTGTCTCTGAGATGGCGGGCAATCTGGGCTTTTTCGAGCCGATGCGGCACACCCTGATCATCTAGTCGCTGGCGCCATCCGTCCACCGCGCTATCCATGCGGTGACGCGGCGCGGCGAGGCAGTCATCCGAAGATCGCGGCGGTGCTCCGATCAGCTGGTAAGAAACCTGGCGGATCTGAACGGAGCTTTTCGT
Source organism: Rhizobium sp. WSM1274 (assembly GCF_025200775.1). NCBI lineage: Bacteria > Pseudomonadati > Pseudomonadota > Alphaproteobacteria > Hyphomicrobiales > Rhizobiaceae > Rhizobium > Rhizobium sp. WSM1274. The sequence goes on along the minus strand of NZ_CP104138.1, from coordinate 2,432,719 downwards.
GCAAATACACTCTTGGCATGAGCGATCTTATCGGGCACTCTTGGCTTGTGACTATGGCAACTCAAGCACCAATCGCCCGCAGAAGCGGTACACGACTTATGACCACGGCCTCCTGATCGGAGCCGGGTCGACGCTGTCGTTTGCTTTCCGTTTATTTGCCTGAGTTACCATCCATGGACATCAGATCGTTTCCCAAGCCGTATTGTGCTTTTTCCGTTCTGCAGGCGGTAATGAGATTGCTTGCTGCAACTCCGCACGTGCTTCGACTTAGCCGCGGCTGCCGGACGTCACCGGAGCACCGGCAGCTGTAGCTGCTCCTGAACCAAAGAACGCCTCCATTTTTCAGGACACGCCGCCGCAAAGCCGGCCGGCGCCAGGAGTAATTCATGCCTTATGATCCCACAAAGATCGAACCGAAGTGGCAGGCCTATTGGGCGGACCACCATATCTTCCGAGCGGAAATCGATCCGGCCAGACCGAAATTCTACGCACTCGACATGTTTCCATATCCGTCCGGTGCGGGCCTGCATGTCGGCCATCCTCTCGGCTATACGGCCACTGATATCATGTGCCGATACAAACGCATGCGCGGCTTCAATGTCTTGCATCCGATGGGATGGGACAGTTTCGGCCTGCCGGCGGAGCGCCACGCGATGCGGACTGGCGTGCATCCCGATATCACGACGAAGCGCAATATCGAGACGTTTCGCGGGCAGGTGCGGAGGCTGGGCTTCTCCTATGACTGGAGTCGTGAGTTTGCCACGACCGACCCCGCTTATGTGCGCTGGACGCAGTGGATCTTCCTGAAGCTGTTAGAGAAGGGCCTCGCCTATCAGGCGGAGGTCGCGGTCAACTGGTGCCCGGCCCAGAACGCGGTGCTTGCCGACGAGGAGGTCAAGGACCGGCGTTATGTCGAGACCGGCGATCCCGTCATTCGGCGCAGGATGCGCCAGTGGATGCTGCGCATCACGGCCTATGCCGATCGGCTGCTGCAGGGATTGGACGGCCTCGACTGGCCCGAAAACCTGAAAACCATGCAGCGCAACTGGATCGGACGCTCCGAGGGCGCCGAAATCCGGTTTCCGCTCGAGCACGGCAAAGAGGTCATCACCGTCTTCACGACGCGCCCCGAGACCCTGTTCGGAGCAAGCTATATCGTGCTCGCGCCGGAGCATCCAGCAGTTGCCGCCATCGTCGAGCCGGAAATGCGCGAGGCGGTGGCCGCCTATATTGCCGAGGCCGAAGGATTGGAAGAGACGGCGCGGGCCGATGCCGGGCGCGAGAAGACGGGCGTCTTCACCGGCGCCTATGCGATCAACCCTGCCAACGGAGCCCGGCTGCCGGTTTGGGTGGCCGATTACGTGCTGGCTGGCTACGGCACCGGCGCCCTGATGGCGGTGCCGGCTCATGACGCGCGCGACCACGCTTTTGCCCATGCGCACGAGCTGCCGCTTATTCGCGTGATCGACAGCGAGGACGATATCGAAAAGGCGGCTTATGAGGGCGAGGGGACGATAGTCAACTCCGGCTTCCTGAATGGTCTGGCCTCGCCGGAGGCTAGGAAAGCTATGATCGCTTGGATGCAGGCGAGCGGCGCAGGCTGGCCTAAGGTCATCTATCGCCTGCGTGACTGGTTGTTCTCCCGCCAGCGCTACTGGGGCGAGCCGATCCCGGTGCTGCATCTGGCGGACGGCTCGGTGATGCCGCTGCCCGAGGAATGCCTGCCCCTGCTGCCGCCTGAACTGGACGACTACGCTCCGACGCCGGATGGCGAACCGCCGCTTGCCCGTGCGCAGGCCTGGGTCGAAACGATCGTGCCGGGCACCGACATTCCGGCACGGCGGGAGACCAACACGATGCCGCAATGGGCGGGCTCCTGCTGGTATTATCTCAGATTCCTCGATCCGGAGAACACCAGCGAACCCGTCGGGCGCGAAGCCGAGCGCTATTGGATGCCGGTCGATCTCTATGTCGGCGGCGCCGAACACGCGGTCCTGCATCTGCTCTATGCCCGCTTCTGGCACAAGGTGCTTTACGACATCGGCGTCCTTTCGACGGAAGAGCCGTTCCAGCGGCTGTTCAACCAAGGCATGATCCTTGCTCATTCCTACCGCGACGCGGCAGGCCGGTATTACGAGCCGTCTTCCGTCGTCGGCGAGGAGGGTAGATGGTTCGCTGGGTCGGTCGAAGTGCAGCGCGCCGTCGAGAAGATGTCGAAGTCGCAGCTGAACGTTGTTAATCCCGACGATGTCGTCCATCAGTTCGGGGCCGACGCCTTGCGCCTGTACGAAATGTTCATGGGACCTCTGGACGCGGCAAAACCCTGGCAGACCGCTGGCGTGATCGGCGTGCGTCGGTTTCTGGAGCGTGCCTGGCGTATTGTCTGCGACGAGAGCGACGGATTGTCTCCAGTGGTGCTGGAGGTGGCTCCCAGCCCGCAGCTTCTGCGCTTGCGCCACCAGACGGTGAAGGCCGTGACGGCGGATATCGAAGCAATTCGGTTCAATACCGCGGTTTCCCGGCTGATGGAACTGGCCAACGCACTGACGTCGGAAGCAGCGCGTCCGCGCGAAGTGGTGGAGACATTCGTGCTGTTGCTCGCACCCTTTGCGCCTCACATTGCGGAGGAGTTGTGGAGCAAGCTTGGTCACGGGGAAACACTGACATGGGTTTCCTGGCCCACCTTCGATCCTGCAATGATCGAGATGGAGACCCGCGAATATGTCGTGCAGATCAACGGCAAGGTTCGCCACCGCTTCGAAGCCGCCGCCGATCTCGGCGAGGCGCTGCTTGCAGCAGCGCGATCCGAACCTTCCGTCATGGCCTTACTCGACGGCAAAACGGTGGTCAAGGAAGTTCTGGTCCCGGGGCGACTGGTGAATTTCGTCGTCGACGACCTGTGATGATCCAAAGCTGATCGTCGAGATTTGGGCCCGACGATCCGTTCCCTCAACCGACCGCCTACCTGCTGCTCTCCGGCCAGGTCGGCTGGCTTACGCTCTGCAGCAGTTCCGGTTCGACGCCGTCGATGCGGGCGATGACGGCTTTGGCCATTTCGCGGCCGGCTTGGCGCACGTCTTCCTGGGCGGTGATGATCTCGGGGCGGATCCAGTTCAGGATCGGCACCGATTGCTTGGAGACCATGTCGAGATCGCGACCGAGTGCCTTGCCGGCGGCCTCGATGCCGGCATTGACGGCGATTGCAGCACTGCCGGCCGAACAGACGATGCCGTCAGGGGCGTTGGCCGAGCGCATCATCACCTCGACGATGTCGCGGATGTCGGCGAGCGGTGCGTCGGTGTTGACGCGCAACGGCACTTCCTCGGCGCCGTAATCATGCAGGCCGGTCTGGAAGCCGATGCGGATGTGGGCGTAGTAGGTGAGCTTGCTCGGCGGCTGCAGCAGGGCGATGCGGCGCCGGCCGCGCTTGACGAGCTTTTCCACGGCCTGATGGGCGAAGGCCTCGTTGTCGAAATCGTGGAAGGGGTGCGTGAGACCCGCATCGGTGCGCCCATGCGTGGCAAAGGGCATGCCGCGCTCGCTCAGCAGCTTTACGCGCGGATCGTCCGGCTCGATGCGGGAGATGATGACGCCGTCGGCCGAGCCGGTATCGAGGATATAGCGCACCGGCAGCATCGGGTCCTTGCTGTGGGAATGCGGCGTGATGACGATATGATAGGGCGTGCCGGATAGCACCTCGGAGATGCCGAAGACCATCTGGCTCGAGAAGCCCATGATCTCCTCGTCGATGCTGAGAACAAGGGCGATGACGTTGGTCTTGCCGGTGCGCAGGCGCACACCTGCCCTGTTCGGCTGGTAGCCGAGCTGGCGGGCGACCATGCGCACGCGCTCCTTGGTTTCCGCCCCAATATCCGGCGCATCCTTCAGCGCGCGCGACACCGTCGTCACGCCAAGGCCGGTCATGAAGGCGATCGTCTTCAACGTCGGGCGCTCGCGCGCTGCCGGCGTCGATGCCGCGTTCCCGAAATTTCCCTTGTTTTCCATCCCTTTAGGCCGTCCTGCGCGAATTGGTGACGCTTATAGAGGCTTTTTCCAGCGTCGTAAGCCCGCCGCATGCCAAAATCGCACCTCCCTGAGGAATGCAATCTGTAACGATACAGTAGAAATGTCGAGTGCTTTTTGTTGTGTGCATTGCAGCATCATACGCATAGGTTGAATCGCCAATTCGTGCTCTGTTTTTTTGCGATTGCGAAGAGGCTAAATCGCTCGGCTAAATTTATCATGTAAAATTATTGTGTAAATTCAATAGCTAAATTGAAAACGCATGTGCGAGAGCGGCCGACTGAATATCGCTTCAGGGGATGCGGCGCCTCTGATGGAAACAGCCAAAAGTAGCAATTCCCGTTATCGCGGAAAAATTTGCCTGCGGGCAGTTGCGTGGAGAAATCGATTGATCTAAGTTTTTCCGGCAACGTTTCAGTGAGGGAGGAGAACTCATGAAAATCCGTATATTGGCGACCATGCTTGCCGCCTCGGTCGCGCTTCCGTTCGGCGCCGCCAACGCCACCGATCTCGAAGTCACGCACTGGTGGACTTCGGGCGGTGAATCCGCTGCCGTCGCCGAGCTGGCAAAGGCATTCGACGCCACCGGCAACCACTGGGTCGACGGTGCTATCGCCGGTTCCGGCGGCACTGCCCGTCCGATCATGATCAGCCGCATCACCGGCGGCGATCCGATGGGTGCCACTCAGTTCAACCATGGCCGCCAGGCCGAGGAACTCGTTCAGGCCGGCCTGATGCGCGATCTGACCGACGTGGCGACCGCCGAGCACTGGAAGGATATCATTCGTCCGTCGAGCCTGCTCGATTCCTGCACCATCGACGGCAAGATCTACTGCGCTCCCGTCAACATCCACTCCTGGCAGTGGCTGTGGCTTTCGAACGCTGCCTTCAAGAAGGCCGGCGTCGAAGTTCCGAAGAACTGGGATGAGTTCGTCGCTGCGGCTCCGGCTCTCGAAAAGGCCGGCATCATTCCGCTCGCCGTCGGCGGTCAGCCGTGGCAGGCGACAGGCGCTTTCGACGTGCTGATGGTCGCGGTTGCCGGCAAGGATACCTTCAACAAGGTCTTCAAGGACAAGGATGCGGAAGTTGCCGCCGGTCCTGAAATCGCCAAGGTGTTCAAGGCGGCCGACGACGCTCGGCGCATGGCCAAAGGCAGCAACGTCCAGGATTGGAACCAGGCCACCAACCTTGTCATCACAGGCAAGGCCGGCGGCCAGATCATGGGCGACTGGGCACAGGGTGAGTTCGCGCTCGCCGGTCAGAAGGCCGGTACCGACTATACCTGCCTCCCGGGCCTCGGCGTGAACGAGATCATCTCGACCGGCGGCGACGCCTTTTACTTCCCGCTGCTGAAGGACGAAGAAAAGTCCAAGGCGCAGGCGGTGCTTGCCAAGACCCTGCTCGATCCCAAGACCCAGGTTGCCTTTAACCTGAAAAAGGGTTCGCTGCCGGTTCGCGGCGACGTCGATCTCGCTGCCGCTAACGACTGCATGAAGAAGGGTCTCGACATCCTGGCCAAGGGCAACGTGATCCAAGGCACCGACCAGCTGCTTTCGGCCGACAGCCAGAAGCAGAAGGAAGACCTTTTCTCCGAATTCTTCGCCAATCCGTCGATGACGCCGGAAGACGCTCAGAAGCGTTTCGCCGGGATCATCGCTTCTGCTGACTGATCAGCAGATTCGCTGCCCTTGCGGTCCGGCTCCCATGGGGCCGGATCGTTCCGGACGGTCGGTGATGGTCCGGCGGGCGGCGGCGTCTCTCTGGTATCTTCAGCAGGTTTCAGAGGTGGAGACGACAGGCGGCGCCTTGCCGTTCTGTTAGTTGTCGCAGTTGCGATTGAGGAGAAGTGTTTATGACGGGTCAAGCGCGAGCAGGCCGGCCAAACAAGTTGCTGCGCAATCTGAATGCCAAGATTGCGTCCATCCCGATGATCCTGACAGCGCTGGTGATCTTTGTCGGCGGCACGTTTTGGACGATCTTTTATTCTTTCACAAATTCCAAGCTCCTTCCGCGGCTGAGCTTTGTCGGATTCGATCAGTACCAGCGCCTCTGGGCGGCACCCCGCTGGGTGACAGCGATCGAGAATCTGGCTGTCTACGGCATCCTCTCGCTGATCTTCAGCCTGGTCATCGGTTTCATGCTCGCCGCGCTGATGGACCAGAAAATCCGCTTCGAAAACACCTTTCGCACCATCTTTCTCTATCCCTTCGCGCTGTCCTTCATCGTGACCGGCCTCGTCTGGCAATGGATTCTGAACCCCGATTTCGGTATTCAGGCGGTGGTCCGCTCGATCGGGTGGACGAGTTTCACCTTCAATCCGCTCTATACGCCTGAAATCGTCATCTACGGCATTCTCATTGCTGCGCTGTGGCAGGGAACGGGTCTCGTCATGTGCCTGATGCTTGCCGGCCTGCGTGGGATCGACGAGGACATCTGGAAAGCGGCGCGCGTGGACGGCATTCCGATGTGGAGGACCTATCTCTTCATCGTCATCCCGATGATGCGGCCGGTCTTCATCACGACGATCGTGATCATCGCCTCCGGCATCGTCAAGGTCTACGACCTCGTGGTCGCGCAGACATCGGGCGGGCCGGGCATCTCTTCGGAAGTGCCGGCGAAATATGTCTACGACTACATGTTCCAGGCGCAGAACTTGGGGCAGGGCTTTGCTGCCTCGACCATGATGCTCGTCACAGTCGCGATCATCATCGTTCCATGGGCTTATCTGGAATTCGGCGGAGGGCGCAAACGTGGCTGATATAGAAACGCTCAACACGGTTGTTGCCGGGATGGACGCCGTTGCACCAAAACTCGGCGAAGGCCCCAGCGGCCCCCGGCCACGCCCGGCACTGTCGGCGCGCAACATCATGCTCTACGGCACGTTGATCATCGCAGCGCTTTACTATCTGCTGCCGCTCTATGTGATGGTGGTGACTTCGCTGAAGGGCATGCCGGAAATCCGGCTCGGCAACATCTTTTCGCCGCCGGTGGAGGTCACCTTCGAACCCTGGGTGAAAGCCTGGGCGCAGGCCTGCACCGGCCTCAACTGCGATGGCCTGTCACGCGGTTTCTGGAATTCGGTGCGCATCACGGTGCCGTCGGTCATCATCTCGATCGCGATCGCCTCGGTGAACGGCTACGCGCTGGCCAACTGGCGCTTCAGAGGCTCTGAGCTTTTCTTCTCAATCCTCATCATCGGGGCATTCATTCCCTATCAGGTCATGATCTATCCGATCGTCATCATCCTGCGCGAAATCGGCATCTACGGCACACTGACCGGCCTCGTCATCGTGCATTCGATCTTCGGTATGCCGATCCTGACGCTGCTCTTCCGCAATTATTTCGTGTCGCTGCCGGAGGAACTGTTCAAGGCGGCGCGTGTCGACGGGGCGGGCTTCTGGCAGATCTTCCTGCGGATCATGCTGCCGATGTCGCTGCCGATCTTCGTCGTCGCGATGATCCTGCAGGTGACCGGCATCTGGAACGACTTCCTGTTCGGCGTGGTCTTCACCCGGCCGGATACCTATCCGATGACCGTGCAGCTCAACAACATCGTCAATTCCGTCCAGGGCGTGAAGGAATACAACGTCAACATGGCGGCAACGATCCTGACGGGTCTCGTGCCGCTCATCGTCTACTTCGTGTCGGGACGGCTTTTCGTCCGCGGCATCGCCGCCGGCGCAGTGAAGGGTTGATCTCATGAATATGAATGCAAGCGTCTCCATCAAGGATCTGTCCCTGAACTTCGGTGCGGTGAGCGTGCTGAAGGATCTCAACCTCGACATCAATGACGGCGAATTTCTCGTGCTGCTCGGCTCGTCCGGCTGCGGCAAGTCGACCTTGCTGAATTGCATCGCCGGCCTGCTTGATGCCTCGGAAGGGCAGATCTTCATCAAGGGCAAGAACGTTACCTGGGAAGAGCCTAAGGACCGCGGCATCGGCATGGTGTTCCAGTCCTATGCGCTCTATCCGCAGATGACCGTCGAGAAGAACCTGTCCTTCGGTCTTCGCGTCGCCAAGGTGCCGCAGGCAGAGATCGACAAGCGGGTGGCGCGTGCCTCCGAAATCCTGCAGATTCAGCCGCTGCTGAAGCGCAAGCCGGCCGAGCTTTCCGGCGGCCAGCGCCAGCGCGTGGCGATCGGCCGGGCACTGGTGCGCGATGTCGACGTTTTCCTGTTCGATGAGCCGCTGTCCAATCTCGACGCCAAGCTCCGCTCGGAGCTGCGCGTCGAGATCAAGCGCCTGCACCAGTCGCTGAAGAACACGATGATCTATGTCACCCACGACCAGATCGAGGCGCTGACGCTTGCCGACCGCATCGCCATCATGAAGAGCGGCATCATCCAGCAGCTCGATGATCCGACGACGATCTACAACAGGCCGCGCAATCTGTTCGTCGCCGGTTTCATCGGCTCGCCGTCGATGAATTTCCTGCACGGCGAGCTGGTCAAATCAGGCGGCGGCATTGCCTTTTCAGCCAACGGCGTCATTTTCTCGCTCGCTGCCTACGACGCTAGCGAGATGCTACAGCCCGGCCGCAAGGTGGTGCTCGGCGTTCGTCCAGAACACATCAAGGTCAACGAGAATACCGGCGGCGAAGAACATGACGCCACCGTCGATATCGAGGAGCCGATGGGCGCGGACAATCTGCTGTGGCTGAAACATGCCGGTCACACGATGTCGGTACGTGTCAACGGCGCACGCCGCTTCAATGTCGGAGCCAAGGTTAAGCTCAGCTTCGACATGACGGTCGCCTCGGTCTTCGACGCCGAAAGCGAGCTGCGTCTCTAGAAGGTTCTGCGGGCGGGGCGAGTTCGGCGAGAGGGCCAACTCCACTCTCGTCATCCTCGGGTCAAGCCCGAGGATGACGAGAGTGAGGCGGCCGGAAGGAGCCCTGACGAACGACAACTACCGGACGACGACCAAACGCCGTCTCTTTCAAAATCATAAATCGGAAACGATATCGTGACGCATCGATCAACTACTCCCAACATCGACCTTTCCGGTTCGTGGCAGCTTGCCTCCGTCGACGGTGAGATCCGCACGGCGATCATGCTGCCGGGCGACGTGCACACGGCGCGCTCACCGGGCAGGACTGATCCCCGATCCCTATTTCGGCCGCAACGAGGAAAAGGTGCAGTGGGTCGCCGAGCGCGAATGGGCGGTCGAGCGCAGCTTCACGCTTCAGGAGGTCCAGGGCGACTGGTATCTCGATATCGACTATCTCGACACGGTCGCCAGCGTCCACGTCAACGGCTTCCTGGCACTCGAAGCCGATAACAGCTTCCGCCGCTATCGGCCCGATGTCTCCAGCATGCTGAAATCAGGCGACAACAGCATCCGCATCGTCTTTGCCTCCAACATCGCCGTCGGCGCTGCGCGACAGAAGCAGCAGCCCTTCTACATTCCCTACAGCACGGGCAACTCGCCGATCCCCGACGGCAACATGCTGCGCAAGCCGCAATGCCATTTCGGCTGGGACTGGAATATCGCCATTGCGCCGCTCGGCCTTTACGGGATGATCGCGCTGAAGAAGCTCGAAACCGCGCGCATCGAACATGTGGTCACCCGCCAGACCCACAATAACGACGGCTCGGTGGACCTCAAAGTGACGGCGACGCTGTTTTCCAAGGGGCCAGACATTGCCCAGGTCTATTTCGAGCTCGACGGCGAGCGCGTGCGCCTGGATGTCGGTGTCAATGGCGAGACCCATGTCAACCACCTCTTCCATATCGACAATCCACGCCTCTGGTGGCCCTCCGGCAGCGGCGAGCAGGCGCTCTACAGGCTTTCCGTCGAGTTGCCGACCGATGAGGTGACCAAGCAGATCGGTCTTCGCACCGTCGAGCTGATCACCACGCCGGATGCGTCAGGCAGCCGCTTCGCCTTCAAGGTCAACGGCCGCGAGATTTTCTGCCGCGGCGCCAACTGGATCCCGGCCGACGCGCTGTTTTCGCTGTCTTCGCCTGAGAAGACCGAGGATCTGCTGCAATCGGCCAAAGCCGCCAATATGAACATGATCCGCGTCTGGGGCGGCGGCTTCTACGAGCAGGATCATTTCTACGATCTCTGCGACCAGCTGGGCCTCATGGTCTGGCAGGACTTCATGTTCGCCTGCAACCTCTACCCCTCGACCGAGGACTTCCTCGACAATGTAACGATCGAGGTCGATTACCAAGTGCGCCGGCTTTCCTCGCATCCGTCGATCGCGCTCTGGTGCGGCGACAACGAGCTGGTCGGGGCGCTGACCTGGTTCGAGGAATCGAGGAAGGACCGCGACCGCTATCTCGTCTCCTATGATCGGCTCAACCGCACGATCGAGCAGGCCGTGAAGAAGGCGCTGCCCGGCGCGCTCTGGTGGCCGTCGAGCCCGGCGTCCGGCTATCTCGATTTCGGCGATGCCTGGCATGCCGACGGTTCCGGCGACATGCATTACTGGTCGGTCTGGCACGAGAACAAGTCGTTCGACAATTACCGTTCGGTGCGTCCGCGCTTCTGCTCGGAATTCGGCTTCCAGTCCTATACCTCGCTGCCTGTGATCAGGACCTATGCCGAGGAGAAGGACATGAACGTCGCTTCCCCCGTCATGGAGCTTCACCAGAAGAATGCCGGCGGCAACGAGCGCATCGCCGCCACGATGTTCCGTTATTTCCGCTTCCCCAAGGATTTTCCGAACTTCGTCTATCTGTCCCAGATCCAGCAGGGGCTGGCGATCAAGACGGCGGTGGAATACTGGCGGTCGCTCAAACCCCATTGTATGGGTACGATCTACTGGCAGCTCAACGACACCTGGCCGGTGGCATCCTGGTCGAGCCTCGATTACGGCGGCCGCTGGAAGGCGATGCACTACCTCGTCAAGCGCTTCTTCCAGCCGGTCGCGGTCGCTGCCATTCCTTCCGATGACAGAGAGACGATCCGCCTCTCGCTGGTCAATGACACGCTTGCCGATGTCAGCGTTGATCTTGCAGTCTCGATCCTGACGGTAAAGGGCGAACGCCGGCACCTGAAGGACGTGCAGGCTGTGTGTTCGCCGGATGCGGCCGTCACTGCCACGAGCATTGACGTCTCCGATATTCCCGAGGGAACGCTGCTTGCCTGGCACTTCACCGCGTCGAACGGTACGGGCGGCGAGGGGCATTACGTCAACGGCACATACAAGGCGCTGGAGCTGGAGCCCTCGGGCCTGACAGTTACCCACGAATATGTCGAGGAGAATGGTTCCGTCGACATCAACGTCACCGCTAGTGGACTTGCGCTTTTCGTGATGATCGAAACCGAGACCGACGGCAAATATTCCGACAACGCCTTCGATCTTGCGGCCGGCGAGAGCCGCCGCATCACCTTTACCCCGGCACGGCCGCTTGATCGTGGCGCGCTTCCGGAGTTCCGGTTCTACGACCTGTATTCCTGCCAGTCGGCGGATTGATCTTGCAAGAATGGGCACGAGGCCCAAGGAGAACATGATGACGAAACTCAGCTACCAGCTCTATAGCGCCCGCAACTTCCAGCCCTATTCTGTGATTTTCGAAAAGCTCGGCAAGGCTGGCTATGCCGAAGTCGAAGGCTTCGGCGGCATCTATGCCGATCTCGACGATGCCGGGCTGAAGAGCCTTCGCGCCGATCTCGACAAGAATGGCCTGGTCATGGCGACCGGCCATTTCAGCCCTGATTTTCTGGAGAAGGAAGTTCAGAAGTCGCTTGATATTGCCAAGATCCTCGGCATGGATTCGATCTATGCGCCACATCTGGCGGCCGAAGAACGCCCGTCCGACGTTGCCGGCTGGGTCGCCTTCGGCAAGCGCCTGCAGGAGATCAGCAAGCCTTATAAGGCTGCCGGCTACGAATTCGGCTGGCACAATCATGATTTCGAATTCTTCAAGCTGCAGGACGGCTCGCGGCCGATCGAGCACATCTTCGAAGGCGCGCCCGATATTTCCTGGGAAGCCGACATTGCCTGGGTTATCCGCGGCGGCGCCGACCCCTTCGCCTGGATCGAGAAGCTTGGGTCCCGCATCACCGCCGTGCACGTCAAGGACATCGCGCCGGCTGGCGAGGCGACGGATGAGAGCGGCTGGGCCGATGTCGGTCACGGCAAGGTCGAGTGGGCCAGGCTGATGACGGCGTTGCGCGCCACCAAGGCCAAGCACTACGTCGTCGAACACGATAACCCGAATGACATCGATCGCAACATCAGCCGCTCGATCGCATCCTTCCAGACCTACTGAGGCTTCATCATGACCAAGGAACTTGGCGTCGGCATCATCGGATGCGGCAACATCTCCACCACTTACTTCTCGCTGGCACCGCTCTTCAAGGGGTTGAAGGTGCTCGCCTGCGCCGATATCAACGTGCAGGCGGCCGAGGCGCGGGCCGAGGAATATGGCGTCAAAGCGCAGACGATCGACGAGCTTCTCGTCAATGACGAGATCGACGTCATCGTCAACCTGACGATCCCGGATGCGCATTTCCGGGTATCGAAGGCGATCCTCGAGGCCGGAAAACACGTCTATTCCGAAAAGCCGTTGGTGCTTTCGCTCGAAGAGGGCGAGGAGCTTCGTCGCATCGCCAAGCAGAAGAACCTCGCCGTCGGCTGCGCCCCCGACACGTTCCTCGGCGGCGCCCATCAGCTCGCCCGCAAGTTCATCGACGACGGCGGCATCGGCCGGGTGACATCGGGCGCCTGTTACGTGATGAGCCCCGGCATGGAAATGTGGCATCCGAACCCGGATTTCTTCTTCCTGGCGGGGGGCGGCCCGATCCTCGATCTCGGCCCATATTACATCGCCAATCTGATCAACCTGATCGGCCCGGTCAAACGGGTGGGCGGCATGACCTCGATGGCGTCGCCCACCCGCACGATCACCAGCGCGCCGCGCAATGGCGAGATCATCCCAGTCAAGACGCCGACGACGATCCAGGCGCTGCTCGAATTCGTCAACGGCGCCACGGTGACGCTGACGGCAAGCTGGGATGTGTGGTCGCACCGCCATGCCAATATGGAACTCTACGGCACCGACGGTTCGCTCTACGTTCCGGATCCGAACTTCTTCGGCGGCGTGGTTGAGGCAAGCGGCCGTGACAAGGACATCAAGCCGCTCGATGCCTGGGAGCATCCATTCGGCAAGATCAACCAAGAAAACCCGAGCGGATCGCGCGCCAACTACCGCACCGCCGGCTTGGCCGACATGGCGATGTCGTTGATCGAGGGCCGCGATGCGCGCTGCTCGCTCGACCGCACGCTGCACGGCGTCGACGTCATGAAATCGATCCTGAAATCGGGCGAAGAGGGCCGTTTCATCGACCTGACCACGACCTGCACGCAGCCGGCCGCGCTTGGTATCGAAGAGGCGCAAGCGCTCTTGAAGTAGAGAGCACGCGCGCCTTGGGCTTGGCGTATCGGCGCGCTTGCTACAATAGTTTCGTCAACCGTGGGCCTGTCCCACGGCTGTGCTGTTCGCGCCGATGGCTGCCCCTCACCCTAACCCTCTCCCCGTAAAGACGGGGAGAGGGGACGCGCCAAACGCAGCGTCGAGGTTGAGGAAGGCGGCGCGGCTTGTCCCTTCGCCCCGTTTACGGGGAGAAGGTGGCGGCAGCCGGATGAGGGGCGGGTGTCGGCAATCTCTTGGGCGATAATGTCGCACGACGAACCTTATAGCTATTTTATCAAGGAGACATTCGGATGAGCTGGCAACCGGCCGCAGACCGCTATTCGAAAATGAAATATAACCGCACGGGCCGTTCCGGCCTGAAGCTGCCGGCCGTCTCGCTCGGCCTCTGGCACAATTTCGGCGGCGACACGCCGCATGACCGCAAGATCGATATGTGCCGCACGGCCTTCGACCTCGGCATCACCCATTTCGACCTCGCCAACAATTACGGCCCGCCGCCCGGCAGTGCCGAAACTGCCTTCGGCGAAATCCTGCGCACCGAATTCGTCGGGCTTCGCGACGAGCTGATCATCTCCTCCAAGGCCGGCTATGACATGTGGCCTGGCCCTTACGGCGAATGGGGCAGCCGCAAGTATCTGATCGCCTCCTGCGACCAGAGCCTGAAGCGGATGGGCCTCGATTATGTCGACATCTTCTATTCGCACCGCTTCGACCCGGAAACGCCGCTGGAAGAGACCTGCGGCGCGCTCGATCATATCGTCCGTTCCGGCCGAGCGCTCTATGTCGGCATCTCCTCTTACAATTCGCAGCGCTCGCGAGAAGCCGCCGCAATCCTCAAGGAGCTTGGTACGCCGTGCCTGATCCATCAGCCGAGCTATTCGATGCTCAACCGCTGGGTCGAGGACGACAGGCTGCTCGATACGCTGGATGAGATCGGCATGGGCTCGATCGTCTTCTCGCCGCTTGCCCAGGGCATGCTGACAACGAAATATCTCGGCGGCATTCCCGAAGACAGCCGCGCGGCGCAGAACCACTTTCTCAAGCGCGACTACATCCGCCCCTCGATCATCGACAATATCCGCAAGCTCAACGAGATCGCCGAAAGGCGCGGCCAGACGCTGGCGCAGATGGCGATCGCCTGGGTGTTGCGCGGCGGCCGCGTGACCTCGGCGCTGATCGGCGCCAGCCGCTCGTCGCAGATCGTCGATTGCGTCAAGGCGCTCGACAATCTCGATTTCAGCGTCGAGGAACTTGCCGAGATCGACGTTTATGCCCGCGAGGCCGACATTAACCTCTGGGCCAAGTCGGCCGAACGCGACTAGTCATCTCAGGCCCGGAGGCAAGTCTTCCAGGCCTTTTTCTGCTATAATCTGACGTACGTACAGCAAAAAGCACCGCTGGTCGGAGGAGACCCTGTCATGATCCGCAACCCCATCCTGCCCGGGTTCAACCCCGATCCGTCGATCTGCCGCGTCGGTGCGGATTATTACATCGCCACCTCGACCTTCGAATGGTATCCCGGCGTGCAGATCCACCATTCGCGCGACCTGGTGAACTGGACGCTGGTGCGCCGGCCGCTGGAGCGGCGATCACAGCTCGACATGCGCGGCAATCCGGATAGCTGCGGCATCTGGGCGCCGTGCCTGTCCTATGCCGACGGGCAGTTCTGGCTGGTCTATACCGACGTCAAACGCTACGACGGCAATTTCAAGGATGCGCCGAACTACATCGTCACGGCACCTACGATCGAGGCCGATTGGTCCGAGCCGGTCTATGTCAATTCCTCCGGCTTCGATCCCTCGCTCTTCCACGACGATGACGGCCGGAAATGGTTCGTCAACATGCAGTGGAACCACCGCACCGAAAGCTATGGCGGCTCGCCGAAATCGCCGGCCTTTGACGGCATCCTGCTGCAGGAATGGGATCCGGCGACAAAGGCGCTGAAGGGTCCGATCAAGAACATCTTCGCCGGCAGCCCGCTCGGCCTCGTCGAAGGACCGCATCTCTTCAAGCGCAACGGTTGGTATTACCTGACCACGGCCGAGGGCGGCACCGGCTACGACCACGCCGTCACCATGGCGCGGTCGCGTGATATCGACGGGCCCTATGAGATGCATCCGAACATGCATCTCATCACCTCCAAGGATCATCCGGGCGCAGTGCTGCAGCGAGCAGGGCATGGCCAATATGTCGAGACGCCGGAGGGGGAGGCCTATCACACCCATCTTTGCGGCCGGCCGCTGCCACCGAAACGGCGCTGTACGCTGGGGCGCGAGACGTCCTTACAGAAATGCGTCTGGCGCGACGATGACTGGCTCTATCTTGAAAACGGCACCTCAGTGCCCGATGTCGATGTGCCGGGCCTCTTTGGCGCGGTGCCGGTGGAAAAGCCGATGCGCAGCGAATACAGCTTCGATGGCGGCACGCTGCCCGCCGATTTCCAATGGCTGCGGACGCCAGAGCCCGCGCGCATCTTCAACCTGACGGATCGTCCCGGCCATCTGCGCCTGATTGCGCGCGAAAGCATCGGCTCCTGGTTCGAACAGTCGCTGGTTGCCCGCCGCCAAGAGCATCACAGTTTTCGCGCCGAGACCGTGATCGAGTTCTCGGCCGACACCTATCAGCAGGTGGCGGGGCTGACGCATTACTACAACCGCCACAAATTCCACGCCGTCGCCGTGACGCTGCACGAAACACTCGGCCGCTGCGTGACGATCCTCTCCTGCAACGGCGACTACCCGAACGGACGGCTGAGCTTTCCCTCAGAAAGCGGCGTGGCGATTGCCGCCGAGGGCCGTGTCCAGCTCGCCATGGAAATCCGGGAGAACGACCTGCAATTCTTCTGGCAGACCGAAGGCAAGGGCGCCTGGCAGCCGATCGGCCCGGTCCTCGATGCCGGCGTGATCTCAGACGAGGGCGGACGCGGCGAACACGGCTCCTTCACCGGCGCTTTCGCCGGCGTGTTTGCCTTCGATACGTCAGGCCGGGCGAAGATCGCGGATTTTGACTGGTTCAATTACGACGAGCTGTGAGGAGCGCCCCTGGTCGCATTCATCCGCGGTGGACCACGGAAAGGATGAGGTGCGGAACGAAAAAAAGAAAGCCGGCGCAAGGCCGGCTAAGACGAACGCGGCTGAACAGGGGATACTGGCCGGTTCCAAGCACTTCGTGACTGAACAATAACTTTCTCTACATGCCGAGGCAGCAAAAATGGGCGCAACGAGAACACCCGGAAACGGCTCCGCAAAGGAGTGGGCGGCGGGGCGGATGCCGGTGCTGACCTCGGCTCTCTTATCGGGCACGAAGATCACCGGATGATGACATCTGAAGCCGGTCGCAGCCTTTCTTTCGCCGGCCAACCGCTTCGGCAGGCCTAACTGTGTTCGCAGCGCGCGAATGCAGTGTTCATGGGCTTAAGGATGTTAAAGCGTTACAAAGGGACTATATAGCGGGCCGAAGTAACCTCCGAGAATCCGCAAGAGTCCTGCATGGCCCCCATCATTTCCGTTCAAAATCTTACCAAGACCTACGCCAATGGGTTCGAGGCCCTGAAGGGCATCAATCTCGACGTCGAAAAGGGTGAGATTCTGGCGCTGCTCGGGCCGAACGGCGCGGGCAAGACGACGCTGATCTCGATCATCTGCGGCATCGCCAATCCGAGCGGCGGCCGGGTGCTGGTCGCCGGCCACGACGTCGTGAAGGATTTCCGCGCCACCCGCGGGATGATCGGGCTGGTGCCGCAGGAGCTGACCACCGATCAGTTCGAAACGGTGTTCAATACGGTGAGCTTTTCGCGCGGTCTGCACGGCAAGAAAGCCAATCCTGCCCATATCGAGAAGGTGCTGCGCTCGCTCTCGCTCTGGGAGAAGAAGGACAATATGCTGCGCCAGCTCTCAGGCGGGATGAAGCGGCGGGTGCTGATCGCTAAGGCGCTATCCCATGAGCCGGATATTCTTTTCCTCGACGAGCCGACCGCCGGCGTCGACGTGGCGCTGCGCAAGGACATGTGGCATGTCGTCGAAGAGCTTCGGGCCTCCGGCGTCACCATTATCCTGACCACCCATTATATCGAAGAGGCCGAGGAAATCGCTGACCGCGTCGGCGTCATCAATGGCGGCGAATTGCTGCTCGTCGAGGACAAGGCGGCGCTGATGGCCAAGCTCGGCCGCAAGCAGCTCATCCTCGATCTCACCGAACCGCTCAACCGGCTGCCGGATTGTTTTGCCGGCAATGGACTGACGCTGGAGGCAGACGGCAACCGCCTGACCTATGATTTCGACACTGACGACGAGCAGGAAAGCATTGCAGCTCTGCTGACCAGGCTCGGCGAGAACAATATCCATTTCAAGGATCTCTCGACGCGGCAAAGCTCGCTCGAGGACATCTTCGTGGCGCTGGTGGGAGCGAGCAAATGAACGTCGAGGCCGTCAAATCCATCTATTTCTTCGAGATGGCGCGCACGCGCCGCACGCTGCTGCAGAGCGTCATCTCGCCCGTGATCTCAACCTCGCTCTATTTCATCGTCTTCGGTGCCGCTGTGGGATCACGTATTCAGGAGGTGGAGGGCGTGTCCTACGGCGCCTTTATCACGCCCGGCTTGATTATGCTGACGCTGCTTGGCCAGTGCATCAGCAACGGCTCCTTCGGCATCTATTTCCCGAAATTCACAGGCACGATTTACGAGGTGCTTTCGGCGCCGGTGGCGATGACTGAGATCCTGCTCGGTTATGTCGGGGCTGCGGCGACCAAGGGCATGATCATCGGCTTCATCATCCTCCTGACTGCCAATCTCTTCGTCGACGTCAGGATCGAGCATCCCTTCATGATGATCCTATTTTTCTTGTTGACGGCGATCACCTTCAGCCTGTTCGGCTTCATGATCGGCATCTGGGCCGGTAATTTCGAGCAGCTGAACCTCATTCCCATGCTGGTCGTGCCGCCGCTGACCTTCCTCGGCGGGAGCTTCTATTCCGTCAGCATGCTGCCGCCGTTCTGGCAGGCGGTCAGCCACCTCAACCCGGTGCTCTATCTCGTCAGCGGCTTCCGCTGGAGTTTTTACGGGATCGCCGACGTCAACCCGGCGATCAGCCTGGCGATGATCACGGTGTTCCTGGTGATCTGCCTGGGAACGCTCGGCTGGGTATTCAAGACCGGCTACCGGCTGCGGAACTGAGCTGGCCCTGAAGAACGCCGCAATTTCAACATGAAAGATTGCTCAGCAAGACGTCATCGGTCATGGGGCAATCAATGGTCAGCAGCAATGTGCTTGGATGTCTCGCAATCGCCTCCATCCATTGCCTAGCCCCGCAGCAAAGTCGGTCGCAGGAGGCCGCCGACCCCATCAAGGTTACCTTTGCTGTGGTGGTCGAGGGAACGGAGCCTGTTTCTGCCGAGGTGTCATGCCTTCCAGTTCAGCTGCCAGATCCGGTCCTCGCCGTAAAGCGGCGGAGCCGCAACTAGTCGCGCATGCGGAGTTCGTCGGTCCGCATCTGCAGCGAGCCCAGCGTTTCCAGGAAGCTCATGCCGAGCAGGCTCTGGTCGAGCCGGCCGTCTTCGGCGACGCTGGCTGCGACATTGTTACGGATGATCGGGCCGATCGCCACCTGGTCGAGGGTGACGGGTGCCGCCCGGCCGCGGCCGTTGGCGGTCATGACCGTCATGGAATAGGTGAGGCGGGAGAGATCGATGCCGATCCGTTCGGCATCTTCGCGCGACAGCGCCACCATGCTGGCGCCGGTGTCGACGAGCATCTCGATCGTCTGGCCGTTGACCGCAACATCGGCTTCGAAATGGCCGTTCAGCAGCTTGTGCAGAATGATCTCCTGGCCGCCCTCGCTTGTCGTGACGACGACGGCGCGGCCGGGAACGAGGCCGGCGAGCAGCCTGTTGCCGACGCCGAGCGCTTCCTGGCGATAGAGATAGACGGTCACGAGTGCCAGGATGATGACCAGCCAGATCATCATATGTCGCATCGTTTCGCCGACGCTGCGCCGGCTCGCCCAGATGCCGGCCGATAGCATCAGCGCGATCGGCAGCAGGTAGACGACACGGCCGAAGTCATCAGTCTGCAGGCCGACGATGCGGCTGCTGTCATTGTTGACGATCAGCACGGCAAGGCCGATGCCGATTACGACGAGGAAGACGGTCAAACGAATCATAAAGGCCGCTCCGGCCCGGCGACGAGGCTTGATTTCATATGGTTCGACACCGTGGCGGCGCTTCCGAGCCTTGCCGGCAGCAGTGCCATGATCCGTCTTCGCTCGGTGTCGGAGTAGCTCATCCAACTGCCGATTTCCTCAAGGGTCCGGCCGCATCCGGCGCAAAATCCGGTGGCGGAAACGAGGGAGCAGAGGTGAATGCAGGGTGTTTGCATGAAGGATATATCGGAATTTCAAAGAGCCGTGGCAAGGGCGCAAAGAGTGGCGATCTCGCAAATCTGCTGCGTCGCGCCCAGCGTATCGCCGGTGTGGCCGGCAAGCTTGCGGCGGATGAAAGCGGTGAAGGCAAGACCTGCGATACCGGTGGCGAGCAGGCTTGCGATGAGCGGCCGCAGGCCGAAAGCCGGCCAGATCAGAAGCGCTGCGACGAGGCCGGCCGAGGCGAGCGCAAACTGCATCGCCGCCTCGTCCGGCTGGCCGGTCGAGGCGGCGACGCCATCGGCCTTTGCCGGCGGCAGCCGTTGCCAGTGCCAGGCGATGGCGCCGCGACTGAGGGCCGCGACGGCGGGAATGGCAAGGACGGCAGCGAGCGGCGAGGAATGGCCGGCGATAGCGGCAAGCGCGGCTGCGCGGATCGCGAAGGAGAGGATCAGCGCTATCGCGCCATAGGTGCCGATCCGGCTGTCCTTCATGATGAGGAGGCTCTGCTCGCGGCTCTTGCCGCCTCCAATGCCATCGGCCGCATCGGCCAGGCCGTCCTCGTGCAGCGCCCCGGTGACGATGACCTGAACGGAAAGCGCGATCAGGGCCGCCATCAGCGGATCGGCGCGCAGCCCCAAAAGCAGGAGGAGGGCGAGTGCGGGGACGAAACCGATGACGATGCCTGCGAGGGGAAAGGCGCGCACCAGCCGGCCAAGCCTGCCGTCATAGCCTTTGAACAGCGATTGCGGCAGGGGAATGCGGCTGAGGAAGGCGACGGCGCGGGCGGTATCGACCGCATGATCCTTGATCTTCATTCTACTTCGTTCCGGCCGGAGGCCTCGGCTTATGGTCGCGGCGGCGCTTTTGGAGTTGTTCGCCTCGTCCGCCCGCTTTAAGAGAGTTGCCACCCGCAAGGAAGCTGATTTGCGTGGAAAAGACAAGAATACCCGGATTCATAGGAAAACCGCACAAATGAGCGTTTCAGGCCTGCCGTTCGACGATTTCCGTATCCTGCTCCGCGACCTGCCGGGGCCGGATGCCCGCGCGCTGGTGGCTGCCCGCGAACGCGACGCGCAGCTGACCAAGCCGCCGGGCGCGCTCGGACGGCTCGAGGAGATTGCCTTCTGGCTTGCCGCCTGGACGGGCCGCACACCCGCCGTCAATCGGCCGCTGGTGGCGATATTTGCCGGCAATCACGGTGTCACCAAACAGGGCATCACGCCCTTTCCGGCCACGGTGACGCAACAGATGGTCGAGAACTTCGCGGCCGGCGGCGCTGCGATCAATCAGATCTGTGTTGCCTATGATCTCGGGCTGAAAGTCTTCGACCTGGCGCTCGATTATCCTACCGGCGACATTACCGAGGAGGCAGCGCTTTCCGAGCGCGATTGCGCCGCGACCATGGCCTTCGGCATGGAGGCGATCGCCGGCGGCACCGACCTGCTTTGCATCGGCGAGATGGGCATCGGCAATACGACGATTGCGGCGGCGATCAACTATGCGCTCTACGGCGGTTCGGCGCGCGACTGGGTGGGACCCGGCACCGGTTCGGAAGGCGAGATGCTGGAGCGCAAGATCGCGGCGGTGGAAAAGGCGGTGGCACTGCATGGTGACCATCTCGATGATCCGCTCGAGATCATGCGCCGGCTCGGCGGCCGTGAGATCGCGGCGATGGCCGGCGCCATTCTTGCCGCCCGCATGGAGCGCATCCCGGTACTGATCGACGGTTATGTCGCGACCGCGGCGGCGGCGATCCTGAAAGCCGCCAATCCATCCGCCCTCGATCATTGCCTGATCGGACATGTCTCCGGCGAGCCCGGACATTTGCGCTCGATCGAGATGCTCGGCAAGACGCCGCTTCTGGCGCTCGGCATGCGGCTCGGCGAAGGCACCGGTGCGGCGCTTGCCGCCGGTATCGTCAAGGCGGCTGCTGCCTGTCATTCCGGCATGGCGACCTTCGCTCAGGCCGGTGTGTCGAATAAGCATTAAGACCGCGGTGGGCGCCGTCGATCCGTACGCGTTCGCTTGCGCGCCTCAAGTGGATTCGGTATTTGCGTATTCGCTCATCAAAGAGGAGACGGCAAAGCCTCTCCTTGTCTGTGATGCAACGGGAAGAGGAGAGGGCATCTTGACGAAGCCTGCGGTGACGAAAGAGACCGGACTTCGGCATTTCATCGCCGCCGCCAGCTACTCTTGGGCGGGCTTCCTGCGGGTGCTGAAAGAGGCGGCCTTCCGCCAGGAACTCGGTTTCTTCGCCGTTTCGATCGCGGCGTTGGCGCTGGTGGGAGCGACTGCGGGCGAGATCGTCGTCGCGGTGCTTCTGTTTCTCGGGCTCTTTTCGATGGAGGCGATGAATACCGCCGTTGAAGAGGTGATCGACCGGATTTCGCCCGAGATTTCAATCGTCGGCAAACATGCCAAGGATCTCGGCTCCTTCGCGGTGACCTGCATGATCGCCGCCTGCAGCCTCTATCTCGGCTTCGTCCTCAGCAAGCACATGTTCTTTGAATCCGGATGATTTCACGCTGGATCGGCCTGAAGTCATCCGGATCCAGGTCTAAAAATTGGAGCATGATGTTGCCCGAAAACCGCTCACAGTTTTCGGCATCATGCTTTAGCTGAATCAGGCAAAACTCTTGCGTTTGCGCGCGACGGCCTGAGCCTCCTCGACGGCCGGCAGGCTCTGGAGCACGCGCTTGGCAGGCAGGATGGCGATAACTTCGGTGCCTTCGCGCAGCTTCGATTTCAGCAGGAACTGTCCGTCATGCTTGGCAAGGATCGCCTGGACGATCGGCAGGCCGAGGCCTGTACCCTGTTCGGCGCTCTTGATGGCGATCGAGCCCTGGCCAAAGGCCGACAGGACGACGGGAATCTCTTCTTCCGGAATACCGGGGCCGTTGTCCTTGATCGAGATGTACTGTCCGCCGCCAGCTGTCCAGCCGACCTTGACGTGGATCTCGCCACCCTGCGGCGTGAACTTGACCGCATTGGAGAGAAGGTTGAGCACCACCTGGCGCATCGACTTCTCATCCGCCCAGATGGCCGGCAGCTGCCGCTCGAACTGGTCCGAAATGGCAATGTTCTTGGCGCGGGCGCGCAGCTGGACCATGCCGATGCAATCTTCGGTGATATCGAGCAGCGAAATCGCCTCTTCGCTCAGTTCGTATTTGCCAGCCTCGATGCGCGACAGGTCGAGGATCTCGTTGATGAGATCGAGCAAATGCTGGCCGGAGCGGTGGATATCGCCGGCATATTCCTTGTAGGTCGGATTGGCGAGCGGTCCCATGACTTCGGCCGACATCACCTCCGAAAAGCCGAGGATGGCGTTGAGTGGGGTCCTGAGCTCGTGCGACATGGAGGCAAGGAAGCGCGACTTGGCGAGGTTTGCCTCCTCGGCGCGGCGGCGAGCCTCGTCCGACATCGATTTCGCCACTTCCAGCTCGGCGATCAGGTCGTCCTTCTCCGACTGATAGGAGAGAATCCTGAGGTTCGACTTGAAGAGCCGATCGCTGATATAATTGAAGAAGACAAGGGTGGTGGTGAAGGCCCCGGTCAGGCTGATCTCGAGGAGGTCGCGTGACAGGCCGCTCTTGGCGGCGAGTGCCAGGACCGCAGGTGAAAAGGCAGCGAGCACGGCCGGCGTCAGCATGAAGTTCGACATCGCCGTGACGGAGAGCGCAATCAGCAACGTCGCGCCCTTATAAAGAATGAAGCTCGACGGCGCGCAGGTGTCGCAGCCCTGCAGCGCAAAGACGGCCCAGCAGCAGCCGAGGAGGAACTGGCCGGAGAGCAGCAGCCGGCGCCATTTGCGGGCGCTGTCGGAGGTAATCTCCTGCCGGCGCGCGCGCCTTGCGAGCAGGATATTGCCGGCGTGGCAGGTGAGCGTCAGCAGCGCCCAGAAGAGCAATTGCGTATCTTCAGTGAAATAGACGCCAAGCGCGGTGATGATGACGACGAAGAGCGGCATGATCGTCGCGCTCTGCAGCACCGACGCCACATACATCTTGAGCACGTCAAGATCGAAGGAGGAATTGGACGCGTGACCGGACTGAAGACGTTCGCGCGTCTGCCGCACGGCCTTGGAAACGGCCTTGTTGCGGTGGCTGCGCGACCTGTCGACGATGATCTTGTCGGTCGATGTGCTTACGCCGGTACTCATGTGCACGTTGAAACTTCATCCCAGGGTGGATAAGAGCTTAACCGACAATTCTTAAGAAGATGTTTGCCATCTTTGCCAAGGATTTGTTTTTTAAGGAGGCGAAAGCGTGACAAGGGGCCTGCGCCTGATTCGCGACGGCGTGACCGCTTTTGCTCTGCTGGCGCTCGTGGCGCTGATTGCCGCCAAGCTCAACGATGCAGCAAAAATCGAGCATACCGGCGCCTTTCATGCTGCCGACGGCGACAGTCTGACATTGGGAGACGAACGTCTGCGCCTCGAAGGCGTCGATGCGCCGGAGCTCAACCAGAGCTGCGAGCGGGCGGGGAAAGCCTGGGCCTGCGGGCGCGCGGCGCGCGCGGCGCTGCAGGAGATGGTGCTGGCATCGGGAACACTCTGTCAGGGCAGCCGGCGTGACCGCTACGACAGGCTGCTCGTCATCTGCCGGAGCGGGGCAGGCGGCGACATCAATGCCGCCATGGTGCGCGAGGGCATGGCCATTTCCTATGGCGATTATGGCAAAGAGGAGGCCGAGGCGAGAGCTCGGAAGGCGGGCCTCTGGGCCGGAACTTTCGAGCGGCCGCGCGACTTGCGCGATCATGCGCGCCAGAGGTCTGGTTTCGACGGCGCCTTGCGCTTCATCGCGCAGATCGTCGGATGGGAGTAAAGTCATGACCGACGAAGCCATGCTGGAGACGCTCCGGCGGGAGATCGCCTCCTGCCGGATCTGTCGTGACGCACCGGCGAAAGGCCCCGAACACCGGCTGCCGCACGAGCCGCGGCCGGTGGCGGTGATCTCGTCGAGCGCGCGCATCCTGATCGCCGGGCAGGCGCCGGGACTTCGGGTGCATGAGAGCGGCCTGCCATTCGACGATGCCTCGGGCGACCGGTTGCGGTCATGGCTAGGCGTTGACAGGGCAAGCTTCTACGACCGCGGGCGATTCGCCATCGTGCCCATGGGCTTCTGCTTTCCTGGCTATGACGACAAGGGCGCCGATCTGCCGCCGCGGCGCGAGTGCGCGCCGTTCTGGCGGCAAAGAGTGATCTCAGCCATGCCGCAAATCGAACTGGTGCTGGTCATCGGCCAATATGCGCAGGCCTGGCATATGGCCGGTGAAAGGCGGGACAATATGACCGAGACGGTGCGAGCATGGCGTGACTGTCTTCTGTCCGACCGATCGCCGGCCGTGCTGCCGCTGCCGCATCCGAGCTGGCGCAACAGCGGCTGGCTGAAGCGCAATCCCTGGTTTGAGAAAGAATTGCTCCCGGTCTTGCAGGAACGGGCGAAAACGCTGCTTTCCTGAAACAAAATTCTTTTAGTTGCGCGGAATCGAGTTATACAAAGAAAATAATTCGAAAGGACTGTTGTGCGCATGGACCGCCTCGACCGAAAAATACTGCGTCTTCTGCAAGAAGATTCGACGCTCGCCGTTGCCGATCTTGCCAAGAAAGTGGGTCTCTCGACGACGCCATGCTGGCGGCGCATCCAGAAGATGGAAGAAGACGGCGTCATCAAGCGCCGAGTCGCCATCCTCGATCCGGAAAAGGTCAATACCAAGGTCACCGTCTTCGTGTCGATTCGCACTGCCACCCATTCGATCGAATGGCTGCGCCGCTTTTCCGAGGTGGTCGCCGAATTCCCCGAAGTGGTCGAATTCTACCGGATGAGTGGCGATGTCGATTATCTCTTGCGAGTCGTCGTACCCGATATTGCCGCCTATGACGCCTTTTATAAGCGGATGATCGCCAAGATCGAGATTCGCGACGTTTCCTCCGCCTTTGCGATGGAGCAGATCAAGTATTCGACGCAGCTGCCGCTCGACTACATGATTCTCGATAATGCCAAATCCAACGAGGATTGAGGTCAAGCGTGCGGCCGTGACCGCACGCGAGACTGCAAAGTCCAGCGCGGCCTCATACCAGGCGTGAGTCTGCGACCTCGGATATGCCCGTTGGAGGCGACTTGTGACATCCTGGCCGCACGTGGGAATGCCAGTTAGGAAGGCCGAGTTTGGGATGTGCGGTCCCCCGACTGAAAAAAGCCTCAAAAATAGCGAAAAAACGCTCAAATCGAACTAATTTCCTGGAAAAATGAATAGCCTGGTAAGGATTCTGGGGTTATAGTCGATGAAACCAGTGGGTGATATGTCATAATTTTGTCTCATTGGTATCGAATTCAGAACACTATGTTCTAAACCGCCACCTTGTTTGTGCTTGTTAGCCGGCGGTAGAGTTTATGTGCTTCACCAGTATGTTCGACGGGGTCGGACGGTGGAGAATTTGACAATGGGGTGTAGCGTGTGCGGCTTGCGATGGAGGATTTCCGTCGCGGAGCTGTTTTGCATGTTTTTTGTATAAATATTTGAAATTGTTGTATAAAGATCACGTTGCCGGGGAAAGTAGCCCGTGAGAACCCATCTGGCGTGTATCGAGAATTGCTTGATAGAGCCTTGTATGTGATGACGGTTTGGCGGTTCGATCGATCCGCACGCCGAGATGGCTGTTCAAACTGGGCCGGCTTCAAATCGACTACCCGATCTGAAGCCAGCCCCGATCGACAAAGGAATGGATTGGTAAATGAACATCAGAATGGTTTTGCTTGCATCAGCAGCAGCATTTGCTGCATCGACGCCGGTTCTTGCAGCTGACGCTATTGTTGCTGCTGAGCCGGAACCGGTTGAATATGTTCGCGTCTGCGACGCTTACGGCACCGGCTACTTCTACATCCCGGGCACCGAAACCTGCCTCAAGATCGAAGGCTACATCCGTTTCCAGGTCAACGTTGGCGAAGATGTCGGCGGCGATTCGGATTGGGATGCCGTCACCCGCGGTCAGGTTCAGTTCACGGCCAAGAGCGACACCGAATATGGTCCGCTGACCGGCGTCATCGTCATGCAGTTCAATGCTGACAATGCCACCGATCAGGAAGCCATCCTCGACTCCGCTTACCTCGACGTCGCGGGCTTCCGCGCCGGTCTGTTCTACAGCTGGTGGGACGATGGTCTCTCTGGCGAAACCGACGACATCGGTTCGGTCGTAACGCTGCACAACTCGATCCGCTATCAGTATGAAAGCGGCACCTTCTACGCCGGCCTCAGCGTCGATGAACTGGAAGACGGCGTTTACCAGGGTACCTTTGCTCCCGGCGTCATTCCCGGCACCACCGTCTTTACTGCGGACGATGGTCCGAACAATGTCGGCGTTGCCTTCGGCGTTGGCGGCAAGGCTGGTGCGTTCAGCTACCAGGTCACTGGCGGCTGGGACGTCGACAACGAAGACGGCGCTATCCGTGCAATGGGTACGGTTGACATCGGTCCCGGCACGCTCGGCCTCGCCGGCGTATACTCTTCCGGCCCGAACTCGTACTACTCCTCGGCTGAATGGGCTATCGCTGCCGAATACGCTATCAAGGCAACCGACAAGCTCAAGATCACCCCGGGCGTTCAGTACTACGGCAACTACTTCGGCGGTGGCACGGAAGTTCCGGAAAACTTCGACGGTCTCGGCGATGCTTGGAAGGCTGGTCTGACGGTTGATTACCAGATCGTCGACAACTTCTACGCCAAGGCTTCGGTTCAGTGGCTCGATCCGGAAGACGGCGACGACACCACGACGGGCTACTTCCGTCTGCAGCGTTCGTTCTAATCCACTTGGTAGATATGCTCCCGGTCTTCGGACCGGGAGCACTTAAATCAGTTTCTGATCCGAGTGACCTCCGATCAGCTACGGGGACGGGTCCGGTCTTCCCTGCCGGACCGTCCTTGCAGCGTTTTTGACGCACAGTCTTCAAGGCAGTCTTTCTGGATCGTCTTTTCAGGTGAGCCGAACGGGTACGTTTTGTATCGTATGTCGGCATTTTGTTAGCCTCGGCTATTGAGGCACCCCGTTTTCAATTTTTCAACCGAGCTGGATCGGCCGAGATATTGCCGTGCGGACGGCTGTCGATTGATTGACTTCGTCCGCATCGGCGAGCTTGCCGCAACGGGTCGTGAAAAGAAAATCCAATGCCGACAATGTGATTACAGCTTTTTGGGAGAGAGGATGCAACCTTTGCTGAGGGCTGGCATTAATTCACACTCTCGGATAGCTTGTTCTTATGGACGATCTCAACGACTACTATTATTTCGCCGCTGTCGTCTCCAGCGGCGGTTTCGCGTCTGCAAGTCGCGATCTCAAAATACCACGTTCGAAACTCAGCAGGCGGGTCAGCCGTCTCGAGGATGGGCTTGGCGCAAGGCTTATAGAACGCTCGACGCGTCACTTCCGGGTGACAGAGATCGGCCAAGCTCTTTACGAAAGATGCCGGACCGTCCTGCAGGAGGCCGACCGCGCCAAGTCGATCGTCACCGAGGCCCAATCCGATCCGCAAGGCGTGGTGCGGATGGGGTGCCCGCTCGCTCTCGTCGACATCTCGGTCGGGGGCATCCTGCCTGAATTCCTGGAACGTTACCCGAAGATCAAGCTGCAGATCATCGGCTCCGAGCGGCGCGCCGACCTCATCAACGAACGGATCGATCTCGAGGTGAGAGCGACCAACGAGCCGGAGACGCAGACGAGCCTGACGATGCGCAAGCTCGACCGGGCGCGACGCATCCTGGTCGCAAGTCCCTCGCTCGTCGAGCGTACAGGCAGTTTGAATTGTGTTGACGAGCTCGCCGACCTTCCGACGCTGGCAATGACGTCATGGGTGTCGTTCCACACGTGGGAACTGGTCGGTCCGAATGACGCCAAACAGGTGATTCGTCATCAGCCGCGGCTCACCTGTCGCAGCATGACCGCCATCCTCGACGCGGCCCGGGCCGGTCTCGGCTTCGGGCTCCTGCTCGAAAGCGCCTGCGAGGCCGATCTCCAGGCTGGCAAGCTGGTGCGGGTGCTGCCGGAATGGCAGTCGGAGGAGAGCCAGTTCTACATCGTTTTTACGACGGCCAAGGGCATGCCGCCGGCGGTGCGGGTGCTGATCGATTTCCTGGTCGAAAAATCCAGGCAGCATTGACGAAGAGGCGAGGGGCTTCAGCTAAAGCGCGTTGCCATCCGTTCAGATTCGCTTCTCGCGCTTTAGGGCGTTATTTTACGCATGTCGTTATCGCGAAACCGCTGTTGAGTTTTGCGCGACATGCTTTGGGCGCTGACATCCGCCTTATCTCAAGCGCGTCAGCAGCTTTTCGCCGGCCAGTTCCCTGACGGCATCCTTGCCGATCCAACGGGCGGTTTTATCAGGGCTTTCCGCCAGGGCCCTTGCGAGTGCCAGCGCCGGCGCATGGCAGGCCAGATTGCGCTTGCCGACATTGCGCAGCGCCCAATTCACCGCTTTGCGCACGAAGTTTCGGGGGTCGCCGGAATGAGTCTTGATCAGCGGCAACCAGGCAAGAATGGTGGCGTCGGGGTCCTTTTTCCGGTGGACGGCACCGCCGGCAATCATGGCGAAGGCTGTGCGTCGGACGAATTCGCGCTCGTCGGCAGCGAATTCCCAGATGAGCTTGTCCAACCGGGCCTCGACAAAGAGATCGGCGGCGCAATCGACGATCTCCCAGGAGTTGAAATCATCGGCCCAATTTTGGGCTTCTTCTGTCGTCAACCGCTTCGGCTCGGCTGTGTAGAGGGCAAGCAGGCGGGCTTCGCGAATATCGCTTCTCCAGAGCTGCATTGCCCTGACGTGATCCTTCTTCGCCACCCTGGCGACCGCCCTGATATCGGGATTGGAGATACCGAGGGCGCGATCGGTGACGATGCCGAAGCGCGCCATGCCGGCAATATTCTCCTCCGAGCGCAGCGTTTCGAGATGCGCGATCAATTCGGCCGCATCGGAGGAGGGGCCGATCATTTCTCCAGGCGGGCAAGCAGCGAGGATGTATCCCAGCGATTGCCGCCCATTGCCTGCACGTCGCCATAGAACTGGTCGACGACGGCGGTGACCGGCAGTTTGGCGCCGTTGCGGCGGGCTTCGGTGAGCACGATGCCGAGATCCTTGCGCATCCAGTCGACCGCGAAGCCGAAGTCGTATTTGCCTGCGTTCATGGTCTTGTGGCGGTTTTCCATCTGCCAGGAGCCGGCTGCACCCTTGGAGATCACCTCGACCACCTTTTCTATATCGAGGCCGGCGCGCTTGCCGAAATGCAGCGCTTCGGCAAGTCCCTGGACGAGGCCGGCGATGCAGATCTGGTTGACCATCTTGGTCAACTGGCCCGAGCCTGCCGGCCCCATCAGACCGACCATGCGGGCATAGGCTTCGATGACAGGCCTGGCGCGTTCGAAGACGGCCTCGTCGCCGCCGCACATGACGGTCAGGACGCCGTTTTCAGCGCCGGCCTGGCCGCCGGAGACGGGTGCGTCGATGAAATCGACACCTTTCTCCTTTGCCGCCGCATAAAGTTCGCGGGCGACCTCAGCGCTGGCGGTGGTGTTGTCGATCAGCACCGTACCGGACTTCATGCCGTGTAAGGCGCCGTTCTCGCCCAATGTCACCGATCGGAGATCTTCATCGTTGCCAACGCAGACGAAGACGAAATCGGCGCCAGCGGCGGCCTCGGCCGGAGTAGGGGCCGATTTGCCGGAGAATTTCTCGGCCCAGGCGGCGGCTTTTGCCGGCGTGCGGTTATAGACGGTGACATCGTGGCCGCCTTTCGTCTTCAAATGCCCCGCCATGGGGAAACCCATGACGCCGAGACCGATGAACGCGACTTTTGCCATATGTCCTATCCTTTTCCTCAAGTGCAGGCCCGAGGATTAACCGAAACGGCGCGAGCAGAAAAGCCCGTGAAGACGGACTTCCTTGCGATTGACGCATATGAGGCTGGCTACCGTTGGCCGAGCCCTAGATTGGAGGGAAGGCATTATGTTCCGGGGGTGACATGAGCGAATTCCGACGATCAAGCCACGGTGCAAAGGCCGCAACGGAATGCAGGCGATGCTTATTCCATCGCAGCAGATGGTCGCAAAGCAGATTCGATCGGCACCGGAAAGTGTCCTCACCGAAGTCGGCCTCCTCCGCCGCCGTCTTGCCGCTCAATATGGGGCGGACGCCTGTTGTCCGGTGACCGTGCAGCGGCAGTTGCGTGTGATCGCCGAGCTGTCCTTCGGCGCGCTGGAGAAGGGCGAGCCGGTTTCGACGGTTACGCCCTATTGGCGCATGATCGATCCCGCAAGCCTGCTTGCGAAGCGTCTTGCCGGCGGCCCACCTTCATCCGCGAGCGGCTGGCCGCGGAAGGTCGGGAGTGAGCCGGGATTGTCGGCAGTATAGGGGGACGCGCGAAAAAATTCCGCTCAAGGGCGATTTCCGGGCCGCAAAATTTCAGCAAGGGCGGAATCTTGCAAATAAAGTTGGCGATAAAATTATAGATTTAATCATCATGGCATTCATCACTGACAGGGTCGACCAGCCAAAAACAGGCCCGGCACCACCAAAAAAGGGGAAAGTCATGATTTCACGTCGACAAACGCTCGGGCTTTTCGCAGCCGCTGCGACCACGGCAATCCTGCCGGCTGTCCGGCCGGCACGCGCTGCCGCCACCGAATTCCGTATCGGCTGGCAGAAGAACGGCGTGCTGGCGCTCGCCAAGCGTCGCAGCGCACTTGAAAAGCGGCTTGCCGATCACGGCATTACCGTCAGCTGGTCGGAATTCACCTCCGGCCCGCCGCTTCTCGAAGCGCTGGGCGCCGGCGCTCTCGATTTCGGCGCGACCGGCGATGTGCCGCCGCTCTTTGCCCAAGCGGCCGGCGGGCAGCTCTATTATGTCGGTCTCTACAAGGGCAGCCCGGCAGCCTCGGCTATCCTCGTGCGCAAGGATTCGTCCATCAAGACGCTTGAAGACCTCAAGGGTAAAAAGGTCGCTTTCAAGCGCGGCTCCAGCGCGCATAATGTAACCGTCAAGGTTTTGCGCAAGGCAGGCCTGAAGCCCGAAGACGTCGAGCAGCTCGATCTTTCGCCGCCGGATGCCGCCGCTGCGTTCAAGAATGGCAGCATCGACGCATGGTCGATCTGGGATCCTTATCTGGCGATTGCGGAAGCTGATCCGGAGACACGTATCCTAACGACCGCTGAAGGAATTGTCGATTCCTATAGCTTCTTCCTTGCCAATCGCGATTTCACCGATGCCAACGGGCAAGTGGTCGTCGACGTGATCGATGAGCTCGCCAAGGTCGGGAAGTCGGCACAGAGCAATCTCGACGAAACGGTCGAGGAGCTTTCCGAAATTACCGGCGTGCCGGCCGACGTGACGCGCGTGACATTGACGCGTAAGGGCGCCGATCTCGGCAGCGTCTCGACCATCACCGATGCCGCCGCCGCCTATCAGCAGGCACTCGCAGACGAATTCCATGGGCTCGGCATCCTGCCGAAGAAGCTCGCAACCGGCGATATCGTCTGGCGTCCCAAGGCGAGCTGATTTTCCGCCCGGTGCCAAGATTTCCGCGAGGCGGCATGGAGAGGGCCTCCATGCCGTTAAACCGGAAAAATATTCTCCAAAACGGATTACAATAGCAAATTGACATTGTCGATATAATTACTGGTCTATGTCAGTATCCTCTCGATCGGAGCGGATACCGAAAAGTATCGGCCAGCCGCCATCCGATCGACAGGGACATTTCAGATGCTCACGCACAGTCAGACAGCCGGCCTTACTACAGCCTCCGCTACCACCACCATGATCCTCCCAAGCATCCGTGCGGCGGCGTTATGCGGGCAGACGGTCTGTGCGTCGTCACGTGCAGAGAGCCATCTCGACCGCGAATTCCGTAGCTAAAGGACCGTCTTCCATGACCACCACCTCCCAAACAGGCACATCTGAGCCCATCAATTTCCTCTGGTTCATCCCGACATCGGGCGACGGCACCTATCTCGGCTCCTCCGAGCTCAACCGCGCGCCGGAAATCGGTTACCTTACGCAGATCGCCCAGGCCGTCGACCGGCTCGGCTATTCCGGCGTGCTGCTGCCGACCGGGGTTGCCTGCGAGGAGTCCTTCGTGACGGCGGCAGCCCTTGCCGCCAAGACCGAGAAGCTGCAGTTCCTGGTGGCAATCCGCCCCGGCACGGCGTCGCCTGCCTATTACGCGCGTCTTGCAACGACGCTCGATCGTATCTCCAATGGCCGGCTGCTGCTCAACATCGTCGTCGGCGGCAGCCCAGCGGAGCTCGCCGGCGATGGCATCCATCTCGAGCATGACGAGCGCTACGCCCATGCCGAAGAGTTCTTCACCGTCTTTGAGGAACTGCTGGAAAAGGGAACGGCAAGCTTCGACGGCAAATACATCAAGGCGACCAATGCGCGTCTCGGCTTTCCCTCGGTGCAGAACCCGCGCCCGCCGCTCTATTTCGGCGGTTCGTCGGATGCCGGCATCGATTTCTCCGTCGGCCGTGTCGACAAGTACCTGACCTGGGGCGAGCCGCCGGCACAGGTTGCCGAGAAGATCGCCTACGTGCGCAAAGCCGCCGGCGAACGCGGCCGCGAGGTGAGCTTCGGTATTCGTCTGCACTTCATCGTGCGCGAAACCGATGATGAGGCATGGGAGGCCGCCGAGCGGCTGATCCGCCATCTCGACGACGATACGATCCGCGAGGCGCAGGAGCGCTTCGTCCACGAGTCCGACTCGGTCGGCCAGAAGCGTATGGCCGCCCTTCATGGCGGGCGCCGCGACAAGCTCGAAGTCTCGCCGAACCTCTGGGCCGGTGTCGGCCTGGTGCGTGCCGGTGCGGGCACGGCGCTTGTGGGATCGCCGAAGACGGTGGCTGCGCGCCTTCGCGAGTATCAGGAGATCGGCATCGATACGGTGATCGGCTCCGGCTATCCGCATCTCGAAGAGGCCTATCGCGTCGCCGAACTGCTTTTCCCCGAGCTCGGCATTACCCGCAACCAGCAGCGCCTTGGTTTCAACAACGAGTTCGGCCGCAAGCAAGTCTTCGCAGGCGGAAGCCATGGCGGCAATCTGAAAGTCGTCTCCGGCTCCTGATCTCGAACGAAGACGCAGAGCGTGACGCCGTCGCAAGCCGCTTAGGGCTTGCGACATCCTGCTCCCGATAAGCGCGAGGACAATGCATGTCGACTTTCGATACTCCCTTTATACGGTCGGTCACTTCCGAAAAGGCCGGGAAGGCGGGGTTCCGCCTGCCACTGCCCGGCCTGGAGAAGCTGACGCCCTATCTGGTGCCGGTGGCGACCGTGGCGTTCTGGCAGCTTGCCTCCTCGGCCGGCTGGATCTCGTCGCGCATCATGCCGTCGCCGGCCGATGTCGGCCTCGCCTTCTGGTCGACGACGGTTTCCGGCCAGTTGCCGAAGGACGTGCTGGTGAGCGCCGGCCGCGCCTTTGCCGGCCTTCTCGTCGGCGGTTCGATCGGCTTCCTGCTCGGTATCGCCAATGGCGTATCGCGTATTTCCGAGCAGCTGACGGATACCACGCTGCAGATGCTGCGCACCATTCCGCACCTGGCAATGATCCCGCTCGTCATCCTGTGGTTCGGGATCGGCGAAGAATCGAAGCTGTTTCTCACCTCGCTCGGCGTGCTCTTCCCCGTTTATCTCAACACCTATCACGGCGTGCGCAATGTCGATCGCGATCTGATCGAGATGGGCAAGGTCTATGGCATGGGCAACTGGACGCTCTTCCGCAAGGTGATCTTTCCAGGCGCGCTGCCGTCGATCTTCGTCGGCCTGAGATATGCGCTCGGCATTATGTGGCTGACGCTGATCGTATCGGAATCGATCGCAGCATCCTCAGGCATCGGCCACATGGCCAACAATGCCCGCGAATTCATGATGACTGATGTCGTCGTGCTCGCCCTCGTCATCTATGCCGTGCTCGGCAAGCTTGCCGATGTCATCGCCCGGATTCTTGAGAGGCGGCTGCTCGCCTGGAACCCGGTCTATCAGAAATAGGAGAGACGCCATGACATCGATCGCGCATGAGCGTTTTCACGCCGTCGCCGACGAGCCCGCTTATACGCGCGAAAGCGCGCCCGCGGGCGGTCGTAGTGCGCCCGCGGCGATCAGCCTGACGGGGCTTGAAAAGAGTTTTGGGGCCAACCGCGTGCTGCGCGGCATCAATCTGCTTATTCCGGCCGGCCAGTTCGTCGCCGTGATCGGCAAGAGCGGCTGCGGCAAGAGCACGCTGCTGCGCATCCTGATGGGCCTCGACGAGCCGAGTGCCGGCGCGTTGCATTTCGAGGATGCCGATGGCGCGCAGGTGAGGCCGAACGCGCGTATCGTCTTCCAGGAGCCGCGGCTGCTGCCCTGGCTCAGCGTCGCTGACAATGTCGTTGTCGGGCTCGGAGACGGCATCGACAACCGGGCTGCGGCGAAGGCGGCTGAGTCCGTGCTTGCCGAAGTCCAGCTCGGCGAAAAAACCGGGGAGTGGCCGGCGCGGCTCTCCGGCGGGCAGCGGCAGCGCGTGGCACTGGCGCGGGCGCTGGTGAGCCGGCCGGGCGTGCTGGCGCTCGACGAGCCGCTCGGCGCGCTGGATGCGCTGACGCGGATCAGCATGCAGGAACTCATCAACCGTGTCTGGCGCGAACTCGGCTTCACCGCCGTGCTCGTCACCCATGATGTCAGCGAGGCGGTGCATCTCGCCGACCGGGTCGTCGTGCTCGACGAGGGGCGGATCGCACTCGATCTTCCCATTCCCTATCCGCATCCGCGCCGGCACGGCCATCCTGGCCTTGCCGAGCTGGAGGGCCGACTGCTTGCCGCGATCCTCGGCACCGACAGCGGCGGTTGATCCCAAGGCTATTCGCGACGCTACATGACCTCGGCATAGACGAGGCGTGTCGGTACGAGCATGCATCACCAATGGCGAAGATGTATAGCCGCATGGGTATGAGGGAATCAGCCGTCTCTGTCGAGATGCGGCTGCGGCACGCGTCAAAATCAGCAACAATAGTTTCCCTAGCTCGCCCCACGTCCAGCTTGACACACTCATACCTTCGTGGCTATACGTTAATCTATAGCCAACAGGATATGGATTGTAGATGTCGGACACCCAAGACGTGCTGTTCAGAACGCTCGCCGATCCGACCCGGAGGGGTCTTTTCGAACGGCTGTGCCGCGAAGGAGAAAAGACGGTCGGGGCTCTGACGGCTCGGGCCGGGGTCTCGCAACCGGTCGTCTCAAAACATCTCGGAATCCTGAAACAGGCCGGATTGGTGCGTGATCGTCACGAAGGTCGCCAGACGCATTACAGCGCGCAGCTCGGTGCGCTGGCGCCGCTGGTCGACTGGACAAGTGAGATGGCCGGCTTTTGGCAAAATCGATTTGACCAGCTGGAAGATCTACTGAAAAGGATGGACCAATGACCGAAATATCTACCGAGACTCGTTCCATCGTCGTCGAACGAGAAATCCCCTTTCCGCCGGAAAAGATCTGGCGCGCGCTCACCCAGCCACATCTGATCGCGGACTGGCTGATGAAGAACGACTTCGTGCCGGTCGTGGAACACCGTTTCAAGCTGAGCGCGGATTGGGGCTCTGTCGATTGCCAGGTCCTGGAAGTCGAGCCGAACAAAACCCTATCTTACACCTGGGCTGCCTATGATCTCGCGAGCGTCGTCACCTGGACTCTCACGCCCACAAGCGCGGGCACGCAGCTGCGTATGGAGCAGTCGGGCTTCCGACCGGATCAGCGGCAGGCCTACGGGGGCGCCAGGAGCGGGTGGGAGCGGTTCTTTGCAAATCTCGAGCAGGTCCTGGCGCGGATAGAGTGAGGCCGCGCCCAAACGGATCACGCCATCCGCTTCGTCTCGTTTTCGCAGGAGGCTCCGTTGAATTGGAATAACCGGCTTCGGCAGATCCACCGTTGGCTGTCCATTGCCTTTACGCTAGCCGTCATAATTAATATCATCGCGATGGTGCAGGAGAAATTATCCGTCTGGGTGGGGATCATGGCGCTGCTGCCGCTGACCTTGCTCCTGCTCACTGGTCTCTACTTGTTCGCGCTGCCGTATGCCACCAAGTGGCGCAGCGCGGGACGCAGCGGAGGGTAAGAGTGAAGGCAATGTCCGGGAAGACATCCAAGACCGCAGCGAAGGTTACGAAGAAGACAGCTGCCACGCCGGATACCGCTGGGCCGACCCTTCTCTCGGGCGGCAACCCTCAGATCGCCAAGGGCTACGGCGACGCTCCCGTGCAAGCCTACATCGCCGCCATGCCGGGCTGGAAAAGCGACATCGGGCATCGCCTCGATGCGCTCATCACGCGCACGGCGCCGGGGGTGTATAAGGCCGTGCAATGGAACTCGCCGCTCTATGGCATGGAAGGGCAGGGCTGGTTCCTCGGTGTCCATTGCTTCGCGAAATACATCAAACTCGCTTTCTTTCGTGGCACGTCGCTCAGTCCCATCCCGCCCGGCGAGTCGAAGCAAAAGGAAGTGCGTTACTTCCACATCCATGAGGAAGACCAACTCGACGAGGCTCAGCTCGCCGCCTGGGTGGAGCAAGCCAGCCAATTGCCCGGTGAACGAATGTAAGCGGATGCGTCGATTTAAAGCGTTAGAGCGTCCTTTGTGCGTCCAAAATGACGCACGGTGCTATAGGTCATCAGCACTTAAGGGATGGAGGAGCGATATTGATGAAGAGAGCCATGGCAACCATGAAGAAGAGCGGCACCAGCGAAGAGAAAGACGGAGACTCTCCTTCTCGTTTGATCGACGCGAGAATCGAGGAGTTGAGTGATTGGCGAGGCGAGACGCTCGCCCGGGTCCGAACTCTGATCCGGCAGGCCGAGCCCGACGTGATCGAGGAATGGAAGTGGAGAGGCGTTCCGGTCTGGGAGCACGCCGGCATCATCTGCACCGGCGAGACCTACAAAAGCGTGGTGAAGCTGACCTTCGCCAAAGGCGCATCGCTGGAGGACCCTTCAGGCCTCTTCAACTCCAGCCTTGACGGCAATACCAGGCGCGCCATCGACTTCCATGAGGGCGATGAGATCAACGAGCAGGCACTGAAGGCGCTCGTTTGCGCCGCCGCCGCACTCAACACATCAACGCGGGCTGCCGCTCGCACCGCCGGCGCCCGAAAAAAACCTAGCAGCGCTTGAGTTTGGCAATATCGCCTGAAACGCGTCGCACCGAACTTGATTTGGCGACATGTGTCAGTGGATCGGGCTTTCCTCGCGCTCGAGGAAGAGTTGCAGATTGTCGAGGCCGATTTCGGTGCCCTGGAGGCGAGCGCCGTTGTCAGCGTAGCCGTCGAGGAAGACCACCTGTTCGATGAAGACCATTTTCGTGCCGCCGGGTTCGGCTTCAAAGGCGACGGTTGTCAGCGATGCGGAGATGCGGCTTTCCCCAAGCTTCATCTCATAGGCATAGATGATGCGGGCATCGGGCACGATATCGATGTAATGGGCATCATAGGCGTGCAGAAGGCCGTCAGTATCGGCGACGTAGTTCCGTTCCGTGCCACCGGGGCGGAAATCGAGCTCGTAGTCCAGCGGCACCCATTCGCCGTGGCAGGCGAACCATTGGCGTTTGGCCTCTGGCGCCGACCAGGCGCGGAAAACGCGGGCGACGGGCGCCTTCAGGTGACGCTCGATGACGAGAGTGGCGTGTTCGGCGGATGGTGTCGTCATTCGGGAAATGTCTCCGGTTCATCAGCAAGAAATTGGTCGAGGCGGTCGAAGGTGGTGGTCCATTGGATCTTTCGCTGTTCCACCCAGCGCTCCACGGTGGCAAGCGCGTCCTGCTGCAGGCGGTAGGTGCGCACGCGACCGGCCTTTTCGGAAAGGACAAGACCGCTTTCCTCCAACACCTGCAGATGTTTCAGCACCGTCGGCAGGGCAACGGCAAGCGGCGCCGCCAGTTCGGTGACGGAGGCGGGGCCGCGACCGAGCCGGTCGATCATACCGCGGCGGCTGCGGTCGGAGAGCGCGTGGAACATGCGGTCGAGATCCGCCTGGCTTTCGATCATCCGGCCGCATCCCGAAAGCGCGCCGGAAGCCTTTCCTTATAGGGATAGAATTTGAAGTAGGGGCGTGCCTCTTCCAGCACCCGTCGAAAGGATGGCCGGGCGAGCAGCCGATCGTAATAAGCATGAAGGTTTGGCTGCTCCGAAGTGAAGGGCATCAGCGTCTCGGCATAGAAGAGCGCTGGGGCCGCTGCGCAATCGGCCACGGTCAAGCCGTCGCCTGATATCCATTGCTTGTCGGCGAGCTGCTTTTCAATCATTGCATAGGCGGTGGCGAGTGTCGCCTTGGCGGCGGCCACTTCGGTTTCGTCTGCCGTGCCCTCGGGGCGCCGACGATTGCTGACCAGCGTCTGCATCGGTGCCTGGACATAGAGATCGAAGAAGCGGTCCCAGAGACGGACCTGCAGCGCCCGGTCGATCTCCAGCGGCAGCAGGCGAACGGGGCCGGGATAATATTGCTCGAGATATTCGATGATGATCGATGTCTCGGGAATGGTGCTGTCGCGCGCCTCGTCCCGCAGCAGCGGCATCTTGCCGATCGGCCAGAAGCGAAAGAGATCGGCGCGCGAGGCTTCGTCGGAAAGATCGACGATGCGATTGTCGAAAGGGGTAGCGTTTTCATAAAGCGCGATCAGCACTTTGTGGCAGAAGGAGGCGAGCGGATGCCCATAAAGCACGAGCGACATGCGGCGACCTTTCCTATCGTTGCGGTAAACTTTACCGATCGACTAACTATCTGGTCGCGACACATTTTGCAACAAATACTTCGCCAATCGTGCAAGTATTCCGTCAGCCAATATATCAGGTGTCGGCGTCAGCCAATATACCGGGCGATCACCAGATGGCCGGGTGTCGGCTGGCCGTCTTCCATGCGCACGTTGATATCCGATATTTCGACGAGTTCGAAACCCGTGGCCGTCAGGCGTTCTCTCACATAGGCGTCGGCATGGGAGAAGCGCTGGTGCGGGCCGACCATATAGGCGCGGCCGGCGAGTATTTCCTCGGGCAGGGTTTCCGAGGAGAAGATGAATAGGCCGCCCGGCGTCAGGTTCTCGGCGGCGCCGAAGAACAGCGGTTCGAGCGCGCCGAGATAGGGCAGCACATCGGTGGCGGCGATGATGTCGAAGGCTTCCTCGTCGTTGTCGTCGAGGAAATCTTCGACCTCGGCGACGAACAGCGTCTCGTAGAGATCCTTCTCATGGGCGATCTCGACCATCTTCTCCGATATGTCGATGCCGGTCATATCGGCGCAGAGGTCGCGTAGCGCGCCGCCGGTGAGGCCCGTGCCGCAGCCGAGATCGAGCAGCCGCTTGAACGGTCCAAGCTTCAGCGCCTGCAGGCGCTGGCGCACCAGCATCGGCACATGATAGCCGAGCTGCTCGACCAGCACGTCCTCGAAAACCTCGGCATGCTGGTCGAACAAGGTCTCGACATAGGCGTCGGGCGCTTTGACCGGCGTTTCGCCGCGGCCCATCGCGGCAATGCGCACGGCCGCACCGCCGTGATCGTCGGGATCGATTGCCAGGACTTCCTGATAGGCTGCAACGGCGGCATCGACATCGCCGGCCTTTTCCAGCGCCAGCGCGCGGTTATAGGCCTCGCCAAGAGCTTCTTCGTCGATCTTCTTTGCCATCGCAGTCCGTCGTCCTTTTGTTTCAGGCCGTCCTTTTGTTTCAGGCATGCGTCTAAGACGGCTTTCGATGTTTTGCAATGGCGCGATTGCGGGCGCAGAATAGCCGAAAAGAAGACCAAGGGAGGAAAGGCCATGAAAACGGAGCCAGAGAGGATATCATCGGCAAGGGAAGAAGATGCCGGCCGGGCATTCCTGCTGCCTAGTACACCAGGCGAGATCACCAACACGCTCAGCCATTATTACCGCGGTGAACTCGGGCGGATGACGAGCTGGCGCGACCGCATCGACCGGACGTCCAACTGGGCGATCACCGTGGTCGCCGCACTCCTCTCGGTGTCGCTGTCGACACCGACCTCGCATCACGGGGTGCTGCTGTTCGGGATGATGCTGGTGACCCTGCTTCTGATGATAGAGGCGCGGCGCTACCGCTTCTTCGATATCTATCGCGCCCGCATTCGCCAGATCGAGCGCTGCTATTTCGCGCAAATCCTGGCGCCCGATGCCAATGCCGGCAGCGAATGGGCGGTGGTGGTCGCCAGCAGCCTGCGCAAGCCGCGCTTCCTGCTCAGCTATCAAGAGGCGATGCACCGCCGGCTCAAACGCAATTACGGCTGGATGTATTTCATCCTGTTGCTCGCCTGGTGCCTGAAGATCTCGACGCCGAAACTGCAGACGGAAGGCATGCCGGCGTTGCAGGCGCAGTCATGGAGCTACGTCATCGACAATGCCGCACTCGGGCCGGTTCCCGGCCTTGCGGTCATTGCCATCGTCGTCGCCTTCTATCTCGGCATTCTCGGTTTCGCGCTTCGCCGGGATCGCGACGAAGGCGAATTCGGCCATGGCGAGGCGCATGTCTGACGCGGTCAGAACATATCGCCTGAACCGTTCATACTTTTCGGCATTATGCTCCAGAGCCGATCAGTGCAGGATGAACTCGCCCTTCAGTGCCCGCCACTCGGTTGGCGAGATCAGCTTGCGGTGGATGTAGCGCACCGAATGCAGTGGCCCGTCCAGCTTCTCTTCCCAGAATTTCAGGAAGCCGCGCATTTCGGGAAAGTCGGGGGCGAGGTCGTAATCCTGCCAGACATAAGTCTGCAGGATCACTGGGTGGTCCGGCAGATGATAGAGGATCTGGGCGGTCGTCAGACCATAGCCCTTCAGTTGTTTTTCCATGTCCTTGTGCATCGTATTCCACTTCTTCTTGTTCCCACTCGCGCGCTTATTAGCGCTAGATGATATGGAAACATGCGAGTGGTTAACGGAAGCTTTACAGATACTTCGTAAAAGGACAATTTATTTT
The DNA here is from genome assembly GCF_025200775.1 of Rhizobium sp. WSM1274. NCBI lineage: Bacteria > Pseudomonadati > Pseudomonadota > Alphaproteobacteria > Hyphomicrobiales > Rhizobiaceae > Rhizobium > Rhizobium sp. WSM1274. The sequence continues at coordinate 2,390,979 of NZ_CP104138.1, read as the reverse complement.
TAATATCAATCGTTTGGCAGCAGCATTCCGAGAGTGCTGCCAACTGGCTCTTGTTTGATGAATGCCGTTGTCCCAAAGCCGCGACACAGTTTTCGGCGTCACGCATCAGCGCTTGAGATGCCGGGTCAGGCGGCGCTCGAACCAGGCCCAGAGATGACGCAAGGCCTCGACGATGGTGAGATAGAAGATCGCCGCCCAGAGATAAGTCTGGTAGTCGAAAGTGCGGGAGAAGGCATAGCGGGTTTCGCCCATCAAGTCGAGCACCGTGATAATGGCGACGACCGCCGAGCCCTTGATCAGAAGGATGATCTCGTTGCCGTAAGGGCGAAGTGCGACGATGAGAGCCTGCGGCAAAATGATCTTGCGGAAGGCGATGAACTTGTGGATGCCGAGAGCGGCGGCCGCCTCGTGCTGGCCATGCGACACGCTTTCGATGGCGCCGCGCAGGATTTCCGCCTGGTAGGCCGCGGTATTGATGGTCATGGCAAAGAGGCCACAATACCAGGCATCGCGGAAGAACCACCAGATACCGACGGACTCAAGCTGCGGCCGGAATACGCCGAGGCCGTAATAGACCAGGAACAGCTGGGCAAGCAGCGGCGTGCCGCGGAAGAAATAGATGTAGCCGTAGGCCAGCGCATTCAGCAGACGGTTCTTTGACATGCGCGCCACGGCAAGCGGCAGCGATAGGATGGCGCCGCAGATGACGGAAATGAAAACGAGGCTCAGCGTCACCCCGAGGCCGTGGAGGTAACGCGGCCCGTAGCGGATGAATTTTTCCGGATCCCAGCCATTGATGACGGAAATGACGAGAAGTGCTGCGAGCACAGCCCAGATGGCCACGAGAATATAGCCGGCCATGCGGGCCGGCGTCATCGGCTTCATCACCGCACGGGGCGCGGGCTGCGGTTGGATCAGCGTTTCGGCGTAGCTCATCGACGGATCTCCGAACGCTTGGCCCAACGCTCGACATAGACGAGCAGAAAGGAGGAGAGGATGGCGAGCACCAGATAGAGACAACAGGCCAGACCATAGAAAAAGAAGGGTTCTTTGGTCACCCGCACCGCGACGCTCGTCTGGCGCAGGATATCGGCAAGGCTGATGATCGAGACGTAGGAGGTGTCCTTCAGCAGCACCATCCAGAGGTTCGTCAGGCCCGGCAGCGCGATGCGCACGAGTTGTGGCAGGACGATGAGGCGTAGCGTACGGCCGCGATGCAGCCCAAGCGCGTCGCCTGCCTCATATTGACCCTTGGGAATGGCGCGGAAGGCCGATAGCAGTACTTCCGAACAGTAGGCGGAGAAGACGACCGAAAGCGCGATGACGCCGGCGAGGAAGGCGTTGATCTCGATCGGCGGCCCATAATAACCGACGAAGCTCAGCAGAGACTGGATCAGCATCTGCATGCCATAGTAAATGATGAAGAGCGTCAGAAGCTCCGGCAGGCCGCGGAAGATCGTCGTGTAGATGCCGGCCGCCAGCCGCAGCGGCTTTTCCTCCGACTGCTGGCCGAGCGCCACCAGGAAGCCGATGGCGAGGCCGATCGGCAGGGTGACGATCGCCACCGAAACGGTGACCTGCAGGCCAAGCGCGATCTCGTCGCCCCAGCCGGTATCGCCACAGGCAAGGATCGTCGACCGACCCAACCAAGTGAAGATGCCAACGGGTCCGCACAGCGGATCGAAAATGTGCACAATCCAGCTCCAGAAGGAGCCCAGCGCGGAAAATAATCCGCCCATGCGAGAATTCCCCTCACGGCTTTTGCCGTTTTGATCTTGCCATCTTTGTCAAACAAAAATGGCGGAAGAGCAAGCCTTCCGCCATTACCTTCATCGGCCAGATAACGATTTTCTTATTCGCCGTAAACGTCGAAGTCGAAGTACTTGTCCTGGATCTTCTTGTATTCACCGCTGGCGCGGATCGCAGCGATCGCCGTGTTCAGCTTTTCCTTCAACGGGTCGCCCTTGCGGATGGCAATACCTGCGCCGTTGCCGTTGATTTCCTTGTCGACCGGCAGGATCGTCAGGATCTTGCAGCAGGCGCCGGCGTCGGACTTGACCCATTCGGAAAGAACGACGACGTCGTCGATGACGGCGTCGACACGGCCGCTGGCAACGTCGAGCTTGTATTCGTCAGCAGTCGGATAGAGCTTGAGCTCGGTGTCGGCGAGATGCTTCTCGGCGTAGTTGGCGTGCGTCGTGGAGGTCTGCGCGCCGATCACCTTGCCCTTGAGGCCGGCGACGTCCGATATCGTCGAATCCTTCGGCACGGCAATGGCCGGCGGGGTGTTGTAGTACTTGTTTGAGAAGTCGACGAGCTTCAGACGCTCCGGCGTGATCGACATGGAGGAGACGATCATGTCGAACTTCTTGGCGTTGAGCGCCGGGATGATGCCATCCCAGTCGGTGCTGACGAAGGTGCATTCGGCCTTCATCTCAGCGCACAGCGCCTTGGTGATGTCGATGTCGAAGCCTTGGATCGTGCCGCTGGCGTCGACGAATTCGAAGGGCGGATAGGTCGAATCGGTGCCGATCACATATTTCTCGCCATCGGCCATGGCCGATCCGGCAAAAAGGGACATCGCCGCGATCGAGGCTGCCGCGAAGATACGGGTAGGGTTAAGCATGAGGATCCTCTCTGTTGGTAGCCGTCGCTCCTTTTTCTGTTGGGCTGACGGCGCAGTTCAACGGTGCTGAGACCGCCTTGCGGCGATAATCAGACTTTTTTTCATGGAATTGCAACACAAATCCCATCGCAATTGGGCGGTGCAAATAGCAGGGGAGATGAACGTCGGCAGACTGCAACATTCACGCGAGGTTAATCCGCGGCTTCCTAGAACTGGAACAAATCGGCGGCTCGGCGATTGCCATTTCGCCGTTCCGCCTCATTGCGACGTTAGGGGCGGAAGCAGGGCCTGTCGGCCTTCAGGAAGCTCAAACAGGATCGAGGAAACCCGATGGGCAAGAAATCAAGTTTGTTTGCGAGCGCAGCCTTCCCGCTGCTATCCCTCTCGCTGGCGCTGCAGCCGGCATCGGCAATGGCCGCCGCGCGCGACGTCACGACTCAGGCTCAGTCCGTACGGCAAGTCGAGCAAGGCAGTTTCGAGGTGGCGCAGGATGCGCCACAGGATGCGCCTTCCGAGGAGGAGTTGCTGAAGAAGAAGCGCAAGCAGAAGGAAGAGGCTCCGGCCGAAAAGGCGCCGGCCGCCGAGCAGCCGAAGGAGGCGCCCGCCGAGAAGCCGAAGGCCGAGCGCAAGGAGGCGCCGGCGCCCGAACCCAAGGCAGAGCCGGAACCGCCGAAGGCCGAAGCGCCGAAGGAAAAACCCGCCCCGCAGGCCGAAAGCAAACCCGAGCGGAAGGCCAAGCAGGAAGCCCAACCCGAGGCCAAGCCGGAGGCCGCGCCGCAGCAGGAGCAGCCGGTAACGCAGGAGAAGCCGAGAAAGCCGAAGAAGCAGGCCGAGCCGGAGGTTCAGCCGCAGCCCGAACAGCAGCCGGCGGCAAAGGAAGCGCAGCCGGAGACGGAGCAGGCGCAGCCGGAAGCCAAGCCGGAAGGCGGCAAGCGGGCCAAAGGGCAGGACAAGGCCCAAGGCAAGGATAAAGGCAAGGGCAAGGCCGAGACTGCGGCTCCCGAAGCCGTGACGCCGGCCGAGGAGCAGGCCAAACCCGAAGTCAAGCCGGAGGCAAAACCCGCCGCCGAAGCACCGGCTGAGAAGAAGCCGGGAAAGGGCGAAACGGCAGTACCCGCGGCTAAGCCGACCGAAGGCAAGGCAACTGAAGATAAGGCAACCGAAGGCAAGCCGACCGAAGGCAAGCCGACCGAAGATAAGGCGGCGGTACCAGAGGCCGCACCCGCCGAAAAGCCGAAGGACGGCACCGCGGCAAAGCCTGCCGGTCAACAGCCCGCCGGCGAACAGCCGGCTGCGCCCGCGACTGACACTGCGCAGCCACTGCCCGATGCCAAGGGCGGCCAGCAGGTGGAGCAGGCCATTCCGGCGCCGGAAAAGGTTTCACCCGAAGAGCTGGAGCGCCGCAAGAAGATTGCTGCGGATCCGGCCAAGAGCAACGAGACCGTCGTGCTGCCGGTCGAAAACGGTGCGGCGGTGCTCGACAGCGACAAGGATGCCGACCGCAGCAAGGGCCGGGAAGGGCGCCGCGACCGCGACAAGATGCGCGCCGAGACCCAGGAGGTGAAAATGCCGACCTCGGATGCGGATGCTCAGGCCGCCACCGGCGCCAAAGCGCCGGCGCCGGTCAAGCTCGAAGCGGTGACCAGCGAGAAGGGCAGAAAGCTTGAAGAGCGACCGCAATTCGTCCGTCCTGACGGCGCGCAGGTCAGCGACAGCCATGACGACAACCGCGTCATCATCCAGTACGCCAACAGGACGATCGTGCGCGGCGACGACGACAGGCGCTTCCTGCGCGACGGCGAGCGGCCGAGCTACGAGGAGCTTTCGGGCGACCGCTACCGCGAGACGATCGTGCGGCCGGAAGGCTATCGCATCGTGACGATCCGCAACCGCTACGGTGACATCATCCAGCGGTCGCGCGTCGATGCCCGCGGGCGCGAGCATGTGCTCTATTATTCGCAGGACCTCTACGACGATCCGGACCGCGACTATTTCGAGGATCCGGGTGCCGACCTGCCGCCGATGCGGCTGCGCGTACCACTCAACGATTACATCATCGATACTCGCAGTGACCCGGACCGGGATTATTACGAGTTCCTGAGCGAGCCGCCCGTCGAGCCGGTGGAGCGTGTCTACTCGCTTGACGAGGTGAAGTATTCGGCCCGTATCCGCGACAAGGTGCGCCGCATCGACCTCGACACCATCACCTTCGCGACCGGCAGCGCCGATATCCCGATGACGCAGGCGCGCACCCTGCGCAAGGTTGCCGACGCGATCAGCCAGGTGCTGAAAAAGGATCCGAGCGAAACCTTCCTGATTGAGGGTCATACGGATGCCGTCGGAACCGATCAGAGCAACCTGGTCCTCTCCGACCAGCGGGCGGAATCAGTCGCGAACGTGCTCTCCGACGTCTACGGCATCCCGCCGGAGAACTTGGCGACCCAGGGCTATGGCGAGCAATATCTGAAGGTCAACACGTCAGGCCGCGAACAGGAAAATCGCCGCGTCACCATCCGCCGCGTGACGGCGCTGGTTCGGCCGGTGGCTGCCAACCAGTAAATATCGTTGCCCCTCTCCATTATGGGGAGGGGCATTCCGTTCTTGCGTCTCTTCTTCCGATCGGTGATCGGAAGTCAGATGGGATGGTCACTCGCCAGCTTGCTTGGCGGCCGTTTCAATGGCGTCGGCGACCTTTTCCGGCTGCGATGCGAAGACGGCGTGACTTGCCTTGATTTCAGTCACGCCGCTGCCGGCACGTTTTGCCATGTCACGTTCCAGCTCGGGGTTGATGGAGCGATCCTCGGTGGCGATGATCGACCAGCTTTTCTTGGTCCGCCACGCAGCCTGATTGATCTTGGCAGAGAACGCCTGCTTTGCGGCGAAGACCTGTGACTTTGCCATGAAATCGGCTTCGGCTTGTGGAAGGTCGGCTGCGAAATCCGCGGCGAAGGCGCCCGGATCGAGATAGAGATATTTGCCGTCCTTCGTTTCCTTTATATCCATGCTGCCGGCGGGCTTCGAGCTGGCGAGGCTGAGCAGGCTTTCGCCCTTGTCAGGCTGGAATGCCGCAACATAGACCAGGCCCGCGACCGCGGGATCGTTGCCGGCTTCGGTGATCACCATGCCGCCGTAGCTGTGGCCGACGAGCAGGACCGGTCCATCCTGAAGGTCGAGGACCCGCTTGGTCGCCGCCACATCGTCGTCGAGCGAGGTGATGGGCTGTTGGACGATGGTGACGTTGAAGCCGCGCTTCTCGAGAATGTCCGTCGCCTTGCGCCATCCCGAACCGTCGGCCAGCGCGCCGTGGACGATCACGATGTTCTTGACCGCGGCAGCCTCCGCCGCGAGTGCGATGGCGGTCGTGGCAAACGCAAGGGCTGCGGTGAAAATAAGACGTTTGTTCATGGGTATCACTCCTTTGGGTCGTTGTTGATGATTGGGATAGTGGTGCGTTTCAGGTTCAGCCGAATGTGAAGGCATAGGCCTGCACGCCGGGTTCGAGGAAGCGGATCTCGAAGTTTCGGGCGGCGACCGTGCCGGACTGGCGGACGAGCTGGTAAAGCCTGGTCGCGGTCACCGTGCCGTTGCCGTCGGCATCGACGTCTGACCCGTGGTCGAGCCCCGGCGCCTTGCCGTCGATCTTCACCTGGAAGCGGATCGGCTTGTCGCCGGCGCCAGGCCCAAGAACGAGATGCAGATCGCGGGCGCTGAAGCGATAGGTGATGCCGCCGCCCGGCTGATCAAGCGTCGCCTGATCCCGGCCGACGATCCAGGTTCCAGACAGGCCCCAGCCATTGAGGCCGGGTTCGGCGATCGAATAGTTTTTCGCCGTGTCTGCCTGCAGCCCTTCTGGAGAGGTGAAGTTCGCCGCCTGTTCGTAGCCGAGATAGGTTTCGCCGGAGCGGATATTGCCGAGATCAGGACCTGCTTCCACGCCCCTGGCATCCGGCACGACCGGCGCACTTGCCGTCGTTTGGCTGCCGGCTTCGCGCAGCAGGTCCTGAATGGCCTTTTCGGTCCTGTTGTAATTGCCTTCGCCGAAATGGTGGTAGCGGATCTGGCCCTTGGTATCGATCAGATAGGCGGCAGGCCAGTAGCTGTTTTCGAAGGCGCGCCAGATGCTGTAGTCATTGTCGATCGCCACGGGATAGCCGATCTGGAAGTCGCCGATCGCCTTCTTGACGTTGTCGATCTTCTTCTCGAAGGCAAATTCCGGGGCGTGGACGCCGATCACCACGAGACCCTGATCCGCATATTTTTCGGCCCAGGCCCTGATATAGGGGAGCGTACGAATGCAGTTGATGCAGGAATAGGTCCAGAAGTCGACCAGCACGACCTTGCCTCGCAGCTGTCCCGTGGTGAGAGGCTCAGAGTTCAGCCATTCGACCGCGCCTTCGAGCGAAGGGGCGGGGCCTTCGACTGGCAAGTCGCTACGAAAGGGCTTCTTCGCGTCAGCTGCGGCAATCATCACCTCGTTGTTCGCCAGCTCGGAAGATGCGCCACTCAGCGGCTTTGCATGCAGCCTGTCGAGCACGGCCTGTTCCAGCGATGCAGTGCTGGCGTAGGAGAGCCGGGCGAGCAGACTGGTATCGAGGCCGAGCGCGATGACGGCGACGCCTGCCAGTACGGCAGCGCCGAGTACCTGGCGAATCCGGTCGCCAAACCCGAGGGAGCGCTTCATGGCGGCAAAGAGCTTGCCGCCGACAACCAGGGCGACCGCAAGCGAACTTGCAGCACCAGCGGCATAAGCGATCAGCAGCAAGGTCGTCTGCAGATTGGCGCCCTGCAACGCAGCTCCGGTCAGCACGAGGCCGAGGATTGGACCGGCGCAGGGGGCCCATAGCAGGCCGGTGGCGACGCCGAGAAGAAGCGCGCTCTTCACGGTAGTGGTGCCGCGCCCGCCGCCGGTGGCGTTCATAAGATTGTTGCCAAGGTCGACGACTGGTCGGGCAAGCGTGCTTGCGAAACGCGGCGAAAGCAGACTGGCGCCAAAGAGCGCGAGCAGGACAATGGCGGCAAGGCGGCCATATTCGTTGGCGCGAATGGCCCAGCTGCCGCCGACCGCGGCCAGTGTGGCGACCAGCGCGAAGGTGGTGGCCATGCCCGCCAGCATCGGCAGCGTACTTCTGACGAAGGGCTGCCCGGCGCGGGCGAAGACGAAGGGGAGGATGGGGAGGATGCAAGGGCTGAGCATCGTCAGCGCGCCTCCGAGATAGGCAATGATCAGAAGTGTCATCATCGTTTCCTTTGAAACCGATTGATCGGGCTCTGGACGGCGATGGGGCCTGAACCAGCAACGGCGGGGATATGGCCGGGCCGACGTATCCCCGGTGTGTCCGGTTCTGCGGGAAAATGTATCGAAGTGTTGCAGCCGACCGGCGGCGATACAGAGCGACACAAAGTGCCGGTGCGGCGGCGGAGAGCGGTGAAAACGGCTGCGGGCGAACCTATGTGTCGCTCCGGCGGCGCGATTGTATCAAACTGTATCCTGACGGCCGGAAGCTACATGCATATTCAAAATCGACGACTCGCGACATATCAGGGATACATGCGAAGCGCCTTTTCGGGACCGAGATCCATTCGACAGGAGAGACCGATGTCAGAGCAAATCAACCATCACCGCCGCCGTTTCTTCGGCATGACGGCAGTCGCCCTTGCGGCGGTCGAGTTCGGCGTGGCCGGCACGGCCGCCGCCCAGTCGGCGCCCGCCGCATCCCTGCCTGATGTAAAGGCCGGAACCAACACGTCCTTCGAAGCGCTGAAACAGGTCAAGGCAGGTGTGCTCGACATCGGCTATGCCGAGGCGGGGAAGGCGGATGGCCCTGTCGTATTGCTGCTGCATGGTTGGCCCTATGACATCTACAGTTTCGTCGATGTCGCACCGCTGCTTGCCTCGGCAGGCTACAGGGTGATTGTGCCTTATCTGCGCGGTTACGGGACGACGCGCTTCCTGGACGACGGCACACCTCGCAACGGCCAGCCGTCAGCGCTCGCCGCCGATATGATCGCGCTTCTCGATGCGCTCGATATCGAGAAGGCCGTGATTGCCGGTTACGACTGGGGCGGGCGGACCGCCAATATCATGGCGGCGCTCTGGCCCGAGCGCTGCAAGGCGATGGTTTCGGTGAGCGGGTACCTGATCGGCAGCCAGGAGGCCAACAAGAAGCCGCTTCCGCCGAAGGCCGAACTTGCCTGGTGGTATCAGTTCTATTTTGCCACCGAACGCGGTCGTCAGGGATACGAGAGCAACACCCATGATTTCGCAAAGCTCATCTGGCAAACGGCATCGCCGAAGTGGAATTTCGACGATGCGACATTCGACAGATCGGCCGCTGCCTTCGACAATCCCGACCACGTCGCCATCGTCATTCACAATTATCGCTGGCGCCTGGGGCTTGTTGAAGGTGAGGCCAAGTACGATGCCTACGAGACGACGCTCGCCGCAACGCCTGTCATTTCGGTGCCGACCATCACCATGGAGGGCGATGCAAACGGCGCACCGCATCCCGAGCCTTCCGCTTATGCCGGAAAATTCTCCGGAAAATACGAGCATCGCACGATTGGCGGCGGCATTGGCCACAATCTGCCTCAGGAAGCGCCGCAGGCTTTTGCGCAGGCGGTCATAGACGTCGATCGCTTCTAGGTCGACGATGCCGGTTGCAGAGCCGCGTTGCTCCGGCCGGCGGAATATGCGTAGCTCGCGTCTGTCGCTTCGGCCGGGAACGAAGCGACCGGCGCGGCCGCTTCTATCGTTGGGGAATAGGAAATATGGATCATGTCGATCATATCCTGATCGTCGATGACGATCGCGAAATCCGCGAGCTGGTATCGGGCTATCTTGAGAAGAATGGGTTGCGCACCAGCGTTGCCGCGGACGGGCGGCAGATGCGCAGTTTTCTCGAAGCCAATGCCGTTGACCTGATCGTGCTCGATGTGATGATGCCCGGTGACGACGGGCTGGTGCTCTGCCGCGAGCTTCGCGCCGGCCGGCACAAGGCGATCCCGATCCTGATGCTGACGGCCCGCACCGACGAAATGGACAGGGTCCTCGGACTGGAAATGGGCGCCGACGACTATCTTCCCAAGCCCTTTGCTGCGCGTGAGCTTCTTGCCCGCATCAAAGCGGTGCTGCGGCGGACGCGCATGTTGCCGCCCAACCTGCAGATCAGCGAGGCCGGACAGTTGCTGACTTTCGGCGCCTGGCAGCTCGATACGGTCGCGCGGCATCTCCTCGACAGGGAAGGGACGGCGATTGCGCTCAGCGGCGCCGAATACCGTCTGCTCCGGGTCTTCATCGATCATCCGCAGCGAGTGCTCAATCGCGACCAGCTTCTGAGCCTGACGCAGGGCCGTGACGCCGATCTCTTCGATCGATCGATCGATCTCCTGGTCAGCCGCCTTCGTCAGCGGCTGGGCGACGATGCGCGCGAACCGACCTATATCAAGACGGTGCGCAGCGAAGGTTATGTGTTTTCGATTCCGGTCGAAATATCGGAGCCGCGCCGATGAAGGCGGCAATCCCATTGCGTTCGGGCCTGACGTGGCCGAGCACACTGCGGTCGCGGATCTTCCTGATCCTGCTGATCGGACTTGCCTTGGCCTACGGTCTGTCCTTCAGTGTGCTCTATATGGAGCGCACCATGTCGGCCAAGGCGGTGATGCTCGGCACGCTGGAAAACGACGTGGCAACATCGATCGCGGTTCTCGATCGGCTTCCTCCCGCGGAACGCGGCGACCTGCTCGACCGGCTGAGCCGCGGCAATTATCGTTTCGTGCTCGGACCCGGCCTTCCCGGCGTGCCTGACACATCAAGCAAAGGGGCGGAGATCTCAGGAAAGATCGAGGAGGCGATCGGGCACCGCTTCCCAATCCGTATCGAACGAATTCCTGGCGATGTGAACCGATTGCAGGCGCATCTGACGCTGAGCGACGGAAGCCCTTTGACAATCGACGTCACACCGAAGGGCGTCATGCCGATCGCCGCGTGGCTGCCCTATGTCTTCGTCGTCCAGATGGCGCTGCTCATCCTCTGTACCTGGTTTGCGGTTCGCCAGGCGATCCGGCCGCTTGGCGAGCTTGCCGCCGCCGTCGATGCACTCGATCCGAACAAGGACGGTCCGGCTTTGAGCGAGGCGGGGCCGAGGGAGGTCGCGCATGCGGCGCTGGCTTTCAACGCGATGCGGGAAAGGATCGCCCATTATCTCGAAGAGCGCGTCCAGATATTGGCGGCAATCTCGCATGACCTGCAGACGCCGATCACCCGCATGCGGTTGCGCGCCGACATGGCGGAGGAGTCGCCGGAGAGGGACAAGCTGGTGCATGATCTCGGCGAGATCCAGCGCCTCGTCCAGGACGGCATAGCCTATGCGCGCAGTGCGCACGGCAATGGCGAGAAGAATGCCCGCATTGACCTTGCCTCCTTCATCGACAGCATAGCCTACGACTACCAGGACATTGGAAAGGCCGTCACCGTCGTCGGCCTGGCTGAGGGTGCCGCTTTCACCAAGCCGCATGTCCTTCGCCGCATTCTGTCGAACTTCATCGATAATGCGCTGAAGTTTGCCGGCGCCGCCGAGATCAACGTCGAGCGCAGCCCAGAAAACGATATCGTCATCACGATTATGGACCGTGGGCCTGGAATCCCCGACGATATGCTCGATGCCGCCATGCAGCCATTCTTCCGGCTGGAGCAATCCCGAAACCGGGAGACCGGCGGCACCGGTCTCGGCCTTGCGATCGCCCAGCAGCTGACGGCCAAGATCGGTGGGTCGCTCCGGCTCTATAATCGTGCCGGCGGCGGTCTGGCGGCGGAAATCACCATTCGTTGACGTCGGCGGTCCGCAAAATTCGAGATGTTTGTATGCAAGGATGTCTTCGATATCGGATGCTACATTTTGTGACATTTCGGGCGATTTCGGAAACATGGCGGATATATCCGTCGGCCAAACCACACTCCTTCAACCCGGCCGCGCAGCGCGGCCAGTCGCGTGCAGCGACGCAACACAAGGAGTGTTCCATGACAAAGATCGACAAGGTTCTCTATACCGGCAAGACCCACACGACGGGCGGGCGCGACGGGCGCGTCGCATAGCGACGACGGGCAGCTTGATATCAAGCTTTCGCCTCCGGGCGGCAACCGTGCCGGCACCAATCCCGAACAGCTTTTCGCCGCCGGCTGGTCTGCCTGCTTCATCGGCGCGATCGGCATTGCTGCGGCTAAGCAGAAGATCAGGCTTCCCGCAGATCTTGGCGTCGATACCTAGGTCGATCTCGGGGCGACCGACGGCGACTATTTCCTGCAGGCTCGCCTCAAGGTCAGCCTGCCGGGCATCGAAGCGGATCTGGCAAGGGCGCTTGTGGATGAAGCGCACCGCACCTGCCCCTATTCGAAAGCAACCCGCGGCAATATCAATGTCGAATTGAGCATTGCCTGACTGATGGGATCGATCGCCAAAGGAAACATGACGAGGCCGGTCGGGCCTCGTCGATGGAGGAACTAAATGAGACTGATGATCATCTGCATTCTGGGGGCGACGATTTTCGCAGCGCCCTGCATCTACGATGTAAGCTCACAGGAGCCGTCGCCGCTTGCCGGCCTCGTGACGGCGGCATCCGCAGCTTCATCCTCAGGAGAGCGGCCGCCGCTCCAGCTGCTCTTTTAGATCACCCGGGAGAAAGACAGTGAAACTCTATCAGAACGAAATTTCCTCGGCGACATCCCGAGTCCGCGTCGCGCTCGCCCTGAAAGGACTGACGGCCGAAGCGCTGCCGGTCACCATTCTCGGCGAAGATTCCGAGAGCCGGCAGGCCGGATATCGCAGTGTCAATCCGCAGGGACTCGTGCCAGCCTTGCTGACGGATAGCGGCGTTCTCCTCACCCAGTCACTGGCGATCGTCGAATATCTCGATGAGCTTCAGCCTAGACCGCCATTGCTGCCTGATACAGCGGAAGATAGGGCGCTGGCGCGGTCGATCGCGCTTGCGATCACAGCCGAAATCCATGCGTTGTTGCCGCCACGCATCGGCCTGCATCTTCGCGCCACGTTCCAGGCTGATGCCGATGCCATCATCGCCTGGGATCGTCATTGGGTGGGCGAGGGAATGGCGGCTGTCGAGACGATGATCGCCGGCCGCAGGCAAGGGATCTTCGCCGTCGGCGATCGCCCGAGCATTGCCGATATCTTTCTGTTCCCGCAGTCGATCGGCGCCCGTCGCCTCGGCTTCGATCTCACCCGATGGCCCAATATCGCCGAGATTGTCACCAAGCTGGAGGCGATACCGGCTTTTCGGGATAATGCGCCGGCACCGAGACGATGATGCAATCGATGAAGAAGCGGCCGCAGGTGACTGTGGCCGCTCGCTTCTCTTGTTCGGATGAGAAGTCGCCTTGACGCCCGTTTGCCGCTTTTAGCGGTCGACCCTTGCCTGTAGATGCGCGGGATAACGATCGCCTTCCACCTTGATCGTGGCGAGCGCGCTTTCGATGCTGGCGAGATCCTCGGCCGTCAGTTCCACCTCAGCGGCCTGGATGTTCTCCTCGAGGCGATGCAGCTTGGTGGTGCCGGGGATCGGTACGATCCAGGGCTTCTGCGCCAGCAGCCATGCCAGAGCCACCTGGGCCGAGGTGGCCTTCTTGCGCGCGGCAATCTCCGCCAGAAGATCGACGAGCACCTGGTTGGCCTTTCGCGCCTCCTGAGAAAAGCGCGGCACGACGTTGCGGAAATCCTTGCTGTCGAAGGTGGTCGTCTCGCTGATCGCGCCGGTGAGGAAGCCCTTGCCGAGCGGGCTGAAGGGCACGAAACCGATGCCGAGTTCTTCCAGCGTCGGCAGGATTTCCTGCTCAGGCTCGCGCCACCACAGCGAATATTCGCTCTGCAACGCCGCCACCGGCTGGACGGCATGGGCGCGGCGGATCGTCCGGGCGCCTGCTTCCGAGAGGCCGAAATGCCTGACCTTGCCTTCAGCGATCAGTGCCTTGACCGTGCCGGCGACATCCTCGATCGGAACATCGGGGTCGACTCGATGCTGGTAGAAGAGATCGATGACATCGGTCTTCAAACGCTTCAACGCCTGGTCGGCCACCGTCCGGATCTGCTCCGGCCGGCTGTTCATGCCGCTCTGGCCGCCATTGGCATCGAAGTTGAAACCGAATTTCGTAGCGATCACCACCTCCTCGCGGAAGGGCGCGAGCGCTTCTCCCAGAAGCTCCTCGTTCTTATAAGGGCCATAGGCCTCGGCCGTGTCGAAGAAGGTCACGCCGCGTTCAAACGCCCGCCGAATCAGTGCTGTCGCTTCCTGAATATCCGTCGCCGGGCCATAACCATAACTCAGCCCCATGCAGCCGAGACCGATGGCCGAGACTTGAAGTCCGCTCTTTCCAAGTTCACGCTTCTGCATAGACGTTTCCCTTGCTAACCTTGGTATTGCGTGTCGGTGACATGCTCCATCCAGTCGACAACCTTGCCGTCGAGCTGCTCCTGGATGGCGATATGGGTCATTGCCGTCGTCGGCGATGCGCCGTGCCAATGGCGTTCACCCGGTGCGAACGAGACGACGTCGCCGGCGCGGATTTCCTCGACGGGGCCGCCTTCGCGCTGAACACGGCCGCAGCCGGATGTGACGATCAGCGTCTGGCCGAGCGGATGAGTATGCCAGGCGGTACGGGCGCCGGGCTCGAAGGTGACGCTGGCGCCAGCCGCGCGTGCGGGGTTGGTAGCGGTAAACAGCGGGTCGACATGCACGCTGCCGGTAAACCAATCGGCCGGTCCTTTGGCCGAAGGCTGCGAACCGCTTCGCTTGATCTCCATCTTAGTTTTCCTTTCAATGTCGGGGCGGACATGTCCACTCAAGTAGCAAGGTATTTAGCGCGTGCGCCTGGTCGCGATTAGATGGTATAAACGGCAAGAACCCATGAGAAATTTTCATCAATGCCGCGCCCCGTCGTCAATGACCTCATCGCCTTCCTCGCCATCGCGCGCGCTCAAAGCTTCACCAAAGCGGCGGGCAAGCTCGGTGTGTCGCAATCGGCACTCAGCCACACCATCCGCGGGCTCGAGGAGCGGCTTGGATTGCGATTGCTGACACGCACGACGCGCAGCGTCGCGCCGACGGAGGCCGGCGAACGCCTGCTCCTCTCCATAGGGCCGCGGCTCGACGAGATCGAGAGCGAGCTGGCTGCCTTGAGCGCGTTGCGGGAGAAACCGGCAGGCACCATTCGCATCAATGCCGGCGAGCATGCGGCGGATGCCGTCCTCTGGCCCGCCTTGGAAACGCTCTTGCCCGATTATCCTGATGTCAATGTCGAGATCATCGTCGACTACGGTCTGACTGACATCGTCGCCGAGCGTTACGATGCGGGGGTGCGGCTTGGAGAACAGGTGGCGAAGGACATGATTGCGGTGCGTATCGGCCCCGACATGCGCATGGCCGTGGTCGGCGCTCCGGCCTATTTCGACACCAGGCCAAAGCCGATGACGCCGCAGGACCTCACGGATCACAATTGCATCAATCTGCGTCTGCCGACCTATGGCAGCGTTTATGCCTGGGAGTTCGAGAAGGACGAGCGCGAACTTAGGGTTCGCGTCGAAGGGCAATTGGTTTTCAACAATATAGCGCTGCGGCTGAACGCAGTACTGGCAGGCATGGGGCTCGCCTACATGCCGGAGGACTTGGTCGAGGCACATCTTGCCGACGGGCGGCTGGTGCGAGTCCTCGAAGATTGGTGCCCACCGTTTTCCGGCTATCATCTCTACTATCCGAGCCGCAGACATACGTCGCCGGCATTCGCCCTCGTCGTCGATGCGCTTCGATATCGGGGTTAGATCGCCGATCCCAGCCCCGGATCAGCACGTCGGGATCATACGAGCTTGACTATTTGACATTCCGTCGGTCGCCACTAATTCCCGGTATAAACCGAAGGAAACAATGAATGAATACTGCGATACCTGCCATGAAAGCCCGGACTGGAGTGTCCGGTTTGGACACAATTCTGGCAGGGGGCCTTTCGCCAGGGCACGTGTTTCTCCTGGAGGGAAATCCAGGGGCGGGCAAGACAACGATTGCGCTGCAGTTCCTGATCGAGGGTGCGCGGCTTGGCGAGCAGGGGCTCTACGTCACCCTTTCCGAAACCGAGAGTGAACTCCGCGCCGGTGCCGCATCGCACGGCATGGTGATCGACGGCAATATCGAGGTCTTCGAGGTCGTGCCTCCGGAAAGCCTGCTGGATGCCGACCAGCAGCAGAGCCTGCTTTATTCATCAGACCTAGAACTCGGAGAGACGACAAAGGAGATCTTTGCCGCTTTCGAGCGGATTAAGCCAAGTCGCGTGGTTCTCGACAGCCTGTCGGAGATAAGGCTTCTAGCTCAAAGCTCGCTGCGCTACCGCCGCCAGATCCTTGCGCTCAAACACTACTTTGCCCGGCAGGGGGCGACAGTCCTTTTGCTCGATGATCTGACGTCCGACGTGCTTGATAAAACTGTGCATAGCGTCGTTCACGGAGTCATCCATCTTGAGGAGATGGCGCCGAGCTATGGCGCTGAGCGCCGCCGCCTCAGGATCACGAAATACCGTGGGCAAGCTTTCCGCGGCGGTTTCCACGATTTCACCATTCAAACTGGCGGCGTCGTTGTCTTTCCACGTCTCGTCGCCGCCGAACATCGCTCGAGTTATGTCCGCGACGAGTTATCCTCAAATATTCCGGAACTGGACCTCCTATTAGGCGGTGGGTTGGAGAGAGGTTCCAGTACGCTTATCCTCGGTCCATCCGGTACCGGTAAGAGTACTTTCTCATTCCAATTCTTGGTCGCGGCTGTTGCGCGTGGCGAGAGAGCGGCGGCCTTCATCTTCGACGAAGAGCTTGGCCTGCTTTTTACGCGGCTCAAGGCGCTCGGAATCGATCTCGAGACGCTCAGGAGCAGCGGCCTAATTCACATTGAACAGCTCGACGCCGCTGAACTGTCACCAGGTGAATTCGCGCATCGCGTGCGCGAGTGCGTGGACGAGTCGAATGCCAAGACCGTCATCATCGATAGCATCAACGGCTATCAAGCATCCATGCCGGATGAAAATTCGCTGATCCTTCACATGCATGAGTTGCTTCAATATTTGAACAGGCAAGGCGCCAATACCTTCCTTACCGTTGCACAGCATGGGCTTGTCGGCGACATGAAGGCGCCTGTCGACGTGACCTATCTTGCGGACACAGTCATACTGCTGCGCTACTTCGAGGCTGCGGGGAAGGTGCGGCGAGCGGTCTCGGTGATCAAGAAGAGAACTGGGCTGCATGAGGATACAATCCGAGAGTATCGTATCAACAGTTCCGGGCTGACGTTCGGGGATCCTCTGGTCGGGTTCCAAGGTGTGCTTCGCGGCGTTCCCGAATTTGTTACCGGCGCAGAGCCACTCCTATCGACTGATGGCGGGGGTCGCGGCAATTCCTAACTCCGTAAAGCCGAAAGCATTGATCTATGCTCCCGCCGGACGCGATGCCCAGGTGGCGGTATCGCTAATCGAAGAAGCCGGCCTATCATCGATTGCGGCTGCCGACCTGAATGTCTTTGCCTCTTCACTGAAAGATGACATCGCACTTGGCGTGCTGACCGAAGAGGCCGTTCGCTGGAGCGATTTGAAGCCGATTGCCGCCTGGGTGTCCGCCCAGCCAAGCTGGTCGGATCTGCCATTCATCGTGCTTACCACGCGCGGCGGCGGGCCTGAACGAAATCCGGCCGCTGCGAGGCTTTCCGAGGTTCTCGGCAATGTCACCTTCCTGGAAAGGCCGTTCCATGCGACCTCCTTCATCAGTATTGCGCGGACCGCATTAAAAGGGCGCCTGCGCCAATATGAGGCTCGAGCTCAGCTCGAGGCTTTGGCCGAGGGCGAGCGACGGCTGCAGACGGCGCTTGCAGCCGGTCGTCTTGGGGCGTGGGAGCTGGAGCTATCCTCGATGGCCTTATCAGCCTCGGCCACCTGCAAAGCGGTTTTCGGCCGCAGTCCGGATGAGGACGTCACACGCGACGACCTCATCGCAAGCATCCACCCCGACGACCGGGATCTTGTGCTGGAACGCCTGCGCCGGACGATTGATACTGGACGTGACTATTCGATCGAGCACAGGACGATCTGGCCGGATGGATCGCTGCATTGGACCGAGGTCCATGCGCAGCTCTATTCCGACAGATATGGTTCCGCCAGGAAACTCGTCGGCGTCTGCTCCGATACTACCGCCCGCAAGACCATCGAGGAAAATCTAAGACGGCTCAATGAAAACCTCGAAGAGCGTGTGCGGGAACGGACCAAAGAAGTTAACGCCGCTCACCAAACGCTGCTCGAGGAAGTCGCCCAGCGTGAAAGGGCCGAGGAGCAGCTTCGCCAATCGCAAAAGATGGAGGCGATCGGCCAGTTGACCGGCGGCGTTGCCCACGATTTCAACAATCTGCTAATGGTCGTTCTTGGAAATCTGGAGCTGCTCGGCAAGCATGTTGTCGGAGATGCCAAGGCGACGCGTCTGGTCGATGGGGCGCTTCAGGGGGCGCGGCGCGGGGCGGCGTTGACGCAACGGCTGCTGGCTTTTGCCAGACAGCAGGATCTGCAGGTCAAGCCCGTCGATCTGACCGAGCTGGTCTCCGGCATGAAAGACCTGCTGCGGCGCTCGGTTGGATCCTCGATCAGCATCGAAATCAATGTGCCGACAAGCCTGCCGCCGGCACTGGTCGATGCGAACCAGCTCGAATTGGCGCTGCTCAACCTGGCGGTCAATGCCCGCGATGCGATGCCGGACGGAGGGACGCTGTCCATCTCGCTGCGCGAGGAAAATGTTGCCGGCGATAAGGGTGATCTCGGCGAGGGCCCCTATCTTGTTTTGGCGGTGGCCGACTGCGGCACCGGCATGGACGCGGAGACCCTGAAGAAGGCCGTCGATCCGTTCTTCTCGACCAAGGAACTCGGAAAGGGCACGGGCCTGGGCTTATCGATGATCCATGGACTTGCCGTTCAGCTCAATGGCGCACTTCGTCTGACAAGCGAGCTTGGGGTGGGAACGACTGCGGAATTGTGGCTTCCGGCGACGGCCTGGCGAACAGAGGTGCTGGCCGAGTCGGAGGTGACTGTTGAGCAAGCCGCATCCAGACTGAAGATCCTCTTGGTCGATGACGACGCCTTGATCGCCATGAGTTCGGTCGACATGCTTGAAGATCTCGGCCACGAGGTCGTCGAAGCAAATTCCGGCTCGCAGGCACTGGACCTGATCAGCAGCGGTCAGCATTTCGACCTTGTCATCTCTGACTATTCGATGCCTGGTATGACCGGCGCGCAGCTTGCCCAGGCCGCGCGGGACATTTATCCGGCGTTGCCGATCGTGCTGGCGACAGGTTACGCCGATCTTCCCTCTGGCACCGATATCGATCTACCGAGATTGGCAAAGCCCTATAATCAGGCTCAGCTCGCCAAGGAAATCGCCAAGGCGATGGCACGCGAAACGGCTCCGCTTCCTAGATCCGGCGGCGGCGACGCAGGTGGTTCAAAGCCTCGCCTGTCCAAGGCCAACGATGTCAGTGATGAAATCGGCGATGGCGCCTGTGTCGTCTAGATCGAAGACCGGCAGGGCCGTATCGATTACGGCATGATCGGCGGCGATGGCGCAGATATGGGGATCGCTCGGCGCCAGCGGTTCGCGATTGGCGGCCTCCAGGCGGCGGGCCTCGATCTTCGGGATCGGCTCACGCTTGTAGCCTTCGATCAGCACGAGGTCGCAGGGGGCGAGGCGGGCGAGGATCTCCTCGAACTGAGGTTCAGGCGCGCCGCGCAGCTCGTGCATGATGGCGTAGCGGGTGCCGGAGACGATGGCGACCTCGTGGGCGCCGGCCTGGCGGTGGCGGTAGCTGTCGGCCCCGACCTTGTCGATGTCGAAATCATGATGGGCGTGCTTGATCGTCGAGATCCTGTAGCCGCGGCGGGTGAACTCCGTCACCAGCCGGACGGCGAGACCCGTCTTGCCCGAGTTCTTCCAGCCGGCGATGCCGAAGATTTTCGGTGCGGTCATCCGCGAAGGGCCTCCAGCCAGCGTTCCGCCTCGACGAGATCGTCGGGCGTGTTGATGTTGAAGAAGGGATCGAGCAGGCTGGCACGAGTCGGATGCAGCGGGAACGCCACTTCCGTTACGTCATGCCGTAACAGGAAGTCACGCACACGCCGCTTCTCGTCGCTGGCGATCCAGGCCTCGAGATCGGCGGCCAGCGTCACCGGCCAAAGCCCGAAGACGGGATGGCTGCGGCCCTCGGAGACGGCAATGGCGATTTGCGAGGGGTGTTCGACCGCTGCGGTAAGCCGGGCGACGAGATCGGCCGGGAAGAACGGGCAATCGACCGAGACCGTCACGACATGGGTGATCGAGGGAAGGCCGGCGGCATAGGCCATCGCCGCATGGATGCCGGCCATCGGCCCGGCCTTGCCGGGAAAACGGTCGGGAACGACAGGCACGTCCCCGGCGGCGGCATCGGCATTGACGGCAACGAGCAAGGCCTGCTGCGAGAGCCGGGTCAACACATGGCGGAGCAGGCTCTCGGTCCCAAGCATCACGCCTGCCTTGTCGCGGCCCATGCGCTGCGAGCGGCCGCCGGCCAGCACGACGCCTGCTATGTGAGATTTATCCAACGAGAATTCAGCCATCATCCTTCCTCAGCCATCATCTGCTTCAGACGGGCGCGCGCGGCGCGGATTCCTGCGCAATCGGCGACACACGGCGCTTAGCCTCACGATAGAATGTATAGAGGCCGGAGGCGATGACGATCGCAGCCCCGACGAGCGTCCAGCTGTCAGGCACTTCGGCGAAGAAAATGAAGCCGAGCAGAGAGGAGAAGATCAGGCTGGTATAGCGGAATGGCGCGACGAAGGAGATTTCGCCGGTGCGCATGGCGAGGATGACCGACTGGTAGCCGACGAGCACCAGCACCGATGCGAGCACGAGATGCCCAAGGGCGTTAGCGCTGACCGGCTGCCAGCCGCCGAGCACCGGGATGAGGAGCGCGCCGAAGAACGAGGCTGATATGGCTGTGATGACGGTTATCATCAGCGAGGGAATCTCCGGACTGATGCTCCGGGTGGCGAGATCGCGGCCGGCCGTCGTCAACACGGCGGCGACGCAGAGGAGGGCGGCGGCAGTGAATCCCTCAGGGCCGGGGCGGATGATGATCATCACGCCGACGAGGCCGACGAGGATCGCCGACCAGCGCCGCCAACCGACCGGCTCGCTGAAGAAGAGCGCCGCACCGAAGGTGACGACCAACGGCAGCGATTGCAGGATCGCCGAGGCATTGGCGATCGGCATCATGCCGAGCGCGGTGATATAGGTGACGGCGGAAAGCGTCTCGCAGATGATCCTGAAGATGATCATCGGCTCTAGCATGATGCGCCAGGAACGCAGCGCGCCCATTTTCCAGGCGATCAGATAGACAAGCAGGCTGGTGAAGAGGCCGCGCAGGAACATGATCTCGCCGGCGTTCATATAGGCGATCACCGATTTGGACAGAGCGTCGCTTGCAGAAAAGCCGGCCATCGCCATGCTCATACAGATGGCGCCCTCAGTATTGCGTGACCGCGGCATGAAGAGATTCCCGTTACCTGTGCGCTCCTTTTAATCGCGAAGATTCATCAAGGGAATCGGATGAATGTCACACAAAGCATAAATCGATGATGCGGTGCACAATGGTGCTGACGTCGACGCAGGCGCGTCGGTGGAGATCGCGACAAATCACCGTTTGATAAGGTGAATTCCGATACTTCCAGCGCAGCGATCAAGGTTCAAACCTGTCCCGCGGTGGCTGACGCTCAGACCGACATCGTCGGTCGTAAGCGGTTTTTCTTTTCCTGCGCGGGAAACGGGTGGCTGCATCGCCTGATGTTTGAGATCTCAGATGCCGCAAAACGAAGGAGAAACCGACATGACACTTCTGAATGGCAAGATCGCCATCATCACCGGCGCAAGCTCCGGCATCGGCCGCGCGGCGGCGAAACTCTTTGCGTGGGAAGGCGCCAAGCTCGTGGTCACCGGCCGGCGACAGGACGCGCTTGATGCCGTCATTGCCGAAATCGAGGCGGAAGGCGGGCAGGCCGTCGCCATATCAGGCGATGTCAGGGACGAGGCGCTGCAGGCAAGGCTTGTCGAGACGGCGGTCTCGCGCTTCGGCGGGCTCGATATCGCCTTCAACAATGCCGGCGTCATTGGCGAGATGGGGCCGGTGACAGGGCTTTCGCTGGAGGCATGGCGCGAGACGATCGAGACCAACCTCACCGCCGCCTTCCTCGGCGCCAAGCACCAGGCGGCGGCAATGGGAGCGCGCGGGGGATCGCTGATCTTCACCTCGACTTTCGTCGGCCACACCGCCGGAATGCCGGGCATGGCCGCTTATGCCGCCGGCAAGGCGGGGCTTATCGGCCTCGTGCAGGTGCTCGCCGCCGAACTCGGGAGGCAGAACGTTCGCGTCAACGCACTGCTGCCCGGCGGCACAGACACGCCAATGAGCATCACCAACGCGCCGGACGCCACGCCGGAACTGCTCGCCTTCGTGGTGGGACTGCATGCGCTGAAACGCATGGCGCAACCCAAAGAGATCGCCAATGCAGCGCTCTTCCTGGCCTCCGACATGTCGAGCTTCGTGACCGGCACGGCGATGCTGGCGGATGGCGGGGTTTCGATCAGCCGGACTTGAGGCGGACAAACGAAGTGCCGTCAGAGTCATCACTGCGGCACGTTCTTTGTTGCGGCGGCCTATGCCGCCGCAACAAAGGCATCGATCAGGCGACTTCGCGGACGTCTTTTGCCGCCTGGCGTTCGAGATAGGCAACCAGATCCTCGATGGTGACGAGCAGGAGGTTATGGCGTTTTGCAAAAAGGATGAGGTCGGGGAGCCGCGACATGGTTCCGTCGTCATTGGCGACTTCGCAGATGACGCCGGCCGGGGTCTTTCCGGCGAGGCGGGCGAGATCGACGGCAGCTTCGGTGTGGCCTGGACGGCCGAGCACGCCGCGGGGGTTGGCGCGCAACGGGAAGATATGGCCGGGGCGAGCGAAATCGGAGGGCTTTGTGCGATCGTCGACCAGGGCGCGGACAGTCGCGGCGCGATCGGCTGCCGAGATGCCGGTCGTTGTGCCCTTGAGATAGTCGACCGAGACCGTGAAGGCGGTTTTGTGCGATTCCGTATTGTTGGGCACCATCAGCGGGATATCGAGCGCATCGAGACGCTCGCCTTCCATGGCGATGCAGACGAGTCCGCGAGCATGGGTCATCATGAAGGCGATTGTTTCAGGTGTGACCGCTTGGGCGGCGACCACGATATCGCCCTCGTTTTCCCTGTCCTGGTCGTCGACGACGACGACCATCTCACCACGGGCAATGGCTGATATGGCATCTTCAATTCTTGCGATAGTCATGCTGTCTGGCCTTTCAAGGGTTATGTCAGCGGGCTGACATGGTCTGCTCGGCTCAATCCGTGAGCGAGCCTTCTTCCCTTGGGCGAACAAACGTCAGCCGACTCCGGGAGGGAGTACGACTGCCCGTGTTGTCCTCTTCCATCCGGACTATACCGTCGGCTCCGGCATCTCACCGGATCTGCTGACCTTCAGGCAATTCAAAGTGCTGCAGCGTCCTTTACGCGTCTGAAAGACGCGCGGTGCTGTAGTGCCGGAAGCGCTCGCGGGCTCCAAGATTGCTCCTGATACCGCCGGTGGGGAATTACACCCCGCCCTGAGAACATTGCAAAGATAGGATCAAAAACAGGCCGGTGGCAAGGTCACTCGACCGGCAAAAATGCAAAGCTGCCCTAACGCCGATGGACACACTGTTCACACGGAGGCGACGACCGTGTCGCCTTCCGCGCTTGTTCCATGCATGTCGTTGTGCCAAAACCGCTGCACACTTTTAGCCGACCTGCATCAGGACATGATCAGGCCACCGTCGACATTGATCGTCTGGCCGGTGATATAGGCGGCATCCTCGCTGGCGAGGAAGGTCACCAGGCCGGCGACGTCTTCGCCGGAGCCGGCCCGTTTCATCGGGATGCCCTCGACCCATTCCTTCATCAATTCGCCGGGAGCGTAGTTGCCGAGCAGCTTGCCCCAGGCCTGGTCGTTATAGGCCCACATGTCGGTCTCGATGATGCCGGGGCAGAAGGCGTTGACCGTGATCTTCTCGGTCGCGACTTCCTTGGCCAGGCTCTGGGTGATGCCGACGACCCCCATTTTCGAGGCGGCGTAATGCGGCGTGTAGATGAAGCCGTCACGGGCCTGGCCGGAAGCGGTGTTGATGATGCGGCCGCCGCGCTTGTGCTTGCGCATTCTTGATATCGCCTCCTGGGCGCACAGGAAGACCCCCTTGGTGTTGACGGCCATGACCTTGTCCCACTCATTTTCGGTCAGATCCTCGATGCGGGCAATGGTGATGACGCCGGCATTCTGGATCGAGACGTCGACCGAGCCGAATTCCCTCTCGGCGGCATCGTAGAGGGCGGTGACGCTCGCCTTGTCGGTGACGTCGCCGATGAAGGAGATCGCCTTGCCGCCTTCGGCCCGGATCTGTTCGGCAACGCCGTGAACCAGGTCCTCGTTGGCCGAGACGACGAGATTGGCGCCCTCGCGCGCAAATCGTCTAGCGATGGCGGCGCCGATGCCGCGGCTACCCCCGGTAATGACGACGGTCTTCTGCTCAAAGCGTTTCATGCTCTTTCCTTGTCCATCGATAAACAGCAAATCTGGGTGCGACCTACCGTGCGATCATTATTGGATCTCAACCGCTTGTCGCGAATTCAGGCAGTCTTGAGCGCCGATGACGGCCCGAGCCCTCATTCCGTTCGATCAGCGCGAAGGGCGGGCAGACGACGATATCGCACGCCGTCATACCCGTTAGTCCCTTCAGCGCCTCGATCTCAGCTAGGGAGGAAGCGAGACCGGTCACTTTCCAGCGGCGGTAATGAGCTTTCTCATCACCAGCAGCAGAAACCGCCGTCGACGAGAAGATCGACGCCGGTCACGAAACTTGCCGCATTCGACAGCAGGAACACAGCCGGACCGACCATCTCGTCGACTGTTGCCATGCGCTGCATCGGCGTCTGCTCTTCGAAGAGCTTGGTCTGGTGGACCATCTCCGGGCGGGTGTTCATGGGCGTTGCCGTGTATCCGGGGGAGATGGTGTTGACGCGAATGCCGCGGTCGACCCATTCCATCGCCATAGACTTCGACATATGGATCACGCCCGCCTTGGAGGCGTTATAGTGCGCTTGGTTCAGCCCCCGGTTTACGATCACACCCGACATAGAGGCGATGTTCACGATGGAGCCGCGTCCGTTCTTCAGCATGGCGCGGGCCTCGGCCTGGCAGGAAAGAAAGATGCCTTTGAGGTTGATATCCATCAACGTCTGATATTGGTCCTCCTCCATCTCTTCCGCCGGGTTCGCGTTAGCGATGCCTGCAGCGTTCACAGCAAGCGTCAGCGCGCCGAGATCCGCTTCGGTCCGTGCTACGGCCTCTCCAAGGGAAGATTTGCTCGTGACATCCGCCGCGATCTGGATCGAGCGGCGACCGGCGGCGCGAATATGTTCAGCCGTCTTGACCAGTCCGTCGTCGGTTCGGCGGTCGAGCAGCGCCACGTCGGCGCCGCATTGCGCAAGGCCGATGGCAATGTGCTGACCAATGCCGCTGCCGGCTCCGGTAACGATGGCAACCTGGCCGCTGAGATCGAAAAGCTTCGGGGCGTTCAGAGTGATGTCGGACACCGCTCTTCCTTTCTCTGTCTGTTTAGATGGTCGCTAGCTCCATGACCGAAACGTCGTTTGCCTGGTCACGATTGAGAATCCCCGCCTGCTTGCCTTGCGCAAGCACGAGAATGCGATTGGAGACTCCAAGAACTTCTTCGAGGTCAGAGCTTACGACGATGACCGCGACGCCCTGTTTGGCAAGATTGACGATGATGTCGTAGATGCCCGCTCGGGCGCCGACGTCGATGCCCCTCGTCGGTTCGTCGAGCACGACGACCTTGGGATCGCGCATGAGCCACTTCGCGATCACGACCTTCTGCTGATTGCCGCCGGACAGGTCCGAGGCGTACTGTTCAGCACGGCCCTTTACGCCGAACTTGGCAACTGCTTTTTCTGCAAAGGAGCGTTTGACGCGCGGCGTGATCCAACCGCCGCCGAGTTTGTCAAGATTGGCATAGATAATGTTCTCGCTGATCCGGTGCCCGACGATCAGGCCCTGCTCCTTGCGGTCTTCCGGAACCATCACGATACCCTTGGCGATCGCGTCCGCCGGATCGCGCAGCCTCAGTTCCTCGCCTTCCAGCTTGATCGAACCAGCACTGATTGGATCTGCTCCCGAAATCGCACGCACCAGTTCGGTGCGGCCGGCGCCGACCAATCCGGCGATGCCCAGAATTTCCCCGGCGCGGACCTCGAAGGTAACGTTACGGAACGCGTTGTCCGGCGAGCTCAACCCGGACACCTGGAGTACCGGACGATCTGTCGGAACCGGCAGGGTAGGGAACAAGCGGTCAAGCGGGCGCCCGACCATGCTCTCGACAATCGTTCGCACCGGGGTGGCGCTGTCGGAGAATTCCTGCACCCGCTCGCCGTCACGAAGAACGACGATCCGGTCGGTTATCTGCTTGATCTCTTCCATGCGGTGGGAAATATAGACGATGCCGACGCCTTCTGAGCGAAGCTTCCGAACCTGTTCGAAGAGAGCTTCCGTCTCCGCTCCGCCAAGGGCGGCTGTCGGCTCATCGAGGATCAGGAGTTTTGCGTTGAGAGCCAGCGCCTTGGCGATCTCGATGAGTTGCTGATTCGCCGTGGAAAGGCCGGCGACCGTCCGCGTTGCAGGAATGCGAAGGTTCAAGCGAGCGAGCTGGTCCTGGGCCCGGCGAACCATCTGGGCGCGGTCGACGACGCCGTTCTTCATCGGCCAGCGTCCGATGAAGACGTTTTCCGCGATCGACAGCTGCGGCAGCAGCTGCAGTTCCTGATGTATCAGGACAACGCCCTTGTCGATGGCTTCCCTTGGAGTGGCCGGGGCATAAGGCTGCCCCAGCCATGTCATTGATCCTTCGGAGGGCGAGCGTGACCCGGCAATGATGCCCGACAACGTCGACTTGCCCGCTCCGTTTTCACCGAGAAGTGCAACCACTTCGCCGGGGTAAACGTCCAAGCTGACATCCTTCAGAACCTGGAGTGGCCCATACCATTTGGATATGCCCCTCAGGGAAAGAACGGGATCAGTCATTGGCACACCTCCTCAAGACCTCGACTTCATTACGGATGGCTGGCGATGAAGCCTGCGACGTTTTCCTTGGTTGTCAGCGTGGCGTCCATAAGCTGCACCGGCGGTACTTTTTCTCCGGCGACAAGCTTGGCGGCATTTTCGACCGCATCGCGGCCCATCTTCTGCGTCTGCTGTGTCGCCGTTACGTTGAAGACGCCCTTGCTCAGCGCTTCGAGAGCCGCTGTGTCGCCATCGAAGCCGCCGACCACGATCTTCTGCGACGGATTGGCGACCTTGATCGCCTGGGCGGCGCCAAGTGCGAGGCCGTCGGCCTGCGCGAACACGATGGAAACGTCAGGATTTGCCTGCAGCATATTCTGCATGATCTGGAAGCCTTCGTCCTGGCTCCAGATGTTTGAGAACTGTTCGGCGACAACCTTGACGTCCGGATATGCCTTGAGAGATTCAGCGCAGCCCTTCGAGCGGTCGACTTCCGGCGTCGTGCCCTTCTGGCCGTGGATGATGACCATCTTCCCCTTGCCGCCGGCTTCCTTCAGGATGTAGTCGCAGACGGCCTTGGCAGACGCGACGGAATCCGTTGCAAGGAAGGTATCGCCGGGTGCTCCCTCGGCGTTGCGGTCGACGTTCACGACCGGAATACCGGCGCTCTTTGCGAGTTTGACCGGAACGGTCGCAGCCGCCGCGCCGGCCGGAATGTAGATCAGCGCGTCGATTTTCTGGGTCAGAAGATCCTGGATCTGGTTGACCTGCGTCGGCCCGTCGCCCTTCGCGTCGACGGTGATGACTTCGATGCCGCGCTTCTTGGCTTCGGCTTCGACCGATTGCTTGATCTGGTTGAAAAAGTTTGCCTGAAGGTTGGCAACGGCCAGGCCGAGCTTCTTCAGTTCCGCCGCGTGTACGGGGCCGAGCGTGAGGCCGAGCAGTGCAGCGGACGCGAGCATGGTGCGCGCTATTTTCATTATATTTTCCTCCGTTGTTTGATGGAACCCTCGGGTATGTCCTCCCCCTCGGGGTATTGATCCGCCCCAAATTTTGGGGCGGAATTCCGGGTCTGCCAACGCGGCGGACCCCGCTCGTCAGGCGCGACGCCGACGAATAGTCTCTGCGCCGACCGCGAGCACGATGACGATGCCGATGATCACCTGCTGCAGGAACGGCGAGACGTTGAGAAGGTTGAGACCGTTGCGAAGCACACCGATGATAAGAACGCCGATCAGCGTTCCACCGATGCCGCCCGCGCCGCCGGAGAGCGAAGTCCCGCCGATGACGACCGCAGCGATGGTGTCCAGTTCATAGCCCAGACCACTGGACGGCTGGACGGAATCCAGCCGTGCGGCGAGCACGATGCCTGCGAGCCCCGCAAGGACGGCACTGACGACATAGACGGCTATCGTCACGAGCGGGACGTTGATACCAGCCAGGCGCGCGACTTCGGCGTTTCCGCCCACCGCATAGAGCATGCGACCTTCGGACCGGAAGTGCAGGAAAAGCCACGCGGCAAGAACAACCGCAAGCATGAGGAATACCGTGGCAGTCATGATGCCGAAATGGCGATCGATGGCTAGCATCATGAACCAGTCGGGGAATCCGACGATCTGCTGACCGTCCGTGATCATGTTTGCAACGCCGCGAGCCGCGGACATCATCGCAAGAGTGGCAATAAAGGCTGGAACCCGGAACTGCGTCACCAGAAGTCCTACGATCAGGCCTGATACCGCTGAGGCGATGAGAGCAAAAGCGATCCCGACGGGCAGCGGTAGGCCGGCGACGTTGGCGGTCCAGCCCATGACCATCATCGCGAGCGCGAGTGCCGAGCCGACGGAAAGATCGATGCCGCCGATCAGGATGACGAACGTCATTCCCACCGCCATGATGCCGAGAACAGTGATCTGGTCGAGGATGTTGAGGCCGTTTCGAACCGAAAGAAACGTATCTGTGCTGAGGCTCAGAAAGACGCACAGTGCGAGCAGTCCGACGAGGGGGCCGGTAGCTCCCTTGAGCTTGCTCAGCCAAGCTCCGGACGAAAGCCTCTGTTCATTGATATCGAGCGCCACCATTGCTCCTCCCTATGCGTAGGCTTGTATCCGATATTTGCTCAGGGTAGAATAATTATTCATGCCTGCTGGAAAATTCATTAACAACTTGCTATCCGGCTGTCAATAAGCTTTCTTCGGGCATGTGCTCTTAGGAGCGTCTTAAGGGGCTTGACTAATCGGCTTGTTGTGCAAAAATATTGATAATTGAATATTTATGCACGGAGGAATTTATGGATCTGAGAGAACTTGAGCGCATCGCCCGCCAGGTCCGATTGCGCGATCTCCAGGCGGTCTTTGAAGCGGGCGCCGGCCATATTGGCGGCGAGATGTCGGTCATCGACATTTTGACGGCTCTCTATTTTCGTGTGCTGAATGTCTGGCCGGATCAGCCCAAACATCCCGACCGCGACAGGTTCGTTCTTTCTAAGGGGCATACGGCATGCGCGCTGTATGTAACGCTCGCAAAACGCGGCTTCATCGCGGAGGATGAGATTTCCTCCTTCTTGAAGCCGCATTCGAGGCTGAACGGGCATCCAAATTGCAACAAGGTTCCTGGCGTCGAAACGAATACCGGGCCGCTCGGCCACGGTCTTCCGGTCGCAGTAGGAATGGCGATAGCCGCCAAGCTCTCAGGCGCGAAATATCGCACCTATGTCGTCACCGGCGACGGTGAGATGCAGGAGGGCTCAAACTGGGAAGCGATCATGGCGGCAGCTCAGTTCAAGCTCGATAACTTGACGTTGATCATCGATCACAACAGGTTCCAGCAGGGCGCTGCCCTGGCCGAAACCAACGATCTCGCCCCGCTTCGTCCGAAGCTTGAAGCGTTCGATTGGGAAGTTAGCGAAATCAACGGAAACAATATGAGCGAAATCGTTCCGGCTCTCGAACACCGCGGGTCAAGACCGCATTGCATCGTTGCCCATACCAACAAGGGCCATGGAATATCGTTCATGCAGGACCGGGTCGACTGGCACCACAAGGTACCGAGTAAGGAACAATACGAAATTGCGTTGGCAGAATTGTCGGAGGCACTGTAATGAATGCGCCAATAAACCCACCCAAGCTCTACGATTGCCGCGACGCATTCGCTGCTACGCTTGACCGGCTGGCAGCCGAAAACGAAACCATCGTTGCCGTCTGCAACGACTCCGTGGGTTCCTCCAAGCTCGGCGGCTTCAAGGCGAAGTATGCAGAGCGCCTCGTCAATGTCGGCATCGCAGAGCAGAACATGGTGGGGGTTGGAGCAGGCCTCGCCAACGGCGGACGCCTTCCATTCGTGTGCGCCGCCGCTCCGTTTCTCACGGGACGGTCGCTGGAGCAGATCAAGGCCGATATTTCGTATTCGAATGCCAACGTCAAACTGGTCGGCATTTCTTCCGGAATGGCGTATGGCGAACTCGGCCCGACCCATCACTCGATCGAAGACTTCGCCTGGCTGCGGGTTCTGCCTAATCTTCCGGTCATTGCGCCTTGTGACCGCATCGAAACGGCTGCTGCGGTTGAGTGGGCCGCGGCCTACAACGGCCCCTGTTTTCTGCGTCTGTCTCGTGTGGGTGTGCCGGATCTCCTTCCGGAGGGTCACAAGTTCGAACTCGGCAAGGCAAATCTCCTTCGCCAGGGTTCCGACGTCACCCTTATCGCCAATGGCACTTTGACTCATCGCATCTTGAAGGCTGCCGAGATCCTCGCAGACCGCGGCATCAACGCCAGGGTGCTCAATCTTGCAACGGTTCGTCCGATCGACGAGGAGGCTATCATAGCAGCGGCGAAGGAAACCGGAGCGATCGTCACAGCCGAAGAGCATTCGATCTTTGGCGGGCTCGGTTCCGCGGTAGCCGAAGTGGTGGTCGACAATGCCCCGGTCCCGATGAAACGTCTCGGAGTTCCCGGGGTCTATGCCCCGACCGGTTCGGCAGAGTTTCTGCTCGACGAATTCGGAATGGCGCCGTCCGCAATCGCCGACGCCGCGCAGTCGTTGATCAGGCGCAAGTAAAATCGCGCGACTTTTGTTCTTATGCAATTCCGGACGGAAAACCGCTTGGCACTTTTCCTGGAATTGCTCTAGCCGGGACGCTTTTTGTCGCCTCGGCCGCCACCTGATCTGGGGAGGATAGAATGCGGGCAATTCTGGCAATCGACCAGGGTACGACCAATTCAAAGGCAGTTCTGGTTTCCGAAAACGGAGAAATCGTCGGCAGAGGTTCGGCTGCTGTCGGCATTTCCTATCCGAAGCCTGGTTGGGTCGAACAAGACCCACGCAGGCTCTACGCATCGGTCCGCGAAGCGATCGACGCCTGCCTGAAGGCCAGTCCCGATGTGGCTATCGAGGCGGTGGCCATTTCCAACCAGCGCGAATCTGTCACTGCCTGGGACGCCAAAACGGGAGACGCGCTTGGACCGGTGGTAAGCTGGCAGTGCCGTCGTACGGCACAGGATTGCGAGCGTCTCATTGCCGAAGGCCACCTTGACCGTGTGCAGGCGCTCACAGGCCTGCCATTGGATCCGATGTTTCCGGGTTCGAAATTCCGATGGCTGCTCGACCGTATTCCGGCCGGGCGATCGGTGCGGCTGGGAACGGTCGACAGTTGGCTCGTCCACTGCCTGACCGGCGGGCGTCGGCATGTTTGCGACGCTTCCAATGCCGCCAGGAGCCAGTTGTTCGATCTCCAGGAGCAGAGATGGAGCGATGAACTTGGCGAGATCTTCGGCGTCGATATCGCGCTCTTGCCCAAGGTGCTCGACAGTTCTGCCGATTTCGGCCGAACGCAAGGATTGCCTGGGGTGCCGGATGGCACTCCGATCATGGCGGCGATCGGAGACAGCCACGCAGCCCTGTTCGGTCATGGAGCATTCAAGCCGGGCGACGGAAAGGTGACCTTTGGAACCGGCTCTTCGGTCATGACGACGCTGCCGCGATTCATTCCCCCACGCAACGGCGTCACAACCACCGTCGCATGGCGTATCGAGGGAAAGCCGACTTTCGCTTTCGAAGGCAATATTCTCGTCTGCGCCGCCAGTCTTCCCTGGATGGCGGAGATTCTCGGCTTGGCGGATGTGGCGGCCCTTGTCGAACTTGCGGCGAGCGCTGAGCCGGGCGGACCTGGCTTCGTGCCGGCATTCGTGGGACTGGGCGCACCCTATTGGAAGTCCGACGTCCGTGCTCTGTTCTCCCAGATCAACTTCAATACGACACGTGCGCAAATGGCTCGGTCGGTCACAGACTCCATCGCTTTTCAGGTGCATGACGTGATCGCGGCCATGCGGGCACAGAGCGGCGGCGCGCTTGGCGCGCTCTATGTGGATGGCGGACCGAGCCAGAACCGCTTTCTGATGCAGTGTGTCTCGAACCTCATCGAACATCCGGTGATCCAATGCGAAGCACCCGAGGCGTCAGCTTTGGGCGCTGCTTACCTGGCGGGGCTTTCGCTCGGCCTATGGAGCGATCTTCAGACCGTCGCGGAGTTGCCGCGAAACACTGAGATCATTGAGCCGCAACCCGTGGATCGCGCGCTGCTTCTCGATACCTGGAATGATGCGCTTGCCCGCTCGACGGTCCGCGAAACAAAGGCTAAAGGTGAATAAAAATTCACTCTGGGAATAGCGATGACTCGCCTTAACGAACTCCGCCTGATTTCAAGGGTCGCCCAGATGTACCATATGGAGGGACGGCGACAGGCGGAGATCGCACAGCACCTTCGCCTGTCGCAGGCGACGGTGTCGCGCATGCTTAAGCGTGCCGAGGCCGAAGATATCGTGCGAACCAGCGTGATCCCTCCCGCCGGCACCTACAGCGAGCTCGAGGGCGCGCTTCGCGAGAAATACGATCTGCCGGAGGCGATCGTCGTTGAGTGCACGGAAGATCGGGACGGAGCGATCATGGCCCGTATCGGCGAGGCAGCGGCTCATCTCTTGGAGGTGACCCTTGCGCCAGGGGAGATCATCGGCGTTTCGAGTTGGAGCCAGACCATTTTCAAGATGGTCGAGAACATTCATCCTCAGAAGAGCGCTCAGGCGAAATACGTCGTCCAGACCCTTGGAGGCATGGGGGATCCTTCAGTGCAGACGCATGCGACGCAGCTTACCACGCGGCTTGCACGGCTGACCGGCGCCGAGCCGAAACTGCTTCCCGTGCAGGGCGTTACCTCGTCCAGAGAGGCAAAGCTTCTGATGCAGGCCGACCCGTTCGTCCGCGAGACGATTGACCTGTTCGGCAGCATAACGCTTGCGATAGTCGGAATCGGAGCAGTCGAACCGTCCGAACTTCTCGCACGGTCCGGCAACATCTTTTCGTCCCGCGAACTGTCTGATCTCGCGGAAGCGGGAGCCGTCGGCGATATCTCCCTTCGCTTCTTCGATAAAAACGGCAAGCCGGTCAAGACACCCCTGGACGACCGAGTCATAGGCCTTCCACTTGAGGATCTCGAACGAGTGGACCGGGTCATTGCTCTTGCCGGCGGGTCCAAAAAGACCGACGCGATTGCAGGGGCGCTCCGCGTGGGAGTCATCGACATGCTTGTTACGGACAAGTTTACCGCGCAGCGATTGATTAGCTGACGAGCAGACTGTTGCCAGCCTCAATGCGCCGTCCCATCCACAATCACATGGTCGTACTCCATCGAGCATTTCTCGACCCGGGCCTCGACCCTGTAGATCTCGCGCAGCATCTCGGCGGTGACGACATCCCTTGGGGTGCCGCAGGCGTGCATGCGACCGTTGGCGATGACGAGGACCTTGTCGGCAAAGCGCAGTGCCTGGTTAAGATCGTGGATGGCGATCAGCACGATCATGCCCTTGGCGCGGGCCTGTCGGCGCATGAAGTCGAGGACCTCGACCTGGCGGTGGAGGTCGAGCGCGCTTGTGGGTTCGTCCATCAGCATGATCTCGGGTTCGCGGACCAGCGCCTGGGCGATCGAGACGAGCTGGCGCTGGCCACCGGAAAGCGCGCCGAGATCGCGGAAGGCGATGGCTGACATATCAAGCGCCTTCATGACCTCGTCGATGAAGCGCAGGTCGCTGTCGCTGACGGCCCAGGACTGACCCTGCTTGCGGGCGAGCAGGATGGATTCGTAGACCGTCAGCACCGCGTTGGCCGAGGTATCCTGCGGCATGTAGCTGATGGCGTTTTTCGTTTTCGATCCTTCGACGACGACATGGCCCGGCCCTTTGAGCAGACCGGTGATGCGCTTGAAGAGCGTCGACTTGCCGGCGGCGTTCGGGCCGATCACCGCGACGACCTCGCCCGATGTCATCATTGGCGTCGTCACGTCTTCGACGAAGAGTTTGCGGCCGTGATAGGCGCCGACCGATTGCAACTGAAGCGCTACCATGACCGGCTCCTGTTCGAGAGGATGAGCGAGAAGAAGAAGGGCACGCCGACCAGTGCGGTGATGATGCCGATCGGAAAGATGACGCCGGGGATGATCGACTTCGAGACGATCGAGGTCTGCGACATCAATAGCGCGCCCGACAGGATCGAGCCCGGCAGAAAAAAGCGCTGATCCTCGCCAAGAATCATGCGTGATATATGCGGCCCGACCAGGCCGACGAAACCGATGGTGCCGACGAAGCTGACGGGGACTGCGGCAAGCAGCGAGACCACCAGCATGGTCTGCAGCCGGATGCGGCGGACATTGACGCCGAAGCTTGCGGCCTTGTCCTCGCCAAGCCGGATCGCCGTCAGCGCCCAGGCGTTGCGGGCAAAGAGCGGCAACGCGATCAGCAAGACGGCGAGCGTCACCCAGATTTTCGGCCATGTGGCCTTGGTGAGGCTGCCCATCGTCCAGAAGACGACGGCCGACAGCGCCTGTTCTGAGGCGAGATATTGCAGGAAGGCGAGGGCCGCATTGAAGGTGAAAACGAGGGCAATGCCGAGCAGCACCACCGTCTGCACCGAGACGCCGCGGGCCTGCGAGACGAAATGGATGAAGAGCGTGGCGATCAGCGCCATGATGAAGGCATTGACCGGCACGAGCAGGCCGGCTGCAACAGGCAGAAGCGGAACGCTGGTGACGATCGCCAGCGCTGCGCCAAAGCTTGCCGCCGCCGAAATGCCGAGGGTGAAGGGGCTGGCGAGCGGATTGGCGAGGATCGTCTGCATCTGTGCGCCGGCGACGGAGAGCGAGGCGCCGACGACGATCGCCATCACCGCAACCGGCATGCGGATGTCCCAGACGACGGCCCGCACCTGATCCGAAACGGAGGAGGGGTCGAGGAGGGCGGCCACGACCTCACTTAGGCTGTAGCGGGCCGGGCCCCAGGCGAGATCGACGGCAACGGACAGGCAGAGTGCTGTCGTCATGGTGGCGAGGATCAGCAGCTTGCGCCGGGCGAGGGCACGGTAGCGCTCCCTCCCAGCTTCGGCTTCGATCGATAGTGCGGCGATCTCTGCCATTTCGGATTACCGACCCGCCTTGGCGTCGACCCAGTAACCCGGCTGGTAGGCGACCGGCAGGAATTTTTCGTGGAATTCCTTGAAGGTGGCATCCGGATCGAGATCGGCAAAGAGGTTGGGATGAAACCACTTGGCCAGTTGCTGAACGGCAACGAACTGATAGGGGCTGGTATAGAACTGGTGCCAGATCGCATGGACATTGCCGCCGGCAACCGCCCTGGAGCCGGTAAAAGCAGGGTTTTCCATCAGCGTGTTCAGCGACTTGCGGCTGTCGTCAAAGGTGGCGACGGCATTCGGGCCGACATTCACATAATCCTTGGCATTCTTGGTCTGGCTCCAGTTGGAGCCGGTGACGACGATGACATCGGGATTGGAGGCGACAACCTGCTCGGCATTGATCGAGCCGGTATAGCCCGGCAGGAAATCGGAGCCGAGATTGTGGCCGCCAGCCCAATCGACCATCAGGCCGAAATTATCGGGACCGAAGGTGCCGCAGCATTCCACGAGGCCGGCGGCGCGGTACATGAACACATTCGGCTTTGGCGGATTGGCCGCCTTCAGTCTGTCGGTGACGCGGGCCATCTGCTCTTTCCAGAAGCTGGCGACGGCTTCGGCGCGGTCCTCATGGCCGAAGATCTGGCCGAGGATCTTCAGGCTCGGCTCGGTGTTGGCGAGAATGTGCTCGCGGAAATCGATATAGACGATCTTCACGCCGATGCCGCTGAGCATCTCCTCGAGCTTCACCTCGTCGGCCGCCGTCTTGTTGCCGATCGGCAGCAGCAGCACGTCGGGATGCAGCTTGACGACCGTCTCGGTCTGCAGCGTGCCGTCCGTCAGGTTGCCGAGGAAGGGCAGGTCCTTGCCCTTGGGGAACTTCTCGACATAGGCGTTAAAACCGTCCTTGTCGGTGGTCCAGAGATCGTTGCGCCAGCCGACGATCTTGGCGAAGGGATCTTCCTTCTCGATGGGTGCTACGGCATAGAGCATGCGACCTTCCCCTAGGATCACACGCTCGACCGGCTTGTCGAAGGTCACTTCGCGGCCCGCGACATCCTTGACCGTGAAGGATTGCGCCCAGGCCGAAAGCGGCATCAAGCCGGCAATCGCAGCTGCGGAAACTGCGAGCATTTTCACGAAATTCATCTGGAAATTCCCCTGACGTCTGAATAATGTCCGCAGGCATAAGAAATATGACTTTGTGAATCAAGTTATATGTTTTAGAGCATTTCCAAACTGATCCGATGCCGGGGTGCCTCAGATGAATTCGATGAACACGAACTACTCCATCCGCGACGAAATCCGCGACTTTTGGTCGGAACGGGCGGCAACCTTCGACCAGAGCGTCGGCCATGAAATCTTTTCGGAAGCGGAGCGGAAGGGTTGGCAGCGGCTGATCCGAAAACATCTGGGCGAGGGCCAAGGGCGCGCTGCCCTCGATCTCGCTTGCGGCACCGCCGTCATCTCACATCTGATGCATGGTGCCGGCTTTGCGGTCACCGGCCTCGACTGGTCGGATGCGATGCTGGCGCAGGCACGCGCCAAGGCGAAGAAGCGCGGCACCGATATCCGCTTCGTCGCCGGCGACGCCGAAAACACCATGGAGCCCAAGGACAGCTACGACGTGATCACCAACCGCCATCTCGTGTGGACGCTGGTGGACCCGGCTTCAGCCTTCAAGGAATGGTTCTCGGTATTGAAGCCGGGCGGCAAGGTGCTGATCCTCGACGGCAATATGGGTAAGGAAACCTGGGTCAAGGGCCTGCAGAAGCTCTGGACGAAGGTGACCGGCAAACCGCCGGCGAGCCACATGTCGCCGGAGATGATGGCGCGGCACCAGAAGATCCGCTCACGCGTGCATTTCTCCAGCCAGATGGCGGCCGAAGCAGTCGTCGATCTTTTGCGCCAAGCCGGTTTTACGGATATCGTCATCGACCGCAAACTCGCCGACATCCATTGGGCGCAGGCGCGCAAGATGCCGTTCCTGCGCGGGCTGGAGCGCATGGTGCAGGACCGGTTTGCGATTTGTGCGCGTAAGCCTTGGTGATTGGCGCTGAAGGGCGAGGCGTGCTCCCTCTTCTCCCCAGCGGGGAGAAGGTGGCCCGCAGGGTCGGATGAGCATCTGTGTTTGGTGTCAAGGTGGATTTGGTGTCCAGATGCGGTTTTTGGTGATGAGGGTGTTTGCCAGGACGATGAGCTTTCTCATGACGGCGACGAGGACGACCTTATTGGGTTTTCCGACTTTCTTCAGCCTTGCGGCGAAGCGTGCGAGGTCCGGGTTGTGACGAGAGGCGGACAGGGCGGCCATGTAGATGGCGTTCCTGGGTGCTGGGCGTCCGCCCCTGATGGAGCGATGTCCGGCCCGCTCGCCACTTTCGCAGGCAATCGGCGCAAGGCCGGTCAGCATGGCGGCCTGCTTGCCGGAGCAGGCGCCAAGTTCGCAAAGGCCAGCGATCAGGCTTGCGGCGGTGACGGCTCCGATGCCAGGAATGGAGATGAGGATGTCGAGGCGGCGGCGCATCTCGAGATCGGCGCAGATGCTGCGCTCGATCTCGGCGTCCAGTCTTGCGATATGGGTGTCGAGCGCGGCAAGCCGGCGCGTCAGTTCCTTGCGCAGGAAAGCGGTCACGGCCGTCTTCATCCGGTTGGACAGGGCGGTGCGTTCGCCATTGGCGGCAGATCGGGCATTGACCAGTTCCTGCAGGGTTTCCAGCGCTTGGTCCGGCGGTGGGGTCTGTGCGGGCTTGAGGGCTTCTCCCATGATGGCCAGAAACCGCGCATCGAGCCGATCGGTCTTGGCGAGAAAGCCGCAGGCTTTGGCAAACAGCCGGGCGCGCAGCGGATCGACGACCGACACGTAAAAGCCATCGGCATGCAGCGAGCGCTGGACGGCGCGATGCCACTTGCCGGTCGCTTCCATGACGATACGCAGCGCCGAGCGCGGCATCTGGTCAAGCGCATCGAGCTCCCGCTTGAGGCGGCGCAGGCCGGCCGTGTCGTTGGTCACCCGAAAACTGCGGCCGAGAGGATGCAGATGAATGTCCAGCCACTCTTTACAGACATCGATGCCGACATAAACTGTCGCCATCGCGGTGCGTTCGGACGATACCTTGCCTTGCATACGGGACCTGCTCCCCACTATCTGTTCAGGACAAACGCGAAGGACGGGCGGACCAGGCTCATCCCCGGTTCACGCCAAGGGGGTTACGGTCCCGCCCGTCCGACCCCTGGGGGATGGCCATCCCCCAGGGGTCGCACCCATCATCAACGGATGCAGTTTGAACATGCAAGGGGGCCACTCGGCACAGCGTTGATTGCCCTTCGCTTGCGCTCAGCGCATTCGCGGCTTCGCCGCTCACCCCCTTCATCTGCCCTAAAGGGCATCTTCTCCCCGCTGGGAGAATAGGGAGCAAGCCGCACCGTACCCCGGCCCTTCGCATGGCTCTGGGCGTTCGGCGCTGCAATCGATTCACTGGATCGATTGCTCCCGCTTTGCGGGACCGCTTCTCACCCTCCGGTGACACTCATATGCCTGGCCACCGCCGGGCGATTGTGTGTGCGGTCGATGATGAAGTCGTGGCCTTTGGGTTTGCGGGTGATGGCCTCGTCGATGGCGGCGTGGAGGAGGGCGTCGTCTTCGGTGGCGCGGAGTGCGGCGCGGAGATCGGCGGCGTCGTTCTGGCCGAGGCACATATAGAGCGTGCCGGTGCAGGTGAGGCGGACGCGGTTGCAGCTTTCGCAGAAATTATGGGTCATCGGGGTGATGAAGCCGAGGCGGCCGCCGGTTTCTTCGACCCTGACGTAACGGGCCGGGCCGCCGGTCTGGTAATCGATGTCCGCAAACGTGAACTGCTCTTCGAGATTAGCGCGCAGCTTTGAAAGCGGCAGGTACTGGTCGGTGCGGTCTTCTTCGATTTCGCCCATCGGCATGGTTTCGATGACGGTCAAATCCATGCCGCGGCCATGGGCGAAGCGCAGAAGCTCCGACATCTCGGCATCGTTGAAATCCTTCAGCGCCACGGCGTTGAGCTTGATCTTCAGCCCGGCTTTCTGAGCCGCGTCGATGCCTTCCATGACCTTGGCGAAATCACCCCAACGGGTGATCTTGCGGAACTTGTCGGGGTCGAGCGTATCCAGCGAGACGTTGATCCGGCGCACGCCGCAATCATAGAGCTCCTCGGCATGGCGCGAAAGCTGTGAGCCGTTGGTGGTCAGCGTCAATTCGTCGAGGCCGGCACCGATCTTCTGGCCGAGCTGGCGAACCAGATACATGATGTTCTTGCGCACCAGCGGCTCGCCGCCGGTCAGCCTGATCTTGCTGACACCCTTGGCGATGAAGGCGGAACAGAGCCGGTCGAGCTCTTCCAGCGTCAAGAGATCCTTCTTCGGCAGGAAGGTCATATTCTCAGCCATGCAATAGGTGCAGCGGAAATCGCAGCGGTCGGTGACGGAGACACGGAGATAGGTGACCGCCCGCCCGAAGGGGTCGATCATCGGGTGCGCACCTGCCACCAGCGGCGATGCATTGCCTATCGTTCCAACTCTGGTGTTCACCTGTATCTCCGTACTCCCATCAATGTGGACATATGCTATTGTCGCGTCAAGGGAAACAGCCCGCGCGAGCATACCAATTTCAGCTTGCGCCGAAAAAGATCAGCGCCTACTCCTCGCATGAGAAGAGGACAAAATGATGAGCGATATCTGGCCGACCGAACTTCGCGTCTCGAAAGACAGGCAGCGGCTGGTGGTAACCTTCGATGACGGTCAGAGCTTCGACCTGTCGGCTGAGCTCTTGCGCGTTCTGTCGCCCTCGGCCGAGGTGCAGGGCCACGGGCCAGGACAGAAGGTGACGGTGCCGGGCAAACGCAATGTCGCGATCATCTCGATGATGCCGACCGGCAATTACGCGGTCCGCATCGGCTTCGACGACATGCACGATACCGGCATCTACACCTGGAACTATCTGCGCGAACTCGGTGAACGGGGTGCTGAGCTATTTTCCGCCTATGAGGATGAGCTCCGCGAAAAGGGCATGAACCGCGATACGGCGGAAAAGCCGCGCTGAGCGCCGCTACACTTTCAATCCACGCATAATCCAGCCATCGGGGGCCATATGGCGAAGACGAACGGAAAGAACTGGCTGCGCGCCAAGGGCAGCGCCAGCGGCAGCAAGGTGACCTTTCTCGAACTGTTCTTCGACCTGGTCTTCGTCTTTTCGATCTCGCAGCTCTCGCATGCGCTCGCCGCCCACTACACGCCGCTCGGTGCCGCCGAAGCGGCGCTGATGACCTTCGCCGTCTGGTGGGTGTGGATCTTCACCGCCTGGGTGACGAACTGGCTCGATCCGGACAAAATGCCGGTGCGCGGCATGCTGGTGGCGCTGATGATGCTCGGGCTGCTGCTGTCTGCCTCCATCCCCGAGGCCTTCGGCGACAAGGGGTTGCTATTTGCCGGCGCCTATGTGGCGATGCAGGTCGGGCGCTCGCTGTTTACGACCTATGCGATGACGCGCGTCGACCGCCCCAACACGCTGAATTTCGTCCGCATCAGCACCTGGCTCGTGGTTGCCGGGGTCTTCTGGATTGCTGGCGGGCTGCTCGAGCATGAAGCCCGGCTGATCGCCTGGGTGATTGCGCTGGCGATCGAATATGCCGGGCCGGCCGCGGGCTTTGCCGTGCCCGGGCTCGGGCGCTCGACGGCGCGGGACTGGGACGTTTCCGGCGCGCATATGGCCGAACGCTGCGCGCTCTTTGTCATCATCTGCCTCGGCGAAGCGATCCTCGTTTCCGGCCGAACCTTTTCGGAGCTGCCGTTCTCCGGGCTGACCAGCGTCGTCTTCGTCACCGGCTTCGTCGGCACGGTCGCCATGTGGTGGCTCTATTTCCGCTTCGGCCACGGGCGCGCCGCCCACCGCATCGAGCATGAAGAGACGCCGGGCAGCTTGGCGCGTCTGGCCTTCACCTATGGCCATATCCCGATCCTTGCCGGCATTATCGTCCATGCAGTGGCGGTCGAGTTCATGTTCTCGCATCCGCACGAGACCGGCAATCTCGGTATCGCCGCGGCCGTGCTCGGCGGCTCCGGCCTGTTCCTGATCGGCAATCTCTGGTTCAAGGGCGCGACCAGCGGCCAGCTGCCGCTATCGCATCTTGCCGGCCTGGTCCTTCTGATCCTGCTCGCCTTCGCCGCACCTTTCATCGAGGTTTATCTGATGGGCATTCTGGCGACGCTCGTGCTGATTATCGTCGCCGCTTGGGAATATCGCTCGCTGACCGGTACGGCGGCGGCGCCGACGCTGCATTGAACATCAGTCCTCGTCACGCAGATCTTTCAGCAGCATGGTGATGATCCGCTCCATCGAATCGGCGGTCGCCGTGCATTGCTCTATCGGCTCGTCCGACAGAACGCGGTCGATGAGGCCGGTCTGGATTGCCATGGCTTCTTCACTCAGCTTTCGACCGTCCGGCGTCAAATAGAGGCGCAGCACGCGCTTGTCGCGCTCGTCATCGCGGCGGAGGATCAGACCGCGCTTCTCCATCTGCGGCAGCAGCATGCTCATATTGGAGCGGCCGACCAGCAGCTTGCGCGCCAGCTCCTGCTGGGAGATGCCCTCGAAACGATAGAGATTGACAAGGATATCGAGGTGCGGCGGCTTGATGTCGAGATCGGCAAGCGAGCGGGCAAGAGATTGTTGCATCAGCTGGCAGGCGCGAGCCACCGCGATCCAGCTGCGAAAACGCGGATGATCCCAGGGAAGGGATTGATTTTTGTTCATCGTTGTACTTTATTGTTCAGTGTTGAACAGTCTTTTGGAATCCCACTATGGCAAACTTTGCGCTTGACGTCACCCGCCTCGGGTTTTCGGCTCTGCAGGCGATTTCGCCCGATCTGGCAGGCAGAGCGGCGTTCCAGCTGTTTTGCCGGACGCCATCGGCAAAGCCGAAGGGAGCAAAGGCGAAGGCAGCGCATGCGGCGGGTGCGGCCCGGCTTGCCGGCGCCGAATGCTTCACCCTCAGGCTTGCCGGCGGGCGCCAAGCGCATGCCTACCGGCTGAACGGCGGAGCGAGAGGCAAGCGCCAGCGCTATCTGGTGACCCATGGCTGGGGATCGAGCGCGGCATATATGGCCGAACTCGTCTCGATGCTTGCGGCAACGGGCGCGGAGGTCGTGGCACTCGATTTTCCCGGCCACGGCCGTTCCGGCGGGCGCTTCCTGCATATGGGGCTCGCGGTCGAGACGATCGCGGCGGCCGAGGAGCGCTTCGGCGCCTTCGATGCGACGATCGGTCATTCCTTCGGCGGCGCGGCGCTCATGGTCTCGGCAGCGGAGCTGCTGCCTCGCGTGGCGCCTGTCAGCGGTGAGCGCCTGGTGCTGATCGGTGCGCCGAGCGAGATGGGCTGGCT
Source organism: Rhizobium sp. WSM1274 (assembly GCF_025200775.1). Classification (NCBI taxonomy): domain Bacteria; kingdom Pseudomonadati; phylum Pseudomonadota; class Alphaproteobacteria; order Hyphomicrobiales; family Rhizobiaceae; genus Rhizobium; species Rhizobium sp. WSM1274. The sequence goes on along the minus strand of NZ_CP104138.1, from coordinate 2,348,264 downwards.
GTTTACCGACTTCGGCCGGATGGTCGGTCTTCGCTCTGCGGCGCAAGCGGCACTGGAGAACGAGGTCCACCGAGTCACCGGACGGAGGCTTGAAGACTTCGACGCCGGCGAAGCGGCGGGCGAGATCGGCCGCCCGGTGCTCGTCATCCATGCCGAGGACGACAAGGAGGTGTCGCCTCTCCATGCCAGGCGCTATGGCGCGGCGGGAAGGGGCGTTCGGCTGTTCTGGGCGAACGGCTTCGGCCACCGGCGCATCGTCGGCGCCGCGCCGGTTCTTGCCGCGATCGCGGCGTTTCTCGACGGCAATCGGGAAGCTGGTGAAGCGCCTGATGAAAACATCAAAAATGATGCGGAGATCATTCCGTTTTTTGAGCTTCCGGCAAGGCGCGCAGCATTGTAGCGTCCGTCGCGAAGATCAAGCCGCGGCGGGACGCCTCATGAAAATCATCAGCAGCATCGAAGAGCTCAATACGATCTATGGCGCCGGACTTTCGCCGGCCTCCGTCACCAAGGTGACGAAGCAATTGACCCCGCTCTATCGGGAGATGATCGCAATCTCGCCGTTCGCGGCGCTTGCGACCGTCGGGCCGGAAGGGCTCGATTGTTCGCCGCGCGGCGATCTTGGCGGCGTTGTGCGCGTCGCCGACGACGAGACGCTGCATTTGCCGGATTGGCGCGGCAACAACCGGGTCGATTCGCTCTCCAACATTGTGCGCGATCCGAGACTGGCGCTGATGTTCCTGATCCCCGGCTCGAACACGACGATGCGCATCAACGGCCGCGGCGTCGTCTCCGATGATGATGCGCTGCTTTCAAGTTTCGAGATGGACGGCAAACATCCGCGCACCGTGGTCGTGATTTCGATCGACGAGGTCTATTTCCAATGCGCGCGCGCTGTGATGCGGGCCGAGCTCTGGAATGGAGAGCACTTCGCCGATCCAGCGAAGCTGCCGACGCCCGGGCAGATGCTGAAGGCCGCGGCCGGCGATTTCGACCAGGAAACCTACGACCGGGAATGGCCGGGGCGGGCGGCAAAGACGATGTGGTAGGGTGTGGCACTGAGAAGCGAGTGTCGGCTAAACCTTCTGCTGGCGTTGCAGCTTGCTCCCTCTTCTCCCCTCGGGGAGAAGGTGGCCCGAAGGGTCGGATGAGGGGGGCGCACGGCACTCCATCCATTGTTACCCTTCGCTTACGCTCAGTGCATTCGCTCCTGTCGTCGCTCAGCCCCCTCATCCGCCTGCCGGCACCTTCTCCCCGCTGGGGAGAAGAGAGACATGGCGCCGCCTTGCGCCATTCTCATCCGTTGTGGATCGGTCAAGGCACGCACGGCGACTGATTTCAGGTCTTGTAGATCAGCCAGCTCTTGGTGAAATCCTTTTGCATGCCATCCTGATAGAGGATGGTGCAGTTGCGGCCGGCATTCTTGGCGCCGTAGAGCGCGATGTCGGTCTTGCTGTAGAGTTCGCCGGCATCATCGGCATTGGAGGCCATGCAGATGCCGATCGAGACGGTGACCGGACCGTAATTCACCCGCGTGCGGGAATTCTTGAAGGGCGTCGTCTCCAGTGTGCGACGAATGCGCTCGGCGATCGCGGTGACTTCCTCGGGCGTATTGCCATCGACAATGAGGGCGAATTCCTCGCCGCCGGTGCGGGCGACGAAGACGTCGCGGCGGACATTGCTGCGGATCACGGAGGCGACGGTGGCGAGCACCTTGTCGCCGACGGGATGCCCGTAGGTGTCGTTGATCTTCTTGAAATTGTCGATGTCGCAGAGCAGCAGCGCCGTCACTGGTCGCATGCTCGAATTGTCGAAGATGGCGGCGAGGCGGTCGTCGAAGGCGCGGCGGTTGGAAAGCCGCGTCAGCGAGTCGGTGTTGGCGATGCGCTTGTATTCGTCGAGTTCCTTGCGGACTTGATCCATCTCGTGCGAGCGCTGGACGACGTCCTCAACGGTACGTTCGCCATGCGCCATGGTGTCACCGGTCGCCTGGCTCAGGAGATCGATGGCGTTTTCGATCAGTTCGACGCTGGCATTGCTCTTGGAGGTGATGCGCTTGTGCGTCTCGCCGAGCAGCCTGGTATAGCTTTCGAGCGAGCTCTGCTCCTGCCTCAGGATCCGCAGCAGGCCGTCGAGTTCGCCTGATATGCGCGTATGGGCATCGTCGAAGACGCGGGCCGGGCTGTGGGTGAAGTACTGCGCGCCGAGAGCATCGAGTTCGGCCTGAGTCACCTGGCCCCCGAGGGCCGCGAGCTCGCGGGTGAGAGCTGGATTGGAGCCGATATAGGCCTCGTAGAAGAGTTCGTAATTGCGCGGTATCGGCGCAACGCCCATGGAGCGCATGGCATAGGTGATCTGACCCGCAACGTCGGGAATTTGCACCTTGGGCGCGACAGCCGTATTCATCCGGCGAACTCCTCATGTATTCAAAGGCAATATTCTATTTGTTAGCTTAAATTTCTTGGGAAAAGATTAAAGCGATATATACCAAAGATTACATACGATAAATGCCGCATAGGGCAATACTTCGATCAGGCCTATGATTCTCCACGGAAAAACGTATTTTTAGTGAGACAGTGCATACTCGCTGGGCGGGAGCGGTGTCTGAAAAACTTACAGTTCTTCTGTGCCGGAGAGCGTATTCATCTTGTCGACAGCTGGTTTTGGTCGTTTCGTATTGCAGCGCCGATATTTCGCAATGATATTTCCTGGGCAGCGGACGCGATCGCAGCTCGCAAACCAGGGCGGGAGATGATGGAAACGTCGCGCTCTATTTCTTTCACCATCCTCGCCCTTACCGTTTTCGCCGCTGGGGCCTTGCTTCTGGAGCACACCGGCTTCTCCGCCGAGGCTTTCCGCGCGGATATCCTGGCAAGGGTCGATGACGCGCAGAACACAAGCGCGTCGGATAAGGCGTCGGCTCGGTAAAGCAGGCGGCAAGGCAGCCCGCCACTCACCCCAAATTTAGCTCCTGGAAAAAATCATTGCCCTTGTCGTCGATGACGATGAAGGCAGGGAAGTCTTCGACGTCGATCTTCCAGACGGCTTCCATGCCTAGCTCGGGATATTCGAAGACTTCGACCTTGCGGATACAGTCCTGGGCAAGACGGGCGGCGGGGCCGCCGATCGAGCCGAGATAGAAGCCGCCATGTTTCTTGCAGGCCTCGCGCACGGCGCGCGAACGGTTGCCCTTGGCGAGCATAACCATCGAGCCGCCGAAGGACTGGAACTGGTCGACGTAGCTGTCCATGCGCCCGGCCGTCGTCGGGCCGAAGGAACCGGAGGCGTAACCGGCAGGCGTCTTGGCAGGACCGGCATAATAGACCGGGTGGTTCTTCAGGTAATCCGGCATGCCTTCGCCCTTTTCCAGCCGCTCGCGGATCTTGGCATGAGCGAGGTCGCGGGCAACGATGATGGTGCCGGTCAAGGACAGCCGCGTCTTGACGGGATGCCTGGAGAGTTCGGCAAGCACGTCGGCCATCGGCCGGTTGAGATCGATGCGCACTGTCGATTCCGACAGTTTGGCCTCGTCGATCTCAGGCATGTATTTCGACGGATCGGTTTCGAGCTGCTCGATGAAGATGCCATCGCGGGTGATGCGGCCCTTGGCTTGGCGATCGGCGGAACAGGAGACGCCGAGACCGATCGGCAGCGAGGCGCCGTGGCGGGGCAGGCGGATGACGCGCACATCATGGCAGAAATACTTGCCGCCGAACTGGGCGCCGACGCCCATTTGCTGCGTCAGTCGGTGGATTTCCTTCTCCATCTCGATATCGCGGAAGGCGTGGCCGCTCTCGGACCCTTCGGTCGGCAGCTCGTCGAGATAGCGGGTGGAGGCGAGCTTGACCGTTTTCAGGTTCATCTCGGCCGAGGTGCCGCCGATGACGATCGCGAGATGATAGGGAGGACAGGCTGCCGTCCCTAACGTCAGGATCTTCTCCTTGAGGAAGTCGATCATGCGATCGTGCGTCAAGAGCGAGGGCGTGCCCTGGTAGAGAAAGGTCTTGTTGGCCGAGCCGCCGCCCTTGGCGACGAAGAGGAATTCATAGGCGTCGGTGCCTTCCTCGTAGATGTCGATCTGGGCCGGCAGATTGTTCCTGGTATTCTTCTCCTCGAACATTTTGACCGGCGCGAGCTGCGAGTAACGCAGGTTCTTCTTCTCATAGGCATCCATGACGCCGCGGGCGAGCGCTGCCGTATCCTCGCCTTCGGTCCACACCCTGCGGCCCTTCTTGCCCATGATGATCGCCGTGCCGGTATCCTGGCACATGGGCAGCACGCCGCCGGCGGCGATATTGGCGTTCTTCAGGAGATCGTACGCGACGAAACGGTCATTGTCCGTGGCCTCGGGGTCGTCGAGGATCGAGGCAAGCTGCTTCAGATGGCCGGGGCGCAGCAGATGGTTGATATCGGCAAAGGCGGTTTCGGCAAGCAGGCGGATGCCTTCCGGCTCGACGGTCAGGATCTCCTGGCCCTTGAACGTATCGACTGAGACATGGTCGCCACTGATCTTGCGATAGGGGGTGGCATCCTTGCCGAGGGGGAAGAGATCGTCAGCCATCGAAGTGACCTTTCTGGTGGGGCGTCGCTAGATTGGAACCGGTCTAAATCCGCTGCCCGGCAAATGCAATCGGGATGGGCCGGAGTTCGGCCACGGCCGCGTCGTACTTGCGTAGCCGGTGCATTGCGTGCGGTTGATAAGACGAAGCGTCGAAATCGGCGATAGCCTCGAAAACGACGACGCCAAGTTGCCTTCGGTTCAATGCCCGTTCATAGTCCCAGCGGCGTTAACTTGCTGGAGCTTCCGATGACGAATGCAAAGCCAACTGCTAACGACGACCTCTTCATTTCCTTCGAGCATGACCCGATCAGCGGGAATCTGCTGTCCAACGATAGCGATCCTGAGGGGGCGACCCTTTATCTTCGCTCTTTCGACGGTGTCCGGGTCGATGCGAAACACGGTTTGACGCAGGAAACGATCATAAGAGGGGACTACGGCACCTTCACCGTGCGGCCCGACGGTCATTTTACCTACGAGCTGGATTACACGCTCGACGTGGTGAAGAACCTGCGGGCGCACGAACAGCTGATCGAAAAGATCAGCTACAAGATCTCCGATGGCGCAGGCGGGACGGATGTCGGCGTTTTCACCCAGGCGATCGACGGCGTCAACGAAGAGGACAAATACCACGAAGTCCTTGACTTCGATGATCTTGGCGTCACATCGAGGGCAGATAATTTCTCCCTCCCTGACTATCGGGGCTTTGCGCTCTCGGTGAACGGCAGTCACGAGTTCACGCTTCTGAACGGGTATGTCTATGACACTATCCCAGGCGTCGACGCTATCACCGAAGACGGTTTCAGCGATACCGTTCTCTCCCCAGGCTCGGCGCCCGTAACCTTGAAATTGGTCGATGGCGGGGACTTCACTTTTCAGGGCGTTTCAATCGCCGAATTGTCGGCATCGCCGTTTCACCTCACGCTGACTGCCCTGAACGACGGCTTGATCGTCTATCAGCATGAACTCGAGATCACCGACCCCAATCTCGAGGTCAGCATCGAAGACATCGATGAAATCCGGTTTGATTTCATGGGCAACTCGGTGGTGATGGATAATTTTTCGCTGTTGGTCTGACGCTTGCCGGGTATGGCGAGGGTTGCCGGCAGACGGATGTGGGTTTTTTCTGCGTTGGCAGGACAGCAACTCGGTCCGATATATCTTGCTCCGGCTGAGGAGATAGGGCACGGCGTTGCTACACGTCTCTTCTCCCCAGCGGGGAGAAGTGCCGGAGCGCTAGCGAGGCGATGAGGGGGTGAGCGGCAGAGCCGCGAATGCTCGGAGCGCAAGCGAAGGGCAATGAACGGTGTGCCGTGCGGCCCCCTTGCATCCGCCTGCCGGCACCTTCTCCCCGCTGGGGAGAAGAGGGAGCGAGATGGGAGGCAGCAGACCACCTCAACCATCCTGCTTAGGCCCGATCATCGTTTCAGGACGCACGATCGCGTCATACTCTTCCGACGTCACCAGGCCGCTGGCGAGGGCTTCTTCCTTCAGCGTCGTGCCGTTCTTGTGCGCTGTCTTGGCGATCTTGGCGGCTGCGTCGTAGCCGATCTTCGGGGCAAGTGCGGTCACCAGCATCAGCGAGCGTTCGAGGCCGGCCTTGATATTCTCTTCGCGTGCCTCGATGCCGACCACGCAATTGTCGGTGAAGGAGACGGCGGCGTCGGCGAGCAACTGCACCGACTGCAGGAAATTATAGGCCATCATCGGATTGTAGACGTTGAGCTCGAAATGGCCCTGGCTGTCAGCGAAGGTCAGCGCCGCGTTGTTGCCGAAGATATGGATGCAGACCTGCGTCAGCGCCTCACACTGGGTCGGATTGACCTTGCCGGGCATGATCGAGGAGCCGGGCTCGTTTTCCGGCAAGGCCAGCTCGCCGAGGCCGGCGCGCGGGCCGGAACCGAGCAGGCGGATATCGTTGGCGATCTTGAAGAGGGCGGCAGCAGCCGCATTGATGGCGCCATGGGAAAAGACCATGCTGTCATGCGAGGCGAGCGCCTCGAACTTGTTCGGCGCGGTGACAAAGGGCATGCCTGTGATGGCAGCGATCTCTTCGGCGACCTTTTCGGCAAAACCGACCGGCGCGTTGAGGCCGGTGCCAACGGCAGTGCCGCCTTGGGCGAGTTCGCAGAGGTCGGGCAGGGTCATTTCGATGCGCTTGATGGCGGAGCCGACCTGAGCGGCATATCCCGAAAATTCCTGGCCGAGCGTCAACGGCGTCGCATCCTGGGTGTGGGTGCGGCCGATCTTGATGATGTGGCTGAACTCGGTGACCTTCATGTCGAGGGCGGCATGCAGGTGCTTCAGGGCTGGCAGCAGGTGATGGGCGATCTGCTCGGCGCAGGCGATGTGCATGGCCGTCGGATAGGTGTCGTTGGACGACTGGCTCATATTGACGTGGTCGTTCGGATGCACCGGCTTCTTGGAACCCATGACGCCGCCAAGCATTTCTATTGCACGATTGGAGATTACTTCGTTGGCATTCATATTGGACTGTGTGCCCGAACCGGTCTGCCAGACGACCAGCGGAAAGTGGTCGTTCAGCTTGCCGTCGATCACCTCCTGGGCGGCGTCGCCGATCGCTTTGCCGAGGGCAGGATCGAGTTGGCCGAGCGACACGTTGGCGCGGGCGGCTGCCTGTTTGACGATGCCGAGCGCACGCACGATCGACAGCGGCTGCTTTTCCCAGCCAATCTTGAAATTGCCGAGCGAACGCTCGGCCTGGGCGCCCCAATATCGGTCGGCCGCGACGTCGATCGGGCCAAAAGTATCGGTTTCAGTGCGGGTTGCGGTCATCGGCCTTGCCTTCCCTTTGGCTGCTGTTTTCGGGCATTTCCGAAAGATGAGGTCTTATAGGTTGGAAAGCCCGGTAAGAAAACTGCACGTCGTGCAAAATATTGAAAGCGGAAGTCATGTTTGCCCTGGCCTGGCGGCGTGCTTTTTCGGCCACTTTGGATATTTTATGCGCCGCGGCGTTTTCGCTGCACTGGTCTGCCGGGATAAATTCGGTAAAAAATTAACTAATAATTTCATTATTTTGTGTGAACTGCTGCGCGGCGCTGTGCAGGATCTCCGTCACATAGAATTGAGTCCGCCGGCGCTGGCGGCGCAGGCCGGTTTCTGATCAATGAGCCGGACGTTGCTTGAGTTTCGCGGGATTTGAGCTGAGAACAGCATGACACCGGGACTGGAATATATATGACCTTCGTTTTTAAAAGCGCGGTATCCGCGTTGACAATTTCCTGCGGCATGGCTGTGATGAGCGCCGCTCCCGCGCATGCTTACACACTGATGGATATGCTGCGCGGCGACAGGCAGCGGACCCAGAGCACCATCTTCATGGACCAAATGCCGCCCGGCCGTGTAGGCCAGCGCGGCGGCATCGGCGGATCGCTCGGCGGGCTCGACCCTGAGGCGCCGCTGCCGAAGGTGAGCGGTCCGCGTTATTATACCTACAAAACCGAGACGCTGCAGTTCGTCGATACGGGCAAGTTCGCCGATCCCGTCGTCACCGGCGCAGTCGCCGATGTTTCGGGCAGCGGCGATTCCAGCGCCGAACCCGCCGTACAGCGCCGTTTCCTGGCGCAGGCCAAGGTGCGCGCCAATGCCGACGTCGCAAAGGCGCTCGAAGCCTATTACGGCGACAGCCGCAATCCGCTCGTCTGGGTCGAGGGCAACCGGATCAACGACCGCGCCAAGTCGGCGATGTCAGTTCTTGCCGATGCGGCCGTCGTCGGCCTCGACCCAGAAGATTACGCCGTCCAGGCTCCTGATATCGACCCGGCCAATCCCGATCCCGCCTTCCGCGACCGGGCGCTGACACAGTTCGAACTCGAACTCTCCGCCAAAGTGCTTGCCTTTGTGCAGGATACGGTGCGCGGCCGCATCGATCCGAACAAGATCTCCGGCTATCACGACTTCCAGCGCAAGGTGGTCAATCTGGCCCCGGTGCTGAAGCTTGCCCGCATGAGCCCCGATGTCGGTGCCTACATCGCCAGTCGCTCGCCTGATAGCCCGCAGTTCCTGGCGCTCAGGGCGGAGCTTGCAAAGCTTCGCGCCGTCGATGGCGGCAATGAGGAGCGAATCGTCGTTTCGCTCGACAATTTGCTGAGGCCTGGCGACAGCTCGCCCGAGATTGCCAATATCGTCAAGGCGATCGGCAAGCACGGCTCCGAAACGTTGAGGACCGATCATGCGGCAACGCTTGCTGCTTACGCAGGCAGCAGCGACTATTCGCCTGATATCGTTTCGCTGGTCGAGGACTTCCAGAAGGAGCGCGGGCTGAAGCCCGATGGCGTTATCGGCCAGGCGACCGTGCGCGCCATGACCGGCGGCGACACCAATGCGTCGAAAATCGACAAGCTCGTCGTCGCTATGGAGCAGGCGCGCTGGCTGCCGGAAGATCTTGGTTCCCGCTACGTTATGATCAACCAGCCCGCCTACATGGTCTACTACCACAATGACGGCAAGGAACAGCTGTCGATGCGCGTGGTGGTCGGCGGCAAGAACAACCAGACCTATTTCTTCGACGACGAGATCGAGACGGTGGAATTCAACCCTTTCTGGGGCGTGCCGCAGTCGATCATCATCAACGAGATGCTGCCGAAGCTGCGCTCGGATCCGAACTATCTCGACCAACTCGGTTATGAAGTCGAGGTGAACGGCCATGCCGTCGCCTCTTCAAGCGTCGACTGGTACGGCTCGACCGATAACGTCTCGGTGCGCCAGCCGCCGAGCAGCGACAATGCGCTCGGCGAACTCAAGATCCTGTTCCCGAACAGCCACGCGATCTACATGCACGACACGCCGTCGAAGAGCTTCTTCAAGCGCGACATGCGGGCGCTGAGCCACGGTTGCGTGCGCCTTGCCGATCCGCGTGCGATGGCGGCTGCGGTGCTCAGCACGACGGTCGACGATGTCGCCAAGCAGATCGCCAGCGGGCAGAACCATGCGGTGCGCGTGCCGCAGAAGATCCCGGTCTACGTCTCCTACTTCACGGCTTGGCCGAATAAGGACGGCGTCGTGGAATATTTCGACGACGTCTACGGCCGCGACGCTTATGTCGACAAGGCCTTCGACGCGACGACGAAGGCGCGTGGGGCGCAGATCTGACGCTAGTTTCTATGGAATTTTGCGGGCGGTCTTCGGGCCGCTCGTTTTGTTTTTTGGCCGCGAGCACAGAAACAAAGTAGAGAGGGCGTACCGTGGCACCCCCCTCTGCCCTGCCGGGCATCTCCCCCACAAGGGGGGAGATCGGCAAGCGGCCCGACCTCCGGCCCGTCTTCCGCTTCGCCGGTTGCGACGATGATTGTTTGGAGAAGCCGGCGCGCCCATCAAATCTCCCCACCTGTGGGGGAGATGCCCGGCAGGGCAGAGGGTGCCACACTGTAAGCCAGCAGAAAGTAAGGAACGGCTAGGCCTCAGACGGCAACCTTCTCGGCGTATTCCCGTAACAGCCTTTCCACCAGTTCCGATGTCAGCTCATCGAAATGGGTGATGATAACATCCGGATCGAGGCTCGAAACCGGCACGTCGGAATAACCGAACGGCACGGCAATCGAGGGCACGCCGGCATTCTTGGCCACGGCGATGTCGTTGATGCTGTCGCCAATCATCACCGTGCGCGCGATGTCGCCACCGGCGCGTTCGATGGTGCCAGTGAGGTGGCAGGCGTCGGGCTTGCGCACGGGAAAGGTGTCGCCGCCTGATATCGCGTCGAAATATTGGGTGAGGTCGAGCTTTTCGAGCAGGCCGAGCGCCAGGCTCTCCATCTTGTTGGTGCAGACGGCGAGGCGGTAACCCTTTGATTTCAGCCGGTCCATCGCGGCGACTAGGCCCGGATAGGGCTCGGTGCGGCCGGGCATGTTGCCGGCATAATGGGCGATGAAGCGCTCCATCAGTGCCGACAGGGCGTCGCCTTCAAGCGGATGGCCGCGCAGCCGGCAGGCGCGCTCTATCATCACGCGCGCGCCCTGGCCGACGAGATGGGTGAGGTCGTCGTAGCTGACCGGTTCGAGATCAAGGGCCGAGATCGTATGGTTCAGGCTCTCGACCAGGTCCACATGGGTATCGAGGAGGGTGCCGTCGAGATCGAAGACGACAAGCGCTGGGGGAGCGGGGGCAGGGGTCAAGGGCATGTCTCTTTGAGCGATGGTCGGCTTGAGGAGCGATGGATCGTCCTGGGGAACAATGGATCGTCCCTGGGGAACGATGGATCGTCCCTGGGTAGGCGATCGCGCGGCGGAAAGCAACGTCCGGCGATGGCTGGGAAGGCCGCAGGCCTCTGTTTCGGCTTTTCATTTTCCGTGATGATTTTGACTTTCGTTTGCCAGGCGAGCCGTGTAAACAGCACATCCAACGCAATATCAGGAGCTGGCGGCGCATGGATGCCCGCGAAATGAAGATCAAGGCCGCCGAGGCCGCACTCGCCCATGTCGAAAGCGGGATGCGTCTCGGAATCGGCACCGGCAGCACGGCGGAAGAATTCGTTCGCCTGCTGGCGGAGAAGGTCGCGGGCGGCTTCAGGGTCGAAGGCGTCCCGACGTCCGAACGAACCGCGCGACTCTGCGTCGAACTCGGCGTGCCGCTGAAGTCGCTCGACGAGCTGCCGGCGCTCGACCTGACGATCGATGGTGCCGACGAGGTCGATACGGGGCTCAGGCTGATCAAGGGCGGCGGCGGTGCGCTGCTGCGCGAAAAGATAGTCGCAGCCGCCTCCGAGCGGATGATCGTCATTGCCGACGAGAGCAAGCTTGTGGAAATGCTCGGCGCCTTCGCGCTGCCGATCGAGGTCAATCCGTTCGGGCTCGTCTCGACGCGCATCGCGATCGAAAAGGTCTCGGCCCGGCTCGGTCTCTCGGGTGAACTTAATCTGCGCCAGTCGGGTGACGGAGAGTTTACCACGGATGGCGGCCATCACATCATCGATGCATCTTTTGGCCGCATTCCTGATGCAGAGGCGCTTTCGAGCGAGCTGAATTCCATACCCGGCGTCGTCGAACACGGGCTCTTTATCAATATGGCGGCACTTGCGATCATTGCCGGTCCTGCGGGTGTGCGTACACTGCAGGCAAACAGATAACAGGAGCATATACTCATGATGAACATTGCAGGTCTTGGCCGTCTCGCCGCTGCGACCGTCGTTCTTTCCGGGCTTGCCTTCGGCTCCGCCGTTAAGGCGCAGGAAGTCTCCGAGGAGCAGTTGAAGGCGTCTCGCGCGGCGATCGACGCCATTGGCGCCACTGCCCAATTCGACAATATCCTGCCCGGTCTCGCCGAGCGCCTGAAGGCCGGCCTTATCCAGGATTCGCCGAATTACCAGGACATCATTTCGTCGACGGTCGACGCGCAGGCGCTGGCGCTGGCGCCGCGCCGCGGCGATCTGGAGAAGGAGGCTGCACTCACCTATGCCAAGACCTTCACCATCGATGAGCTGAAGGCGATCGCTGACTTCTATAATTCCGACGTCGGCAAGAAGCTGCTGCGCGACGGTCCGGTCGCTTCGCGCGAGACGGCGAAGGCTGCCGACATCTGGGCGCAGGGCATTTCCCGCGACCTGGAAAAGCAGAGCAACGCCGAGCTTTCCAAGGTCATCAAGGCGCCGCCGCCGGCAACCGACAGCCCCGCCGCTCCGGCTCCCGCACCGGCTGCCCAGCAGTAAGGCTTGCCCATCAAATTTGCGAAAGCCCGGCATCGTCCGGGCTTTTTTGCTATGATGCGGCAAATGCTGCCGGCGATGTTTCAGGTGATTGCAGATGTCCGATCATGATAAGGCCGTCCGAGTGCGAATATCCGGCAAGGTCCAGGGTGTCGGTTTTCGCTATTGGACACGCGATGAGGCGGTACGGCTCGGTTTGACCGGCTGGGTTCGCAATGAAGAGGACGGCGCTGTCGTCGCTGTGATCGCAGGATCCGACAGCGCCATCTCGACGATGATCGAGCGTTTCAGGCGCGGGCCTTCGGGGGCGTCGGTTTCGGGCGTCGAGACGGGAGCAGCCCAGCTTGAAAAGATCCCGACGGATTTCCGCATTACCCGCTGACAGCAACAATCGCTAGAGCATGATGCCGAAAAGTGTGTGCGGTTTTCGGACGACATCGTGCTCTACTTCTTTGATGTAGATCAGGATTCAGATTTCAGGCCGATGGGGCCTAAAATCATCCCGATCTAGGCATCTGCAATTGGCATCGGATGTGCGCCGGAACTCAGTCCCTAGGCGTTCGGGTTCTTTGCAAGTTGCCACACACCCTCCTCATCCGGCTCCACGCGCTTGTTGCCGCGGTAGAAGATCGGCAGTCTCGTCTTCTTGTCGATCGAGAAACGGCTCGGCGTGTATTTTTCGTCCTCATGGCCCTGAATGGCAAGGCCAAGCGCTTCCTTGAATTTGCCAGCCCTGCACAGGTTGGCGAAGAGAGTTTGATCCATTTTTTGCTCCGGCATTCTTTTCCATCCCATGGATTGCCTGCCAGCCTTCGGCGACCGGTCAATCGCAGCCGTTTACAACGAAGATTCGGCGATGGGAACGGGATGACGCAGGAGCGGGCTTTTGTTTTCGTGATGATCGCCCCTATATCAGGGACATCCTTCCTACGATTCCCTTCCGGAGCTCCTCATGTCTTCCTACGACTACGACCTCTTCGTCATCGGCGGCGGCTCCGGAGGCGTGCGCGGCGCGCGTGTCGCCGCCTCGCTCGGCAAGAAGGTGGCGATCGCCGAAGAATACCGCTACGGCGGCACCTGCGTGATCCGTGGCTGCGTGCCGAAGAAGCTCTTCGTCTACGCCTCGCAGTTCCATGAGCATTTCGAGGATGCAGCGGGCTTCGGCTGGACGGTCGGCCAAAGCAGCTTCGACTGGAAGAAGCTGGTGGCAGCCAAGGATGTTGAAATCGCCCGTCTGGAAGGCCTCTACAAGAAAGGTCTCGCCGGCGCCAATGCCGAAATTCTGGAAACGCGCGCAGAGCTCGTCGATGCCCATACGATCCGGCTGCTGAAGACTGGACAGACGGTGACGGCCAAGACGATCGTGATCGCCACCGGCGGACGGCCGAACCCGCATGCAGCCCTTCCCGGTCACGAACTCTGCATCTCCTCCAATGAGGCCTTTCATCTCGAAGAGCTGCCGAAATCGATCGTCATCGCCGGCGGCGGCTATATTGCCGTCGAATTCGCCAATATTTTCCATGGCCTCGGCGTCGAGACGACGCTGATCTATCGCGGCGCCGAGATCCTGTCGCGCTTCGACGAGGATCTGAGACGCGGGCTGCACGAGGCTATGGTCGCCAAGGGCATCCGCATCCTCTGCCACGACACGCTGCAGAAGGTTTCGAAGGGTGAGGACGGGCTCATTCTGGAGACGCTGAACAACGGCACGCTGCAGGCCGGCGTCGTCATGCTGGCGCTCGGGCGCGATCCGAACACCGAAGGCCTCGGCCTCGAGGCGGCCGGCGTCGCCGTCAACGAACGCGGCGCCGTTATTGTCGATGAATATTCCCGCACCAATGTCGAAAACATCTATGCGCTCGGCGACGTCACCAACCGGGTACAGCTGACGCCAGTGGCGATCCACGAGGCGATGTGCTTCATCGAGACCGAATACAAGAACAATCCGACCCGGCCGGACTACGAGCTGATCCCGACCGCCGTCTTCTCGCAGCCGGAGATCGGCACTGTCGGCCTCTCGGAAGAGGATGCGGGCAAACGCTACGGCGAGCTCGAGGTTTACCGCGCCCAGTTCCGGCCGCTGAAGGCAACGCTTTCCGGCCGGGCCGAGCGGATGATCATGAAGCTGATCGTCGATGCGGCGAGCCGCAAGGTGGTGGGCGCCCATATCCTCGGCCACGACGCCGGCGAGATGGCGCAGTTGCTCGGCATCACGCTGAAGGCCGGCTGCACTAAAGACGATTTCGACCGTACCATGGCGCTGCATCCGACCGCCGCCGAAGAGCTCGTGACCATGTATGCGCCGAGCTATCGGATCCGCGACGGCAAGCGGCTTTGACCCGCGGCGGGCTTTAGCTCTTTGTTTTATGCATGTCGTTGACCCGAAACAGCAGCACACTTCCGGCGACATGCATTAGGTGCGCCGTGCGTCCTTTCGAACGTACAAAGGACGCTCTAACTTTCTGAATCTACGCATCGGCCCGAAAATCGATTTCGATTTTCGGGCCGATGCGCTAGCTGGTGATGCGCGGCGCTCGGATGACCTTCAGGAAAAGCGCCTTCATCGCATCGGCGATACCTTGGGTCGGCGTCACCTCGAAATAGAGGCCAGGCGAAGCGCATGCCTGCATCTTCGTCGGAATCTCGCTCTGGAAGGGGCTGATCCATTTGTTGTACCAATCGTTGCTCGGTAACGGCAGGTAGGTGGTGTAGAGCACGGCGATCTTGACACCGCGATCCTTCAACGGCTTGCAGAAGGAGGTGTCGATCGGTTCCTGACAGCGGCCGCCGGTCGTCTTCTTGGTGCATGTCGACGGCTTGTAACTGTCGCCGACGCCATCGGAAACGAAGAACAAGATCTCTTCGGGGCTGATATTCGACGTGCCGTCACCGGCCGGATCGATGATGGTATTCATCTGGGTCAGGGCGCTATCGAAGCTCGTGAGCTGGTCCTGGTTGTAGTTCTGGTAGGGAATGGTCATCAGATCGACGGCGTCGGTGTAGTTCTTCACCTTCGTCAGGTCGGATGTGGGGCTGGAGATCGTCGTCAGCTTAGCGTCTTCGGCCTTGGTGCCGAAAGTATAGACGCCCATGCGGAACTGGTCGCTGCTGACGCGTTCGGTCTTGGCCGTATCGGTCAACGCCTGAGTTGCCTGGCGCACGACGTCGATGCGCATGGCGACGCCGAGGCTCTTGGCGATAGTGTAGTTGTTGGTGCTCTGGTCCATCTGATGGCAGGCGAAGGCGCAGCCTGTTTTGGCCTGCAGTTTGGAAACATCGGTCGCGGTTGCGCCGACGCCCATGGAAGGCGTGTTGTCGAGCAGGATGTAGAAATCCATGAAGGCGGCGGTTTGATATTCAGCCGTCGCAACGCCCGAGATCGTGATCGAGTCCCGGCCGAGGATGCGCATGAAGGTGGTGGGCACCGTCGCGCTGAAGGAAACCTGCGAGTTCAGCTTGTTGGCAGTCTTGATGACGTCGATGCCGAGATCGACATGAACGTCGGTCAGCTCGCCGGACATTTGAGACATGAAAATGCTACGGGCGTCGTCTTTGCCGAGCGAGATCGTGCCGTTGCCGCTCATGGTCATGGCGGCCGCGACCGCGCCGGATTTCTCGGCGATCGAACCGACGGCGGCGGCATCGGCGGCGGTATAAAGCTGTGTCCTCAGGCTGAGCGCATGGGCGAAATCCACGGCCATGCCGGCCGCGCCGAAGAGCGGCACCACCAGCAGCGCCGTCATGATGCCAAAATTGCCCGAGCGGTCCGATATGAACCCGGGCGGAAGGATCGCCATGCCATGTCCCCGATGTTGAAACTCTTTGCGGTTCTACATTGAAAGTCTAAAATATGGGGAAATCGACATGGTATATGCGGGTTTAACCAGACAGCGGCGAGCGGCGGCGGTGAGGCGACAACTGTCGGCGATTGGTCTTTGCAAGCCGGATCTAAAGGTCTATAAGCCGCCGCATATTGAGGGCATCCTGAGGTATGGATGTGAGAACAGGTGAGTGAGATGGCAGACAATTGGACCCCGAGCAGCTGGCGGCAAAAACCGATCCTGCAGGTTCCCGACTATCCCGACGCGGCCGCTTTGGCGGCAACGGAAGCCACGCTCGCCAGCTATCCGCCACTTGTCTTTGCAGGTGAAGCGCGCCGCCTGAAGAAGCATCTCGCCAATGTCGCCGAAGGCAACGGCTTCCTGCTGCAGGGCGGCGACTGTGCCGAGAGCTTCGCCGAGCACGGTGCCGACAATATTCGCGATTTCTTCCGGGCTTTCCTGCAGATGGCGGTCGTGCTGACCTTCGGCGCGCAACTGCCGGTTGTCAAGGTTGGCCGCATCGCCGGCCAGTTCGCCAAGCCGCGTTCGTCGAATGTCGAGAAGCAGGGCGACGTCACGCTGCCGGCCTATCGCGGTGACATCATCAACGGCATCGAATTCACCGAGGAGTCGCGCATTCCGAACCCAGAGCGCCAGGCCATGGCTTATCGCCAGTCGGCGGCGACGCTGAACTTGCTGCGCGCCTTTGCGATGGGCGGTTACGCCAACCTCGAAAACGTGCACCAGTGGATGCTCGGCTTCGTCAAGGACAGCCCGCAGGGCGAGCGCTACCGCAAGCTTGCCGACCGCATCAGCGAAACCATGGATTTCATGAAGGCGATCGGCATCACCTCGGAAAACCATCCGGCTCTGCGCGAGACCGATTTCTTCACCAGCCACGAGGCGCTGCTGCTCGGCTACGAAGAAGCGCTGACCCGCGTCGATTCCACCTCGGGCGACTGGTATG
This sequence comes from Rhizobium sp. WSM1274, assembly GCF_025200775.1. Classification (NCBI taxonomy): domain Bacteria; kingdom Pseudomonadati; phylum Pseudomonadota; class Alphaproteobacteria; order Hyphomicrobiales; family Rhizobiaceae; genus Rhizobium; species Rhizobium sp. WSM1274. The sequence continues at coordinate 2,331,261 of NZ_CP104138.1, read as the reverse complement.
CGACGTCCGGCCACATGATCTGGATCGGCGACCGCACGCGCCAGGCGGACCATGCGCATGTCGAATATTGCCGCGGCATCAAGAACCCGATCGGCCTGAAATGCGGCCCGTCGCTGCAGGCCGACGACCTGCTGCAACTGATCGACATCCTGAATCCTGCCAACGAGGTCGGACGCTTGACGTTGATCTGCCGCTTCGGCCATGAGAAGGTCGCCGACAGCCTGCCGAAGCTCATTCGCGCCGTCGAGCGCGAGGGCCGCAAGGTCGTCTGGTCCTGCGATCCGATGCACGGCAACACGATCACGCTCAACAACTACAAGACCCGTCCCTTCGAGCGGATCCTGTCGGAAGTCGAAAGCTTCTTCCAGATCCACCGCGCCGAAGGCTCGCATCCGGGCGGCATCCATATCGAGATGACCGGCAAGGACGTGACCGAGTGCACCGGCGGCGCCCGCGCGGTCTCCGCAGAAGACCTGCAGGACCGCTACCACACGCATTGCGATCCGCGCCTCAACGCCGACCAGGCGCTGGAGCTTGCCTTCCTGCTTGCCGAGCGCATGAAGGGCGGGCGCGACGAAAAGCGCATGGTCGCCAACGGCTGAGATCAGTCTGAAATGAATGACAAAAAACCCGGCGCGATGCCGGGTTTTTTGTTGATAGCTGCCCCTCTAGCCCTCTCCCCGTAAACGGGGCGAGGGGACGTGCCAAACGCAGCGTCGAGTTTGGGGGAAGCGGGTGCGGCATGTCCCTTCGCCCGTTTACGGGGGTCCGAAGGACGGGTCGAGACCCGTGGCTCGACCCTGGTCGGTGCCGGCAGGCGGATGAGGGGCTGACACAGACGCTCATATACTCGCCTGGACGCTGTGCAGGTTGGCGTAGACGCCGTCTTGCGCCATCAGCTCGTCATGGGTGCCCTGTTCGACGATGCCATCAGCCGTCAGGACCAGGATGCGGTCGGCGTGGCGGACGGTCGACAGGCGGTGAGCGATGACCAGGGTGGTTCGCCCGCTTGCCAGGCTGAGCAGTGCCTGCTGCACCGCCCGTTCGCTTTCGTTGTCGAGCGCGCTGGTCGCTTCGTCGAAGATCAGAATCTGGGGATTCTTGAGGAAGGCACGGGCAATGGTGAGGCGCTGTCGCTGACCGCCCGAGAGCTTGACGCCGCGCTGGCCGATATCGGTGTCATAGCCCTGAGGCAGGGCGATGATGAAGTCGTGCGCATTGGCCGCGCGCGCGGCCGCTTCCAGTTCGGCATCGCTGGCCTCCGGCCGGCCGTAGCGCAGGTTTTCCGCCACCGTGCCGGCAAAGAGGTAGACATCCTGCTGCACCACGCCGACATGGCGGCGGAGCGAAGTCAGCGTCACGTCGCGGATATCGGTGCCATCGATACGGATCGCGCCAGCCTCGACATCGTAGAAGCGCGGTATCAGCGAACAAAGCGTGCTCTTGCCGACCCCCGAGGGGCCGACCAGGGCGACGAACTCCCCGGGGGCGATGGTGAGCGATAGCTGCTCGAGCACCCGCGGGCCATCGCCCTCGTAGCCGAAGGCGACGTCGGAAAAACGGATCTCGCCCGTTGGCGCCGGCATCGGACGGGCGGCCGGCCGGTCCGTGATATCGGGGGCGATCTCCAGGATCTCCATGGCCCTGATGAAACCGGTGTAGCCCTCCTGCCAGAGGCGCACGAAATTGGCGAGCCGCTGCACCGGATCGACCAGCACGGCGACACAGAGCAGAAAGGTCAGCATATCGGAGACGGTCAGTTCCGCCGTCAGGATGCGCAGGCCACCGATGACGATAACGATTATGGTGATGAGCTGGGCGAAAGTTTCGGTGCCGACCGAAAACCAGGCCTCGCTGCGATAGCCCTCGGCGCGGCTTTGCAGGAAGCGCCGGTTCTGCTCGGCGAAACGTTCCTTCTCCAGCGCCTCGTTGGCAAAGGACTGGACGACGCGAATTCCCGAAAGAGCATCCTCGACGCGCTCGTTGACGGCGGCGACCTGCCGTTTGCTGGCTTCGAGCGCGCGGTTCATCCGCCGGTTGAAATAGAGCGCATAGGCCACCGCCACCGGGGTGAGCAACAGGATCAGGGCCGCCAATGGCGGATCGATGAAGAACAGCACCAGCATGGCGCCACCATATTTGAGCACGGCAATGGAAAGATCCTCGGGGCCGTGGTGAAAGAGCTCGCCCAGCCACAGGCTGTCATTGGTGATGCGGCTCATCAACTGGCCGGTGCGCTGCTGGTCGTAGAAGCTGAACGAGAGCTTCTGGCAGTGCTCGAAGAGTTCCTGCCGCACCGTGGCCTCGATGCGGGCGCCCATCACGTGGCCGCGATAGTCGACGAAGAAGATGGCAACGATCTGGACCGCCAGAACGGCCAACATGATGCCGCCCATCGCAAGGATTTGTGCGAAGGCCTGCGGCGCATCGGGCAGAGCGAGAAGACGGCTCGTGACGATGTTGGCGCAGAGCGGCAAGGCAACCGCCGTGCCAGCGACGAGGATGGCACAAAGCAGATCCGCCAGCAGCAAAGGCAGATGCGGGCGATAGTAGGAGAGGAATTTGCGCATGCGCGACCAGCGCCGCCTGCGGTCTGCGGCATTCGCGTCGTCGCGGAAGAGTTTCGGGAAGCGATTATGAGGTCGCGAGCTTTTCCTCGCGCGAGAGAACGAAATGTTCATGAAGCTGAATGTCCTTGTGGGGGATGTTTCCTTTCTGTTCGGACAGGATCGCTCTCATGTCAGTCTCCCGAGGGTCGGATGAATTGCTCCATAAGTATCGCCGACAATGGTGGTCGATTCAATGCTGTGATGCGAAGAGCCCTGCGGGTGTTGTCGACCAGCAACAGGGGTAATCGCTCCGGCCAAATATGCACAAGGTCGACGACCCTCAAGATTTTTGATTTCGTTGAACGGAATGGATTTGACGCCGCGGGCGATCGGCGGCAACATCCCGTCATAAACGGGAGGGCGACCATGACCGAACGGCATACAGGCGGCTGCCTTTGCCGCGCCGTGCGATTTTCGACGACGACGAAGCCAGGACCTGTCGTCGGTTGTCACTGCTCGCAATGCCGCCGGCAGACGGGGTTTTACTACGCTGCGGTCAACGTGGCCCGCGCGGCTCTTTCGGTTGATGGCACTGAGGCGGTCCGCTGGTACCGGTCGAGCGAAGAGGCGCAGCGCGGCTTCTGCTCCAATTGCGGCTCCGCGCTGTTCTGGCAGGCGGACGGATCGGCGGAAGTTTCGGTCATGGCAGGCGCCTTCGACACGCCGAGCGGCCTGGCCTTCGGCCATCATATCTACTGTGCCGACAAGGGCGATTTCTACGAGATAACAGATGGCCTGCCGCAATATGCGGTGAATCCGGTTTAGCCCTTGGCAGCGAATTCGGCGCTGAGGCGGGCAACGTCCTCGCGCAGCGCCGTCAGTTCGGTCAGCACGCGCATGTCGATCTTCTGGTGCAGAGAGAGCACTTCGAGCTCGGCCTTGAGATTGACCTCGTAATCCTTGGCGGCCTCGAAGCGGTCGCGTTCGGCCTGGCGGTTCTGCGACATCATGATGATCGGCGCCTGGATGGCGGCGAGCATCGACAGGATCAGGTTCAGGAAGACGAAGGGATAAGGGTCGAAGGCGCCGCTCACCAGAATGATGGTGTTGATCACCGTCCAGGCGGTGAGGAAGACGAAGAAGGCGATGATAAAAGACCAGGAGCCGCCGATGCGGGCGATGCTGTCGGCGATACGCTCGCCGAAGGAGGCCTCGGCTGAGAAGGCGGCGTTGACGTCGGTCGAGATGACCTTGCGTTGGTGCGCTTTCGCCAGCACGCGCTTTTCGACGTCGCCGAGTTCGTCGGCCGGTTTGTCGAAATGATGGTGCACGAATTCCGAGAGATTAGACATGGCCTGTTTCCGATACCCGTTATCGATGCGGTCGCTTCCGGCGCAAGTATTCCGCTCCGGAGGTAAATTGCAATGCGCATCAATGCCGCGTGGCGCCATGCGCAATCCGTTCATAAAAATTTCGTCACCGCGGGGCGCCGCTTTTGGCACCAACATGTTGCGGTCGCGAAAGGCGCAGGCTAAACAAATGACATGACAGAGGAAAACGCCCTTTCTGATATTTTCCGCATCGCCATCGGCCAGCTCAATCCGACGGTCGGCGATGTCGCCGGCAATCTCGCCAAGGCGCGCGAGGCGCGTTTTGACGCGGGACGGGAGGGCGCGCATCTGCTCGTCCTGACGGAGCTTTTCATCTCCGGCTATCCGCCTGAAGATCTGGTGCTGAAGCCCGCCTTCATTCGCGCCTGCTGGAAGGCGGTCGAGACTCTCGCGGCCGATACCGCCGATGGCGGGCCGGGCGTCATCATCGGCTTTCCCCGGCAGGACGAGACCGGCCGCTACAATTCGGTCGCCGTGCTCGACGCCGGCAAGGTGATCGCGGTGCGCGACAAGATCGACCTGCCGAATTACGGCGAGTTCGACGAGAAGCGCGTCTTCGACCAGGGCGCCATGCCGGGGCCGGTGAATTTCCGCGGCGTGCGCATCGGCATTCCGATCTGCGAGGATATCTGGGGCGATCTCGGCGTCTGCGAGACGCTGGCCGAAAGCGGGGCCGCGATCCTGCTGTCGCCGAACGGTTCTCCCTATTATCGCGGCAAGGTCGATATCCGCCATCAGGTGGTGCTGAAGCAGGTGATCGAGACCGGACTGCCGCTGATCTATGCCGCCCAGCTCGGCGGCCAGGACGAACTCGTCTTCGACGGGGCGAGCTTCGCCTTCAATTCCGACAAGTCGCTTGCCTTCCAGATGAGCCAGTTCGAGACGGCGCTAGCGGTGACGACATGGAAGCGCGGCGAAAGCGGCTGGCATTGCGACGAAGGGCCGATGGCGCATATCCCTGAAAGCGAGGAGGCCGATTACCGCGCCTGCCTGCTCGGCTTTCGCGACTACGTCAACAAGAACGGCTTCAAAACCGTGGTGCTCGGCCTTTCCGGCGGCATCGACTCGGCGATCTGTGCGGCAATCGCCGTCGATGCGCTGGGCGAGGAGCGGGTGCGCACCGTCATGCTGCCCTATCGCTATACTTCCGAGGATTCGCTGAAGGATGCGGCCGATTGCGCCAAGGCGCTCGGCTGCCGCTACGACATCGTGCCGATCGAACAGCCGGTGACGGGTTTCAGCAGTGCGCTCGCCAGCCTTTTCGAAGGCACGGGCAGCGGCATCACCGAGGAGAACCTGCAGAGCCGGGCGCGCGGCGTCATCCTGATGGCCGTCTCGAACAAGTTCGGCTCGATGGTGGTGACGACGGGCAACAAGTCGGAAATGTCGGTTGGCTACGCCACGCTTTACGGCGACATGAACGGCGGCTTCAACCCGATCAAGGACCTCTACAAGATGCAGGTCTATGCGCTTTCCCGCTGGCGCAACGAAAACGTGCCGCCGGATGCGCTGGGGCCGTCGGGCGAGGTAATCCCGCAGAATATCATCGACAAGGCGCCGTCGGCCGAGCTGCGTCCCGACCAGAAGGATCAGGATTCGCTGCCGCCCTATCCCGTGCTCGACGATATCCTCGAATGCCTTGTCGAGAAGGAGATGGCGGTCGAAGAGATCGTCGCCCGCGGCCATGACGTGGCGACCGTCCACCGGGTCGAGCACCTGCTCTATCTCGCCGAATACAAGCGCCGGCAATCGGCGCCGGGTGTTAAGATCACCAAGAAGAATTTTGGCCGCGACCGGCGTTATCCGATCACCAACCGTTTTCGGGATCGCTAGCGCAATCGAGATCGCTAACGCAATCGAGATCGCTGACGGCAGCAATTCAAAGCGTTACGGCGTCCTGCGTCTGGAAAGATGCGCGGCCTTGCAAGATTTTCGGGAGGAAACATGCGCAGTTCGGTTGAGATCTACAATGTCAGGACGGGCAGGGCCCGCGAGGTCTGGCAGACGGACAGGCTGGTCGAGGCGCCGAACTTCTCGCCGGATGGTTCCTACCTGCTTATGAACGGCGACGGGCTGCTCTATCGCCTCCCGCTCGATGGCGGCGAGGTGGTCAAGGTCGATACCGGCTTTGCCATCAACTGCAACAATGATCACGGCATTTCGCCCGATGGGACTGAAATTGTCATCTCCGACAAGACCGAATTCGGCAAGTCGGCGATCTATATCCTGCCGATCGAAGGCGGCACGCCGCGGCTCATCACGCAGAACCTGCCATCCTACTGGCATGGCTGGTCGCCGGACGGGCGCCAGCTTGCCTATTGCGGCATCCGCGACGACCTCTTCGATATCTACACCATCTCCGTCGATGGCGGCGCCGAAACGCGGCTGACGCATGGCGAGGGACGCAATGACGGACCGGATTATTCCGCCGACGGCCAATGGATCTATTTCAATTCCAGCCGCACCGGGCTGATGCAAATCTGGCGCATCCATCCCGATGGCACCGGGCTCGAGCAGGTGACATCGGACAATCAGGGCAATTGGTTCGCCCATCCATCGCCTACCAATGACAAGGTGCTGATCCTGTCCTACGACCCTTCGGTGTTCGACCATCCGCGCGACCTCGATGTGCGGCTGCGGCTGATGGACATGGACGGCGGCAATCCGAAGACGCTGTTCGAACTCTTCGGCGGGCAGGGCACGATCAATGTGCCCTGCTGGTCTCCTGATGGCGAGGAATTCGCCTATGTCAGGTATTTTCCGGTGAGATCTTGAGACTGGCGCACCGCCATTTTATGATGGGGTGGTGGGTATTTGATGATATCGCGAGACCGCCTACTCGAACACTTTGCTTGGAATCGTTTCAGAAACGGGCTGTCTTTTAACGCCAGCGGCGGCCACCAGCCAGAACAGTCCACCAGCAGCAAAGCCGAATACAGCTGTCACTGCGAGCGATTTGACGGTCTCTAGCAATCCCCACCATGTCATCATGCCGTTTGGTAAGTGATGTGGTCACCAGCATAAGCCTCGTCAGGGCCGAAAAATGCAACTAGGCACATCCAGGGGAAGGTCGCAACAAAGGCTCCAACCATCGCGCAATTTGCAAGGGGCGGCCCTACACGTCGCCTGAAGTAGAATAGCAATGGAATCCCCAACACAGCAGTTGGCGGATACGCACCAATGAGCGCGACGGCCTGAGTTGTTCGGATAACGCGCTCGGTCATATCCGGCAGGCCCTGATACAGTGGGCTGTAAACAGCGTATGCGAAGGACGCGATTTAGGGAACTACGATCAACGCAATCGTTACTCTCCACCAAGGTGGAGATGGAAGAGTTTTTACAGGCATGCGTCCCCTATCGAAAAAGTTTATTCGGCAGGATTGCACGTCACAGTGTGAGTAACAACGTCGCGCCCGGCCTCATCTTCGAATTGCTGATGCGCACGCTTTTGAGGGGTGGGTGATTGGGGGCTCCCAAGTTTGATTGCAGTAGCTGCCTCTAGCTCCGTGTAACTTGCCGAAGCGGACGGGGTATTCTATTTCAAGATGAGCTGTGGCTTTATTCATCTTCCTAATTGTGGGGGAAATATTGTGACCTGAATATCAGTGCTATTCTGGCTGGTAACGACGCCCAATGCTCCAACCCGCTCTTTTGGCATCCGCGAACATGAGGATGAACCTGGAGGTATAGACTTGCTGGCTGTCTTGAGATGCGCGTGGACGCTGCGTGGTTTCACGGTCGCCGGCTCCTTGGTGGCAATGGGTTTCACGCTCGCAGGTTGTTCATATCTTTTTGTCCGTGGCGTCGAGGGAAGCTACCTCGCAACGGGTACTCCGGTGCTCGGAAAGGTGACTGCGAGGGACGAGAGTGAGGAGATGGGGGGGACGATTGAGATCGGCTCGGCCGAAAGGCAGCAATGCAAGGGTCGCTACAGCGTATCGCAGGTGAAGACGAATTTCCGGAAGCTTGAGACCGGCGAGCGAACCTACCGCGGGAAGATCTACTGTCTGGATGGTCGAGCAGGGGCGTTTGAACTCATATCGAAGGATAAGGGGAAAACCGGCTCGATTACCGGCGAAATCAATGGCGAGGCATTTCAACTCGATATGTTCGGATCGAAGAGCCGTGAGTGCATGACGGAAGAATGCAGATGGGGCTTGAAGTGGACTTACGAAAAAGAGCGCGACGACATGCGTACCTATTACAGGGTCGCGACTGAACACGAGCCCGATTCAATGCATCCATGGCTCTATTAAATCTACTCCTATTCCGCGTGCCGGTGATCCGGTCCCGAGCTCCGCCCATGATGGCGGGGCGGTGGGTTAGTAACCCCACGCTGGTTGGGGATCGGCGACTTCGCGTATGATTGGACGAGAAATCTGATATTGGCCTTGGTTCCAACCAGCCTACCGGTACCAACAGCAGCGCCATAGTAATTGTTATAGCCGACCTCGCTGTTGGCAATTGCGGCGAACTTAGCGCCCATCGCGAGCGGCATTGCGGCCAGCGCCACGAATGCGACGACAGGCCCGAGCACCGGCGTAGTGGTGACGATCGATTGAGCACCGTTGATAGCCGCCTCCACAAGACGAAGGTATTTTCCGACCAAGCCGGCTCCGACGACAAATGACGTGCCCGCGAAATATGCGCCTGTGTCGGCCCATCTGGTCGCTCCATCATCAGACACCTGCATTTGGCGGCTGTGGCTCGTTGGGATGAATGGGCATGAACTGGCGGTCACAGCCAACGGCAGTGTCGCCATCGGCGTCCCGTGAGATAACCGGGTTGCCCCCACCGCCCTGTAATGGGCGGCGGGTTTCTGCCCGCTGCGTTTAATGCTGACTATCAGGCTGCGACGGCTGCCTTGCGCCGGGCGCGGGCGGACTGCGCCAGGTCTTCCAGCGTCGCCACCGACATATCCCAGTCGATACAGCCGTCGGTGATGGACTGGCCGTAAACCAGCGGCTTGCCGGGAACGAGGTCCTGGCGGCCGGCGACGAGGTTGCTTTCGATCATCATGCCCTTAATGTCGCTGTTTCCGGCGGCAATCTGGGCGGCAACGGATCTGACGACGAGCGGCTGGTTCATCGGGTCCTTGCCGCTGTTGGCATGGCTGGCATCGATGAGGATGCGCGGGGCCACGCCGAGCTTGACGGCTTCGCTCGTGACGGATTCGACATCGGCCGTCTCATAGTTCGGCCGCTTACCGCCGCGCAGGATGATGTGGCAGTCCTCATTGCCTGTCGTCGAGGCGATTGCTGCCTGTCCGTCTTTGGTCACTGCTGGGAAGTGATGCGGCTGCGAGGCGGCGAGGATGGCGTCGAGCGCGACGCGCACACCACCATCGGTGCCGTTCTTGAAGCCGATCGGGCAGGAAAGGCCGGAGGCAAGCTGGCGGTGGACCTGGCTTTCGGTCGTGCGCGCACCGATCGCGCCCCAACTGACGAGATCGGCAATATATTGCGGCGTGATGGTGTCGAGGAATTCGCAGCCGGCCGGAAGGCCCATGGCATTGATATCGAGCAGCAGTCGTCTCGCAATCCTCAGCCCTTCCTCGATGCGGTAGCTGCCGTCGAGATGCGGGTCATTCATCAGGCCCTTCCAGCCGACGGTCGTGCGGGGTTTTTCGAAGTAGACGCGCATGACGATCTCGAGATCGCCGGCGAAGCGGCGGCGCTGTTCCGCCAGCCGTTCGGCATATTCACTGGCGGCAACGGGATCGTGGATGGAGCAGGGGCCGATGACGACGATCAGGCGGTCGTCTTCGCCTCGGAGAATCTTGTGGACCGCGTTGCGGTTGCTGGTCACGGTCTTACTGACATCAGCATTGCGGGGAATTTCCGCGATGATATCGGCGGGTTTGGTCAGCGGGGTGATTTCGACGATGCGCAGATCGTCAATGGTATCAGACACGGTATGGCTCCTGTTTGGTCATACCGGCGGAACAAAAAAGCCGCCAGGTAGACTAGCGGCTGTTCGGGTTGTCGTCGCGTCGAATTCAGTTACGCATGGACCCGCATCCGCTGAGAGTAGCGGTACCAATAAAATCGCGAGGCGCAGATTGATGTGATCGACATGAGAGGTATGTAGTGTCACGGCGACGCGTTGTCACGCGGAATTTTCCGCCTGAAAATCCGGCGTTCCCCGAGATGGCAACGGCTTCTGCGGAAGGGACACCCCCGGCGAGGCAAGAAGCGCGTCGCACTCGATCTCGTGCAGGCGACGCGCTCTAAGCTTTGTTTAAACCTGTCGCCCTAAAGATGCTTCCGGGCGACGGTCGTTCGCACTGTTCCAGAAGACTCAGTTCCTGAGATCACAGGGCGTCGACGTTCACGCCGACGGTGATGGCGCCGATCGGGGTTCCCTTGTCGTCTGATATCGTGACGCTTGCCTGCGACTGCAGTGTCTGGGTCGACTCATCCTTTTCGATCTCGTCGACGAAGACGGCGTCCTTGCCGGCTCCGAAGGACTTCTGGAACTTGGCCTCGTCGCCCTGCCAGTAATCCGATGTGGTGTCGCTTTGACCGACATTCAGGCCTTTTGTATCCATGACGAAGATTTCCGTGATCTTGCCGCCGGAAGCCTCCTTCTTCCCCTGAAGGAATTTCGACAGTGCGTTGTTGAGCACATCATCGATCATCGAGTGGTCTGAGCCATCGACTTCGGCACGCCACTTCTTGTCAAGGGCGTCGACATCAGCAGCATTGAGATTGGCGTTGGCAGCGTTCTGCGCCTTGATAGCCTCGATGATGGCGGGGTCGTTAAGCCAGGGCTTTACATCGCTCGTCACGTAGTCGGAGATCGGGGCAAGCTTGGCATCCTGTGCCATGGATACGCCGATCGGCATGGCAAATGCGGTGCAGGCCAAAAGAAATGCGGGCACGATTTTCTTCATAGGCGTTTCCTTCCTGATTATAGGTTGCTGAGAACTAAGGCTTATCGGATGCAGTCGACGTCAGAACTCCTCCCAGGCACCGGGAGCAGCGGCAACGGCGGCATTACCTGCATGACGCTGCGTGAAGGCTCTAGTATCGGGACGAGCTTGGCGGGCGGCTTGAATGGGTTTGGGCTGGCTGGCGGTAGACGCACCGACTACGAACCTACCGGCCGAGTCCTGCAACAGGCGTCCTTGCGACAGCAGTTCGTGGCAAGCTGCGTTGGTTTCCTCGACCATTGCCGCGTTCTGCTGTGTCGTCTGATCCATCTGGTTGATCGCGCTGTTGATTTCCTGCAGGCCCGTCGCCTGTTCGCGATAGGATTGGACGATGGAAGCGATGCTATCGCTGATGCGGTTGATCTGCTCCTCGATCTTCAGCAGGGCGTCACCAGTTTCGTTCACCAGCCCGACGCCCGCGGCAACTTCCTGGCCGGATACGTTGATCAGGTTCTTGATTTCCTTTGCGGCATTTGCCGACCGCTGGGCGAGTTCACGCACTTCCTGCGCGACGACAGCAAAACCCTTGCCGGCCTCGCCGGCGCGCGCCGCCTCGACACCGGCGTTCAGCGCCAGCAGGTTCGTCTGGAAGGCGATTTCGTCGATGACGCCGATAATGCGGCCGATCTGGCTCGAGGAGGTTTGAATCCGGTCCATCGCGCCGATTGCATCGCGCACCACCGTCGCCGAGACATGAGCGCTCCGCTTTGTCTCCTCGACCAACTGCCCGGCATTTTCAGCCCGTTGCGACGATGTTCTGACCGTGGTGGTCACCTCATCCAGTGCCGCAGCGGTCTGTTCCAATGCTGCTGCCTGTTGCTCGGTCCGCCTGGCGAGTTGATCCGCGGAGTTCGCCAGCTCGCTGGAGCCGGTTTCAACCGCCACGGAAGCGGTCTTTATCTCTGTCAGAGCGGCCGCGACCGCATCGACCATGTTGTTAAAATCCTGCCGCAATTTATCGAATTCGGGACCGAGATCGGCCAATTGTATCGAGAAATCGCCGGCGGCAAGCTTTTCCAATGCATTTGCGAGAGAGGTCATGACCAGCCGCTGGGTGTTGCTGGCTTCTTCGGTGAACAATACATTGCGCGCCCGTTCGGCGTCGAGCGAAGCGCTCTGCTCGGCAGCGGCCTGCTCTCTCTCGACCTTCGCAATCGCCTCGTGGCGGAAGACTTCCAACGCGCGTGCCAGAAAGCCGATCTCGTCGCCATTTTCCCTGTAGGTGACGGGAGAGGCCAGGTCGCCTTTCTGCAACGCGCTGATTCTCTCACTGAGTATCCTGATGGGCCGGCCAACGAGGCTGCGCATGGCGAGAAGGAAGGCAACGACGGCTATGGCGGTGATCGCGGACTGCGTGAGCAGCGAAATGAGAACTTTCTGCCTGACTTCGGAAGCGATTTTTTCGACGGACCAGTTCGTGACGACGTAACCGGTGGCCTTGCCCGACTTATCCAGCGGGAGCGGCGCGATGATCGTCACGACGCCGGCAGATATTCTACCGTCATCGATGGTCGTCTTTTCCGGTTTCGCGCTCAGGCTCTTCGCCAGATCGGTTGGTGCCGGCAAACCACTGACGCCATCGCGCGCCCAGGTATCGACGGCGGCAGGTTCGGCGTTGAATGCGGCAAACTGCACGAGATCGAGCGAGGGGTCGTCGCGGTAGAGCGAATAAGCCTCTCGAACGGCGTTCGCCTTCCCCCATTTCACGCCGCCCGCTGCCAGAGAGGCAAATTGCTCGGCATCCTTGGACCAGTTCGCCTTGGCGCCATCGATCAAGGCCCGGGTTTCGTACATCCAGGTATAGGTGGCGAAAGCGGAAATGCCGCAGAGGTTCACGGCAACGATAATCGCCGCCAGCTTGGCGGTCAGAGGCATCGTTTTCAAAAATTGGAACATTCCGCGGCGGCCTAGAATTGCGGCTCAGTCGGACATGTTCCGGACTGGCGTATCAATACGGGCATCGACGCTGACGGTCACATCATGAGCCCTCATGCCCATGTCCTGATAGCAACCCAAAACGCGTAAACGCAGTGTGTATTTGATGTGTGAATAAATCATAAAGTAGAATGGGTGCTGGGGTACATGCGGGTCGTTTCACCCTGGCGCCTGCGGGCGCCAAGCCCAGCGAACCGGCGGGTACTGTCGTATCGTGCTGGACGGTGGAGGGATGGAGATACGCTGGGCAACGGCATTGATCGCGGTTGCCTGGCTGCTGTCGGCGTCATCGACATCGCCGAAGGCCATGCAGCGTGTCGGCGGCGTGCGGGCCGCCTTGCCGCCACCGCGCTTTCCTGAAATAGATGCGCCGTCAGGTGCCCGCCGGTAAGGCGGGAGAATCGGGAATCCGGTGCAAAGCCGGAACGTGCCCAACGCTGTAAGGCCGACGTTTGCCGCTTATCACGCCACTGGCTTCTTGCCGGGAAGGCTGCGGCAGACGGATGACGCCCAGTCAGAAGACCGGCCTGGCTAGATAGACCGATCCGCGCGGACGGCGGGGCGGTTGCGTTGTTGGGGATTTGACGATGCGACCCTTTGATGAGGATGCCCTTTCGGCGGCGTCCGGTTTTTCCTTGGCCGAACGCGAGGCCGTCTATCATGCGATCATGACGCGGCGCGACGTTCGCAGCCAGTTCCTGCCTGATCCCTTGCCAGACGATGTCGTGGAGCGTCTGTTGACGGCCGCCCATCACGCGCCGTCGGTTGGTTTCATGCAGCCGTGGAATTTCATTCTGGTGAAAAGCCCGACTGTGCGGGCGCGCGTCCGGAATGCCTTTGCCAGCGCCAACGAGGAGGCGGCGCTGATGTTCGAAGGCGAACGGCGGCAGGCATATCGTTCGCTTAAGCTCGAAGGCATTACGGAGGCGCCGCTCGGGATCTGCGTGACCTGCGATCCCACCCGCGGCGGCAGCGTGGTGCTGGGGCGTACGCACAATCCGAGGATGGATAGCTATTCCACAGTCTGCGCCATCCAGAACCTCTGGCTTGCCGCGCGGGCGGAAGGGGTCGGCGTCGGCTGGGTCAGCATCTTTCATGAAGGCGACCTGAAGAGCATTCTCGGCATACCCGAGCATATCGAGGTGGTCGCCTGGCTCTGTGCCGGTTTCGTCGATCGGCTCTATGACGAGCCGGAACTCTCCGTCAAAGGCTGGCGGCAGCGGCTGCCGCTTGAGGAACTCGTCTTTCATGATGGATGGGGACGAAGCGAGCCCTAAATAAAGTGCGTCGCATCGAAGACGCATGTCGTAGTCCCAAAACCGCCGCGCGGTTTGGGTGGCTTGATTGATATCACTGCTGTTGTTGTGGTTGCGGGCCCGGCGTTGCCGGATTGGTGAGGTCGATCGAGCCCTGATCGCCGGCGAGAAACTGGGGGCCGACCTGACGGACGCGGTTCTGCGTCGGATCGTAGGGGCGCTCGGGAACGGATGGTTGCGGCGCAGCTGCGGCATCCTTCGCCGGGGGATTGGTGCGGATAGTGGTAATGGAGCTCTGCTGCGGTGGTTCGCTCACCACCTGCTTGCCGCGCATCTCCTCATAATAGGCGGTGAGATTGCAGGCGCAGGAGGACTTTTCCCCGGGCGTGCGGTTCTTGTAGGCAAAGGCATTTTTCATGGCGCTGTAGGGCGTGCCCGTTGCGACCGAGATCATGTTCGAGGCTTCGGTGCTCGTCACGTCACGATAGAACAGTTCGGTCTCGATGCCCGGGCACATCTTGGCGCAGGTCTGTGCGTCGCGGCCGAAATCGACCGATGTGGCGTTCGAACTGATCGGAAAGAAGCCGCCGTCACAGCTGCGCACGCACATGGTGCTGACCGGCGAGAGCATTTCGGCCCGCGGCACGCCGTAACGCGGATCGACCTCTTCACCGCCGCCGAGCGGAATAAAGGTGTCGGTGCGCATCGCCTGTTCTTCGACGCTCGGGGCGAGGTCGTCGGCGCTGCGATCGCTCGGGGCATAGAAGTTTTCGCTGTTGCAGCCATTGCGGTCGAGAGCGGCGGTCAGCTCGCGGCGCGCGTCCTCATTGCCGTCGGTCTGGTTGCGCAGCTCGTCACGGCGGTCCTGGAGATAGCGGATGTTGTCGATCATCCGGGCTTCGGACTGCGACAGCTCGGCGCAATAATCGGCATTTTCGCCGCCGATGACGACCATGCTGCCCGAGGTGCAGCCGTTGCCGCGCAGCTCGTTGCGGACCTTGCGCAGCTCGAGGTTCTGCTCGGCCATGGCGCTGGCATATTGGCGCGCTTCCGGACCGTTGGTATTGCCGATCGACCGCGGCAGGTCGGCGAGGCGGCCACGCAGATCCTCACAGATAGTAATGGACTGCCCGGCAGCGGGCGCTGCGAAGACAAGGAAGAGGGCAAGAGACAGGTTTCGGCGTTTCACGGCGTCGTCCCGGAATGAGCAAAGAATCGATCGGTCACTGTCGGCGTCCATCCGCCGCGCCTTGCCTCTTAGCTTGTTTCTCTTAATAAGCTTGGAGATATTCCTAGCGTATTTTCGGGATTTTATCCAGCGGACAGCCAAAGACCCAGTGTTCGATTATGAAGAAGCTGCCGATGGTAATCAACGAGGCCAAGTGCCCACTCCAATCTCCTGGGGCGCTTGAGAAACGTACTCATATCCGGACGCTGAAAATGACAGGAATTGCCAATGAACTCAGCTCCCGCAACGATAGTCGGGCTGCCGGAAACCCAACACGGCTTCCACGTCTTCGTGGACGGCTGTTATGAACCCGGTTCTGGGCACGGAGGTTGGGCATTCGTCGTTTATTGCGATGCCGCGGAAATTGCGTCCGGCTTCGGTGGCGCGGAAGATTCCGCCAATAATTCGATGGAAGTGATGGCCGTCCTCAAGGCTGTGGTTTGGATCAACAGCGAGGCAAGCGGCGAGCCCGCGACCATCTGGTCGGATTCCATCTACGCCATCAAAGGCTGCAACAGCTGGCGACATATCTGGAAGAACAACGGCTGGAAGAAAAGCAGCCCGAATGGGAATGCGCGAAGGCGAACGATCGCCAATGCGGAACTCTGGAAGGCGGTCGATCTTCAACTATCCCAGAATGGCCTGGTGACCATTGCCTGGTGCAAAGGCCATTCCGGCATTGCCGGCAACGAGCGCGCGGATGCGCTCGCGGATAAAGGACGTCTGTCGATACGGAGTGCCTGGTAGGGCATCATGACATGTGTCGGAGCGGCTTCAGGGGCCGCTCGTACTATCCCACGCCCCGGGCCTCATATCTGCTCGATATCAACCGGCTGCAGATGCTCGGGACAAGCCCGAGCATGACGAAAGAGGCGTTGCCGGCTTTGTCGGCAGTCTGAGCCGGCTCAAGCCGGTTGCGATGCCTCGACGACGGCGAGTGCCGCCATATTGACGACGCCGCGGGAGGTGACCGAGGGGGCGAGAATGTGGGCGGGCAGGGCGGTGCCGAGCAGGATCGGGCCGACATGCAGGCCGTCGGTCATCGACTTGACCACACCGAGGGTGATGTTGGCGGCGTCGAGGTTCGGGAAGACCAGGAGGTTCGCCTCGTCGTGCAGGGTCGTGTCCGGCATGACGCGCTTGCGCAGCGCTTCGGTGATGGCGCTTTCGCCGTGCATCTCGCCGTCGACCTCGAGGTCGGGCGCGGCTTCGCGCACGAGCTGCAGGGCGTTGCGCATCTTCGTGGCGCTTTCGGACTCACGCGAGCCGAAGTTGGAATGCGAGACTAGCGCGGCGCGCGGCGTGAGGCCGAAACGGCGGATTTCCTCGGCCGCCAGCACCGTCGCCTCGGCAACCTCCTCGGCAGTCGGATTGAAGGTGACGTAGGTGTCGGTGAAGAAGGTGGCGCCGCGCTGCGAAATCATCAGGCTGAGTGCGGAGAAATCGCGGACATTCTTGCGCTTGCCGATGATCTGGCGGACGTCGCGCAGGTGCTTCTCGTAGCGGCCTTCGAGGCCGCAGATCAGCGCATCGGCCTCGCCGCGCCTCAGCGCCAGCGCGCCGATGACGGTGGTGTTGGTGCGTACGATCGTGCGGGCCGCTTCCGGGATGACGCCGCGGCGGCCGACGAGGGAGAAATAGAGATCGACATATTCGCGGAAGCGCGGATCGTCTTCCGGGTTGATGACCTCGAAATCCTGCAACGGCCGAATGCGCAAGCCGTAGCGCTTCAGGCGCGTCTCAATGACTTGCGGGCGGCCAATCAGGATCGGTTCGGCAAGGCCTTCCTCAAGCAGCACCTGGGCGGCGCGGAGCACGCGCTCGTCCTCACCTTCGGAGAAGATGACACGCTTGCGCTCTGCAGCCTTGGCCGCGGTGAAGATCGGCTTCATGACGAAGCCGGAGCGGAAGACGAAGCGGTTCAACTGGTCGAGATAGGCGTCGAAATCCTGGATCGGGCGGCGCGCGACGCCGCTCTGTTCGGCGGCCTTGGCAACGGCAGGCGCGATGCGCAGGATCAGGCGCGGATCGAAGGGCGAGGGGATCAGGTAGTCGGGGCCGAAGACCGGAGTTTCACCGGAATAGGCGCGGGCGGCGACATCGGACGGCTCTTCGCGGGCAAGGGCTGCGATGGCGCGCACCGCCGCCATCTTCATTTCCTCGTTGATCGTCTCAGCGCCGCAATCGAGCGCGCCGCGAAAGATATAGGGAAAGCAGAGGACGTTGTTGACCTGGTTGGCGAAATCCGAACGGCCGGTGCAGATCATTGCGTCGGGGCGGGCGGCACGGGCGAGATCGGGCATGATCTCCGGCGTCGGATTGGCGAGCGCCATGATCAGCGGCTTGTCGGCCATCTGCGCCAGCAGCTCGGGTTTCAGCACGCCGGCGGCCGAAAGGCCCAAAAAGACGTCGGCGCCGCCGATGTTTTCGGCGAGCGTGCGCGTATCGCTCTTCTGGGCGTAGATGGATTTCCATTCGTCCATCAGCTCGACCCGGCCCTCATAGACCAGGCCTTCTAGATCGTGGACCCAGATGTTTTCGCGCTTCGCCCCGAGAATGACCAGCAGGTTGAGGCAGGCAAGGGCGGCAGCACCGGCGCCGGAGGCGACGATCTTGATGTCGGCGATGTCCTTGCCGGCGAGTTCCAGCCCGTTCAGGATCGCGGCGGCAACGATGATCGCCGTGCCGTGCTGGTCGTCGTGGAAGACCGGGATTTTCATCTTCTCGCGCAGGCGCCGCTCGACCTCGAAACATTCCGGCGCCTTGATGTCCTCAAGATTGATGCCGCCGAAAGTCGGCTCCAGCGAGGCGATGGTCGAAACCATCTGGTCGACGGCTGCGGCGTCGATCTCGATGTCGAAGACGTCGATGCCGGCGAATTTCTTGAAGAGCACGGCCTTGCCCTCCATGACCGGCTTGGAGGCAAGCGGGCCGATATTGCCGAGGCCGAGCACGGCGGTGCCGTTGGAGATGACGGCGACGAGATTGGCGCGCGAGGTATATTCGGCCGCCATTTCGGGATTGTCGCGGATGGCAAGGCAAGGGGCGGCAACGCCCGGCGAATAGGCGAGCGCCAGGTCGCGCTGGTTGCCGAGCGGCTTGGTCGCCTGGATCTCCAGCTTGCCGGGGCGGGGATAGCGGTGGAAGAAAAGCGCCTGCTCGTCGAGATCGCCGCTCGTCAAGTTCTTTTCCGTCTTCGATTTTTCCAGGTGATCCATCGCCGCCTCCGTGCACGTCTTTTGAGCTCCCTCCATACATCAATCGGCTACGGGCGACAGTATGGAAATGCGGGGTGGCTCAAGTTTTCGCAAAGGGTCAAATGGCACACCCGCTCTGCCCGCGAATCAGAGGGGTCGTCGGACCAATTCGATTGCGATCGTTTCAGTTAGCTAATCCTTCTGGAAGCTTGTCTGGCCGCGGCAACGGGCGCAAAATGCCGGCCGCGACGGTGCGGGGCGCCGGTCGCATGGAGGAAACCATGGACAATTTGAACCTGACGACCCTGCAAAGGGGTCAGACGATGGTCAATGACGTGGCCATCGATGCCTTTGCCGCCGGATTTCGCGGCAGTCTTCTGACCAGTAAGGACGTGGATTACAACGAGGCGCGGGCGATCTGGAATGCAATGATCGATCGCCGGCCGGGGCTGATCGCGCGCTGCGCAGGTGCTGCGGATGTCGTGCGGGCGGTGCGGTTTGCGCGTGACAATAATCTGCTCGTTTCGGTGCGCGGCGGCGGCCACGGCATCGCCGGCAATGCCGTCTGCGAGGGTGGCGTCGTCATCGACCTGTCGGCGATGAAATCGGTGCGGGTCGATCCGCAGACGCGGCGCGCCAGGATCGAGCCGGGCGCAACACTTGCCGATGTCGACAAGGAAACGCTGGCCTTCGGGCTGGCGCTGCCGACGGGCATCAATTCGACCACCGGCATCGCCGGGTTGACGTTGGGCGGTGGCTTCGGCTGGCTGACCCGCAAATTCGGGCTGACGATCGACAATCTGCTTTCGGTAGATGTGGTGACGGCCGACGGCGAGTTGGTCAAGGCGAGCGAGACGGAAAAACCCGACCTCTTCTGGGCGCTACGCGGCGGCGGCGGCAATTTCGGCGTCGTGACCTCGTTCGAGTTCAAGCTTAACCCTCTCACCACGGAGGTTCTCGCCGGGCTGGTCGTACATCCCTTCGCCGATGCGGAAACGGTGCTCAAGGAGTACCGGCAGGCGCTGGAGGCGGCACCTGACGAACTGACCTGCTGGGTGGTGATGCGCCAGGCGCCGCCGCTGCCGTTCCTTCCCGCCGAATGGCACGGAAAGGAAATCGTCGTGCTGGCGATGTGTTATTGCGGAGACATCGCAGCGGGAGAAAAGGCGACGGCCAGATTACGTGCGATCGGAAATCCGATTGCCGACGTCGTCGGCCCGGTGCCGTTCGCCGGCTGGCAGCAGGCGTTCGACCCGTTGCTCACGCCAGGTGCGCGCAATTACTGGAAGAGCCAGGATTTCGCCTCGCTTTCGGATCCGGCGATCGACGTCCTGCTCAATGCCGTGCGCAAGCTGCCCGGCCCGGAATGCGAGATCTTCATCGGCCATGTCGGCGGTGCGGCCGGGCGTGTTCCGACCGAAGCCACCGCGTTTCCGCAGCGCAGCTCGCATTTCGTCATGAATGTGCATGCGCGCTGGCGGGAAGCCGGGATGGACGGAAGCTGCACCGGCTGGGCGCGTGAGCTTTTCGAGGCAACCAAGCCGCATTCGGTCGGTACCGCCTATATCAACTTCATGCCGGAAGACGAAACCGATCGGGTCGAAATAGCATACGGGACCAACTACCACCGCCTTGCCGAAATCAAGCTGCGCTACGATCCGAACAACCTGTTCCGCATGAACCAGAACGTCAAACCCGTGGCGGCCGTGCGCGCCGCCTGACGGGGTGGCGAAATCAAGGCCTTGAATCACTCCGTCGCGCGCTTGCTCAACGCGCGGCGGCACGAGGTTCTGGCGCTCGTAGCATAATGTCCTTGGCCGGTGACATGCCGATCGTTTCGGTCCGGCGTCGCTACCTGCCGGGCTTCGGCGTGATCGTCACGTCCGCGCCATAGGCATCGCGCAGTTCGCCTTCCTGTCCCGGCTGCCGGTCGGCGGCCTGATGCAGCAGGATCGACTCGTATCCTTGCGAGCGCGTCCCCTCGATCAGGGTGATATCGGCGTTTCCGGGATTGTCGGAGTGCTCGAACCATTCGACAGGGCGGTGCAGGAAATTCATTTCGACCGCCCGGTTGGTGACGCCATGACCGACGATCACGACGTTGTGGTCGCTATTTTCGGCATCGTGCATGACGGTCTGGAGGAACAGGCGCACCCGCTGGGCCACATCCGCCCGGCTTTCGCCATCCGGCGGCCGTGCGTAGAACTTGGCGCTGTTGCTGCGCAGCCTCGCCCATCTTTCGAACTCTTCGGGAAACTTCCGCTTCTGTTCGGCGCGGTCGTAGATTTCGGTGAAGAGACCGAAATCCTGTTCGCGCAGCAGATAGTCTTCCCTGATATCGCCGATGAAGCTTGCCGGCAGGGCTTCGAGCAGCGCATCCTTGCTCTGCCGCGTCCTCAGAAAGGGCGAATACCAGATATGCAGCTTGCCGAAACCCGCGCTCGGCAGTGCTTGCAGATAGGAGGCGATCACGCCGCCTGCTTCGAGCGCCTGCCGATGGCCCCACTGCGTCAGCGGCACATTGTGATCGCCGAATTGGCGGTAGGCCTGTTCGTTGATGTTGCCGAGGGATTCGCCGTGGCGAACGAGAAAGAGACGCATCAGCCATCCCGCATTGTCGGATATGGAATCGCCGTCATCATGAACGCCCTGAATGCGCACGGCAACCTCGTCAGTGGGCTTGGCGGCGACGGGCGTGCTGCACGCGCGGCGACGGCCAGGCGGCCGCGCGGAATGGACGGGTTGCAGGGCTTTTCCCCAGCTTGTCATCTTCCTGAAACACGAGTCTGGTTTTGGAAGGCTAGATGAAAGATGGGACATGAGCGGCAGCTCGTGAAAGACATGATGGAACCCAGACATTTCCGCACGCTCTTCATTTCCGATGTCCATCTCGGCTCGAAGGCCGCGAAGGCCGACTTCCTGCTGGATTTCCTGCGCCACCACGAGGCCGATACGATCGTGCTCGTCGGCGACATCGTCGACGGTTGGCGCCTGAAGCGCAGCTGGTACTGGCCGCAGGTCTGCAACGATGTCGTCCAGAAGCTGTTGCGCAAGGCGCGCAAGGGCACGCGCGTCGTCTATATTCCCGGCAATCACGACGAATTCCTGCGCGCCTTCCCGGGCATGCATTTCGGCGGCATCGAAGTCGTCGAGCGCATGATGCTTGACGGCGCCGACGGCAAGAAATACCTGATCCTGCACGGCGACGAGTTCGACATCGTCGTCCGCAACGCCCGACTGCTGGCCTATCTCGGCGACTGGGCCTATGACACGGCGATCCGCATCAACGTCATCCTGGCGGCGGTGCGCCGCCGGCTTGGCATGCCCTACTGGTCATTCTCGGCCTGGGCGAAGCTGCAGGTCAAACATGCGGTCAATTTCATCGGTGAATTCGAGCGCGTCGTGGCCGAGGAAGCCCGCAAAAACGGCGCCGACGGGGTGATCTGCGGACATATCCACCATGCCATCATCCAGGACATGGACGGCATCCGCTACATCAATACCGGCGATTGGGTGGAAAGCTGCACGGCGGTCGCCGAGCACGAGGATGGCACGTTCGAACTGATCACCTGGCGGGCGCTTGCCAGTAGCGTGCCGGCGCTTGCCGCCATCGAAATGCATGATGAGGGCGAACTGGCCCCGCAGGCCGCTTGATTCTGGCGGCGGCGCATCCGCGTTTGCGCTTTACAGCGCCGCGCGTCTTTTCAGACGCGTATAGGACGCCGCAAACACTTAAGATAAAACAGTAGGTATTTGGCCGTTACCGTTTGGCGACAGGCCTTGTTTATTTTCTAAAACGTTTCAGAACGGCTATTTCTCGCAATAGTCGCCTCCAGGGTGGTGTGTTAGGACAGCGTCCAGTTTCCTGCAGGTCCACCTATGATTCCCGCTCAAAATTCCCCGACGGGTGAGGGAGCGCCGCCGCGTTTCCGGCTGCTCAGCGCGCTTTCCTATTGCGCGCCGCTGCTCGTCAACGGCATCGTCCTGCCGTTCTTTCCCGTCTGGCTCGCAACCCACAGCTTCAGCGACCACGAAATCGGCATCATCCTTGCCATACCGATGGTGGTTCGCGTGCTGGTGGCGCCTGTCGTCGCCATGATCGCCGACCGCTTGAAGGAGCGCGCCGACGTGCTGCTTTGGTCGGGCGGCATGTCGCTGCTGACGGCGATCGCGCTCTTCTGGACGACGACCTTCTGGCCCGTGGCGATCATCTATGCGCTGCAGGGCGCCACCTTCGCGCCCTATGTGCCTATCGTCGAATCGATCGTCATCTCAGGTGTGCGCCGCTGGGGGCTCGATTACGGGTCGATGCGCGTGTGGGGCTCGATCGCCTTCATCGTCTCGACGCTGGTTGGTGGCCAGATGATCAGCCGATGGGGCGGCGGGATGGTGCTTGATGTCATGGTGTTCGGCTTTATCATGACCGTTGTCATGGCGATCTTCTGTCCGCGCATCGGGCCGACGCGGCGCCGCGGCCAGCCGATCAACATTCCGGCCGCCACCGGCAGCGGCCTGCGCGAGCCGCACCTGCTGCTGCTTTTGATCGGCGTCGCCATCCAGCAGTCGAGCCATGCGGTGCTCAACGCTTTTTCCTCGATCTATTGGCATCAGCTCGGCTTCTCCGGCACTGAGGTCGGGCTGCTCTGGAGCGCCGGCGTCGCTTCGGAAGTGACGGTGTTCTTCCTGTCGAAGCGTCTCAACCGTCGCTTCGACGCCTGGACGCTGATCCGCTTCGGCTGCGCCATCAGCGTCTGCCGCTGGATCCTGTTTCCGATGAATACCGGTTTTGCCGGTTTCTTCCTGCTGCAATGTTTCCACGGCTTTACCTACGCCTTCGTGCATACCGGCGTGCAGCGGCGGATCATGGCGACGGTTCAGGAAACGCAGGAATCATCAGCGCAGGGCGCCTATTTCTTCTATGTCGGCATGGCGATGGCGCTGATGACCCTGGCGTCGGGTTATCTCTACGCCTGGCTCGGCGTTGTCAGCTATTACGTCATGGCGCTGATCGCGTTTTCCGGCCTCTGCCTCGTCATCTCAGCCTATTACCTTCAACCCCAGAGGGTGCTTTCGGGCGGAAAGACCAGCGAAGCGGCGTAGCGCAGGCCGGGTTCGCGGTCGCGGGCCAGCAGCAACGGGCCGTCGAGATCGACGAAATCGGCATTTTGGGCGAGCAGAACGGCGGGCGCCATGGCAAGCGAGGTACCGACCATGCAGCCGATCATGATGCTGAATCCGAGCCGTTCGGCCTCGACCTTCATCGACAGCGCCTCCGTCAGTCCGCCGGTCTTGTCGAGCTTGATATTGATCGCGTCGTAGCGGTCGGCGAGGCTCGCGAGATCGCCGGTATGGTGGACGCTCTCGTCGGCGCAGACGAGGAGCGGGCGGTTGATTTCGGCGAGCAGCCCATCGCGGCCAGCCGGCAGCGGCTGCTCGACGAGGGCGATGCCTGCTTCTGCGGCAATATGGAGATGACGCTCCAACACGGCCTCCGGCCAGCCCTCATTGGCGTCGAGAATGATGGCGGCGTCGGGCGCGGCGACGCGGACGGCGCGGATGCGGCTTTCATCGTCGCCGGTGCCGACCTTGACCTTCAGCAGGGCGCGGCCGGCATGCTCGCGCGCCTGGGCGGCCATCACCTCCGGCGTGCCGAGCGAGATGGTGTAAGCGGTGGTGAGCGGCTGCGGAGCGGCAATGCCGAGGCGGGCGGCGACGCTGTCTCCTGTCTGTTTTGCCTGGAGATCCCAGAGGGCACAATCGACGGCGTTACGGGCCGCGCCCGGCGACATGGCCGATAGCAGGTCGCTGCGCGAAATGCCGGCCTCGATCAGCGGTCGCGCCGCGTCGATCTGGGCGAAAACGCTCTGCATGGTCTCGCCGTAGCGGCGGTAAGGCACGCATTCGCCGCGCCCCTGCGCACCCTTTTCGACAAGCGTGCAGGTGATCACTTCGGCCTCGGTCTTTGCCCCGCGCGAGATAGTGAAGGTCCCGGCAATCGGAAAGGAATTCATCTGGATATCGAGGGTGCGCGGCATTATTGCTCTCCTACGAGCATGGAAATTGCACGGTGCTTCTGTATATTGACGCGCCGGGCGACGAACGATCTGCTTCGCGAGTCGGCAATGTCGCTATAAGCCTTGAAAGACACAAGTATCTTGAACGCCGAGAATCGCAACGCCGCCTCCCTTGATGTGGACGACCAGGCTGATGGCTCGGGACAGCGTGTGCGTCTTCAAGGAAATTGGCGCAGCGCCTACATCCATCTGGTGCTGCGCGATTTCGAAAAGCTGCTGCAGAAAAAGACCGGTGACTTGACCGTAGACCTCTCGGACGTTTCGGATATTGACACCGCCGGCATCTGGCTGCTGTGCCGGCTGAAGAAACAAGAAGAGGCGAGCGGCCGGGTGGTTCGCTTCGAAGGCACCAATCCGCATATCGACGAAATGCTGGAGATGTTTTCCGAGGAGCCGGCCAAGCCCGAGCCGGAGCAGACGGAGAAAGTCTCGCTTATTGCGCGCATCTTCGCGCCGATCGGCAAAATGACCTATGAGATCTGGGACAATTTCGCTGCCGCCATGTATATCCTCGGCTCGGCGGTGCGCGGCGCCCAGATGAAATTCGGCCGCGGCAGCGGCGTTTCACCGGCCTCAATCGTCAACCAGATCGACCATATGGGCGTTCGCGCCGTCCCGATCATCCTGCTGATGTCGTTTCTGATCGGGGCGATCATTGCCCAGCAGGGCGCCTTTCAGCTGCGCTACTTCGGCGCTGAGGTTTTTGTCGTCGATCTCGTCGGCATCCTGCAATTGCGCGAAATCGGCGTGCTTCTGACCTCGATCATGATCGCCGGCCGCTCGGGCAGCGCGATCACCGCCGAAATCGGCTCGATGAAGATGCGCGAGGAGATCGACGCGCTGAAGGTGATGGGGCTGAACCCGATCGGCGTGCTGATCTTCCCGCGGCTGGTGGCGCTGACCATTGCGCTGCCGCTTTTGACGGTGCTGGCAAATTTCGCTTCGCTGGGAGGGGCTGCCGCTGTCGCCTGGGGCTATTCCGGCATCACCTTCGCCAACTTCCTGTCGCGCCTGCACGAGGCGGTGACGCTGTCGACCGTGCTGTCGGGCATGATCAAGGCGCCGTTCATGGCGCTGGTCATCGGCATCGTCGCCGCCGTCGAGGGGCTGAAGGTGGGCGGCAGCGCGGAATCGCTCGGCCAGCATGTCACGGCCTCGGTGGTGAAGGCGATTTTCGTCGTCATCCTGATGGACGGGCTTTTTGCGATGTTCTATGCAGCGATCGACTTCTAGCATGGCGAATCGCGTGGACGAGAAACCGATCGATACGGAAGACAAGGACGAAAGGGACATCGTGCTGTCGGCGCGCGACGTCACCGTCGGCTTCGGCTCCAAGGTCGTGCTCGACAATCTGAACCTCAATATCTACCGCGGCGAGATCCTCGGCTTCGTCGGCGCGTCGGGCACCGGCAAATCGGTGCTGATGCGCACGGTGCTCCGGCTGCTGCCGCGCCGCTCCGGCACGATCAAGATCCTCGGCCAGAATTTCGACGAACTCGACGAGCCGCAGCGCAACGCGCTCGACATGCGGCTCGGCGTGCTGTTCCAGCAGGGAGCACTGTTTTCGTCGCTGACGGTCAAGGAAAACATCCAGGTGCCGATGCGCGAATATCTCGACTTGCCGACCTCGCTGATGGATGAGCTGGCGCATCTGAAGATCCGTATGGTCGGGCTTGCAGCCGATGCCGCCGACAAATATCCCTCCGAACTGTCTGGCGGCATGATCAAGCGCGCAGCCCTTGCGCGCGCGCTCTCACTCGATCCGGAACTGGTCTTCCTGGACGAGCCAACCTCCGGCCTCGACCCGATCGGCGCGGCCGAATTCGACGAACTGATCGCCAGCCTGCGCAATAGTCTGGGATTGACCGTGTATATGGTCACGCACGACCTCGACAGCCTGTTTTCGGTCTGCGACCGTATTGCCGTGCTCGGAAAGAAGCGAGTAATGGTGGAAGGCACGATCGACGACATGCTGGCCTATGACGATCCGTGGGTGCAGGCCTATTTCAAGGGCAAACGCGCGCGGTCGATCGTGCCGCAGAACGCTACTGCCGCGCGGCACGACAGCAGCGGAAAGTGACCGGATAAGATGGAAACCAAAGCCAATTACACGATTGTCGGTTTTTTCACCGTGCTGGTGATCGCGGCTGCCTTCGGCTTCGTCTACTGGATGGCCGAATATGGCCGCGGCGGCCCGATGACGGAACTGATCGTGCGTATTCCGGGCTCGGCCAACGGCCTCAGCGTCGGCTCGCCGGTGCGCTTCAACGGCATCCAGATCGGCTCGGTGCAGACTTTATCGATCGATGCCGACGATCCGCAATATTCACTGGCCTTCACCCAGGTGCGCACCGATGCGCCGATCTACCCCTCGACCAAGGCCGCCCTTGAAATCCAGGGCTTGACGGGCGCCGCCTATATCGAACTGTCAGGCGGCCGGAAGGGCGAGGAAAGCATCCTCCAGCATGCGATCGACAACGGCAAACGCGCCGTCATCGTCGCCGACCAGTCAAGCGTCACCAATCTTCTGGCAACCGCCGACAAGATCCTCGATCGTGCCAACGACGCGGTTGGTGAACTTCAGGGTTTCATCGAAGATTCGCGCGGGCCGCTGACCGAGACTTTCAAGAATGCCGAGACGTTCTCGGATGCGCTTGCCAAGAATTCCGGCAATATCGACTCCTTCCTGCAGAGCGTGGGTGAACTCTCCAATACGGTGAAGGCGGTCTCCGGTCGTGTCGATTCGACGCTGCAAGCGGTCGAAAAGCTGGTCAAGGCGGTCGATGCACAGAAGATCGACAACATCGTCTCCAATGCCGAGAAGATTACCGCCAATGTCGCCGATGCTTCGGGCGACCTCAAGGGCGCGATCCAGAAGTTCGACGAGACGGCCACCACCTTCAACGATTTCGGCAAGCAGGCGCAGGCGACACTCGACCGCGTCGATACGCTCGTTGCCCAGATCGATCCCCAGAAGGTGAAGGGTTCGGTCGACGATATCGCGCAGGCGACCAAGGATGCGCGCGTCGCCGTCGCCTCGATCCGCGATGTCGCCAACACGGTTTCCGCGCGTCAGAAAGATATCGACCAGACGATCCAGGACGTGTCGCAGCTTTCCAACAAGCTGAATTCGGCCTCGACCCGCATCGACGGCATTCTCATCAAGGTCGATGCGCTGCTCGGCACCGACAATACGCAATCGCTGTTCACTGAGGCGCGCGATACGCTGGAATCCTTCAAGAAGGTGGCGGACAACCTGAATTCGCGCATCGGGCCGATCGCCGACAATCTGCAGAAATTCTCGAGCGGCGGCTTGCGCGACGTGCAGACTCTCGTCAACGACATGCGCGGAACCGTGAGCAATCTGAACGACACGATCACCAACTTCGACCGCAATCCGCAACGCCTGATCTTCGGCGGGGAAACGGTCAAGCAATATGACGGCCGGACGCGGCGTTAAACTGGGGAAGTCAGGGGTAGCCGAATATGGTCGCATCGCATCTGTCGTCACGCCGTTCTTGGATCAGGGGAACGGTGATCGCACTGCCGCTGACGGCGCTGATCCTTTCCGGGTGCGGCACCGCGGCCAAGAACGATACCTATGACCTGTCCGCCGCCGTCGACGGGGGTGGACCCGCAGCCAAATCTCGCCAGATCTTGATCGCCAGCCCGACGGCGCTGAGAGCGCTCGACAGCGAGCAGATCGTTATCCGTGTTTCGCCGTCAGAAATCCAATATCTCTCGAAGGCGCAGTGGGGCGACAAGCTGCCGCGCATAGTGCAGTCGAAACTGGTGGAAGCCTTCGAGAACTCCGGCAAGCTCGGCGGCGTCGGCATGCCGGGGCAGGGGCTGGCGATCGACTACCAAGTCGTTACCGATATCCGCTCCTTCGAGATCGATGCTTCGAACGGCAACCAGGCGGTGGTCGAGATCTCCGCCAAGATCCTCAACGACCGCAACGGCTCGGTGCGCGCCCAGAAGGTGTTCCGCGCCATGGCGCCGGCCGGCGGCGGCAATGACGGCTTCGTCAAGGGCCTCGACCGCGCCTTCTCCACGGTCGCCAGCGAAATCGTCAGCTGGACGCTGAAGACCATCTAAGCTTGCGGGCTAAGCTTTCGGGCTACTTCGTCGGTTGCGAATCCGTCATCGTCGTTCCCGGCTGGCTGCCGGGTGTCGTGGAAGCTGTGGCGGTCGATGACGACGACAGAGCGCTGTCCAGCAGGCTTGCCATCTTGTCGTCGCGTATGCTCGCGGTCTTTTCGCCCATGACGACGCCGACCACGCGGCGGCCATCCTTCAACGCCGAGGTCACGACATTGTAGCCCGATGCGTCGGTGTAGCCGGTCTTGATGCCGTCGACGCCGTCATAGCGATACATGAGGTTGTTGTGGCCGCGCAGCTTCATGCCGCGGAACTGGAAGCCGCGCATCGAGAAGAGCTTGAACTCCTCGGGAAAGTCCCGCATCAGCGAAACACCAAGTGTCGCCATATCACGCGCCGTGGTGACTTGCTCAGGATCGGGAAGGCCCGACGGATTCTTGAAGACCGTGTCCTTCATGCCGAGCTGGCGTGCCTTGTCGGTCATCGCCTTGGCGAAAGCCTGTTCGGAGCCGCCAAGCTGCTCGGCGATCGCCACAGCAGCGTCGTTGGCGGACAGCACCACAATTCCTTCGACCGCTTCGCGCAGCGTCACCTTACGGCCGGCCCCGACAGCGAGCTTGAAGGGCTCCTTGCTCTCGGCATTTTCCGACATTGTGAGCTTCTGGTCCCAGTTGAGGCGTCCGTCATGCAGGGCCTCGAAGGCGAGATAGAGCGTCATCATTTTGGTCAGTGACGCCGGATAGTTCAGATCGTCCTGATTGGAACCTTCGAGGACCTGGCCGGACTGCGCATCGACGACGAAACTTGCCTGGCCGGCCTCAGCCAGCGTGACGGCGCCCATCAGGAAAGCAGAGGAGAGCGCGGTGGCAAGGAGCCTGGATGTCGTCTTGGTCATCAATGTTGCTGTCTCTATCGTTTGGTTATGAGCTTGAACGCAAGGGGATTAAAAAGGTTTGTGACGGAATGAAGGAACGGGGGCAACAAAAAAGGGTCATCCACAGATGATCCCTTTTGTCTCACCATGTCCTTCGACCGACGTCCGGCTCGCTGCGGCCGTTTGACAATGTCCGGCTGGGCACGTAGAGAATTTCGCCATGAGCACGAAGCGCGCGCCCATCTCCCGTCATATCAGCACCTGCCCGCAGGTTGCGATCTTGCGCGCTTTTGACGGACGAGGTCTCCGCGTCCTGCTGTGACGTACGGGCGCTATCGGCGTCCGGCGCGCTGCTGGACGTAAAGCCCCTCACCACGTCAATCAAGGCTGCCAGGGAGACAGGCACCGTGCTCAATATTTATCATGTCAATTCGCTCGTCCATTGGGAGGAGCGCGAGATCCATCTGCGCGATCATATGATCGGCTTCTTCTCACAAGAAGTCCGCAGTTTTCTCAGATCCGTCAATCCGGCCTGGGATGTCAGGAGGGTCGAGGCGCCGGCGCTGATGCCGCGGTCACTTGTTTCAAGCGCCTATTCGAAAGCCGATATCTGGGTCCAGGAGCAGCTCTCCACCAGCGATACCGCGCTGGTGCTGAGACCGGAGACCACGCCGTCGACCTACATCTATATGCAGCATATTCTCGGCAATCACACCAAGACACGGCTGCCGCTCTGCGTCTGGCAAGCCGGCAGATCCTATCGTCGCGAGCAGGAACAGCCGACCAAACACATGCGGCTGAAGGAATTCTGGCAGCTTGAATTCCAATGCGCCTTCACGGCCGATAGCGGTAACGACTATCACGCCGCATGCCTCGATCCGGTCCGTCGGATGATCGCATCGCTGATCCATCTGCCGACGCGGATCGTACCTTCCGACCGGCTGCCGGGCTATTCCGAGGTGACGATGGATATCGAGGTCGACAATGGCGACAAGTGGATGGAGGTCTGCTCGATCTCGCGACGCACGGATTTTCCGCAGCCTTACCGGTCGCAGCCGAAGAAGGGAGCTGCCTTCGACCACGACGTGCTCGTGCTTGAGATCGCCATCGGTCTCGATCGGTGCATTTATAACTGGAGCATAGCCGCCGATCGGTGAGATATCGGAATCCGGTGCTGCCAGGCGGTCCCGGTTCTCATGTGGTCTGAGAATTTATGAAAACTCGATCTCGGCGGCGAGGCGGATTTCTACCGTTGCCTTGCCGGCATCGAAACCATCGAGCGTTTCATTGTGATGGGCAATGATCTCGGAGAAGGTGAAGGTCGCTGTGTCGCCGGTCATGTGACCATCGGCAATCAACGTCACATCATATCCGAGCGACACGGCTCGCCTGACTGTGGTGTCGACACAGAATTGCGACATGCATCCACCGACGACGAGGTGAGTGATTGATCGCTCGTGCAGGCATTCGGCAAGATCGGTCTCGAAGAAGGAGTCGGCGCTTTTCTTGCGCACAACGACCTCGGCCTGCCTTGGCGCGATCTCGTCGCGCAGGGCCCAACCCGGCGTGCCGACCGCCAACCGATGGCCAACGTCGCCGTCATGCTTAACGAGCACGACCTGCGCGCCCGCCTGCCGAGCTTTTTCTTGCAACACTGCCAAGCGCGCAACGGTCTCGTCGAGTGCGGTATCGACGTAAGGCTGCCGCTCAGGCGAGGCTTTGCCGGCGAGGATCGCGTTCTGCACGTCGATGATCAGAAGGGCCTTGGTCATTTCGGGGAGGTTTCCGTAACTGGACGGTGGATGGTTTCGTTCGGAATGCTTTGCTTTTGTATATCTGCAGAGAGGCCTGGTCACGCTCGCAATATAGAACGAAAGCCGCCTGACACGTGTTCAAGCGGCTTTCCAAACCGCAGGTCCCAGTCAGGCTCAGCCGAGCCTGCCTGCGGCATGAGCGAGCATGGTGTAGACCTTGCCCGTATCCGAGGTGAGGTAGGACTGCGTCACCGTCCGGTTCGGGTCGGTGCGGGCGACGTCGGCGAGCAGCTTTTCGAAATCACCGATATAGCGGTCGACGGCGGTGCGGAATTCCGGTTCGCGGTCGTATTTGCGCTTGATCTCGTCGAAAGTCTGCTGGCCCTTCAGCGTATAGAGGCGACGAGTGAAGACGTCGCGCTCGCCGCGCTGATAACGGCGCCAGAGATCGACCGAGGCGTCGTGGTCGATGGCGCGAGCGATATCGACCGAGAGCGAGTTCAGCGATTCGACGACGTGCCGCGGATTGCGGCTATCGCTGTTGCTGCGCGTCGCAGGGGCGGCGGTTTCCGCTTGGCGGGCCGGGGCGCGGGCAGGCGCTTCGTCGGCGGCCTCGTCACGCGATGCGCCGCGCAGGAGATCGCTGATCCAGCCGCCGCCTTCGGCGCGCGCCGGTTCCTGGCGGGCTGGCTCCTGGCGAGCGGGGGCAGGCTGCGGCGTGGCGCGCGGAGGGGCGGCAGCCGGCGCAGACGGTGCAATCGTTCCGCGCAGGCCCGTCGCTTCAAGCGGCGGCGGCGCTGCCGGCTGCGGCGGCTGGGCTGCGACCGGCTGGGTGGGACGCGGGGCCGGCTGCGCCTGAGCAAGCGTGCGGGTGACAGGTTCGGAGATCTCAAGCTGCTGGCTGGAGCGGCCGACGAGCTGGGAGATATCCTGCAACGCCTTGATCTGCTCGGCGACCGCCCGGCGCATGGCCGAGGCGCTTTCCTTGGCTTCCTCGGGAAGATCGAAGGCGCCGCGCTTCAGTTCGGCACGGGTCGCGTCGAGTTCACTGCGGATGTCGGCGGCAGAGCGGCGGATATCTTCGGTGGCGCCGGAGAAGCGGCCGACTGCATCGTCGATCGCCTCGCGCAGCGCTTCCCGCATGTGCTGGGCGGCACCGTCGGAGGCGCGGCCGGCTTCGCCGAGCATGCGCTCGACGTCCGACAGCGAGGCGGTGAGACCGCCGCGAATGCGATTGGAGAGATCGCCGGAACGGCGTTCGACATTGGCGAAAGTGCCGTCGATCGTCGTATTGGCCTCGTCGCCGGCGCGGGTGATCGCCTCGCGCATCGTTTCTGCCGCTTCCTGGGCGCGCTTCTCGGTTTCGGTGAGAATGCGGCCAATGTCAGCAAAGGAGGATTGCACGCCTTGGCGCAAATTGCCGGTGACCTGGCTGGAGCGCTGTTCTGCCCGCTCGAACACGGTCTCGATCATGCCGCCGAGGCCTTGCATGGTCTTTTCGATCTCGGCGGAGCGCTGGACGAGGCCGACAGAGAGTGTCTGCAGCGCGCTCTCGCGTTCCTCGAGCGTCGAGGCGAGGTTGGACTGGGCGGCGCCGAGAAGCTGCGAGGCCTGGGTCAGGACCTTGGAGTGTTCGTCGAAGCGGCCGATGATGCCGCCGACCTGCGCCAGCGTCTGGCCCGAGATGTCGGAGAGGCGGTCGATCTTGCCTTCGAGAAGCCTGGTGGAGGCGGAGACCATCTCGGCGGCCTTGGTGGCGGAGTCGGCAAACCGCGTAGTGGTATCGCCGAGACGACCGTCGACGCTGGTCAGCTGCTCGGCGGCGCGGTTCATCATCATCGCCATCGCCGCGCTGCTTTCCGACATGCGCTGGACGAGGCCGTTGACGTTGCCGACCAGGCTGTTTTCGATGGCGCTGACGGCATTGGCGACATTCTCGGTGCGGGCGGCAACTGCGCTGGCGAGCGCTTCGTTTTCGGCGCGCAGACGGTCTGCGCTGAGGTTGGCTGCGGCGGTGATGCGGGCGGCGGCCTGCTCGCCGGCATCAGTGTAGCGGTCGATGATCGGGCGGGCCGTCTCGTCGAGGATGCGCGTCAATTCGACCGAACGGCCTGATAACATCGAGTTGAGGTCGCGGGTGCGCTCCTCGAGCGTCGAGCGGATCGAGTTGCCGCGCGCTTCGAGCGCCCGGTCGATCTCGGAGAACGTCGTATCGATCTCGCGGGCTCGCTCCTCGAGATTGGTGCGAATGGCGCTGCTGCGCGCTTCGAGCGCCCGGTCGACATCCGCCATGGTTGCGGAAATCTCACTGCCGGCGCCCGTGAGCGTCGAGCGGATGGCGTTGCCGCGTGACTCCAGAGACTGGCTGGCATCCGACAGCACCTTGGAGATGGCATTGACTTGCGTGCCGACGATGGTCTCAGCCTCGGCGACTTTGTTGACGATGGCGTTGCCGGCTTCCGAGAAGGTTTGGGCAACGGCAGCGGCCTGGCTTGCCAGCCGGTTCTGAGCTTCGGCGACGCGGGTGACGATCTGCGACGAGCGCTCATCCATGGTGCGGGTGAATTCGTCGCTTTTCACATTGAGATCCTCGGCGAATTGCTGGCCTGTCTTGCCAAGCAGTTCGGTGGTTCTCGTCGCTTCGCCTTCCATTCCCTGGGCCGCGTCGGCAACCGCACTGCGCAGCGTCGAGGCGAGACCAGCGGCCTTGCCTTCGATGGTCCGGTTGACGGCATCGAGGCCGACGGTCAACGCACGGTCCATGGTGGAGAGGCGTTCCTCGATGCGTTCATTGCCGCGGTCGAGCGTTTCGGCGAGGCTCGCGGTTCGGCCATCGATAGCGCCGGTCAGGCTGGTGGTGCGGCTGTCCAGCGTCTCGGCCAGATTGGCGGTGCGGCTGTCGATCGCCTGAGTGAGGTTTGCGGCGCTGCCTTCGAGCGTCGCCGAGATGCGCTGTGTGGCGTCGTCGCTGAGCGCGCCGAGACGAGAGACGCCGTCGGCAAGCACGCCGGACAGCTGGCCGCTGGCCGCTTCGACCTTTTCGGCAACACCGCCGACGCCGTCGCGGATGCGGGTCTCGATCGCCGCAAGACCGGCTTCCACACGCGATCCGGTTTCATCAAAACGGCCCGTCAGGTTTTCGACCGACCGATCGAGACGGGTGGACAAATCCTGGGTGGAGCTCGAAATCGCACTTGCCGCCTCCTGGAAGCGGCCGGCGATCTGGCCGGCGCCGGCATGCATGCGATCTTCCAATCTCTGGGCGCCGGCATCGATCGCCTGGCGGATTGCGGCTTCACGGTGCTCCAGCGACAATTCGAGCATGCCGACGCTCGTCGCCACCGAGGTGCCGATGCTGGTCGCCTGTTCGGCCAGCGTATCGCTGATCAGCGCATGGGCCTGGTTCAGCGATAGGTCTATGGCGTTGGCGCGGTCTTCGAGCGTCGTGCGGATGCGCTCATGGGCCGAGGCAAGCCCGCCCTCGATGCGCGCCGCGGCTTCGTCGGCGAGGCCGCCGAGCCGTGTATGTGCATCGGTCAGACGGCCTTCTATACGGCCGGTCAAGCCGCCGACGAGGTCCTCGAAGCGGGCGCCGCCGGCATCGAGAACGCCCGAGAGGGCGGCGCTATGTTCGGAAAGCGCATTTTCGAGCCGCTGCTGATTGTCGGTATAGGCGGTGCGGATCGCATCGGTCTTGTCGGAGAAGGCACCGGCGACTCGTGCCTCGGCACCGGAGACGGCCTCCATGATGGCGTTGCTGCGGGCTTCGAGCACGCTGTCGAAGCGGCTCTGGTTATCGTCGAGCGAAATGGCGAGCGCCATGGTCTTTTCATCGAGCGTATCGGTGAGCCGGTCGTGGGTTGCAGTCACGGCGCCGATGATTGCGGCGGTGCGGTGCCCCAATGCTTCCTCGAGGCGGGCCTGGCCTTCGCGCAGCGAAGTGGCGAGGGCGGCGGCCTTCTGGTCGAGTACACCGTTCAGGCCAACATGCGTGCCGGAAACCGCATTGGTGATCGCATCGGCGCCTGTTGTCAGCGTCTCCTCGAGACGGCTCTGGCTCTCGTTCAGCGAGATGGCAAGCGCCATCGCCCGGTCGTCAAGTGTCTCGGACAGGCGGTCGTGGGTGGCAGAGACCGCATTCAGGAAGGATTCCGAGCGGCTCTCCAGAGTATCCTGCAAGCGGCTCTGGCCCTCGTTCAGGGAGGCGGCGATCGCCGTCGCCTTTTCGTCGAGCGTTTCCGAGAGACGGTCGTGCGTGCCGGACACGGCCTTGAGGAAGGCTTCGGAGCGTGCTTCCAGCGTGTCTTCGATCCGCGACTGGCTCTCGTTGAGCGAGATGGCGAGCGTCATCGCCTTCTCGTCCAGCGTCTCGGACAGACGGTCATGCGTGCCGGAGACCGCATTCAGCAGGGCTGCCGAACGGGTTTCCAGCGTGTCTTCGATACGCGTCTGGGTTTCGTTGAGCGAGATGGCGAGTGCCATCGCCTTTTCGTCCAGCGTCTCGGAGAGGCGATCATGGGTGCCGGAGACGGCGTTCAGCAGCGCCGCGGAGCGGGTTTCGAGCGTATTCTCGATACGGGCATGGCCTTCGCTCAGCGAGGTGGCAAAAGCTGCCGCCTTGCTGTCCAGCGTCTCGGAGAGACGGTCATGGGTGCCGGAGACGGCGTTCAGCAGAGAGGCTGAACGGGTTTCAAGCGTCTCCTCGATACGGGCCTGGCTCTCGTTCAAGGACATGGCCAGCGCCATCGCCTTCTCGTCGAGCGTCTCGGCAAGACGGTCGCGCGTGCCGGATACAGTGTTCAACAGTGCCTCGGCGCGTGTTCCAAGCGCATCCTCGATGCGGGCATGGCGCTCGTCGAGCGAGGTCGTCAGGGCCGCCGCCTTGCTGTCCAGCGTTTCCGACAAACGATCATGCGTGCCAGACACGGCGTTGAGTAAGGCCTCGGAGCGCGTCTCAAGTGTATCCTCGATGCGGGCATGGCTCTCGTTCAGAGAGATGGCAAGCGCCATCGACTTTTCATCGAGCGTCTCGGCAAGACGGTCATGGGTGCCGGAGACGGCATTGATGATGGCGTCGGAGCGGGTTGCCAGCGTTTCCTCGAAGCGGCTGTGATGGGTGGTCAGCGCCTCGACCAATGTGCCGCCGCGCTCTGCCATGACGCTGTCGATGCGGCCGTGGGCCGTGCCGAGCGCCTCGCTGATTTCGGCCGCACGCGCAGCAAGCACGCCGCTGAGCTCCTCGGCGCGACCGCCGAAGGCAGCGGTCACCTGTTCTGTGCCAGCGGCAACGGCAGTCGTCAGATCGGTGGTGGTGGTGCGCAGCGTGTCGCGGAATTCTGCCGAGCGCGTCTGAAGGTTGTTCTGCAGTTCGGAGGTGCCTGATGCAAGGGTCAGCGCGATTTCAGAAGTCGCGCTCTGCAGCGCAGAGGACAGTTCACCGGTGCGGCTGGTGAGTGCCGTGGTGATTTCATCTGCGCGGCTGCCGAGCGTGCTTTCCAGCACTTCGTGGCCGGTAGCGAGCGCGGTGGCGAGCGCCAGCGACTGGTCTGATAGCGACGAACCAAGCCGGTCGATGCCGGAATTCAGGATGCCGTCGATCGAATCCGAGCCGCCGGTCAGCGTCTCGTTGATACGAGCGAGGCTTTCCATCAGCTTGGTGTCGAGCGAGCCGGTTCGCTTGTCGAAGGCGCTGGTGAACTCGGCGACGCGTTCGTCGAAGGCGGTCGACAGTTGGGCGACGGTCGTCTGCAGCCGCTCCTCGAAGAAGCCGGAGCGCACATCGAGATCCATGACGGCGTCGTCGGCGGTGGTCTGCAGGCTCTGGCGGAAGCTTGCGCCTTTTTCGTCGAGCGCGCTGTTCAGCTTCGACAGCACGTCGTCAAGCGTGCCGCCGATGGTACGTTCGCCTGACGTCAGGCTCTCGTTGATCTCGCGGGTGCGGGCGATCAGGATCTCGTTGAGCTGGTGCGTGCGCTCGTTCAGCGCCGCATTCAGCTTCTCGGTGCTGCTGTCCATGGTCGAGGCGCGCGTTTCGAACTGGCTGAGCAGTCTTTCGCCATGGTCGTTGAGATTGACGGAGAGCGCTTCGAGGCGGTTGTCGAATTCTGTGGCGAGCGCAAAACCCGATGCGTTCAGGGTCTGCAGCAGGGTATCTGTCTTGGCAGAGAGCAGGCTGCCCATCGACTGCAGGGCGCTGTCCGATTTTTCCAGGATCGTCGCGGCGCGCGTATCGATCAGCGAGGCGAAGGCTTCGCCGGATGTGGCAAGCCGCACCGCGATCTCTTCGGTCGCCAGCGACAGCTCTTCCTTCAGCTGGTCGTGCACACTCCCGATCGAGGTGCGGATACGATCGGCATGGTTGACGATCGCCTCACGCTCGGAGCCGAGTTCGTGGACGAGGCCGCGCACGCGCAACTCGTTGTCGGCATAGGAACGTTCAAGCGCATTGACTTCGGAATGGACGAGCGTTTCCAGCTCGGAGGCACGCGCGATGGTGCGCTCGATGCCCTCGTTCATGGCCGAGACCTCACGGCGCACGGCCTGGCCGACGGTCATGATGCGCTCGGAGGCGATGGTTTCCGGCTCTGCCAGGCGCAATGCCACCTCTGCCATGGAACGGGCGGCGTTGCGCATGTCCTGGGCGCGGGAGATCATGATGGCGAAGGCGTAGAACATCATCACGGGAACGATGATGCCGACGAGGCCGGCGATGACGCCGGGCAGGGCGACGAGGTCGGCGAGCGAACGGATCTGCCAGATCTGCGGAGCATAAAGCAGCGACATCAGGCCAAGGCCGGCCATGACCCAAAGCACGGAAAACAAGGTGGCGGTGCGCACCGCCGAGCGGCTGGAGGCGCCGTCAAAGGATTTCAGGATCGAGGCGGGCGTATTGCGGCTGGCATCGTTGGCGGGCGTGAAGGCCGGACCCCTGGAAGTCTGCTCGCCGGCGGCACCGCGGCGGCTGCGGCGCTGCGCTTCGTCCTGAGCCTGCTGATTACGCGCATTCGATGGATCAGACACATTAGCCTCCGGGGCCTGGGGCGCGTCGCCGCGGCGAGACGGTACGTTATCCTTGCTAAAGTCGATCTGGAGCGCCTCGTCCAATGCCTTGAACGCCTTGTCCTCAATTGACTCGTTGTATTTGTTGTTCGCCATTCGGGTATG
Source organism: Rhizobium sp. WSM1274 (assembly GCF_025200775.1). NCBI lineage: Bacteria > Pseudomonadati > Pseudomonadota > Alphaproteobacteria > Hyphomicrobiales > Rhizobiaceae > Rhizobium > Rhizobium sp. WSM1274. The sequence goes on along the minus strand of NZ_CP104138.1, from coordinate 2,292,804 downwards.
CCTCGTTACTGTCAGCCGGCCCAACCGCGCATCCCTGGCTTCCGCCTCACCCGGGAACAACTTTGCCGCTCCAGCCTTCCATCCCAACGAAGGACGGATAAGCATGTCATTTCAGAGTAGATAGCCGCTTTTTCAAACGGAAGGTATCAAAACACTACCATTATCCACTCGCTCGGCAAAGGCGCGTACCATAAACCCGCTCCACCAGTATCGTAGTGACACATCTGAGGTCCTCACACAATTAATGAAGGCTTGAGATTCACGGCTCGTTAACCCGTTGTTAACATCTTTGAATCCGAGGCATCGCTTAAAAACCAATAATTTAGGGATATTTAACGGACGTTAACCATATGGCGAGATTTCCGCCCTGAATGTGCCCGAATTTAACGTGATGGCCACTCTCCGGACGCAGAACTGTTGCAACTGCGGACGATAGAGACGGGAGAATTGGCAATGGCAGCCCAGATGGCAGCATTGAACATCGTATTCGAGGCGCCGGATAATGCAAAGGGACCGTGTCCTTCGAAGGTCCGGCCGATCGATCTGGTCCATCTCGCAAAGCAGACGATGGGCGACAAGACGTTGGAAATCGAAGTCCTTCAGATGTTTGCGCGCCAGGCCCGTGCCTGCCTCCAGGATATTGCAAGCGGCGAAACCATCCGTATTGGCGCAGCCGCGCACCGGCTGAAAGGTGCGGCAAGCTCCGTCGGCGCGTTCCGCGTGTCGCAGACGGCGGAAGCCGTCGAGGAAACCGGCGGTGATGCCGGCGCGACGGCAGCGCTCGGCGCTGCCGTTATCGACGCCGAGAATTTCATCCTGAAGCTCTGCCGCGGCTGATCTCTAGGTCTTCACCGACGCAGGTCGCTGTGCCAAAACCGCCGCATATTTTTGGGCGATATGCCTGAGGTACCGTTCGAACGAGGCCCGTTGTTCCATTGCGGAACCACGGGTCTTTTTGCGACGTCCCTGATGACGCTTTGAAGACGGCGGGCGAAGGCCCGATCTGCGAGGCTGTCGCGGATTTCCCAATGTTGACTGACGCGTCGAATTGTCGGAAGAAAATCCGCCCATCCACCTGAAGACCGGAAATAGTTCTGATGCCCAAACTTACCATCGTCGCCTTCGACGGCACGCGCTTCGACCTCGACGTCGACCAAGGCTCCACCGTGATGGAGAATGCCGTGCGCAATTCGGTGCCCGGCATCGAGGCCGAATGCGGCGGCGCCTGCGCCTGCGCGACCTGTCATGTCTATGTCGACGAGGAGTGGACGGAGAAGGTCGGCCAGCCGGAAGCGATGGAAGAGGACATGCTCGACTTCGCCTTCGATGTACGCCCGACCTCGCGGCTGTCCTGCCAGATCCGGATGAAGGCCGTCTATGACGGGCTCGTGGTGCACGTGCCGGAACGCCAGGCCTGAAGCGCAGCGCTTCAAACGTCGCCGAAAAATTCGATATCAAAAAAGACGCCTCGCGCGCTAGAGCGAGCGAGGCGAGGCGGGCGCATTACCTACGGATGAGGGAGGAACATCCGCGGCTTCGGAACGCGCCAGGAGAACCCAGCGATGAAAGTGCAGATGCCGTACCTGAACTTTCGAATGTGTTCATATTAACGCGTTCCGGTTGAGTCTGCCAGGATGAAAAATGACCATTCAATCGCTGGGGAGGGTGCAAGTTTCGCACAAGTTTCGTTGTGCAGCTAAGGTTTTCCGCTCGCAACAAGACTGAAAAAGCCTTATTTTGCGCCGGCTCGACCATTGATTCGATTGTTCAGCAACCTCAACATGCGCTTCTGAAAATTGACCGCCTCGACCCGGTCGAATCGCGCCTGCTGCCGGTCGTGCTCCTCTATACCGCGAGCTGATTCGCCGGAGACGAGTTCCTGCATGGCTTCGCAGCTGCGCTGCTGCGGCAGCGCCCGGATGGCGCGCTCCATGGCGCGGGCCTGATCGCGGGCGATCTCGGCATGGCGCTCCTCGTGGCGCTTGATATCGCTCGACAGAGCGTCCCAGATCATCGACAGCTCCTTGCTGGCGCCCTTGCGGCTGCTCCAGCGCGGCAGGATGATCTGGGTGTGAACCGTGACCTTGACGTTGCCGACGCGGCAGCGCCCGTTATCCTGAATGTAGGTTGCCTCGCCGCCGAAGCGGATCTTCGTGGCGCCGGGATGACGCGCCGAAGAGCCGCTCGCTGTCGGCCCGCGCCGGCTGAGTTCGCGGTCGAGCTCATCCGCGGTTTTGCCGCGAATGTCGAAATAAGAATAGCTTTTCGATGCGATCACTTCGGCTGCCACGGGGCTGCAGAGGGAAAGAGCAATGGAAAAGGCGATAGGAAGGACCATATAACGCACTGCAAGCGGCATTCTGAACGCAACCCGTGTTGAAATCGACGGGAGCTTGGGGCATAGCCACCACAAGCGCAATATCGGATGGCGCTTTTTTCGTCTCCAATGGGATAAGTCTGGTGACAGGGCTCGAAGGCAGATTGTGGCGTGTCGGCCATGGCCGAGAGATCGAACTCGGCCGTCGTTCGACGATCATGGCGATCATCAACGTGACGCCGGACTCCTTCTCCGACGGCGGACGCTTTGAAACCGTCGATGCAGCAGTCGAACAGGCGTTGCGGGCGGTGAGCGAGGGTGCCGGGATTGTCGATATCGGCGGTGAATCGACCCGGCCGAACGCAGCAACCGTCAGCCCTTCCGAGGAGCAGGCGCGCGTGCTGCCCGTCATAGAGGCGCTGCGCGGCCGCACCAAGGCGCTGATTTCCATCGACACCTATCGCGCCGAGACGGCGCGGCTGGCAATCAGTGCCGGCGCCCACATCGTCAACGACGTCTTCGGGCTGCAGAAGGAGCCCGATATCGCCGATATAGCCGCGGTGACCGGAGCCGGACTCTGTATCATGCACACCGGTCGCGACAGGGTAAAACTTGTCGATGTGATCGCCGACCAAGTGCATTTCCTCGAGCGGTCGCTTGCGATCGCCGCTTCGTCAGGCGTCAACAGCGATCGCATCGTGCTCGATCCGGGCTTCGGCTTCGCCAAGGAGACTGCGGAAGAAAACCTGGAACTGATGGCGCGGTTTTCCGAACTTTCCCGCTTCGGTCTGCCGCTGCTCGCCGGTACGTCGCGCAAACGTTTCCTCGGCGCGGTGACGGGGCGTGAGGCGCAGGACAGGGATGCTGCGACGGCTGCGACCAGCGCGCTGCTCAGACTTCAAGGGGCTGCGGTTTTCCGCGTGCACAATGTCGCAATCAACAGGGATGCGCTTGATATCGCCGATGCTATGCTCAATGCGCGCCAGGAATTCGAGAGGAAGCGGCCGACATGACCACCTACACGATTACGCTGCAGAACTGCGCCTTCTTCGCGCGCCACGGCGTGCATGACGAGGAGGAGTTCCTTGGCCAGCGCTTCTTCGTCGATGCCGAGCTCGATGTCGTCGCCGGCGAGGCGCTGGAAAGCGATTCGATCAACGATACCGTCAATTACGGTGTCGCCTTCACCGTGATTGAGCAGATCGTCACGGGCAAACGGCGCTACCTGATCGAAGCACTGGCGCTCGATATCGCCAAGGGGCTCTGCGAGACATTCCCGCAGGTGCGGCGGGCGAAGATCACGGTGCGCAAGCCGAACGCGCCGGTCCCTGGCGTGCTCGATTTCGTGCAGGTGAGCGTTGAGCATTTTGCCTGAGGCCGCATTGCAATCCGCCACACTCGGTCTCGGCGGCAATATCGGCGATCCCGTAAAGGCGATGGCGGCCGCGCTGCAGAGGCTGGACGGACGGGACGACTGTCGGGTTACGGCGGTCTCGCGGCTCTATCGCACGCCGCCCTGGGGCAAGACGGACCAATCCTTCTTCTTCAACGCCTGCGCCGCCGTCGAGACCAGGCTGGGGCCTGAGGCTTTGCTCGATGTCTGCCTGTCGATCGAACGCGAAATGAAACGCGAGCGCATCGAGCGCTGGGGGCCGCGCACGCTCGATATCGACGTGCTGACCTATGGCGATGTGGTCCAGGACGCGCCGCGGCTGGAACTGCCGCATCCGCGCATGACCGATCGCGGTTTCGTGCTGATGCCGCTTGCCGATATAGCGCCGGGTCTGCTCGTCAGGGGCAGGGCGGTGAGTGAGTGGCTGTCGGATGCGGAGGTGACCGGAATCGAGGTCGCAGACGATAGTCGCGACTGGTGGCTGAGCGCCTGAAGCAAGGGGACCTGAAACGCAAAACGGCGGGAACCCGCCGCTTCAGGAAAATCCGCTGTAGGATTTGCCTACTCGATGGAACCGACGGCCATCTCGTCGACCTGGCGGGTCAGCGTCAGGCCGATGACCGGCACCATCTGGCTTTCGACCTTGACCGAAACGGTGACGTTCATCGTCTTGTCGTCGCGCACGCGGGCGATCATTGCGCCATTCAGCTTGGCGCGGTTGATGCCGACGACGACGGTATCCTCGGAGACGGCGCCGGAGACGACGTCAAGGCCCTTGCCGGCGGCGCCGTCGAGGAACTTGCCCTTGTAGGTCGAGCCCGACTGCGAGATGACGGCGGTCATCGGCTGCTTGAAGACGCCGACGCGGCAGGTGCCGTCGAGTTTGATGCCGGCGCTGCTGTCGCCTGTGGGCTCACCGATCAGGTTGCAGGTGAATTTCGTGCCCTTATATTTGCCGGCGACGATTTCGCCGGGGCCCTTCCATGAGCCGGCGACGGAATCGAAGAAGGCCTTGTCACGGGTTGCAGCAGTGGCTGCCGGAGCGACATCTGCGACGGGAGACAATGCCGCGGCGGCCAAGCCGCATACGATGAGAAACTTGCGCGAATACATGGATTTTCCTTGGCAAACACCACTCACGAACTGGCTGCAAGTTTTGCCGAAGAATGGTTAATCCTTCCTTTCAATTGTGCCGAAATGCGAGGCGGCGTAAGGCTTTCGTGCGACGGCGATTTTAAACTCCCGTCACTAGATCATTGAATCTGTTGAAACTTCTCTGGCATTACGCAGGGAGTCGAAAGCTGCGGAATCGCTGTTTCGTTCAAGGATTGTTGCCGCGCGGCGACATGGACGGGGTGAGATCGCCGATGAAATCACCGATTCCCGGCCGCTTCAGGGCGCGGAAGGCGAGCGGACGGCAGAGATCCATTGCCGCGATTCCAATGCGGGCAGTCATCAGCCCGTTGATGACGCCTTCACCCAGTCGGGCTGAGAGCTTGGACGCCAGTCCATGGCCGAGCACTTGCTGCACCAGGCTGTCGCCGACGGCGATCGAGCCGGTGACGGCCAGATGCGCCAGCACGTCGCGCAGCAGGCGGAACATGCCGAGCGTGCCGGGACGGCCGCCGTAAAGCTCGGCCATGGCGCGAATGAGGCGCACGGCCTCATAGAGCACGTAGAGCAGGTCGACCACGGCGCGCGGGGTGACGGCGGTGACGATCGAGACGCGCTTGGAGGCATTGACGATCAGGGCGCGGGCCTTGCGGTCGAGCGGAGCGAGCAGTTCGCGTTCGGCCAGCGCGATCAGATGCGGGGGATCGATGACCTCGCCCTCGGTCGCCTTCAGCGTCGCACGGCCCTTTGACGTCTCGGGATTTGCCGAGAGCAGCGCAGTCAGCTGGGCGACGACGGCGCGCGCCTTGGCCGGCCGAGTCTCGAGGATCGCCGCCTCGGCCTCGGCCTTGATCTTCTGGACGGCGGCAAGGCGCATCATGCCGATGGTTTCGCGGATGGCGAGGGCGAGTACGGCGAGAATGCCGACCGCCAGCACGGCAAGGGCCGCATAGCCCAGCCAGTCGGCGCGGGTGAAGAGATCGCGGATCAGGCTATCGGTCCAGAGGCCGATGGCGAGCGACAGCAGGATGCCGAAGGCGCCGGCGGCGATCTTGCCGAAGGAGGTCCGCCGCTTGCGCGGTGCTGCAACGGGGACCGCGCTCAGATCCTTGTCGGGATTGAGGAAGGGATCGTCCTCATCAGGCGTCACGACGATATGCTCCGAGAAGCTTTCCGGCTTGCGCCGCTCACCTCCTTGCCGGCCGTTGTCACGCCGCTCGGTGGCTTCGTCCTCATAGCTGAAGGCGGCGGGCGCGCGGCGCGGCGGATCGGACGGGGGCTTGCTCATGCGAGACGGTCTCCGAACAGAAACTGCATGGCACGGTCGAGGCGAATATGCGGCACCGACAGCTTGATGCCGCCGCCGGTTTCCTCAAGATGCGGCGGGCGGAACCTGACGACATTGACATCGGGCAGCTGCACACTGGTTACACGCGAGGCGATGCGGTCGAACAGGCTTTCCGGATCCTCCGGCAGGTCGCCGGGAAAGATCGCGGTCTTTCTCTGGCCGTCGAAGCGCTCGCCGGCAATGGCTTCGCCCTCCATCGGCGTACCGACGATGACCGGCAGTTCATGGCCGTCACGCTTGACGGTCGCCTCGCGGGTGGCCCGCACGGAGGCAAGCGCCATGACGTCGATGCCGGCGCCGGCGATGCCGATGCGGTCGATGGCGCGGTCCACCAGGCGGCGGGTCAGCGCGTCGAGCCGGTCGTGGCTTTCATGGTGGAGATGATCGGCCTTGGTGGCGGCAACCAGTACGCGGTCGATGCGCCGCCCGAGCAGGGAGGAGAGCAGCGAATTGGTGCCGGGGCGGAAGCAGGCAAGCACGTCGGTCAGCGCGCGCTCCAAATCCTGCACGGCTTCGGGGCCGCGGTTCATCGCCTGCAGCGCATCGACCAGGACGATCTGGCGGTCGAGGCGGGCGAAATGCTCGCGGAAGAAGGGTTTGACGACGACGGATTTATAGGCCTCGTAGCGCCGCTCCATCATCGTCCAGAGCGAGCCGCGGCCGGGACGTCCGTCCGGCGGCAGAGCCAGCGGTGCAAAGGTCAATGCTGGCGAGCCGTCGAGATCGCCGGGCAGGAGCAGGCGGCCAGGCGGCAGGGTGGAAAGCGAGCGTTCGTCGGCCTTGCAGGCTTTGAGATAATCGGCAAAAGCGGCGGCGAGGTCGCGGGCGATCATCTCGTCGGCGCCGGCATGGATGTCAGTGGCGCGCGTCAGCGCCAGCCATGGGCGCGACAGCTCGGAGCGGACGCCGGTTTCGGCAAGTGCCAACGTTTCCTCGCTGAAGGTGCGGTAATTCTTGCCGAGCAGCGGCAGGTCGAGCAACCATTCGCCGGGATAATCGACGATATCGATCGACAGGCGGCCGGGCGAAAACAACCGGTTCCAGCCGCTGGCGCTCTGATAATCCAGCGTGATGCGCAGCTCGGAGATGGCGCGGGTCGAATCCGGCCAGATACGGTCCTTCACCAGCGCGCGGATATGGTCCTCGTACTGGAAGCGCGGCACGGCATCATCCGGCTGCGGTTCCAGCCGCACCGCCGAGACGCGGCCGGATTGGACCGGCTCGAACAGCGGCAGTCGGCCGCCATGCAGCAGATTGTGAACCAATGAGGAGATGAAGACCGTCTTGCCGGAGCGGGAGAGCCCGGTAACGCCGAGCCGCACGGTCGGATTGACGAGGCCGCTCGCCCGGTCGGCGAGATTGTCGAAGGCGATGCGGGCGTCATCGGCAAAGGATGTCAGTCGTGGCGGCAAGGCGCAATTCCGGTTGGTGACTGACGGCAATATAGGAAGGGCGCGCCGCCCGCGAAAGAAGCGGCGCGAAAGTCTTCAGACGACCACGAAATCGGTGAGGCGCCAGACGGCGGCGGAAGCGTCGTAATCGACGACGGCAAGGCCTGCCGTCGGGAAGCCGCCGGGAAGGGCGCCTGCCATAGCCTCGTGACCGATCAGCGCCTCCAGCGCCTGCTCCATTGTCGGATTGTGGCCGACCAGCATGACAGCAGCCTCGTCCTGCGAATCGATGATCTCGAGATAGTTGTCGACCGTGGCGTTATAGAGCGCGTCGACATAACGAACTTCGAGCGTAAGGCCCATCGCCCGGTACACCGCATCGGCGGTATCGCGGCAGCGCAGCGCCGTAGAACTGATCAGAAGATCGGGACGGTAGCCCTTGTCGGCGGTCTTATCGGCGATGATTTCGGCATCGCCGAAGCCCTTTTCGTTGAGCGGCCGGTCGAAATCGCGCTGCCCGGGTTCGGCCCCGGCGGCCTCGGCGTGACGCAGCAGATAGACGCGGTTGGGCGGAGGCAGGGGTACGGTCATGGCCAATCCAAGATCCAGCGGGCCTTTTCAGTAGCGGTTGCAATCGGCCGGCGTCAACCGTCAGCGCTGCTCCAGCTGCCCAAAACGCGGCCGATAACACGGCGTTTTGAAGGCGAAGCAAAAAACGCAGGCCGGAATAATGATGAGAAAATAGTCTCTTAGCCGAAAACTGTGACAGATTTAAAAATCTGTTTACCTGTCGTATTTGGCTTGAATCGCGGCTAGCGCTTGGGATATACACCCCGCCAGATGAGATGTTCTTCAGGAGAATCGCGTTGAGTGAGAAGATCGATCTTAGCAATTACGTTCCCTCGGAAGAGGAAGAGTTCATGAACGTAAACCAGCGTGCCTATTTCAGGGCCAAGCTGGTTGCATGGAGAAATGATATCCTTAGAGAAGCGCGCGAGACACTCGACCATCTGGCCGAGGAAAGCGCAAACCATCCTGATCTCGCTGACCGAGCGTCGTCGGAAACAGATCGGGCGATCGAACTTCGCGCCCGTGACCGGCAGAGAAAGCTGATTTCCAAAATCGATGCGGCACTGCAGCGCATCGAAGACGGCACCTACGGCTATTGCGAGGAAACCGGCGAACCGATCGGCCTCAAGCGCCTCGACGCCCGCCCGATCGCGACACTGTCGATCGAGGCGCAGGAGCGTCACGAACGCCGCGAAAAAGTCTATCGCGACGAATGAGAGTTTTCATGCAGGCATGAGAGCAGAATAGGCGCCGCGATCCGATCGCGGCGCCTTTTACAATTACGGTGCGCTTCCGGTCGCCACAGACCTCCACCATTGCTCCCGGCCGGTCTCGGCGGTGACGTCGACTGCAAGCTTGGTGCCGTTCTTGATCCGCCGCCGCAAAACGTCGGCTCGATTCGAATCCGTCCGTAGCATGCCACCATCGTGAAGAGCTTGTAGCCGGGTGCGTGAAACTTGCAACTCGGACGCCAGCAGGCGGTCGAGGCGCGTGCTTGATGGAAACGGGACCATCAGTTCGATTTCCAGTCTCGTCCAATTGGCAATGTCCTGCTGCATCTCTTTTGCGATTTCAAATTCGGCAAACTCGTCGACGCGTTGCGACTTGCGCCTGAGAGCTTCGAGGTTGAACGCTTCTGCCCGGATCCAATCCGGATCGTTGGACTGTAATGCCTCGAAGACTGTGGGATCGATATCGCGAACATTGCGACGCTCGAAGATCGGACGGTTCCACGTCTTTTCGCAGGTCGAGCATTTGTAGATAAGCCAGGCATCGAGCGTGCGGCCATTGGCGTTGAGCCGGATCTTGTCACTGCATCGGAAAGCTCTGAGGCCCCCGCAGCCACTGCATACAATCCAGGGCTGGGGCGCTGTTTTCGGTAGAATGGTCCATCGGACCCGAAGGGTATTGCACATATCGTGTTGGTCTTCCGTTCGGAAGTCCACCAGGATGGTGCTTGAGAAAACCCCTACGGGCGCGGTGTGGCGATGTTGTGGGCGACTGAAGAGCTGAGACAGCGGAGCTGCACATGGCACATTGTAACAATGCCAGACCGGTCTCTCGCCACCACCCGATGAACGTGTTCATACGCCGTCAGCGTGTCGCTGTCCGGCAGTACGGGTGAAACTGGAGTGAGACCGGTATTTACTTAGGCAAAGTATGACCTCGACGCGCCAATGCTCTTCAACCGAAGCGATAACAAATTATCAGCACAAGATGGAGCCCCCTGACACATCGGGAACTGAAAGTCGCCGCATTGCGGCTTTTATGCAACTTGAAGCCGGACTGCGTTTCCGCTCACTTGTCGCGGTTGACGCTCATCTCGCCGAAGATGCGGGCGACTTCCTTTTGCAGATCGGTATCGGCGCCGGTGATCGGGGCCATTTCCGGATCGCGGCGCGGCAGGTTTCCGGGGTGCGGCGCTCCGTGCCGGGGCGCCTGGTTTGCCGGCGCCGGCACGATGCGTTCAGCCGTCAGATTGTTCGACATTTCCTGTTCCAGCACCCGCTGGAAATCAAGACGGCTCGCTGCTGCCGACTGCGTAGCCGAATCGTCTTCGGCGCTACCAGGTGCGGCGCGTGCGGCCGCCGGCATCTCCTGGACAGGCGGGGCGGAGACCTCGGGTTCGATGCGGTGCTGCGGCAGCACGCGCTGACGGGCGGCTTCGAGGATCTCGGCGGCACTTGAGGTATCGTGGAACGGTGCGGGCTGCGCCGCTGGGGGAGCGGCGGGACGCTCCGGCGGGCGTGGCTGGGGCGGGGCAGCACGAAGATTGTCGCGTTCGACGGCCGACAGCGGAGCAGTCACCGGCTCTGCCGGAAGAGGGCTCGTGACCACCGGCGGTGCCACGGCCGGCTGGACAGGCGGTTGGGTCGATGGCTCTGGGCGCGGGCGCGGCTCTGGCGAAGCCGGCGCAGCGAAAGAGGGCTCGGCGGCGGGCTCGACGCGGGCTGCGACCGGTGGGCGCGGTGGCGAAACCGGTGGCGTTTCCTGTGGCATTTCCGGCGGCGCGACGGATATCGGCCGCTGCTCGACGGGTTGCGGGCGGCTGGCGCCGTCCGGCTGTTCGGCCGCTGCCGGCAAGATACGGCTTTCGATGACGATATCGCTCGGGCCGCCGATCATGATCAGGTGCTCGACGTCGTCGCGGCGCACCAGCACCAGCCGGCGACGGGCATCGACGGCTGCGGCATCCAGCACCTGCAGGCGCGGCTGGCGATTGCGGCCGCCGCGCACGAAGGGCGAGGGCGCCCGGCTGCGGATCACCCAGAGCACGATGATGAGCACGAGAAGCGCCAGACCGACGCCACCGGCCGCAAGCAGGAAACGGCTGCCATAAGCTCCGACAACATCATCCAACATAGTCACTTACTCCATTTCGCATTCGGCACATATTGACGACTTTTCCGTTCCTTAGGCAAGGGCCGCCGGTGCTGTCCAGTCACGGGAGAACGCGATTTCGTGTTCCGCTGCTTGGCACCCGGCGACCTTGCGCACGGGTGGCAGCGTTGGCTTCCGGGGCAGATGGCGCTGTTGCCTGTGAATTCAAGCAGTCTTGCCGGCTAGCGGTGTTTTTGCCGACGCGGCAAATTGCTAAGAAGGTAAAGAGTGCCTGATTCCTGCTTCGTGTTCGTGCTACGAAGCAGGAGGGCTTATGTGAGGAATATATGACGAAACCGCGTCAGGCCGACGACTATAACGCACCGCTTGTGGATCGTGGGGGGCGTTCTGGCACGGTCTTGCGCATTCTTCTGCTGGCGCTCGTGCTGATCGCGGCTGCCGGCGCCTTCGTTTTCTTCAAAAAATCGCTCGACAACGAGGTCGTGCTTGGCGGTCTCGGCGTGCTCGCCATGGTCGGCATCTTCTTCCTGGTATCCTCGGTCATCGGCTTCATCGAGGTGATGCCGCAGCGCCAATCCGACAGCCTGGCGCGCGCTTTCCTCAACAGCCATCCCGATGGTACACTGATCACCGACGAAAAGGGCCGGATCATCTATGCCAATGCCGCCTATGGCGCGCTGACCGGCGCGCGCAAGGCGACCGAGGTGCAGACGCTGGAAACGTTGCTGTCGCGCCACCGCGAATCCAACGAGGCGCTCTACAGGCTGGTCAACGGCCTGCGCGAGGGCAAGGAAGGCCGGGAGGAATTTCGCCTGCTGCGCGCCGTCGGGCCTGGCGGCAACAGCTCCGGCGCGCATTGGTACCGGCTGAAGGCGCGGCTGCTGCGGCCGGAGGAGAACGGCGGCAAACCGCTGCAGATCTGGCAGATCACCGACATCACCACTGAGCGCGACGACCAGGAGCGCTTCTTCAAGGAATTGCAGAACGCGATCGATTATCTCGACCACGCGCCGGCCGGCTTCTTTTCCGCCGGCAGGAAGGGTGAGATCTTCTACCTGAATGCGACGCTTGCCGAATGGCTGGGCCTTGACCTCACCAAATTCGTACCGGGCTCGATGACGATCGGCGACGTCGTGGCGGGCGAGGGACTGGCGCTGATCCAGTCGGTGCAGGCCGAACCGGGTCTCAAGAAGACCGTGACGCTCGATCTCGACCTGCGCAAGAGCAACGGCCAGAGCCTGCCGGTGCAGATCGTCCATAGCGTCACCTCGATGCGCGACGGCGCGCCCGGCGAAAGCCGGACGATCGTTTTGGCGCGTGAAAAGAGCGATGCCGCCGGCCAGTCCGCTTCGGCCGCCGCCATGCGCTTCACGCGCTTCTTCAACAATACGCCGATGGCGATCGCCTCGGTCGACGGCAACGGGCGCATCTTGCGGACCAATGCGCCGTTCCTGAAGATGTTCTCCGGCGTGGTTTCGCGCGATGATCTCGAAAAGGCGCCGCATCTTGAAACCATCGTGCAGGAGAGCGACCGGCCGCAGCTGGCCGCGGCGCTGGCGGCGGCCAAGGACCGGCAGGGCGACATCGCGCCCCTCGACACCCGCACGCCGACCGACGAGGCGCGCTATTTCCGCTTCTATGTCAATGCCGTCATCGACCAGAGCGACGAGGCGCCCGAGGAGGCGGCGATCGTCTATGCCGTCGAGGTGACCGAGCAGAAGGCGCTGGAAGCGCAGATGGCGCAGACGCAGAAGATGAATGCTGTGGGAACGCTTGCCGGCGGCATCGCGCATGATTTCAACAACGTGCTGACGGCGATCCTGCTTTCCGCCGACCACCTGTTGCTGCAGGCGCGGCCGGCCGATGCCAGCTTTGCAGACCTGATAGAGATCAAGCGCAACGCCAACCGCGCCGCCGTGCTGGTGCGCCAGCTGCTCGCCTTCTCGCGCAAGCAGACGATGCGGCCTTCAGTGCTGAACCTCACCGATGTCGTCGGCGACTTGCGCATGCTGGTCGACCGGCTGCTTTCCGGCACCAATGTCAAGCTCGACGTGCAATATGGCCGCGACCTCTGGCCTGTCAAAACAGACCTTTCGCAGTTCGAGCAGGTGCTGATCAATCTCTGCGTCAATGCCCGCGACGCAATGCCCGACGGCGGCACGCTGACACTCCGCACCCGTAATCTGACCGCCGCCGAGGTCTCGGCTTTCAACTATTCCTACATGCCGGCCGAGGACATGGTGCTGGTCGAAGTCGCCGATAACGGCACCGGCATCGCGCCTGAGATCATGGACAAGATCTTCGAGCCCTTCTTCACCACCAAGGATGTCGGCAAGGGCACGGGACTTGGCCTCGCCATGGTCTACGGCATCGTCAAACAGTCGGGGGGCTATATCCAGCCGGAATCCGAAGTCGGCAAGGGGACAACCTTCCGCGTCTTCCTGCCGCGCCACATCCCGGAGCCGGCAGTGGCGGCAGAAGCGGGTTCGATCGACGGCGCCATCGCCGGCGCCGAAGTGGTGCCGCTGCCGGTGTCGCCGCAGCAGCCGGAAGACCTGACCGGATCGGCCGTCATCCTTCTCGTCGAAGACGAGGAGGCGGTGCGCCGCGGCGGCAAACGCATGCTGGAAACGCGCGGCTATACCGTGCACGAGGCGGGCTCGGGCGTCGAGGCGCTGGCCATCTTGGAAGAACTCGACGGCAAGGTCGACATCGTCGTCTCCGACGTCGTCATGCCCGAAATGGACGGCCCGACGCTGCTGCGCGAGCTGCGTAAGACCTATCCCGACATGAAGTTCATCTTCGTCTCGGGTTATGCCGAAGATGCCTTCGCCCGCAATCTGCCGCCGGAGGCGAAATTCGGATTTTTGCCGAAGCCGTTTTCACTGAAGCAGCTAGCTGTTGTGGTCAAGGAGACGTTGGACGGGTGAGGGGCGGTGGGCGTCGGAGGGCACGTTGTGCCGTGCCGCACCCCCCTCTGCCCTGCCGGGCATCTCCCCCACAAGGAGGGAGATCGGCTGGGCGCGCCGGCTTCCCCAACCAAATATTCATTGCAGCTCGGCGAGACGTTGATGTGATGCGAAGATCTCGCAGCTTGTCGTCTCCCCACTTGTGGGGGAGATGCCCGGCAGGGCAGAGGGGGCTTACACGGCATGCCCGTTTTGAAGGCCATGCTGGCCCCAGCCCCATCACCGCTCATTCACCCAGCGCCACCGCAATCTCAGCCGCAAGCCGCGCATTATTCTCAACCAACGCAATATTGGTCTTGAGGCTCTGGCCGTCGGTCAGGTCGAAAATGGTTGAGAGCAGATAGGGTGTGACCGCCTTGCCGGTCACTTCGTCGCGTTCGGCGCTATCAAGCGCCCGCTCGATATAGATTTCCATCTCCTCGCGCGCGATCTCGTCGGCCTCCGGCACGGGGTTGGCAACGAGCATGCCGCCGTCGACGCCGAGCTGCTCGCGCACCGTCTGGAAATTGGCGATGGCGGCCGGGCTGTTCAGCGACAGCGGGCTGCGGATGCCCGAGGAGCGCGACCAGAAGGCGGGGAATTCCTCGCTCTCATAGGTGACGACAGGCACGCCGCGGGTTTCCAGCACTTCCAGCGTCTTCGGAATGTCGAGGATCGCCTTGGCGCCGGCACAGACGACGATGACGCCGGTGCGGGCGAGTTCCTCGAGATCTGCTGATATATCGAAGCTTTCCTCGGCGCCGCGATGCACGCCGCCGATGCCGCCTGTGGCAAAGACGCGGATGCCGGCGCGCGCCGCCGCGATCATCGTAGCCGCAACTGTGGTGGCGCCGGTGCGGCGCTCGGCGATGGCGAAGGCGAGATCGGCGCGCGACACCTTCATCACTTCGGTCGCCTTGGCGAGTTGCTCCAGTTCTCCGGCTTCAAGGCCAATATGCAGCGTGCCGTGAATGACGGCGATCGTTGCCGGCACCGCACCCTGTTCGCGGATGATCGCCTCGACGCTGCGGGCCATCTCGATATTGCCGGGATATGGCATGCCGTGGGTAATGATCGTCGATTCCAGTGCCACCAGTGGCGCGCCGCGCTGCTTGGCGCTGGCGACTTCTTTCGAATAGGCGATCGGCAGAAGAGGGGAGATGGGCTTGGTCATGGTCTTGTCCTGTGATCGACAGAGCATGATGTCGAGGTGCGAGCGGTTTTCGGACGACATCATGCTCAACTATTTAATTGGCCGCTTCAATGCAGAATTCTGACCTTCGGAACAAGGGCAAGCGCCTCATTCAGCAGATCGGGCGTCAGATTTTCGTTGACGGCATGCCGCGACTGGACGGTCAGGGTGGCGGCTGCGGTGCCGTGACGAACGGCTTCTTCGAGCGGCAGGCCTGATATCAAGGCGGCGAGCGTGCCGGCCGCAAGACTATCGCCGGCACCCGTGACATCGGCGACGGTGTCGGCGATCGGCGGCTGCAGTGTTACGGCGCGGCCCTCGCAAAGTGCGACGAGCTCGCGCTGACCGCGAGTAACGACGGCGTTCCGGATGCCGATCTCGTTCAGCAAAGGTGGCCAGCCGGCGGCGTCTTCCGGCAGTGCACCGGCAAGGGCGGCGGCTTCAGCCTCATTCAGGAACAGGTAGTCGATATTCCTGATGCAGGGTTTCAGCCTGACGACCTTGGCCGGCGAGATGGCGATTGCCGCAACGGGCTTGCCTAGCGAATGCGCCTTTGCGACGATCGCCGCGACCGTCTCTTCCGGCAGGTTGGCGTCGAAGAGGATGAAATCATGCGCGGCGAAGGCCTCTCGCACCCAGCGGATGGAGAGACGCCGCGGCACGAAGAAGCGGTAAAGATCCATGTCGGCAAGGGCGATCACCAAATTGCCGTCCTTCTCTATGATCGCCGTGTAGCTCGGCGTCTTGCGGTCGAGGAAGACGAAGGGCCGGTCGTCGATGCCGGCGAAATCGGCAGCTTCTCCAACCGTCTCGCCCATCGGATCGCCGCCGCGCGGCGAGATCATAGTCACCTGAAAACCGAGCCTTGAGAGGTTGCGCGCCGCATTGAAGCCGCCGCCGCCCGGCTCCTCGAACCATGTGCCGGGATTGCTGGCGCCAGGCGCCGTCTCGCCGGAGATGCGGCCGCGCCGGTCGATATGGGCGCCGCCGAGAACAAGAATCTTTTTCTTCATCCGATCCGCTCTCCCGATGCCCGAAGGACGAATCGATACAGCGCGCCCTTCCGCGGCCGAGTCGGCATTTCTGGCCTAAGCCGTTGCTTTTTATCGATAAAACAAATGCAGAACACGTGTCGTTTTACCTTTTTCTTTCAACTGTTTGATCGCCTATTGCGAGAATGGAACAAATGAAGTACAAACTCGACATTGCTAGAGCGGCTTCAATAACCTAAAGGTGGATGGGATGTCTCAGAATTCATTGCGGCTGGTAGAGGACAAATCGGTGGACAAAAGCAAGGCGCTTGAAGCGGCACTCTCACAGATAGAGCGGTCGTTCGGCAAGGGCTCGATCATGAAACTCGGCTCCAACGAGAACGTTGTCGAGATCGAGACGATCTCGACCGGCTCGCTTGGCCTCGATATTGCGCTCGGCGTCGGTGGCCTGCCGAGGGGCCGCATCATCGAAATCTACGGACCGGAAAGCTCCGGTAAGACGACGCTTGCACTGCAGACGATTGCCGAAGCGCAGAAGAAGGGCGGCATCTGCGCCTTCGTCGATGCCGAACATGCGCTCGATCCCGTCTATGCCCGCAAGCTTGGCGTCGACCTGCAGAACCTGCTGATCTCGCAGCCCGATACCGGCGAGCAGGCGCTCGAAATCACCGATACGCTGGTGCGCTCCGGCGCGGTCGACGTTCTCGTCGTCGACTCCGTCGCGGCCCTGACGCCGCGCGCCGAAATCGAAGGCGAGATGGGCGACAGCCTTCCCGGCCTGCAGGCACGACTGATGAGCCAGGCGCTGCGCAAGCTCACCGCTTCGATCTCGAAGTCGAACACCATGGTGATCTTCATCAACCAGATCCGCATGAAGATCGGCGTCATGTTCGGTTCGCCGGAAACGACGACGGGCGGCAATGCGCTGAAATTCTATGCCTCCGTGCGCCTCGACATCCGGCGCATCGGCGCGGTCAAGGAGCGCGAAGAGGTGATCGGCAACCAGACCCGCGTCAAGGTCGTCAAGAACAAGATGGCGCCGCCCTTCAAGCAAGTCGAGTTCGACATCATGTACGGCGAGGGTGTTTCCAAGACCGGCGAACTGGTCGATCTCGGCGTCAAGGCCGGCATCGTCGAAAAGTCGGGCGCCTGGTTCTCCTATAACAGCCAGCGCCTCGGCCAGGGCCGCGAAAACGCCAAGACCTTCCTGCGCGACAATCCGGATCTCGCCCGCGAGATTGAACTGTCGCTGCGTCAGAATGCCGGCCTGATTGCCGACCGCTTCCTGCAGAATGGCGGACCGGACCCGGATGATGGCGACTCCGCCGCGGAAATGTGATTTTCACGCTCGGTTCTTTCAAACATCAAAGCCGGCCGCATTCCCTGATGAGAATGCGGCCGGCTTTGTTTGTCTGCTGGACAGTGGCGGAGGCGAACGTTAAAAGCCGATGGATTTGTATTTACCTGCCTCCGGCAGCATTGAAGGGCATAGCATGAGCGGCGTGAACGATATCCGGTCGACCTTCCTCGACTATTTCAAGAAGAACGGCCACGAGATCGTTCCGTCGAGCCCGCTCGTGCCGCGCAACGACCCGACGCTGATGTTCACCAATGCCGGCATGGTGCAGTTCAAGAACGTCTTCACCGGCCTCGAAAAGCGTCCCTATTCGACGGCGACGTCTTCGCAGAAATGCGTGCGAGCCGGCGGCAAGCACAACGACCTAGACAATGTCGGCTATACTGCACGCCACCTGACCTTCTTCGAGATGCTCGGCAACTTCTCCTTCGGCGACTATTTCAAGGAGAATGCGATCGAGCTTGCCTGGAAGCTCGTCACCGAAGGCTTCGACCTTCCGAAGAACCGCCTGCTGGTGACCGTCTATTCCGAGGACGAAGAAGCTGCGACGCTGTGGAAGAAGATCGCCGGCTTTTCCGACGACAAGATCATCCGCATCCCGACATCCGACAATTTCTGGCAGATGGGCGATACCGGCCCCTGCGGCCCGTGCTCGGAAATCTTCATCGACCAGGGTGAGAATGTTTGGGGCGGCCCTCCGGGCTCCCCGGAGGAAGATGGCGACCGGTTCCTGGAGTTCTGGAACCTCGTCTTCATGCAGTTCGAGCAGACCGAACCCGGCGTTCGCAACCCGCTGCCCCGCCCGTCGATCGATACGGGCATGGGCCTGGAGCGTATGGCCGCCGTTCTGCAGGGCGTTCAGAGCGTGTTCGACACCGATCTCTTCCGCACGTTGATCGGCACCATCGAGGACACGATGGGCGTCAAGGCGGAAGGCAGCGCCAGCCACCGCGTCATCGCCGACCACCTACGTTCCTCGGCCTTCCTGATCGCCGATGGCGTGCTTCCGTCGAATGAGGGCCGTGGTTATGTACTGCGCCGCATCATGCGCCGCGCCATGCGCCATGCACAGCTGCTCGGCGCCAAGGAACCGCTGGTCTACAAGCTGCTGCCGACGCTGGTGCAGCAGATGGGCCGCGCCTATCCGGAACTGGTGCGCGCCGAGGCGTTGATCTCGGAAACGCTGAAGCTGGAGGAAAACCGCTTCCGCAAGACGCTGGAACGCGGCCTGTCGCTTCTGTCGGACGCGACGACGGATCTTTCCAAGGGCGACATGCTGGATGGTGAGACCGCCTTCAAGCTCTACGATACCTACGGCTTCCCGCTCGATCTGACGCAGGATGCACTGCGTGCCCGTGAGATCGGCGTCGACATCTCCGGCTTCACCGATGCGATGCAGCGCCAGAAGGCCGAAGCCCGCTCGCACTGGGCCGGTTCCGGCGAGAAGGCGACGGAAACCGTCTGGTTCGAGCTCAGGGAAAAACACGGCGCAACCGAATTCCTGGGCTACGACACTGAAACGGCTGAAGGCGTCGTGCAGGCGATCGTCAAAGAAGGCGCGGTTTCGACCGAGGCCAAGGCCGGCGACAAGGTGCAAATCGTCGTCAGCCAGACGCCGTTCTACGGCGAATCGGGTGGACAGATGGGTGATACCGGCGTGATCTCGTCCGACCACGGCAAGATCGAGATTTCAGATACGCAGAAGAGGGGCGAAGGCCTGTTCGTGCATCAGGGTACTGTCGTCGACGGTGTGGTCAGGGACGGCGACGCCGTCGTGCTGACGGTCGATCATGCCCGCCGGTCGCGGCTGCGCGCCAACCACTCTGCGACCCACCTGCTGCATGAGGCGCTGCGCGAAGTGCTCGGTACTCATGTGGCGCAGAAGGGTTCGCTGGTGGCGCCCGAGCGCCTGCGTTTCGACGTTTCGCATCCGAAGCCGATGTCGGCCGAGGAACTGAAGATCGTCGAGGACATGGCAAACGAGATCGTGCTGCAGAATTCGCCGGTTACCACGAGGCTAATGAGCGTCGACGATGCGATCGCCGAAGGCGCGATGGCGCTGTTCGGCGAGAAATACGGCGACGAGGTCCGTGTCGTTGCGATGGGCGAGGGCGTGCGCGGCGCCAAGGCCGGCAAGCCCTATTCGATCGAACTCTGCGGCGGCACGCATGTCGGGGCCACCGGCCAGATCGGCCTGATCCGCGTTCTCGGCGAAAGCGCCGTCGGCGCCGGCGTCCGTCGCATCGAGGCCGTCACCGGCGAGTCGGCACGCGAATATCTGGCCGAACAGGACGAACGCGTGAAGGCGCTCGCCGCCTCGCTGAAGGTGCAGCCCGGCGAAGTGCTGTCGCGTGTCGAAGCGCTGATGGACGAGCGCCGCAAGCTCGAAAAGGAACTGGCTGACGCCAAGCGCAAGCTCGCCATGGGTGGCGGGCAGGGCGGCTCGGTCGATGCCGTGCGCGAAGTCGCCGGCATCAAGTTCCTCGGCAAGGCGATTTCGGGCGTCGATCCCAAGGATTTGAAAGGTCTTGCCGATGACGGCAAGACCAGCATCGGATCGGGCGTCGTCACGCTGATCGGCGTTTCCGACGACGGCAAGGCAAGTGCCGTCGTCGCGGTAACGCCGGATCTGGTGCAGCGCTACAGCGCCGTCGATCTCGTCCGCATCGCCTCGGCCGCCCTCGGCGGCAAGGGTGGCGGCGGCCGCCCGGACATGGCGCAGGCCGGCGGCCCCGACGGCTCGAAGGCCGACGAAGCGATCGAGGCGGTTGCCGTGGCACTTGCCGGCTGAACTGCCGGTTCACCAGTGATTTTCGAAAGGCGGAGGCTCGGCTTCCGCTTTTTTCGTTCTCTGATTCAAAGCCCAGAGCCAATTTCCGCAGGATTTGTCAAATCGGACTATGGTTCTCTCAAGCCGATCGATTTGCACGAGGTTCCGACATGAATGGCGAAACGGCATGGGTACTTTATGAAAACCGTCTGAGACGGGTTTCGGCCTATATTCACGACCACCTCGACGAGGAGCTGGATATGGAGCGGCTTGCCGAGATCGCCTGCATGTCGAGCTATCACTGGCACAGGATCTACCGGGCGATCTACGGTGAGACGCTGGCGGCCACCGTCAAGCGGCTCAGGCTGCATCACGCGGCGGGCGAGATCGTCCGCACGGAGCTTGCCGTCAGCGAAATTGCGAAGCGATCAGGCTATCCCAATCTCCAATCCTTCAATCGTATCTTCAAGTCGGTCTACGGCATGCCGCCGGCGCGCTGTCGGAAAGGGGGAAGCCACACAGCCTTTGAACCCTCACCCAACGGAAAGACCAAAGTCATGTTAAACGTTACCATACGTGAGATCGGACCGATCGAGCTGATCGGTGTGCTTCATACCGGTTCCTACATGCATATCGACAAAGCCTTCGAGACGCTGTTCGGCACGCTTTACGCCCGCGGCCTTGCCAAGCCCGAGATGCGGATGATCGGCATCTATCTCGACGATCCCGATATCGTGCCGGAGGAAAAGCTGTCGCTCGATCGCCTGCGTCACCGGCGCTGCCGACGTGCCGGCGGCGGCGCCGTTCGAGCGGCGCACGATCGACGGCGGCGATTATGCGGTGCTGCGCCACAAGGGTCCCTATGCCAATATGCCCAAGTCTTATCAATGGCTCTTTGCAGAATGGCTGCCGAAATCCGGTCGGCAGCTGAAGGACAGGGTCATGTTCGAGGAGTATCTCAACAATCCGCGCGAGGTGCCGCCGACCGAGCTTCTGACGGACATTCACATGCCGCTTGTCTGACGGCGGATATCCCCGGCGCGGTCTGGCAGCCGCGCCGGTTTCAGGGTCAAGCGGCCTGCATCGTCTTGCCTGCCTCGTTGTCCAACTCATTCGCGCGCTTGTAGGCCTCACGCTCGCTGATGCGGCCGAAATAGTCGACGAAGGCCTGGCGCTTTTCGATGCTGCCGAAACCAAGGCCCCAGCCGATATGGGCGCCGACATAGACGTCGGCGGCGGTGAAGCGCTCGCCGGCGACATAGGTCGAGCCCGAGACCGCCATTTCAAGCGTGTTCATGACATCGCCGAAACCGCCGCAGCCGGCCATGCGCAGGCGTTCCTTCGGAATTTCGAAGCCGAGCGCCTTCATCGTCACCGCCGATTCGAGCGGACCGGCGGCAAAGAACATCCAGCGGTAATAGCGGGCGCGCTCCTCCGGCCTCGGCGCCAGGGCCTTTTCGGGGAAGGTCTCGGCGAGATAGGCGCAGATCGCCGCGCATTCGGTGACGATGGTATCGCCGTGGCGGATTGCCGGCACCTTGCCCATCGGATTGACCGCGAGATATTCCGGCGCCTTCATGGTCTCGCCGAAGGTCAGGAGTTCGGTGCGATAGGGCTGGCCGATCTCCTCCAGCATCCAGCGCGCGATGCGGCCGCGCGACATCGGGTTCGTATAGAATACCAAATCTTCAGTCATGAGATCCTCCTCGTGTTCCCGTTATTCTGCGGCCTTGCCGTTCCCCGGAATCAATAGTGCGGCGGGGCCCTTGTGCAACCCCAGGCCTTTAAAGCGTCTTGCGGTACTGGATGAAACCCGAGCGCTCGGCGATCCTGTCGTAGAGCCGGCGGGCCGTTGCATTCGTTTCGTGCGTCATCCAATAGAGTCGGCCTGCACCGTTTGCGCGGGCAAGATCGGCGACGGCCTCGATCAATGCGGCACCGGTGCCGAGCCCGCGGTGGCTGTTGTCGACATAGAGATCTTGCAGATAGCAGGTCCATTGCGGCAGCCAGCAGGAGCGGTGAAAGATGGCATGGACGATGCCGACAAGATGGCCGTCTTCGTCGAAGGCGCCCAGCGCATGCATCGGTTCGTCAGGATCGTGGAAACGAGCCCAGGTGAGATCGGTGGTTTCGGGCGGGATGACCACTTCGTAGAAGCGCTGATAGGCCTCCCACAAGGGTTCCCAAGCGGCGCGGTCCGAGGATTCGAGCGGTCGCAGGATGGCCGTCATCGGTTCATTCTCCCAAAATGAAAACGGCGGGGAAATCCCCGCCGCTTCGATGTTATCTCGGAAAGGCCGGCTTACGCCATGGCATTCTGCAGGTTCTGGTCGATCTTGTCGAGGAAGGCAGTGGTCGAGAGCCACGGCTGGTCGGGGCCGATCAGCAGCGCCAGGTCCTTGGTCATGAAACCGGATTCGACGGTGTCGACGCAAACCTTTTCGAGCGTCGCGGCAAAGCGGGCAAGCTCGGCATTGTCGTCGAGCTTGGCGCGATGCGCCAGGCCACGGGTCCAGGCGAAGATCGAGGCGATCGAGTTCGTCGAGGTTTCCTGGCCCTTCTGGTGCTGGCGGTAGTGGCGGGTAACCGTGCCGTGAGCGGCTTCGGCTTCGACCGTCTTGCCGTCGGGCGTCAGCAGAACCGAGGTCATTAGGCCGAGGGAGCCGAAGCCCTGAGCGACGGTGTCGGACTGGACGTCGCCGTCATAGTTCTTGCAGGCCCAGACGTAACCGCCCGACCACTTGAGCGCCGAGGCGACCATGTCGTCGATCAGGCGGTGTTCGTAAGTGATGCCGGCTTCCTTGAACTGATCCTTGAATTCGCTCTCGTAGACTTCCTCGAAGATGTCCTTGAAGCGGCCGTCATAGGCCTTGAGGATGGTGTTCTTGGTCGACAGATAGACCGGCCACTTGCGCATCAGGCCGTACATCATCGAAGCACGCGCGAATTCGCGGATCGATTCGTCGAGGTTGTACATGGCCATGGCAACGCCGGCGCCCGGTGCGTTGAAGACTTCCTTCTCGATGACGGTGCCGTCTTCGCCGACGAACTTGATCGTCAGCTTGCCCTTGCCGGGGAACTTGAAATCGGTGGCGCGGTACTGGTCGCCGAACGCGTGGCGGCCGACGACGATCGGCTTGGTCCAGCCGGGAACCAGGCGCGGCACGTTCTTGCAGATGATCGGCTCGCGGAAGATGACGCCGCCGAGGATGTTGCGGATCGTGCCGTTCGGGCTCTTCCACATTTCCTTGAGGTTGAATTCCTTGACGCGGGCTTCGTCCGGCGTGATCGTCGCGCACTTGATGCCGACGCCGTATTTCTTGATGGCGTTGGCGGCGTCGACGGTGACCTGGTCGTTGGTGGCGTCGCGGTTTTCGACCGAGAGGTCGAAATAGTCGATGTCGAGGTCAAGATACGGATGGATCAGCTTATCCTTGATGAGCTGCCAGATGATGCGCGTCATTTCATCGCCGTCGAGATCGGCGACGGGATTGGCGACCTTGATCTTGTTCATGTATCTGCCTCGTTCGAGCTTGGATGGGGACGGGGTCCCAGGTGGGTAACGTGATGAGGAGCGCTATAGCATTGTGAACCGGGAACGCAAAGCTGCAACCGGTTTCGGAATGCGTTTTTGCCGCCATTGCCAAGTGTCAGATTTCGGCTAGTGTCCGGCCCAACTGCTGCCCCGGAATATTCGACCATGAAGACAATCGCCGTTGTTATCGCAAGCCTTATCGCCTTTTCCGGCAAGGGTCACGCCGCCGACATCATTGCTCCCGTGAAGGAGATCATGGAGGCGACCAAGAGCAACTGGGCCGACAATAACAGCGACTGGACCGACATCTTCGATGCGAGACGCCTCGACCATCTCTACAGCCGCGATTTCGTCGCGAAATACCAGGCGGCGGCGCAGTTTCCCGCCATCGACGACGACGGCATTTCGCCCTTCGACTACGACGTCATCGTCAACGGCCAGGATGCCTGCCCGCTGGAGGATCTGACGATGGCGGCAGCGCCTGTGGTCGACGGCGTAGCGGAGGTGGCCGTGCGCTTCAAAAAATCCGCCTGCTCGGACGCTGCTGACGCCAAGGACTATACGACCGTTCATTTCCTCGTGGTCGAAGAAGGCGGCAAACCCGTCATCGACGATATTGTCACCGAGAATATCGAAACGCAGGCACGCGATTCCCTGAAGGCGACAATGGCGCTGATTGCCAAGGGCCAATAGGCGAGCGACATTCAAGAGCATCGGGATTCGATCTCGGGCGGTTTGATTTCCGCTCTTGCGGCGGTATCTGTTGATCCCTGGGCGGCATGAGGGGCTTTTGCATTTGTTTTCCGGTTTTCAGTTCCGCGACTGGCTGCTTGCCAACGATCCGGCGCTTTCGCGCCTGCGTATGGCATCGCGGGTGACGCTGACGATCGTTTTCTCCTTTTTGGTCCTCCTCGCCATCCAGATGTTCATCGTACCGTTGCCGACGGCGGCTTTCGGCCTTGGCATCGTGCTGTCGATCGAGGGTGGGGTGGCGGTTCGCGACAAGGGCAATACGCGACAACTGGTGACGCGGCTCTTCGGTTGCGTCGCAAGCCTCGGCGTCGTCGCCATCGCGGCGGGCCTCGAGGATCGCCGTTTTCTCTCCGATCTCGTCTTCCTGGTGGTGATCGCGCTCGCATCGGCGGGCCGCGTTTTCGGGCCCCGCGGTTTTGCGATCGGCATGTTCGCCTTCACCTCCTATTTCATGGGGTCTTATTTCCGGCCTTCTCTTGCCGAGCTGCCTGATGTGGCGATCGGCCCCGTTGTTTCGGTGCTCTTCGGGCATCTGGTGAGAGCTGTGCTCCTGCCGGATGATTGGCGGCGCGACCTGCTGCGCTCGCTCGAAAGCGTGCGCGGCCGGATCAACCAGATACTCTTCAAGCTCGCCGCCCTAGCCGGTGACGCCGAGATCGGCGAAGCCGACAGGCAGGAGCTGCGCCAGCTGGAAGACCGGTTGAAGGAAGTGGTGCTGATGGCCGAAACCTTCATTCCGCGCCCGGCCGGCGGGGTTTTCGATGCCACCGCCGATCCCGCCGCGGAGCTGGCGATCCGGCTCTTCGATGCGCATCTTGCCGCCGAGAGTGCGATCGTGCTGAGCTTCCAGAGCCAGCCGCCCTTCGCACTCGTCCATGCGGTGATCGAGGCGGATGCGGCCGAGCTTGCAGCCTATAGCGCCATGGCGGAAGCCATCAGGGACGAGCCGCAAGGCGAAACCGTGCGGGCGCTTCTCTGGCTCGGCGAGGCGCGGCAGCAGCTAACGCAGGCGATCGGCGAGGGGCAGACCTCCGGCTTTGCCGGCATCGATGCCGTCAGGGACACTGCGCAGTCTGAAAAGATCGACTTTTCCTTTGCCAATCCGCTGCTGCGGTCGGCGCTGCAGATCACGCTCGCCTCGGCGCTCGCCATGGGCTTCGGTCTGCTTCTGTCGCGCGAACGCTGGTTCTGGGCGGTGCTTTCCTCCTTCCTCGTTTTCACCAACACCAATTCGCGCGGCGACACGGCGATGAAGGCGCTGTCGCGCTCGCTCGGCACGGTGTTCGGCATCGCGATCGGCCTTGTGCTGGCGACGCTGATTTCGGGGCAGCTGGCGATCGCCATTCCGGTTGCGGCCGTCTGCATTTTCCTCGCCTTCTATTTCCTGCAGGTTTCCTACGCGACGATGACCTTCTTCATCTCGATCGTGCTTTGCCTGGTCTATGGCATGACCGGCGTGCTGACGCTCGACCTGCTGCAGCTGCGCATCGGGGAGACCATGATCGGCGCGGTGGCCGGAACGGCAGTCGCCTTCCTGGTCTTTCCGGCCCGCACCCGGGGTGCGCTCGATGCGGCACTTGCCCGCTGGTTCCAGGCGCTGGAGGACCTGCTGAACGCGATCGGTGAGGGCAAGAGCGGCTTCGAGTTGATCGCCCTGTCACAGAAGATCGATGCCTGCTACCGCGACGTGACGGTGGCCGCCAAGCCGCTCGGCTCGTCCTGGTCGGTGGTGACGCGGCCGGGCCAGATCCGCCAGACGCTGGCGATCTTCCTCTCCTGCACTTATTGGTCGCGCATCCTGGCGAAGAGTTCCACAGCGCCGGCCGAGGCCGACGCACTGAAGAGGCTGATCGCGACGGATCTGGCGCTGATGAAAGATGCGGCCGCGCAAGGCTCGACCGCTTTCTTCATCGAGCGCAAGGCATCGCGGACGACAGGACGGCATCTGCCGCTGTCGCGCGAGGGCACCAGGCTGGGGCTCGAAATGATCGGTTCGGCGCTGGAAAGGCTCTATCCGCAGGCTGACGTCTTGCCGTTTGCACCGGGCGAGGTTATTGCGCGCTCGAAACAGGGATAGAACCATGGCAGGCACGAACAGCGAGCGTCAACTTCTGGCCGAAGGGCCGGCCATCATTCTGGTCGAGCCGCAGATGGGCGAGAATATCGGCATGGTGGCGCGTGCCATGGCGAATTTCGGCCTTGCAGAACTGCGCCTCGTCAATCCGCGCGACGGCTGGCCGAACGAGAAAGCCTTGGCGACTGCCTCCAAGGCCGATCACGTCATCGAGGCGACAAAGGTCTACGATACGCTGGAGCAGGCGGTCGCCGACCTCAATTTCGTCTATGCGACGACGGCGCGCGAGCGCGACGGTTACAAACCGGTGCGTTCGCCTGTCATCGCCGCCGAGACGCTCCGGGCGAGGTTTCGCGCTGGCGAGGGCACCGGCATCCTCTTCGGGCGCGAGCGCTGGGGGCTGACCAACGAGGAGGTGGCGCTTGCCGACGAGATCGTCACCTTTCCCGTCAATCCGGCCTTCGCCTCGCTGAACATCGCCCAGGCGGTGCTGCTGATGTCCTATGAATGGATGAAATCAGGCATGGAGGATCTCGGCGCCGTGCCCTTCCAGGCGATGGGGCAGACACCTTCGACCAAGGAACAGCTGTTCGGCCTGTTCGACCAGCTGGAGGAGGCGCTCGATGTGCGCGGTTATTTCCACCCTGCCGGGAAAAAGCCGAAAATGGTCGACAATCTACGCGCTGTTCTATCCCGCCGGGCTTTCACGGAGCAGGAAATCAGCGTGCTGCGCGGCGTCATCTCCTCCCTCGACCGCTTCTCGCGCAAGAGCCCGCGCGGTGGCCGGTTCCCCATAGCGGCCAAGGAAACACCGCCCGATGACAGCGCCGACGCATGAGCTGAAACCCGTCCTCGTCTTCGATTCCGGCATCGGCGGGCTCACCGTCTTGCGCGAGGCGCGTGTGCTGATGCCGGAACGCGGTTTCATCTATGTCGCCGACGATGCCGGCTTTCCCTATGGCGGCTGGGAGGAACAGGCGCTGAAGGAACGGATCATCGGGCTTTTCGGCCGGCTGCTCGAAGAGCACGATCCCGAAGTCTGCATCATCGCCTGCAACACCGCCTTCACGCTGGTTGGCGCCGATCTCCGCGCCGCTTTTCCCCAGATGACCTTCGTCGGCACCGTGCCGGCGATCAAGCCGGCGGCGGAGCGTACGCGCTCCGGCCTCGTCTCGGTGCTCGCGACGCCGGGCACAGTCAAGCGCGCCTATACCCGCGATCTCATCCAGTCCTTCGCCCAGCAATGCCATGTGCGGCTCGTCGGCTCGGAGAACCTTGCGCGCATGGCGGAAGCCTATATTCGCGGCGACGCCGTCTCCGACGACGCCGTGCTTGCCGAAATCGACCAGTGTTTCGTCGAGAAGGACGGCCGAAAGACCGATATCGTCGTGCTCGCCTGCACGCATTATCCCTTCATGGCCAATCTTTTCCGGCGGCTTGCGCCCTGGCCGGTCGACTGGCTCGACCCCGCCGAAGCGATCGCGCGGCGCGCCCGCACGCTGGTGCCGCTGGTTGCAGACGCTGTGCATCCCGACAATGTTGACTTCGCGGTGCTCACCTCGGGCGATCCCGATTTTGCGACCCGGCGGCTGATGCAGGGATTCGGCTTGAGGGCGTAGCTCGGCGAAGAAGCGCGATCACGGCGCTGGATCAGTTTCTCGGATGAAGCCAGGAATTGTCCTGTGGGTTGGCGAAATCCAGTCCTGAAAAACCGCGCATTCTTTGATAGACGGGGCGATGCCGTTTCGGAAGAATGGCGCTTCATTCATGTGAGTCTCTTCGTCGCGAGGATATGCATTGCAGGTTGGCATCGATATGGGATTGGCGTCCGGCAGCCCGGCGACGCTCGATATCGAGGAGCTGCTGGCGACCCGTCTGCTCGTGCAGGGCAATTCCGGATCGGGCAAGTCGCATCTACTGCGCCGCCTGCTCGAGCAGTCGGCGCAATGGGTGCAGCAGGTCATCATCGATCCAGAGGGTGATTTCGTCACCCTCAGCGACAGGTTCGGCCATGTCGTGGTAGATGGTGAACGCACAGAAGGGGAGTTGGCGGGCATCGCCAAC
This sequence comes from Rhizobium sp. WSM1274, assembly GCF_025200775.1. NCBI lineage: Bacteria > Pseudomonadati > Pseudomonadota > Alphaproteobacteria > Hyphomicrobiales > Rhizobiaceae > Rhizobium > Rhizobium sp. WSM1274. The sequence goes on along the minus strand of NZ_CP104138.1, from coordinate 2,264,146 downwards.
CGCATCCGTCAGCATCGCGTTTCCTGCGTGCTGACGCTCGAAGGCCTCGATCTCGAAGACCAGATGCGCGCCGCCGCCGCCTTCCTCAACGGCATGTTCGATGCCGATCGCGAATACTGGTATCCGGTTCTCGTCGTGGTCGACGAGGCGCAGATGTTTGCGCCGTCGGTCGGCGGCGATGTCTCGGAAGATGCGCGCAAGATGTCGCTCGGCGCGATGACCAATCTGATGTGCCGCGGGCGTAAACGCGGCCTTGCCGGCGTGATCGCGACGCAGCGGCTTGCCAAGCTCGCCAAGAACGTCGCCGCTGAGGCCTCGAACTTCCTGATGGGCCGCACCTTTCTCGATATCGACATGGCGCGCGCTGCCGACCTGCTCGGCATGGACCGGCGCCAGGCCGAGATGTTCCGCGACCTGAAGCGCGGCAATTTCGTCGCCCTCGGACCGGCGCTATCGCGCCGGCCGCTGCCGATTCAGATCGGCGCGGTGGAGACCTCGGCGCGCTCTTCCAGCCCGAAGCTGATGCCGCTGCCGGATGCGCCTCAGGATGTCGAGGATCTGATCTTCACGCCCGATCCGGAGGAATTCCAGCGGCCGCTGGTGCGCCGTGCCCCGCCGGCGCCGCGGCCGACGACCGATATTCTGGCCGAACTCTCGCGCTCGACGCCGGCGGCATCGGCGGTACCTGCCGAGGCGAGGGCGAGCCAGGCGGAAGTCTCCGCCGAGGAGCGGAAGGAGCGCCTGGCTGGCGTGCTTGCCGAAATCCTCGACGATCCCACCTCCGCCTTCCGTACCGATTCGGTGCTCTACCAGGATTTTCTGGTAAGGCTGCGCATGCGTCGCGTGCCGGGACCGCCGATCGCGCTGCCGGATTTCCGCCGGCGTGTGGCGATCTCACGTTCCGGCGTCGACGCAACGACAGCTGCGACCGATGCCTGGGCGACGGCGCTGTCGCTGTCTTCAGGTGTCACCGACGACCTGCAGGGCGTCTTCCTGATGCTCGCCAAGGCCGCCGTCTGCGGCGAGCCGTGCCCGTCGGACGCCCGCATAGCCCGCGCCTACGGCACCCACTCCGCCCGTCGCGCGCGGCGCCTGCTCGGCTATTTCGAGGAGCAGGGCATCATCGTCGTGCACGCCGATTTTTCCGGCAAGCGTATCGTCGCTTTCCCGGACATGGACTGCCAGACGGCGCCGGGCGACGCCAACGCGCCTGATGCTGGCGGGGACCAACCGCTGGCGGCGGAATAGTGGCGCTTTCCGGGTTTGCCGCTGTTGACATTTTCATGACGGCCCTCTAAAGACCGCCGCAAGCACCGGGCAGCAATGTCCGGTGTTTCATTTGACATGTCCCGTGGATCGTTTCTGTTCGCTAACCGGAACATCCTGTCGGATCTCGGCAGAGATCAGAGGAGGGCGTGTTTCCTTCGTGCGGTTTGGCAACAAACCGTCTTAAACCTTTGAAAGGAAATACGATGAGCAAGCGCGAATCGTCCAAGTACAAAATTGACCGCCGTATGGGCGAAAACATCTGGGGCCGTCCGAAGTCCCCGGTGAACCGCCGCGAGTACGGCCCGGGCCAGCACGGCCAGCGCCGCAAGGGCAAGCTCTCGGACTTCGGTGTGCAGCTGCGCGCCAAGCAGAAGCTCAAGGGCTACTACGGTGACCTGCGCGAAAAGCAGTTCCGCGCGATCTTCGCCGAAGCCGACCGCCGCAAGGGCGACACCTCTGAAAACCTGATCGGCCTCTTGGAATCGCGCCTCGACGCGATCGTCTATCGCGCCAAGTTCGTTCCGACGGTCTTTGCTGCCCGTCAGTTCGTCAACCATGGCCACGTCTCGGTCAACGGCGTACGCGTCAACATCGGTTCCTACCGCTGCAAGGCCGGCGACGTCATCGAAGTTCGCGAAAAGTCGAAGCAGCTGGTGATCGTTCTGGAAGCCGTCAGCCTCGCCGAGCGCGACGTTCCCGACTACATCGAAGTCGATCACCATAAGATGGTCGCAACCTTCGGCCGCGTCCCGACACTCAGCGACGTTCCGTTCCCGGTCGTCATGGAACCGCACCTGGTCGTCGAATTCTATTCGCGTTAATGCATTGGTCTCGCAGTCGAAACCGATTGCGAGACAACAGCATGCGTCGATATACGGAAAGCCGCTCTTTCGAGCGGCTTTTTTGCGATCTGGAGAGAAGCAATGGCAGATTTGCAGGCGACCCTCGATAGCATCTACGCCGATATCCAGCCGCGGATCGGCGAGGGCAAGGTCGCGGACTATATTCCCGAGCTCGCCAAGGTCGACCCGAAGCAGTTCGGCATGGCGATCGTCACCGTCGACGGCAGGGTCTATCGTGTCGGCGATGCCGATATCGCCTTTTCGATCCAGAGCATATCGAAGGTCTTCATGCTGACGCTGGCGCTGGGCAAGGTCGGCGAGGGGCTGTGGAAGCGCGTCGGGCGCGAACCTTCCGGATCGGCTTTCAACTCTATCGTCCAGCTCGAACACGAGAGCGGCATCCCCCGCAACCCCTTCATCAATGCCGGCGCCATCGCCGTCAGCGACGTCGTCATGGCCGGCCATGCGCCGCGTGAGGCAATCGGCGAGCTGCTGCGTTTCGTGCGCTATCTTGCCGATGACGAGTCAATCACCATCGACGACAAGGTGGCGCGCTCGGAAACGCAGACCGGATATCGCAATTTCGCGCTTGCCAACTTCATGCGCGCCTACCGCAATCTCGACCATCCCGTCGATCACGTGCTCGGCGTTTATTTCCATCAATGCGCCTTGTCGATGAGCTGCGAGCAGCTGGCCCGCGCCGGGCTGTTCCTGGCGGCGCGCGGCAGCAATCCGACGACCGGCCATTCGGTGGTCTCGCCGAAGCGGGCGCGTCGCATCAATGCGCTGATGCTGACCTGCGGCCATTACGATGGCTCGGGTGACTTCGCCTATCATGTCGGCCTGCCCGGCAAGAGCGGCGTCGGCGGCGGCATCTTCGCGGTGGCGCCGGGCATTGCCTCGATCGCAGTGTGGTCGCCGGGGCTGAACAAGGTCGGCAATTCGCAGCTCGGCGCCGCGGCGTTGGAAATGCTCGCAGCGCGCACCGGCTGGTCGGTTTTCGGCGATTGACGCTGTGTTGCCAGGCGGGTTTCTGCTAGAGCAAGTGTGGAATTTCTGTAGGACGAAGCAATGAATATCGCAGCCAATATCGCCGATGAGTTGGAGAGTGGCGAAGCCGACACCAGCGGCCATGCGCTGTTTGCCGATGCGCCGCGTTCCGTCTCTTTCAACAAGCTGCGCAAGCGGCTGCTGCGGCAGGTGCGCCAGGCCTTCGACGATTTCGATATGCTGAAGGGCCAGAAGCGCTGGCTGGTCGGCCTTTCCGGCGGCAAGGATTCCTACGGGCTGCTCGCGCTGCTGCTCGATCTCAAATGGCGCGGGCTGTTGCCGGTCGAACTCATCGCCTGCAATCTCGACCAGGGCCAGCCGAACTTCCCGAAACACGTGCTGCCGGACTATCTCACCAAGATCGGCGTTCAGCACCGGATCGAGTATCGCGATACCTATTCGATCGTGAAGGAGAAGGTGCCTGAAGGCGCCACCTATTGTTCGCTCTGTTCGCGGCTGCGCCGCGGCAATCTCTATCGTGTCGCGCGGGAAGAGGGTTGCGATGCGCTGGTGCTCGGTCATCACCGCGAGGACATTCTCGAAACCTTCTTCATGAATTTCTTCCATGGCGGCCGGCTCGCCTCGATGCCGGCGAAGCTTCTGAACGACGAGGGCGATCTGATGGTGCTGCGGCCGCTGGCCTATGCAGCTGAGGACGACCTCGCGAAATTCGCCGTCGCCATGCAGTTTCCGATCATCCCCTGCGATCTCTGCGGTTCGCAGGACGGGCTGCAGCGCAATGCGATGAAGGACATGCTCGCCGATATCGAGCGGCGGATGCCGGGCCGCAAGGATACGATGCTGCGGGCGCTGTCGCATGTGAACCCGTCGCATCTGCTCGACCCGAAACTCTTCGACTTTTCCACCCTTGGTGTCACCGATCCTTCATGAAAAGCCAGCTAAGCAGGCTGCTCATTATATGACGGACAGGATTTCGCATGACTATTTCAGATCAGGATATTCTCTTTCTCGGCGATTGCGTCAGGGAGGCGGCGCGCGCCGAAATCATGCCGCGTTTCCGCAATCTCGACGCTGCCGATGTTTCGGAAAAGACGTCGGCAATCGATCTGGTGACGCAGGCTGACCTGCTTGCCGAACAGCGGATCACCGCGGCGCTGAGAGAGCGCTTTCCCGCAGCACTCATCGTCGGCGAGGAGGCTTATGACGCCGACCGGTCCGTCGTGCCGGCCCTTGCCGATGCCGAGCTCGCCTTCGTCATCGACCCTGTCGACGGGACGTTCAATTTCGCCGCCGGGCTTCCTGTCTTCGGGACCATGTTGGCGGTGACCGTCAGGGGCGAAACGGTCGCCGGCATTATTCACGATCCCGTTCTCGGCGACACAGTGACCGCGATCAGGGGGGCAGGCGCCTTTCTGAAACGTCGGGACGGGCAGTCGACAAAGCTGAAGGTCGCCGAGCCTGCTAGCCTGAACCAGATGGTCGGTGGCCTGTCATGGAGCCACATGGACGAACCGGATCGCGCGCGTATCTGCGCCAACATGGCGAAGATCCGCATGACCTTCGCCTTCAACTGCTCGGCCTACGAATATTGGATGGTCACTTCCGGCAAGATGCATTTCATCGGCCATGCGAAGCTGATGCCCTGGGACCACCTGGCCGGCGTGCTCGCGCATCAGGAGGCCGGCGGCCATACGGCGAAATTCGACGGCACGCCCTATCGCCCCGGCGAGACGACGGGTGGGATCATCTCCGCGCCAGACCGGGAGAGCTGGCAGCTCATTCGGCGCGAGATCGTCGGCATCTGATTCAAGCTTCTCCTGAGAGACCTAAGCGTGAGGATTTGACATGACTTCGACTGTCGACGTGACCGTTCTGGCCGATCTGCTGCGCCGCGCGGCGAAGGCGGAGATCCTGCCGCGATTTCGTCGGCTTGGTCAGGACGACGTGCGCGCCAAGAGCGAGGCCACCGATCTCGTCACCGAGGCCGATGAGCAGGCCGAGCGGATGATCAAGGCGGAAGCTGCGCAACTCTGGCCGAGCGCGCTGTTCCTTGGCGAAGAATCGGTCGCGGCCGATCCTGATTTGCTCGGCAGCCTCGAACATGCCGATCTCGCGATCGTCGTCGATCCGGTCGACGGCACCTTCAATTTCGCCGCCGGCATCCCGGCCTTCGGCATCATGGCATCCGTTATCTCCGGCGGCGAGACGATTGCCGGCATCATCTATGATCCGATGGGCGACGACTGGGTGATGGCGGAAAAGGGCGGCGGTGCCTGGCTGCGGCGGCCTGATGGCGGCGCCGAGCGGCTGTCGGTCGCAGCGTCCGTCGAACTGGAGCACATGGTCGGCATGGCCTCGACCGGCTACCTGCCGAAGGAAAAGCGCCGCGAAGTGCTCGCCAACCTCGCCAAGGTGCGCTTCCTCACCAATTACCGCTGCGCCGCCCACGAATACCGCACCTTTGCCGGCGGTCATGTGCATTACCTCATGTACAACAAGCTGATGCCCTGGGATCACCTTGCCGGCACGTTGATCTCGCAGGAGGCAGGCGCCTATGCGGCGCGCTTCGACGGCTCGCCCTACCTGCCGCATCATCTCGACGGCGGGCTGCTGATTACCCCCGACAAGGCCTCCTGGGACGTGCTGCGGCGTGAGGTCTTCACGGTTTGAACGCATAGAAACCCGACAGATCGGGTCCGCGATGACAGAGCCATTAATTGCCGGTCTGCAAAAGCTTCATTTTGTTGCCATGGATCAGAAGCGCGCTGAGTGTGCCCGTTTCACAGGCGCCTGTGTCCAAATTGATTCTGTGCTGGTTGCCAAGAGCAGCCTCAGCGACTGGTGTATGGCCGTGAATGACAGCCAGACCATCTTCATACGGCCCTTCCGAAGACAGCCAGGGCTCGCGAATCCATGCGAGCGTGTCGGCGGTCTGGCTTTCTATAGATATGTTGGGGTCTAATCCTGCATGAACAAAGAGCAGCTTTCCGAACTGCAGCTTTAGGGGCAAAGAATGTAGCCATTCAATAAGCTGCTTACCCAAGTGCTTTGCTACCGGCTGTTCCCACCGACCATTGGGATCGACGCCCAATTCCTCGAAGAACTCTGCGCCGCCATTTTTCAGCCAGCGCTCCATCATTTCGGCGTCCGGCATTTCGAGCAGTTGAAGCAGGCGGTGTTCATGATTGCCAATGAGCGTGTGGCTCTCTATGCCTGCGATGCCTTCCATTGCCAGCTTCAGGGCGCGCAAGCTTTCCGGACCGCGATCGATTAGATCGCCCAAATGGACACAGTGAGCGGCATCTGGCGAGATCAGGTCAATTTCTCTGGCGATGCTGAAATGAATCTCCGCCAGAAGATCGGCACGTCCGTGAACGTCGCCTATTGCACACACAGCAACAGCTGGATCGATCTCGCGAATAGCGGGCAACCATTCGGAGTGAGCAACGGCCATTTCGTTCGTCCTTGCCTAGAACAGGATGATTTTAGGCCTGTTCGGCCTAAAATCTGAATCCTGTTCTAATTTAAATAGTTAGAGCATGATGTCGTCCGAAAACCGGTCACACTTTTCGGCATCATGCTCTGGTGTCTTCTGAAAGGGCATACCGAAAATCGTTATCGTGGCAAGGCCACCCGACCGTCCTGAGGTTCGCAGAGCGTCGCAAAATCAGTCTTTTGCGACGCTTCCCATTTCAGAAATGAGCAGCACCCGAATCGAGCTGCGGGCTGTCGCCGGGGTGAGTGAACAGCTTGCCGTTTTGCGCCCAGAGGGTGGCTGCGATCGTCACCGCGCCGAAGAGCGCGAAGCCGCCGAAGAGCGGCTGCACCGTGCCGTTGAACATCTGGCCGACCAGGCCGCCGAGGATGGCGCCGGCCGTCGTCGAGACGAAGCCGGTGATGGCGGTTGCCGTGCCGGCGAGATTGCCCATCGGCTCGAGGCTGATCGCGGTGAAATTGGTGGCGATCACGGCAAACATCATCAATACGATGGTGAAGATGCCGTAGGCGACGGCGAAATCCGGCTTGCCGGCCAGTGCGAGGAAAAAGCCGACAGCCGACAGCGCCGTGAAGATCAGCAGGGCGGCGTGCGAGATGCGACGCATGCCGAATTTGCGCACGAAGAATCCATTGGCGAAATTGGCGACGGCGATGCCGCCGGCGGTGGCCGCAAAGGCGATCGGCAGCCAGTCGCCAAGGCCGTAGACCTCGCCGAACACCTGCTGCACAGAGATCACATAAGCGCTGATGACGCCGGTGAACATGGTGAGGCCGATCATATAGCCGCAGGTGATGCGGTTTGTGAGCACGGTCTTGAAGCCATCGACGACAGAGCCGACCGACAGCGGCAGCCGTTCTTCCGGCGGCAGCGATTCCTTCAGCCGCAGGAGAGCCCAGACGAACAGGATGGTGGCGATGATGCCGAGCAGGATGAAGATCCAGTGCCAGTTGGCATAAAGGATGATGAGCTGGCCGACGGAGGGGGCAACGATCGGCACGATCATGAAGACGATCATCACATAGGACATGACGCGGGCCATTTCGCGGCCACCGAAGCAGTCGCGTACCATGGCCATGGTCGTAATGCGCACAGCAGCACCGCCCACACCCTGAACGAAGCGCATGACGAGCAGCATTTCGAAGCTGCCGGTTGCTGCGGCGGCAAACATTCCGACAACATAGCAGGCGAGGCCGCCGAGCAGGATGTTGCGGCGGCCGAACGTATCCGAAAGGCTGCCGAAGAAGATCTGCGAGACGCCGAATCCCAAGAAGAACACGCCGATGATCAGCTGCGCGTCGTTGGTATTGGTGACGCCGAGAGAATGGCCGATATTGGGCAAAGCCGGCAGCATGCTGTCGATTGCCATGGCGACGCTGGCGGTCATGATGGCAATGGTGACGACGAATTCGCCAAAGCCCATGCCGATGCGGCCGGAGCCCTGGTTTTCCTGGTGCGGTTTATGCGACGGCGTCATGTAATTGAGATTCCGAATGCGAGGGAGGCCGGCCGTTCAGACGGCCGGGTTCTGCTGTTGGAAGAGGCGGCCCTTCTCGGCGATCAGCACAAAGACAAGGCCAATGATCGACACAAAGAAATAACCCGCGACCATCGGCAGCGCGGTGCCGTCGAAGGCCTGGCCGATGCCGGCGCCGATGAGGGCGCCGCCGACCGTGCTCATGAATCCGAGGACCGAGGAGGCGGTGCCGGCGACGTGGCCGAGCGGCTCCATGGCGAGCGAATTGAAGTTTGACCCGATCCAGCCGAACTGGAACATGGCAAGGCCGAAGAACGAGATGAACAGTGCGAAGGGCATCGGCTCAGTGCTGGCCATCTGGACGATCAGCCAGATGGCGTTGATGGCGATGAAGCCGATGAGCGAGCCGTGCGACAGCCGGCGCATGCCGAGCTTGCCGACAAAGCGTGAATTGAAGAAGGACGACAGCGACATGAAGATCGCCACGCCGGCGAAGGCGAAGGGGAAATAGACGCCGAGATCGTAAATGCCGACATAGACCTGCTGGGCCGAATTGATGAAGCCGAACAGCGCGCCAAAGATGAAGGTGCTGGCGATGGTGTAGCAGAGCGCGACGCGATTGGTCAGCACCAGCTTGAAGGCGCCGAAGATCGAGCGGGCGGTGAAGGGACGGACATTGGCGGGATGCAATGTTTCCGGCAGGCGGAGATAGGCCCAGACGGCAATACCAGTCGCCATGGTGGCTATGAAGAGGAAGATCAGGTGCCAGTTCCCGAAGAACATGACGATCTGGCCGGTGCCGGGCGCAATGACCGGTACGATCATGAAGACCATCATGATCAGCGACATGACTTCGGCCATCTGCCGGCCGCCATAGATATCGCGAACGATGGAGACGGTGATGACGCGGGTTGCGGCCGAACCGACGCCCTGCACGAAGCGCAGGGCGAGCAACCCTGCAAAGGACGGCACGAAGACGATACTGATGGCGGACAGGATATAGATGACGAGACCGATCAAAAGCGGCGTGCGGCGACCGAAACGGTCAGAGAGCGGCCCGTAGAACAGCTGGGCACAGCCGAAGCCGAGCAGATAGGTGGAGACGACGAATTGCCGGTGATTTTCGCTCTCGACGCCGAGGCTGGCGCCGATCTGCTGCAAGGCCGGCAGCATGATGTCGATCGCCAGAGAGTTGACGGCCATCAGGAAGGCGGCGAGCGCGATAAATTCTCGCTTGCCCATGGGCAGGCGGCCCGCGGACACGGCTTGTGATGAATCTGTCACAATGAAATTCCCATAAACAGGCTAAGGCGCTGCTTGCCGCAGCGCCTCGGACTCAAGATACAGATTTGGAAACCGGGCGGACGCCCGGTGACCGGTCAGGAGGCGGCGCGCACCGCGATGCCGTTTTCCTGGAGGTGCTGCTGCAGTTCACCAGCCTGGAACATTTCCCGGACGATGTCGCAGCCGCCGACGAACTCGCCCTTTATGTAAAGCTGCGGGATTGTCGGCCAGCTGGAGTATTCCTTGATGCCCTGGCGGATTTCCGAATCGGCGAGCACGTTGACGCTCTTGTAGTCGACGCCGATGTAATCGAGAATTTGCACGACCTGGCCGGAGAAACCACACTGCGGAAACTGCGGCGTGCCCTTCATGAAGAGGACGACGTCGTTGCTCTTGATTTCGTTGTCGATGAATTCGTGAATACCGCTCATGGGACCTAATCCTTTCAACAGGCGGGTTAAAGGCCCACCGTTTCAATCGTTGCCTTTAAATAGCATGCGACAGCAGGAATTCCAGCCGCCCGAACCAAAAAAAGACCAATTCGGGCAGGCCGTTGCCGGGTTGTTGCCGTCGCGTTACGGTTAGTGGGCGAGATAGATCTGAATCTGCTCGATTTCAGCATCGGTGAAGTGGCTGAAATCCCATTGTGAAACCTGCGTCATCACGCCGAGATCGCGGTCGCCGACACCCTTGCCGGTGCGCAGCAGCGTCTTGAAATCGGCAGCCGAATAGGATTGCGCCAGGGGCTTAAGCGCCGGTGCCAGGAACGCTTCCGACTGCTTTGCCGTATCGAGATTGTGGCAATGGCTGCAGTCGGTCCTGAAGGCATATTCGCCGATATCGGCCGGACGCGTGGCGGCAGGGGTGATGACGGCGGGCACCAGATCGGCTTCGAAGGGGATTTTGTCGAGCGCCAGGCCGATTCGCCCGAGCGGTCCCCATTGCGTCGTTCCCACCAACGCGTCGGGAAGCTGCTTCAGACTGCGCAGCCAGGCAATGATCGCCGCCATGTCGTCATCGGTGATATTGGCGAAGTTGCTTGCCGGCATGATGAAGACACCGGTGCCGTCTTTCTTGATGCCGTGGCGGATGAGGCGCACGAGTTCAGCATCGCTGTACATGGGCACGAAGCGGGTCAGGTTCGGCGCGACGATGCGGCCGACGCCCGGCTCGTCGATGAGCACGTTGCCGGCATCGTGATGACAGCCGCCGCACATCAGCGTACGGGCGCGGCGTTCGGCTTCTTCCGCAGACAGCGTCGTCTTGACGGTGAAATCGGCCGCTGCGACGTCATAGGTCCTGGAGAGACGCATCTCCGACAGGGCGTATACGCCGGCAACGGCGATGAGACAGATCGCGACGATGGCCGCGAGAATGATTTTCACGATGCGCATCGTCGCTTCATGCCCCCAATAGCGCCGCAGAACTCGTCCGAAAACTGCTCACATTTTCATTGCACCTCAACTACGGCGTTGACGGCTGCGGCCGGCGGCGGTGCGGCGCTTGCTGACTTGTTTGCGGGGAGGCTTGGGTTTGGCCGAGATCGTCTTGCGCGCAGCTGTGGTCGTCGCGGCGGGGCGTGTCTTACGCCTCCTGCGCTTCGTCGTGGCGCGGCCGGTGGTTTTCTTCAGGATCTCCTTCAGCACGCTGTCGACGACGCCCGATATCAATTCTTTGACTAGGTCGGCCACAAAACCCCTCCGTTCGTGGTGGAATCGACATGGATGCTATTGAATTCCGGAAGAGTTCGGTTAGCAAGACGGCTTCGAGATCATAGCTGCCTTTTTTGCCGATATCAGCGGCACAGCAGCCGGATCGCAGCAACATGCCGGCCATTTGCCCGGCCGGAAGAGCGGAATGAAACTGATCGAGAAGCGGGTCGTCCTGCATTTCCCGGGCTTCGAGCCGCTTGACGGCGTTGCTCACAGGGCGCGCTACGAGCGTTCGGCGAGGCAGAGTGCAGCCGTTTGGGGCTATTCGGTGGAGACAGGGGCAGCGGACGGGAGGAGCGATCCGGTCAGTTTCGTGGTCACGACGGGTGAGAAGGCTACAGCGCCGGAGGCAGGGGCCGGATCCCCCGGCTGGCAGACGAAGAGCCGGATCCATATGGTCGATCACGATGCACTGGTGCGCAGACTGCGTGCCGGCAACACGCTGAGCCAGATCATAGCGGGCTTCCGAAGCTGCGCCGAGATCATGCTCGAAGGCGGGATGCGGGGCTATTTCCGCCATGCCTGGCGCTTCGGCCTGTTCTTCCTTTTCCCGTTCCTGCTGACCGCGCTGGCGATCGCGCTGACGGCGCAGATCGCCATCCTGCCCTATGCTCTTAGCTTTTCGTCGTGGCACATGCTCTGGAGCGGGCCGCTGGCGCTTTGTTTCTTCATCTTCGCCTTCCTGCCGTTTTCCGAGCGTTTCCATACGCTGCATCTCTTTGCCGATTGGAAAATGGCCGTGGCGCTCGGCCGTATGGACCGGGCCGATTTCAACAGCTGGCTGGAAGACCGGGCCGCTGGCGTGCGCAAGGCGCTTGACGAAGAGGTGGACGAATATGTGATTTCCTCGCACAGCATGGGATCGAGCGTCGCCGCCCATGTCGTCGGCATATTGCTGGAAAGAGAGCCGGAGATATTCAAAGGCAAGCGCGTGGTGTTTGCCACCCTCGGCAGCGCCATCCTGCAATGTGCGCTCATGTCATCGGCAAAGCTGCTTCGCGCCCGTGTCGGGCTGATCGCCCGCTGTCCCGAGATTTCCTGGCTCGATGTGCAGTGCCTGACGGATTCGATCAATTTCTACAAGGTGCCGGTCGTCGCCGTCTCCGGCCATGCGGATGCGCCTCAGGCGAAGATGATCCTGATCCGCGTCAAGCAGATGCTGACGCGCGAGCACTACCGTAAGATCCGCACGGACCAGCTGCGCGTCCACCGGCAATATGTGCTTGGGCCGGATTTGCAGGCGCCCTTCGACTTCACACTTTTGACATCCGGGCCGATGCCGGCCTCGGTCTTTGCCGATCCCGACGAAAAGAGAATGGCCGGCTGAGGGCCGGGCATCGTCCGTCCGGATTGCGTCGGCTCTATTCCGGCGCCGAGGTCTGCAGCGCCAGCGCATGCAACACGCCGCCCATATTGCCCTTCAGCGCCTCGTAGACCATCTGGTGCTGTTGCACGCGGCTCTTGCCGCGAAAGGCTTCGGCGACGACTTCGGCGGCGTAGTGATCGCCGTCGCCCGCCAGATCGCGGATCGTCACTTTGGCACCGGGAATCCCAGCCTTGATCATGTCTTCGATATCGCCGGGTTTCATGGCCATGATCGTTACTCCTTGCGCATCATTCCGCAGCGGCAAGTTCGCCGCGGCCTTCCATGAAGTCAGGGAACCATGATTCATGGGCATCGCGCAATTGCTGAATCGGCAGCGAGATGAGATCGCCGACGACGAGCGCCGTTCCTCCGACCGTGCCGAGGCGGCGGAAAGGAACGCCGCCACCTTCTGCATTGACGCAGACGAAATCGGCAACATCGGCAGGCAAGGTGAGGATGTAGCGCGCCTGATCCTCACCGAAGAGCAGCGCATGTGGTGCACCTCTGCCTTCGCTCAGATCGATCGTCAGGCCTTTGCCCGAGGCCATCGCCATTTCGGCGAGCGCCACGGCAAGGCCACCCGAGGAGATGTCGTGGCAAGCGGTCGCCTGGCCGTTGCGGATGACGGAGCGAACGAAATCGCCATTGCGGCGCTCGGCAAACAGATCCACCTCCGGTGCCGGACCTTCGCGGCTGGAAAGCACGTCTCTCACATAGACGGACTGGCCGAGATGGCTGCCGTCGACGCCGATCATGATCACCTTGTCGCCGTCGTTGGCAGTGCCGATACGAGCCATCTTGCGCCAGTCCGGCAGCAGGCCGACGCCTGCGATCGTCGGGGTCGGCAGAATGGCGACGCCGTTGGTCTCGTTGTAAAGCGAGACGTTGCCTGACACGATCGGGAAATCCAGCGCGCGGCAGGCCTCGCCGATGCCCTTCACGGCCTCGACGAGCTGGCCCATGATCTCGGGCTTTTCGGGATTGCCGAAGTTCAGATTGTCGGTAGCGGCGAGCGGTTCGGCGCCTGTCGCGGTGATGTTGCGCCAGCATTCGGCGACCGCCTGCTTGCCGCCTTCGAAGGGGTCTGCCTCGACATAACGCGGGGTGACGTCGGAGGAGAAAGCGAGCGCCTTGGAGGGATGGCCGTCGACGCGCACGACCCCGGCATCGCCGCCCGGAAGCTGCAGCGAATTGCCCTGGATCAGCGTGTCGTATTGCTCATAGACCCAACGGCGGCTCGACTGGTTGGCGGAGCCGACGAGTTGCAGCAACGCCTGGCCATAATCCTCGGGTGCGGCGACAAGATTGGCGGGCAGGGGGGCATGCTTGCCGGATTCGCGCCAGGGGCGATCATATTCCGGCGCCTGGTCGCCCAGATCCTTGATCGGCAGGTTGGCGACTTCCTCGCCCTGGTGCATGACGCGGAAGCGCAGATCGTCGGTCGTCCAGCCGACGATGGCAAAATCGAGGCCCCACTTGACGAAGATCGCCTTGGCTTCCTCTTCCTTCTCCGGCTGCAGCACCATGAGCATGCGCTCCTGGCTTTCCGACAGCATCATCTCGTAGGCCGTCATCCTCTCTTCGCGCACCGGCACCTTGTCGAGTTCGAGCAGGATGCCGAGATCGCCCTTGGCGCCCATCTCGACGGCCGAGCAGGTGAGGCCGGCCGCACCCATGTCCTGGATGGCGATGACGGCGCCGGTCTGCATCAGCTCGAGGCAGGCTTCCAGCAGGCACTTCTCGGTGAAGGGGTCGCCGACCTGAACGGTCGGGCGCTTCTCGTCGATCGATTCGTCGAATTCGGCCGACGCCATCGTCGCACCGCCGACGCCGTCACGGCCGGTCTTGGCGCCGAGATAGACGACCGGAAGACCGACGCCCTTGGCTTCGGACAGGAAGATGGCGTTGGACTTCGCAATACCGGCGGCAAAGGCGTTGACGAGGATGTTGCCGTTGTAGCGGGCGTCGAATTCGACCTCGCCGCCGACCGTCGGCACGCCGAAGGAATTTCCGTAGCCGCCGACGCCGGAGACGACGCCGGAGACGAGGTGGCGGGTCTTCGGATGATCCGGTTCGCCGAAGCGCAGCGCGTTCATCGCGGCGATCGGGCGCGCGCCCATGGTGAAAACGTCGCGCAGGATGCCACCGACGCCGGTCGCAGCCCCCTGATAGGGCTCGATATAGGAGGGGTGGTTGTGGCTCTCCATCTTGAAGACGACGCAATCGCCGTCATCGATGTCGACCACGCCGGCATTTTCGCCTGGGCCGTGGATGACGCGCGGCCCCTTGGTCGGCAGCGTGCGCAACCATTTCTTCGAGGATTTGTAGGAGCAGTGCTCGTTCCACATGGCCGAGAAGATGCCGAGCTCGGTAAATGTCGGTTCGCGGCCGATCAGATCCAGAATGCGCTGGTACTCGTCCGGCTTCAGGCCATGGCTTGCGATGAGTTCCGGCGTGATCGGGATGGTGTTTGGAATGGTCATGAGCGGAAAGTCCCTGGCGCGTTTTGCGCTGTCTTTAGCTTATGTAGCGGCGACGCGCGACAGGAAAATGCCCGCCGTCAACAGAGGGCGGGCAGACCTATCCAAAAGAGCAACCACTCAGAACTTGTAGCCGACCTGCAAGCCGGCGCGCGTCATGCCGTCGTTCGGCCCGTCGCAGAGATCGGCGTGCGAGGAATGGGCGAACTGGGCCATGACATTCCAGTGGGCGTTGAAACGATAGCCGGCGCCTAGGTATTCGTGGAAGAGGACGCGACAGCCGAGTTCCGGGCCGTCATCATCGCCCTCGAGATCGCCGGTATGGATGACGCCGCCGAAGCCGGCTTCGGCAAAGAGCTTCTCGTTGAAATCGACCGTCCAGGTGAAACCGGTGAAGAACTGAGTGGCTTCGCCCGACGTACCGATCGAGGTGCCGAGATGGACGCGGGGATGCAACAATTTTTGCTGCCAGCCGACCGCCGTGTCGTAGCCGAAAGGATCGAAGAGAGCGGTAATTTCGGGAAAGACGCCGTCTTCCCTGGAGTGGCCCGATTGCACCGAGGCCGAAGCGCCGAAGCGTAATTCATCAAATATCTGCTCGCCTGCACTTGCGAGCCGGCTACCGCTGCCACTGACGCTATACCCAACAATAGCAGAGCGACTTTTCCGAAGTCGATCGTCATATGCTGTCCTTTGATTCCCTCACCTGAGGGGATGACAAGAGGTAGCATGACGGTTCGAGGGGTAAAGCGGCAGGACCCTGGCGAGATGATTTTGACGTGTATTTGCAACACATCATATTTCGCCATCATAGGCGGAGCCGCCATTTTCCAGCAGCCGGCGCAGGATCATCAGTCCCGAGATCAGTTCCTGCCCTGTCTTCGGCGAGGAGAAACCGACGCGAACGCGATGATAGGGCCTCTCTCCCCGCGCCGCCTTGAACTCGTCCTCGTCGTCGACGAGCACGCCATCGCGGAAGGCGGCATTCTTGAAGGTGCCCGACATCCAGGGCTCCGGCAGTTTCAGCCAGAGGAAGGGCGCGTGCGGGTGCGATTCGAAATCGAAGCCCTGCAACTGTTCGCGGGCGAGCCGGACCCGCCGGGAGAGTTCCTCGACACTTGCCTTGCGGATCTCGTGCGCCATTCCGCTTTCGACAAGGCGCGCGCAGGTCTCCGCCAGGATGAAGGGCAGGCCGCCGGTGATCATCCTGTGCGTCACTTTGATGCGCTGGGCAAAATGCGGCGGGCAGGCGACCCAGCCGCCGCGCACGCCAGCGGCGACCGCTTTCGACAGGCCGTTGACGAGGAAGGTGCGATCAGGCGCAATCGAGGCGAGCAGCGGCGTGTCGTCGTCGGCCATGCCGCCGTAGAGGTCGTCCTCGATCAGCCAGACGCCGTGCTTCCTGGCGATTATAGCGATTGCAGCGCGCCGGTCATAGGGCATGATCGCCAGCGTCGGATTGTGGACGGTCGGCATCAGGAAGGCGATCTTCGGATGCTGCTGCTGGCAGAGCCGCTCGAAATCCTCGGGGATCACGCCGAGCTCATCGGAATCGACCGTCAGCGTGCGGCGGCCGAGAAGGCGGGCGCTACGGCTGACCTGGGTATAGGTGAGATCCTCGAAGACGATCTTGTCGCCCGGCGCCGAGACGGCGGCGACGACTGATATCGCCGCCGCATGAGCGCCGAGAGTCGGCACGATGTTTTCAGCGTCCGGCGTCCAGCCGCTGCGGGCAAGCCACAGGCGGCCGGCCTCAAACCAGTTGCGCGGGAAACTCCGGGAATAGGAAGAGATTTCGGATAGATGCTGCACGCCGATCTCGGCAAGGATGCCCGCTATGACCTTGCCCTGGCCGAGATCCGGCGCGGCTGTCGTGTCGAAGCGGATCTTGTTGGCCGGCGCATCCTGGATGCGGGTGCCGCCGAGCGAGACGGTCAGCGGATCGATTTGCTCTCCGGGCGGCGTCTCAGAGCGGTTCAGCACATAGGTGCCGCGCCCCACTTCGCCGGCGACCAGGCCGCGCTCATGTACCAGCGCATAGGCACGGCCGATCGTGCCGATCGTCACGCCGATATCATAGGCGAGGTTGCGCTGCGGCGGCAATTTGCTGCCGGCGGGCAAGGCGCCGCTTGATATGGCGGATTCGATGCTGTCGGCAAGCCGGAGATAGACCGGACCGGAACCGCGGGAAATGTCGGGAAGCCAATTTGTCATGGTGACAATTGTATATATTGGCACATTGTACCCGTCAAGAGTAAGGACAATCCAACGGACGAACCGAGAGGATTCATGGAATGTCTGCCTTGCCTGAGATCAATATGCCAATTGTACCGATTGTCTCTTATGAGGACAGGAGGCAGGTCGTCTTCCCCGACGCGCCTGCCGAGGCGACGACGCGCCTGGACCGGATCTGGTCCGCAGTTCTTCTCTGGCATCAGAAGCGGGAAGGCCGGCGTGCGCTGAGAGGGCTGACGGCGACCGAACTCAAGGATATCGGGGTGTCGCAGTCAGATGCAGCGCGCGAAGTCGGCAAGTCGTTCTTTTGGGACTGAAACGTGCTTTCGGAACTGACCGGGTCGGTCAGTTGCAGGCCTTGTTGCCACCTGACCAGCGGTTAAGGTCGGTGGTGATGCGGCCGGCGACCGGTTCCGACATCATCGGACCGAAGGCCTGCAGGCGCGACGGGCTTCCCTCGGCCTGCACGACGAGCAGCGGCCGGCTCTCCGGGCTGCCCTTGTGGACAAGCAGGATGCGCGGCCGGCCGGAGAAGGAATTGAGCTCCGGCGCGAGCTTATAGGCTGCAAAGGCCGGATCGCCCGATTTGAACCAGCAGGCATTGGCGCCGAGCGCCACGCGTTCCATGGTCGGCAGCGCGGCGCGGTTCGGGCCTGTCGGCGCCGGCGTCTGGCAGGCTGCGACCATGGTTGCGACAGCGGTAAACAGGGCGGCGTTTGCGAGGCGAGGGCGCATCAATCGTGCTCCAGATCCGGACGGAGGATTTTTGGGTGCATGCCGTTGCCCACGACCGCTGTGTTTTGGGCAAGGCACTGGCTCAGGCGGCGATGACGTCGAGCGCCGAGGCGAAGAGGCCACGGCCGTCCGAGCCGCCATGGGCAGCTTCGATCAGGTTCTCGGGATGCGGCATCATGCCGAGCACATTGCCCTTTTCATTCATGACAGCGGCGATGTCGTTGATCGAGCCGTTCGGATTGGTGCCCTCGGCATAACGGAACACCACCTGGCCATTGCCTTCGATCGCGGCCAGCGTCGCTTCCTCGGCGAAATAATTGCCGTCGTGATGGGCAACCGGGCAGCGGATGACCTGGCCCTGCGCGTAGGCGCGGGTGAAGTCCGTCTCGGCGTTGACGACTTCGAGCTTGATCTCACGGCAGACGAATTTCAGCGAGGAATTGCGCATCAGCGCGCCGGGCAGCAGGCCGGCCTCGACGAGGATCTGGAAGCCGTTGCAAACGCCGAGCACCTTCACGCCCTTTGTAGCCTTGTCGATGATCGCCTGCATGACCGGCATGCGGGCGGCGATCGCGCCGCAACGCAGGTAATCGCCATAAGAGAAGCCGCCGGGGATGACGATCAGATCGACGTCGGGGATCTCTGTTTCCGTCTGCCAGATCGTCACCGGCTGCTTGCCGGAGATCTTGGTCAGGGCGGCGATCATGTCGCGGTCACGGTTGAGGCCCGGAAGTTGAACGACGGCTGATTTCATGGGGTCCCTGCGTCTAACGAAAGATACTGAACTGGAATGCTTTCGGCGAGCCATACTCCATTGTCGGAGACAAAGAAAGAATGACCCTCTGAAAACATGCGGGCCGCGTCCACACGCAGGATGAGATGTTCACCCTTACGGCGGGCTGCGACCATTTTTGCCGTTTCGACATCCGCCGACAGATGAACGTGGTGCCGCTGCATCTTCTTCAAGCCTTCGCGCTCGATCGACTGCCAATTCGTCAGAGACGTGCCGTGAAAAAGAGCGGCGGGCGGTTCAACCTGGTTCAATGCGAGATCGACGTCGACGCTATGACCTTGGTTTGCGCGAATTCTGCCATCGGCGATCGTGAAACGCTTCTTCGGATTGTTGTCGACAATCTCGATAATATCGGCGCGGGAAACATTGTATTTCGACGCCAACACCTTTTCGAGCTCATCGAACGACACCCAACCCTCGCTATCAAGCGTCAAACCCGCGGCATCAGGCGCATGACGTAAAACATAGCTCATATACTTGGAGACTTCCGTCTCCAGCTTTGCTTTCATCATGACGCCAAATCCTCAAAGTCCACCGGACGACGGGTCTGTGATCGTCAGTCGATCGCGATTGCGTAGTTCTCGATCACCGTGTTGGCGAGCAATTTTTCGCACATGGCCTTGAGGTCGGCCTCGGCCTTGCCCTTGTCGGCTCCTTCCAGCTCCAGGTCGAAGACCTTGCCCTGTCTTACATGGCCGACGCCCGAGAAGCCGAGGGCGCCAAGCGCACCCTCGATAGCCTTGCCCTGCGGATCGAGAACGCCGTTTTTCAGCGTGACGGTGACACGAGCCTTGATCACTTTGTCTTTCCTGCCTTACTTGACGAGAACCGGGCCGGTGCCGCGCACAGGCTCGTTTTCATTGATGATGCCGAGACGGCGCGCAACTTCGGAATAGGCTTCGAGCAGCCCGCCGAGGTCGCGGCGGAAGCGATCCTTATCCATCTTCTCGTGGGTTTCGATATCCCAGAGCCGGCAGCTGTCCGGCGAGATTTCGTCGGCGAGGATGATGCGCATCATATCGCCTTCGAAGAGGCGGCCGCATTCGATCTTGAAATCGACGAGCTGGATGCCGACGCCGAGGAAGAGGCCGGTCATGAAGTCGTTCACGCGGATGGCAAGCGCCATGATGTCATCGAGTTCAGCGGGGTTTGCCCAGCCGAAGGCGGTGATGTGCTCTTCGGAGACCATCGGATCGTCGAGCGCGTCGGACTTGTAATAGAATTCGATGATCGAGCGCGGCAGCACGACGCCTTCGTCGATGCCAAGGCGCTTGGCGAGAGAACCGGCCGCGACATTGCGCACGACGATCTCCAGCGGGATCATCTCTACTTCCTTGATCAACTGCTCGCGCATGTTGAGCCGGCGGATAAAATGAGTAGGGATGCCGATCTTGTTCAGATGGCTGAAGATATATTCGCAGATGCGGTTGTTGAGGACGCCCTTGCCATCGATGACTTCGTGCTTCTTCTTGTTGAAGGCGGTGGCATCGTCCTTGAAGAACTGGATCAAAGTGCCCGGTTCCGGGCCTTCATACAGAATCTTTGCCTTGCCCTCGTAGATACGGCGGCGACGGTTCATCGTGGTCATTCTCTATTGTTGGCGCTCTTGGGATAGCGCGAGTGGATCGATCTCGTGGCGTCCCCTTAAAGGAAAAGAGAGGGTTTCACAATCCGCCTGTCGCTCCTTCCCTGGTTTCCAGATTTCGTGGCCCCGGTTTCCAGATTTCGCGGTCCCGGTTTCCGATTTTACGGAATACTGCCAAGAGAATCGAATGAATTCGCGAGAGGAGTTTAGCGCCTTTTCCTCTACGGTGGAATGAAGGCGAAATGGCGGGCCGCTTATGCAGGTTTTTATTTGGCGGCTCTGCCTGGCAGCGCGCGGCGAAGCTGCGTCTGCAGCGCGCGAGCGGCGGTTTGCCCGTGGCGCCAGCTTCCGGCGCGGATGAAGGAGGGGATCTGCATGGCCGGCATCGGCCGGGCGAGCGCGTAGCCCTGCAGCGTGTCACAGTCGAGTTCTTCGAGAATCCGGATATGATCCGCCGTTTCGACACCCTCGGCGATGACGAGGATATCAAGCGAGCGGCCGATATCGATGATCGAGCCGACGAGTTTGCGCTGCTCGGCCGATTGCGGCAGCATGCGGATCAGCTCGCGGTCGATCTTCAGCGTCTTCGGGCTCAATCGCAGCAGGCTGACGATCGAGGCATGGCCAGTACCGAAATCGTCGATCTGGATGTCGATGCCGAGCTTGCGCAGCTTTTTCAGGTTGGCGGCCACCGCCTCGTCGCAATCGTCGAGCGAGATCGATTCCAGCAGTTCGAAGGAGAATGTGCCGGGCTTGATCTTCAAGGCGCGAAGCTTCTTGCCCAGATCGGGATCGGCGAGCCGCCTGGCGGAGACGTTGACCGATATCTTCGGAATCGGTAGCCCGTCCTTCAGCCACGCCTTCCTGTCGGCAATGGCGCGCTCCAAGATGAGGGCGTCGATAGTCGAGACGACGTCGAGATCCTCGGCGATATCGAGGAAGCGGTCGGGCGTCAGCAGCCCGTGCACCGGGTGCTGCCAGCGGGCAAGCGTTTCGACACCGGTGACATCCAGCGTGCGGGCATCGAACTGCAGCTGGTAGAAGGGCACGAATTCGTTGCATTCGAGGCCGACCAGGATCTCGTCGGCGAGATGCTTGGCGGAAATGATATCGCGGCGGGCCGAGGCCGAGAAGAATTCGAAGCGATTGCGGCCGAGGCCCTTGGCGCGATAGAGGGCGATATCGGCGTCGAGCAGTATCTGCTTGGCGTCGAGCTTCGGTCCGCTGTCGATGGCGATGCCGACGCTGGCGCCGAAACGGCAGTCGTGCCCCTCATATCTGACCGGTTTGCGCAATTCGCGGATAAGACGTTCGGCAAGGCCGCCGATCTTCTTCGACGCGGGATCGACGGCGCAGAGGATGACGAATTCATCACCGCCAATGCGAGCGACAAAATCGGCGGCGCGGACGGAATTCCTCAGCACGCTGGCGGCATGCTGCAGCATGGCGTCGCCGGCCCGATGGCCGAGCGTGTCGTTGATCTGCTTGAAGCGGTCGAGATCGATATGCAGGATCGCCAGTGCCGCGCCCTTGGCCTGGCATTCGGCCGAACGCTCGCCCAGCATCTTGTCGAGATAGCGGCGGTTCGGAAGGCCGGTGAGGTAATCGTGCAGCGCCAAGTGCTCGATGCTCTCCTTGGCGGCTTCGAGCTCGCGGTTGCGCGCCTCGGCCAGATCCTTGGCGCGCTGCAGCTCGTTGCGGAGCGCGACTTCCTCGGTGACGTCCCAGTTGGCGCCAATCAGCTTGCGGTGGCCGTTGCCATCGATGAAGAAGGCCGAGCGGGCGCGGATGACACGTTCGACGCCGTCGCCGCGGATGATGCGGTATTCCTGCTGGAAATCGCGGCCGCTTTCGACGCTGCGATCGGATAAGCCAAGCACGCGCTCGCGATCGTCGGGATGCAGGCTTTTCGCCCAGGCGTCGCTGGCGATCTGGCGCGAGGCGCCCTGCAGCCCGTAAATGGCGATAAGGCGATCGTCCCATTCGACGCTATCATGCTCGATATCGGCCTCGAAGACGCCGATGCGGGAAACCTCCAGCGCCAGATCGAGCCGGCGCGACAAACGCGACAGCGTCTCCTCGGCCTGCTTGCGGGCGGTGATATCCGTATCCGTGCCGATGATGCGCGTCGGCACGCCGTTCTCGTCCCATTCGACGCAGGCGCCGCGACACTCGATCCAGACCCAGTGACCGTCCTTGTGACGCTCGCGATATTCGAAGATCTGGTAATCGGGATCGCCGGCGTTCTGTCGGTCAATAGCGTGGACGACGAAATCGCGATCGTCGGGATGGACGAGCTGCAGCCAGGCGTCGTAATCGCCGTCGGCTTCCTCGTCGGGCGCCATGCCGCGAATGGTTTTCCATGTCGGCGAGTAATATTTCGTGTCGAGACGGTAATTGTGATCCCATACGCCAAGGCCGGAGCCAACGAGCGCATGGTTCCAGCGGCTTTCGCGCTCGGCCGGATCGGAATCGTCGGCTGCTCCATTGCCGATGCCTGTCTCGGCCGCTGCGGCATAGCCGTGCGGATCACCGGCCTCTGGATGGGCTTTCTTCACGGGCATTCTCGCTTACTTCACCTCGGTGCAGTCTGCTGTCATTCCATTAAGAAAGACTTAGAAAGCACTTGCTCAACAAGCGGGATGGCGCCTTTTCCTCGATTAGGCAGGGAGCCGGCCGAGGAACTGGGCAAAGACCATGGTGCCTTCGGGCCATGGGCCGTGACCGGAATCGGCATTGATATGACCGGCCTCGCCGGCATCGACGAGGAAGGAGCCCCAGCTGCTGGCGACATCGTCGGCATGATCGTAGCTGCCGAACGGATCGTTGCGGCTGGCGACGGTGATCGACGGGAAGGGCAGCGGGTCGCGCGGATAGGGGCCGAATGTCATCAGGTGTTTCGGGCGGATGTCGGGATTGGCGACATCGGGCGGGGCGACGAGAAAGGCGCCGGCCACGGGCTTGCGGAAATGCGGGATGGCGTGGATCACCGAGGGTACGCCCAGCGAGTGGGCGACGAGAACGACCGGACGGGTCGAGGCGTTCACCTCCTCGGCGATGCGGGCGATCCAGTCCTCGCGCACCGGCTTCGTCCATTCGGCCTGTTCGACGCGCCGCGCCGTGCTGAGCTTTGCCTCCCAGCGGCTCTGCCAGTGGCCCGGGCCGGAATTGGTGTAACCGGGGATGATGAGGATATCTGCGTCTGAGGCTTTCATGATGCCGCCGATGTGAGAAAGCTGGTCCAAGATGTCAAGAGGGGAATGTCAAGGGAGGGAGCGACACGGGCCGTGAAAGTTGCTATATTCCTCCAGTGCCGGTTGCGGATTTCGTGTCGGCTTGCCCGCCGATGCTGTCCGCCGCCGATCAGGTCTCGGCTGAGGAGGAGAAAGCCATGGCGGCATTTCACGTCATGACGGGTGCAAGCGAAAGCTTCGCGCGGCCCGTTGTCAATCGCATCGGTATCGCTGACGTTTTCGACGCGCTGAAGCGCGGATATGAAGATTTCATGGAGAAACCGTCCCATTATGTGTTCCTGTGCCTGATGTACCCGATCGCCGGCGTCTTCCTGACGCTATGGACCTCGGGCGCCAACCTTTTACCGATGGTCTTCCCGCTGATGGCGGGTTTCGTGCTGATCGGCCCGATCGCGGCGATCGGCCTCTATGAGATCAGCCGCCGGCGCGAGGCCGGCCTCGACGCGTCGTGGACGCATGCACTCGAGGTGCGCCATTCGCCGGCGCTGCCGTCGATTGTGGGGGTCGGGCTGATGCTCTTGGGCCTCTTCGTCGTCTGGCTGGTGACGGCGCAGACGCTCTACATCAACCTGCTCGGCGAGGTCTTTCCGCGCAGCATGGCGGATTTCTTCCGCCAGGTCTTCGGCACGTCAGAGGGCATGCAGCTGATCATCTGGGGCAATCTCATCGGCTTCGTCTTTGCGCTCGTCGTGCTGGCGATAACCGTCATCACCTTTCCACTGCTGCTCGACCGCGATGTCGGGGCGGTGGCGGCCGTCACAGCGTCGATCCGCGCGACGATTCTCAATCCGGTGCCGGTGCTGCTCTGGGGCCTGATCGTCGCCGCGCTGCTCGTCATCGGCACGATCCCGGTCTTTGCCGGGCTTGCGCTCGTCATCCCGATCCTCGGCCATGCGACCTGGCATCTCTATCGCAAGCTGATTGCGCGGGAAGCGACCGCATAACCACGGCCTTGCCTGCGGCGAATTCCGGACCCCCGGGGGAATATCGGATCCCTGGGGGAACCTCGAACCTGCCTCGGAGTTTGTTTAGCCGAGAGCGTGATGTCGTCGACATCATGGTCCGGAGGCCTCGAGGGAGGATTGCAGAGGTGACGATGAAGCATCTGTTCGCCCAGTTCGCAACAAAGGTATCGGAATGGGCGGGCAAACCCGTCATCTTCATCCTGGCACTGATCGTGGTCGTTATCTGGGCGGCACTCGGCCCCTTCTTCGACTATTCGGAAACCTGGCAGCTGATCATCAATACCGGCACGACGATCATCACCTTCCTGATGGTTTTCGTGCTGCAGAACGCCCAGACGCGCGACACGCGGGCGATCCAGGCCAAGCTCAACGAAATCATCCTGACCAGCCATGCCGAGAACCGTTTCATCGGCATCGAGAATCTCGAGGAGGAGGAGCTGAAGCACCTCAACCACCTGGTCGCCAAGGCCGCAAAGGGCAGGGGCGAGACGGAGGCCTGCAGGACATCGGAGGCAGCGAATGCGGCACCGCCGAAAAAGGCGGATGCACCTAAGCGCTCTGTGGCTGCCAAGGCGTCGAAGCAGAAGCAGCGGCCACTTGAGAAAAATTGAATCGCTAAATACAGTTCCAAGACGATGAGTTCGTATTGCGTAGGGAAGATGGTCGATTCCGAACTAAGAGAGCCCAGACTGAGCTGTTCTTTCAGGCCTATCTGCTTGGAATAACGGTTGGTCATCTGCCATTTTTCTTCGGAGATCTGGCCATGGGCACTTTGATCGCGAAGTTTATTTTCTCGCTTCCCTTCATTTTTATATTGTTTATTTCCTATCGTATTAAATATATCGAAATGAATTCGCGGGCGTGTTTCTGGGCGTTTATTGTTTTATTGGCACGCTGTCTTTGATTGCAGCAGTGTTTCTGTCGTTGTCTGGTTTCGGAGAAAAAGAGCTCGTCTTTTTGTTGTTCGTTTTGGCCTACTGCCTTCCTTCTATCCTCGTCGACTGTATCGCGTTCCCAATTATGTTGAGGCTGCGGGTAAGGAGAAACCAGCTAATAAATAACAACAGCGAGATATGTTGAAGACGGCGCCGAGCAGGGGCGCCGTCACTGCGTTGACCGCGACCCTCAAGCCGTCCCAAAGACCCGGCGGAAGATCGTATTGACATGCTTGGTATGATAGCCGAGGTCGAACTTCTCCCGAATATCCTCTTCCGACAGTGCAGCGCGGACCTCCGCATCCGCCAGCAGCTCTTCCAGAAAATCCTTGCCCTGTTCCCAGACCTTCATGGCGTTGCGCTGCACGAGGCGATAGGCATCCTCGCGGGAGGTGCCGGCCTGGGTCAGCGCCAGCAGGACGCGCTGCGAGTGGACGAGGCCGTGGAATTTGTTGAGGTTCTTTTCCATATTTTCGGGATAGACCAGCAGCTTTTCGATGACGCCGGCGAGCCGCGAAAGTGCGAAATCCAGCGTCACGGTGGCATCGGGGCCGATCATGCGCTCGACCGAGGAGTGGGAGATATCGCGCTCGTGCCAGAGGGCGACGTTTTCCATTGCCGGCATGGCGTAGGAGCGGACCATGCGGGCGAGGCCGGTCAGGTTTTCGGTCAGAACCGGGTTGCGCTTGTGCGGCATGGCAGAGGAGCCCTTCTGGCCAGGCGAGAAATATTCCTCGGCTTCCAGCACCTCGGTGCGCTGCAGGTGGCGGATCTCGGTTGCCAGCCGCTCGATCGACGAGGCGACGACGCCGAGCGTGGCGAAATACATCGCGTGGCGGTCGCGCGGGATGACCTGTGTCGAGACCGGCTCGGCCTTCAAGCCGAGCGCTTCGGCGACATGTTCTTCGACGCGCGGATCGATATTGGCGAAGGTGCCGACGGCGCCCGATATGGCGCAGGTCGCGACTTCCTCGCGGGCGGCGACGAGGCGCTGGCGGCAGCGCTCGAATTCGGCATAGGCGAGCGCCAGCTTGACGCCGAAGGTGGTGGGCTCGGCATGGATGCCGTGCGAACGGCCGATGGTGACGGTGTCCTTGTGTTCGAAGGCGCGGTTTTTCAGTGCTTCGAGCAGCCGGTCGATATCGGCAAGCAGGATGTCGGTGGCGCGGACCAGCTGAACGTTGAAGCAGGTGTCGAGCACGTCGGACGAGGTCATGCCCTGGTGGACGAAGCGCGCATCCGGGCCGACGATCTCGGCGAGATGGGTGAGGAAGGCGATGACGTCATGCTTGGTGACAGCCTCGATCTCATCGATGCGGTCGACATCGAAGGTGGCGGCGCCGCCTTTTTCCCAGATCGTCTTTGCCGCCGATTTCGGGATGACGCCGAGTTCGGCCAGCGCGTCGCAGGCATGCGCCTCGATCTCGAACCAGATGCGGAACTTGGTTTCGGGAGACCAGATGGCGACCATTTCGGGCCGGGAATAACGCGGGATCATGGGCGGCTGCCTTCACTTCGAGAGGTTTGTTAGCGCCCCTGTAGCAAAGACGGGCGGCAATCTCAACGCATGCGTTTGGCAAGATGATAGCTGCTTGCGACAAGACAGACGAGGCCGAGCGGCAGGAAGAGGCGCAGGCCGATCACCAGGAACTGGTAGACGGCGCTGATACTGGTGAAGACGAACTGGAAGGCCCAGACGATACTGCCGAAGGGCGCGTGCCAGCGCGAATAGAAGATCCGGTATTCCATGGCGAAGAGGAAGGCGGTCATCAGGATCGTAGCTGCGGTCAACGTCACGAAAAAAGCGGCAAAACGCGCTTCCGGCGGCCTGCCATAGGCAAGGAAGCGGGCAACCGGCAGGGCGAACGGCCAGGCCAACAGGCCGCCGGCGAAATAAAGTGCTGTCACCTCGGCAAGGCGGCCCGTCTGCAGGCCGTTGCGCAGGTAAAGGCCGAGCATGGCGGCGGCGAGCATCTGCATGCCCCAAAGCAACGCGCCGGCGATCAGATCGGGGTAGGGCGGCCATGCAGCTCTTAGACGATCTATCCGGGGGCGATCCATGCTTAGGGATGAACAGGAACGGCGATCCAGCGGCCGTTCCTTGTCGCATCGAAGGCCAGGACGAGGGCGATGTGAACCTGGTTTCCGCCTTCCGGCTGATAGACCACCGCGCCGCCGATCCGGTATTCGACCGAGCACGTGCGCTCGGCCGGAACCGTGCTGGCCTGGCGCGCCGCCTGCCGGTTCGGAGCGCCTTCCTTTTCGATCATCTGCAGGCTGAAGCCGATGACGCGTTTATCGATCGCGGCGCAATCCTTCGGCGTCGGCACCGGCATCTCGCCGAGCGAGAGCGTATAGGGCGCCTTCGGCGGACCGTCGGTCGCAAGCGTCGTGTAGCGGATCGTCTTCGAAGGCGAGCCGAGTTCGGTCGGTGGATTGAAGGCGGCGATCAGGCCGGGATTGGTCAACAGATCGTATTTGTCCATCTGGCTGCGCGCCGCCGTCAGGTTCTGCCGCCGCGCCTTGGAGAGATTGGCGTCCTTATCGGTCAGTTCGGTGCGGAAGGGTGTGCCCTCGAGATAGTGGCCGTCTTCGGTATCGACGAAATAAGTGTTGGAGTAGGGGACGCTCTGCTTGATGCCGAATTCCTGGAATCCGAAAACCTTGCCGTCAGCGGAAAAACCGATCGGCTGGATATTGGCGATGTCGCCGGCAAGTGACAGGCCGGGCAGGCCGGCAAATGCTGCGGCAATGATGCCGCCGATGATGAGACGCTTCTTCATGCTCGTGCCCCTTCGGCTGCCTGACGCAGATCGGCGACGGTCCGGCGGTAATCCTCGACCGTATCGCCCTTGAAAATTGCCGAGCCGGCGACGAGGACGTTGCCGCCCGCCCGCGCGATATCAGGCGCCGTTTCCACCGTGACGCCGCCGTCGACCTCGAGTTCGATCGGCCGATCACCGATCAGTGACTTCGCCGCCGCGATCTTCTTCGCCATCGCCGGAATGAACTTCTGCCCGCCGAAACCGGGATTGACCGACATGATCAGGATGAGGTCGACATCGTCGAGCACGTTCTCGATGGCGCTGAGCGGTGTCGCCGGATTGATCGTCACGCCGACCTTCTTGCCGAGGTTGCGGACAGTCTGCAGCGAGCGGTGCAGATGCGGTCCGGCTTCGGTATGGACGGTGATGCGGTCGCAGCCGGCCTTGGCGAAGGCTTCGAGATAGTCGTCGACCGGCGAGATCATCAGGTGGCAGTCGAACGTGGCTGATGTATAGGAGCGCAACGACTTGATGACATCGGGGCCGAAGGAGATGTTCGGCACGAAATGCCCGTCCATCACGTCGAGATGGATCCAGTCGGCGCCGGCGGCCGTCACGTCGCGCACCTCCTCGCCGAGCCTGGCGAAATCCGCTGCGAGGATCGAGGGGGCAATGCGAATGGGCAGCGTCATCAAAACTACTCCGTATAGGGCGCGCGATTTCACTGCGGCGCCAGAATTCAAAGCTGGCGGCCGCTGCTCATTGCGTCGGCGCCGCAGGTGGAAAAAAGCCGTTGCCCCGCCATTCGAGCAGGCGGTAGGGATTTTGCGAAAGTTCATGCGCACCGGTGAAGGCAATAGCGCCGACCGGCGTCTGGAATGTCGTGCCGAGAAGCGTCTCCTGGAGGGGCTTGCCCGCCGCAACGGCGGCTTGCCCGGCCTGGCCGGCAATGAGGGCGGCGGCCAGCGACGGCAGGACATAACCTTCCGGCTCGACGCCTTTGGCATGCAGCGCGCCGGCAGCAGCCGTGCCTTCCGGCAGGGTAGCGTATTCGGGCAGGGCGACGGCGCGCACGCCTGAATTCAGCGGCAGCGGCTGGTCGGCAGCGCGCATGGCATCGCCGCCGAGGATGGAAAGCTGGATGTTCTCGGCCTTGGCGTCGCGGGCGATGACGGCGACGTCGTTGCGGTCGCCGCCGATGAAGACCCTGGTGGCGCCGGCCCGTTTCAGGCGGCGGACCAGGGCAATCTGCTGCTCCTGTCCCGGACGGTAGGTATCGGTAAAGACCGGCTTCAGGCCGTTCTGCTCCAGCGCATTGCGCACCGATTCCGTTAGTTCGCGGCCATGAATGGTGCCGTCCTCGATCAGGGCGATCGGATCGGCGGCCCAGTCCTTCAGGATCACCTCAATGATCTTTGCTGCCTCGGCGCCGTCGGCGGGCGCCGCCCGGAAGAGCGGCCAGCCGTTCTTCAATGCATCCTCCATCAGGATGCGGGAGCGCACGGAGACGGTGATCGCGGGAATGCTGGCGTCCTTCAGCTTCGGCAGCGCGCCTTCGAGCGTTTCGCTGCAGAGAAAGCCGATCGCGACCTGCACCTTGGCGCTGACAAGCGCGTCGGCAACCGCAGCACCGCTATTGTCTTCGCAGGTCTCGTTGATGGCGACCAGAGTATTTCCCGACTGCTGGATCTCGAAGCCGGCGCCCGAGGCAATCTGGGCGCCGAGGAGGGCGAGCGGGCCGTTCTGAGGAGCGACGACGCCGATCGTCACGCCAGCCGCATGGCTTTCAGCCGCCGCTCCCAGCAGCGCCAGAAAAGCTGCTATGCCACGCAGGTTGATCATGAAAGGCGGACATCCCTAGCCATCGTCCATGCCCTTTTATCCGCAAGGCCGCGATCGTCAAAGAAAAACAAGCGCAACACGGCGCTTTTCACCGGTCCTATTGTAGAAAAGGTAACCGATGCTCGCCATATTGGCGCGATGGCAAAACAATCCAGGCAAAAAGCGCGCGCACGGAGAAGCAGGTGTTGAACAGGCAGCATATCGACCCCGGCCTGTATCGCGACGCCATGAGCCGTTATGCCGGCCATGTACAGCTCGTGACGACGGCGATGGAAGGCGTGCGCCGCGGCGTTACCATTACCGCCGCCTGCTCGGTCTCGGACAATCCGGCCTCGGTGCTGATCTGCCTCAACAACACCAATCCGAAAAACGAGATCTTTTTCCGCAGCGGCGTCTTCGTGCTGAACACGCTCGGCGCCCATCACCAGGCCGTTGCCGACGCTTTCTCCGGGCGCACCCCGCTTTCCAATGACGACCGCTTCGCCAGCGCCCGTTTCGACACACTCGTCACCGGCGCGCCGGTTCTCTTCGATGCGCTCGCCGCCTTCGATTGCCGGGTGACCGACATCAAGGAAATGCCGACGCACAATGTCGTCTTCGGTGAGGTCGCGGCCGTCCGCTTCAGCGAAAAACACCCGGCGCTCATCTATATGAACCGGGATTATCACGCGCTGTGATTTTCGCAGCGATCGAGATTTCAAGGGGATAGAGGATGGACAATGCCGGGATCGAGGAAATGTTTCAGGGGCTCGGGCCAGTCACGATCAAGCGCATGTTCGGCGGTAAAGGCATCTATCATCTCGGACGGATTATCGCGCTTGAAGTGCGCGACGAAATGCTGTTGAAGGCCGACGAGACGAGCGCGCCTGAATTTGCCGCCGCCGGAGCCACGCAATGGACCTATGAGGGCAAGAAGGGCAGGCCGGTAAAAATGCCCTACTGGTCGATCCCCGACGAGGCCTATGACGATCCCGATCTAATGGCGAAATGGGTGCGGCTTGCCTATGAGGCGTCGCTTCGCGCCGAATAGCTATTCGCCCCATGCTGCAGGCAAGGCTGCTATCGCGGCCTTGGTGAAGGCCGACAGCGGCTCGGGCAAATTGGTCAGGGGAAACCAGCCGAAATCCGAAAGCTTGTCCGGTTCGGTCAGTTGCGGCTCGCCCTCGATGTCGCGGGTGACATAGAGCAGAGAGATCCAGTGCTGGCGGTCGGCGTCGATGATCTGCTCGGTCATGCCGAGCCGTTCGACACGGCCGATCACGAGGCCGGTTTCTTCCTCGGCCTCGCGGCGAGCGGCTTGCTCCGCCGGCTCCATGTGATCGACCTTGCCGCCGACAATATTCCAGTAGCCGGCTTCAGGTGCGCGCAAGCGCTTGTAGAGAAGGATTTTGGCGTCGCGCAGAATTACCAGGCCTACGCCGAAGCCCGGAAAATCAAGGCCGGGCCTGCCCATTGGATGTTCAGGCCTTGGCGCTGCCGGCGATCAGCATGAAGGCCGGGATATCGTCGCCGAAGCCGACCGGGGTCGGGCCGTCGTCGTGGTCGCGATGACGGCGGCGGTCGCGGCTGTCATCATTTGCCGGGTAAGGCCGACTGTTACGCGCATTGTTCTGCGGCTTCTGCTCTGCTTTGCGCTCGTTCTTCACGATGTCGGCCTTTACTGGTGCTGCTTCAATCACGTCGACGCCATTATCCTGTATGTCGTTGTCAGATTTATGACTCGCGGCGGCGCGATTGCCGCGTCCGCGTCCACGATCCTTGTCGCCATTCTCTCTCGGCGCACGATCCCGGCCTGCACCATCTCTGGCGCCACGCTCGCGGCTGTTGCGGCGCGGGCGTTCGCTGTCCCGGCTGTCTTCTGCCGGCGGCGGCAGCGACGTCAGGTCACCGCTCAGCCATTCGACCTTTTCGCCGATCAGCTTCTCGATGGCATCGACGAACTTCGTGTCGCGCTTGGTGACGAGCGTAAAGGCGGCACCCGAGCGGCCGGCACGGCCGGTGCGGCCGATGCGGTGGACGTAATCCTCGGAATGGATCGGTACGTCGAAATTGAAGACGTGGCTGACATCAGGGATATCGAGGCCGCGGGCGGCGACGTCGGAAGCGACCAAAAGCTGGAGGTTGCCGTCACGGAAGCTCTGCAGCGTCATCGTGCGGGAACGCTGGTCCATGTCGCCATGCAGGGCGCCGACCGAGAAACCATGGCGTTCGAGCGAACGGAAGAGATCGGCGACATCCTTCTTGCGGTTGCAAAAGATGATGGCGTTCTTGAGCTCGGTCTGGGCGCGGACGAGTTCGCGCAGGACGGCGCGCTTTTCGTAATCCTTGCCGTGCGAGGCGACGAAACGCTGCGTCACGGTCGCTGCGGCGGAAGCCGGCTTTGCGACCTCGATGCGCTCGGGGTTCTGCAGGAAGCGGTCGGCGAGCTTCTGGATCTCCGACGGCATGGTTGCCGAGAAGAACAGCGTCTGGCGGGTGAACGGGATCATCTTGGCGATGCGTTCGATATCGGGGATGAAACCCATGTCGAGCATGCGGTCGGCCTCGTCGATGACAAGGATCTCGACGCCACTCATCAGGAGCTTGCCGCGCTCGAAATGGTCGAGCAGGCGGCCGGGCGTGCAGATCAGCACATCGGCGCCGCGCTCGAGCTTGCGGTCCTGGTCTTCGAAGGAAACGCCACCGATCAGGAGGGCGACGTTGAGGCGGTGGTTCTTGCCGTATTTCTCGAAATTCTCGGCGACCTGAGCGGCGAGTTCGCGCGTCGGTTCGAGAATCAGCGTGCGGGGCATGCGCGCACGCGCACGGCCCTTTTCGAGAAGCGACAGCATCGGCAGCACGAAGGATGCCGTCTTGCCAGTGCCGGTCTGCGCGATGCCGCAAATATCGCGGCGCTCGAGCGCAAACGGGATGGCTCCCGCCTGAATAGGCGTGGGGATCGTGTAGCCCGCATCCGTAACAGCGGATAGCACTTTTTGGCTCAAGCCAAGGTCAGCAAATTTCGTCAAAGGGAAAACTGTTTCCATTCAGGTTCGGCCGAACTCTGAACGAGTCGGCGGGATTGCATGCCGCAATGCAGCGCGACATAGCCCCGAATGGCCGGCAAGTCAAGAATTAGAGACGCCGCACCCATTGCAGAGTGAAGCGTTGGTTACCGGGCAGGAGTTACTTGATATAGGTGGCGAGTTTAAGGCCGGCATTCATGAAATATACTGGATCGACGGCATTGCCGTCCTGTCGCACTTCATAGTGCAGGTGGGTGCCCGTCGAGCGGCCGGTGCTGCCGGCAAGGCCGATGACGTCGTTGCTATCGACTGTGTCGCCGACCTTGACCAGAACCTCAGACATATGCCCGTAGCGCGTCGAGATGCCGTTGCCGTGATCGACCTCGACCATGTTGCCGTAGCCGCCGGTCCAGCCGGCCGAAATCACCTTGCCGGGCGCTGTCGGGCGGATCCTTTCGCCCGGCGAAAAGCGGAAGTCGATGCCGGAATGGAGCGCGAGGCGGCCGAGGAACGGATCACGGCGGTTGCCGAAGGGGCTGGTCACGTCCTTGCCGATAGCGGGATTGCGGAACGGCAGGGATTCGGCGGTGCTGCGCACTGCCTCGAGCCGGGTCAGTGCGCCGTCGAGCGCAACCAGCGAATTGTTGAAGCCGTCGTTGCTTTCAGGCTCGACATAGGGGCCGCCGACCGCATCGTCATCGTCTTTCTCGGCAGCGCTCTCGGGCATCGGAATCTTGAAGCGGGTCAGCACGGTCTCGATGGCGTTGGCGGCATTGCCGGCATCGCTCGTCAGCTGTTCGACCCGGCTGCGCTGATCCTGTTCGACATCTTTCAGCGATAGCGTCACCTTGGAGAAGAT
Source organism: Rhizobium sp. WSM1274 (assembly GCF_025200775.1). Lineage (NCBI taxonomy): Bacteria > Pseudomonadati > Pseudomonadota > Alphaproteobacteria > Hyphomicrobiales > Rhizobiaceae > Rhizobium > Rhizobium sp. WSM1274. Next base: position 2,230,236 of record NZ_CP104138.1, on the reverse strand, counting down.
GCGGTCGGCACGGTCGCCGACCGTATCAGTGGCCGGCACATAGGCGAGCGTCGAGTTGTCCGGTGTCGCATCGGCGGGCGCGCCGCTCGCCAGTTGTTTCTCGATCGCCTCGACGCCGCCACGGTTAAGCGATGCACGCTTGTCCTTGCTATCGGGCGCATAAGACTGAACCGGGGAAGTCGGCGCGGGCAGGGCGCCGTCTTTTTCCGTCAGGCCGGAGCTTTCGGCCCGGTCGAGCAGATTGTCGAGTTTGCCATGGCGCGAGGTGAGCGCCATTTGCTGCTCCATCAGCTTGTCGACTTTGTCTTCGACCACCTGCTGATCGAGAAGCTGGCGGGAGGTGATGCGGTCGACCTGCGCGCGGAGGGCGGCGATGCGGTCTTCATAGTCGTGCTGCATGCGCGCCTGGCGGGCCATGGTGGCGCCGATCAGATCGTCGCGCAGCACGAGATAGGACGTGGCCAGGAGATAGCCGATCGAGAAGACGCCGACGAAGCAGAGGGTCAGCGCAGCCATCCACGGCCGGACCGTCATATGGCGGACCTTGTCGCCGCTTGCCAGGATGAGGATATGTTCCTGCGCCCGTCTGCCGAATACCCGGTGCTGATGTCCGCTGTTCACGCAGGCTCTCCCGATTGATGCTCTACGCCTCTTTCGGAAATTAGACACCGTTATGGTTAATGAATGCTTTCATTGTCGCCGGCGCATCATAAATTTCAGTGACTTCAAGCGTGGCTGATCGATGCGAGCGAGCGGTAGAAGGACGGCGTCAGCCCAGCCTCGGCGCGGGCAAGATCGTTGAAAGGCGGCTTCAGCGGTCCGCGGAAATTCGCCCGCACCAGCTCCTGGAAGGCTTTTGCAGGGTCGCGCTTCTCGCGGGCGCAGAGGAAGCGGAACCATTTGGCGCCGACGGCGACATGGCCTTTCTCGTCGTTGTAGATGACGTCGAGGACATCGGCACTTTCGAGATCGCCGGTCTGGCGCATCTTCGCCTGCAGCGACGGCGTGACGTCGAGGCCGCGGGCCTCCAGGATCAACGGCACGACGGCGAGCCTTGCCGTCAGATCGTTGCGGGTCGAATGGGCGGCCTGCCAGAGCCCGTCATGGGCGGGCAGATCGCCGTAATCGGCGCCGAGATCGTTGAGCCTGGCGCGCACCATGCGGAAATGCTTCGCCTCCTCGAAGGCGACCTGCATCCAGCCGTCGAAAAAGGAATTCGGCACCTGCTCGGTCGCGAATCGTGCGACGATGTCGAGCGCCAGATCGACGGCGTTGAGTTCGATATGGGCGATGGCGTGGAGCAGCGCGATCCGCCCTTTGAGCGTATGCAGCGAGCGCTTCTCCACCTGGGTCGGCGGCGTCAGCACCGGTTTCTCGGGACGGCCGGGCCTGTCGGGCAGCGCCGCATCGAGCGGCGAGCGCAGCGACACCCGGCGGGTGAACCAGCGGGTGGCGCTTTCCTGCGCAAGTGCCGTCTTGCGGTCGAGATCGGCCGAACAGATCGCATCGATGGCGCCGCCGCGCAGCGAGGTTATCGTGAGATCGCCGGTCACGCCGCCAGGTTCCTCACGGCCTCGAGCACGGTTTCTGCATGGCCCTGCACCTTCACCTTCTGCCAGATGGTGGCGATCGTGCCGTCCTGGCGGATCAGGAAAGTGGTACGCTCGACACCCATGAAGTTGCGGCCATACATGCTCTTTTCCTTCCAGACGCCATAGGCCTGCAGCGTCGTCTTTTCCTCGTCCGAGGCGAGCGCCACCGAAAGACGGTGCTTCTTGATGAACTTGTCATGGCAGGCGGCCGAATCGGGCGACATGCCGATGACGGCGGCACCCGCCGCTTCGAACTCGGCTGCCAACGCGGTGAAAGCCAGTGATTCGGCGGTGCAGCCCGTGGTGTCGTCCTTGGGGTAGAAGAACAGCACGAGCGGTTTGCCGTGGAATTCGGCCAGCGAAACGCGGCCGCCGCCGTCGCGGGGAAGGTTGAAATCAGGGGCAGAGACGCCGATGCTGGGAACCGCCATTGGGAAAACCTTTCTTTTGCCGGGTTTGTGGATGACACTTACTCTCCCCGAATTATATAGTGGACGGATACCCGTCCAGCATGGCCGGGTTCAATTCTTCAGTTAAGGGAGAGCCCAAGGGCGCATGTCAGCCATCCGCGGCGAAAAGGTCACGTTTCGCAAGAAGGATATCGTTGCGCTGGACCGCTTGCCGTCCGCCCAGGCCGAGGATCCGATCATCGTTCATTGCCCGCCGCCGCGTTCGCCGATGCGCCGCACGGTGAAGCTGAGCTCAGGATTTCTGGGACTGATCCTGCTTATTCTTGCTGCCATCGTTTTCACCGTCGAGAGCGGCCTATTCGACAAGCCGCTGTCGCAGCAGGCGCAGGCGGCGCTGAATGGCGTGGCCGGACCGCGCTACCGCGCCGAGGTCGGTTCCACCGTCATCCGCTTCACCTCGGATTTCCGGCTGGCGCTTGAAGCGCGCAACGTCAACATGATCGACCAGGAGAGCGGCCAGCACCTGTCGACGACGGGTTCGGTGCGCCTGGGGCTCGATCCGCTGCAGCTTTTCCGCGGCCGGATCGCAGTGACGGACATCGAAGCGGAGGATATCGCGCTCGATACCGCGCTTTTGCCCTCCGGCAATCCCGTCAAGCTCGATGATCTGCGCATCGACGCCGTGCCGGCGGCGATGGAGAAAATCTTCTCGCAGTTCGACATGTTCGATAGCATCGTGACGCGCGGCTCGACGAATTCGATGCGCATCTCCGGCATCGACATCAAGCTTGCCGATACCGCCAACGGTCCGCTGTCGCTGGTCATCGACAATCTCGTCTTTGCCCATGCCGGCCCATCCTCGCTGCAACTGACCGGCGAAGTCGCGCTGAACGGCGAAGTGGCGGAGCTCGATGTGCTGGCCGAGAAGGAAGACGGCCACGTGTCGAAGGTCGTTGCGACGCTGAAGCATGCCGACCTCACGCCCTTCGGGCTGAAACGCAACGATCAGGGCGCAATACGGCAGGGGCTCAGCGCCTTTGCCGACCTCACGGTGTCGGCCACCAGAGGGCGCGATGGCGTGCAGCCGGCGCTTGCGGCGACGCTCGACATCGATCCCGGCCTGATCTATGCCGACGGCGATCCGCAGGAGCTGTCGGGCGGGCAAATCAATCTCGTCTATGATTTCGCCAAGCAGACGATCGAGATCGCCCGATCGAACGCCCGGTTCGGCGCGACGACGCTTCCCATCAATGGTGCGCTGATCGATCTCGACAAGCTCGACTCGCAGGCCGGCAAGGGCTTCGGCATCGACCTGCTCGTCAGCGGCGGCACGGCAGCCCCCGGCGGCTCCGGCGAGCCGACGCTCTCCTTCGACGTCCAGGCGACGGGGCGCTACATGGTCGCCGGCCGTGAATTCCAGTTTCCCAACATAACCGCTTCCAGCCCGCTCGGTGCGCTCTACGGGTCCCTGCACGTCAAACTCGGCGACAAATCGCCGGAAATCAGCTTCGCCGGCCAGTCGGCGCAGTTGCAGACGACAGCGATCAAGCAGCTCTGGCCGTTCTGGATGGCGCCCAAGGTGCGCACCTGGGTGCACGGCAATCTCTTTGGCGGCACCGTCACCAACGCCACCATATCGGTCTTCATTCCCTTCGGCAGGCTGGATGAGGCAGCCGGCGGCAAGGGATTGAAACTCGATGCCAACCAGATCCGCATCGGCTTCGACATTGCGGGAGCGCGGATGAATGTCGCCGGCGACATTCCGCCGATCCGCGACACGTCAGCGCATTTCGACCTGAGCGGCCCGGTTGCGACGATCGCGATCAAGAACGGCACGTCCTATTTCCCGTCCGGCCGGTCCGTCGGTCTCGGGCAGGGGACGTTCATCTTGCCCGCCACCTACGATAAGCCGCTGATGGCCGATATCGATCTCGCGGTGTCCGGCCCGGCGGATGCCGTCGGCGAACTTCTGACCTACAGGCCGATCCGGGTGCTGCAGCGCGCCGGCTTTACGCCCGACGATCTCAAGGGCCGGATCGAGGCGAATGTGAAGGCCCATTTCGGCCTGCTCTCCTCGCAAAACCCGCCGCCTGCCGAATGGACAGCGGCAATGAAGCTCACCGACGTCGATCTTGCCAAGCCGTTTTCCGGCCGAATGATCAGCAATCTCGACGGCACGCTGAACGGCAATCCGAAACGGATCACGCTCGACGCCAAGGCCCAGATCGACGGTGTCCCGGCCGATATCGATTTTACCGAACCGGTCGAGGCATCCGATACAGCGGCGCGGCAGCGGGTGATCACCGCGACGCTTTCCGAGGACCAGCGCAACAAGCTGATACCCGGCCTTTCCGGCATCGTCGCCGGCAGCGTGAAGATGGTGCTGACGCGGATCGACGACGGCCGGCAGGACGTCCAGCTCGACCTCACCAAGTCGCTGCTCGAATTGCCTTGGATCGGCTGGTCTAAAGGCAGCGGCATCGCCGCCACGGCCGAGTTCGAAACGTCAGGCCCGGCCGACAATACCCAGATCATGAACTTCCGCCTGAAGGGCGACGGTTTCGGTGCCAGCGGATCGTTGAACATCGGCAAGGGCGGGCTGATCTCGGCCGATTTCGATAGCGTCAAGCTCTCCTCGCTCGACGATTTCGCCCTGTCGGTGAAACGCAGCAAGGGCAATTTCGACGTCTCGGTCTCCGGCGACAGCGCCGATGCGCGGCCAGTCATCCAGCGGTTGAAATCGGGCTCGGGTAACGATGGTGATGGGGATGCCGGCGACACCGGCGTATCGGTGCGCGCCAGGCTGAAAAACGTCATCGGCTTCAACGACGAGAAAGTCGGCAATTTCCAGGCGCAAATATCACTGCGCGGCGACAAGCTGCAGACGCTCAATTTTTCCGCCGTTACCGATAGCGGCGAGGCGGTGGTCAGCCAGATGCAGGACGGCGGCGTCATCAACATCACCAGCGGCGATGCCGGCGCGGTATCGCGTTTCGCCGATCTCTACCAGCACATGCAGGGCGGCCTGCTCAATCTGGCGATCCGGCTGGGGGCGGAGGGCGGCTGGGACGGCTCCCTCGATGTGCGCCGCTTCGCGATCGTCAACGAACAACGGCTGCGCTCGATTGTCTCGACGCCCGTTGGAAGTGAGCAGCGCAGCCTCAACGAGGCCGTCAAGCGCGATATCGATACCTCGTCGCAGCGCTTCCAGCGCGGCTTTGCCCGTGTCGTTTCGCGCAATGGCATGGTCGGCATCGAAAACGGCGTGCTGCGAGGCGACCAGATCGGCGCAACCTTCCAGGGCATCGTGCGCGACCGCAAGGGCAACATGGACATGACCGGCACCTTCATGCCGGCCTACGGCCTCAACCGCCTCTTTGCCGAACTGCCGTTGATCGGCGTTATCCTCGGCAATGGCAGCGACCGCGGCCTCATCGGCATCACCTTCAAGCTGACAGGCAAGTTCGACCAGCCGAACCTGCAGATCAACCCGCTGTCGATCATCGCGCCGGGTGTTTTCCGGCAGATCTTCGAATTCCAGTGAGGCGGGAAGCGGTCACGGCAGTGGTCGTGGCGTGACGTAGCTAAATCTCTCTCCGCCTGAGGAGATAGTCGAGACCGCCGACGCGATACCAGCGATAAGCGTAGGCATCGAGCACGACGATATGAAATCCTTTCCCGTTTGCCTTGCTGCTCGCGCCATCGGCAATATCGATCAACTGTCGTCCGTCTTCACCGATGTCGGGATCGAAGGTCACTTCCGTCGGCTGCGGGTGCAGGTTATGCAGGATCAACACCGAATTGCCGCGCCAGTCATAACGAAGCGCCAGCACGCCATCGTTGCCGGTGTCGATCACCGAAAAATCGCCCCAGCCGATCTCAGGGGCTTCTTTGCGCATCCGGATCATCCGCTCGGTCCAATTCAGCAGCGAATTGGGATCGCGCCGCTGTGCAGCAACATTGACATGCTGGAAACCGTAGGGGCCGTCCTTGATGACCGGCGAGATCGGCTTTTGACTTTTGGTGAAACCGCCCTCCGGTTCGGTCGACCACTGCATCGGGGTGCGTGCGCAATTACGCTCCGGCAGACAAAGGTCATCGCCCATGCCGATTTCGTCGCCGTAGCGGATGACAGGCGTTCCAGGCAGCGAAAACAATAGGCTGTAGGCCATTTCGATCCTGCGGCGGTCGCCACCGAGCATCGGCGCCAAGCGACGACGAATGCCTCTGTCGTAGAGCTGCATGTCCTTTTCAGCTCCGAAGGCTGCAAATACCGCGCCGCGTTGTTTTTCCGTCAGCCGACCGAGATCCAGTTCATCATGGTTGCGGAGGAAGAGGCCCCATTGCGCGGTCGCTGGGCGCGGCTTTGTGGCGTCCAGGGCCTTCTTGAGCGGGCGCGTATCGGCGCTGGCGAAGGCATAAAACAGCGCTTGATTGACCTGGAAATTGAACATCATCTGCATGCGGTCACCGTCATCGCCAAAATATTCGAAATTGTCCTTCGGCAGGATATTGGCCTCCGCCAGAATGATTGAATCGCCCAGGCGCCACTGCAGGAATTCGCGAAATTTCCTCAGCATGTCGAACTGCTCTACAGGCTTGGTAACGTCGGCGCCTTTCGTCGCGATGATGAAGGGAGCGGCATCCATCCTGAAACCGGAGACGCCGAGCTGAATCCAGAAGCCCATGATCTTGAGGATTTCCGCCTGCACCTCGGGGTTCGACGTATTGAGATCGGGCTGATGATCGTAGAAGCGGTGAAAATAATAGGCCTTGGCTTTGTCGTCATGGGTCCAGGTCGTCTTCTGGACGCCGGGGAAAACCATGCCCTGATCGGCATTCGCCGGCTTTTTCTCGGACCAGACGTACCAGTCGCGATAGCGCGAGCGCGGATCGCTCCTGGCGTCCTGGAACCAGGGATGGTCCTTGGACGTATGATTGATCACCAGATCGATCAGCACCCGGATACCGCGCTGCTTGGCGCCGTGGGTGAATTCGACGAAATCGCCGAGCGAGCCATAACGCGGGTCAACATTGTAATAGTCGGAGACGTCGTAACCATCATCGCGACCGGGCGAGGCCTGGAACGGCATGAGCCAGATCGCCGTCACGCCAAGGCCGGAGAGATAGTCGAGACGCCGCATCAGGCCTGGAAAATCACCCACGCCGTCACCGTTCGCATCCATGAAGGTCTCGACGGACAGGCAGTAGATGATAGCGTTTTTATACCAGAGGTCGTTGATCATGCCGGCGCTCCAATCCACAGGTCGCAAATCCCGGCGGGCGGAAAAGGTTCCGACAAAGTATTCGTTATGCGGGTCGTGGCGCTTCGCAGTAGAGAAATGCGTGGGCTCCGCCACGACAAAGCCAATTCCAAGCCAGGCTGACAAATCCGGCATTGATGCTTTGCCTATTTTAGGAAAATCTGATGTACTATACTGTCCCGGCCAGGAAGCAACGGCCGGTGCAATGTCGGAGGATGCCATGCAGTGCGCCCGGACAGTTTCTTTCGCATCGGCCGCGATGATGGCCGTCACGATTGCCGACGTGTCGCTTTCCGCGGAAAAGGGCGTACGGCTGAAATCGCAGGAGGCGGTGATCCGTTCCGACCACGTCCTGATGGTCCCTCTAGACGCGGAAATGACGCCGCCGATCTTCTCGATCAGCTGGTGGTCGCGGGTGAAGCCCGCTTCAAGCGTCGATCCACCCGGCTATCTTCTTAAGAAACCAGACGAGATGACCCGAAATGCCGGCGTTGAGCTGAATGATCTTGCTCGCCGGCCCGAATAGTGAGGCAAAGAAGAAGCCGGCGCAGGCGCCGGCTTTGATATCGGTTCGGAATTGAAGCCGCTTACGCCGCGCGGCGGATCAGGATGTGCTTCTTCTTGCCGAGCGAAAGCTTGATGACGCCGTCGGTCGTGATTTCGCCGCTGCCGATCATCTTGCGCTCGTCGCTGACCGCCTCGTCGTTGATGCGGACGGCGCCGCCCTGGACGTGACGGCGGGCTTCGCCGTTCGATGAGGCAAGGCCGGCGCGAACGATCAGCGACAGCAGGCCGATGCCGGCGTCGAGCTCGGAGGCGGGCACGTCGACCGACGGCAGGTTTTCCGAGAGGCCGCCTTCCTCGAAGGTCTTGCGCGCCGTTTCGGCGGCCTGTTCAGCGGCCTCGCGACCGTGCAGGATTGCCGTTACCTCGGTCGCAAGGATCTTCTTGACCTCGTTGATCTCCGAACCGCCGAGTGCCGAGAGACGGGCGATTTCATCCATCGGCAGCGTGGTGTAGAGCTTCAGGAAGCGCGAGACGTCGGCATCCTCGGTGTTGCGCCAGTACTGCCAGAAATCGTAAGCCGAGAGCATGTCAGCATTCAGCCAGACAGCGCCCGTCGCCGACTTGCCCATCTTGGCGCCCGACGATGTCGTCAGCAGCGGCGATGTCAGCGCATAGAGCTGCGGTGTGCCCATGCGGTGACCGAGATCGATGCCGTTGACGATATTGCCCCACTGGTCCGAACCGCCCATCTGCAGGCGGCAGTCGTAGCGCTTGGCAAGCTCGACGAAGTCGTAGGCCTGGAGGATCATGTAGTTGAATTCCAGGAAGGACAGTGACTGTTCGCGGTCGAGACGCGTCTTGACGCTGTCGAAGGACAGCATGCGGTTGACCGAGAAGTGCTTGCCGACGTCGCGCAGGAATTCGAGATACTTCAGCGAGCGCAGCCATTCGGCATTGTTGATCATCAGCGCGTCCTTGGGACCGTCGCCGTAGTTCAGGTAGTTGGAGAAGACGCGCTTGATCGAGGCGATGTTGCTTTCGATCGTATCGACGGTCATGAGCTGGCGCGCTTCTTCCTTGAAGGAGGGATCACCGACCATGCCGGTGCCGCCGCCCATCAGCGAGATGGCGCGGTGACCGGTCTTCTGCATCCAGTGCAGCATCATGATCTGGATCAGCGAGCCGGCATGCAGGCTGGGCGCCGTCGGATCGAAGCCGATATAGGCCGTCACGGTTTCCTTGGCGAACAGGTTATCGAGGCCGCTTTCATCGGAGACCTGATGAATGAAGCCGCGCTCTTTCAGCGTGCGGAGGAAATCGGACTTGAACTCGGACATGGCCTTCGTCTCTTGATATCTGCGCTCGCCCATCCGGCCTCGCGCAAGTTCGTTGTTGTTGATCTGTCGCGGCGCGTTTAGCACTGTTTTTATCAAAGTGCATCCGGGAATCGCGGGAAGGAAGCCTCATGGATGTCATCAGGACCGCGATCGGTCTGATGAGCGGCACGTCGATGGACGGAATCGACGTCGCGCTGATCAGGACCGACGGCCGCGGCTTCATCGAGCGCGGGCCGTTCATGGGCGTGCCCTATGACGCCGATTTTCGCGGTCGGCTCAAACGGGCGCTGGAAATCGCATGTCTGCTGAGCGACAGGAGCCAACGACCCGCCGAGCTTCGTGACATCGAGCTTGAACTTACCCTGCGGCATGCAACTGCCGTAACGGCATTCCTGGAGCGTTTCGGGCTTTCCGCCGCTGGCGTCGATGTTCTCGGCTTCCATGGCCAGACGGTGCTCCATCGCCCTGATGAGGCACTGACGATCCAGATCGGCGATGGGCAGGAACTTGCGAAGAGAACTGGGATATCGGTGGTCTACGACATGCGCGCCAACGACATGGTCCATGGCGGGCAGGGCGCGCCTCTGGTGCCGGCCTATCACGCCGCACTTGCGGGAAAATTCCAGCAGCAGGGACAGGCGGTCTGCTTCGTCAATATCGGCGGCATTTCCAATCTGACCTTTATCGGCACCGACGGCCGGATATCGGCCTTCGACAGCGGTCCGGGCAATACGCTGATCGACCAGTGGGTGGAGATGCAAACCGGCAGAACCTATGATCCCGGCGGCGAGATCGGTGGGCGCGGCAAGGTCGTGGCCGGCCTGGCGGAGCGTTATCTGCAAAGCCAGTTCTTCCGCGGCAATATCCGCCGGTCGCTGGACCGCGGCGATTTCGCGCCGCTTCGGCCGGAGGAGGCGAGCCTTGAAGACGGCGCCCGGACGCTGGCGCATGTCGCGGCTGCCTCGATCATCAAATCTGCCGGCTTCCTGCCCGAGACCCCAGCGATCTATATCGTCTGCGGCGGCGGGCGGCTGAATGCCACCGTGATGGCGGAGTTCTCGGCCATGGCCGGAGGGCTGGGATCGAGAATATTGAGCGCCGAGGAGGCGGGCTTTGACGGCGATGCGATCGAGGCCGAGGCCTGGGCCTATCTCGCCGTCCGCTCGCTGCACGGGCTGCCGCTGACATTTCCCGGCACGACAGGGGTGGCCGCCCCGGTCAGCGGCGGCGTCATCGTGGAGGCATGATGTCGGAGACGGTCATTCTCAAGACGTCCCGGATGCGCTTCGTCATGTGGGACGAAGGCGATGCTGCCCTGGTGCAGCAGCTGCATTCGACGATGGCGACGACTCGATATCTGTCCGGCAATGCGCCGTGGAGCCTGGAGAAGGCTGAAGAGCGGCTGCGCGGCTGGTTCGGGGAGCAGGCGCGCGACGGCACGACCAAATACAAGCTCCTGGCCGAAGATGGTCAGTTTCTCGGCCGTGCCGGGATCTCAAAGTTCAGGAACGAGCAATTCGAACTCGGCTACTCCCTGCGCGAGGAGGCGTGGGGCAAAGGCCTGGCAACGGAAGCGGCGAGCGTGCTGGCTGACTGGTTCTTCGAAAGGCAGTTTGCGCAGGGCTTCATTGCCTTCACGCATCCCGACAACATCGCTTCGCAGCGTGTGCTGAGGAAGATCGGCATGCGCGAAAGCGCGCCGATCCTCATCGATGGAGTGCTGGACTCGGCTTTCGAGCTCACCGCCGAGATGCGGCCGGCAAAGCCTGAGAGCCTTTCCTGACCAGGAAAGGCCTCTAACTCTTTACAGCGACCGGCCGGACGTTGGATTCGCGTCCAGCCTGATGGCCATCCTCGACGCCCCTGACCTGGGCGATGAAGGAGAACTTCTTGCGAAGGCCAAGAATGGGCTTCTCGATGAAATGCCAGGACAGCACCGCAACGGCGAGAGCCGATGGCAGACCGACGAGATAGAGCGCCAGCGCACCATATTTCGGATAGAGGAAAACCGACGGGAACGAGCTGATCCAGATCTGCAAAAACGGGTCGTGATAGAGATAGACGCCGTAGGAGTAGTCGCCTTTCCTGAAAAAGGCCGGGATGGGCACCTCGGACAGGCCGACGAAGACGGTGATGTAAACGAGAGAGGTGATGACCAGGGGCCGGTTCATCACCGACTCCGTCGCCCGGCTGTCCAGGGTGAGGATAGCAACGATGCAAACCAGGCAGGCGGCGGCGAACAGCCATCGGGAATGCGGAATGACCGCTTTGAACTGAAAGGCGACGATGCCCATCATGAAAGCCGTTATCAGCTGGGAACCTCGGCTCATGAACAGGAAGCGCGCGATCGGCTTGATTGTATCAGGCAACAGATGGGGCATCTTCTGCACAATAAGGCCGATGACGATGTAAGCGATCGTCACCGCGAGCAGCTTGTAGCGCGTCTTGACGATGGCGGTGATCATCAGGAACGACATGATGATGTAGCAGAAGATTTCCCAGGGAACCGTCCAGAGAGCGCCGTTGACGCGCTGGCTCGGATTATCCTGGAAGACGCCCGGCAGCTCGTAATGGATCCAGCCGACGATATTCAGGAAGTATTTGAAAAACCGCTGATCGGTAAAATATTCGGCGTGGTACACGACCGTAATGATCGGCCCGATAATCAACGAGCAGACGACGATATCGACCGCAAGGGCCGGGACGATGCGCAAGCCTCGGTTGATCAGGAAATTCCGGAGGCTCAGGCGCTGTGCGCTGCCGGCGATCAGAAATCCGCTCAAAGCGAAGAACATCGGAACAAGAGCGTATTCAGTAAACCAGAATACCGACCCCCTGATGAAGTCAGTGTTCTCGGTTAACAAAAAGGAATGGGTCAATACGATGGAAAAGGCGAGCCCTATTCGAAGAAAATCGAACCCCGGACCAATACCCCTATACTTATCCAGGACTTCCCCGAACGACTTGGTCATTGCGGACCTCGCTTTTGTTAGGATCGCGAGGACCCTACCGCACTGCAATATGGATTGCAACTCGATAGGTGATCTGTTCTGGCACATCCGGCCCGGTTGTGTTCCGGGCCGTCACGGCATCGATGACGCCTGGATTTCGTGGTGTCAGCGGATCCGCTTGGCGGCCGGTTCCGGCACCAGTTCGCCGTTGAGGCGCCGGTCGAGATAGTCCTCGCATTCGCCCATCAGCGTTTCCACCTGGCCGTTGAAGAAGTGGTTGGCGTTGGCAACTGTGCGATGGGTAATGAGGATGCCCTTCTGGGTCTTCAGTTTCTCCACAAGGCCATTGACATCCTTTTCCGGCGCCACCTTGTCGGCCTCACCGTTGATGATCAGGCCGGAAGACGGGCAGGGCGCCAGGAAGGAAAAGTCGTAGGTGTTCGGCTGCGGGGCGATCGACATGAAGCCTTCGATCTCCGGCCGGCGCATCAACAACTGCATGCCGATCCAGGAGCCGAAGGAATAACCGGCGACCCAGCAGGTCTTGGAATCGGGATGCAGGCTCTGCACCCAGTCGAGCGCCGAGGCGGCATCCGAGAGTTCGCCCGCGCCGTGGTCGAATTCACCCTGGCTGCGGCCGATGCCCCGGAAGTTGAAGCGCAGCGTCGTGAACCCGCGCTTCTGGAACATGTAGAAGAGCTGATAGACGATCTGATTGTTCATCGTGCCGCCGAACTGCGGATGCGGATGCAGAATCAGGGCGATGGGCGCGCTTTTTTCCTTGGAGGGCTGGTAGCGGCCTTCAAGACGGCCGGCTGGGCCGTTGAAAATAACTTCGGGCATTGGTACTCCGGGTTTTATTTCGCGTTCGCGCTGCGTTGGACGACAACATGACTTGACTAGTGTTGTCAGCTTTTCTAAAACGCAGTTTAGAACAATTCGAAACTTGCATGGCGATCCACGCATCGTGGAACGTGTCATAAGGCAAGCCCGGCGGAAATTTCAAGAAAAATGAACCGCGGCCGCTGAAGCAAGCTCGTCAAGCGCAGGACTGAAGATCATGGCGCCGCCACGCCTTTATCTCGACTGGAATGCCACAGCGCCGCTGCACCCCGCAGCACGCGCGGCGATCATGCGCGCCATGGACGTGTTTGGCAATCCGAACAGTGTGCACGGAGAGGGTCGCGCGGCGCGTGCCGCCATCGAAGGCGCACGACGCAAGGTGGCGGCATTTGCCGGCACAGATGCCGGCAATGTGGTCTTTACCAGCGGCGCGACCGAGGCCGCCAATCTGGTGCTGACGCCGGATTTCCGCATGGGCCGCACGCCGCTTCGGCTTGGCCATCTTTATTTTTCGGCGATTGAGCATCCCGCGGTGCGCGAAGGCGGCCGCTTCGCCAGGGAGAGTATGACGGAGATCCCGGTGACGGAAGCCGGTGTCGTCGATCTCGACGCACTCTCCAAGCTGCTCGATGCGCATGACAAGGCCGCCGGCCTGCCGATGGTCGCCGTCATGCTCGTCAACAATGAGACCGGCATCGTCCAGCCGGTTGAGGCGGCGGCAAAGATCGTCCACGCCCATGGCGGCCTCTTCGTGGTCGATGCCGTGCAGGCTGCCGGCCGCATCCCGCTTGACATCGAAAAGATCGGCGCCGATTTCATTATTGTTTCCTCGCACAAGATCGGCGGGCCGAAGGGGGCCGGCGCGCTCATTGCGCGCGGTGAGGCGCTGATGCCCAGGCCGCTGATCCAGGGTGGCGGGCAGGAGCGGGGTCACCGCTCAGGGACACAGAATTCGCTGGCGCTGATCGGCTTCGGCGCAGCGGCAGAAGCCGCGGCCGACGGACTCGAGGCGCGCAATGCGGCCATCGGTGCGCTACGCGAGCGCTTGGAAGCCGGCATGCGTGAGGCGGCAGCCGATGTGATGATCCACGGCGAGGGCGGCGAGCGAGTCGCCAATACGGTCTTCTTCACTCTGCCGGGGCTGAAGGCCGAGACCGGACAGATCGCTTTCGATCTCGAAGGCGTTGCCCTTTCGGCAGGCTCGGCCTGCTCATCCGGCCGGCTCGGCGAAAGCCATGTGCTGACGGCGATGGGCCGTGACGCCAAGCTCGGGGCACTGCGCATCTCGCTTGGCTTTTCGACAACGGAAGAGGATATCGACAGGGCGATTGCGGCTTTCGCGAAGATCGCCAACCGACGCAGGTCGGCTGGCGAGGCCGTTTGCCCCGTGCCAAAACTTGCGGAAACGCAAATTTCCGCTTGCCATTCGGGCTGAAAAGTCCCTTTTGGCCTCTTACATGAGGGGTAAGGTAATTGCCCCAACGCTACAAGCTGCCGGACCTTGTATCCGGCGAGATTGGAGAATGAGATGGCTGCCGTGCAGGAAACAATCGACCGGGTGCGCCTGATCGATGTGGATCAGTACAAATACGGTTTCGAGACCGTCATCGAGATGGACAAGGCGCCGAAAGGCCTGTCCGAGGATATCATCCGCTTCATTTCGGCCAAGAAGCAGGAGCCGGAATGGATGCTGGAATGGCGTCTCGAGGCCTATCGGCGCTGGCTGACGCTGGAAGAGCCGACCTGGGCGCGCGTCAACTATCCGAAGATCGATTTCAACGACATCTATTATTACGCCGCACCGAAGAGCACGCCGGGTCCGAAGTCGCTCGACGATGTCGATCCGGAGCTGTTGAAGGTCTACGAAAAGCTCGGCATCCCGCTGCGTGAGCAGGAGATCCTTGCCGGCGTCGAGAAGCCGAAGATCGCCGTCGACGCCGTTTTCGACAGCGTCTCGGTCGTTACCACCTTCAAGGCAGAGCTGAAGAAGGCCGGCGTGATCTTCATGTCGATCTCGGAAGCAATCCGCGAATATCCCGATCTCGTCCGGAAATATCTCGGCTCGGTCGTGCCGACCTCGGACAATTATTATGCGACGCTGAATTCGGCTGTATTCACCGACGGTTCCTTCGTCTTCGTGCCGAAGGGCGTTCGTTGCCCAATGGAGCTGTCCACGTATTTTCGCATCAATGAGAAGGGCACTGGCCAGTTCGAGCGCACGCTGATCATTGCGGAAGAGGGCGCCTACGTCTCCTATCTCGAAGGCTGCACGGCGCCGCAGCGCGATGAAAACCAGCTGCATGCCGCCGTGGTCGAGCTGGTTGCGCTCGACGATGCCGAGATCAAATATTCGACGGTGCAGAACTGGTATCCCGGCGACAAGAACGGCAAGGGCGGCATCTACAACTTCGTCACCAAGCGCGGCGATTGCCGGGGCGACCGCTCGAAGATTTCCTGGACGCAGGTCGAAACCGGCTCGGCGATCACCTGGAAATATCCGTCCTGCATCCTGCGCGGCGATGACAGCCGCGGCGAATTCTACTCGATCGCCGTTTCGAATGGCCATCAGCAGATCGACAGCGGCACCAAGATGATCCATCTCGGCAAGAACACGTCGAGCCGCATCGTCTCCAAGGGCATCGCCGCCGGCGTTTCCAACAACACCTATCGCGGCCAGGTCTCGGCTCACCGCAAGGCATCGAATGCGCGCAACTTCACCCAGTGCGATTCGTTGCTGATCGGCGACAAGTGCGGCGCCCATACCGTGCCCTATATCGAGGCGAAGAATTCGACGGCGCAGTTCGAGCATGAGGCGACAACCTCAAAGATCTCCGAGGACCAGCTGTTCTACTGCCTGCAGCGTGGCATCCCGACCGAAGCGGCGATCGCCCTGATCGTCAACGGTTTCGTCAAGGAAGTGCTGCAGGAACTGCCGATGGAATTCGCCGTCGAGGCGCAGAAGCTGATCAGCATCTCGCTAGAAGGCTCGGTCGGCTGACATGGAAACTGCGCAGTTTATTGATCAGGTGGCCACACCGATTGGCGTGGCGGTTGCCAGTCTTTTCGTTTTTCGCCGCAAACGGCCGAACGCGGAGAGAATGAGCTGGATAATGAGCATTGCGGGAGCCGCCATGGTGCTTATTGCCTTTGTGGCACTTAAGCGCCTCTTATAAACTGATCTTCACATCCACTTTTGTACAGACGCTGGGTCGCTTGTGCCCGAGTACACAGGAAAAACGAAATGCTTGAAATCAAGAACCTCCATGCCCGCATCGCCGAAGACGGCACCGAGATCATCCGTGGCTTGAACCTGACCGTGAAAGCCGGCGAGGTTGCCGCGATCATGGGGCCGAACGGCTCCGGCAAGTCGACGCTCTCCTATGTGCTGTCCGGCCGCAGCGATTACGAAGTCACCGAGGGTGACATTCTCTACAATGGCGAGAGCATTCTCGAGCTTGATCCCTCCGAACGCGCCTCCAAGGGCATCTTCCTCGCCTTCCAGTACCCGGTCGAAATCCCGGGTGTTGCCACCATGCAGTTCCTGAAGGTGGCGATGAACGAGCAGCGCAAGGCGCGCGGCGAGGACGAGCTGACGACGCCGGACTTCATGCGCCGCGTCAAGGATGCCGCCGGCAAGCTGCAGATCAATACCGAGATGCTGAAGCGGCCGCTGAACGTCGGGTTCTCCGGCGGCGAGAAGAAGCGCGCCGAGATCCTGCAGATGGCGCTGCTCGAACCGAAGCTCTGCGTGCTCGACGAAACCGATTCCGGGCTCGACATCGACGCGCTGAAGATCGTCGCCGACGGCGTCAACGCGCTGCGTTCGCCGGACCGCGCGGTCGTGGTCATCACCCACTACCAGCGCCTGCTCGACTACATCGTGCCGGATACCGTCCACGTGCTCTACAAGGGCCAGGTGATCAAGTCGGGCGACAAGACGCTGGCGCATGAGCTGGAAGCCAACGGCTATGCCGACATCATCGGCACGGCGGCCTGAGTTTCGGGTGGAAAGGACGACGTCCATGAATATGCAGACGACGAGCCGCCTGACTGCGGCCGAGACGGCGCTGATCGAGGCCTTCAATCAGCAGATCGGTGAGCTGCCGGGCAATGGTGCGGTAACAGCACTGCGGGACCGGCTTCTCGACGATCTGAAGAAAGCCGGCCTGCCGACGCGCCGGATCGAGGCCTGGCACTATACCGACCTCAAGAATCTTTTGCGCACTGTGCCGTCGCAGGCGGGTGATGCCGGCTCGGACGCTTTGGAGCCGATCATTGCTGATGCCACGGTGCTGGCGGTGATTCAGGGCCATTCCAACCAGAAGGCTGCCGCTGACGGTCTTGGCGTTTCGCCCTATTCCGAACGTCTGCTCGACGGCTCCGCCGCGGACGGCCTGAATGCGCTCGGCAGCGACGACGCGGTCGGCCGCATCAATGGCAGCTTCGTGCGCGACGGCTATGTCGTCGACGTGCCTGCCGATACCGAGCTTGAAAACCCGCTCGAAATCCAGTTCATCCATGCCGGTGGGCAGACGCACACGCGTCTTCCTGTTTCCTTCGGCGCAAACGTCAAGGCGACCGTCATCGAGCGTCACCTTGCGGTGACTGGCGACGCAGCCTTTGTGTCTCACGTCAGTGACATCGTTGTCGGCGAGGGCACGGAGCTGACCTGGATCATATTGCAGCAGCAGGGAGCCGACGATACGCATCTCGGCCAGATCCGCATCGATCTCGGCGCCGACGCCAAGCTTCGGCTTTTCGTCATCAATGCCGGCGGCAGGCTGGTGCGCCAGGAGCTCAACATCAAGGTGACGGGCGAGGGCGCAGACCTGACGCTGCGCGGCATCAATCTGCTCGGCGGCGACACGCATACCGATGTGACGATGGTGCTCGGCCACGACGTGCCGAATACCGGCTCGACCGAAGTGATCCGCAACGTCGTCTTCGACCGCGCCAAAGGTGTGTTCCAGGGCATGATCCGGGTCGCGCCCGATGCGCAGAAGACCGATGCCAAGATGGCCTGCAACACGTTGCTGATGTCCGACGATGCCGAATTCTCGGTCAAGCCCGAACTCGAAATTTTCGCCGACGACGTCCAGTGCGGCCATGGCGCCACGGTGACCGATATCGACGCCAACCATCTCTATTACATGATGGCGCGCGGCATTCCGGAGAACAAGGCGCGGGCGATGCTCGTCAACGCCTTCGTCGCCGAAATCGTCGAGGAACTGGAAGATGAGGACCTGGTCGAGGCGCTTGAAGGCGTGATTTCGGCCTGGCTCGAAAAGCACGCCTGATCGGATATATCAAATGGACAAGATCGTGCCGGCCACGCAATACGACGTCGAAGCCATCCGTCGGGATTTTCCGATCCTGGCGGAGAAGGTGTATGGCAAGCCGCTGGTCTATCTCGACAACGGCGCATCAGCGCAGAAGCCGCAGGTGGTGATCGACGCCATCTCGCATGCCTATAGCCATGAATATGCCAATGTGCATCGTGGCCTGCACTATCTCTCGAATGCAGCGACGGATGCCTATGAGGCAGCGCGCGAGAAGGTCCGTCGCTTCCTCAATGCGCCTTCGGTGAACGACATCGTCTTCACCAAGAATTCGACGGAAGCGATCAACACCGTTGCCTATGGCTGGGGCATGCCGAAGATCGGTGAAGGCGACGAGATCGTGCTGACGATCATGGAGCACCATTCCAACATCGTGCCCTGGCACTTCATCCGCGAGCGGCAGGGGGCCAAACTCGTCTGGGTGCCCGTTGACGACGAGGGCGCCTTCCATATCGAGGATTTCGAGAAAAGCCTGACGGAGCGCACCAAGCTCGTTGCCATCACCCATATGTCGAATGCGCTCGGCACCATCGTTCCCGTCAAGGAAGTCTGCCGGATCGCGCACGAACGCGGCATCCCGGTGCTGATCGACGGCAGCCAGGGCGCCGTGCATCTGCCTGTCGACGTGCAGGATATCGATTGCGACTGGTACGTCATGACCGGTCACAAACTCTACGGCCCGTCGGGCATCGGCGTGCTCTACGGCAAGAAGGAGCGGCTTTTCGAGATGCGGCCGTTCCAGGGCGGCGGGGAGATGATCTTCGAGGTCGCCGAGGATATGGTCACTTATAACGACCCGCCGCATCGCTTCGAGGCCGGCACGCCGCCGATCGTGCAGGCGATCGGGCTCGGTTACGCGCTCGACTACATGGAGAAGGTTGGCCGCGAGGCGATCGCCCGCCATGAGGCCGATCTTGCCGCCTATGCGATCGAGCGGCTGAAATCCGTTAATTCGCTGCGCGTCTTCGGGACGGCACCCGACAAGGGAAGCATCTTTTCCTTCGAGCTTGCCGGTATCCATGCCCATGACGTCTCGATGGTGATCGACCGGCAGGGTATTGCGGTCAGGGCCGGCACGCATTGCGCCATGCCGCTCTTGAAACGCTTCGGCGTCACCTCCACATGCCGTGCATCCTTCGGCATGTACAATACCCGCGCCGAGGTCGATGCCCTGGCCGATGCGCTTGAATATGCGCGCAAGTTCTTTGCTTGAGGAGTGTCCGTGATGAGCCTGGACGAAAGCGAACAGAAGATCGACGTGCGCGAAGGCATCGTGCATTCCAGCATTCCGGCCGATGAACTGGCGCGGCTGAGCGACGACGTCATCAGCGCGCTGAAGACCGTCTACGATCCGGAAATTCCAGCCGACATCTTCGAGCTGGGTCTGATCTACAAGATCGACATCGAAGAGGACCGGATGGTGAAGATCATGATGACGCTGACCGCACCCGGGTGCCCGGTTGCCGGCGAGATGCCCGGCTGGGTCGAAAATGCCGTCGGTGCCGTCGAAGGCGTGTCCGGCGTCGAGGTAGCCATGACCTTCGATCCGCCGTGGACGCCGGATCGTATGTCCGAAGAGGCGCAGGTCGCCGTCGGCTGGTACTGAGAGGATCGGTATTGATCCGTTTACCTCGGACGACTACATTTGAATCACGATGCACCGGATCTTGACCCCGGTTGCGGAAGGAGAATGAGCCGATGGGCTTTGCAATCATGAGCATGACGGACGGTGCCGCGGCCCGCGTCAAGGCGATCGTCGAGAACTCAGGATCGGATGCCAAAGGCATTCGCGTCGGCATCAAGAAGGGCGGCTGCGCCGGGATGGAATATACCATTGACCTGGTGACCGAGCCCAATGCCAAGGACGATTTGATCGAGCGCGACGGCGCCAAAGTCTGGGTTGAGCCGTCGGCAGCCCTTTATCTGCTCGGCACCGAAATGGGTTTCGAGACGACGACGCTGCGCTCCGGCTTCACCTTCACCAATCCGAACCAGACCTCGGCCTGCGGCTGCGGTGAATCCGTCGAACTGAAGCCTGCCGATCTGGCGGCCCTTGCCGTCCAGCGCCAGGTCGAGCCGGCGCACTCCTGATAGTCGCGCCCTTCAGGCTGGCGGGAAAATCTCAGCCAGCCAATTCTCGATGAAATCGGGGCGTGCTCAGTCGCGCTTGATGCTCATAAGCATTTCCCACATGTCGGCGCCGGTTTCGAAGACCACGGCGTTCGCCTTTTAGCTCTGCTCGGCTTCGATCAGATCGGTCAGCTCGGTGGCCGGATCGACATCGGATGCCGTCGGGCTGACGATGGCCTGGACGCCGCCTGACACAACGGAGGTGAGGCTGGTGTTCAGCCTGGCATAGCCCGGCGTGCTGCTATTGGCGATGTTGTTGGCAATTGCGCCGACACGCGTCGTCTGTGCTCGCATCCCCGAAAGAGCAGTGCTCGCAATGCCCATCAGCCGTTTCCCCAGAACTGGATGGTAACCTTGTAGCTGCGAGGGTTTAGGAAATGCTGAAGGCATTGCATTAGCAAAGACCTATAGCTGAGCGCGTCTTGCCGTCCATCTGTTTCGGATCGGCACGGAAGGATATCGGAGGGGCGCAGAACCATGGACAGCGTCGCTATCGCGTCGCCACCCAGTCGTGCCAATCGTTTTCGTTGCCGTTGAACACGTTGAGGTCGATCTTGCCGTCAACGCCTTCGGAAAGGCCGGAGCCGGAATACTGCCAGAACAGCCACTTGCGGCCGGGGTACACATTGGAGGGATGAGCGGCCACCGAGCGCAGCCAGAAGGGATAGTCGAGCATTTGGCCCTTCAAATTATCGCGGTAGAAGTCCGGCGCCGTGTAGATGATTGGGCGTTGGCCGTAATGGCGTTCCAGCTTGTCCATGAAAACCTGCATCTTTTCCCGGACGCGGGCGGGGGAAATGCGCCGCTTGCAGCTCGATTCGCCGTTCCATTCGACGTCGATAACAGGCGGAAGGGCATTTGCTTCCCTGGGCACGTTGCGGATGAACCAGTCGGCCTGTTCGCCGGCGGTCCGGCACCAATAAAAGAAATGATAGGCGCCGTGTTTCAGGCCGGCTTCCTTGGCCCGGCGCCAGTTCTTCTTGAACATCGGATCAAGATGGTCGCCGCCGTCCGTGGCCTTGATGTAGACGAAATTGGCGCCTTGCCTGCGCAGCGTCTCCCAGTCGATCTCGCCCTGCCAGCGCGACACGTCGACGCCGTGCACGGCAAGCTTTCGCGGCGAGGTGGAGCCGAAGTTGATGGGCTTGGCATCACGGAAGCGGTGGCCGTAAATCTGCCCGCGTGTCGGCGATCTCGCGGCGACATCGGGCATTGCATCGCCCGCGGGATTGGCCGGCATCAGCAGGGCGACCGGCTTCTCCGTCGGCAGCGGCATCCCGACCGGCCTGTCTGCGGGCACGAGCGCCTGCGGCTCGGGAACTTGTCCTGCCCAGCTCAACGCCTGCTGTGGCGGGCTTGCCTGCGGCGCAGGATCACCAACAGCGGCGGCAGGGATCGGGCCGCTCGGCTGCGCGATGGCATTGGTCGTTTCCGGCGATGGCACGTTGCCCAGCACATCTTCGGCGCCAGAACTGGCAGCGCATCCCGACAGGAGCAGGGCGGCGAGGAGGATTGCTGGCACGGCCGAGGGACGCATGAGAACCTGCACGCAAAACAAGGGACCAGCGGTGATCCATGTTGATGGAAGCCGCCTTTCTGAATTGCTAACAGAGACTTGCTAAGAAAGGTTAAATTTGATCCTTCTGCCCCAGAAGCGGCAAGCCCCTCCCAACTCGTGGGAAGGGCTTGCCGAATGGCTGCTACTCCGCCGCCTCGGCGTAGCTTTCCACCGGCGGGCAGGTGCAGATCAGGTTGCGGTCGCCATAGACGTTGTCGACGCGGTTGACCGGCGACCAGTATTTGTCGACGCGGAAGGCGCCGGGCGGGAAGCAGGCCTGTTCGCGGCTGTAAGGACGATCCCATTCGCCGACGAGATCTTCCACCGTGTGCGGGGCGTTCTTCAGCGGGTTGTTCACCTTGTCCATGCGGCCATCCTCGATGGCGCGGGCTTCCTCGCGGATCGCCAGCATCGCCTCGCAGAAACGGTCGAGTTCGGCCTTGGTCTCGCTTTCCGTCGGCTCGATCATCAGCGTGCCGGCGACCGGCCAGCTCATGGTTGGCGCGTGAAAGCCGCAGTCGATCAGGCGCTTGGCGACGTCGTCGACCGTGACGCCCGCGCTGTCGACCAGTGGGCGGGTGTCGATGATGCATTCATGCGCGACGCGGCCGGTCTCCGATTTGTAGAGCACGTCATAGGCGCCCTTCAACCGGGCGGCGATATAGTTGGCGTTGAGGATCGCCACCTTGGTTGCCTGCGTCAGGCCTTCGCCGCCCATCATCAGGCAATAGCTCCAGGAGATCGGCAGGATCGAGGCCGAGCCGAAGGCGGCGGCTGAAACCGCACCCGAACGCCCGTCGGTTTCGGGATGGCCGGGCAGATAGGGTGCCAGATGCGCCTTGACGCCGATCGGGCCCATGCCGGGTCCGCCGCCGCCATGCGGAATGCAAAAGGTCTTGTGCAGGTTGAGATGCGAAACGTCGGAGCCGATGTCACCGGGGCGGGACAGGCCGACCATGGCATTCATGTTGGCGCCGTCGAGATAGACCTGGCCGCCATGCTCATGCACGAGATCGCAGATTTCCTTGACGGTCTCCTCGAAGACGCCATGCGTCGAAGGGTAGGTGATCATGCAGCAGGCGAGGTTCTCGGCGTGCTGCTCCGCCTTGGCGCGGAAATCGTCAAGATCGATATCGCCGTTTTCGCGCACCTTGACGACGACCACCTTCATGCCGGCCATCTGGGCCGAGGCCGGGTTGGTGCCGTGTGCCGAGGTCGGGATCAGGCAGACGTCGCGATGGCTATCGCCATTGGCGATATGATAGTTGCGGATGGTCAGCAGGCCGGCATATTCGCCCTGCGCGCCGGAATTCGGCTGCATGGAGAAGGCGTCGTAGCCGGTGACGGCGCAGAGCTTTTCGATCAGGTCGTCGATCATCTCGCGGTAGCCGAGTGCCTGATCAGCCGGCACGAAGGGATGGATGTCGGAAAATTCCGGCCAGGTGATCGGCAGCATTTCCGCCGTCGCGTTGAGTTTCATCGTGCAGGAGCCGAGCGGGATCATCGAGCGGTCGAGCGCCAAGTCGCGATCGGAAAGCCGGCGGATATAACGCGTCATCTCGCTTTCGGCGCGGTTCATGTGGAAGATCGGATGGGCGAGGTAATCGCTGGTTCTGAGCAGGCCCTTCGGCAGGCGATAGGAGGGCTCGAAATCGGCAATGGTGAAATTGCCGCCGAAGGCGCGCCAGACGGCTTCGAGCGTCGCCGGCCGGGTGCGTTCGTCGAGGCTCATGCCGATTTTCGTTTCGCCGACCTTGCGCAGATTGACGCCTTCGGCGACGGCGGCACGCATGATCAGACCCTGCATGTGGCCGACGTCGACGGTGATGGTGTCGAAGAAGGTGTCGGGTTCGACCTTGTAACCGAGCTTTTCCAGCCCCTTGGCCATCAGCACGGCCTTCTGGTGCACCTGCTGGGCGATCGCCTTGATGCCCTTCGGGCCGTGGAAGACGGCATACATCGAGGCCATGACGGCAAGCAGCACCTGGGCGGTGCAGATGTTCGACGTCGCCTTCTCGCGGCGGATATGCTGTTCGCGGGTCTGCAGCGACAGGCGATAGGCGCGATTGCCGCGGGCATCGACGGAAACGCCGACGAGGCGGCCGGGCATGGAGCGCTTGATGGTATCCTTGACCGACATATAGGCTGCATGCGGGCCGCCGTAGCCAACCGTGACACCGAAGCGCTGCGAGGAGCCGACGGCGATATCGGCACCCATTTCGCCGGGCGATTTCAGCAGCGTCAGCGCCAGGATATCAGCGGCGACCACGGCAATGGCGCCGGTCTGGTGCAGGCGCGAGATCAGGCCAGTGAAATCATGCACGTGACCGTGCGTGCCGGGATACTGGAAGATCGCGCCGAAGACGTCGACGGGATCGAGATCGGTGAAGGGATTGCCGACGATGACGCTCCAGCCGAGCGGCTCGGCGCGGGTGCGGATGAGGGAGATGGTCTGCGGATGGCAGTCTGCATCGACGAAGAAGGCCTTCGCTTTCGACTTGGCGACGCGCTCGGCGATCGCCATGCCTTCGGCGGCGGCGGTTGCCTCGTCGAGCAGCGAGGCGTTGGCGACGTCGAGGCCGGTCAGGTCGCAGATCATCGTCTGGTAGTTCAACAGCG
This sequence comes from Rhizobium sp. WSM1274, assembly GCF_025200775.1. Lineage (NCBI taxonomy): Bacteria > Pseudomonadati > Pseudomonadota > Alphaproteobacteria > Hyphomicrobiales > Rhizobiaceae > Rhizobium > Rhizobium sp. WSM1274. The sequence goes on along the minus strand of NZ_CP104138.1, from coordinate 2,205,686 downwards.
CTTCCAGGCGGCCCTGGCTGATCTCCGGCTGATAAGGCGTATAGGCGGTGTACCAGGCGGGGTTTTCCAGGATGTTGCGCTGGATGACCGGCGGCGTGATGGTGCCGTAGTAACCCTGGCCGATCAGCGAGACCAGCACCTTGTTCTTGTTGGCGGTCTCGCGCAGCTTGTCGAGCGCCTCGCGCTCGGTCATCGGCGCGCCCCAGACGAGCGGCTCCTTCTGGCGGATCGAGGGCGGCAACGTCGCGTCGATCAGGCCGTCGAGGCTGTTATAGCCGATCACCTTCAGCATGTCGGTCATCTCGGCCGGCGAGGGGCCGATATGACGGCGATTGGCGAAATCGTAGGGCTGATAGTCGGTGAACTGGAATTCTGTCGGCGTCGTCATTACGCAGTGAGCTCCTTGTAGGCCGCCTCGTCGAGCAGGCCATCGGCGTCGGCAGCATTTGCAAGCTTCAGCTTGAAAAACCAGCCGGCGCCCTGAGGATCGGAATTGACCAGCGACGGATCTGCAACGATGGCCGGATTGACCTCGGTGATCTCGCCATCAAGCGGACAATAGACGTCGGAAGCAGCCTTGACGGATTCAACGGTTGCGGCATTGCCGTTCTTGGAGAAGGTCGCGCCGACTTCCGGCAACTCGACGAAAACCAGGTCGCCGAGTTGATCGACGGCATAGTTGGTGATGCCGACCGTCGCAACGCCGCCTTCGATCTTCAGCCATTCGTGTTCTTCGGTAAATTTCAGCATTGTTCGTCCTCTCTGGAAAAGGTTTAGCGTTTGTAGGTCGGTGTGACGAAGGGCAGGGCGCTGACGGTGATCGGCAGATATTTGCCGCGCACCTCGGCGTAGACGAGCGTGCCTGGCGCAGCGTGGGAGACCGGCACGTATCCCATGGCGACGGGGCCTTCGACGCTGGGACCGAAGCCGCCCGAAGTGACGTCGCCGATTTCGACCTTGCCCTCAGCATCGGCATAGAGCTTGGCATGGCCGCGCACCGGCGCCTTGCCTTCCGGCTTCAGGCCGACGCGGCGGCGCGCGGCGCCGTTTTCGAGTTCGGACAGGATGCGGCCGGAGCCCGGGAAGCCGCCGGCGCGCGCACCGTTGCCGCGCCTTGCCTTCTGCATGGCCCATTCCAGCGCTGCCTCGACCGGCGAGGTGGTCGTATCGATGTCGTTGCCATAGAGGCAGAGACCGGCTTCGAGGCGCAGCGAATCGCGGGCGCCGAGGCCGATCGGCTGGACATCGGGATGTTCGAGCAACCGCATGGTGACATCTTCGGCCTTGTCTGATGGAATCGAGATCTCGAAGCCGTCCTCGCCGCTATAGCCGGAGCGCGAGACCAGACAGGAAACATCGTGCAGGCGGCAGTGGCGCACGTCCATGAATTTCATTGCCGCGACATCGGCCCAGAGTTCGGCAAGAACCTCGACCGCGCGTGGTCCCTGAAGCGCGATCAACGCGCGGTCGAGGACGGTGACATCACACTGGTCGCCGATATGGGCCTTGAGATGGGCTACATCAGCTTCCTTGCAGGCGGCATTGACGACGACGAAAAGGTGGTCGTCGAGATGGGTGATCATCAGGTCGTCGAGAATGCAGCCGGTATCGTCGGTGAAGAAGCCGTAGCGCTGGCGGCCTTCGGCAAGGCCAAGGATATCGACCGGCACCAGGCTTTCGAGCGCTAGCGCCGCATCTTCGTAGCTGCCCGATTTCGCCTTCACGATGACCTGGCCCATATGGGAGACATCGAAGAGACCGGCTTCGGCGCGGGTGTGAAGATGTTCCTTCATCACGCCGGCGGGATATTGCACCGGCATGTCATAGCCCGCGAACGGCACCATGCGGGCGCCAAGCGAAAGATGCAGGGCATGCAGCGGGGTTTTCTTCAGGGCAGCAGTATCGTCCAAAAGACGCCTCCGGGGTTTGCGCCTTCCCCAGAAGGCGCGGGCTCAAATCTGAAGGCGCGGTTGCGCACTTCTCTCCTGAGCCCCCTCTGTCCCTGTGCCTGAGATTGTTATCCCTTCGGCGAGCGTTTCGAGAACGCTTCTCTCCAGAGTTCCGTCTGCCCCTTGCTGGTCCTTTTGCCTGAGAGTTTCCGGGGCGGTTGCTCCTTCGGCACCGGCAAAAAACGCACCGGCTTCTCCCAACAAGGTTGGCGCAATTATCCGGTGGGTGCAGCACTTGGCAAGACCAAATGTCGTGACCGGGCAAATTTTTGTCGTCTTATTCCCAGCAAGCGTTGATCTCAGGCAAATCTGCTTTTGCATTCCGTGCTAAAACCGGCTATCGCGGCCTTCTGTTGAAGGGGATCTCATGCGGCAGACCGGACTGAAAGCGACGCTCTTCCTGCGCATGCTTTGCGCATTGAGCCTGCTTTTGCTCGGCCTTGCCCATCAGGCGCCGCAGGCTGTCGCTGCCGAAGGCTACGATGCCGCGGCCTATGTGCTGCCCGACGGCACCTTCGCCTCGCTCTGCGTCACCGTCAAGGATGCCGACGGCAAGACCATTGCCTTCAAGCCGAATTGCGAAGCCTGCCGGCTGTCGGTCTCCACCATCCTGCCGACGCCGGATGCGGACTCTTGGCTCGAGCGCGAACTCGCTGCGCTGATCAACGCGCCGATCGAAACATCGGCCGTTTCAGGCGCAAGCGCCGTCTGGCGGCCGAATTCGCGCGCGCCTCCCATTCTCGTCTGATCTTCCTCCACCGCCTATGATTCAGCATGCCGGTCCGCCCGAGAAAATACCGCGGCCGGCGAGGAGATATCCGATGAAGACCATCAAGACTTTTGGCAAGACATTCGGCAAAACGCTAGGGCTTGCCGCCCTTCTTTCCGCAACCGCCATTGCCGGCGCCGAGGCCCATGTGAGCTTCCTCGACAAGCAAGCGACGCAGGACAGCACCATTCTCGCCACGCTGCAGGTGCCGCACGGCTGCGACGGCAAGGCGACCACGGAAGTGCGGGTCAAGCTGCCGGAAGGCTTCGTCTTCGCCAAACCGCAACCGAAAGCCGGCTGGGAGCTCGAGGTGATCAAGGGCGACTATCAGAAGACCTACGACAATCACGGCGACAGGGTGAACAAGGGCGCGATCGAAGTGCGCTGGAAGAACGGCAATCTCGCCGACGATTTCTACGACACTTTCGTCATCCAGGGGAAAGTATCAGGCGTCGAGGCCGGCACCTCGCTCGCCTTTCCGGTGACACAGATATGCGGCGATATGGTCACGGCCTGGGACCAGGTGGCAAAAGAAGGCGGCGATGCGCATGGGCTGAAAAGCCCGGCACCGCTTTTGAAGGTCATGGCCGGCGAAGACCACGGTCACGACCATGAGGATATGGCCGGCATGGACATGTCCGGTATGAACATGAGCGGGACGGCGGGCATGGGCGCTGCTACACCGGTTGTCGAAACGGTCAAGGCCGGCGATCTCGAAATCTCCGGCGGGTTCGCCAAGGCAATGCTGCCCGGCCAGCCGGTCGGCGGCGGCTTTTTCACAGTGAAAAACAACGGCAAGACGGACGATCGCTTGCTGTCCGTGACGTCGCCTGTATCAGGCGAGGTTCAGATCCACGAGATGGAGACCAAGGATAACGTCATGCGGATGCGCCAGCTGAAGGACGGTGTCGCCATCGCCGCGGGCGAGACGATCAAGCTTGAGCCCGGCACCCTGCATCTGATGTTCCAGAAGGTGAAGACGCCGTTCAAGCAGGGCGACACGGTGCCTGTGACGCTGACCTTCGAAAAGGCCGGCAAAGTCGATCTGGTCCTGCAGGTGCTCTCCGCCCAGGGCAAGTGAGAGGCCATTCAAAGTGCTACAGCGTCCTTTGCGCGTCTGAAAAGACGCGCGGCGCTGTCGTTAAATCAGAAAAGCCCGCGACTGTAACCGCAGTCGCGGGCTGTCGTTTGGAAGGCGATCGCCTCAGAAGTCTTCGTAGGATCGCAGCGCCTGTTTCAGGCCGGCCTGCGGCTGGCGGTTGCCCTTGGCCATCAGGTCGAGTGCCACTTCGGTCGACTGGATGATGCTGGAGGGCTCGTCTATTTCCTCAGTGCCTTCGGGCTTCAACTGCCGGTCGGCAACGCGCCGTGCGTCGCGCGCCGCAGTGCTCGTCGCGACACGCTGCGGGATTCGCAGCGACTCGAAAGCAATGGCGGCGGTATTGGCCGATACGGACAGGAGCTGGGTCATGCCAATCACCGTATCGGCGTGATCTTGGTGCCTTCATAAGAAAATCATTGGCATTTTACAAAATGGTAAGAATTCATATGAGCTCGATTGGAATCACTTTCACAACGCGGTAAATCCGGCTCATGATCCAGGCTCTCCTTGTCGCCTTCGGCGGCGCTATCGGTTCCGTTCTCAGGTATTATGTCGGCCGGTGGGCGCTGAAACTGATGGGGCCGGCATTCCCCTGGGGCACGCTTACCGTCAATGTCGTCGGCTGCTTCGTCATCGGCGTCTTCGCAGAACTGATCGCGCGGAAATTCAACGCCTCGGTGGAATTGCGCCTCCTGCTGATCACCGGCTTCCTTGGCGGCTTCACTACCTTCTCGGCCTTCTCGCTGGACGCCATCTCGCTGTTCGAGCGCGGCGAGACCGTCGCCGGGGGTATTTATATCGCTGCGAGCGTCGGATTTTCAATGGCGGCCGTCATAGCCGGGCTCGCCACCATGCGCGCTTTGGCCTGATTTCGATTCCGGTTTCCGTTTTGCGTGAAAATGCTCTAAAGGCTGCGGCAAGAACGCCGGCTCGGCCTGCGCTGCAATTTCCGAAAGATTTCTTATGGCTGGCATAGAACATATCAAGATTGAACCTGACGAAGCGGGCATGCGGCTCGATCGCTGGTTCAAGGTGCACTTTCCGGGGCTCGGCTTCGGTCCGCTGCAGAAGCTATTGCGCTCCGGCCAGGTGCGCGTCGACGGCGGACGTGTCAAATCGGATGCGCGCGTGCAGCCCGGCCAGACGGTGCGCGTGCCGCCGCTCGACGTCGATGCGAAGCTGAAATCCGGACCGATCGCCGGCAAGGATCTCAAGCATTCGACGGATTTCGAGCTGCTGTCGCGCATGGTGCTGCATGAGGACGAAAAGGTAATCGTGCTCAACAAGCCTCCTGGTCTTGCGGTGCAGGGCGGCTCGGGTGTGGCCAGGCATATCGACCAGATGCTCGAAGCCTGGACCAGCCCGAAGGGCGAGAAGCCGCGGCTCGTTCACCGTCTCGACCGCGACACATCGGGTGTTCTCGTCATCGCCCGCACACGCGGCGCAGCACAGAAACTGACGGCCGCCTTCCGCGAGCGCGATACCAAGAAGACCTACTGGGCGCTGGTCAAGGGTGTGCCGCGCAAACACGAGGACAAGATCTCGACCTGGCTTGTCAAGGAGCCGACGATCGACGGCGACCGCATGCGGATCGCCAAACACGGCGAGGACGGAGCAGATCACGCCGTTTCCTTCTATCGCGTGCTCGAAACCGCCGCCCAGAACCTCGCCTGGTTGGAGATGGAACCCTATACCGGCCGTACCCATCAGCTGCGTGTGCACGCGCTGCATATCGGCCATCCGATCATCGGCGACCCGAAATATTTCGACGACGATCCGAATTGGGATTTTCCAGGCGGCGTCCAGAAGAAGCTGCATCTGCACGCACGTCGCATCGACATCCCGCACCCCTCCGGCGGGCGCCTGCGCGTCACCGCGCCGCTGCCGTCGCATATGGTGCAGACCTGGAACCTTCTCGGCCTCGACCTCGCCGGTGCCGAAAGGGACGCCGAATGAAACTGGCGCTTTTTGATTGCGACGGCACACTGGTCGATAGCGCCGGTCTGATCCACGAAACCATGCGCAGGACCTTCGACAAGTTCGGCAAGCCGGAACCGCGCTTTGAAGACACCAAGGCCATTATCGGCCTGTCCCTCGATATCGCGATTGCCCGCATGCTGGGCAGGCCACATGTTGAGCAGGAAGACGTCGACATGACGGCGCATTACAAATCGCTGTTCTCGATCGTGCGTCAGGATATCGATTACAAAGAGCCGCTGTTTCCCGGCATCGGCGAGATGATCGATGCGATCATCGGGCGCGACGACCTGCTGATCGGCGCGGTCACGGGTAAATCCCGCCGCGGGCTCAATCTCGTGATGGAGACGCATGGTTTCGACAAGCATTTCATCGTCGCACGCACCGCCGACGATTGCCCGTCCAAACCGCATCCGGCCATGGTGACGGAATGCTGCGATGAAACCGGCATGAATGCTGCCGACACCATTGTCATCGGCGATGCGGTTTACGATATGCAGATGGCAAAGGCTGCCGGCGCCAAGGCAATCGGCGTTGCCTGGGGCTATGCCAGCGTGGATGAGCTGATCGCCAACGGCGCTGATGCGATCGCCTACCATCCGAACGAGATATTGCGTCATTTTTCCTGAGGTGAGCCCATGCGCGATTTGCTGAACGACCTTTCCGAAGGCCTGAGCCATCCCGATCCCATCCGCCGCGCGCAGATCCAGATGAAGAAGCCGCTGCCGAAGCGTTTCTATACCGATGTCGCCGTTGCCGAGCACGAGGGCGGTTTTGCGATTACGCTCGACGGCAAGATGGTGCGCACACCGGCGCGGCAGGTTCTCGCCGTGCCGACCGAGGCGCTGGCGCGGCTTGTCGCTGCCGAATGGCAGGCGCAGGGCGAGGAGATCAATCCTATGAGCATGCCGGTGACGCGGCTCGTCAACACCGCACTCGACGGCGTTGCCGCCAATGCGCAGGCGATCTTCGAAGATATTCTGCGCTTTTCCGCCAGCGACCTCATCTGCTACCGCGCCGAGGAGCCGGAACTGCTGGTCGAGCGCCAAGCCGAGCGCTGGGATCCGGTGATCGACTGGGCGGCGAATGATCTCGGCGCCCGGTTCATCCTCGTCGAAGGGGTGATGCCGCATGAGCAGCCGCGCGAGGCGACGGCCGCCTTCGCCGTCACACTCGCGAGATATGATAACCCGATGGCACTTGCCGCGCTCCACACAGTCACCACGCTGACCGGCTCGGCGATCCTGGCGCTCGCCTTGGCCGAGGGCCGGGTGACGGTGGAGGAGGCCTGGTCGCTGGCCCATCTCGACGAAGACTGGACGATCGAGCATTGGGGCAGCGACGAGGAAGCCGAGCAGCGGCGTGCCAAGCGCTTTGCCGAGTTCAAAGCCGCAGCGGATGTTTTTTTCGCCCTAAGCGCCTGAAACATATTGCCTTCCAATGCATTATGACGAAGTCTGCGACTCCAACGGGGTGGTGCGGGATTTTGCAATGAATTGGCTGAGGTCGTGTTTTTGCCGGGCGACACTCATCTGTGTCGCGCTCACGGCCTGCGGCAGCCTCTCGGCCACCAAGCCGGCGGCGCCGGTCTATGATGTGCGCAGCGCCGTCGTTCTCTCCGGCCCTAACATGCCGGCCGAGCTGCTTTCCGGCGTCAACGATCGCGTCAACGCGGCGATCAACGCTACCGTGCGCGACACCGTGCTGCCGCGGGTGGTGCTGACGATCCGCGTGGTTTCCGTCCAGAAGGGCCTCGGCTTCCAGAAGGACCGCAACGTCGCCAAGATCAGCATCGATGCGGCCTCGGTCGAAGACGGCTCGGTCATCGCCGTCAGTGCCTTCGACGTGACCAGCATCGCCGCCGATCCCAAGCTTGCCGACGAGATTCTGGCCGATGACGTCGCGGCAAGGATACGCTCGGTTTTCTCACTCAGCGGGCGCGGCGCTAAATAATTGGAGCATGATGTTGCCCGAAAACCGCGCACACTCTTCGGCATCTTGCTCTAGCGCATAATCTAACCGCCGGATTGCCGCCCGCAGCGGCGAGGGAGATCGCATGAAGGAAATTCTCGAGGAACTGGAACGGCGCCGGGGCATTGCCCGCCTCGGCGGCGGCGAGGCGCGTATCGACGCCCAGCATAAGCGCGGCAAGCTGACGGCGCGCGAGCGCATCGACCTCTTCCTCGACGAAGGCTCGTTTGAGGAGTTCGACATGTTCGTCGAACACCGCTCCACCGATTTCGGCATGGATAAGAGCCGTATTGCCGGCGACGGCGTCGTCACCGGCTGGGGCACGGTCAACGGCCGAACGGTGTTCGTCTTTGCCAAGGACTTCACCGTGTTCGGCGGCTCGCTATCGGAAGCGCATGCCGAGAAGATCATGAAGGTGCAGGACATGGCGCTGAAGAACCGCGCGCCGATCGTGGGTATTTATGATGCGGGCGGCGCCCGTATCCAAGAGGGCGTGGCGGCTCTCGGCGGTTATGCGGAGGTATTCCAGCGCAATGTGCTCGCCTCCGGCGTCATACCGCAGATCTCGGTGATCATGGGTCCCTGCGCCGGCGGCGATGTCTATTCGCCTGCCATGACCGATTTCATCTTCATGGTGCGGGACACCTCCTACATGTTCGTTACCGGTCCCGATGTGGTGAAAACCGTCACCAACGAGACGGTGACGGCGGAAGAACTCGGGGGCGCTATCGTGCATACGGTTCGCTCGTCGATTGCCGACGGCGCCTACGACAATGATGTCGAAACCTTGCTGCAGGTGCGCCGGCTGATCGATTTCCTGCCGCTTTCGAATACCGCGCCGCTGCCCGAGATCGAATGCTATCAGTCGGTGACGGAGGTCGACATGTCGCTCGATACGCTGGTGCCGGCGAGCTCCAACAAGCCTTACGACATCAAGGAACTGATCCGGAAGGTGGCGGACGAGGGGGATTTCTTCGAGATCCAGGCGAGCTTTGCCAAAAACATTGTCTGCGGCTTCGGCCGCGTCGAAGGCTCCACCGTCGGTGTCGTCGCCAACCAGCCGATGGTGCTGGCCGGCGTTCTCGACAGCGACGCCTCGCGCAAGGCGGCCCGGTTCGTGCGCTTCTGCGATTGCTTCAACATTCCGATCGTCACCTTCGTCGACGTGCCGGGCTTCCTGCCAGGGACGGCGCAGGAATATGGCGGCCTCATCAAGCACGGCGCCAAGCTGCTCTTTGCCTATGCCGAGGCGACGGTGCCGAAGCTCACCGTCATCACCCGCAAGGCCTTCGGCGGCGCCTATGACGTGATGGCGTCAAAGCATCTTCGCGGCGACCTCAACTATGCCTGGCCGACGGCGCAGATCGCCGTGATGGGCGCCAGGGGTGCTGTCGAGATCATCTTCCGCAAGGATATCGCCGATCCCGAAAAGATCGCCGCGCATACGAAAATGTATGAGGACAGGTTCCTCTCGCCCTTCGTCGCCGCCGAGCGCGGTTATGTCGATGAGGTGATCATGCCGCACTCGACCCGCCGGCGGCTGGCGCGCGGTCTAAAGATGCTGCGCAACAAGGATCTCGCCAATCCGTGGAAGAAACACGACAACATTCCGCTTTGACGGCTGGCCGACGAATAAAACTGTCCGCTCAGGTGTTTAGCTGTCGAAAAAGTGAACGGCCGTCAGCGATCCGTGTGTTCAATCCCTGCGGAGGACAGGCTAACGCTCGACTCTCATTGTTTTAAAGGAGAGGTTTAATGTCAACTTTCGAGCGTCTTTCTGCCTATCGCCCCTATGGGCTGGCCGCTCTCAGAATCATCACCGCGCTGCTGTTCATCGAACACGGCACGATGAAGCTTTTCGCTTTCCCGGCTGCGCAGATGGCCGGCCCGTTGCCGCCGCTGATGCTTTTCGCCGCCCTTCTTGAGCTGATCGGCGGTATCCTCATTCTCGTCGGCCTGCTGACGCGGCCTGTCGCCTTCCTGCTGGCCGGCGAAATGGCGGTCGCCTATTTCATGGCGCATGCCCCGAACAGCTTCTTCCCGGCCGTCAACCAGGGCGACGCCGCGATCCTGTTCTGCTTCGTTTTCCTCTACCTGTTCTTCTCCGGTCCCGGCGCTTTTGCCGTCGATAACCGCAAGGCAGCCTGAACGATACACTGAGGGGCGTCGGCGACGCCCCTCAACCTCACATCAGGCGGTAAGCTTGAGACCGGCGATGCCGGCGACGATCAGCGTGATGCAGGCAAGGCGGGAGACACTTGCCGGATCACCAAGCAGCCAGATGCCGAGACATACGGTGCCGACCGTGCCTATGCCGGTCCAGACCGCATAGGCAGTGCCGATCGGCAGATGCTTCACCGCCAGGCCGAGCAGCACGATGCTGATGACCATCGATATGACGGTCAGCGCCGTCGGCAGCGGCCGGGTGAAGCCACCGGTATATTTAAGGCCGATTGCCCAACCACATTCGAAAAGACCGGCGAGAAATAGCAGAAACCAGGCCATGCGACTCTCCTTGTTGAAGAGCGAGGCCGTCCCCGCGACAGTTGCATCCTGGAGGATGCCGCAGTCGTCTGCGATGAAGCCTATATGCGTGAGGAAGCGGCGGTGTTCAAGATCGGAATCGGCACAGCTGCCATGCCGGCCGCTTCTTGTCGCTTACAGCGCCGCGCGTCGTTCAGACGTGCAAAGGACGCTATCGCACCTTTAGTTGCTGCATCACGGCTGCCCGTCAGCCTCCGCGGCAAGGCTTTTGGCGCGGCGGCAGAGGCGATCGAAGGTTTCGAGGAAGCGTGAGCGGTCTTTCGGGCTGAAGGCGGCGTTGTAGCCCTTGCTCTCGCCGGTTTCGCGCAGGTGCGCGCCGAGATCGCGCATGGCGCTTGCCATGCCGATATTGGTCTCGTCGAAGACGCGCCCTGTGGGTCCGCTGACGAAGGCGCCGGTCGCGACGCAGCGCACGGCGAGCGGCACATCGGCGGTGACAACGACGTCGCCCGTGCCGGCGCGTTCAGCGATCCAGTTGTCGGCGGCATCGAAGGCGTTGGAGACGATGATGTTGCGGATCATCGGATCGCGCGAGGGGCGCAGGCCGGAATTGGCAACGAAGGTAACTTCGAGGCCGTGGCGTTCGGCTACCTTCAGGATTTCCGGCCTTACCGGGCAGGCATCGGCGTCGACATAGATCAAAGGCTGTTTACCTCACTCAGGGCACGAGGCCGAAAAGTGTGCGGTTTTCGCAAGACATCATGCTCTAATTCTTTGATTTAGATCCGGACCTAAAAACTTCCGGATCCAATGCCGACGCCTGATACGCGCGGTTTACTCACGAGTCCAGATTTCGCTCGAAACCTTTTCCGAGCCGCCATAGGTCCAGACACCCTGCCAGCTGCCGTCCGGCTGCTCGAAATACATGGCGATGCCGAAATTCTCCTTGGAGACGTAACCGACGGAGATCGCCGTGTCCTCGTCGCTTGCCGGACCCATTTCGAAACGATCGCCACTGAATTTTGCGCCGAGGCCGGTGCCGATCGACTCGTTCTTGCCGATCATCCAGTCGACGATATAAGTCTCGCCGTTGCGAAGCACCTTGACGGTGCCCCGATACTCGCTGCCGTCCTCGCTGGTGCCGGCGACCTTGTAGGAACCTGTGGGGTCCGCAAGTGCGATGGCGGGCAGTAACACAAATGCGCAAGCCGAAATAACAGTCCGAAAGATCATAGGGTCCCCTTTGCCAAAGCATGAGTGCCAAGCACCGAAGCGGTAACACGAAAGGGCTTCACACTTGGTGAAGCCCTTTGCAGATCCGGCCAGTTATTTTTGGGGTAGCGGGCAGTTTTACTTCAAGCCCGCAGTCTTTATGGCAGTGTTTAGTACAAGACCACGCAGCGGATGCTCTTGCCCTGGTGCATCAGCTCGATGCTTCTGTTGATGTCTTCAAGCGGCGTCGTTGTGGGTGATTATCGGCTCGGTTTGGCTCTTACCTCGCAAGTACCAGGCGACGATCTTCGGCAGTCGGCCGGTGACAAGATGGAGGTCTCCTGGCCGGCGCCGGCCTGCCGATGACCACTGACTTGGGCAAGCCCCGACGCGAAGGTCGACGAACTCGGCTCAAGCGAAAACAGCCATTCGCCCGGTCTCTTCCTCTCAGGCGAATTCCATGATCACGGCATCGACGGCCAGGCTTTCGCCGGCCGCGGCATTGATCTTCGAGACGACGAGATCGCGGTCGGCGCGCAGCACGTTCTCCATCTTCATCGCTTCGACGATCGCAAGCGTCTCACCGGCCTTGACCTCCTGGCCCTCGGCAACTGCGATGGCGACGACGAGGCCGGGCATCGGGCAGAGCAGGAGCTTGGAGGTATCGGGCGGCAGCTTTACCGGCATCAGCCTGTCGAGTTCGGCATGACGCGGCGAAAAGGCCTTGGCAATCACCGAAAGCCCCTGCCAGTCGATACGCAACCCGTTTAGAACGGGGCGAATCTGCGCGGCAATGTCGCGACCTCCGACCTTGCCGCTCCAGACTGGGTCGCCGGGTCTCCAATCGGTGACAACGCTGTTGTTCTCGCCCTCGATCGCGATGTCCATATCGAAGGGGATGGTGACGAGACCGTCGAGCAATCGTGCCGCGACGTACTTGTCGCCGATCTTGACCATCCAATCTTCGCGCAACGCGCCCGATGCGGCGCGCAGGCGATCGGCGAAACGTTCGCGGCGGTTCGTCTCAATCAGCGAAGCGGAGAGGGCAATGCTCGCAAGCACGGCTTCTTCCGCCGGGTCCGGTTTCATCGGCGCAAAACCATCGGGATATTCCTCGGCGATGAAGCCGGTGGACAGCCGGCCTTCGCGCCAGCGCGGATGTTTCATCAGCGCCGACAGGAAAGGAACATTGTGCTCGATGCCATCGACGACGAAGCCGTCGAGCGCCCGGCCCATGGCGTCGATCGCCTCAAGCCGTGTCGGCGCCCAGGTGCAGAGCTTGGCGATCATCGGATCGTAATACATCGAAATCTCGGCACCCTCGAAGACGCCGGTATCGTTGCGGAGGACGACATTGCCGGTCCTGCCTTCCGCCGGCGGGCGGTAACTTGTCAGGCGGCCGATCGAGGGCAGGAAGTTGCGGTAGGGATCTTCGGCATAGAGCCGGCTCTCGATCGCCCAGCCGTCGAGCCTGACATCCTCCTGGGTGAGGGGAAGGGGCTCTCCCGCTGCGACCCGGATCATCTGCTCGACAAGATCGATGCCGGTGATGAGTTCGGTTACGGGATGTTCGACCTGCAGGCGGGTGTTCATTTCGAGGAAATAGAAATTGCGGTCGTGGTCGACGATGAATTCGACCGTGCCGGCGCTCTGGTAGTCGACGGCCTTGGCCAGCGCCACCGATTGCTCGCCCATCGCTTTGCGGGTGGCATCATCGAGGAAGGGCGAGGGCGCCTCTTCCGCCACCTTCTGGTTCCGCCGCTGGATCGAGCATTCGCGTTCGCCGAGGTAGACGACATTGCCATGCGCGTCGGCCAGCACCTGGATCTCGATATGGCGGGGTTCGACGACGAACTTCTCGATGAAGACGCGGTCGTCGCCGAAGGAGCTTTTCGCCTCGGAGCGGGCACGCTCGAAGCCGTCGCGCACTTCTGCCTGGTTCCATGCAATGCGCATGCCCTTGCCGCCGCCACCAGCCGATGCCTTGATCATGACGGGATAACCGATCCCGCCAGCGATCACCTCCGCATGGGCCGCATCCTCGATGATGCCAAGATGGCCAGGCACTGTGGATACACCGGCGGCATTGGCGAATTTCTTCGATTCGATCTTGTCGCCCATCGCCATGATGGCCTTCGGCTTCGGGCCGATGAAGACGATGCCCTGTTTTTCCAGTTCGGCACAGAAGGAGGCGCGTTCGGACAGGAAGCCGTAACCGGGATGCACCGCCTCGGCGCCCGTCGCCTTGCAGGCCGCGATGATCTTTTCGGCAGCCAGATAACTCTCCGACGCTGCGGCCGGGCCGATATGAACAGCCTCGTCGGCCATCTCGACATGCAGCGCGTCCCGATCCGCATCCGAATAGACCGCGACGGTCAGAATGCCCATGCGGCGCGCAGTCTTGATCACGCGGCAGGCGATTTCGCCGCGATTCGCGATCAGGATTTTCTTGAACATCGAGACTCCACCCAGAAATGCATTCCGGAGTTTTACGCATAAAACACCGGAACGCACAATCAGGCTTGCGGAGCGTCAAGCGACAGCGGCTTCCGAGACGGGTTCCTCGTCGACGATGCGCAGCCAGCGGCTGCGCCGCGGCTCGGCATAGTCGCGCAGCTTGACGGCGGCCATGATCCCCGCCCAGTGCGGATGATTGGCGCAGGCCAGAGTTGCTTGCTCGATCTGCTGGAGCACACCATATTCGACCGACGAGACGGGGATAACGCCGCCTTCGGCGACGCTTCTAAAGATGCGCATCGTGAAATCGATGTCCTGGCGGGTGATGGCCCGGCGATCGACGGCACGCGACAGCTTGTAGCCACCGATATTGTCGGTGATCGCCAGGCGGAGCTGATCGAGGGCGAGCGCTCTCAACTCGCCCGGGACATCGGCCGAGATCTCCATGACGTGAAGAATGAGCTCGAGTTCCAGCGCCGAGTTGACGACACTATCGGTCGTAAACATGCGCATGATCCAGGCGACGTTGATTTCATCAAGCGAGCCTTGCGGATAGGTATAATGAACGATGAAGCCGGCGAGCTGCTCCACGAAAAAAGCGTTCCAAGCGGCACATTTTTCAGGGCAGGAATTATTGAGCGCCAACATCGCCACGACATCGTCGGATGTCCGGATGCCCTCCGGAAAAGCATGTTTGCGCAGCAGCACTATATCTTCGGCCGTCAGCCGATGCTTGCCGGCCACCACACAGGCCGGAAAAGCGAGACGAAATTCGCTCATGTTTTAACTCCAGGCTTCATCATGAAACCGGAGACAATTTTAGCGCCGGCGAATTGACGATCCCTCAAGAAGAGGAGTTAACCCGACATTCCCGAGGTCAGGAAGATTTTAACGATTGCGCCTGCAGCCGCTCGCGCCAGATGATGAAGAGGCCAGAGGCAACGATGATGAAGATGCCGATCCATTTGGAAAAGCTCGGGAAATCGTTGAACAGCGCATAACCGAGAACGGTCGCCGAGATGATCTCGAAGTACTGGAACGGCGCAAGCAGCGACAGCGGCGCGAGCCGGAAAGCCCGGACCACCAGCATATGCGCATATCCCGAGATCGAGCCGAGGGCGAGAAGCAGGACAAGGCCGAGCATGGAGGAGGGCAGGGAGACGGTAAAATCGGCATTGCCGGAACTGCTGCCGACGAGAAGGGCAGCCGCCATGAAGACCGTTCCGCCGATGCCGGCCATTGTCTGCATGGTCAGCGGCGAATCGGCCTCGCCGATGGCGCGGTTGAGGAAGAGATAGAGCGAGAACAGAAAGGCGCAGGCGACCGGCAGCAGCGCCTTCAAGCCGAAAATTTCGTAGCTTGGCTGAATGACGATCATGGCGCCGGCGAAACCGACGACGATCGCTGTCCAGCGCCGCCAGCCGACCTTGTCGCCGAGAAACAGCGCCGACAGGGCGGTCAGCATGAAGGGCTCGACGAAATAGATGGCGAAGACATCGGCGAGCGGCATGTATTTGACGGCGACGAAGAACAGCAGGCTTGCAGCACCGTGCAGCACACCGCGCAGCAGGTTCATCCATGGCCGTTTGGCCGAGAGCGCCTTCAGCCCGAAAAGGGCGAAAAGAATCGGCAGGGTGCAGGCAATCTGGAAGAAGAATCGGTAGAAGGTCACCTGACCCGGCGACATCGCCTCGAAGGTCGCCATATATTTGGCGATCGCATCCATGGTCGGCAGGATGAGCATGGCGCCGGACATGATGGCCATGCCCTGCAGGGGATTTTGATGGGACGCTGACATGGCCGCTGATTCTTGCGAGGATGACGCCATCAACCATGAGAAGGCCGGGCGATCAAGCCGAGCAATCGCAAATGGCTTCGAGGTGAAAACGAAATCTTCGCTTAGAAAGCGTTTCCCCGAAGGGAAATGGTGCGGTCGAGAAGACTCGAACTTCCACGGGTTGCCCCACAGCGACCTCAACGCTGCGCGTCTACCAATTCCGCCACGACCGCATCGTGGTAGGTGCCGATTTGCGTCGGCGGGGCAGCATGTAGCAAAAGCATCTGGGGTGCACAAGGGCGATATGACAGTTTTTTTGAAAACCGGTCACAGCATTTGAATTGGCCCCGAAACGGGTCCATATAGCTGTCCGGCCGCCCCTATTTCACAGGCATTTCGGGGAGAGCGGCAAGGAATGGCCATGCTTCGCACCGATCTCGAATTCTCCATGCTTCCCCAACTCGGCACGCGGCCGGTCCGTTGGCGCATCGCCGATGGCCTCATTCCCTATGAGGAGGCGGTGGAGACGATGGAGCGCGAGGTGGCGGTGATATCAGATGGCGGTGATGAGCTCGTCTGGCTCGTCGAACATCCGCCGCTCTATACTGCCGGCACCAGCGCCAATAAGAGGGACCTCGTCCAGCCGGACCGTTTTCCGGTCTTTGCGACCGGGCGTGGCGGTGAATACACTTATCATGGGCCCGGCCAGCGCGTCGCCTATGTCATGCTCGATCTGAAGAGGCGGCGTCAGGACGTGCGCGCCTTCGTTGCCGCCCTTGAAGATGTCGTCATCCGCACGCTCGACATGATGAATGTGCGCGGTGAGCGACGTGAAGATCGCGTCGGCGTCTGGGTGCGCCGGCCGGAAAAGCCATTGCTGGCCGATGGGACGATGGCCGAGGACAAGATCGCCGCCCTCGGCATAAGACTGCGGAAATGGGTGACCTTCCACGGACTGTCGCTCAACGTCGATCCCGATCTCGATCATTTCGGCGGCATCGTGCCCTGCGGGATATCGGCCTATGGCGTGACCAGCCTCGTCGATCTTGGCTTGCCGGTGATGGTGGCTGATGTCGATATCCGGCTGCGCACCGCCTTCGAAGCGGTTTTCGGCGAAACGACCGGCGAGACCTGACTGATCGCGGCGACCGGGGCAATTTGTATCGGAAAGAAAGGCTGGTTTCGGCTGTTTCTAGGGGAACAATGCTTCGTGGAAGCTTTGGCGGTCGCGTGGCGTTGAGGTCGCTGTCGAGGAACCCTTGGACGTTCGAGTCTTTCTACAGTCAGGCTCGGCAATCGCTTCACCATCAGATCTGAGCCAGCGTTTTAACCGATAATTAGCGGCGGAAATATATAGGACATCACAGCAGTGTGAATATGGAAGTCCGAGGACAATGAGAAAAAAAGCAGCGGCAAGCTGGTCGTTCCTCGATGTGTATTTCGTTGTCGATATTATCGAGAAGGTTCTCATCGGTTATTTCTTCGTTGGGATCGTCATGCGGGTCCTGCCGCAGATGCAGGACGATCGCGCGATCATCGACTGCCTGCTGATCGTTTCGGAGGGAGCTGCCGCATTCCTCATCCTGACCCGCCGGCCGACGAGAAATGCGTCGCTACGCTTCTTCGACTGGACGGTTACCGCCATTGGCACGATCTTTCCGCTGCTTGCCGCGCCCTCCGCGACACAGCCGCTAGCGCCGCTCGCATTCTGCGGGACGGTGATGGCGCTCGGTTTCATCTTGCAGATATCGGCAAAGCTGACATTGCGGCGAAGCTTCGGCCTGGTGCCGGCCAATCGCGGCGTCAAGATCGGCGGGCCTTACAAATTTATCCGCCACCCGATGTATGCGGGATATCTGATGACACACATCGGCTTCTTCCTGGCTCATCCGAGCCTTTGGAATTTCGCCATCTATGCGACGGCCCTGGCCGCACAATGTTTCCGCCTCCTGGCGGAAGAAGGTCTGCTCAAGCAGGATCCTGCTTACGAGGCTTTCATGGCCACGACCCGTTACCGGCTCGTTCCATTGGCATTCTAAGACGACATAAAGATGGATTGAAAAGAAAGGGCCGGTTTCCGGCCCTTTCTTTTGTCGGATCCCTTTCTTTAATCGGATCCAGGTCTTCTATCGGTTCAATGCGTCGCGCGACATGCTTCGGTGCGGGAGGCGCCGCTGTCGGCACCTTTGGTGTGGGAGCCCTTCGGGCCGATCATGCTGTGGCATGGGGGCAGCGGCGTGATGCTGGCCGTTGCGGTCTTGTCGACGGCAGGGGCTGCCATGGCGCTCGGTGCAAAACCATCGCTGTCATTGGTATAGTCGCTGGAATAGGCCGGGGCCTTGCGGCTGCTGTAGTGGACCGGGGCCGGTTTCGACGTCGGGCTCGGCGCGAAGCCGTCGCTGTCGTTGGTGTAGTCATCGGAATAGGTCGGCTGGGCGAAGGCAGCGCCTGCAAGGCTGACGGCGAACAGGGAAGCGGCAAGGGTAAATTTGATGCGCATGGGTCTATCTCCTCAATCTGTTGTTGAATTCCACAACATAAACTAACCCTCGGCAAACACGAGTTCGCGCCCCAATTCAGGCAATTTTGTGATAAAAAGGCGACGCAGCCGCGACCTTTTGTCCAAATGAAATCACGGTGTTATCAACGAAATTGACGTTCGCGTTACAAAACCTGCCTAAGTAAAACGGCAAAATACGGTACCTCAAAAGCCGTATCGGGCTACAATCTGGAATTGTTAACTTTTGGTAATGTAACAGGCGGGCGGGAGGGATCGGCGCCTTCCGCCGATTGTCCGTATGCGTGACGCTAGTCCTCGTTCGGGATATGCGCGTCGACACCGGTCAGCTGCAGTTTGTTGCGCACATGATGGACACCGTCGACCGAAAGCGCGGCGAGTTCGACCTTGCGGGCGATGCCGATCGTTTCCACCGAACCTTCCAGGGTGACGACGTGACCGTCTGCATGAACCTCGATGCTGTCGATATCGACATCAGGGATGTTTTCGAGATTGTCGTTCACCCGCGCTTCCAGCTCGTCACTTTCATCGCGTTCGATCGTATCGGCGCGCAGCGAATCCTTCAGGCGGTTCTCGTTGCCGTCCTCATCCGTGCCGTCTATCCGGAAGCCCTTGTTGGGATCGCTGTCGAAATTGGCCGCAGTCTCGCCGTAAGGGCCATTATCCGGGCCGCCGGTGCCGGCGCCGCTGTCATCGGCATAGGGCCAGCCGTCATCGAGGTTGCGTTCTTCGAGGTCGCGATAATCCTCTTCACGGGAAAGCTCAGGCTTTTCCCGGGAAATCGGGGTTTTGTCACCGATCCTTGCCATTGCAGTCGCTCCTTTCTTGCTTTTGCTGGAAACGCCGGCAGCGGCGAATGGTTCGGTGCGGACGGCGATTTGTCAGCCGTGATTGTCAGTTGTGATTGTTAACTCTCGGCCCTCTCCCATTTCTTCACGAGACGGTCGCGCTTCAGCCGCGAGAGGCGCTGCAGCCAGAAAATGCCATCGAGCTGGTCGACTTCGTGCTGGATGCAGATGGCAAGGAAATCTTCGGCACCGTCCTCGTGCACGGCGCCCTCGGCATCCTGATAGCGGAAGCGGATTGCTCGCGGGCGCGTCACCTCGTCGGTCGCGCCAGGCATGGATACGCTGCCTTCGGTATGGCTCACCGTCTCCTTCGAAAACCAGGTGATATGAGGATTGACATAGAGGCGCACGCCGTCGGCCTTGTCGAGTTCCAGCACCGTGACACGGCTGAAGACACCGATATGGGCGGCAGTGATGCCGACGCCGGGGGCTGCGCGCATCGTCGCCAGCAGATCGTCGGCAAGCGTGGCGAGCGAGGAATCGAAGGCCGTCACCGGCGCGCAGACAGTCTTCAGGCCCGGATGTGGATAGCGCAGAATCGGACGGATGGGCATGGGGCAGGCTTCCTCTGCTTGGACGGGTGAGGAAACTATCGCCGGCCGCGGGCCTTGTCATTACGAAGCGCGGTTTGCCGCTTTACGACACCGGTGCTTTGGGCTAGCAGGGGCCAAGAATTCCGGCCGCGGGAGCCTCGCGCTGGATTCACTTATCCGCTTGTTGATAATGTGTTTTCGGCCAACATTTGCGAATGCGGCGCGGCAGTCGTTGAAATTCGAACCAGATGCGAGGGCGGCAGATGACGACGACCGATGGGGAAGACCGCATTCGCAGGCGTCCTGATGACGAGGAAGCCGATATCTACGACGAGGACGGCAATGTCCGCGGCGATTTCCTGGCGCTTGTCGGCGCCGCAATCGCCGATCGCGACACGCTGTTCCTGCGCCAGAATGTCGCCCGGCTGCACGAATCCGAAATAGGCGATCTGCTGGAGGCGATCCAGCCGGATCAGCGCCTGGCGCTGGTACGCCTGCTCGGCGACGATTTCGACATGACGGCGCTGACCGAAGTCGACGAGGCGATCCGCCGCGAGATCGTCGACCAGATGCCGAACGACCAGATCGCCGCCGCGATCGGCGAGCTCGATTCGGACGACGCCGTCTACATTCTCGAAGACCTCGATAAGGAAGACCGGGAAGAAATTCTCGCCCAGCTGCCGTTCACCGAGCGGGTGCGGCTGCGCCGGGCGCTCGATTATCCCGAAAGTTCGGCCGGGCGCCGCATGCAGACGGAATTCGTCGCCGTGCCGCCGTTCTGGACTGTGGGACAGACGATCGACTACATGCGCGACGAGGAGGATCTGCCCTATTCCTTCTCGCAGATCTTCGTCATCGACCCGACCTTCAAGCTGCTCGGCGCCGTTGATCTCGATCAGATCCTGCGCACCAAGCGGCAGACGAAAATCGAGCAGATCATGCGCGAGACGAACCATCCGGTTCCAGCCGAGATGGATCAGGAGGAGGCTGCCCAGCTCTTCGAGCAGTACGACCTTCTCTCGGCCGCCGTCGTTGATGAGAACGGCCGGCTGGTCGGCGTGTTGACAATCGACGACGTCGTCGACGTCATCCACGAGGAGGCGGACGAGGACATCAAGCGCCTCGGCGGCGTCGGCGACGAAGAGCTTTCGGACAATGTGCTCTCGACGGTGCGTTCGCGCTTCCTGTGGCTTTTGATCAACCTTGGCACGGCGATGCTGTCGGCCAGTGTCATCGGGCTGTTTGACGGCTCGATCGAGAAGATGATTGCGCTTGCCGTGCTGATGCCGATCGTCGCCTCGATGGGCGGCAATGCCGGCACGCAGACGATGACGGTGACGGTGCGCGCGCTCGCGACCCGCGATCTCGACATCTACAATGCCGGCCGCATCATCCGCAGGGAGGCGGGCGTCGGCATCCTGAACGGCATCGTCTTCGCGACGATCATGGGCGCCATCGCCGGGATCTGGTTCCAAAGTTACCAGCTCGGTGCGGTGATCGCAGCGGCGATGGTCATCAACCTGATGGCAGCCGCTCTTGCCGGCATCCTTCTGCCGCTGCTGCTCGACAAGATGGGCGCCGACCCGGCGATCGCCTCTTCCGTCTTCGTCACGACAGTGACCGATTGTACCGGCTTCTTCGCCTTTCTCGGCATCGCTACCTGGTGGTTCGGCATCTGAACGGCCAAAAATTGACTATTACGTAAAAGTCAATATTATCGTCTGTCCGACGACGGGGAACACATGCCGGTGAACAAATATTATAGCATAACGGAACTGACGCGCGAATTCGGGGTCTCGACGCGCACGCTCCGCTTCTACGAGGACGAGGGACTGATCCATCCGGAGAGGCGCGGGCGCACCCGTCTGTTCCGGCAGGCCGACCGGCGCCTCATCGGGGAAATCCTCCGCGGCCGGCGCATCGGTTTCACCATCGCAGAAATCCGCGAGATCATACAGGTCTACAAGGAGCCGCCGGGCGAACTCGGCCAGCTGAAGCTCCTGATGAAGCGCGTCGACGAGAAGCGCGACGACCTGCGCCAGAAGCGCAAGGATATCGACGACACGCTGGCGGAACTCGACTCTATCGAAGAGACCTGCCTCGGCCGCCTCGCCGAAATCGGCGTCACCACCTGAAAAGCGGCTACGGGGTTGCCAACCTCTATTGTGCCTCGGCGCTGCATTCGGCGGCGATCGTCTGGACCCGCTCGTCGTTCCGAATATCGATCTTTCCCGCCTGCAACGGCGTGAACAGGGCTTGGGCCTGCAATTTGTCCAGCGTGCACTGGCAGAAGCCACGGCAAAGCGCTTCGCCTTGCTGCATGACGCAAGAGGCGTTGCATTGCCTTAGGTAAGTCGCGAGCGGATCCGGCGCCTGCGGCGGGACGACGAGGGAAAGCCCATAGGCGATGCCGATCAACACCGGCTGATGGATGAGATAGAAAGCAAGGCTGTGGCGGCCGAGCCTTGCCGGCCACCAGGAACCGGTGCCAATGGCGGCAAGCCGCTGGGGCAGCCTGGTTTTGATGGCGATCGAGGCGATACTCAATCCAGCGAGGAAGGGCACTGCCCAGGGAAATAGCGGGACGTAGTCGTTAGAGCGTTCCGGCGTAACGGCAAGGCCGATCCAAGCGAGATATCTGGGATCGAAGAAGGATGAGCGAAGCAGGCCGGGCGGCCCGAAATTGTCGGTGATCCAGGCGGCAAAGAGCGCGAGCGTGGCGATGAGCGTGAAGGCGAGCGGCAACCTCAAAAAAACGACGCCGATAAGCGTGAGCACCGCGATACAATGCAGGATGCCGAAATAGATCCACTCGTTCGGCATCGCGATGCGCGTGGCGATCGAGATCAGCGCGGCTGCCGCGGCGATCATGCCGAAGCGCTTCCAGTAGGAGGGCCAGCGAATCTCGGGCGTGCTCGAGAGCACCAGGCTGATGCCGACGATGAAGAGAAAGGTCGTGGCGATCGCCCGGGCATAGATCTTCAGCCAGCCGGTTTCGGCCGTGCCCGGCGCGAGATAGCCCATGAACTCCATGTCCCAGCTGAAATGGTAGCTCGCCATGGCGATCAGCGCGACGCCGCGCGCCGTATCCAATAGACCGATGCGCGGCGGTTTTACCGCCGCATCGGCTTTCGTTGCCGGCAATATCATCAAAGTCCCTCGGGCAAATCATTTCCGCCGCTCGACGGACTATCGCGGCCAATAGCAGAAAGGTGGAGATTTGAAGGCGGACCGGCATCCATGATCGCCAGTCGCGCCTGCGAGAAAAATTGCCGGCGTGTCAGCACGAAGATGACGATCGCCGTCGTCATCATGAAGACATAGGGGTTGATGAACCAGCCGAGATAGCCGATCGACAGGAAGATCGCCCTGAGCCCCTCGTTGAAATTGCTGCCGGCAATAACGTTCATGCGGATGACGCGTTCGGCCGCCCGCTCGGCGGCGATGACGTCGCGCTCGCTGTCGCGCATCATCGGGATCGAGCCGAAGAGAATTGTGCAGTAGTTGAACAGTCGATAGGACCAGCCGAATTTGAAGAAGGCGTAGCCGAAAAGCGCTGCCAGCCCACCGACCTTCATCTCGAAGACGGCATGGCCGCCATGGAAGACGAAGGGCAGGTCGGCGAAGACGGCATCGACCTTCTCCGTCGCGCCGAGCAAAGCAAAGCAGCTGCCGATCGCGAAGATCGAGGTCGAGGCAAAGAAGGCGGTGCCGTTCTGCAGGCCGGCCATGATCTGCGTGTCGATCATCTTCAGGTCGCGGCGCAGCGAATTGTAGATCCACTCCCGGCGCCGTTCGGTCATCGCATGGGTCAGGCTGGTGCGTCCGAAGAAGGTGCGGCCGTGGAGCAGCCAGGAATAGCCCATCCAGACAAAGGCAAAGAAAGTCAGAGCGATATAATCCGCCGTCGTCATCAGTGATTCGGTCTCCGCATGAACGCGACCACTATGCCGCAAGTCGGATTATGCTGCATGGCCGAGTTCGGCGGCTTTACGCGAGTTTGGCCATGCGGCAGTTCGGCATAATCGAGCCGTCGGGAAACGACAAGGCTTGGCGGATAGCCGACCGGCATCTTCTGGGCCTAAATGAAGCAATGCGGTGATCCGTCAGCCTGGGGATTAGGGATGGAACCCAAAGAACGAGAAAAGGACGGCGCTACCCCTCCCGCGCCTCAATCATCCCCACCCGCGTCGCATGCCGGCCGCCCTCGAAACGAGCGGTCGGGAATGCATCGACGATATCGAGCGCCAGCCCTTCGCCCACCACGCGCACGCCAATCGAAAGCATATTGGCATCGTTGTGCTGGCGGATCATGCGGGCTGAGAACGGGTCTGCGCAGACGCCGCAACGGATGCCCTTTACCTTGTTCGCCGCCATCATGATGCCTTGGCTGCTACCGCATAAAATGATGCCCAAAGCGGCAATCGCCGGAGGCGACAAGACGCGCCGCCGCTTGGCCGTGGTGAGGATAGTGTGTGCTCTCCGGCGTTTTCGGTCCGATATCGACCGCTATCCAGCCTTGCGGCGCGATATGACCGGCAATAGCCTGCCGGAGCTGAATGGCGGCGTGGTCGCTGAAGAGGGCGATGCGGTTGGTGGCTGTCATGGAGAAGTGGTTCCGTTTTCCAAAGCAATTTGCCGTCTTGACGATGCATGCTCGCGCCGCACCAGTCTAGAGGTGCGCGAGCAGGGCGTCGTGTTAACCGCTTGTAAAGTCGTGATGGCCAATTGTTCAGGACTGAACCTGAACTCCGAATTCACAAGTGACCCATGAGTCGGCCGGATTACATCCCGAGTCTCGATGGCCTGCGCGGTGTCGCTGCGCTTCTGGTCGTTGGAGCCCATATTGGCCTTATCTTTCCGATCACAGCTCCGCATCTCGTGACGATGGGCGACGAAGCTGTCGGTCTATTTTTTGCTCTCAGCGGCTTCCTGATGGCTCATCTCTACGGCTCACGGCCGGTTACGAGAGAAAATGTGCTGGATTTTCTGGTGAGCCGCTTTGCCCGCATCTATCCGGTTTACCTGGCGGCTGTCATTCTCGTGGCGATGCTGTCGAGCATGCAAAATCTGGATTTTATTCAGCCGATCGTTAGTGGCACGGACTTTGTACGTCATATCTTTCTTCTCGGCTCGAGTGGTGTTTTCTGGTCGATACCACCCGAGATCCAGTTCTATCTGCTCTTTCCTGTCCTGTGGCTTTGCTTGGCCCAGCCGCACCGCTATAGCGGCATAATTGTGGGCCTCACCGTGGCCGTCGTCGTGGATGGCCTGGGAGGATTGCCAGGCCCGGGAATCCTGCTCGTCTCCAAGCTCCCTTACTTTCTGTTCGGCGCACTTGCCGGAATGATGCATTCCTACTGGAACAGCTGGATTCCATCTGCCCTCACAGGCATTTTAACGCTCTTCGCTCTGGCGGTGTTTTTCACGTACCGGCATATCTTGCCCGGCTTTTCCCCGGAATTTTGGAGCCTGCAAAGTGCGGTGGCCGCGGCCGTCATTGTCGGGCTCGTCGCTCGACAGCCTCCCATCGCAGCCCGTGTCCTGGCAGCTGGGCCGGTACGGTTTTTCGGAAAGATCAGCTTTTCACTTTACCTTTTCCATGTGCCCGTCATGTTCCTAGCGCGTCTGACTTTTGATGCATTGATGCCGGAGTCGGCGCTCATCATGGTGACGCTTTTCGTTGCGGCAGTCGGGGCATGGTTCATCCACGAGACGATCGAGGTTCCAGGCCGAAGGTGGCTGGTCCAGCTATGGCAGGATAATCGCTCGCGTCTGGTTTGGCGCGAGACTCCAGTTGGCCAAATGAACCGCGCTATCCTCGACCTGCAGGAGATCGAAAAACGCCTGCTGAACGGGGCAACGTCAACCATGGTCGATCAACGACAGATCTCGACGACGTCCACCCCACCGGATGGAGCTGACGGCACGGTCATTCAAGATGATCGTAACGAGAAGCTTCGCGCATAGCGCAGTTGCCGCTCGTCGTCATTGACTTGGTATTGCGCTCAGAGTTCTTGGGCCAGTCCGATGAGAAGCCCTTCAGGCCCGCGGATGTAGCAGAGCCGATACGTGTCTTGATAGTCCACGACTTCGCCTACGAGCTGCGCGCCGCGCTTGCGCAGCCTATCAAGCGTCTCATTGATGTCGTCAACGGCGAACATGACGCGGAGGTAGCCGAGCGCGTTGACCGGGGCGTTGCGGTGATCTGCGACGACAGGCGGCGTGAGAAAGCGGGAGAGCTCGAGCCGGCTATGGCCATCCGGTGTGCGCATCATGGCAATCTCGACATGCTGATTGCCCAGTCCAGTGACACGTCCGGCCCATTCTCCCTCAATCGTGGCCCGCCCTTCGAGCTCGAGGCCGAGCTCGCGAAAGAAATCAATCGTCTCTTCGAGGTCATCGACGACGATTCCTACGTTGTCCATCCGTTTGAGCGCCATGTGTCCAATCTCCCAATCTGCAAGGTTCTAGCATCGACGTCAGCAGGACATTGAGAGTCGGTGCAGACTGTCAAGATAAAGGCAACCGGTTCTTCCTCCGCCTAGGCTTCATTGAATGCAGCAATCATTGGTAAGGCGGACCGCTTGGTTTAGCGCGTGACCCCCGAAAATCGGATTCGATTTTCGGAAGGGATTATGCGCACACTCAAAGTGCCAGCGCGTCCTATGGGACACGCGGCGCTCCAGTGCGCAGCCGGAATGTCGCACCAGCTCCATGCGATGTCGGTGTGCTGCACGGATTCGAAACCGACCTCGCTTAAGCTTGCATCCTCATATTCAGAAGGCGCACCCATGTTTCTCTCGGTATTTGATGTCTTCAAAATCGGTGTCGGGCCGTCGAGTTCACACACGATGGGTCCGATGTCGGCCGCCAACCGGTTCCTGGAGCTGATCCTGTCGAACGAATGGCCGCGCCCGTCATCGGGCGCGCAGGTCACGGCCATCAAGGTCAGCCTGCACGGCTCGCTCGCCCATACCGGTATCGGCCACGGCACGGGCAGGGCTGTCATTCTCGGATTGATGGGCGAGGTGCCCGACAGCGTCGATCCCGACAGGATGGACGGCATCGTCGACACGGTGGAGCGCACCGGCCGCATCACGCCGGATGGGCATCCCGCGTATCAGTTCCAGCCGAAAACCGACTTGGTCTTCGACAAGAAACAGCCATTGCCCGGCCATGCAAACGGCATGGTTTTTTCCGCCTATGACAGGGACGGCCGGCTGCTCGTCAAGCGCGTCTATTATTCGGTCGGCGGCGGCTTCGTCGTCACCGACACCGAGCTGGAACAGATGCGAGCGAAGAAGAACGCGGCCGGCGGCACGCGCGTACCCTATCCCTTCTCCACCGCCAAGCAGATGCTCGAAATGGCGGAGCGCTCCGGGCTGTCGATCGCGCAGATGAAGCGGGCGAACGAGGAGAGCCAGCGCTCACGCGAGGAGCTCGATCAGGGGCTCGATCGCATCTGGGAGGCGATGCGGTCCTGCATCGAGCGCGGCCTCAAGGTCGATGGCATCATGCCCGGCGGCCTCAACGTCAAGCGCCGCGCCCGCAGGATTCACGACAAGCTGGAGGAGGAGTGGCGCAGCAACCGCGTCAACCCGCTGCTCGCCAATGATTGGCTGAGCGTCTATGCGATGGCCGTCAACGAGGAGAATGCAGCCGGCGGGCGTGTCGTCACGGCGCCGACCAACGGGGCGGCCGGCGTCATTCCGGCAACGATCCGCTACTATGAGCATTTCCACGAGGACTGGGACCAGAACGGCATCCGCGACTACCTGCTGACGGCCGCTGCCATCGGCGGCATCATCAAACACAATGCCTCAATCTCGGGCGCCGAGGTCGGCTGCCAGGGCGAGGTCGGCTCGGCTGCGGCGATGGCCGCCGCGGGCCTTGCCGCCGTCATGGGGGGCACGCCGGAGCAGATCGAAAACGCTGCCGAGATTGCGCTCGAACATCATCTCGGCATGACCTGCGATCCAGTCGCGGGCCTGGTGCAGGTTCCCTGCATCGAGCGCAACGCGCTCGGCGCGGTCAAGGCGGTCACTGCGGCATCACTTGCCGTCAAGGGCGACGGCCAGCATTTCGTGCCGCTCGATGCCTGTATCGAGACGATGCGCCAGACCGGCCACGACATGAGCGAGAAATACAAGGAGACCTCGACCGGAGGTCTTGCGGTCAACGTCGTTGAATGCTGAGTTTGTGGACGCTTGACGTTGCAGCACCATGCGTCCTTTCAGACGCGCAAAGGACGCTTGTAACACTTTGAACTGCTGCATAATTTCATCCTTAGATCGATTCCGGTCTAAGAATAAAATTATGCTCGAGGTGCTTGACGCTCGCTGCCAAAAGGATTTCAACGGCGGCATGGCATTGCATCTCATCAAACTCTGCGTCGGCGCCGACTCGATCGACGATCTGCGCGAATGGGTGGCGGAACGCTCGCTGCGCGCCATTGCCGCCGGCCTCGAGCCGCATTCGGTGCATACGACGCGCATGGCGCCGAAACGCATGGAGGAATTGCTTGACGGCGGCTCGCTCTACTGGGTGATCAAGGGGCAGGTGCAGGCCAGGCAGAAGCTGCTCGGCATCGAGACCTTCACGGACGGCGAGGGCATCTCGCGCTGCCGCCTGATGCTCGGCCCGGAGGTCATCGAGACGGCCGTGCAGCCGAAACGTCCCTTCCAGGGCTGGCGTTATTACACTGAAGATGACGTGCCGCGCGACCTGACAAGTCTTGGCGCCGGCATTGCCGAAATGCCCGCTGATCTTCGCCGCGAACTCACGGACCTTGGTCTGCTCTAATCCCCGGAAATCGAAGCGGACTTCCGGAAAGGTTTATGCGTGGGTTGAAGGTGACGGCGTGCCCCGTTCGGGCACGCGGCACTCCGCAGCTCAGCGCAGGCGCAGCTGCACCGGCGCGCTGCCGCCGGGGGATGTCACATGCAGGTGGATGCGGGCTTCGGGTTGGGAGTAGCGCCAGGCGCGCGCACCATGGCACAGCAGCAGATTGATAAGATCCCGGGTCTTCGGAGACTTCGCCTTCGGTCGTTGCAGGCCAATCTCGGCAAGGCGCAAAGCCGCCTCGTGCAGCGGATGCAGAGATGAGCGCCCCTTGGCCGCCATGCGGCGGTCTGAAGGCATTCCTGGAAAATTCTCATTAATCGCCATTGTTTTCCCCGTACGCAATACTGATCGAGTTCAAGAATGGTGGCCGGAAACGCAAACACCGATTCCGGCCGTCACCAATGCCGCCGGCGATTTTGCAGGCAGCATCGAATAGCTCATTGGGCAGCCGCCCAGCACTTGATGCCGGCCTTCTTCAAGGCCTTGCAGGCGTTGACGGCATCGCGCTGATCGTCGAAGCCGCCAAAGCGAGCGCGGTAAAGCTGATCACCACCAGCGGCGTAGGCGACCGCGAAGGGCTTCGCCGAGGCCAGCGCTCTACCGCCCTTGCTCTTGGCGCTCTCTAGGAGATCCATGGCCATCTGCCGGTTCGGCGAGACGCCGACCTGCACAACCCAGCCGCTGGGACCATCGCTGGTTGAAGCGGCGCCAGTCGAAGCGGGAGAAGTGGGAGTGGTCGAGGCGGTGGTGACCTCATCGACCGAGGTATCGCCCTGTTCCGGCGGCATATAGGCGGGCGCCGGCGTCGGCACGGCGACCGATGCCTGCTGCTTGAAGGTCATCGTCTTGACTTTGGTCGGCGCCGGCATCGGCTGGGCTACCAGCGGATTGTCGGATTTCGACTGAGCGGTCTCGGCGTAGGCAACCTCGGTCTCGGCGGCCTGATAACGCGCATCCGGCAGCGGGCCTTTGTGCGGCAGGCTGAGATCGGCGGCTGCGGCCGAAACTGGCGGCTGCGCTGCGGTGATCGTCTTTGCGATCTGCTGTTGGGCCATTTGCGGCTGAACTTTCTGCTGGACCTTCTGCGGCTGGACCGGAGCGGGTGTCTCGATCATCGCCGGGGCAGGGGCTGCCTGGGCAATCAGCGCCGACGACCCGCCGCGGCTCGATGCCTTCGGCAGATAGGTGGCGATCAGATTGCGCATCTGGGCATCGCGGGCGGGCGTCGAGGCGCCGCCGAGCACGACGCCGACGATCGACTTGCCGTCTACCTGCACCGAGCTCACCAAATTGAAACCGGCAGCGCGCGTGTAACCAGTCTTGATCCCGTCGACGCCGCGCACCGAACCGACCAGGCGGTTGTGGCTGCGGATCGTGCGGCTGCCGAACTTGAAGGCGCGAGTGGAGAAATAGCCGTAATATTGCGGGAAATGCTGGCGAAGGGCGATGCCGAGGCGAGCCTGATCGCGCGCCGTCGTCATCTGCGCCGTATTCGGCAGGCCGTTGGCGTTGCGATAGGTGGTGCGCGTCATGCCAAGCGCATGCGCCTTGGCGGTCATCAGCTGGGCGAAACGATCCTCGCTGCCGCCGCCCAGCATTTCGCCGAGCGCGGTTGCGGCATCATTGGCCGACAGGGTAACGAGACCGAGAATGCCCTGCTCGACGGTGATCGTGCCGCCGGCGCGGACGCCGAGCTTGGTGGGCGCCTGGGCTGCCGCATGAGCGGAGAAGGGGACGGGCGTATCGAGGCGAATGCGGCCCTGCTCCAATGCCTCGAAGGTCATGTAGATGGTCATCATCTTGGTCAGGGAGGCGGGGTATTGCAGCCGGTCGGCATTCTCGCTGTAGAGAACGTTGCCGGTCTTGGCGTCGACGACGATGCCTGCATATTTCGAATTCGCCGCTTCTGCGTCGGCATTTACCGAATCGACCAGGACGATCGTGACGGCCACCGAAAGGATCGCCAGCAGCTTTGCCAGAAAATTGCCGGATCGGGACGATGATACGGAGGAGGCTGACCTTGACACTATTCCACTCTTCTCTTGCATTTCAGATATTTGGCATTTCAGATTTTGGCAGGAACCGCACACCTCCCGCCGCACAGCTCGTCTTCTAAAATTACCGGCTGGGCGTTACCAATCCGTTTATGATGAATCGTTTATTTCGCTGTCCGGGGAGCATTTTAGGGTGTTGTCGCAGAACGGTTCACAAGACGCGTTTCCACAAAGGTGCGGATAGCGGCATCAATATGTTCCCAGTCGTCGAGATGGCTGCTCGAAAAGCGGTAGAGAACGCTGAGATCCCTGCCGACCTTGATATCGCGTTGACAATCTCCGCTCGCCGCCTTGTCCGGGGCTGAAGGCAAAATGCAGCGCACGACGTAATTCGGCCCGCCCTCGACGGGCGCCGTCAGCAGTACCTCGTCGCCATAACCCGCATCGGCGCGAAGACGATGCAGCGTCAGGCGGTTGCGGAAGGGCTCGGCCGGTCCTTCGATCAGATGCGAATAGATCGGTTCCAGCCGCCCGGACATGTCGCGCGACATGGTGCTCTGGGTAACCTGCAGGAAGATCAGCCCGGAGGATTGGGCGACATCGTCGAACCGAAGGTGGTTTTCCTTGCCGTAACCCTGCATCTCAGGCCAGGCGAGGTAGAGATCGACGCGTTCGGCGGCGCCTTCATGCCTCTGGCTCGGAAAGCGGATGGCGTTCTCGGGGAATTTCACGGTGTCGCGGCCGATGGCCAGCATGATTTCAACCGTGCTGTCGGTGTTGCCGGCAAGCGAGATGTGCCGGCCGAACCAACGGCCGCCGATGCTGATGACAACTGTCAGGACCGCCAGGACAGCGATCGCCGCCATCGTGCGGAGGAGAAATCTCATGGAAAAAAGCGGCTGCTCGTCGGGTGCGCTGCGCGCGGCATGGCTCATGGCGGTTCTTCGCGTTTCGGTCCGCCGCAGGAAGAACATGAGCCGCCGGTGCCGATGATGAAACTCATCGTCATGATCGAGCCGGCAGGGTTAACAATTCGCTAAGATGCTGGTGAGGTAAGGCTGTAAAAGAGGGCGAGCC
This sequence comes from Rhizobium sp. WSM1274, assembly GCF_025200775.1. Classification (NCBI taxonomy): domain Bacteria; kingdom Pseudomonadati; phylum Pseudomonadota; class Alphaproteobacteria; order Hyphomicrobiales; family Rhizobiaceae; genus Rhizobium; species Rhizobium sp. WSM1274. The sequence continues at coordinate 2,174,171 of NZ_CP104138.1, read as the reverse complement.
GTTCCCGGGACAGCGGGAACGGCTCTTGGGCACCGGTCGGGGACGGGATGCGGGGACTGACCGGGCCGCAGGCTGGCAGCCGGCTAGAACAGGATAATTTTAGGCCGGTCGGCCGAAAAATCTGAATCCAGTTCTAATTAGACAGTTAGATGTTAGAGCATGATGTCGTCCGAAAACCGCTCACACTTTTCGGCATCGTGCTCTAACCGGCAGGCTGTTCCTACTTGACGCTACCGACCGCGACAGCGCGGCCGTCCTGAAGCTTCGACCAGCGGGCCGGATCGTCGGCGGACTGGCGCTTCAAATAGGTGTATTCGGTATCCGACCACAGCAGCACCTTGTTGCGCATGTTGTCGAGGATGAAGTCGCCGTGATCGGTGCGAACCGTCAGTACGGCATGGCCTTCGCCATTCGGCTGCAGCACGACGGTGATCAGCGTGTCGGAGGGTGAGAAACCGTCGTCGATCAACATCTTGCGCTTCAGCAGGGCGTAATCCTCGCAATCGCCGACGGTGCGCGGATACGCCCAGTGCTCCTCGACACCGTAGATCTGCTCGTCCGTCATCGGCTGGATCGTCGAGTTGACGGTGTAGTTGACCTTGAGAATTTCCTTCCAGCGATCCTCGGTGAGGATGGCCGGTCCGGCATCGCCGCCAACTTCGACGCATTCCGTCGGATTCGCCTTGCAGAATTCGTAATGGCCGATCGGCGGGCTGGCATTGCCTGCCAGGGCCATGCTGGCGGGCATCGCCTGTCCCGAACCCGCCATGGCCATCATGATGGCTCCGGCCAGAAGGCCGCCTTTCAGGATATTCGCGCTTGTCATTGCCGTCTCCCCGTAAGTTGAGGTGACAATGGCACAGACGTTTTTATCTCACGGAAAATTACGCAATAGAATTAAAGGCTTAGTTGATTCAAATGCCGATAAAACTTGGCTAAAAACAAACTTGAATGCGACTAAAATTCGATGCGGATTTGTCTCGAATTCGATTAAAATTGTAATCCACGCAACAAGGCTTTCGCCCGCGAAAAGGTTGCGTTGCCGTCCTCATGTTAAGGATTTTCGTTGAGCCGGTTAACTTCCGGCGGCCGGCCGGCGACGTGCGGTCGACCGTCGACGCCGCCGGGATCGACCGATTCGACCGGTTCAAAAGCAGAATGTCGCTCAGATCGCCGATTCCGACGGGAAAATTATTTTTGAGGAAAATCGCGAAAGCGATCGGTGGCGGCGACGATCGCCGCGCTCATATCGGGATTTGAGGTGGAATGGGCAGCATGCGGAAGGATGCTGAGCTCGCTTTGCGGCCAGGCGCGGGCGAGTTCCCAGGCAGTGACAAGCGGCGCCTCGATGTCGAACCTTCCCTGCAGCAGGATGCCGGGAATGCCGGTGAGCCGCGTGGCATTCTTCAAAAGTTGGGCGTCCTCCAGCCAGGCGCCGTTGCTGAAGTAGTGGGTGATGATGCGGGCGCGCGTCAGTAAATAGGTGGGGTCGGCCCAGCGGCGCGGCAGGCCTTGGGGATCGGCGAGCAGAATCGAGGCCGCCTCCCAATCATGCCAGTCGCGCGCCGCCTTGAGGCGCGTTTCCGGGTCCGGATCGTTGAGGAGACGATGACAGGCGGCCACCATGTCCTCGTCTCCTCCCTGAATCGCTGGGGCAGCCGCCTGGCGGAAACGGTGCCATTCTTCCGGAAAGAGCGGCGCCATGCCGCGATAGAGCCAGTCGATTTCCGAGCGCCGGGTGGTGGTCACGCCTGCGATGACGATCGCCGCCACCCGCTCCGGATGGGTTTCGGCATAGGCGAGCGCCAGCGTCGAGCCCCAGGAATTGCCGAAAAGGAGCCAGGTGTCGATGCCGAGACCGGCGCGCAGCCGTTCGATATCGGCAACGAGATGCCAAGTGGTGTTGAGGGAAAGATCGGTTTGCGGATCGGCAGCGCTCGGCAGGCTGCGGCCGCAATTGCGTTGGTCGAACAGAATGATTCGATAGGCTTCAGGGTCGAAATAGCACCTCGCCATGGTCGAACAGCCGGAGCCAGGGCCGCCGTGCAGCACCAGTGCCGGGCGGCCCGCCGGATTGCCGCAGGCCTCCCAATAGATCAGATTGCCGTCGCCCGTATCGAGCAGGCCGTGATCATAGGGTTCGATTTCGGGATAGAGAGCTGACATGGGCGCACCTGCGATCGAGCCGGGCCTTATCCGTCATATCCGTGACGAACGAATGACGAGCGAGGGCGAGGCATTTTCGAACGCAAAATCACTGCACATTTTGGGCGACCTCATTGGGCGCAGATCGGTGTCGCAGCTTGTTCCACTCATAATATTATCTGCCGACTGGGTGGAACGACTTGCGACAGGATTTCGCGCCTGCTTTCCAAAGCCCGATTCGTTGCCGCTTGCAAATCTCTTGCCGTGACGTGCAGGCCTTTCAACACGACCTGACCGGGTGCGCCGGACCTGGCAATCGCCTTCGATGAACGTCCGTCGAGAATTGCACCCCGCCGCGGAACCCCGGCAAGGCAGCGCCATCTTCCGGAGCTTTTAAAGGAATTCGCGCAACGTCTCGCGGGACTGGATCGACAGGAATTCGATTGCCACACCTTCGACGAAGTGGCGTACGACGCGACCGCGCATGTTGCCGAGCCGCACCGCCGTTCCGATCGAAGGGCGCATTTCGACGTCGACGGCAGCGCCCGACAGCGAAAGGTCCATGATGCGGCAGAAATAACGCGTGCCGTCCTCGAGCGTCAGCTCGGTCTTCGTGTCACGTGGGGTCAGGCGGTCGTGGCGCCGATCTTCCGGCAGGCCGAGTTCATGCTTGTTGGCAAGCCAGGTGAGCTGGGCCGCGAGCTTCTCGCGTTTCCGGTCGGTGGCGTTGATCGACATGGTGAAGCCGCGGCCATCGATCGTCTGGACATAACCTTCGACACGGCCGAGATGGTCGATATAGGCGACGACGCGTTCGTTGGCGCGCGGCCGGCCGGGGCAGGTGACGTACATGTCGCCAGGCGACATGTCGATCACCATGCATTCGAATTCCTCGTAGTTCGCAAGCATCAGCCGGCCCTGCATATTGATGGGCACGCGCTGGAAAACGCCCTGTTCAGGGCGCGGCGCAGGTCGTTGCGTCTGAGCTGGCTGGAACGAGTGCATCAAAGGGCTTCTTCATGAAAATCGCAGAGACCGATCTTTACCTGCAATCCATTAACAGAAGGTTGTTTCGCGCCGTCCCGACATAGCGGAAAACGAGTATATCCGGTGTCCTAAAATGGGACCCTCAGCGCGCCTCCACGCTCAGCAGCTGCGACACCATGCGGCGCATGACCTGGCCGAAATGGATGCTTTTGCCAGCGACGATCTTGTTGATCGGTCGCAGCTCGGCCGGTGCTGCATTGGCGAACTTTCCGGGGAGCAGGCGGCTGCGGTCGAGCGCCAGGAATTCGAGCGGTACGATCTCCAGCCAGCTCGCCGCCGCTGTCGGCGCGATCGCGCCGAGCAGCCGGTCGCAGGCCCCGTCCGGCGAACGCAGCGGCATCATGATAATCTCGAAGGAGGCCTGATGACCGACGGTGCTATAGCCGGTGGCGTTGAACAGGGCCGGCATGGCATGATCCATGACGCCCATCGCCGTGCGTTCGATGTCCGTGTGCTGACCATTTGCCCAGAGAGACGAAAAACGTTCGCTGCGCAGATCACGCCCGAAGAGATCGCAGATGCGGGTGCCGGCCAGCCGGAAACCGATGTCTCCGCCGTCGCGCCTCTCAAGAATGAACAGATTCTGGAGCAGGTGGGGGACGGCGGAGGGCTCGACCTGTGATTTCAGCGGCGCATCGGCAGCGCCGCGGATACGGTTCCAGTAGTCAAAAATTTCGATGGTCGTTTGCACACGCATTTCACACCAACCTGTCTCATTCCGGAGCATTTTCGGGCAGTCATTGCCCGTACAGACTCTACCTTGCGGATTTCATGCCAAATCACGGCGGTTAAGGTTAAGAGATGGTTTCGGTTGAGATGCAGTGCCTGTCGTGACACTGTCCCGCATCGCTTCGACTTTCGGAGTTCAGCACAACCTGCCCGGGCCCAAGTCTTTCCTTGAGCTCCCGGTCCGCCGCCCGGCACTTCGGGCGGCTTTTTTTTTAACAGGCGCTCCTGTATGGCTGTGGCCTCAACGAGGCAAAACACAGATGAATGAGCAGACGGCCGAGCCGCATAAGGCGCCAGAACCTCCCGAGGTCCAGCCGCCGGCACGGCCACCGCGCGAACCGGTCTTTAATCTTCCACCGGCACTGCTCTTCAGCCTTTGCCTGCTGGCCGTGATTTATGCGGTGCAGGAACTCGTGCTGTCCGACGATGCGCTGAACTGGCTGTTCTTCACCTTCGGCTTCGTTCCCGCCCGTTATGTGATTCCGCTGTCGCAGCAAGGACCGGAGCTGTTCTGGACGCCGGTCACCTATTCGCTGCTGCACGGCAGCGTCCAACATATCCTCTTCAACGCCTTCTGGCTGATGGCCTTCGGTGCGCCGGTCGTGCGCCGCATCGGGACGCTACGCTTCGTGCTCTTCTGGGTTTTTTCCGCCATTGCATCAGCCGCCCTGCACGCGATCCTGAACTGGGGGGACGTGTCGGTGCTGATCGGCGCGTCGGGCGTGATCTCCGGGCTGATGGGCGCCGCCTGCCGATTCGCCTTTCCGGCCGAACGACGGCCGATGGCACCGGCGCATCTCAACCCCCGGCTTTCCATCGTCGAGGCGCTGAAGAGCCGCACCGTCATCATCTTCATGCTGCTCTGGCTGGTCGGCAATGCGCTGATCGCCGTCGGCATCCCTCTCGTCGGCGATAGCGACCAGCCGATTGCCTGGGACGCACATATCGGCGGCTTCGTCTTCGGCTTCCTGCTGTTTTCGCTGTTCGATCGGGCGCCGCGCCCGCCTGTGATGGAACCCGCCGGAACGGAGAAGGATATGTTGCAATCCTGAGCCGGGCAGTGCACGATCTACCTATCCGCGATGGGGGGAGAAACCGCCGCGGATGCCTGTGACAAGTGTTTCACGGACATAGGAGGTTCGAATGACCAGTTCAGTCAAAGCAATCCTCGACCTGAAGGGCAGGGACGTCGTCACCGCCGGGCCGAACACCACCGTCGCCGAGGCTGCCGCCATCCTCAGCAAGAAGAAGATCGGCGCCATCGTCGTCGTCGGCATGGAGAACCGGATTTCAGGCATGTTCACCGAGCGCGATCTCGTGCATGCGATCGCCAAACACGGCAAGGACGGCTTGGACCAGGCGCTGGCCAAGGTCATGACCGCGAAGGTCTACCGCTGCCATGAGGAGACGACCGTCAACGAGCTTATGGAGCTGATGACCAGCCGCCGTTTCCGTCACGTGCCGGTGGAAAGCAACGGCAAGCTTGCCGGCATCATTTCGATTGGCGACGTGGTGAAATCGCGCATCGCCGAAGTCGAGCGTGAGGCCGAGGAAATCAAGGCCTATATCGCCGGCTGAGGTTTTCGCCGGCCATGCTCGACCGATGTCGTTGTCGCAAAACCGCTGCAGGCTTGTGGACGGCCTGCATCAGGGGTGGCTGGCGTAGACTTCCTGCATGCGCTTGATCTCGGGGAGCCTGGCTCTGGCTTCCTCGTAGCCGCGTTCGATCGCCTCGCCAGCCCGGTGAAATTCGGAAAGGCCGATATAGCTGAGACGCGGCTGCAGCGAAATATCAGGCGGGTCGCCGGCAAGGCGGGCGCGGGCAATCCTGTCCTGGATGATGTTGAAGGCCTGCACCATGACGCCGGTCATGCCGAGGCGCGCATAGGGCGCTTCTTCCTGTTTCTGCACTTCCTGGGCCGACAGGCTGGCATTGTGCCGGACGACGGCCGAGCGGCCGTAGAGATCGTAATTGAGATTGACGGCGACGACGAGCGGCTGCTCGTAGGCGCGGCAGACGGAGACGGGGACGGGATTGACCAGTGCGCCGTCTACCAGCGTGCGGTGATTGCTGCGCACCGGCTCGAAAATGCCAGGCAGGGCATAGGAGGCGCGTAGCGCCGTAATCAGCGAACCATTGGCGATCCAGACCTCGTGACCGGTATTGACCTCGGCCGCGACCGCAACGAACGGCCGATCGAGATCCTCGACGTTCAGGCCTTCGAGATGTTCCTGCATGCGCTTGGTCAGCCGCATGCCGCCGAACAGGCCACTGCCGCCGATGGTGAGATCAAGGAGACTTGCGATGCGGCGCATTGTCAGCGAGCGCGCGAAGCTTTCGAGTTCATCGAGTTTGCCGGCGAGATAACAGCCACCGACCAGCGCGCCGATCGAGGTGCCGGCAATCATGCCGATCTCGACCCTTGCCTCGTCGAGCGCGCGCAGCACACCGATATGGGCCCAGCCGCGGGCAGCGCCGCCGCCGAGTGCCAGCGCGATCTTGATTTTCTTTTGAGGCGCCGGAGGTGGGAGCATCTCGAGCGTCGTCGACATATCGGAACCGGAACCCTCGCCTTCAGAGCTTTGACGATGCAGACTCCAGCTCAGCATGGCGCTCTCCCCTCCCAGCAGAACACTTGGTTCCCGATAGTGTGCCCGATCAGTTTCCAAATGGTATATAGAAGCTGTTTCTGGCGCAATAAGGAGCAAATGCCGGGAAATTCTGGCTATTTTCCGTAGACATCATGCGGATCGAAATGAAGCTCGTCGTCGACGATATCAAGCATCGGCTTTCCGTCTCGAAGCGTGATCGTCCGGTAGAAGCAGGAGCGGCGGCCGGTGTGACAGGTGGCGTCGTGGCCGGCGACCTCGACCTTCAGCCAGATAGCGTCCTGATCGCAATCTGTGCGGATTTCTTTGACCGTCTGGAGATTGCCCGAGGTCTCGCCCTTCTTCCAGAGCTTGCCGCGCGAACGGCTGAAATAATGCGCCGTGCCGGTCTGGATGGTCAGCGCCAGCGCCTGGGCATTCATATGCGCCACCATCAGCAGCTCGCCATCGCCGGCGTCGGTGACGATCGCGGTGATCAGGCCACGGTCGTCGAAACGCGGCGTGAAATCGCCGGCGTCTTCCAGCGCCGACTTGTCCTCGGATGGTTGATTGAAGATCAGTTGACTCATCGCGGCCCTCCTGAGGGAGCCGGTGTCAGCGGCTCCGCACCATGGTCATGAAACGGGCCTGATCGGCCGGCTCGGTCTTGAACGTTCCCGTAAACGTCGTCGTCAACGTGGTCGAGCCCTGCTTCTGAACGCCGCGCATCGCCATGCACATATGTTCGGCCTCGATCAGCACTGCGACACCGCGCGGATTCAGCGTATCGTCGATTGCCCGGGCGATCTGGGCGGTCATCGTTTCCTGGGTCTGCAACCGGCGGCCATAGATCTCGACGACACGGGCAATCTTCGACAGGCCGAGCACACGCCCGTCCGGCATGTAGGCAACGTGGGCCTTGCCGATGATCGGCACCATGTGATGTTCGCAATGCGAGTAGAACGGAATATCCTTGACGAGGACCATGTCGTCGTAACCGGCGACCTCCTCGAAGGTGCGGCCGAGCACGTCTTCCGCCGCCATGTCGTAACCGGAAAAAAGCTCGCGGTACGATTTGACGACGCGGGCCGGCGTTTCGAGCAGGCCTTCACGCGTCGGGTCGTCGCCGGCCCAGCGCAACAGAACGCGAACGGCTTCCTCCGCCTCCTGCTGGGAGGGGCGATCCGAGTCGCGGTTCGTCTGCGGAAAGTTTTTTACGATGGCGTCCATGAACAATGGTCTCCTGGTCCGCACCGCGGACCCATCTGTCGGAATCGCCACTGGTCATCCCATGCGGGAATTCATGCACCTTTGGCAGGCTCCGGGGCTTTCAGGGCACATTCAGCCCGTCCGGCACGGTTTCCCAATCAAACTTACACGAGGCCATTGCATTTTCATGGCCTTCGAACGACATACATATAGGAAGACGGCCATTATATGTAAGTATCCTCAGACGACACGGTGTGTTTTTTGTTTTGACGACAAAAACACCCCCTGCAGAGGCCGATCCGCAGCGATTTTGGAGCGGAAATCCAGTATGGACGACATCTATAACAGCAAAATCCTCGAATTCGCCGGCAATATTCCGTTGACCGGCACGCTTGATGATGCCGATGCGACCGCCCTGGCCTATTCCAAGCTCTGCGGCTCGAAGGTGCGGATCTGGCTGAAGATGGACGGGGATACCGTGACCGGCTTTGCCCATGACGTGAAGGCCTGCGCGCTCGGACAGGCTTCGTCTTCGATCATGGCCCGCCATGTCGTCGGCGCCACATCGGGCGAATTGCGCCAGGCGCGCCAGGACATGCTTGCCATGTTGAAGGCGGACGGGGCCGGGCCTCAGGGACGCTTCGAAGACATGCGTTATCTGCTGCCGGTGCGCGACTACAGGGCCCGCCATGCCTCGACGATGCTGACCTTCGATGCGGTCGTCGATGCGATCGGGCAGATCGAGGCGAAACGGGCGGAAGTTGTCGAGGCATAACCGAGATGTGCGAATTCTGCGCCCCGCAGGCTGACGATGAGGATGACGGCGGCGCCGCCGGACCCGAAAAGCCGCGCGAAAAGGCCGCACGCACCTCCCGCAACTATGCCGGTCCGTTCCGCAAGACCCCCGACCGTCTGCTCGGCATGGGGCTCGTCCGCCTCTACCAGCTGACGCTGTCCGGCTTCATCGGCAATTCCTGCCGCCATATCCCGACCTGCTCCGAATATGGCTACGAGTCGATCGCCCGCCACGGCCTTTGGGCCGGCGGCTGGATGACGCTGTTTCGCGTCGGCCGCTGCGGCCCGGGCGGCACCAGCGGCCTCGACCAGGTGCCGGAGATGCTCGGCGACAGCTTCCGCTGGTGGACGCCGTGGCGTTATCTCGCCCTCGGACGCAAGAGAGGCTGACCGCCGTGACGATGCCCGGCGAATACAGGCGTGCATCGGAAGACTTTGACCATTATCTCGATGATATCAGAGCCGATACGCTGATCGACAGCCGAAATGTGGTCTACATCATGACCCAAGGGGTCTTTCAGACGTTCCGCCGCCGCCTCGATGTGGCAGACGCGCTCCGGTTCGCCGATGTGCTGCCGCCGGTGCTGCGTGCGATCTTCGTCGCCGACTGGAATCCCGACGAGGCCAAACGGTCCTTCGAGGATCGTGCGCCGATGACGCGGGAGGTGCAGTCACTGCGCGGTGACCATAACTTTTCCCCCGACACAGCCATCCGAGACGTGGCGATGGCTGTGCGAAAACATGTCGACGCCGCCGCATTCGACAGAGTGCTGAAGACCTTGCCCGACGGCGCAGAGGAGTTCTGGCAGCCATGAGCACCTTCATCGCCCTTCTGCACAGCATTGTCCTGGCGCCCGACCGCCGCGTCGTCATGCAGGATTTGCGCGCACTTGCCGAAGAGCTCGGTTATCGCGAGCCGCGCACGCTGGTTTCCACAGGCAATCTCGTCTTCGAGGCCGACGAGATGCGGCCGCACGAACTCGAAGTAGCCCTCGAGGAGGGGTTTGAAGAAAAGTTCGGCAAACATGTCGATATCATCGTGCGCAGCGACTGCACCTGGATGGCGCTTTGCAGCACCAATCCCTTCAAGGACGGCAATGGTGACCAGGTCATCGTCCGGGTGATGCGCCTGCCGGTCGACCCCAAGAAGGTGGAGGCGCTGAAACCGCTGATGACGGAGGGACAGCGCATCGCCGTCGTCGGCGGCGATCTCTGGATCGATTTCGCCGGCAAGCCGAGCCAGTCCAAGCTGCTTTCGGCGCTGACCACCAAGCGGCTCGGCGTCGGTACGATGCGCAACTGGAACACCGTGCGTGGGCTGACTGAAATGATCATATAGCCCGGGCTTCGTCTTTACTCAGACAGCAAATCTGGCTATCAGGCGGCTGCGCATTCAGCTCCGCGGAGGCGCTTTCATGTCAACCACCCGCATTCGTTGGCGGGACTGGACAAGGAGAATTTCGATGTCCCAAGCTATTTCCCTGACATTTCCCGATGGTTCCGTGCGCGGCTACGATGCCGGCGCAACCGGCCGGGATGTCGCTGAATCCATTTCCAAGTCGCTCGCCAAGAAGGCAGTGGCCGTTGCTATCGACGGCACCGTGCGCGACCTTTCCGACCCCGTGACGACGGGCAGAATTGAGATCATCACCCGCAATGACGACCGCGCGCTGGAACTCATCCGCCACGACGCGGCGCATGTCATGGCGGAAGCCGTTCAGGAGCTGTGGCCCGGCACCCAGGTGACGATCGGCCCGGTCATCGAAAACGGTTTCTACTACGACTTCGCCAAGAACGAGCCCTTCACACTCGACGATCTGCCGAAGATCGAAAAGAAGATGAAGGAGATCATCGGCCGCAACGCCGCCTTCACCAAGCAGGTCTGGTCGCGCGAAAAGGCGAAACAGGTCTTCGCCGACAAGGGCGAGCAGTACAAGGTCGAACTCGTCGACGCGATCCCGGAAGGGCAGGATCTCAAGATCTATTACCAGGGTGACTGGTTCGACCTCTGCCGCGGTCCGCACATGGCCTCGACCGGTCAGATCGGCAACGCCTTCAAGCTTTTGAAGGTGGCCGGCGCCTATTGGCGCGGCGACAGCAACAATCCGATGCTGAGCCGCATCTACGGCACGGCCTTCGCCGAGCAGTCGGAGCTCGACAACTACCTGCACATGCTTGCCGAAGCCGAAAAGCGCGATCACCGCCGCCTCGGCCGCGAGATGGATCTCTTCCATTTCCAGGAAGAGGGGCCGGGCGTCGTGTTCTGGCACGGCAAGGGCTGGCGTGTATTCCAGACGCTGGTCGCCTATATGCGCCGCCGGCTTGCCGGCGATTATCAGGAAGTCAACGCGCCGCAGGTGCTCGACAAGTCGCTGTGGGAAACCTCCGGTCACTGGGGCTGGTATCGCGACAACATGTTCAAGGTAACGGTTGCCGGCGACGATACCGACGACGACCGCGTCTTCGCACTGAAGCCGATGAACTGCCCCGGCCATATCCAGATCTTCAAGCACGGGCTGAAATCCTACCGCGAGCTGCCGATCCGGCTTGCCGAATTCGGCAATGTCCACCGTTACGAACCGTCGGGCGCGTTGCACGGGCTGATGCGCGTGCGCGGCTTCACGCAGGACGATGCCCACATCTTCTGCACCGACGAGCAGATGGCCGCCGAATGCCTGAAGATCAACGATCTGATCCTTTCGGTCTACAAGGATTTCGGCTTCGACGAAGTCACCATCAAGCTCTCGACAAGGCCGGACAAGCGCGTCGGTTCGGACGAGCTCTGGGACCGTGCCGAAGACGTGATGATGGGCGTGCTGGAGACGATCCAGCAGCAGTCCAACAACATCAAAACCGGCATCCTGCCGGGCGAGGGCGCTTTCTACGGGCCGAAGTTCGAATATACGCTGAAGGATGCGATCGGCCGTGAATGGCAGTGCGGCACGACGCAGGTCGACTTCAACCTACCGGAACGTTTTGGCGCCTTCTACATCGACAGCAACTCCGAAAAGACGCAGCCGGTGATGATCCACCGCGCCATCTGCGGCTCGATGGAACGCTTCCTCGGCATCCTGATCGAGAACTTCGCCGGCCACATGCCGCTCTGGGTATCACCGCTTCAGGTGGTGGTCGCAACGATTACCTCGGAAGCCGATGCCTACGGGCTTGAAGTGGCCGAGGCGCTGCGCGAGGCCGGTCTCAACGTCGAGACCGACTTCCGTAACGAGAAGATCAACTACAAGGTCCGCGAGCATTCGGTCACCAAGGTTCCTGTCATCATCGTCTGCGGCAGGAAGGAAGCCGAGGAGCGCACGGTCAACATCCGTCGCCTCGGCAGCCAGGAACAGGTTTCGATGGAGCTTGACGCTGCCGTCGAGAGCCTTGCCCTTGAAGCGACACCGCCCGACATTCGTCGCAAGGCCGAAGAAAAAAAAGCCAAGGCGGCCTGAAATAAGCCGGATTTGACAGCGCCGGGCGTGGCGCTGTCAGAAATCCGATATGCAACCGCAATATAGCCACCGTGAACGTACGACGCCGTCTTCTCGATGGTGTCGCCGTGCTGCGTCGTCATGAGACGCAGCTGATCAAACGAAACCAGTAAAGCTAAAATCAATCGAGGCTGGTGTCGTCGCCGCCCTGCGGCACGAGCTGTTCGTAGGAGGGCAGTGGCGCCACCGGGGCCGGCTGGACGCCTGGCGGGGGCGGCGTGCCGACTGGCACTTGTTGCACCGTGCGGGCAGCATCCACCGGTGGCTGCGGCTGCTGGTCCTTCATCAGAACCTCGACATCGGTGTTCCTGCCGGCGACGACGGTGAAATCGCGCTGGTAGATCTTGTCCTTGTTGCGGGCGACGGCGGAATATCCGCCTTCGGCGAGGACCATGGTCGGGAAGGCACTGACACTTTCGCCGACGCTGTCGCCGGCCGCGGTCAGAATTGACCATGCCGTATCGGCGATCGCCTCGCCGCCGGCATCGGAGACCAGCTTGAAGGTGATCTGCGCGGCGCGATGCTGAATCGTCGCCTCGGTCAGCTTGCCGGCCTCGACCTGGATGTCGGCGCGGATCACGGCGTTGACGCTGCCATATTCGGAAACGATGTGATAGGTGCCGGCATTGAGGCGGACGATGGTATTCGGCGAGACATCGGCCATGACGAGGCCGCGCTCGCCATCGTCGCGCACTTCCGAAGAATAGATCGAGAAGCTCAACTGGTCGGGGCGGATGCGGGCGTCGGTGCCGGAGACGGCATTGAGCAGCAGGCCGCCGGCATCGAGCACCATCACCTGCTTGTCGACCTCGCCTTCAGCGGGCACGGTCAATTTCTTGGTGACGCCGGCGCGGCCGAAAGAGACGTTGACGAAATAATCACCGGGGGCGAGCTGGAAGGCGGCAGGTCCGCCCTTGGCGCTGGCGATCAGCGGCAGCTTGCCGTCGGCTCCGGCGATCGGGCTGAAGACGTACCAGGAGAGGCCTTCCTCAACCGGCGCGCCGTCCGCCGTCAGCTTGGCCTCCATCGGGACGTCGTGCAGCTTGACCCCTTCGGGCACCGTGCCGGGCGCGATGAAGGCATCGAGCTTCGGCATCTTCGGCGTCGATTCAAGCTGTTTGAATCCCTTGAAGGCATCTTGAGCGCCGGCGCCGAGGGGCATCAATACCATCAGGGCAATGGCAAGGCCGATGCGTGCAAAAGGCAAAATGCCAAACATCTGTTTCGTGAACCGATTGACTTCTGAAATCGCAAAGGCCACTTCAAGACCAACGCGGTGGCAAATTCAAGACCCACCCTTTGCAGCAGCATAAATAATGAGAGCCTCTCCCGCATGAAATCCGATATCAAGCTGATCGACTACCTCGCCGTGCGCCGCTCCATCCCCGCTTTCCAGATGTGCGAACCAGGCCCCGAGAAGGCCGAGATCGAGGAAATCCTGCGTCTTGCCTCGCGTGTTCCCGATCACGGCAAGATCGCCCCCTGGCGCTTCATCGTCTATCGCGGAGAGCAGCGCGTGCGTCTCGGCGAGGAGCTTCTGACGCTGGCACTTCATTCAAAACCCGACCTTTCCGAAGAGATGATCGAGGTCGAGCGCAGCCGTTTCACCCGCGCGCCCGTGGTCGTCGCCGTCGTCAGCAAGGCGGGGCCGCATATCAAGATCCCGGAATGGGAGCAGTTGATGTCGGCAGGCGCGCTTTGCTTCAATGTCATTCTCGCCGCCAACGCCAACGGTTATGTCGCCAACTGGCTGACGGAGTGGTTCGCCTATGACAAGCGCGCCTATCCGCTGCTTGGCGTCCGGCCTGATGAAAGGGTGGCGGGCTTCATCCATATCGGCTCGACGACATTTCCGGCAATCGAGCGGCCTCGGCCGGAGCTTGGCGACACCGTGACCTGGGTCGGCGGAGACGATTGATGTTCTATACCACCGATAGCAACCGGCATGGGCTTGCGCATGATCCTTTCAAGGCGATCGTGTCGCCGCGCCCGATCGGCTGGATCGGTAGCAAGGGCAGGGACGGCTCGATCAATCTCGCGCCTTATTCTTTTTTCAATGCCGTTGCCGATCGGCCGAAGCTGGTGATGTTTTCTTCCGCCGGAAGCAAGCACAGCCAGCGCAATGCGGCCGAGACCGGCGTCTTCACCTGCAATTTCGTCAGCCGCGATCTCGCCGAGAAGATGAACCTTTCCTCGGCGGCGCTGGCCTACGGCGACAGCGAATTCGATTTCGCCGGCCTGACGCCGAAGCAGGCCGAACTGATCGACGCGCCCTATGTCGGCGAGGCTTTCGCGGTGCTCGAATGCAAGGTGACCGAAATCATCGAGCCGAAGACGCTGTCGGGCGCGCCGTCCGAAAACGTCCTGGTCTTCGGCGAAGTGATCGGCATCCGCATCGACGAAGCGATCGTCAGGAACGGCCGCCTCGACATGTCGATTGCCCGGCCTCTCGCCCGCATGGGCTATATGGATTACAGCGATGGCAGCGATGTTTTCGAGATGGTCCGGCCGCAACTTCCACCAATTGAAGGCTAATCGCAAGGCATACAAAGGCTTAAGAAATATGGTGAACCAATCTTAAACCTTTTGCCGCTACGGTCGCAGCATTGAAAAGAGCGCGAAAGAATCGCGTTGAAGTGCTGGGGCGTCGCGTGATCGTAGAAGCTTTTCTTCGTTGGGTCGAAACGGCCAAGACAGGCGACCGGGCCCGGGCCGCAAGCGCTCTCGGGCGAGCCTATCTGCAGTCCGAAATGTCCGGCGACGAACGGGTGGCGGCCGAGATGGCGATGACCTTTCTTCTCGACGATCCGTCGCCGCGCGTGCGGCTTGCGCTTGCCGAGGCGATCGCCTGGTCGCCCAATGCGCCGCGCAGTCTGATCCTTTCGCTTGCCGAGGACCAGCCCGAGGTTGCCTGCCACGCGGTGACCTGTTCGCCGCTTTTGAGCGATGCCGATCTGGTCGACCTTGCCGCGCGCGGCAACGGCGCTACCCGCATGCTGATCGCGGCGAGGGCGCATGTGACTCGCCCGGTTTCCGCCGCCCTTGCCGAGGTCGGCGACGAAGAAGAGCTGCTCTGCCTGCTCGAGAACGACGGGGCGGCGATCTCCACTCCGTCGCTGAAACGCATCGCGGAGCGGCTTGGCGACTGCTGTGACATCCGTAACCTGCTTCTGGACCGCAGCGATCTTCCGGCCGATGCCCGCCAGCTGCTCACCCAGCATGTCAGCAATGCGCTGGTTAACCTGCCGCTGGCGCAGGCGGCGATCGGCCTGCAAAGGCTGGAACGGATCAGCCGCGAGGCGACCGAGGCTGCCATCGTTTCGATCGCCGGCGACGTCGCGCCGCGCGAAATACCCGATCTCGTGACGCATCTGCGCCTTAGCGGCCGGCTGACGCCGTCCTTCCTGATGCATACGCTCTGCGCCGGCAAGGTGGATTTCTTCGCCGGCGCGATCGTCGACCTGACCGCGTGCAGCGAGCGCCGCGTGCGTTCGATCCTGGCAACCGGGCGCATGCATGCCGTGCGTGCGCTCTATGAGTCCGCCGGCCTGCCCAGGGATATCAGCGTCGTCTTCGTCGAGGCGACGATGCTGTGGCGCGACGCCGCCAGAAAAGCGCCGGCGAGCGTGCTCGGCAATGTCTGCGGCCGTCTTCTCGAAAAATTCCGCCATCACGACGCGCATGGCGCGATCGGCGAACTGCTCGACATGGTGGAAAAGCTTAGTGTCATCGAGCAGCGACAATCGGCCCGCATCTATGCGGCGCTTGCGGCGGCCTAATCAGCTAGCCGCGTCGCCACCCAGGAATAGCTGGCGGAGACGAAATGCAATGGCTTGCTGAGTGTGTCTCTGACGCTTCTGCCCGAGGGCAGATGGGCGCGGACCTCGCCGGCGATGCCTTCAGCAAAACCGGCGATCCTTCCTGCTGGTTCCTCGGGCGCTGCGACAGCGACCTCGGGCGCCGCGGCGGGCATGGGCGCCGGCTTCGGCGGCTCGGCGACGGCGATGGCTTTCGGCGCCTCGCACACTGCGATCACCGAGGGATAGTTGACGTTCACATAAGTCTTCAGCCGTCGTTCGGCCTCGGCATCGCAGGCGGCAACGGTTTCCCAGCGTTTATCGACCGTCGCGACATAATTGCACTGGCTGATGGAATCGTCGCAGCCGAGAATGGTCATCGCGATCAGCAACGCTTGCATCTTCTGCTTCCTTGATTATTGAGCACTTCATCGTCTTAGAGGGAGCAATTCCAACCGAATGAAGGCAACGACATTAACTCTTCGTCATATCGGGGAAATTGTGCCCCGCGCCAGTAGAAGGAGCCAGCATGTCTGTCACCATTGCCCTGGAGCCGCCGCGCCAGGAGGGCGTCATCCGGCTTCTCGATCTTTCCGATGCCTATGCGCAATCGCTCTATCCGGCAGAAAGCAACCATCTGGTCGACCTCTCCTTACTGGAGAAACCTTCGGTGAGCTTCCTCGTTGCGCGTAACGGCGATGCGATCGTCGGCTGCTGCGCGCTGGTCGAGGCCGGCGATGGCACGGCGGAAATCAAGCGCATGTTCGTCGATCCCGAGGCGAGGGGGCTGAGGATCGCCAGTGGCCTGATGAATGCGCTCGAAGCAATCGCCGGGGAAAAGGGGCTGACGGCGATCCGGCTCGAAACCGGCATCTACCAGCCGGAGGCAATCGCGCTCTACCGCAAATACGGATATCGGGAAATCGAGCCTTTCGGCAGCTATCTGCCGGATCCGCTCAGCCTGTTTATGGAAAAGCGGCTGGGGTAACCCATCTGCGAAGCTATGTTCAGCCTTCGGCGACGCGCGGCATGGCCTTCGGCGAACCGGGGACTGGCGGCGGGGCCTGATCGTCGATAATGATCTGCGGTCCGCTTTCGCTCTTGTCGGCATTGCGGGCTTCGTGGATCCATTCGCGCCAGATGGCGACGATCAGCGCCATCAGCACCGGGCCGATGAAGATGCCGAGAAAACCCATCGTCTTGACGCCGCCGACAAGGCCGAAGAAGGTCGGCAGGAAGGGCAGCTTGATCGGACCGCCGACGAGTTTCGGCCGCAGCGTCTTGTCGACGATGAAGAGCTCGACCGTGCCCCAGACGAAGAGACCGATGCCGGCGACATGCGAGCCGCTCGCCAACAGATAGATGGAGACCAGCGAGAAGGAGAGTGGCGCACCGCCCGGTATCAGCGCCATCACGCCGGTCAGCACACCGAGCGTCACCGGCGAGGGCACGCCGGCAATCCAGTAGGCAAGGCCGAGCACTATGCCTTCGCCGATCGCGATCAGCGTCATGCCCATGACGGTGGAACTGATCGTCGCCGGCACGACGCGGGAAATGCGCTCCCAGCGGTTCGGCAGGATGCGCTCGCCGAGCATATCGATCTGCTTGGAGAAGGAGAAACCGTCGCGATAGACGAAGAACAACGCGATCAGCATGAAGAGCAGCGTCAGCAGCAGGTGGAAGGCGCCGCCGCCGGCCGCAAGTACGGCGCGGTAAATGTTGCCGATATTAGCGCCGCTGACCGCCTGGATGACTTCGCCGAGCGCGCCGGGACTGCCGATATATTTTGTCCAGACTTCATCGAGATAGGCGCCGGCCCAAGGCAATGCGACGATCCAGTCAGGCGTTGGGGCGCCGGCGCGGTTGGCGTGGATTGCCCAAGTGACCCAGGTGCGTACTTCGCCCGTCGTATAGGTCACAGCAAGCCCGATCGGGATGACCAGGAAAGTGATGATCATGATGATGGCGATGGTCGCGGCGATCGTCGTATTACCGCCGACGCGGGCAAGAAGCTTGCGGTAGAGTGGCCAACTGGCGAAGCCGATGACGAGGGCTGCGAGCACCGGCACGAGGAAGCCGTAGAAGAAATAGACGCCGGCAGCGACGACCAGGACCAGCAGCCAGCGCGCCGCCGAAATGGAGGGAATCAGCGGCGTGCGCGTCTGCGCCGACGATCCGAGCCATCGCGGTTCATGATTGCTTTTCTGACGGTCGAACACACCCACGCGCGCCTCTTCTTTTTCTTGTACTCTGGTTATGGGCCATCAACCCGGCGGTTTCAAGGTCCGCACCATGAAAGCGTATACAAAGCGTCGCTATTCGACCCTCAGACCCGGGCGTCTTACTGCTGCGGGCGGCTGAGAATCTTGAAGGCGTAGAATTGCGTCTTCTGGCTGGTCGAAAAATTATTATCGGAGCCGAGAATGAGAACATCGGTGCCGTCCTTGGCCTTGCCGAGCGACATGGCCTCGATATTGTCGGGAACGAGGCCGATCGCCCTCAAATCGAGGACCTGGCTCTTGCGGGCGGGACGACGCGCTGGTCGTTTTTGGCGAGGGACGCGATGGCGGATACATCGGTGGCGTCAGTCAGATCCATCATCATGATCTTGATGCTGTTGCCGAAGCCCTGGGCATAACTGCGCTCGACGGCGAGCAGGCGGTGATCGTCGAGGGCGAGCATCTCCGACATGCCGTTGTCATTGCCGCTGTCGGCCTTGGTGGCGGCCTGCGGGATCGGCGAGACCGGATAGACGTACTCGGCCTTCGGCTCGCCGGTGGCGCTGTCGTAACGGACGATGCGCGACAGGCTGCCTGACGTCAGCGAAGGGTTCGGGCCATCCTGGTAAAGGGCCGCTTCGACACCGACAAAAACGTCGCCTGAGGGCGCGATGGCAAGATCCTCGAAGGCGAGGTTGTCACGGATGCCGGTCGACTTGTCCGCGGTCGGCGCAAAGCCCTCCGGCAGCTTGAATTCGCGGACAAAGGAACCGTCCGGCGAAGCGACGCGGACGAAGGGCGGAAGCAGCGCCTTGCCGTCGCCTTCGCTGCCCCAATAGATGCCGTCCTTGCCGCGGCGGATCGATTCCGGATCGACGGTCCGGGCAGCGAAGGGCTCGCCGTTCTTATCTTTCAGCGTCACCTGCTTGACGACCGAAACGCCCTTGAGGCCCGAGGCATCGAGATCGACGTCGAGTTCGTAGAAGCGGGCCGGGCCTCTTTCCGAGCGGTCGTCGCTGATGGCGAGATAGTGGCCGGTGGCGGCATCGAAATCGAGGCCGGAAATGCCGCCGAATTCGACGCCGTTTTCCATGTGGCCGGTGGGAATGACGAATTCACCGAGATAGGAGAGCGAAATGCCGGCGGCACAATCGCCGAAGGGGCAGGCGGTCGCGAAGGTGGCCCCAATATCTGTGGTGCTGGCGGTGACGGTGCTGGACAGGAGAATGAAAGCGGCAGCCGCGAGAAAACGCTTGGTCATGACAAATATCCGGCAAGGGTTGAAAACGGTTCGACCGGCGCAAATGCTCCCAGGGGAAGGCGCGCCGACCGCTTCATGCGCCGGTTGTTTGACGGAGTTGTTACGGTTCTTCGTCAGTTCCGTGAAATCGTGAATACTAAAATGCGTGGCGACGAACCCGTGTCTGTCCGACCGCTCGGCGCGCTCGATGGCATACGCTAGATATCGAGATTCTCCGCGAAAGCCGCGCGATCCTGGATGAAGCGGAAGCGGGCTTCGGGCTTGGTGCCCATCAGATCGTCGACGGCGGCGCGCGTGCCTTCGAAATCGATCTCGTCGATCAGCACCTTGAGCAGGGTGCGCTTGGACGGATCCATCGTGGTTTCCTTGAGCTGAGCGGGCATCATTTCGCCGAGGCCTTTGAAACGGCTGATCTCGACCTTGGCCTTGCCCTTGAACTCCGTCTGCATCAACTCGGCGCGATGATTGTCGTCGCGGGCATAGGCGGATTTCGAGCCTTGGGTGATTTTGTAGAGCGGCGGCACGGCGAGGAAAAGATGGCCGCCACGCACCAGTTCCGGCATCTCCTGATAGAAGAAGGTGATGAGCAGCGAGGCGATGTGGGCGCCGTCGACGTCGGCATCGGTCATGACGATGATGCGCTCGTAACGCAGGTCTTCGTTGCGGTATTTCGACCGCGTGCCGCAGCCGAGCGCCTGGACGAGATCGGCGAGCTGCTGGTTGGCGCCGAGTTTTTCGCGGCCGGCGCTGGCAACATTGAGGATCTTGCCGCGCAGCGGCAGAATGGCCTGGTTGGCGCGGTTACGCGCCTGCTTGGCCGAACCGCCTGCCGAATCGCCCTCGACGATGAAGAGCTCGGCACCCTCGGCAGTGTTCTGCGAGCAGTCGGCGAGCTTGCCGGGCAGGCGCAATTTGCGCACCGCAGTCTTGCGGTTGACTTCCTTTTCCTTGCGGCGGCGCAGGCGCTCCTCGGCGCGTTCGATCACCCAGTCGAGCAGCTTGGCCGACTCGTTCGGGTTATCGGCAAGGTAATGGTCGAAGGGATCGCGCAGCGCGTTCTCGACGATACGCTGGGCCTCGACGGTCGCAAGCTTGTCTTTGGTCTGGCCGACGAATTCCGGCTCGCGGATGAAGACCGACAGCATGCCGACGGCCGAGATCATCACGTCGTCGGTGGTGATCTGCGCGGCGCGCTTGTTCTGCGTCAGCTCGGCATAGGCTTTCAGGCCCTTGGTCAGCGCGATGCGCAGCCCCGCCTCATGCGTGCCGCCTTCGGGCGTCGGGATAGTGTTGCAATAGGAATGCACCTGCGGATCGCCGCCATACCAGGTGATCGCCCATTCCATCGAGCCGTGGCCGCTGGTCTTCTCGGTCTTGCCGGCAAAGATCTCGCGGGTAACGGTGAACTCCTTGCCCATCGTCGCCTGGAGATAGTCCTTCAGGCCGCCGGGGAAGTGGAAGACGGCCTTGTCAGGCACCTCGGAACCTTCGGGCAGCACGCCCGTCTCGCAGCTCCAGCGGATTTCGACGCCGCCGAACAGATAGGCCTTCGAGCGCGCCATGCGAAAGACGCGGGCGGCATCGAACTTCATATGATCCCCAAAGATCTGGGGGTCGGGATGGAAGCGCACGCGGGTGCCGCGGCGATTGTGGACGTCGCCCAACTCTTCGAGACCGCCCTGCGGCAGGCCGCGGGAGAAGCGCTGGCGATAGAGCTTGCGATTTCGCGCCACCTCGACCTCGAGGTCGTCGGAGAGCGCGTTGACGACCGAAACGCCGACGCCGTGCAGGCCGCCCGAGGTCTCATAGGCCTTACCGTCGAATTTGCCGCCGGCATGCAGCTTGGTCATGATGACTTCGAGCGTCGACTTGCCCGGCACCTGCGGATGGTTCTCGACCGGAATGCCGCGGCCGTTGTCGGAGACGGTGAGATAACCCTCGAGGTCGAGATAGACCTCGATGAAATTGGCGTGGCCGGCGACCGCCTCGTCCATCGCATTGTCGATGACTTCGGCAAAGAGGTGGTGCAGCGCCTTTTCATCGGTGCCGCCGATATACATGCCAGGGCGCATGCGCACCGGCTCGAGGCCTTCAAGGACGCGGATCGACGAGGCGCCGTAATCATCCGAGTTCGAGGCGGCGGGCGCGGGACGTGCTGAGGCTCCGGCAGCAGGGGGTGCTGCGGCGACCGGCGCAGCCGGAGCCGACGGCCGTTCGGCGGGCGCCGCAGGCTTCTGCGCCTCCTCGCGTTTTTCAGAGAGGGGCATTCCGGAAAAGAGGTCGTTGCTATCGTCCATGGAGCCGTTCAGATCTTCATCCTGTCTTAGGTCTGGCTTGGGCGGGCATCCGCCGCCGACCCAAAATCACCGCATTTCATGCCACGTTTGCGAATCAGGCAGATTTTGCCAGAAAGCACATCTATACGCGACACCGCCTGTTTTGGCGGGCTTTTCCCAAATGATTTGCGTTGCCGGGTGCGGAATGGCAAGCGGCAGCAGGCTTCAGGAACCATCCGAATGCGAATGTCCACAAGTCATTGCACCATCTTGACGGCAATTGCGGCGTTTTTCTTGTCCGCGGCCATCCTGTCCGCTGTTGGCCCGGCGCAGGCAGCCGATGCTTTGCCGCCTTTCAAGGACGACCTGTTTTCGAAGCAGGCCGTGCTGCAGACGGGCGATGACGGCGCCTTCGAGGTCATCGACTATGACGAGATGCGAGATATCAACGGCCGCGATCAGGTCCCGCAGAAGCGGGTGCAGCAGAAATATGTGGCGCTCGCCATCCGCAAGACCCAAGCGGACGAGACGCTGTCTGTCGACGGTATCAAGCTCGATGTCACCAGGGTGGGACCGGCCGCGAATGCCGCCTTCACTGTGATTTTCGTCCATGGGCGCGACGGTGACCGGCGGCTCGGCGCCAATGACTATAGCTTCGGCGGCAATTTCAACCGGCTGAAGAACCTCGTCGCCGGCAATGGCGGCGTTTATTATTCGCCGACGGTCAAGGGCTTCGACAGCAACGGCGTTGCGGCGATCGCCGGCCTCATCCGATATGCCAGTGCGCAATCACCCGGTCGGCCGATCATCCTTTCCTGCGCCTCGATGGGCAGCCAGGTCTGCTGGGGCATTGCGCGTGACAGCGACAGCGTCAAGCGGCTGAAGGGCATGCTGATCATGAGCGGCGAGACCGATCCCGATTTCACCAGGAGCGCCCTCTACAAGGCGAAGCTGCCGCTCTGGTTCGCCCATGGCAGCCGCGATCCTGTCTATGCCGCCGCCGCCCAGCAAGCGCTGTTCGAAAGCCTGCACAAGGCAAAATATCCGGCGCGTTTCACGCTGTTTCAGACCGGCAATCACGGGACGCCAATCCGGATGATCGACTGGCGCAGGGTGTTGAACTGGATTCTCGCCGGCTAGAGCGCAGCGGGCCGATGCGTGAATTCAAAATGCTACCTCAGCGTGCCTGATAAGACGCGCGGCGCTATAGCGGACGATTTTCGGCAGAAATATGCGCGGGATCGCAGAGATTCCCCTTACGTCAAGGGCATGATGCTTTTCTTTGCTGCAAGCTTTTGATATTGCCCAAGGCATAAGCAGATTGTGGAAGGCCGGCATGACCCCTGACGTGCGCCCGCTTGTGGCGGGAAATTGGAAAATGAATGGCATGCGTGCCTCCCTGGATCAGATCAAGACGATCGCCGAGGGTGTTCGCCCGCCGCTGGCCGACAAGGTCGAAGCGCTGATCTGCCCGCCGGCGACGCTGCTCTATGTGGCGACGGCGCTGTGCACCGACAGCCCGCTGGCGATCGGCGCTCAGGACTGCCATCAGAACCCATCAGGCGCACATACCGGCGACATCTCGGCCGAGATGATTGCCGATTGTTTCGGCACCTATGTCATCGTCGGCCATTCCGAGCGGCGCACCGACCATGCCGAAACGGATCATCTGGTGCGCGCCAAGGCGGAGGCTGCCTTCGCCGCAGGGCTGACGGCGATCATCTGCATCGGCGAGACGGCGGATGAACGCCGGACAGGCCAGGCGCTCGACGTCATCAAGCGCCAGCTTTCCGCCTCGGTTCCGGACGGCGCCACCGCTGAGAGCACAGTCATCGCCTACGAGCCGATCTGGGCGATCGGCACCGGCGTAACGCCGACATCAGGTGATGTCGAAAAGGCGCATGCCTTCATGCGGGCAGAGCTTGCGGCCCGCTTCGGCGACGAAGGCCGGAAGATGCGTCTTCTCTATGGCGGCTCGGTCAAGCCGGCCAATGCCCATGAGCTGATGGGCATTGCCAATGTCGACGGCGCGCTGATCGGCGGAGCGAGCTTGAAAGCGGCCGACTTCCTCGCCATCTACCGGGCCTATGAGGCGCTGCTCGCCTGAGGCATTTTTTATTCCTGGGTTTATTCCCGAGTTTATTCCTGGCCGAAGGGCTTGGAATAGATGAAAGCCTCATGTAAAGAGCCGCCAGAATTCTTAACTTTGTCCGTCTCCAGGCGGGCAGGACTGGACCCATGCAGACCGTATTGATTGTCATCCATCTCATGATCGTGCTCGCCCTTGTCGGCGTCGTGCTCATCCAGCGCTCCGAAGGCGGCGGCCTCGGCATCGGCGGCGGTTCGGGCTTCATGTCGGCCCGCGGCACGGCCAATGCGCTGACGCGCACGACCGCGATCCTTGCGACCCTGTTTTTCCTGACCTCGCTCGGCCTCGGCATCCTGACGCGTTACGAGGGCCGTCCGAGCGACATTCTCGACCGCATTCCGGCAACAGGCGGCCAGGGCAACGGTATTCTCGATTCGCTCGGCGGCGCGCAGGCTCCGGCAACCCCGCCGGCCGGCAACGGCGTTCCGAGCAGCGGCGCGGCAGCACCCGCACCGCAGGCTCCCGCCGCTCAGGCGCCAGCAACTGGGGCGCCGGCAACTGGCACTCAGGCCCCGGCGGCCACCGCGCCTTCAACGACCGCTCCGGCAACGACTGCCCCGGCAACGCCCGCAGCTCCGGCCGCGCCGGCACCGGCTCAGCCCTCCGGCGTCCCGACGGGACAGTAAGCCGGTCTTCGACATAAACCGCCGGCAGGCCCTCGGGTCTGCCGGTTTTCTTTTGTTCAGATTCCTGCGCCACGCATCGAAAGTTCTGGAAAAGAATTTTTGGGCTGGTGGAATCGTTTTTGAAAAGGTATCCGGTGACTCCCATGGCGCGATACGTATTCATCACTGGCGGCGTGGTTTCCTCTCTCGGAAAAGGAATTGCGGCCGCGGCTCTCGGAGCGTTGCTGCAGGCCCGTGGATATCGGGTTCGGCTTCGCAAACTCGACCCCTATCTGAACGTGGATCCGGGCACGATGAGCCCGACCCAGCATGGCGAGGTCTTCGTCACCGACGACGGGGCGGAAACCGATCTCGATCTCGGTCACTACGAACGCTTCACGGGGCGTTCGGCGACCAAGACCGACAACATCACCACCGGCCGCATCTACAAGAATATCATCGACAAAGAACGGCGCGGCGATTATCTCGGCGCGACGGTGCAGGTCATCCCGCACGTCACCAACGAGATCAAGGATTTCGTCGTCGAGGGCAATGACGACTACGACTTCGTCATCTGCGAGATCGGCGGCACGGTCGGCGACATCGAAGCGATGCCGTTCATGGAGGCGATCCGCCAGCTCGGCAACGACCTGCCGCGCGGCACCGCCGTCTACGTTCACCTGACGCTGATGCCCTACATTCCGGCGGCCGGCGAGCTCAAGACCAAGCCGACGCAGCATTCGGTGAAGGAACTGCAGGCGCTCGGCATTCATCCCGATATCCTGCTGGTGCGGGCCGACCGCGAAATTCCGGAAGCCGAACGCCGCAAGCTCTCGCTGTTCTGCAACGTTCGCCCGTCTGCCGTCATCCAGGCGCTCGACGTCGCCAACATCTACGATGTACCGATAGCCTACCACAAGGAAGGCCTCGACGACGAGGTGCTCGCGGCCTTCGGTATCGAGCCGGCGCCGAAGCCGCGGCTCGACCCGTGGGAAGAGGTCTGCAACCGCATCCGCACGCCAGAGGGCGCGGTGACGATCGCGATCGTCGGCAAATATACCGGCCTCAAGGATGCCTATAAGTCGCTGATCGAGGCGCTGCATCACGGCGGCATCGCCAATCGCGTCAAGGTCAACCTTGAATGGATCGAGTCCGAGGTCTTCGAAAAAGAAGATCCGGCGCCCTATCTCGAAAAGGTGCACGGTATCCTCGTGCCGGGCGGCTTCGGTGAACGCGGTTCGGAAGGCAAGATCCACGCTGCCCGCTTTGCCCGCGAGCGCAAGGTGCCGTATTTCGGCATCTGCTTCGGCATGCAGATGGCGGTCATCGAGGCGGCGCGCAATCTCGCCGACGTGTCCGGTGCCTCCTCGACCGAATTCGGCCCGACGAAAGAGCCGGTGGTCGGCCTGATGACCGAATGGGTCAAGGGCAACGAGTTGCAGAAGCGCACGGCAGCCGGGGATCTCGGCGGCACGATGCGCCTCGGCGCCTACAAGGCGGCGCTGAAGAAGGGCACGAAGATCTCGGATATCTACGGTTCCACCGATATTTCCGAGCGTCACCGCCACCGCTACGAGGTCAATATCGACTACAAGGACCGGCTCGAAAACTGCGGCCTCGTCTTCTCCGGCATGTCGCCGGACGGCGTGCTGCCGGAGACGATCGAATATCCCGATCATCCCTGGTTCATCGGCGTACAGTACCACCCGGAACTGAAGAGCCGGCCGCTCGACCCGCATCCGCTGTTTGCCAGCTTCATCGAAGCAGCGACGGAACAGAGCCGCCTCGTCTGACGACTGACAGCCCCAGATCGCGTTGTTTCAGGCGCGATCTGGATAACATCCGTGCCTGCGCTAACTTGCCGGCATGACCCCTTCACGCAGCACCACCCTCTCACGCTTCATCGCAGCGCCGCGCGAGCGCATCTACCGCGCCTTCCTCGATGCAGATGCGGTCGCCACCTGGCTTCCGCCCGGTACGATGAAGGGCATCGTCCATGCCTTCGAGGGCAGGGAAGGCGGTGCCTTCAGCATGTCGCTCGTCTATCCCGACGACGAGGCATCGCAGCCGGGCAAGACCTCCGACAAGACAGACAAGTTCGAAGGCCGCTTTGCCAAGCTCGTGCCGGATGAACGAATCGTCTGGGCAACGGTCTTCGATTCCGAGGACGAGGGTTTTTCCGGCGAGATGACCGTCAGCACGATGTTGTCGCCTGTGGATGGAGGCACCGATGTGACGATGGTCTGCGACAATATTCCGTCCGGGATCCGCCTCGAAGACAATGAGGAAGGGTGCCGCTCGACGCTCGGCAAGCTGGCCGCCTTCGTCGGCGGTTGAGGATCGGCGGCAGGATATGCTGCCGCCGAATTCAACTTTCACGCAGCCGCCGGCAGCGGCCCGATATAGACCGAGCGTGGCCGGATCAGCCGGCCGTCGAGCGCCTGTTCGCGCGCATGCGCCAGCCATCCGACGGTGCGGCCGACCGCGAAGACGCCGGTGAAGGCCTCACGCGGAAAGCCGAGCGCTTCGAGCAACAGCGCGGTATAAAATTCGACATTGACGTCAAGCGGCCGGTTCGGCTTGCGCGCCTTCAGGATCGCCAGTGCAGTGGTCTCCACGGCTTCCGCCAGAGCGCCGCGGGCGCTGTTCACCTGGCCCGTTGAGATCAACGGCTTCAGCGCGCCCTTCAGCGCATCAGCGCGCGGATCGCGGACGCGATAGATGCGGTGGCCGAAGCCCATCAGCCTTTCGCCGCGGTCGAGCGCTTCCTCGATCCACGGATAAGCATTCTCCGCCGTTCCGATCGCATCCAGCATGTCGAGCACGGGACCGGGCGCGCCGCCATGCAGCGGCCCTTTCAGCGCGCTCACCGCCGCGAGTACGGAAGAGGTGAGGCCGGCCTGCGTCGAGGCAATGACGCGCGATGCGAAGGTCGAGGCATTGAGGCCATGGTCCGATATCGTCACGAGATAGGTGTCGAGTGCCGCTGTCTGCTCCCTGGTCGGCAATTTTCCAGTCAGCATGCGCAGGATATCGGCCGCCTGCGGCAGCGAGGCGTCCGGCGCGATCGGTCTTTTGCCGCGTTGCTTGCGAAGGATCGCCGGCAGGAAAACTGCGGGCGCAGCCAGAAGGCTGAGAGCGGTATCGAAATCCTCGCCGTCGGGAAGGCGGGCGATCAGCGCCCGCATCGCATCGACCGGAGGCAAAGCGAGCAGGGCGGCGTCAGCGGCCTTGATGTGGCCGAAAATCCTCGTTCGCGCCTGCGCCAACCAGTCGCGCAATTCCGCTTCGTCGAAGCTTTTTTCCATCAGCCCATCGAGCAATAGGGCGGCGACGCCTTCATAGGTGCCGTTTGCAATCAGGTGATCCAGCGATACGCCACGGATGATCAGTCGTCCCCCTTCGCCATCGACATCCGAAAGCTGCGTTTCGGCGGCAATGACATCTTCCAAGCCGTTTTTCATGTTGTTTCTCCTTTACGACCGGGATGATCCGACCTAGTTTCATTGACGTCAATCTTGACGCAATTGATCAATGTGAGGCTCCGATGCCGTGGCTGACCGCCGAGGAGGTGCTGCAGGCGCTGAAGACCAAGCCGCAAACGCTGTATGCCAACGTCAGCCGCGGACGAATCCGCGCCAAGCCCGATCCCGCCGACCCGCGCCGCAGCCTCTATCAAGCTACCGATGTACAGCGGCTTGCCGAACGCCATGCCGGCCGCCGCAAGACCGAAACGGTCGCCGCCGAGGCGATCCGCTGGGGCGATCCGGTTCTGTCGTCGGCAATCTCCACCATCATCGGCGGACGGCTTTTCTATCGCGGAAAGGATGCGGCCGGTTTCGTGGAAGCCGCGACGCTCGAGCAGACGGCGGAACTGCTCTGGAACGGCGCGGAAACACTCCCTGGTGGCAACGAGACCCGCCATGCCTCGCCGTCGCTTCAGGCGGCATTCCAGGCGCTGGCAGGGCGGGTGACATCGGATCTGCCATCGCTCGGCCGCTCGCAGGCAGCACTTCGCCGCGAAGCAAGCGGCGTCCTCCGCACCATCGCCGATGCACTGGCGCCGGGGCCTTTCGACCAGCCGCTGCATCTCAGGCTTGCGATAAGCTGGCAGCGGCCGGATGCCGCCGATTGCCTGCGCCGCGCGCTGGTGCTGCTTGCCGATCACGAACTCAACGCCTCGACCTTTGCGGCGCGGGTCACGGCATCGGCGGGGGCGGCCCTTTCGGCCGCCGTGCTGTCCGGTCTGGCGACGCTGACAGGGCCGCTGCATGGTGCCGCCTGGCAAGGCGTCGACGCCTTGATAGAGACCGCTTCCACCATTGGGGCGGAGAAGGCGATCCGCCGCACGCTTGCCCAGGGCAATCGCCTTTCGGCCTTCGGCCATCCGCTCTATCCGGATGGCGATGCCAGGGCCTTGGCGCTGCTGTCGCACTTCCCCCTGCCGCCGCAATTTGCCGAGGTCCGGAAAGTGGGCGAGGAGATGGTCGGCGAGAAGGTCAACGTCGATTTTGCGCTTGCCGCAATGGCCGCCGCCTTCGATCTCCCGAGGGAGGCGCCGATCATCATCTTTTCGCTCGCCCGTTCCGTGGGTTGGCTGGCGCATGCTATGGAGCAGATCGACAGCGGCGAATTGATCCGGCCGCGGGCGCGTTATGCAGGACCGACGCCTGAAACGGGCACCAAAACTTGAATTCCGCCTCCGATTGCGCTGGTTAGCTTTTTTGCCTAGGGAAATATCCGAATTCGGCTATCATGCTTCACATGGAAGAAGACGGTTGGCGGACGCTTTCGACAAGAGCCGTCCGCACGGTCAAGGGGACTTTCCATGAATATGACGTTTCGCAGCCAGCTTGCCGCCATACTCGCTGTCGGCCTCATTCCGCATGGGTCGGCCTTTGCGCAGTCTGCCGGCTGCACGGTATTGCGTGATGCCGGCGCCCGCCAGGTGCTGAGTTGTCCAGGCGGCGTCACTGTGACGGCAGAGGCCGGCGCTGCCTATAGCCTCGTCGACAGCAACCGTGACGGCAGCCCCGATTCGGCATCGCTGCGCCGCAAGGCCATCCTCGTCGATGTCGATAACACCCAGCACGCCGGTGGTTTCCAGGTCGTGACGCCGCAGGCGATCGCCGCCGTGCGCGGCACACAATGGGCTGTCGATGTCGCGGGCGGCAAGACCTCTGTGCTGGTCGTCAGGGGCAGCGTCGCGGTCCGCCGGCCGGCCGGCGAGGCAGTGGTGCTGTCGCCCGGCGAGGGCGTCGACGTCAGCGGCGGGACCGAACCTCTCGTCGTGCGTCGCTGGCCAGCGCCGCGCGCCGCCGCCCTTCTTGCCCGGCTCGGCCAATAAATCCCATGAACCATCGCCCGCTGACCGTGATCGCGCTGCTGCTCGCCGGTCTTTGGGGAGCTGCGCTCGGCTATACCAATCTCGATGCCGGAAGCGGCCTTCTCGACCGGATGGAGGCCTCGCTTGCCGATATCCGCAGCGCCATTGTCGGTGCGAAGACACCGCCTCCCGTCGTCTCGATCGTCGCGATCGACGACCGCACCGCTGGGGCGCACGGCTATCCGCTCGATCGGGCGACACTCGCGCGCCTCGCCGACGCGATCACCGCGTTGAAGCCGAAGGTCCTGGCGATCGATATTCTGCTGGTCGATCCGGGTCCGGAGGCGGGTGATGCGGCGCTGACATTAGCCCTTCGCCAGGGGCCGAGCGTGATTGCAGCCGCGGCCACTTTTGCGCAAAGCAGCCAGCGGGTCACCGATGTGGCCGAGGATCCGCTTGCCGCGATCCCGGAGGCAAACCAGCTGCTATTGCCGCTTCCCCGCTTTGCCGAGGCTGCCGCGGTCGGGATCGTCAATGTCGCAACCGACCAGACCGGCACACCGCGCTTCATTCCGCTGATCTCGCGTGCCGCAGACCGGCTGGATCCGGCTTTTCCGCTGCGTGCCGCATCGGTGGCGCTCGGCGTTGATCCCAGGATCGAACATGACGCCATCATGCTCGGAAAGCTGCGTATTCCCACCGATATCGGCCAGCGTCTGCCGGTGACCTTCTATGGCGGGCACGGCAGCATCGCCACCTTCAGCGCCGCCGATGCGCTGGACGGCAAGCTTTCGGCGGATGCGGTGGCAGGCCGGATCGTCGTCATCGGTTCGACTGTCACCGGCGGCGGCGACGTCTACCCGACGCCGTTCGATCCCGTCATGCCCGGCGTCGAGGTAATGTCGACGGCGATCACCCATCTCGTCACCGGCGATGGCATGGTGCGTGACCACAGGATGCGGCTGATCGATGCCGCCACCGCCGTCGGACTGCCGATCGTGCTCGTGTCGCTGGTCGCCTGGCGCCGGAGTGCGGCAGGCTATCTCATCATCGTGCTGACGCTGGTCCTCTGGGCGATGCTCAATCTGTCGGCCTATGCACATGGCTACTGGCTGAGTGCGGCGCTGCCGATCGCCGCAGCGCTGCCGCCGGCGCTGATCTTCGGGGCGGCCGAGCTCTGGCTCGACCGCGGCCGCGCCCGCCATTTTGCCGAGCAGAGCGCGCTGCTGCAGCGCATCGAGGCACCCGGCCTCGGCGAGTGGTTGGCGCGCGATCCGAATTTCCTCGCCGCGCCTGTGCGCCAGAACGCCGCCGTCATCTTCATCGATCTCTCGGGTTTCACCGGCCTCAGCGAAAATGTCGGGCCAGTAGCGGTGAGCGAGATGCTGAGCGGCTTCTTCGAACTGGTTGACGAGGAGGCGCGGGCCCATGGCGGCGCCATCACCAGCTTCATGGGCGACGGGGCGATGATCCTGTTCGGCCTGCCGGAGCCTGCCGATGACGACGCCGCACGCGCCGCTGCCTGCGCGGTCAGCCTCTGCGAGCGCACACGAGCCTGGCTTCAGGCGCATGCTGGCTTTGCCCCGAAGAAGATTGGCTTCAAGGTCGGCGCCCATTGCGGCCCGATCGTCGCATCGCGATTGGGCACCGGCGACCGGCAGCAGATCACGGCGGCGGGCGACACCATCAATGTCGGCAGCCGGCTGATGGAGGTCGCCGCCCGCCATGGCGTCGAACTGGCGCTGAGCGCCGAAATCGTCCGCGCCGCCGGTCCCGATAGCGTGCTCACGCAGTCCGGCCGCATGGAGGGACCGTTGGAAACGGCGCTGCGCGGCCGGGCAAGCCGCATCGACGCCTGGCTGTGGCGCAGCCGCACACTTTGACAATCGCCGCGGGAGGGGCTAGGAACGGCGCAAATACCCCGCCGGCTGGCTCCGGCCATGGCGCAGCAACGCGCCTGACAGCTCCGAAAGATCGAACTCATGACAGAATTCAACGGCGTCGTTCCGGCGATCGCCAAGGCGTTGCAGAAGCGCGGTTACGCCGAACTTACCCCGGTGCAGAAGGCGATGCTCGATCCGGCGCTCGCCGCTTCCGACGCGCTGGTCTCGGCCCAGACCGGCTCGGGCAAGACCGTCGCCTTCGGACTGGCGCTGGCGCCGACGCTGCTCGAAGGCAGGGAGCGCTTCGGCAATGCTGGAGCTCCGCTCGCCCTCGTCATCGCCCCGACGCGCGAACTTGCCCTGCAGGTGAAGCGCGAGCTCGAGTGGCTCTTTGAGATGACCGGCGCGGTGATCGCCAGCTGCGTCGGCGGCATGGACATCCGCAGCGAGCGCCGGACGCTCGAACGCGGCGCCCATATTGTCGTCGGCACGCCTGGCCGGCTCTGCGACCATATTCGCCGCAGGGCGCTCGACATGTCGGAACTGAAGGCTGCCGTGCTCGACGAGGCCGACGAGATGCTCGATCTCGGCTTCCGCGAAGACCTCGAATTCATCCTCGACGCGGCGCCGGACGAACGCCGGACGCTGATGTTTTCGGCAACCGTGCCGGCGGCGATCGCTAAGCTTGCCAAGAGCTACCAGCGCAATGCCGTGCGCATCAGCACCGCGGCCGAGGAAAAGCAGCATATCGACATTGAATATCGCGCGCTGATGGTTGCCCCGAGCGACCGCGAGAATGCGATCATCAACGTGCTGCGCTATTACGAGGCGACCAATGCCATCGTCTTCTGCTCGACGCGTGCTGCCGTCAACCATCTGACGGCGCGGTTCAACAACCGCAATTTCGCCGTGGTGGCACTGTCCGGCGAGCTGACGCAGAACGAGCGCACTCACGCGCTGCAGGCGATGCGCGACGGGCGCGCCCGTGTCTGCATCGCGACCGACGTTGCCGCCCGCGGCATCGACCTGCCGGGACTCGATCTCGTCATCCATGCCGACCTGCCGACCAATCCGGACACGCTGCTGCACCGCAGCGGCCGCACCGGCCGGGCCGGACGCAAGGGCATCAGCGCCATGATCGTGCCGCTGAATGCACGGCGCAAGGCCGAGCGCCTGCTCGAGAATGCCGGTATTTCGGCTGCCTGGGCGCGACCGCCCTCGGCCGAGGAGGTCAGCGAGCGCGACGACGAGCGGCTGCTTGCCGATCCGATCTTCAACGAAACGCCGCAAGAGGAAGAGCAGGGGCTGGTACAGCAGCTTCTCGCCAGCCACGGCGCCGAAAAGCTCGCCGCCGCTTTCTTACGGCTTTACCGCACCAATCATTCGGCGCCGGAGGACCTCATCGAGGTTACCGTACAGGACGAGCGCAGCCGCAAGCGCCGCGACAATGCCGAGCCCTACGAGCCGGCGCAGAAGGGACCGCGCGAGGATTTCGGCGCCAGCGTCTGGTTCTCCGTCTCGGTCGGGCGCAAGCAGAATGCCGAGCCGCGCTGGCTGATCCCGATGCTCTGCCGCAACGGCAATGTAACGAAGCGCGAAATCGGCGCGATCAAGATGCAGCCCGAGGAAACCTATGTGGAGATCGCCGCGGCGAGTGCCGAAAGCTTCCTGGCGGCGATCGGTCCGAACAAGGCGCTCGAACGCGGCATCCGCGTGACCAGGCTTTCAGGCACGCCGGATTTCAGCCGGGCGCCTGCGTCAAAACCCTATGCCGGCAAGCCATCCCGTGACGACCGGCCGGACGATTCGTTCCGTGGCGAGCGGCCGAAGAACAAGTTCGGCAAGGGTCCGGGCGGCGGATATGCTGCAGCCGACAATAGCGGCGGGGACAAACGGGATAGCAAGCCCTGGAGCAAGAAGCCGGGCAAACCCGCCTTCGATGGCCCGACGTCCGACAAGCCGAAATACGACAAGCCGAAATTCGAAGGCCCCAGATCCGAAGGCCCCAAATATGAGGGCAAGGGCGGCGGCGCACCGAAGAATAAGTCTTCAAAGAAGAAGCCCGGCTGATTTTGCCGGCAGCCCTTCGCTGGTCCGGCGGAGGGCTTTGGGTCTTATCCCTGAGGGAGGCAAGGATGGTGATGGAAACGGCGATTCTCAGCGTTCCGGTTTTCAGTGCGCTCTGCAATGAGGCCTTCCGGCTGCGGCGCGCCGTTTTCGTGCATGAGCAGAAGGTTCCCGAAGCCGAGGAATTCGATGCCGACGATCTCAGCGCCCATCATCTCGTCGCCGTCATCGCGGGCGAAGTATCCGGCACGCTGCGAGTCATCTACGCCGAAGAACATGTGAAGATCGGCCGGGTTGCGGTTGCCGGCCGATGGCGCGGCCAGGGCATTGCAGCAGCAATGATCGGGCGAGCGATGGAACTGCATCGCGGCGCGCGCCACAATCGCTTCTATCTCACAGCGCAGGCCGACAAGCTGCCGCTTTACGAGCGTTTCGGCTTCTTTGCCTATGGCGCGGAATTTCTTGACGGTGGCATGCCGCATCTTGCCATGAAGAACTACTGAGCTTCGTCGGCAGGAGCGGACGACCATGAAACGCCCGGGCACGCCGCAACCCGATCCCGCCGCCTTCATTCAGGCCAACCTGCCGATATCACCCGTTCCATCCATCCCCGAGATCCGGCTCCATACGGCAGGACCTGCGAGCGGGCTCTGGCGGCTTGCCGGTCGTGGAGAGGCCGATCCGCCGCCTTACTGGGCCTATCCCTGGGCCGGCGGCGCGGTGCTTGCCCGCCATCTGCTCGACCGGCCGGAAATTGTGCGCGGCCGCCGGGTGCTCGATCTCGGCGCCGGCTCCGGGCTCGTAGCCATTGCCGTGGCCAAGGTCGGCGCAGCCACGGTGACCGCTATCGACATCGATGCCAATGCCGTTGCCGCGATCTGTCTCAACGCGGCGATCAACGGCGTGGATATCGCGACCGTCGCCGCCGATATCATCGAGGCTCAGCCACCAGCGACTGACCTTCTCGTGGTCGGCGACCTGTTCTACGATCCCTCGCTAGCCTTGCGGGTGATGGCCTTCTTGCGGCGTTGCCAGGCCGCCGGTATCGAGGTGCTGATCGGCGATCCCGCGCGCGACTACCTGCCGCAGGGCGAACTCAGCCGGATCGCCACCCATGCGGTTGCGGATTTCGGCGGGGGCACTGGCGGTCGTGCCGTGCCGGCGGGCGTCTTTGCCCTCCGGCAAAGCTGAAGGCGAGATTATGCCAGGAGGTCGGGCCGCAACAGCATGACCGGGCAGGGCGCTCCGGCTGGCAATTCCGGCGCATGCGGCGGGCGGATGACGAGGCAATCGGCTGCGGCGAAGACCTTCATCATCGAGGAATCCTGCTTGCCGAAAGGTTCGGCGAGCCAATGATCGGCGGCGGATTTCGAGAGCTTCGCCCTGATATAGTCCTGCCGGTGGTCGTTGGCGCGCAGCGTGACAGCCGCCTCCACCGTTGCCTCGCGCCGCACCGGCGGCAGGAAGGCGAGCTTGCGGATCAGCGGCTCCAGGAAGAGCAGCGAACAGACGAGGCTCGAGACCGGATTGCCGGGCAGGCCGAGCACATGCGTCTCGCCGAAGCTGCCGACCATCAGCGGTTTGCCGGGGCGCATGGCGATGCGCCAGAAATCAAGCTGCATGCCGGCTTCGATCAGCGTGGCCTGCACCAGATCATGGTCGCCGACCGAAGCGCCGCCGAGCGTGACGATCACATCGACCTTGGCGCCCCGCGCCATGTCGATCGCCGCGCTGATCTTGGTCTTGTCGTCAGGCACGATGCCGAGATCGAGTACATCAGCGCCGGCTTTGCGGGCAAGGGCTGCAATACCAAACGTATTGGATGCGATGATCTGTGAAGGGCCGGGCGTGCTTCCAGGCGGCAGCAGTTCGTCGCCGGTTGCAAGGATGGCGATCAGCGGGCGGCGCAGCACCTCGACATCAGGCCGGTTCATGCCGGCGGCGACCGTCAGCCGCGAGAAATCAAGCACGGTGCCGGCCGACAACACGGCTTCGCCTTCGGCGAAATCCTGGCCCCTGGGACGCACATGCTGGCCCTGCCGCACAGGGAAATTGGTTCTGATGCCGCCTTCGATCTTCTCGGCATCCTCCTGCAGCAAGACGCTATCGGCGCCCGGCGGAACAGGCGCGCCGGTGAAGACGCGGACGGCTTCACCCTGGCTGACGCTTCCCTCGAAGCCATGGCCGGCGGAAGACATGCCGATGACCTTCAGCTCGGCGCCCGGCTCCGGCGCGTCTTCGCGGCGCAGCGCATAGCCATCCATGGCGGAGGCATTGAAGGGCGGTTGGGTCAGGCCGGCCGTCAAGTCGACGGCCAGGACGCGGCCCTCAGCCTCGGCAAGCGGCAGCGTCTCGGACGCAGCAATGGGCTTCGCGCTGGAGAGCAAGCGGTTCAGGGCCTCGGCAACCGGGAGAAGATTCATCTTGCCTCCGGATGACGGAAATCGCCGGATTTTCCGCCGGACTTTTCAAGAAGTCTGATGCCGCCGATCTCCATTGTCTTGTCGACCGCCTTGGCCATGTCGTAGATCGTCAGACAAGCGACCGAGACGGCGGTCAGCGCCTCCATCTCCACACCGGTCTTGCCGGTCAGCTTGGCGGTTGCCGTAACGCGCAGACCGGGCAGGGTGGTATCTTCCTCGATCTCGACCGTGACCTTCGTCAGCATCAGCGGATGGCAGAGCGGGATGAGATCGGCGGTGCGTTTTGCCGCCATGATGCCGGCAAGGCGCGCCGTGCCGATGACATCGCCCTTCCTGGCATCGCCTTGGCGGATGAGAGCGAGCGTTTCCGCCGCCATCTTCACATGTCCCTCGGCAATGGCGATGCGCACCGTCTCGGCCTTCTCGGAGACATCGACCATATGCGCCTCGCCCGAGGCCCCGATATGAGTTAGCTTTGGCTTTTGGCCGCTCATATCATTCGGCCGCGATAGCGGCTTCGCCAAAGAGCAGCGCGCGGGTGGCAGCGGCGACGTCGTCCTTGCGCATCAGGCTCTCGCCGACGAGGAAGGTATTGATGTCGACGGCCTGCAAGCGCTTGCAATCGGCGTGGGTGAAGATGCCGCTTTCGCCGACCAGCAGCCGGTCGTCAGGCACCATGGGCGCAAGCGCCTCGCTGACCGTCAGGCTGACCTCGAAAGTGCGCAGATTGCGGTTGTTGATGCCGATGAGCGGCGAAGAAAGTTTCAGTGCCCGCTCCATCTCCTCGGCGTCGTGGACCTCGACCAGCACGTCCATGCCGAGGCCGAGAGCTTCGTCTTGCAGGCGTTCGGCTTCATCGTCGGACAGCGAGGCCATGATCAGCAGGATGCAGTCTGCGCCCCAGGCGCGGGCCTCGTGCACCTGATAGGTTTCGAACATGAAATCCTTGCGCAGCGCCGGCAGCGCGCAGGCAGCACGGGCGGCTGTCAGAAATTCCGGCGCCCCCTGAAAGCTCGGCGTGTCGGTGAGCACCGAAAGGCAGGCGGCACCGCCGGCCTCATAGGCGCTCGCCAGCGACGGCGGATCGAAGTCCGGGCGAATGAGACCCTTCGAGGGGCTCGCCTTCTTGATCTCGGCGATCAGGCCGAAGCCGCCGGCATCACGCTTGGCAATGAGCGCCTTGTGGAAGCCGCGCGGCGCGGACTGGCCGGCTTGCATCGCCTTGAGATCGGCAAGCGACACTGTCGCCTTGGCAGCGGCGATCTCCTCGCGCTTGTAGAGTTCGATCTTCTTCAGGATATCGGTCATCGGGCAATCCTAGTCGATATCGTTGGAAACGGCGATGAGTTTGTCGAGGGCGAGCGCGGTGGAGCCACTATCCAGCGACTGCGTGGCCAGCGTCATGCCGTCGCGGATCGTTTCGACCTTACCCGCGATGACGAGCGAGGCGGCGGCATTGGCGAGCGAGATATCGCGATAGGCATTCTTGGCGCCGCCGAGCACCTCGCGAAGGGCTGCGGCGTTGGCGACACCGTCACCGCCCTTGATGTCGGCGAGCACGCAAGGGCTGACGCCGAAATCGGCGGGCGAGAGTTCAAAGGTGCGGATCTTGCCGTCTTCGAGTGCCGCGACTTTTGTAATGCCGGTCGTGGTGATCTCGTCGAGGCCGTCGCCATGGACCACCCAGACGCATTCGGAGCCGAGATCGCGCATGACTTCGGCAAGCGGCACCAGCCATTGCGGCGAGAAGACGCCGAGCAGCTGGCGGCGGACGCCCGCCGGACTGGAAAGTGGCCCGAGCAGATTGAAGATCGTCCGCGTGCCAAGCTCCACCCGCGAGGGGCCGACATGGCGCATGGCGGAATGATGCAGCTGCGCGAACATGAAGCCGACGCCGGCTTCGGCGATACAACGGGAGATGAGCTCGGGACCGACATCGAGCTTGACGCCGAGTGCCGCCAGATTGTCGGCCGCGCCCGATTTCGAACTCAGCGCCCGGTTGCCGTGTTTGGCGACGGGAACACCGGCGCCGGCGACGATCAGCGCTGCCAGCGTCGAGATGTTATAGGTGCCGCTGGCATCGCCGCCGGTGCCGACGATGTCGATCGCATCGGCCGGCGCCTCGACGGTCAGCATCTTCGAGCGCATCGCGGTCACCGCGCCGACGATCTCATCGACCGTTTCGCCGCGCACACGCAGCGCCATCAGGAAGCCGCCGATCTGCGAGGGGGTCGCCTGGCCCGACATCAGGATGTCGAAGGCGGCACGGGCCTCGTCACGCGTCAGCGGCTCGCGGCTTGCGGCCTTGGCCAGGAACGGCTTCAGATCGGTCATAAAGCCTCCTAGCGGACCGTCGCCTTTTCGGCGAGCGTCTGGTTGATCTGTGCCCCGTACTGCGTCTGCAGCAGGTTGACCATCTGATCGAGAATATCGTCGCCGGCGGCATTGGCCATGGCGGTGATCTGGGCATCGCGGTTGTTCAGTACATCGCCGGTCGGCTGGGTGTTGACCTCGGTGACATTCAGCAGGATCTGGGTCGAGGGATCGGCGCCGACAGCACTTGCGACCGTATCGACCGGGCCGGAAAAGGTGGCGGTGACGCCGGCGCGGCCGAGGACCGCATCATCGGTGGAGCGGGTGATGCCACTCTTGCTTTCGACGGCAATACCGAGCGGCGTAGCGATATCTGCAAGTGTCTTGCCCTTTTGCGCCTCGGCCTTCAATTCAGCGGCCTTTTTGGCGAGTTCGGCCTTCTGCTGCTCCGCCGTCCAGTCCTCGATGGCTTTTTCGCGCACCTCGGCCACCGGGCGCTCGCGATCCGGCGTGATTTCGCGGACATTGAACCAGACATAGCCGTCATTGCCGATCGAAAGCGGCGGCGCATCGACGCCGACCTCGGTCTTGAAGGCTTCGCCGAGCAGTTGCTGCTTGGCGGGGAGATCCTTGACCTCCTTGCCGTCCTTGTCGGCGCCGGTCATATCGACGGCGTCGACGGCCACTGCGGTGAGCTTCAGCTGGCCGGCAATATCCTCGAGCGTGGAACCGCCCGCGCGCAGATCCTCGATGCGATCGTGAATGTTGATTACTTCCTGAGAGGCGTTGGAGAGCGCCAACTGCTTGCGGATATCTTCCTTCACCTCGTCGAAATTCTTCGTCGTTTCAGGCTTGATGTTGGTGACGCGCAGGATGACGGGTCCGAAGGAGCCGTCGACGACAGGCGTCGTACCGCCGTCGCGCGAAACCGCAAAGGCGGCATCGGCAACGGCCTGGTCGGGAACCTTGTCTTTGGTGAATTCGCCGAGCAGCACGTCGCTTGCCGTCTTGCCCTGGTCGGAGACCAGTTGGTCGAAGCTGGTGCCGCTCTTCAGTGCGGTTTCGGCGGCGGCGGCGAGATCCTTGCTGGCGAAGGTCAGCTGTTCGATGGTGCGGCTTTCCGGTGTGCGATAGGTATCCTTGCTCTTATCGAAGGCTTCGTGGATCTGGTCGTCGGTGACGGTCGCCGCATCGGCGATATCGGCGGGCTGCAGCTTGAGGTAGACGAGCTTGCGGTATTCCGGCGCACGGTAGCGCTGCTTGACACCCTCGAACCACGTCGCCAGTACGTCGTCGGCGGGCGCCTTGATCGGCTCGATATTGGCGTTGGTGAGCAGCAGGTAATCGATACTGCGGCTTTCATCGCCATAGAGCTTCAGCGCGTCGACCAGCGTCTTCGGCGCCGTGAAGCCGTTGGAGATGGCATCGACGACCTGGCTACGGACTGCGACCTTGCTACGCTCCTTGATGTAATCGTCCTGGCGGATGCCGGCATTGCGAAGACGCGAGACGAAGAGTTCGCGGTCGAACTGGCCGTTGACGGCCTTGAAAGCCGGATCGTCGGCAATCAGCTGGGCGAGGCGATCCTGCGACAGGCCGAGGTTCATGTCTTCGGCGAGTTGGTCGAGCGAGGCGCCGGCGACGAGCTGGGCGAGCACCTGCTGCTCGATGCCGAAGGCGCGGGCCTGCTCGGGGGTGAGGCGGGTGCCGAACTGCTGGCTGACGCTTGCCACCTGGCGCTGATAGGCGAGGTGGAATTCGTTGACGTCCACATGCTGATCGCCGACGGTCACGACCGTGGTGCTGTTGCTGCCCGTGATCAGCGACCGGGAGACGCCCCAGATGCCGAAGGACGCGACCAGCAGAAGCATCAGCAGCTTGGCGACCCAGGTCTGAGCAGCTCTTCTCAGGATGTGGAACATAGAAACGCAAACCTCGCAGTATCATTGACCCGCGCGCGGGCGGACATTCGACGTTCCTTAAAACAAACCCGACAGGAAATGAAGGGTTTGTCGCGCGAAAAGCTGCACAAGGCGGCCGCTCCGCCGCCGCGGCGTTGCGGCGAACAAAAGATCGGCTCCGACGGAACCTTTCGGGCCACCATTTCGTTGAAGCGGCATCCCATGAAACAGGAGCAGACCATGGCAGAATTGAAAACCGCTTCCGCCGAATCCACCGCCGCGCGCGTCAAGGCTGATATAGCAGCAGACGATCTGTCGGCGCAGGTCGCAGCCCTTCGCAACGATCTTTCACGCCTGACGGAAAGCGTGGTGGCGCTGGGACAGGGGGCGAAGTCGGCCGTGACCGACGAGGCTTCGCTGATGACGGAACGGCTGCGCGATAAGGTGCGCGAAGAACCGCTCATGGCACTCGCGGTGACGGCAGGCATTGCCTACGTGTTCGGCATGCTCAGCCGCCGCTGAACGGGAATTCAGGCTGAGGAAAGGCCGGACGTCATGGACGCCCGGCTTTCAATATTTCCGAGGACAGCAAAAGCCACAGAGGCCAGCTTTTGCGACCGGTTCAACGGCGGATGACGCGCCCGATCGCGATCAGGATGCAAGCACCGACGAAACCGGTGATCAGATAGCCCAGCCAACCGGCAAGCGGCTGGATGTGCAACAGGCCCAGGACCCAGTTGGCGACGATGGCGCCGACGATGCCGAGCAATATGTTCATGAGCAAGCCCATGCTGCTGCTCATGACCTTTTCCGCCAGCCATCCGGCGATGCCACCGATGATGATGGCTGCAATCCAACCCACGCCTGCGTTTTCCATGGTTATCTCCCTCCTGGCAAAAACGAGTCACAGAATGCACGAAACGACAGGAAGTTCCACTCCCAGTTACTGAGACCGCTTGCAGGCTCAGTAACTTATGTGACTCACGGCAGCAGGGTGACCGGAGAGTGCAGCGCGTGGGCGGCAATCTGGAACAGGAGGCCGGCAATGGCCAGCATTGCGAAGCTGAACGGCATAATCAAGCTTTTGCTAAACATCTTTCCTCTCCCGTTTTGCGTAAAGCATAAGCGGAAGCTGACTGAGCGCAACAATATTGTTAACGGATAGTTAAGGCTGGCAATTAATTAATATTCAATACATTCACGGTTGTTGTAATACTTTCGGGTGACGAAACGTTTCTTCTGCAGCCTTGCCGTGTTAGCTGACGATCATCTGCGATCTTTGCGCTCCAGGCCTTCCGGTCTGCGACGGCTCGTCGACATTGACTACAGAAACAGTTGCACCCGAAGATGCAACTGCTTCTGCGGATCGCAGGCAAGCGGGCCGGAAACAGCCGGCGCTGTTCCGGTGATCACACGCCGCCGGCGGGCAATCAGGTTCGGTGAACGATCAGCATGAAGAAGAGGAAAGATGCCGTTGCGACCGTTGCGGCGAAGGCAATCTGATAATCCATGTCATTAACCCCGGTTTGGACAGCTCCCGTTAACGCCTGCGGCGTCGCGGGGTTCCATGCCGCCAGTTCGCGCCTGTTACCTGCGGATTGATTTTGCCGAAGAATGCGTCATCTTCCCTAGAACAGGATGATTTTAGGTCCAGTCAGTCTAAAATCCTGATCTAAATTGAGAGTTAGAGCATGATGTCGTCCGAAACGGCTGACACTTTTGGCATCATGCTCTGAAACGCCATCCAATCCGGGGAAAACATTTGATGTCAAAAGCTGCAATCGCCATCGCCTGCATCTGCCTGCTGACACTTTCGGGCTGCGGCAATACCGCATACGGGCTGAAGAAGGATGGACAGGAAGCGAGCCACGCAATGGACGACGCGACACATCGGGTGCTTTCCGCCGGCGCCAAGAAGTGATGCAGGCGACGGAATAAAAAGCCCGCCTGGGGTGAGGCGGGCTTAGGATAACAGGGAGAATGGACGGATAGACTCCGCCTCCACTAATTAAAGCACTTCCTTAATCGTGTGGCTTTACGTCATTCGACGTAACTGCGACCGGCAACGACCCGATGCGACCATGATTCGGAATCGAATCAGAGATACCGGGATCGAATCAATGATATTGGATCGGATCAGAAGTTGCCCCAGTTTTGGGCGCGGGCACGGGCGCGGATAATCCGGTATTCGCGACCGCCATAGAGCGAGCCGATTGTCAGCAGAAGTGTCAGGACGTCCCAGAAGATATGCATGGTGCCCTCTTAAGGTTGGACGGTCCCGCCGCCGATCGGTGAAGATATAATAGCAATCTTTCGGATGTGCTTATATGACAAGAAATCGGGATGAGCGGAGAAGCGGGCAGGGCGCTTCCGCAAGGGAGAGGCGGCATCGCCGCCTTGGAGCAGCAAAGTGAACAGATTACCGGACGGCGGCTCATGACGATTTTCACCGTCCGCCACATCACGTCCTATCGTTACGTCAGGGAGGTCGGTTTCGGCGAGCATCGCTTGATGTTTCGACCGCGCGACAGTTTCGACCAGCGGCTGATCGAAGCGTCGTTGACGATCTATCCTGAGGAAAGTCATGTGCGCTGGATCCACGATGTTTTCGGCAATTGCGTGGCGCTCGTCGATATTTCGAGGCCGGCGTCCGAGCTTCGTTTCGAAACCTGGATCACGCTTGATCATACGCCCCAGGTCGCGCTGGATCTTAAGGTGGACGACGAGGCGCTGACCTATCCATTCTCATACGACAAGGATGAGATTGCCGATCTGACGCCGGCGATGCAGCGCCATTATCCAGATCCGAACGACGAGGTCGGACGCTGGGCGCGCCAGTTCGTGCGCCTTGGGCGTCCAACCGAGACCGGGCATCTGCTGATGACGCTCTGTTACGCCATTCGGGAAAGCTTCGTCTATGCGCGGCGCCAGGAACATGGGACGCAGACGCCGGTCCAGACCTTGCTGCTTCGTTCCGGCACCTGCCGGGATTTCGCGCTTCTGATGATGGAGGCCGCACGCGTCCTCGGCCTCGCGGCACGGTTCGTCACGGGCTATGTTTATGTTCCCGACCGGGACGGCTCCACCGTGCTCGGGGGCGGCTCCACGCATGCATGGTGCCAGATTTATCTTCCAGGCGCCGGCTGGACGGAGTTCGATCCGACCAACGGGATCGTCGGTAACCGCGATCTCATTCGTGTCGCCGTTGCCCGCGATCCGCGCCAGGCAGTCCCGTTGAGCGGCAGTTATGACGGGCATGGGAAGGATTTCGACAGCATGACGGTGCAGGTGAACGTCACCACAAGGCCATATGGCTAGCCATGCGGTGACGGTCCCGGGCTTGCGGGAACCGGGTCGCGCGATCAGCGTTCCCTACTCACCTCTGCCAAAGCAGAGACGCGACAAGGAAGCCACAATGAAGATACGCGCAGGGTTTCATCTGGGCTACGAATGCACGCAGCCAACGCCGATGCTGCTCGTCCTCAATATTCACCCCTCCCGTCGTGCCGATCTTCTCAGCGACCAGATCCTGACATTCGACCGGCCGATCGAGGCCTGGAGCTATACCGATGT
Source organism: Rhizobium sp. WSM1274 (assembly GCF_025200775.1). NCBI lineage: Bacteria > Pseudomonadati > Pseudomonadota > Alphaproteobacteria > Hyphomicrobiales > Rhizobiaceae > Rhizobium > Rhizobium sp. WSM1274. The sequence goes on along the minus strand of NZ_CP104138.1, from coordinate 2,130,376 downwards.
GTTCGGCAATGCCTGCAGCCGGATCGTCGCCCCGCCGGGACTGACAACGATCTCTACGGAATTCGAGATCTACGACAGCGGCCAACCCGACATCGTTCCCGACGATGCTGTCCAGCACGCAATCAATGACCTGCCCGACGATGTGCTGGTCTTCCTGCTCGGCAGCCGCTATTGCGACACCGACAGGCTTGCTGATTTCGCGTGGGCCAGGTTCTCGTCAACGCCGCTTGGCTGGGCGCGCGTCAAGGCGATCTGCGATTTCGTCCATGATCATATCACCTTCGATTACCTGAAGGCCGACGTCCTCAGGACCGCGCATGGCGGCTTCACCGACAAGGCGGGCGTCTGTCGCGACTTTGCCCATCTCGCCATCGCGCTTTGCCGATGCATGAATATCCCGGCCCGATATTGCACGGGCTATCTCGGCGATATCGGCGTTCCGATCGATCCCAATCCGATGGATTTCAGCGCCTGGTTCGAGGTGTTTCTCGGCGGTCACTGGCATACGGTCGATGCCCGCCACAACACGCCGCGCATCGGCCGGATCCTGATGGCGACCGGCCGCGACGCCACCGACGTCGCCATGTCGACGGCCTTCGGCCCGGCAACGCTTTCCCGCTTCGAGGTGATCACCGAGGAAGTACCGCAGGAGGCGGTGAAGGCCGACTGATCGCGGGATCGCGGGCGAGGGAAATTCTATGCCTTCTTCAAGCAGGCGGGCCGCCGAACCAATTCCGAAGGCGCATGATCGGCGCCCGGTATGAACATGCGAGTACCAGATGCCCGGAAGTCAATTGGACTCGAGCTTGCCGGTCCAGCGGTTTCGCCCCTTCCAATATGAGCATTCCGGGCAGGGCTCGCCGACCGGATAGTCGATTCCCTCCTCGTGGGGGCACCCGATGATTCCTTCCGCCATCACCACCGATTTCACCTCATTCTCGCGCAGGAATGCCGCGATCTCGGCGATAACGGTCTCGTCCATCCTGAGATCGCCGGTTTCGGCAAACCATCGGCGCAGATCGAGGGGATCCGCATGCAGCGCCGGCATGATGCTGACGGCGGCCTTGCTGGCGCGGCGGTTGTCGGGCCCATAAAAGGCGATCGTGCCCATGGGGTAACCGCGGTTACCGCGCTTGCTCTTTTTCTCGAGCCATTTCCGTGGTTGCCAGCCTAATTTCATCGTCGCTGCTCGCTTTTTCAGTGGTTTGTTATTCTATTATCCATCCTAATTCGCAGGGTAAAGTTCGGTAGCAATGAAAATGGGCCGAGGATATGGCGGGCAAGAGACAATGGATCAGGACACGGAGCGAGAAGCCGGCTCCGGCCGACAATCTTGAGAAGCAGGCGATTATCGCGGCCTGCGAAGCCTTCATTCGAGCTGTTCTGAAGCCGCGTTTCCTGCCTGAGATCCGGCCAACCGAATGGAACTACGTCGTCGATATCAGAGGCTCGTGGGCGGGAAATCGGTATCGGTTCATGCAGCGCTACAGATCCGGCTTTGAGAACAATCGCGGCGAGGAGTTCGATGCTCCCTTCGCCCGCATCGACCGCATGGGACCCGATCGGTTCGATATCTATTGGATGCGGCACACAGGCAAATGGTGGCGGCTTCATTCCGGCGTAACGCTTGCCGAGGCTCTGCGAATCCTCGAAACTGACGGCGTGCTGCATCCGGTCTGATCAAGACAGAACGGCGCCGCAGACTGCAACCGCCTTCGTCCACGATGAAATCTCGACCACCACGGCCATGAGCGAATATCAATATTACGAATTCCAAACGATCGACCGCCCCCTCAGCGGCGCGGATCGCCACTCTCTGCGGGAGCTATCGACCCGGGCGCGGATCACCTCCACGAGCTTCACCAATTCCTACGAATGGGGCGACTTCAAGGGTGACCCGGCCAACCTCATGGAGCGCTGGTTCGACTTGCACCTCTATCTCGCCAATTGGGGTACGAGGCGCCTGATGATCCGCTTGCCAAAGCGACTTGTCGACCAGCAACGCCTCGACGGATTTCTCAGCGCGGTCGATGGCGCCGATCTCACGACCTCAGGCGAAAACCTGATCCTCGACATAATATGCGAGGAAGTGGAATCCGACGCTGATTGGGAAGAGGGGCCGGGCTGAGCGGTGATCTCAGGCTTTTCTATCTCTTGTGGCTGATGGCTGTTCAGGCGGGGACGCTCGGGCCGGAGGAGGTGGCGCCACTGCCGGGGCTAGGCCCGATGACCGATGCGCTTGAAGCCTTCGCGCAATTCTTCGGTCTCGATGCCGACCTCGTTGCTGCGGCGGCAGAACGTCCGGCCGAGACGACATTGGCGGGCTCCATGGCATCGGATGCCGTCCGAAGTTTCGTCGCCGCCTTGCCCGACAGAGAGAAGACGATGATGCTTACCCGTCTGATCGGGGGCGATCCGCATGTGGCTAGCGAGCTGCAGAAAAGCGCCCGCGGCTTCTCCGCTGCGGCCTCCACAGCCAAACCGGCCGCCGCCCCGCCCACGGTTGCGGAACTGCAAGCCCATGCCGGCGAGATTCGCCATATCCGCGAGCGCAAGGAAAACGAGCGGCTGGCGGCAGAACGAAGAAAGCAGGAGGCAGAAGAGGCCCGCGCCCGCCGCGCGCGGCTCAACGCGATCATCCGACGGGGCGATGCTGTCTGGCGCGAGATCGAGACCGAGATCGAGCGCCGCAACGCCTCCGGCTATGATAGGGCCGCCAGACTGCTCGCCGACCTGAAGACGATCGCCGAACAAAATGGCGGCACTGCCGATTTCACCCGCCGCCTACATTCGATCCGTGAACGCCACGCTCAGAAGGGGCGCTTCATCGAGCGGTTGAACGCTTTCGGCTAGCCTGCGCGAGCGCAGCTCAGACCAAGGTCCGATCCATCCCGGACTTCATGCCCATAGCGACTCTCGGTTAATGCGATAGCTTCCTGCGCCATGTGCGGAGGTGTTCGGAGTTTTTGCTATGACTAAAATGATCGTTGCGGGGATGATACTGACGCCGCTTATCTTCTGGGGTTCTATTGGCGTTCTGATATACGCGTACTTCTCGTGAGGGCTGCCCGGCGAATCATCGACTGAGGTCGGCCGCGTCCCGCTTATCTGCCTATCTGAGTGACGGCGCTGAGGACGCGCGCTGTTTCCCGCAAGGATAACACCGGACTTCATCCCCGTGAGGAACGGCACCGGGACGTCTTCGCGACGCCGACGAGAGGACGGCCACGTGATCTCGTGGCAGCGACGTGACGTCAATCTGCCGCCCGACCCCATTCTTAAGTTAATGGCGGTCGCGTCCTGCTGCAGCCTGTATATCATCTCATCGTCGACGGAAAGGAGCAGGCGTGAGGTGCGGAGCGGGTTCGCAATACTCAATCAGCAATTCGGTGAGGACCCGTATCTTCCGTGCGGGATGCTGACCTGGCGGGCGGATGACATATGCAGCCGCCGGGGGTGGTGGATAATGCGTCATGACCGGCACAAGCGCGCCGGAGGCTATAAATTCATGGGTAAGGCAATCTGGCAGATAAGCGATCCCTAGTCCTGCTGCCGCGGCAGCGACCAGAGCCGGGCCGTTGTCGGCCTTAAATCGCCCCTGCGGACGAACCGTGATGATCTTGTCGCCATCCATGAGTTGCCAGGCTTCGGTGCCCTGCATGAGGGCCTCATGAGCGACGAGTTCCTCCGGCGTCTCGGGCGACCCATGCGCCTTGATGTAGTCCGGGCTCGCGACGAGCTTCCCATAGATCGGTCCGACGCGCCTTGCGATCAAGTTGGAGTCCTGAAGATAGCCAACCCGGATCGCACAATCATAACCCTCTGTGATGAGATCGACGAAGCGATCGCTGTAGCACGTGTGAATGTGGAGTTGGGGGTGGCGGCGCGCCATTTCCGCGAGGATGGGAGCGAAGTGACTCTGGCCGAAGGAAAGTGGCACGGCAACTCGCAAGCGGCCGCGAAGGTCACCGGCGGGTAGGATCGTTTCCCTAGCCACGTCGATCTCGGCGCAGACTCTCGCGGCATAATCTCGGAACGTGGCCCCTGCTTCCGTGAGAGCGGCGCCCCGGGTGGTCCGTACAAGAAGCTGGACACCAAGTTCCGCTTCAAGCCGGAAGAGCCGCCGACTGACGATCGACTTGGAAACGCCGAGCCGGAGCGCAGCCGGCGAAACTCCCCCGGCATCAGCCACTTCCACGAAGGTCTGCAGTTCTTCGATGTCCATTAGCGTTCCCCTTTTCGCGACACAGCTTGCCATTAAAGGGTGCTACCGCATCTCGAATAGGAACGGCAATACTGCTTCCAGGCAACGCCGCCCCCGGCGCATGTCTCCCGCAAAACCAATGCCGCTCATGGGCGGCAGCAAAGGAAGTAATAATGACCTTTCGTAATGGCCTTGCTTCGCTTCTTCGCCCCGAACATTCGGTACTCGTTCTGATCGACCACCAGCCATACCAACTCGCGAACCTGAACAGCCACGATCCGCATGCAGTGGTCAACAACTCGACCGCCCTGGCGAAGGCCGCCAAGGCCTTCGGTGTTCCCACCATCCTGACGAGCGTGATCGCCGATCGAGGCGGTCTGATCTTTCCGCAAATCACCGATGTGTTCCCCGGTCAGGAGGTGATCGACCGGACGTTCATCAATACCTGGGAGGATCGGAAGGTCGTGGACGCAGTCAAGGCGACCGGCCGGAAGCAACTGATCATCGCCGGCCTGTGGACCGAGGTCTGCGTCGCGATGCCGGTGATCCAGGCGCTCGGCGAAGGTTGGGATGTGACTGTTATCACCGATGCGTCGGGCGGCACGTCGGTCGAGGCCCATGAGGTCGCTATCCAGCGCATGATCGCGGCTGGCGCGAACATGATGACCTGGCTGGCATTGGCGTCCGAATGGCAGCGCGACTGGGCCCGGACCGAGCATGCCGCGGAGTTGACGGAGGTTCTCAAGCAGCACGTCGCTGGTAGCGGTATCGCGTACCTGTGGGAGCAGCAGCTGCTCAACACGCCTGTGCCTGGCAACGCAGGCTGATCTAAGCGGGGATGCAGAGATTTTCGAGCGACGCGTTGCGAAGGCTGATTGCTTATCGAGCCTCTTCATCCCCTCTCAATCGGAAGGCCGTCCGTCCCTGGATGCTCGCGGCGGGCATGATCGACTCAAGAACTAGGGCTTTGCAGTCCCTTCCAGCCCCTCTTGTGTTTGGAGCAGAACTTGCGAACGCATTCGAAGGTGTCGGGCTTATGAATCCTGAAGGAATGACCACCCGCGACCATACCAGCGGCGCCGGCGGTTATTCTGGAGCGCGCAGATGTTCATCGCAGGTTAATGCGGATTAACCCAGAATCGCAGCCAGAAAGGATGCGCCGATGAAGATGCTTTTTGCCTCACTTGCAGCCACGGTATTGGCTGCATCTTTCGCCCTGCCGCTAAGCGCCGCGCCGATCGTCGTGCCGAACGCAGTACATATACATACCCCCGACGTCGAGCAGATCAAACACCGTCGCCACGATAATGGACATGCGTATGGCCACTGGAAGAAACAGCGATACGCTTACCGCGACTGCCGGTATTACGGCTCGTGCTATCGTCCGCGGTATTACGGCAGCCGCGACTATTACGGCTATCGCGACGATTACCCCTATCGTCGTCGGTCAGGTGTGACCGTGTACTTCGATTTTTAGTCGGCAGTGCCACGGACACCAACGTTGGCGCCCCACAGCGCGCCTTCGGCCTTCACGAGTTCCGCTGCCATGAGATGAACGGGCGTCGGGCAGGGATGGGCATTATCGACAGTAGCCACAGAACGGTCGAAGGGCCGGGCGAATGCTCGCGCCGACCCTTCTTTGATTGCGTCAGCACGGTGCCAGTACATCCGTGGTCACCAGCAAAAGCCATCTGATAGATTGAATTTATGCGCCTCGTGAATTTTCGCAAGGATTAGGGGGTGCTGAATTAGGGCTAGATGAGGGAGGCGCAATAACCACGGGACGACGAGGAGTACGACACGCGCTCTGAGGGCTCCAGCTTCAATGCCGATCCGTCCAGTCGATCATCGGGGCGACAGCAAAACGGAAGCCCTACCACATCGCCGCGATGCCACTGAGATGGAACCTGCCGTTATGATAAGCTGTAGTTTCCGGGCAGAAATCGGAAATTACTCAACAAACTCAATGTGATGTGGCGGAAGAGGTGGGATTCGAACCCACGGTACGGTTTCCCGCACGCCGGTTTTCAAGACCGGTTCCTTAAACCACTCGGACACTCTTCCATCTGATTGAAAAGGTCGAGACACCAACATTCTGTTGATGTCTGTGAACCGGCCGTTGCTGCCGATTTGCTACCCAATCATTCGATGGCTGGCTTTCTAGCAGCTTTGAAAGCAGCGTCAACTTGCTCTGCAGCATTTGCCGGCGTCCCTGGCGCGACGTGCGAAAAAATTCGAGCGTGAGCCGAGGCAGGCCCGTTCCGCATGTTGGAAATGAATCGCGTTCTCCAAGGCTTGAGCGTTAACTGTATCGTTCTGGCGGAGGAAACAAGCCAGGGCCATGTATCTCACACGCTTCAGCTACACGCCCGAAACCTGGGCGCGAATGACCGAAAACCCTGAGGATCGCCGAGAGGCGGCGCGTAGTTACATCGAATCCGTCGGCGGAAAGCTGCATGGGTTCTGGTACGCCTTCGGCGAGCACGATGGTTGGAATCTGTGAGAGGCGCCTGATAACGTATCGATGGCGGCCGTCGCACTTGCGATCGGCGCAGGAGGCGGCTCAGTTCTATGGAGACCACCGTCCTCCTCAGCGTCGAGGATACGATCGAAGCCTTGGAAAAGGCGAAGACGATTCGATATCGTCCACCTGCAGCAAAGGTGGTGCGCCCACCGTTTCCATCCATGTTGAAGATAACGTTTCGCGTGTCTCATTCCCGGCGCAAGCTCTCTGTAAAATACGCCGGAGACATGAGATCTAGTTTCCGTCAGATCCAAGGCCCTTCGGACCGTTGAGTTGGTTCATATCCTCGCCGAGAGATCGAACCGCCTCCATCGTCACGGCGAGTGCCGACATCAGGATTGCGATGTCGTTGTCTTTATCCAGCTGGGAAAGCGCGCGAGATCGGGCGTGCAACTGCTGGCTGATCGTGTCGAGCTGCGTCACGGTTTTATCGTTCATGGTGATCCTCCAAAGGTCTACACGCTCAAAGCCCGCGGCGGACAATTCGTTCCCACACGGAAGGAAGCGCCGACCCCCTGCCGCTCGTCAAATACGCGCAGGCGGCCTTGTTCCAATATGGAGCCTCTGGGGCGTTCGGAAGCACCTGGACGTTCACCATATGCCCCGCATCGGCACGTTGATTTCTGGCCCTATTACGGCGATGGAATGGCAGGCGGGGAGGGTTTGCGTTAGTATTTTATAAACCATAATCATTAGAATTGTCCCTATCGCCGCGAAATTGTTCGTAAAATTGCCACGAACTTAGCAAGATTAAAGCCTCATTAGGCGGGCGGGAATAAGGCGTTGTTGGCCCAAGATGGGGCAAGGTTCCTTAACCATAACGATCTTTGAGCGGCGTGGGGCACATGAAACTGGAATACGGGGCGGCGTCTTTCGCAACGACAGCACGGTGGCTGGCGATCTCGGCGATGTGTGCGACGGTTGCGGCGTGTGGCACGACGCAGGCGGTGCCGAAGAAAAAGGCCCACGGCAAAGAATATTTCTCTGAATCCGAATATGGCGTCAAGGCGAGCCCGCGGGTCGCCACCGGCAACAACATCCCAAAGGGCGGCGGCCGCTACCTCGTCGGCAACCCTTACGAGGTGAAGGGCAAGTGGTACTATCCGAAGGAAGATTTCGCCTATAACAAGGTCGGCGTCGCCTCCTGGTATGGTTCGGCCTTCCACGGGCGCCTGACGGCGAACGGCGAAGTCTACGACCAGATGCATCTTTCCGCTGCGCATCCGACCTTCCCGCTGCCGAGCTATGCGCGCGTCACCAATCTCGAAAGTGGTTCCTCCGTCATCGTGCGTGTCAATGATCGCGGTCCCTATCACGAAGGCCGCATCATCGATCTTTCCAACAAGACGGCCGACATGCTGGATCTGCAGCACAGCGGCACCGGCAAGGTGCGCGTGCAATATGTCGGCCGCGCCCGCATGGACGGCCACGACATGCCCTATCTGATGGCCTCCTATTCGCCGAAGGGCAGCCGCATTCCCGGCGTCAATCCGGAAGGGCAGATCGCAACCGGCGTGATGGTCGCCTCCAACAGCCGCAAAATCACCCGCGATCAGCTGCAGAGTTCGGATGACTACGAGACGCCGGCCAACGTGCCGGTGCCGATGTCCGCGACCTCCTATGCCGGTTCGACGCCGAGCGCGCGCTACAATGCGGCACCAGCCGCCGCACCCACTCTGGCACCGGCTGCCCATGTTTTGGTGGCGCCATCAGCGCCGTCGTTCAACAATGGCGCTCAGGCGATGGACCAGATGGTCGTGCTGCCGGAGATCGGTCCGATGCCCTACGAGCGGCCCGAGAATTCGCTGGCGCTCGGCTATCAGAACGAAGAGCTGAAGACGGTGACCGTCGATCTCGCCTTCGATGCGGTGATGGTGCGCAATGACGGGCTGACGCAAGAGTCCATCCTTGCCGCGGCCAAGCGTCATCAGGCAAAGTTCGCCGCGCGCTGAACTGGCAATTGCATCGGATTTCCTCGCGTTCTAACCTCCTGAAATACGCCGCTCGATCAATGGAAATTGCGATGCTGAAGCCCGTGCTTCGCCTGCTTGCATGCCTCACGTCGCTCACCACCGGCGCATTTGCGGCCGATAGCGGTGCCGGCGGTTTCGCCACCAAGGCGGCGCAGGCCTATATGATCGAGGCCGCCACCGGCACGGTGCTTCTCGCCAAGAATGAGGACCAGGGCTTTTCGCCGGCTTCGCTCGCCAAGCTGATGACGATGGATCTCGCCTTCGAAGCGGTGACAAAGGGCCAGATCACGCTCGATACCGAATATCCTGTATCCGAATATGCCTGGCGGACGGGCGGCGCGCCGTCGCGGACGGCAACGATGTTTGCCAGCCTCAAATCACGCGTGCGCGTCGAGGACCTGATCAAGGGCGTCGCCATCCAGGGCGCCAATGACAGCTGCATCATCCTCGCCGAGGGCATGGCCGGAAGCGAGCAGCAATTTGCCGTGTCGATGACGCGGCGTGCCCGCGAGCTCGGCATGGAGAAGGCCGAGTTCGGCAATTCCACCGGCCTTCCCGATGGCAAGAGCAAGGTGACCGCACGCGAGATGGTGACGCTCGCTGCCGCCCTTCAGCAATCCTATCCGAATCTCTATCACTATTTTGCGCAACCGGATTTCGAGTGGAACAAGATCTTCCAGCGTAACCGCAACCCGCTGCTCGGGCTTGATCTCGGCGCCGACGGGCTGGCGACCGGCTTTACCGAGGGCGAGGGCTATTCGATCGTCGCTTCGGTCGAGCGCGACGGCAGGCGGCTGTTTCTGGCACTCGCAGGCATCGCCTCCGACAAGGAGCGGACGGAGGAGACCAAGCGGGTGATCGAGTGGGGACTGACGGCCTTCGAGAACCGGCAGATCTTCGCTGAGAAGGAAGTGATCGGTGCCGCCAGCGTCTACGGTGGCACGTCGCGCACCGTCGATCTCGTCGCCAAGGCGCCGGTCAGCGTCTATATTCCGATCAGCAATCCCGACCGGCTGTCGGCGCGCATCATCTATCACTGGCCGCTGACGGCGCCGGTCATGCCGGATACCCAGGCGGGCACGCTGAGGATTTTCGCCGGCAGCCGGCTGCTCAGGGAGGTGCCGCTTTATACGGTGCAGGCAGTCGGCGAGGGCTCGCTCAGCAGCCGGGCGGTCGACGCCATGCTGGAACTCGGCGAATCGCTGTTCTTCTCCTGGCTCTGGGACAAGTCCGCGCCCGGCTGAACATTCGGTTTCCAATGCAATTTGCCGGGAAAGGTGAATATGTCGCCGCGGCGAAAGGTTTTCCTCCATGATATCTTCGGATAGATAGAAGGAGCGGGGCGCGTGCGGCGCCTGGAATGCGGGAAGTTGTCATTGTCATCCGGTGCGGGATTGTTCGTTACGTTTGAAGGCGGGGAAGGCGCTGGGAAATCCACGCAAATCCGTCGCCTCGCCGAGGCGCTGAAGGGCGAAGGTCATGACGTGCTGGTGACGCGCGAACCCGGCGGTTCGCCGGGTGCCGAGGCCGTGCGCCACGTGCTGCTGTCGGGGGCTGCCGAGGCCTTCGGCACGCGGATGGAGGCGATCCTCTTTGCGGCGGCACGCAACGACCATGTCGAAGAGGTGATCCGGCCAGCCCTTGCATCAGGCAAGGTCGTGCTCTGCGACCGCTTCATGGATTCCTCCCGCGTTTACCAGGGCATCACCGGCAATCTCGAGCCCGATTTCATCGAGACGCTGCAGCGTATCGCCATCAACGGCGTCATGCCGGATTGTACCGTGATCCTCGATATCCCCGCCAGGGTCGGGCTGGAGCGGGCGCAGAAGCGCGCTGCCGCTGACGGTCCCGATCGCTACGAAAAAGAGCGGCTGGAAACGCACGAGAAACGGCGTGAGGCCTTTCTCGATATCGCCGCCCGAGAGCCCGAGCGCTGCCACGTGGTCAACGCCATGCAGACGGAGGAGGCGATCGCCGCCGAGATCCTGGCGATCGTCAAACAGCTGCTGTCGCCCGCGGGCCGCTTGCGAATGCCGGAAGCCGCCCATCATGAGTGAAGCCCATTATGAGTGAGGAAAGGCCCGGACTGCTCGACGGCGCCATCTGGCCGGGGGAAAATACCAGACTGTTCGGCCATGAAGAGGCGGAGGTGTTCCTTGCCCAGTCCTACCGGTCCGGCAAGGGCCACCACGCCATCCTGATCGAGGGGCCGGAAGGCATCGGCAAGGCGACGCTCGCCTTCCGTTTCGCCAATCACGTGCTCTCGCATCCCGATCCCGAGACAGCGCCGGAGACGATCGGCGATCCCGATCCTGCCTCTCCCGTCAGCCGGCAGATCGCCTCTGGTGCCTCGCATAATCTGCTACACCTTGCTCGGCCGGTAGACGAAAAGACCGGCAAGGTGAAATCGGCAATCACCGTCGACGAGGTGCGCCGCGCCGGCAAGTTCTTCTCGCAGACGTCTGGCACCGGCAACTGGCGGATCGTAATCATCGATCCTGCCGACGACATGAACCGCAATGCAGCCAACGCTATCCTGAAGATCCTGGAAGAACCGCCGAAGCGGGCGCTGTTCCTGGTGCTCTCGCACGCGCCGGGACGGCTGCTGCCGACGATCCGCTCGCGGTGCCTGCCGCTGAAACTGGCGCCGCTTACCGACGAAGCACTCGTCGCGGCCCTTGCCCATCTCGGCATATCAGGCGAGGGCGGAACGGTGCTTTCGGCCGCCAAAGGCAGCGTCGGCGAGGCGCTGAAACTGTTGAACTATGGCGGCGGCGACATCATCGCCGCCTATGACGAGATGCTTGCCGCCGAAGGGCCGACGGCTCGCAAGGCGATGCATCGGCTGGCCGACGCACTTTCGGGTCGGGAAAGCGACACGATCTTCGATTTCTTCGTCAGCCATGTCGGCGACGACATCATGAACCGCGCGCGCGCGGCGGCAGGCGCGGGGCAGATCGCCGCGGCAGAGCGGCTGGCGCGGCTCTATTCCGAGATCACCGAGCGGCTCACCATTTCAGATGGCTACAATCTCGACCGCAAGCAGACGATCATCAGCATTCTCGCCGATATCAAGCAGCCGGGCGTTTAAAGCGCGAAAGCGCTTTAATTCTCTGATTTATGCATGTCGTTATCCCAAAACCGCTGCACACTTTTGGGCGACATGCATTGTCAGCCGGTCAGCAGCTTACCTGCGACGACGGCAAGCGTGGCGGCAAGGACGATGCGGATAGTGCGTTCGTGCAGCCTCGGCGCCAGAAGGCTTCCGATGATGATGCCGGGGATGGAGCCGATCAACAGGGCAAGCAGCATCGGCCAGTCGATCTCGCCGATCAGCCAATAGCCCGTGCCGCCGATCAAGGTCAGCGGTACCGCATGGACGATATCGGAACCGACGATCTGGCGCACATCGAGCCTGGGATAAAGGATCAGCAGGATCGTCACCCCCAACGCGCCGGCGCCGACAGAGGTCAAGGTGACGAGGACGCCGAGAACGGATCCGAGAACGACGGTGAGGATGAGGATGGTCGTCGGCTTCGGCGGCGTGCGATCGCCGATGGCGCGGCGCGCCAATTCGAGGATCGGGCCCCGGAAGACCAGCATGATCGCGGTCATGACCAGAAGCCAGCCGAGCGCGGTGGTGATGGTATTGGTTACGCCGATGCTTTTGCGATCGACGCCAGCCAGCAGCCATAGCATCAGCAGGGCGGCCGGCAGGCTGCCGGCTGCGAGGCTGCCGACGATCTTCCAGTTGACGCGCCCATGCATGCCGTGAACGGCGGTGCCGGCCGTCTTGGTGATCGCCGCATAAAGAAGATCGGTGCCGACGGCGGTGGCGGGATGGACGCCGAAGAGCAGCACCAGCAGGGGCGTCATCAGCGAACCGCCACCAACGCCGGTGATGCCGACGAGCGCGCCCACGAACAGACCTGACAGCGAATAGAGCGGCTCGAATGTCAAACAAGCGCCCCTGACGGCGCGCGGCCACCACAAACCCGGCAAATGAAAACTGGCACTTCGTTCTTGTCCCGCCCTCTGTCTTATGACGGGTAGATTGGGTGAGAAGCTGAGTCAAGTTCATGCCCTCGCCGTCCCGGAAAACATCGGCAACTGGAAAGTTGAGGTTTCGCTTGACGGTGACATGCGCTAAGAGCGGCTGACCATTTTTATAGAGTTAGCCGGACATTGGCCGCCATGACAGACAAGACACCCTTCTACATCACCACCGCGATTTCCTACCCTAACGGCAAGCCGCATATCGGTCATGCCTATGAGCTGATCGCGACGGATGCGATGGCACGCTACCAGCGCCTCGACGGCAAGGATGTGTTTTTCCTCACAGGCACCGACGAACACGGCCAGAAGATGCAGCAGACGGCACGCGCCGAGGGCATCAGCGCGCAGGCGCTCGCCGACCGCAACTCTGGCGAATTCCAGGCGATGGCGACGCTGCTCAACGCTTCGAACGATGATTTCATCCGCACCACGCAGGAGCGCCATCACGAGACGTCGCGCAACATCTGGAAGCTGATGGCCGACAATGGCGACATTTACAAGGACAGCTATGCCGGCTGGTATTCGGTGCGCGACGAGGCCTATTACCAGGAAAACGAGACGGAGCAGCGCGCCGACGGCGTGCGCTACGGGCCGCAGGGCACGCCTGTCGAGTGGGTGGAAGAGGCAAGCTATTTCTTCAAGCTCTCCGAATACCAGGAGAAGCTGCTTGCGCATTACGAGGCGAACCCCGATTTCATCGGTCCGGCCGAGCGCCGCAACGAGGTGATCTCCTTCGTCAAGTCGGGCCTCAAGGACCTCTCGGTCTCACGCACGACCTTTGACTGGGGCATCAAGGTGCCGAACGATCCGGCCCATGTCATGTATGTCTGGGTCGACGCGCTGACCAACTACATCACCGCGACCGGCTATATCGAGGACAGGAACGGCCCTCGGGCGAAATACTGGCCGGCCGACGTGCACATCATCGGCAAGGACATCATCCGCTTCCACGCCGTCTACTGGCCGGCTTTCCTGATGTCGGCGAAGCTGCCGCTGCCGAAGCGGGTCTTTGCCCACGGCTTCCTGCTCAACAAGGGCGAGAAGATGTCGAAGTCGCTCGGCAACGTCGTCGATCCGGTCAATCTGGTGAACCATTTCGGCCTCGACCAGGTGCGTTACTTCTTCCTGCGCGAAGTCTCCTTCGGCCAGGACGGCAGCTATAGCGAAGAGGCGATCGGCACCCGCATCAACTCCGACCTCGCCAACGGCATCGGCAATCTCGCCAGCCGGTCGCTGTCGATGATCGTCAAGAATTGCGACAGCAAGATCCCGCAATGCGGCGCGCTCAGCGACGAGGACAGAGCGATGCTGGCTGAGGTCGACGCGCTGCACGCTTCGACCCGCGAAGACATGGGCAAGCAGCAGATCCATCGGGCGCTTGCCTCGATCATTTCGGTCGTTTCCGAGACCGATCGTTATTTCGCCGGCCAGGCGCCGTGGGCGCTGAAGAAGACCGATCCGGAGCGTATGGGCACCGTGCTTTACGTCACCGCCGAAGTCGTGCGCCAGATCGCCATCCTGCTTCAGCCCTTCATGCCTGAATCCTCGGCCAAGCTGCTCGATCTTGTCGCGGCAGCTGCAGACAAGCGCGATTTTGCTGCCCTCGGCGAAGCCGGTCGTCTGGTTGCCGGAACGGCCCTCGAAGCGCCGACGCCGGTCTTCCCGCGCTACGTGGCTCCGGAGGCTTAAGGCCGTGCTGATCGACACGCATTGCCATCTTGATTTTGCCGACTTCGAGGCGGAGCGGGACGAGATCGTCGCGCGCGCCCATTCGGCTGGTGTTGCGCAGATGGTGACGATCTCGACGCGGGTGCGAAAGCTCGAGACATTGCTTGCCATCACGGAGAAATATCCCTCGGTATTCTGCTCCGTGGGCACGCATCCGAACAATGCCGACGAAGAGCTGGATATCCAGACGGAAGAGCTGGTGCGTCTCGCCAATGCCCATCAAAAGGTGGTGGCGATCGGCGAGGCCGGTCTCGACTATTTCTATGACACGCAAAAGCCTGAGGACCAGCAGACCGGCTTTCGGCGCCATATTGCGGCGGCGCGCGAGACTCAGCTGCCGCTCGTCATCCACAGCCGCAGCGCCGACGAGGACATGGCTGATATCCTGACCGAGGAAAGCGGGAAGGGGGCCTTCCCCTTTATCCTGCACTGCTTCTCGGCAGGCCCCGAACTTGCCAAGACCGGAGTCGCGCTCGGCGGATACATCTCCTTCTCCGGCATTTTGACCTTCCCGAAATCGGAAGAGCTGCGAGAGATCGCCAAGACGCTCCCGCATGAGCGGCTGCTTGTGGAAACGGACGCGCCCTATCTGGCGCCGAAGCGCTGGCGCGGCAAGCGCAATGAGCCGTCCTATGTTGTTAACACGGCCGAGGTGCTCGCCGATACGATCGGCCTTTCCCATGAAGAGGTCGCGCGGATTACGACGGAGAACGCTTTCCGCCTGTTCTCGAAGATGCCGAGGATCTAGCGGCGTGCTCTACCGGCGGCGTTTCACCATTCTCGGCTGTTCGTCGTCACCGGGCGTGCCGCGCATCACCGGCGACTGGGGCGCCTGCAATCCCAACAATCCGAAGAACCGGCGCACGCGCGCCGCCTTCATGGTGCAGCAATTCGCACCGGATGGCGAGGTGACGACCGTCGTCATCGATACAGGGCCGGATTTCCGCGAGCAGATGATCAGGGCAGGTGTCGATCATGTCGATGCGGTGCTCTACACCCATCCGCACGCCGACCATATTCATGGCATCGACGATTTGCGCGGTTATTTTCACAATACGCGCCGCCGGGTGCCGATCTTTGCCGACCAATTTACGATGGACAGGCTGCGGGAAGCATTCGGCTATTGTTTGGAGACGCCGCCGGGCAGCAATTATCCGCCGATCGTGCTGCCGATCGTCATCGAAAATCTCGATGAACCTCTGGAAATCCACGGCCCTGGAGGCACGATCCCGTTTCATCCGCATATCCAGCAGCACGGGGATATCCACTCTCTCGGCTTCCGCATCGGCGATGTGGCTTATTGCAGCGATATCAGTGACTTCCCGCCGCAAACTGTCGAGAAGCTTAAAGATCTCGACGTGCTGATCATCGACGCGCTGCAATATAGCTATCATCCGAGCCATCTGTCGCTGGAACAGTCGCTCGACTGGATCGGCCGGCTGAAGCCGAAACAGGCGATCCTCACCCATATGCACACGCCGCTCGATTACGACGCGGTGATGGCTGAGACGCCGGATCATGTGGTGCCGGCGTATGACCAGATGAGCTTCGAGATCGAGGGCAGAGCCAGGGCCTGAGCCCCGGCACTGAGTGCAGGGTCACTGCATATAAGGCAGAACCTCGACCGCGCCGCGGTGGATCATGTCAAGCGAGACATAGAGGATGATCAGCAGACCGACATAGGCGATCCAGCGATGGTTGTTGAGCAAGCGGGCGATCAGGTTTGCGGCGATACCCATCAGCGCGATCGACAGGGCAAGACCGATGACCAGCACGCTCGGATGTTCGCGTGCAGCACCCGCAACGGCCAGAACGTTGTCGAGCGACATCGAGACATCGGCGATGACGATCTGGGTCGCCGCCTGCAAGAAGGTCTTTCTCGGCGCGCCTTCGGCACCCGCCGCTTCGTGGTTCTCGCCGTGACCGGCGCGAAGTTCGCGCCACATCTTCCAGCAGACCCAGAGCAGCAGCAGGCCGCCGGCCAGCAGCAGACCGACGATCGCCAGCAGATAGACAGCAACGCTGGCAAAGAGAATACGCAGTACGGTCGCGGCCAAAATGCCGACGATGATCGCCTTGCGGCGTTGCGTGGCCTCCAGGCCGGCAGCGGCAAGGCCGATAACCACGGCGTTGTCGCCGGCGAGAACGAGGTCGATAGCGATGACCTGCAGCAAAGCCGTCAGACCGGCTGCCGTAAAGATATCCATATGAATTGTCCCCAATGCGTCAAAGCCGTGCTAGCGTTTCGAAGGTTTGACGTCAACCGCTGAGGGATTTCGCAGCCGGCGCAATTTATGGCTCTGCGCATCTGATGGCAGGCGACGTAATGGAACCGCAGGCGATATGGCAGAGCATCGCAATTCCCGTGGAACATTCACCTCAGCCACCGGTTCTTCAGGTCAGGAAACCAGGCGTCAGCCAGCCTTCGGCCAGATATTGGCCAGACTTCGGATTGGCGGCTGGATCTGCACACCGAGAGGAGAGCCAAATGGGCAGCATTTACAATGATACCAACCCGGCCTTTTCAAGCCCGACGGGGCGCAGCAGTCTTGCCGCATTCTTCGACAGCCGATCGGAGGCTGAATCCGCCGTCTCCCGTCTTGAAGACGCGGGCGTGCCGGTTGCGAGAATAAGGCTGATGCCCGGATATGAGGCGGACAGAAAAAATGCCGGCGTCATGAGCGACGACCGCAGCGGCTTCTTCGACGCGCTGGCAGACTTCTTCTTCCCCGATGAAGATCGTGCGGTCTATGCAGAAGGGCTACGGCGAGGCGGCTTCCTCGTCCAGGTCAATGATATCGATGACGCACTTTATGAGACCGTCCACGATATTCTGGACGACGAAGGCAGTATCGATATGGATGAGCGGGCGGATCTCTGGTCGTTGGAGGACAGACAGCAAGGCGCGTCCAATACCGGCTTTGCCGGATCGACGCATGGCGGCAAAGCCTCGGAAGACCTCGCCGTGTCCGAGAGCGCATTCGACGATGCGCGCCCGGTGGCAATGCGGGACACCGCGCATGGAAGTGCCAAGGTGCGCGCCTATACCTTCCCCGACCCTGGCACCACGTCAACGGACGAAGCCAATCGCCAATCCCAAGGCCAATCCCAAACTCAATCGCAAGGCGGATCTCACCAGAGCCAGGGTTTCCAGCGCGACCATTGATATCAGGGGCCGGCTGCAATGCCGGGCCTCATTTCCCTCGCTCACCTATTCGAGGACATGTCGATGCAATCGTCCATCAACCGCCACGGCCTTCCGCCTGACCCCGACGAACTGATCGAGGAAGGCGATCCGCCCTTTGCCGATGCCGCGGAGCAGACCGCGCGTGAAAAGGCCGACGAGAGCCTGAACGCCCTGCAGCATGAAGTCAGGCTGCTGAATGCCCGCATCGGCGTGCTGCGCGAGGATGCAGAAGCGGCGCTGAAAGCCAAGGCGACATCGGTCGATGCAAGCGCCCATGTCCAGCTCGGCGACTATCCCTGGCTTAAACTTGCCGCGGCGATCGGTGCAACCTTCATTGCCGCCAGGCTGGTTCGGCGTCTTCCGCTCGGCGTGCTGCTTGCAGGATTTGCCGGTAATATCCAGGAGATGAGACGGCAGTGACGGACGTGAGTGCCCGATTGCCAACGCCGCCCTTCAGCGTGACATGCTTTAAAAGCTACCAGTGCGCCGAAGGAATCAATGAACCTGCACGGTGTCCGAAGGCATCGGCTTGGCAAGCTCTTTGAGAATCGCTTTTAGCGCATCGGCTGTCGCCTGCAGGCCGGATGACCGCGCAATTTTCAGTGCCGCCCTGCAGTGAGCAGATAATTCGTCCTGCTCCCCGTGATCATTCGTCGGAAATACGATGCCCGCATATTGCGACGGGTTTCCGGCTTCATCCCTGAAGCAGCGGCCGAAGGCAGCCACGGCTACTATTTGCCCGCTTCGATCAAATACACGATAATCACAGCGATACGGATTTCCTGTGATCACCGATTCTGAAATCGCCTTGGCCACAGATGGCTTGTCGTCCGGGTGAATCCGGTCGAGGTATCGTATGACCGGCAGCCCAGTGAGGGTCTGTTCCGGATCGAGCCCAAAGAGGTTTGCCAGCGCCGAATCCGCATAAACCTTGTCGGTCGCCAATTCCCAGGTGAATATGCCAGGCTCTTCGGCAACGGAAAATTCGGACGTGCCGATGCTGTCGACAAGGTTCATTCCGCATCCACATTCTGCGCGCCACTGCTGCTCGTCGATCAAATCGGCTCTTGAGAGAATACGACGTGCTCGACCATTTCGCCGCCGATCTTACTGCATAATTCTTCAAATCGGAATCGATTTAAGGATTCCTCGCTTGGAAGGAACCCACGCTTGATGGGTTCGATCTGTGCCGGATCAATGGTAAGCTTGCCACCGAAGCCCCACGCGAAAGGCGGCCCGAGACCGCCACATAAGCTCGCCACGCGCAGCCAGCAGCCGTCGTTTTCTTGACGCGCAGGGCGAAGGTGTGCTCCACCTCGGCTTCGACGCTCCAGAATGCGACGAAGCTGACAAGACCGGCGCGAAGGGTTGACGGAAATCATGAAAAAAATCGATCTCAATTCTGATCTGGGGGAAGGATTTGGACCCTGGCGCATGGGCGACGACAAGGCGATCCTTGACGTCGTCACCAGTGCGAACATCGCCTGTGGCGGGCACGCAGGAGATCCGGCAACCATGGTGGAGACGCTTACCCTTGCAAGCGAGCGGGGTGTCGTCGCCGGTGCTCATCCGGGCTTTGCAGATCGCGAAGGTTTCGGACGACGCCTCATCCCCTTGAGCATCCGGGAAGTGGAGCAGCTTGTGGCGACGCAGATAGGGGCGCTGATGGGAGCTGCGGCTCTGGCAGGCGCCCGAGTCCGTTACATCAAGGCGCACGGGGCACTCGCCAATTGGGCGGCGGACGAACGGCCGGTCGCCGACGCCATCATCCGCGCAACCCGAGCGATTTCGCCGGAACTTGCTATACTGGCGATCTCCGGGACAGAGCTTGAGCATGCGGCCCGCGATGCAGGAATGACCGTGTTCAGCGAGATTTTTGCCGACCGCGGCTACCTCTCCACCGGTCGGCTCGTCCCGCGCAACTTGCCGGGAGCGATGATCCATGATCCCGCGGAGGCAGCTTCGAGATTGATCGAGTACCTGTCCAGCGGCCTCATGCCGACGGTCGACGGCGTTCCGATCACTCTCGATGCGCACTCGATCTGCATTCACGGGGACAGCCCAGGAGCGCTCGCCATGGCCGTCCACGTGCGCAGGGAATTGCAAAAGGCTGGCATCGAGGTGGCACCATTCCTCCAACCGACAAAGGAAAACAGGTGATGGCAAAAGGCTATCTTATTGCCGAGGTTACCGTCACCGATCCGGACGCCTATGGGACCTGCACGCAGGCAGCGGATGCGGATTTCATTCTGATCGAAGGCGCCGGCTGATTTGTCACAGGAGCCGTCCGCATCCCCCTCCAGCGTTCCGAACTATCGTCCTGTGGGCGGCCACGCGGTGCTCGTCGAATTCGGCGCGACCATCGATAAGCGGATCCACGATCAGGTCGTCAAGCTGGATGCCGCCTTGAAGGCGGCACCCTTTGAAGGATTCGTCGAAGCCGTTCCGGCCTATGCCAGCATTCTCGTATGCTTCGATCCGCTCGTGGCCGATCACCGGACGACGGAAGCGGCCATTGCCGAGCTTCTGGCGGCTGAGGTTCCAGAGACGATCGGAGCGATGCGCGAAATCGAAGTCTGCTACGATCCTGATCTTGCGCCCGATCTTGCCGCCGTCGCCGAGGCGAGCGGATTATCGCTGGAAGACGTCATATCCGCCCATCTCTCTGGCGACTACAGCGTCTTCATGTACGGCTTCGCTCCAGGATACGCCTACCTCGCAGGCGTGCCCAAAGCCATTCAGCAGCCGAGGAAGCCTGCGCCTATTCGCGGCATCGCCGCCGGAAGCGTGCTGATCGCCGGTCCGCAATGCCTGGTGAGCACGCTCACCATGCCGACCGGCTGGTGGATCATCGGCCGCTCTCCGACGAAGATTCTCGACGCCGCTTCCGACGACCGTCCGTTCCTTTTCGACGTCGGCGACGCGGTGCGTTTCCGCCGCATATCGAGGGCCGAATTCGACGCGAGGTGCCCCGCATGAGCGAAGCTGTCCTTGCAATCAACTTCGCGGGTCCTCACGTCGCTGTCCAGGACGAAGGACGTCACGGATTGATGCGCTATGGCGTCCCGGCCTCCGGTCCGATGGACAGGACCTCGTTTGCCGCCGCCAACGCCGCCGTCGGCAATCCTGCCGGTCAGCCGGCAATCGAAGTCTCCATGGGCGGCCTGGTTCTCGACTGCCTGTCGGGGGAGGTTACATTCGCCGTCGCCGGAGGAGGCTTCATCGTCGAGCATGCCGGCGACAAGCGCGGCGCATGGATGGTCGCCACCTTGAGGGCAGGGGAGCGGCTGGCGATCCGTCCGGGATACTGGGGAAGCTGGACGTATCTGGCCTTCGCCGGTCATATCGAGGCGAAGACCTGGCTGGGCAGCATGTCGACTCACAGCCTGTCCGGGCTCGGCGGCGGGCGCCTTGCAGCCGGACAGACGCTCACTATAGCCGATCCGGACGTGCGGGATGATCGACATGGTCCGATCACATGTCCGGTCATCGCAAGACCGCGATCCGAGCTGCATGTGGTGGTCGGTCCGCAGGATCGGTTCTTCTCCAAAGAAACCTTGTCGAATTTCCTTTCGTCGCCTTTCCGCCTGAGCGACGCCTA
Organism: Rhizobium sp. WSM1274; assembly: GCF_025200775.1. Classification (NCBI taxonomy): domain Bacteria; kingdom Pseudomonadati; phylum Pseudomonadota; class Alphaproteobacteria; order Hyphomicrobiales; family Rhizobiaceae; genus Rhizobium; species Rhizobium sp. WSM1274. The sequence continues at coordinate 2,109,103 of NZ_CP104138.1, read as the reverse complement.
TGACCGCATGGGCGTACGCCTCCAAGGTCCGTCGCTTGCGCCAAGTGCGGCGCTGGACATGCCATCGGAAGCGATCGTGCGGGGCTCGGTACAGGTCGCCGGAGACGGTGTTCCCACCGTTCTGCTGGCCGACCACCAGACGACCGGAGGATATCCCAAGATCGCTACGGTGGTGGATTGCGATCTGGACGCCTTCGTTCAGCTGCGCCCACGCGACCATGTCGGTTTCCTGGCTGTGACGCCGCAGCAGGCGATCGAGCACATTCGGCTTCGGGCTTCGACGATGTCCCGTTACCTCGCGGCAGTCCACGACGGACCATGGGACGACCGAATATAGGCCTGTCGATCTGAAGTGCAGGGCGGCGATAGACGCTTGGAGCTGCCGTCAGCTCGAAGTACTGTTCAGGAAAATCCAGTTTGAGTTCGGGGGCACCATGGATTTTCTGAACATCGCGGCGATCGTCTTCTTCCTTCTCGTCTGGGTGGCCGTCGAGCCTTTGATGGCAGCGGGGTGGCCGAGGAAGAACGACAGCCTTTCCGTTGATATGGTGCGCATTCGCGCCGCCTGGATGCGGGAGGTGCTGACGCGAGACAACAACTTCATCGGCGATGCCGCGATCCTTGGGCACACGATCAATTCGGCGTCCTTCTTCGGCTCCGCCAATCTCATCGTCATCGTCGGGCTGAGCGGCGCGCTGTTCATGGAGCCGAACTATGGATCGGGTGGCCTGATCACGATGTTTGCGGCTCAGGACCCCGCGTGGTTTTTCCAGTGCAAGGTCCTCCTGATCATGGCGACGCTGCTGCGGGGACTATCCGATTTCATCTGGGCGGTCCGGCAGATCAACTACTGCCTGGCGGCGATCGGGGCGAGCCCATCCCGCGATGAGGAGAGGGACATTGCCGGCTGGACGAACGCCCTGACCCTGGTTTTGAACCCTGCACTTCGATCGTTCAGCGTCGGCGTCCGGTCTTATTACTTCACCTTCGCGGCCGCTTTCTGGTTTCTCGGGCCAATCCCTTTCGCTGTTGCGACCATCCTCAGCGTCGGCGTGTTGATCTGGCGTCAATCCTGGTCGGATGCTGCAAAAGGGATCATGGCCATACGGAAGCTGCTTGATTAGAGCATAGGGCGGTCACTTCGCTGCCTGGGAGGAGCCAGAACTCTTCTGTCAGGATATCCGGGAGGCCTTCAGAGGCTTGCGGTCTTGACGCCGTCTAGAACAGGATGGTTTTAGGCCGGGCCGGCCTAAAATCCGAATCCTGTTCTACATAGTTAGAGCATGATGTCGTCCGAAAACCGCTCACACTTTTCGGCATCATGCTCTTGCCTTTGGTTCGCGGTCTGCGTCCCCGAGACCGGTTCGTCGATTGACGTTGGTCGTGCAACGCTTCACAAAGTCCGAAGTTTCGACCAACCAGCAAAAGCGACGACACCGTCGCGGGGACCACGGCCACATGCGCATCATCGACGACCGTCATCCCCTCCGCAGAGTGTGCGCATTCCTGACGCTGGTACTTTCAACGCTTCTGCTCGCGAGCGCAAACCCCGCCTCGGCGGCTGAGCCGACCAATTCCTCGGCGCCGATCCGGGTTATTATCGAATTGCCGAATGATGATTCCGGACGAGCGCTGGTCAATCGGATCGTTCCGGGCAATCAGCGACCGGCGCAGCCGGTAGCAGTCTCGCAAGAGGCGGCACCGACGTCGATTGCAACATCGTTACAGGATTTGCGCCAGAGGTTGATCACACTCGTCGATGCCGTTCCGACCCTTCCCGGGCAGATACAGTCGGCGATCCGGGTCTTCCAGACGGATGATCGGATCGAACCTGTCGGCCTGATCTTGGCGGTCATACTCTTCGTCGCGGGCGGGTTCGTAGCCCAGCGCCTTGCCTGGTGGTCAGGGCGAGGGCTGCTCCATTTTGTGCTGAACGCACCTGCCGGCACCGTTCGGCAGCGGATCAAGCTCCACGCCGCCCGGCTTTCAATGGGTCTTCTCGCCTTGCTCGGTTACCTGATCGGAAGCCTCGGCGCGTTTATCCTCTTTCCATGGCCTGCCGTGTTTCGCGATATCGCGCTCATTCTGCTATCAGCCGCGCTCATGGTGCGCCTTGGCGTGCTTGTGGGCCGCATTGTCATCGCGCCAGGCGCCCGCCTGCCGCATATGCGGCTTCTGACGCTTGTCACGTCTCTTGCCTGGTTCTGGTACTACTGGCTCCTCGGAATCGTCGCAGTGCTGGCGGCTGGCTGGGCCACCATTGAAGTGATCGGGACGATCGGAGCTTCACCGATCTTGGCCGATCTCTTTACCGCAGCCTGGCTTGGTGTCGTATCAATCGCTTTGATCGTTATGATCTGGCTGCGGCACTTTCGTTCTGACGGGCCGCCCGTCAGCCGGCTGGTCTGTGTCGGCTTCAGCGCGAGCATCCTGCTATCGTGGCTGTTATGGGTATCCGGGCTCCGCGGTGCATTCTGGACAGTGGTTGTCATCACGCTTCTGCCGCCTACCGTTTCGGTGGCTCATGATATCATTCGTCGCATCATACAATCCGGCGACCAGCAGGCGGTGGAAGATCCGGCTATCGTCGGATGGTCTGCTGTCATCATGCAAACGTTGCGGAACGGCCTCATTGTGATCGCCGCGCTGCTCATTGCCCGCGCGTGGAATGTCAATCTCAGTGATCTCGCCGCAGCCGAAACGGTGACCACGCGTTTGATCCGAGCCGGAATCCGCATCGTTATCGTGCTGCTGGTGACCGACGTTATCTGGAAGCTCGCAAGCACGCTGATCGACAGCCAGATGGCGATGGCGTCGCGAAGCGAGCAGGGGGGACATCACGAGGGAGCCGATGCGCGCCGGCGTCAGCGGTTGAATACCCTCCTTCCCATTCTTCGCAATGTGCTGTTCCTGGCGATCGGTGCTGTCGGCTTCCTGATGATCCTGGATGCCGTTGGCATCCAGATCGGACCACTGCTGGCCGGCGCTGGCGTCGTTGGCATAGCCGTCGGCTTCGGCGCGCAAACACTCGTCAAGGACATCATCTCTGGCGTCTTTTATCTGTTCGACGATGCCTTTCGCATCGGCGAATACATCCAGGCGGCGAAATATAAAGGCACGGTCGAAGGTTTCTCGCTGCGATCGATCCGCTTGCGCCATCACCGCGGTCCGGTCACCATCGTTCCCTTCGGCGAACTCGGAGCGGTACAAAACCTCAGCCGTGACTGGGTCATCGACATCATCACGCTCACCCTGAATTATGACAGCGACCTTGAGGAGGTCCGCAAGACCATCAAACGCATCGGCGTTGAGCTTCTCGAGGATACCGAACTCGGGCCCAACATCATCGAGCCCTTGAAAATGCAGGGGATCGAGCAGATGGCGGATTATGGTGTGCAGATACGGCTGAAGTTCATGACGAAACCCGGCGAACAGTTCGGCGTTCGCCGAAAGGCGCTCGCCATGCTCAAGAAGACATTCGCAGAAAAAGGCATCCAGTTTGCAACGCCGACCGTCCATGTTTCCGGCGGTCCCGGCGATGCAGCGGCAACCGCTGCAGCCTCGGAGCTGCAAAGACCATCGAAAGTCATTCCGACACTTGAGGAATAGCAACGGCGAGCTTCCATCGAATCCCGTCAATGCTCAACAGTCTGACCCGGAAGTTGTCGCCAAGTGGGGGTCGTCCGAGACACGGGTTTCGAAAGAGTCTGTTGGGTGGGATCAGCTGTTCTATGAGTGCACGTCCGCGGATGAACATCGTCGATGTGCTGGATCGCCAAGATGCAAATTCGAGCCGGCCGATTTGAAAAGAATGGGTCTATGAGATGGATGATGAAGGTATGCCATTGTAATCAAAAGGCATTCTATAGTTCCATAATCTGTCTTATGCGATATGTATGTGTAGCCGCAAAGTTGAAGCGTCCTGTTTCTGCAAAGTTGGAATGTCACTCTCCCCGGGTTTGATGACCTGGGAGATTGCGGATGGGACTGATTACGATGAGCGAGCGTGATCTGCAGCGGATCGAGATTCTATCGAAAGTGATCGCCGGCCGGATGACGATGGTGTCGGCGTCACATGTGCTTGATCTGAGTACGCGCCAGGTGCGTCGTCTGCTGGAGCGGATCAACACGGGTGGTGCGGCGTCGATCCGGCACAAAGCGATCGGCCGGCCGTCGAACAATCGGATCAGTGACGGGGTTCGCGATTACGCCGTGACGTTGGTTCGCGAATGCTATGCCGACTTCGGTCCGACGCTGGCCGCCGAGAAGCTTGCCGAGCTCGATGGGCTGACGGTGTCGCGTGAGACGCTGCGGCAATGGATGACGGAGGCTGGGCTTTGGCTGTCGCGCAAGCAGCGCCGGACGTTTCATCAGCCGCGGCTGCGCCGCGAGGCTTATGGCGAACTCGTGCAGATCGACGGGTCCGAACATCGCTGGTTCGAGGATCGCGGCGACCCATGCTCGCTGCTGGTGTTCGTCGACGATGCGACGGGCAAGCTGATGCAGTTGCGCTTTGTGCGCTCGGAAAGCGCCTTCAGCTACTTTGAGGCGCTGGCGTTTTATCTGAAGCATCACGGCGCCCCAATCGCCTTCTATTCCGACAAGCATTCGGTGTTCCGGGTGGCGAAGAAGGATGCCAAGGGCGGCCAGGGCATGACCCAGTTCGGGCGGGCGCTTTGTGAGCTAAACATCGAGATTCTTTGCGCAAATTCGAGCCAGGCGAAAGGTCGCGTCGAGCGGATGAACCGGACGCTGCAGGATCGGCTGGTCAAAGAACTGCGGCTGGCGGGGATTTCCGGCATGGACGACGGCAACGCTTTCCTGTCCGGTTTCATCGAGCGCTACAATGCGCGATTTGCGATTGTCCCTACCCGGCCCGATAATCTGCATCGGCCGATGAATCTTGCGTCGGACCGGCTGAAGGACATTCTGTGCAAGCGTGAGCAGCGTTATGTCGGGGCGCAGTTGACGTTTTCGTTTGAACGCAAGCGGATCATGCTGGAGGAGACCGAGGTGACGCGTGGTTTGGCTGGTCGCTATGTCGAGACCTATGCCTATGCGGATGGTCGCTTGGATGTCCGGTGGAAGGGGCATTCCCTGCCCTACAGGACGTTCGACAAGGACCAGCGGGTGACGCATGCGGCGATCACCGAGAACAAGCGGCTCGGCGATGTGCTGGCCTACATCAAGGAGCGGCAGGATCAGTTGCCAACGCCGAAGGTGAAGACCAACAGCGAGAAGAACGGCTATGTGCCGCGTGCTCGTGGGCCCGGACGCCGGAAGGATTTCATGAACGATCCCGCCGTCATTGCCCGACGGCGACAAGCGCTCTCTGACCTCGATGCGGCGGAATGACTGGCTGCTCCAATTGTCAAAGCTAAAGCCCAAGGGAGCATCTCACCCGCCCCCTCCCTTCCCTTGCAACCCGGTCCAGCCGGTCCGGTCGGGGGCTGGTCGGCGGCGCTCGGCTGTCGCATTTCTAAATGGCTGACACCGCGCCCAAAGTGACATTTTAACTTTGCGCAACGGCGGACATTTCAATCCTGCCGCCACAGTATGTGTAGCCGCAAAGTTGAAGTGTCCTGTTTCTGCAAAGTTGGAATGTCACTCTCCCCGGGTTTTTTGATGACGGTGGAGATTGCGGATGGGACTGATAGCGATGAGCGAGCGCGACCTGCAGCGGATCGAGATTCTATCGAAAGTGATCGCCGGCCATATGATGATGGTGTCGGCGGCGCATGTGCTTGATCTGAGCGAGCGCCAGGTGCGACGGCTGTTGGAGCGGATCCGCACTGGTGGTGCGGCGTCGATCCGGCACAAGGCGATCGGTCGGCCGTCGAACAACCGGATCAGTGACGGTGTTCGAGATTACGCGGTGACGCTGGTTCGCGAACGCTATGCAGACTTCGGGCCGACATTGGCGGCCGTGAAGCTTGCCGAGCTCGATGGGCTGACGGTGTCGCGCGAGACGCATGGCCCCATCCACTGACCTAGTCCTGATTGGCAACCGCTGGCAAACTGCCTTCGTTCGAAAGACGGGATTCGGTCTGTCGGGCGGCGAAGACGAGGCGGCGCTTTGCGCGGATCGCGTGCCATTGTTGGTCGATCAGGACGCCGATGAGGATCACGCCACCCATGACAGCGAAATTCAGCGACGAGGGTATACCAAGGAGATTCACGAGATTCTGCAACTCCTGGAGCAGGACCGTTCCCAGCACGACGCCGACGATCGATCCCTCGCCGCCGCGGAGCGAAAAGCCGCCGAGCACGGCGGCGGCAATCGCGTAGAGTTCGTAGAACTGGCCATGGCTCGCCGGCGAGATCGAGCGCGTGTACATGGCGAAATAAATTGCCGATAGCGCCGTCAGCAGCCCGCAGATGACATAGGCCGACATCACCATGCGGCCGGTACGGATACCGGAATAGCGGGCCGCCTCCTCGTTCTTCCCGATCGCGTAAAGATAACGCCCGAAGACAGAGCGATGCAGCATGACCCACATGACCACGGCAATGATGACGAGTGCGGTGAAGGTGTTGGGAACGCCGTAAAACCGTCCGGCGGTCAGGAATTCGAGGTCAGGGAAATTTTGGCCGAAAGCAAAGCCCGCCGTTCCGTCGGCCGTATAGAAGCGCGCTGCCCCACGATAGATCAGGAGGCCGCAGAGGGTGACGACGAAGGGCTGCAGGTTGAGCCGGGTGATCAGCCAGCCGTGGACGGCACCGATGACGGCGCCGAGCGCGAGAATGAGCGGCAGCGCCAGCATCCATGACATATCCTGGACCGCGATGAAATCGACGAACAGCACGCCGAGAAGTGCGACGAGCGAACCCACGGAAAGCTCGATACCGCCGGTGATGATGACAAAGGCTTGGCCGATCGACAGGATGCCGAACAGGCCGATCAGGTTGGCAGTGTTGGCCAGGTTGATCGGCAGCAGGAAACGCGGGTTGATGATGGCGACGACGATGCCGACGACGACGATCAAAAGCAGCAGTCCTAGATCTTTTTTGATCATTCGAAATCCATCCCCGATACTTATTTCTATTGGCCGCAGCCGCTATTTTACCCTTTTGCCGACGGCAAGCAAAAGGACGCTTTCCTGGCTGATTTCGTCCTCTTCCAAAATGCCGGCGATCTGGCCCTCGTGCATGACGGCGATGCGGTCGGAAACGCCGATCACCTCTTCCATGTCGCTGGAGATCATCAGGACTGCGACGCCGGCATCGGCAAGCGCTCGCATCAGGCCGTAGATCTCATTCTTCGCGCCGATATCGATGCCGCGTGTCGGCTCGTCGAAGATCATCACCTTCGGGCTCATCGACAACCATCTGGCAAGCACCACCTTCTGCTGGTTGCCGCCGGACAGAGTGCCGGTTCGCGACGAAACGGAAGGCGCCTTGATACCGAGGCGAACGCGTTGTTTTTCGGCCGCCGCCCTCTCCCGCTCGGCAGAAAGCATGAAGCGGCTGGAGAGCTTGGGGAGATCGGCAAGGGTTATGTTCTGGGCGATCGGGAAATCAAGAAGAATGCCGTTGCGCTTGCGATCCTCCGGTACCAGGAAAATGCCACGAGCAACGGCGTCCCGGGCAGACCTGATCGCAATTTGCCGCCCGTCCTGCAGAATGGCTCCGCCGTAGCTACGGTCAATGCCGAAGAGTACCCTTGCAAGCTCGGTGCGGCCCGACCCCACGAGCCCTGCAAGTCCCATGATTTCTCCATACCGGATTTCCAGATCAACGGGACGGCCGGGATAGGCCTCGGTGCGCACGCCGCTAGCCTTCAGCGCAACCGAGCCGGGCGAGCGCTGCGGTTTTGCGGTCCGGGCCGCAAGCACCCGGCCGATCATCAGCTTGACCATCTGGTCGTGACCGATGTCTTTCTTGGCAAGCGTGCCCACAAGCGTGCCGTCGCGCAGGACTACGACCCGGTCTGCGACGCGCTCAACCTCGTGGAGGCGATGCGAAATGAAAACCACACTGATGCCATCGGCTTTCAGTGATTTGATAATGCTCAGGAGACGCTCGGTTTCGGCCAGCGGCAGGCTGGACGTGGGTTCATCGAAGATGACGAGCCTGGCGTTGATGGACAGCGCCTTGGCGATTTCCACCATCTGCTGCTCGGCAAGGGAAAGCGATGCCACGGGTGTGTCGGCGGAAAAATGAGCCCCTACCCGCTTCAAGAGCGGCTTCACCATGTCTCGCAGCCGATTGCGATCGACGAGCTTGAAAGGTCCGGCCTTCAGCGGCTCGCGGCCCAGGAAGATATTGGCAGCAACGTCGAGATTCTCAAAGAGATTGAGTTCTTGGTGAACGAAGGCGATGCCGGATGCGATGCTCGATTCCACAGTGAGGAAACGAAGCTCTGCTCCGTCGAGCAGAATCGCGCCTCGGTCGGGTGCTATCACGCCGCCGAGAATCTTCATCAACGTCGATTTTCCAGCTCCGTTCTCGCCGACGAGGCCGATGACCTCGCCCGGTATGATGTCGATCGACAGGCCCTCAAGCGCAACGACGCCCGGATAGGTCTTGCCAACGCCGGAAAGCGAAAGGAACGGCGTTGCAAGCGCGTCCGGTGACGGGAAGTCGGAGCTGTGGTTCATCGCCTGTCCATAGCTGCTAATGCTGTCGGCATGGGACGTCCCTCGCGGCAGCGGCGAGTGCCGCCGCCGCGACGGAGAGTTATTTTCCAGCCATGGCCTTCAGGCTGGCGGCATATTTGTCAACGTCATCCTTGCCGATGATTACCGTCGGTATGATGATCAAGCCGTTGCTAGGAACGCCTGACTTGTCGCCCTTGAGGTAGGCCGCCATCAGCTTCATGCCCTGATAGGCCCATTCGAACGGCTGTTGCACGACGGTCGCTGCGACCGTGCCTTCCTTGACGCCGCCGAGCGTGATCGGATCGTCATCAAAGCCGACGACGGTGATCTGGCCGAGTTTGCCGGCGTCGCGCAATGCCTCATAGATGCGCGGCGTATTGTAGGAGTAGAAACCGACCATGCAGGTGACGTCGGGGCTGGCCACCAGCGCGTCCTCGACGTTCTTCTTTGCGCGGGTCTGGTCGATATCGTCGCCGCGTACATCTGTCAGCTCGATCTTCGTGCCCTTCAGGCCGTCCTTCATGCCCTGGATGCGTTCCTTGGCATTGTCGGCGCCGAGCAGGCCAACGAAGCCGATGCATTTGCCGCCGTCCGGCATCGCTTTCTTGGCGATTTCGGCGGCCTGCATGCCGGCGTCGATATTCGATGAGCCGATATAGGCGACGCGGTTGGTCTGCGGCGCGTCGCTATCTGTGGTGAAGAGAGCAGTCTGCGATCCGATCTTGTTCAAGCCGTCCGTCTGGGTCTTGGGATCGACTGCGGAAACCATGATCCCCTTGACGCCGGCACTGACCAAGTCTTCCATAAGCCGTTGCTGAACGGCGACAGATGCCTGCTCAGGGTACTTCAGCTCCATCTGGTAGTCGGGCATCTCGCCCTGCGCCTTCTTCACGCCCGCCTCTGCGGCTTTCCAGAAGTCGGATGCACCGTTGACGACAAATGCGAGTGTCGGCTTGTCGGCAGCATGCGATACGGCAATCGGCGCCGCGCTCAGCATCAACCCGGCGAAAAACAAGGCTGCATTGCGTTTCAGCTGTTTCATAATACACCTCCCGAGGGGCCGCAGTTGCACGGGCCCGTTTCCGATTTACGGCCGGCCGGATGCGCGCCCCCTCCCAGGGCCGTCGCAAAGCGACGAGTGGCATAGGTTCCGATCGCTCCCTGACGGTATACAAGAAATTTAATTAGTAAATAGTATTATCAATGCAGATCAAAACATTTCATCGGGCAATGGCTGGGATGGCAATTTTGTACCGGCATTGCCAACAATCGATAGTGTTGCAACAATTCATGCAATTGCCAGCGCTTTCAGATAGATGCTAATATTAATTAGCAAAAACGACGATCAACAACCCTGAACGGCTATCCCAAGCAGAGACAGTTTCCACGAATGCGAAAGCCCAAGACCGAAAATAAGCCTGTGCGCGTGACGATGATGGACATCGCGGCGGCGGCTGGCTGCTCGCAGGCGGCCGTCTCCTTCGTCCTCAACGACACACCCGGCACCCGCATCTCACAGCAGACGCGTGATCGCGTATTGGAGGCGGCGCGCGCGCTCGGCTATATGGAGAAGACCTATACGACGAAGGCCTCTTATTCGGGACTGGACAACGTCATCGGTTTCGCCGTGGATCAACTGGCCACCAGCCCGGAAGCGATCGTTGCGATCGAAGGCGCGCGGCAAGCCTCCTGGAACGCCGGCAATGTCCTTCTGGTAACCCAAACGCTCAGTGATCCCGTGATGGAGCCGAAAGCAATCGAGGCGTTAACGAGCGGAGGCATATCGGCGCTCATATATATGACAATCTATACCCGCCAGGTGGAGCTTCCTTCCTATGTCCGCAAGCTTAATATCCCGACGGTCCTGCTGAACTGTTATACGGCGGACCATGCCTTTCCCGCCGTGGTGCCGAGCGAGATCGCGGGGGGGGCAGAGCTCCACCCGCCATCTGATCATGCACGGACACCATCGTATCGCGACGATCACCGGCGAAATCTGGATGCAGGCGGCGCAGGACCGGCTGACGGGATATCGCCGCGCGCTAGCGACCGCCGATATACCTTTCGATCCGGAATTGGTTATTGAAGGCGACTGGTCGGCCGGTGCCGGCTATGCCTCCACGATGAAACTGCTTGCTCTGAAAGAGCCGCCCACCGCGATCTTCTGCCAGAACGACCGCACTGCCATCGGGTGTTACGAAGCGCTCAAGGATGCAGGGCTTCGCATTCCCCAGGACATGTCGGTGGTGGGTTATGACGACGAAGAAATTGCGCGACATCTCGTACCCCCTCTGACGACCTCGGTCCTTCCACATCTTGCCATGGGGCAATGGGCAATCGAACATCTCAACCCGGAAAATACGCCCGGCAAGCGCTATCCCATTGCGAAGCTCGAATGCTCGCTCGTCAAGCGTCATTCCGTCGCCGCGCCGCGGGCCGAGGCGCGACAGATCCTCGATGGCGCATATACGTCGCCATAGCGTTCGCGCCGGGCCACTCATCCGCTGAGTGGAGCCCAGCTCGCTCGGAACCCCTGACCGGCGCACATTGGAGGAAGTGGTCGAAATCACTTCCCGAGCGATAGAACGGGCAGAGCTTGCCCTTTGGTCAATAGGCTTGCGAACGGATCGCCCTGCCCTTGCGTCGTCACTGACCGAACCACCGATCTCAAATAAGCTCAACCACAGATACAATCTACGCAGAGGCGACGTTGACGACGTGTAGATTTGGAGCTAGCTCTAGCGCCCATGAAAATCGCAATGGTTCTCGTAGTGGTGATATCGCGCATGGGCAGGACGGTCTGATCGTCCGGCAATAGCCACCCATGCGCCGAAAACTGGTCCCTGACGGGGCCTTTTTTTATGCCCCGTCGCACCCATCACCTCACTCACGACGGAACCCAGATATGACCGGCGAGAAAGCCAACTCTTCCCTTAACCCTTCTGATCGTCGCATGAACGGCGGCGAGATCGTTCTGCAAGCGCTGCGCGACAATAGTGTCGAACATATTTTCGGTTACCCCGGCGCAGCGGTGCTGCCGATCTATGACGAAATCTTCCAACAGGAGGACATCAAACATTTCCTGGTACGCCATGAACAAGGCGCCGGACACGCGGCCGAAGGCTATGCCCGCTCGACCGGTAGAGTTGGCGTCATGCTGGTGACATCGGGACCGGGCGTTACAAATGCGGTTACCGCACTGCAGAATGCCCTTATGGACTCCATTCCGATCGTCTGCCTCGCTGGCCAGGTGCCGACTAGTCTGATCGGCACGGATGCTTTTCAGGAATGCGATACGGTCGGCATCACTCGTCCCTGCACGAAGCACAATTTCCTGGTCAAACACGTCGACGATCTGGCCAAAACGATCCACCTGGCTTTCCGGATCGCGGCGGCCGGTCGGCCCGGCCCTGTTCTCGTCGACATGCCGAAGGACGTGCTGTTTGCCAGCGGAACCTACGTCGCACCTGACAAGGTAGCTCCCCCGCCGAGCTACCAGCCCGCAATGCGAGGCGATCAAAACGCGATCCGCTCGGCGGTCGTGTTGATGGCCGAAGCCCGACGACCCATCATCTATACGGGCGGCGGCATCATCAACTCCGGACCGGAGGCGTCGAGATTGTTGCGCGAGTTTATCGACCTCACCGGCTTTCCGGTAACGTCCACCATCATGGGGCTTGGGGCCTATCCGGCTACCGGGCCGAACTGGCTACGGGTCGCCGGACAAGACGGATCGCACGAAGCGAATATGGCAATTGGCGATTGCGATCTGATGGTCGCCATCGGCGCGCGGTTTGACGATTTTGCGATCTCGCGCGTCCATGAGTTTTCGCCTCGTTCGAAGAAGATCCAGATCGATATAGATGCCTCGTCGATCAACAAACGCGTTCCCGTCGATATCGGCGTTCAGGGCGACGCGGCGCATGTGCTGGCGGATATGATTCATGCCTGGCGGTTGCTCTCCACCATGCCCGACCAGAAGCGGTTGCGGGCGTGGTGGTTGCAGATCGATCATTGGCGAGCCCACCATTCGTTTTCCTACGAGCGGCTGGACCATGCAATCATGCCGCAACATGCCCTGGAGCGCCTGCATGCACTGACAAAGCCGCACGACCCGATCATCGCCACGGAGATCGGTCAGCAGATGTGGGTGGCGCAGTTCTTCGGTTTCGACAAACCCAATCGCTGGATTACCTCGGGGGGATTGGGGACGATGGGCTTCGGTCTTCCTGCCGCTCTGGGGGCGCAGCTCGCACATCCCGGGCGCCTTGTCATCGACATTGGCGGCGACGCGTCGGTGCAAACGACGATGAAAGAGCTGTCGACGGCCATACAGCATCAAGCGCCGATCAAGATTTTCGTCTTGAGCGATGAGCATCCGGGCATGGCGCAAGAATGGGATCCCATGCCGGATGGCAACGGTCGATCGTGCTCTTATTCGGCTTCGCTGCCCGATTTCGCCAAGCTTGCGGAAACCTATGGTGCCATCGGCCTTCGTTGCGAGAACCCGGCCGAACTCGACGTCAGGATCGAGGAGATGGTCGACGCGGACCGGCCGGCGCTCCTTCACTGCCGGGTTGCGAGGTTCGCCGGCACCGATCGGCAGTAAGGGCCGGTGATCGAACAGGGCAAAAGCAAGCCGTGCGATCCTGCGAACCGTAGTCATCGTCGATGCTGGCCAAGGACCTCATGATCGAGACTGGCGTCTCGATCATGTCTTTGTACCGTTCGATGGGATCGATTTTCTCCAGCCCGCAGACACGCCGACCCCCCTCCGATTCAAAGATACTGTGTCATGACTCTTTGTTTGAAAGCGCGGCCAAGTCCTCTTTAAGCCGCGCCGGTAAATCCATCCGTTCGTGAAGAATGCTCATGAGGCCGAGATCACCGTTCTCAAGCTCACGAAAGAATAGGTAGTGATGCTCATAGCGGCTGAAATAGGCCCGACGCCTGATGTCTGCGGGAACCGCCAGACGTTGCGGAAGCTGTCGCCAGATCAGCCGATCTTCGCATAAACGCTGCAAATAAACATGCAGCCCGAGAATGTACGCATCTGCCTGCTTTTCTCCCCACGCCTCGAAAGTGTCGCGCCAAATCTTGTCTTGCGCGGCGTCAGCGCGTGGATAAAACCGATAAGCTGCCATGCTCAGCGGCGCTTGTTGCGGCGGATAACGTCTTCAGCGGAAACGGCGACAAACTCGCTGTCGTCGGCACGCATCGCAGGTGCAAGTTCCTTTTGCAGGCCATCCCATGCCTCGTCGCGCGTTTGCAAATCGCGTCGGATCAGGGCGCGAATGTACTCGCTCGCATTCTCATAGAGACCGTCGTCACCGATCTGCTGTTGAATGTGGTCTTGCAGCGCGCCGCTGACCTTCACATGAATGCTGCCTGATGCCATCGGCTTACCCTTTTGCTCTCCTTCTATCGTGGGAAGCGTAGCATATATTGTCAATATTCATCACAAAGAATTTGATCGCGATATGGCCTTTCGAACCCGCTCGGCAGCATGGCTTTCTCAGGGATCATTTAAACAAGATCATCATCGTCGGTCCGCCGCTTGTTTAGCGCTTGCGGGCTCAGGGCAGCAGGTTCATGCTTGTTCCTGTTTTGAGGCCCGCTGGTTGCGGCTGAAATAGCCGTAACAGTTTGGGCTTTCGTGAGAAGCGTGCGATGGAGTGCGCCGGCTGCGGTTTCGATATTCAAAGCGGTTTTGCTTTCTGTCCGCGATGCGGCGCAAGGCAGCCGCTTTCCTGCGCCGCCTGCGGCAATCCCTGTCAGCCCGATTTTGCCTTCTGCCCCAAATGTGGCGCGCCGATTTCCGGTAAAGTCCAACCCGCAACAAAGCCTAAGATCGAGACGGTACTGTCTAAATCGGAGGGCGACGCCGACCGGCGGCCGGTAACCGTGCTCTTCGCCGATCTCTGCGGCTTCACGACGCTGAGCGAGCAGATCGACCCCGAAGTCATGCGGGTGCTGCAGAACGAATTGTTCGAAGAGATGACCCAGGCGGTCGAGGCCTATGGCGGCTTCGTCGACAAGTTCGTCGGCGATGCGCTGCTGGCGCTGTTCGGCGCGCCGGTCGCTCATGAGGACGATCCGGTCCGGGCGCTCGGTGCCGCACTCGATATGATCGGTCGGGCGACGCAGGTCGGCGAGCGCTGGCACGCCCGCGCCGGCTTGCCGCTGCGTCTGCATATCGGCATCAATAGCGGCCCTGTCGTTACCGGCGGCTTCGGTGCGGTCAGTACAAAATCCTATTCGGTGACCGGCGACACGGTAAACACCGCCCAACGCCTGCAATCCATGGCCGGCGAAAACGACATCCTTGTCGGGCCGCTGACCTATCGCCTCACCCGCCATGCGTTTGCCTTCGAGAGTCTCGGTGCGCAGGCGTTGCGCGGCAAAAGCGGAAACGTCCTTGTCCATCGGCTGACAGGGCTGTCGGAAGCGCCGCACACGGCGCGCGGGCTCGAGAGTCTCGGCCTTCAGGCGCCGATGATCGGACGGGATACGGAAATGTCGCGGTTGCTGACATGCCTCGATCTTGCCTGCGGTGGTGCTGCGCAGCTTGTCCGCCTGATCGGCGAAGCGGGCATCGGCAAGTCGCGGCTGGTCAATGAATTCGTCGCGATAGCCAGCAATGCCGCCCGTTTCCAAGGCCTCGCCATCCGCAAAGCGACCTGCTCTCCCCTCGGCGAACAATCCTATGGAACGCTCGGCGCGGTCGTGCGCAGCGCCTATGGCATCGGCGAGCGAGACGATCTCGACAGGGCGCGGCAATCGCTGGCAACAGGGTTCCGCGCGCTCGATCTGACGCAGGAGGAGGTCGAGGGACTTTTGCCGCTCTTTCTGCATGTTCTCGGCCTCGGCGATCCCGATGGCGCGTTGCGGCACATCGAGCCGGAGCAGCTGCGGCGGCAGATCTTCTATGCCGTCCGCACCGTCTTCGAGCGGCGGCTGGCGCAAGGTCCCCTGCTGCTTGTCATCGAGGATCTGCACTGGGCGGACGCTGCCTCGCTGGAAGTCCTTCGCTTCATGATGGACCGGCTGGAGCGCAGCCGGTTGATGCTGCTTGCGATCTACCGGCCGACATCGCAGACCGACCCACTGGACTCCAATCGTGTCAGCGTCACCGTGCAGCGTCTTGCCCCACTCTTTGCGGCCGACGGGCAGAAGCTGCTTGCTGCGTTTTTTGGCGAGAGCTATGCCAAGTTGCCGGTGACGATGCGCAAGCGCATCCTCGACCGCGCCGGCGGCAATCCGCTTTTCATCGAAGAAATCCTTCGGGTGCTGATCGACATGGGCACGTTGCACAATGACGGCCAGCGCTGGCATGTCGCAGCGGAAGACACGGATGTCGATATGCCGGTGAACCTGCAAGCCCTGTTGCTTGCCCGCGTCGATCGTCTGCCACAGGAGATCAGACGGCTGGCCCAAGAGGCGGCGGTGGTCGGCCCGAAATTCGATACCGCCCTGCTCCGCACCATCGCCACCGACCCAGCCGCCATCGATGCCGCATTGGATCATCTCTGCGATGCCAATATCATAGAGGAATTGCGTGGGCCGGATGCCGGCGGACCGCCGGGCTATCGCTTCAGCCAGACGCTGATGCATGACGTCATCTATCACAATCTCCTGCTGCAACGGCGCATGGAGCTTCATCAACGGATCGGCCGGGTTCTGGAACGTCAATATGGTGCAGCGCCCGACCGGCCCGAGCATCTGGCGCAGCTCGGCCATCACTTCAGCCTGACCACCGAAAAGGCCAAGGGCGCTACCTATCTGATGGCGGCGGGCGATCTGGCGCGCAAGGCCTACGCCAATGACGACGCAATGCGCCTCTACCGTCAGGCCCTTGCGGCCTTCGCAAACGAGGCGGAGGTGACATCGGAGCAATTGGCGCTGTTGGAGCGTCTTGCCGATCTCTGCGGCCCAGCGGGCCTGCGCGACGCCGCCTTGAACCATTATCAGCGAGCGCTGGCGATCCACCGCACCAAAGACGATCCTATTGCCGCAGCGAGGATATTGCGCAAGATCGGCCGTTTGCATCTCGATGCAGGACGCCGCGATCTAGCGGAGACACATTTGGCCGAAGCCGAAGCGATGATCGCAACGATCGATGCGCCGGTCGAACGTGCCCATGTCCTGCAGGAGCGCGGCCATCTGGCTTTCCGCATGGGGGATCAGGCCGCTGCCGCCGAGTGGGCGACGCAGGCGCTGCAATGCCTGCAAACGCTGCCGATCGACGGGACGACCGAGGCCGGACGGGAGACAGCGCGAGCGATGGCGGAGGCGCTGAATACCAAGGGTGCGGCCTTTGCGCGGCTCGGACGTCGCCGCGAGGCCGTACAGGAAGTGGAGCGCAGCCTCTCGGTTGCCGAAAAGGCCGATCTGCAAAGTGCCGCCTGTCGCGCCTATTCCAATCTCGGTGTTCTCTACACGATTGTCGATCCCGCCAACGCCATCAGAATCTGTCGGCGCGGTCTGGAGGTTGCGACCCGTATCGGCGATCTCAGCTTCCAGGCGCGCCTTCTCGCCAACCTCGCGGTTGCATGCTGTACCTTCACCGATCGCTGCGCCGCCGAGGGTGTACCGGCGGCGGAGAAGGCCGTCGAAATCGACCGGGCGCTTGATCAACGCGACCATCTCTCCGTGCCGCTGATCGTGCTGGGCCAGATTCATCAGTGCCACGGGCAGCCGAAGCTAGCTCATAAGTATTACGAGGAAGCCCTTGAGGTTGCGAAGGAAATTGATGAACCGCAACTGCTCTTTCCGTGCTATGATGGCTTGGCGACACTCAGCCTTGAGCATGACGACATGGACGAGGCGGAACGGTATTTCACGCTGGCGCAGGATGTGTGCATCCGCCACAACCTCGATCCAGGCACGCTCGTCGTCTTGCCGTTTCTCGACTGACCTGTCCTCGTTGCAGTGATCGCCGGAGATCGATTTGGCAAATCGATTCAAAAACATAAAGGGAGGAACGAAACATGCAGGAGAACCACGCCGCAAGACCATTGCAGCCGGGAGATCGCGCGCCGAACGTGGTGCTGGATGCGATCACCCGCCAGGGCAAGGTCGCCATCGACGATTTTCGCGGCCAGAAGCCGGTGCTCGTCGGGTTGTTCCGCGGATTGCATTGCCCCTTCTGCCGCCGGCAAATCGCCGCCATGGCCGAACTCACCGGCGCATTGCAGGAGAAGGGCATCGATAGCCTGACCGTCGTCAACACGCCGATCGAGCGCGCCCGCCTTTATTTCCGCTACCATCCGCTTCCCAATCTGCTGGCGGCCTCGGACCCGGAACGGGTATCGCACAGGGCCTTCGGCCTGCCGAATCTGCAGTTCACCGAAGATGAGAATGAGTGGCCGCGCAAAGTCAGCATGAACACGGTGATGTCGATGCGCATCGACATGCCGGGCGAGCTTCCAGCGCCTATGGACCCGATGGCGGCGTCGGAATTCCTCGACAAGGCGGACGGCTATGAGTTTACCGAGGATGACAAGCAGATGATCGCCACCGGCCACGGCCAACTCGTCGGCGAATTCCTGCTCGATCGAGATGGCGTCGTGCGCTGGTGTTTCACGGAAGTCGAGGAGGATGGCCGCCATATGTTCGGCGGTCCCGCCCCTCGGGAAGTGATGTCGGCAGCGTCGAACATGGCTGTTTGAAGCGAATGAGGCCGTGCTTGAAAGGTCGGGCGCTTGAACAAGGCGAGCCATTCCCGGTCCCGCATGATCGCCCTTATTCCATCCTGAACCTGGCGTGGCAGGTCGTGCAGGTCTGAAGCATGAGGTGGAACGCGTGTTCCGCCGGCATTGCCAGCAGCTCCTGCTCGTTGCGAACATGAGTGCCGAAAGGACCGCCGCCCATGGCCTCTCCGGGCTTCATGCGCATGCTGGCAGTCATCGGCCCGGGGTTGTTCTGCGCGGCGGCATCCAGTGCGACGGCGTAGTCGCGCAGATCGTTGGCGATGCGGTCGAACCGGTCGCGCTCTGCGAGGATGTTCGGCCTGGCCTTCGACTGCGGCCCGGTCTTCGACTGCAGATTGGCGGCCTCGGAGGCGAAATGTGCGGAGAGAACGCTCCCGGACTTGTCACGGATGGTGTCGGCCGCCCATTTGAACTCGCTGGCCTTATAGGCCGCCGGATCCTTGAACATGCCGGAGATTGTCTTCGCCGCGGCGGCCATGGCCTTCATGTCCGCCTGTCGACGGGAGACGAGGTCCTCCGCGGCTGGCGACGGAACCCCCGCCATCAGGACTGCTCCCACGATGGAGAGCAGTCCAACCTTCTTCATGTAAGCGGTCTGTTTCATAAACGCTGCGTTCCAAACCGAGCCATGCCAATTGCTTTCGGATATCCGTGGTTTCACCGGATATCCGTTCTCATCTGGGCAGGAAGAGGGCGGACGGAGACCGCCCTCCCCGATCACGCTGCCATCTTGCTGCAGCTATCGGCGCAGCGGCGGCAGGCGTCGACGCAGCTTTGCATGTCGCCCACCCGCTCGCAGTCTTCGGCGCACTGGCCGCAGATTTCTGCGCATTCCCGGCAGACATGCTTGTGGTGCTCCGAGCCGATCAGCATGAAGTGCGCAGAGGTCCGGCAGATCTCCGCGCAGGCCATCATCAGCTTGAAGTGCGAAGGCTTGGTATGTTCGCCGCCCAGTTCCAGGCAGTGGCCCATGGCCATCGACAGGCATTCGCTGTAGCAGGCGAGGCAGTTGTTGATGCAGGCTTTCATCTCGGTCGACATCTGATGCATGGCTCAATCTCCTATTTGGCTTCCTTGTCCACCCACTTGGACATCTCTTCGATCTCCTTTTTCTGGGCTTCGATGACCTTTTGGGCCATCTGCTTGGCCTCTTCATTGTCGCCGTACTTGAGTTCGACCTCCGACATGCTGATGGCGCCCATATGGTGGGCGATCATGCCGCAGACGAAGGAAATATCGGCGTCCTTCTTCATCATCCCCTGCATCATGTTCATGTGCATGTCCTTCATGCCGTCCATCGACGCCTTCTGGTACTCGGTCATGTCGCCCATCGGCATGCCGCCCGACATGTCCATCTTCGACATGTCGGTCTTCATGCTTTCGGACTTGCATTTCTCCGGATAGGCCATCGTCGACTTGGCGGAAGCGCCCGACGGCAGGATTGCGAAGGAGGCGGCGACTGCCGAGCACAAGGCAAGCTTGGTGAACGTCTTCATGTTTCGATCTCCGAAATCTGGTTGATTGTTTGGTCCGTGTCAGCCCGCCTGAAATCGGGGCGGCGGATCGATCGCACGGATCAGCAGGAGCGGCCTGTCGACGGACTGCGTCGCTTCATGCTTCCCCGGTTCAAAGCGCGGAGCCGCGACCTTCGCAAGTTCCGGAAGGATCGGACAGCAGTGCATCGTCGAACAGCACCCGGCCTGCATGCCGTGGGCGTGCCGCACATGGTGATCACGCTCGCCCACGACGGCACAGTGCTGGCTTGGAACGCTTCGCGCCGTGGCCATGCCGAAAGGATTCGCCGTCACCAGGAGAGCGACGACCAAAAGCTGAGCGTACAGGAAGATGCTTCCAAGTCTCATTCGGCTGGGTTCCCTTCCGGCGCCGAACTGTGCAGCAGCGGCATTGTTCCACAGTACCAGTGATCTGTGGCGGCCTTGCGTTTTGGCAACGGCCGATGAGGAAGCATTAACGATCGCCGGCTAGTCTGCGCCTCGCGCTCGGAAAAATTCGATGAAACCTGGTTATTCGCTAGCCCAGATAGGACTTCACTGGCTGATCGCCCTCCTGGTGCCGGTCCAGTATCTGACGGGCGGCAGCATCGAAAGAACCCACCACGCCGTCCACATGGGGATGACGCCATCGCCTTGGGACGTCGTCCAGCACCAGCTCCACAACTACGCGGGAATGGCGATTGGCCTGCTGATGGGCCTGCGGCTGGCTCTTCGTGTCCTTCACCCGCCCGAGACCGGCGCGCCCGGCACATGGACCGGGCGAGCCGCCGCGACGCTTCATCACGCCTTCTACGCCGCAATCATCGGACAGGCCTGCATGGGATTTGTCGCGAGCTACTTCTGGTTCGAGATCGCGCCGTACCACGTCGTCGGGTCGAAGATGATCCTGGCGATGGTGGCGCTGCATCTCGCCGCGGCGATCTGGCACACGCTCGTCGTCCGTGACGAGACAGTCGACCGGATGGTGTTCCCGCGCCGGAAGCGGTCAGCCGAGGATCTGTAACGTGGCGAATATCAGCACGACGCAGCGGCCGCTCATGGCTGAGAACACCAGGACTGAACGGGACGGGCGGTTCCGTGCCACATAAAGGACGCGAACATCGACGACAGATGAGTCGCAATTGAAATCGATCTGCTTTGCATGTAGTTCGAGGAGCATGGGCAATATGTACCGAATCGCAATGAGCAGGCTGCTCGTGATGATGCGGCTGGTGATCGTCGTATCACTGGCAGGGTACTCGCTGTCGAACGCCAGCGCCGCGATGCATGGCTCCTCCTTCCCCGAGGTGGCAGCGGTACTGTCCGAGTCCGATGCAATGCAGCATCACGATGGCCATGACATGACGAAGATGGCTGCTCATGACCATTCGCAGGGCGACGTCGGTGATGATGCAGATGGCGTATCGAAGCTGGTCAAGCAGGAATGCTGCAAGGATTTCTGCGGCGGGCTTGGCATCATTTGTGAAGGTCCCGACGTCGGCGGACCCATCGTGAATTCCATCCGGGAATTTATTGACGACCGGACGACACTTGGGGAACTTCCGACTCTCCACCGTCCCCCCAATATCTGAATAGAGACGCGCCCGCTCGATCGGGTCCAGTCGGTCGCCTGCCCCGCATTCGGGCGGGCGCACCGTAGGCTTTCTCTTATTCGGAAATTTCATAATGAAACCCTCGCTTTTCGTGGTGGGGCTGCCGCTTCTTGTCGGCGGCTGCGCATCCACGCTTCCTCCCGACGTGGTGGCGTCCCCCGCAGCGGTCGAACAGCCGTCCGCGCGCCCGGCCGCATACCGGTCGCCGATCTCGGGCTACGTCACCAGGCAGCCCGTCGATCCCAAGCCATGGCGTAGACAGAACGATCTGCAGTCTCCAGCGAATGGAGACGCCTCATGATCGAGCCAAGAAGAACATTGGTGGCGCTGATATTCCCGATGGTGTTGAGCGGCTGCGCCACAGACGCCGAGTATTCCAGCAAGGAAGCGGGCTTCACCGCCGTTTTCAACAAGACCGCCACTGTCACGGCGAAAGAGACCGTCTGGATCCAGAACCAGAACCAAGCCCGGTCGGCGGCCGCGCAGGTCAGAAGCCTGCTCGCGCGAAGGAAGACCCTCGACGTCGAAACATCCGTCCAGATCGCGCTGCTCAACAACAAGGGTCTGCAGGCCGCCTACGCCGATCTTGGCGACAGCGCCGCCGACGCCTGGCAGTCGACGATGTTCCTCAACCCGACCGTCTCCATCGGCACGACCGGCATGGGGACGCCGGAGCTGGGGGCGTTCAAGACGATCGAGGGAATGATCACGACGAACATCCTGGCGCTTGCCACGAGAAACAGGGATATCGCGATCGCCGACACTCGCTTTCGGCAGTCGCAACTGACCGCGGCCGTGAAGACGCTTCAGGTCGCTGCCGACACCCGGCGGGCCTGGATCGGCGCGGTCGCGGCCTGGGAGAACGTCGCGCAGCTCCAGCGTGCCCAGGCCGCGGCGGACGCCGCTTCCGAGCTCGCGGAGAAGCTGGGCGAGACCGGTGCGATGACCAAGGGCGCCCAGGCCCGCGAACATGTGTTTGTTGCTGAACTCGCCGGAGAGACAGCGAAGGCCCGGCTGGCGGCCCGTCTCGCCAAGGAGGAGTTGACGCGGCTGATGGGCCTCTGGGGCACTGACCTGGACTACCAGGTTCCCAACGGTCTGCCCCCGCTACCCAAGTCCGTCGCCAGGCGAGACACCATCGAGGCCGAAGCACTCCGAAATCGGATAGACCTCCAGGTCGCAAAGCTCGAACTCGAAGCCACTGCCAGGTCGTATGGCCTGACCGAAGCAACGCGCTATGTCACCGACCTCGAAATCCTGACGGGCTTCGAAACGGAACGGGAAATCGAGGACGACGAGAAGAAGACCAGGACGACCGCTCAGGTCGAACTGGAGTTCGCAATCCCGATCTTCGATACGGGCAAGGCCCGGATGCGCAAGGCAGAAGTCGCATATATGCGGGCCGCGAATCTGCTGGCGGAGAAGGCCGTCAATGTCCGTTCGGAGGCGAGATCGGCATACGAAGCCTACCGCTCGAACTACGATATCGCGCGGCACTACCGCAACGACGTCGTACCGCTTCGCACCAAGGTCGAGGAAGAATCCCTGCTGACCTACAATGGCATGATCTCGAACACGTTCGAGCTGCTCACCGACACCCGTGACAAGATCAACTCCATCCTGCTCTCCGTCAACGCAAAGCGCGAGTTCTGGCTGGCCGAAGCCAACCTCGCGCCTGCGATCTACGGCGGCGGCGCGACGAAGGTGTCGGCAGAGACCGAGGTCGCCGCTGCTTCCGAAGGCAGCGCTGGCGGCGGTCATTAAGAAAGGACACATCATGTTCAACAGACGACAACTTTTTGGAGCCAGCGCCGCTCTGCTCACCACAGCCGCCTGGACGAAGACGTCGGCGATGGGGCTGCCCGACGCACCGACAATGGAATCCGCGGACATGCAGCCGCCACTCCACTCGGCCTCAGGTCCGGACTATCAGCCGGTGGTCACCCTCAATGGCTGGACCCTGCCCCACAGGATGAACAACGGCGTCAAGGAGTTTCACCTCGTCGCCGAACCAGTCGAGCGCGAGATGGCCGACGGCATGACCGCCTATCTCTGGGGCTACAACGGACAGTCTCCGGGGCCGACCATCGAGGCGGTCGAAGGCGACCGCGTCCGCATCTTCGTGACGAACAAGCTGCCGGAGCACACGACGATCCACTGGCACGGGATGCTCGTGCCATCGGGCATGGACGGCGTCGGCGGGCTGACGCAGCCGCACATTCCGGTCGGCAAGACCTACGTCTACGAGTTCGACCTCGTGAAATCCGGCACCTTCATGTACCACCCGCATTCCGACGAGATGGTGCAGATGGCCATGGGCATGATGGGCTTCTTCGTTGTCCATCCCAAGGATCCGACGTTCATGCGCGTCGATCGCGACTTTGTCTTCCTGCTCAACGCCTACGACATCGATCCCGGCTCCTATGTGCCGCGGATCATGGAGATGACCGACTTCAACATGTGGTGCTGGAACAGCCGCGTGTTTCCGGACATCAGCCCGCTGGTCGTTTCCAGGAACGACAGGGTGCGGGTGCGGGTCGGCAACCTCACCATGACGAACCATCCGATCCACATGCACGGCTACGATTTCGAAGTGACATGTACCGACGGCGGCTGGGTACGGCCGGAGGCGCGGTGGCCCGAGGTGAGCATCGACATCCCGGTCGGCGCGATGCGTGCTTACGAGTTCGATGCCAAGTATCTCGGCGACTGGGCGATCCATTGCCACAAGTCGCACCACACGATGAATGCCATGGGTCACGACATCCCGACCTTCATCGGTGCGGAGAAATCGAAGGTCGCCGAGAAGATCAGGAAGCTGCAGCCGGAATACATGCCCATGGGTACCAAGGGCATGGCCGACATGGGCGAAATGGAAATGCCCATCCCCGAGAACACCGTTCCCATGATGACAGGCTGGGGGCCGCACGGCCCCATCGAAATGGGCGGCATGTTCTCGGTCGTGAAGGTCCGCGAGGGTATCTCGGCGGACGATTACTCCGATCCGGGTTGGTACGAAAACCCACCCGGGACCCAGGCTTGGGAATGGACTGGCGAATTGCCGGACGCGACCAAGGCCAAAGACGCGAAAACGCAAATCACGCCGAAACCGAAAAACGGTTGAGGCTCAACCTCCCACATCCAAAAAAGGATTTACGCATGAAGAATTATGTATTGGCACTGGCGCTGGTCGCCCTCGCATCGCCTGCCCTCGCCTCCGGCAATCACGCTGGCGGTCACGGTGAAAAAATGGCCATTGGCGAACCTGGCGATAAAGCCAAAGCAACGCAGACGATCCGCGTCACGATGAAGGAAACCGACGACGGGAAAATGCTGTTCACCCCCGCTGTGTTCAACGTCCGCAAAGGGCAGACGGTCAAGATCGCGATCAAGAATGCCGGAACCGTCGACCACGAATTCGTCCTCGATCAGGAAGATAAGATTCTGGAGCACAAGAAGGTCATGGAGAAGTTTCCGGAGATGGAACATGCCGACGCCAATTCCATCCGCCTTCCGGCCGGTCAATCCGGCGAGATCGTCTGGAAGTTCACCACCGACGGCGAGTTCAAGTTCGCCTGCCTGATCCCCGGCCACTACGAAGCCGGCATGCACGGCGACGTCACCGTCGCTGGGAAATAATCCGCAGAAAAGGAGCCAAGAACATGAAAACTGCCATGATCAAAATCAGCCTAGCCGCCCTGCTCTCTGCCAGCGCGGCCTTCGGCGCGTTCGCCCAGGAATTCACCAAGGGTGTCGTCAACAAGGTAGACATCAAGGCGAACAAGGTCACCATCAAGCATGAGGATCTGAAGAACCTCGACATGCCTGCGATGACGATGGTCTTCCGGGTCGAAGACCCGGCCCTGCTGGAAAGACTGAAGGAAGGCTCGAACATCGAGTTCGTCGCCGAACGCGTGAATGGCAAGCTGACCGTCACTGAAGTAAAATAATGGGCTCCTGCCGCCCGGCCCCGATCCGGGCGGCAGGACATCAAGGAGTGGAGACGATGTACAGGAGAAGCTTCATTGCAATAGCGGCATCCACCCTGGCGTTCTTTGGCAGAGGGGCACACGCCGCCGCGGAGGCGAAAATGACGGTCTACAAGGATCCCAGCTGCGGCTGTTGTCATGAATGGTCGAAGGCAATGGCGGCAGCAGGATTTTCGGTCGACGCCCGCGACACCGACGACCTTGCAGCGCTCAAGGCCCAGTTGGGTGTACCGGTCGAGGTGCAGGGGTGCCACACCGCCGTCATCGAGAAATACTACCTCGAGGGACACGTACCGCTCGAGGCCGTCCGACGCCTGTTGCAGGAGCGACCGCCAGTCCGAGGGCTGGCCGTGCCGGGCATGCCACCTGGCTCCCTGGGAATGGGCGACGATCCGCAGGCGTCCTATGCAGTGTATGCGGTCCCCTCGG
The DNA here is from genome assembly GCF_025200775.1 of Rhizobium sp. WSM1274. Taxonomy (NCBI): domain Bacteria; kingdom Pseudomonadati; phylum Pseudomonadota; class Alphaproteobacteria; order Hyphomicrobiales; family Rhizobiaceae; genus Rhizobium; species Rhizobium sp. WSM1274. The sequence continues at coordinate 2,083,266 of NZ_CP104138.1, read as the reverse complement.
GAACCGGCGCGCCATACGTGTTCATGGAGGTTCGTCCCCGGAAGGGCTGATGCCCTCGATCAATCAAGGCCGAGATGCCGCTCAGGAAACTGGAGCGGAGCAGAGCGCTGCCCAGAGATCATGCTTCCAGTCGGCTCCCGCCGGCGCCGACACGTCAACCATATAGTCGGCGGAATTGATCCGCACCATGGCGGGCGAAACGCAGCGCACGCTCGCCTCGTGTCTTCCTCCGTCCCGATAGATCACTGTCCCGCCACCGTCGAATTCCGAGAGTGTGATGACGACGTCGAAATCAAAGGCGGGATCGCGGGCAGGCCCGCCCCCGGCCAGACCGAGACTGACCGAGCGGCCGCTGCCGAACGAAGCGGTGTGGAAGACGACATGCCCAGACGCCGCCGACATCGATGCGGACTGCGCGCAAAGGATCAGAGACAGAAGGACTCGGCGCATTTCCCCTCCCGTGGTCAACGCATCCCGATCCTATCATATGCGCGGAGGCTCTGCGACGATGCAGAGCCTCGCGGGCAGGTCTTTATCGATGACGCGGGAGACGACCGCGGCCGGCCGTCTTTGAGGCGCGCCGGTGCTACTCGGGAAGACCGGCCTTGCGGTAACCATCGATGAAATGCGCAAGCGTCCGAGCGTCGCGAAATGGCTCGGTCGCAGCCCAGTGACGCGTTGAAAAACCCGGGTTGGCAACGAGGAACAGTTCGACCTCGGCGCGCGCCTCGTCGAGCCGGCCGAGCTGGGCAAGGCTTGCTGCCAGGAAACGGCGTGAGCTCGTGCGATAGGTCTCGTCGCTGCGCAGCGTCTCGACAGCGGCTTGGTATTGGCCGGCGGCATATTGCGCCTGGCCGAGCGCCAGATAGTACCAACTTGCCGGAAACGGGTTCAGCCGGAAAGCCTTGGCGATATGCTCAAGGCCCTCCCCGACCCGCCCAGCCAGGACCGTGATGTCGGATAATGCCGCAAAAGTGTCGGCCTCGTTCGGGTCGAGTTCGATCGCCTTGGCGAATCCCGCATCCGCCTCGGCAAAGCTGCGCTCATAGGCGAGCAGATAAGCCAGGACCCAGCGACAGCCGGCGTCATTGGGGTCGATCGCGACGGCCTTGCGCGCCAGCTCCAAAGCAAGGCTTCGGGTGGGTTGCGTTGGTCCGGCGGAATGCACCTCTCCCATCCAGTGGTTCATGGCAAGCCAGCGATAGGCCTCGGCATAGTCGGGATCGAGCGAAATCGCGCGCGTCAGCATCAGATGCGCTTCCCGCGCCGCAAGCGGCGTGTCATCCATCAGCCTGCGCGCCCGCACGCAGAGATCGTAAGCCTCGAGATTTTTAGGCCGGTTGCGCGGCGGCGGTGCGCGCAGCCGGCCGAGCAGCGCCTCGACGATCTTGGCCGTCACCTCGTCCTGAACGGCAAAGACATCGTCCAGGCTGCGATCGAAGCGTTCCGCCCATAGATGATCGCCACTTGCCGCATCGACCAGCTGAGCATTGATGCGCACGCGCGCCTCGACGCGTCTTGCGCTGCCCTGCAGCAGGTAGCGCACGCCAAGCTCCTCGGCGATCTCGCGCATATCCCTCACCTTATCCTTGTAGGCGAAGGCCGAGTTGCGGGCGATGACGAACAGGCCCTGTATCCTGGAGAGGTCTGTGATCAGGTCTTCGGTCAGCCCATCGGCGAAGGATTCCTGTTCGGGATCGTTGCTGATATTGACGAAGGGCAGCACTGATATCGATGGTTCGTCGGGCAGCGGCAGAGGTTTTCGCTTCACGCCGCCGAGCTGATTGATGGCGCCTATGAAGCGGTAGCCGACGCGCGGCACCGTGGAGATCCATTCACCGCCATCGATAGCCGGACCGAGCAGCTTGCGCAGCTGCGCGATCTGGACCGTGAGGTTGCCTTCCTCGACGATCCTGCCCGGCCAGGCCGCATCCATCAACTCGGCCTTGCCGAGGATTTCGCCGGGCCGCGCGACGAGTGCTGCAAGCAGCTTTACCCCGCGGTGGCCAACGGCAACGGGATCATCATTCCGAAGAAGCGTTCCCGCAGCCGGATCAAGCACAAACGGACCAAAAGCAAAGCGTGACCCCTGCATAGGGCGCATCCTAGAGTCTTTAAAGCTTGGATGGAACTGTTCGTCCGCTTAGGTCGCATGGTATCGACGGCATTTACGTGATTCCACGACATTGCGCCAACATTCGGCGGCTTCTGGCTGGGACGGAGCCACGTCTTGGCAAGGTCGCCTAGAGGCGAAATGCAGCACCATGCACTGCTTGCTCAGAGGAAGCAGGGTTTCAATATTGCCGGACGATGGCGCCGATCGCATTGACGAGAATGCGCGCGGCGGTTAGCGCCGACAGGCCGTCTATGTCGGCGGGAGGATAGAGTTCGACAAGGTCGAATCTCGCAATCCTCGCCCGCCTGCCGAGGCCAGCGATCAGATCGATCACCTCAGTGTAGGTGAGGCCGCCGGGAGTACGCGCCGCCACGCCCGGCATGATGCTGGGATCGATGCTGTCGCAATCGAGGGTGACGACGACCTGGGCTCCTTCCGGAATATGCTGGAGGGCAGCTTCGACGCCCTCAGCGTGAACCTCGCGAGCGGTCACGAAGCGGCTGCCATAGTCCTGAGCCGCCTCGACGTCGGTGGCGCGCGCGCCGCCGACGCTACGAAGACCGACTTGCACCATGCCGGCGACATGCGGCATCTCGCTCGCCCGACGCATCGGACTTGAATAGCCGTAGCGCTCGCCATGCACCTCATCGCGCCAGTCGATATGGGCGTCGATCTGCAGGACCCAGACCGGCCCTTGATCCGCAAAGCCAGCGAGGAAGGGAAAGGTCACGGAACAGTCGCCACCGAGCAGGATCGGGATAGCCGGCAATTTCAGCACCTCGCGCGTCTTCGCCTCGATCCGGGCCCGGTTGCCGGCATTATCGTGCATCGTGGTCTGGATGTCGCCGGCATCGATGCATGAGACCGGCCCACCGTCGAACAGCGGCCCTCCGAGATCGAAATCCCAGTGCTCGACGAGCGGGGCATCGTCCTGGCTCGCAGCGCGGATCGCATGAGGGGCCAGGGCGTAGCCGCTGCTGTCCTTGCCGGGATAGGTGCTGCCGTGAGCGGCTGCGAAGATCACCGCACGGGGCAAACGTCCATCGGCAAGGTGACAGGGTAGGCCGAGAAAGGAAGGTGAAGCGGTCATTCCAGATGGTCCTGATGATGTCCGGCGGAATTTTGGTGGTGATGGGTTGCGGTCGGGGCAAAATTTGATGCTGACCTGTTTAGTCGCTTTGGACGTTTTTGAGAACTTTTTGGAAATACTTAAGTACGACGCTCCACGCCTCCTGCAGAATTCATCCTCATTGAGGTTGAGGTTTACCCGGACCTTCAACCATACGGTCTGACGAGGGCATCTGCATGACTGCCGAAAGCATCACATCACCACGCGTGGATCGGATCCCCTGGGCCGCGATGGCGGGTATCATCGCGACCGTCACGGTGTTCGCCGTGGCGCAGGGGCTGACCTATCCGTTGCTGAGTTTCATCCTGGAGCGGCAGGGAACGACATCAGGCCTGATCGGCTTGTCGGCGGCGATGACGCCGCTGGGTTTCATCATATCAGCGTCGTTCATTCCGGCGCTTTCGCGGCGTGTCCGCGGAGGGCGGCTTGCGATCCTGTGTTCGATCCTGGCCGCTCTCACCCTGTTTGCAATTGCTTGGATGCAGGACGTATGGGCCTGGATGCTGCTGCGCTTCCTGCTCGGCTTCTTCGCCAATCCGCTTTACGTGATCAGCGAGACCTGGCTGATCTCGCTCACGCCGGCGCCACGCCGGGGCCGTATCATGGGCCTCTATTCATCGATCGTTTCGGCTGGATTCGCCATCGGCCCACTGTCACTCGGCCTTACCGGCGCCGAGGGTTGGCCACCCTTCATGATTGGTATAACGGCCTTCCTCCTCTGCGGCCTGATCGTGCTTGCGGTCGCCCCTCGTCTGCCCGGCATGCCTGATGAAGGCGAGGCAACATCGGTCGGCGGTTTCTTCCCACTGGCGCCGCTGATGTTGTTTGCGGTTTTCACGGCTGCCGGCTTCGAGCAGATCCTGCTTTCCCTGTTCGCGGTCTATGGCGCAGCGCTCGGCAGCGCCGAAGAGCGCATCGCGTCGCTCATCACCTGCTTCATCGCCGGTAATGCCGTGCTGCAGATTTTGCTCGGGCGCATCGCCGAACGGTTCGGCTCGACGCGGACGATGTCATTCTGCGTCCTGGCTTGTCTCACCGGCTGCCTGCTGCTGCCGCCGGTCTTCACCACCTGGCTGATCTGGCCACTGGTTTTCGTCTGGGGCGGGGTCTCGTTCGGGATCTACACCCTGTCGCTGATCCAGCTCGGCGAGCGGTTCACTGGCCAAGCCTTGATCGCCGGCAATGCGGCCTTCGCCTTGGTATGGGGTATCGGCGGCATTGTCGGCTCGCCGGCAACAGGACTGGCGATGCAACTGATCGGACATCAGGGGCTGCCATTATCCCTTGGCCTGCTCAGCTGTGCGCTGGTGGTGTTTCTGATAGCGAGGAGATGGCGGGGCTGATCGAGGCACTGGTTCGTGCCGCCTGCCCGGATTCATCTGCCGGCCCTTTCCGCAGAAGCATTGCCATTGAATGCATAATATGTTATATAACATCCAATACAAATGGAGATCGGCATGGTCGAGGATGTGGTCCGAACGCTTGGGTTTCTGTGCATGGGCAGCCGGCTGCGGCGCATCGGTGAGAGATTGCAGGCCGATACGCAGCAGGTCATCGACGAGGCCGGTCTCAGCATCCAAGCGGGCCAGTATCCGTTCCTTGCGGCGATCGACCGGGCCGGGCCGCTGACGATCGGCGAGCTTGCGCAGGCGGTGGGCATTACCCAGCCCGGCGCAACCCGAACCATCGGCCAGCTTCTCGAACTCGGTTACGTCGACATGCAGCCGGCACCGGATGATCAGCGTCGCAGATTGGTCTCGCTGACCGACAAGGGGCAGGATCTCATCGATCATTCAAAGAAGGTGATCTGGCCGCGCATCGCCGCCGCCGTTGCCGATCTCTGCGGCGATCTCGACGGACCGATCCTCGAACAGCTGGCCGCTATCGAGGACGGGCTTGCGGTGGCACCGCTTGCGCGCCGCAACGCCGCCAAGGAGGAACGATAATGCCTCATATCCTCGACCGGCCGATCTGGAGCGCGCTGGAGACCGCCCACACCGATCTTGCCGAAGGCGGCAAGTCCGCGCGGCGCTACCCACCTTCCATCGTTCCCTTCGCGGCGTCCGCCGACGATACGCCGGAGAGCCTCGACGCATTGGAGGACCTTCCTTTACCTGAGGAGAGCATGATCCTCGTCGAATCAGGTCCGATCGCCATTCCACCGGGTCTTGCCGTCGTCGCGGAAGCATCGCTGGTCCAGATGGTAGCCGAGCGGCCCCATGAGAGGCTTTCGGATTCCCGCATCCAGCCGCTCACCGAGGCCGATGCCGCCGACATGCTTGATTTGGCGACACTGACCAAACCCGGGCCGTTCACGTTGCGAGCCCAGAGCCTCGGCAGCTTCTGGGGTATCAAGAGTGAAGGCCGGCTGGTGGCGATGGCCGGGCAGCGGATGCGGCAAACAGGCTTCATCGAGCTCAGCGGCCTTTGCACCCATCCCGATTTCCAGGGACGCGGCCTCGGCACCCTGCTCTTCCGTTTCGTCGCCGGCGAGATCGCATCCTACGGCGACACGGCCTATCTGCATGCCTATGCGGCGAACACATCCGCCATTTCGCTTTACAAGACACACGGCTTCGCGCTTCGGTCGGAGATGAACATGCGCGTGGTCAAACGTCGTTCCTGAGCGTGGTCAACACCTATCGTACCACCGCCGGCAGCACTTCGAATTTCCAGAATTTTTCCGGGCTCAAATAGGCCGCGGCAAACGCGCGGATATCCCCGGCGGTGACCTTGCCGTAGCCGCTGAGACTATCGCGTATCCGGTCCAAACGACGCGAGTCCGTCTGGGCGTGGTGCAGATATGCGATCCAATATTCGTTGCTCTGCTGCTGATGCTTCAATGTCTCGATGATGGGTTCCCGGGCGCGCGCGAGCTCGTCTTCGGAGACATCATGCGACCGCAGATCATTGGCGGTCTCGTCGACAAGTGCATAGAAGCGCGCAACCTTTGCCGGGTCGGTCTCGACGTAGAAATATGCGTAGCCGTAGCCGGGAACTTCCCTTGAAAGTTCAACATCGCCCTGCAGGGCATAACTTGCTCCTTCTGCAATGCGAAACTGGTCGATCAACCTGTTTTGGAAAATCTGGGTGGCAATATTGGCGGTGAAGGACCGCGGCAGATCGGAGAGCAAATCGCCGATGGAAGCCCCTACGGCGGCGGCGGCATTATCTGCCCTGCCGCTATGGGTCTGTAAAACGGGTTTCTCGGTCGTTGCCGGAAAATGCACGTCGTCCCGAGCGTTGCTCGACCCCGTCTCCGGGCGCGGCGGCAATGCGCCAAAGGTTTCAGCCGTTAGGCGGATTGCGTCGTCCACCGTTACGTCGCCGACGATGGTGATGTCGATGGGACCATTGGACACCATAGGCCGGAACAGCGCCTCGAATTCATCTGGCTTGGCGGCGGACAACTGCGCGCGGTCGGGGAAGGTCCAGCGCGGGTCGCCGGAATGCACGAGACCTGCGAAATCGCGGCTGAAAACGCCGCTAGGCGACGCGTCATACTGATCGAGGCCGCTCAAATAGGCCTGCTGCACACGCTTGAACGCCTCGGGGCGATAGGCGGGATCGGAGGTATATGCGCTCATCAGCTGCAGCTGCGTCGCAAGATCTTCAGTCCGTGTACGACCGTCGAACCTAAAGGAACTGTCGCCGACCGAGAAGTCGACGCCGACAATGTTGGCCGTCAGCGCTTTCTGTATATCCTGGTAATCCATGGCCTTTACGCCAGACAGCACGACGGCCGGAGATGCCCAGATCGCGGCGGAACGGTCGTGCGGCAGGTCCAGCCGACCGCGGCCGATATCTTCGCGCACCAGCACTTCGTTGGCATGCAGCCTGGTTGGCTTGACGGTAAGCCGTGCGCCGTTGGAAAAGCGCACCATGGTCAAGCCGAGATCTTCAACCGCACGACGTTCGACCACAGCGCCCGGTTCGCCGAAATGGGTGTAGGGCCAGGCGACGTCAGTTGCACCGGATGGTGCCGAGACGGCAATGGCATTTGAAGCGTCATAGACTTGCCGAACCGTTTCGGCCCCGCCCTTAGGTGATTGGTCGGTCTGTAGCACGACCTGCGGACCGTTGCCGGAGAAAGCAGGCTGCAAGGCCCGATTGACCTCGTCCGCCGTGACGCCGCTCGTCATGGTCTCGAACATTGAGAGGTCTTCGGCGGGCGAGGTGAAGACTTGATCGTCATCGACGCTGCGAGCCAACATGGAAGCAATGTCGGTGGTCATCCGCGTGGCGGCTCCGGCCGCAGCAGCCTGCAGGGCCGAGCGATATTCGCGGATTTCGCGATCGATCTCCGCCTGCGCAACGCCGAACTCCTGGATTCGGCGCTGTTCCTGGTCAATGGCCGTGAGCGCCGCCTGCCATTTGTCCGGCTCCGAATTCGCCGCGATCAGGACGATATGGGCGGAATCGAGGAGATCCTGGGAGCCGACGTCCGCACTGATGAAAGGGGCATCCGCCTTGCTGGCCACGGCGCTCACCCGACGTTTGAGCACCAGAAAACCGAGATCCTCAATAAGCCCAGCGCGGCGCTTGGCGAAGGTGTCAGGCGCGGCATCATAGGGACGCGTCCAGGCGATCTGTATGCTGGTCATGCCGCCGGGAACGACGATGACCTCGGCGCTTCCGCCCTTCGTCACAAGCGCGCCAAGATCCGCTTTTGTCGGCGCCGGACCCACGGCCTTCCAGTCGCCGAAGCGCTGCCGGATTTCGACTTCCATGGCAGCGGGGTCGATATCGCCCACCACTATCAGCGTTGCCCGGTCAGGTCGGTAATTGGCCCGGTAATAATCACGGACGAGGTCCACGGGCGCATTGGTGATGATGTCGGCTTTACCGATCGGCGCGCGTATGGTCGCGCGCTGGCCGGCGAGCAGCGAATTCATGATTCCGAGTGACGCGCGATACTGCGGCGTGTCGCGCAGCCGCTCCTCCGACAGAATGACGCCGCGTTCGCGATCAAAAGCGCTGGCATCGAGGGTCAGCTCGCTCGCCGTTTCTCGCATCAGCATCAGGCCCGTCGAAATCGTGTCTGCATCGACCTCGGGCAGATCGAGCGCATAGACGGTCTCGTCATAAGAGGTATGGGCGTTGGTGTCCGGTCCAAAGGCCAAGCCCTTGCGCTGCAAGATACGGATCATCTCCCCTTCGGCGACATGTGTCGAACCCTTGAAGGCCATGTGCTCGAGAACATGCGCCAGGCCCTGCTGGTCGTCGTTTTCGTCGAGCGAACCGGAGCCAATGCGAAAGCGGATAGCTGCCTGTCCGGGCGGCGTGGCATTGCGCGTGATCGCAAACCGCATACCGTTGGCGAGCGTGCCGAAATGCACATCGGACTCGGCTTGGATGTCGCTTTGCGTTTGTGGCCAGGGCACCGACGGGGTGTCCGCATAGGCCGGCAACGCGAAGTTTGCAACGAGCGAGGCCGTCGCAAAAAACCACCACGCCGTGGAGCATTCCATTTTTTTGTGAGACATTCTTGTCCAAGTGATGAGAATGAAGAGGGTAGATGGCGTCAACCTTACTATTCCACAGGTTGCATTCCCCAGCAACTTCCATGTGTGTGAACAAATGAAATGAATAAGAAGTAGATAACTCTGCTTAGAACAGGATGATTTTAGGCCCGGTCGGCCTAAAATCTGAATCCTGTTCTCAATTAAAGAGTTAGAGCATGATGTCGTCCGAAAACCGCTCACACTTTTCGGCATCATGCTCTGAGTGTCAGACCAATGTCATCGAACCCGCCTAAAGGATTGCGCCTCGATGCTGTCACCAGGAGGCGCTTTCGATGGCGACGTTGGAGCAGGTCGCATTCCGGGCAGGATGCTCGCTGGCGACCGCAAGCCGTGTTCTCAACCGCAACGGCCCGGCCAGCGATCTGATGGTTCGCAAGGTGCGCCGTGCGGCTGCGGAACTCGGCTATCGCCCGGCCGGCCTGTCCACCGGGCGGCTCGGACGCAGGCCCGTGGTCGGCGTTCTGATCCCCAGCATCACCAATCCGGTCTTCGCCTCCTCGCTGTCGAGTATCCAGAACCGCATGCTGGTGGCCGGCCATGGCGTCTTGATCGCCCAGTCGAATTACGATCCGGCGCGCGAGGCCGATGCCGTCGCCGCATTGTTGAACGACCGGCCGACCGGGCTGATCCTCACGGTCTGCGATCCATCGACCAGCGAGGCGCTGCTTGCGAAGCTGCCGCCGACCGTGCTGCTCAACAACCTGCCGACAGCGCAGTTTCCGGCGGCCGTCACCGCCGATAACCGCGGCGCCGGCCGCGAGATCACGACATTCCTGATCAGCAAGGGCCATCGCCGCATTCTGTTTCTCTCCGGCAATTTCGCCGCCTCCGACCGCGCGCGGCTTCGCCACCGGGGTTATCTCGACGCCATGGCGGAAAGCGGGCTCGCGCCGCTCGATGCCGTGCAGATCCCCTTCGTCAGCGGCTATGACCAGCTCGATCTTGGCGTCACGATGAGCGCGCTTGCACCGACGGCGATCATCGCCTCCAACGATCTGCTAGCACTCGGCGTCATCGGCGCGCTGAAGCGCGAGGGGCTGTCGGTGCCTGGGGATGTTTCGGTCGCCGGCTTCGACGGCATCGCCATCGGCAGGCTGATCGATCCGCCGCTGACGACCATCGAAATGCCGGATGCCAGCATGGGCGCGACCGCTGCCTCGCTGCTTCTCGACATCGCCGAGAACGCCGCCCCCGCCCGCCATCTCGATGTCGCCTATACGTTGCGCCGCGGCGGCACGGTGCGTGCCATCTAAAGCTTGCGAAACAGGAAGGCCGCCACACGCGCGGCGTGGCGGCCCCTAACCTATTGCCCGATGAGGCGCTTAGCTGCGCGGCAGCATGTCCTCGACGTCAGCGGCTGCGTCGTCGAGTGCTTCCTTCGGTTCGGCCGACTGGTCGACGATGCGCGAGAGATTATCGACGATCGTCTGCGTGACTTTGACGCCATTCGAGCCGGGGAAGGCATACCACGGGATCATCACGGGCATTTGGCTGAGGCCTGCTTGGAATAGCGGGTTCTGCTTGTAGAAGTCGCCGAGATAATCGGCCGACTTTGCGGCAAGCTCGTTGTTCGGGACATAGCCGGTGCCGGGCACGACGACGGAAGCGCCATAGGGACCGGCGGCGAATTTGGCGAACTTCCAGGCGGCATCCTGCTTGGCGGCGTCATGCGTCAGAATAACGACCGCGTTGCCGCCGGTCGGTAGATGTCCGTTCGCCGGATCGATCAGCGGGATCTTGGCGGTGCGCAGATCGAACTTGTTGCCGACATTCTTGATCGTATTGCGCAGCGCGCCTGTCGTCTGGAACTCGAAGCCGACCTTGCCGGCTGCGAAAGCCTGCTCGCCGGCGGCCTTGGTGAACACAGGCATGCCGCCTTCGGTGACCAGGCGATGCAGGACCTCGACGGCCTTCTGGCCTTCCGGACCGTTGAAGGCGACCTTGCTTTCGTCGTCGCTCAGCATCTTGCCGCCGGCGCCGAAGAGCAGTGCCGAAAACATCCAGTCGTCGCCCTGCCAGCGGAAATCGATGCCGTCGACACCGTTGCCGAGCGCCTTGATCTTGCCGCCGAGCGCGATGACCTCGTCCCAGGTCTTCGGCGGATTTTCAGGGTCGCCGCCGGCCGCCTTCACGAGATCGGCGTTGTAATACATGATCGGGTTGGAGGTCGCGAAAGCGAGGCCCACCTGCTTGCCCTTGACCTGGGCGAGCTTGAGGATCGTGTCGGAAAAGCCCTGCTCGGCCATGTTGCCATCCTTCTGGACGAGCGGGCCGAGATCGACGGCGACGTCGCGCTCATCGAGCATGCGCAGGCGGTTGAGGCCGATGAAGGTGATATCAGGCATTTCGCTGGTGCCGACCTGGCGAAGGATCGTCTGGATGCCTTCTTCATAGGTGGCCGACGGGCTGGCAAACTGGATCTTGATGTCGGGATTTTCTTCCATGAACTTCTTCGAGATCGTGTCCATCACGTCCTTGAAGAAGCCCGGCATCGGGTAGTGAACCGTCAACGTCGTCTCGGCGTGCGCGGGAAGCGCGATTGCCATCGAGACGGCCGCTGCGGCGAGAAGCTGGGTGATATGTTTCATCGCTCGTTCTCCTGGGTTGAAACCGGTCAGCCTTTGAGACCGGTCATGGTGATGCCCTCGACGAAGCGCTTCTGCGCAAGCAGGAAGGCGATGACGAGGGGAAGGGTAATGATGAGGGTCGCCGCCATCAGCGCGCCGTAGTCGTCGCCGGCCTCGGCGGCGCGGAAATACATCAGGCCCAGCGGTGGTGTGGCATAGTCCTGCTTGCTGATGACGATCAGCGGCCAGTAGAGATCGTTCCAGTGCGCGACGACCGAGAAGATGGCGAAGGCGGTAACCGCCGGCCAGGCATTCGGCACGATGACGCGGGCGACGATGCCGAGTTCCGACATGCCGTCGAGACGCGCGGCATGGATCAGATCATCAGGCATGGCGCGGAAGAACTGCAGGAACATGAAGATCGCAAAGACCGAAATGGTGAAGGGCGCGACAAGGGCGGCATAGCTGTTGAGCAGCGCGGCGCGGTCGAAGGCAACATAGAGCGGCAGCGCGGTCGCATGGATCGGCACCAGAAGGCCGAGCATGACCAGCACCATCATGGCGCGGGCGGCGCCGAAGCGCAGCTTTGCCATGGCGTAGGCGCAAGGGATCGCCACCAGCACCTGGAAGAAGAAGATCAGCCCGCAGACGACGACGCCGTTCCACAAGAGCCGCGCCATCGGCACCCGGCTCAAGGCCTTGGCGAAATTCTCCGCATAGGTGAGATGCGCCGGGATCAGCGACAGCGACGAGGTGAAAATGTCGCTTTGGGCCTTGCCAGCCGTCGAGATCATGAAGACGTAGGGCGACAGAAAGATGATCGCGCCGAGCGAAAGCAGGGTCAGGCGGATGATCCTGCCGAGGGAAAAAGCGCTCGTCATCATGTGTAATGCACCCGGCGATCGAGAATGCGGTACTGCAGGAACATCAGCACCACCAGGATCAGCAGAAAGACCACCGTCATCGCCGAGGCATAACCGACGCGCAGATAGACGAAGCCTTCCTGGTAGATCGTGAAGAGCAGCACTTCCGACGCCTTGTTCGGACCGCCCTCGGTCAGCGTCTTCACGGTCTCGAAGACCTTGACTGAATTGGTGATGCTGATGGTGATGACGAAGAGCGTCGTCGGCCCGAGCATCGGCCAGGTCACCAGCAGAAAACGGTCGAGGGAGGATCTGGCGCCGTCCACCTCGGCGGCCGCATAGAGCTCGCGCGGGATCGCCGTCAGCCCGGCCAGGAACAGCACCATGTTGAAGCCGGCCGATTGCCAGACGCCGATGATCGACAGGCTGTAAAGCACCGTGCCGGAGCTGCCGAGCCAGTTCGGGCCGGGAATCCCGACGAGGGCGAGCAGTGCGTTGAGCGGCCCGATTGTGGGGTGGAACATGTATTGCCAGACGGTCGCCATGGCGACGATCAGCGAGGCGACCGGGAGGAAATAGGCAGTGCGGAAGAAGCTGCGCGCCTTCGTCTCGCTCTCGATCAGCATGGCGATGCCAAGGCCGAGAAGGATCGAAATTGGTGCGACGATCGCCGTATAGACCGTCGTATTCCACAGCGACTTGCGAAACGTGCGGTCGGTGATCAAGTGCGCGTAATTCTCGAAGCCGACGAAACGAAACTTGCCGTAGCCGAGTTCGAAATCGGTAAAGCCGAGCACGATGACTGATACAACCGGCAAAAGCACGAAGAGAGACAGCAGGATCATCGCCGGCATCACCAGCATCCAGGCGATACGGGCCTCGCTGCGCCGATGCGCAACGGCGGCATCGTACCCCACGGCCATGGAGACGATACTAGCCATGCGCCCTCTCCCGTTGAGAGTCGCCCGCAATCAGCCCGGCATCGCCTGTTGCAACGCTGCCGGCCAGCCGGCTGCCGTCCTCGGCAAAGATCAGCGTGCGACCGGGCGAAAGCCGCAGCCCGACCGGATCGCCGGCCGCGAGGCCCGAGGCTTCGGAGGGCTGAACCTTGGCGACGATAGTCTCGCCGATCGCGTCGAGCCGGCAATGGAGAATGACCTCGGAGCCCAGGAATTCGACGCGTTCAATCCGGGCGGCAAGGCCGTCATGCCGGCTCTTGGAGAGAAAAACGAATTCCGGGCGAATAGCGAGCGTGACCGGCGTCTTCCCGTCGGCTGCGTTTTCAAGCATCAGGCGCAGGCCGCCGCAGAGAATGACGCCGCCTTCGGCAAAGGCCGGCAGCAGATTGATGCGCGGCTGGCCGATGAAGCGAGCAACCTCGATATGGGCGGGATCATCGTAGATGACCTCAGGGCTGGCGATCTGCAGCAGCTTTCCGCCCATCATCACGGCGACACGATCGGCCATCGACAGCGCTTCCGCCTGATCATGGGTCACATAGAGTGTCGGCACGCCGGCGCGGCGATGCAGATCGACGATCTCGCCGCGGGCGTGGACGCGCAGGTTGGCGTCGAGGTTGGACAGCGGCTCGTCCATCAGGAAGATGCTCGGCTGGCGCACCATGGCACGGGCCAGCGCCACGCGCTGACGCTGGCCGCCCGACATCTGACCGGGCTTGCGGTCAAGCAGGTGGTCGATCTTCAGCGACGTCGCCATATCCCTGACGTCGCGGGCGATCGCCCTGCGGGTGGCGCGCTGGCCCGTATCAGCGACCCGATGAAGGGCAGCCGCTGCATTCTCGACAGCCGGCGCATCGCCAAGGGCACGGCGATATTTTCAGAGGCCGTCAGATGCGGATAAAGCGCGTAGGACTGAAAGACCATGGCGATGTTGCGGTCGGCGGCCGCAACGCCGGACATATCTCGTCCGCCGATCAGGATCTCGCCCCGGTCGGCGTGATCGAGGCCGGCAAGGACGCGCAACAGCGTGCTCTTGCCGCAGCCGGAAGGGCCGACCAGCGCGATGAATTCGCCTGCGGCGACATCCAGGCTGACGCCATTGAGGATCTGGTTGCCGCCGAAAGCCTTGCTGATGCCGCGAAGCGAGAGCGCGCTCATTCGGCGGGTTCCCGCTGCTTGAGCGCCTGGGGATAGACCTCGTGCACGACATCGTCGAGTACATGCGCAGTCATGCCGGGAACGGCGATGATCGTGCTTTCGACAGCAGTATCGAACTCGTGGACGACCGCGCCGATCAGGCGTTCACCCGGCATCTCGCGCTCCATCTTGTCGATAATGAAGGCGGCCGACGGACCCCATGTCAGCTGGGTATTGTCAAAGCGCCCCTGCCAGGCCCAGTGGAGATGGCCGCTTGCAAACAGCGCCACGTCATGGGCAGCGATCAGATCATAGAGCCGCCGGCGCTCAGACGGGCGAACACTCCAATATCCGGTATCGCCTTCATCTGGCGCGTCTACGAATAGCGGCTTGTGCGCAAAAAGCGCAACGCGTCGCCCTGCCCTGTCGGAAAGCGCCTGAGCTAGCCATTCGAACTGGGCGTCCTCCTCGTCATCCTCATGACCGAGAAGCAGCGAATTCAACCCGATGAAGCGCCAGCCGGCCGCATCCTCCAGCCAGCGGTCGTCGCCGGCAAGGCTGCGCCAGCGGGACAGCCTCTCGGCATTGACGGGCTGATCCGATCCCTTGAGGTGGCCGACATCGTGATTGCCGGGGACGATCAGCATCGGGATCGACACCTGGCGCATCAGATCCATCGAAAAGGTGATGTCTGCATCTTTGTCGGCGCCGTCGACGGTGAGATCGCCGGTATGAACGATCAGGTCTGCGCCAGTCTCTTCGATCCAGGTCAGAAGCGGTGCCCAGTTGCCGTTGAAATGCGGCTTGCCGGGACTGAAATGGGTGTCGGTGATCTGAATGATTTTCATGGGGCGCGCGTCTCCGAGACCTCGGCAGCGCGTCACGGGCGCTCCCTTCTCGTGCCCTCTCTAGAAGGCTCCCATGTCAATCACACAGCTGAGGTTTTCAGCTGTTTCTCAGTTTTGACATCAATCTGTCATGCAGACCGAGACAGCTCGTGAAAACCGGAGCAGCCTTGGCCGTGTTTGGAATTAAGAACATGCGGGCGCTTGCAACATTGCGTTGCAATCAGTGCCGTGGCGCGTTTGCGGGAATGGACGATACCGTTGCCGATACAGGGTCGCTTGCGGGAAAACTGTCCTCGAGGCCTTCATCGAGTTCCTCTTCCAGCGTTTGCCTATCGCCGGCCGAACGCGCGCTCGGCTGGCCGATCAGGCCCTTGCTGCCTTCGTCGAAATTGCCGTTGCTCAAGGCATCGTAACGGTTGATGCTGCCGTCTGCTTCGCCGCCGGCAAAGGCGGTCAGCTGAACCATCATGACCTTGGCGTGGTCGACCGCCGTCGTGTCGTCGAGCTCGCCATGGGAGTTGTCGATTTTGACGGAAATCGATTCTCCTCCCTCGCCCAGGAATTCGACAGTGAAGATGTCGCCGGCTTGTGTCACCCGAGTATCGATCAGCTGCATGGAAACCTCCTGTGTTCATGCACCTCAACGGCCATCCAGGTCCGGAGTTCCATTTCAATGCAAGCGGCCGGCCCTCGCGACGATTGACCGGCTCGGGAAGAAATAATGCGGATGCGAGCTCGTTCGGGGTTCAACAGGTCGCGTCCATGTCGAAGTCACCACTGTCGCCTGCTGAAAAACGCTCGTTCTGCGATATTCCGGCAGATCGGAAACCCGCATTGATATCGAGCTATTCGGAGGCGTTGCGCGAACTGGCCAGATCGGCCGAAGCGATCGGACGGGCCGACATGCTGCCAGCGCTGATTGAGGTGGCGGACGGCTTGGAGAGCATGGCAACCACGATTGCCGAGACAGAGGTCGGCGCCGAAGTGCTGGCGCACACAGCGCGGCTGTTCCGCGCGATCGAGGAATGCTGGCGTCGATGTCCTCGTCGTCAAACGTCCATTGAACGTTCCTGAGAACGATCGCGGCTGTCCGGATAGGCGAATGGCGATCTCCTTTGCCGAAGACCGGCATTTATGGTTAATTTATTAATAATTGCGGGATTATGAATGGAACCAGACAACCTTTCCAACTGTTGATGCTGCGCCGTGGAGGAACCCCGATGATCCTGAAAATCCTTGCACCCAAGATCGACGCCGATTGCCATGACACCGGCACCTATCCCGATGGGATCTTCGCCGAAAACCGGATCGATCTTTCCGCTCGCCGCGACGGCCGCAGTCGCTCGCCGCATGAGCGCGACTACGGCAATGACAGAAAAGTAGAAAATCTGCCGCTCGGCTTTGCCTGACCATACCGGACGTCGGAAGCGTCAGAGCCTGCGAAAGACCAGAACGCCCGATGCCGGCAGGACGGCATTCAGCACTCCCGCCGTTGCTCTGATTCTTCCGCCGCCATTACCGACGTTCCAACCGCCATATGTGCGAGCATCGCTATTGAAGATCTCCTCCCAGAGGTCGTCCCCCAGCCGTTCGCTGTGCAACCGATAGCCGTGTTCGAAGGGAGCGTCGTTCAGCGACCCCACGACAAGGAAATCCTCGCCGTCATTCCATCGATGAAACGCGATCACGCGATTTTCATCATGAACCAGGGGAATGGAGATGTTGCGGGAGCGAATGGCATCCTGGCGGATGCTGAGCGCGATCAGATCGCGATAACAGCTGAGCATCCCTGCCCCGTTGCCATCAGCTTCGCCGAGAATATTCTCCCGGTTCTCGAGGAAATCATTGTAGCGATAGGGCTTCTGGGCTCCGATTTCCTCGCCCATGAAAAACATCGGCGTCCCCGGTGATAGCAGCGTCATCGCAGCCGCGAAACGGGATCTCGCCTCTGCCCACGCCCTGGTCTCGCCGACAACAGGCGCGAAATTGACGGCGATAACAGCGGTCCGTGCCGATCCTTCACGATTGCCGCAATCGTCATGCGACTGATTGTAGACCACCTTGGATCGCGCGCTCGTCTGCAATGCGCCGGCAAGAGACGACATGGTCAGCGCCCGCTTGTCCCCGAAACCGGCATTCTTCAACAGCTGCGCCTGTGCGCCGCCGTGGTATTCGACGAGGTTGTGATGAAAATCGCCGTACCAGGTCGCATCGAAGCCGAGCCCGTTGCCGGTCAGGCTTGGCTCCGTCATCGCCGACCAGTCCGAATAATCCTCGGCCGTCAGGAAAAGCTGCGGCTTGATCAGCCGCATCGTGCGGGTCCACTGCTTCAGAAACTTGGCCCCGAAGGCAGCGGCGCGATCGGCGCGCCGGCCATCGGCATGCAGCACCGGATATTGATGGATCGAACTTGTCTGATCGAGCCGGAAACCATCGATATGGCAGACGGAGACGAGAAATGCCGCGCTCGAAATGAGAAGCTGGCGCACGGCTTCCTCGTCGAAGCGGGGCGCCCATCCCGTGGAGATGTTGTCGATATAGCCGCCTGTCGGGTCGGCGTAATCGCCGGGGCGTCCCTCGTACCAATAATAGATATTGCGGGTGTGATCGTTGGAATCGTAGGCCCATTGCGCCCGCTCGCCATCCGGATCGAAGTGGTTGTAGCAGACATCGAGGATGACGGCGATGCCGCGCTGGTGGCAGACCTTGACGAACATCTTCAGCCGGTCAGTACCGCCAGCCCCCTGGTCGGCGGCAAAGAAATGCGACGTGCCGTAACCCCAGTTGGCCCGCGTCTCGAATTCCGCAATCGGCAGCAGTTCCACAGCGTTGACGCCGAGCTCGGTAAGATGCTCGACGAAGGCAATGGCATCATCAAGCGTGCCGGGCGCGGCCTTACCGAAACCGAGGGCACCGACATGCAGTTCATAGATCACCAGATCCTCGAGCCGATCCGGAAGCTTTCGACCGCCGACGAATTCGTCGGCCCAGAACGCCTCGGCGACAAGCTCCTCCCCCGACGGCAGCACCACCCGCTTCGGGTCGCAGACCACCGAACAGCTTTGCGGTCCGTCCAATGCCGCCGGCGATCCGTGATAGGCGGCTCCATCCGGATCGAAGTCTCCGGCGCCGATCTGCATGAGGGACCAGATATCGGTGCGGTAGGCGAGCGATCCATCATCCCTGGTGATGCGGTACATATAGGGCGTGCCGACCATGCTGTCGAAATCGGAAAGGCCGTGGTCCTCGCCGGTTTCAACGCTCCAGAAACCATCAACGGTCCTGCGCATCCTGATGGTTGCGACCGCTCCGGTGCCGTCATCGGCGATGTAGCCAATGGCGGGATCGGCAAGCACGAGCGAGACGTCCCTGGCGTTCGGCGCCCAGACCGAAAAACGGATGCCGTCTGCACCGTCGCGCCTTTCAACCCGATTCGCCCCCAGACGGCCGATCCATGTCAGATAATAGGTCTGCGGCGCCATCCCCTGCTGGAGACCGAAGGAGCGTTGGCGACGCGTCGAGGCCTCGTCGTCCATTTCGGCGGCGATCGCCCAAAGGCTTGAAGCGCCGGGTCGATCCAACTCGATCCCCCAGCGAAAATGCGTGCCGATCTCGTCATCGGGAAAGGGAACCCGGATGACAAAGACATCATAGCCATCCTCGTCACGAGAGCGTTGCATTGGAACAGATGTCCACTCGTTCGAGGGGCGGCCTTGTTCGTCCCAACTGCCCCGGAGACGGACATTGTCGAACGCCATCGAGGGCAAGCCGCTACGAAACCGGAATTGAACATTGACGGTCATCGGACCCTCCAAAACCATGCCGGATTTCGCCGGACTCTGCCTATGAGCCGTCCCATTTGGGCATGATCAACCGGCCGGACGAAAAAATGCAAGCGCAGATTTCATAGTAAATGCAATCCGAAACGGGCCACATTCGGAACAATATACCATGGTTAACGAGGCAGCTCCGCACGATCCTCCTCGTGTATTAAATCGAATTGGTGGCAACAAATGGGGATTCATTCCCATTGCCAATTCCCTCGTAAACCGGGAGAAAAACTTATGGCTCAAGCCGTTAGAATAAACGATATTATTCGTTCCTTTGGAATTGACACGCATATCGACTACACCGACGGAAAATATTCCAACGTCGGAGAAGTTGTTAAGGCTCTCGACTATCTTGGCCTTGATACAGTTCGCGATCACGCCCCCAACTCCGCCTCCGATCCTAACGGCCAAACGCATCTCGGCGATGCCGCCGAAGCCGGCGTGCAATTCGTCTTCAGCGCCCAGCGGGAAGTCGACCCCGCTACCGTCACCCAGCGGCTGCACGATTTCGTGCAGGCCCATCCCGGATCGGTCGTCGGCATCGAAGGCCCGAACGAAGTCAACAACTGGCCGGTCAGCTATCAGGGCCTGAGCGGCCAGGCCGCAGCGGTCGCCTATCAGAAGGACCTGTCTGCCGCGGTCAACGCCGATCCCTTGCTGAAGAATATCCCCGTTCTCGGCTTTACCGGATATACGGTCGCGTCGGCCTCCGACTACACGACGATCCACACCTATGCGAAGGATGGCGACCAGCCATATTCATGGCTTTCCCGGGAATCCGGCGTTCAGCGCGCTGCCGATCCGGGCAAGCCGCTGGCGATCACCGAGACCGGTTACCACACCTCGCTCACCGCCGATACCAATGGCGGCTGGGAAGGCGTCAGTGAAGCGACGCAGGCAAAACTCCTGCTCAATACGCTGATGGACGGCGCCGCCCTCGGCTCGAAGCAGACATTCATCTACGAGCTGCTGGACGCCTATTCCGATCCGCAGGGCACCAATCAGGAAAAGCATTTCGGCCTTTTTCATCTCGACTATTCCGCCAAGCCGGCTGCGACGGCGATCCACAATCTGACCGAAATCCTTGCGGACGAAGGCGCTGCGAAGGCGAGCTTCAGCACGGGGACCCTCAATTATTCGATCGACGGTCTGCCGTCCTCGGCCCGCAGCCTGCTGACGGAAAAATCGGACGGAAGCTACCAGATCACCATCTGGAATGAGCCCGATATCTGGAACCAGTCCACTGATACCGCCATTCAGGCTGCGGACACGGCCGTCAAAGTCAATCTCGGCGCCTCGTTCGGCTCCGTGAAGGTCTTCGACCCGCTGACCGGAACGACGGCGATCAAAAGCCTCAGCAACGTCTCATCGCTGACGCTCGATGTCGTCGACCATCCCGTTATCGTCGAGGCAGCAGGCACCGGCGCCAGCACACCGCCGCCGGCCACCAACCATCTTTACGGCGGCACCGGCAACGACACCTTCACCGTGACCAATGCGAATCAAATCGTCGACGAAAGCCGGGGCGGCGGAACGGATACCGTCATGTCGTCGATCAGCTTCAGCCTCAAGGATACGGCGCATACGATCGGAAACGTCGAGAATCTGACGTTGACCGGCACCGCCAATCTGAACGGCACCGGAAATGGCCTGGTGAATGTTCTCGTCGGCAATTCCGGCAACAATATCCTCGATGGAAGCACCGGCGCCGACCACATGGCGGGGCGCGCCGGCAACGATACCTATGTGGTCGACAATGCCGGCGATTTTGCCGATGAAACAGCCGGATCCGGCAAGGACACCGTCAAGGCTTCGACTTCCTTCAGCCTGGCCGATCTGAAGCGCACGGCCGGAACGATCGAGAACCTTGCCTTGACCGGAACGGCCAATCTCAGCGCGACGGGCAACAACACGTCCAACGTGCTGACCGGCAACGACGGCAGCAACAGTCTCAATGGCGGCAAGGGCGCCGACCAGTTGAGCGGCGGGCTCGGCAACGACAAGCTGATCGGCAAAGCCGGCGCCGACATTCTGACCGGCGGCGGAGGCGCCGATTCCTTCGTTTTCGACGTTAAGCCCGACAATGTGAGCATCGACAAGATCCGAGATTTCTCCTCGGCGGCCGGCGACAAGCTGCTGCTCGACCATTCGATTTTCGCGGCACTCAGCCTATCCGGATTTTCGGATGAGAATTTCGTTGTCGGTACGAAAGCGCTCGAAGCTGACGATAGACTGATCTACGACCAGGCCAGCGGCATTCTATCCTTTGATGCGGATGGAAGTGCCGCGGGTGCGGCAATCCATATCGCCGATCTCGACAATTCTCCGGCGCTTCACTTCAAGGATTTCGTGCTGATCTGACCCGGCCAGGCCCGTCGCTATTCAGCAGCGGGCTGCCGCACCACGTGCATTTCTAAAGCGCGTCACGATCTTTCAGATTCGCTCCTTTCGCTTTAACTCTTTGTTTTGACGCATATCGTTGCCGCAAAACCGCTGCACGCTTTTGCGCGACATGCTTTAGCCTCCTCTTGCCGGCATGAAAATCCCGGCCACATTCTCCGTTGACTCCACTCGTGCCGCAACGGAGAAGCCTTTGCCCTGGATCGCCTATATCGCCCACCTTATCGCCGCAGCATTTCTGACCAACGGCATCCCGCATTTCGTCAACGGAGTGAGCGGCCGGCGCTTCCGCATCCCATTCGCGCAAGGGGCAAAGCTTGGCTCGCCGACAGCCAATGTCGTTTGGGGCTGGGCGAATTTCGTCATCGCCTTCCTGCTGTTTGCCAATGTCGGGCCGCTCTATATCGGCACGCCGGGCGATACGATCTTCATGGCAATCGGCATGCTCGTCACCGGCATGCTGCTCGCCCGCATTTTCGAGGGCAACGCCACATAGTAACTTGCATGATGATAGTCACTGCTATAGTGACATTAGCCATGCAACGGACGAGCTTCAGTGACTTCAAATGCCCGGCGGCGCGCGCGCTCGACAGCGTCGGCGACTGGTGGAGCATGCTGATCCTGCGCGACGCCTTCCAGGGGCTTTCGCGCTTCGACGAATTCCAGAAAAGCCTCGGCGTGGCGCCGAATATCCTGACACGGCGGCTGAAACACCTGACGGAAAAGGGGCTGTTCGAACGGCGGCTCTACCATCAGCGCCCTGCCCGCTACGAATATCGGCTGACGGACAAGGGCCGTGATTTCTTTCCTGTTCTGATGACCCTGTTTTCCTGGGGAAACCGGCACATTCGTGAGGAAGACCTTGCCTTTCTCTTGGGCGATGCCGCCTCCGGTAAAGAGCGTCAGGCGGTGCTGGTCGATGCGCGGACCGGCGAACAGGTGACACCCGAAAACACCAGCCTGCTTGCAGGCCCTGCCGCCGACGATGAGGTGCACGAGCGGATCGCCCGCATGCGCGCCTGGTATCTCGGCATCGACGCATAGAAAGGAAAAGGAAATGGATCGTATCGTTGTCACCGGAATGGGACTTGTCTCGCCACTCGGCACCGGCGTCGATCCCGCCTGGAAGCGCCTTCTCGACGGCGGTTCGGGGCTGAGGGTGCTGGCGGAGGATATCGTCGGCGAGCTCTCGGCCAAGGTCGGCGGCATCGTTCCCGGTATCGCAGAAGATGCTGAGGCCGGCTTCGATCCCGATCGTTACATCCCGCCGAAAGACCAGAAGAAGATGGACCGTTTCATCCACTTCGCCATGGCGGCGACGGAGGAAGCAGTAAAACAGGCCGGCTGGATGCCGACCGACGAAGCCGAGCGCCAGCGCACGGCAACGATAATCGCGTCGGGGGTTGGCGGCTTTCCGGCGATCGCCGAAGCGGTGCGGATCGGCGAAACGCGCGGCGTGCGGCGGCTGTCGCCCTTCACCGTGCCCGCCTTCCTCGTCAACCTCGCCGCCGGCCAGGTCAGCATCCGCTACGGCTTCAAGGGGCCGCTCGGGGCCCCGGTGACGGCGTGTGCGGCCAGCGTCCAGGCAATCGGCGACGCGGCGCGGCTGATCCGCTCCGGCGAAGCGGATGTGGCGATCTGCGGCGGTGCCGAGGCCTGCATCGACAAGGTGAGCCTCGGCGGCTTTGCCGCTGCACGTGCCCTTTCCACCGGCTTCAACGAGACGCCGGAGCTGGCGTCACGGCCCTTCGACACGGCCCGCGACGGTTTCGTCATGGGCGAAGGCGCCGGCATCCTGGTCATTGAGACGCTCGAGCACGCGCTTGCCCGCGGCGCCACACCACTCGCCGAGCTCGTCGGCTACGGCACGGCGGCAGACGCCTACCACATGACCTCAGGACCTGAAGATGGCGACGGCGCCCGCCGGGCGATTGACGCGGCACTGCGGCAGGCAAAGATCCCCGCCTCCGAGGTCAAGCATCTCAACGCGCATGCGACCTCGACGCCGGTCGGTGACAGAGGCGAGATCGCGGCGATCGGCACAATCTTCGGCCGCAATGGCGGCATTGCCGTCAGTGCGACCAAATCGGCGACGGGGCATCTGCTCGGTGCCGCCGGCGGGCTGGAGGCGATCTTCACCATCCTTGCGCTGCGCGACCAGATCGCGCCGCCGACCCGCAACCTGGATCAGGCCGATCCAGCCGCCGACGGCATCGATATCGTCGGCAAGACGGCGCGGCCGCTGGCAATGGACTATGCGATCACCAACGGTTTCGGCTTCGGCGGGGTGAATGCCAGCGCCCTCTTCCGGCGCTGGTCGTAAAGTCCGCTTTTCTTGCGCCAGAAATCGCCTACACTTCTGCCTGTCGGGGGATCGTTTCCCTGACAGAGCCGGAGATCAATCCATGCGCGCCTTCTTCGCAGTTCTCATCCTGTGTGCCGCATCCGCCCTCTCCTCCGTATCGGCCCGCGCCGAAGATCCGATCGACACGACGCGGACGATGATCGAGGAACAGATCAAGGCCTTCCTCAAGGACGATGCCGAGACCGCCTATTCCTTCGCCGCGCCCGGCATCAGGGCGATGTATCCCGATAAGAACCTGTTTTTCGCCATGGTGAAGAAGAGCTACGAGCCGGTCTATCACCCAGGCAATTATGCCTTCGGGCGCTGCCGCTCGATCGACAACGGCGCGCTGATCTATCACGAGGTGCTGATTTCGGGCCGCGACGGCAAGGACTGGACGGCGATCTACCAGATCACCCGCCAGCCGGACGGCAGCTACAGGATCAATGGCGTGCAGATCATGTCGGACGCGGACAGCAAGGGCATCTAACGCGCTGTCTCCTCTCTTCGACGGGACCCAATTGATTTACACGGCCTCGTTGCGCTAACGATTTAGAAATCCTCCTGGAGTAACAAACTACCAACGGAGGGTTGTTATATTGAACGCTGGCAAACAATTTTTCACAGCTCTTGAGGCGTTGCGAGGAATTGCGGCCGTCGTGGTCATGTTCCTTCATACCGGTGGCACGCTGGGTCCGATGCCGGCGAATATCGGTTACCTTGCCGTTGACCTCTTCTTTCTATTGAGCGGCGTCGTTCTTGCAAATTCATATGAGAGGCAACTGACGACGGGACAGATTTCGCCCGCCGGATTTCTGCTGCAGCGTATCATTCGGCTTTATCCTCTTTATCTTCTTTCGCTTCCGATTGGCCTTTTCAACTATGCACTTCAAAACGGGTTGGACTACTTCACCCTGGCAGGCCTTCTGCTGAAGGCGATCCTGTTCGTTCCAAGCACAAATCTTGAAAGTCTCTTTCCTTTCAATGGGCCTAGCTGGTCGCTCTTCTTCGAGCTCTGGGCGGGGATGTTGTTCTCCGTCCTTCTGACACGACTGTCACTCAGCAGCTTGCTCGCCATCGCCCTGGGGACTGCGGGCATCACCATGTGCGGGGCATTGGTCGGAGGCAACCTCGACATCGGCCACCAGCCTGGCTACTTCATATTTGGCTTTTCAAGGGTGCTGTTCTCGTTCTCGCTCGGGATCTGCCTCTACAGGCTCTATGATATCCAGAACCCGACTACGGCCAATAACGGCAACATTGTCGGCCTTTGTCTGTGTGGATGTCTGATCTTCATCACAGGCATATCGGCCAGCACGTTCTTCGGTTTCCCGTATTTTGATTTCTCAATATGCCTCGTGGTCTTTCCGGCCATTGTCTGGCTCGCGATGCGCACAAGGCAGACCGGTTTGGTCGAGCTGCTATTCCGTTGGCTGGGGAGGCTTTCCTATCCGATTTATATTCTACACGGGCCAATCTTCAGCCTGCTGCAGTCACTGCGGCAAAAGGGCTTTGACCTTCCGGCCTCTCCGGCATCAGGTATGGTCGTCGTGATAGCGATTTTCATTGCGGCTGGGATCGTTGCCATTCGCTTCGACGAGCCAGCGCGCAAAAAGCTCAAGACGATGGTTGCACCAAACCCGGCGTCTGCGGTCCCCTCGGCAAGCAACGCGGGAGCGGAGTAGCCTTACACCGGTTCGAGATCACCCCTCGCCCATTCCTCCTGTGTTTCCTCCATGAAATCGGCGAAGCGGCCTTCGGCGATCGCCTTGCGGATGCCCTGCATCAGTTCCTGGTAATAAGCGAGATTGTGCCAGGAGAGCAGCATGCCGCCGAGCGCCTCGTTGGAGCGGACGAGATGGTGCAGATAGGCACGCGAATAATCGCGCGAGGCCGGGCAGTTCGACTGTTCGTCAAGCGGGCGCATATCTTCGGCATGGCGGGCATTGCGGATATTGACCTTGCCGCGGCGGGTAAAAGCCAGACCGTGACGGCCTGAACGGGTCGGCATGACGCAGTCGAACATGTCGATGCCGCGGGCGACCGATTTCAGGATATCGTCCGGAGTGCCGACACCCATGAGGTAACGTGGCTTTTCCAGAGGAAGTACCGGCAGTGTCGTTTCCAGCATCTCCAGCATGACGTCCTGCGGTTCGCCGACCGCCAGGCCGCCGATCGCATAACCCTTGAGGTCAAGCTGGCTCAACGCCTCGGCCGAGCGGATGCGCAGCGCCGGGATATCGCCGCCCTGGACGATGCCGAACATCGCTTTGCCGGGCTGCTCGCCGAAGGCGACCCTGCAGCGCTCGGCCCAGCGCAACGACATTTCCATGGCGCGCTCGATCTCCTTCGGCTCGGCCGGCAGCGCCACGCATTCATCGAGCTGCATCTGGATGTCGGAGCCGAGCAGCCCCTGGATTTCGATGGAGCGCTCCGGCGACATATGGTGCAGGCTGCCATCGACATGCGACTTGAAGGTGATGCCCTGCTCGTCGAGCTTGCGCAGGCCGGATAGCGACATCACCTGGAAACCGCCCGAGTCCGTCAGGATCGGATGCTCCCAGCGAATGAGCTTATGCAGACCGCCGAGACGGGCGACGCGCTCGGCCGTCGGGCGCAGCATCAGGTGATAGGTATTGCCGAGGATGATATCGGCGCCGGTCTCGCGCACCTGGTCGAGATACATGGCCTTAACCGTGCCGACGGTGCCGACCGGCATGAAGGCCGGCGTGCGGATCTCGCCGCGCGGCATGGAGATCTGGCCGAGGCGTGCGCCGGCATCGGTCTTGTCAAGCGTGAATTGGAAGGTGTTGGTCATCTAGGCTTTCCGGAAGAGAAGGCTGGCATCGCCATAGGAATAGAAGCGGTAGCCCGCCTGAATGGCGTGGTCATAGGCGGCACGCATCGTATCGAGGCCCGAAAAGGCCGAGACCAGCATGAAGAGCGTCGAACGCGGCAGGTGGAAATTGGTCATCAGCATATCGACCGCCTTGAAGCGGTAACCAGGCGTGATGAAGATGCCGGTAGCGCCGGCCCAGGGCATAATCTCTCCGCTTTCCTCGGCGGCACTCTCGATGAGCCGCAATGAGGTCGTGCCGACACAGACGATGCGCCCGCCTCTTTCCCGCACGGCATTCAACTGGGCCGCAATCTCGGCGCTGACATAACCGCTTTCGAGATGCATCTTGTGATCGGCGGTATCGTCGGCCTTGACGGGCAGGAAGGTGCCGGCGCCGACGTGCAACGTGACGAAATGGCGTTCGATGCCGGCGCTATCGAGCGCATCGAACAGCCTGGGCGTGAAATGCAGGCCGGCTGTCGGCGCGGCGACGGCGCCTTCCTCACGGGCATAGATCGTCTGGTAGTCCTCGCGGTCGCGCTCGTCCTCGGGGCGCTTGGCGGCGATATAGGGCGGCAGCGGAATATGGCCGACGGCGGCGATCGCCTCGTCGAGCGCAGGTCCTGAGAGATCGAACAGCAGCGTCACCTCGCCGGCCTCGCCCTTTTCCTCGACGGTGGCATCGAGCGAACCGAGGAAACAGCTTTCGCCGGAATGGCCGAAGGAGATGCGATCGCCCTGTTTGATACGCTTGCCCGGCTTGGCGAACGCCTTCCAGCGGCTGGCGCCCACGCGCATGTGCAGCGTTGCGGAAACCTGCTGGCCGCCGGCGCCGTCGCGATGGCGGATGCCCTCGAGTTGGGCGGGAATGACCTTGGTATCGTTAAAAACCAACGCGTCGCCGGCCCGCAGGAACGACATGAGATCGCCGACGCGATGATCAGACAGGCGGCTTTCCGCATTCGGATCGACGACGAGCAGGCGCGCGCCGTCGCGCGGTTCAGCGGGCCTCAACGCGATGCGTTCATCGGGCAGGTCGAAATCGAAAAGGTCTACGCGCATCAGGGCACTTTCAGGCAAAGCGAAACCCGCCCCCGCGCAGCAATGCGCAAGGGCGGGTTTCAGCAGAAATCACAATCAGACGTCGGCGGCAACCCGCATGGAGACGATCGAGTCCGGATCAGAAACCGGCTCGCCGCGCTTGATCTTGTCGACATTGTC
The DNA here is from genome assembly GCF_025200775.1 of Rhizobium sp. WSM1274. Lineage (NCBI taxonomy): Bacteria > Pseudomonadati > Pseudomonadota > Alphaproteobacteria > Hyphomicrobiales > Rhizobiaceae > Rhizobium > Rhizobium sp. WSM1274. Next base: position 2,055,488 of record NZ_CP104138.1, on the reverse strand, counting down.
CATGCCTTCGATGACCTGACCCCAGACCGAATACTGCTTGTTCAGCCAGGGCGCGTCGGTGAAGCAGATGAAGAACTGCGAATTGGCCGAGTTCGGGTTCTGCGAACGGGCCATCGAGCAGGTGCCGCGCGTATGCGTGGTCGCCGAGAATTCAGCCTTCAGGTCCGGCTTCGAAGAGCCGCCCATGCCGGCGCGGCCGGGATTGAAGGTTTCCGAGCCCTTTTTGCCGAATTCGACATCTCCCGTCTGGGCCATGAAATCCTGGATGACGCGGTGGAAGACGACGCCGTCATAGGCCTTCTCGCGGGCGAGTTCCTTGATGCGGGCGACATGTTCCGGGGCGACCTGTGGCAAAAGCTGAATGACAACCTTGCCCTTGGTGGTTTCCAGAATGACGGTGTTTTCGGGATCCTTGATCTCGGCCATTTGCCTTCTCCTCTTGTTTCTCTCGTAACTTACTTCTTGCCCAGGGTGACCTTGATCATCCGGTCTGGGCTTTTGACTTCGCCGTTCTGGCCTTCGCCCTTCTTGATCTTGTCGACGTTTTCCATGCCGGAGACGACCTTGCCGACGACGGTGTACTGGCCGTTCAGGAAGGAACCGTCGGCGAACATGATGAAGAACTGCGAATTGGCGGAATTCGGATCCTGCGAGCGGGCCATGCCGACCGTGCCGCGCACGAACGGGGTCTTGGAGAATTCGGCCGGGATATCGGGCATATCCGAGGAGCCGGTGCCGGCGAGGCTGGCATCGAAGCCCTTTTCCATATTGCCGTATTTGACGTCGCCTGTCTGAGCCATGAAGCCGTCGATGACGCGGTGGAAGGCGACGTTGTCATATTCGCCCTTCTTGGCCAGCGCCTCGATCTGGGCGACATGCTTCGGCGCCACCTCAGGCATGAGCTGGATGACGACAGGGCCGTTCTTCAGCTGGATGGTGAGATAGTGATCGGCCGACTGGGCAAAAGCATCCCCCGCGAAGGAGGCGAGATACAACACGCCGGCAAATGCGAGATAAAAGAGTTTCATGTGAGCTCCATTGCGGCGGGTTCCGCCTAGTCTTTGCTTTGTTCTTACTAGTTTGAGCGCTTGGATGTGAGGGCCTGCAAGACGGCGGCCGGCACGAAAGCGCTGACATCGCCGCCCATGGCGGCGATCTGGCGGACCAATGTGGCGGTAATGGGCCGCGAGGCCGTGCCCGCCGGCAAAAAGATGGTCTGGATATCGGGCGCCATCGTCCGGTTCATGCCGGCCATCTGCATTTCATAATCAAGATCGGTGCCGTCGCGAAGACCGCGGATCAACAGCGTCGCGCCATGGGTGCGGGCGGCATCGACGACCAGATTGTCGAAGGCGACGACGGCGATGTCGCCGGTCTTGCCGGGCAGCGCCTCGGCCAGCGAACGGCGGATCAGCTCTGCTCTCTCTTCGAAGGAGAAGAGCGGCGCCTTGCCGGGATGGATGCCGATCGCGACGATGACCTTCTCGGCGACGTTCAGCGCCTGGACCAGAACATCCACATGCCCATTGGTGATCGGGTCGAAGGACCCCGGATAAAAAGCTGTCGTCATCTGGTCCGGCCGTTGGTTTGACGCCTTTTGTCACGGATGCCGGCTTGCCGCAAGTGATTTGGCCAGTCGTTCCGGACGACTGAACGGCGGATGAATGTGCCGTTCAAGGCGGTTTCAGACGGGATCTGCTTAACTTGGATCATCAAGGCAGCCGCTGCCATTCCGGCATCCGGCGCTCCCCGAAAGACCAAGTCCATGCTGATCGTGCTCGTTGCACTTGCCGTCGTTTTCTCTCTCGCCGCCGAGATGGTCTATGGCTATTTCGCCGATCAATACGAGGTGAGCTGGGTACGGCCGGAGCTCGCCGAGCATGCGGCGATCGTGCGCGCCCAGGGTCGGCTGCGCGAAGCTTCGAATCTGAACGCCAGATGAACGCGACATTCAAGGTCGCTTCAGATCGCCATTGGTAAACACCCGATCAACATCCGGCGGAACCATTTTCAGACGGATGCGTTCATTCAACCGATACATAGATGCGGCGCGGAAGGAATAAAAATGCCCGGCAAGATTACGATGATTAACGTGCTGTGGATGGTAATGGTCACGGGCATGCTGACCGCAACTGTCGCTCTCTATGATCAGAAGGTTGATACGTCCAAGGTTTATGGTCCCTATGCTTCGGCCCGGACGGCCGTGCTGGGCCAATACTGAGGGGCGAGAACGCAACTCCCCAGGAAAGGAATGCCTATGTTCACGATCTTGACAATGCTCACAGCCCTTATCAGCGTCATGTTCATCGTGTCTGTGGCCTCGACGATTTCAGCGCTCCGGCGCGAAGGCGAAGAGGTGAAGGCGCTGAACGAAAAACATAGAGCGTTCTGACATTCCTCTCTTCCCACCTTGAGCGACACCCTTCCGTCGCCAGGGCCAGTCAAAGCCGGATGCACCAGCGTCCGGCTTTTTCATTGGGCGTAGTCCTAAACCACTATCCGACTTGAAAAGAAAATGGCCCGCGTGAAAAGAAAAGGGCGGCTCGAAGCCGCCCCGTTCACTTGATCATTCCTCGGCAGGCCCGGCCGGATCGCCATCGGCAATCGGCGCCTCGCCGCCGCCACTTTCGGCAGCACCTTCGTCGGTAGTAGGGGCGCTTCCGGCGACCTCGACAGCCTCCTCCGTCTCCTCCTCCTCCGGCTCGCTGATGCGCTCGACCGAGACGACCTTCTCGTCCTTGGCCGTCGAGAAGATGGTGACGCCCTTGGTGGCGCGGCTGGCGATGCGGATGCCGCCGACCGGCACACGGATCAGCTGGCCGCCATCGGAGACCAGCATGATCTGGTCGCCGTCATCGACCGGGAAGGCCGCGACCAGCTCGCCGATCTCGGCGGTCTTGGACGTATCGGTGGCGCGGATGCCCTTGCCGCCGCGGCCGGAGATACGGAAGTCGTAGGAGGACGAACGCTTGCCGAAGCCCTTTTCGGAGACGGTGAGCACGAATTGTTCGCGTGCTCTCAGCTCTTCATAGCGCTCGTCGGAGAGCTGTCCCTCCTCGGTGACTTCTTCACCGACCAGCGCAATATCCTCTTCATCCACGCCCGTCGCCCGGCGTTCAGTGGCGGAACGCTTGAGATAGGCAGCGCGCTCCCACGGCTCGGCATCGACATGACCAACGATCGTCATGGAGATGATGCGGTCGCGATCGCCGAGATTGATGCCTCGCACGCCGATCGAGTTGCGGCCGGCAAAGACCCGGACATCGTCCACGGAGAAGCGGATGCACTGACCGAGTGCGGTCGTCAGCAGCACGTCGTCATGTTCGGTGCAGGTCTCGACGGAGAGGATTTCGTCGCCCTCCTCCTCGAGCTTCATAGCGATCTTGCCGTTGCGGTTGACCTGGACGAAGTCCGACAGCTTGTTGCGGCGGACCGTGCCGCGCGTCGTCGAGAACATGACGTCGAGATTGTCCCAGCTCGCCTCGTCCTCGGGCAAAGGCAGGATGGTGGTAATGCGTTCGCCGGGTGCGAGCGGCAGCATGTTGATCAGCGCCTTGCCGCGTGAGGTCGGCGTGCCGATCGGCAGGCGCCAGACCTTCTCCTTGTAGACGATGCCACGCGAGGAGAAGAACAGCACCGGCGTATGGGTGTTGACGACGAATAGCCGGCTAACAAAATCTTCGTCGCGGGTCGTCATGCCGGAGCGGCCCTTGCCGCCGCGGCGCTGGGCGCGGTAGGTGGTCAGCGGCACGCGCTTGATGTAACCGAGATGCGAGACGGTGACGACCATGTCTTCGCGGGCGATCAGATCCTCGTCGTCCATTTCGAGACCGCCATCGACGATCTCGGTGCGGCGCGGTGTGCCGAACTCGTCGCGGACAGCGATAAGTTCGTCCTTGACGATAGTCTGGATACGGACGCGCGAGGAGAGGATATCGAGGTAATCCTTGATTTCCTCGCCGATCTTGTTGAGTTCGTCGCCGATTTCGTCGCGGCCAAGGGCCGTCAGGCGGGCAAGGCGCAGTTCGAGGATGGCCCGGGCCTGCTCTTCCGAGAGGTTGTAGGTGAGATCCTCGTTAATGCGATGGCGCGGATCGTCGATCAGACGGATCAGGCTTTCGACATCTTCCGCCGGCCAGCGGCGGGTCATCAGCTCCTCACGAGCCGACTGCGGATCGGGCGCCTGGCGGATGACGCGGATGACCTCGTCGATATTGGCGACCGCAATGGCGAGACCAACCAACACATGAGCGCGGTCACGCGCCTTGCGCAGCAGGAACTTTGTTCTCCGGCTAACGACTTCTTCGCGGAAGGAGACGAAAGCGCGCAGCATGTCGAGCAGCGTCAGCTGTTCGGGCTTGCCGCCGTTCAGCGCCACCATGTTGCAGCCGAAGGAGGTCTGCAGCGGCGTATAGCGATAAAGCTGGTTGAGGATGACCTCGGCATTGGCATCGCGCTTCAGCTCGACGACGACGCGATACCCCTGGCGGTCGGATTCGTCGCGCAGGTCGGAGATGCCTTCGATGCGCTTGTCGCGCACCAGCTCGGCCATCTTCTCGATCATCGTTGCCTTATTCACCTGATAGGGAATCTCGGTGATGATGATTTGCTCGCGGTCACCGCGCATCGGCTCGATAGCGGCGACGCCGCGCATGATGACGGATCCGCGGCCGGTCTCATAGGCGGAGCGGATGCCGGCACGGCCGAGGATCTTCGCACCTGTGGGGAAATCGGGGCCGGGAATGATCTGCATCAGTTCCGGCAGTTCGATGGCCGGATCGTCGATCAGCGCGACGCAGCCGTCGATGACCTCGGAGAGATTGTGCGGCGGGATGTTGGTCGCCATGCCGACGGCGATGCCGCCGGCGCCGTTGACGAGCAGGTTCGGGAACTTGGCAGGGACCACGACCGGTTCGGACAGCGTGCCGTCGTAGTTGTCGCGGAAATCGACGGTTTCCTTGTCGAGATCGTCGAGCAGCGAATGAGCAGCCTTTTCGAGGCGGCATTCTGTGTAACGTTCGGCCGCTGGCGGATCACCATCGACTGAGCCGAAATTGCCCTGACCGTCGATCAGCGGCAGCCGCAGCGACCAGGGCTGCGCCATGCGGGCGAGCGCATCATAGATCGCGGAGTTGCCGTGCGGATGGAATTTACCCATCACGTCACCGGTGACGCGGGCGCATTTGACGTATTTCTTGTTCCAGTCGATGCCGAGCTCGGACATGCCGTAGAGGATGCGCCGGTGCACGGGCTTCAGGCCGTCGCGCACGTCGGGCAACGCGCGGCTGACGATGACGCTCATGGCGTAATCGAGATACGACCGCTGCATTTCCTCCATGATGGAGATGGGCTCGATGCCTGGCGGGAGCTTCCCGCCGCCGGGGGGTGTTTGCTCAGTCAAAACAGATCACGATCTCTTCTAGAATCACTGGAAGATTTATAGCGGAAAGCCTGTTGCCGCGCCAATTTCACAGCGCGTTTTGAACAGGCTTTTGCGGCTTAAAGAGGGTAAAACATGCAAGTTTCGCGGCCGGACCGGACAAATCCGCCGCGGGCCGCCGCGGGATATTTGCCAAATCGAAATCCCCGCTTCACAATCATTTGAACCACGCACCCATATGGGGTTCCGGAGAGCCGATGGCAAGCGCCGACCAATTGATCAACGCCTTCACGACGCTGCTCGTCACCATCGATCCACCGGGGCTTGCGCCGATCTTTCTGGGCCTGACGACAGGCATGAGCCGGACCGAGCGCAAGCAGGTGGCGCTGCGCGGCTCGGTCATCGCCTTCATCATCCTTGCCGTCTTCGCGCTGTTTGGCGCCGGCGTGCTAGGCGTGCTCGGAATTTCGATCGGCGCCTTCCGCATCGCCGGCGGCCTGCTGCTGTTCTGGATCGCCTTCGAGATGGTGTTCGAGAGGCGGCAGGAGCGCAAGGAGAAGGCGACCGAGGCGGCGATCACCAAGGATCATATCGAGAATATCGCCGTCTTTCCCCTCGCCTTGCCGCTGATATCAGGTCCGGGTGCGATCTCGGCGACGATCCTGCTAGCCGGCACGCTCGCCACCTCGATCGGGAAAGCCCAGCTGATCGGCGTCCTTGCCGCCAATCTGCTGCTGACCTTCGTCATGCTGCTCATCGCCGAAAGGCTGGACCGTTTCCTCGGCGTCACCGGCCGGGCCATCCTGACACGGCTCCTCGGCGTCATCCTGGCCGCCCTTGCCGCACAGTTCGTCGTCGACGGGGCTAAGTCGGCGTTCAATCTGATCAGCGCGACGCCGCACTGAAACGGCCGTAGACGATTGAGGCCGCGGTCTGAACGATCTGCCGCGAGAACAAAGAAGAGCATGACGCCGTTATGGACGTCATGCTCTCCAGTCTTTCACAAAACTGCGAAAGCCTAACGATCAGAACGGGATGTCGTCGTCGAGATCCCGCGAGAAGTTGCCGCCGCCGCCACCGCCGCGGCTGGGTGATGAGGAGGGAGCCGGGGCGCCGTAGTCGTCGCCATAATCGTTGCCGCCACCGGCGCTGCCACGGCCGCCGCTCGCACCGCCGCCTTCGCCGCGGCCGTCGAGCATCGTCAGCGTCGAACCGAAACCCTGCAGCACCACTTCCGTGCTGTAACGGTCCTGGCCCTGCTGGTCCTGCCATTTGCGGGTCTGCAGCTGGCCTTCGATATAGAGCTTGGCGCCCTTCTTCACATATTGCTCGACGACCTTGCAGAGGCCTTCGTTGAAGACGACGATCGCGTGCCATTCGGTCTTTTCGCGGCGCTCGCCGGAATTGCGGTCGCGCCAGGTCTCCGAGGTTGCAAGACGGATATTGGCGATCGGCCGGCCATCCTGAGTGCGGCGGATTTCCGGGTCCGCGCCGACGTTTCCAATCAGAATTACCTTATTCACACTACCAGCCATGCTTCTCACCCTGCCTGCCGCCCTGCCCGGCGGCGTTTAATCGATCGGCGCACCTTAAACCATCACGGACCGCCGATGCGCATGGGCGGCATTTAATCCACATGTTTATCCATCAGAACGCCGCATGCATCCATCAGGATTTTTGTTCTTTATTTGTTCTAGGTTATCCGTATGATCCTGTCAACAGAATCGAAAACCTTGAGCCCTTGCGGATATTCAGCCTCGACTCGCCCGTCGGCATCACTAAATAAGGGCTGTTATCCAGAAAACCAAAGCAGAGACGATGAGCGAACTGAAGACGATCTCCATCCGCGGCGCGCGCGAGCATAATCTCAAGAGCATCGATCTCGATCTGCCGCGTAACAAGCTGATCGTCATGACCGGGCTTTCGGGTTCCGGCAAATCCTCGCTTGCTTTCGACACGATCTATGCCGAGGGCCAACGGCGCTATGTCGAGAGCCTGTCGGCCTATGCCCGGCAGTTCCTCGAGATGATGCAGAAGCCCGATGTCGACCAGATCGACGGGCTGTCGCCGGCGATCTCGATCGAGCAGAAGACCACCTCGCGTAACCCGCGCTCGACGGTCGGCACCGTCACCGAGATCTACGACTATATGCGCCTGCTCTTTGCCCGCGTCGGCGTTCCCTATTCGCCGGCAACCGGCCTGCCGATCGAGAGCCAGACCGTCAGCCAGATGGTCGACCGTATCCTCGATTTCGGCGAGGGCACCCGGCTTTATATCCTTGCGCCGCTCGTGCGCGGGCGCAAGGGCGAATACAAGAAGGAACTGGCGGAGCTGATGAAGAAGGGCTTCCAGCGCGTCAAGGTCGACGGCCAGTTCTACGAGATCGCCGAGGCGCCGGTGCTCGACAAGAAATACAAGCACGACATCGACGTGGTGGTCGACCGCATCGTCGTGCGTTCGGATGTCTCGGCACGCCTGGCGGATAGTCTGGAGACCTGCCTGAAGCTCGCCGACGGGCTGGCGGTTGCCGAATTCGCCGACAAGCCGCTGCCGCCGGAAGAGACGTCGGCCGGCGGTTCGGCCAACAAGTCGCTGAACGAGACGCATGAACGCGTGCTGTTTTCGGAGAAATTCGCCTGCCCAGTCTCGGGCTTTACCATTCCCGAGATCGAACCCAGGCTCTTCTCCTTCAACAACCCGTTCGGCGCCTGCCCGACCTGCGACGGCCTCGGCGCCCAACAGAAGATCGATGCGGATCTGATCGTGCCCGAGCCCGAACGGACGCTGCGCGACGGGGCGATCGCGCCCTGGGCCAAGTCGACCTCGCCCTATTACAACCAGACGCTGGAAGCGCTCGGCAAACATTACGGCTTCAAGCTCGGCACCCGCTGGAACGATCTCTCCGACGAGGCCAAGGACGTCATCCTCAACGGCACCAACGACAAGATCGAATTCCATTATGCCGATGGCGCCCGCTCCTATACGACGCAGAAGAATTTCGAAGGCATCATCACCAACCTCGAGCGCCGCTGGAAGGAGACCGATTCCGCTTGGGCGCGCGAGGATATCGAACGCTTCATGTCGGCTGCCCCCTGCCCTTCCTGCAACGGATTCCGCCTGAAGCCGGAGGCGTTGGCGGTGAAGATCGACACGCTGCATATCGGCGAAGTGACCGCGATGTCGATCCGCGTCGCCCGTGACTGGTTCGAGACGCTGCCGGCAAGCTTCAACGCCAAGCAGAACGAGATCGCCGTGCGCATCCTCAAGGAAATCCGCGACCGGCTGCGCTTCCTCAATGACGTCGGCCTGGAATATCTCAGCCTGTCGCGCAATTCCGGCACGCTGTCGGGCGGCGAAAGCCAGCGCATCCGGCTTGCCTCGCAGATCGGCTCGGGGCTGACAGGCGTGCTTTACGTGCTCGACGAGCCGTCGATCGGCCTGCATCAGCGCGACAACGCCCGGCTGCTCGACACGCTGAAGCACTTGCGCGACATCGGCAACACCGTCATCGTCGTCGAACATGACGAGGATGCGATCCTATCGGCCGACGACGTGGTCGATATCGGCCCGGCAGCCGGCATTCACGGCGGCCAGGTGATCGCCCACGGCACGCCGCAGGATATCATGGACAATCCAAACTCGCTGACCGGCAAATATCTGTCGGGCGAGCTCGGCGTTCCGGTTCCCAATGAGCGCCGCAAGCCGAAGAAGGGCCGCGAGATCAAGGTAGTCGGGGCGCGTGGCAACAATCTCAAGAACGTCACGGCGTCGATCCCGCTCGGGGTGTTTACGGCGGTAACCGGCGTTTCCGGCGGCGGCAAATCCACCTTCCTGGTCGAAACGCTCTATAAATCGGCGGCAAGGCGCGTCATGGGCGCGCGTGAAAACCCAGCCGATCACGACCGCATCGACGGCTTCGAGCATATCGACAAGGTGATCGATATCGACCAATCGCCGATCGGCCGCACCCCGCGCTCGAACCCGGCGACCTATACCGGCGCCTTCACGCCGATCCGAGATTGGTTCGCCGGTCTGCCGGAGGCAAAGGCCCGCGGCTACCAGCCGGGCCGCTTCTCCTTCAACGTCAAGGGCGGACGCTGCGAGGCCTGCCAGGGAGACGGCGTCATCAAGATCGAGATGCACTTCCTGCCCGATGTCTACGTCACCTGCGACGTCTGCCACGGCAAGCGCTACAATCGCGAGACACTCGACGTCACCTTCAAACAGAGGTCTATCGCCGACGTGCTCGACATGACGGTGGAGGAAGGCGTCGATTTCTTCACGGCGGTGCCTGCCGTGCGCGACAAGCTGCAATCATTGAAGGATGTCGGCCTCGGTTATATCAAGGTCGGCCAGCAGGCGAATACGCTTTCGGGCGGCGAGGCGCAGCGCGTCAAGCTTGCCAAGGAACTGTCGAAACGCTCGACGGGACGCACGCTCTACATTCTCGACGAACCGACAACCGGCCTGCATTTCCACGACGTCGCCAAGCTGCTCGAAATGCTGCACGAACTGGTCAACCAGGGCAATTCGGTGGTGGTGATCGAACACAATCTCGAAGTCATCAAGACGGCCGACTGGGTGCTCGATTTCGGCCCCGAAGGCGGCGATGGCGGCGGCGAGATCGTCGCGACCGGCACGCCGGAAGCAATCGTCAGGGAAAAGCGGTCCTATACCGGACAGTTCCTGAAGGAATTGCTGGAACGGCGCCCGGTGAAGAAGGCGGTTGCGGCGGAATGACGATGAGGCCAGCGTCGCCCGATGATCTGGAAACGATCGCGACGCTGACAACAGCCGCCTATCGGCCCTATACCGAACTCTTCGGCGCTCCGCCGATCCCGGTGACGGAGGATTACGCGCCGCGGATCGAACGCGGCGAGGTCTGGCTGCGCGAGATCGGCGGGCAAACGGCCGGTCTGGCGGTCGTCGAACGGCATTCCGATCACCTCATGCTGTTCATCATCGCCGTTTCGCCGGCCTTTCAGGGTGCCGGACATGGGCTGGCGATGCTGCGCTGGCTGGAGGGCAAGGCGCGGGAATTGGCCGTGCCGGAGATCCGGCTCTACACGAATGCGCGGATGGAGCCGAATATCGCGCTCTACAGCGCCTTCGGATTTCAGGAAACGGGTCGCCGACCGAACCCTTATCGGCCAGGATGGACGCTCGTCTACATGACGAAAGAGATCAATGCGGCCTGAGCGGCTGCGAATGGGGAGGACGACATGACGAAATCCGGCACTATCCGCACCGGCATCGGCGGCTGGACCTTCGAGCCCTGGCGCGGGCATTTCTTTCCCGAGAGCCTGAAGCAGAAGGACGAGCTGAATTATGCCAGCCGCCAGCTGAAGGTTATCGAGGTCAACGGCACCTATTACAGCACGCAGAAGCCCGCGGTCTTTGCCAAATGGGCGGCTGACGTGCCGGACGGTTTCATCTTTTCGCTGAAGGCGACACGTTTCGTCACCAACCGGCGGGTGCTTGCCGAAGCCGGTGAATCGATGGAGCGGTTTCTGTCATCGGGCATTAGCGAACTCGGCGATCATCTCGGGCCGCTGCTCTGGCAGTTCGCGCCGACCAAGAGGTTCGATCCGCAAGATTTCGAAGCCTTCCTGAAGCTGCTGCCTGCAAAGCAGGACGGGTTGACGCTCCGCCACGTGGTCGAGGTGCGGCACGATTCCTTCAAGGTGCCGGAGTTCGTCGCGCTGCTGGCGAAATACGGCGTGGCGCCTGTTTGCGCCGAACATTTCGAATATCCGATGATCGCCGACGTCACGGCCGATTTCGTCTATGCGCGGCTGCAGAAGGGATCGGACGATATCCCGACCTGCTATCCGGAAAAGGACCTGAAGGCCTGGGCAGACCGGCTGGAGACCTGGGCCGAGGGCAAGGTTCCTGACGACCTGCCGCTGATCGATGGAGATCGCAAGGTGAAGGTCGAGCCGCGCGACGTCTTCGCCTTCATGATCCATGAGGGCAAGGTCAATGCACCGCATGGAGCAATCGCCCTGCAGCAGGCGCTGGCGAAATAGGCGAGGCTTGCCCGCCGATAGCCGCAAGCTTCATTTCTTCCCGTTCGCCAGCGCCTCTTTCCGTCGGCGCGGCAGGAGCGATTTGAGGTACCGCCATATCGGCGAGACGGCGTAGCCTGTGACCGGAATCGCGATCAAGCCGGCGACGCTACCGACGATACCCGCGCCTGCGGCCTCGACGACCCAGCGCAGCACCGATGCCAGAACGGGAACCGCATGCGCAGTCGCCTCGCCGGCCTCGTGGATCAGATGCGCAAGGCCGCTGATGCCATAGGCTTCGAGGCCATGAACGATGATGCCGCCGCCGACCCAGATCATGGCGGCCGTTCCGACGATGCCGAGCACTTTCAGAAAATAAGGCATGCCTGTGACAAGCCCCTCCCCGATCGAACGCAAGGCGGCGCCCATCGGAGATGCCGTCCGCACACGCGCCAGCATCAGACCCAGATCATCGGCTTTCACGATAAGCGCCACGCCGCCATAGACCATGATCGTGATACCCAGTCCAACAACGGCAAGGATGACGGCTTGCGTGAACATGCTGCCTGAGGGCACCGCGGCGAGCGTAATCGCCATGATTTCGGCCGACAGGATGAAATCCGTCTTGATTGCGCCAGCAACCTTCTCGTCTTCTAGCGATTTGGCATCGAGGCTTGTCGTCTCGAGTGCCGATTCATGGGCATGGGCTGCATGCGGCAGCACCAGTTCGTAGACTTTTTCCACACCCTCGTAGCAGAGATAAAGCCCGCCAATCATCAGCAGCGGCGTGATCGACTGCGGTGCGACAAGGCTCAGGATCAGTGCTGCCGGAAGCAGGATCAGAAGCTTGTTCTTCAGCGAGCCGAGCGTGATCTTGCCGATGATCGGCAATTCGCGTGCTGCCGAAAATCCGGTGACGTAGCGGGGTGTGACGGCCGCATCATCAATGACGACGCCGGCCGCTTTCGCGCCCGCCTTGGCAGCCTGGCCGGCAATATCGTCGAGCGACGCCGCAGCCACCTTGGCCAATGCCGCGATATCATCAAGTAGGGCGATCAGGCCAATACTCATTCGAGCCTCCGTCGAAAGACAGACTTACGCAAAAAAACGGAAAGCCCGTCAACGAGACGCGGAATCCTCCGGCCGGAAGATGCCACGCAAGGGTCGCGACGACAATGGCCGTCATTCAGCCGGCATTCAGACTGTGCCACAGTCAGACATGTCGGATGACGGTCCAGATTCTGCGTTCAAGGTGCAGAAGACCAGCAGCGGGCAGATCCGCCGCCGGATGGCGGCATCCGCCCTCCGAAAGGACGCGCAGCGACGTTTTAAAACGGCAATACTTCGGCAGCAAGCTCCTCTGCCGTCAGCCCTTTGCCGGCGCGTTGACCTGCCTCTCCATGCAGCCAGACGCCCGCAGCCGCGGCCTCGAAGGCCGGCAGGCCCTGGGCGAGCAATCCGCCGATGATGCCGGCAAGTACGTCGCCGGAACCGGCGGTGGCAAGCCAGACGGGAGCGTTGGTATTGATGAGCGCACGGCCGTCTGGCGCGGCGATGACGGTATCGGCGCCTTTGTAGATAATCGCGGCATTGGCGCGGCGGGCGGCGGCCAAGGCCTTGGCCACCTTGCCGAGCGCTTCGTCGCCGCCGATATCGGGAAAGAGCCGCGCGAATTCGCCTTCGTGCGGCGTCAGCACCAGCCGCGGCTCACCCTCGAAAAGATCAAACAGCTGTTGCGGATCGTCCTTGAACGAAGAGATGCCGTCGGCATCAAGCACCAGATGGCGATCGGCAAGGGCCGAGACGAAGCCGCGCGCCCTGGCGCCGATGCCGAAACCGGGGCCGAGGACGAAGGTCTGCAGCCGCTTGTCGGAGAGCCAGTCGCCAAGGTCGGCCTCGTCGTCGATGGCATGCAGCATGACGGCGGTGAGATGCGCCGCATTGGCGGTCATCGCCGCGCGGGGGGCGGCGATCGTCACCAGGCCGGCGCCGGCCTTCAGACCCGAGATCGCCGACATGCGCGCGGCACCCGTCTTGTCGGCCTCGCCTGAGAAGACGACCAGATGACCGCGCTTGTATTTGTGGGTTTCCAACTGCTCGACCGGCAACACGCGCTTCCAGGCATCCGGCGTGTTCTCGGCGATGGCACCCCCCGCTTCAGCCCTGACGATACGAGCGGGGATACCGATGTCGAAGACCTCCAATTCACCGCAAAGCTCCCTGCCTGGCATCAGCAGATGGCCGGGCTTGCGGGTCATGAAGGTGATGGTGTTGCAGGCCCGGAAGGCGGCACCCAGCACCTTGCCGGTGCGGCCATCGAGGCCGGAGGGCAGATCGATGGCGAGCACGGGAATAGCGGCCTGCGTGACGCGGCCGATCAGCGCGCGCACATCGGCCGACACCGCGCGACCAAGCCCCGCCCCGAACAGGCCATCGATGACGACGTCGCCGGTTTCGGGCCGATAGAGGTCGAGTCCTTGTCCCTCCAATGCGCAGCTCCTGCGGGCGCGGGCGGCATCGCCCTTCAGCCTCACGGGATCGCCGAGGTGGAAGAGCGCCACCCTCGCCCCGCTCTGCTGCAGATGACGTGCTGCGACATAGGCGTCGCCGCCATTGTTGCCGGGCCCGCAAAGCGCGACGAAGCGCAGCGCTCCGGGATGGAGGCGCAGAGCCGCGGCGGCAACCGCGGCGCCTGCCCTTTCCATCAGGGCGAAGGAATCGATGCCGGACGCGGCTGCGGCCGTATCGACGGCGGCCATTTCGGCCGGCGTGAGAAGAAGGTCGGACAGGTTTTTGATCATCACCCTATTCAATCAAAAAACGCCTAAAAAACAACCGCCTGAAATACCAAAGAGAAGAACGACATTTAAGCATTTGCCTATCTTTTCATCATCGCGAGAGGTGTATTCGCAGTTGCGAAAATACCTGACTTTTTCCGTTTCGGGTGTGATTTTGATCGGAGACAATGTTTTTTCATCCGTTCTGCCACCAAAACCACATAGAATTCCCCGCAAACGTGCCGGTTTTGACAGAATCGACGTCTTTTTTCGATAAGATGGATTTCAAACTGGCACGATATCTGCATCATATTCGGCGAGCGGGAAAATTCCTGCCATAACAGGAGAAGCGGAGAGACATTTTCTCATGAAAAAGATCGAAGCGATCATTAAGCCTTTCAAGCTGGACGAAGTGAAGGAAGCCCTTCAGGAAGTCGGCCTGCAGGGTATCACGGTCACGGAAGCCAAGGGTTTCGGCCGTCAGAAGGGCCACACGGAACTCTACCGCGGAGCCGAGTACGTCGTCGATTTCCTGCCGAAGGTAAAAGTCGAGGTTGTACTGGCCGACGAGAACGCGGAAGCCGTCATCGAAGCGATCCGCAAGGCGGCGCAGACCGGCCGCATCGGCGACGGAAAGATCTTCGTTTCCAACGTCGAAGAGGTTATCCGCATCCGCACCGGCGAGACCGGCATTGATGCCATCTGACCACTTTGCCAATCGCGCAAAGTCCGTTACCGTCATCGCCGAGCCACACCGTCATAGCAAATCGGAGGAAACTACTTAATGGCGACCGCAAGCGAAATTCTGAAGCAGATCAAGGAGAACGACGTTAAGTTCGTCGATCTGCGTTTCACCGACCCGAAGGGCAAGCTGCAGCATGTGACGATGGACGTCGTCTGCGTCGATGAAGACATGTTCGCTGACGGCGTGATGTTCGACGGCTCCTCGATCGGCGGCTGGAAGGCCATCAACGAGTCCGACATGGTGCTGATGCCCGACACCGAAACGGTGCATATGGACCCTTTCTTCGCCCAGTCGACCATGGTCATCGTCTGCGACATCCTCGATCCGGTCTCCGGCGAGGCCTATAACCGCGATCCGCGCGGCACCGCCAAGAAGGCCGAAGCCTACCTCAAGGCATCCGGCATCGGCGATACGGTTTTTGTCGGGCCGGAAGCCGAATTCTTCGTCTTCGACGACGTCAAGTACAAGGCCGATCCTTACAATACCGGCTTCAAGCTCGATTCGACCGAACTGCCGTCGAACGACGACACCGATTACGAGACCGGCAACCTCGGCCATCGCCCGCGCATCAAGGGCGGTTATTTCCCGGTCCCCCCCGTCGACAGCGCCCAGGACATGCGTTCGGAAATGCTGACTGTGCTCTCCGAGATGGGCGTCGTCGTCGAAAAGCATCACCATGAAGTCGCGGCCGCCCAGCACGAACTCGGTATCAAGTTCGATACGCTGGTGCGCAACGCCGACAAGATGCAGATCTACAAATATGTCGTTCACCAAGTGGCCAACGCCTACGGCAAGACGGCGACCTTCATGCCGAAGCCGATCTTCGGCGACAACGGCTCGGGCATGCACGTGCACCAATCGATCTGGAAGGGCGGCAAGCCGACCTTTGCCGGCGACGAATATGCCGGCCTTTCCGAGAGCTGCCTGTTTTATATCGGCGGCATCATCAAGCATGCCAAGGCGATCAACGCTTTCACCAATCCGTCGACGAACTCCTACAAGCGTCTCGTCCCGGGTTACGAAGCCCCTGTGCTGCTCGCCTATTCGGCGCGTAACCGCTCGGCTTCCTGCCGCATTCCGTTCGGATCCAACCCGAAGGCCAAACGCGTCGAAGTCCGCTTCCCGGATCCGACCGCCAACCCCTATCTCGCCTTCGCCGCCATGCTGATGGCCGGCCTCGACGGCATCAAGAACAAGATCCATCCCGGCAAGGCCATGGACAAGGATCTTTACGACCTGCCGCCGAAGGAACTGAAGAAGATCCCGACCGTCTGCGGCAGCCTGCGCGAAGCGCTTGAAAGCCTCGACAAGGACCGCAAGTTCCTGACGGCCGGCGGCGTCTTCGACGACGATCAGATCGATGCCTTCATCGAGCTGAAGATGGCTGAGGTGATGCGTTTCGAAATGACGCCGCATCCGGTCGAATACGACATGTACTATTCGGCCTGATCGGCTCAGAACATGGAAAGTCCCGGCTTGCCGGGGCTTTCGCCTCCCTGGTCATGAACGGCAAATGGTGAGGATGTGACGTTCATGTGACGAACTCGCGCAAAAATCTTGATTTGCGCGACACCAATCACCAAATTCGGTGATGAAAGGAAGTCGTACCATGAAAGAAAGAACAGCAAAGTTCAGTATCGGCGAAGTGGTTCGGCACAAGGTTTTTCCGTTTCGCGGCGTCATCTTCGACGTTGATCCGGAGTTCGCGAATACGGAGGAATGGTGGAATTCCATTCCCGCCGAGGTGCGCCCGAGCAGGGACCAGCCCTTCTATCACCTGCTCGCCGAGAATGACGAAAGCGAATATGTCGCTTATGTCTCCGAGCAAAACCTGATGAACGACGAAAGCGGCACGCCGCTTCGCAACCCGCAGATCTACCAGATTTTCGATCAGGCCCCGTCAGGGCAGTTCAAACCCAAGATGAGCTTCGCCCACTAACTCACTGGTGCCGATCGTTGAATCAAGGCCTCGCTTCTCCCGGCGAGGCCTTTTCTTTACGCGACAAAACCCGGCGTGAAGCCGGGTTTCTGTTTCAAAGGAGGTGACAGAATTACTGCGCCTTGGCTGCCTTCTGGGCGTCTTCCAGCTTCTTGCGGGCTTCTTCGGCCTTCTTCTGCATGCCTTCCTGGAGGCTGCGCTGGCTTTCAACGAGCTTGGATTCGGAAACCGGTTCGCCGTCATAAGCGCCGGTGAAGCCTTCAAGCGAAATCTTGATCGGGTTCGGGGCGCGGCGGAAGTTGATCGAGGTGAAGATCACGTCGCTGCCCTTCTTGAGGCTGGCGATCATCGCGTCGGTCAGCGGGATTTCAGCGGTGCACTTGTCCGGCAGGCAGACGGCGTAGTCGAGCTTCTGGCCTTTGCCGCCGTCGATCTGCATGAGGACGCCGGGAGGGACGAGGCGTGCCGTGGGAACCGAGACCTGCAGGAGCTTGCGGTTAATCTTGCCGGAAACCGAGATCAGGCCGACGGCCGTGACGAGCTGGCCGCCATTGGCGAGGATCAGGTTCTGGACAACACAGATGTCGTTGTCTTCCTGCTTGCTGCAGGTCTTGTACCAGCCGAGCTTCGGCGCTCCTGCGGCCTGTGCCGGGGCATCGGCCGGAGCCTGTGCCGCCGCATTCTGCGCGAAGGAGGAGACCGGAGCCGAAGCGCCGAACACCACTGCCAGAACGGACAGTGCTGCCCGCATTTTCTTTTCAGACTTGAACATCATAACGAATTCCGTCTCCTGATATCCGTTCGGGGCAACGTCTTGCCGCCCCAACCATCGGGTCGTTCGGCACTCCACCTCTTAAAAAAATAAGGCAAATGCATGACCCCTAAACTTCGGGTTCACCTGTTACATCGCAGCGTGCAAGATATCCAGCACTTCTTTGGCAATTTGACGCGCATTTCGTCGCGATGCCAAAGAAATCGCCGCTCCGTGTTGGAATCGGTCGACCCCATGATAATCTTGGCGTGAATCATGCCCCGTTTTCACGGATCAAGGATTGCCGAATGCTCCGTATCGTCGTCCCCCTCGTCCTCTCGCTGCTGTGCGGCACGGTCGCCGCCGAGCCGCTGCACGGCATCGCGATGCACGGCGAGCCTGCCCTGCCGGCTGATTACAAGCACTTCCCTTACGTCAATCCCGACGTGAAAAAAGGTGGCAAGATCACCTATGGCGTGGTCGGCACCTTCGACAGCCTCAACCCGTTCATCCTGAAGAGCATGCGCACGACGGCGCGCGGCATGTGGGATCCGGACTATGGCAATCTCGTCTACGAATCGCTGATGCAGCGCTCCAGGGACGAGCC
Organism: Rhizobium sp. WSM1274; assembly: GCF_025200775.1. Taxonomy (NCBI): domain Bacteria; kingdom Pseudomonadati; phylum Pseudomonadota; class Alphaproteobacteria; order Hyphomicrobiales; family Rhizobiaceae; genus Rhizobium; species Rhizobium sp. WSM1274. Next base: position 2,037,281 of record NZ_CP104138.1, on the reverse strand, counting down.
TTTCACCCTCTACGGCCTGCTTGCCGAGTCGGTCGAATGGGACGACGATCGGAGCTTCATTCAGTTCAACCTCAATCCGAAGGCGAGATGGGCCGATGGCCAGCCGGTGACGCCGGAAGACGTGATGTTCACCTTCGAGCTGATGCGCGACAAGGGCCGCGTGCCCTTCGCCAACCGCCTCAACGTCGTCGCCAAGATGGAGAAGGTCGGCGAGCACAGCGTGCGCTTCACCTTCAACGACAAGGCCGACCGCGAGACGCCGTTGATTTTCGGTCTGTTTCCGGTGCTGCCGAAACATGCGATCGATCCGGCAACCTTCGACCGTTCATCGCTGACGCCGCCGGTCGGGTCCGGTCCCTACAAGGTGAAGACGGTGAAGCCCGGCGAGAGCATCACCTATGAGCGCGACCCCAACTACTGGGGCAAGGACATTCCCGCCAAGGTCGGCACCGACAATTACGACCAGATCACCGTCCAGTATTTCCTGCAGGATACGACGCTGTTCGAGGCCTTCAAGAAGGGCGATGTCGACATCTATCCGGATGGCAATCCCGGCCATTGGGCCAATGCCTATAATTTCCCCGCCGCCACCTCGGGGGCCGTGGTCAAGGACGTGTTCACGCCGAAATTGCCGAGCGGCATGCTCGGCTTCGTGTTCAATACGCGCCGGCCGATCTTTGCCGATCTCAAGGTGCGCGAAGGCCTGTCGCTGGTGTTCGATTTCGAATGGGCGAACAAGAACCTCTATTCCGGCGCCTACAAGCGCACGCAGAGTTTCTGGCAGAATTCCGAGCTGTCGAGTTTTGGCGTCCCCGCCAATGCGGCCGAGCTTGCCCTGCTCGGGCCGATCAAGGACAAAATTGCCCCGGAGATTCTCGACGGCACCTACAAGCTGCCAGTCACCGACGGCTCCGGCCGCGACCGCAATGTGCTGAAACAGGGCGTCGAGCTGCTGAAACAGGGCGGCTATACGATTCAGGGCGGCAAGATGCTCGATGCCTCCGGCCGCCAGCTCGCCTTCGAGATCATGACGCAGAATGCCGACCAGGAGAAGCTCGCCGTCGCCTACCAGCGTTCGCTGCAGACGATCGGCATCGCCGCTTCGATTCGCACGGTCGATGATTCGCAGTATCAGAGCCGGACGAACAGCTTCGACTACGACATGATCATGAAGTCCTACACGTCGTCGCTATCGCCAGGAAACGAACAGCTCGGCCGTTGGTCTTCGGCCGCGAAGACCCGCGAGGGCAGCGACAGCTTCGCCGGCGCTGCCGACCCCGATCTCGATACGCTGATCGATCACCTGCTCCGGGCGCGCTCGGCCGAGGATTTCACCGCAGCGGTGCGCTCCTATGACCGGCTGCTGCTGTCCAGCCATTACGTGCTGCCGCTCTATCATATGGATCAGCAATGGGTGGCGCGCAGCAAACGCATCGGCCATCCCGACACGGTGCCACTCTATGGCTACCAGCTGCCGCTCTGGTGGGATACGAGCGCCCAATAAGAACAGCCGAACCGCCCGGCTTACATGTCTCCCTTGGAGACCCATAGAAGGAAAATCATCATGGAGCGTATCACCATCGACGTCGTCTCGGATGTCGTCTGCCCCTGGTGCTATCTCGGCAAGGCGCGGCTGGAACTCGCCATCGCCGAGGTGCAGGACCAAATCGGCGTCGACATCAACTGGCGGCCGTACCGGCTCAATCCCGACTATCCCAAGGAAGGCGTCGACCAGAAGAAGGCGCTGGCCGAGAAGCTCGGCGGCGAGGAGCGCGTGGCGCAAGCGCACAAGATGCTCAGCGATTATGGCCGCGAGGTCGGCATTGCCTTTAATTTCGAGGCGATCAAGATCGGCCCGAACACGCTCGATGCGCATCGACTGATCCACTGGGCGATGATCGAAGGCCGCGAGAAGCAGGACAAGGTCGTTGACGCGCTGTTCAAGGCGAATTTCGAGGAAGGCCGCAATGTCGGCGACCATGCGGTGCTGCTCGATATCGCCGAAAAATCAGGCCTCGACCGCTCAGTCATCGCCTCGCTGCTTGCCTCCGATGCCGACCGCGATCTGATCGTCGCCGAGATCAAGGCGGCCCAGGAGATGGGCGTCAACGGCGTGCCGTTCTTCATCTTCGACCAGCAATATGCCGTCAGCGGCGCACAGACGCCCGACGTGCTGGCGAACGCGCTGCGCGATATAGCCAAGGCGAAGGCCGAGGCGCGGTCGGGGCTCAACTGACGTCGCCGAGCGCAGAACCGGACGTAGCGCACCTCGGCCTTCACAGGATTGGCGATGAAGACGCTAGAGGATGAAGCTGAAACGGTTCCTGACGGATGCGATGTTCGACAATGCTGTTTTTGAGCTGAGGTATTCGTCGCTAAAAAACTAACCTGCGCGAAACAATCGATGCTGGAGTTTTTATTCCGGCACCTTCGACGATTTGTGCAACTTGGTCATAAAAGCCTCGGGCCTGCTGGCTCGGTGGATACTTGCACACAATGTCTATTAACACAGCCCTGCCTTTGACGTCGGGATATGTTCTCAAAATCTCACCGCTCTCAACAAAGCCCAAATAGGTATTCAGTTTTTCCTGGAGTAACCGAAGGTGCTCACTATCACTTCCTGTCCATGCAAGGTGATCCGTGATGGTCAGCACTAGCTCGCCTGTCGCATTATCGACTCCGATGGCATCAATGATATTCGTTTCATCCAAAGCCATCGCAAGTTAGCTTCCTTACGGCCCGATTATGTCGATCGCGGCGTCGGTGAAAGGTGAAGATGGTCCTAAAGCGAAGCTGCGGGAATTCCGACTTGGCAACGGCCAGCTCAGCCCAGAATCGGAACGCAGCGCACCTCGGTCTTTACCGAATTGGCGATGAAACATTCGTCATGGGCGCGATGGTGCAGGGCTTCGAGCTCGCTCAGCGAGGGCTGCTTTTCACCGTTGAAGACGACATGCGGACGGAGGGTCACGACGGTCATGGCAAGGCGACCCTCGGCATTTTTCTCCATCACACCTTCGGCGGCATCAGTATAGCTGTCGACGCAAAAGCGCTGTTTGGCGGCGATCGACAGGAACCAGAGCATGTGGCAGCTGGAGAGCGAGGCGACGAAAGCTTCCTCCGGATCGACGGCATCTTCGGCCGAATAGGGCAACGGAACGACATGCGCGGAGGAAGATGCCTTCACCTCGATGCCGCCGTCGAACGTCCAGCGGTGGGCGCGGCTGTAGCGGTTGTCGGTGAAGGTCTCGCCGTTGCGCTGCCAGGCGATCGTTGCGCCGTATTTCGCCATTCCAACTTCCTCCGTTTACTTCGCGAATTCAGCCAGTTGCGTCATGATGACCGCTGCCCCCTGCAGGCGTTTTTCCGGCGTCGGCAGGTCTCGGGTCAGGAACAGGCTGTGGTCGGGACGGATCTTCGCCATCGTGCCCTGTTTGCCGATATAACCGACCAGGTTGGCCGGATTGGGGAATTCCTTGTTGCGGAACTGCACGACGACACCCTTCGGGCCGGCATCGAGTTTTTCGACATTGGCGGTGCGGCAGAGCGACTTGATGTAGACGATCTTCAGCAGATGCTGGACTTCGATCGGCATCGGGCCGAAGCGGTCGATCATCTCGGCGCCGAAGCCGTCGATCTCCTTGAGCTCGGTGATTTCGCCGAGGCGGCGGTAGAGCGCCATGCGCAGGTGCAGATCGGGAACGTATCCTTCCGGGATCATTACCGTCGTGCCGACGGAGATCTGCGGCGACCAGCCGGTGTCGTGGATCTCGTCGACACCCTTGACCTCGGCGACCGCCTCTTCCAGCATCTGCTGGTAAAGCTCGAAACCGACCTCCTTGATGTGGCCGGACTGCTCCTCGCCGAGCAGGTTGCCGGCGCCGCGGATATCGAGGTCGTGGCTTGCCAACTGGAAGCCGGCACCGAGCGTATCCAGCGACTGCAGCACCTTCAACCGGCGTTCGGCGGTGGCCGTCAGCACCTTGTTGACCGGCAGGGTGAAGAGCGCGAAAGCGCGCACCTTCGAGCGGCCGACGCGGCCGCGCAGCTGATAGAGCTGGGCAAGGCCGAACATGTCGGCGCGGTGGACGATCAACGTGTTGGCTGTAGGCACGTCGAGGCCGGATTCGACGATGGTTGTGGACAACAGCACGTCGTAGCGGCCTTCATAGAAGGCGTTCATGATGTCTTCGAGTTCGCCGGCCGGCATCTGGCCATGGGCGACGGCGACCTTCAGCTCCGGCACATCCGACTGCAGGAAGGCATGCACATCCTCGAGGTCGGCAAGCCTGGGGCAAACATAGAAGCTCTGGCCGCCGCGATAATGCTCGCGCATCAGCGTCTCGCGGATGACCAGGCTGTCGAAGGGCGAGATGAAGGTGCGCACCGCCATGCGGTCGACCGGCGGCGTGGTGATCAGCGACAGTTCGCGCACGCCGGTCATGGCAAGCTGCAGCGTGCGCGGGATCGGCGTTGCCGACAGCGTCAGCACGTGCACGTCGCTCTTCAGCTCCTTCAGCCGCTCCTTGTGCTTGACGCCGAAATGCTGCTCCTCGTCGATGACGAGCAGGCCGAGATTGGCGAATTTAATGCCGGCGCCGAGCAGCGCATGGGTGCCGACGACGATATCGGTCTTGCCTTCCGCCACCTCCTTCTTGGTCAGCGCCAGCTCCTTGGCGCCGACGAGGCGCGAGGCCTGCTGGATGCGCACCGGCAGACCGCGGAAACGATCGGAAAAGGTTTTGAAATGCTGGCGGGACAGCAGCGTCGTCGGCACGACGATGGCGACCTGGGCGCCGTTCATCGCTGCGACGAAGGCGGCGCGCAACGCCACTTCGGTCTTGCCGAAGCCGACGTCGCCGCAGACGAGGCGATCCATCGGCCGGCCGGCGCCGAGATCGGAGCGCACCGCCTCGATGGCGTTTTCCTGGTCCTCGGTCTCGTCATAGGGGAAGCGGGCGGCGAATTCGTCGTAAAGGCCTTCCGGCGTCGTCAGCATCGGCGCATGGCGCGTCAGGCGCTCGGCGGCGATGCGGATCAGCGCATCGGCCATATCGAGCAGGCGCTTCTTGAGCTTGGCCTTGCGCATCTGCCAGGCGCCGCCGCCGAGCTTGTCGAGCTGGGCTTCGGTGCCCTCGCCGCCGTAACGGGAGAGAAGATCGATGTTTTCGACCGGCAGGAAGAGCTTGGCCTCGTCGGCATACTGCAGCTCGAGGCAGGCATGCGGCGCGCCTGCGGCCTCGATGGTCCTGAGCCCGATGAAGCGGCCGATACCATGTTCGGCATGGACGACGATCGAGCCTTCGTCGAGGCCCGCGACTTCCGAGATGAAATCGGCGGCGCGCTTGCGGCGCTTGGAGCGGCGCACCATGCGGTCGCCTAATATATCCTGCTCGCCGATGACGACGAGGTCGCCGGCCTCGAAGCCGGCTTCGAGGCTGAGCACGGCAGCAGCCGCCTCACCTCTCGCCAGCGAGCCGACATCCTTCAGCGCCTCGATCGACTTGACCTTTTCCAGGCCATGTTCGTTCAGCACCTGCAGCAGGCGTTCCAGCGAGCCTTCGGTCCAGGCGGTGACGAGCACTTTCGCGCCGGCGGCGCGGCGATCGGCAATATGCTTGACGACGACGTCGAAGATATTGATGCGTTCGGCATCGCCGCCGCCTTCGGCATTCGAACGAGCCCAGCGCTGGCCCTGGCGGGCGTCGATGTTGACGACCCGCCGCGCCTCGCCCTCGTGCTCGTTAAAGGGGCTGATGCGGATCGCGCCGAGCGCATCGAGGGTTTTGACGAAAAGCTTGCTGTCGAGATAGAGCTGGCCCGGCGTCACCGGCTTGTAAGGCGTGCCCTGCGTCATCCCCTTGACCGGCTGGCCGGAATTCAGGCGGGCGTCGTAATAGTCAAAAACGAGCTTGGAGCGCTCTTCGGCTGCTTCGCGGACCGTATGATCGATGACGAACCGGAAGCCGCTCAAATAATCAAAGACGGTATCGAGCTTCTCGTAGAAAAGCGGCAGCCAGTGCTCCATGCCGGGGTAACGGCGGCCTTCGGAGACGGCGAGATACAGCGCGTCGTCACGCGTGGTCGCACCGAAAGCAGAGAGGTAATTCTTGCGAAAACGGCTGATCGTATCCGGGGTCAGCGTCACCTCGCTCATCGGGTTGAGATCGAGGGAGCGCACCTGCCCGATCGTGCGCTGGCTGGCCGGATCGAAGCTGCGGATGCTTTCCAGCGTGTCGCCGAAGAAATCGAGGCGGACCGGCTCTTCGGAACCCGGCACGAAGACGTCGAGAATGCCGCCGCGCACGGCATATTCGCCGACTTCGCGAACGGTGGCGACCCGCTCGAAGCCGTTGCGCTCCAGGCGGCCGGCGAGATCGTCCATGCGCAGCTGGTTACCGGGTCGGGCCGAAAAACTCAGGCTTTCGATGACATCCTGCGGCGCCACCTTCTGCAGCATGGCATTGGCGGTGACGAGCACGATTGCCGCATGCGGCTTCTTGCGATGGGCGATGAGGCCGCCGAGTGCGGCCAGCCGGCGAGCCGAGGTATCGGCGCTCGGCGAGACGCGGTCATATGGCAGACAGTCCCAGGCCGGCAAGGTGAGAACCGGAATGTCGGGGGCGACGAAGCCCAGCATCTGTTCGAGATCGGCCATGCGGTGGCCGTCGGACATGACATAGGCGACCGGCTCTCCCGTTCGCGCGAGCTCGGCGAGCAGCAGCGTTTCAAGGCCTGCCGGCACATTGCCGATCGTCAGCGGCTCGGCAATGGCCGCAAGCTTCTTCGCATCGAAACCAGGGATCATTCCGGCGTCCTGAGGGGCTTGTCAAAATCGGGCTTGTAGGCGGCGATGCGGGCAAACATCGGGGTCTGGAAACGCTCAGGCACCGGCCATGTTCCCATGATCCAGCGGACGAGATCATTGTCCTCTTCCGCCATGATCGTCTCGAACTCGTCGAGCTCGGCTTCCGACAGTCTGGCGACCTCGGCTTCGGCGAATTGGCCGAAGACCAGATCCATCTCGCGGATGCCGCGATGCCAGCAGCGGAAAAGGATCCGGCGGCGGCGCGGGTCGAGACCGGCACTGGTGAGCGTGACACCTGTCATGGCATTACCTTCCTGTTGATGCGCCTCTATAGACCCTGGAAAGCGGCTTGTCAGCCTTGCCAAGGCCGCATTGTTCATCGCATTTTGGCCGCATGCGCCCCGCCATTCTCGATCCGCTGTTCTCCCCTATTTCGGGCCTTCCGGGCGTCGGACCGAAGATCGCCGACCTGCTGGTCAAGCTGCTCGGGCGCGAGACGCTGGAGGATTGCCGGGTCATCGATCTGCTTTTCCACGCGCCCTTCTCGCTGATCGACCGGCGCAACCAGCCGGGCATCGCCCGCGCGCCACAGGGTGCGATCGTAACGATCACGGCGCGCGTCGACCGGCACCAAGTGCCGCCGCGCGGCAAAAGCAATATCCCTTACCGCGTCTTCCTGCATGATGAGACCGGCGAGCTGACGCTGGTGTTTTTCCGCGGACAGGCGGCGTGGCTGGAAAAGCAGCTGCCCGTTGACGCGGAGGTGACCGTCAGCGGCAAGATCGACTGGTTCAACGGCCGCGCCTCGATGGTGCATCCCGACTATATAGTCAGGGCCGACGAGACGGAGAGCCTGCCGCTGGTCGAGCCGATCTATCCGCTGACGGCAGGACTTTCACCGAAGACGCTGCGCAAGATCATCGACGCCGGCCTGCCGCGTTTTCCCGAGCTGCCGGAATGGATCGACCTGCCGTTGACAGAGAAACAGGGCCTGCCGTCGATCCGCGACAGCTTCCACATGCTGCACGAGCCGCGCGATCCAACCGATATCGACCCGCAGGCCCCTGCCCGGCGGCGGCTTGCCTATGACGAATTCCTCGCCGGCCAGCTATCGCTGAGCCTGGTGCGGCAGAGGCTGCGCAAGGTGGCGGGCCAGCCGGTGCATGCCACCGGCGCCATCAGCAGCAAGATCCTGAAGAGCTTGCCCTTCTCGCTCACATCAAGCCAAAACGAGGCAATCGCCGAGGTTTTGAAGGATATGGCCGGCAACGAGCGCATGCTGCGGCTGCTGCAGGGCGATGTCGGTTCCGGCAAGACGCTGGTGGCGCTGATGGCGATGGCAGCGGTGATCGAGAGCGGCGGCCAGGCCGTGCTGATGGCGCCGACCGAAATCCTGGCGCGGCAACATCACGCGACGATCTCGAAATTCACCGCAGGCGCCGGGCTCGGCGTCGAGGTGCTGACCGGGCGCACCAAGGGACGCGAAAGGGAGGAAATCCTGGAGCGCATCGGCTCGGGTGCTGCCCAGATCATCATCGGCACGCATGCGCTGTTCCAGGACAGCGTCGCCTACGCCAATCTGATGCTTGCCGTCGTCGACGAGCAGCACCGTTTCGGCGTGCATCAGCGCCTGCGGCTGACCGCCAAGGGCCTCTCGCCGCACATGCTTGTCATGACGGCGACGCCGATCCCGCGCACGCTGGTGCTCGCCGCCTTCGGCGACATGGACGTCTCCAAGCTCACCGAAAAACCGGCCGGTCGCAAGCCGATCCAGACGATCACCGTGCCGATGGAGCGGACCGGCGAAATCGTCGGGCGGCTGCAAAGCGCGATTGCCGAGGGCAAGAAGGCCTACTGGATCTGCCCGCTGGTCGAAGAATCCGAAGAGCTCGACCTGATGTCGGCCGAGGAGCGGCATGCGACGCTGGTCTCAGCGCTTGGCCCTGATGTCGGCCTCATCCACGGCCGCATGAGCGGACCGGAGAAGGACGCGGCGATGATGGCGTTCAAGAACGGCGAGACCCGGCTGCTCGTCGCCACCACCGTCGTCGAGGTCGGTGTCGACGTGCCGGATGCGACGATCATGGTGATCGAACATGCCGAACGCTTCGGCCTGGCGCAATTGCATCAGCTGCGCGGCCGCGTCGGGCGCGGCGACGAGGCCTCAACCTGCATCCTGCTCTACAAGGGACCACTCGGCGAGACCGGCCATGCCAGGCTTTCGATTATGCGGGAGACGGAGGATGGCTTCCGCATCGCCGAGGAGGACCTGAAGCTGCGCGGTGAAGGCGAATTGCTCGGCACACGGCAATCCGGCACGCCGGGTTTCCGCATCGCCAGCCTCGAGGCGCATGCCGACCTGCTCGAGATCGCCCGCAAGGATGCGGCTTACCTCATTGAGCGGGATCCGGAATTGACAACGGAGAGAGGAACGGCGGTCCGCACGCTGCTCTATCTTTTCCGCCGCGACGAGGCGATCCGTTTTCTTAGAGCGGGATAAAGCGCGCCGCGGCGCGCTTTAAGTCTTCCTTCCATGCATGTCGTTATCCCAAAACCGCTGAACACTTTTGGGCGACATGCATCATTCGGCCTTGGAAACTGCCACCGGCTTCGGCCGCGGCAAGTGCTTCTGCTTCGGCTCCGGCTGGGGGATTTCAGGAGCCACGAGACCGCCCGAAATCAGGAACTTGGCGGCATCCTCCGGCGACATGTCGAGCAAGACGATCTTCTCGCGCGGTACGAAGACGAGGAAACCAGCCGTCGGCACCGGCGTCGGCGGCAGGAAGACCGCGACCATATCCTGGCCCATCGCATTGAACTTCGAAGCGATTTCGCCTTTGGCGTCGGTGGCAACGAAAACCAGGGCCCAGAGACCGGGACTTGGATATTCGATGAGGCCGACTTTCTTGAAGGAGTTCGACTGCTCCTTCAGCACGGTTTCGAAAATCTGCTTCACGCTTCTGTAGATCGTCCGTACCAGCGGCATGCGCTGGACGACGGATTCGCCGAAACCGACGATGCTCTGGCCGATGAGGTTCTTGCCGAGGAAGCCGACGACGGTGATCAGGATAACGGCGGTCAGCAGGCCGAAACCGGGAATGGCAAAATTGAGATAGCTTTCCGGATTCCAGCGTGCCGGAATATAGGGCCTGACCCAGCTGTCCGACCAGTGGATGAAGGTCCAGGTCAGCCAGATGGTGATCGCGATCGGGGCGCAGATGATCAAACCTGCGAGAAAATTATTCCTCAGCCGGGTCGCGACCGGCATTCTGGCGGCGTTGTCGGCCATCGTTTCCAGATGAACTCCATCTCAGTCCTGGACAGGCCGGAACGCCGGCCCTTCCCCCTTGTCCGCAGACCAAAACTGCCAGAATTCTGGGCGTCGCACAATATGTTTCGGCGGCACGGTCGCGGCGTTACAGGCTTATTCCACAGTCACCGATTTCGCCAGATTGCGCGGCTGGTCGACGTCGGTGCCCATGAAGACGGCGGTGTGATAAGCGAGCAGCTGGATCGGCAGCGAGAAGATCATCGGCGCGATAATGTCGTCGACGACAGGCAGGGCGATCGTCGCCATGGTCGGCAGTTTCGAGGCAGCCGCACCGGCCTCGTCGGTGATGAAGATGATGCGGCCGCCGCGGGCTGCGACTTCCTGCATATTCGAGACGGTCTTTTCGAAGAAACGGTCGTAGGGGGCAATAACGATGACGGGCATGTTCTCGTCGATCAGCGCGATCGGTCCGTGCTTCAATTCGCCGGCGGCGTAACCCTCTGCGTGGATATAGGAAATTTCCTTGAGCTTCAGCGCGCCTTCCATGGCGAGCGGGAAACTGGTGCCGCGGCCGAGATAGAGCACGTCCTTGCACTTCGACAGCTCACGCGACAGACTTTCCATCTGCGGCTGGATCAGGTTCAGCACCCGGCTCATGATGCGCGGCATTTCGGCGAGATGGCGCACCAGCGCCCTCTCCTCATCGGCACTCACCGTGCCGCGCGCCTTGCCGGCGCCGATCGCCAGCGCTGCCAGCACGGCAAGCTGGCAGGTGAATGCCTTGGTGGAGGCGACGCCGATTTCGGGGCCGGCCATGATCGGGAAGACGGCGTCGGATTCACGCGCGATCGTCGATTCGCGGACATTGACGACGGCGCCGATCTTTAAGCCGTTTTCGCGGCAATAGCGCAAGCATGCCAGCGTATCGGCGGTCTCGCCGGACTGCGAGATGAAGAGCGCAGCCTGCGACGGCGACAGCGGCATTTCGCGGTAGCGGAATTCGGAAGCGACGTCGATCTCGACCGGCAGGCGGGCATAACGCTCGAACCAGTATTTGCCGACGAGGCCGGCGAGATAGGCAGTACCGCAGGCAGAGATGGCAAGGCCGGTCGCCACCTTGAAGTCGATCGCGGCGGCGTTGGCGCCGATGGTGTTCTCGGCGAAATCGACATAGTGACTGAGCGCGTGAGAGATCACCTCCGGCTGCTCGTAGATTTCCTTTTCCATGAAGTGGCGGTGGTTGCCCTTGTCGACAACATAGGCGGTCGCCTGCGAGGTCTGCCGGGCGCGCTTGACCGGCTTGCCGGCGAAATCGAGCACCGAGACACCATCCCGGGTGAGGACAGCGCAATCGCCGTCGACCAGATAGGTGATCTCGTTGGTGAAGGGCGAGAGCGCGATCGCATCCGAGCCGAGGAACATCTCGCCGCGGCCATAGCCGACGGCAAGCGGCGGGCCGGAACGGGCGGCCATGATCGTGCCGGGATCGGCCTTGAGCATGATGGCCAATGCATAGGCGCCGGTTACCCGGTTCAGCATCTTCAGCATGGCGGCGCGCGGCTCCAGGCCTTCGCGCAGGTATTTCGCCATCAGATGGGCGACCACTTCGGTATCGGTCTGGGTTTCGAAGACCGAGCCCTCTTCCGTCAGTTCGTCGCGAAGCTCGGAGAAGTTCTCGATGATGCCGTTATGGACGACCGCGACGCCCTCGACGAAATGCGGATGGGCATTGGTCTCGTTCGGAACGCCATGGGTCGCCCAGCGCGTGTGGGCGATGCCGACGGTGCCGGGCAGCGGTTCGCTGTCGAGGCGCTTTTCCAGATTGAACAGCTTGCCCTCGGCGCGGCGGCGATCCATCACGCCGTCATGGATGGTGGCGACACCGGCGGAATCGTAACCACGATATTCGAGACGCTTCAGCGCATCGACCAGGCGCCCGGCAACAGGCGCAGTTCCGACGATCCCCACAATGCCGCACATATAGTATCCCCATGAAGGCTTCGATGACGAGGCCAGTCCTAACGATTCCTGCTTATTTCTCAATCACCTCGGCGGTCACTTTCAATTTCCGCCGGTTACGCAAGGCCGGTCAGGCTTTCGCCTTCTTCGCCGCCTTGGTGGCAAGCGCACGCTCGCGCAGCAGCGTCGCACGGCCGGGCTTGATCTCCTGCCGAGCGCGGCCGAGCGCCAGCGCGTCGGCCGGAACATCGACGGTGATGACGCTGCCGGAGGCGATATAGGCGCCGTCGCCGATCGTCACCGGCGCGACCAGCGAGGAATTGGAACCGATGAAGGCGTTTTCGCCGATCACCGTCTCGCTCTTGTTGACGCCGTCATAATTGCAGGTGATCGTGCCGGCGCCGATATTGCTGCCGGCGCCGATGACGGCATCGCCGATATAAGTCAGGTGGTTGACCTTGGCGCCCTCGCCCAGCCGGCCGTTCTTGACCTCGCAGAAATTGCCGACTTTGGCGCCGCTGGCGAGATCGGCGCCCGGCCGCAGCCGCGCGAAGGGACCGACAGTCGCGCCCTGGCTGACATGGGCGCCTTCGATATGCGAGAAGGCGTGAATGACGGCGCCGCTGTCGATCACAGCACCCGGACCGAAGACGACATTCGGCTCGATCAGCGTGTCCTGGCCGATGACGGTATCGTAGGAGAGAAACACCGTTTCCGGTGCGATCATGGTGACGCCTGAAAGCATCATCTGGTGGCGGCGGCGCTCCTGCCAGAAGCGCTCGATGACGGCGAGTTCGGCCCGGGTGTTGCAGCCGGTCATCTCGATCTCAGGCGCATCGACCGCGGTGACGCGTCCGCCGAGCGAACGAGCGATCTCGACGAGGTCGGTCAGATAGAATTCACCCTTGGCGTTAGCGTTGCCGATGCGCGAGAGAAGATCGAGCGCCTTGCTACCGCTAATCGCCATCAGCCCGCTGTTGCACCATGTGACGGTGCGCTCGGCATCGGTCGCGTCTTTTTCCTCGCGGATGGCAATGAGTTCGCCGTCCTTGACGAGCAGGCGGCCGTAGCCGCTCGGCCGGTCGGTGTGGAAACCGATGACGACGACATCGCTGCCATCGGCAAGGGCCTGGCGGGCGGCCTTCAGCGGTGCGTCGGTCTGCAGCGGCACGTCGCCATAGGTGACGAGGATATCGTCATAGCCCTTGGCAATCGCTTCGCGCGCCGCCAGCACCGCGTGGCCGGTGCCGAGGCGTTCCTTCTGCAGGTAGGATTCGATGCTGATGCCGGCGACGCTTGCCGCCTTTGCCACGTCCTCGGCGTCACGGCCGACGACAAGGGCAACGGACGAGATGCCGGCAGAGGCGACTGCCTCGACCACGTGGGCGATCATCGGCCGTCCGGCGACCGGATGCAGCACCTTCGATTTCGAGGATTTCATCCGCGTGCTGTCACCGGCGGCAAGGATGACGGCAAGACAAGTGCGTTCCATGATTTGCTCCGCGAATCCGCGCCACGAGGCGGCTTTATCGCCTCATACTGCATAATTCCCTAAATCGGAATCGATTTAAGGATAAATTATGCAGCCATTCGAAGCGCTGCAGCGTCCTTTGCGCCTCTCGAAAAGATGCGCGGCGCTGCAGACAAGAACAGCCTTCACAAAGGTGAAATTGCGCTCGAAATCGACCCTGTGACGGGCTCGGAGCCGCGGGCCGCGAAGGCTTCATGCACATGATGGCGGCCGTCCAGGATGACGTCCTCCATCGCGCGGCGCGCAGCACTGCTATCGCCGGACACGATCGCATCGACGATGCGCATATGGGTGTCGGCGATATTGGCGAAGCCGTTTTCGGTTGGCGGCGTGCTCATCCGGAACATGCCGACGAGGGCTGCTTCAATGAGGCTGCCCAGTGTCCGCATGAAGGGATTATGCGAGGCTTCGGCGATCGCCAGGTGAAAACGAAGGTCGGCGAGTGCCAGGCTGTCGGCCGTATGACCAGCCGCCGCCATCTCGAGCGCCAGCCCGCGCAGCATCTCGATATCCTCGGCATTCGCCCGCTCGGCGACGAGCCCGGCGGCGAAGGGTTCGAATGCGAGACGAATATCGTAGAGCTGCAGCAGAAACTCTTCCGTCACGCCGTTGTCGAAGTGCCAGGCGATGATCTCGCTGTCGAACATGTTCCAGAGGTTCTTCTCGGTCACACGCGTGCCGACCCGCGCCTTGGCGACGACCATGCCCTTGGCGGCAAGCGTCTTCATCGTCTCACGCAAGACGGTGCGGGACACTTTGAAACGCTGCGCCAGTTCCGTATCGCCCGGCAGGATCGAGCCAACGGGATAGGTGCCGGCGACGATCGCCTTGCCGAGTTCGTCGACGACCTGGGCGTGGCTCGTCCGGGTTCTGCGCCCCGTCTTGCGTGTCTCGTCCAATTTGTAGCGCAAGCGATCCGTCTCCCCCTCAGGCGTACCTCTTGTTCAGACTGGAAACGAACAGGATGGCTTTCTGCATCAGGATGAATGCAAACAGCAGAAGGCCAATCAGGATCTTGGTCCACCAGCTCGACAGCGTGCCGTCAAAGGTGATGTAGGTCTGAATGAGCCCCTGGATCAGGATACCGATCAAAGTTCCCGCCACGAATCCCGCTCCTCCGGTCAGCAGCGTCCCCCCAATAACCACCGCCGCGATAGCATCGAGTTCGACGCCGACTGCTGCAAGAGAATATCCAGCAGAGGTGTACAGCGAAAAAACGATCCCGGATAGGCCTGCAAGAAATCCCGACAGCGCATAGATCTGGATTGTCGTGCGGCCGACCGGCACACCCATCAGCCGCGCCGTCTGCGCGCCGCCGCCGAGTGCATAGACGTTGGTGCCGAAGCGGGTGCGCTGGGCGATGAAGATGCCGACCGCAAAAACCAGAAGCATGATACCGCCGATCAGCGTCAGCCGCCCGCCGCCGGGCAGACGCCAATAGAGGCTCGTCAACGTCGAATAATATTCGTGATCGATCGGGATGCTGTCGATCGAGAGCACGAAGGCCATGCCGCGCGCCAGGAACATGCCGGCGAGTGTGACGATGAAGGCCGGCATTTCGAGATAGTGGATGATTGCGCCCATGACCGCGCCGAAGGCGGTGGTGATGACGAGCACAATCGTAAAGGCAAGCAGCGGATGGATCGAGGTCTTCTGCAGGATGACCGCGAGGAAGACGCCGGTGAAGGCAATGACCGATCCGATCGACAGATCGATACCGCCGGAGATGATGACGAAGGTCATGCCGACGGCGGCGATGCCGAGAAAGGCATTGTCGGTCAACAGATTGCCGATGACGCGCGTCGACAGAATGTTCGGATATTGCAGCGCGCAGCCGACATAGGCGAGCACGAAGATGACGACGGTCGCCAGCAGCGGCAGGTATTTGGAGTTCATTTCGGCTACTCCCTTCCGCTCTGCCGGCGGCTGGCGAAGATGGCGAGCGATTGCACCGCCGGCGACTGGATGACGAGGATGACGATAATGATGACCGCCTTGATGATCAGGTTGAATTCAGGCGGGAAGCCGGAAGACAGGATGCCGGTATTCACAGCCTGGATGATCATTGCGCCGATCAGCGATCCGAGAATGCTGAAGCGGCCGCCGAGCAGCGAATTGCCGCCGACGACGACGGCGAGGATCGCGTCGAGTTCCAGCCAGAGACCGGCATTGTTGGCATCGGCGCCCTTGATGTCGGCGGCGACGATGATGCCCGCGATCGCGGCACACAGCCCGCTCAGCATATAGACGGCCATCAGCAGCACCGGCGTTTGAATTCCAGACAGCGTGCTGGCGCGGCGATTGATGCCGACGGCCTCGATCAGCATGCCGAGTGCGGTGCGGCGGACGAGCAGGATGACGAGCAGGCCGACGAGAAACCAGATGACGACAGGCATCGGCAGCAGGGCCATGGAACCGCTGCCGAAGAAGGTCAGCCCATCATCGTTGAAGGTCAGGATAGCGCCCTCGGTGATCAGCTGGGCGATGCCGCGACCGGCGACCATCAGCACCAGCGTGGCGATAATCGGCTGGATATTGAGCACGGCCACCAGGAAACCGTTCCAGACGCCGCAGGCGATACCGATCGCCAATGTCAGGAAAATAGTGTAGGCCACTGAATTTCCTGAAACAATCGACGATGCAGCGACGGCGCCGCAGATAGCCACGACCGCCCCGACGGACAGGTCGATGCCCTTGGTGGCAATGACCAGCGTCATGCCGATCGCCAGCAGCGCCACCGGCGCGCCGCGATTCAGCACGTCGATGAGGCTGCCATAGAGGCGCCCGTTTTGAACCACGACATTAAAAAACTGCGGCGACGTTATGAAATTCAACAATAGAATGACAACGAGCGCGATCAATTGCGGCGCCAGGCGATAGGCCAGCGCATTCCGGGAGGACTTCATGCTTCCTCCGTCTTGTGCTCGGCGGCAGCGATGGCATCGACGATGCCGGCGGCGGTGATACGTTCGCCCGTCAATTCGGCGATATGCTGCCGGTCGCGAAGCACGATGATACGTGAGCTATAGGCGACAAGCTCTTCAAGTTCCGATGAAATTACGATCAATGACATGCCTTCGGCGCAGAGCTGTTCGATGAGCCGGATGATCTCGGCATGGGCGCCGACATCGATGCCACGGGTCGGCTCGTCGAGGATCAGAAACTTGGGATTGGTCGCCAGCCAGCGGGCGAGGATCGCCTTCTGCTGGTTGCCGCCGGAGAGCAGCCGGATCGGCTTTTCGCGGTCCGTGGTGCGGATATCGAGCGCCTTGATGTAGCGGTCGGCAAGGGCATTCTGCTCGGCGCGCGAGAGCGGCCGGGTCCAGCCGCGGCGCGCCTGCAGGGCAAGGGCGATGTTCTCCCTGATCGACAGGTCGCCGATGATGCCATCGGTCTTGCGGTCCTCGGGGCAGAAGCCGAAACCCTTTCCGATCGCGGCGCGCGGGCTGGAGAGCGTCACCGGCCGGCCGTTGATCGTGGCGCTGCCGCTGTCGGCGTGTTCAACGCCGAAGAGCAGTTCGGCGGTTTCGGTACGGCCGGAGCCGAGCAGCCCGGCGACGCCGACCACCTCTCCGGCGCGCACCTCAAGGTCGAAAGGCTTGACCTTGCCGCGTTTGCCGTAGCCTGAAAAACGATATCGAACCTCGCCTGCCGCAAGGCTGCGTTCCCTGACAGTCTCTTCGACATGCGCCAGTTCGCGGCCGAGCATCATGGCGATCAGGCCCTGGCGCGGCAGATCGACGGCATCACGGGTGCCGACGAGCTTGCCGTTGCGCAGCACGGTAATGCGGTCGCTGATCGCATAGACCTGCTCAAGAAAATGGGTGATGAAGACGATGCCCAGGCCGCGCTTCTTCAGGTCTTCGATGATGCGGAAGAGCAGCGCGACCTCCTGGTTGTCGAGACTTGCCGTGGGCTCGTCGAGGATCAGCACCTTGCCTGAGAGATCGACGGCGCGGGCGATGGCAACCACCTGCTGGACGGCGACGGAAAAACGGCCAAGTTCGGCGGTAACGTCGATATCGATGCCGTAACCGGTGAGCAGATCGCGCGCCTGGCGGTTCATCGCGCGCATGTCGGTCATGCCGAACCGTCTTGGCTGGCGTCCGAGAAAGAGATTTTCGGCGACGCTTAAATTGGCCAGCAGGTTGACCTCCTGGTAGACGGTGCCGATGCCGAGCTTCTGGGCGGCGAGCGTATTGGCCGGATTGATTTCCTGGCCGTCGAGCGCCAGGCTGCCCTCGTCACGATGATAGGCGCCGGTGATGCACTTGATCAGCGTCGACTTGCCGGCGCCGTTCTCGCCCAGCAATGCGTGCACCTCGCCTCTGCGGAGCGTGAAATCGACCTTATCCAGCGCCACCGCGCCGGGAAAGAATTTCGATATTCCGGAGGCCGCGAGAACGTTCTCGAAATCGTGAGTCATAAGGGTCAGTTTTCCTGATATTGACGGCAAAAGCCGCGCCGCGGCCGGACATGATGTCCCAAGGCGGCGAGGCAGTTCCGCACCGGTCCATGACGGGCCGGTGCGGTTCTACAGCGCCCCTCGTCTTTTCAGACACCGACGCTGTAGCGCTTTGAATTGCTGCATGATCTATCCTGAAATCGATTCAGACCTCAGGAATTATGCAGTGTCAAATCAGATCAGTAGCCCTGGCCCTTCTTCTCTTCGTAGACCTTCATCGGGTCGTCGGCAGGCGTGTAGAGCTTCGACTCGGTCTGGATCCACTTCGCCGGAGCCTTCTTGTCCTTCAGATAGGCTTCGAGCGCATCGAAGGCCGGACCTGCCATATTCGGCGTCAGCTCGACCGTGGCATTGGACTCGCCTTCGGACATGGCTTTGAAGATATCGGGCACGGCGTCGATCGAGACGACGAGGATATCCTTGCCGGGCTTCAGGCCGGCTTCCTTGATCGCCTGGATGGCGCCGACGGCCATGTCGTCGTTATGGGCGTAGAGAGCGCAGATATCCTTGCCGCCATTCTCGGCCTTCAGGAAGCTTTCCATGACTTCCTTGCCCTTGGTGCGGGTGAAGTCACCGGTCTGGCTGCGAACGATCTTGAGGTTATCGTGGCCGGCAAGGGCCTCTTCGAAGCCCTTCTTGCGGGCGATGGCCGGCGATGAACCGGTGGTGCCCTGAAGTTCAACGACATTGCACTTCTTGTCGCCGACGGTCTTGACCAGGAAGTCGCCTGCGACCTTGCCTTCATGGACCAGATCCGACGTAACAGCCGTCAGGTAGAGATCGTCGGGAGCCTTGATGGTACGGTCGAGAAGGATGACCGGAATCTTGGCTTCCTTGGCTTCCTTGAGAACGTCGTCCCAGCCGGTTTCGACGACCGGAGCAATGAGAATGGCATCGACGCCCTGAGCAATGAAGGAGCGCAAAGCCTTGATCTGGTTTTCCTGCTTCTGCTGCGCATCGGCAAACTTCAGATCGATGCCGCGCTTCTTGGCCTGCTCCTTGGTCACGGTCGTTTCAGCCGCACGCCAGCCCGATTCCGAGCCGATCTGCGAGAAGCCGACGGTGAGGCCGGCGGCCGAAGCCGAACCGAACATGCAGGCAGCCAGAATCGTGGCACTCAAAAGTGCAGTCTTCAATTTCATGATTTCCTCCCAATGCCGCATCTCGCGGCGCAGGGTCAAAAAATCATATAGTATTACTTTTGTAAATCGGAATCTTGGGATGCATTGCAGCAAAAAAGAGCGCCAAGGAAGGCGCTCTTCGCATTTGCGAGATAGCTGCGGGATTATTTACCCGGCAGCTTATCGTCGACACCTTCAACGTAGAAGTTCATGCCGAGCAGGGTGCCGTCATCGGCCTTCTCGCCGGCCTTCAGCCAGGGCGTTCCGTCCTGCTTGTTGATCGGTCCGGTGAAGGGATGCAGTTCGCCTGATTTGATCTTGGCTTCGGTTTCCTCGGCCATCTTCTTCACGTCATCGGGCATGTTGGTATAGGGCGCCATCTTCAGGATGCCGTCCTTCAGGCCGTCCCAGCTCTGCTCGGACTTCCAGGTGCCATCCAGAAGAGCATGAACGCGCTTGGAGTAGTAGGCCCCCCAAGTGTCAACGATTGCCGTCAGCTGAGCCTTCGGGCCTGCTGCGATCATGTCGGACGCCTGGCCGAAGGCGTGGATGCCGCGTTCTTCGGCAACCTGCATCGGCGCGGTCGTGTCGGTGTGCTGCGTCAAGACGTCGACGCCCTGGTCGACCATTGCTTTGGCGGCGTCGGCTTCCTTGCCGGGGTCGAACCAGGTGTTGACCCAGATGACCTTCAGCTTGAAGCTCGGATCGACCGACTTGGCGCCCTGCTCGAAGGAGTTGATGCCCATGACGACTTCGGGAATCGGGAAGGAGGCGATATAGGCTGCCCCGTGATTCTTCGAGGTTTTCGCGGCGATCTGGCCGAGGATGTAGCGGCCTTCATAGAAGCGCGAATTATAGGTCGCGAGGTTAGGGCCGGTCTTGTAACCGGTGCCATGTTCGAACTTGACCTTCGGGAACTTGGCGGCGACCTTCACCGTCGCATCCATAAAGCCGAAGGACGTCGTGAAGATCAGCTTGCAGCCGGAACGGGCAAGGCGCTCGATGGCGCGCTCGGCATCCGGGCCTTCCGGCACGTTTTCGAGATAAGGCGTATCGATCTTGTCGCCGAACTCGGCCTGGACCTGCTGGCGGCCGAGATCGTGGGCCTGCGAATAACCGCCGTCGGTATGCGAACCGACATAGACGAAGCAGACCTTCGTCTTGTCCGCGGCGTGAGCGGCGGATGAGATGCCGATCACGGCGGCAGCCGAGGCGGCAAGTGTGAATGCTAACTTCTTCATGGGAACCCCTGTTGGTTTGAAGTTATTGCGGAAACCCGTTTTTGTTGTTGCTTTATCGCTCCGGAACGAAGGCTTTTCCGAGCGACGCGGGCGTATTGATCAACGTCGTGCGGCGATTATGGGAAATGATGATGAGAACCACAATAGTCGCGGCGTAGGGCAGCATCGAAAGAAACTGCGAGGGAATGCCGAGACCGAAGGCCTGCGCGTGAAGCTGCAGGATGGTGACTGCGCCGAAGAGATAACCGCCGGCAAAGACCCGCCACGGCCGCCAGGAGGCGAAGACCACCAGGGCCAGCGTGATCCAGCCGCGGCCGGCCGACATGTTCTCGGCCCATTGCGGGGTGTAGACGAGCGAAAGCTGCGCGCCGGCAAGACCGGCGCAGGCACCGCCGAACATCACCGCCAGATATCGCGTGCGGATGACATGAATGCCGAGCGCGTGAGCCGAACCGTGATTATCGCCGATCGCCCTGAGCTTCAGCCCGGTCCGGCTGCGAAACAGAAACCAGCTGACGCCGACCACGAGCGCGATCGACAGGTAGAAGATCAGGTCCTGCCTGAAGAGAACATGGCCAACGACCGGAAGATCCGACAGGACCGGAATGACGATCTCTCCCAGCCGGATGCCGGGCATGCCGACATAGGCTTCGCCAAGCATGCCTGAGGCGCCGAGGCCGAGAAGGGTGAGCGCCAGACCGGTCGCCACCTGGTTCGCCACCAGGGTCAGCGTCAGGAAGGCAAACAGAAGAGAGAAAAGCGCGCCTGCCGCAATGCCGCAGACGATGCCGACATAGGGCGAGCCCGAGATCTGCGCGCCGGCAAAGGCGGCAACAGCGCCCATGATCATCATGCCCTCGACACCGAGATTGAGAACGCCGGAACGCTCGGCCACGAGTTCACCGAGTGCGGCGATGACGAGCGGCGTCGAGGCGGTGATGACAGTCAGCAGAATCGCTTCGAAGATGCTCATGCCACCCTGCCCCTTAGCCGCGACCAGACAATGCGGATTTTGTAATAGATCAGCGTATCGCAGGAGAGCACGAAGAAGAGCAGCAGGCCCTGGAAGACGCGGGTGACCTTGTCGGAAACGCCGAGCGAAAGCTGGGCCGCTTCGCCGCCGAGATAGGTCAGCGCCAGCACCAGGCCTGATGCGATGATGCCGAGCGGATTGAGGCGGCCGAGGAAGGCGACGATGATGGCGGTGAAGCCGTAGCCCGGCGAGATCGCCGGCTGCAAATGGCCAATCGAGCCCGAGACCTCGGCTATCCCGGCAAGGCCGGCAAGAGCGCCCGAGAAGAGAAAGCTGAACCAGATCATCTTCTTCGACGAGAAGCCGGCAAAGCGCCCTGCCCGCTCCGATTGGCCGAGCACGACGATCTCGAAGCCTTTCAGCGTATAGCGCAGCATGAACCAGACGCCGAATGCGGCGACAATGGCGAAGATGAAGGCCCAATGGGCGCGGCCGGACTCTTCCCATATCGCCGGCAGCACGGCCTCCGGTGCGAAATCATGGGAAACCGGAAAGTTGAAGCCCTTCGGATCGCGCCAGGCGCCGCGGATCAGCCAGTCGAGGAAGAGCTGGGCGATATAGACAAGCATCAGGGACGTCAGGATCTCGTTGGTGTTGAAATGCGCCTTCAGCAGCGCCGGAATGGCGGCAAAAAGCGCACCGCCAAGCGCGCCCAATATCAGCATCAGCGGCAGCACGAGCGGCGAATGCCAGTCGTAGAAGACAATCGGCAGATAGGAGCCGGTGATGGCACCGATGGTGAACTGGCCTTCGGCGCCGATATTCCAGTTGTTCGAGCGATAACAGACGGCCAGGCCGACGGCGATCAGGATCAGGGGCGCGGCCTTGATCGCCAGTTCGTGCAGCGACCAGACCTCGAGCAGCGGCTCGACGAAGAAGGCGTCGAGTGCGGCGATCGGGTCCTTGCCGAGCATGGCGAACATGATGGCGCCGAACACCAGCGTCAGGACAAGGGCCAAGAGCGGCGAGACGAAGGCGAAGAGTTTCGAGACGTCGGGACGTTTTTCGAGTTCAATGCGCATGGGGCGCCTCCGGAGCAGAGCCGCTCTCGTGCAGGCCGCCCATCAGCAGGCCGATCCTTTCCCGTGTCAGTTCGCCCGCCGGGAACGGGCGGGAAAGGCGGCCTTCGCAGATGACGGCAATATCGGTCGCCACCTCGAAGATCTCGTCGAGATCCTGGCTGATGACGACGACGGCCGAACCAGCTCTTGCGAGATCGACGAGCGCCTGGCGGATGCGGCTTGCCGCCCCGGCATCGACGCCCCAGGTCGGCTGGTTGACGACGAGCACCGCCGGCTGGCGGTCGAGCTCGCGGCCGACGATGAACTTCTGCAGGTTGCCGCCTGATAAGGAGCCGGCGGCCGGGTCATCGCCGCTCTTGCGGACATCCATCGCCTCGGAAATGCGTCTTGCGGCGGATTTCACCGCAGCGTGGCGGATGATGCCGAGCAGGCCCAGAAACGCCTTGCGGTCCGACTGGCTGCGGGCAAGGACGAGATTGTCCGACAGTTTCATGGCGGAGACGGCGGCATGGCCATGGCGCTCCTCCGGCACGAAGCCGGCGCCGAGAAGACGGCGGGCGGTAATACCCTGATTGCCCACGTGCTTCTTGCGGATGACGATCGCCTCGGCCGAGGCGACGGGATATTCGCCTGACAGTGCGTCGAAAAGCTCGCTCTGCCCGTTGCCCGCGACACCTGATATGGCGAGGATCTCGCCGGAGCGCACCGCCATCGACACATCACGCAGGGGCATGGCGAAGGGGGTGCGCGGCGCGACGGAAAGGTTGGCGACGGCAAGCTGCACCTCGCCTTTGTCGCTGCGCTCCGGATGCGTGACGGTCGCCACCTCGCTGCCGACCATCATGCGAGCGAGCGAAGCCGGCGTTTCCCGCTTCGGATCGCAGGCGCCGGTCACGCGGCCATGGCGCAGCACGGTGGCGCGATCGCAGATACGCTGCACTTCTTCCAAGCGGTGGCTGATATAAAGAACCGAACGCCCCTCGGCGCGCAGCTTGAACAGCGTCTCGAACAGCTTGTCGGCCTCCTGCGGCGTCAGCACCGAGGTCGGCTCGTCGAGGATGATGAGCTTCGGGTTCTGCAGCAGCGCACGGACGATCTCGATACGCTGGCGCTCGCCGACCGAGAGATCGGCGACATGGGCATGCGGATCGAGAGGCAGGCCGTAGGCGACCGACAGCGCTCTCGCCTCCTCGGCGATTTTGTCGATCGGGATGGCGTCATCGAGCGACAGGGCGATGTTTTCGGCAACCGTCAGCGCCTCAAACAGCGAGAAATGCTGGAAGACCATGCCGATGCCGAGCTTGCGGGCTTCCCCAGGCGATGTGATCGCCACCGGCTGGCCCTGCCAGAGGATATGCCCGTCCGTCGGCTCGAGAACGCCGAACAGCATCTTCACCAGGGTGGATTTGCCCGCACCATTTTCGCCGAGAAGCGCATGAATTTCGCCCGGCGCGATATCGAGATCGATTTCATTGCAGGCAGCAAAGCCACCGAAGAACTTCGTCAGCTTCTGAACCGATAATAACGCACCGGAATCCGGCACATTCAATGGCGACACGTTCCCCTCATTTCTTCTGCCAACCGGTCCGTTCGGATCTCATGGAATCAGCAGCGTCGTTCCTGTTGTTTTTCTTGTTTCCAGATCCGCGTGAGCCTGCCCAACGTCACGCAGCGGATAGGTTTGATTGATATTGATACGCACTTTGTTGCTTTGCACAATATCAAATAGCGCTTTCGCACTGTCGATCAGCTCCCTGCGCGCGGCGATGTAGGTGAAGAGTGTCGGCCGCGTCGCAAAGAGCGAACCCCTCTGCGCCAACATCGCCAAGGTGAAATTCTCGATCGGGCCGGAGGATTGGCCGAAGGAGGCAAAAAGGCCGCGCGGCTTCAGACAATCGAGCGACTGTGGAAAAGTATCCCGGCCGATCGAATCGTAGACGACATCGACGCCCTTGCCGCCGGTGATCTCACGAACACGGTCGACGAAGCTGTCGCTCTTGTAGTTGATCACATGGTCGTAGCCATGGGCGAGCGCCAGCTCGATCTTGTCTTCAGAGCCTGCCGTGCCGATGACGGTGGCGCCGAGCGCCTTTGCCCACTGGCCGGCGATCAAGCCGACCCCGCCGGCAGCCGCATGGAACAGCAGCACCGTCTCAGGGCCGACCTTGAAGGTGCGGTTCAAGAGATATTCGGTGGTCATGCCCTTCAGCATCATCGCCGCCGCCGTTTTAAGTTCTATGCCGTCCGGCACATGCACCAGATGACGCGCCTCGATATTGCGTTCAGCGCTATAGGCACCGTCGGCGCCGGCATAGGCGACACGGTCGCCAACCTTGAAATCCTCGACGCCGGGGCCGACCGACGTCACGGTGCCGGCGCCCTCCTTGCCGGTGACGAAGGGCAGATGCGGGGTCTTGTAGGTGCCGTTGCGGAAATAGACGTCGATGAAATTAAGCCCGACCGCCGCCTGTCTGATCTGCACTTCGCCCGCCGACGGCGGGGGAAGGTCGATCTCGACATAGTCGAAAACCTCCGGCCCGCCCGTCTTCGAAAATGAAACAGCCTGCGTTTTGGTCATCTTGCCTGTCCTATGCTTCGCGTCCAAGGGCGGGGAAGAATTGCAGCACCGCGCCGATGACGTAAAGATAGGCTCCGGTCACGATAAAGAGAATGAGCGCCCATTCGGGCGTGTCGAAATGCATCAGCAGCGAAAAAATGCCGAGCGCAGACCACAGGAAAAAGACGCCAAGATTGAGCGGGCGCAGCCTTTTGACCCGGACTGGGTGAAGGAAATTGATCGGCAGGAAGGTCAGCACCACCGAGACGATGACAACAGTGAGCGCCGTCGTGGCGCTGGCATCGATGACGAACAGCGTGAAGACGATCATGTTCCAGACGACGGGGAAACCGGAGAAGAAATACTCATCCGTCTTCATGCCAATATCGGCATAGTAGATGGCGCTGGAGACGACGATCATGCCGGCGGCGACGAAGGACCAGGGCTCGCCGATCATGCCGCTCTGATAGAGCGCGAAGGCCGGCAGAAGCACATAGGTGACGTAATCGATGATATTGTCGAGCGTATCGCCCGACCAGTTCGGCAGCACTTCCTTGACACGCACCTTGCGGGCGATCGGCCCATCTATGCCGTCGACGAGAAGGGCGAGACCCAGCCACCAGAACATGTCGATGAAGCGGTGCTCGGCGGCGGCAACGACGCCGAGAAAGGCAAGGAAGGAGCCGGAGGCCGTCAGAATATGGACGGAAAAGGCGCGCATCTCCGCATAAGGAACACGCTTGTAGTTGAAAATCTTCATATTCCCCGACCGCCCTATCGCGCTCGCCCCGGCAAGCATCTTTTTTTCACCACCATCGCCGGACCCTGTTGCTGAATCGGGTTCGACGTCGTAGGTGTTTGTTGTCGCATCATTTTTGCCGAAAACCGGCATCCGTTTCCGGCGTGCTGCTCTAATATGCATCCTTTGCCGGGCTTCGCCAGCGGGAAATACGACATTCTCCGCCCGCCTCCGGTCGGCCATTGAATCCTGACCATGACATGCATATTTCCCTTTAGAAGCGTCGCGTGGAATGGAATGCCTTTAATTCCGGCCGGATTTGTAATATCTCGCTCGCATTCGAAAGTTCATCCGACGAAACGGGATCCGCTACCGAAATGAACGCGCCTGCAAAGACCGAAGACTTCGCCTCGTCCATCCCCGCCGGCGTCTATGCCGAGACGGTGCTCGATGTCACGCACTATACCGACCGGCTCTTCCGCTTCACGATGACCCGGCCGCAGGGCTTCCGTTTCCGTTCCGGCGAATTCGCGATGATCGGCCTGATGGTCGAGGGCAAGCCGGTGTTCCGCGCCTATTCGATCGCCAGCCCCGCCTGGGCCGAAGAGCTTGAATTCTTCTCGATCAAGGTGCCGGACGGTCCGCTCACCTCCCATCTGCAGGCGATCAAGCCGGGCGACCAGGTGCTGATGCGCAAGAAGCCGACGGGCACGCTGGTGCTCGATGCGCTGACGCCCGGCCGTCGTCTCTACATGTTCTCGACGGGAACGGGCATTGCGCCTTTCGCCAGCCTGATCCGCGATCCCGAGACCTATGAGAAGTTCGAGGAAGTGATCCTCACCCATACGACGCGTGATGTCGCCGAACTGAAATACGGCTTCGACCTCGTGCATGAGATCCAGAATGACGAGTTGCTGAAGGAAGTCGTCGGCGACAAGCTGCGCCACTATGCGACCGTCACGCGCGAGGATTTCGAATATCGCGGCCGCATCACCGATCTGATCTCTTCCGGCAAGCTGTTCACCGATCTCGGCGTGCCGCCGCTCGACCCGGCGATCGACCGCGGCATGATCTGCGGCTCCTCGGCCATGCTGAAGGACACCAAGGAACTGCTCGAGAAGGCCGGCCTCAATGAAGGCGCCAACAGCAAGCCCGCCGAATTCGTCATCGAGCGCGCTTTCGTCGGCTAAAGCATTTCTAACAATCTGATCTGTCAACGGCTCCGGAAACGGAGCCGTTTCTACGCGTGGCTGAGATAATCGATCAGCAGCGCCGTGGTAGCGCGCGCCTCATCCGGCCTGCCCTGATGGATGGCGCGAATGACGGCGACATGCAGCGCGATGGCACGATCCATGCGCTCCGGGTTTGCCTTGGAGTACCAGAGGCGACGCGAATGCGTCTGCACCGGGCCGAGCGCTGCCGTGATGAAGCCGTTCGGGCAGGCATCTTCGAGGACTTCGTCGAAGGCCTTGTCGGCGGCAAAGAAGCCGGCGAGATCGGCGCTGACAGCGCATTCCTCCATCGCGCGGGCGCAGTCGAGGAGGCGCGCGCGCTGCTCGTCGCTCGCATGTTCGGCGACGAGTCTTGCCGCGATCGGCTCCAACTCGCGGCGCACCTGCATGACACTGCGATGATCCTCAGGCGCGATCTCGGCCACCTGCAGGCCGACGCGCGGCTTGACCAGGATCAGCCCCTGCCAAGCGAGCTTTTGGATCGCCTCGCGCACCGGCGTACGCCCATGGCCCGCCATATCGATCAGCTGCTTCTCAGTGACCAGCGCGCCGGGCTTCAACGCCAGCGTCACGATCAGATGCTCCAGCGCCAGATAGGCAAGATGGCTCTGTGACGTCTGCATGCAAACAACCGCTCCCCCACTGATATATCAAATCCTGGCATGCTGGAAACCGCACGGCAAGCCGTACTGATAAATGAATGGAGGGTCTCAAGATTGAGTGCTCCGAGGAAGGGGAGTTCTTCGTGGCAGCGCGGATCGGCGGTCCGCGCCATTGAATCTCGAACAGAATTTGACCCCTTGTCACCTTACGGTTGTCATGCGCCTGGCGAAATGCTTCGATGCTCCTCATGAACCGGTTTCATGGAGCTCGCAATGTCTCCCGACAACGTTGACCTTAATCTCCTGCGTCTTGGATGTGCTGATGCGGGAGAGGAGCGTTACGCGCGCTGCCGATCAATTGGGCCGGACCCAATCCGCGGTCAGTCACTCGCTCTCGAAGTTGCGCATCATATTTAAGGACGAGCTGTTCACACGCGACGGCGGATTGATGAGGCCCACGCCTCGCGCATTGGAGCTTATCGGGGACCTATCTGACTCTCTCGGAAAAATTCGCAGTTTGATTGGGCGGTATAATGTCTTCGACCCTGCAACGACAGAACGAAAGTTTCGCGTGGGGCTCACTGACTATCATGCGATGATCTTCATCCCAGGCCTTATTCGAGAATTCTCCAGACAGGCGCCATATGCGACCCTGAATGTCATACCCGCCAACCGGGCTGAAGCTGAAAGCGCAGACTACTTCCGCCAAGTCGACTGCACTTTGACGGGCGCGAGTCTGAAGGACGACCCCAACCTGACTAAAACCGAGCTCGGACAGGACAGAATCCTGTGCGCTGTTTGGAGTGGTAGCCAGATCGCCAGGTCTCCATTAGGTTTGGAGCAGTATCTTTCGGCATCTCACCTTCAAATTTCCGCCGATGGTCTATCTGAGGGTTTGGCAGATGGTGCACTTAAAGAGCGTGGGCTTAGGCGAAAGGTCGTCGCAACCATTTCAAACTACTTAGTGATGCCGTTGGCGCTCAGGGGGACGGACCTGATCACGCATTGTGGCGACGGCATTTTTCAGATTCTCGACGAAGCAAACGAGATTACACTTCTCTCGCCGCCCATACCCATTCCTTCCGTCAGCGCAAGTCTCGTGGTTCACCGGCAGATGGCTGCCGATCAGGGAATCCTTTGGTTGCGTCGCCTTATAACTGAACTGTATCACGCGGCTCAAATCAGCAAAAATGAAGCCATATTGGCAACCAACGTAATCGCGTGACGAGGAATGCCAACTAGGCGGTCAGTCTTGACGCATTTCATCCGGGTTACAGTGCTCTGATATTGTATGAATTTCATTCATAAATTGGATGTCGACAATCAATTTGACAGATTGGCCTTCAGCCAGTCACCCTCTTTGGCAGAATTCAAAAAAGGGGATCCTTCAATGCGAAATTTAATCGCCGGTATTCTCGGCGCGGCAATTGCCGCTTCTGCATATCCCGTTTGGGCGGGAACCTTGGACGATGTCAAAGCAAAGGGCTTCCTCACATGCGGAACGAATCCGGCAACGGCGGGTTTCAGCATTCCTGACAACGATGGGAAGTGGACAGGCTTCGTCGTCGACTACTGCCGCGCCGTGGCCGCTGGCGTTCTCGGCGATGCAACGAAGGTCAAGTTTATCCCGCTCAACGCCAAGGACCGGTTTACCGCGCTCCAATCCGGCGAGATCGACATCCTGGCTCATAATGCGACGTGGACGTCCTCGCGAGACACTTCCCTCGGCATCATCTTCGCTGGCACTTATTTTTATGATGGCCAGGGCTTCATGGTTCGCAAGTCGGAGAATATTCAGTCCGCCAAGGGTCTGGACGGCGCATCAATTTGCGTCTCGCAGGGGACTACCGCCGAATTGAATCTGGCCGACTATTTCCGCATCAACGGCATGACCTATAGTGCCGTCGGTTTTGCTGATGAAGAGGCTGTCATCAAGGCTTATGAGGAAGGACGTTGTGACGTTTTCTCCGCAGACACTTCGAGCCTGAACGCTGCGCGTATCCGTATGACGAAGCCCGACGAGAACGTCGTGCTCCCGGAAATCATTTCGAAGGAGCCGCTGGGGCCCGCCGTCCGCCAAGGTGACGACCAGTGGCTGAACATCGCCAAGTGGACTCTCAATGTCATGCTCGCCGCAGAAGAGTTCGGCATCACCTCGAAAAACGTCGACGAGATGAAAAATTCCGCCGATCCGAATATTCGCCGCCTCTTGGGCGTCGAAGGAAGCTTCGGCAAAGACGTCGGGCTCAGAGAGACCTGGTCTCAGGACATCATCAAGCAGGTTGGCAATTATTCCGACGTTTTCGAGCGTTCGATCGTCAAGGAATCTCCCTTGAAGATAGAACGTGGTGTGAATGCGCTCTGGAATGCCGGCGGCCTTCAATACGCACCTCCCATCCGTTGATACGAGGCCGCCAGGAGAATCGGCGGCCTCTTCCTAGTTGGGAGGAACCAATGGTTGACATTTCTCTGCCTATGCATGTGCGTAGCACCTTCTCTATCTATGACAAAAAGCTTCGCGGGATCGTCTATCAAGCTGCTTTGGCTGTAAGCTTGGCTGTGGTGCTCGCGGCGGTTACAACCCAAACTGTTTCGAACATGAAACGGCGCGGCATTCCTCTTAGCTTCGACTTCTGGAAACAGACTGCAGGCTTCCAGATCAATCAGACGCTGATCCCCTACGACACCCTGTCCACCTATGGACAGGCATTTTGGGTTGGCGTGGCAAACACACTCCTGGTCAGCGTAGTGGGAATCGTACTTGCCACAATCATTGGTTTCCTGATCGGCATTTCACGCCTTTCCAAAAACTGGATAGCAGCCAAGGTCGCGACCTCCTATGTCGAAGTCATTCGAAATATCCCGCTGCTGCTTCAGCTTCTGTTCTGGTACAACGCAGTCTTGAAGCCGCTGCCTGCGCCAAAGGCATCGATCTCCCTTCCCGGGGGAATCTACCTCAACAATCGCGGGATCATAATGCCCACGGTTGAGCTTCAGGCGGGCGCCGGCTGGGTAGGTGTGGCAATCGTCGCCGGGGTGGCTGTCGCGATTGCGTTCGGAGCCTACGCGCTGACGTTCCAGAAGCGAACAGGCAAGCAGCTTCCGGTCCTCCTTGTCACGATACTCGCTCTCGTCGGGCCGCCACTGCTTGCTTGTGTAGCCGTGGGCAGCCCCTGGACCTTCACCTATCCGGAGCTGAGGGGTTTCAACTTCCGTGGGGGCCAGCAGATCTACCCTGAGTTCGCGGCCCTGCTCATCGGCCTTTCTGTCTACACGGCGTCATTTATCGCGGAAATCGTTCGCGGTGGCATTCAAGCTGTTTCCAAAGGACAGACAGAAGCGGCCCACGCGCTCGGTCTCCCACAGGGCAAAACATTGCGACTGATTGTCATCCCGCAGGCTTTGCGGATCATCATCCCGCCTTTGACCAGTCAATATCTGAACTTGATCAAAAACTCGTCGCTTGCCGTCTTCATTGGTTATCCCGATCTCGTTCAGGTCTTTGCCGGCTCCGTACTCAACCAAACGGGGGCGGCGGTGCAGGTGATGGCCATAACGCTCGGGGTCTATCTCGTCATCTCCTTGAGCACATCGGCCGCCATGAACGGCTTCAACCAACGTTTTGCGCTCGTGGAGCGATAAGATGAATGAAACTCTTCATGTGCCGGCTGCATATCGATATGAATACATTCCTGCTGTCGCTCCGCCGCCCGGAATCCAGCCCGGCCCTATGACTTGGGCGCAGAAGAACCTGTTCTCCAGTCCCTTCTCATGCCTTTTAACCGTGTGTTTCACCGGGCTGGCGGTTTGGCTCGTTTGGCAATTCCTGAGCTTTGCCTTGATAAATGCCGTGTGGAGCGGTGACAGCGAAACCTGCCGTGCCAATCCAGACGGCGCATGCTGGTCGTTTGTCGCCGCTAAACTGAACTATCTACGGTACGGCGCATATCCGGCAACCGAGCGCTGGCGGGTCGACGTAACGCAGCTGATTGGTGCTGCCTTGGTCGGGTGGCTCCTATGGCGGAGCGCCCCATGTCGCAACATCGCAGCACTGCTGTTCTTCGGAATTTATCCCATTGTGGCGTTTGCGCTGCTTCGTGGTGTGGAAACGATTGGTCTGCCGGTCATAGACACAACGCTATGGGGCGGAATGATGATCACGCTCTTGATGTCCGTTGTAGGGATCGTGTTTTCGCTGCCGCTTGGGATCATCCTCGCACTCGGCAGACGTTCTGAGCTTCCAATCGTCAAGGCCGTCTGTGTCTTCTATATCGAGATTGTCCGAGGCGTACCCTTTATCACCGTGCTCTTCATGGCGAACTTCATGATGCCTCTGTTTGTGCCTGAGGCACTAACGCCCGATAGACTCTTGCGCCCAATGATTGGCACTGCCCTCTTCTCGGCGGCTTACATGGCGGAAGTAATTCGTGCCGGGCTGCAGGCTATCCCCAACGGCCAATATGAAGGGGCTCAGGCCCTGGGCGTCGGGTACTTCACGAGCATGAGGCTCGTCATCCTGCCTCAAGCGCTCGCGATCGTCATTCCCGGCATTGTTTCGACGTTCATTGGACTTTTCAAGGACACGACGCTCGTCGCGATCGTCGGCATAGCAGACTTTCTGCGAGCAGTCGAAACCGCCCGTATCGATCCGAACTGGGCGGGACCGACTATCTCGTCAACCGGTTATCTTTTTGCGGCGGTTATCTACTGGATCTTCTGTTTCGGGATGTCTCGCTATTCCATGTCCGTGGAAAGTCATCTCGCGCGCGCTCACAAATCATAGGAAGTGCGGATGTTGAACAATCCGAAGTAAACGCGCTGGCGACATCACAGCCGCCGCCGGGCAGTTCCTGCGACAAATCCTGAGGTGATTGTCCCGCTCTTTCAATGCGCGGCTTGCGCACACAAATACTAGGACTCAAACGATGACACAGTCCCATGCACCGGCGACCAGGAAACTGGGCGCCGAGGAGACGAATTTTGACGTTGTTCATGACCGCAGCCAATTCGGTTCGGCGAAATGGGCCAATCAGTGGGACGAATTCTCTCCCCGCGTCCAGGGCGACGGATTGATATCGCTCTGGACGGCCGACATGGATTTTCGTGCGCCGGAACCGGTGATTGCACGCCTGCGCGAGGCCGTTGATCACGGCATCTATGGCTATACCAAGCGCGATCCGCACCATTACGAAATCATAAAGTCCTGGTTCAAGCGCCGCCACGGCTGGGATGTGGATGTCGAGACGCTGCTTCCTGCTCCGGCAATCATGCCCTCCGTCGCAGCTATCTTGCGGACCTTTACCCAAGCCGGTGACGGCGTCATCGTCCAGGCACCAGTCTATTCTCCATATTTCCAAGTCGTCCGCGAGAATGGCAGGAAGCTCCTGATCAACCGCCTGAGACTTGCGAACGGTGCCTACGAGCTCGATCTGGAGGATTTCGAACGGCAAGCTGCGAACGGCGCCCGCGCGTTTTTATTGTGCAATCCGCACAACCCTGCCGGAAAGGCCTGGACACGTGAGGAGCTGAAGAGCCTTGACGCCATATGTGAGCACTACGGCATCCTGGTCATCTCCGACGACATTCACTGCGACATTCGACTAAGCGATCGTCCTCATATCGTATTCTCCTCTCTCGGTGACGCCGCGGCGGCAAAATCCTTCATCTGCACAGCACCGACCAAGACATTTAATTTGGCCGGTGTACCTGCGGCTACAGTTTCCGTCGCTGACCGGAAACGTCGCGAGGAGCTGTTCCAGGTCATGCAAGCATCGTTCATGCTGAACGCTCATTATTTCGGACGGCTGGCTCTTGAAGTCGCATATAGCTCGGGCGATCAATGGCTCGACAGCCTTACACCTTATGTTCGCGAGAACGTCGATCTCGTCTCGGGCGTAGCGGGCAACAATCTTCCGGGTATCACACCGATGCGACCCGACGCGTCATATCTGGTCTGGCTCGACGCGCGAGAGTTGGACGAAAAGGTGGAAGGAATCCATCGATTCTTCGTCGAACGGGCCGGGGTCAACCTCTACGATGGGCGCGTCTATGGGCCGGGTGGAGAAGGATTCATCCGCCTAAACGTCGGTTGTCCGCGCTCAGTCCTCAAGGAAGCGCTCGGGCGCATGGCACGCGCCCTCGCAGCGCTATAGCGCTTGCGGCGTCTCTTACTCGTGCCGCAGCGCCTCGATGGGGTTCAACTGCGCTGCCCTTCTCGCCGGGAAATAGCCGAAGATCATGCCGATCGCCGCGGAGAAGAGGAAGGCGACGGCGACCATCAGGGGGCTGAAGACGAAGGGTACTTTCAGCAGCGTCACGGCGCCAAAGCCGAGGCTCAAGCCAAGCACGATGCCGGTGATGCCGCCGAAGAGTGATAGCGCCACCGCTTCCACCAGGAACTGGGTCAGCACCTGGTTTTCGAGCGCGCCGATCGCCAGCCGGATGCCGATTTCGCGGGTGCGCTCAGTGACGGAGACCAGCATGATGTTCATGATGCCGATGCCGCCGACGAGCAGGCTGATCGCAGCGACGGCGCCAAGCAGGCCGGTCAGCAGCGTCGTCGTGCCGGTCATCGCCTCGGCGATCTGGGTCATGTCGTTGACGTTGAAATCGTCTTGGCGGCCGGGCACGATCTTGCGGCGCTCGCGCAGGAGATTTTCGACATCGGACTGCACCTTGGCTGTGGAGACGCCGTCGCGCGCCGAGATGATGATCTGCGGCACGTTGCTGTTACCGCTGATGCGCCGCTGGAACACCTTGACCGGCATGATGACGACATCGTCCTGATCGTTGCCCATGCCGGACTGGCCGCGCTTGGCAAGCACGCCGATGACGGGGCACGAGACCTTGCCGACGCGGATCTGCTGGCCGGTGGGGTCGGCGCTGCCGAAGAGCTGCGAGCGCACCGTTTCGCCAATGATGCAGCGCGCCTGGCCGCGTTCCTCGGCAGGGGTGAAATTGCGTCCAAGCGCCAGGTTCCAATCCTGCGCGATGAAATAATCATTGGTGGTGCCGGAGACGCTTGTCGAATGGTTCTGGCCGCCGAAAATCACAGTCGCGGTGGACTGGTTGAGCGGTGCCACCGCCCTCAGACCGGTGATCTGGTCGCGGATCGCCGCGACGTCCTTGATGCTGAAGCGCTTGGCCTCGGAACTCGCCCGGCCGGGGCCGAACTGGCCGGGACGGACGAACAGCATGTTGGTGCCGAGCCGCGACAGCTCGGTCGAGACTTGCGCGGTCGTGCCGTTGCCAATCGTCACCAGCGCGATGACGGCGGCAACGCCGATGACGACGCCGAGCACGGTCAGGAACGAGCGCAGCATGTTGCGGCTGATGGCGCGCAGCGCCAGCTTCAGCGTCTCAAAGAACATGATCCGACCTCCTCCGATGCTCGACCTCAGTCTCCAGCTTGCCGTCGACGAAACGCAGAAGCCGCTGCGCATAAGCGGCAATATCTGGCTCGTGGGTGACCATGACGATGGTGATGCCTTGCTCGCGGTTCAGCCGTGTCATCAGATCCATGATTTCGACGCTGGTCTTCGTGTCGAGATTGCCGGTGGGCTCGTCGGCAAGCAGCAAGGCCGGCTCGGTGACGATGGCGCGGGCGATGGCGACGCGCTGCTGCTGGCCGCCTGACAGTTCCTGCGTCTTGTGATGTTCGCGACCGGACAGCCCGACCAGCGCCAGGGCTTCGCGGGCCCTTTCGCGCCGCTCGCGCACCGCCATGCCGCGATAGATCAGCGGCAGTTCGACATTCTCGACGGCCGAGGTGCGCGACAGGAGGTTGAAGCCTTGGAAGACGAAGCCGAGCATGTGGCGGCGCAGCAGCGTCAGCTGGCTGCGGTCGAAGCCGCTGGTCGGAATGCCCTCGAAGATATAGTCGCCGGCGCTCGGCACGTCGAGACAGCCGAGAATGTTCATCGCCGTCGACTTGCCGGAGCCTGATGGGCCCATGATCGCGACGAATTCATGGGCGTTGATCGCGAGATCGACGTGGTCGAGCGCGCGGATCGCCGCCTCGCCCTCGCCATAGACTTTCGAGACCTGTCTGAATTCGATGAGCGGCGGGCTTGCCATCCGTCTCTCCGCCTAGTTCGCACGCGCCGTGGCGTCGATCACCAAAGCGTCGTCTTGCTTGATGTCGCCGGAGACGACCTGAGTGAACTGGCCGTCGGATGAAGCGACCTGGATGACAACAGGCACCGGGCGGCCGTTGCGCAGCACCCAGACGCGGCGCTGCGTGCCCGTCAGCGCCGAACCGGCATTGTTGTTCCGCTGGCGTGGCGGGCCGAAGATACCGAAAATGCCGCGGCTGCGCCTTTCCGCCTGCGCAGGCGCATAGCGCAGCGCGGCGTTCGGCACCATCAGAGTATCCTTGACGGCCTCGACGGTGACATCGGCCGTCGCCGTCATGCCGGGGCGCAGCAGCAGATCGGCATTGTCGACCGACAGGACCGCCTTATAGGTCACGACATTGTTGACCACTTCGGAGGCGAAGCGGATCTGCTCGATCTCGGCGGGAAATGTCCGGTCGGGATAGGCGTCGACCGTGAACTTCGCCTTCTGGCCGACGGCGATCTGGCCGACATCGGCCTCGTCGACATCCACCTGCAGCTCCATCTTCTTCAGGTCGCCGGCGATGGTGAAAAGGATCGGTGCCGAAAGCGAGGCTGCGACCGTGGCGCCCGGATTGACGGAGCGGGTGAGGATGACGCCGTCGATCGGCGAGATGATCTTCGCCTTGGCGAGATTGACTTCGGCGAGCTGCAGATCGGCTTCCGAGGCGAGGACCTCGGCCTCATTGATCTGTTTGGCGGCGACGGCGGAATCATATTTGTAGCTGGCATCATCAAGGCTCTGCTGGGTGGAGACGTTGCTCCTGACCAGGCTCTTCAACCGCTCGAGCGAGGTGCTTGCCGATTGCATATCGGCATCGGCCTTGACGACGTTCGCCTTGGCCGAATTGAGCTTGGCGCGCGAGCTCTTCACATCGGCCTCGAGCTTGTTGGTATCGAGAAGGGCGAGCACTTCGCCTGACTTGACCGTGCTGTTGTAATCGACGTTGACGTCGCGGACCGTGCCCGACAGCTCGCTCGATATATCCACCTGCTCGGTCGGCTGCACGGAACCGGTGGCGGTGACAAGCACCGTCAGATCGCCGCGTCTTGCCGGCTGGGTAGCATAACTTACTTCGCTTTGCCCACGGCCCACATAGAAATAGGCAGCAACTGCTGCGGCAGCGATGAGGATCAGCACGATGATCAGGCGTCCGCGCCAGCGGCTGCGCCTGCCCTGCCGTCCCGATGCAGCCAGGACCGCGGCGAGATCGGAGGCTGCGCCTGTCTTTGCTCCGGTTTCGCTGCCGCTTACGATTTTGTTCATGTCGTCCTCAATTCGTCAGTGGCCGCTTGCGGCCTCTGCGGCAAAATAATCATAGCGCAGATGAACCGGCGATTAGCGTTGCCGCCGAACTGGCACGGAATTGCAGATGGGTGAAATGAAATATTGGTAAGGAAAGTCAAGTTTCGGTGCGTTTGATCTCGATGGCGACGCGCTTTAGCGCCCGTCAGTTCGCATCCTCGGCAAATTGGCCCGCGCCGGGCAAGGGATGCAGCCACAGTTCGCGCCGCTTGATCCAGACTTCATAGCCAGGCGCAAGATCCGTCGGCGGGCTGTCAAGCGAGCCCAGACGGACTTCCGCCTCGTCATCCCTAAGGCAGAAAAGCCTGCTGCCGCAGACGGGGCAGAAGCTGCGGCCGGAGAAAGTGGCGACCTCGCCGCTGTGGGAGAAAGCCTGGCGCGGCCAGACCGCGAAGAAGGTGAACGCGGAGCCGCTCGATTTGCGGCAATCGGCGCAGTGGCAAAGGCCCGTGCGAAGCGGTTCGCCTTCCACCCTGTAGGCCACCGCCCCGCAAAGGCAGCTTCCGGTTCGGATCTTCATGTCGGACCGTCAGGCGTCGAGATTGGTCGGCAGGCCCGGCGGGCGCCGCTTTGCCGCCATCAACAGGTCGAGTTCGGTAGCCGACGGGCCGAACTTGTCGTAGAGGCGCCTTGCCTCCTTGTCATCCAACCGGTATTTCCTGGCAAATTCGCCGATGCTGTAGGGGCGGCCACGCAACACTCTTCGCGCCGGGGTCGCCGTATTCGGTGCGTCGGTCATGGTTTTCTCCTTTCGTCACGTCCCTTTTAAGGTAGAGCGAGCTGTCGGTTTGAAAAGAGCCGGCGAGCCGCATCGAAGCTTCCGGCGCGGGTGGATGCGGTTGTTTTCCTGGAACCTTTTCGCCGATATGCGCATTTCAGATCGAGGTTGCGGGCCGCGCCAAGCGGACGCGGCGGTGCTGGAGAATATCGGGATTTTTCCGCTTTCTCCCGATGGCCAACGAAATGGCAGGCGAGCTCCCTGCCCGCCCGGCCTGCTTCCTCGCTCCTCGGCTCGAGCTGCGATCACGAAATGTTAAAATGCGGAACGCATGTACCGGAGCGAGGTTGTCCACCCGAGGTCGACGTGGCCTCAGTTCAAAATCCAAGGAGAAACCAAATGGCAAACCAAGGTGGAACCCACGAACAGCACGTCAAGGCTGGACAGCAGAGTCACAAGAATGACTCCAATACCCGCAGCGCCTCTTCAAGCGGCCGCGACGCGCAGTCCAGCGGAACCCGCGGCGGCAGCCATGAGCAGCATGTAAAGGCTGGTCAACAAAGCCATAAGAACAGCCAATAATGTTGTGCTGATATGAAATTCGGCCCGCGCTGCGGCGCGGGCCTTTGTTTGTCCGGCTCATTGTTCCACGCATGTCGTTATCGCATAACCGCTGCACACTTTTGCGCGCCATGCTTTAGGACAAACGCCTGCCGTCCTCGCCGAAGAGGTGGAGTACCTCGGGGTCGAGATGCAGCGGCAGGCTGTCGCCCAATTTCATCCGCTGCTGGCCGGCAAAGACCGCAATCAGCTTTTTCCCGCCTGCATCGGCGTGGACGACGGTCTCCGAGCCTAGTTCCTCGACAAGAGTGACGCTTGTATCCAGCCGGCTTGCTGAGGCCGCATCGGCAAGGGTGATATGTTGCGGCCGGATGCCGATGCTGACCCTTTCGCCCGCCGGGCGTGCCTCCTTGGCAATGACGGAAAGGCGATGGCCGCCGACA
The DNA here is from genome assembly GCF_025200775.1 of Rhizobium sp. WSM1274. Classification (NCBI taxonomy): domain Bacteria; kingdom Pseudomonadati; phylum Pseudomonadota; class Alphaproteobacteria; order Hyphomicrobiales; family Rhizobiaceae; genus Rhizobium; species Rhizobium sp. WSM1274. Next base: position 1,998,558 of record NZ_CP104138.1, on the reverse strand, counting down.
GTTTCGACCTCGGCGAAACCGTCCTCGTGACCGACAACCGCGCCTTCGAGGAAATTCATGTGCGGCGCGCCAATGAAGCCGGCGACGAAGCGGTTGGCCGGCCTATTGTACAGTTCCAGCGGTGTTCCTATCTGCTCGATCCTGCCGCTTCTCAAGACGACGATGCGGTCGGCCAGCGTCATTGCCTCGACCTGATCATGGGTGACGTAGATCATCGTCGCCTTCAGGCGGGCGTGAAGGGCGGCCAGTTCGGCCCGCATGCTGACCCTGAGTTCGGCGTCGAGATTGGACAACGGCTCGTCGAGCAGGAAGGCATCCGGCCGCCGGACGATGGCACGGCCGATGGCGACGCGCTGGCGCTGGCCGCCGGAGAGCTGGCCCGGGCGGCGCTGCAGGAAAGGCTCGATCTCCAGCATGCGCGCGGCGTCGGTAATGCGCGCTTCGATCTCGGCCTTGGCCACCTTGGTGTTTTCGAGACCGAAGGCGAGGTTTTCCCTGACGCTCATATGCGGATAGAGCGCATAGGACTGGAAGACCATGGCCAAGCCGCGATCGGCGGCGCTGATAGCGGTAACATCCTTGCCGTCGATGGCGATGCTGCCGCCTGTGGGCTTGTCGAGGCCGGCGATCAGGCGCAGCAGCGTCGATTTCCCGCAACCGGAGGGGCCGACGAAAGCGACGAACTCGCCGTCGTTGACCTGAAGCGAGACATCGCGAATGACCTCGACGGCGCCGAAATTCTTGACGATGTTCCTGAGCTCGAGCCCGCTCATGCACTCTCCTGTTTCATATGGAAGCTGGCCTCTTTCAAATTATAGCTGGCCTATTTGAGCCCCGAGCCGGCAATGCCGGTGGTGATGAAGCGCTGCAGGAAGACGAAAATCAGCACGACCGGGATCATCGAGACGACGGTCATGGCGAGGATATAGTGCCATTGCACGTTGAGTTCGCCGGCATAGACGTTGAGGCCGACCTGCAGCGTATAGAGTTCCTTGCGCGAGAGCACGATCAGCGGCCAGAGGAAGTCGTTCCAGCGCCAGACCACCGAGAAGATCGCCAGCACGGCGAGAGCCGGCGCCGACAGCGGCAGGATGATGCGCCAGTAGATCTGCCATTCGCTGGCCTTGTCCATGCGCGCAGCGTCGAGCAATTCGTCGGGGATCGTCAGCATGTATTGCCTGAGCAGGAAGACGCCCGTCGGGGTGGCGACGGTCGGCAGGATGACGCCCCAGAGGCTGTCGAAGAGGTTCAACGTGCCGATGACGGAATAGAGCGGTACGACGATGACCGAGAGCGGCACCATCAGCGTTGCCAGGATCATCAGCATGACGGCGGTGCGGCCGGGGAACTGGTATTTCGACAGCGCGAAGGCGGCCATGGAATTGACGAGCAGCGTAATCGCCGTCGCCATGACGGTGACGAAGACGGAGTTGCGTAGGAACAGGAAGAAATCGAAGCGCTGGAAAGGTTCGGTGTAGTTGCCGCCGGCGAATTCGACCTCACGGACCGGCGTGCGGTCCTTGATATTGACCTTGACGATTTCACCCGGCTGTTTCGGATCGACCATCTGCCCCATGATGCCGATGCGGCGCACTTCGGCGAGCACACGCGTGCTGCCATCCGGCATTGCGACATTATAGAGCGGCAACGGCTTGTCGTAGCCCGGCACCACCGCCTGTTCGGTGACGTAGGGCAGGAAGGACGGCGGGAACTCGGCAAGGGCGGCCGGCGTCTTGAAGGAAGAGAAGACCAGCCAAACGGCGGGCCCGAACATCAGGAAGACGCCTGAGACCAGCCAGATCCAGGTGACGACATCGGTCCAATGCCAGCCTCGGCCGCGGCGGCGGAGCAGAAATGCAGAGACAGCGCTCATTGGCGTGCTCCCTTCTTCTCGTTGCGGCTACTGACGCCGAGCTGAACCAGCGTCAGGATGACGAGCACGATGCCCATCAGGATCGAGGCGGCAGAAGCCAGTCCCGGATTGCGCAGCGAACTCGCAAAGCCGGTCTCGTAGATATATTGGGTGATGTACATGGTGCTGGTGCCCGGCCCGCCGCCGGTCAACACGAAGACCTCGTCGAAGATCTGCACGGCGCGGATCAGCGCCAGCACCAGGACGACGATGAGGTTCGGCATCAGCAGCGGCAGGGTGATCCGCCGGAAGATGCGGGTGGGGCTCGCCTTGTCCATTGCCGCCGCTTCGTAGAGGTCCCGCGGGATTGCCTGCAGGCCGGCGAGCAGGATCAGCGCATAAAAACCCATATGCGCCCAGACCGAGACGAAGACGGCGAAGAAGAAGGCCCAGAAACGATCGCTGAGCCAGGAGATGGGTTCGAAGCCGAAGGGGCTCAACGCATAGTTCAACAGGCCCTCGCGCTGCAGGATCCATTTCCAGATCAGGCCGACGACGACGGGCGACAGCAGCACCGGGAAGAAGAAGACGGCGCGCCAGAAGCCGCGATTGGAAAGCTCGCGGTTGAGAATCAAAGCTGTGGCGAGCGCCGCAATCAGCATCGCTGTCACCTGGAAAACGACGAAGACGGCGGTGTTGCGCACGGCCGCCCAGAAAGTGTCGGCCGCGCAGGTCGAGGGATCGAGATACGAACGGCAATCGAAGAGAATGCGGTACTGGTCGGCGCCGACATAGGTCCTGTTCGGCAGGAAGATGGCGCTGCCGCCCGTCGTCGAATAGATGAAGTTGATGACCAGCGGCAAGAGCACGAAAACAGAAAAGATCAGCATGTTGGGCGCCAAAAAGACGCCCGCCATGCCATTCAGCCCCGTCAGCTTCTGCCAGGCGCGCATGGGAATGTCGATGAGCCCCATGACAAGCCGGACAGACGCCGAGAGTGCCTGCTGTAGACCGGTTTTCACCGGTGGTTCGGAAGAAACCGTCTTCGCCGTCATCTGCTTTTCCGTCAGTTGCCGGCGACCTTGGCCTTGATGTCTTCGTCGATGCGGGCATAGGCGTCGTCGAGCTTCATTTCACCGGCGATCACCTGGCTGATGCGTGCGACGATGGCGCTGTAATAGGCATCCGACCACTTCCAGCCCGGCAGCTTCATGGCCGGTGCCGCCGTCTGGCCGGCCGCTTCGACGAAGGCCTTCAGCGCCGCCTGCACATGCGGATTGTCGGTCTTGAAGTCCAGCTGGCCGGAGGCGACGCCTTTGTGCGCCGGGATGAACAGGCTGCGCTCGGCAAATTCCTTCTGCACATCGGCGCTTGCCAGGTAATCCATCACCTTGGCGACATCTTTCGGGTTCTTCGTGTACTTGACGGCCACCAGACCCGCACCACCCTGCATGCCGGAGCATGCCACCGGGCCGCAGGGGCTTCCCGTCACGACCCAGTCGAAATTATCGCCGATCTTCTGGGCGAAGCCCGAAACCTGCCAGCTGCCGGAATAAAGATAGGCGAGGCCACCATTGATGAAGTCCTCGGCAGCAGAGCGGTAGGTTGAGCCGGCAGCACTCACCCAGACGTCCTTGTTGATGATGCCCTCCTCGTTCCACTTGACGAAGCGGCTGAGGAAGTCCTTGGCGCCCTGATCGAGCGGCGCGGGCTTGCCGTCGGCGGCGATGTAGTTGGCGCCGTAGGAGATGTTCGGGCCGGAGACGCGGTGGCCGGAGCGGTCGATCGCCATGGCGAAGACCTTCTGGCTGTCGGCGACCTTCTTGGCTGCTGCCGCCCAGTCGTCCCAGGTGGCCTTCGGACCGGGAATTTCAACGCCGGCCTGCTCGAACAGTGTCTTGTTGGCGAAGCCCCCGGTCAGCGTCAGCTGCGTCATGAAGCCGGTAATGGCATTTGAGCCATCGGGACGCATCCAGTCAGCTTGGGCGCCGAAATTATCGTCCCAATATTTCGCGTCGGTGAGGTAGGGGCGCAGATCGAGCCAGTGCTGCGCCGGCGCCTTCAGGTTGGTGACACGGGCGATATCCGGCCCCTGCCTGGCTTCAAGCTGCACCGGCAGCTGTTCCTTGACGACATTGTAGGAGACTTCGTCGAGGATGACGTTGACGTCGGGGTTGGCCTTCGAGAAGCGCGAAAGCAGATCCTTGATCACCTCGCCTTCGCCGCCGTCGGAATACCACATGATGCGCACGTCGCCGGCATGGGCGGCAACGGAACTCAAGAGAACTGCAGCAAAAGCCGCGCCGATCGATTTCATTCTGGTCATTTTCTCCTCCTCTTGACCGATGAATTCCTGTGTCCGGCCGGTCCTCCACCTGCCGGACACGTCGTCTACGAGGCCGCGCGCCGAGGCTGCCTGCCCGGTATCTTCAGATGTACCGCGTCTCCCCGCACCGGCCAGTCCGTCGGACGAAGAATGCGGCCTTCGGCGCGCACGGTGCCGTTCTCTTCGAAGACGACCGGGCCATAATCCGGATCGATAACGATCAAGGCGCCCTCGTCGTCGCGGCGGGCCGAGAGCGTGGCGAAACGCGCCTGCATGCCGTCAAGATCAGCCTCGCGCCCGAGATCGGAGAGACGGACGATCCAGCGGCCCTTGCGGCCGGCCAGGCGCAGCTCGATATCCGTCGTCGGCCCTTGCCTTACCGGCTCCAGCGCACCGTTGCCGATCAGCATCGCAATGCCGTCGCCCGACCGGGCGAGCGCCAGATTGCCGTCAACCACCGTGTCATCGAAAGCCTCGAGCGGGAACCAGGCATGGGTGAAATCCGGCTGGCCCTCATGGATCTCGAAATCGAGGATCGCCAGATCGCGATACTGATGCACGCGCGGCAGCGTTCCACAGCCGCCCCAGAAGCTCGGCCGGCCATACCCGAACTGGATGGTTTCGCCGGGATGGTTAATCCAGATCTGCGCTTCCGGCCGGGTTCCCAGACGCAGATGCAGCACCGTCTCCTGGTAGCCCCAAGCGCCGGGACGATAATGGGCAATCGTGCCGAGCGCGGTGTCGCGGGTCTTATAGTGGTAGAGGGCGGCGAAACGGTTCTCGCCCTGGGAAAAGGTCCATTCCTGCGCATCGTCCGACTGGTGCGCGGCGATTTCGGCCAGCGCTTTTGGAAACCGCAGGCCATGATCGCGAATGCAGACGGCCAGCTGCGGCAAAGCGTGGACACGCCGGCCGTACCAGCCGCGGCCCCAGAGCAGCCGGGCGATGGCGGAGAGTTCGACCGATCGGCCGGGGCGCAGCGTATGTTCGTAGGAACGGCCCTGGCTGCCGGTCAGCATGCCGTGATGGGCCGAGCGGGCAACGATCTCCATCAGGCGGACGATGCTGGAACTTGCCCGGTTTCGGATCGTCTCATCCGACGCGCAGGCGGCAAGCGCCGTCAGCCCCTTGAGATCGATCGGGAAATAGGGAACGGAATTCCACTCGGCCATTTCCCAGCGCTCGAAGTGATCGAGCCAGGCGCGGACACGTTCTTCGCCGACCCGCATCTGCTCGGCGCCGGTGCGGCCGGAACGGACGAAGACGGCATCGGGGAAAAGTCTGCCACCGAGATAGGCAGCGGTATGGAAGAGAAGCGCGTGGTTTTCCGAAAAATACCACTGGACGTCGTTGCCGGGCTCATCCATCCAGTAGCGGTAATTGAGGACGGCGTGCTCGATCCTGTCGCGCAGCGCCGGTGATAGCAGATCGCTCCAGCGCGTATAGGCAAAGAGCAGCGGCACCAGCACGAAATCGGCGCAGTCGTGGCAATCCTCGATGACCGGCAGCATCGCCGAGATCATCGCCTCGGTTTCCTCGCCGCCCTGCCCGAGCGCAAGGCGCGCGAAAGCACAGACCGTATCGGGTTCTGAATGGGCGGCGACCTCGGCCAGCGCCTCGGCGACACGGTCCTCAAGGGCAGCGGGTGCCTCCCCCTGGCGCTCGGGATGACAGATCTCGACGCCGAGCGTGCGACTGAGCGAAAGCGCGCCTGTTGTGAAGGTGATCCGGAAATGGCGGAAATCGGCGGGCATATCAGCCGAGGTTCCGAGCGCCAGTTTCGTTGCTCCCGCTTCCAACTCGAAATCATAATCGAAGCGCTCGATCGACATGAAGTCGCCTTCGATCTCGACATGGCAGCTCAGCGCCACCGGCAGCGGCGCGGGGAAGATGATCGTCACATCCTCGCCGAGATAGGCGGTGCGGTCGAAGCGCATGCCTTCGAGTATGACCTCCAGCGCATCCGCATCACCGGCGGCAACGGGAACAGGCAGGGCAGTTTCAACTTCCGGCCCTTCGACATAATCCAGCTGGAAATAGAAACGGGCGTCGCGCTCGGCGAGATCGTCGAAATAGACGCGGATCTCGTTGAGGCCGGCGACCAGATCGACCTCGAAGAGCTGCTGGGCTTCGAGATTGCGCTCATAAGGCGCCATGAAGCCCTGCTCGCGGCCATTGACGAAGAGGATCGCGCCGCCGCAGGTCGACAAGCGAAGCGTGGCAGACCCCGCCGAGCGGGCATCGAGGAAGGTGCGCGCCCAGCAGCCGATGCGTGTCGGGCGAAACCAGAAGCCGGAAAGATCGACGCGCGGGGAGGCAAAAGGAAGCCACCACCGGACGGCCTCGAATTCGGCAGTCGGCTGCGGCCGTCGGCCGGAGAAGGATTTTTTGAATTCGGTGCGGCAGGGATATTCATGCGGGATGAAATTCTTCGTCTTGGTGACGAAGAAGAACGGATCCATGCTGCCTTCCATCGGACGATCGGCGACGTCGTAGCGCTGCTGCCACAGATGGGCGAGCTGCCAGTAGACGATCGGGCTGGCCTTCGCCGTTGAACGGCGGAGATGGGATTGCTGCTCAGCGGTCATGCTTCAGCCCGCTCAAGCCTTGGAACGCCGGGTAAAACACCGACGCTTGGACTGGCCGTCTAGCCACATTTCAAAGCCTCCCTGCTCTGCCGCTTGTCGCGGACTCCTCAAGGACAATTGTGCATAGGCATTCCATTTGCGCAATCTGAAAGATTTTTGCATAGTAGCTGGGAGCGAGGAGACGACATGGCGGCGGAAGAGAAAAAAAGCAGGCGGACACGCCTCGACGACATTGCTGCCAGATGCGGCGTCTCGATCAGCACGGTGTCTCGTGCGCTGGCCGGCGAAAAGGGCGTCAGGCCGGAGATCCGCAAGCTGGTGCTGGAAACGGCAAGCGCCGTCAGCTACGCGCTGCCGGCGAGCGTTGCCGGCAAGAAGGTCATGCTCGTCGCCTCCGGCGCGGCAATGATCGACTATGTCCGCAACCAGTTCACGCTCTATGTGCTCGAAGGATTGAACGCGCGTGCCGCCGTCCTCGGCGTCGAACTGGCGATACGGCCGGTCGCCGACAACGGGGATGAGGTCCGCGTCCTCGCCGAGATGCGGGATGATCCCAGCTTCGGCGGCATGCTGATCCTGACCGTCGACGAAGAGGACATGCTGGCGGCGGCCGCTGATCTCGGAAAGCCCGTCGTGCTGGTCAACAGCGACGATCCCTATATGCGGCTTTCGAGTGTGACGCCCTGCAATCGCTCGGCCGCCTTCATCGCCGCCGAGCGGCTGATCAAGGCCGGGCATGAACGCATCCTGTTCATGCTGAGGCCGGGACGGCGGACGATCGAGCGGCGCCTCGAAGGCTGGCGCGATGCCCTGCAGCACCATGGGCTGGCCGCCGATGCCGATCTGGTGCTCGAGGTTGAAGACTGGCTGCCGGAACTCGGCGCCGAAGCGGTCACCCGTCTTATCCGCGAGAAAGGCCTCTCCTTCACCGCCATCCTGACGGCTGGCGACAGTCTGGCCAACGGCGCGGTGCGCGGATTGCAGGCGATGGGTTATGCTGTGCCGCAGGACATCTCGGTGATGGGCATAGACGACCTGCCACAGTCGGCCTTTCTCAATCCGCCGCTATCGACGGTGCATATTCCGATGCGCGAACTCGGCGCCACCGCGCTCGATCTTTTGCGCGACATGATGCTCGGCCTTGCGGCCCCACGGCGGCGGGTCGAGCTTGCCTGCCATCTCGTCCAAAGGGGCAGCGTCGCGGCGGTCAGGCATGTCGGTGCCGTGACGGCTCGCTGAGGACACGCGATATCTCGGCCAAGAGATCGCAGAGACCGCCCCTCATCCGGCTGCCGCCACCTTCTCCCCGCTCGCGGGGCGAAGGGACCCCCCGCCGCAACCTCTCCGTTCCCCTCCCTCCACCTCTCGTGTGGCATGTCCCCTCGCCCCGTTTACGGGGAGAGGGTTAGGGTGAGGGGCAACCATTAGCGCAAACCGGACAATTCCACGCCACCGCGATCGAGGATATCAAGCCTCGATAAAGCTCGCTTCGAACAGTTCGCGCGCATAGGCATCATGCGTGGTGCCGGCCTGCAGATCCGCTTTGGTGAGCTCATCCACAAAGCAACCGTTCTTCATGATCAGCACCCGGTCGCACATATGGGCGATGACTGCGAGGTCGTGGCTGACAAGCAGATAGGTCAGGCCCTTTTCCTCGCGTTGATCGGCCAGCAGGTTGAGGATTTCGGCCTGGACCGAGACATCGAGCGCCGATGTCGGCTCGTCGAGCAACAGGATGGGCGGCGACAGGATCAGGGCCCGGGCGATTGCCACCCGCTGCCGCTGGCCGCCGGAAAGCTCGTGCGGAAAACGGTTTGCGAAGCTCGCCGGCAAACCGACCTGGATCAATGCCTTTTCGACCTTGGACCAGATCTCGGAATGGCCCATGGCGCGCAGCGGTTCCGCCAGGGCGGTGCCGATACGATGGCGCGGATGCAGGGATCCGTAAGGATCCTGAAAAACCATCTGGGCGAATTTCAGCTCCTCGCGGGAGCGCTTCTTGCCGATCGGTTTGCCGCCAAGCTCGATGTGACCGGTCCAACCGGCCTCCATGCCGGCGAGGCAACGCAGCACCGTCGATTTGCCGCATCCGGATTCACCGACAATGCCAAGGGTCTCCCCCTGGCCAACCTGAAAAGTGATGCCCCTGACGACATGGTTGCTTGATTTGCCGGAGGCAAAGACGACATCGAGGTCACGCACATTGATCATTGCGCCATCTCCAGATCGAGTTTCGTCCTGTCGAGGACCGCAAGCCGGCGAACCGGGTTCCTGGGGTCGGGCAGCGCGGCGATCAGCCCGCGGGTATAGGGATGACTGGCGTCCTCGAGCCTGGTCAGCGTTTCCACGATCCGGCCGGCATACATGACGATGATGCGCTCGCAAAAGGCTGCCACCATGCGTATGTCATGGCTGATCAAAAGCAGCCCGGAATTGTTCTCGCGGACCAGTTCATCGAGCAACAGCAGCACGTCCTTGCGGACGCTGACATCAAGCGCCGAGGTCGGCTCGTCGGCGATGACAAGCTTCGGCCGCGCCAGCAGCATCATGGCGATCATCACGCGCTGGCCCATGCCGCCCGAGATCTGATGCGGATAAAGCGCCATGACCCGCTCTGGATCGCTGATGCGCACGCGCTCCAACATGGCGCGGGCCGCCTCATGCGCCTGTTTCTTATGAAGACCGAGGTGAAGGCGGGCAGCTTCGGCGATCTGCTTGCCGATCGAGAGCACCGGATTCAGCGAATAGCGCGGATCCTGCATGATCAGCGCGACATCCTTGCCGCGAAGCGCTCCCATCTGACGTTCGGTCTTTGAAAGCAGCGAACTGCCGGCGAGATCCAGACGCTCGGCCGAGACCACTGCGGCCGGCGGCAGAAGCCGCATGATGGCGCGACCGGTCGTCGATTTGCCGGAGCCGGATTCTCCGACGATCCCGACGCGTTCGCGCCCGACGTCGAAACTGACATTGGAGACGGCGGGCACGGCGCCTCGGCCGAAACGGACGCTCAAACCTTCGACGGAAAGAACGGGCTGCAGATCACGATCTTGCATGGCGAGGATCCAGAATGTCGCGCAGAGCATCTCCGGCGATGTTGAAGGCAAGGCTGGTGAGGAGGATGGCGATACCCGGCATCACGGCAACCCACCAATAATCGAGCATGAACTTGCGGCCGCTGGAGATCATCGCGCCCCATTCCGGCGCCGGCGGCTGGGCGCCAAGCCCGAGAAAGCCAAGCGAAGCGGCCGTCAGAATGATACCCGCCATGTTGAGCGTCAGGCGAACGATGACGGACGGGACGCACATCGGGGCGATATAGAGGAGAAGAATGCGCATCGGCGAGGCGCCATAAAGGCGGGCGGCGACCACATAATCGGCGTTTCTGACGACAAGCGCCTCGGCGCGCGCGAGTCTGGCAATCGGCGGCCATGCGGTCAGCGAGATCGCGATGATTGCGGTGGTCAATCCGGCGCCGAGTGCCGCAGCAAAAGCCAGAGCCAGGATCAGTGACGGGAACGACAGAACGATATCGGTGGCGCGCATCAGCAGCGCATCGGTGCGCCCGCCGAAGAAGCCGGCGACAACGCCGATCAACAGGCCGATCGGCCCAACGATCAACGAGATCGACAGCACGGTCTGGATGGTGATGCGCGTGCCGAAGATGAGCCGGCTCAAGATGTCGCGGCCGAATTCGTCCGTGCCTGCCAAGTGCGCGAGGCTCGGCGGCTGCAACGCATCGCCAAGCGCCTGTATCGCCGGATCGTAAGGCGCCAGCAGCGGCGCGAAGATCGCGATCAAGCAAAGCAGACCGAGGATGACAAACCCTCCAAGACCAAGCGGCTCGGCCGCCAATTTGCGGCCGGCGCGCGCAAACGACGCCGCGACACGGGTCGACATACTTGGAGGGCGGATCTGAATTTCGCTGCGGATAACATCGCTCATCGGGCGGCCTCCCGCATGCGCGGATCAAAGACGGCGTAAGCGACGTCGGCCAGGAAGTTCAACAACATGAAAATGAATCCCACAATGATGGTGCCGGCGACGATGGCGTTCATGTCGCCGATCATCAGCGCGTTGGTCATGTACTGGCCAATGCCCGGCCAGGAGAAAACGATCTCGGTCACGACAGCGCCTTCGAGCAGACCGCCATAGGAAATGGCGAGAATGGTGATCAGCTGCACCGCAATGTTCGGCAGGACGTGGCGCCAGATCGTGCCGAGCGGGCTCACACCCTTGGCTCGGGCCGCGATGACATAATCCTGGCTCAACTGCTCCAGGGTGAAGCTGCGCGTCATGCGGGTGATGTAGGCCATCGCCGCATAGGCAAGGATGACGGCTGGCAGAATGATATGGCCGAGCGCATTCCAGAAGATTTCCGTCTCGCCCTGCAGCAGGCTGTCGATCAACAACAGCCCGGTTTGCGGCGTGACGAGGCCTTCGTAAAAGACATCGATCCGACCCGGCCCACCGACCCAATTGAGGCCGGCGTAGAAGATGACGAGGCCGACGATGCCGAACCAGAAAACCGGGATCGAATGACCGACGAGCGCGACCACGCGCGCCGTCTTGTCGATGAAGCTGTCGCGAAAGAGTGCTGCGACCAGCCCCAGAGGGACACCGACGAAGGTCGAAATGATCACCGCCAGCGTTGCCAGTTCGAATGTCGCCGGAAACGCCTGGGCAAGATCCGAAGAGACGGGATTGCCGGTGAGGACGGCCGTGCCGAAATCGCCATGCGCCAAGCCGTTCAAGTAGAGGAAAAACTGCTGATAGATCGGCAGATCGAGCCCCAGGCGCGCCCGCATCGCCGCATAGGCAGCGGGATCGGCGAGCTCGCCGACGATTGCGCCGACCGGATCGGTGGGCAAGACGCGGCCGATCACGAAGGTCACACATAAGAGGATGAACAGGCTGACCAGCAAATGCGCCAGGCGTCGGCCAAATTCGGCTACGGAGAGTTCCTTCATGATCGGCTGTCCTGGGAGTATTACTGGGTTTCGACCTTGGTCACGTTCTCGAGACGCGTCAGCTGAGACGGATGCCCCACATATCCCTCGACCTTGCTATTGAGGACGATCGGCTCAAAGCGCTCGAAGAGCGGAAGCACCGCCGGCTTCTGTTCGACGAACATCTTCTGCATCTGAACATAGAGTTCGCCACGTTTCTTGGCGTCCGGCTCCATCGATGCTTTGGCCGTCAGGGCCGTGAGTTCCGGGATGTCCCAGGCCGAGCGCCAGACAAAATTGCCGGCATTGTTGGCTTCCTTCGAGTTGTCGGGATTGGAGGAAAACTGCTCCATCGAGCCGAGCACGTTCGGCATGTAGGCGCTGGTCTGCGGAATCAGCAGATCGAAATCCCTGGCGCGATGGGCGGCGATGATTTCCGAACCGTTGCCCTGCTGGATGTCGATCTTGATGCCGATCTGGGCCAGCGATGCCTGGATGGCGGTAGCCAGATCGATGCGCGGCGTTTGCGCGATGGTCTTCAGCGTCAGCGAAAAGCCGTCCTTGAAGCCTGCCTCGCTCAGCAGCTGCTTGGACTTTTCGACATCGAGATGCCAATCGGGGTTGGGGATGGCATATTCGAAATTCTCCGGAACGGGAACGTTTCTCGCCCGGCCGTAAGGGCCCATGATCGTCTTTTCGATGCCCTTGTAGTCGATGCCGTAGGCGATGGCTTCGCGAACCTTCGGATTGGCGAGGTATTTGTTGCCGGCATTCATCGATAGGACGTAAAAGCCGCCCGTCGGAATACGCTGGATGGCAAATCCCTTCTTGGTCTGGAATGTCGCGAGATCCGATGCGGTCAAGGCGCTGGCAATATCGATATCGCCGCGTTCGAGCATCAGCCGCTCGACCTGGCTTTCAGGCACATGCCGGACGATGACGCGGCGCATCTTCGGCACGCCGGCCATATAGTCCTTGTTGGCGTCAAGGATCACCAGTTCGTTCGGAGACCAGCGATTGAGGGTGAACGGACCGGAGCCGGCAGAATGCGTTCGCATCCAGGCATTTCCGTAGTCGCTGTCGACGGCATGGCTCTCGACCTCGACGCTGTCGACCACGCTGGTGGTCGTCGTCGTCAGCCGATAGAGCAGAAGCTCTGCCGTCACCTGGTCGGAGAGATCGATCCGCACCGTCTGATCGTCGACGGCCTTGACGAGCTTTTCGACATTGTCCTTGTCGTAGCCGACGCGCTTGAGGTTGGCGGCGGCGGCCTGGTCCATCTTCAGGAGCCGCGCCAGCGAGTAGACGACATCCTTCGAGGTGACCGGGTTGCCGGAGGCGAAATTGGCCTTGCGCAGCATAAAGGTGATGCCCTTGTCGTCGATCTTCCAGCTTTCCGCCAGCTGCGGAAGGATCTTACCATCAGCCGTACTGGCGACCAGCCGATCGTACAGATTCGACATGATCTCGACTGCCTTGCCTTCAGTCGCCTGCTGCGGATCGAGCGACAGTACCTGCGCCAGCGAAGTGCCAATCACCAGCTGGTCCTGCGGCGTGGCGGCCTGCATCTGCGGTGCAGCGATCGTCAGGGCGCCGATGACGGCACCGACGAACAAGCCCTTAGAAAAATGCTTCATTGTCACTCCTCCCTGGATTACTATAGGAAACATATTATGTCGTCCGTATGTCGTATTATGATTTAACGAAGTCCGATAGGATTGACAAGACCTGGGCGGCAGAGACTTGATGCGAAGGGATTGGGGGGCCGAAATGACGACACTCAGCCGTGGCCGGCAAAGACTGGCGCAACAGGTTATCGATCAGCTGCGGGCGCAAATCGAAACGGGGAAGCTGCGCGTCGGCGACCAACTGCCGACCGAGCCGCAGCTTGAAGCTACATTCGGCGTCAGCCGCACCGTGGTGCGCGAGGCCATTGCCGATCTGAGATCGGCAGGCTTCGTCAAGCCGATCCAGGGCAAAGGCGTCTTTGTCGCGGATCCGAAGGCGCATCCGGTCCTGTCGCTGACGCCGGTGGAAATCAAAAGCATTCCGGAAACCCTGGAATTGCTGGAGTTTCGCATGGCCGCCGAGGGTGAAGCGGCGGCGATCGCCGCCTATCGCCGCACCGCCGAGCAAGAGGCGGCAATCCGCGACGCCAACCGCAGAATGGCGAACCTGATCGAAACCGGACAGCAAACGGTGGAAGCGGATTACGCCTTCCACATGGCGATTGCCGCCGCTACGAACAACCGATTCTATGTCGATGTCCTACGCCATTTCGGCCCCAGAGCTATCCCCCGCGGCCAATTTCCGACGCTGCCGGAAGCCAATGACCGCGACTATCTTCAGAAGGTTTATGCCGAACATGTCGAAATCCTCTCGGCAATCGCCGATCAGGATCCCGAACGCGCCCGCCAGGCGATGCGCGCCCATATGCTGGCCAGCCAGCGCCGCTACCGCATGCTCGCGGAGCAGCAATAGGGCTCGACACCCTTCAAAATTCATATTATGTCATATGACATTGGATAATTTCGAAAGAGACTCAAATGTATCTGGGAACACAGGTCGCAGCGCGGGATGACGACGACTATCGTATCTTCGCGCAACTGGGTGTGAAGCATATCAACGCCGACCCGCCGGGAAAGCCGAGCAGTTGGACGCTCTCCGATCTCGAACAGCATCGCGACAAGGTCGAAAGCTTCGGCCTGATTCTCGACATGATCCAGTTGCCGCTGCCCTCGCAGCCAATCGAGAAGGCTTCCTATCCCGATATCCTGCTTGCCGGCCCCGAGCGCGACAGACAGATCGACGCCGTCTGCAAGCTGATCGAGAATGTCGCAGCCGCCGGCATTCCTGCGGTGAAGTACAATCTCAACCTGATCGGCATTCCCCGCACGCCGGATGAACCGGGACGCGGCGGATCGCTGAATGCCAGCTTCCGCTGGGACAAGACGGATCAGCAGGCCGAGCCCGGCCTTGCCGGCGTGCTTTCCGAGGACGAAAACTGGGAGCGGATCGACTATTTCCTGGAACGCGTCGTTCCTGTCGCTGCAAGCAACCGCGTCCGGCTCGCCTGCCATCCGCACGATCCTTATACGCCGCCGGGTTATCGCGGCGTCACGCGGGTGCTGGGTACGGTGGAAGGTCTGAAGAAATTCGTGCTGATGCGTGAAAACCCGTATCACGGCCTCAATTTCTGCCAGGGTTCGATCGGCGAGATGCTGGAAAATCCCGGCAAGGAAATCGACGATGTCATCCGCTGGTTCGGCCAGCGCGGCAAGATCTTCAATGTTCACTTCCGCAATATTCGCGGCGGCAAGCTGTCCTTCATGGAGACCTTCCCTGAAGAAGGCGACATGGACATGGTCCGCTCCGCCAGGATCTACAAGGAGGTGGGCTTCAAATACATGCTGATGCCCGACCATGTGCCGACCGTCAGCGGCAAGGATCCAACCGCCACCGCATTTGCCTTCTGCTACGGCTATATCGCCGCACTTCTGCAAGTGCTCGACAGCGAGTGAGCCGGTTTTCAACACGTCAAGAATAGGACTTCATGATGAACCCGATTGAATTGAAGAAGGCCGTCGGTAGTGGTCTCCTGTCGTTCCCCGTTACGCATTTCGACGACCAACTGAAATTTGACGAAGCGAAGTACTGCCGTCATGTCAAGTGGCTTTCCGGTTATGACGCTGCTGCACTGTTTGCCGCCGGCGGCACCGGTGAATTCTTCTCGCTTAATCCTGCCGAGATTCCGCAGGTGATCCGGGCGGCCAAGGCGTCGGCGGGCAAGACGCCGATCATTTCGGGAACCGGCTACGGCACCTCGCTCGCCATCGAGATCGCAGTCGCGGCCGAGAAGGCCGGCGCGGACGGGCTGCTGCTGCTGCCGCCCTATCTGATGTTTGCCGAGCAGGCGGGTCTCATCGCCCACGTCAAGGCGGTCTGCCAATCGGTCGGCATCGGCGTCATCGTCTATAACCGCGACAACGCCGTCCTGACCGCCGACAGCATCGCGCGCCTGGCGGAGGAATGCCCGAACCTGATCGGCTTCAAGGACGGCGTCGGCGATGTCGACAAGGTGATCGAGATCACCACCCTGCTTGGCGATCGTCTCGTCTATGTCGGCGGCATGCCGACCCATGAGGTTTATGCCCAGGCCTATTTTGCCGCCGGCGTGACGACCTATTCATCGGCCGTGTTCAACTTCGTGCCCGCGCTTGCCCAGCGCTTTTACGGTGCCCTACGCACCGGCGATCAGGCAACCGTCGATGAGATCCTCAAAGGCTTCTTCTTCCCCTTCGTCGCCTTGCGCAACCGCAAGAAGGGATATGCCGTCTCGATCATCAAGGCCGGCCTTCGCGTCCTCGGGCAGAATCCCGGCCCCGTGCGCCCGCCTTTGACGGATCTTACCCAGGAAGAACTGGCGCTGCTGGAAAAGATCATCCAGGCCAACGGCGTCACACGGGTCGCGGCGGAATAATATATCGCGGCAATCGGCCGCCGGGATGGCCCGGCGGCTGTCCCGTTCGCACCAACAACGGACATCGGCTCGGCTCGGATGGACGACCGCTACAGGGCCGGAACTGACGGGCTGCGTCGAGGCCCGAAATAGCTAAAGAGCAAATCTTTAGGCACCCTGCGTGCATAATCTTGAAAGTAAGCTGTTGCCGCTGTCGTTGGTTTCCGGCACGAGGGCCTTTCGAAATAGCGGCAAGGGACAGCGCCGCACTGGCGACCGCCGGATCAGGACTCAGCCATCACGCCCCCTCACCGCCCATGAGGCGGTATCATGATCGGGGTGCTGGTTGTTGCTCTCCTTGATCGCCGCGGCCCAGTCGGCGCCGTTGTTTTCGGTCGCACCGGTATTTTCTATGCCCGTGATCGTATCGAACCATGCCACCATGTTCTCGGTGCAGGTACTGGCAAGCGGCGCGAAGGCGTGCGGATCGTCAAGCGAACCGATCATCAGGTTGGTGCGACCGTTTTCGAGGTGGTGGAAGAACAATGGCGTGCCGCAATTGGCGCAGAAGCCGCGCTCGACAATCTCCGAACTCTTCCAGATGCTTGGCTTGCCGCGTGTCCAGCTGAGCGCATCATCGGGCGCGGCGACGAGCGCGGCAAAGATGTTGCCCGAGGCTTTCTGGCACATGCGGCAATGGCAGAGATGCGAATTGTCAAGCATAGCGGTTGCGTGGTAGCGCACGGCACCACACTGGCAGCCGCCGCTCACCTCCATCTCGATGCGTTTCATTTTTTCTCCTCCTTCAAGAGGCAGGGTTTGGGCTTACCTCTTTTAGGTTTTCGTCACTTTCCCGCTGCCCGAAGCTGTCTTGCGGCCTTAGTGGTACGTCACGACGGGATTGAACACCCTTTGCAGGAAGGGCCTGAGAGCTGCCTGCATGTGGTTCCTCGGAATTTGATGTCCACACTCAAAGACGTGAAGCGTCGCCAGGACTCCGGCATTGGACAGAGCTTTTGAGAAGAGTTCGGCATGGGCAACCGGAGCACGGTCGTCATGCTTTCCATGCAGCAATAGCGTCTCAGACCGAACTTCGGGCGCACAATGCAAAGCAGAGCGAGCCAGAAAGGCCTCTCTCGATAGGCCCGCCTCTTTCTCGATAGCCCACCGCAAACCGTCTGAACTCTCGTGATAAGCGACTTCAAGATCGTAGACGCCGCTGGATAGAATGACTGCTCGCAGATCAGAAACCTGGGTGGCGACCATTGCCGATGCAACGGCACCACGACTGTTTCCACAGAGAACAATTCGGTTAGGATCGACGGAAGGCTGGTCCCGCAGGAAGGCGAGAGCAGCTATGATCGCTTGCTGGGTTTTGGGACCGCAGAAATCTGAAGGGCCATCTGACGCCCCAAAACCGGGCTGCGAGACTGCCGCAGCAGTAATATTCAAACCAGAACAGAACCGAAGCAACGCGCCGCTGTTGACCGTCTCTATCCCTCCAAGCAGACGGCCACCCTGATTGCCGTGGACAAATAGGATTGCTCCTGCGGGCGTTTCGCTTGCGGCTTGAGCTTGAAAAAGCTCGACCGTGGCTCCGTCCCCCCGGTCAATGAGATGTCGAGTTACTACCGGCATTAACCACCATCAGGTTTTCGCGTGCCGGACAGACAATAGTGCAACTTGTGGCATTGGCAACGTCCGGCGGCGGCGGCTGTTTCGGTCTTTTGAGCAGGTAGGTGCTGGCTATCCGCCCTATTCATTGGCCCCAGTAGGGAGCAACGCGGCCGATTCCCCCGGCGGCCCTATCGGCATCACCTGTATGCGCGACACCATCGGATTTGTTCATCCCAGAAATGGTCGCGATCACCCACGGCAAAGGTGGCAGCAAACCGGATGAGGGACTGGTGTCGACGATCTCCTGGACCGAGGATTCGCATGCCCTAGCGGTTCTTGTGCTAAAGCGCCACACCAGTACCGCGGTCGAAGACGTGCACCTGATCGCTGGTGATGCTTGCCTCGAAGACGGCGCCGTAACGGGCGGGGTATTCGCCGTCGACGATGGCGGTCACCTGCTGTCCGGCGAGGTCGAAGACGACATGGGTCTGGGCGCCTGTCGGTTCCACCAGCATCGTCCGGCCGGCAAGCGCCGTGCCGGCGGCAACACCGGGAACGAGATGTTCGGGGCGCAGGCCGATGGTGATGGCCTGGCCGGCCTTGACCTTGCGGTCGGGCGCGATGCGGATTGCCGTACCGTCCCCGAGGCGGGCGGCGGGTTCACCATTTTCGCCGTCGACCGTGCCTTCGAGCATGTTCATCGCCGGCGATCCGATGAAGGCGGCGACGAAGAGATTGGCGGGTTTCCTGTAGAGTTCGAGCGGTGTTCCCTCTTGCTCCACCCTGCCCTGATTGAGCACGACGATGCGGTCCGCAAGCGTCATCGCTTCGATCTGGTCGTGGGTGACATAGATCGAGGTCGTCCTGACCTTCTGGTGCAGCGTCTTGATTTCCGAGCGCATCTGTACGCGCAGCTTGGCATCGAGGTTGGACAGCGGCTCGTCGAACAGGAAGACGGCGGGATTGCGCACGACGGCACGGCCCATGGCGACGCGCTGGCGCTGGCCGCCGGAGAGCTGGGCCGGCTTGCGGTCGAGCAGATTGCCGAGATCCAGCATGCGGGCGGCTTCGGCCACCCGGGCTTCGATCTGCGGTTTGGCAACGCCGGCGAGCTTCAGATTGAAGCCCATGTTTTCCGCCACCGTCATGTGCGGATAGAGCGCGTAGGATTGGAAGACCATGGCGATGTTGCGTTCCCGCGGCGTCATGGCGTTGACGACCTTGCCGCCGATGGCGATCTCACCATCGGTGATCTCCTCAAGGCCGGCGATCATTCTGAGCAGTGTCGATTTTCCGCAACCGGACGGCCCGACGAGGGCGACGAATTCGCCATCCTCAATATGAAGCGAGATGCCGTGAATAACGTCGACGGCGCCATAGGTCTTGCTGATATCGGTGAGTTCAACGGATGCCATGATTGCACTCCAACGGTTCGGCTCAGGACTTCACGGCGCCGGCGGTCAGACCGGCGATGATGTGTCTCTGGGCGACGAAAAAGACGATGACGGTGGGAAGGATGGTCAGCGTGATGAAGGCCAGCACCAGCTGCCATTCCGTGCCGTACTCGCCGCGATAGACCATGATGCCGAGCGGCCAGGGATATTTCGATTCCGAGTTCAGCATGATCAGCGGCAGGATGTAGCTGTTCCAGCTGCCGACGAAGGAAATGATGCTGACGGTGGCGACGATCGGGCGGGAGAGCGGCAGCGAGATATGCCAGAAGAAGCGGAGATAACCGCAGCCGTCGACGAAGGCCGCCTGAAACAATTCTTCCGGAAGATTGCGGAAATAGTTTCGAAACAGCAGGATGCTCATGCCGAGACCGAAAGCCACCTGCGGCAGCACCACGCCCCAATAGGTATCGAGCAGGCCGAGATCGCGGATGCGAATGAACAGCGGCAGGATCGCGGTCGCCGCCGGAAACATCAGGCCGAGCAGGAAATAATTGAGCAGGAAGGACGATCCGAAAAAGCGGACATGGGCAAAGGCGAAAGCCGCCATCGACGAGACGATCAGCGTCAGGAGGACGGTGAGCGACGCGATCACCAGCGAATTGCCGATCTGCAGCCAGTAGCGTTCACCGAAGAGAATATCTGTGTAGTTCGCCCATTGCCACTCCGTCGGCAGGCCGAAGGGATTGGTGCGCAGGTCGCCCAGCGTCTTGAAGCCACCGAGTGCGGTCGTCAGCAGCGGTACGAGCACGATCGCGGCAATCAGGCTCAGCGACGCGTAGAGATAGACGCGTGTTGACGTGCTCATGCGGATGGAGGAGCTCATATCAGTCATGGCGCATGAATATCCTTTTGTAACCGAAGGCGAGCGTCACGCAGATGATGAAGAGCACCACGCCGACGGCGCTGCCGAGGCCGACCTGCATGCGCATGACGCCGTAGGTGTAGAGGAAGGTGACCATCGTCTGGGTGGAGTTGGACGGCCCGCCGCCGGTCAGCGGCATGATCATGTCGAAGAGCTGCAGCGAGCCGACGACGGCAAAGAAGATCGAAAGACGCAAGGTCGAGCCGAGCAGCGGCAGGGTGACATAACGGAACTTCTGCCAGCCGGTGGCGCCGTCGATTTCGGCTGCCTCCAGCACGCTCTTGTCGACGGATTGCAGGCCGGCGATGAACAGCATCATGTGGAAACCGAAATATTTCCAGACGATAACGCCAAGCACGGCATAGATCGCCACGTCCTTGTCGGCGAGCACGTAAGGGTTGGCGAAGCCGAAGAAGTTGGAAACGGCGGCAAACAGGCCATAGTCGCCATCATAGACAAAGCGCCAGATGAGGCCCGCGGCAACGTCCGCCAGCACATAGGGCAGGAAGAAGATCAGGCGGTAACCGACGACACCCGGAATGCGGTGCGCCAGCATGGTGGCCAGCCAGATGGCGAGCGGCACCTGGATGCAGATCGAGATCACGATGATCAGGCCGTTATTGACCAGCGCCTGGGTGAAGGCCGCATTGCGGAACAGAACTTGGAAATTACGCAGCGCGATGAACTCGGTCGGCGTGCCATAGCCGTTCCACTTGTAGAGGCTATACCAGGCCGCCTCGCCCATCGGCATTATGACGAAGAGCGTGAAGAGCAGCAGCGCCGGCGGCAGAAAGATGAACAGCACCGTCAGCCGGTCGTGGGCGACCGAGCTTTTCCGGTTTGCGGCCCGTCTTGCCGGTCTTGCGGCCGATGTCATCGAGGGTACTGAAATATTGGCCATGGGTCCTGCTTTCGTTCGTCGGCAGCAATGCCGGCGCTCCACTTGATCGAGAGCGCCGGGAAGGCTCTGCGGGCGCTGGTTATTGTTCCAGCTCGAAAGCGTCCTGGATCATCTGGGCACCGTCCTTGGAATTCATCTGGCCGGAGACGATTTCCACGGAGACGTCGTTGACGACACGGCCGACGGCCGCGCCGAGATCCTGGTCGAAGAAGTTCTGATGCCAGGTCGAACCGGCAAGCTGTTTGGCCGATTCGGCCAGCAGCGGATTGACGACGCCGTCATCGGCGCCGACGGCAACGGGAAGCAACATGCCGGCCTTGGCCATTGCCCGCTCGTTTTCCGCATTGGTGAGGAAGGCGAGGAAATCGAGCGCTTCCTTGGAGGCCTTCTTGGTGACGGCCCAGCCGTTCAGGCCGCCAAGCGTATCGGTCGGTTTGCCGGCGCCGCCTTCGACCGTCGGGAAGACGAAACGGCCGATATTGTCTGATGAAAGCCCCTTGCCGTCGCCGGCATTCTTGCGCTGGTTGGCCTCGGTCGCTTCAAAGCCGAGGATCATCGCAGCCTTGCCGTCGCCGAAAACGCCGAGCGTTTGCGGCCAGGTCGCACCGAGATAGCCGGGCTGGAACGGCTCGAGCTTGCCGAGTTCGGTGAGGTCGTCGCCGGCCTTGATGATAGCCGGATCAAGGAAACCTTCGCCCTCGCCGTTCTTGGCCGCTTCGAACACCTTCTGGCCGCCCTCGCGCATGACGAGATAGCTCCAGTAGAAATGGATAGGCCATTTCTCACCACCGCCGCCGGCGATCGGCACGATGCCGGCCGCCTTGATCTTCTGAACCGTGGCGAGAAAATCGCTCCAGGTCTTGATGTCTTCGGCTTTGACGCCCGCCTTGGCAAACAGCGTCTTGTTGTAGAAGAAGCTGACGAGACCGACCTTGTAGGGAATGGCCCAGGTCTTGCCGTCGAAAGTCAGGCCATCGACCGAAGCCGGGGTATAGGCGCTGCGCAGCTTGCCGCCATCGCCATCAAGCGCTGCCGTCACATCCTGGAGCGCGCCGGTCTCGGACTGCTGCTTCAACACGCCGCCGCCCCAGCTGAAAAAGAAATCCGGCACGTCGTCGGACTGGAGCAATGTCGGAAGCTTGGCCTTGAAGGCCTCGTTTTCGAGGAACTGCATCTGGATGTCGACGTCGGGATGCTGGGCTTCGTATTTCTTGACGATGTCTTCCCAGGCCGCGACGTTTTTCGGGTCGAGCTCGAGATGCAGCCATTTCACCACCGTCGTCGCCGAGGCGGCGCCCGCTCCCGCCAACAACAGGCCGGCTGCCGCAGCCATGGATACAATGCGCCTGCCGCCGAAAGCGGCGTTCTTCAGCATAAAATTCATTGATTTTCCTCCCAGGGGTCTATCCTCACAATTTTTCCCCTATGCGGATTAATTCAGCGGAGCTTTGCCCGGATGTCAACCCAATCGCTGCTATTTTTACCAAATACGCTTGACAGGCCCACGGGATTGCCTGCTATTTATTTCGTAACCCGTTAAAAATATTGGGTTCCGCCCAACAAACGATGCCGGCTAGTTTTTATGAAGACCGCAGATCCAGAATTGATGCGCGCGATCAATCGCTTGAACGTGCTCGATACCATCCGGCGCCATGGTCCGATCTCGCGCATCGAGATCAGCGAACGCACCGAGCTTTCCACCACCACCGTTTCCGCCATCACCGCGTCGCTGCTCGACGACGGGCTGATCCTGCCGCGCCATGAAGGCGACATCCGCAACGAGGCGGTGCGCGGCAGGCCGCGCGTGGCGCTGGAGCTCAATCCGGATGCCGCCCGCGTGGTGGGCGGCAAGATCGCCGCCAACCGGATGGTCTTCGTCGTCACCAATTTCCGCGGCGACGTGCTGTCGAAGCTTTCCCTGCCGATCCGCATCGACCGGCAGCCAATCGGCGTCATCGCCGATCTCGTCGAGGACGGCGTCAGGCGTTGCGTCGTCGATGCCGGGCTGTCGCTCGAGGATGTCGACAGCGTCTGCCTCGGCTTTCCCGGCGTCATCGAGCACCGCACCGGCTACATCAGAAGCAGCCCGATCTTTCGCGACACCAACGTCGATTTCGCCGCAGAGATGTCAACGCGGCTCTCGACGCCGACGATCGTCGAGAGCGACGCGCATGCCATCACGCTTGGCCATCACTGGTTCGGCAAGGCGCGCGATCTCGAGGATATGGTGTTGATTTCGCTGGAACAAACGTTGGGGCTCGGCGTGCTGCACGGCAACAGCCTGTTTCGCGGCGCCGGCGGCCTCAGCCACAATCTCGGCGACCTCGTGCTCGGCATGGGGCCGAACGGCGTCATCCGGCTTTTCAGCCAGGCCGGCGAAAGCGCCATCCTCGGCGAACAGCCAGCCGACGGGCGTTTTGCCGAAGCGATCCGGCTCGGCCGCGGCATGAACCATGCGCAGGCGTTGATCAAGGCTGATGACGACCGGCTGATCAGCGCCGCCATCCGCGCCGGCGAAGCGGTGGGATTGACCATCGCCAACATCGTCACGCTGTTTGCGCCGCCCCGCGTCATCCTTGTGGGCTCGAGCCTGGCGCTTGGCGAACCCTTTCTGAACAGCCTGCGCGATGCCTATGCGCTCGCCATTCCGCCGTCGCTGAAGGGGGTGAGCGAACTCGTCTTCGACGATTCGAGCGATGATTTCTGGGCGCAGGGCGCGGCTGCCGTGGCGCTCTACGAGCTTTACGAATCGCCCTGGAGCACGACCGGGCCGGCGCTCTGACGGGCGCCACAATCACAATCAATGGAGGAATTCATGGAGAGAGTCGGTATCGGCATCATCGGATGCGGCAATATTTCAGGCGCCTATCTCACGGCGATGGCATCCTTTCCCATTCTCGACATTCGCGGCGTTGCCGATCTCAATCGGGAGCTGGCCGAGGCGAAGGCTAAGGAATTCAACGTTCCCGCCCGATCGATCGAAGAGCTTTTCGCCGATCCGAAGGTCGAGATCATCGTCAATCTGACGATCCCGAAAGCCCATGTCGCGGTCGCGCTGCAGGCGCTCGAGGCCGGCAAACATACCTATTCGGAAAAGCCGCTCGGGATTAATTTCGCGGAAGGGAAAAAATTGGCGGATGCCGCCAAGGCGAGGAATCTGCGCATTGGTGCTGCCCCCGACACCTTCCTCGGCGGTGGCCACCAGACGGCCCGCGCGCTGATCGACCAGGGCGTCATCGGCCAGCCGGTCGGTGGCTCGGCGAGCTTCATGTGCCCGGGCCATGAGCGCTGGCATCCGAACCCGGACTTCTATTACGAAGTCGGCGGCGGGCCGATGCTCGACATGGGTCCCTATTACATCACCGATCTCGTCAATCTTCTCGGACCGGTTTCGCAAGTTGCGGGTTTTGCGACGACGCCGCGCGCCGAACGGCTGATCACCAGCGAACCGCGCAATGGCGAGCGCATTCCCGTGCATGTGCCGACCCATGTCACCGGCATGATGGCCTTTGCCAACGGCGCCGTCGTCCAGATCGCCATGAGCTTCGATGTCGCCGGCCACAAGCATGTGCCGCTTGAGGTCTACGGCACCGAAGGCACGCTTGTTGTGCCCGATCCCAACAAGTTCGCCGGCCCGGTGGAATATCTGAAGAAGGGTGGGCCGTTCGAGGACCAACCGGTCACCACGCCCTATGCCGACGGCAACTACCGCTCGCTCGGCGTCGCCGACATGGCGCATGCGATCCGCTCCAACCGGCCGCACCGCGCCAATGGCGACCTGGCGCTGCATGTGCTCGAAGTCATGGAAGCCTTCCACATCGCCGCCGCGACCGGCCGAACGGTCGCGATCACCACGGCGACGGAGCGCCCTGCCCCGCTGTCCGATTCCATCGTCGACGGACGGCTGGCGAAATAAGTTTCAGGAGGAAAGACTATGCGTGAAGCACTGATCGTCTGGGGCGGCTGGAGCGGGCATGAGCCGCAGGAGTGCGCCGAAATCATCAAGACCATGCTCGAGGAAGACGGTTTCAAGGTCTATCTCGAACACGGCACCGAGGCGCTTGCCGACCCTTCCGTCCACGATCTCAGCCTGGTCGTGCCGATCATGACGATGTCGAAGATCGAGAAGGAGGAGGTCAAGAACCTCGCCACGGCGATCGAAAGCGGCGTCGGTATCGCCGGCTATCACGGCGGCGCCGGCGATGCCTTCCGCGACTCCGTCGATTACCAGTTCATCATCGGCGGCCAGTGGGTGGCTCACCCCGGCAACATCATCGACTATACCGTCAACATCACCCGGCCCGACGATCCGCTGATGGAGGGCATCGCCGATTTCCCCTATACGTCAGAGCAATATTACATGCATGTCGACCCCTCGAATGAGGTTCTGGCGACGACGAAGTTCACCGGCGAACATGCCTATTGGATCGACGACGTCGTCATGCCCGTCGTCTGGAAGCGGAAATACGGCAAGGGCCGGGTCTTCTATTCCTCGCTCGGCCATCAGGCCAAGGAATTCGACGTTCCCCAGATGAAGACCATCTTCCGCCGCGGCGCCAACTGGGCGGCGCGGTGAGGCGAGGCTGTTCGGTTCGTGGGTATCCAAGAAAGGCCCCTCCCCAACCCCTCCCCACAAGGGGGAGGGACTAACCCGGAGCGCCCACCTCGTTCTTCTTGAAACGTCGCAGATCTAGAAAGCGGGTGCGGCATCTTAGCTCCTCCCCCTTGTGGGAGGGGTTGGGGAGGGGTTTTGGCTGATCTCAGCCGATGATCAACGCCGTCCCATAAAGCCCCAGCGCGAAAACAGTGTGAGCCAGCAGATTGAAGCACCGGACCTTGTTCGGGGTCGGATGTTTAGAAGCGGCCCAGCCGATGCCGAGGCCCGGCTGCAATAGGAACCACCCTGCCCCGACGGTGACGATGCCGAAGACCCAGGCGGGAAGAAATGTCGGGGCCGCCAGCCAGGCCGAGCCCATGATGATGGCGAAGATCACCCCATAGAGGATGCCGACGGCGTAGTGGCCGGTCCAGCCGAGCGCCAATTCACTGCCATAGGGCTCGGCGTCGGCAATGCTCTCGTGAAAGACCTTGCCGCGGCTAAGGTGCCAGAACCAGCGTCCCACAGGCGCCCAGTTGGGCGCCGCCTGGCCGAACTGGGTGAGCAGGATCGCCCAGAGGTCCATGAGGATGGTTGCGCCGGCGCCGATCACCAGGCCGCGCCACAGAATATCGAACATTGGGAATCACCGGAAAACGTTGCGATTGCAGGACGCTACAAGATCATCGCCGACGCGCCGGCGCAATGGCTCCGATGAATTCAAAGGCCACATTCCGGAGTGATTCAGAGGCTAATCCGCCTGCGGTTCGCCCTCGCCCATCCGCTCGCGGGCGATATCGATGCGATCGGTCATCGCCTTGCCCTTCGGGCTGATGACCGCCTCGCGCACGCGGCGGTCGGCGGACAGGGCCTGAATACCAGCGTTCAGGACGCCTATAATCTCGGATGGAAACTGGCGGCGGTTGCTGCCAGCGCCCCTGACGCGCTGCTCGACAGCTATGAGGAAGAGCGCCGCCGCCGTGCTCGGTCTGGCGACCAATCTTCTCGACGCCATGAAGCGCGGCAATATGCGGGCGCGGCCGTGATGTGCATCAACTCGATATCGGCTATCCCAATTCCTCCCTCGCGCTGGAAAAGCCGGAGCGGAACGCCGGCCTGCTTGCGGGCGACCGTGCGCCCGATGCGCCGCTCAAAGCTGTCGCCGGCCAGCCGACGCGTCCGTTCGAAAGCGTTGCGGCAGATCCTTCGAGGCTCCGCCCGATGGGCAACGTATAAGGATGAGGAGCATTAGAGGTGCCGCGCTATAAACGGGGCACACGGATCTTTAGAGGGCATCCCGCTCGTATCGCGGCGCCCATCCGCGGGCCATCCCGCGGCTCATCACGCTTTCCGCCAGCGCCAATTGCTGGCGGAGATGTTTGCAGTCATCGAGCAGCGAGCGTATCGCCGCCTTGGCATTGTCGTCATGCCAGGCAAGCACGGCTTCGACTTCCCAAGCTTGATCTGGCCAGGCTTGATCGGGCCAGGTTTGATCAGGTCCAGTTTGTTCGGGTCGAGGCCGATGGGGTTCCAAGACTTTTGCCGGCTGCATCAGTTCAGCGCCAACGGCAATTGCACAGGGCGCGGCAATGGCGGCAGCGGCCGGCTGAGTTCGACCTTTCTCTGCCAGGCGGCGCGCCGCTGTTGATCCCGCTCGCGGGCTGCGCGGGACGCTTCGACGAGCGCGAGGGCGTTGGCGATCACCTGTTCCGTGTGCGTCATGATCATCTCCAATGTTCCTGTTTTGTTCTACCTTAGAACTTCGGCAGGAAAAGTCAAGCGTTTGGATGATATGGCTTTGAGGACGGGTGTGGTCAGGCGGAGGCTGGGGTCGAGGCGAGCCAAATACTCAGTCGGCCGCTTCTATGACGGCGATGCCGGCCTCCTGTGCTGCCCTGATGAAGGCCGCCCGCACGTGTTCCGGTGGGAGATCGCCGATGATCGCATCCAGGCACGACTTGACGGCCTCGAAATACTCTTCACCGTCGTCTACCGGCCAGTCGCGCAGCAGCGTGCGCGCGGCGTCCCACACGGAGTTAATAACGGCATAATGGCCGATCCCCATTGAGGCCAAGCCAACCGGTCGAAAATGTGCCGTCTGTCTCACTTTGCTACAGCTTTTCCCAATTTCAGTGGAGCTCATGGGTACGATGCAAGTTGCGTGCCGTTGGTAGGCCGCGTCACCAGCCGAAGGGTGGCTTCACGGGATTTGATCTTGGTCAGCGATGCTCGCAGTGTAGGCGTTCCTTTCGTCCCCTCCAGATCCCCTGCAGCCGCTGCTTTTGAGAACATGGAGCCTGAACTGGGATCCTGCGATCAGTCATTAAGCGACTGATTATGGTAAATATCGGGCTTCCCCTCCCA
This sequence comes from Rhizobium sp. WSM1274, assembly GCF_025200775.1. Classification (NCBI taxonomy): domain Bacteria; kingdom Pseudomonadati; phylum Pseudomonadota; class Alphaproteobacteria; order Hyphomicrobiales; family Rhizobiaceae; genus Rhizobium; species Rhizobium sp. WSM1274. The sequence goes on along the minus strand of NZ_CP104138.1, from coordinate 1,970,592 downwards.
GGCCTGCTGATTAAAACTCAGTCTTTCCTTTTATACTCTACAAGGATTACAGCAACTCATATGCATTGCCGGAAGCAAAAACCCCTATAATCATTCATGGATTGTCCCAGAGGTGGACGGAGTTTCATCCGGGTCGTACAATGCCATCTATCCTGCACGCGGCGGATCTGGGAGGAGCGCGCGATGCCTATCTTCATGGACCGGCACTTTCTTGAAGGAACGTCAGCCGCCGACGTTGCCAGGGCGCATCGCATGGATCTCGATATCCAGGACAAGTACGGCGTCAAATTCCTGACCTACTGGTTCGATCAGCGGCGCGGGACCGCCTTTTGCCTCGTGGATGCACCGGATGCCGAAACCGCGCAATGTGTGCATCGCGAAGCGCACGGCTTCGTCGCCGCCGAGATCGTCGAGGTTGCCTTGTCGGCGGTCGAGGCTTTTCTCGGCCGAATTCACGATCCTGAGCCGGCACCCGGTCAGTCGTCCAGCGACGTCGATCCCGGCCACCGAGCAATCCTCTTTACCGACATCGTCGGATCGACAGCGATGACATCGCGCCTCGGCGACCGGATTGCGACCGAAATGGTCAGAGCCCATGATGCCATCGTGCGCCGATGCCTCAGCCAGAATTCGGGCCGCGAAGTGAAACACACCGGCGACGGCATCATGGCGGCCTTCGCCGCGACAACAGCAGCCGTCGAATGCGCAATGGCGATCCAGCGGGAATTCAAGCGTTACAACGGCGGTAACAGCGAACCGATCCACATCCGCATTGGACTGGACTGCGGCGAACCGGTCGAGGACAGCAACGACCTCTTCGGCTCGACCGTGCAACTTGCCGCGCGTCTCTGTGCGGCAGCCTCCAGCGACCAGATCCTCGTCTCGGAGAACATTTTTCGCGAATACGGCGCCGCCGATCTCTTCGCTCACGTAGCGCGCCGACGGTTCAAGGGGTTTTCGAAGCCCATGCTGGTCTTCCGATGCGATTGGGCCAGCGCCGGCCTTGGCTAAGATTTGTCGAGATCCAACACCCGAACAGGCATCTGCCTCTTGGCAGGGCTTGCCGCGCCGCGCGCTTGGTGGCGAAGAAATAGGCGATCATCAAAGCATAGGGCGCAAAACTGTGCCGCGATTTTGCGACAGCGACATGCGTGAAAACAAAGAGCTGAAGACGAAGAGCGAATCTGGAGTTTGCGACCACTTCAGGCCAGCAGACGTTGAGACGAGAACGCACCGCAAAGTGGCGGCGCGTTCTCGTCTGCTATCGGATAGCCTCGTCAAAAGCCTGTCTTGCTAAGCATTGCCCATATGCTCGTTCATCAGCCGCTCGAATTTTGGGCCACCCTCGACCTTCGCCAGCACGCCCGACATCTTGAGGAACCGACGGAAATTCTCGCGTGCAGCGCTCAGCGGGAAACGCCCGTTGGCGGTATCTCTGCACGCCTTCAACAGCGTTTCATATGCCAAACCCCGTTTGTCCTCCGGCCACTCCTCCAGAACATCGAAGATTTCATCGAGGCACGTGACCTCATCGATGAAATGTTGACGATGCAGCAGAATCGGATCAAACCGAGTTGACGACATAGTATCCTCCCATTTATATTACTATTTTATGGCGTAATTCTACTGAAGAACCCCGATTTATTCAAGTCAAAATCAAATTCGCCTGACTATTAACGGCCATGCAACTACTTCCATAACGGCAGAATAGCCCGATCAGACTAGACTGAAGCGAAGTTGATCATCGGCTGAGGTTCGACGCATCACGATTTGAGATTGGTTGATCAATCATACGAATGTTTCGGCTCAGCTGAGCGTGCGTCTAGCGCCCCAGAAGTTTTCGCATAGGCTCGTGTTGGCATGGTAGATTGCCACCATGACAACCTTGCAAGGAGACGTTCAGATGAACCAATTTTTTACGTTGGTAGCGGGAGTGCTGATCGGCGTATCCGCGATCACGTCTTCCTGTACGTCGCCTGCAAGGCAGGATCACCAGGATTATCAGTATCAGCGGAATACATCGGTAAACCCGGCATGCGCGGATGGGTTCAGACCCGGCAATGCTCGCTCGTGCAGCTATTGAAAGGTATGACTGAACCGCGCCTTCCCTTCCCGGCGATCGGATGGACGACGAATTCCTCCGCGCCGATGATCGATAGGGAGTGGGAGCGCCTCAAACCGCGGAAGCCTTGAGCGGCGTCAAAGCCGTCGATCACCTCTCGCAAAGCTTCGCGAGGTTCTTCTCGAGGCTTCGCCGCAGCGCCTCGGAAATCTCGGTCTGGAGTCCTTTGACAACATCGCCGAAGCGACCGCCAGTCTGCACGATCTCGATCGAACTCTCGGCGGTCTTGCAAGTCGCAAGGTCGACCTGCAGATGGACTTCCGCGGTCGCCGAGAACCCGCCTTTGACGAGAGCTTCGTCCGATGTCTTGCAGGCCAGCGTGCCTCGGGCACTGGCCTCCGCAGCGTCGCCATTCACCGACACCTGGAGGTTTTCGATCTTCACGGAATCGAGCTTATCGACGCCGACCTGCACGGTAATCCCAAAACTCGAGACCTTCGCCTTGAGCGACCTGCAAGGTTGCGCGTCTGCGATGGCCCGCTCCAGCGCATTCGCTGCTTGCGCTTGTGAGAAGGTGAGCGGTTGCAAGACAAGAGCACCTGCCGCAAGCAGGCCCAGCCAATTACGCATCTCTTTCTCCGTTCCGTATAGTCCGATGAGCAGTCCGCGGACGCCCGGCATCATAAGCGTGGAACAAGCTGTCGGCAAAGCAATGCCGGTCGCCGCGACACACCCGACAGACTTGGCAAATTGACCGACACGGCCGGCACCACCCGCGATGAACCGCCATTTCGAAAATCCACAGAATGACGTGTAAACAGCGCCAAAAGTAGATGATCACCCCCTCGGCCTTCCTTTATCATTAGTCGTTTCGGCCTCCCAAGGCAGATCGTGAAGGAAAATCGATGGATCGCCTTGTTGGCACAGATGAAGCGACGCAATCGGAGAAGCGGGCTGAGAAAGCGGATCGGCCGGAGGGCTTGGCGCGGGATGTTGCGGCCATCAAGATCGGCGACTGTCTGCTGGGTTACAAGGCCGTCCAGCGCCGCATGCGGGCCAGCCGTTGGAACCATTTCCGCGGCCGGATGCGCGAGATCGAAAAACTGATCCGGCATCGTCACGGAGACATTGTGCCCGAGGCCGACGACGCATTGATCTATGTCGAGGTGATCGCCGGCCTCGCCCTCGTCGAATTCAAGGAAGAATTCGTTGAGGTGGTGCTCGGCTGGGCGGCGCGATGGCTTCCCTGGGCTGGGAAAGCCGACATTGAGGAGGTCATCTACGAGCGGACAAAAGTGCGCTTTTCTGACCTGTCCGCCGACGCCCTCGGTCGCGCTCTGCACTTGAGCTACGCGGAACGGAGCGCCCTCGATATCCGCACCATCGGTGCCTTCGATGTGCCGAAGCGGAAGCGAGAAAAACTGCAGAAGGAAAAGCGGCGGCAGCGGGATCGAAACCGGAAAGAGGAGCAGCGCCGTGCCGCCGGCGCGCTTTCCAGAGCCGACTATCTCGCCCATTCTTTGAGTGCAGCGCGCCCCTGGGAGGCTTTCGGCATCGGCCGCCGGACGTGGGAACGTCGCGGCAAACCGATGCCGGATCCGGAGAAGATATCGGACTGCAATTCGATCTCGCTCGCCGCTTAGGTCGGAGCTTCTCGGCCTTTAGCAGGGTGGTCCGAACCAGCTATTCACAGCCTCTTGCAGACCATCCTGCGTCCCGTTACCCACCCACGCCACATATCCATCGGGCCGGATCAATACTGCGGTTGGCGCGGAGACCACACCCAGCGCAGGCAGCTCCCATGCACCGTCATATCCGGCGTCGAGCAGCGTGATGCGGTCCGACCACGGCGCGATGTCGAAGCTGCCGGGCGCGTCGAGGTTCAAGAACACGGGCCGCGCATCTTGGAGCAGCGTAAAGACACGCACAGAACCATCAGGCATGGCGAGGTCAAGGTCAGGCATGCGGCGGCCGAGCAGCGGATGCCCCTCGCCAAGGTCGTAGTGGATACCAAGCCCGGACATTTCGGCCGCGATTCGTTTGCGCGGCTCCTCCATGCCAAGCAGCTCCGTGACGATGTCTCGCAAGGCTTCGGTGCGATCGTCGGTGCGCTGCAACGCGACCTGCGCCATCGTCATGCGCAACACGCGGGCCGCAACCGGATGCCGCTCTGTGTGATAGGTGTCGAGCAAGGCTTGAGGCGACGTGCCTTTTACCACCTGGGCCAATTTCCAACCGAGATTGGCGGCATCCTGGACGCCCGTATTGAGGCCTTGTCCGCCGACCGGAGAATGAACATGGGCGGCATCGCCGGCGAGGAGTACCCGGCCCTTGCGGTAGGCCGTTGCTTGCCTCGACATGTCGGTGAACGTGGAAATCCAGTTGACGCGGTGGAGTCCGTAATCCGTTCCGAAGGCGGCGATGAGCGCTTCCCTGAGATCCCCGAGGGTCGGCTCGGTCGTGGCGCCGGCATTCTTCTCCGGCACCATCACGCCGATCGGACCTCCCTTGGCAAAGACGATCTTGCCGTCGTGGATTTCATACTCTTCCCTGCCGAAGGCATAGATGCCAAGGGAGGTGCGATGGATGCCGAATGGCGGCTCCTCTTCCATCTCTACTTCGGCGAGAATGTTGCTGGTCGTCGGATCCCATCCTGAAAATTCGATGCCGGCAGCCTTGCGAACCAGACTGCGGCCGCCATCGCAGCCGACGAGATAGCGTGCCTTGAGCGAAGCGCCATTGGACAGCTCGATGGTGACGCTGGTGTCGTGCTGCGCAAAACCCGTTACCTCTAGGCCGCGATAGATCGGCACCTCGAACTCGCCGACCCAGCCGGCCAGAATGCGCTCGATATGCTTCTGCCCTCAACGCCAGCCCGTAATTGTGCCGGGTCGGAAAATCGCTGATGTCCAGACGTGTGACCGCGAACCCCGTGACCTGGGCTATTTGCCCTTCCGCAAGGAACCGGTCGACGATGCCACGCTGATCGAGAACCTCGAGCGTGCGCGCACTCAGACCGCCGGCACGCGTACCGGCAAGCTCCTGATCAGGGCGGCGTTCGACAATGGCGACGTCGACGCCTGCCAAGGCAAGCTCGCCTGCCAGCATCAGGCCCGTCGGCCCTGCCCCTGATACCACGACTGCATGTTCCCTCATCCGCAGACTCCCTTATTTCAATTGTTCCAATGCGATCTCTCAGGGTCTAATGAGACCTCGTCTCACTGCACCACCCCGATCTCATCGGTCCTGCGCAGCTGGCGATTTTCTCTGTCGCAGGTTGTTCTACCTATAATTATAAACCTCATACTGGTTGGAAGGACTTGCGACAGGATTCCTGGCTTGCTCTCTAAAGCCATGTTCTTTGCCACTTGCAGGTCTCTTGCTGTGGAGCTTGAGCTTTTCAATACGACCTGACCGGGTGGGCGCCGGATCTGGCAGGCGCCCAGCCGGGGTCGTTCCTCTCGAAGGGGATCAATCAATTGCGGAACGACGTATCTTACTGCGGAGCCGGAGCTTTTTGCGGAATCGTATCGGCCGCTGGTCGCTCAGACGGATCAGCGGGATGGCCATAGATTGTGTACACGGCCCCCGCCAGCACCCCCAAAAGGAGGAGCGCGGCTACGTACAACATCATGCTACGGATTGCCGTCTTTGGTGTCTCGTCCATTGGGGATCTCCAGGATTACTCAACGGTCAAATTCAATGCGGGCGCTGTTGGTTCCGAGGTGGAGGTTGTTCAGGTGAGTAGCCACTCACGGAACGATCAGGTCCGGATCTGGTTTAACCAATATGCTCATCGCTAGCGGAGGCCATCATGTGGGCAATCCTGACCGGAGCCGCACTCATCATCGGCGGACTTCTTTTTCTCTTTACGTCGGCGCTTGGTCGAAGACCGAGTAATCCGCATCAAATGCCGCAAGGCGGCACCACGCTGGAACCACGACGCCAGGGCCTCAGATTCCTCGGCGTGTCGCAAAACTGGCCAGCGCTGGCCATAATCGCGATCGGCGCACTTCTTCTGGCTTTTGGCGGATATTCATGACATCCGACAACCCTTGACGGCACTAGCTCCTTCCACAGCAAAAACCCGGCTTTCACCGGGTTTTTGTTCAGGCACTACCAAGTCTGGCGACTGGTCCAGTCATCGATGTCGCGTCTGACACGATCCTTTTGGAGGCCATACCGCTCCTGGATCTTGCCTTCCAGCTGCTCGCGCTTGCCCGCGATCTGGTCGAGATCATCGTCAGTGAGTTTGCCCCACTGCTCCTTGATCTTGCCCTTCGCCTGCTTCCAGTTTCCTTCGACACGATTCCAATCCATGGTCGATTTCTCCCGTCTGTTGATGAGGAGAAAACGGAGCGCAGCGGAATTTGGTTCCTGTGTCATAGTCGATTTCATAAACCATCGCGCTATCTGCATCGACGCTCGTAGACGACATCCAAGGCCATGCTCGCCAACAGTTGATCGCCATCGGCCTCAATCTATTCCGAGAGCCTCCCGAAGCAGCGGGACGACTGCCTAACTGATTATAGATCCTTCACTTGCCGCCGCCCTGCGACGCCTTTTATCCTGTTGCACTTCGGCGTTTGAGCAAATGGGACCTATCGTGCCGACTCTAATGCGGAGATCATCTTTTGACCGCGGCGGCGAAAGCCGTAGCAGGCAAGAAAGTCCCTCGGCTCAGGCTGTCGCTTTGACCCGCCATTGGGCAATCCAGGGGCCCAGCGCAGGAGCCCTCCGATTCGCGTTTTCCAGCCATCGCGGTGCCAGTGAGTGCATCTATAATCATCATCTTATATGGAATTCTCTTTAAAGATAATTTGGCCAAGCCGATTGCGAAATTCGTTTCTGCCGTTAACTTGGAAAACGTAGCATACGTTTTCCAGGTACTATTGAATTTCATGGCGCATTGGGAAAAAGTCCGCCGCGAGTGCGACTTCTGCTGGCGCAATACACACACTGCGCTTTCGTGCAGACGCAGAGATGTGATGACTTGAAGGGCAAAATGGCGCTTGTTCTGAAGACCTTCGGTAGGTTGCAGCTCGTTGACGAGGACGGGAATGGGGTCGCGTTTCCGGAGAAGGGCCTGCTGCTTCTCGCCTATTTGCTCACCACCGACCAAGGTTCGGCGGATCGAACAACATTAGTGAGCTTTCTGTGGGGCGACGCCGATAGGGACGATACGCTTGCGACTTTGCGTAAGTTGATTTCGAGAATGAAGGCCCGTCAAATTGAACTCGGGATAAATATCCTTTCATCCCAGGGCAACATGGTCACCCTCGACCGGGAGTCTCTGTCTTCCGACATTCTGCTATCCGGGACAGAGGAAGAGGTTGAACCGTTCTCCCGGCTTAAGCATCTCGTGAAGCTCATGAACCAGCCTTTTCTGGGGCCGGTTCACAGTCATAGCCGTCAGTTTCAACGGTGGCTCGCCGAGCGAGAAATTTGCCATATCGAGCTTCTCGGTAATACATTGAGAACGGCGTCCCGACTGCCGCAGTCGCAGAAGGAATCCGAACTCCTGAGGAAGGCTGCAGTTATCCTCTTTCGGACGGAGCCGAAGGATCCCGATACACTGCAAATGCTCATACAGATATTCCAGGCGGAAGAGGAAGTTGCGTCCCTTCGGAACCATTTTGAACAGCGGCGGAATTCGATTTTGCGAGGAATCGCCGCGCGCGCCAGATCCGATGACGATGACGCAAAATCCCTCCGTCCGACATCAGCGCCTGCAAAGCCGAAACTCGAGGCCGCTCTTCCCGTTGAGCCCGAAGATATCCGGATTGCAATTCCCCGCCTGGTGCTGCTTCCGCCCAAGAACCAATCCGCGCGACCCCAAGCCGGTTTTTTAGCCGCATCTTTGGTGGAAGATATCACAATCGGATTTTGCGCCTTCAACAGCCTGGAGGTCATAGCCCCCTATTCGGCGGTTCAAATCGGCCACCACATGGAGACGCAGAAAGCCTTCTTTGAACGGCATCGCGTCAATTATATTCTCGATACCCGGATCAGCAACACGGACGATGACGTCACCCTGTTCGCCCAACTGATCTTTTTCGACCAAAATCAAATAGTTTGGGCGGAAAGATTCAGCCTTGATCATATGGATCTCGTCAAAGATCGGAGAACTGTCGCCCGACGGATCTCTCTCTCGGTGTCCAGTGAAATCGAGCGCCATGAGACGTTGCGCGAAGATCTGAACCCGATCGCTTACCATCGATATCTTGTCGGCAGGCGGCACCTGGCGCGATTGACGCTTCCGAATCTGCGGCGTGCGCGCAAGGAAATGAAAGGCGCACTCAGCGTCAGCCCCGATTTCGCGCCGGCGCTGAGTTCGATGGCCCGGACCTACTCGAAGGAATGGTTGTTGACGGCCAGGGGTGATGCCGATCTTTTGCAATCGGCGGAGATTTTGGCAAAGCAGGCCACCGAGACGCGTCCGGACTTCGCCGATGGATATCGCGAGTTCGGGGTCGCCAAACTGTTACAGGGGGCATTTGACGAAAGCGCCGAGGCAATGGAAGTGGCCGAGAGCCTTGCTCCACACTACGCCGACGTGATTGCCGACTATGCAGACACCTTGGTTCATTGTTCGCTCCCCGCGATGGCCTTGCGAAAGATCGAGCGGGCAATCGAGCTGAACCCGCTTGCTCCCGACACTTATTTTTGGACCGCCGCGGGAGCGAACTACGCCCTCGGAGCTTTTGAAGAGTCCCTGGATTACATCGGGCAGATGGCCGATCCGAGTCTCGCGGATAGGCTATCTGCCGCAAGCTGGGCTATGCTGGGCCGTCAGGACAAAGCGCGGGTCTTCGTCAGGAGGTTTCGCGAAGGCAACCCGGCCTTCGATGTGGACAAGTGGTTGTCTGCTGTTCCAAGTAAAGAGCAGTGGCATAAAGATCTTTATCGTGAAGGCCTGAAGAAAGCTGGATTTTAAACATCAATCGTTGGAGGGAAAACCATGGCTACAGTTGTTATTATTAGTGTTGACGGCCGAGACGAACTCTGGATCGCTGATCTGGACAACGGCACCGTCGTGCCGCTCCCGGAGCCCAAATCAGGCGGCCTGAAAGTGGTGACCGATCTTCGCGCGACCGGGACAACCTTGACGAAGGGCGTGAATATCGCCGTGGTTGTCAAATCTGCGGAGGCAGCACTTTCGGGCCATTATGATGGCTGAACGCCGATAACCTTAGCGGCGTGAGGCTGGAAGGCGGCAGCACGCTGGAACGAGGCTTCAAGTGGTCGATATTCATGGCATCCGACGGCGCTTGGCCGTACCAGGAGCACCCGAGGTGGCTGGAAGCGCCTTAGTTTCTTCGACAACAAAAACCCGGCTTTCACCGGGTTTTTGTTCAGGCATTGCCACGTGGAAGTTGGTTCCTGTGTCTTAGCCGACTTCATCAAGCGTCGCGTTATCCTGCACCGACGCACGTAAACGACATTCCAGGCCATGCTCGCAAGCGCTCGCCAGCGGCTGATCGCCGGCGGCTTCAATCTCTTCCGAGGGCCTTCCGAAGCAGCGGGACAACTGGTGTGACTGATCATCGATCCTTCACTGGTCTTCCCCTGAGATGCCTTTCAGCCTCCTCCACTTCAGTGTTTGAGCAAATGGGTACCTATGGTGCCGACCATAATGCGGAGATCATCTTTTGATCGTACTCCATGTTCGAACATGGAGATCAACTGTTGAGCTGCTTTGATCGCACTTAGGCTATCCTTGGGGCAGCAGCGTGCGGCGCACCATTCGTCATAGATGTCCTCGATCATTGCGAGGTCTTCTGGACCCAGCGCCGACTTGGAGCCGTGCATACCTTGAAACATCGCAATCCTCCCAGATGCTGACGTGACACGTAACAACGAACTGATTTTATGCCAACTTCCGGAGACTTCAATGTGCGGTATAGGACAGAGGGAAGCTCAATTGCTGCGGCAAAGACGCAAGGCCGCTGCCCACGTCAAAAATACCCACGGCCTGGACCCGCTCAACGTTTCTCTGCGGAGCCTGTCAGATGAAGAAGGCCTTGGCGCGTTACTCTCGCTTGAAATGATGGATACGAAGTGATCTGGAATGCCTGGAGAAAGCCGGCTTCTGCATATGTGTGGAGCGGCCCGAACGAACACTGGTTGTCGGATGGGAACAAAGACCTATCCGGAAAATAGAGATGAGACCTCACGAGCTTGTGTCTCCCTTCATGCCCTTTAAAAGGAGATGTTCCATCCCATTATCGTTCCGAAAGAAGTGAGAGCGATCATGATCCGATCCCAGATAGCCGACGCACAAACCGTGTTGAGCGACGAAGAAGTAGCCCTCTGCCAGAGAGTATTTGACCACATCAGCTCGGTGCGACAAATCACAACGGATACCGAGCGCGAAGATCTGGCTCGGCGGGTGATCCATTCGTACCAGCATGGGGTGAAGGACGAGGGCGCGTTGCTACGACTGTTAATCTGAGATTGCGGCAACTATCTTGATGACTAGAAAAGGTGGAAGCGTCGGGGTTCGAACCCCAAAAAATTTCCTAGATGTTTAGTGTCCCGGCATTTGATGGCGCGGATCGAAGGTGAAGCGCTGGAGTCGTGAAGCCCGTGCTTTGCAAATGAACTCGTAGGGGTGAGGCCTTGATGGTTCGGTTCATACTCTCGACTTGACCGCGGATGCCTCGGCTTGGTCGTGGGGTGCTCGATATCGCCAGTGGCAGGTGTATTCAAGGTGATGCGTTCGCCATTGGCGATTGCTTCAAACGAGGTGTGCAGTCCCACCAGGCACATCGCCTGAGCGACGTATTCCTCGTGCGATGCTGCGCATGTAGGTCGCCTTTGTTGGTCGCGCGAGCAGCGACTTTCGTCATTCCCACCAAAGTGCTTGCAGGATAAACGAGATCTGTTCACCAAGGCCCTCTTCAGCATTCCCGGCGTTTCGAAGCCGCTCCTCGACGAGGACCGGGTGGTAAAAAGGCACGAACGCATTCATCGCACTTCGGGCAGCTAGGGCTGCATCGATGACATTAAAATTGCCGGCGTCTGCCCCTTCTTCGATAATATTTTCGATGATCGCCACAAGACGGTAAGCGGCAAGCCGAGGCCGTTCAGCCTGTGTAGTTCCACGGCATGAGTGCATCGATTTCGCTGCTGGGCCAGCTGTTGGCTATGCGCTCGAGGGTTTGGGTGAGCCAGGCCTGCGGATCGACGTTGTTCATCTTTGCTGTCTGAAGGAGCGTGGCGATTGTCGCCCAGGTCCTGCCCCCGCCGTCGCTGCCGGCGAAGAGGGAGTTCTTTCGCGTAATTGTCTGGGGCCTGATCGCGCGCTCAACGATGTTGGAGTCGAGCTCGATGCGACCGTCGGTGAGGAAGCGTTCGAAGATGGAGCGACGCGAGGTAGCATAGCGGATCGCCTCGGCAAGCTTCGATTTGCCGGAGATCCGCGGCAGGGTTCTTTGCCAAAGGTCGAAGAGCTCATTGACGACGGCAGCAGATGTCTGCTGACGCGCCGCGGCACGAGCGTCAGGGCTTTGCCCGCGGGCAGTTTCTTCGACCTGCCAGAGCTTTGCCATCAGCTCCACCGTTTCGGTGGCGATCTTTGAGCTTTCCGAGGCGTGGAGCTCGTAGAACTTGCGTCTGCTATGGGACCAGCAGCCGGCCAATATCACTCCGTCATTGCCGCCGTCAGATCGGGCAAGCTTGTTGTAGGCGCCATACCCGTCGACCTGAAGGATGCCACGATAGCCATTCAGATGCCGGGCGACACGATCGCCAGCGCGGCTATCTTCGAAGCGATAGGCGACCATCGGCGGGCCACTGCCGCCAAAGGGTCTGTCATCCCTGGCATAGGCCCACAGCCAGGCCGTCTTTGCCGATCCGGATCCCGGCGCGAGCGTTGGCAACGTCGTCTCATCAGCGAAGATACGCTCGGCCTTCTTGACCTCGGCGAGGATGTAATCGGCCAGAATGTCGAGCTCGAAGCCGAGCTTGCCCATCCATTGCGCCATCAGCTTGCGATCGAGATCGACCTTGTCGCGGGCATAGATTGCCTCCTGCCGATAGAGCGGAAGGCCATCGGCATACTTCGAGACCGCGATCTGGGCCAGAAGTGCTTCCGTCGGAATGCCACCCTCGATGATGTGCGCGGGCGCCGATGCCTGGACGACACCGTCTTCGTTTTTGAAGCCATACTTCGGCCGCCGGGTGACGATGACCCGGAACTTCGCCGGCACGACATCTAGCCGTTCAGAGATGTCTTCTCCGATCAGCACCTTCTGCTTGCCGGCATGCTCAGGCAGTTCATCCGGCTCGATCACCACTTCGACCCGCTCCAGATGAGGTGCGAAGCCCTTGCGCGGCCGCGGCTGACGTTTGCCATCCGGATGGGCTGCGCCCTTGGTGACCTGGGCCCGGATCGCGGCGATGCCGGTCTCAATCTCCTCAAAGACAAATGCCTGCTGTTCATCGTCGATGCCTGAAGGTCCAAGCTTTTCCGATCGTCGGCCAAAGCGAGCACGATCGAAGGCTTTCAGGATCTGGGTCAGTCGTTCGATGCGTTCATCAGCATGGGCGTTTCGCGCCTTCAGATCTGCGACCTCGCTCTCAAGAGCATCAGTCCGCGCCGCCTTGTCAGCCATGGCAAGGACCATGGCCTTCAGTGTCTCTACATCATCCGGGAGCTGCAGATCGGGCGGCGTCATGAGGCCTACCAGAGCATATTTTGCTCCGGATTTCCTGCCCTTTCAGGCGGTTGATTCACTTCGCCGCAGGCCTTTACCCAACAATCTCCGGTGGCTTCACCGCCACAGAGCGAACCCGTTTCCAGTCCATGCCGTCAACGAGCGCCATGAGCTGGGCATGATTGAGCTGCACCCGGTTGTGGCCGATCCGCGGCCAGCAGAACTGCGCCTTCTCTAGCCGCTTGGAATAGAGGCAGACCCCTGATCCATCCCACCAGACGATCTTGACCCGGTCTGCCCGTTTCGCCCGGAAGACATAAAGCGAGCCGTTGAACGGATCACTGCCGGCGTCGCGCACGAGCGACAGCAAACTGTCCGGCCCTTTGCGGAAGTCGATGGGATGACTGGCGAGGAATACCTTTACACCCGCGGGGATCATGCCGAACGAACCGCCCGGATGACGCGCTGCATATGCGCCTCGTCGACATGCCGGCCCACCCGCACGACGATATTGCCAATGATGATTTCCACGACGGGGTCGGATACAACGCTCTGTGGATCCACTGTCGCTGCAGCTTGCCCAAGCTCATCACTCCCCGACAGTTCTCTGCGCCAGCGATAGAGCTGAGACGGAAGGATCCCGATTTGCCGCGCAATTGCCGAGACGTTCACACCCGGCTGACAGGCTTGCTCGACCGCTGTGGCCTTGAACTCGTCAGACCAGAACCGCCGCAACTGTCGCGGCGAGCCGTCAAGACGATCGGGCACCGCCTCGATCATCCGCATCAATCCAAGGCTAGCCGCAGGCCTAGACATAGATCCTCACATTCAGAGAAGTCGTATGTCCGAAATACCCTGCCCAGCATCAGCAGCGCCAGATGGGGTCTCCTTGCCGCTTACACAAGACGAGCGCTATGGGCGCTAATAACTGGCCAGCTCTCCACCGTTGCAGCGACGATCAAGTCAGGGACCGGCTTCTCTTCAACGAAGTTCTTTCTTCTCTCCTCATGGAGCAGCTTGAAAAGACTTTCGAGCTTCTCGTGAGCCGGCGCCTCTTGCCGGGCGACTGCATCCGCCAACCGAGCAGCTTTCTCGATGAACCGGCCGCAGATCGACTTGTTGATCGCTGCCCTCGACGGGAAGAACCGGTAGATGTTGGCACTGCTCATCCCGAGGCATGATGCGATATCTGCGACAGATGTCTTCTGGTAACCGATGCGGCGAAAATGCTCTTCCGCCACATCGAGGATACGCTCGCGCCACATTTCGACTTCAGTGCCCGAGCGGCCCTGTGGGATCACGATACGTGGCACGGACGCCCCTATTCTGCCGCCAGCGCTATTGGCCGCGCCTGATGTTCGGCCGCTTCCTCTTTCTCAACTGCTTTGGGTGGTTTGATCCGAAACCACACAGCATAGAGGGCCGGAAGGAAGAGCAGGATCATCACGGTGCCTGCCGCCGTTCCGCCGATCAGGGTATAGGCCATCGACCCCCAGAACACTGAGTGGGTTAGAGGTATGAATGCCAGGATCGCCGCGAGTGCAGTCAGGATAACAGGTCTTGTTCGCTGGACGGTCGCTTCGATCACGGCATGGTAGTCGTCGAGCCCTGCCGCCTGGTTCTCCTTGATCTGCTCTGTCAGGATAAGCGTGTTTCGCATCAGTATGCCTGCGAGCCCGATCAAGCCGAGGATGGCGTTGAAACCGAAGGGTTGATTGAACAGCAGCAAGGTCGGAACCACCCCGGCAAGACCAAGCGGTGCGGTCAGCATCACCATTGTCATTGTCGAGAGACTGCGAACCTGCAGGATGATGATGATCAACATGGCAGCAATCATCAGCGGGAAAACCTGCGCGAGCGCAACATTGGCTTTCAATGACTCCTCGATGTTGCCGCCCATCTCGATACGGCATCCAACGGGAAGCGATGCGATCAGCGGCTGGAGGGCCTTCATTACCTGTTGCGACACCTCCGGTGGCTGCGTCGCCTCGTTGATATCAGACCTTATAGTGATGACCGGGGTCCGGTCACGACGCTTCAAGATCGGCTCTTCGAACCTGATCTCGGAATGCCCGATCTGATCGAGGGGAACCTGGCGGCCATCCCGGCTCATCAGCGAAAAGTCGGCAAGTCGTGACGGGTCGAGGCGGTTTTCGCCGGCACTTCGAGCAACGACAGGCACGTTGCGGATGTTGTCGCGCACCTGCGTGACAGGGATGCCGGTGAGCAGCATCTGCAGCTGCTGGGCAGCCTCCGATGGAGAAAGACCAATCAGATTGAGCCTCTCCTGGTCGGGGACAAATCGCAGAACAGGTGTTCGGTTGCCCCAGTCACGGTTGGCTTGGCGGACATCGGGAACGGTCTTCATGATCGCCAGAGCCTGCTCGGAAATCTTATAGAGTTCATCCTGATCAGGCCCCATGATCCGGAACTCGACCGGGAACGGCGTGTACGGACCAAACACGAGTTGAGTGACGCGCACAGAAGCTTCGGGAACAAGACCCTCCGAAATAGCGGCACGAAGGCGGTGTTTCAGTTCTTCGCGCGCATGGGCGTCGGGCGTGAGAACGACGACCTTGGCGAAGGCGGGATCCGGCAATTCCGGTGCCATAGCAAAGAAGAACCGGGGTGCGCCCTGCCCCACGTAACTTGTGACGATATTGGTCTCGGGCTGGGTCTGTAGCCAGTCTTCAACCTTCTTCACCGCGGATGTCGTCGCCTCGATGCTGGTGCCCTCGGGCATGCGCACTTCAACCAGGACCTCCGGGCGATCCGATGTCGGGAAGAATTGCTGCTTCACGCCGCCCATCCCAACAACCGAAACGGCCATGGTGATGCCTACCACGGCGCAGACCATGAACTTATGGCGGACAGCGAACTCGATGCCGGAACGCAGACGACGGTAGTTCGGCGTGTCGTAGATGGCGTGATGACCGCCCTCGACCGGCTTGATGTTCGGCAGCATCTTGACGCCAAGGTAGGGCGTGAAGGTAACCGCCACGATCCAGGATACGATCAGGGCAAAACCGACGACCCAGAAGATGTTACCGGCATACTCGCCGGCCGTTGATTTTGCGAACCCCACGGGCATCAGCCCGATGATCGTCACCAGCGTGCCCGACAGCATTGGCGCCGCAGTATGGCTCCAGGCATAGGCGGCCGCCTTGATGCGGTCCATGCCCTCTTCCATCTTCACGACCATCACCTCAATGGCGATGATGGCATCGTCCACAAGAAGGCCCAGCGCAAGGATCAAAGCGCCGAGCGTGATGCGGTCGAAGAAGCGCCCGGTTTCCAGCATGATGAGAAAGACCACGGCAAGTGTGAGCGGCACGGCAAGCGCGACGACAATGCCAACGCGCCAGCCGAGTGCGACTAGACTTACGAACAGCACGACGCCAAGCGCCATGGCGAACTTGAGCATGAACTCGCCGACGGCCTCCTCGATGTTGACAGCCTGATCGCTGACCTTGGTGAGCGTCATCCCCAGCGGCAGTGTCTCCGCGATCGTGGCGGATCGAGCCTCAAGCGCTTTTCCGAGATCGAGTCCGTTCCATCCCGCCTGCATTACGGCACCCAACATAATTGTCGGCTCGCCTTCATGGCGGATAAGGTAGGTGGCAGGATCTTGATAACCGCGCCGTACATCCGCGATATCGGAGAGTTTCAAAGTACGGCCAGCGGCCACGATCGGCGTGTCGGCAACGGCCTGCACACTGTTGTAAGCTCCGTCGAACCGGATGAATACCTGTGGCCCCCTGGTGTCGATCGAGCCGGCGGGCGTGACCGTGTTCTGTCGCTGCAAAGCAGCAGCGATATCTTGCGCCGATATGCCGAGTGTCGCGAGCTTCGCGTAGGAGAACTCGACGAAAATCTGTTCGGGACGTTCCCCGACGATGTTGATTTTCTTGATACCAGGAACATGCAGCAGGTCCTGCCGGATGACCTCTGCCTGCCGCACGAGATCGCGCATTGGCAGTCCCTTTGCCTTCAATGCATAGAGACCGAAACTCACATCGGAGTATTCATCGTTGACAAATGGCCCGATGACGCCCGGAGGGAGATTGCGGGCTTCGTCACTAAGCTTCTTGCGCGCCTGATAGAATTCTTCTGCCACGGCACTTGCCGGGGTGTTATCCTTGAGGGTGACCGTCAGGAAAGCGTAGCCCGGTCGGGTTGTCGTCTCGACGCGGTCGTACCATGTGAGTTCCTGAATGCGCTTTTCAAGCGGCTCGGCGACAAGGTCCTGCATTTCACGGGCAGTGGCACCTGGCCAGACCGAAGTAACAGTTAGGGTCTTGATTGTGAAAGACGGATCTTCGGCGCGCCCCAGCTTGACGAAGGCGTAGGCGCCAGCGGCGGCCAGCAGCACAATAAAGAACAAGGTGATGGCACGTTCGCGAACGGCGATGGCTGACAGATTGAAGTTCATTACTTTTTTACCTCTTGCTGCGAGGCAATCCTGATGACCGCGCCGTCGGCGAGAAGATGCGCGCCCAGCGCGACAACTTGCTCTCCAGTTCCAATTCCCGTGACGAATGCCATCTCCTCGCCAATCTGCTGAACTTTGACCAGAGTGAACTTCACCGTTGATGTTGTGCCGTTGACGACCCACACTCCAGTGCGACTACCGTCATCCAGAATTGCGCCCACTGGTATAGCAACCTCCGACTGGCGGTCAGCATCGAGAATTCCAATCGTCACTGTCGAGCCAAGCGGGGCGGAAGCCGCATCGCCTTCGAGAACATAACGCGCCTCGTAGGTACGGGTTTGCGGATCGGCGGAATCCGAGATCTGCCGAAGTTTGGCCTTTCCGCTTAAACTTCCGCCTGCATAGACGCTGGTCTGCGCTTCGGAGCCAATCTTGGGCCGCAGGGTCTCCGGAAGCCAGATAACAGCCTCGCGCGGGCCCGCCTGCGCCAGTTGAACGACCGTCTGGCCCGCTGCCACGACTTGTCCCGGATCTCCAAGGGTCTGGGTTATGGTTCCATCAGCGTCGGCAACGAGAAGCGTGTATGCAGTCCCATTTTCGGCCACCTTGGCGTCGGCTTCTGCCGCAGCAAGCTGAGCAGAGGCTGTGTCGAGCGCTGCTTTTGCCTGTTCATAACGCTGCGGAGTAGCTGCCAAGCCATTTTTTACCAGCGCCGCATAGCGCTTTTCGTCTGCTTGCGCCTGAACCAAGACAGCGCGTGCTGCGGTAACGGTATTACGCTTTGCTGTCAGCGCGAGTTGGAGATCGGTCTCGTCAATGCGCATCAGCGCCTGGCCTTGCCTCACCTGCTGCCCCACGTCGACCATCCGCTCGACGATTTTGCCGGGAACACGAAAACCAAGGTTGCTTTGTACCCGGGAAGCGACAGTGCCTGTGAAAGAGCGCTCAGCCGCACCGGTGGTCGTTGGCTCCACCACTCTTACGAGTGGTGACGCTGTTCTTGGATCAGCGGCCACCGCTTCCTGCTTGGTGGGTTCAAAAACCACGAAGAAGGCCCCGGCTGCGCCGGCCGCTGCCACGAGACCTACGAAAGTCAGGACAAGTTTGCGTTTCATTTGAGTTTCTCTTCTTGACGGGCGACACAGATGATTTAGATTGCGATCTAAATCTATTTTTGTTATAGATGTCAAACAAAATCTAACCGGAGGTCGATATGAGAGTGAGCCGGGCACAGGCTGAAGAGAACCGCGAAACGGTGATCAACGTCGCAAGCCGTCTGTTCCGAGAACATGGCTTCGATGGAATTGGGCTAAAGGATCTGATGAAAGGGGCCGGCCTTACCCAGGGAGGTTTCTACAAGCAGTTCGCGTCGAAGGACGACCTCGCCGCACTAGCATCGCGGCGTGCGATGGAAAGCGCCACACGGAGATGGTCTGCAGCGGCGGCAAGTAGCTCCGATCCCCTTGAGGCAGTCATGGCGTTCTATCTTTCATCGGACCACAGAGGTGAAAAGTCAGAAGGCTGCCCACTTGTGGCGCTGGGATCGGACGCGGCTCGCCAGAGCAAAGAGGTCAGGCGCCCATTTGAAGACGGGATCCGGGCTCACTTCGAGGTTCTGGATGAACTGATGGCCAGCGACGCGAGCTCTAGTCCCAGCGGCGGGGCGATGGCCATACTGTCTCTCATGGTGGGCGCCGTTACGCTGTCGCGGATCATGGAAGACGAGGACCTTTCACGAGGCATCCTTAACGCAGCGGCTGGCGAAGTCAGGCGCATTGCGCGCGGCGACGATGTCGCTGAAGGCTAAGCCGGGTTCAATGACCTGGCGCCGAAAAGTGCCGAAGTTTAGCTCCCGCCCGGCAAGGTGAGTGTGTCCTAAGGCTCCTGCATAAGCCGCAAGTTTAGAGAACAGGCCAAAGCGGTATCCGTCGACTGCCTGACGACATCGTCGGAGACCTCCCTTTTGCTTGTAAGTCGCAGAAAGCCTACCCGAGTTTTAGAAGCAGCAGCTCATCACACAGAAAGAAGTGATTTCCATGAACAAGAACAATCTTGGCGTAGCCTTGGTGACTGGGGCATCCACCGGCATCGGGTATGCAACGGCCGCAGCCCTGCAGAACGCGGGCTTTCGCGTGTTCGGAACCAGCCGCCGCCCCGCAACCCAGAGGAGCGACGGTGTATCCATGCTGACATGCGACGTGACCGACGACGCGTCG
The DNA here is from genome assembly GCF_025200775.1 of Rhizobium sp. WSM1274. Lineage (NCBI taxonomy): Bacteria > Pseudomonadati > Pseudomonadota > Alphaproteobacteria > Hyphomicrobiales > Rhizobiaceae > Rhizobium > Rhizobium sp. WSM1274. The sequence goes on along the minus strand of NZ_CP104138.1, from coordinate 1,951,221 downwards.
GTGGCGAAACTGGTTGATGACGTGCTAGCAGAGGCCGGCCGCATCGATCTTCTTGTCAATAATGCTGGCATGGGGCTGCTTGGTGGCGCGGAGGAATCCTCAATGGCCCAGGCCAAGTCGTTGTTCGACGTGAACGTCTTCGGCGTTTTCCGTGTGACCAACGCGGTGTTGCCGGTTATGCGACGCCAAGGGAAGGGCAGAATCGTGAATTTGAGCTCGGTACAGGGGTTCATCCCCGCTCCCTATTTCGCGCTCTACTCGTCGACCAAACATGCCATCGAGGGTTATTCCGAATCGCTCGATCACGAATTGCGCGCCTTCGGCATTCGCGTTTCGCTGGTCGAGCCAGCCTACACCCGGACGTCGTTCGAAGACAATCTCGCCAAGCCGGATCAGGTGCTCGATATATATGACTCTGCGCGCGCTGGCATGAATGTAGTCGTGCAGAAAGCAATGGAAATAGGCGACACGCCCGACGTGGTGGCAAAGGCAATTATTGCCGCTGCGACTGATCCCGCTCCAAAGAGGCGTTATACGGCCGGAAAAATGGCACGACAGGTCAGTTTTCTGCGCCGCTTCGTCCCTGCATTCGCATTCGACAAGAGCCTCCGAAAACAACTCGGGCTGCCGGTCTGAAACCGACGACATCCTGTTCCGCTTGATGAACAGGCGTCTGGGTGCATTTCAGAAGATGACAATGGCAGCATCGACGCAGGAAACATGCCGCCCTGTTGGCGCGAACGCTTGCCGCGGCGCCATCGGCGGGGCAAGGGCAACGTCTGTCCAGTGAACTTCTTCAAGTATCCGTCGCGCGGATGCCTACAAACCTACGCCTGCCTCCCGGATGACACTTGGTGAGAGCGTCGGGGTTCGAACCCGAGACCTACTGATTAAAAGTCAGTTGCTCTACCAGCTGAGCTACGCTCTCCCTCTCCGCGGGTGTGCCCACCCCGGCTGGAAGTGGGCGGAACATAGGCAGGCGACCCATTGCGGTCAACCGAAAAATTTGCCTTTTTTCCGGCGGTCGGCACATTTCTTGCCAAGCGCAAGACAGATGTCTTGCGTGCAAACACAGATTTCCTGCGTGCGCAAAAAGGTGATTGGCAATCCCTGGCCTGCAAAGCTAGGAACATCACGCAGATTGCAGCCGGAGAGAATGCGTGTCGATTGCCGATATTTCCCTGTGGAGCGCGTTGATAGCCGGGGCGCTTTCGTTTCTGTCGCCCTGCGTGCTTCCCCTCGTCCCGCCCTATCTCTGCTATATGGCCGGAATCTCGGTCGAGCAGTTCCGCGGCGGCGGTGCGGTTGCGGTCGCGCCTGGTGTCAGGCGCGGCGTCTTCTTCTCTGCCCTCTTCTTCACGCTCGGCTTTGCGACCGTCTTTGTGGCGCTCGGCGCCGGTGCTTCCAGCATCGGCATGGCGCTTCGCCAGCATCTCGACCTCCTGTCGAAGATCGGCGGGCTGATCATCATCGTCATGGGGCTGAATTTCCTCGGCCTCTTCCGAATCGGGCTGCTGACCCGCGAGGCGCGCTTCCAGGACGGCGGTAAGCCCGGGACGCTGACGGGCGCCTATGTCATGGGGCTTGCCTTCGCCTTCGGCTGGACGCCCTGCATCGGTCCCGTGCTCGGCGCCATCCTCGGCGTTGCCGCCTCGCGCGAGACGGTCGGCTCCGGCGCCGGGCTGCTCGCCATCTATTCGCTCGGCCTTGCCATCCCCTTCTGGATCGCCGCCGGCTTTTCCGGCGCCTTCATGCGCTTCCTCTCGCGCTTCCGCCGCCATCTCGGCACGGTGGAAAAGGTGATGGGTCTCTTCCTCGTGCTGACCGGCCTCGCCTTCCTATTCGGATGGGTCAGCAATGTGGCGATCTGGTTCCAGCAGACCTTTCCGATCCTGATGCAGATCGGCTAGGCTGCCGGCTGCCGATTTTCCTGGCCATGCAGCAGGTGCGTGGGCTCCTGCGCCGTCCGTCGCCGGTACCGATGGGCAATGCGGCTTTTTGCGCGGCCTATCGGGAACAGCGTCCCACGTTGCGGGATAGGCCATTGGTCAAAGGGACACTCCTCAGCATGCGCAGAATATCTGGCATCCGCACGCCGACGCTGCCATAAATGAGCTTCATCGAGGGAGGCATCGTGATGCAGAAGAATGCGCCGGACTTCAGCCTTGAGGGCAAGGTGACCTTAGTGACGGGAGCGAGCCGTGGGATCGGTCGAGCTTGCGCACTTGCCTGTGCCGCAGCAGGTTCTGATATCGTTTTGGGTGTGCGCGATGTCGCAGCGTCGGCGGCCCTGGTTGCCGAACTCGAGGGAGTGGGACGAAAGGTTCTCCCTGTTGAACTGGACATTCCCAACAAGGCCCATATCGCACAAGCCGTCGACGCAGCGTTGACGACATTTGGTCGGATCGACGTCCTGGTCAACAATGTCGGCGTGGCTCCAGGCAATCTCGCGGAACTCGTTGAGGAGAAGGATCTTGACGAGATACTCGATGTCAACATCAAGGGCACCTTTCTGATGACGCAGGCTGTGGGCCGGCACATGATCAAGCGCAATGGGGGCCGGATCATCAACATCAGCTCACAGGCCGGTACCGTGGCACTGCGCGGCGAGGCAATCTATTGCATGAGCAAGGCGGCCATCAATCACCTCACGCGCTGCCTTGCAGCCGAATGGGCACGCTATAATGTCACTGTAAACACCGTATCGCCGACGTTCATCCACACGGATGGTACAGCACCTTTTCTATCCGATGCCGACAATCGCGAAGCGACGCTCGGTCACATTCCACTCGGCCGGATCGGTGAAACCGATGATGTGGTGGGTGCCGTGGTCTTCCTAGCATCGCCGGCTGCGAGCCTGATCACTGGCGCGAACCTGCTGGTGGACGGTGGATGGTCCGTCGCCTGAGGCCGAGGCGCCCCTGCAGCACCAGGCTCATCTGGAAACTCGCCTCTCCTCGGTGGAAACTCGACGACAACACGTTTGAACGAAGTGCCGCGGCATTCGCCAATCCGGACCATGTCGCGATCGGTTGGCGGCTCCGACTGACGGAGGGAGAGAAGCGGTTCGACGAGTTCGAAACCAAGCTCGCATCCGCTCCCGGCATCCACGTGCCTGCGATCACGATGGAAGGCGATGCCAATGGGGCACCGCATCCTGGTCCGAAGGCCTATGCCGGAAAATTCAAGGCCAAATACGAACACCGTCTGATCGAGGGCGGTACAGGTCATAATCTCCCGCAGGAGTCACCAGAGGCTTTCGCTCAGGCAGTCATCGACGCGGACGCATGGGCATAACCACCGTCATCGGTGGACGGCTTTTCCGAGGATTGTCATGACAATAGGTAGGAAGGAACTCACCTATCGGATATTTGGATAGTATCCATCAGAAAATGACGGGTAGTGGGACGCCTGTCATCGTGTGATGAAGCGGGAGGCGCTTTCTGCCAGATAAACACCGTCCTGTCCGCTCCATCGCGGCGCCAAGGCGAGTCATTCAGAAGCTGGAAGCGCCGAAACTCAGCGACCACCGCGGTTGGGTGGCAACAGTGCCTCGAAAGGATCCTTCGTTGGAAATCGGTATCGATAGTTTTGCGATGCTGCTGAACGACCCCGCTACGGGACGACTGCAGTCAGCCGTCGATCGCATGGAGAGCGTACTTGCAGAGGTCGAGCTGGCCGATCAAGTCGGTCTCGACGTCTTTGGCATGGGCGAACATCATCGAGAAAACGCACTTGATTCCGCGCCAGCCGTGATCCTTGCGGCCGCTGCGGCGCGCACGAAGTCGATCAGGCTGACAAGCGCTGTTGCCGTCCTCAGCGCCGCCGACCCCGTGCGGCTCTTTCAGCAGTTCGCCACACTGGATCTGATATCGCGCGGGCGAGCGGAAATCGTAGTCGGTCGCGGCTCGTCGGTCGAGGCCTATCCGCTGTTCGGATTCGACCTTCGGGACTACGATGCCCTCTTCGCGGAGAAGCTGGACCTGTTGCTAAAGATCAGGGAAAAGCCCGGTATCGAGTGGCAGGGCCGCTTTCGACCGCCCATCGGCGGCCAGGGTGTCTTTCCCCGTCCGCACCAGCCAACCTTGCCAATCTGGCTGGGTGTCGGCGGGACGCCCGAATCCTTCATCCGCGCCGGAACACTTGGCTTGCCTCTGATGGTCGCTATCATCGGCGGTAGTTTCGAGCGGTTTCTGCCGCTGGTCGAACTCTATCGACGTGCATGGCTCGCCGCGGGCCACCCAACCGAGGAACAGAGAATCGGCGTGCACGCTCTCGGCTTTGTCGGAGAGACTGACAAAGCAGCCAGGGAAGCATTCTTTCCTGGCTGGTTCCAGATGTTCACGGACGCTGGACGGGAACGGGGCTGGCCACCGCCAACGCAGGCGCAATTCGACTTCATGTGCGGCCCGGACGGGGCGTTTCTGGTTGGCAGCCCGCAGACAGTTGCGGCAAAGATCGAGCATGTCAACAGGACGTTGGGCGGAGTTTCTCGCCTCACCTTCCAGATGAGCACCGCCGCCTTGGAAACCGAAGCAATGCGCCGGTCGATCGAACTCCTTGGCACCGATGTCGCACCGATCATTCGCGGACACCGTCTCAGCTAGCTCACGAGTCAGCGTTTCCGCGCCGGTCCTCGAAGCGAGTTTCGCGGCCCCGTCCCGACCACATGTTCGTGAAATCGTCGCGCGAGGCCGCCTCCGCCTTCGCCCTGATAGGAGCGAGCGCGGCGGCGGCTGTTGGAAATGCAGGGACGCCTTCCGAGATGGGGGCCAGCTCGCGCACGAGCCGAGCAACGCATCAATCGGAAACCAAAGGGAGCGCGCGCCGCAAGGTGAACAAAGGCTACCCCCGTCGCCTAAACGGAGGCAGGCATGCGCGTGCCCAAAAACCGTGATCAAGGATCATCAGCATTCGGCGGTCGCAAATGCGCGCGCCGAATCTAGCACGACTTGAAAAGTAATACTTTTGATGAGCGAAGGCTTGGCATACCGGCCGTGGATGCCTATGTGAGTTCGACAGCCATACTCAGACGGTTACGCAAAGCCTCCATTCAGCATGCGAGGGCGGCCATGGCTTCTCATTTTGAAAGGATCCACGATGACACTCTCCGGCGACCTGATTATCGGCGGCGCAAACGTACGTGGCGCGGCCGCGGCATTCTCCGCAATCAATCCCGCCAACGGCAACCCGATGGAACCGCGCTTTGCCGGCGCGACGAAGGAGCAGGTGGAAGCGGCCACGAGTTTGGCATGGGACGCCTTCCCGATCTACAAGGAGACGTCGCTCGACGATCGAGCTCGGTTCCTGGAAGCAATCGCCGAAGGCATCGTCGCAATCGGCGACGATCTCGTCCTGCGAGCGATTGACGAGACTGGCCTGCCACGCGGCCGTATCGAGGGAGAGCGCGCCAGGACCGTCGGCCAGCTTCGCCTGTTCGCCAAGGAGGTTCGCGACGGCAGGTTTCAGGAACTTCGCTTCGATCCGGCTGATACGGAGCGCAGGCCAGTTGCAAAGCCGGACCTTCGGCTGCGAAACGTTGCTCTCGGCCCTGTCGCGGTGTTCGGGGCATCGAATTTTCCCCTCGCTTTCTCTGTCGCTGGCGGTGACACCGCCTCCGCCCTCGCCGCCGGCTGCCCGGTTATCGTCAAGGCGCACTCCGCCCATCCCGGCACGTCCGAGCTGGTCGGCAGAGCCGTCGCGGACGCGGTCGCAGCATGCGGCCTTCCGCGGGGGACGTTTGGGCTTTTGTTCGACGCGGGATTCGAGGTGGGCCAGACCCTCGTCGCCGACCACCGCATACGCGCCGTCGGCTTCACAGGCTCGCGTCGTGGCGGCACCGCGTTGATGAAGATCGCCTCGGAGCGGAAGCAGCCGATACCGGTCTACGCCGAAATGAGCAGCATCAACCCTGTCATCCTCTATCCCAATGCACTTCGCAGCAGAGGAGCGGAGATCGGAAAATCGTTCGTCTCCTCTCTGATCCTCGGCGCTGGCCAGTTCTGCACCAATCCTGGCCTGATCATCGCCGTCGAGGGTGCGGGCCTCGATGCCTTCATCGGGAGTGCCGCCGCAGCGCTTTCGGAATCGCAGGCTCAAACAATGCTGACTGGTGGCATCTGTGATGCATATCGCAATGGTGTCGCAAGGCTGTCGTCATCGTCTTCCGTCTCGCAAGTGGCCGCGGGGAAGGAGGGGACGCCCCATCAGGCCGCGGCGGCGCTCTTCGAGACAACCGCGGCTGCATTCCTCGCGAACCCGGAACTTCAGGAAGAGGTTTTCGGCGCGTCGGGACTGATCGTCCGCTGCCGGGACGATGAGGAGTTGCGAAGGGTCGTGGGATCGCTGGAAGGTCAGTTGACCATCGGCCTGCACGTAGATGCCGGGGACATCGGGGCCGCCTCGCCGATGATCTCGCAGTTGGAGCTTCTGGCCGGCCGACTTCTCGTCAACGGCTTCGGAACGGGGGTCGAGGTATCCCCGGCGATGGTCCATGGCGGACCCTATCCAGCCACATCGGACGGACGATCGACCTCAGTAGGGACCTTGGCGATCTACCGCTTCTTGCGCCCGGTCTCCTATCAGGACTTTCCGATAGATCTGCTTCCCGAGCCGCTCAAACCATTCTAAGCGCGTTTAGCCTCGGGCAACAGAACGTCGTGGATGCGATCGACGCATCCACGACGCAGGTCAGAATACCGCTGTTCTGGCGACCATCCTAGCTTTTTGCCCGCCACCACCCGCGATGATCTGCGCGGTGTTTGTGACCAGGGGTTGGCTGGCATTCTCGTCGTGAAGCGCCAAAAAAGCCCGCCGTAGTGAAGAAGGTGCGATCATTGTCTTCCAGGCGGGCCGGATCGGCGACTTCGATAAACCTGGCGAGAGCTACTTCGGTTCTAGGCCCCGCGGCCGCCCCAATGGAAGGGGAAGGATTATCCGCATCATAGGCTGTTGCGCGATCGGTCGCCAGTTCATACGTTCTCTCATCCAACCTCACAGGAGCAGAAGATGCAGATCGACCTCACAGGCAAGACCGCTCTGGTTACCGGATCCACTGAAGGCATTGGATACGCAATCGCCCGCCAGCTCGCGAGGGCGGGTGCGGACGTGGTTGTCAACGGCCGGTCCAAGGAAAAGACCGCGAAGGCCGCCGACCGCCTGAAAGGCGAAGGCGCCAAGGGAAGCGTGACCGCGGCGGCAGCGGATCTCGCAACCGCTGGCGGATGTGACGCTCTTGTCGCCCAAGTTCCCCACGTCGACATCCTCATCAACAACGCGGGCATCTTCCAGCCCCTAGACTTCTTCGATGCGAACGACGAGGTATGGGACCGCCACTGGCAGGTGAACGTCATGTCCGCCGTCAGGCTTTCGCGCGCATATCTTCCGGGCATGCAGAAGCTCGATTGGGGCCGCGTCATCTTCATCGCGTCGGAATCCGGCTTTAACATACCCGTCGAGATGATCCACTACGGTGTCAGCAAGACCGCAGACATCGCGGTTGCCCGCGGCCTTGCCAAGCGCATGGCTGGCACCGGCGTCACCGTGAACTCCGTCCTTCCCGGCCCCACGCTGTCCGAGGGTGTCGAGGCGATGCTCGCAGAGGAACGTGCAAAGACGGGGAAACCGATCGAGGAGGTGGCGGCGGACTTCGTCAAGAAGCACCGCGCCGGTTCGATCATCCAACGCGCCGCGAGCGTCGAGGAAATTGCCAATCTCGTCACCTATCTGGCCTCCCCTTTGGCGTCCGCAACGACTGGAGCTTCGATGCGCGTGGACGGAGGCCTGATCGACACGCTCTGATGGACTCCACCGACCCGCCACTGCACCGTCTTCGTCGGAAGTTGTCTCCGCGATGCGCTGCGGTGGCGGGCATTCGGCGACCTTTCCAAAGCCTTCCAATTCTCACCCTTTCGCAGACCAGTCGCCTATCGAAAAGACGGTGCTCGAAGGCAAGGTGCCTCCCGGCAGCCTGTAAAACGGCATCATGACCGGCCTGGACCGGTTCCCCACATTGGTGGCCGCCGCCGGCGATACCAACATCATTGATGAGCTTAAAAAGGGGGGAACACCTCCAATGCGTCGTCTCCGAAACCACGGCACGTCAAGGAACCGTTGGCGACCGCCAAGGTTTAGACTCGAGAACATCAGCGCAGATGAGTTCAATGGAGAAGGCGCGAGAGACTTGGGCGAACAACCGTCGACGGCTCGATGGCCGTCGCGTCGCGGCAATCGACGACTAGCTTGGGAATTCAGCATGAACACCGAGACGATCATTTTCGGGCCGAGCGACTGGGTCCCGAACAACCCGCATCTTCCTGTATTGCTTTACAGAGGGCTGTTTGCCGACGGCGGACCGATCGATTTCGAGCGTCGCTTCGCGGCAAACGGTTGGACAGGCATCTGGACAAACGGTGTCTTCGATTATCAGCACTACCATTCCGGTGCCCATGAAGTGCTGGGAATTGCACGTGGTAGCGCCACGCTGCTGATTGGTGGTCCCGGCGGTCAAGCAATCGCGGTTGCGGCCGGAGACTGTCTGGTGCTTCCAGCCGGGACAGGGCACCGAAATCTCGGTTGCACGTCGGACTTCCAGGTCATCGGCGCTTATCCTAAGGGACAGCATGCCGACATTCAGACTTCGGCTGCTTCAACCGAGACGCTGACGAAAATCTCGTCAGTTTCCCTACCCCACACCGATCCCGTTCAAGGACCATCGGGATTTCTCATCGAGAAATGGCGGTAGCAGGCTTGCCGCGTTCGTTGATCTGATCGACTCTGCCTCCATCAGCGCGCCGCCGGCAGCACAAAGCGAGGCCCGCACCTATGCCCTGGTATGGCTTGTCCTGTCCCTCGGCCCCACTCGTCCTTATCCCTCGACCAATCGATCGCAAACTCAGCTCCCTGTAGCGTCGTCCGTGCCGTGTTTAAGGCGGCGGTCAGAAGGAGACGAACATGAACCTTGAGACAAAGATGAGCCTGGAAAACACCGTACACCCCGGCAGACCTCGGCTCGACGAATTGGTTCCGTCGCGCTACGCGGTGCAGGTCGGCGAGATCGAGGTGCTGGTGGTCAGCGATGGAGTGCTACCGCTCCCAACCGCGATGCTGGGACACAACGCCGATCCGTCCGTCCGAGCGGCCTGGCTGAAAGAGATGTTCCTGCCGCCGGACGCTTTCGACTGGGCGCTGAACGTGGTCGTGGTGCGCAGCGGCGACCAGACCATACTCCTCGACGCCGGGCTGGGGATCGACCCGGACCTGCACCTGCCGCGGGCCGGGCAGCTGATCAAGCGGCTGGAAGCCGCCGGTATCGATCTTGCGTCGGTGACCGATGTGGTCCTGACCCACATGCACATGGACCACATTGGCGGGCTGCTGGTCGATGGGGTGAAGGACCAGTTGCGTCCGGACCTGCGGATCCACGTGGCGGCGGCCGAGGTCAAGTTCTGGGAGGCGCCTGATTTTTCCCGTGTCTCCATGCCGCCGGGCTTCCCGGACGCGCTTCGGGCGACCGCCGAGCGGTTCGCCAAAGAGTATCGCAGCCATTTCAGGCTGTTCGATGATGAGTATGAGGTCGCGCCGGGCGTGGTCGTCCATCGCACCGGCGGCCACACCCCCGGGCACAGCGTGATCCGCGTAGCGTCCGGCGGCGACCGGCTGATGTTTGCCGGTGACGCCGTGTTCGCGGTCGGGTTCGAACACCCCGACTGGTTCAACGGCTTCGAACACGACCCCGAGGAGGCGGCGCGCGTTCGGGTCCGTCTACTGCGGGAACTGGCGGAGACCGGCGAGCAGCTGGTGGCCACCCACCTGCCGTTCCCGTCCGTCGGCCGGGTGGCGGTCGACGGCGACGCCTTTCGTTGGGTGGCGGCCTTCTGGGACTACTGATCGCTTGCTGGGTTGGGATCTTGGAGCGTGTACTCATCGCGTGAATGAGTTCACGCTCTACTGGTTTGTTTTTTGAGCAATTCCGGACGCAAAACCACTACACACTTTTGCTGGAATTACTCTTGTTTCTGCGCAATTCCGGACGCAAAACCGCGACACACTTTTGCTGGAATTGCTTAAGTCAGATCCTGACCCACCGATCATCCTCGCTTCCTGGGAGATCTCTTGGCCGAAATCGTCAGCGACTAATGTCTTCGTCATCAGCCAGCAATATGGCGTCTGACAGGAGCGCGCTTCGGCGACGATCCTGATCACCACGGCGTTTTCGGTGGCGACTGTTTCGCTCTGGCTGATCGTGATCCGATCAGGCCTTCTTCCGCTTCAGCTTTTCCCGTAGCGCATCAGGAATATCGCGGAAGCCGCGGCCGGGCTCGATGCCCTCGCGCATGACGATGTTGCGCAGCGGCGGTATGGCCGAGAGGATATGCAGGCCGGCAGCCCGCAGCATCTGAACCGGCAGAAAATCCGAGAGCAGCGACCGATTGAGAATATCCACGCTTGCGGTGCGCGTCATGATATCGGCGCGGCGCCTTCGGTCGAAGCTTTCGCCGGCATCGGCCGGCACCGGTAATTCCGCCCTGTCGCAGAGGATATCGGTGAGCGCCATGATATCGCGAAGGCTGAGGTTCAGTCCCTGTGCCCCGATCGGCGGGAAGACATGGGCTGCCTCGCCAATCAGCGCGATGCGTCCCTTGCCGAAACGATGCGCCATCATGCCGGAGAGCGGCCAGACTTGGACGCCCTCCTCGACGCTCACCTTGCCGAGCATCGACTGCATGCGCGCCTCGACGAGAGCGCAGAGTTCGGCAAGCGGCAATTCCATGCGGCTCGCCGCCTCAGCGGGATCCTGCACCCAGACCAGACTGGAGCGGCTCCCCGGCAGCGGCACCTGGGTGAAGGGGCCATGTTTGGTGTGGAATTCGGTCGAGATATTCTGGTGCGGCAGCGAATGGGCGAAATTCAGCACCATGGCCGATTGCGGATAAGACCAGTTGCGCACGGCAATGCCGGCGGTTTCGCGCAGCTTCGAGCCGCGGCCATCGGCGCCGATGGCAAAATCGGCCGACAGCGTCTCGCCGCCGGCAAGCGTGATCGAGACCACTTCGGCTGATATGTCGATCGATTCGGCCATATCGGTGAAACGGGTGATCTTGCCCTCGCCGGCAGCGGCCTCTTCGAGGATATCGATCAGCGCCCTATTAGGGAAATTGTAGCCAAAGGCATCCAGGCCGACATCGGCCGCGCGGAAGGTGGTGGTAGGCGCGCGCAGCAGCCTGTCCGTGCCGTCGACTATGCGCATGCTGGAGAGAGGGGCGGCTGCGGGGCGGAGCTTTTCCCAGAGCGCCAGGCGGTCGAGGAAGCGGATCGACTGATCCATCAGCGCCGTGGTGCGCCGGTCTTCTTTCGGAGCGAGAGGCGCTACCAACGCGACGTTGCGACCGCCGCGCGCCAGCGCGATTGCGGCGATCATGCCGGTGAGACCGCCACCGATCACAGCCACTTCGAATGTCTTCATGCTGTCGTTCCGCCATAGTAATAAGGACGGAGCGACCGCTTATGCGGCCGGCTTCGCCTGTCGGCGCCAACTATAGCCCTTGCCGGCTTCGGCGTCACGCACCGCCGGCTGATAATGATGGGGAATGGCGGGAAGACGGTTTTCGCTCAGCCGCTTCAGCGCCGTGGCGTTGCTGACGGAAAAGCTGTCGATGCCGACGCGCAGCATAAGCGGAACCTGGTCGATCAGTACATCGCCGACGGCGCGCAGTTCATTGGTGTAGCCGAGCCGCTGCCGCAGCAGCGAAGCATGGCTGAAGGCGCGGCCGTCGTTGAAAGCCGGAAAGGCGACGGCGACGATTTCCAGGCGATCGAGATAGGGCGCCAGCCGGCGCACATCGTCGGCCGGCTTGATCAGCACGCCGAAGCCGACATCGTTGCTTTGGTCGGCCTTGGCGATCAATTCGTCGAGGCCGAGCAGCGGCTTCTGCTCCCCGGTCGCCTTGACCTCCTCGGTTTCAATCACCCAGGGATCGTTTTCGACAAAACCGGTTTCTTTCCAGATCTTCGTCATCATCCCCTCCTTATGCCGCTTCGGCGGCCGAGCCGTAGAGCGCAGTCTTGAACGGCTGAGGTCCGACACGGCGATAGGCGGCGAGGAAGTTCTCGGACTGATCGAGGCGCAGGCCGAGATAGGTGTCGACGATCGTCTCGATTGCGTCCGTCACCCGGTCCGGCTCGAAGCCGCGGCCGATGATCTCGCCGATCGAGGTATGTTCGTCGCCGGAGCCGCCGAGCGTGATCTGGTAGAGTTCGGCACCCTTCTTTTCCACACCGAGCAAGCCGATATGGCCGACATGGTGATGGCCGCAGGCATTGATGCAGCCGGAGATCTTGATCTTCAGCTCGCCGATCTCTGCCTGGCGTTCGGCATTGCCGAAACGCCGGGAGATTTCCTGCGCCAGCGGAATCGAGCGCGCATTGGCGAGCGCGCAGTAGTCCAGCCCGGGACAGGCAATGATATCGGTGATCAGGCCGGCATTGGCTTCCGCCAGATTTATGGCGACGAGGCCGCGATAGACGGCTTCGAGATCGGCAAGCGCCACATGCGGCAGGATCAGGTTCTGCTCATGGCTGACGCGGATTTCGTCGAAGGCATATTCCTCGGCAAGATCGGCGATCGCATCCATCTGCGCATCCGAGGCGTCGCCCGGAATGCCGCCGATCGGCTTCAGCGAGATCGTCACCATGCCGTAATCGGGGTTCTTGTGCGGCTGCACGTTCTGCTGGACCCAGCGGGAAAAACCGGAATCAGCTTTCTTCCAGCGGGCAAGGTTTTCCCAGCCTTCGGCGCGTTCGGGCAGATCCGGCGGCGCGAAATAGGCAGCGATCGCCTGGACGTCCTTTTCCGGCAGCCTGAGCTCGGTATCCTTCAGCGCGGCGAATTCGGTTTCCACCTGGCGCGTCAGCTCCTCGGTGCCGGTTTCGTGCACGAGGATCTTGATGCGGGCCTTGTATTTGTTGTCGCGGCGGCCGTGCAGATTGTACACGCGCACGATGGCCGTGGTGTAGGAGAGCAGGTCTTCCTCGGGCAGGAAGTCGCGGATCAGCTTGGCGATCATCGGCGTACGGCCCTGGCCGCCGCCGACATAGACGGCAAAGCCGATCTCGCCCTTGTCGTTCTTCTTCACGTGCAGGCCGATATCATGGACCTGGATTGCCGCGCGGTCGCGCTCGGCGCCGGTGACGGCGATCTTGAACTTGCGCGGCAGGAAGGAAAATTCCGGGTGTACCGACGACCACTGGCGCAGGATTTCGGCGTAAGGACGCGGATCGGCGATCTCATCGGCGGCGGCACCGGCGAAGTGATCGGCCGTGACGTTTCTGATGCAATTGCCCGAGGTCTGCAGGGCATGCATTTCGACGCTCGCGAGGTCGGCCAGCGCATCAGGAATGTCGGACAGTTTCGGCCAGTTGAACTGCAGGTTCTGGCGCGTGGTGAAGTGGCCATAGCCGCGGTCATAGGTGCGAGCGATATGAGCGAGCATACGTAGCTGGCGCGCGCTCAGCGTGCCATAGGGAATGGCAATGCGCAGCATGTAAGCGTGGAGCTGCAGGTAGACGCCGTTCATCAGGCGCAGCGGCTTGAACGCGTCCTCGGCGAGCTCGCCGGAAAGGCGGCGCTGAACCTGATCGCGAAACTGCTCGACGCGCTCGGTAACAAAGGCATGGTCAAATTCGTCGTAACGGTACATCGTCTTCCTCAGACTGCAATGAATTCGGGATCGGCAGGAGCGTAGCCCGGGGCATATTCCATGGTCGGGCCTTGTGCGCGGATGCGCTCGCGAAGGCGAAGCGGCCAGAGAATGCCGTTGGTTTCCTGAACGTCAACGACGGCGACGTCAACGACCTCGTTGTCGGCATAGGATTTCTTGCCGATCGCCTCAAGCGCCGCAACGGCCTCGGCATGACGGGCAACGAGCGCCTCCTGCAGCGAGGTCGACCACTTCCCATTCGCATCCAGCCAGACGGCAATGCCGTCCGTCAGCCGGTTGGCGGTCAGAACCTTGTCACCCATATTCAGCTCCTTGCAAGTTCCTCGAGCCGGGCGTTTGCGCGCACCAGGGGCTCGGACAGTTCGAAATTGGCGCCGGCGACCGCATCGCCGATGATGACCATGACAGGCCCGGTCAATTCGTCGCGGTGCTGCAGATCGGGCAGATCGGCAAGCGTGCCATGCAGCAGGCGGCGCTCAGCGCGGCTGGCATTTTCGATGACGGCGACGGTGGTCTCAGGCGGAATGCCCGCCTGCATCAGCCGCTCGGCGACGGAGGCGGCAACCGTGCGGCCCATATAGACGGCGATCGTGGCGCCGGAAACGGCAAGGCTTGCCCAATCGGGCAGCACGTCGCCGGTGAGATCATGGCCTGTCGTGAACACCAGCGACGAGGCGACGCCGCGCAGCGTCAGCGGCAGCTCGAAATCGGCAGCGGCGGCGAAAGCCGAGGTGATGCCGGGCACGACCTCATAGGTGACGCCGGCAGCGCGCAGTGCCGCCATCTCTTCCCCTGCCCGGCCATAGACCAGCGGATCGCCGGATTTCAGGCGGACGACACGCTTGCCCTGGCGGCCGAGATCGACCAGCAGTTCGTTGATCTCTTCCTGGGATTTCGAATGGCAGCCCTTGCGTTTGCCGACGGAAAGCCGCTCGGCATCGCGGCGGCCCATATCGACGATCGCCTGCGGCACGAGCGCGTCATAGACGATGACGTCGGCTTCCATCATCACGCGCTGGGCGCGCAACGTCAGCAGATCCTCGGCACCCGGACCGGCGCCGACCAGCCAGACGTGGCCGGCGACCTTGTCCATCGCGTGCAGCAGCCGATCGGCGGCTTGGCGAGCCTGCGGCAGGTTGCCGTTGGCGACCGCACCGGCAACGGCACCGGAGAAGAAGCGGCGCCAGAAGACCCGGCGGGAGACGCCCCTCGGAATCAGTTGTTCGACGGCCTTGCGGTAGCTCGTCGCCAGCCCGGCAAGGCGGCCGAGCGAGGGCGAAAGAAGCTGGTCGATCTGCGCGCGGATCATCTGCGCCAGAACCGGCCCTGCCCCTTCGGTGCCGATCGCAACGGCGACGGGCGCGCGGTTGACCAGCGCCGGCGTAAAGAAATCGCAGTAATCGGGCTGATCGACGGCATTGGCCGGAATTCTGGCCGCACGGGCGGCATCGACGATGCTGCGGTCGTCGGCTTCATTGCCGGTTGCGGCGAAGACGAGCGCCGAACCCTCGACCTGTTCGGCTGAGAAGGCAGCGCGCACGGTCTCGATCCGGCTGGCGATCAGGAAGGCGTGGTAATCGGCTTCCGGCCGGTCGGCATAGGCGACAATCCGCGCCTTCGTGTTCAGCAGCAGCCGCACCTTGGCGAACGCTTCGTCGCCATTGCCGAAGACAGCCGTCTTCTGGCCTTCCACGCGAAAGAAGGCGGGAAATACCGAAAGCTGTTCTGTCTTGGAAGGCATCATCAATCCACTTCGAGGTTGCCGGAATATGCCCTTGATCGACAAGGGATTGAAGGAACAGAAATTCGAAAGCCCAGGCAAGCGGGTATTCTTTTGCTCGTGCCGTCAGTGATTTGAGAAAAGTCACCCGTGCTGCCAAAAAGCCGCATATTTCTCAGCCCGCTTGGTGCAGCGCAGTATAAAGCCTGTGGCAAAAGACGTCCACCGGCGCCTGACGCATTTCATCCGCGCCGCCAAGGCGATAGACTGAAGAAAACTGGAGGGCCGTCATGCCTGATAAGACTATTGCCTCCCGCCTGCTTTCGGTCCTGGAGGAGGATATCCTGCCGCTGACGGAGCGTGGCGTTTCGCTTGGCAACAAGGTGTTCGGTGCAGCGATCTTAAGGAAAACCGATCTTTCGCTCGTCGTCGCCGAGACCAATAACGAGCTGGAGAATCCGCTCTGGCACGGTGAGGTACATACGCTGAAGCGCTTCTACGAGCTTGGCGACAAGCCGCCGACCAAGGATCTGATCTTCCTTTCGACGCACGAACCCTGCACCATGTGCATGTCGGCGATCACCTGGGCCGGCTTCGACAATTTCTACTATTTCTTCAGCCATGAGGATTCCCGCGACGCCTTCGCCATTCCGCACGATTTGAAGATCCTGAAGGAGGTCTTCGGGCTTGAACCCGGCGGCTATCGCAGGCAAAACGCCTTCTGGAACAGCTTTGCCATCGCCGATCTCGTTGAGACTGAAGAGGCTGTGCTGCAAAAAGCACTGGAGGCGCAGACCGCCCGCATCAAGGCGCGCTACGACGCGCTGTCGACCAGCTACCAGTCGTCAAAGAGCGCCAACGACATTCCTCTGAACTGAGGGCCCCTGAACCGAGGGCCCCTGAACTGAGGGACTCTGAACAGAAGCCTGCTGAACCGAGGCAACATGGAACCTTCCAAAGACATTTCGCGGCTGATCGAGATCATGGCGGCGCTGCGCCACCCCGAAACCGGCTGCCCCTGGGACATCGTGCAGAGTTTCGAGACGATCAAGCCCTATACGATCGAGGAGGCCTATGAGGTCTCCGACGCGATCGAGCGCGGCGATATGGACGATCTCTGCGACGAGTTGGGCGACCTGCTGCTGCAGGTGGTCTTCCACGCCCGCATAGCCGAAGAGGCCGGCGAATTTTCCTTCGGCGACGTGGTCAACGCCATCACTGCCAAAATGATCCGCCGCCACCCGCACGTCTTTGCCCGCTCGGCGGCAGATACGCCGGACGCGGTGAAGAGACAATGGGACGAGATCAAGCAGGCGGAAAAACGCGAGCGCACTGAGCGGCGGTCACGGCGCGGCATTACCGAGGACTTCAACAGCGGCTTTCTCGGCTCCGTGCAGCGCAGCTTCCCGGCCTTGACGGAAGCGCTGAAGCTGCAGGAACGCGCCGCAAAGGTCGGCTTCGATTGGTCATCGCCGGAGCCGATCCTCGACAAGATCGAGGAGGAGGTCGGCGAATTGCGGGCAGCCCTTCGCGAAGGCGATCAGGCAAAGGTCAGCGACGAACTCGGCGACCTGATCTTCGCGGTTGTCAATATCGGCCGGCATGTCAAGGCCGATCCGGAGCAGGCCGTGCGCGGAACGAATACGAAATTCCGGCGTCGTTTCAGCCATATAGAACATGTTCTTGAAGCAGAAGGTGAGACGCTGGAAGCGGCGACGCTGGAGCGGATGGAGGAAATCTGGCAGGCGGCGAAGGCGATTGAAAGAGCGATCGTGGCGGAGTGAGTTATCGCCGGCGATTTCTATTGATCGCCGAAGCCAGCCCCTTGTATCTGCATGTTAGATTTTATGTGCGATGGAAGCGATTGAGCCTCTGGCTGGGTGGCCACCCAGCCAGAGGCGTGACGAAGTCGCCCGTTTCCCCCTCCGGTTACAACCGTGGATGAGCCTGGGATCTTCGTCATCGTCACGTACGACCGAATAGTCGCTTGGCTTCAACCGCACGCACAAGGCAGGTTACCGTGAACAGAGTTATATGTGGAGTGGATGTTTCGAAGGACTGGCTGGATGCGTTTATCCGCCCGTCCGGGGTTTTTGAGCGTTTCAGCAACGATGCGGCCGGCATCGGCGCGCTGGCTGCGCTCTGCCGGGAGCAGGGTGTCGAGCTCGTCGTCATGGAGGCGTCGGGCGGCTACGAGCGTTCGGCCTTCCTGCTGTTGTGGGAGTTGGGGATCGCCTGCGCGCTTGCCAATCCGCGCCATGTGCGCCGCTTTGCCGAGGCCATGGGCTTTCTGGAAAAGACCGACCGGATCGATGCGGCGATGATCGCCCATTATGCCGAGGCCAGGCGGCTGTCTGCCCTGCCGCCGCCGAAAGCCGCGCAGCTGCGGCTGTCGGCGCTGATGACGCGGCTGTCTCAGGTCACCAGCGATCTGACCGTCCAGAGGCAGCGCCGCAGTGCTGCCCGCGATCAGCAGAGTGTGGCAAGCCTCGACGAAGTGATCGCGCTTCTGGTGCGCCAGAGCCGCACCCTTGAGGGCGAGATTGCCTCGATGATCGACGACGATCCGCTCTGGGCCTGCCTCAACCAAGCCTTTCGCTCGATCAAGGGGGTGGCGGACCGTACCGTTGCCCGGCTGATGGCCGAACTGCCCGAAATCGGCCGAATCTCCAACAAGGCGATCGTCAAACTGGCCGGCCTGGCGCCGATTGCCAACGATAGCGGCAAACGCAGCGGACCCCGGCCGGTGCGCGGCGGGCGCTCCGGACCGCGTGGCATCCTGTTCCTGGTCGCCGCCACCGCGGCCAGGTACGATCCGCATTTGGCTGCCTTCAGGCAAAGGTTGCAGAGCGCTGGCAAGCCAAAAATGGTTATCCGCATTGCGCTCGCCCGAAAACTGCTGGTCATTCTCAATGCAAAAGCACGGGATGCGCGAAGAGAATTCGAATGCGCAACTTGACAACCCAGATAGTCGCTCATCCGGCTGCCGGCACCTACTCCCCGCCTGCGGGGAGAAGGGGATATGCCGCAGCCTCTCCGTGCCCCACCAACCTTTCGCAGGGCACGTCCCCTCGCCCCGTTTTTACGGGGAGAGGGTTAGGGTAAGGGTTAGGGTGAGGGGCAGCCATTAGCGCGAACCCGACAGCAGTGGCACTGCGCCAGCGCGCCTTACCGCTCCCAATCTTCCTTTGAAGACTTCGGGCCGTTGCCGATGCGGCGTTCGAGTTCAGTCGCTTCGGTTTCGGACAGGCGCAGATCGAGCGTGATCGAGCCATCTTCATTATCCTCGCGGCCGTCAACGATCGCGTGGTCGTAAAGCCAGGGCAGCAGTGTCAGCTTGTCGACCGGAAGGCGGATCGTCGCTACGGTCATCACGCCGGACAGTCTGCGGCTGATCTCTTCCATCAGCGTGTCGACGCCCTCGCCGCTGACGGCCGAAACCGCGACCACGTTGCTGGCGCTGGCCGATTTCTGCACCATGGCATCGTGCACCTCGGGTTCCAGCCGGTCGATCTTGTTCCAGACTTCGATCAGACGCTTTTCGGCTTCGGCCTCGTCGATGCCGAGGTCGTTCAGGATGCGCATCACATCCGAGCTCTGCGCCTGGTTGTCGGCATCGGACATGTCGCGGACATGCAGGATGAGATCGGCTTCCAGCACCTCTTCCAGCGTCGCCCGGAAGGCGGCGACCAGATGGGTCGGCAGGTCGGAGATGAAGCCGACGGTGTCGGACAGGATGACGGTGCGGCCGTGCGGCAGCTTCATGCGCCGAAGCGTCGGGTCGAGTGTGGCAAAGAGCATGTCTTCGGCCAGCACGCCGGCGCCGGTGATACGGTTGAACAGCGTCGATTTGCCGGCATTGGTATAGCCGACGAGCGCCACGATCGGGTGCGGCACCTTGCGGCGCTTGGCGCGGTGGAGTTGGCGGGTGCGCACGACCTGCTCCAGCTCGCGCTCGAGCTTGATGATGCGGTCCTGCAGCATCCGCCGGTCGGCTTCGATCTGGGTTTCGCCCGGGCCGCCCATGAAGCCGCCGCCGCCGCGCTGGCGTTCAAGGTGGGTCCAGCTTCGGACCAGGCGGCCCTTTTGATAATTGAGATGGGCGAGATCGACCTGCAGCGTGCCTTCCCTGGTGGAGGCGCGGCGGCCGAAGATTTCGAGGATGAGGCCCGTCCGGTCGATGACCTTGGCGTTCCATTCCTTTTCGAGATTGCGCTGCTGCACCGGCGTCAACGGATGATCGACGATGACGAGACCGGAATCGCGCTCGTCGAGCAGCGCTTTGATCTCCTCGATCTTGCCGGTGCCGAGCAGTGTGGCCGGTCTCGGATCGTTGACCGGGACGATCGAGGCGTTGACGACATCGAGGTCGATCGCCTGGGCAAGGCCCGTCGCCTCTTCGAGCCGGCTTTCCGGCGTGCGGGTCGATGCCGATTCGCTCTGGCCGCCGCGACTGCGCGATTTCAGAACCGGCACGACGACAGTCGCGCGCATATCGTCCCTGTGCTTGGCGGCCTCAGGGATGATCGAATCGTTCTTGGTATCGCGTGTCGAAATGACGGCTGATCCTGTTAGGACGCGGCTTCTTCGCTCTCGAACATCTGCATGGGCTGGCCCGGCATGATCGTCGATATCGCATGCTTATACACGAGCTGCGAGTGGCCGTCACGGCGAAGAAGAACACAGAAATTGTCAAAAGACGTAACAACGCCCGTGAGTTTCACGCCGTTGATCAGAAAGATTGTCAGGGAAATCTTTTGCTTGCGAACAGTATTGAGAAATAAGTCCTGAAGATTCTGAGAACGTTCCGCCATCGCGCCGCTTCTTTCTTTATTGCCGACCTGATCTGGCCGGTAGAATATCAATCAACCTCACCATGCGAAGACCGGCGGCATCCTCATTCCACCTGTCCAGCAAATCTTGGTATCAAATCGCAATCTTTTCCGCAACGTCGAAAAAGGCTTCGCGGACTTTCTGCGAAACGCTGCCCGGATGACCGTTGGCAATGGCCTGGCCATCGACGGAAACGACCGGAAAACAAATGCTTGTGGCTGCAGTGAGGAAGACCTCGCGGGCTGAGAGCATCTCCGAAACGGAGAAGTTCCGCTCGGCGATCGTCAACCCCAGCTTGGCTGCGACATCCATCAGAGTGGTGCGGGTAATGCCGCGCAGAATGCCGTGTTCGGCCGGTCGCGTGACCAGCGTTCCGCCCTGATCGACGATCCAGACATTGGTCGCCGCCCCTTCCTTCACCATACCGTCGCCATCGACATAGATCGCTTCCTGGGCGCCGGCCTCCTTGGCCTGCTGGCGGGCCATGGCATTCGGCAGCAAGCCGACGGACTTGATGTCGACGCGCTCCCAGCGGTTGTCGAGAAGGGTGATCGCCTTGATGCCGTTGGCGTTCTTGGCGGCGATGATCCTGGCATCGGTGCTCTTGGCGGTGATGACAAGCGATGGCGGCGTTCCCTCGACCGGGAAGACATGATCGCGGCGGGCGACGCCGCGCGTCACCTGCATGTAGAAAAGCCCGTTGCGGACATGGTTGCGGCGCAGCGTCTCGCGGATGACCTGCGTCAGCGCCGCCCGGCCCATCGGCCAGGCGATGCGCAACTCACCGAGTGAACGGTCGAGACGGTTCAGATGGCGTGTGAGATCGACGATATAGCCATGGCGCACTTCGCAGACCTCGTAGACGCCATCGGCGAACTGGTAGCCGCGATCCTCGATATGCACGCTGGCATCGGAATGCTTGACGTAACGGCCATTCACATAGGCAATTCTCGGCATGGGAAACCTGGTCTTCCGGAAAGCAATATGGGCGCGGCGCAGCGTCGGCCGCGCCGGAAACGATCAGACGCCGAGCGACTTCAGCTTGCGGTGCAGCGCCGAACGCTCCATGCCGACGAATTCCGCGGTGCGCGAGATATTGCCGCCGAAGCGGTTGATCTGGGCGATCAGGTAATCCTTCTCGAACATCTCGCGAGCTTCGCGCAGCGGCAGCGTCATAATGTGATAGTCGTTCTTAGCGGAAACCTTCGGCAGCATGTCGCCGAGATCGGTCGGCAGCATGTCGGCGGTGATCGGCGCATCCGGGCCGTCGGTGCGGGCAAGGATCATCAGCCGCTCGATGTTGTTGCGCAGCTGGCGGATGTTGCCGGGCCAATCATGCGCCTGCAGCACCGCCATAGCGTCGTCCCCGATGCGGCGTGGACGGATGCCGGCCTGCTCGGATATCTGGCGCATCAGCTGGTCGACGAGGAAGGGAATGTCCTCGCGTCGCTCGGCAAGGGCCGGCACACGCACCGGCACGACGGCGAGGCGATGATAGAGATCCTCGCGGAACCATCCTTCAGCGATGCGGCTCTCAAGATTATAGGCGGTCGAGGAGATGATGCGGACATCGACCTTGACGCGCTTGGAACCACCAACCCGCTCGAACTGCTGATCGACCAGCACGCGCAGGATCTTGTTCTGCGTCTCGCGCGGCATTTCGCCGACTTCGTCGAGATAGAGGATGCCGCGATGGGCTTCCTCGAGCGCGCCGATCTTGCGTGCCTGGCCGGGTGTGCCCTCGGTGCCGAAGAGCGCCACCTCCATGCGGTCGGGCGTGATGTTGGCGGCGTTGATCGCAACGAAGGGGCCGTTGGCGCGTGCCGACTTCTTGTGGATCATCCGTGCCACCAGTTCCTTGCCGGAGCCCGAGGCGCCGAGGATCATGATGCGGCTGTTGGTCGGCGAAACCTTCTCGATCGTCTGGCGCAGCTGCGAAACGGCGACCGAGGTACCGATCAGCTCCAGCGCATCACCGGTGCGGCGCTTCAGGTCGGAAACCTCGCGCTTCAATTTGGAATTCTCCAGCGCCCGTTCGGCGATCAGGATCAGCCGGTCGGCCTTGAAGGGCTTCTCGATGAAATCGAAGGCGCCGCGCTTGATCGCCGAGACAGCGGTCTCGATGTTGCCATGGCCTGATATCATCACGACGGGCAGTTCCGGATGGCGGGTCTTGATCTCGTCGAGCAGCGACAGGCCATCGAGCTTGCTGCCCTGCATCCAGATATCGAGGAAGATCAGCCGCGGCACCCGATCGGAAATCGCCGCCAGCGCGCTGTCGCTGTCATGGGCCGTGCGCGTCTCGTGTCCCTCGTCGGAGAGAATCCCGGAAACGATCTCGCGAATATCGTGCTCATCGTCGACGACGAGAATGTCAGAGGCCATAAACGCTTTCCTTGTCATTGGCTGCGGGAGCAGCAGGCGTCGGATCCAGGCGTGGCAGATGCACGCGGATCATGGCCCCTCTTCCCCGGTCAAAATCGGCGGGCGCATCATGCAGCTCCAGCTGCCCGCCATGTTCCTCGATGATCTTCTTGACGATGGCGAGGCCGAGGCCAGTGCCCTTCTCACGCATCGTCATATAGGGTTCCAGAATGCTGTGGCGGTTCTCCACCGGTAGGCCGCGGCCATTGTCGATCACGTCGACGGTGAAGCGGTCACGGCCGGTATCAAGGGCGGCGCGGACGAGAACCTTGCGTTCGTCCCGCTCGTCGCTCGGAACGGCCTCGATCGATTCGACGGCATTCTTGATGAGATTTCCGAAAGCCTGGCCGAGCATGCGGCTGTCGAACAGGCCCTCCAGCGGCTGGTCGCCGAAATCCTGCTCGAAGGTGACGTGATGGTTGCCCATCTCACGCAGGAAGATCGCGTCGCGCAGGATATCGCGCAGGTCGCTCGGCTCCTTGGTCGGCTTCGGCATACGGGCAAAGGCGGAGAATTCGTCGACCATGCGGCCGATATCGCCGACTTGGCGGATGATCGTATCCGTGCACTGGTCGAAGACGGTTCGGTCGTCCTGGTCGATCTGCTTGCCGTAGCGGCGCTGGATGCGCTCGGCGGACAGCTGGATCGGCGTCAACGGGTTTTTGATCTCATGGGCGATGCGCCTGGCCACGTCGCCCCAGGCGGTCGAGCGCTGGGCGATGACGAGATCGGTGATGTCGTCGAGCGTGATCACGTAGGATTCGCTCATGTCGCGCACTTCCTCGCGGGTGACCTGCACGCTCAGCGTCCTGACAGTGCCGCCGCGGACCAGCGCGATCTGCTTGCGGAAATCGCCGCGATGACGCACCGCCGCCTCGGTCAGCACGTGATCGACCTCCGGCGCGATGTCGACCAACTGCTTTCCGAGCATCTCGTCGGCCGATAGCGACATCAGCGTCTCGGCCGAACTGTTGACGATGGCGATGCGGCGGTCCTGCTCGACGCCGATGACGGCGGCAGTGACACCCGAAAGCACCGCCTCGATGAAGCGGCGGCGGTCGTCGACCTCGTCCTTGGCCTCGAGGATCTCGTCGCGCTGGGTGCGGATTTCCGAGATCATCTTGTTGAAGGTGCGCGAGAGATTGGCGACGTCGCCGTCGACGGCATGCACCGGCACGACGATGTCCATATTGCCCGATGCCACGCTGTCGGCCGCCGTGATCAGCAGGCGGATCGGCCGGACGATGCGGTCGGCGACGGCGATTGCGGTCCAGATCGCCGCCAGCAGTACGATCAGCGCGAAGCCGATATAGAGCACGGCAAAGGCGATCTGCAGCGAGAAGCGGTTGGCCTCCATCGAGCGGTATTCGGTGGCGTTCTCCTCCATCATGCGCATGGCGCCCATGACCTTGGGATCGACGGCGCGCACCGTATAGAGAAAGGTGCCCTGGATGGCATCGAGCTTGATGATGGCGCCGACGAGATTGGTGACGCCGGGCGGGATCAGTGTCGGCTGGCCGGCAGCCGCCTTCTCCAGCGCATCCTGTGGAATGGCCGGCAGCGGCTTTTCAGTGGCGATATCGGCCTGGACGATCACTGAGCCGTCGCGCTCGACGAGGAAGGCGCCGAGCAGGCCGCGGCCCCTCGCCTGGCGGGTCATCAGGTCGGCAAAACCCGTCCTGTCGAGGCTGTAGAGCGCGCGGTTGCGCTCCAGGTCGTTGGCCATGGAGACCGTCTGCCCCTGCAGATAGCTGGCATTCTCCATCATGTAGGCCTGGCCGATATTGCGCGACGAACTGACGATCGACTGGGTGCGCAGGGCAAACCAGCGGTCAAGGCCGGCATTCAGCGTGATGCTGGCGAAGATGGCGACGAGGATCGCCGGCGTGATCGCCACGATCGAAAAAAGCACGACGATGCGGATATGCAGGCGGGCTGCCGCACGGCCGCGGGTGCGCGCCTTGAGCAGCCTTGCCACCTCGCGAGCGATCAAGGCGAGCAGCGTCAGGACAAAGAAGGAATTGACGATCACCGAGGTGATGACGACATGCGACGTCGGGGCGATCGGCGTCAGGCCGAGCAGCACGAAAAGCGTGGCCGTGGCGCAGAGAAGCGCGCCGCCGGCGAGCACGAGGCCGGGCACGGCAAAAAGGGCGCGGCGGTCGGTCACTGTCGTCACCGTCTCGCCCGCCGCCGCCAGCGATACCCCATCCTGCGTCATTCGGCCTCTCTTCAGACGGCACCTGCCGCCCTCGCCATCCGATCGAAACCAAGGAAACGCCGGCTTAAAGAAGCCAGCGTTGCAAGGACTCGATCGGGAGCGAATGTCTAAACCCTTGCGTGACCTTTAAGCAACGCATTGTGGCGAAAATGCAACGCATCTCGGACATTGTCAAGCTGCGCTGACCTCGTCCGCCACAATGAGCGCCTTCAGTTCGAAGGCCGGTTCGGCAAGCCCTTGGTCCGGCGATGAAGCTGGCAGGATCGGCTGTTCATCGCACTCCCGGAACGCCCGCAACGCAGACTATTTTGGGCTGCCTTCCGGGCGAGTGGTGCAACATCTAGCCGTCGCCTCCAAGCAGACGTCAATACCGCGCGTCGATTTCGTCGCGCTCCGATCGTAAGTCGCGGTCGTGGGCGCTTTGGGGGTGATCTTCGGGCGAATTTGGCGCTAGAAAGGATAACGCCCTGCCCTTAAGCTTTGAGTCCGATGCCCATCCTCTATCGCAATTCCAAGCTTCTTCGGCGTTCCCGCGGCGGGTATTTCATTTGGCAGACGCCGGCTTGTTCCTGATCGGGGGGCGAGCTTGGCAGTGCAAAGCTCAACGCTGCAATCGACTGCTGGATACGGTCCGATGAGGTTCTCGAATTCTCTGGGATATCCGCCTCTCGGCTTGCCTGGACGCATACATAAGACATGCGAATATAAGGAGAGCAGGTATCTTACTGCAACCTATGGGCAAAACCGCCCATAGCGTGAAAGGCGACATCCGTGCTGACGCGATATCATCTCCGCGACTTCTATTTCGCTCGATAGAATTCGGCGGGGTCGCGTATTTTACTGTAACCTACTTCAAGAACGCGGCTCTGAGGGATAGTCATCTTGATGGAAGATCGGGAACATGCACTGTTGGATAAACAGCGATAAGCTGCGAGGGTGATGAAAATGATGCCTGGCCGGCGCGCGGTGGACGACGCGGGATTTCAGGGTCTGGTCCGGGTAGCCGGCCGTACCTTCACCATGGGATCGAACGAGCATTATGTGGAGGAGGCCCCTGCCCATCCGGTGACGGTCGACGGCTTCTGGATCGACGCCACCCCTGTCACCAACCGACAGTTCGCCTCATTCGTCAACGCCACCGGATATATAACCGTCGCCGAAAGGGCTCCCCGTGCCGAGGACTATCCCGGAGCGCTTCCCAAAATGCTGCGAGCCGGATCTCTGGTGTTCACGCCGCCGAAAGCCGTCGTCGGCCCCGACATTACCCAGTGGTGGTCGTTCAAGTTCGGCGCGGACTGGCGACACCCTTACGGCGGTCGCACCGACATCCGCGGTAAGCTCGATCATCCCGTCGTTCATATCGCCCATAGCGACGCCAAGGCCTATGCTGCTTGGGCGGGAAAAGATCTGCCGACCGAGGCAGAGTGGGAGCTGGCTGCGCGCGGCGGCCTTGATGAAGCGGAATTTGCCTGGGGCGACGCGTTGCACCCGGAAGGAAAGCTCATGGCCAATATCTGGCAGGGTACCTTCCCTACGCTGAGCACAAAGCCAGCCAGTGCGGACAGAACGTCGCCGGTCGGATCCTTTCCATCAAACGGCTACGGCATCTTTGACATGATCGGCAATGTCTGGGAATGGACCTCCGACTTCTGGTCGACACGCCATCCCGAGCCTGCCAGCCATTCATGCTGCATCCCCAGCAATCCCCGCGGAGGCGACGCCGACGCCAGCTACGATCCGCGGCTGCCTGACATCAGGATCCCGCGGCGCGTCCTCAAGGGCGGGTCCCACCTTTGCGCGCCGAACTACTGCAGGCGCTATCGTCCGGCCGCCAGACATGCCGAGCCTGAGGACACGTCCACAAGTCATGTCGGCTTCAGATGTGTCAAGCGCGCGTGAGGCGGCGTCATGGCCACATGTCGCGTCGGCGGAATAAGCCACCGGTGGTGACAAGACCTTTCATGACGTGTCCTTCGTGATCCGCAGGTTATGGGCGTACTCCCGTGGATTGCGGTTTCCGATTTCGTTCCCGTTCCTTACTGTAAACTACGTTGCTTCCACCCTATTCCGGATCATAATGCACAACTTATAATCCGATGCGGCAGCCGCACCTGCAGAGGCCGCCTGGAGGTAGGATGGATGGATTACGACACACGGTTCGCCAAGCGCGTCTTTCCAGCCAGCGCCAAAACCATCGATTCACTCGCCGCCCGTGACGATAACTTCCGCGAACTCTGTGCCGACAATAGTCCACGCGTGAGCCTGTGCTTCGTCCAAGCCCTGGTCGAGCTGGCCGATGCTGAACTTCCTTCATAAGCAAATTCGCGCTCGGCTTCGGTGTGACCAGCGCCCGTCCGCAACAATATTCGCTCGAAGAGAGGTTTGCCCGTATCATACGGTAGTATCTGTCAATCCGGCGCAGCTGCAGCGGGACGATCACTCCTTCGGCCGTTGCCCGGAAATAAGGTCCGCAACGTGTTCTCGAGTGTGACTGTCGGAGCGAACGCGGATCAACAGTGCATACTGTATGTTACTGGCGCGCTCGCGGTACTCGCCATACCCTCCCCGAATAAAACGGTCCACATCACGCGGGATCGATTGCCGGGGGGAATCGAGATGAAAAGCAGTATCCTGACTTTGGCTGCCCTATTAGGCGGCACTGCGCTTACATTTTTTTCCATTGGCGGGACGAGTGCGTCAGCTCAAGTCATCAATGGAACACCCGGCACGCCGAGTGCGACGATCACAATCGACGGCCGACAGATCCCGCCGCCGCCAGGGCAGTTTGGCGGCACGACAAATCTCGACGCGCTTCAGTCGACGCCATACTGGCAGCCGCAAGTTGTGCCGCCCAAGGGTGCGCCAAACGTCTTGCTGATCTTGACCGATGACGTCGGATTTGCGGCCCCGAGCACGTTCGGCGGGGTCATTCCGACGCCAACGCTCGACCGGATTGCCAACATAGGCCTGCGCTACACGAACTTCCAAACGACATCGCTGTGTTCCCCGACACGCGCCGCTCTGATCACGGGCCGCAATCATCATTCAGTCGGCTTCGGTGTGATCAGCGAGGCGTCGACCGGTTATCCGGGCTACGACAGCGTCATTACCGCGGACAAGGATACGATCGGCACGATCCTCAAGGCGAATGGTTATGCAACATCGTGGTTCGGCAAGAATCACAACACGCCATCTTTCCAAACCAGTCAGGCCGGCCCCTTCGATCAATGGCCCATCGGAATGGGATTTGAATATTTCTATGGCTTTGTCAGCGGCGAGACCAACCAGTGGCAACCGGACCTCTACCGCAATACCACGCGTGTCTATCCCTATCTGAACAATCCTACCTACAACCTGACGACGGACATGGCGGACGACGCCATCAACTATCTCAACCAACTCAATCAGCTCGATCCCAAGAAGCCATTCTTCCTCTACTATGCACCGGGCGGGACTCATGCGCCTCATCACCCGACCCCCGAATGGATCAAGAAGATCAGCGACTTGCATCTGTTCGACAAGGGATGGAATGCGCTGCGCGAGCAAATCTTCGCCAACCAGAAGAGGCTGGGGGTTATCCCTCAGGATGCGCAACTGACAGCCTGGCCAGATAAGCTCATCAAGCCGTGGGACGTCCTTTCGGCTGATGAGAAGAAGCTCTTCATCCACCAGGCCGATGTCTACGGAGCCTACCTCGCCTATACCGACAATGAAATCGGCCGGGTCGTCAAAGCGGTCGAGGACATGGGCAAGCTCGACGACACGCTGATTATCTTTATCAGCGGCGACAATGGCGCGAGCGCGGAAGGCTCCCCGGCTGGAACGCCAAACGAGATGACTTTCTTCAACGGCGTCGACGTGCCCGTCCAGGACCAGCTCAAATTCTACGACGCCTGGGGGTCGGCGTTGACCTATCCGCACTATTCGGTCGGCTGGGCTTGGGCTTTCGATACGCCCTTCAAGTGGACCAAGCAGGTCGCTTCCTATTTTGGGGGCATTCGTAACGGTATGGCCATTGCGTGGCCAGGCCACATCAAAGATCCGGGTGGGGTGCGTAACCAGTTCCACCATGTCATCGACATCGTCCCGACGATCTTGGAAGTGACGGGCATCCGTGCTCCTGATGCAGTTAACGGGATCACCCAGACGCCGATCGAAGGCGTGAGCCTGGCCTACACATTCGACAAGGCAAACGCCGATGCGCCATCGAAACATTCGACCCAATATTTCGAGATGTTCGGCAATCGCGCGATCTATCACGATGGGTGGATCGCCTCCACGTTGCCCTATCGGGAACCTTGGAACGGAACGGCTCCGATCCCGAAAGACATCGTCAACGGCGTGACCTGGCAGCTGTTCGACCTGTCCAAGGACTGGACGCAAAACAACGATCTGGCGGCCGCCAATCCCGGCAAGCTGAAGGAGTTGCAGGATTTGTTCTGGATCGAGGCTGCGAAGTACCAGGTTCTGCCGTTGGACGCCTCGGCCTTGACGCGCTTCATTCTCCCGCGACCGAGCATCGTCGCCGGACGTAATGATTTCATCTACACGAAACCCATCGTCGGCGTGCCCCTTGGGACGGCACCGAGCATCCTCAACAAGTCCTTCACGATCACGGCCGATATCGATGTGCCCGCGGGCGGCGGCAACGGCATGCTTGTGACTGCAGGCGGGCGCTTCGGGGGATGGGGCTTCTACCTGCTCAAAGGGAAGCCAATCTTTGTCTATGACCTATTGGATCTCGCCCGGCCGAGGGTGGAGGGCGCAGCGGCATTGACGCCTGGAAAGCACAATCTCGGCTTCTCCTTCAAGTCCGATGGGCCCGGCCTCGGCAAAGGTGGCAAGGGGACAATCACGATCGACGGCGCCGAGGCGGCAAGCGGGACCTTCCCAAACACCATTCCATTTGCTCTCGAGGCGAGTGAAACCTTTGATATCGGCTCCGACACGGGAACCGGTGTCGACGATAACGACTACCAGGCACCGTTCGCCTTCGACGGCAAGCTGAGCAGCTTGAAGATAGAACTTCAGCCGCAACCTTGATGCAAGAGGTTCTGCGCAGAGCGGCCCGTCGCCAAGGCGGCCCGTGCCGAAAGTGACGTTGACCTGGGCACGGGGGGTCCTGCGCCATGAACACAGCTCACCGACACACGCTTCTGACCCTGTTCGCAATCGCCGAAGGTGCAACGGGACTGGGGCTTGTCGTGGCGCCATCGATCCTCTTCGTTCTGCTGTTTGAGGCAAGGCCGGTCGCTTCGGAGGCACCACTGATTGCGCGGATCTGCGGTGCGGCGCTGCTCGCTCTTGCCGCAGCAAGCTGGGGCGGGCGTGACGCCGAAGACAGGCGAGGCACGCTGGGACTCCTCGTCGGCGTGGCGCTCTATAATTTCCTGACCACGGCGGTCCTGACCTATTCCGCTCTCGTTCCGGAGATGATCGGCATCCTGTTGTGGCCCGCGATCCTCTATCACGCGGCGACTTCCCTGTGGTGCTTGCTCGCTATCTGGCGGGCGCGTTAGACCGAGTCGTCGTGGCCCCTTGCGTGGTCACTAACGGCTTTGGCCGCTTCGGGTCGCGGGCTGCTAAGAGGCGGCGAAGAGGCGATGTCCGCTTCCGCGGTTCACGCGCCTGGAGTCTCCTTCCCTCGATCTGCGTAGTCGTCGAACAGGCTCGATGCGCCGCCTTTGATGGACGAGGATCGGTTTCTGCGGTAGGTTACAAAAGGGATAGTTAATAAAATCTCCGGTAGTCACGTCCCTCAAGAGCGGGTGAGGAGCAAGTCGTGCAGGATTCATTGCCATCAAGGCGCGATATCGCGCCGGATTCGACGCGACCACTACCGACCCATGATGATGTTCGGGCTCAGCTTAAGCGAATCATCACCAGCCCGCAATTTCCGCATGTCGGCCGGAGTGGGGCATTTCTCATCTATGCCGTGGAGGAGACGCTTGCAGGCCGCGCAGACCGGATCAAGGGTTACTCCATCGCCGTCGAGGTCTTCAAGCGCTCAAACGGCTTCACGCAGGATGATCCGGTTGTGCGGATCGAGGCCGGAAGGCTCAGGCGGGTGCTCGAGCGCTATTATTTTACAGCAGGCCAACACGATCCGATCCGAATAGACATTCCGAAAGGCGGTTACGTGCCGACCTTTGCCTGGACTAGCCCGAGCGATGACAATCGCGATGCTGAAGACCAAGGTCTGCCGCCGGAGCGCGCCTATTCCCTTTTTCCCGGCTTAAGAGGATATAGATGGGTAGTGGTCCTTGGATTGATCGTGATCGCGGGCGGCGCTGCAGCCCTGGCTGGCTTGACCTCCATTCGATTTGGCTCGATCTGGCCGTTTGCGACCCCCCACATGACGGGATCTGACGGACCGACATTGGTGATCGCGCCATTTGCCAATCTCGGTGATGGTCCTCAGGCGGAACTCTACACGACGGGCCTGACCGAGGAACTCCTCACTGCCCTTCCCCGCTTCAAGGAGATCAAGGTCTTCGGGCGCGAGACGTCCAGATCGTTGCCGCCAGAGGTGGAGACATCGCGGATTCGCGGGGAGCTTGGCGCACGCTTCCTGCTGGCAGGCGGTGTTCGCGTCTCCGGAAGCCGAGTGCGTGTGACGGCGCGTCTGCTCGACACGCAGACCGATGAGATCCTCTGGTCGCAGACCTACGACGACGACATCGGCGTCGGCGACCTGTTCACCATCCAGTCCGACGTCGCAAACAAGGTTGCGACCGCCGTGGCGCAGCCCTATGGCATCATGGCCCAGGCCGATGTTTCCAATCCGCCGCCTGATGATCTCGGCATCTACGGCTGCACGCTTAGCTTTTATGCTTACCGTGCCGAGTTAATCAGGGAGCGGCACGGAGAGGTTCGAAACTGCCTCGAAAGTGCTGTCGCTCGCTATCCATCCTTTGCGACCGCCTGGGCGATGTTGTCCATAATCTATCTTGACGAGGATCGTTTCAGGTTCAACCGGAAGCCCATTTCGTCCACGCCGATAGATCGCAGCTTTCAAGCCGCCCGCCGTGCCGTTCAACTGGATCCCGGCAACACCCGCGCCCTTCAGGCGCTGATGACAGCGTTGTTTTTCAGCCAGCGGGTTTCGGAGGCACTTCAGATCGGCGAACGGGCATTGGCGACCAATCCGAACGACACCGAATTGCTGGCAGAATTTGGAACCCGGCTGGCGATGAGCGGGGAATGGCAGCACGGGGCAGCGCTGCTGGATCGTGCCATTGCTCTCAACCCTGCCGGCGGCGGCTACTATCGCGGAACGCGCGCACTCGCAGCCTACATGTTGCACGACGACAAGACCGCAGTCATAGAGATCAGGCAGGCGGACCTGCAGAAGTTCCCGCTATTCCATGCGGTGGCTGCCGTCATTTACGTCGACGCCGCAATGATCGAGGACGCCCGCAGCGAGGCCGCGCGGTTCAACGAAATGAGACCCGACTTCATTCCGAACATCGTGGCCGAACTCAAGGTGCGCAATTTCCAGCCACAGGACCGGTCGCGGATGATTGCCGATCTGCAAACGGCCGGACTGCTTGTGAGGGACGAGGTGCAGGCGACCATGTCGCTGCCGATCGACGGCTCCAAGGCCCTTCAGCCGCGGTAGAGCTACCGTCAGGACAACTGGCACAGAAACCCGGCGAATGCATTCGACAAGCGTCGGTGCCGGCGGCGCGGATCTCGACTGGGATGTGGTCGCGGTCGGCTACAAGTTCACCGATACGATCTCGGCCGTTGCGGGATACCGCGCACTCGGCGTCGACTACGACAATGACGGCTTTGTCTTCGACGTCGTCCAGCAGGGGTCCGATCCTCGGCGTCGTTATCCACTTCTGAGTACGACGTCTGGAGCAGCAGACTGGGTTTGAACGATGAAGTCGTCCATGAAGCCCACGATTTCTCGCCAGCCCGTCGCGGCGCCAATTCTGGCATCAGGCCGCATGCCGGCCCGATGCGAGCGCGAACACACTCAGGCGGTGCGGGAACTCCTGTAGACGGAGACGCCAAGTTCCCTGATCTTCTTGCGCAAGGTGTTGCGGTTGAGACCGAGAAGATCGGCGGCCTTGATCTGGTTGCCGCGTGTCGCCGTCAGGGCTGCGAGGATCAGCGGATACTCCATTTCCGTCAGCACGCGGTCATAGAGGCCGGGCGGCGGCAGATTGTCCCCGAAGCCTGCGAAGTAGCTGCGCATGTTCTCCTCGACCGCCTGTGCGATCGTCATCGAGCCGCTGCGGATCGGCCCCTTGTCGATCGGGCTGTCAGGCACGTCGGAACGAAGTTCGGCGTCGATGATCTCGCGGGTGATGACATCCTGCGGATAGAGCGCCATCAGACGGCGGATGAGGTTTTCCAGTTCGCGGACGTTGCCCGGCCAGGCATAGGCCTTCATCAGTTCGAGCGCTTCCTGATCGAAGCGCTTGGAGCCGAGGCCTTCCTTTTCGGCCTGCTGGATGAAATGGCGCACCAGATCGGGAATGTCCTCGGCGCGATCGCGCAGCGGCGGCAGGCGCAGCGGCACGACATTGAGGCGGTAATAGAGGTCCTCGCGGAAGAGACCCTGGTTGATCGCCTGCTTCAGGTCCTTGTTGGTGGCGGCAACGATGCGCACGTCGGTGCGGATCGGCGTGCGGCCGCCGACGGTGGTGTATTCGCCCTGCTGCAGGACGCGTAAGAGCCGTGTCTGGGCGTCCATCGGCATGTCGCCGATCTCGTCGAGGAAGAGCGTGCCGCCTTCGGCCTGTTCGAAACGGCCGGTCGAGCGGGTCTGCGCGCCGGTAAAGGCGCCCTTCTCATGGCCGAAAAGTTCGGATTCGATCAGGTCGCGCGGGATCGCCGCCATGTTGATTGCAACAAACGGGCCGTTGCGGCGCTTGCCGTAGTCGTGCAGCGCGCGGGCGACGAGTTCCTTGCCGGTGCCGGATTCGCCGGTGATCATCAGCGTCAGGTCCGTCTGCATCAGCCGGGCGAGCACGCGGTAGATTTCCTGCATTGCCGCCGACCGGCCGACGAGCGGCATGCCGTCCTGCATGTCGTCTTCGAGCTTGGCGGGCTTGCGCTTCGGTTCCGCCAGCGCCCGGCCGATGATGCCGATCAGCTCGGTGAGGTCGAAGGGCTTCGGCAGATAGTCGTAGGCGCCTTTTTCCGATGCCTTGATGGCGGTCATGAAGGTGTTCTGGGCGCTCATGACCAGGACGGGCAGGTCGGGCCGCGCCTTCTTGATGCGCGGCAGCAGATCGAAGGCGTTTTCGTCGGGCATCACCACATCGGTGACGACCAGATCGCCCTCGCCCGCGGAAATCCAGCGCCAGAGGGTAGCGGCGTTGGAGGTGATGCGAACGTCATAGCCGGCGCGGCTCAAAGCCTGGTTGAGCACGGTCCGGATGGCCGCATCATCATCTGCAACGAGGATCGTGGCTGTCATCGAGAAGGTCCTGTCGAGCTTGCTATAGAAGCGTCTTCAAGCGAGGCGTCCTTCGACGCCGGCATGAGAACGCGGAATGTCGTGCGGCTGTTCTGGCTGTCGCATTCGATGATGCCGCCGTGATCGCCGATGATCTTGGCGACCAGCGCCAGGCCGAGGCCGCTGCCGTTCGGCTTGGTGGTGATGAAGGGATCGAAGAGATGCGGCAACAGATCGAGGGGGACGCCGGGGCCGTTGTCGTGGACGCAGAATTCCAGCGGCAGCGAGATCTTCTCGCGCGTGCCGGCGACCGAAAGACGGATGCCCGGGCGATAGGCGGTCGTCAGCATGATCTCGCCGTCCGGCCGATCGCCGACCGCTTCGGCGGCGTTCTTCACCAGATTGAGGAAGACCTGGACGAGCTGGTCGCGATTGGCATAGACGGCCGGCAGCGACGGGTCGTAACTCTCGGTGACGCGGATGTTGCGGGCAAAACCTGCCTTGGCGACCGCCTTCACATGATCGAGCACGGAATGGATATTGACCGGCATGCGGTCGACAGGACGTTCGTCGGAAAAGACTTCCATACGGTCGACCAGCGAGACAATGCGATCGGTCTCGTCGCAGATCAGCCGGGTCAGCGCCCGATCCTCGTCGACCGCAGACTGTTCGAGCAGCTGGGCAGCGCCGCGTATACCAGAGAGCGGGTTCTTGATCTCATGCGCCAGCATCGAGGCAAGGCCGGTCACCGAGCGGGCGGCGGCGCGATGCGTCAGCTGCCGGTCGATCTTGTCGGCCATCGAGCGTTCCTGAAAGACGATGACGACGGCGCCGGGCTCGCTGAGCACCGGGGCGACGTAGAGATCGACGAGCTTGTCCTGTCCGAGGCGGGGCGAACTCAGGTCGACGCGATATTCGTTGACCGGCGCCTTGCGCTCGCGCACCTGGTCGATGAGGGCAAGCAGCGGGCTGCCGAAAGGGATGAAGGTCGAGATGCGGTAACGCGCCAGATGCGAGGCGCTGGCACCGAAGAAGGCCTCCGCCTCCCAATTGGCGAAAACGACGAAACCGGATTCGTCGACCATGATGACCGGGTTCTGGATGGCGTTCAGTACGGCCATCGCGACGGTCCCGCCGGCGTGATCGGACGGAGATATCATATCCTTCGTCATGCCGCCTCCCGGCTGTCGACAATATTCACAGCCAGCGCATCATAAAGGCGCGCGGTGACCTCGCGCGGATCGCGCGAGGTCATGATCTCCGCCTTTTCAGCGCCTGACAGAGCCGGGGCGAAACGCTGGAGATACCAGCCAAGGTGCTTGCGGGCGTGGCGGATCGCCACCGCTTCGCCGTAGAAATCCAGCATCATCCGGTAATGTTCGACGGCGATATCGGCGATCTCCTGGCGTCGCGGCTCGGGCGCACCGGCAAGGACGCCGGCATGCCACGGTCTGCCCTGACAGCCCCTGCCAATCATCACGGCATCGGCGCCGGAGCGACGCAATATTTCCTGCGCGTCGCCAGCGGTTTCGACATCGCCATTGGCGATCAGCGGAATGGAGATCACCTCGCGTACGGCGCGGATAGCATCCCAATCGGCGCGGCCTTCATAGAATTGCATGCGGGTGCGCCCATGAATGGTCACAAGCTGGATGCCGGCGGCTTCGGCGCGACGGGCGATATCAGGCGCGTTGATGGAATTCTCATCCCAGCCGAGGCGCATCTTCAGCGTTACCGGAATGTCGACAGCCTTGACCGTCGCCTCGATGAGGCCGAGCGCCTGATCGGGCGCGCGCATCAGCGCCGAGCCGGAATAACCGCCGATCACCTTCTTTGCCGGGCAACCCATGTTGATGTCGATGATATCGGCGCCGTGATCGGCGGCGATCTTGGCCGCCTCCGCCATCCAGTGCGCCTCGCGGCCGGCAAGCTGCACCATATGCGGCCGGAAGCCGGCAGCGCTGAGCCGCGACCAGGATTCGGCGGTGTCGTTGACCAGTTCACGGCTCGCCACCATTTCTGTGACGACGAGGCCGGCGCCGAAGCGCCAGGCAAGCTCTCGATAGGGCATGTCGGTGACGCCGGACATCGGCGCCAGCACAACGCGGTTCCGCACAGACACGGGTCCGATTCGGAAAGGCGCTGCGAGGTCCTGGGAAATCAAATGATTATCTTTCGGGCATACAATAGAACTGCATTATTTTTAGCCACTATTCCCTGGCTTGCCAAGGGGGCTGGCACCGGAATTGATATTTTTCGGGCAGATGCTGGAAAAGGCCCAAGCAAGACGTTAGAGCACTCCGGTCAATTCCGCATAATTTAGGGGATTTATGCTGCAAATGCCTTCTAAGCAACCGATATCGGCTGGAATTGTCATCGTTGCCGCCGGCCGCGGCGAGCGCGCAGGATCCTCCAAGGAAGGCCCCAAGCAGTATCGCATGATCGGCGGCAAACCGGTTATCGTGCATACGCTTGAAAACTTCATGACATGGGAAGCGGCAACTGAGATCGTCGTGGTCATTCATCCCGATGACGAGGCGCTGTTTGCGAGAGCCTTCCGCCACATCATCTCGGCAACGCCCATCGAAACGGTGCATGGGGGTGCAACGAGGCAACAATCCGTCCTGGCAGGCCTCAGATACCTCAAGGACAAGCACATCAGTCACGTGCTGATCCATGATGCCGTGCGACCTTTCTTCGACCATGTGCTGCTCGATCGCATTGCCGCGAGCCTTCGCGCCGGAGCCCAGGCGGTCCTGCCGGCGATCCCGGTCACCGACACGCTGAAACGCGCCGATAATGCCGGCACCGTGCTGACCACGGTGTTCCGCGAGCATCTCTACGCGGCGCAGACGCCGCAATCCTTCGCCTTCGAAACGATCCTCGAGGCGCATGAGAAGGCAGCCGCGAGCGGTCGAGGCGATTTCACCGACGACGCCTCGATCGCCGAATGGCTGGGCATTCCGGTGACAATCGTCGAGGGCACGGCCGACAACGTCAAGCTGACGGTCAAGAACGATATTGCCATGGCCGACGACAAGCTGTCGACGTCGCTGCTTCCGGACGTGCGCACCGGCAACGGCTACGACGTGCACCAGCTCGTCGCCGGCGATGGCGTGACGCTCTGCGGCGTGTTCATTCCGCATGACCAGAAGCTGAAAGGACACTCCGATGCCGACGTTGCGCTGCATGCGCTGACGGACGCGCTGCTCGCCACCTGCGGCGCCGGCGATATCGGCGATCATTTTCCGCCGTCCGACCCGCAATGGAAGGGGGCAGCCTCGCGGATATTCATCGAATATGCCGCCCGGATCGTGCGCGAGCGCGGCGGCACGATCATGAATGCCGACGTCTCGCTGATCGCCGAGGCGCCGAAAGTCGGCCCGCATCGAGACGCCATGCGGGCGAAACTGTCGGACTATCTCGGAATCGATATCGAGCGCTGCTCGGTCAAGGCGACGACCAACGAGACGATCGGCTTCGTCGGCCGACGCGAAGGCATCGCGGCGATCGCGACTGCCACCGTCGTCTATCGCGGGAGGAAAGGATGAGCCTTTTTCCTCAAGATATAATTTCCACGGCGGAGGCGATCATCCGTGACTTCACGGCTGCAGGGCTGATGGTCTCGACCGCCGAATCCTGCACCGGCGGCCTGATCGCCGGGGCGCTGACGGAGATTTCGGGTTCGTCCGCCGTCGTCGACCGCGGCTTCGTCACCTATACGAATAGCGCAAAGATCGAGATGCTCGGCGTGCAGGCGGAAACGCTCTCGCGCTTCGGCGCGGTCTCGGAGGAAACGGCGCGGCAGATGGTGCATGGCGCCCTCTTCCGCTCACGCGCCGAGATCGCCGTCGCCGTCACAGGCATTGCCGGCCCCGGCGGCGGATCCGCCGAAAAGCCGGTCGGCCTCGTGCACCTCGCCGCCAAATCGCGCGCCGGCGCGCTCATCCATCGGAAAATGCACTATGGCGATATCGGCCGCAGCGAGGTTCGGCTAGCGACGATCAGGACGGCGCTGGAGATGGTGCGCTCGCTTCTTGCTGCCTGAGGCCGGTTCGCTCATCAAGCCGGTGTGTAGATCCTGTTTGCCCTGGTCTCGAAGGCTTCGGTGAACATGCGGAAGGCGCGGTCGAACATCGAGCCCATCAACGCGCCGAGAATACGGCTCTTGAACTCGTAATCGATGAAGAAATCGACGGTGCAGCCGCCGGACGGCGTCTCGGCGAAATGCCAGCGATTGTCGAGATATTTGAACGGGCCATCGATATATTTGACCTCAATGACGTGCTCGGCCCGGTTCAGCAGCACCTGGGTCGTGAAGGTCTCGCGGATCGCCTTATAGCCGACCGTCATGTCGGCGACGAGCAGGATCTTGCCGTCGCGCTCCTTGCGGCTCCTGATGGCGAGCGCTTCGCAAAGCGGCAGGAATTCCGGATAGCGCTCGACGTCGGCGACGAGGTCGAACATCTGCTCGGGCGAATGCGGGACGGGACGGTGTGTTTCGAATTGCGGCATAGTCGGCAATTAAGCGGGCCGGCCGAGAAGATCAAGAAGCTCGCGCATCTGGCGGCGGGATTTTAGCTGAAGAACCGGCACGTCGGGGCCGTGCTCGGCGATGCCGGCGACATGATCCAGAAGCGCTGCTTCGATCAAGGGGGCGGCATCCCGCTCGAAATTCCAGATATAGGCGAGCGCCTCCAGCGAGAGGCGTTCGGGACACCCGACAGGCAGTTCGGGGCGGTTGCGCCCGAAATAACGGAACGCTCTCGATATGGCGCCGTAAAGGCATGCATATCTCGGTAGCCGAAGCCAAATGACGGCGTCGGCGCGTGGCAGGCGAAGATCGAAGGAGTTCAGCCCGGTTCCATCCATGATCCAGCGCTCTTCCGCCACGGCCTTGGCGATCAGGCGGTCGATCTCGTCGCGCGGCCTCTTTCTCCAGCCCGGCAGCCAGTAAAAGTCGCGGTCCATGGAGATATAGCCAAGGCCGAGCGCTCGCGAAAGCCGCTTTGCGAGCGTGCTCTTGCCGCTACCGGGGCAGCCAATCACCAGGATGCGGTCGGCTTCGATCAGCGTCGACTTCAAACCGAATTTGACCTTCATCATCGCCCTCAAGATACGACACCTCGGCCGAGGAGAACGGCGAGGCCGGCCCCTCATCCGCCTGCCGGCACCTTCTCCCCGCTTGCGGGGCGAAGGGATTATGCCGCGACCTCTCCGTCCCTCGCCCACTTCTCGCAGGGCACGTCCCCTCGCCCCGTTTACGGGGAGAGGGTTAGGGTGAGGGGCAGCCATTGGCGCGAACAGGGCAACCGCGGCACCAGCTCGAGCAGCCGAAGCATGGTTGGTCGACTTTATCAGCAGTCTGATAAAGCAAGCGCCAAATCTCACTCAGCGGCGATCAGCAGCTTCTTTTCGCGCGCCGCCCGCAGCCGGGCGAAGTCGTCGCCGGCATGGTGGGAAGAGCGGGTCAGCGGGCTGGAGGCGACCATCAGGAAGCCCTTGCTGTAGGCGACCGTCTCGTACGACTTGAACTCGTCGGGAGTGACGAAGCTTTCGACTTTGTGGTGCTTGCGGGTCGGCTGCAGGTACTGGCCGATCGTCAGAAAGTCGACATCGGCGGTGCGTAGATCGTCCATCAGCTGCAGGACTTCGTTTCGCTCTTCGCCGAGACCAACCATGATGCCCGATTTGGTGAACATGGTGGGATCGAGTTCCTTCACCCGCTGCAGCAGGCGGACGGAATGGAAGTAGCGGGCGCCAGGACGAACCGTCAGATAGTTGCCGGGCACCGTTTCCATATTGTGGTTGAAGACGTCGGGTTTGGCAGCGACGACGCGTTCCAGCGCACCCGGCTTTTTCAGGAAATCGGGCGTCAGGATCTCGATCGTCGTCATCGGCGAGGCGGCACGGATTGCCCAGATCACCTTTTCGAAGTGTTCGGCGCCGCCGTCCTCCAGGTCGTCACGGTCGACCGAGGTGATGACGACGTGGCTGAGGCCCATCTGCTTGACCGCCTTGGCGACATTCTCGGGCTCGGCCATATCGAGCGCATTCGGCTTGCCGGTGGCGACGTTGCAGAAGGCACAGGCGCGGGTACAGATCTCGCCCATGATCATGAACGTCGCGTGCTTCTTGTCCCAGCACTCGCCGATATTCGGGCAGCCGGCCTCCTCGCAGACGGTGACAACCTTATGCTCCTTCACGATCGCGCGCGTCTCGGCATAACCCTTGGAGGTCGGCGCCTTGACGCGAATCCAG
This sequence comes from Rhizobium sp. WSM1274, assembly GCF_025200775.1. NCBI lineage: Bacteria > Pseudomonadati > Pseudomonadota > Alphaproteobacteria > Hyphomicrobiales > Rhizobiaceae > Rhizobium > Rhizobium sp. WSM1274. The sequence goes on along the minus strand of NZ_CP104138.1, from coordinate 1,910,629 downwards.
TCCGGCTTGCGCATGACTTCCGTGTCCGGCCGATGCGCCTTCTCCGGATGCCGGACGCGCTTGGCGTCGGGATTGATCGTATCGAGGATGGTCACCATTGCAGTTTCAGCTTTCTACCGCCCTATGCGGCAAATCCAGATCTAGCGCCGCACCAGCCGCGCAAGGAATATCAACAAGCAGGCGCCGAGGAAACCCGTCACGAAATAGCCGAGCCGTCCGCCGACCACCTCAACGTGGAACTGTGCAAGGACGGCGCTTGCGACGACCGAGCCGAGAATGCCGAGCACGATATTCAGGAAAATCCCGTATCGCGCTTCCATCAGCTTGCCGGCGAGCCAGCCCGCAAGTCCGCCGATGATGATTGCCGAAATCCAGCCGACGCTTTCCATTCTTACTCTGCCCCTCAGTTGCGCTTCAAGCGACCGCCCTCGCGATCAGAACCACGATGATGGCGCCGACCGTGGCGTGGATGATCTGCACCACCAGCGCGTTTTCAATGCCCAGCGAAATGCCGAGCGCGCTGAACAGATAGCCGCCGACGAAGGCGCCAATGATGCCGCTCAGCAGGCATCTTATCAGCCCGCCGCCACCGACGACCAGGCTTGCGAGGAAGCCTGCAACCAGGCCGATCAGCAAAAACACCAGCAACGCCTGCGTCTCCATAGACATGATGATTTCCTTTCGTTTTTTCCATCCTCAGCGTGGCTTTCCACTCCGGACATAGAGGGCGGGATGGGAAATTATCAAGCGTTCAGGACGCGACCGTAAGCATCGAGCACCGCTTCCTTCATCGATTCCGACACGGTCGGATGAGGGAAGATCGTGTGCATCAGTTCTTCCTCGGTCGTCTCGAGATTCATCGCGACGACGAAGCCTTGGATGAGCTCGGTGACTTCGGCGCCGACCATGTGGGCGCCGAGCAGCTCGCCGGTCTTCTTGTCGAAGATCACCTTGCAGAGGCCCTGATCCTCGCCGAGCGCGATCGCCTTGCCGTTTGCAGAGAAGGGGAAGCGGCCGACGCGGATGTCGCGGCCCAGTTCCTTGGCTTTTGCTTCGGTGACACCGACGGAGGCGACCTGCGGCTGGCAATAGGTGCAGCCCGGCACCTTGCCCTTGTCTGTGGGATGAACGTTCGGGAGGCCGGCGATCTTTTCGACGCAGACGACGCCCTCATGCTCTGCCTTGTGGGCCAGCATCGGTGGGCCGGCGACATCGCCGATCGCATAGATGCCGGCGACATTGGTCTTGCCATAGCCATCGATGACGACGCAGCCGCGGTCGGTCTTGACGCCGAGCGCCTCGAGACCGAGGTTTTCGATATTGCCCTGAACGCCGACGGCCGAAATCAACCGGTCCGCGGTGATCTGCTGCACCTTGCCATCAGCCGTCTCGACGTGAGCGGTGACGCTGTCGGCGGCCTTCTCGACCTTGGTGACCTTGGCGCTGGTGAAGATCTTGAGCCCGCGCTTTTCAAGCTGCTTGCGGGCGATCGCGGTGATCTCGGCATCCTCGACCGGCATGATGGTCGGCATGACTTCGACGACCGTGACGTCGACGCCCATCGAGCGATAGAAGCTGGCGAATTCGATGCCGATCGCGCCAGAGCCCATGACGATCAGCGACTTCGGCAGAACATCCGGCTTCAGAGCCTCGAAATAGGTCCAGATCAACTCGCCATCCGGCTCGATGCCGGGCAACGCGCGGGGACGGGCGCCGGTGGCGATGATGATGTGCTTTGCGCTATAGGTTCCCTCGCCGCCCTTGACGTTCTTCGGCAACGGATGCTGCGGCTCGACAACCGGCTTCGACGACTTGCCGACGACCACCTCGCCCGCCTGGGTCCCGGTCGAAGCCTTGGTGATTTTCGCCTCGCCCCAGATGATGTCGATCTTGTTCTTCTTCATCAGGAAGCCGACGCCGGCATTCAGACGGGCGGAGACTGCGCGCGAGCGGCCGACGACGGCCTTGGCATCCGGCTTGACCGTGCCTTCGAGAACGAGGCCGTAATCCTTGAAATGATTGGCATGGTCGAGCACCTCGGCCGAGCGCAGCAGCGCCTTTGTGGGTATGCAGCCCCAGTTCAGGCAGATGCCGCCCATATGCTCGCGCTCGACGATCGCGGTCTTGAGGCCGAGCTGGCTGGAACGGATGGCGGCGACATAGCCGCCGGGACCCGAGCCGATGATGATGACGTCGTAGGATTCAGCCATGTATTTCCTGCCTTTGTTACGCTGCGCTGCGGGTCATGAGCACCCACGCGTGTCTCTTGCTGTTTTCGAAGAGCGGCACGGCATCGGCGCGCGCAGCCTCCAGGAATCCGTTTCTTTCATAAAGCGACAAAGCCGCTTCGTTGTCGCTGGCGGTGATCAGGCTGACGGGCCGCCGATCGGCCCTTTCGATCTGGTCGTCCAGCAGCCTGCGTCCGATGCCGATGCCACGCAGATGGCGATAGACGCCGAGACTGCCGATGAACCAGCTTCCCACAACCGTTTTCTGCAAGGCGAGCATCGGTGCGGTCGCCGGAATCGTCGCCTCGATATCACCTATCCCCTCACTCAGCGCATGGCCGATCGCCACACCAGCGACCTCGCCATAGGCCTCGGCAATGACGGCATCCCGCCAGCCGCCGACAGCTTCCTCCTCGCCCATCTTCAGCCGGCCCCGCTCCAGCGGCGTGTCGCTCACGCCGTTTTCCACACCGGCAAACCAAAGCCAGGATGCAAAACCGCGCGACGCGATATCCGCCAGAATCGCCAGCTCCGAGGCATCCCGCCGTGAGGCCTGCCGGAGGGCGATGAAGGAGGTCATGCTCAGATCCCCAGCATCATCCGCACGATCGATTCCAGCCCACGGCCGAGCGCACGCGTATTCTCCGCATCGAGATGGATGCCATCGATCGGTGTGGTCTTGGCGACGGAATTGCCGTCGAAGAAACCACAACCGAGTTCGTCGGCAAGATCACGATAAAGCGTTGCAAGTTTTGCCGATTCCTCGATGCCGCCGGGGAACGACGCGGCGAAAGGCACATTGCCCGTCGCGCGGATCGCCGGCGGCGCCACGATCAGAATCTCCGGCCCATCGAATTCGAAGGGCCAGGCGTGATTGCGGATCAGCCGCACGAGCCGGCTGATGCCCTGGCATGCGGCAAAGGCCGAACCCGCCACAACCGGCTTCATGTCGTTGGTGCCGAGCAGAAGGACAACGAGGTCGAGCGGCGCATGCGACTGCAGGATCGTCGGCAGGATGCGCGCCCCGTTGCGGTCGCAATCGGCGAGATGGTCGTCGAAAGCGGTGGTGCGACCGTTCAGGCCTTCGGCGATGACGCGGGCCTCACCGCCGAGCGCTGCCTGAAGCACGCTCGGCCAGCGATTCTTGTAGTCATGACGGCCGATCGTCTCGGCGTCATAACCCCAGGTCAGCGAGTCACCATAGCAAAGAACGGTCTTGGTCATTTCCGTCTCCGCGTCGCTATCAGACAAGCATGCCCATCGGGTTCTCGATGTAGCCCTTGAAGGCTTGGAGTAGCTCGGCGCCGAGCGCGCCGTCGACACAGCGATGGTCGGTCGAGAGCGTGACTGACATCACGGTGGCGATCGCCATTTCGCTCTTCTTGACGACAACCCGCTGTTCGCCGGCACCGACCGCGAGGATCGTCGCATGCGGCGGGTTGACGACGGCTGCGAAGTTCTTCACGCCCATCATGCCCATGTTGGAGACGGAGCTGGTGCCGCCCTGATATTCCTCAGGCTTCAGCTTGCGGTCCTTGGCCCGCTTGCCGAGATCGCGCATCTCGTTGGAGATCGTCGACAGGGTCTTTTCCTCGGCCTTGCGGATGATCGGCGTGATCAGGCCGCCGGGGATCGAGACAGCAACGCCGACATCGGCGTGCTTGTGCTTGACCATGTTGCTGTCGGTCCAGGAGACGTTGGCATCCGGAACGTCGCGCAGCGCCAGCGCCATGGCCTTGATGACCATGTCGTTGACCGAGAGCTTGTAGGCCGGAGCGTTGTCCTTGCGCGGAGCCGCATCGTTCAGCTGGGCGCGTAGCGCCAGCAACGCATCGAGCTCGCAATCGAGGCTGACGTAGAAATGCGGGATCGTCTGCTTGGACTCGACCAGGCGCCTGGCGATCGTCTTGCGCATGCCGTCATGCGGCACGAGCTCGTAGGAGCCTGGTTCGAAGAGCTTGAGCACGGCTTCTTCGGACGCGCCTTTCGGTGCAGCGGCGGCCGGAGCCGGCGCGGCGGGCGCGGATACGGGCGCAGCAGCCTTGGCGCCACCGCCGGCGACGGCGGCTTCGATGTCGCTCTTGACGACGCGGCCATGCGGGCCGGAGCCCGCGACTGCCGAAAGGTCGATACCGGCTTCCTTGGCCAGCCTGCGAGCGAGCGGCGAAGAGAAGGTGCGGTTGCCATCGGACGAAACCGAGGCGGGTGCGGCGGTGGCTACAGGTGCCGCAGCCGGAGCAGACTGGGCCGGAGCCGGTGCAGCCTCGGCTTTCGGTGCGGCTGCACCGTCAGTTTTCGGTGCCGGAGCGGCGGAACCCGCACTGCTTGCGGCAGCGGAGACATCCTCGCCATCGGCGGCGAGAACCGCGATCAGCGCATTGACCTTGACGCCTTCGGTGCCGGCGGCAACGACGAGCTTGGCGACCGTGCCTTCATCGACGGCTTCGACTTCCATCGTCGCCTTGTCGGTCTCGATCTCGGCGATCACATCGCCAGACTTGACCTTGTCGCCTTCCTTGACCAGCCATTTGGAAAGATTGCCTTCCTCCATGGTCGGAGAGAGGGCGGGCATCGTGATATTGATCGGCATCGAAACACCCTCCCCTTATTTGTAGCAAACAGCCTTCACCGCATCGACCACTTCGCCGACGTTCGGAAGGGCGAGTTTTTCGAGATTGGCGGCGTAAGGCATCGGAACGTCCTTGCCTGCGATCGTCAGGATCGGCGCATCGAGATAGTCGAAGGCCTGCTGCATGACGCGGGTGGCGATTTCGGTGCCGACGGAGGACTGGGGATAACCCTCCTCGACGGTGACCAGACGGCCGGTCTTCTTCACCGATTCGATGACAGTCGGCAGGTCCATCGGGCGGATGGTGCGAAGGTCGATCAGCTCGACGTCGATGCCGATCTTCTCGAGTTCGGCGACAGCCTTGGTGGCATAGCTCATGCCGATGCCGAAGGAGACGACCGTGACGTCCTTGCCCGGACGATGGACGCGGGCCTTGCCGATCGGCAGCACGAAATTGTCGAGCTTCGGCACGTCGAAGTGCTGACCGTAGAGAATTTCGTTTTCGAGGAAGATGACCGGGTTCGGATCGCGGATCGCAGCCTTCAGCAGGCCCTTGGCGTCGGATGCCGTATAGGGCATGACGACCTTCAGGCCGGGGATGGCGCTATACCAGGCAGCATAATCCTGGCTGTGCTGGGCGCCGACGCGAGCGGCTGCACCATTCGGACCGCGGAAGACGATCGGAGCGCCCATCTGGCCGCCGGACATATAAAGCGTCTTGGCGGCGGAGTTGATGATCTGGTCGATCGCCTGCATGGCGAAGTTGAAGGTCATGAACTCGACGATCGGCCGAAGGCCGGCCATGGCTGCACCGACGCCGACGCCGGCAAAGCCATGCTCGGTGATCGGCGTATCGACGACGCGGCGGGGTCCAAATTCCTGCAGCAGCCCCTGCGTGACCTTGTAAGCGCCCTGGTATTCGGCGACTTCCTCGCCCATGACGAAGACGTTTTCGTCGGCGCGCATTTCCTCGGCCATGGCGTCGCGTAGCGCTTCGCGCACGGTCGTCGACACCATTTCGGTGCCGGCCGGGATTTCCGGATCGTTCTGCACCTGGGCTTTCGGCTCGGCCGGAACGGGTGCGGATGCCGGAGTTGCGGCAGCCGGCTTTTCCTCTTGCGCGGCCTGCGGTGCAGCAGCAGGAGCCGGCGCTGCTGCCGGAGCGGACGCAGACATGTCGGATGCGGATTCACCGTCCTGCAGGAGAACGGCGATCTTGGCGTTCACCTTGACGCCTTCGGTTCCGGCAGGAACCAGAAGCTTGCCGATGACGCCTTCGTCGACGGCTTCGACTTCCATCGTCGCCTTGTCGGTTTCGATTTCGGCGATCACGTCGCCTGAGGTGACCTTGTCACCTTCCTGCTTCAGCCATTTGGACAGTGTGCCTTCTTCCATGGTCGGAGAGAGGGCGGGCATGAGGATATCGATAGGCATGGGTTCCCTCCCCGATTAGAGCAGAATGTCGGTATAGAGCTCGGATACATCCGGCTCCGGATCGGCCTGGGCGAAGTCGGCGCTGTCGGCGACGATGTCGCGGACATCCTTGTCGATCGCCTTCAGATCGTCTTCGGAAGCCCAGCCCTTGTCGACGAGGCGTGCCTTCACCTGTTCGATCGGGTCATGCTCGGAGCGCATCTTCTGCACCTCGTCCTTGGAGCGATACTTCGCCGGGTCGGACATGGAGTGACCGCGATAACGATAGGTCAGCATTTCGAGAATGATCGGGCCCTTGCCGGAACGGCAATGTTCGAGCGCTTCGTCGGCGGCCGCCTTGACGGCGCGGACGTCCATGCCGTCGACCTGAATGCCGGGGATGCCGAAGCCGGATCCGCGAAGCGAATAGTTCGACTGCGCGGTGGCGCGGGCGGTCGAGGTGCCCATGGCGTAACGGTTGTTCTCGACGATATAGACGATCGGCAGCTTCCAGAGAGCCGCCATGTTGAAGCTCTCGTAGACCTGGCCCTGGTTGGCAGCGCCGTCGCCGAAATAGGCAATGGAAACATTGTCGTTGCCGCGGTAGCGGTTTGCGAAGGCAAGACCCGTTCCGAGCGAGACCTGGGCGCCGACGATGCCGTGACCGCCGTAGAAATGCTTCTCTTTCGAGAACATGTGCATCGAGCCGCCCTTGCCGTGGGAATAGCCGCTGCGACGCCCGGTCAGTTCCGCCATGACGCCGCGCGCTTCCATGCCGGTTGCCAGCATATGGCCGTGGTCGCGATAGGCGGTGATGACCTGGTCGCCTTCCTTCTGCGCCATCTGCATGCCGACGACGACAGCTTCCTGACCGATGTAGAGGTGACAAAAGCCGCCGATGAAGCCCATGCCGTAAAGCTGACCGGCCTTCTCCTCGAAGCGGCGGATCAGCAGCATCTCGCGATAGGCCTTCAGCTCTTCATTGCGATCGAAGTCGGCTACCGGGCCGCCATTCGATGCTTTGGCTGCCGGTTTTGCTGCAGTTTTGCGGCTGGAAACGGTCGCGGTCTTTCGCGGCGCCATTCAACCCTCCCTATGGGTTTGTCGTTTCTTGGTGGCGCGTACCATAGGGAAGAAACATGACCACAGCAATGCCATAATTGCATGGCTCGTATTCAGTGCTAAGCTACTGGAAATAAGTATGAAAATTCCAATGAACCTGTTTTCGGTTAATTGGAATAATGGTTGAAGACGACGATCTCGTCCGCACGCGACATGTTGAGCTGATAACGCGCTTTTTCGTCCAGCATATCCTTGTCGAGCGAACCGTCACTCAGCAGCGCGACCTGATTTTCCAGATGTTCGCGCTTCGCCTTCAAGACTGCAAGCTCTTTTTCACGCGCAACACGCTGATGCTCGAACGTCTCCGTCGCGCGCAGGCCGTAATCGCCATGGATGCAATGATAACCGAAATAGGAAAGGAAGGCGACCGTCATGGCCGGAATGACGAAGCGACCGATCTTTCTCTTCTTATGATGCTTTGTCCACATACACGCATGCTCTTGAACGCATTACCAATTCGTTCAATCTAGCGCGCAGAGATTAACCGTTCGTTGACTCAAAAAATCGGGCAATAAAAAACCCGCGCCGGTGAACTGACCCCCGAAAGTTGGACATCCAACCTTCGGGGGTCAGTTCACGGGAAGGCGCGGGTCAAGCCATTGGAAATCAGATCCGATCAGCCGCGAATGATCGAGCGGCCGGCATACTGGGCCTGCGGGCCGAGGCCCTCTTCGATGCGGATCAGCTGGTTGTACTTGGCAAGACGGTCGGAGCGCGACAGCGAGCCGGTCTTGATCTGACCGCAGTTGGTGGCGACCGCGAGATCGGCGATGGTCGAATCTTCGGTTTCGCCGGAGCGGTGCGACATGACGGCGGTATAGGCCGCCTTGTGCGCCGTGTTGACGGCATCGAGCGTCTCCGTCAGCGTGCCGATCTGGTTGACCTTGACGAGGATCGAGTTGGCAACACCCATGCGGATGCCGTCGCGAAGACGGGCGGAGTTGGTGACGAAGAGATCGTCGCCGACGAGCTGGGTCTTTTTGCCAGCCAGGTCGGTCAGCGTCTTCCAGCCGTCCCAATCGTCTTCGGCCATGCCGTCCTCGATCGAGATGATCGGATACTTGCCGGCGAGCTCGGCCAGATATTCGGCCATGGCGCCCGATTCCAGCGTGCGGCCTTCACCTTCGAGAACGTATTTGCCATCCTTGAAGAATTCGGTCGAGGCGCAGTCTAGGCCGAGGCACATGTCGTCGCCCGGCTTGTAGCCGGCTTTCTCGATCGACTTCATGATGAAGTCGAGGGCTTCCGGCGCGCTCTTCAGACCCGGTGCGAAACCGCCTTCGTCGCCGACATTGGTGTTGTGGCCCTGGCTAGCAAGTTCCTTGCGCAGCGTATGGAAGACTTCCGAACCCATGCGCACGGCTTCGGCGATCGAATCGGCGCCGACCGGCAGGATCATGAACTCCTGGAAATCGATCGGGTTGTCCGCGTGGGCGCCGCCGTTGATGATGTTCATCATCGGCACCGGCAGCAGGCTGGCGGAAGCACCGCCGACGTAGCGGTAGAGCGGCAGGCCGGACGCCTGGGCGGCAGCCTTGGCGACGGCGAGCGACACGCCGAGGATGGCGTTGGCGCCGAGGCGCGACTTGTTCGGCGTGCCGTCCAGCTCGATCATGATGTTGTCGATCTGGATCTGGTTTTCGGCGTCGATGCCGCCGATCGCGTCGAAGATCTCGGTGTTGGCGGCTTCGACCGCCTTTTCGACGCCCTTGCCCAAGTAGCGCTTGCCGCCGTCGCGCAGTTCGACCGCCTCATGCGCGCCCGTCGAGGCACCCGAGGGAACGGCCGCGCGGCCCATGCTGCCATCTTCGAGATAGACATCGACTTCGACGGTGGGGTTGCCACGGCTATCGAGAATCTCGCGGGCGATGATATCGGTGATTGCAGTCATGGGTTCTTCCTGCTCGGTGGGTGATAAGTCGGTTCGAAACCTGTCTTAGTCGAAGGCGTGCAAATTACAATGCTGCAATTTCCAGCCCTTCGGACCGTGTTCGGATCTCGCCTATAGCACGATCATGTCAGGCTGTTGAACGTCAAGCCTTGGCGACCGCATCGAAGGCGAGTAGCTTTTCAAGCAGCCGCGGCATGTCCTTGAGATAGACCATGTTGGGGCCGTCGGAAGGTGCATTGTCGGGGTCCTGGTGGGTTTCGACGAACACGCCGGCGATACCGGTAGCCACCGCTGCGCGCGCCAGCGTTTCCACGAATTCCCGCTGACCGCCGGAGGATTCGCCCTGCCCGCCCGGCTGCGCCACGGAATGGGTCGCATCGAAGATAACGGGGGCGCCCATCGCCGCCATGATCGGCAGCGAACGCATGTCGGAAACCAGCGTGTTGTAACCGAAAGAGGCGCCGCGCTCGCACAGCAGCACGTTCGGATTGCCACTGGCATTGAGCTTCTTCAGAACGTTCTTCATATCCCAGGGAGCGAGGAACTGGCCCTTCTTGACGTTGACGACGCGGCCGGTCTTGGCCGCGGCAATAAGAAGGTCGGTCTGGCGGCAAAGGAAGGCCGGGATCTGCAGGACGTCGACGATCTTTGCCACCTCGGCGCATTGTTCGGCGGTATGAACGTCGGTCAGGACGGGAAAGCCGAATTCCTTCTTGAGGTCGGCAAAGACCTCCATGCCCTTTTCGATCCCGATACCGCGTTCGGCCGAGAGCGAGGTCCGGTTCGCCTTGTCGAAGGAACTCTTGTAGACGAGGCCGATGCCGAGCCTTCCGCAAAGCTCCTTCAGCGTGCCGGCGACCATGAAGGCGTGGTCGCGGCTCTCCATCTGGCAGGGACCGGCAATTAGCGACAGGCGGCCGGTATTGGAAAAGGTGACCTGGCCTTGGCCTTCGCCGACCCTGACGTCGGAATTCGTATCAGTGCTCATCGTGTTTCCTCGAAGGCGAAGAGCGTGCCCTGCCCGGGCGCGGGCTTCACCAGAATGCGATTGTTCTTGCGCGTGTATGTCACCCCGTTAGCAGCCAAATGCGCTTCTGTCACGGCAAGATCGGCAACAGCAAAGAGGATTGCCCGGCCGCGCAGGCCGCGATCTGCGGATGAGCCGGCGATGTCGAAATAGGCCTCCAGCCCTTCCGGCGTCATCAGACCGATTTTCGCATTTGACGCCGCGACATTGACGCCGAAACCGGTTTTCTCGACTGCCGATTGCGCCGCTGCAAGGCCGACGAAGGCAGCGAATGCGGCCGGTTCCGGCGCGCAAAGCGCGATCTCCGTTATGCCGGTCACGCCATTGGCATGCGTCTCCAGCGCGGCGCGGTCGGCCGGCAGCGGATTGATACGCTCGACGGTGAAGAGCAAGAGATCAGGCGCGCGCAGGTCGCCGGCAAAAGCCAGCTTGAAGCCGGCAATCGTCTCGGAGCCGTCCGGCATCGTCATCGGCCGGTTGAACTGCAGCATCTCCCCGGCGCTCGACCCGTTGCCGACGAAATCCTGATGATCGATGCCGGCATCCTTGCTGCCGAAGGCCACCGCCGAAAGCCCCTCCGCGCCGCAACGGAAGCGGAAAGCCCGGTTGCGAGCGGTGAAGACATTGCCTCGTCGCGCCGATGCCTCGCTCTCCTCGACGCTCGCGATCCCGAGCGGCTCCAGATAGGTCTTGTCGGCAAAGAAGACGCAGGCATTCTTCGTTCCGAAGGGATGGCGCGCATCGGCGGCAACGGTGAAGCCGAGCTTGCCGAGCCTTTCGCGCGCCAGATCGATGTCGACGACCGGCAGCACGACATGATCCAGCGGGTACGGTTTGGTGGAATGCGTGTTCATCATATCCCTCCTCAAATCGGCAAGAGATGTGCGACAGCGCCACCCTCAATGCAAGACATGTGTCCAATCCGGCGAATGAAAATAAGAATCTCGACGAGTTGGTTCCAAGTTTTACGGAAATTTAGCTACTTGCGGAACACATATGGAACATATAGTGTCTGTTCTGGATTTGTTTCAATCACGAGGTCACAACGTCGATGCTCACGCGCAAACAACAGGAGCTTCTCCTTTTCATTCATGAGCGCATGAAGGAATCCGGCGTTCCGCCATCTTTCGACGAAATGAAGGATGCCCTGGACCTCGCTTCGAAGTCCGGGATTCATCGCTTGATTACAGCGCTCGAGGAACGTGGCTTCATTCGCCGCCTACCGAACCGGGCCCGCGCGATCGAGGTCATCAAGCTTCCGGAGGCCTACAGCCCCAGCATCCAGCCGCGGCGTGGCTTTTCGCCGAGCGTCATCGAGGGCAGCCTCGGCAAGCCACAGCCGGTCGCCGCTCCTGCCCCTGCAAAACCCGTCGCCGACAACGGCAACTCGGTCTCCGTGCCGGTCATGGGCCGCATCGCCGCCGGTGTTCCGATCTCGGCGATCCAGAACAACACCCACGACATCGTCGTTCCGGCCGACATGCTCGGTTCCGGTGAACATTATGCGCTGGAGGTCAAGGGCGATTCGATGATCGACGCCGGCATCTTTGACGGCGACACCGTGATCATCCGCAACGGCAGCACCGCAAGTCCTGGCGACATCGTCGTTGCTCTCGTCGACGACGAGGAAGCGACACTCAAACGCTTCCGCCGCAAGGGCGCCTCGATTGCGCTCGAAGCCGCCAACCCGGCTTACGAGACCCGGATTTTCGGGCCGGACCGTGTCAAGGTTCAGGGCAAGCTCGTCGGTCTTATTCGCCGCTATCACTGACCTTGGCTAGACCGGGCTCGGTAAAACTATTGCTGCGCCAGTCATAGGCGCGATGGCGCATCCATGGCCGCGACAATGCATCGAATGCGGTTGCCACCTCCAGGCCGGCGTTCGTGAAGCGCAACTCGACGGAACCGGTCCTGCGCAGCGTTTCACCGGTGAAGAGCGTCGCACCTGAGCGGCAGCTGTTGAAGCGCAGGCGGACCGACGTCACGACGATATCGGCGGCGTCGCATGCGGGGCCGAGATAGGCGGCATTGTCGATGACGGCCACGACCTGGCCATTGCCAAGCCTTGATGTGCACCAGGCCTTTTTGACGCAGGAAAAGCGGTTTGCTTCACCGGCCGCTGCGGCTGCACGCATCGCGGTCCTCGCTTCGGTCTGCTGATCGCGGGAAAGCCTGACGCGGCGGTCTTCTCCCTCCGGCGGGATAGCAGGACCATCCAGCATCTTCGGCGGATCATGCGTCGGCAGGACCAGCGCTCTCTGCCATTGGTCGAAGATGAAATCCGGCGGTCGTTCACGGTTGGACGCCATTGCTGCCGCCTCGACGACCGCGACGAGATTGCCATCCTCCGAAATCACCAGATCCGGCGGCCGGGGAACCGGTAGAAGGAACAGGATGAGCGTCGAGACTGCGATGATCGATGTGCCGGAATGGCGCAGTCGCGTCCGGAGCAGCGTCAGCAGAAGAAAGCCTGCCACGGCGACCGCGAAATACCAGCCGGGCAAACGGCCAACGTCGATATTGCCGCCCCAGCCGGATACCGTCTTTGCGACCGCGATCACCAGATCGAGGCCGAATCCGACGACCTTCCAGGCCCAAACATCCAGACCGAAAGGCATGAGCAGCATCGCCAGCAGCCCGGCCGGCATGACGATAAAGGAGATGATCGGCATCGTCGCGAGGTTTGCCGGCAGGCCATAGGCGGTCAGGCGATGAAAATGGTCGATCGAAAACAGCGCGGTTGAAAAGCCGCCGATCAGCGACGTCAGGAAGACGCCGCCGAAGAAACCCGCAACCGTAACGACCGGCCTGATGATCGGCAGCTTGAGGAAGGCGTTTTCGCGGACGCGCCGGTCCTTCCACAGCTGATAGCCCGAGACCAGCGCCAATGTCGCGGCAAAGGACATCTGGAAGCTCGGACCCAAGACCTCGGACGGCGAAATGGCGATGATGACGAGCGCGGAGAGCGCGACATTGCGCAGGCTGATCGACGGCCGGTCGAAGAAGACGGCAATCAACATGATGGCCATCATGATGAAGGCGCGTTCGGCAGAGACCCCAAAGCCCGAGATCAGGAAATAGGCGGTCACGGCGATGAGCGCGCCGGCGGCAGCGATCTTCTTCGTCGGATAGGCCTCAGCGACGCCGGGAAAGAGGCTGAGCAACATCCGGAACCCAACGAAGAAGATACCGGCCGACAGCGCCATGTTGAGGCCGGAGATGGCGACGATATGAGCCAGGCCGGACTGGCGCAGCGCTTCCGTCGTCTCATTCGAGATGGCGCGCCGCTCGTCCGTCACCAGAGCAGCGGCGAAAGCGCCGGTGTCGCCAGGCAAGATCGACCTTATGCGGTCGCCAATGCCGCTGCGCAGCCGGTAGAGCCCTTCGAGCAGAGCTTCCCACGTCGATCTTGCCGCCTGCGGACCTGCCTGCCAGTCGACCTTCGACGGCGCGCCGTAGAAGAAGCCGTTCGCGCCGATTCCATCGAAATAGGCACCGAAGGAGAAGTCGTTGAGCTCAGGAAGTGCTGGACCTGCCGGCGGCGTCAGCCGCGCCCTGCCGGTTATGATATCACCGATCTCGAAGGGCGCGTCTGCGCCGCGGGTGATCGCGGTTATGCGTTCGGGCGACCGCTTCACTTCCGGCGCCTCCGTACCGGTGACGGCAAGAATGTAGCGCCACCGGCCGCGACCGTCGCCTTCGCGCCGTTCCACACGGCCGGTCACCGTCGTCGTGACGGCGGAATCGAGGATCACGGTCGAAGCCCGCCAGCTCTCGAGCTGCGCGGAGGCCATGCCGCAGGCCACAAGTGCAAGCGCCAGCAGCGTTGCCCGCAATGCCGCCCGGCTGCGGCTGGCGATGAGAACGGCGACGATCAGCAGCAACAGGCAGAGCAGCGATGCAACGAGCGGAAAGTCCGATGCCGCGAGAAACCAGAAGGCTGACCCGGCACCGAGGAAGACAGGCGAGACAAGCAGCAGACGGCCGTGGTCCGCCTCTTCGCTCAGCATCCGCATGCCGATACGCAGCGATTGCGAGGCTGCTGCCGGCAGCCGGTGCCGCAAGGGGCTCGTCGACTGCGTTCTTGTCGGGCGCGTCACCATGACAGGTGGAGAAAAACCGGCGGAGTCGGCGAGGCCTTCGCCTGCTTCCGGCCGCAATTCGACTGTGGTCAACTCCTGCATGTGCCGCCCAAGCCCAGCTGCGAAGGCGGCCAGAATGCAACCTCCGATCAAATCCGGCAAGCATAATCGATTGAAATACGAGGGAAAATCGCAAGCGCCAAAAGACGAGTTGAATCATCGGCTTCCGATATGCGTGCGGCTCATCGCTGCAGTGCCTAAAAGGTGATACCGCAATGCACAAAATGCCGTCACGGTAACTTGGCATTAGCTTCGCGATCATATAGCTATCGGTGAGGACGCTTAACCCCTATGGCGCTTTTATGGCGCCACCGCCATTTCGGAGGATCAGCATGACGGATCAAAGCGCTACAATAAAAATCGGTGACAAGTCTGTCGACCTTGCTGTCAAAAGCGGCACGATCGGCCCGAGCGTCATCGATATCGGTGCCCTCTACAAGAATACGGCTTCCTTCACCTACGATCCGGGTTTCACCTCGACGGCATCCTGTGAATCGAAAATCACTTACATCGACGGCGACGAAGGTGTCCTGTTGCACCGCGGCTATCCGATCGAGCAGCTCGCCGAGCATGGCGACTTCCTCGAGGTCTGCTACCTGCTGCTTTACGGCGAACTGCCGACCACCGTGCAGAAGAAGGATTTCGATTATCGCGTCACGCACCACACCATGGTGCACGAGCAGATGAGCCGCTTCTTCACCGGCTTCCGCCGCGATGCGCATCCGATGGCCGTCATGTGCGGCTGCGTCGGCGCGCTGTCGGCCTTCTATCACGACTCCACCGACATCACCGATCCGCACCAGCGCATGGTCGCCAGCCTGCGCATGATCGCCAAGATGCCGACGCTTGCCGCCATGGCCTACAAGTACCATATCGGCCAGCCCTTCGTTTATCCGAAGAACGACCTCGACTATGCCTCGAACTTCCTGCGCATGTGCTTTGCCGTGCCTTGCGAGGAATATGTGGTCAATCCGGTGCTTGCCCGCGCCATGGACCGCATCTTCATCCTGCATGCCGATCACGAGCAAAACGCCTCGACCTCGACCGTCCGTCTCGCCGGTTCGTCGGGCGCCAACCCGTTCGCCTGCATCGCCGCCGGCATCGCCTGCCTCTGGGGCCCCGCCCACGGCGGCGCCAACGAAGCAGCCCTCAACATGCTGACGGAAATCGGCACGGTCGACCACATTCCGGAATATGTCGCTCGCGCCAAGGACAAGAACGATCCGTTCCGCCTGATGGGCTTCGGTCACCGTGTCTACAAGAACTATGATCCGCGCGCCAAGATCATGCAGAAAACGACGCATGAAGTGCTCGGCGAACTCGGCATCAAGGACGATCCATTGCTCGAAGTGGCCATGGAGTTGGAGCGCATCGCGCTCACCGACGAATATTTCATCGAGAAGAAGCTCTATCCGAACATCGACTTCTATTCCGGAATCACGCTGAAGGCGCTGGGCTTCCCCACGACCATGTTCACCGTGCTCTTCGCGCTCGCCCGCACCGTCGGCTGGATTGCGCAGTGGAACGAGATGATCGAGGATCCGGAACAGCGCATCGGCCGTCCGCGCCAGCTCTATGTCGGCGAACCGAAGCGCGATTACATCCCGGTTTCAAAGCGCTGATCGCTTCAAAGGAACCCAAAAGAAAACCCGGTCAGTTCAGAAACGACCGGGTTTTTTCTTTTTCAAGACGTCGAGAAGGATCTCGGCAGCGTGCTCGCCGGGCGGCTTTTCGGTCTGCATGCGTTGCCAGACGAGATCATAACCCTCGTTCATCGCCTTCAGTTGGAACGTGTCGGCCGACAGCCGCTCCATCCAGCGCGCCAGGCTGGCGCCGCGGACGATCTCGTTCAGATATTCCGGCACGACGGCATAATCGGCGATGATATTGGGCAATGCGCCCGTCCACACCTTGATGCGCGGGGCGAGCAGGCGGATGATCCAATCCGTCTTGTAGACGGACACCGTCGGCACGCCGGCAAGGGCGAGTTCGAGGATCACCGTGCCGGAGGCTGCCATCGCCGCATCCGCTTCGGCAAAGGCCTTCCATTTCTGCGCCGGCCCGACCGCCACCTCCGGCGGTGTAGCCCAACCGGCAACCAGACCCTTCACCAGCGCTTCGTTGTGCGGCACGGTCGGCAGCAGGAATCGCATCGGGCCGTTGCGGGCGACGAGTTCATTGGCCGCATCCTCGAAGAACGGCAGGAGTTTGGCGATTTCGGAGGATCTTGACCCCGGAAGCATCAGGATGGTCTTGCCCGCTTCCCCGACGGATGCCCTCCCGGCGCGCAGCCGCCGCGCTTCGAGCAGCGCCGGATCAGCGATCAGGCGATGGCCGACATAGGTGGTCTCAGGCCCGCCGAGCGCACGCATCGTCGCCGGCTCGAAGGGCAGGACGGCGAGCACATGATCGACATAGGGCAGCATGCGCGTGGCGCGATATTCCTTCCAGGCCCAGACGCTCGGACAGACATAATTGACGACAGGCAGATCAGGCAGTGCGGTCCGGACACGCTTAGCGACTCGGTGGGTGAAGTCTGGGCTATCGATAATGAGAAGTATGTCCGGCCTTGCGGCGACGACGGCAGCCGTTGTCTTCCGGATCAGCGTATAGAGCCTTGGCAGCCGGCTCAGCACCTGGGTGATGCCCATGATCGACAGCTCGGAAAAATCGAACAGCGATTTCAAACCTTGGGCCTGAAGCCCCTCGCCGCCGACACCGACGAGTTTGATCGGTCCGGCATGGATCCGCTTCAGGGCCGCAACCAGATCGGCGCCGAGCAGGTCGCCCGACACCTCGCCGGCAATGACGGCGATCTTCAGCGGCGCCCCGGTCATTCGAGCCCCCATGCCGGCAGCTCGCGATCGATGCCGCAGACGAAAAGCCCGGCCTCATCGGCGGCCTTGAGGACGGCGGCGCGATCGAGCACCAGCGAACGGCCTGCCTCGACCGCCACGCCGCCAAGGCCCGCCTTCTTTGCATTCAGGACCGTGGAAACGCCGATCGCCGGCAGGTCGGCACGGATGTCCTGTTGCGGCTTGCAGAGCTTGACAAGCGCGCCGCGGCGGCGCGGAGAGATGCGTCCGGCGGCTCTGAGACCGGCGACACGCTCCAACATCTCGTCCGTGCCCTCAAGACCCTCCAGCGCGACGATACGCCCGCCGATGGCGACGGCGCCTTGGCCGACATCGAGCCGGCCGAGCATTTCGGCGGCTTCCGCTGCACGGTTGATATCGCGCCGGTCTTCTTCGCCCGGTATCGCCGTGCCGAGCGGGCCGACGGCGGCAAGAAGGTCGGGGGCGATCTCATGGGCACCGACGACACGCCTGCCGTTTCCCTCGATCAGCCGGATCACCATCTGCAGCACCTTATCGTCGCCGCCTGACAACAAGGTGCGGATCACGGCCGGCATCTTCATCAGAGTGCGCAGCGTCGGGCGCACCTCGCGCCATTCCGGCCGGCGCCGCACGCTGCCGGACATGACCACACGGCCGATGCCGTAGCGGTTCAAGAGGCCCTCGAGAGCTGCAAAATCGCCGATGCCGATGACGGCATGGTCATACGCTTCCCAACGCCGGTCGCTTTCATCCTTCAGCGCGACGATGACGGGATTTTCGCCCGCCGCGCGCGCGGCTTCGGCGACATAGGAAGGCAGAAGGCCGCCGCCGGCGATGATCGCCAGCCGGCCCGCAGCGGTGTCGCCTGATAAAGCCACGGACTAACCCTTCTGCCCCCGGGTCGGCGAGGACAAGGCACGGTCGCTGTCGGCGGCAATGAAGTCGAGGATGTGGACCACCGGCTCGCAATCGGCATATTCTTCGCGGATGGCGGCGGCGTTTTCACGGACGGAGCCCGTTCCTTCGAAGATCGACTTATAGGCGCGACGTACCCTGTGAATGACGGCGCGGTCGACGCCGGCGCGCGTCATGCCGACGACGTTGAGGCCGCTCAGCAGCCCGGGATTGCCGTTCAGCATGCCGTAGGGAATGACGTCGTAACTCACTGCCGAGAGCCCGCCGACGAAGGCCTGACGGCCGACGCGGGTGAACTGGTGAACGGCCGAACCGCCGCCCAGGATGACGCGATCCTCGATGACGACATGGCCGGCGAGCATGACGTTATTCGACATGATCACATGATTGCCGACCCGGCAGTCGTGCGCGACATGCGAATTGGCAAGGAAGAGGTTATTCTCGCCGACGATAGTCTGGCCACCAAAATCGGCCGTGCCTGTATTCATCGTCACGCCTTCGCGGATCGTGCAGTTGGCGCCCACCGTCAGCGTCGTCTCCTCGCCGCCGTGATGCACGCTCTGCGGATCGCCGCCGACGACCGCCATCGGGAAGATGCGCGTGCCCTTGCCGATCACCGTGCGGCCGGTCACGACCGCATGCGACAAAAGCTCGACATTCGCATGCAGGATGACGTGCGAGCCGACATGGCAGAAGGGACCGATCTTGACGCCCTCATCGATGGTCGCGCCGTCTTCAACGACGGCCATCGGATGAATGCGGGCGCTTTCGGCGATAGTGCTCATGCCTGATCCTTACGAACGATCATCGCGCCGATATCGGCCTCGGCAACAAGCGCGCCGTCGACCTTGGCATCGCAATGGAATTTCCAGATATTGCCACGCTGCTTCTGCTTCCTGACATGGAATTCAACACGATCGCCGGGTACGACGGGCTTGCGGAAGCGCGCATTCTCGATGGTCATGAAATAGACGAGGTTGCCCGGCTGGCCATCCTTCTTGGCACAGATCGCACCCGCGGTCTGAGCCATGCCCTCGATCAAGAGCACGCCGGGCATGATCGGAGATTCCGGAAAATGGCCGGTGAAATGCGGTTCATTCACTGTGACGTTCTTGATGCCGATCGCCGTGTTATCGCCGTCGATCTCGATGATCTTGTCGACCATGAGAAACGGGTAACGATGCGGCAGCAGCTTCATGATCTCGATGATGTCAGCCGAAGAAAGCGTTGTCGTGGCTTCCTCAGTCATTTTTCTCGCCTCCAGGTTTCTTTCCGCGCACCCTGGTCTTGGACATCAGTTGTGCAACATCTCTCAGATAGTCATTCAGCGGACGCGCAGGTGTACCACCATATTGTCCGCCGGCGGCAAGATCGGTCATGATACCGCTTTGGGCGGCGATCTGCACGCCGTCGCCGATCGTCACATGCCCCTTGATGCCGACCTGGCCGCCGATCTGCACGCCATTGCCGATCTTCGCGCTGCCGGCAATGCCGACCTGCGCGACGATGGCGCAATGGCGGCCGATCTGAACGTTGTGGCCAATCTGTACCTGGTTGTCGATCTTGGTGCCTTCACCGATCACCGTATCGTCCATGGCGCCACGGTCGATCGTGGTGTTGGCGCCGATCTCGACATTATCCTGGATGATCACCCGGCCGATCTGGACGATCTTAATCATGCCGCGCGGACCCGGCGCATAACCGAAACCATCCTGGCCGATGCGGACGCCGTTGTGGATAATGACGCCGTTGCCGAGCAGAGCGCAGAGAATGCTCGCGCCGGCCGCAATCGAACAATCCCGGCCAATCTTGACATTCGGGCCGATCACACTGTGCGCGCCGATACGCGTCCCTTCGCCGATCTCGGCATGCGCCCCGATGACGGCCATCGGCTCGACGATCACGCCCTTTTCAAGCTTGGCGCTCGGATCGATTACCGCGCTTGGCGCGATCTCGCTTTCACCGGAAAAGGCGACCGGGCGCAATGCCGTGGGATAGAACAGGCCGCCTGCCATCGCGAAGGCCGCATGCGGATTGGACGACAGCATGACAGGGAGATGTTGGGGGACGAGATCGGCGAGCGCCTTGTCGCAGATCACCGCCGAGGCTTCGCATGTCGCCAGTTCATCGCGGCTGCGGCGCGACAGGATATAACAGATATCGCCTGCCCGTGCCCGGCTGATGGGGGCAACGGACCTGACGATAACATCGGCATGGTCGGAATTGACAAGCTCCGCCCCAAGAAACTCTGCCAGCTCAGCGAGCCTCAGACCTTCATGGGGCAGAAAAAAAACGTTTTGCTCCATCGGCAATGCTCCAGAACGGAATTGAGTCTTACAGTTCCGGACTGCCGATATCAGAATTGGTTGTTGATGCCAAACTTGAAGTTCTGCGTCTTGTCGAAGTCTTCCTTGAGGACCGGGATCGCGTAATCCAGACGCAATGCACCGAAGGGAGACTGCCAGACGACACCGACACCGACGGAAGCACGCAGCGAAGCGCTGGTGCCCTCGGCCTGGTCGGCCCCGAGAAGCTCGACATCATTGCCAAACAGCGTGCCGGCATCGGCAAAGACTGCGCCGCGCAGATTGAAGTCACGCGGGAAGCCCGGCATTGGGAAGGTCGCTTCAGCAGACGCCGTGAAATAGGTCGTGCCACCGAGCGGGTCATCGTGGTCCCCGGTGATGCGCGGGCCGATACCCTTGTTCTCGAAGCCGCGAATATCGCCGTTGGTCAGCGTGAACTGGTCGAAGACGTTCAGATGGTCGCCGAAGGGGACGACATAACCAGCCGAACCCGAGACCGAGCCGATGATATCGGCATCGTCGGCAAGCAGATGGTAGTAGCGGGCCTTGCCGTAGATCTTGTAGAACTGCGAGTCGCCGCCGAGGCCGGCAATTTCCTGCGTCGCCGTCGCATAGATGCCTTCACGCGGCAGGACGGTGTCGTCAAGCGTGTTGTAGGTCAGCGTCTGCGAGACGGAAGAGCGTGTCCACGGGCTCTCATCGACCAGATTGGCGTAGGTCGCCGACAGGTCCGAGGTATCGCCATCGTACTTCATCTGCTTGTAGTTATAGCGGAAGGTCGTCGCCAGATCTTCGGTAATCGGCGCAGTGACGCGCAGGACAACGCTGGTTTCCTCGTAATCGTAATTGCTGTTGCTCGACGTTTCGCTGCGATTGACGTCGAAGCCTGCCGCCAGTCGGTAGCCGAGGAAATAGGGTTCGGTGAAGCTGACGCCGTAAGCGCGCGAGCCTTCCTGGCCGCCACCGGCCGAGATGCGGATGTACTGGCCGCGGCCGAGGAAGTTCTTTTCCTCGATCGATGCTTCGAGCAGCAAGCCGTCGCCGCCGGCGGCATAACCCGCGCCGACACCGAACGAACCGGTCGACTGATCCTGCACGTCGACGACCACCACGACACGGTCCGGGGAACTGCCCGGTTGGGTGGAGATGTTGACCGAGGAGAAATAACCGAGCGCTTCGAGACGACGCTTGGCCTTGGTGATCATCTGCTGGTTGAAGGCGTCGCCTTCGCTCATGTCGAATTCGCGGCGGATGACGTAGTCGCGCGTACGGCTGTTGCCGCGAATCTCGATGCGCTCGACATAGGCGCGCTCGCCCTGGTCGACCAGATATTCAACACCGATCGTGTTGTTGTTAAGGTCGCGGTTACCGCGCGGCGTGACACGTGCAAAGGGATAACCGGCAGACGCCACCTGATCGGAGATCGCCTCGATCGACTTCTGCACTTCCTTGGCGCTGTAGACCTGGCCTTCGCGAGTGCGCACGAGCGGCTGCAGCTGGTCGGAGCCGACGCCTTCGACGGTCGACTGAACGGTCACTGGTCCGAAGTCGTAACGCTGGCCTTCCTCGATGTTGAAGGTGAGCGTGTATTTGTTGGTCGCATCGTCGAACGTTGCATCGGAAGAGACGATGCGCATGTCGGCGTAGCCGCGATTGTAATAGAACTGGCGCAGCGCTTCTTCGTCGGCGTGGAGCTTGTCTTCGTTGTAGACGTCCTTGCGGGTCAGGAACGACAGGAAGTTCGAACGCTTGGTGGCGATGACGGCAGCCAGGCGGCCGGCGCTGTAGGCATTGTTGCCGACGAAGTTGATCGAATCGATCTTGGTGCGGTCCCCCTCGTTGATGACGAAGGCAAGGTTGACGCGGCCTTCGCCGAGCGGCACCACCTGCGTCGTAACTTCGACCTCGCTGCGGCCGGTGGCGGCGTAGGCGTCCTTGATCGACTGGATGTCAGCTTGAATCTGGGCGTCGCTATAAGGGCCGGCTGCATGGGTCTGGACGACAGTCGCGAGCTTGTCGTCCTTGATCTTGCGGTTGCCGTTGAAGACAACCTGATTGACGAGCTGGGCTTCCTGGACGTTGACGACGAGCGTGCTTCCGGAGACCGAGATCTTGACGTCGGAGAAGTAGCCCGTCCCGTAGAGCTGCTTGACCGAGGCATCGATATCGCTGTTGGAAAAACTCTTGCCGGGAGCGATGGTAAGGTTCGACCGGACGGCTTCCGCGCCGACACGGCTTGCGCCGCGCACATCGATGCGCTGGATAACCGCGGCCTCAGCGGCCGTAGCGGAAACGAACGTCAAAGCACCTGCGCCCGAAGCAACAACACTAGCAGACAGCGCAACCGCCGATACTGCGTTCAAAAACTTTGAACCAGCCTTCATTTCACCTATTACCTTTGTTTCCCTCGTCCCCGGTTCCGGGAGAACCCGATTCCGGTCACGTGTGTCGTTTTACCCGCTTTTGACATACAAGCAAGGCAGGTCGTTAATTTCTGTTTACTTCATTTGCAAGCGTGACCCATTCGCCACTACAGCCTTGAAACATCGTAAATAAATAGTAATTGGCCCCGCTTGCGCGTTTACCCTCTCAACGAGCCAATGTCGTTCCAGGTCGTGAAAACCATCAATGTCAGGATCATCGCCAAGCCGATGCGAAATGCAATTTCCTGGGCCGAAGAGCCGAGCGGCTTTCCCCTCACCGCTTCCACCGCATAGAACATCAAGTGGCCGCCATCAAGTACCGGAACCGGCATCAGGTTAAGCAATCCTATCGAAACAGAAAGCACCGCCGCAAGCTGCAACACTGCGCCTATCCCAAGCGACGCCATCTGGCCCGAGGCTTGCGCGACGCGGATCGGCCCGCCCAATTGGTCGGCGCGCATCGTTCCGCTGAAGATGTTACCGATATATTTGAAGGTGCCGGTGACGATATCCCGGGTCTGGAGCACAGACTCACGCAGCGCCTGGAGCGGCGTATAGGTCTGCAGGCGGAAATTGCCGGCCTGCTGGTTGGTGACGATGCCGATCTGGCCGACCTCAGCCTTGTTACCGAACTGGTCAGTCGTGTCGGTGCGTTGCGGCACCATCGGCACGTCGAGCTTCTGGCCGGCGCGCTCGATCGTCACGACGATCTGCTGGCTCGGCCGGATGCTGACATAGCGGCGCACGTCGTCGAAGGTCTCGACCTTACCGCCATCGATGGCGACCAATAGATCGCCTGGAAGGATGCCGGCGGCGGCGGCAGCGCCATCAGGCTTGACTTCGGCAACGACAGGATCGGCGATCATGCGGCCATAGACTGAGAAAAGAATGGTGAAGATGGCGATCGCCAGCAGAAAATTGGCAATCGGGCCAGCCGCGACGGTTACAGCTCGTTTCCATAGCTTGGCGCCGGCAAAGGAGCGCGCCCTGTCCTCTTCGGACATGGCGGCGATCTTGTCGGTGTCGGGCTTGCTCGAGGCATCCTCGTCGCCGAAGAACCGGACGTAGCCGCCAAGTGGGATCACAGAGATCTTCCAGCGCGTTCCATGGCGGTCGGTGAAGCCGAATATCTCCGGACCGAAACCGACGGAAAAGGCAAGGATGCGAATGCCGCTCCAACGCCCGACAAGGTAATGGCCCATCTCATGCACGAAGACGAGCAGTGACAGCACGAGGATGAAGGTGACGATATTCCCCATCAAAAATGCGTATATTCCGCTCAGGGTTTCCATGGGTGCCTTCCGTCAGACGCGTTGTCAGAGTCCGAACAATGCCGCGCCGAGCGACGTCATTCCGGTCCCCTTTATCAGGGAAAAAAGCCCTGCAAGCAAGAACGCCGAAAAACAGGCAAAAATCAGTCCGTCGACACGGTCCATGACGCCGCCATGGCCCGGAATGAGACGGCTGGAATCCTTGACGCCGAATTTCCGCTTGATGAACGATTCGAAAAGATCGCCGGACTGGCTGCAAACCGATAGAACGAGCGCCACAAAGGCGGCGATGATTTCAGCGCCCGGAAGGAGAAAATGGACGAGAACGACGCCGGCGGCGACTGCCGAGACGGCGCCGCCGATTGCGCCAGACCAAGTCTTTCCAGGCGAGATCGAAGGGGCAAGCTTCGGTCCGCCGAGCGCCCTGCCGACGAAATAGGCAAGGATATCGGTTGCCCAGACGACGGCAAAGACGAAGAGCATGGCGTAAAGGCCGGGCCGGTCATCGCTTCTGATCGCGGCAAGAGCCAGGCCGGTAGCGCCGGAATAAAACAGGCCAGTCGGAAACCAGCGGCTCGTGCCCTGCAAGATGATCAGGGCGATGCCGACGGCGGTGACGCCGGCCAGCATGCCGGCGGCGAATTCGAAATTGCCGACAAGCACGAGGAAGGCTATCGCCGCCTCGCCGATCCAGCCGACGGCATTGGCAACCCAATCACGGGCGATACCCGTGATCTTCGACCATTCATAATAGATCAGCAGGCCAATGACGACCGCCAGGATGCGGAAGGCAAGGCCGCCATACCAGGTGGCGGCGAGAACGATGGCCGCAAGAATCAGCCCTGAAACAATGCGGAGCTTCAATTCCCTCTGCATCAGGTGCCGACCGCGGCTGCCGGCGACGAGAGGCCGCCGAAGCGCCGGTCGCGAGAGGCGAATGTCTCGAGCGCCGAACGGAAGATCTCGGCGGTGAAATCCGGCCAGTATTCCGGAAGGAAGATGAATTCCGAATAGGCCGCCTGCCAGAGGAGGAAGTTGGAAAGCCGCTCCTCGCCGCTGGTGCGGATGATGAGATCCGGATCGGGGATACCTGCCGTGTCAAGACGGGCGTTGATCAGCGCCGGGGTGATGTCCTGCGCCCTCAAGCGGCCAGCCTCGACATCCCTGGCAAGGCTCACTGCGGCGCGGGCGATCTCGTCGCGAGAACCATAATTGAAGGCGATGACCAGCGTCAGCGCCGTGTTGTCCTTGGTCGTTTCCTCGGCTTCGAGCAGCAGGCCGAGAATATCGCTGCGCAGGCTGTGGCGGTCGCCGATCACCTTGATCCGCACGTTCTGGCGATGGAGCTCGGCGAGGTCGCGGCGGATGAAAGCCTTGAGGAGACCGAGCAGATCGGAGACCTCGGCTTCGGGCCGACGCCAGTTCTCCGAGGAGAAGGCAAAGAGGGTCAGATATTTTATCCCGACGGCGCCAGCGGCGCGTACTGTCTCGCGTACCGCCTCCACACCCTTGCGATGGCCCATCGTGCGCGGCAGACCACGCTGCTTGGCCCAACGGCCATTGCCGTCCATGATGATGGCAACATGCTCTGGCACAGTTACAAATACAGATTCCGACATTTCCCGTCCGGTCTTTCCAGGCAAAGGCACAGATCCACTAGACCTGCATGATTTCCTTTTCCTTCTCGCCAAGCAAGCGGTCGACTTCGGAAATCGTCTCGTCCGTCATCTTCTGTACACGTTCCGACTGCGCCCGGCTCTCGTCCTGGCCGATGACGCCGTCCTTTTCGGCCTTCTTCAGGCCGTCCATGCCATCGCGGCGGACATGGCGAATCGCCACCTTGCTCTTTTCGGCATAGTCGTGCGCCACCTTGACGAGCGACTTGCGGCGCTCCTCGTTCAGTTCCGGCAGCGGAATGCGCAGGTTCTGGCCGTCGATGATCGGGTTGAGGCCGAGATTGGATTCGCGGATGCCGCGCTCGACGGCGCTGACCATCGACTTGTCCCAGACGGAGACCGACAGCATGCGCGGCTCAGGCACGGTGATGTTGGCGACTTGGTTCAGCGGCATGCGCGAACCATAGGCCTCGACCGTGACCGGGTCGAGGATGTTGGCCGAAGCACGGCCGGTGCGCAGCGATGCGATGTCGCCCTTGAATGCGGAAATCGCGCCATCCATGCGGCGCTTCAGTTCCTTGATATCTATACCTTCACTCATGTCGATGCTCCCGTCCAGAGCATGATGCCGAAAAGTGTCAGCGGTTTTCGGGCGACATCATGCTCTAACTATCTAATGTAGAACATGATTCAGATTTAGGCCCGTCGGGCCTAAAATCATCATGTTCTAGCGAGGGCTGCGCCGAAACCGCGGCGCAGCTTATATCAGTTGTCGGAGACGATGGTCTTGAGGCCACCGCCCGTCAAGATTTCAGCAAAACCGCCTTTTTCGTGGATCGAAAAGACGATGATCGGAATGGAATTTTCTCTGGCGAGCGCCACGGCGGCAACGTCCATCACCGCCAGCCCTCTGTCCAGCACTTCCTGGTGCGTCAGCCGGTCGAGGCGGGTCGCATCGGGATATTTTTTGGGGTCGGCGGTGTAGATGCCGTCGACCTGCGTGCCCTTGAAGATCGCTTCCGCACCCATTTCGGCGGCGCGCAGTGCCGCAGCGGAATCGGTGGTGAAGAAGGGATTGCCGGTGCCGCCGGCAAAGATCACCACGCGTCCCATCGACAGATGGTAGAGGGTCGCGCGCTGCGAGAAACTTTCACAAATCTCCGGCATGGAGATGGCCGAGAGCACCACCGTATCGATGTTCAGCTTGCGCAACGACGTCGCCAGCGCCAGCGCGTTGATGATGGTGCCGAGCATGCCCATATGGTCGCCGGTGACCCGGTCGCCGCCCTTGGACGCTACCGCGACTCCGCGGAAGATATTGCCGCCACCGACGACAACGCCGACTTCCACGCCCATATGCCTTGCCTCGGCGATGTCGGATGCAATGCGGTCCGCCACCGTCACATCGATCCCGAAACCCTGGCCACCCATCAGCGCTTCGCCGGAAGCCTTGAGTAGAACACGTTTATAGACAGGCTCTAAAGACATCTTGGCTCCTCGTAAATTGCCGTGAATGCCCGATACACGAAGGGCACCGCGTTGTCACGCGATGCCCTTCGTGTTTTCCCAATTATGGCTGGAAGATCAACCCTTGACGGCAGCAGCGACTTCGGCTGCGAAGTCGGTTTCTTCCTTCTCGACGCCTTCGCCGAGGAGCAGACGGGCCATGCCGGCAACCTCGATCGGCGCGCCGACGGCCTTTTCAGCTTCCTTGATGGCAGCGGCGACGGTCAGATCCGGATTGATAACGAAAGCCTGCGAGAGAAGGGCGACTTCCTCGAAGAACTTGCGCATGCGGCCTTCGACCATCTTTTCGATGATGTTGTCAGGCTTGCCGGAAGCACGCGACTGCTCGATGAAGACATTGCGCTCGCGCTCGGCGACGGCGGCATCGACTTCTTCCGGGCGGATCGCCAGCGGCGCGGTCGCGGCGATGTGCATGGCGACCTGACGGCCGATGGCGTTCAGGGCTTCCTTGTCGCCGGTCGACTTCAGCGCGACCAGAACGCCGAGCTTGCCGAGGCCGTCGGAAACAGCATTGTGGATATAGGTGGCGACGACGCCGTCCTCGACGGAGAGAGCGGTTGAACGACGCAGGTTCATGTTCTCGCCGATCGTTGCGATCGCGTCCTTGATCGTGTCGGAAACCGACTTGCCGGATGCCGGGTAGGCCGCAGCGGCAACAGCCTCGACAGTGCCGTCGGTCGAGACAGCGACCTTGGCGATGCCGCGGACGAGTTCCTGGAAGGCATCGTTACGGGCAACGAAGTCGGTTTCGGAATTGACTTCGACGACGACGGCCTTGGTGCCCTGGCTCGCAACGCCGATGAGGCCTTCGGCAGCGGTGCGGCCGGACTTCTTGTCGGCCTTGGCGATGCCCTTGGCGCGCAGCCAGTCGATCGCCGCTTCCATGTCGCCACCGGTTTCAGCAAGAGCCTTCTTGCAGTCCATCATGCCTGCGCCGGTCTTTTCGCGCAGTTCCTTCACCATTGCAGCCGTAATCTCGCTCATTAGCTTCCTCTTGTCGGTTCATACGGTGGACCGCAAAGCGCGGCTCGGCACCGGATTGAGGCACGAAATGTACCTGTGTGTATGACAGCGTGATGAAGACGCGTCATAACGAAACTTATCGGGCGGAGAGCCTGATGCCCTCCCCTCGAAACAGGCAAGGCCGCCGAACTTCGATGAGTCGCGAGCGGCCTTTCCCAGTCTCTGCAAGCCCAGTCTCTGCAAGCATCGGCGGACCTTTTCGATCCCGCCTGCTTTCATCAGCCTTCGGCTGATTCCTCGAGAGCCGGCTCGACCGGAACTTCGAAGGATGCGCCGAGATCGCGGCCGGAAGAGCCCTGCTGACGCGCGATGCCGTCGATGGCGGCGCGGGAGATCAGCTCGCAGTAAAGGGCGATCGCGCGCGATGCGTCGTCGTTACCCGGGATCGGATAGTCGATCAGGTCCGGATCGCAGTTCGAATCGATGATGGCGACAACCGGAATGCCGAGGCGCTTGGCTTCGTCGATCGCGATCTTTTCCTTGTTGGTGTCGATGATGAACATCAGGTCGGGCGTGCCGCCCATATCGCGGATACCGCCGAGAGCCTTGTCGAGCTTTTCACGCTCGCGCTCGAGGTTCAGGCGTTCCTTCTTTGTGAAGCCCTGGGCTTCGCCGTTCAGGATCTCGTCGAGCTTGCGCAGGCGCTGGATCGAGTTGGAGATCGTCTTCCAGTTCGTCATCATGCCGCCGAGCCAGCGCGAGTTGACGTAGTACTGGGCCGAGCGCTTGGCGCTGTCGGCGATGATCTCAGACGCCTGGCGCTTGGTGCCGACGAAGAGAACACGGCCGCCGCGGGCAACGGTGTCGCTGACGACCTGAAGGGCGCGCGACAGCATCGGAACGGTCTGAGCCAGGTCGATGATGTGGATGTTATTGCGATCGCCGAAGATGTACGGCTTCATCTTCGGGTTCCAGCGATGCGTCTGGTGGCCGAAGTGGACGCCTGCCTCAAGAAGCTGGCGCATAGAAAAATCAGGCAATGCCATGCCTTGTTACTCCTTTTCCGGTTGAACCTCCGCAAGGCGAACAGCATCCTCTTCGAGAATGCCACCGGGCGGAACAGCCCGGATTTCTCCCGGACGATCCCATGCCTTACGTGTGGAATGCCGGTGCCCATACATTCGATTTGGCGCAAAAGCAAGGCTTATGCGGAAAAAACCTGGCCGCTTAGCTTAGCAGTGTCGGCAGCAGCGACAGCATGACGCCCGCATCCGGCATCGGCAGGATGGCATCGACCTCGGCCGGCAGCAGAGAGCCGATCGCGCTGTCGGCATTACCGGTGGCAGTTCCCAGCGGACCACGGAAGCCGTGTCTCGTCCAGGCAAGTTCCTGGAGCTTCGCGCTCACCAGCGCTTCGATCAGCCGGTTGGCGCTCTCGTCGACGACGATCAGCGGATGTGCCGAATAAACGGTCGGGCGCGGATAGAGCACCACGGGCTTTGCGCCGGCGCTCGCCTTGATGCGTTGCCATCGCGCGGGATCGGCGAGGATCCATTCGACCAGCTGGTTCTCATAGCCGACGATCATCGGCTCGCCGCCGAGGCCGCCTGCCAGATACTGGTCGAAAAGCTTGCCTGAGGATGGTGACTTGAAGCCCATGTTGCGGAAGATCGCCTGCACTTTGCCGCCAAAGGTGCCAAGGTCACCTGATGTCGCGACATTGCCGCTGAAAAGGCTGAGCGCGAGGCCGGCGAACATGAAGCCGGAATTCGAGCGGTTCGGATCGGTCGAGACGATGCGGGCGCGGCCGTAGAGCGAATTGACGCCGAGCTTCGACCAGTCGGATCCGGCAAGAATCGCATCAAGCAACGCCTTGAGGTCGAGCTGATGATGACCTTCGTTCGTCACCGTCACCAATCCCGCTTTCATCAGTCCGTCGACGACGGGCTGCCAGGAATAGACGACGATCGGTGTGTTCAGCACGACGCGGTCGTCGCGGATATTGATGCCGTTTTGCCTGGCGATATCGACCATGATCGAGGAGGACGGCCAGAGGAATTGCGGACGCTGCGACAGCAGCGCCTGTTCGCGGACCATCTCCACGGAGCCCGCGACGCGGCTGTCCACCGTCAACCCGTATCCGCCGAGCGCCCTGATGACGTCAGGATCGGCCAGGAAGGCCTCCTTCTCGCCGCCGATGAAACCGAACAACGTCGTGCGGCTGCCGAGCAGGCCCTGCAATTCCGGCCGATCCCGGACGGCGAAATAACCGCCGGTGCCCGCGACGCCGGCTCCCAGCAGTCCCACTCCAAAGGCGCGACGAGAAAGGGCCATCAGCGTCCGATATCCTCTTTGAGCGATGCCTGGATGAGGCGCAGATCGGTATCGAGCGTGCCGAGTTCCTCATCAACCAGACTGTCGGCATAATGGACGAAGGCCTCTTCGAGCTTCACCAGCACGCCGCGCACTTCCTCCAGTTGCTTGAGGTCGGGAACGCGCTTGGCCTCGATGACGGCAAACCCTTCCGCCAGCTCGGCAGAACGCGGCAGATAATAGGAGAGGAACCGCCGCACGGCATTGGCACTTTCGGGCTTCGCTTCGACCTTGCGAAAGACATCGGCGGCGATTTCAGCGAGATGCCGGACTGCGGCCGCCATCTGTTTGTCGCCGATCACATCCGCGGCAGTCTCCAGGCGTTCGGCAAAGGGAACGGCGGCCTCCAGCAGGTCACGGGCAAAGGCGATGCGTCCGCTGCCGATGCGCTTGATATCGAGGCCTTCGAACAGCCGGCGCGGTGCAAGCAGAATGACGAGGCCGGCAAAGACCAGGAGGGCGATGATGGCGGCGATCCAGAAGGGCATGCCGGCGGCAAAGCTCAAGAGCGGCACGGTGATTGCCGCCGCCAGTCCCGCTACGATCCAGTTGCCGTCATTGCCGAGCCAGTTGCGCATGCCTGTCCTAATTATAGCCCCGCGCCGTACGAAAGGCGGTGGCGAGATCCGAGCCGCCGTCGAACACGCGCGCTGAGCTCAGCTTGGCGAGGCTGTCGAGCTGCGTCTTGTCGGCATCGCCGAATGTGATGCCGAAGATCGGCACATGTGGCTCCATCGCGTTCCATGAACGCATGAAAGCCTGGCTTTGATCATCGGACTTGCCGTCGGTCATGATGACGATGGCAGGCAGATAAGTCGAGAGCCTGTCGGTTCGGGCAATCTGCTGCAGAGCTCGTTCGGCGCAGGCATACATGTTCGTGCCGCCATCGGCCTTCTGGCGGGAAATCTCGTTCAGCAGCCCTTCCTGCTCCAGCGGGTTTCCACTTGCCACGAACGTGCTGCGCACGTTGCCGTCGAAGGGAATGACGATAATCTGATCGGCGGGCGACCATTGTACCAGCACCTTGCTCGCTTCGTCGGGCGTCAACAGGAAACGCATCGCCTTCTGCAACTGGTCCTCGCCGTCACCTTGCATCGAGCCGGAAAAATCGAGGCAGAGCGCGGTCAACGACGGTTTGCGCAGCGCCGCCTGATAAAGGTTGAGCGCCTGGCGGATGACGCTCGCCTCCGGCATGCGGATCGCCGTCACCAGCCGGGCGGGATCGAAATTCCAGCTCGGCTCCGGTTTTGCGGCAACGCCGGTCAGCGGAATGCGCCGGCCGGTATCGGCGATGCGCTGCTGCACGGGGGCAGAGCTCAGATAGGCGAGCAGATCGTTGAAGAAGGTCTGGACTTCTGGCCCGCGGCCATGATCGACGAAACCGATCGGCGAATCCGCCATGGCCACACCATCAGCCGGATAGATGGCGTAAAGCGGTTCCTGCGACAGGGCAGCGAGCTTGTCGTTGGTTTCCTTCAGCACCGCTTCGTAATTCCACATCGCGTCATAGACTGTGCCCTTGCCGGCGGATTCGACATAGAGATCGGCGAGCCAGCCCGAAGAACCGGAAGAGCGCACGACACCTGACAGCAGCGACCGGACGCTTTCCTGGACGTGTCTGTCGTCGAGATCGCCGGGTTCGATTACCGGTTTGTTGCCGAGTGCGCTCGACAGCATGGCAAGATAGGCGCTGGCGCCCGAATTGGATTGCGTCGCCGAGGTCATCAGGAACTTCAGTGATCCGCTCTCGACAGCAGCGAGAATGTCTTTCATGAATACATCCTTGCCGATCCAGCCAAGCTGCTGCGCCTTCGATCTGCGCACACCCAAGACCACCGGCGTCTGAGCGATCGAGGTCAAGCTCTTGACGCGGCGCTTGGTGTCGAACATGTCGACCCAGACGCTGGAAGCCGGCCAGACCGCATCCTGCGCGACGCCCTCGTCGCTCTGCAACGCCAGGCCGATATCGAGCGTGCCTTCATATTTGAAGGTGCAGGTGGCGTTCTTCTGCTTGCAGAATTCCTCGACGATCGGCTGCAGAATGGTATTCTCCGATCCCGATACGATCGAGAAATCCGGCCCCTGGCCGAAGGGATTGCAGCCGGCAAGGGGCAGAGCTGCAAGAAGTGCCAAGCCTGAAAGCAGTGCTCGCATCGCCATCTTGCCGATCACGCCTGGGTCATCGCCTTCTTGAGTTCGATCGTCATCTGCTCCATCTGCTGCTCGGCGAGCGCCCGCTTTCGCCGACCCTCCTCCTGAACCTGCAGCACGCCGGATATCGTATCGATCAGATCCCTGTTCGCCTTGGCAAGCGTGTCGATATCGACGATGCCGCGCTGCGACTGCTGCTCGATTGATATCGCCTGATCCTTCATCATCTCGGATGCCTGGCGGATCATGTCGTTGGTGGCGTCGGTCACCGCCTTTTGCAGGTCGAGCGCCGATTTCTGCCGCGTCAGGCCGAGCAGGATCACCATCTTCTGCTTCCAGGCCGGCACCGTCAGCGCCGAAGTCGCCTGCAGGTTCTCGATCAGCGTTTCGTCGCCCGCCTGAACGATGCGGATCTGCGGTAATTGCTGGATACCGAGCTGGCGGGCCTGCTGCAGGTAGAAGACCCGCTTTTCCAGCCGGTCGAGCGCCTGCAGGCTGTCCTGGTAGGTCTGCGCCTCCAGCATGCCGCCGCCGGGGCCTGTCGCTGCCGCCTCGGCTTGCGCCTTCAGCCTCGGCAGCTCGACGCTGCGAAAACGCTCGGCGAAAGTCTTGCCGGCCTGGACATAGGCCTCGAGCCGCATGATCGATTGCCGGGTTTCTTCATGCAGGTCGTCGAGCAGCGCAATGTCGCGCCTCAGCGTATCCTTATGACGGTCGAGCTCCAGGCCGATCCGGTCGATCTGGCCGGCTACGTCCTCGAATTCCGCCTTGAAGCGTTCGAGTCGGGCCTTGGCTGAGAAAAACATGCGACTAAGGAAACCCTTGTCCTTCAATGACGCCGGATCGAGGCTCTTCGATTTGAGGATGATGTCGGTCAGCAGGTGGCCGACATCGCCGAGGTCCTTGTTACGAACTTCGCGCAGGATCCTGTCGGCATAATCGCTGACCGCCTGCTGGGCGCAGTCACCATAGACCGAGATGCCGGCGCGGTCGGTGATGTCGATGCTATCGGAAATGCGGGCAATTTCCGCCGGATCGCCGACGACAACCGGCAGGGCAGCATTTTGAACAGTCGCGAGATCGGTATCGGCCATGGTTCGGGCTTTCAAGCTTGCGATGCGTAACGGTCTACGCGGTCTGACAGATAGACGTCATCGCAATGGCTTGGCCGCTCGGATCGCACCGACCCGAAAAGCAGGACGACAGACGGCGACTCAGTCATCGCTGATCGCCGAACCATAGTGAATTTTATGATACCGTTTTATGACAGGCGAGATCTCGTCGCCTATTTGCAAACCTCGGCCTTGCGGTCGAGCAGCTCCAGCTTGGCGAGCTTGCCGGTCAGGACGAAATCGCCGTAGTCCATCGTCAGGTCGCGGGTGATGCCGTTCTCATAAAGCTTGAACGACATGCGGTAGACCGGCAAAGCATCGGATTTCGCACTCTCGTTGAAATAGGCGATCGTTACCGGCCAGAAGGCCGTCTTGGAGAAAGCGCCGGCGTTACCGGCATCGGTTTCCTCGGCGATCGGCGTCTCCTGCTTGCCGACGATCGTCGTCGTCACCAGCGACTTGTCGCCGTCGTCCGAACCGTCGAAGACGCGCGCCTCGAAGAAGCGCTTGCCGTCCTTGGCGTGCTGGATCACGTCGAGCATATGTTCTGTGGGAAAACGGCTTTCTAAAAGCTGCAGCTCGCGGCTCGCCGGCTGCGTCAGATCGACCTTGACACCATCCGGCTGATCCTGAGCCGCACCGTTGACCTCCTTGTCGAGCTGGTCGTCAGTGAAGGACTTGGTGTCGAAGGTGAACTTGCCGTCCTTCAGGTTCTCGAAGGTCTTCGTCTGCTGGTCGCTGACGCGAACGTTGTCGCCGGTGTCGATCTGCGTCACGAAGCGGAAATTGGTGGTGAAGCCCTGGCAATAGCTGCCATCGAACTCATAGACCATGCGACCATACATGGCGGCGATGCCAGAGCGGTCCGAGGCGTCCTTCAATTCCAGATCGTAGACCGCACGATGTGCGACGAGGCCGGTCGCGATCGCAGCGCTTACCGCGGGCGCAGCCGCCCATGCATTGGCGGAAACGCTGGCAAGAAGCAGAGCGACAAGACTCGATCGGAACATTCACTAACTCCTGTTGGACTCGCTCGCGATGTTATAAGAACGCTTTCGGCCAAATCGAGGCTCGAAACTGTCATATTAAAGATTCTAGTCTTGATGCATAATTTTAGAAGAATTGACAATAAAAGCGGAGACGAAAATGTCCGATGAAATAGCAGCGCGCCTGATTGAGATGGGGATAACCCTGCCCGAAGCCGCAGCACCTGCTGCAAATTACGTTCCCTATGTCATCAGCGGCAATCTCCTCTACATCTCCGGCCAGCTACCGCTCGAAGGCGGCAAGGTGGCCGTATCGGGCCATCTCGGCAAGACCGTCGACGTTGCAACGGGCCAGCGCGGCGCCGAACTCTGCGCCATCAACATCCTTGCCCAGGCGAAGGCGGCACTTGGCGGTGATCTCAGCCGTATCCGGCGCGTCGTCAAGCTGAACGGCTTCGTCGCCTCGGCGCCCGACTTCATTGAGCAGCATCTCGTTATCAATGGCGCTTCGAACCTGATTGCCGGCGTGCTCGGCGAAGCCGGCAAACATGCGCGTGCTGCTGTCGGCATGGCCGCCCTGCCGTTGAACGCCGCCGTCGAGATAGACGCTATCATGGAAATCGCCGAATGACCAATGCTGCCTGGATCAGGGACCTGCCGGTCGCCCATCGCGGCTATCACGATCTCAACACCCATATCTGGGAAAATACGCTTTCGGCATTCTCGCGTGCCGTCGAAGCGGGCTTTGCGATCGAATGCGACCTGCATTACGCCTCCGACGGCGTGCCGGTCATCTTTCACGACGAGGACTTGCAGCGCCTGTGCAATCTCAGCGGCGACATCCGCGAGCGCACCTCCAGGGAACTCGGACTGATCGCCGTCGGCGGCACCAGCGACAAGGTGCCGACGCTGCGCCAGCTCCTCGACCTCGTCAAGGGCAAGGTGCCGCTGGTGCTGGAGCTCAAGGGCCGCGAGGCCGATGACGAAGGTTTCGCCGAAGACGTGCTCGAGGTGCTTGAAAACTATCAGGGCAAAGTGGCGCTGATGAGCTTCGATCACTGGCTGCTGCGCGATCTGAAGGCGCTTGGCTCGCCCTACCCGCTCGGGCTGACCGCCAACGGCAACACGCCGGAAGCGTTCAACACGCATGCGAAGGCGATGGCGATCGGTCTCGATTTCATCTCCTATTATTATGACGACCTGCCGAATGCCTTCATCACGGGCGAACGCGAAAAGGGCATTCCCGTCATCACCTGGACGGTGCGTGACGACGAGGGGCGCCGACGCACATTCGCCAATGCAGACCAGATGACCTTCGAGGGCTTCGATCCGCGCGTGGCTGCTTGACGCTCGCTTTTTGGCCAAGATCATGCGCAGACTGCTGCATAATTCCTTAAATCGGATCGAATTGGGGATAAAATTATGCAGCAACTCAAAGTGTTACAGCGTCCTTTGCGCGTGTGAAAGACGTGCGGCGCCGTGAGGCAGAGCTGAGACTATCCTCCCACAGGCTTCCATTTGCCCCATGAATGAAGAACTATCCATTCGCGTAGAACGCTCCTTCACCGCGATTTCCCCGGAGAGCTGGTCCAGGCTTTCCGGGGCATCGAAGTCCTGCAGTACGCTTGCTTACAACCCCTTCGTTTCGCACGCCTTTTTATCATCGCTGGAGGAATCCGGTTCGGCCGACGCCGAGACCGGCTGGCTCGGCCACCACCTGCTGCTCGAGACCGATCGCGGCGAACTGGTCGGCGCCCTGCCCGGCTATCTCAAGAACCACAGCCAGGGCGAATATGTCTTCGACCATGGCTGGGCCGACGCCTTCGAGCGGGCCGGCGGGCGTTATTATCCCAAACTTCAGTGCTCGATCCCGTTCACCCCGGCGACAGGCCCGCGTCTTCTTGTCGCCGAGGGGCTGCAGCGGCTTCCGATCCAGAGCGCTATCGCCGAAAGCCTGAAGGAGGTCGTGCGCCGGCTCGGCATCTCCTCGGCCCATATCACCTTCGTGCCAGATGATGAGATCGGCGTCTTCGAGATGGACGGCTATCTGCACCGCACCGACCAGCAGTTCCATTTCATCAATGACGGCTATGCCAATCACGAGGAATTCCTCGAAACGCTTGCCTCGCGCAAACGCAAGGCGTTGCGCAAGGAGCGTCGCGCCGCACTCGAAAACGGTATCAGCATCGACTGGCTGACCGGCAGCGACCTGACAGAACGCATCTGGGATCAATTCTTCAAGTTCTACATGGATACCGGCGGGCGCAAGTGGGGTCGGCCCTACCTCACCCGTAAGTTCTATTCGCTGATCGGCGAACGCATGGCCGACGACGTCCTGCTCGTCATGGCCAAGCGCGACGGGCGCTATGTCGCCGGCGCGATCAACTTCATCGGCGGCGATACGCTCTACGGCCGTCACTGGGGCTGCGTCGAGGATCACCCCTTCCTCCATTTCGAGGTCTGCTATCACCAGGCGATCGACTTCGCCCTTTCGAAAGGGTTGAAACGGGTCGAGGCCGGCGCGCAGGGCGAACACAAGCTCGCCCGCGGTTACCTGCCGGTGACAACGCATTCCGCCCATTATGTCGCCCATGCCGGCCTTCGCCGGGCGATCGGCGACTATCTCGCCCGCGAGCGCACCGACGTCGAACAGATGAGCGAGTTGCTGAGCGAGCACAGTCCGTTCCGCAAGGGCGAGCGTCAGCAGGAGGATTGACGCCGCCGCAACGGTCGCGCTACCCGAATAATCTGGAAACGAGGAGATTTTCGTGATGACCAGCCCAGCCGCCTATGACGACAGCAACATCTTCGCCAAGATCCTGCGCGGCGAAATCCCTTCGCACCGGGTTTATGAAGACGAGCATACCGTCGCGATCATGGATGTGATGCCGCAGGCGCCGGGCCACGTGCTCGTCGTTCCGAAGGCGGCGTCGCGCAATATCTTCGATGCCGATCCCGCCACCCTCACCCGTGCGATTACGGTCGTCCAGAAGGTCGCCAATGCGGTCAAGGATGTTTTCGACGCCGACGGCGTTTTCGTCGCCCAGTTCAACGAACCGGCCGCCGGGCAAACGGTGTTCCATCTGCATTTCCACGTCATCCCGCGGCTTGAGGGCACCGCCCTCAAGCCGCATTCCGGCAAGATGGAGGACGGTGCCGTGCTGGCCGCCAATGCCGAAAAGATCAGGGCAGCGCTGGCGTAAGGTCGATATCAGCCAAAGCGATGGAACGAGCCGAAAACCAAAAAAGGCCGCGGTGACGCGGCCTTTTTCCAATTCGGTGACACTATCTTACTTCTTGCGTGGAACCTTCGGAACCGCGCTTCCCTTCTTCGGAGCGTCGCGAACCTCAGGCTCGGCCCGCGGGGCTGTCTTGGCGCGCGCCTTGCGGGCCGCCTTCGTCTTCAGCTCACCGTCATCCTCGCCGTCGACTTCGGGGTGGGCGACCTCGGCTTCGGGCTTCGGCTTGATCGGCGCCGTTTCCGAAATGGCTTCGAGCACGATGCCGGGCTTGCCGTCTTCCTTGGGGCCGACGGTGACATTGACGACGCCGCCCTTCTTCAGCTTGCCGAAGAGGATTTCGTTGGCGAGCGGCTTCTTGATCGTATCCTGGATGACGCGCGCAAGCGGGCGGGCGCCCATCTTCTCGTCGTAACCCTTTTCCGCCAGCCAGGCGATCGCATCCTCGTGCAGGTCGAAGGTGACGTTCCTTTCGGAAAGCTGGGCCTCCAGCTGCATGATGAACTTCTGCACGACCTTGTGGATGACCGCCGTCGGCAACGCCGCGAAGGGAATGATCGCGTCGAGACGGTTGCGGAATTCCGGCGTGAAGAGACGGGTCAGCGCCTCCTCGTCTTCGCCGGTGCGCTTGGACGAACCGAAACCGATTGCAGCCTTGGCCATTTCGGATGCGCCCGCATTGGTCGTCATGATCAGGATGACGTTGCGGAAGTCGATCTTCTTGCCGTTATGGTCGGTCAGCGTGCCGTGGTCCATGACCTGCAACAGGATATTGTAGATGTCGGGATGCGCCTTCTCGATTTCGTCGAGCAGGACCACGCAATGCGGGTGCTGGTCGACGCCATCTGTGAGGAGGCCGCCCTGGTCGAAGCCGACATAGCCGGGAGGTGCACCGAGAAGACGCGAAACCGTGTGCCGCTCCATATATTCCGACATGTCGAAGCGCAGGAGTTCGACGCCGAGCGACGATGCCAGCTGTTTTGCCACCTCGGTCTTGCCGACGCCGGTCGGACCGGAGAAGACATAGGCGCCGATCGGTTTGTTCGGCTCGCGAAGACCGGCACGCGCCAGCTTGATCGAGGTCGAAAGAGCTTCGATCGCGATATCCTGGCCGTAGACCACCGAACGCAGTTCCTGCTCGAGATTGGCGAGCACGGCTTCATCGTCCTTGGAGACGGTCTTCGGCGGAATGCGCGCCATCGTGGCGACCGTCGCCTCGATCTCCTTTTCGGTGATCAGCTTGCGGCGCTTCGACGGCGGCAGCAGCATCTGGGCCGCACCGGTTTCGTCGATCACGTCGATCGCCTTGTCGGGCAGCTTGCGGTCGGAGATGTAGCGGGCCGACAATTCGACGGCCGACTTGATGGCGTCGTTCGAATAACGCAGGTGGTGATACTCTTCGAAATAGGGCTTCAGGCCCTTCATGATCTCGATCGCATCATCGATCGACGGCTCGCTGACGTCGATCTTCTGGAAACGACGGACCAGCGCCCTGTCCTTCTCGAAGAACTGGCGGTATTCCTTGTACGTTGTCGAACCGATGCAGCGAATCGCGCCCGATGACAGGGCCGGCTTCAGGAGGTTCGATGCATCCATCGCGCCGCCCGAGGTGGCGCCGGCGCCGATCACCGTGTGGATCTCGTCGATGAAGAGCACGGCGCCCGGATATTCTTCCAGTTCCTTGACGACCTGCTTCAGGCGCTCCTCGAAATCGCCGCGGTAGCGCGTGCCGGCCAAGAGCGTGCCCATGTCGAGCGAGAAGATCGTCGCATCGGCGAGCGCTTCCGGCACCTTGCCTTCGACGATGCGCTTGGCAAGGCCTTCGGCGATCGCCGTCTTGCCGACGCCGGGATCACCGACGTAGAGCGGATTGTTCTTCGAACGGCGGCACAGGATCTGGATCGTGCGGCTCACCTCAGCGTGACGGCCGATCAGCGGATCGATCTTGCCGCCCTTGGCCTTCTCGTTGAGATTGACGCAGTAGGCCTTGAGCGCGTCCTGCTGTTTCTTGGGGCCGCCCTCTTCCTCGCCGCCGCGCGCCGTCGGCTTGCTGCTTTCGGCTTCGTCTTCGGCGCCGCGTGGGGGGCGCGCTTCCGAAACGCCGGGGCGCTTGCCGATGCCGTGCGAGATGTAGTTGACGGCATCGTAGCGGGTCATCTCCTGCTCCTGCAGGAAATAGGCGGCATGGCTTTCGCGCTCGGCGAAGATCGCGACGAGCACATTGGCGCCGGTCACCTCTTCGCGGCCGGACGACTGCACGTGGATGACCGCACGCTGAATGACGCGCTGGAATCCGGAGGTCGGCTTCGAATCCTCGTCATAACCGGTGATCAGGTTAGAAAGTTCGTTATCGACATATTCGACGAGCGTCTTGCGCAGCGCGTCGAGATCGACATTGCAGGCACCCATGACCGCGGCCGCATCGGCATCGTCGATCAGGGCAAGCAGCAAATGCTCGAGCGTCGCGTATTCGTGGTGCCGCTCGTTGGCAAAGGTCAGTGCCTGATGGAGCGCCTTCTCTAAACTAGGCGAAAATGTTGGCACGTTCAGATCCTCACTTCTTTTCCATGACGCATTGCAGCGGATGCTGGTGCTGCCGGGCGAAGTCCATCACCTGGCTGACCTTCGTTTCCGCTACCTCGTATGTGAATATTCCGCATTCGCCGACGCCGTGGTTATGGACATGGAGCATGATGCGGGTGGCACTTTCACGATCCTTCTGAAAAAAACGCTCCAGAATATGGATGACGAATTCCATGGGAGTGTAGTCGTCATTCAAAAGCAGCACACGATAAAGATTGGGCTTCTTGGTCTTCGGCTTGGTGCGCGTGATGACCGAGGTTCGATTTGCGTTGTCCCCGTTCCTTTCGCTGTCGTTCTGCATCCGGATCGGCTTTGCGATCATTGTCATTCATTCCTCAAGCAATCCAGCGGAGCATGGGAGGGTGCTTTTCCCGCCGAATATCTGAAACACTAACTTAGTTCATAATAGGCTGATTTTAAGCCCCCTGTCAGACACTGCAATCAAGAAATGGCCGCATGCACGGGAAAGACCAAAAAAGTCCCCGGTCGATCCCATGCGGGCGCTGCAGCGAAAGTGGAAACAAAAAGACCGGCTACAGATGCGTAGCCGGTCCTCATTTTTCAATATGTAGCGCAGGTTGCGCGTCAAAATCAGTTCATGCAGCAGCAGGCGTCGCCGCCGACGGCGCCGACTTGGCGCTCTTGACCACGGCAGCGGCGATCGGTGCTTCATAGGGCTTGTAGGCTGATTTGGCGAGATCGGCATACATCTCACTGAGCTTCGTCGTCTCGGAGACAAAGCCTTCGAAATACGCCTTGACGTAGCTCGTCTGCAACTCGAAGGCCGCCTCGAAGCTCTTGACGCCGGCCAGCGTTTCGAAATGCGTCACTGCGTCCTGGAAGGATTTCTTAGAATATTCAGTGGCTTCGGCGGCGATCGCCTGAAAGCCCTTGGTCGTGTCGGAATAGGTTTTCAAGGCCGTGTCGACGGCTTCCTTGCTCTTCTTGTTAGCATCGTCAAAGTTGAACATAAGCCATCCTCCGTTGGGCTGTTGATGGCCGCAGGGTAGCTGCAATGCACAAATAGTCAAGTAGTCTTGTGCGATGCAACACCTCTTTGGGTTGCATGACAATAATAAAACAAAGCCGATGTCCCGGGGCACGTACGTCTTTAACGGATTTCGCTAATATATAGGCCGATGCTGCAACTATAAGCTTTAAAAAAAATTTTACTCGTGAGCACAAAAGACAAAAAAAACCGGGCGGATCGTGCCGCCCGGCTCAGCTAAATTGGTCGAACGCGATCAGAGATCGACGTCGAGGATCGCCATCGAAAAGTTGTAGGAGCGGTCACCGTCCTCGTCATCGATATAGACGACGCCCAGAAATTCTTCGCCGAGATAGACTTCCGCAGAATCATCCTTGCGCGGACGCGCCTTGACGATCATCTGCGGATTGAACATGCGCTTGAAATAGGCGTCGAGCTTCTTGATTTCTTCTGGCTTCACTCTGTCATCTCCGTAAGCGGTCTTGATTGGCCGCTTCTTGCACAGGAAATGCAGCGGTGTAAAGGCAAGGTTGCCGTCTGCTCATGGCCCTCCTCGCTCGGATCCCGCCGATTTCTCCTATCCCTGTTTCCAACGGGCGCTCAGATATCGGCGCCGATCACCTGGTCCATGTTGCGCGACGGCTCGGAACAACCGGCCTCGCCGACGACCTTAGCCGGAACGCCCGCCACCGTCTTCTTGGGAGGCACCGCCTTCAAGACAACGGAGCCGGCTGCGACACGTGAGCAGTAGCCGATCTCGATATTGCCAAGGATCTTGGCGCCGGCGCCGATCATGACGCCGGAGCCGATCTTCGGATGACGGTCGGCGCCCTCCTTGCCGGTGCCGCCGAGTGTGACGCCGTGCAGGATCGAGACGTTGTCGCCGATGACAGCCGTCTCGCCGACGACGAGGCCGGTGGCGTGATCGAGGAAGATGCCCTTGCCGATCCGGGCGGCCGGATTGATGTCGGTCTGGAAGACGCTGGAAGAGCGGCTCTGCAGATAGAGGGCGAAATCACGCCGGCCGCGGTTCAGCAGCCAATGGGCGAGACGGTGTGTCTGCAGCGCATGGAAGCCCTTGAAATAAAGCACCGCCTCCATGAAGCGCAGGCATGCGGGATCGCGGTCATAGATCGCCTGGATATCGACGCGCAGGATGGAACTCCAGTCAGGCCAGTCGAGAAGCATTTCCTCGAAGGTCTGGCGCAGGAGGTTCGCCTGCATGTCGGGATGATCGAGACGTTCGCAGATGCGGTGGATGACGCATTCCTCGAGCGAATGGTAGTTGATCACCGTAGAATAGAGGAAGGCGGCGAGAACCGGATCCCGTTCGGCGGCGAGCCGGGCTTCCTCGCGCAGGCTGTCCCAGATGGGGTCCATCACCTTCAGCGGATGGCCTGTCTCAAAAGCACGGATGTCAGTCTTTGCGACCATCGCCGCTCTCCTCGTTGCCGGAAGGAATGCCGTTTTCGGAATGCCAATATATAAAGGAAAACGCCAATAACATAAATGGGTGCCGTCGCCATGGTTTTTTAGCATGGTTTTTCGGCATCACGATGTTGTCAGCGATGGGCGACCCTTGCATAGAAGGCCAGCACCGCCTGCTTGAAAACCCTGTCGCCGACGGCGAGCATATGATCGCGGCCCGGAATATCCAGCGCCTCGGCATTTTGCATCAGCGCCGCCAATTCCTGCGGCGAGCCGGCAATATCATCCTTGGTGCCGACGCCGATCAGCGTCGGCATGTCGAGCTTGGCCATATCGGAGCGGGCAACGAGATCGCGCGAGCCGCGGATACAGTCGGCAAGGGCGACGCGGTCACTCTTCGTCTGCTCGGCGAAGGCGCGGAACACGCGTCCGCGGGCAT
The DNA here is from genome assembly GCF_025200775.1 of Rhizobium sp. WSM1274. Taxonomy (NCBI): domain Bacteria; kingdom Pseudomonadati; phylum Pseudomonadota; class Alphaproteobacteria; order Hyphomicrobiales; family Rhizobiaceae; genus Rhizobium; species Rhizobium sp. WSM1274. The sequence goes on along the minus strand of NZ_CP104138.1, from coordinate 1,867,080 downwards.
GCGTCACCGCGTCGAGCGAGGGCGCCAGCAGCGCATCGGCGATCGGGTCCCAATCGCCGACGCCGTCGGTCATGCCGATGCCGAGGCCGCCGAGCACCAGCGAACGGACCCGATGGGGATTGGCAAGTGCGGCAAAGACGGAAATACGCGCGCCCATCGAATAGCCCATGACATTGGCTTTGGGGATGCCAAGATGGTCGAGCAGCGCGACCGCATCGCCGGCCATGATCCATGGACGATAGGCTTCGGCATCGTGCGGCTTGTCGCTTGCGCCATGGCCGCGATTGTCCATGGCGATCACCCGGTAGCCGGCATCGCCCAGCGTCTTCAGCCAGCCCGGATGCACCCAGTTGACGTTAGCGGTCGAGGCAAAGCCGTGGATCAACAACACGGGCACACCGGCCGGATCGCCCTCATCGAAGAAGGCGAGCTGCAATCCATCATGGGTAAAGCTTGAAAATGCGGGTGTATTTAAATTCATCGGGCCTTCCTTTTGGCGCGACCATAGTCGAGCGGCCTTTCATCGTGAAGCCAAAAACTGTGGCTAAAAACTGTGCCTGGCGCGGCGGTTTGGCTCTACACATTTGCGGCGAAGGCTTATAAGGTTCGCGCACATTTCAAAGCATTCGGAGAGCGACATGGCCGGCCACAACATTCCCCACTTCCAGAACGACGGCGGTCACAGCGTTATCGAAGTTGGCGTCAAGGAATTCATGTGCACCGGCGCTTCGGCTCCCTTCGATCATCCGCATATCTTCATCGACATGGGCGACGACAACGAGAAGGTCTGTTCCTATTGCTCGACGCTCTATCGTTTCAATTCCGCGCTCAAGCCCAGCCAGACCAATCCGGCCGGTTGCGTTTTCCACGTGAAGGCGGCGTAGTCAGTCCAGATCCGGATCGGACGGACAATGCCGATCGAACATGCCGCCATCATCGGCGCCGGCATATCAGGGCTGACCGCTGCCCTTGCGCTTTCGCGCCGGGGTATCAGTTCGGAGATCTTCGAGCAGGCGGGCGAACTCACCGACATCGGCGCCGGATTGCAGGTTTCGCCGAACGCCTCTCGCATCCTTGCCGAATTCGGTATCCTTGAGGGACTGTCAAAGGTCTGGCTCGAGCCGGATGCGATCCGGCTGATATCAGGCAGTTCGCTTCGCCAACTCGCGACGGTGCCGGCCGGCAAATTCGCGCGGGAACGCTGGGGCGCTCCCTATGGCGTCCTGCACCGCACCACATTGCAAAAAGCCCTTCTGGATGCGGTTACGGCCGATCCGCTCTGCCGGCTTCACCTCGGCGTGCGGATGGTCTCGATCCTACCGCCTTTCGAGCGGGCGCCCGATGTTATCATCGGCGCCGACGGCGTCTGGTCGAAGCTTCGGCAATCCGTTCCGGGCAGCCCCTCGCCGCGCTTTTCCGGCAATATCGCCTACCGCTTTACCATTCCCGAAAATGAGGCGCCTGGTTTCCTCGACCGGGCAAGCGTTTCGGCTTTTCTCGGCGGCTCGGCACATCTCGTCTGCTATCCGCTCAGGGAGACCGGCAGCTTCAACATGGTGGCGATCACCGCCGGCAATATCGCGCCGCAGGCCTGGCAAAGCGAGCCGACGGCCGAGCAGCGGGTGCAGCTGCGGGCGCGCCTTTCCGGCTGGAACGCCTCGATCGTCTCACTACTCAGCCGAAATAGGAAGCTGACGTTCTGGCCACTGTTCGAAACCACATCAGGCGCATGGCAGGACGGCCGAAAGACGGTTCTGATCGGCGACGCCGCACATGCGATGATGCCGTTTGCCGCCCAGGGAGCGGCGATGGCGATCGAAGACGGCTATGAACTGGCCGCATTTCTTTCGAACCGTCCCGTGGCGGAAGCACTGGCGCTCTTCGAACGACATCGCGCGCCGCGCATCGCGAAGCTTCGCCAGCGCGGCGCCTTCAACCGGTTTGCCTATCATGCGAAAGGGCCGATCCGGATCGGCCGCGATCTCGTGCTCGGCCTCAAGCCGCCGCTAAGCCTGGCGGCAGATCTCGACTGGATCTACGGCTATCGGGCTGCAGATCTGCCGTGAGCCGCTGCCAGCGACGACAAAGCGTGTCCGATCAGATGGCGCTTGCGGCGGCAAAACCCCGCTCGATATCGGCCTTGAGATCGGCCACGTCCTCGATGCCGATCTGCAGGCGGATGACCGGACCGTCCGTCGGAGCCTTGGCGACCGTGCGATCGTTGAGATAGGCGTGCAAGGCGAGGCTTTCATAGCCGCCCCAGGAATAACCGAGACCAAAAATCCTGAGCGCGTCGAGGAAGGCATGCGCCTTTGCTCTGGACTTCTCGGGACCATCGGCGGCAAGCACGAAGGAAAAGATGCCGCTGGCACCTTTGAAATCGCGCTTCCAGAGATGGTGGGAGGGGAAACTCGGCAGGGCCGGATGCAGCACGCGGGCGACATCCTCCCTGCCCTCCAGCCATTCCGCGATATCGAGCGCGCTTTCATAATGCCGCTCGAGGCGCAGGCCCATGGTGCGCAATCCGCGTAGGATCTGGTAGGCATCATCGGGTGCGCCGCAGATGCCGAGCACACCGTTTGCCTCCTTCAGCCGCTCCCAATGCTCGGCATTGGCCGAAACCGTTCCGAGCAGAATATCGGAATGGCCGGACGGATATTTCGTCGATGCGTGGATCGAGATGTCGACGCCGTGATGGAGCGGCCTGAAATAGAGCGGCGTTGCCCAGGTATTGTCCATCATGACGACGGCGCCATGGCGGTGCGCAACCGCCGAGATTGCCGGAATATCCTGCATTTCGAACGTATTCGAGCCGGGGGCCTCGGTATGGACGAGCTTCGTGTTCGACCGGAACAACGTCTCGATGCCGGCGCCGATCTCCGGATCGTAATATTCCACCTCGACGCCGAGGCGCTTCAGCATCGTGTCGCAGAAATGGCGCGTCGGACCATAGACCGAATCGACCACCAGCGCATGATCGCCGGCAGCGACGAAACCCAGGAACGGAATTGTGACGGCCGCAAGGCCCGAGGGGACGAGGATCGTGCCGGCCGAGCCTTCGAGCGCGTCGATCGCCTCGCAGAGCGCATCCGTCGTCGGTGTGCCGCGCGTTCCGTAGGTGTATTTCTGCGTGCGCGTCTCCATCGCCCGTGCATTCGGAAACAACACAGTCGAGGCATGCACGACCGGCGGATTGATGAAGCCGTGATAGTCGAACGGGTCGTTGCCGATATGGGTCAGGCGGGTGTTGATGCCGGCATTCTGCAGCAAGCTGTCTTTGTCTTTCATGTCGGGAATAGCCTTTGGCGAAGGGTCGCGAAACCAGACTTTTGGACGCCCCGCCGTTTCGGGTCAACCCCTTGAAGATCGGTTGCAGGCGACGATCCGAAATGATGGAAATTTCGATTTTCGCGTTATTTTTCCGCAACCGGACGCCTATTTCATAGCCAGCCGCCCACGAATGCAGCGCAATCTACCAAAATTCTGAATTTTGCGGCAATTATTGGGCGCGACACTTGACCATAGTGACATTTGCGACTGTGATAGGGTCACTCGCGCCGGGAGGGTGTCGAGACAATGGGGAGGCGGCACGGATTGTTCGCACGCACTCTCCACAAGAAAAGATAAGACAACGGAAAAGGTTGGGAAAATGAAAAATAAGCTCCTGTCGGCCGCCATCGGCGCAGCAGTTTTGGCAGCTGGCGCCTCGGCCGCCTCCGCCACCACACTCTCAGACGTCAAGGCAAAGGGTTTCGTTCAGTGCGGCGTCAATACCGGCCTTACCGGCTTTGCCGCACCTGACGCTTCCGGCAATTGGGCCGGCTTCGACGTCGACTTCTGCAAGGCCGTCGCTTCGGCCGTGTTCGGCGACCCCACCAAGGTCAAATACACGCCGACAAATGCGAAGGAACGCTTCACCGCTCTGCAGTCCGGCGAAATCGACGTTCTCTCGCGCAATACGACCTGGACGATCAATCGCGACACCGCTCTCGGCTTCAACTTCCGTCCTGTCACCTATTACGACGGCCAGGGCTTCATGGTGCGCAAGGGTCTGAACGTGAAGTCGGCTCTCGAACTCTCCGGCGCCGCAGTGTGCGTACAGTCAGGCACGACTACCGAACTGAACCTCGCCGATTACTTCAAGACGAACAATCTGCAGTACAATCCGGTCGTCTTCGAAAATCTTCCTGAGGTCAACGCCGCCTATGACGCCGGTCGTTGCGACGTTTACACGACCGACCAATCCGGTCTCTATTCGTTGCGTCTGACGCTGAAGAATCCCGACGAACACGTCATCCTTCCTGAGATCATCTCCAAGGAGCCGCTTGGCCCGGCCGTCCGTCAGGGTGACGACCAGTGGTTCGACATCGTTTCCTGGACGGCTTATGCGCTGATCAATGCCGAAGAGTTCGGCATTACCCAGGCAAATGTCGACGAGATGAAGAACTCGCCGAACCCGGATATCAAGCGCTTCCTCGGCAGCGAGGCCGATACCAAGATCGGCACCGACCTCGGCCTGACCAATGATTGGGCCGCCAATGTCATCAAGGGCGTCGGCAATTATGGCGAAATCTTCGAACGCAACATCGGTCAGGGTAGCCCCCTCAAGATCGCACGCGGCTTGAATGCCCTGTGGAACAAGGGCGGCATCCAGTACGCACCGCCGGTTCGTTAATCGAGCCCTGGCATGAAATACCGGGAAGGCGGCCAAGCCGCCTTCCCGCTTCCAAAAAGCTAAAAAGAAAGCCCGAAAACGGGCACAAGGGGATTGGCGCGGCATGACGCATGAGGCTGTGGATTCGACACCTTTGCATGGCACCGGCTGGAGTTTCCGGTCGGCAATGTACGACCCGAAATACCGGAGCATATTTTACCAGGTTCTAACAATCGTTGTCCTCGTGGGCTTTGTGTGGTGGGTGGCCCACAACACGGCCGCGAACCTTGCCCGCAGCAATACGGCATCGGGTTTCGGCTTTCTTCGCGGTCGCGCCGGTTTCGAAATCGGCCAGTCGCTGATCAGCTTTTCGAGTGACTCGACTTATGCGCGCGCACTTCTCGTCGGCATTCTGAATACCTTGCTGGTGGCGGTGACCGGGATCTTCACGGCGACCATCATCGGTTTCCTGATCGGGATCGGCCGGCTGTCGCGCAATTGGTTGGTTGCCAAGCTCTGCACGGTCTATGTCGAGGTTTTCCGCAACATTCCGCCGCTGCTCGTCATCTTTTTCTGGTATCTCGGCGTTCTCTCCGTCTTGCCGCAGCCGCGCGAGTCGGTGGGTCTGCCGTTCAGCATGTTCCTCAACAACAGAGGACTAGCCTTCCCGAAGCCGATCTTTGAGACAGGCATGATAGCGGTCGCCATCGCCCTGCTGATTGCGATTGTCGCCACCATCATCATCGTGCGCTGGGCCCACAAGCGCCAAGCCGCAACCGGCCAGCCGTTCCACACCGTATGGACGTCGATCGCGCTGATCGTCGGCATGCCATTGCTGGTCTTCGTTGTCTCCGGCTTTCCGCTCACCTTCGACGTTCCGATTGCCGGAAAATTCAACCTCACGGGCGGCTCCGTCGTCGGCCCCGAATTCATGTCGCTGTTTCTCGCTCTGTCCTTCTATACCGCCTCGTTCATCGCCGAGATCGTTCGCGGCGGCATTCGCGGCGTTGCAAAGGGACAATCCGAAGCAGCCGGCGCGCTGGGACTGCATCCATCGAGCGTGACGAGACTTGTCGTGGTGCCGCAGGCGCTACGTATCATCATCCCGCCGCTGACGAGCCAGTACCTGAACCTGACCAAGAACTCCTCACTCGCCATCGCGATCGGTTTCTCGGATCTCGTTGCCGTCGGTGGCACGATCCTCAATCAGAGCGGTCAAGCGATCGAGATCGTCTGCATCTGGGGTATCGTCTATCTCAGCTTGAGCATTCTCACGTCGCTGTTCATGAATTGGTTCAATGCCAAGATGGCACTGGTGGAGAGATAAGATGTCGGTCGCCGATAAACCCTTTGTCAGAACGTCCATCCTTGCCGCCGAACCGCCGCCCCCCGGCGAGACGGGGGCCGTCGCCTGGATACGCCGCAATCTCCTGGCAACTCCGAAGGACGTGATCCTGACGATCCTGGCTCTTGCGCTCATCGCATGGGCCGTGCCGCATCTCGTCAACTGGCTGTTCATCCAGGCCGTATGGTCAGGCCCGGACCGCACATTCTGCGCGACGACGATCCAGGGCGGCATCCAGCCTGACGGCTGGAGCGGTGCATGCTGGGCCTTCATCAGCGCCAAGTACGATCAGTTTATTTTCGGCCGCTATCCGCTCGGTGAGCGTTGGAGGCCGGCGATCGTCGGGATCCTGTTCATTCTGCTGCTGGTCCCGATGTTGATCCCGTCGGCGCCGCGCAAGGGCATGAACGCCATTCTTCTGTTCGCCGTCCTGCCGGTCCTCGCCTTCTGGCTTCTTCACGGCGGCTTCGGCCTCGAAGTGGTGGATACTCCGCTCTGGGGCGGGTTGATGGTGACGCTCGTTCTATCCTTTGTCGGTATTGCCGTCTCTTTACCCTGCGGCATTCTGCTCGCGCTGGGACGCCGCTCGAAGATGCCCGTCATCCGGATGCTTTGCGTTACCTTCATCGAGGTCATTCGAGGCGTTCCGCTGATCACCGTTCTGTTCATGGCAAGTGTCATGCTGCCGCTCTTCCTTCCCACAGGCTGGAACGTGGACAAACTGCTTCGGGCGCTGATCGGTGTGTCGATCTTCACGTCGGCCTATATGGCGGAAGTGATCCGCGGCGGCCTTCAGGCGATCCCGAAGGGCCAGTTCGAAGGCGCCGATTCACTTGGCCTCGGCTATTGGCAAAAAACCCGGCTGATCATCATGCCGCAGGCCATCAAGCTGGTGATCCCGAGCATCGTGAACACCTTCATCGGAACGTTCAAGGACACGTCGCTGGTCACCATTATCGGCATGTTCGATCTGCTTGGCATCGTCAAGCTGAACTTCTCAGATGCCAACTGGGCAAGCGCTGTCACGCCGATCACGGGTCTGATCTTCGCGGGCTTCATCTTCTGGCTGTTCTGCTTCGGCATGTCGCGCTATTCAGGTTTCATGGAACGCCATCTCGATACCGGCCACAAACGATAAGAACGCTAAAACGATAAAAATGAGGGAAAATAGTCATGGCTGAAGCTCCAGCGAAAAAGCTCACCGTTTCCGCGACGGAAGTGGCGGTCGAGATCGTCAACATGAACAAGTGGTACGGCGATTTCCACGTGCTACGCGACATCAACCTGAAGGTCATGCGTGGCGAGCGTATCGTCATCGCCGGTCCGTCGGGCTCGGGCAAGTCGACGATGATCCGCTGCATCAATCGCCTGGAAGAGCATCAGAAGGGCAAAATCATCGTCGATGGCACCGAGCTCACCAACGACCTGAAGAAGATCGACGAAGTGCGGCGCGAAGTCGGCATGGTGTTCCAGCACTTCAACCTCTTCCCGCACCTGACGATCCTCGAAAACTGCACGCTGGCGCCGATCTGGGTCCGCAAGATGCCGAAGAAGCAAGCCGAAGAAGTGGCCATGCACTTCCTCAAGCGGGTCAAGATTCCGGAGCAGGCCAACAAATATCCGGGCCAGCTCTCCGGCGGCCAGCAGCAGCGCGTGGCGATCGCCCGGTCGCTGTGTATGAACCCGAAGATCATGCTGTTCGACGAGCCGACCTCGGCGCTCGATCCCGAAATGATCAAGGAAGTGCTCGACACCATGGTGGGTCTTGCCGAGGAAGGCATGACCATGCTCTGCGTCACGCATGAAATGGGCTTTGCCCGCCAGGTCGCCAACCGCGTCATCTTCATGGACCAGGGCCAGATCGTCGAGCAGAATTCACCGGCCGAGTTCTTCGACAATCCGCAGCACGAACGCACCAAGCTGTTCCTCAGCCAGATCCTGCACTAAAGCGGGTCACGATCTTTCGGTTTCTCTCCCCGCGCTTTAGGCCCTTGTTTTTACGCATGTTGTCGCAAACCGCTGCTCACTTTTGCATGCTTTAGATCGAAGCATCCTTTGAAAAGACCTGCCGAGCCGCTGGCTCGGCGGGTTTTGCATGTTCAGCGGGAGGCGGCGAATAATCCGATCGGAGCTCTTCCTCGAGATCGATCACACGCCGCATTGGCTTTTCTACCAAAGATTGAACGTGTTAAAAATAACTCCCTTCCCGCCTGGATATATCAGGCGGGAAGTCCATGTTTCAGCATGTTCTCATCTGATGGAACTGGAGGTTTAGAATGGGCATTTTCGACAAAATCAAACATGCAATCTTCGGAGAGGCGAAAGCAGCCGAACCCGTTGCTGCCGGCGCGCCGAAGATGGAGCCGGCGCAAGCGCCTGCCTCACCGTCGGCAGCGCCCAGTCCAAGGCCTGCTGCCCCTGCCCCGCAGAGCAAGCCTGCCACCGCGACAGCCACAGTCGATATCGTCCCGATCCTTGACGCGGCTGTGAAGAAGAGCGGCCAGAAACTCGATTGGCGCCACTCGATCGTGGACTTGATGAAAGCCGTTGGGATGGATGCAAGCCTAACCGAGCGCAAGGAACTTGCCGCTGAACTCGGCTATACCGGCGACGCCAACGATTCCGCAAAAATGAATGTGTGGCTGCACAAGGCGCTGATGAAGCGGCTTTCGGAAAATGGCGGCAAGGTTCCCGCCGATCTCTTGGATTGATCGGTACAGAATTGCTGCCGCCATCCGTGGCGGCAGCTCTCAAGCCGCCGGTGCGCTTCGCGAGATGATCTCGCTCATTTCTCACGGTCGGCCATCCGGAAGATCACGCCGCCGATGTAGATGCCGGAACAAGCGGGCCTTGCCCGCAGGCACTGGAACTAATAACGTTCTGCTCGATACTTCGATAATCGATCAGGGGGAATAAATCCAATGAGATTGATGGCAGTCGTTGGTCTTGCACTTAGCCTGGGCTGTATATCGGCCGCAGAATCTCCTTCAAACTATCAGTCCTACAGCGGCATTCGGGTCGATACCGACCCGGCGCTCCTGGCTCGATACGATAAAGTGCTTCAGCAGTGCGTGCCGGAGGCTGGCTCATGGCGACGCGGCTCAACGGACCCGCACAGCCTCTATTACAACGCGGCTCTCAGAAGTTGCCTCTATAGGTACAGTTTCGTCGACAGGGGCGTCTACGCCTACCCCATCCCCCAGGTCTACTTCGATCATTTCCTGGATCGCTGAGAAGAGCCGAGCAGATCCAATCCGCCGTAGGCCTTCAGAGGCGCATCAAACAAAACCCCGCCATTATGGCGGGGTTGTCTTCAATCGCGATGCAGCCATTCAAAATGCTACAGCGTCCTTGGCGCGGCTTAAAAGACGCACGGCGCACTCGTCAGCGTTTGCCGCCACTTGGCGGCCTGCCCTTGCCTGCCGGTCGATTGCCGCTTCCGGACGAGGTCTTGGCGTCATTGCCCTGACCGAAGTTGGTGCCGCCGAGATGGCCACCGCCACTGGTATTGGCGACCTGGCGCTGCATTTTACGCAACAGTGCTTCTGCATTGGTCTTGCTCATGAAATTCTCCTCAATGGCTGGAAAACCCAGCCTGAATGGCGCCGCTGACATCCGCGGGCAAAGACCGTAGGCATATCAGGCAGCGACGATGGGTGTTTGGTGGAGGCTTGCGTCGATCAAAGAATTGCCTGCGTTCATAACGATCCCCCTCAACCGGCATGACAATCACCCTCCGGCGGCTGCCAGACGGCGCAGAAATCGATTTTGAAAGGAAAGATCAGCTGGGACGCCAAGGGCGCAAACCAAGCTCGACAAGCAATTTCGATAGAAGAATCAATAGGACGGCAATGTGTTTAAAACAAGTTCCCGGCCACTTGGTTGTGTAGGCATTGCCTCGAATTTCTGCCCAATCGGACAAGGGCAATAGCCCTAAGCATCCAGATAATCCGATCGAAAGCTGCGCCTGACAAAACAACAACTTACGATTTCAACGGTGAAACGACATGTCACGGTTTTTGATGGGATCGGTGGCCTTCATCGCGGAGTGATGAACCTCGTGTTCTCGGTGTACTCCGGTGCGGTCATGGTAACGGCAGCCCTCATTGAAGCCTGTCATCCGTCCGAGAAGCATCCCAAGACCAGTTCGGATCTGCTCGGCCGCGCTTTGACCCAGATCGGTTTGATCGGTTTGACCGCTCTGCGACTGCATCGATCTCCCCGTTCCGTTGCCGGCCGTTGTTGCGGAACCATCCGCGGATGATCATGCAGCAGCTCCCGTTGGAACGCTTTTTGCAGGGTTACTAATATGTTGATGATGCAAGGACCAAATGTCATGAATCGGTACACATCGCATCAGTTTCCCGCCCTGAGGATGCTCATGAGCGGCCAAGATAAATACAGCGTCATCAGGACCCTCGGCGACGCAGCCACCATGCTCATTTCCGAATGGCCTGGGGATGATGGCGAGGAGTATATCGTGGCGGTGAAGACATGCCTCGACGCGATCCGCGGCACCGCGCCCGCAAACGCCGCGCGGGAAGCGCTGATGAGAGCGGCTGATGAAGCCGGCATCCGCTACCTCTCGGTCGTTCACTGAGATCACCGCCTGGATCGGGCAGAATCGGCGCGCAGCCACGCTGATCGCCGAGGCCGAATTCTGGGGCTAGGATGGATGGCGGAGAGCTGCAGCCTGCCTGCTATGCTGAGGAAATGCGGGATAGCACTGGTCCTGTGAGCCCTCCCAGATCAAGCTGCGGGCGTGAGTGTATCATATCGGGCGAAACGACATCCCACCTGTAGTGACTAGCTGCAATACGCTACCTGTTGGACCTCGTCAAAGGCATGAAATACGTGAAAGCCGGACATACCATGCCCTGACTGACCTCCGCAATTTCCGCCGCATGGTCTTTCGCGTCACGCGAATCGAAATAGAAATCAGACGCCGATCATTGATAGCAACAACACCGTTGTGGCCGCGACAAACCGACAAACGGCGTCCGACAGACCTTCAATTCTGCGCAGCGGGCAGTTCCGGCACCGCTGGCGCGGGGCTCTACACTGACAGCGCCGTGGATCGGAGCTGGCGTGCATGCGACGCAGCCGGCAATCTGCCGATAGTGAGCAGCGGCGTCACTGATCCTGCGCTGATCGTGCGCTTGCCCCTGATCCCGGACCAATACTTACCAGTTGATTCACTCTTGTTTAAATGCAAGAGGAGTAAGGATTTCGCGAGTATCACAACAATGATCGCGCCGTCCGAAACTCGATAAGTTAATAGGGCCTTCGCATGGATATTGACGGTATGCTTAAGGAGATTGCCGACAAGGGCGGGGCGATGGAAGTCGTAGAAGACCACTATTATCCCTTGGACGTGGAAGCCGAGTTGCTGGGCCTCATTTCCAAAGAGTATCATGGCGGGGACCTAGGCTTTACAGAAACGCTGGCGTTGACGAATAAGGGACGCCAGCATCTGGGAATAGATGTAGTCACTCCACACACATGGACTTCCGCTGCCAGCACATTCGCTCGTATTATTGCCAAGTTTACACGACCAATTCTCTACCGGTGACTTAGTATTACTTAGGTTTATAAAATTTCCATAGTCGCGTGGCTATTTTTGGCCTCGCTCCATTGTTTGCGGCGCGGCTGGCGGTTTGGAAGCGGAGGCACAAAGACCGCGTGCTTGCTGGGTGTGGATCGCATTTGACCCAATTTTTCGGCGGCTGCCGAAGCGGGTGGGTGTCCAACTTATCGACCACGGATGTTATCTGGCTCTTATTGATTGCGCCGGGCGGCAGTGGCAGTCTCGATGCTGCATATTCAGTCGGATAGTCCTCATAGATTACGTCGCGCGCGCATTCCATGAGATCTCCACCAAAATAGTTCAGTGCACTACGAGGATGTTGGTAGGCATAGCGCAGCCTAACGAATGCGTTGGCTGACAAATGCAATGTTTCGTCAAAAATCCGGATGAGGTTTATTCGTCCCGGCGGCAATGGCATCGCGTATCATTAAAACGCCTGCAATAGGGTTTTCCTATTTCGACTTGAAGAGCTTTTCCGGGTCGTACCGCATGCCCAATGATCTCGGCGGGGAATCGGCGCTTGAAATGCTGCTCAATGGGTTTGGCCGAATCTGCTGCGGTCATGCCCTCCCATTACCCTCTCGATTTGTCCCAATCGGTAAAGCAGCGCTGCCTAAAATCGCTAAATACAGAAAAAATGTCGATTCCGCCCTTTGCGGGAGGAATCCGCTCACGCCCGTCAGGTTTTTCTAATGTTTTCAAGGGGCGTATATCGCGGCAGTTGCAGAAAGAATAATTCGCGGAAAGCGAGACCTTTATACTGCCTCAATTTGGGCGACTCAAATTTCACTAAATATTTCAAAACGTAACTTCGGATCGATTTTGATAATGTGGCAGCAATATGGCTATGTTTGTCAAGCACTTACTATCGCTCTACTGTTGCGCCCTCCAGGATGTCACCCTATAACCCCTCGCCGTAACGCCTGATTAACCAAAAATAGTACCGGCAAAGACAACGCTAAGGTTGAGGAACAAGAACATGACGACATACTATGTAGCGACGACCGGCAGCGGCGGTGGTAACGGAAGTGCCTCCACTCCCTTTCGCACGATTGGCGAGGCAATGTCGGCGAACCTTAAGCCCGGCGACGAGGTGGTGGTGAAGCCAGGAACCTACAACGAGAGCATCAACATCGACAAGGACGGCTCGGCGGCAGGCGACATCACGCTACGCTCGGAAGTGCCTGGCGCAGCGCTGATCCGGCCGCCCGCGGGCTCGTACACCGGGATCAGTGTCAACGCCAACTACGTGACAATCGACGGCTTCGACATCAAGGGCGGCAACGGTGACGGCATCGAAGCGAACAACGTCCATCACGTCTCAATTCTCAACAACAAGGTCCACGACAGCGGCGAGTCGGGCATTCAGTTCAACTATTCTGACTTCGTCAAGATCGTCGGGAACGAGACCTACCATAACGCGTCCACGGGCTGGTTCTCGGGCATCTCGATCTACGAGAACCGGAACATCACCGGCGATACCTCGACGACCGGCTACCGGAATATCGTACAAAACAACATCTCGCACGACAACGTCACGAAGACGGGTGCGCACACCGATGGCAACGGCATCATCATCGACGATTTTCAGAGCACACAGGCGGATGGTCATCCGAACTATACGTTTAAGACCCTCGTCGACAACAACCTGGTCTACGAGAACGGCGGCAAAGGCGTCCAGGTTGCCTGGAGCGACTCCGTCACGGTGCAGAACAACACAGCATATCACAACAACCAGGACCCGCTGAACGACGGCACCTGGCGCGGCGAACTCAGCAACGCGCAGTCGAGCAACAACACCTGGGTCAACAACGTCGCCGTAGCCGACCCATCGGTGAACAAGAACAACACCGCTGTCGATAACACGTCGTACGGTGGCTACACCAACGCCAACACCGTCTGGGCCAACAACATCACTTACAACGGCACGGCCGGCCAGGACTCGGTCAGGACCGACGGCGGCAACGCGATGCCGAGTGCGACGAACGGCAACAAGCTCGGTGTCGACCCGCATTTCGCGGGGGCAGCGACCGACAACTTCCACCTCGGCTCCGGCTCGTCGGCGATCGACAGTGGAACCACCAAGTACGGCGTCGGCTCGACCGATCTGGACGGCCACGCTCGCGTCGTTGGAACTGTCGATATGGGTGCCTACGAATCGGGCTCCAGCGCGGCACCGGGAACGCCAACCACGCCGACGCAACCGACAACGCCGACCACGCCGACAGAGCCAACCACGCCGACGCAGCCGAGCTCCGGCTCGGGAACGCCGACCACGCCGACGCAACCGACAGAGCCGACAACGCCGACCACATCGACGAAGGTATATACCGGCACCGAGGGTAACGACTACCTGCCACACACCGGTCAGTCCAACGGCGGCAACGAAACCTACAAGGGTCTCGGCGGCAATGACGTGTTGAAGGGCGGCGCCGGCTCGGACGTCATAATTGGTGGTGCTGGAAAGGACATCATGAGCGGTGGTATCGGCTCGGATACGTTTACCTTCAAGACAGCGACGGAGACCGGGTCCGGCTGGAACCGCGACGTCATCACCGACTTCCAGCATGGGGTCGACAAGATCAACCTCTCGGCGATCGATGCGAATGGCTCTGCGCAGGGCGATGCAGCCTTCCATTTCCAGGCGCAAGAGAATGCCTTGTTCGATAAGAAGGCTGGCGCGCTCGCTTGGCACTATCAAGACAATGCTGGATCCGATCACGATATTACCGTTGTCCAGGCCGACCTGAACGGCGACGGCGTTCATGACTTCGAGATTCAGCTGCAGGGCCTCGTCCACCTGGGGGCAGGCGATTTGATCCTGTAACTATACCTGTTGCGGCGGTCGTCCGATCGCCGCAACAATCGTGCTAACAAAATGTGTCGACGGCGGAGTAAAACCCGCCACGCGGCGCGCAAAATTCGACTACTTCAGCGCGTGGATGAGCAAGCTGGGAGGGCGTAGCCCGAACGGCGATCCCATCCGCGCGCTGCGATTTTTTGACGGCTGTCAGCCGGCCTTTCGAGTGCGGACTTGCGCGAGGCGATAACTGTCGCCGTTCATCTCGCGGATGTCGACGTGGCGGGTGACGCGGTCCAACAGAGCGCCGGTCGGCACTCGGATCCCAGGATCCCTCGAACGCAAGGTTGCTGGTGATCAGATGGCACTCGTCGACGTCTTGCGAGATCAGTTCAAACAATAATTCCGCACCGGTTTGGGACGCCCGTCCGGCCGCCGTACGCGGGATTCGCTGGACGGCGGTCCAAATGTGAGCGCCCCGTGACCAGGCTCCTTCGCGCTGGTCAGGGGACGGCTTCAAGTCATTGAATTTGTGGCGACCCCTGCAGGAATCGAACCTGCGACAACCTGCTTAGAAGGCAGGTGCTCTATCCAGCTGAGCTAAGGGGCCGTCCGGCGGCCGCGTCTCACGAGCGCGACCGGATGCGGCATATCTGGACCAGAAATCTCAATGCGTCCAGGGCTGCGTGCGGGTATAGCGGAAATTGTCCGGATAGGCGACAACCTGGCGTGTCGGGTCCTTCGGCGCGATGACGCGGTAGTCGATACCGTTGCGCTGGGCATAGGCTTCGGCGAGTTCCTGCGTTTCGAAGGTGAGCTTCACCTGCTGGCGCATGTCACCCGAAGAGGTGTAGCCCATGATCGGATCGATCTTAAGCGGCGACTCCTGATCGAACTCAAGCACCCAGAGATTGGTCTTGGCCTTGCCGGACTGCATGGCGGTCTTGGCTGGACGATAGATCTTGGCAGACATGACTGCAGCGTCTCCGACTATGCGGGACAATGCCCGCCGTTCATGGTCTAAATCCTGTTGCCGGCCCGTTCCGGGCCTTTTGCATCATCGCTGAGGATAACGCAAAGAGATGAATTTTGCTTAGCTGCGAATCCCCGCTTTTTCAAGGAAAAAGGCGGTGCACGACGACGCTGCCGACTCCGTTCCCATGACGGCCGATGCGTTAGGGAAACAAAGAATATCGGCGGACAAGCGGCTGTGCGCATTCTTCCCCTCGGGTGGAGCCAGCCATCTCTTGAAGGCCAAGCGACTCTGGGGCGGATTGCACAATGTTACCGATTGTCGCATGTTGTGATTGCAACCTGATTGCCGCAGCCAGCCCTCGGCACTATTTCTACGGCTCGGTTGGTTTCAGTGGATTCGCACTCATGATGAGACGTTCGGCGGAGTTCAATGCCATTGTGATAGGGGCTGGTATCACGGCGTTCTTCTACCTTGCGATCAGCTACGCTCAATATATCGGCCTGATCGCTCACGGCTAAGGTAGAATTGCCCTGACGCCAATTGTGCCAGGCAAACGGATTAGTGCGCTGGTAAGCAGACTGACCGCCCATCAAGATTTTTCTATCTTGCATCCACAGGTCCGGCGAGGAATCTTCGGCCAGAGCTGGATTTATGGGTTGCGACGGCGAAGTGAACCGTGTATCTCCCCTGCCATTCACGGCACGGAGTGTAGCGCAGCCTGGTAGCGCATCTGGTTTGGGACCAGAGGGTCGGGAGTTCGAATCTCTCCACTCCGACCATTCAAATATCCCGATATTGTTGAATTCCTTGACAGGCGCAGCGCAGCTTGCGGTTATACGCGCCGTCACTTCATCCTTTTCGTCGTCGTGGCGCTGACGATCCTGTCGCCCGGCTTGATTCCGAGTTTGGCAACAATGCCGGCGTTGAGTTCGACGACGTATTTCACCGCAACCATCGAATCGATGATGTCGCGCGAATAGGGCACTGCCTTTTCCTTGATGTGGCGAATCGTACCGGCGTCGTCGGCAAAGAGCATGTCGAGCGGCAGGATGGTGTTTTCCATCCACATGGTGACGCGCCTTGGCTCGTCGAAATCGAAGATCATGCCGGCATCATCGGCCATCACCTTGCGAAACATCAGTCCGCGGGCGCGCTGATCCGGGGTCGAGGCAATCTCGACAGTGAAATGCAGCACCTTGCCCGCCGCAGTCTGGATGAGCAGCGGCTCCTTGTCGAACCGCATCTGCTCCTCGGCCAAAGCCGGCAGCGCAACCATGAAAAAAAGCGCCAGGATGGCGCTTCTGATAGCATCAAATAGGATTAGACCGCGCATGTTCAGTGCGACCGGCTTGCCGGGCTCGGAACGTCAGGATGGATCTCTGCGGCCATCAGGCCCTTTTCTCCGTCGCCGAAGCGGACGAGAACCACCTGGCCAGGGCGGAGCTCCGTCAGGCCGAAGCGGCGGAGCGTTTCCATGTGCACGAAGATGTCTTCCGTGCCCTCGCCGCGCGTCAGGAAGCCGAATCCCTTGGTGCGGTTGAACCACTTGACCAGCGCGCGCTCGAGTCCGCTCGTTGCGGTGACCTGCACATGGGTGCGCACCGGCGGCAGCTGCGAGGGATGAACCGCGGTCGACTGGTCCATCGAGAGGATTTTGAAAGCCTGATAGCCGCGCTCGCGGCGCTGGATGAGGGCGACGATGCGCGTTCCCTCGAGGATCGTTTGGTAACCGTCGCGGCGCAGGCAGGTCACGTGCAGGAGTACATCCTGCATGCCGTTGTCTGGCACGATGAAGCCGAAACCCTTGGCGACGTCGAACCACTTGACGACGCCGGTGATTTCAACAAGATCGACCGCCTCTCCCGATAGCTCGTCGAGGTCGGAGTATTCGTTCGATGAAATCCTGTCAGCCATTGTCGCCAGCCCCTCGAATACGCGTCACACTGTTACGGTTAACTGATTCTTGAAATCAAGATTAACATCTTGGTAACGGATAAGCGCAAGTCCTAGTTTTCGGTTATTCCCAGGTGCACATTTTATAAAGATGACTTGCCCGAAGCTGACCTCGGCTCGCCGAAAAAAGCTAGCCCCAATAAAGGAGTAAATAGAATGCGTTATCTTCATACAATGGTGCGCGTCAAAGACCTGGACGCCTCGCTTGCCTTTTACACCACGCTTTTCGGGCTGGAGGAGATTCGCCGCCACGAAAACGAGAAGGGCCGCTTCACCCTGGTTTTCCTGGCTGCTCGCGACGATCTCGACCGTGCGCGCAGCGAAAAGGCCCCCTGCCTCGAGCTTACCTACAATTGGGACACGGAAGATTATAGCGGAGGTCGCAATTTCGGCCACCTCGCTTATGAGGTCGACGATATTTACGCGACCTGCCAGAATCTGATGGACAACGGCGTCACCATCAACCGGCCGCCGCGCGACGGGAACATGGCGTTCGTGCGCTCACCCGACGGCATCTCGATCGAAATCCTGCAAAAGGGCAGCCCGCTTCCGGCCACTGAGCCCTGGCTCTCGATGGGCAATACCGGCGCCTGGTAAGGCTTTTCGGCGCAAGGCTTTTGCGAGGCTTGCGGCTTTTCCGATTTCGGGTCCGGCCGGCGCCTCGGCGCTTGCCGCGATCCGGCCCCGCAGGCAATCTCCAAACGACTCGAAGCGGAAGAGAAGCGGTTTTCGCTTATTTTCCGGATCAACTGGAGACTGTTGCTTTGCGTAAGATGCAGATGCGGATGCCCCTGACCGACGCTTTGCTGATCGCCACCTCGGTGCTGGCGCTGTCCGGCTGCGCGTCGGACAAGAAGGCGCTCGATTCCGCCGCAGTTGTTCCAGCACAAGCCGCAGCACCGCAGCTTGCCACCGCAGGGCCTGGAAGCCCTGCCCCACATTCGGTCTATACGGACCCTCGGCTCGTCAACGTCTCCGGCGCTCAAGCCGCGCCTCAGGTCGTGGCACAAGATCCAAATGCCGCCGCTCCGCCCGCCGGCTCGGCAACGGCGGCGCCTGCCAATATCGGCGGGTTGGTCCTGCAGTCGACCCGGATCAACGCGCAGTCGATGAGCATCTTTTCCGATCGCCAGCCGGCGCCGCAAGACAACAGCACCTCCACCGTCGTTCAGCCGCAGGCCTATGCGCCGGTGGAAGGTGCAGCATCGGCGCGAAGCAGCGTCTATAGCCAGCCGCCCACGCTCCAACAGCCGGCAGAGCCGGTGCTGCCGCAGCAATCCTCGCAGAATAACAGTACGCAGCTTGCGCCTGTGCAGACTGCGTCGCTGGCGACGGGCAGCATTCCGACCTCGACGATGAATGCGCTCTACAGCGCGCCGAAGCAGAACCTGCTCGGCAGCCTCTCCGGCCTGCTGCACAAAGCCGCCCTGCCCGGCATGACGCGCATCGCGCCGAACGGGCTGCATCTCCAGAACGACAAGGTCGAGGTCGGTTGCTTCAAGCCCGACCTGCTGAAAGTGATCAAGACGGTCGAAAACCATTTCGGGCGACCGGTCATCGTCACCTCCGGCTATCGAGACGAGGAGCACAACCGCTTGGTCGGCGGCGCCGACGAATCGATGCACAAGAGCTGCGAGGCGGCCGACATCCAGATCGACGGTGTTACAAAATGGGATATCGCCGCCTATATCCGCTCGTTGCCGGACCGCGGCGGCGTCGGCACCTATTGCCATACGGATTCGGTCCACCTCGATACCGGCAAAAGTCGTGACTGGAACTGGGGCTGCGGCGGCAAACGCGCGCCGATGACGACCGCACGAGCGATCTGACGGCCGCGCGATTTTCGCATTGCGTTACGGCAGCATCAGCTAGTCTCAATAAAGAAACAAACCGGCAGCCTGTTGATTCGGCTTCAATAATCGGCTTCTCGAACGCGCTCGGATTTGCTGTCATTTTTTTGAAAGAAACCGCAATTGCCGCTTGCGGGATTCAATACGCCTGACTATAAGGGCGCCACCACGAAGGACGCGCCCTTCGTCTATCGGTTAGGACACCAGATTTTCATTCTGGGAAGAGGGGTTCGACTCCCCTAGGGCGTACCACTTTCTCCCTATATAGAAGCCATCACTTCCGCTTGCAGAAGCCGGCGCACGCTCCTATTTTAACGAGGCTGCCTGCGCCCTTCGTCTATCGGTTAGGACGACAGATTCTCATTCTGTAAAGAGGGGTTCGACTCCCCTAGGGCGTACCAATTCCTGATGATGGCCATCGTCATCCGTTTCGATCGACATTCGCCGACCCTATGAGTCTCCTTGAGGAGAACCCTTCGGGTCCGCGCGACGCTGCCCATCCTAACCCGCCGGCTTGATTTTTCTCCGCTCCGCCGTGCCTTGCACATCGTTTCTCCACAGCCACAAATAAATCGGCGAAAACGATGATTTTTTCGCGCCTTGGCGCTTGCGGCCTTCGAAGGCGCTGACTATAAGGGCGCCACCACGAAGGAAGCGCCCTTCGTCTATCGGTTAGGACACCAGATTTTCATTCTGGGAAGAGGGGTTCGACTCCCCTAGGGCGTACCACTTTCTCTCCCTTGACTTCACATCGTCAGCGCTCTTGCGCGACCGTTCTATTTCGCCGGCGCAGCGTCGCAGACGCGCAGCTGGATGCGGCGTGCGCCCTGGTAGTGGTCGGCACCGAGCGAACCCGCGACATGCAGGCTGGCACCGCGTGAATTGATAAGAAGATTGCCAAGCGGCGTGTCGGCGGCGCGGAAGGCGATGCCGTCGAGCCGCGATCCGTCCATGGCCTCCAGCGTCACCTTCACATGTTTCTCGCCGACCAGGCGGGCGTCGCGCAGACGATGCGCCGGTATGGCAAAGAGCGGCTGTGCGTGACCAGAGCCATAGGGGCCGGCGGCCTCCAGGCGGTCGATGAGTTCGAGAGTGGCGCCGCTTGCACCGATCGCACCGTCGATCTTCAGCGTTTCGTTGGCGACGAGGCTAGCCACCGTCCTCTCGGCCTTCTCCGTGAAGAAGGTCCTCAGCCTGCCGAGATCAGCGCGCTCGACCGTCAGTCCCGCGGCCATTGCGTGGCCGCCGCCCTTGACGAGCAGACCCTCGTCAACCGCGGCCCGGACCATCCTGCCCATGTCGAAGCCGTTGATGGATCGGCCAGAGCCGGTGCCGCGGCCGGCGGGATCGAAGGCGATCGCAAAGGCCGGCCGTTTGAATTTCTCCTTCAGCCGCGCCGCGATCAGCCCGACGATACCGGGATGCCATTTCTCATGGGCGGTGACGATGACGGAGGCGCCCTCGCCGTCGCCATATTCGGCAAGCGCCTCGGCTTCAGCCTCCTGCAGCATGATGGCCTCCATCGCTTGGCGTTCGCGATTGAGCTCGTCGAGGCGCTGCGCGATCACATCCGCCTCTCCGGCGTCATCGAGCGTGAGCAGCCGGCTTCCGAGTGCGGCGTCGCCGATCCGCCCGCCGGCATTGATGCGCGGGCCGATCAGGAAGCCGAAATGGTAGGGCGTCACCGGGCCGGCGAGCCCCGCCTTGCGGAAGAGTGCCGCCAGTCCGGCATTGCTCTGGTGGCGGGCAGCAACCAGCCCCTTTACCACATAGGCGCGGTTGAGACCCTTCAGCGGCACGACATCGCAGACCGTCGCAAGTGCCACGATATCCAGCCATTGCAGCAGGTCGAGCGCCAGGATGCGCTTGTTGCCGGCCGCGCGCAGCAGCCTGAGTGTCGCGACCAGCACCATGAAGACGACGCCGGCGGCGCAAAGATGCCCCTGCCCCGAGAGATCGTCCTCGCGGTTCGGGTTGACCAGCGCATGGCAGGGCGGCAGCTCATGTGTCACCTGGTGGTGATCGATGACGACGACATCGATGTTGCGCGCCGCGGCAGCGGCCAGTGCCTCGTGGCTGGTGGAGCCGCAATCGACGGTGATGATCAGCTCAGCGCCGTTGTCGATCAACTGGTTGATGGCCGCCGGATTGGGGCCGTAGCCTTCGAAGACGCGGTCGGGAATATAGATGGTCGCCCTGACGCCGAAATGGCGGAGAAAACGAAACATCAGCGCCGAGGAGGCTGCGCCGTCGACGTCGTAGTCGCCGAAGATGGCGACGCTCTCGCCTCGCTCGATCGCGCGCAGGAGGCGGGTCGCGGCCTTTTCGCAATCAGTCAGTCTATGGGGATCGGGCATCAGGCTTCGGATCGTCGGATCGAGGAATTCGATCGCCTCGTCTACCGTCACGCCGCGCCCAGCGAGCACCCGGGCGATCAGATCCGGCAATCCATGGATCTGCGACATGGCCAGCGCGCGGTTCTGCCCGGCCTGGTCGAGCCGCGCCACCCAGCGATTGTCGAGCGCGGATTTCTCCACGCCGAGAAACGCGCGCTGTACGGGGTCGACGAGATCTGCCATGCCACACTCCGCTGACTTCATCTGCTCTTTCTACAGGAGCAGCGGAGATAACATAGCGATGGATTTGCAGACACGGTTTTTTACCAAAGCATGTCGCGCAAAAGCGTGCAGCGATTTTGCGACAACGACATGCGTAAAAATAAAGACCTAAAGCGCGAGAGCGAATCTGAAAGATCGCGACACGCTTTAGAATACCGCCCAGACGATCAGGGCGATGCCGGCCAGTTGCACCAGGATGACGGAGAAGAGAGTGAGAAGAATGGCCCAGTTGCGGCCTTCCGGGCTTTCGTCGTCATAGGCCCCATCGGAGGGGTGGTAACGAACCTCATCACGGTTCGTCTCGGGAACTTCCTCAAACAGACCAGGATGATCGGGAGGTTCCTCTTCCGGGCGACCATACCCCTTCCCGGCATGGCTGTCCTTGTTCACGGTGTTCTCCAAAGCCGGCGACTCCCTCTCCCGGCTTATTTATATCAATGTTTCGGTACCTGTTAATATAAGTTTTCGTGAGAGCGGTTAAACAGGCAATAAAAAAACCCGCCCTGCGTGCACAGAGCGGGTCAGCCATCCCGGATTGTGGCAAAAAAGAGTTCAGCCTTCTTCTTTTGGCCGCTCGATGCGAATCACCTGCGGTTCGCCGAAGAGGTAACCTTCCGACTTGATCGAGGCGACCGCCTTGCGCACCGACTCTTCCATCGTCGCATGGGTGACGAGAATGATCGTCTGGTGGTGCGATGGCGCCAGGTGCTGCTTGGAGCGCTGGACGATCGATTCCAGCGAGATGTTGTTTTCCGCCATGCGGGTTGCGACGCTGGCAAAGACGCCGGTGCGGTCGAGCACGGTCAGGCGGATGAAATAGCCGCCCTCGTGGCTCTGCATCTGCGCCTTGCGGTAGGGTTCCAGCGTCGCTGCGGGATGGCCGAGCACCGGCACGCGCTGGGCGCCTGGCTGGCTCTTGGCAATATCGGCGATATCGCCGAGCACGGACGAGGCCGTCGCGTTGCCGCCGGCGCCCGGGCCGACCATCAGCAGCTCGCCGAGCACGTCGGATTCGATCGCCACCGCATTGGTGACGCCGTCGACCTGGGCGATGACCGA
This sequence comes from Rhizobium sp. WSM1274, assembly GCF_025200775.1. Lineage (NCBI taxonomy): Bacteria > Pseudomonadati > Pseudomonadota > Alphaproteobacteria > Hyphomicrobiales > Rhizobiaceae > Rhizobium > Rhizobium sp. WSM1274. Next base: position 1,844,238 of record NZ_CP104138.1, on the reverse strand, counting down.
ATCGACCGGCACCATTGTGGGATGGACGCGCTGCTCGATGCCGGTATCGGTGCGCTGGGCAACGCCCAAGAGTTTGATGCGATAGCCGAGCTCGGCGGCAGCGTGGATATCCTCGATCGAGATGTTGGTGATGCCTTCGAGATAGATGTCGTCGGCCGCGATCTGATTGCCGAAGGCGAGCGTCGTCAGGATGGAAAGCTTATGGGCCGTGTCGTTGCCCTCGACATCGAAGGCTGGATCGGCCTCGGCATAACCCAGCCGCTGCGCTTCCTTGAGGCATTCGGCGAAGGAAAGCCCCTCCTTCTCCATCTTGGTCAGGATGTAATTGCAGGTGCCGTTCATGATGCCATAGATGCGCGAGACGGAATTGCCCGTCAGCGATTCACGCAGCGCCTTGATGACCGGAATGCCGCCGGCGACTGCCGCCTCGAAGTTCAGCAGCGAACCCTTCTCCTCGGCGATCTTCGCAAGCTCGACGCCGTGATAGGCAAGCAGCGCCTTGTTGGCTGTCACCACATGGAGACCACGTTGGAGTGCCGTACGCACCGAGACGTTGGCCGCCCCTTCGGCGCCACCCATCAGCTCGACGAAGACGTCGATATCGCCTTTTTCGGCAAGCTCTTCCGGCCGGTCGAACCAGGTAACGGTGGAAAGATCGATGCCGCGATCCCTCGCCTTGTCACGCGCGGAGACCGCCGTGATGATGATCGGACGCCCGCAGGTGACGGCAAGCTCGTTGCTTTTCTGCTGAATGATACGGACAAGCGAGGCGCCAACGGTGCCCAAGCCCGCAATGCCGATTTTGAGGGCATCTGCCATGGATCGATCCTGAAGTGTCTGTGTGGCGGCAGCCGCCGAACGCAGCTGCCCAACGGTTGGATTAGCGGTGGGCGTTCAGCGAGATGACGTTGTGCATCGTCTCGTCTGCCGTCGACATGAACTTCTTGATGTTGCGCGCAGCCTGACGGATGCGGTGTTCGTTCTCGACAAGCGCCAGACGGACGTAGTCGTCGCCCATTTCGCCGAAGCCGATGCCCGGGGCAACGGCGACGTCGGCCTTCTCGACCAGCAGCTTGGAGAACTCCAGCGAACCGAGATGACGGAACTTTTCCGGGATCTTCGCCCAGGCGAACATCGTCGCGGCCGGCGGCGGCACCTCGAACCCGGCCTTGCCGAAACTTTCGACCATGACGTCGCGGCGGCGTTTATAGACGTTGCGGACTTCCGCAATGTCGGAACCATCGCCGTTCAACGCATGCGTCGCCGCCACCTGGATCGGCGTGAAGGCGCCGTAGTCGAGATAGGACTTGACGCGGGTGAGCGCCGCGATCAGCCGCTCGTTGCCGACGGCAAAGCCCATGCGCCAGCCGGGCATGGAGAAGGTCTTCGACATCGAGGTGAACTCGACCGTCACGTCCATTGCGCCCGGCACTTCGAGAACCGACGGCGGCGGGGAGCCGTCGAAGTAGATTTCCGAATAGGCAAGGTCGGAAAGCACGATGATGTCGTGCTTTTTCGCGAAGGCGATGACGTCCTTGTAGAAATCGAGCGTCGCGACAAAGGCCGTCGGATTCGAGGGGTAGTTGAGGATCAGCGCCAAGGGCTTCGGGATCGAATGCCGGACGGCACGTTCCAGCGGTTCGAAGAAGCTCGCATCCGGCTCCACCGACATGGAACGGATCACGCCGCCCGCCATCAGGAAGCCGAAGGCGTGGATCGGATAGGTGGGGTTCGGGCAGAGGATCACGTCGCCCGGCGCCGTAATCGCCTGCGCCATATTGGCGAACCCTTCCTTGGAGCCCAAGGTGGCGACCACCTGGGTATCCGGGTTGAGCTTGACGCCAAAACGACGGGCATAATAGGCGGCCTGGGCGCGGCGCAGGCCCGGAATGCCCTTGGAAGAGGAATAGCGGTGCGTGCGCGGATCCTGCACGACCTCGCACAGCTTGTCGACGATCGACTGAGGAGTGGGGAGGTCTGGGTTTCCCATGCCGAGATCGATGATATCGGCGCCGCCCGCTCGCGCGCTTGCTTTCAAACGGTTGACCTGTTCGAAAACGTAAGGCGGCAAACGCCGGACTTTGTGAAACTCTTCCATCTCATTCCCCATGGAAAGGCGGCATTTCGGGCCGCAGTCGAAGTTCGTTCCGTCTTCCGGCGGCTGCGACACGAACTTCAGAATCGCAACGCCGTGTTCATCAGACCCAAGTGACGCGGCGAATCTTTGACGGAAAGGCCGCGTAACGCGCTTTATCGGAAAAATTGTATCTTCCGATGCATTCGGAATGGCTTTGCGTCCAAATTGCCTGAAAGGCAAGGTCTATTTGGAGATTTCGGAGAGTGTATCGGTGCCGTGCTCGGCGGCGAGACGCCGCATTTCGGCGACCTTGGCCTGATATTCGGCTTCCGAGATCGTGCCGGCCTTACGCCGAGCGGCAAGTGCCGTCAGCTGATGCTGCAGTTCAGCCGCCTGCTCGTCACTCATCTGGACATTGGCGGCGGTCAGCGGCGCACCGAAACTCGGATAGCCGTCCGGGTATTTTGCCAGGCCGCCCTCAGCCGCCTCGCCCTTGGTGGCCGGCATGACGACGGCGGTCGGCGCCGCCCGCTTAGCGGCAGCTGCGGCCTTTTGTTCCGCCGTCAGATTGCATCCGGCAAGCGCCATCGCCGCCGCGGCGCAGATCAGTGCGGTGCGGTTGAGGATTGCGATGCGCCGAATGCCGTTCTTTGTCATGCCTCAAAAATCCAGTTCTGACTGCGTCGACTGTTAAATTTGTCGCAGCCACAAAGCAATAGCATGAGCCGATGCGGGTGGAACTTGTTTTCTCGTTCGATCACGATGTACAACGAATGGATAAAAAGAGTGGTGCTGCCGCCGGAGGAAATGGTGACCGACAGCAAGCAGGAGAATGGCGGCCAAAAAAATGGCGAAAAGGCCGGCTTCGACGCGACCGATCTCGATCCCTATCTGTTGAAGGATCCCGAGGCCATGGCGATGAATTTCGCCCGAGCGCTCGAAAATCTCGGACAAGCAGCGTCTGCCTGGCTCGCGCCGCGCGAACGCGGTGAGATCACCGAAACCGCCGTCGATCCGATGACCGACATGGTCAAGACGCTTTCCAAGGTGACCGAATACTGGATTTCCGATCCGCGCCGCACCTTCGAGGCGCAGACGCAGCTGATGTCCTCGTTCTTCGGCATCTGGATGCGCTCAATGCAGCGCATGCAAGGCACGCGCGGCATGCAAGGCGAACCCACGGAGCCGGAACCGGACACCCGCAAGGACAAGCGCTTCTCGGACGAGGACTGGCAGAAGAATCCGTTCTTCGATTTTCTCCGCCAAGTCTATTTCGTCACCACCGACTGGGTGGAAAAGCTGGTGTCGGAGACCGATGGCCTCGACGAGCATACCAAGCACAAGGCCGGCTTCTACGTGAAGCAGATCACGGCAGCGCTTTCGCCGACCAACTTCATCGCCACCAATCCGCAGCTCTACCGCGAGACGATCGCAACCAGCGGCGCCAATCTGGTGCGCGGGATGAAGATGCTGGCCGAGGATATCGCTGCCGGACATGGTGATCTTCGCCTTCGCCAGACCGACATGACGAAATTCGCCGTCGGCCGCGACATGGCGCTGACGCCAGGCAAAGTGATCGCCCAGAACGACATCTGCCAGATCATCCAGTACGAGGCTTCGACCGAAACGGTGCTGAAGCGGCCGCTTTTGATCTGCCCGCCCTGGATCAACAAATTCTATATTCTCGACCTCAACCCGCAAAAATCCTTCATCAAATGGTGCGTCGACCAGGGTCAGACGGTCTTCGTCATTTCCTGGGTCAACCCGGATGCGCGCCACGCCGACAAGGACTGGGCGGCCTATGCCCGAGAGGGAATCGATTTCGCGCTTGTTACAATCGAGAAGGCGACCGGCGAAAAGGACGTCAACGCCGTCGGCTACTGCGTCGGCGGCACGCTGCTGGCCGCAACGCTGGCGCTGCATGCCAAGGAGAAGAACAAGCGCATCAAGACAGCGACGCTGTTCACCACCCAGGTCGATTTCACCCATGCCGGCGACCTCAAGGTCTTCGTCGACGAGGAGCAGCTTGAAGCGCTCGAAGAGCATATGCAGGCGACCGGCTATCTCGACGGCACGAAGATGTCGATGGCCTTCAACATGCTGCGCGCCTCCGAGCTGATCTGGCCTTATTTCGTCAACAACTACCTCAAGGGCCAGGATCCCCTGCCCTTCGACCTGTTGTTCTGGAACGCCGACTCGACCCGCATGGCGGCGGCAAACCATGCCTTCTACCTGCGCAATTGCTATCTCAAGAATGCGCTGACGCGGAACGAGATGATCCTCGACGGCAAGTCCGTGTCGCTGAAGGATGTGAAGATCCCGATCTATAATCTCGCCACCCGCGAGGATCACATCGCACCTGCCAAGTCCGTCTTCCTCGGCAGCCGGTTCTTCGGCGGCAAGGTGGAATTCGTCGTGACCGGCTCGGGACATATCGCCGGCGTCGTCAACCCGCCCGACAGGAAGAAGTATCAATTCTGGACGGGCGGCCCGGCCAAGGGGGACTACGAGACTTGGCTCGAGCAGGCGACCGAGACCCCGGGATCATGGTGGCCACATTGGCAGGCCTGGATCGAGACGCATGACGGCAGGCGTGTGCCGGCCCGCAAACCCGGCGGCGACGCCTTGAACGCCATCGAGGAAGCGCCGGGAAGTTATGTGATGGAGCGCGCCTGAGACGCCCAACGCATCTCTTTTTGAGACGTCGTGAGAAACTGCAACGCCGCGTAAACAAATTAGAAACCATAATTCGTCATCCTTGCGAGACAGTCGGACGTCGTGGGTGGTCTAAATTCGGCCCATTTGCGCCTGTACCGGCCCCCGGCGAAGTGTAGTCAGTCAGTGCCGCCGGCCTGCGTAGCGAGTTTGAAAGACGAGTGTAGTATGGCGTGTGTGGTCGGGACGTTCGATGACGTCACCCCTCTTGGCGGATCTGCTTTCCGTTGGCGCAGATCTCGCGGTTTCCTTTACAGTGTTGTCGGCGCCGGATTTCTGACCTCGACATGGCTGATCGCGACCTTCGCGACGATGCATTCGATCGCCGCTCCCTATTCTCCGCCGGATCGCCCGGCACAGGTGGCGGCTGCGCCGAAGGTGGCGCCTACACCGCGCCATGAGAGGCTGATTCATGTCGGCAAGGCCGACCGGCTAACCGCCTTCGATGCGAAGCCGAAGGTCCTGCTGACGGCGAGCCTCATTCAATCCCATGCCGAAAAGACCGCCGCCGCAGCAACGGCGCTGGCGGCTCTTACAAAAAACAATCGGCTCACCATGGCCGCGGAGCAACCGGTCGTGGCCGCGATTTCCGACAGCGCCAAATTCCGCAAGGACGATGTCATCGCGCCGCCGCCGGTCGAGCTCGCCTCGGCAGAGACTGATGAAGACGACGGCAATCGGATCATCGTTCCGTCGAAGGAGGCGGTCGCTGCAGCCGAACTGACAGCCCTGCTTGCGCTTGCCGATGCAGGATCCGGGCAAATCGCGCCGGCTCCGGTCGAGCCGACCGCATCTCCCGTCAAAACGGCCTCAATTCCCGCCTCGGAACCTGCACCGGTGGTCGTTGCCGCCGCGGACGACGCGCCACCCTTCGATCTCGTGCTGGCGCCGGACGAAGGTTCCGTGCCGCTGCCGATGGCACGTCCTGATGGCCTCATCGGCAAACCGGCACTGGCTTCCAAGGGTTCGCAGCGCGCTGGCGAGCCTGCACTTGCCTATGCCCAGCCGAACTCGCCGATCGAGGATGACGAGGACGACGCAGTGCCGCGCTACGACAAGCCGGTGTTCTCGCCGAAGCTGCGCGCTGGCGTGGCGATCTACGACATCGAAAACAGCACCGTCTATCTGCCGAACGGCGAACGGCTCGAGGCCCATTCCGGGCTCGGCAAGATGCGCGACAATCCGCGTTATGTGAACAAGAAGATGCGCGGGCCAACACCGCCGCACACCTATGTCCTCACCATGCGCGAGAGCCTTTTCCATGGGGTCGAGGCGCTGCGGCTGACGCCGGTCCAGGGTTCGGACGCCATCTATGACCGTGTCGGCCTTCTCGCCCATACCTATATGCTCGGCAAGAACGGCGATTCCAACGGCTGCGTCTCCTTCAAGGACTACCGCCGCTTCCTCGCTGCCTATAAGCGCGGCGACATCAAGCAGCTCGTGGTGGTGCCAAGGCTGAACAACAAACCGTCTTCGACGTTCGCTTCGCTGTTTTCGTCGCGCAGCTGACGACAGGAGAGTGCATTGCCGCTTGCCCGGTCGTGAGCGCTACTTCAACCAGGCTGCGATTCGCTCCACCGCCTCGGCGATCTCTGCCTGCGAGCCCGCATAGGACAGGCGCAGCGTTCGATTTCCCTCCAGCGGATCGAAATCGAGACCGGGCGTTGCGGCGACGTCGATTTCCGCGAGCATGCGTTTGGCAAAGCCCATGCTGTCATTGCTGAAGCGGGTGACGTCGAGATAGGCGTAGAAGGCCCCGTCCATCGGCGAGGCGATCGAAAGGCCGATCTGCGGTAGACGCCGCATCAGCAGGTCGCGGTTAGCGGCATAGCTTGCCTTGTAACGATCGAGTTCGGCGCCAGCGCCAAGAGCAGCCGTGGCGGCGATCTGGGAGAGCTCGGGCGGGGAGATGTAGAGGCTCTGCGCCACCCGCTCGATCGGCCGAACCAGGCGGTCGGGAAGCACCATCCAGCCGATTCGCCAGCCGGTCATGCAATAATATTTGGAGAAGGAATTGATGACGATCGCCTCGTCAGTCAGTTCCAGCGCGCTCGCCTCCTCGCCTGCGAAGGTCAGCCCGTGGTAGATTTCATCGGAGATGAAGGCGATGGAATGGGCCGCGCAGTAATCCGAAAGCGCCTTCAGCCCCTCGCGGCCGGTCACCGTGCCGGTCGGATTGGCGGGACTGGCGAGCAGCACGCCTTTCAGCGTGATGCCGCTTTCCTTCTGCGCCGCTTCCAGGCTTTGCGGCGTCAGGGTGAAGTGGGTCTCGGCCGTTACGGGCACTTCGAGAACCTTCAGGCCGAGCGCACCGAGGATATTGCGATAGGCGGGATAACCGGGTCTTGCGATCGCCACCGCATCGCCGGCATCGAAGAGCGACAGGAAGGCGAGATTGAAGCCGGCCGAGGAACCGGTGGTGATGGCGATGCGCTTTGGATCGATCTCCAGGCCGTGGCGATCCTTGTAGTGCCAGGCGAGCGCCGATTTCAGCCGTGCCGTCCCCAGCGCATCGGTATAGCCGATCCGGCCTTCGGCAAGGGCTGCGCGCGCCGCTTCGAGGGCCGCTTGAGGTGCCGGATGCGAGGGCTGACCGACCGCCATCGAGATCACCGGATGGCCGCTCGCGCGCCGCTTCGTTGCCTCCGCCAAAACGTCCATGGCATGAAAAGGCTCGACTTCGCTGCGTTTCGATATGGAAAACAAGATCGTTTCTCGCTCAGCTTCTGCAATGACGGCCCGACAATTGCCGCATTAATCGGCTGATCACAATCCCGCGAGGGCCACGCGGGGATGAAAAATTCTGGTTTGAGCAGAACCGAACGCACCGTACCTTGACGCGAGGCATTCAAGTCCATTAACCCGGCGAGCGTCTTCTCGACAAAGAGACGACCATACCGCCGATGACGAGGATATCATGGCATTCTTCCCGAAGACCTTCACCGCTCTGGTGCTTGCCGCATCGATCGCCCTTCCGCTTCCGGCGGCAGCGCTCGACGACCAGCAGAAGAAGGAGTTCGGTGAATTCATCAAGCAATACCTGATCGAAAATCCTGAGATCATGCTCGAAGTCCAGGATGCGCTGCAGAAGAAGCAGGAAGCCCAGCGGTTGGTGAAGGCCAATATGGCGATCGAAGAGAACACTACCGACATCTTCGAATCGAAGAACGACGTTACGCTCGGCAATCCCAAGGGCGACGTGACGGTCGTCGAGTTCTTCGATTATAATTGCAGCTACTGCCGGCATGCGCTGCCCGACATGCAGGCGATGCTTAAGAAGGACAAGAACGTCCGTTTCGTCCTCAAGGAATTCCCGATCCTCGGGCCGGATTCGGTTGCCGCCCACAAGGTGGCCGACGCTTTCCGCAAGCTGGCACCGGAGAAATATGCCGATTTCCACGTCGCCCTTCTCGGCACCGAAGGCCGCGCCTCTGACGAAACAGCGATAGCGGTCGCCGCTTCGCTCGGCGTCAGCGAGGACAAGATCCGCGCGGAGATGGCAAAGAGCCCGAATGACGGTATCGTCCAGGCGACCTACCAGCTCGCCTCCAGTCTCGGCATCAGCGGCACGCCCTCCTATGTGATCGGCAACGAACTGGTGCCGGGTGCCGTCGGGCTCGACGATCTCGAAGCCAAGGTCAAGAATATGCGCAGCTGCGGCAAGACCGCCTGCTGAGCAATCAACCGCCAAACGATAGCCCATCAAATCGCCAAAATCGAAGCGTTTCAACCATGTGGACAAATGTGGCGCGATTGCCGCTGGCCAATCCGTAAGGGCTTTCATTCAGCTCTCGCGGAGTCTATAGGTTGCCGTCGTACATTTTACGGAACATTCGATGACGCAAACGATTTTTGTCCTGAACGGCCCCAACCTGAACATGCTGGGTAAACGAGAGCCCGGCATTTATGGCGGCAAGACGCTCAAGGACATCGAGGCGGACTGCAAGGCCGCAGGCCGCGAACTCGGCATCGATATCGACTTCCGTCAGAGCAACCACGAAGGAACGCTCGTCGACTGGTTCCATGAGGCCGACGAAAATGCCGTCGGCGTTGCCATCAATGCAGGCGCCTATACGCATACGTCGGTCGCGCTGCATGATGCGATCCGCGCCATTTCCATTCCCGTCGTCGAGCTCCACATATCCAACGTGCATGCACGGGAAGAATTCCGCCACAAGTCGATGATCGCGCCGGCATGCAAAGGCGTGATCTATGGCTTCGGGCCTCACAGCTACATCCTGGCGCTCCACGCGCTGAAGAACATCACGGCATAAGAAGAAGACAGGGCAACACCATGGCTGAAAAGAAATCGGGTATCGACCAGGCACTGATCCGCGATCTCGCCAATATTCTCAACGAAACGGATCTGACGGAGATCGAGGTCGAGCAGGACGATCTGCGTATCCGCGTTTCGCGCGCCGGCACGCCGCAATATGTCCAGGCGCCGATCGCAGCACCTGGTTATGCCGCGCCCGCAGCAGCCGCTGCGGCGGCAATTGCTGCGCCTGCCGCAGCTCCCAGCCGCAACCCGGCCAATGTCGTCAATGCACCGATGGTGGGCACCGTCTACATGGCGCCGGCTCCAGGCGCGCGTCCGTTCATCGAAGTCGGCGCAATCGTCAAGGAAGGCCAGACGCTCATCATCATCGAAGCGATGAAGACGATGAACCAGATCCCTTCGCCGAAGTCAGGCAAGGTGACCGAGATCCTCGTCGATGACGGACATCCCGTTGAGTACGGCCAAGCCCTCGTCGTCATCGAATAGGCCGATGCCCATGATTTCGAAAATCCTCATCGCCAATCGCGGGGAAATTGCCCTTCGCGTGCTCCGGGCCTGCAAAGAGCTCGGCATCGCCTGCGTCGTGGTTCATTCCACCGCCGATGCCGATGCCATGCATGTGCGCCTTGCCGACGAAAGTGTGTGCATCGGCCCGCCCTCGTCGCGCGAGAGCTATCTCAACATCCACCAGATCGTCGCCGCCTGCGAGATCACCGGCGCCGACGCCGTGCATCCGGGCTACGGCTTTCTGTCGGAGAATGCCAAGTTCGCCGATATCCTCGACGCCCACGGCATCACCTTTATCGGGCCGACGGCGGACCACATCCGCATCATGGGCGACAAGATCACCGCCAAGACGACGGCGCTGGAACTCGGCATTCCCGTCGTTCCGGGCTCGGACGGCGAAGTGAAGACCGAAGAGGATGCGCTGAAGACGGCCGCCGAAATCGGCTATCCCGTACTGATCAAGGCCACGGCCGGCGGCGGCGGACGCGGCATGAAGGTCGCCAAGAGCGAGGCCGACCTGATCGAGGCCTGGTCGACGGCGCGCAGCGAAGCGGCAGCTGCCTTCGGCAATGATGCCGTCTACATGGAAAAATATCTCGGCAAGCCGCGGCACATCGAAATCCAGGTGTTCGGCGACGGCGAAGGCAATGCAATCCATCTCGGCGAGCGCGACTGCTCGCTGCAGCGCCGCCATCAGAAGGTCTGGGAAGAGGCGAATTCGCCGGCTCTCAACGTCGAGCAGCGCATGAAGATCGGCCAAATCTGTGCCGATGCCATGAAGAAGCTGAAATATCGCGGCGCCGGCACGATCGAATTTCTCTACGAGAACGGCGAGTTCTATTTCATCGAAATGAACACCCGTCTGCAGGTGGAGCATCCGATCACCGAAGCGATCACCGGCATCGACCTCGTGCACGAACAGATCCGCGTCGCTTCCGGCGGCGGTCTCTCGGTGACGCAGGATGAAGTGCATTTTTCCGGTCACGCCATCGAGTGCCGTATCAATGCCGAGCACCCGCGCACCTTCGTGCCCTCACCCGGTACGATCACGCATTTCCACGCGCCGGGTGGCCTCGGCGTACGCATCGATTCCGGCGCCTATCAGGGCTACAAGATCCCGCCCTATTACGACAGCCTCATCGGCAAGCTGATCGTGCATGGCCGTACCCGCGTCGAATGCATGATGCGCCTGCGCCGGGCGCTCGACGAATTCGTCGTTGACGGCATCAATACGACGCTGCCACTATTCCAGGATCTCGTCTCCAACCAGGATATCGCCAACGGCGACTACGACATCCACTGGCTGGAAGACTACCTCGCCAACACACCGGCGGCATAGGACAGGAATGGCAGGATCGCGCAGGAAGTCACCAGGCATAACCCCTGACATTCTCCTGCGCGCCTATTCCATCGGGCTCTTCCCGATGGCCGAATCCGCCGACGATCCGGAGATTTTCTGGGTCGAACCGGAACTCCGCGGCGTGCTGCCGTTCGACCGTTTCCATGTGTCGAAAAGCCTTGCCAAGGCAGTGCGCAAGAAACGCTTCAAGATCCGTTTCGATCACGCTTTCGATCAGGTCATCGCCGCCTGTGCGGAGGAGACATCCGGGCGCCCGAGCACCTGGATCAACAAGACGATCAGATCGCTTTACGCGACGCTCTTCGACATGGGCCATGCCCATACCGTCGAAGCCTGGGAGGGCAATGAACTGGTCGGCGGCCTCTATGGCGTCTCGCTCGGCTCGGCCTTCTTCGGCGAAAGCATGTTTTCGCGCCGGACGGATGCCTCGAAGATCTGTCTCGTTCATCTGGTCGACCGGCTGCGGGAAAAGGGCTTCACACTGCTCGACACGCAGTTCACCACCGAGCACCTGAAGACGTTCGGAGCGATCGACGTTCCGAAGGCCGATTATGCCGTGATGCTTGCGGCGGCGGTGGAATCGCCGCATCTGGAATTCTGAGGATCGTTTTCAGAGTAAAATTCGGCAGACAATATCGTCCTTGCCCGTCGTGGATCACCTCGTTCCACGCGTCGGGTTGTGGAGGGTGCGGAAGACCAGCGAAGACGCAGTTACTTCGCCTTGGCGCCGTCAGGCGCCGGGACATCCGAGTTTGCCTTGCAGTCTTTCAGCCAGACGTCGTAGATCGGGTGCTCGACGGCATTGAGGCCGGGGCTGGCGGCGAACATCCAGCCGGTGAAAATCCGGCGGATCTTGCGGTCGAGGGTGATCTCGTCGACCTCGACGAAACCGTCGATCTTCTGGGCTTCTGCCTGGTCGCGCGAATAACAGGCCTTCGGTGTCACTTGCAGCGCGCCGAACTGTACCGTCTCATTGACATAGACGTCGAAGGTCGTGATGCGGCCGGTGATCTTGTCGAGGCCGGAGAAGACGGCAACCGGATTTTCGATGCGTGCGGCATTTGCCGCAACTGGCGGAAGCAGGGCCGAAAGCGCCAGCAGCGATCCGGCGGCACGCAGCACCATGTTCCGCGTGAAGAGCTTCATGTGTACCCGTCTCCAGACATTTTCAGTTCACGGCCGCGGTCAAGCGCTGCCAACCTGCGGGTAAAGGTCAATTGTGGCCAAAAGCCGGGTCTTGGGATCGCCCCGGTCGGGCCGTCTCAGTTGCCTGGCGTCCAGGCGTCGTAATCGCCGGTGACGCGTGGACGCTCGCCCGGAACGGCGATGGAACCCGGCGGACGATAGGCCTGCGACGAACCGGTATGGTTGGGACGGTGCGGCTTCTGCCATTCCTTGGCGACGTAGCTCTCCTTGGACGGAGGAACATCGGTGCGATGATGCATCCAGCCATGCCAACCCGGCGGAATGGCGGAGGCTTCGGCATAACCCTTGTAGATCACCCAACGCTTCGGCAGACCGTAGGAAGACATGCCGCCTTCGTAGTAGACGTTGCCGAATTCATCCTCGCCGACGCGCTTGCCAAAACGCCAGGTCGCAAAACGCGTGCCCATCGTCTGACTGTTCCACCAGGTAAAGGTCTGAACCAGAAGATTCCACATGTCTTTTCCTTGTGCCCGCCAGATGCGAGCCAAACCAGAATTCGTTTCCTCGCTTATGCCGTCGCCAAGCCGAATTGTCCAGCGATTCCACGACGGACACGGGTCATTTCAAAGCCATCTTGAAGCCCAGATGCGAGGGCTTGAAGCCCAGCCTTTCATAGAAACGATGGGCATCCTTGCGTACTGCATTCGAGGTCAACGCTACCCGCCCGATACCGCGGCCTTTTGCCTCTGCAATGGCGAATTCGATCATTGTGGCACCGACCCCCTGCCCGCGCATATCGGCGCGCGTCTGCACCGCCTCGATAATCATCGCCGGGGAGCCGCGGCTGGTGAGCGACGTCGTCACCATCGTCTGGAACGTGCCGACGACCTCGCCGCCGCGCTCTGCGACGTAAAGCGTCTGGTCGGGCGAAGCCTCAATGGCGGCGAAGGCCCTGATATAATCGGGAAAGGCTTCGGGATCGGTCGTATCGCCGTGACCGCCGAGCGCATCGGCGGCAAACATAGCCACCAGCGCCGACAGGTCGTCCTTGCGCGCCTGACGAATGAGAATGTCGGATAACTCAACGGCCACGGCTTCAATGTCCTTCGAGCGGTTTTTCGAGGATCAATGCCGGAATGCCGGATTGCCCGGCCCCGCTATTTTCGTTGCGTCCGACCTCGATGAAGCCGTGCGAGAGATAGAAGGCGATCGCCGCAGCGTTTTGCGGTTCAACTTCGAGACGTATGATCTCGGCATCCGGAAAGCAGGTTTCGAGTTCGGCGAAGATATCGCGGCCGATACCCTGGCGCTGTAGCGCCGGCCTGACATAGAGGAGATGCAGCATGACCGTTTTCGTCAATTGCTGCGACATTGCCGCATACCCCATGCCGCCGATATTGCGGCCGTCATCGGCAACGAGGAATTCGGCATCCTTTCGCACCAGGCGCGCCTTCAGCGCCGCCGGCGAAAAGAGATGGGCGACCAGTTCATCTACCCTGGCTCGGCCATACAGGCCGTCATAGCTGGCATGAAAGCTCTCCACGAGCAGGGCGTGCACCTTCTCCAGGTCGCGCTCGCCGGCCGTGCGGACGAAATACACCGCTTATTCCTCGATGCCGAGCTTCGCCTTGACGAGGGCCTGGACAGCCTGCGGATTGGCCTTGCCGCCGGTCGCCTTCATCACCTGACCGACGAACCATGCCGCCATGGTCGGCTTCGCCTTGACCTTTTCGACCTGATCGGGATTGGCGGCGATGATCTCGTCCACGGCCTTTTCGATGGCGCCGGTATCCGTCACCTGCTTCATGCCGCGCACTTCGACGATCTCGGCGGGATCGCCGCCTTCGGTCAGAACGATCTCGAACAGATCCTTGGCGATCTTGCCGGAGATGGTTTCGGCCTTGATGAGGTCGATGATGGCGCCGAGCTGGGCCGGCGAAACCGGCGTCTGCTCGATGTCCTTGCCGGTGCGGTTCAGCGCGCCGAGCAGATCGTTGATCACCCAATTGGCGGCCATCTTGCCGTCACGGCCGGCGGCGACTGCTTCGTAATAATCGGCGATCGCCTTTTCGGAAACGAGCACCGAGGCGTCGTAGATCGACAGGCCGAGCTCGCGCACGAAGCGCTCCTTCTTGTCGTCAGGCAGTTCCGGCAGATCGGCTTCGAGCGCCTTGATGAAGGCGTCGTCGAATTCGAGCGGCAGCAGATCCGGATCGGGGAAATAACGATAGTCGTGCGCATCCTCCTTGGAGCGCATCGAGCGCGTCTCGCCCTTGTTCGGATCGAAAAGGCGGGTCTCCTGATCGATCTTGCCGCCCTCCTCCAGAATTCCGATCTGGCGGCGGGCTTCATATTCGATCGCCTGGCCGATGAAGCGGATGGAGTTGACGTTCTTGATCTCGCAGCGCGTGCCAAAATCTTCGCCCGGCCGGCGGACGGAGACGTTGACGTCGGCGCGCATGGAGCCCTCGTCCATGTTGCCGTCGCAGGTGCCGAGATAGCGCACGATCGAGCGCAGCTTGGTCATATAGGCCTTGGCCTCGTCGGACGAGCGCATGTCGGGCTTGGAGACGATCTCCATCAGGGCAACGCCGGAACGGTTGAGATCGACATAGGACATGGTCGCGTGCTGGTCATGCATCGACTTGCCGGCATCCTGTTCCAGATGCAGGCGCTCGATGCCGATCTCGATGTCCTCGAACTGACCCTGGCGGTCCGGCCCGAGCGAAATGACGATCTTGCCTTCGCCGACGATCGGATCCTTGAACTGCGAGATCTGATAGCCCTGCGGCAGGTCGGGATAAAAATAGTTCTTGCGATCAAAGAGGGAGCGCTTGTTGATCTGCGCTTTCAGGCCGAGGCCGGTGCGAACCGCCTGCTTGACGCATTCTTCGTTGATCACGGGCAGCATGCCGGGCATGGCGGCGTCGACCATCGAGACGTTCGAATTCTGCGGCTTGCCGAATTCCGTCGAGGCGCCGGAGAAGAGCTTCGAATTGGACAGCACCTGGGCATGGACTTCCATACCGACGATGACTTCCCAGTCGCCGGTGGCGCCGGGGATGAAGCGTTTCGGATCAGGCGTGCGGACGTCGACAAGGGTCATCTGATGCTCTTTGCAGGCTGTTCTTTTCCACTGGTGAGGTAAAGGAAATGGCGTACCGGTGCAAGGCTTTCGCCATGGCGCGCATCACGGTTTGACGGCGGGCGGCGACATTTGTCGTGTGTTAACCAAGGCACGGTAGAGTTGTCGCATGACGATAATCGATATCACCAAGTGGGCCGCACCGTTTCTGGCGCTGAACCTCCTCGTCTTCTCGATCTATTTCCTCGACAAGCAGGCGGCGCGCGATGGCAGGTGGCGGATCAGCGAGCGTACGCTTCTGACGCTTGCGCTGATTGGCGGCAGCCCCGGCGCGGTGGCTGCACAGCAATTCCTGCGGCACAAAACGAGAAAGGAGCCGTTCCGGTCGATCCTGGCGGCGATCCTGATGTTGCACAGCGCATTGGCCGCGGTGCTGATCTTTGCGCCAAAATGGCGCGTTTTCCTTCTTCAGGATTTTTGAAGCATCAGAATTCCTGCCCACCTTGGCCATCCGAAACGAGCTGTTTCGTCAGCCCAACGGAGGGCACGTCGCGATCAAGCTTCGGATTGTAGGCGACCGAGAGCCAATGGATGCTGTAGCCGTGCTTCCGGAAGAAGCCGATCGCCTCGCTATTGCCGGAGTGGGTCTGCATCGCCGCCTTTTCGAGGCCCTGATCGGCGATCTCCTTTTCGATGCGGACGAGAAGGGCCGAACCAAGGCCCTGGCGGGTGAAGACGGGATCGATCCAGAAATCCGAGATGGTTTCGTCTAATCCCTCGCGCGCCGCCCAGCCTGCGACCTGGCCGTTCTGCTCGACGACGGTGATGGTCAGCCAGTCGTTTTCCACGAAGTTCCGAAAGGCGTTGCGCGCTGCGTCGATCATCGCGTCCGATTCGCCGATCGACGCCATCGCCTTTTGCCAGGCCCTCAGCCCGATCTCGCTCAATAACTCCGCTTCACCGTCGCGGGCATTGCGAATGTGGATCAACGACACCTCCGCGTTACCCGTGAACTAGACCATTGAGTCGCGGATTTTACCAGTAGCTCCAACGGGATGATCCACCGAAACCGCGGTTTTCGACTGGTTTTGACCTGAGAACACGCCCTTGACCGAATTTTCCGGGCTGAATAATAGGTCTTTTCGAGGTGTTTTATGTTGAGCCTTCCTGAGACCCGGTAAAGGCCCTGCCCGCAAGTTTGCTTGCGCGCATGGGCCCGAAAAAAACGAAGCCCTGACGTTCGAATGAGCGCCAGATCGTTTTTGTGCGCCCTGCCGGGCGCGATACCGGATCTCAACACATGGATATTTCTCGCACGGAGCAGCGCATCCTGCATCTCATGGCCCAAGGCGGCCGCATTGAAATTACCCGCGACGACGACAGGAAAATCGGGACGGTCAGTTGCTTCACCCGCGACGGCTGGCTCTATCCCGGCGTCGACCTCGATCTCTTCCGCCGGCTGAAGCGGCTGAGGGCAATCAAGTCCTCAGGTGGCCAGCCCTACCGGATCACCGAAAGAGGGCTGAGGTTGGTCAGGTCGCAGCTGAACAACAGGTAATCGTGGCACCCCTGATCGCGTCTCGAACGGGCGCGGTCAGGGGGATCGTCTCAGGCCTTTGCAGAAAGTTCCGTCCGCATCGCCGACCACTCGTCGGCCATCGTGCCCGTGCCCCGCGCCTTACCGGCGCGGCGATACCAGTAATCGGCGTTCCAGGCATCGCCCTCGATGCGATGGCAAAGGGCGTGCCCCCAGTCGAACGGCTGTTCGCCTTCGTGGCGCTGGCAGATGTCGTGGACGGCCTGCCAATCCGCGCCCTTGGTGAAACCACCGGCAGAGAGGCGATCGAATGCCTCGATCAATTGCGCAATATCATTGCTGGCCATAAAACCTTCTCCTGGTTCCGGCTATCAATCAACCATGCGGCAAAGCCGACGGCGCCGACCGCTTCGTGGTCGGCAGCCGCTATCTTATGAATCGTTAGATCCGTTACCACCACTTGGCCGGCGTAAACCGGCCGGCTGCCTGTTCGATGACGTGGGCGGTCTTGAAGAGGGTTTCCTCATCGAAGGGTTTGCCGATCAACTGCAGGCCGAGCGGCAGGCCCTTGTGGTCGAGGCCGGCCGGCACGGCGATGCCGGGCAGGCCCGCCATGTTGACGGTCACCGTGAAGATGTCGTTCAGATACATCTTCACCGGATCGGCGGCGAGGTTCTCATCGGCAACGCCAAAGGCGGACGACGGCGTTGCCGGTGTCAGTATGGCATCGACGCCGGCGTCAAAGGCGAGTTCGAAATCGCGCTTGATCAGCGTGCGCACCTTCTGGGCGCGGATGTAATAGGCATCGTAATAGCCGGCCGACAGCACATAGGTGCCGATCATGATGCGGCGCTTGACTTCCTTGCCGAAGCCCGCGGCACGTGTCTTCTCATACATGTCGACAATGTCCTTGCCGTCGACGCGCAGGCCGTAGCGCACGCCGTCGTAACGGGCGAGGTTCGAGGATGCCTCGGCGGGAGCGACGATGTAATAGGCCGGAAGGGCGTATTTGGTGTGCGGCAGCGAGATGTCGACGATCTCGGCGCCGGCATCCTTCAGCCAGGCGATGCCCTGGCGCCAGAGGGTTTCGATCTCATCCGGCATGCCGTCGACACGATATTCGTTCGGAATACCGATCTTCATGCCCTTCAGCGACTGGCCGAGGGCCGCTTCGTAATCCGGCACCGGCAAATCGACCGATGTCGTGTCCTTGGCGTCGACGCTTGCCATCGACTTCAAAAGGATGGCGGCATCGCGGACGTCGCGGGCGATCGGGCCTGCCTGGTCGAGCGAGGAGGCAAAGGCGACGGTGCCCCAGCGCGAGCAGCGGCCATAGGTCGGCTTGATGCCGACGGTGCCGGTGAAAGCGGCCGGCTGGCGGATCGAGCCGCCGGTATCGGTTGCGGTCGCGCCGGCGCAAAGATGCGCGGCGACAGCGGCGGCCGAGCCGCCGGAGGAGCCGCCGGGCACGAGCTGCTGATTGGAGCCTGCGGCGCGCCAGGGATTGATCACTGGGCCGTAATAGGATGTTTCATTCGACGAGCCCATGGCGAATTCGTCCATGTTGAGCTTGCCGAGCATGACGGCGCCGTCATCCCAGAGGTTCTGCGTGACCGTCGATTCATAACGCGGCTCGAAACCGTCGAGTATATGGCTGCAGGCCTGGGTGTGGACACCGACGGTGGCGAAGAGATCCTTGATGCCGAGCGGAATGCCTTCGAGGTCACCGGCCTTGCCGGCGGCGATGCGCTCGTCGGAGTTCTTCGCCATGACGCGGGCGAGATCCGGCGTGACCTTGATATAGGCATTCAACCGATCATTGGCCGCATCGATCGCCGAGATATAGGAATCAGTCAGTTCGATCGCGGTGATTTCCTTGCCGCGCAGCTTCTGGCGGGCTTCGGCAATGGTCAGGCTGGTGAGTTCGCTCATCGTGTTTTCGCTTCAGATCTGGAAATGGCAACAGGGTCGGAAAGAGGCTTCGAAGCCTTATTCGACGACTTTCGGCACCAGGAAAAAATTGTGGTCGGTGACGGGCGCATTGGCGACGATATCGGCTGCCTTGCTGCCGTCGGTCACCACGTCAGTCCGCTTCTTCATCGCCATTGGGGTCACCGAGGTCATCGCCTCGACGCCGTCGACATTCACTTCGGAGAGTTGCTCGACGAAGCCGAGGATGCCGTTCAGCTCGCCGACCATGCGATTTGCTTCGTCCTCGGAGACGGCAATACGGGCAAGGCGGGCGACGCGCTTCACGGTGGCAAGATCGACGGACATGGCATTCTCCGGGTAGGATTTTTCCTACCCGCTATAAAGGCCCTGTCCGCCTGACGCAACGGGGTTTCGTCAGATCGACAGGCTCTCGGAAGGCCTGATCGCCTTCACTTCGGTCTTCGATCCTTCCATGCCGGCAGCGAATTTTTCCGCCGTCTGGTCGATGATCGGGAAGGTGCCGTAGTGGCAGGGGATCGCGGTCTTGAAGTTGAAATAGCGCCGGCAGGCAAGGGCTGCCACAGCGCCGCCCATGGTAAAGCGGTCGCCGACCGGCACGAAGCCGATATCGGGCTGGTGCAATTCATTGATCAGCGCCATGTCGGAGAAGATGTCGGTATCGCCCATGGCAAGGATCGAGGCTTCGTCGTCGAAATGCAGCATCAGGCCGTTGGCGTTGCCGAGCGCGTGCGAGATACCGTCCTCGGTGATCTGGGCGGAGGAGTGCAGCGCATTGGTGAAGGTCGCCGAGAAGCTGCCGAGCGCGATCGTGCCGCCGGTATTGCCCATCTCGATCTTGTCGACGCCCTTGGAGCCGAGCCAGGCGGCAAGATCGGCATTGGCGAGAACGACGGCGCCGGTTTCCTTGGCGAGTGCCACGGTATCGCCGACATGATCGCCATGGCCGTGCGTCAACAGGATGTGAGTGATGCCGGCAGAAACAGCCTTGATATCCTGGCCGGAAAAGGAGGCGTTATAGCTGAGGAATGGATCGAGCAGGATCTTCGCCCTTGATGTCTCGATGCGGAAGGCGGAATGGCCAAGCCAGGTGATCTTCATGAAATGTCTCCTTTATTACGTGATGCAAAGCCGGTTTAGATGCTAAGGACATATCTTATGCGGCCGCAAAGAAAAGCGGCGGCAACTTCAATTTGTTTTGACAGGATAAGACGGCGATGACGGTGCTGACGATCGAGGAAATGGCCGAAACGCTCGCTCCGCGACAGGCAATTGCCGGCCTCGATCTCGGCACCAAGACGATCGGGCTTTCGATGTCCGATCTCGGGCGGCGTTTCGCCACGCCGCGCACGGTGATCCGCCGCGTCAAGTTCACCATCGATGCCCAGGCGCTGCTGGATTTCGCCACAGCGGAAAAGGTCGCAGGCTTCGTCATCGGCCTGCCGATGAATATGGACGGATCGGCGGGTCCCCGCGTACAGGCAACGCGCGCCTTCGTGCGTAATATGGAGCAGAAGACGGCGCTGCCCTTCGTCTATTGGGATGAGCGGCTTTCGACGGTTGCGGCCGAACGGACACTGCTCGAAATGGACGTCTCGCGCGCCAAGCGGGCCGAACGGATCGATTCGGCCGCCGCAAGCTTCATTCTTCAGGGCGCGCTCGACAGGCTTTCCTTACTGGCAAGGTCTGATGGAGACGAATTCAACGCCTGACGCGCTTTCCACCAGGCGATGACCGACTTGCGCTTGCGGAAGGTCAGAATGGCGAAAACGACGAGGCTGTCGACCGCGATCGCGCGGGCAACGAGCGGCGGGATAGACTCCGGCGGAATGCCGAGCGCCTTGCCGTAAAGCTGGAATGTCAGGTCATGGACCTGCCGGGTGAACATGAAGATGCCGAAACTCATATCGTAATAGGAGAGCCAGTACCATCCGCCCAGAAAGACGATGGGGCCGGCCCAGAAGACCAGAAACCACTTCATGCGGCCTCTCCTCCATGCTTGCGCGTCACGGGCAGATCGAGGGTGACCAACCAGGTCGACGATGCCATGATGCAAAGCACCAGCGCCGGAATTGCGATATCCAGCGCCAGGACTGCGAAAAACATCATCGCCGTCACCAGGAACGCGGCTTTAGCGATCTTGATTCTCATGGGCGTCAACTCGGGGCTTCTACTCGTACATCTCTGCTCACCGCCACACTGTCGGGTTAACCAGGCCCCCGCAACGTAAACCATTTGTTAAGGTTAACGTGGCCCCGCCCCCTGTGGATGAGGCAGGCATCAACCGTAAACACCACGCACGATGCGCTTCAGCGCTAGTGCCGCCTTCTCCCAATCCTTGGATGTCTTCAGCGACAGGCCGGCGCACTGCCCGCCGGCTGCGGCGGCCAGCACGAGGTGCTGGATCGCGGCGATGACGACGGCGTTGACGGCAGCCGCATCCACGCCCTTCGGCGGCGCCAGCGAGCCGCGCATGCGCTCCAGCCAGAGAGCGAGCGCCTTCGAACGCGCTTCGGACAGCCGCCTCACCTGTTCGGTGTTTTCAGAAATCTCCCAGGCGAGGATGCGGCGCATCAGCGGATCGGTTCTCAAGGCGTCGAGGAGGAGAAGCGACAGCCGCTCCATCAGGTCGCCATAGGTGAGCAGGAACATGCCGCCGGCGTCTTCCGGGATGCGATCCTTTACCCATGTGCCGAGATCGGTGCCGATCGCCTCGACCAAGCCGTCGAGGCCGCCATAATAGCGATAGATCAACTGCTTGTCGCAACCGGCGCGGCGGGCAACCGCATTGATGCCGAAATTCTGGAAGCCTTCCTCGGCGAGCAGCCCCTTGGCGGCGGCAAGGATTGCGCGCTCGGTAGCGCCGCGGTCACGCGCCCGCCGTTCCGGCTCTCCGCCGGTCCCGGGTGAATTTTCAAGATTTACGGCTTCATTCAGCATGATCGACCCTTCCCCGCTGTCACCAATCGGTGAGTAGCGGGGAGGCTTCATGCAATCAATCCTATCTCCTTGGGAAGATTGTGGATATTCCAGCCGGACGGCTGATTGTCCGCCGAACGGATGTGGAAAGCTGCACGTTGGACTGATCGGATCCGTCCAGAAATCTCGTCCTGGCAGTTGATCGTGATGGACGAACCCGGCATAGCTGCATTATGAACAAATCTAACAATCTCTGCTAAGGCCCTGCAATGGTGAACTATATCGAAGCCTCTACCGCGCCCCCGAAGAATACGGGCGCCATCCGGCTTTATGATGCTGAAGCATTCGAGGGTATGCGCAGGGCGTGTCAGCTGACCGCGCGCTGCCTCGATGCGCTTGCCGACATCGTCAAACCCGGCCTGCTGACCGATGAGATCGACAGGTTCGTCTTCGATTTCGGCATGGATCACGGCGCCTATCCTGCGACGCTGAACTATCGCGGCTACACCAAATCGACCTGCACCTCGATCAACCACGTCGTCTGCCACGGCATTCCCAACGACAAGCCGCTGCGTGACGGCGATATCGTGAATATCGACGTCACCTTCGTGCTCGACGGCTGGCACGGCGATTCCAGCCGGATGTACCCCGTCGGCGTCGTCAAGCGTGCTGCCGAGCGGCTGCTCGAAGTCACCTATGAATCGCTGATGCGCGGCATTGCCGCCGTCAGGCCCGGCGCCCGCACCGGCGCGATCGGCGAGGCGATCCAGACCTATGCGGAGGCCGAACGCTGTTCGGTGGTGCGCGATTTCTGCGGCCATGGCGTTGGGCGGCTGTTCCACGATTCGCCGAATATCCTGCATTACGGCCGTGCCAACGAGGGGCCGGAGCTGCGCGAAGGCATGATCTTCACCATCGAGCCGATGATCAACCTCGGCCGGCCGCATGTGAAGGTGCTGGCCGACGGCTGGACGGCAGTCACCCGCGACCGCTCACTTTCGGCGCAGTACGAACACACCGTCGGCGTCACCTCCGACGGCTGCGAGATCTTCACGCTGTCGCCTGGCGGGCTCGACCGCCCCGGCCTGCCGTCACACAACGGGTGACGCTTCGATGGCGAAGGGCCCCGTTTCGACATCTTCCGATGACGAGCTGCCTTTCCCAACGCAGGAGCCTATTGCCGCCGACGAACGCTCGTTTTTCGGCGGACACCCGCAAAAACCGGCCGGGCCGAATGCCAGGACCACCCTGCCCGCTTCGCTTGCCGGCCATGAGCATTATCACGGCCATCGGGAGCGATTGCGTGACCGCTTCCGCGAGCTCGGCGACACAGCGCTTGCCGACTACGAAATCCTCGAACTGCTGCTTTTCCGGCTGATCCCGCGGCGTGACACCAAACCGATCGCCAAGGCGCTGATCGAACGGTTCGGCTCGCTCTCCGGCGTCTTCGGTGCGCCCCAGGCGCTGCTGATGGAAGTCAAGGGCGTCGGCGAGGCCGTGGCGCTCGACCTGAAGCTGATCTCGACTGTCGCCCACCGGACACTGAAGAGCGAGCTCAGGAGCAAACAGGTTCTGTCTTCGTGGTCTTCGGTCATCCAGTATTGCCATGCAGCCATGGCGCACGAGACACGCGAACAGTTCCGCATCCTCTTCCTCGACAAGCGCAATGTGCTGATCGCCGACGAGGTACAGGGCCGCGGCACGGTCGACCATACGCCGGTCTATCCGCGCGAGGTGGTCAAACGCGCGCTCGAGCTTTCGGCAACGGCGATGATTCTCGTCCACAACCATCCCTCCGGCGATCCTACGCCATCGCGCGCCGACATCGACATGACGAAGGTGATCATCGATGCCGCCAAGGCGCTCGATATCACCGTCCACGACCACGTCATCATCGGCAGGGATGGGCATGTCAGCCTGAAGGGGCTGAAGCTGATCTGAAAGGGCACAGGCCCGGCGGAACCGGCGGTCGTAAAACAATCTGTAACATTGACCGGCTAACGATGGACGGGTGACATTTTGCGTCGCAATATGATTCCTTTCCAATTCGGGGCTTGATGATGCTTCAGTACGATCTCGTTGTGGTGGGCAGCGGTCCAGCAGGGCGCCGCGGCGCGATCCAGGCGGCAAAACTCGGCAAGAAAGTGCTTGTCATCGAGCAGGGCAAACGCGTCGGCGGCGTGTCCGTGCATACCGGCACCATCCCTTCCAAAACGCTGCGCGAGACGGCGCTTAATCTTTCCGGCTGGCGCGAACGCGGCTTCTACGGCCGGTCTTACCGCGTCAAGGAAGAGATCAGTGCAGATGACCTGCGCCGCCGCCTGCTGATTACGCTCAACCACGAGGTCGAGGTGCTGGAACACCAGTTCGCCCGCAACCGCGTGCAGCATATTCGCGGCAAAGCGAGCTTCATCGATGCATCGACGCTGCAGGTGATCAAGGATGACGGCGAGACCATGCAGGTCACCGGCGCCAGCGTGCTGCTTGCCGTCGGCACAAAGCCTTTCCGCCCAGATTACATACCCTTCGACGGCAAGACCGTTCTCGACAGCGACGAACTGCTCGACATCCAGGACCTGCCGCGATCAATGGTCGTCATCGGCGCCGGCGTCATCGGAATCGAATATGCGACGATCTTCAGCGCGCTCGACACCGCCGTCACCGTCATCGATCCGAAGGCGACGATGCTCGACTTCATCGACAAGGAAATCATCGAGGATTTTACCTACCAGCTGCGCGACCGCAACATGAAGCTGCTGCTCGGCCAGAAGGCCGACAAGGTGGAGAGGCTCGAAAACGGCAAGGTCGAACTGATGCTCGACAGCGGCCGACGCCTTACGACCGACATGGTGCTTTTCGCCGCCGGCCGCATGGGGGCAACCGATGCGCTGAACCTTCAGGCCATCGGCCTCGACGCCGACAGCCGCGGCCGTCTCAAGGTCAATCCGGAAACCTTCCAGACATCAGTTGCCAACATCTATGCCGCCGGCGACGTCGTCGGCTTTCCGAGCCTTGCCTCGACCTCGATGGAACAGGGCCGCATCGCTGCCCGCGTCGCGGTCGGCGCGGTCGCCAAGGAGCCGCCGAAATATTTCCCCTATGGCATCTATGCCGTGCCCGAGATTTCGACCTGCGGCCTGACCGAAGAAGAAATGAAGGAGCGCGGTATTCCCTATGAATGCGGCATCGCCCGCTTCCGCGAGACGTCGCGCGGTCATATCATGGGCCTCGACACGGGGCTTTTGAAACTGATCTTCTCGCTGAAGACCCGCCGCCTGCTCGGCGTGCATATCGTCGGCGAAGGCGCCACCGAGCTGGTGCATATCGGCCAGGCGGTGCTCAATCTCAAAGGCACCGTCGAATATTTCGTCGAGAACACCTTCAACTATCCGACGCTCGCCGAAGCCTACAAGATCGCTGGGCTCGATGCGTGGAACCGGATGGGCGACATCAAGTCAGAACTTTAAAACGCATCATGTAGACGGCGGAGCTTTCGTCTAAATCCGGCCGCCAAAACGGAGCCGAATGACATTGCGCATCATTTCGCTGAACGCATGGGGCGGTAGGCTGCATGAGGCCTTGATCGGCTTTGTCAGGCAAGCCGATCCGGATGTCCTGTGCCTGCAGGAAGTGCTGCGGGCGCCAGGTACGGGCGGCGGATGGTCGATCTATCGGGACGCGGGGCTGGAGCTGCCGCAGCGCGCCAATTTGTTTACTGAGATCAGCACCGCCCTGCCCGCTCACGACGGTTTTTTCTGCCCGACCTCGAGAGGCGAGCTTTTCGATGGCGATACCGTCATTGCCGCCGAATTCGGGCTGGCGACCTTCGTGCGCAAAACGCATTGCGTCATCGCCCAAGGGCTGAACTTCGTGCATGGCCGTTTTTCCGCTGATGGCTGGGGCGAGCATCCGCGGCCGCGAAACGCCCATTGCATCCGTCTCTTCAGCCCTGAGCACGCATCTACCGTGACGGTCGCCCACATGCATGGCCTGCGCGATCCCGCGGGCAAGGGCGATACCGCAGCGCGCGAGGAGCAGGCCGAGGCGCTGGTCAGGCTCATCGCGCGCGTCTGGCCCGGCGACGAAGGGCTCGTCCTCTGCGGCGATTTCAACGTGCGGCCTGACAGCGCGACCTTTGCGATTCTCGCCACACTCGGGCTTTCCGATCTCGTCACCGGAAACGGCCTTGTAGACACGCGAACCTCCTACTATCTGAAGCAGGGCCGCTTTGCCGACTACATGCTGGTGACGCCAGGGGTGAAGGTTGCCAAATTCGAGGTGGTCGAGGCGCCCGAAGTCTCCGACCATCGCGCATTGCTGCTCGATATCGGGTAGTATATTAAGGAATGATACACGTCGCGAAGCGTTCGCGCGCCGTGCCGTTTTTTACGCCTTAGTTTGAACCCTCACAAATGGCATTGATACGCGGTGCCTGATATATGCCTTCAACGCCATTTTGCCTTCGGGCAAAAGCTTCTAAAGAAAGATAGATACTCTTGTCCCATGTCTTGGAAGCTGCGCGCCGACGTTTTCAGCTGATCCTGATCAAGCCGTCGCATTATGACGATGACGGCTACGTCATCCGCTGGTGGCGGGCGATGATCCCCTCCAATTCGCTTGCGGCTCTTTACGGCATCGCTGCCGAATGTGCCGAGCGCAAGGTGCTCGGCGACGATACGGCGATCGACATCACCGTGATCGACGAAACCAATACGCGGATCGATGTCGCCGGACTGCTGGCGCAGTTCAAGCGCCACGACAATTTCGGCATGATTGCGCTCGTCGGCGTCCAGACCAACCAGTATCCGCGCGCCCTCGATATCGCCCGGCCGTTCCGCGATGCCGGCCTGCCGGTTTCGATCGGCGGCTT
The DNA here is from genome assembly GCF_025200775.1 of Rhizobium sp. WSM1274. Taxonomy (NCBI): domain Bacteria; kingdom Pseudomonadati; phylum Pseudomonadota; class Alphaproteobacteria; order Hyphomicrobiales; family Rhizobiaceae; genus Rhizobium; species Rhizobium sp. WSM1274. The sequence goes on along the minus strand of NZ_CP104138.1, from coordinate 1,817,793 downwards.
TCATGTTTCCGGCTGCCTGTCGATGCTGGATGGCAAGGCGGTCGGGCTCGACGCCTGCCGCGACATGGGCATCTCGATGTTTGCCGGCGAAGCCGAGGGCCGGCTCGACATGGTGCTGCGCGATGCCGCCGCCGGTGAGCTGAAGCCGCTCTACAATTTCATGAACGACCTTCCCGGTATCGGCGGCACGCCGGTTCCCTTCCTGCCGAAGGACAATATCCAGCGCACGCTCGGGCTCAGCACCAGCTTCGATGCCGGACGTGGCTGTCCCTATCAGTGCTCGTTCTGCACCATCATCAACGTGCAGGGACGCAAGTCACGCTTCCGTTCGGCCGACGACGTCGAGAAACTGGTGCGGATGAACTGGGCGCAGGGCATCCACAAATTTTTCATCACCGACGACAATTTCGCCCGTAACAAGGATTGGGAAGCGATCTTCGACCGGTTGATCGAACTTAAGGAACGGGACGGCATTCCACTCGGCCTGATGATCCAGGTCGACACGCTCTGCCACAAGATCCCCAATTTCATCGAGAAATCCAGGCGCGCCGGGGTCACGCGCGTCTTCATCGGCCTTGAGAACGTCAATCCGGACAATCTGACCGCCGCCAAGAAGAACCAGAACAAGATCACCGAATACCGCAAGATGCTGCTCGCCTGGAAGGCGCAGGGCATCATGACGCTTGCCGGTTATATCTTGGGCTTCCCCGCCGACACGCCGGAATCGATCCGCCGCGACATCGCGATCATCCAGGAAGAGCTGCCGCTCGACGTCATCGAATTCTTCATCCTGACGCCGCTGCCCGGCTCTGAGGACCATCAGGTCCTGTGGAAGAAGGGCATCGAGATGGATGCCGATCTCAACATCTACGATGTCGAGCACGTCTGCACCGCGCATCCCAAAATGAGCAAGCAGGAATGGGAAGACATCTACCACGAGGCCTGGTCGCTCTATTATTCGCCTGATCATATGAAGACGCTGCTGCGCCGCGCCGTTGCGACCGGGGTACCGCTGGCAAGGCTCGTCAAGGTTCTCGTCTCCTTCGCCACCACCGTGCCGCTGGAAAACGTGCATCCGCTGCAAAGCGGTCTGCTGCGCCTGAAGACGCCATCGGAGCGGCGCCCTGACCTGCCGCGCGAGAATCCGCTGGTCTTCTGGCCGCGCTTTGCCTGGGAAACCTTCCGCAAACATGCTTCGCTCGCAGGCACGATCGTTGGCCTGACGATTTCGGCGTTCCTGATTTCAAGGGATGCAAAGTCGAAGACCTATATGGATCAGGCTTTGACGCCGGTCGCCGACGACGAAGAGGAAACGCTCCACCTCTTCACACAGACCGCAGGCGGCGCCGCAGCCGTGAGCCATGTCAGGAAAGTCGCGCAACTGACAGCGCATTGAGCGATAATTCTTGAACGGCGGCTGACGCCCGAAGACATGGGCGGCATTAAACTCTAAAGCGCGTCGCATGAATCGACTTTGACAACGCTTCGAAGGCTCCGACCTTGGTGGCCGTTTAAGCGACTTGGATCATCTTGGCCGTCTCGGCCACTTGCAGCGTGTCGACGAATTCGACAATCTTGACCAGTTTCCCATCCCGGAAATGGATCTTGTCAATGAATTCCGTATGGAAGCTCACGCCCGATGGGATGTGCCTGATCTCGCCTTCACGGTGGGCAAAGACCATATGCTCATCCTCGTCCACATAGATAGCTGTCCTGATATTCGATAGATCCCATACGGTGATAAGCTGCGTTATCGCTTGGCGAAAAGCATGCCCGCTTGATTCAGTCGAAAAAGGCGCCAGCCGTGTATTGCCGACCATGCGAAAGGTGCAACCCTCGCCGATCAGCGCCAGCGTAGCTTCGACATCGCCGCAGTCGCGCACAGCATAGATTTCTTCCACCAGCTTCTTCATGTCATGCTTTGCAGTCATTTTCAGGTCCCTCCACCATCAGGAAATCTGCATCGAATTATACTTTCGCGCAACTCTTTGTTGTTTCGAATGCATAAACACAATGGAGTAGGCGGCGAGAAATGAACTGCCCTGTACAATAGAAAAGGCCCCGCACGATGGCGAGGCCTCCCAAACTTTACTGCATGATTCCTTAAATCGGAATCGATTTAAGGACAAAATCATGCAGCAACTCAAAGTGTTACAGCTTCCTTTGCGCGTCTGAAAGACGCGCGGCGCTGTAGAACTGAAAAGCGACTATTCGGCGCTTTCGTCAGCCGCCTTCTTCTTCGGAGCAGCCTTCTTCTTCGGTGCGGCTTCTTCGCCTTCACCGGCGTCCGCTGCTTCGGCCTTGGCGGCAGCCTTCTTCTTCGGCGCGGCTTTCTTGGTCTCAGCCTTGGCTTCGCCTTCTTCCTCGGCGAGCAGCTCTTCCTTCGTCACCTTCTTGTCAGTGACGTCGATTTCGGTCAGCAGGTGATCGATGACCTTCTCTTCGAAGATCGGCGCGCGGATCGAAGCGGCGGCACCCGGCTGGCTGCGGAAGAATTCGAGGATCTGCTTTTCCTGGCCCGGATACTGGCGCAGCTGATCGTAGATGGCGCGCTGCATTTCGTCTTCGCTGACTTCGACGCCGGCCTTTTCGCCGATTTCGGAGAGAACGAGGCCGAGGCGAACACGGCGCTCGGCGAGCGTCTTGTATTCCTCGCGAGCCTTCTCCTCAGTCGTGTCTTCGTCCTCGAAGGTCTTGCCGGACTGGGCGAGATCGTTGTTCACCTGGCTCCAGATGCCGTTATATTCGGCGTCGACGAGCGAGTTCGGGGTTTCGAACTTGTACATCTCGTCCAGCTGGTCGAGGATCTGGCGCTTCAGCTTCTGGCGGGTCAGCGAGCCGTACTGCGATTCGATCTGGCCACGGACGATTTCCTTCAGGCGATCGGCGGATTCGATGCCGAGCTTGGAAGCGAGTTCGTCGTTGATCTCGACATCGGCAGGTGCGGCGACTTCCTTGACTGTCACGTCGAAGGTCGCTTCCTTGCCGGCGAGGTTCTTGGCCGGATAGTCGGCCGGGAAGGTCACGGTGATGGTCTTCTCGTCGCCGGCCTTGGCGCCGACGAGCTGGTCTTCGAAGCCCGGAATGAAGCGGCCGGAGCCGAGCACCAGTTCGGCGCCCTGATCGGTGCCGCCTTCGAAGGCTTCGCCGTCGACCTTGCCGACATAATCCATGGTGATGCGGTCGCCATTCGCGGCCTTGCCGGTCTTGGTCTCGTAGGCGCGAGCGCTTTCGGCGACCTTCAGGACCTGCTCGTTGACTTCGTCGTCCGAGATGTCGATCACTTCGCGCGTGACCTTGATGCCCTTGACCGACTTCAGTTCGATCGGCGGCAGCACTTCATAGGAAAGCGTGAATTCGAAATCCTGCTCGGCAGCGAGGATCTTGTCGGCTTCGTCCTTGTCTTCCGTCATGGCGATTTCCGGCTGCGTGGCCGACTTCTCACCGCGGCTGGACAGGATGGCGGCCGGCTGCTCGCGGACGATCTCGTTGACGAGATCGGCCATGATCGACTTGCCGTAGACCTTCTTCAGGTGAGCGGCAGGGACCTTGCCCGGACGGAAGCCGTTGATGCGAACCTTGTCCTTCACATCGGCAAGACGCTCATTCATCTTGTCTTGCATGTCCTTGGCCGGGATAACGACCTTGATTTCGCGCTTCAGCCCTTCAGCGAGCGTTTCGATAACCTGCATGTCTTCCTACCTTCATTTCGTGGCGGCCGTGCCCAGACGCCGTTCGTTTCGATGAGCACGACGCCGGCGATCCTGCCGCGCGTGGCTTTTCCCAATTCCTGTATCATTCCGCCCAAAGGGGAACGGCACTCGCGGGCTATTCGGGACAACTCTCGGCTGCCCTAAGCCAACCGATTTCAGTCTCCCGCCTGCAAACAGCTTGGTGCGGGTAGAGAGACTTGAACTCCCACGCCTTGCGGCACCAGAACCTAAATCTGGCGTGTCTACCAATTTCACCATACCCGCGTTCACAAAACCGCATGCCTATGCCTGCGCATGAGGCCTTCCGGAGCGCGGCGTCTCTATATCACCCGATTTGGTCGAGGCAAAGGAAAAATGAACGGTAAATGACAGGGGATTTGCGGCCCTGGAGCCGCCCCGCCCCGAAGTGCGACGAGATCAGTAAAGCGGCTCGTCGTAAACCGGCTTGCCGTCAACGAGAAGGCTGCGAATCTGTGCGCTTCCATCAGGCGAGACACGCACTGCGATGGCGACGTTGCCGTCATTGCGGGCCTCCTCGATCGGCTTGCCCTCGCCTTCTGGAACGTAGTAGCGCTCGATGCCGTATTCGACACGCATGCTGTCGCCGGCGGCAAGTCCGCCACTATAAAATGGCTGGCTGCGCAGGATCACGGTCTCCGGCTGCGGAGGCAGTTCGTGAAAGGACGATTCGATCACCGTCCAGAAACCGTCTTCCTGCTTCTTCAACCGGACCAATAGCACGCGTTCGCCTGGCTCTGCCGGAATGCCGCCGGAGACCGTCTGCACCGGCACAGAGGAAATGTCGTAGTTCAAGACGACATAATCGCCGCGCAGGAAATCACGCGGATCGACGGGCGCCGTCTTCAGCAGCACTTCAGCGCCATCGCTGAGGATCGACGCCCGGCTCTGGATGATCGTGCCGAGGATCAGGGTCTGCAGACCGGCGACGATGATCGCCGAAAGCAGATAGCCCTTGCCGGATTGCAGCCTTGCCATGAACGAGTTCATGCGCCCTCCCCCTGTGCATTCGCCGAAAAACGCCGCTCGAGACGGATGACGATCCAGGCGACAAGTGCCACCACGAGACCGGAGAAAAGGAAGAGGCTCGACGTGCCGAGGATCGAGCCGACGGTGACGGAGGCGAGATAGAGCATCTCCGCGGCAAAAATCGTATAAGCGAGATAACGCACCGCGCCATTATCCCTTCCATGCAGGGCAATCGCCAGCACCGAAGCGGCAAGTGTCGCCACTCCGAGCACCACCAGCCGCCAGCCGTCCTCGATCTCGATATGCAGCAGCAGCAAGCCGATCCCGGCGACAAGGAAGCTGTAGAAGGCCGGGGCCGCGCCGGCGCTCCTGACCAGGGAGGCAATAGGCCGGAGCGGCAACGCCGTCAGCACGAACGCCGCCATGCCGCCGATCGCGAAGGCAAGCGCCACGGCGATCTCCTCATAAAGAGTGTAGAGCCAGGCGAGCCAGCCGATCAGCAGCAGATAGGCGAGATGGCGGGCCCGCTCGGCGCCGGTATAACGCACCAACCCGATGACGATTGCCGCCATGAGAGGCGCCATCCAGGGATCGAACCCTATCCAATGCGTGTCGTGGTTCTCAAGATAGAGGGCAAACGACGCCCAGGAGAGGACGCCCGCGACGACGGCCACTGCGCCCGAACGGAACAGGATCGCCGAGATCGTCGCGATGGCGAACCAGAGATACATTACCGTCTGTTCATCGCCGGAGAGATGATACATCTGGCCGACCAGCGAGATGGCGCCGCCGAAGCTCATCGCGCCGATGACCAGCAACCCTCCTGCCGCCGCCGTCGCACCGCGGGCGAGCAGACGGGCAGCGGCGATGTGCACGACCCAGATCAGGGCAAGGATGGCGCCGACGCGGACGAGGCGCGGGATGGCCTCCCAATTGGAGGCGACGACCAACAGAATGGCAGCGGCAAGCAGCACCGCCGCCAGCGCCATCAGCACCCGGCCGAGGCTGAAGCTTGCCGGGCGGCTATCATATTCGGCGAGAAGCGCGCCCGCCGTTTCCTGCCTGAGCAGGCCTTTGCCTACCCAGAGCGAGAGATCCCGCTCCAATCTGCCGCGATACATGCCCTACCCCTTATTTCTGCAACGCCGACTGCGCCTGCGGCTCACGCCGTTATAGACGCAGGACCGGTGTCCGCAAACGCTCTGCAACAAACATACAAGTTCCTCACTGGTCTAAATAGTACCGAGTGTTAACCAGCCGCTAACGCCAGACGCGCTAATATAAGCTTATGGACGGAGAGATATGCGTATTTCGTATATCCGGCATGAATTTATTGCACTGCACAATATTCATTAGTCATACTATTGATCAACACATCAAAGCACGGGGATGGCGCCCCGGCCCGGCATCAGCCGGACGCCCGCGGATGCATTGTCCGTGACGAGATTCGCAGCCGCGCACTCCTCCTCCCAGCGCGCTGCGATAGACTGGCAACACTCCTCCTCCCAGTTGTCAGTCACCATAACACGCCCGCCGGATCCTCCCCCGGCGGGCGTTTTTGTATAGCCAAAGCTTCATTAAGGCCTTGGCGGTGAGAGGATTTTCGTCGCAGGGCGCCGTCATGCCACATTGTCGTCACGCCGCACCACCAACCCCGCGAAGGGGTGGGCGACTTCCAATCCGAAGCGGAACGCCTCTTTGCAGCGGAATGGACGAGCGGAATCACCGGAGGAAGCAGCGTTTTCTGCTATGGCACTTCATTCGCCTCTCCAAATCGAACTGCTTTCTCAAAAGTCATTCTGCCTATTCGTTGGCCAAAAAATGGTAAGTCTGCGTCAAATACCTTTTGAGCATTGCATATCTCGCATAGGTGATCTGAAAACTTGGCTGTTTTAGTCTTTCGCATCGCAACATATATTCCAGTTATCAAATAGAGGTCAGCGCCGATCGGTGGCTGCTGGCGAATAAAACCCTCGGAAAGGGGCTTAACATGAACTTCTCTCGCTCTTTCAATAACTGGCGCAAGTATCGTCAGACCGTCACGGAACTCGGCCGCATGACCAACCGCGAATTGCACGATCTCGGCATCGACCGTTCGGACATCCATCGCGTTGCCCGTGAGGCTTCTCACCGCTAATTCCAGGCGATCCGCTGCTCCTCCCAAGCAGGATTATTCTCGATTGAAACGCCCGCTGTATCCGCAGCGGGCGTTTCTTTTGTCTGCACGTGGTGGCCGCGGTGGTTGCATGTTTTTCCGCTTGTTTAGCCCGCTCAAAAAATATCCTCTGCTTAATTGAAGAGCATCATAGTGCACAATTGCATGGCAGACGCCTTTTATTTGCACTGCACAATCGGACGGTTCTCGCCTATATAAACATCAACCGCAGAGAGACAGGCGATCCCGCCGTCCCGCGGACATAGGAAGAAGACAATGAACCCGATCCGCATTGCAAGAAGCTGGCTCAGCTACCGTCGCACGCTCAATGAACTCGGCGGCCTTTCGAACCAGACCCTGTCCGATATCGGCGTTAGCCGCTACGACATCCGGAATATCGCATCCCGCTCGTTCCGCTAATAGCGAGTACGATGCTTCCAAGACGGCGCCCAGGGCGCCGTTTTTGATTTCGGGGTGTTGGATCGCACCGGCCGACATGATATCAGCCCGGAATGAACACGATCTCCTATTCCCCTATCCACGTCGTCGGCGGTGGGCTTGCAGGTTCGGAAGCCGCCTGGCAGATCGCCAATTCCGGCGTTCCGGTCCTCCTGCATGAAATGCGCGGGGTGCGCGGCACGGATGCGCACAAGACCGATGGTCTTGCCGAACTTGTCTGCTCCAATTCTTTCCGGTCCGATGATGCGACCAGCAATGCCGTCGGCGTCATCCATGCTGAGATGCGCATGGCGGGCTCGCTGATCATGGCCGCTGCCGATCGATGCCAGGTACCGGCCGGTGGTGCGCTCGCCGTCGATCGCGACGGTTTCTCCGAGGCAGTGACCAAAGCGGTCCATGACCACCCGCTGATCACCGTCGTGCGTGAAGAGGTCACCGGCCTGCCGCCGAAGGATTGGGATCTTGCCATCGTCGCCACCGGACCGTTGACGGCGCCGTCGCTCGCGAGTGCCATCCAGGCGGAAACCGGCGAGGATTCGCTCGCCTTTTTCGACGCCATCGCGCCGATCGTCTACCGCGAGAGCATCGACATGGATATCTGCTGGTATCAGTCGCGCTACGACAAGGTCGGGCCCGGCGGCACCGGCAAGGATTACATCAACTGCCCGATGGACGAGGCGCAGTACAATGCCTTCGTTGACGCGCTGATATCAGGCGACACGGTCGGCTTCAAGGAATGGGAGGGTACGCCTTATTTCGACGGCTGCCTGCCGATCGAGGTGATGGCCGAACGCGGCCGCGAGACACTGCGCCACGGACCGATGAAGCCGATGGGGCTGACGAACGCGCATAATCCGACGGTCAAGGCCTATGCCGTCGTGCAACTGCGGCAGGACAATGCACTTGGCACGCTCTACAATATGGTTGGCTTCCAGACGAAGCTGAAATATGGCGCACAGGCTGACATCTTCCGGATGATCCCGGGTCTGGAAAATGCGGAATTCGCCCGTCTCGGCGGGCTTCACCGCAATACCTATATCAACTCCCCTACCTTGCTCGACCCGTCGCTGACGCTGAAATCGCGGCCCGGCCTGCGTTTCGCCGGCCAGATCACCGGCTGCGAGGGTTATGTGGAAAGCGCCAGCGTCGGGCTGTTGGCCGGGCGTTTCGCCGCCGCCGAACGCAAGGGTGAGGCGATCTCGCCGCCGCCGGCGACGACAGCGCTCGGCTCGCTGCTCGGTCATATCACCGGCGGACACCTGGTCACCGACGAAGAGCCGGGCAAACGATCGTTCCAGCCGATGAACATCAATTTCGGGCTGTTTCCGGAGCTCCAGCCGGGTTCGATCGTCAAGCCTGAAGGCGTCAAGCGCTTTCGTGGCAAGGACAAGACGATCATGAAGCGGCAGTTGATCGCCCGGCGCGCTCTTACAGATTGCGCCGCCTGGCTGGGTCAAGAATCGACGCTTGCCGAAAGCGCCTGACCGGCGTTTTCAAACGCGTCGCATCGAACCGGTTCATGCGACCCGCTCGAAGTCTTTGCCTTTATGCATGTCGTCCTCCCAAAACCGCTGCACACTTTTGGGCGACATGCATTACTGCTTGTTCGCCGCCGAAATATTGCCTGTCGGCAGATCTTTATCCGGCTCTGCGATATAATTGCCGAGCAGCCAAAGCGAAACCTCCGAAGCTTCCTTGGCGGAAGCGAATTCGAAATCAGCGTTGTGATAGGGTGCATCGAGGAAGTCGATCACCAGTCCCCGGCCCGTTTCCGAGCCCACCACGCGCACCCGACCCGGCTCGATCAGATGGCAGGCGAAGTGGCGCGACATGTTGCGCATGAAGCCCGCCTTGTTGTCATGCAGGCGCACGAAGACCGCCTGACCGTTTTCCGTCGCCTGCAACTGACGGATCGCCTCGTTCGGAAAGGCGCGACCGAATTCGATGATGGCGAGGCCCGTGTCATGCAGGCCGTCTTCCTTGTTCTGCGCGGCCATGCGCGTTGCCACAAAAGCAATGAAAATGACGATGGCGAAAAGAACGCACCAGACGATAATGCCCACGCCGAGTCTCCGTTCAAAGGGTAGCGGTGGAAGCCTTGTAACGCGCGAGACTTGCGCGAATTTGACCGATATCAGATTTTCCGGCGGGTTGCTGCCAGTCCCATTCGCAGCTGGCGGCGCCATTGCGGCGGCTGCAGCGGTCGGTCGAACAGCAACGCGCCTCGCTTCTGCGCTTTGACGAGCACCGGTTCGGCAAGCGTCGCCGGCAGGAAGGCTGGAAAGACGGCCGGCGCAATCGGCCCCGCCGCCCTCGCCTTCACCAGATGTTCGCGACCAAGACCGGCTAAGGCCTCGATGGCAGCAGAGATGCGCGGCCTGTCTTTTCCAGCAAGGAAGGCATCGCGATCGAGACCGGTGGCGGAAAGGATCTGCAGCGGAATATACACCTGGCCGCGGCGGCGATGCAGCGGCATCAGCAGCAGCAATCCGGCGACCGCCTGGGCGACGCCGGCATGGCCGGCGGCGTCGGCCGATCGTGCGGCTTCCTCCGGCGACAGCACGAGACTTGCGAGCTGGATTAGGGCCGATGCCGTTTCACCGGCATAGCCTTCAAGCGAAAGGCGTGTCTCCATCGGATCGTCATAGAGATCGAAGGTGCGGGCCTCGATCATGTCGATCAGCGTCTTGCGCGGCAGGCGGTGCGTTTCGATCGCGGTCAGAAGGGCTGCTGCGACGGGATTGGCTGCCGTCGAGCCGTGTGCGCTGCCTTCCAGCAGGTCGTGCCAATATTGTAGCCGCACCTCGCCGGGCAACGGCTCGTGCACGAGATCGCGGATGCGGGCAAGCTCGGCATTGAAGGCATAAAGAGCTGCAAGCGCGCCGCGCTTTTCCTCCGGCGACAGCAGACAGGCGAGATAGCGGTCGCGATCGCTGTCACGCAGCATCGCCAGGCAGATCTCCTGGTTCGTCGCAATATGCGCTTCAGTCATCGTCAGACCGCAATCAATGCCGCGGCGACGGCGCGTTGCTCGGCGAGCATGATATTGAAGGTGCGGACTGCAGCGCCGGTGCTCATCGGATCGGAGGAGATGCCGCGCGACTTCAGCGCCAGCCTCAATTCCTCGGGCAGACGGCGAAGCTCGGTTCCGGTACCGACGAGCAGAACCTCGATATCGGCGGCCTCATCCAGCACCCGGCGAAAATTTTCAGGCGACAGCGGTTTTGACATGTCCATGTCCCAGCCATGAATGCCGGAGGGCAGGCAAAGGATCGAGCCGCGATGCGACATGTCGGCAAAACGAAAGCCGCCATTGCCATAAGCATCGATCGGAGCGCGCCCGGGGAAATGCGCGGCGCGGATTTCTATGCCTTTTGCCATGTTTCAAACCACCGTGCCGGATTTTACACCAGCATCCGTCTTGTTGCTCTCTTCCCCGTCGGAAGCCTCCGGCCGCAGCCGGAAGACGATCAACACGGGAGCGGCGATATAGATCGAAGAGAAGGTGCCGAGAGCGACGCCGAAGAGCATCGCAAAGGTGAAGGAACGGATGACTTCGCCGCCGAAGAGAAAGAGCGCCAGCAAGGCGATCAGCGTCGTCGCCGCGGTCAAAACGGTGCGCGACAGCGTCTGGTTGATCGATGCATCGATCAGGATCGGCAGCGGCATCTTCTTGTATCGCTTCAGATTCTCGCGCATTCGGTCGTAGACCACGACCGTATCGTTCAGGGAATAACCGACGATGGTCAGCACGGCGGCGATGCTCGTCAGGTTGAACTCGATGCCGGTGAGGACGAAGAGACCGAGCATGATGATGACGTCGTGCAGCGTTGCGACGATGGCGCCGACCGCGAATTGCCATTCGAAGCGGATCCAGATGTAGATCAGGATCGCCGCAAGTGCTGCCAGCACGCCGAGCGTCGCCATCATCGTCAATTCGCCCGAGATGGCGGGGCCGACGACTTCGACGCGGCGAAAATCATAATCTTCCTGGAGCTCGCCGCGCACCAGCGTCGCCGACGACTGCTCGGCATTTTCGCCGCCGCCCTGGGAAGCGATGCGGATCCGCGCATTCGACGGCCCGCCCGTGCGTTCGACACGGATCTCACCGAGATTGAGATCGTTGAGGCGCTCGTGGAGATCGGCGATGTCGGCATTGCCCTGCTTTGCCGTCACCTCGATGAGCGAGCCGCCGGTGAAATCAATGCCGAGATGCAGTCCGACGGTAGCAAAGGCGGCCATGGCGATCAGCGAGATGACCGCCGACGCCGTAAAGACATAACGGCGGATCCCCATGAAACGGATATTGGCGTGTTCGAAAAGATGGGTCAGCACGCTCTTCGGCAGATGCCGGGGATGGCGCCTTCTCAGCCAGACGGCAACGATCGAGCGCGTCAGCGTGAAAGCCGTGAAAACGGTCGTCAGGATGCCGACCGCCAGCGTCACCGCGAAACCGCGGATGGATTCGCTGCCAAGGAAAAAGAGGATGATGGCGGCGATGAAGATCGTCACATTGGCGTCGACGATCGTTGCAAATGCGCGCGAGAAACCGCGGCCGACGGCCTCGGCAAAGAAATGGGTGGTTTTTTCCTCTTCGCGGATGCGCTCGTAGATCAGTACGTTCGAATCGACCGCCATGCCGACGATCAGCACGATGCCGGCAATCCCGGGCAAGGTGAGCGTCGCACCGACAAGACTGAGCACCGCGACGATGAGGATCAGGTTGAGGAAGAGCGAGACGACGGCGATGATGCCGAGAATACGATAGAGGGCGATCATCAGTGCTGCGACCAGCACGACGGCGACAAGGCCGGCAACGAGACCGTTGAAGATGGAATCGGCGCCGAAGCTCGGGCTGACGCTGCGTTCCTCAACGCTCGTCAGCGTCGCCGGCAAGGCGCCGGCGCGCAGCATGATCGCAAGGTCGCGGACGCCGTCCTCGGAGAAGTTTGCCGAAATCCGGCCCTCGCCGCCAGTGATCGCCGCATCGATGACCGGTGACGACATCACCTGGTCGTCGAAGACGATGGCAAGGTGCTTGCCGATATTCCGCTCCGTCGCCTGCGCCAGCCGCTGTGTGCCTTCCGCATCGAGACGGTAGGCAATCGAGGTCTCCTGCGTCTGCGGATCGACGATGGGCTCGATATCGATCATGTTGCTGCCGGTGACAAAAGCCGTGCGGTCGACGAGATAGGGAATCGGCGGATCGTCGAGGGAATAAAGGACTTGCGACGTTGCAGGCCAGCGGCCGTTCAGCGCCTCCTGCCCCGACATGCTTTCGTCAATCAGATGAAAGGAAAGCTTGGCGGGCTGGTTCAGGATGTTCTTCAGCCGCTCGGCGTCGACCGATCCCAGCACCTGCATGACGATGCGGTCGGCGCCATCGGGGCGAACGAGGAAATTTTCATAGCCGAATCCGGCGATGCGGCGGCCAACGATATCGAGCGAGCGGCTCCGGGCGGAAGCGACATCAGCGGTAATGCCGGCGTCGGAAATCTGCAGTGAGAGTTGCCCCTCCTCGCCCTGCCGAAGCGCGACCTCAGATCCGGAATGTCCACCAACCGTCGTCAACGGCTTCAGGAGATCGACCGCCGCCTGTGTCTGGGCCGGATCGGTGATGCGGACGGTGACGGTCTGGTCATTGCCGGTCAGCCCAGTATAGCGGATGCCGGCGCCGCGTAGCGCGTTACGCACATTGGCGACCAACTCCTCCAGGCGGTCCTTGACGACATCGGAACGCTCGACCTTCAGAACGATATGCGAGCCGCCCTGCAGGTCGAGACCGAGCGTCAAGCGGTCGTGCCCCAACCAGTCCGGCAGGGAGGATCGCTGCGCCTCAGTCAGCAGATTGGGCGCAGCGATGACGATGGCCGCAAACGCGACCAGCCAAATCAGAAGTGTTTTCCAGCGGGAAAAATGCAACATTCTCTCGACGATCTTCCGATCCGGCGGTCCTGCCGTTATCGCTTGTTACGCCGCGTCGGCCTTGACCGGTTCACCCTTGACGCGAATTTCGGAGATGCCGCTGCGGACAATGCGCACACGCACGCCATCAGCGATCTCGACTTCGACTTCCTTTTCGTCAACGACCTTGGTGACCTTGCCAACGAGACCGCCGCCGGTGACGACCTGGTCGCCGCGACGGATCGCCTTCAGGGTTTCCTCACGCTTCTTTGCCTGTGCGCGCTGCGGACGGATCAGCAGGAAGTACCAGACGACCATCAGCGGCACGAACAGGATGATCATTTCGAAACCGGAGCCGCCGAATCCCGTTGCGGTATCGGTCGCGCTCTGGGCGAATGCCGGGGTGATGAACATGCTAAACTCCTCAGGCTTGGGCGGCGGAGCTCCGCCTCTCTTTTCAGGTTGCCGGACTATAGTTACGGCTTCGATGAATGCAACAGAAACAGCCGGAAACAGTACCGATTCCGCTGCCTCATAACCTTTCCGCCGTCAAAACGCCATGCTAAAGCGCGTCGCATCGAACTTGATCGATGCGACGCGCTTTAGATCTTTTGTTTTCAAGCATGTCGTTATCCGGAACCGCTCCACACTTCCGGGCGACATGCATTAGCGGCATCGAAAGATCAAAGCGGATTGCCGCAGTGAGAAATCAGGAGGCCACCGATGACCGAGGAAATCAACACAGCCCTGCTCGTCGAACTGAGACGGCTCGCTGACGCCGTCGAACGTCTTGCCGGACCGGCACCTGCCCTCAACGATTGGGACGCTGCCGACTGTTTCGTCTGGGTGCCATTGCGCCAGCATCTGCAGCCGGTCAAGAAGCCGAACCGGGTGGCGTTGACGCTCATCCGCGGCGTCGATCATGTGCGCGACATCCTGCATGAAAATACGGTGCGTTTCGCCGAGGGGTATGCCGCCAACAATGTGCTGCTCTGGGGCGCGCGCGGCATGGGCAAATCCTCGCTGGTCAAAGCCGTCCACGAAGACGTCAGGCGCGAAAGCAGCATCTTGCTGAAGCTGGTCGAAGTCCATCGCGAGGATATCGCCAGCCTTCCCCATCTGCTCGACCTCCTGAAGGACACGCCCTACCGCGTGATCGTCTTCTGCGACGATCTTTCCTTCGATCACGACGACACCGCCTACAAGTCGCTGAAGGCGGCACTCGACGGCGGCGTCGAGGGGCGGCCGGACAATGTGCTCTTCTACGCCACCTCCAACCGGCGCCACCTCCTGCCGCGCCACATGATGGAAAACGAGCAGTCGACGGCGATCAATCCGTCGGAGGCGGTCGAGGAGAAGGTTTCGCTTTCCGACCGCTTCGGCCTCTGGCTCGGCTTCCACAAATGCAGCCAGGAGGATTATCTCGGCATGATCGATGGCTATGCCGATCATTTCAAGCTCGGGCTCGAACGCGACAAGATGCATGCCGAGGCGCTGGAATGGGCAACGACCCGCGGCGCCCGCTCCGGCCGTGTCGCCTGGCAGTATATCCAGGACTTGGCCGGGCGCATGCGCGTTCACATCGACAGAGCCTGAAATAACAAAAGCCCGGCTGTTGGCCGGGCTTTTGCGCTTCCTGGTACGCAGTACCTATTCCAGGAAAGTCATCGGGTTGACCGGGGACGCGTCCTTGCGCACCTCGAAATGGACCTGCGGCTGCTTGACGTCGCCGCTCATACCGGAGACGGCGACGGTCTGGCCGCGCTGGATCTTCTGGCCGCGGGTGACGCTCAGCGTATCGGCGTTGCCGTAGACGGTGACAGTGCCGTCGTCGTGACGGACGAGAACGGTGTTGCCGAGTTCCTTCAGGCCGTTGCCGGCATAAATGACGACGCCGTTTTCAGCGGCCTTGATCGGCGTGCCCTGCGGTACCGAGATGTCGATGCCGTCATTGCGGTTGCCGTTGACGTTGGCGCCGTATGAAGCAATGACCTGGCCGCGCACCGGCCAGCGGTATTTGCCGATGCCGGTTGATTCCGGTGCGGCGGAGCTGACGTCCGACTTCTTCTCGGCATCGTCGACGGTCTGGGTAGCGGCCGGCGCCTTATAGGGCGCGGGCTGAACGGACGCCGTCTGCTGGGCAGCCGCCGGCTGGGTCTGCTTCGAATCGACCTTCTCGGCCGGGATCGACGCGGTCTTGATATTGTCGGCGGTGCCGTTCGGGATCTTCAGGGCCTGACCGATGCGGAGCGAGTTGGCCGATAGATTATTGGCGGCCTTGAGGTCGTCGACATTGCTGCCAGTCGCCTTGGCAATCTTCGCCAGGGAATCACCTTGCTTGACGACATAGGTGCCGGCAGGCGCCTTCGGATCCTTGCCGGTGCCGGCGGGAATTTTGCCGGTGGTATCGGCACTCGCCAGCGTCTTGTCGCGGGCTGAATTGGCGCCTGGAATGACGGCAACGTTCTGCTCAGGCGTCTTCGGCGCCTCCGGCATCTTGGCGGGCTTGGAAAGGTCAGCCGCTTGCGATGCCGCCTTGGCGGCATTGCCGCCGTTGAAGGTCGGGATCAGGATCGCCTGGCCAGGCTGGGCGGCAGATGCCGTCCTCAGAGCATTTACGCGCAGAATTTCTTTTTCCGGGACGCCGAAACGCCTGGAGAGCGTGGCGATGCTTTCACCCGGACGCAGCGTCACGGAAGGCGCGTTGGTCGCGGACCAGCCGGAAACCTTCGGCGTCGTGCCGGTCGTCAGCGTATCGGGCGTCATCTTCGGCGCAGCCGGCGCGACCAATCGCGGCTTTTCAGCCTGCGGCGCAGACGGGAAAGGCTGGGCGAGCGCGACTTCCTTTTCCCGCTGCCGGGAGGGGGCAACAGCCGTCGGCGCCGCCAACTCGGAACGCTGCACCGAGACCGGCGCCGAAGCGAGACGCGCGCTCGAGCTCGACGTGCGGGTCGGATCGTAACCCTGGCGTGCGGGATAAGGCTGGTTCAGCGCGTCATTGCCGCCGCCGTAGCCCGACTGGCTGGCAACGGCCGAACCGCCGAGATCGGCGCGCGGCACCGGATCGCCCTGAGAACCGTTCATATTCCTGCGCGGAATGGAACTTGTGGTGATCTGGTCCTGCCCGGAGGAGGAAAACAAGCCGCCAAACCGTGTCACATCGGAACTACAGCCCGTTGCGGCACTTGCCAGCAGGCCAACAACCAGAAGGTTACCGGCCGACTTCCCGAACTTTGGCGAAAGATTGAAACGCATGACTCGACCCACTGAGAACGCAACCATTTGTGAGTCTATTAAAACGCGTTAGTATTACCACGCGGTTAAGATGCTGGAATCAGTGCGATATTTTTGAGAAGTTGATAACCATAGCTTACGGGTGAAAAATCGCAGTGTGCCGAGCATGATGCCAAAAAGCCTGAGTGGCTTTCGCACAACCTCATCCTCTGGTTTTTTGTTGGTCGGATTTCAGGCCGATGCGGCCTGAAGTCGTCGACATCTACAGCAGTGAGGCAAGGCGCGGAACGATCGGCAGATATGGAGCGTCGAACAGTTCCTCGCGTTCGAAACGGCTGCCGGTTTTCGTCAGCCGCACCATGCGACACTCATTCTCGGAAATCATCAGCGGCGCGATCATCGAGCCGCCGGAAACGAGCTGGTCGGTATAGAAGCGCGGCATCGCGTTGAAGGCGGCCGTCACCAGGATGCGGTCGAAGGTGCCCTCACCCTGCATGCCGGCGCTGCCGTCGGCGTGGCGGATGATGACGCTGCGCAGGCCAAGCGATTCCATGCGCCGTTGCGCTGCCGTCGTCAGCGTCTTGTAGCGGTCGATGGACAGGACACGCTCGGCCACGCGGCCCATGACGGCGGCGGTAAAGCCACTTCCGGTGCCGATCTCCAGGACGCGTTGGCCGGGCTTGAGTTTCAGGTGATGCAGGATGCGGACGGCAATATCGATGCCTTCGAGAAAAGAGCCGCATTCGATCGGAATCGTCCGGCTCGAATAGGCGTCGTCGGCAAATTGCGGCGGCACGAACAGCGAGCGCTGCGTCTGCTCGACCGCCGTCAGCAGATCGAGGTCGGAGATGCCTTCGGCACGCAATCTAAGGACCAGCGCAGCAAAGCCCTCCTTCTCCGCCAGTCTTGCCGTCAAACTTGTGCTCCGTATCCCAAGGCCCGCGCCACGCGGTCCGTCACGGAATAATCGGTCAGATCCAGTTTCAAAGGCGTTACCGAAATCTTGTTATGCTTCAGGGCGTGAATATCGGTGCCTTCGATGAAGGCGCCGGCGCGTTCGCCAAACTTCAGCCAGTAGTAAGGAAACCCCCGGCCGTCGGAGCGGGCGTCGACCTGCAGATTGAAGGCCAGCTTGCCTTGCATGGTCACCTCGGCGCCATCGACTTCGTCGGGACGGCAGTTCGGGAAGTTGAGATTGAGGAACGTGCCCTCCGGCAGGTCCAGGACCATCAGCTTTTCCAAAAGAGCCGGGGCATGCGTCTCACAGACCTCCCAGGGCACGATGCGCGCGCCGTCCTCATAGAGATAGGCTTGGCTGAGCGCGAAGGAGCGCACGCCCTGCATGGTGCCCTCGATGGCGCCGGCGATCGTGCCGGAATAGGTCACGTCGTCGGCAACGTTCGACCCCGAATTGACCCCTGACAGCACCAGATCGGGCTTGATGTCCATCACCTGCCGGATGCCCATGATGACGCAATCGGTCGGCGTGCCGCGCAAGGCGAAATGCTTCTCGGAAATCTTGCGCAGCCGCAGCGGTTCGGAGAGGCTCAGCGAATGGGCAAGACCGCTCTGGTCGGTCTCGGGCGCCACGATCCAGACATCGTCGGACAGCGTGCGCGCGATCCGCTCCAGCGCGGCGAGGCCTTCGGCATGAATGCCGTCGTCATTCGTAAGCAGGATGCGCATCGCCTCAGGCCGCCCGTTCGATCTTGGTCAATCCGCCCATATAAGGCAGCAAAACGTCCGGAATCGTGACGGAACCGTCCTCATTCAGATAATTTTCGAGAACGGCGATCAGGCAGCGGCCGACGGCCGTGCCGGAACCGTTCAGCGTGTGGACGAACCTGTTGCTCTTGTCTTCCTTGCCGCGATACCGCGCGTTCATTCGGCGGCCCTGAAAATCGCCGCAGACCGAGCAGGAGGAGATTTCACGGAAGGCATTCTGTCCCGGCAGCCACACTTCGAGATCGTAGGTCTTGCGCGAGCCGAAGCCCATATCACCGGTGCAAAGCGTCATGGTGCGGAAATGCAGGCCGAGGCGTTTCAACACTTCCTCGGCGCAGGCGGTCATGCGTTCATGCTCGGCAACGGCGCTCTCGGCATCGGTGATCGAGACGAGTTCGCACTTCCAGAACTGGTGCTGGCGCAGCATGCCGCGCGTATCACGACCGGCAGAGCCTGCTTCCGAGCGGAAGGACGGCGTCAGCGCGGTGAAGCGCAACGGCAGATTTTCCTGATCGAGGATTTCCTCGCGTACCAGATTGGTGAGCGTCACTTCGGCCGTCGGGATCAGATAGCGGCCATCCGTGGTTTTGAAGAGATCCTCTTCGAACTTCGGCAGGCTGCCGGTGCCGAACACCGCTTCAGCGCGCACCATCAGTGGCGAGCTGACCTCGGTATAGCCGTGCTCGCTGGTGTGGAGATCGATCATGAACTGGCCGAGCGCGCGCTCGAGCTTGGCGAGCGGCCCGGTCAGAACCGTGAAGCGCGAGCCGGAGAGCTTGGCGGCGCGCTCGAAATCCATATAGCCGAGCGCCTCGCCGATTTCGAAGTGCTCCTTCGGCGTGTGGTTCCAGCGCGGCTTTTCGCCGACGGTGCGGGTGACGACATTGTCATGCTCGTCCTTGCCAACCGGGACATCGTCGAAGGGGATGTTCGGGATGCGCGACAAAGCGTCGTTGAGTTCGGCCGTCAGTTGCCGATCCTCTTCCTCGATCGCCGGCAGCAGGGTCTTGAGTTCGGCGACCTCGGCCTTTAGCTTCTCGGCAAGCTCGCTATTCTTTTGAGCCATCGCCGCACCAATCTCCTTGGAGGCGAGGTTGCGGCGAGACAGCAAATCCTGCGCCTTCTGCACGGCGGAGCGCCGCTTTTCATCGAGGGCAACGAGGCTTTGGGCCAGAGGCTCCGCGCCGCGCTTGGCAAGGGCGGCATCGAGCGCTTCGGGATTCTCACGGATCCATTTGATATCGAGCATCGTCGTTCCAGGTCGTTGCAACAGAGATGGCCCGGCCAAAGCCTGATCGGGCCTCGACCGGATGTTAAACGGCGTTCACAAAGGGGGATTGGGATCGCCGCTCAGACGCTGTCCGTCTTGGCAACGTCCGCGGATCCGGTGTCCTCTTCGACCGCCTGCCGGGCACGCTGGCGCTCCACGAGTCGCGCCGCATAGATGGAAATCTCGTAGAGAAGGATCGTCGGGATCGCAAGGCCGATCTGGGACATCGGGTCCGGCGGCGTCAGCACGGCAGCGACGACAAAGGCGAGGACGATGGCAAACTTGCGCTTTTCGGCGAGCCATTGCGACGTCAGAAGACCGACACGGGCGAGCAGCGTGGTGACGACGGGAAGCTGGAAGACCAGACCGAAGGAGAAGACCAGCGTCATGATCAGGCTCAGATATTCCGAGACCTTCGGCATCAGCGAGATCGCTATCTCGTCATGACCCGGCGCCTGCTGCATCGACAGGAAGAACCACATGACCATCGGCGTGAAGAAGAAATAGACGAGCGCGCCGCCCATCAGGAACAGGACCGGTGAGGCGATCAGGAACGGCAAGAAAGCCTGGCGCTCGTTCTTGTAGAGACCGGGCGCCACGAACTTGTAGACCTGGGCGGCAATGATCGGGAACGCGACCACAAGGCCGCCGAACATCGCCACCTTGACCTGCGTGAAGAAGAATTCCTGCGGCGCGGTGTAGATGAGCTGGGCCTTCTCGACGTCGAGATGCGCCCACACGACGGCTGTCTTGTAGGGAATGACCAGATAGTTGAATAGATGCTTGGCAAAAAAGAAGCATGCGATGAAGGCGACGAAAAACGCGCCGATCGACCATATCAGCCGCTTGCGCAGCTCCATCAAGTGCTCGATCAACGGCTGCGGCTTGTCTTCGATATCACCGCTCATGCCTCGTCCTTCTTCGTCTGCGCCGGCTTCTTCGGCGTTGCAGGCTTCCTGGCTGCCGTCGTGCGTTTGGGTTTTTCCACAGGCACGGCGATAGCGGCCGCAGCATCGACCCTGTCAGCAGCCTTGACGCGCGGCCTGCGCACGGGTTTCGGCTTGGCGGCAACTGTATCGGCCTGAACAATCGCTGCTGCGACGGGTTCCGACGGCGCAGGCGTCGCTACCAATGGCGGCGTTTCCGGCAGGCTCATCGACGGCGTCGGGGCTGCGACAGCACTTGGCGGCACCTCGGTCTTGTTTTCCGTGATCGTGGACGACTTCTGCAGGTCGGCCTTGATCTCGTTGCCCATCTGGCGAAGCGGGTTCATCGCCTCGCGCAGGCTGTTGACCGGGTTCAGTTTCTGGGCGTCGCTGATCGTCTGCCGGACGTCGTCAAGCTCGGCTTCGCGCAACGCTTCGTCGAACTGCGCACGAAATTCACCCGCCACCTTGCGGGCGCGCTGCGTCATCTTGCCGAAAGCGCGCAGCATCGGCGGCAAATCCTTGGGACCGACCACCACGATCAGTACGACCGCGATGACCAAAAGCTCGGTCCAGCCAATATCGAACATGCAAGGCTCCTGGACGGGAAGCGCGGGGGCTGCGCTTTTTCCCGGACTTGGTTACTTCGTTTCGTCGGCCTTGTGATCGACGGTCTTTGCCGTGTCCGGCGCGTCCTCGTCCGTCATGCCCTTCTTGAAGCTTTTGATGCCCTTGGCGACATCGCCCATCAGTTCCGGAATCTTGCCGCGACCGAACAACAACAGCACGACCGCCAGAACGATCAGCCAGTGGTAGATGCCAAAAGAACCCATTACGCTTACTCCCTGTTGTGATGTTCCCTAATGTAAGAATTTCCCACACCGTTTCCAACATCAAGCCCTTTGAACTGTGCTTAATGTCACGGTATCGCCCTTTGTGACAAGCCACAGATCCGTCGAAAAATGGTGAGCACTATTGTTTTCGTCATGCGTGGCAAAAGCAAGACGAAGTCCTTCAATCTTCGGAGGTAGAACGCGGGGCCAGCAACCCCAGTTCTTCGAGATCCATCTGGGTGATCGGATCTTCGTCCTCGGTCAATTCGTCGTTCATCAACGGCGAGGGAATATTGAAGTTCGCCGGGATGCGGCCCGACAGCAGGCCCGCCCCCTTCAATTCTTCGAGGCCAGGCAGATCGCGCAACTCTTCCAGGCCGAAATGGTCGAGAAAATCGCGCGTCGTGCCCAATGTCACCGGCCGGCCCGGCGTGCGCCGACGGCCGCGAAACCGTACCCAGCCGGCTTCCATCAGCACGTCGAGCGTGCCGCGCGAGGTCTGAACGCCGCGGATATCCTCGATTTCGGCACGCGTTACCGGCTGGTGATAGGCGATGATCGCCAGCACTTCCAGTGCCGCGCGCGAAAGCTTCTTCACCTCATTGTCATCACGACGGATGACAAAGGATAGGTCGGCGGCGGTGCGGAAGGCCCAGGCGCCTTCGACCTGCACGAGATTGACGCCGCGCGGCGCATATTGCTCCTTCAGCCGCAGCATGATCGCGTGCACGTCGGTCTTCTCAGGCAGGCGCTCGGCGAGGAAGCCTTCGGAGACCGGTTGCGAGGAGGCGAAAACCAGCGCCTCGGCGATGCGCTCGGCCTCGATCTCGGCCTGCAGGTCGCGGCCCTGGTCTTCGAAATTGCCGTCGAATTCCTCTTCGCTCCTCGGATCGATCAAGCCGGCTGCTCCTGTTCGACCACTTGCAGTGTGGCATGTTTCGGACCGCGGCGCATGTATATCGGCTGAAAGGCGCCATCCTGGCGGATTTCGAGCTTGCCCTCGCGCACCAGCTCCAGCGAGGCGGCAAAGGCGCTGGCGATCGCCGTGACGCGCTCCTCGGGCGCGGCGAGATAACGCAGCAGATAATGCTCCATCGCCGTCCAGTCGCCGATCTCGCCGATCATCTGGGTCAGCAGCTCGCGGGCGTCGGTCAGCGACCAGACGGTACGCCGCTCGATCGTAACCTGGGTGACGGCATGGCGCTGGCGCAGCGCCGCATAGGCGGTCAAGAGATCGTAGAGGCTTGCCGCATAAGCGGATTGCTGCCGGTCGGGAATATGCTCGGGCGCTCCGCGCACGAAGATATCGCGGCCGAGGCGGTTGCGGTTGACGAGGCCGTCCGCCGCCTGTCGCATGGCTTCGAGACGTTTCAGACGGAAGGCGAGTGTTGCCGCCAGCTCCTCACCGGAAGGACCGTCATCCTTGGCTTGCTGGGGAATGAGCAGCTTCGACTTGAGATAGGCAAGCCATGCTGCCATGACGAGGTAATCGGCGGCAAGCTCGATGCGAATACGCCGGGCACTTTCGATGAACAGCAGATATTGCTCGGCGAGCGCCAGCACCGAAATGCGCGACAGATCGACCTTCTGGTTGCGGGCGAGATAGAGCAACAGGTCGAGCGGGCCTTCGAAGCCGGCGACGTCGATCACCAGCGCCGGCTCGTGGCTGGCGCGCTCGGTACCGTTATCCTGCCACAGCTTGTCCATTGGCGTTGCCGCCTGCGGACGTTCCGTGCCCTTGACCGTGTTCACCTAGCTGCTCCCTTACGATCAGACCGTCGCAAACATCGCCTCGAATTCCATCCTCAATTGCGCTTCATCTGAAGTATCCGGCGCCGCGAAGCCCGCTTCCACCGTTTTTGCGCGGGCAAGCGATATGCCGGCGAGCGGCGGAACATTTGCCCCGACATCGAGCATCTCGTCCATATTGCCGTTGCAATGCAGCACGATATCGCATCCGCCTGCAATGATATTCGCCGCACGTTCACCGATCGTGCCGGAAAGTGCGTTCATCGAGCTGTCGTCGGAGAGCAGCAGACCGTTAAAGCCGATGTGTTCGCGGATGATGCCGTCGATCACCTTGCGCGAGGTCGTCGCTGGGTTGTCGGGGTCGATGGCGGCGAAAACGACGTGACAGGTCATCGCCATCAACTCGTCCTTCATCGCAACAAAGGGTGGGAAATCATGGAACTCCAGCTCATGGCGCGAGACAGTGACGACAGGCAGCTCCAGATGTGAATCCGCAAAGCCGCGGCCGTGGCCGGGCATATGCTTCATTACAGGCAACAGGCCGCCGGCCTTCAGCCCTGCGGCAGCCGCTTTTCCCATTACGATGACGGTTTCGGGATCGCCGCCATAGGCGCGGTCGCCGATGACGTTGCTGCTGCCCTCGACCGGCACATCGAGCACCGGCAGGCAATCAACATCGATGCCGAGGCTCGAAAGGTCGAAGGCGTGCAGCCGCGACATCAGCCAGGCGGCGCGCAGGCCGAGCGCGCGATCGCGGCGATAGAGATCGCCGAGCGCCTGGCCGGAAGGATAACGCGCCAGAACGGGCGGACGGATGCGCTGGACGCGGCCGCCCTCCTGGTCGATCAGCACCGGCGCATGCCAGCCGACGCTGTCGCGCAATTCGGCGACGAGATCGGCGATCTGCGGCGCTTCGGAGATGTTGCGCCCGAAGAGGATGAAGCCCCAGGGTCGTTCGCCCCGGTAAAAGGCCTTCTCTTCGGATGTGAGGGCAAGGCCGCTACAGCCAAGGATCATCGCTTTTGATTCGGTCATATCGGAATCATAGACGGCGCCCGGCCAAATGCGAGCAAGGTCGGGCGCGATGCACAGAAAAGAGCCGCGGACCGATCCGGCCCGCCGCCCTTATATTCTATCCAAAAAAACCGATCTACTTGGAGATCAGGCAGCTTCCGCCCGCTGCGCGATACTGTTCGCAGAGTGCTGCGGCCTCGTCCTTGGAACCGGCCGGAATGCGGACACGATAGAAAGTGCCCTTGCCGGCGATATCGGCCCTGCGGATCTCATGATTGCGGCCACTAAGCACGCTGGCGAATTTCTTCGACAGGTTGGCATAGGATTTGGTCGCCTCGTCTTCCGAAGGCAGCGAGGCGATCTGGATGCCGTAGCCGCCGGCGGATGCAGCCTGCTGTGGCTTTGCGGCGACTGGCGCTGCGGCCGCGACCTCAGTCGTCTTCGGCTGCTGCGCGGGCGGGCGGACATTGCCCTTCTCGGTCACGGTGCCGACGACGGTGACAGGCTGATCGGCCGGACGGGCGGTGGGGATCGGAGCGGTATCGGTGATCGCCGAGCTCTTGACCGGGCGCACCGGTGGAGCGACCGGGGCCGGGTTTGCGGCCTGCGCATCCGCACTGCCGGCGAGCGACGGCTGTACCGGCGCGGTTTCGACCGGGGCTGCAGAACGAGCATCGGCAGAAGCGATCTCGGCGCTTGCCGGGAAGCTCGCAGCCGTTCCACCCACTGGCGGCACGGGCGGGCTCGACTGAGCCGTCAACGGTGGCTGAGCCGGCGGCGTCGGCTGGGCAGACTGTGTCGCCTGGGCAGACTGTGTCGCCTGGGCAGACTGTGTCACCCGGGCAGATTGCGTCGCCGGGGCAGACGCCGCAGGCTGATCGACGGGCGCAGGCTCCTCGCGGGCGACCAACGTACCGTCAGGCTTGACGATCATCGTGCGGACCTTGCGCGGCGAAACCGACGGCGTCTTGTCGGCGTCGCTTGCGAGAGCCTTGTCGGTGTTGTCCTGGTCCGGCAGCAGACGCGGATCCTCCGTCTCACCGACCGCAGTCGGCGTGACCTGATCGTCGGCGTTGGCGTTCTCGTCGTCCTCAGGCAGCGCTTCCGGTGTCAGCGTGCGCTGGACGACATCGACGGGCGCCTCGTCGGAAGAAACGAGCGCCTTCTGCTTCGGCTCTTCGGCAGAACCCGCAACGCGGTCGTAAACGGCCTTATCCTGGTTCGGCACGGTCTTGCCGCCAGGATTTTCCGGAACGACCTTGACCGGCTCCTTGTCGGCGGTGATCACACGCGGCTCACCGGACGCGACAATGCCGAGCCC
Organism: Rhizobium sp. WSM1274; assembly: GCF_025200775.1. Taxonomy (NCBI): domain Bacteria; kingdom Pseudomonadati; phylum Pseudomonadota; class Alphaproteobacteria; order Hyphomicrobiales; family Rhizobiaceae; genus Rhizobium; species Rhizobium sp. WSM1274. The sequence continues at coordinate 1,792,503 of NZ_CP104138.1, read as the reverse complement.
CTCGCCGTTCCAGACGGAGGAATAGACGCCATAACCGACGCCGCCAAAGACCACGAGCACGACGGCCCCGGCGAGCAGCCGACGCATCGACCGGGCGCGGCTGAAATCAGCGGCCTGGCTTGCCGATTCGATCCTAACTTCGGAGGTCTCACGGCGCTCGACCGGTTCACGCACGCTGCGGCGGAAATCCTCCTCCAGCGCCCGTTCGAAATCATCGAGGCCGTCGGCGATGGTAGGCTTGACAGGCTTTGCCGCGGCGGCAGCCGTATCCCGGGCAGGCGCCGGTGTTTCCCGCGGCTTGGCCGGTTCAAAGAAGCTGGCGATCTCTGCGTCGAGATCGAACTCGTAATCTGCGGTTTTCGCGATCGGGGCGGGCTGCTCCACTGGCGGCAGCGCCGGCACGTGCATGTCGTCGACGGTCTCGGGACGATCCTCCGGGTCAGAGATCATCGCCGGATCGAATGGCAGGTCTTCGGTTGAGTCGCCGGCTGACGCCCAGTTGAAAGACGGAGCCGGTGCTGGAGCCTGCGGCTCGGGAACGTAGGCCGGAGCCGGCCGTGAGGGGGCAGCATCCTGCTGGTAAGCCGGAGTTTGCGGCTCAGGAGCAAAAACGGGGGCGGACCGAGGCGGGAGGGCCGCGGCCTGCTGGGGAGCAGGCGCCGGCACCTCAGGCTGCGGCGCGGGCTCGGACGGCTCGGAGAAATCGAGATCGGCGAGCTCCAGCTCGATGCCGGCAAGATCCAACTCGAAATCATGGCCGGCGAAGGGGTCTTCGGCTTCCGGTATCGGCTGCGGCGCCCGCGAATATGCCGTTGCAGCAGGCTCTGGCGCAACGACCTCTGCAAGCTGCGGCGCGACTGGCCGTGCGGCTTCGGCTGCATAGACCGGAGCAGGCCGGACGGACACTGCGGCGACTGGTGGGGGGGCGATCACCTCGGTCTGGACAGGTGCGTCTGCCACGGGGGCGGCAGGAATGGGCGCGGCCTCGATCGATGCGGGCGGCGGCGTGACGGGCGCCGGATTGGCACGTTGCGGCACCGGATAACGCGAGACGTCGGCAAGCAGATCGTCAAGATCGAAAGTGCCGGCGGTGTGCGGAACATCAGGCACGACCTCGGTCAGCGCGGCATCGGCCTGGATCTCGCCCTCGACGGCAGCGGCGATCAGATCGAAACCGGCATCGGACCCGAAATCCTCCGGTTCCTCCTCCTCGACTTCGATGAATTCTTCGGCCTCCGCAGTCTCTTCCGGCGCGATCACCTCATCATGGCGGTCGAGTTCAGCGGGGAAGCCAAGCGACGGTGAAGCGGATTCGAATTCCTCGGAAGGCTCTATAGCGGCGACAGGCGCCGGCGGTTCGATGACAGGTTCAGGCTCCAGGACAGGATGATCGACAGACGGCACTTCAGCTGCCGGTGCCACGACCATTTCGGCCACAGCCTCCGGCAAAACAACCGCTTCTTCGCGTTTCGGAGCATGGAAATTGGCAAGCGGTAGCCGGATGCTGGCAGCCGACCATTGCGGCGCCTTGGCGGGCTGCGCCAGCGAAGAGACGGGTGCGGCGCCGATCGACAGCTCAAGCTCCTCGATCAGATCGCGTGCACCGCCGAATGCTGATTGCAGCGATGCCTCGGGCTCGGGGGAAAGATGCTCCGCCCAGTCGGCGGCCGCAGGCACAGCTGCTTCTTCAGCCTCAACCGCGGCGACGGAAACCGGCTCAGGAACCTCCGCATTTTCGGCAGCCGGAGAAGTATCGAGAACCGGCTCGACGTAATCTTCAAGCATATCATCAGAGATCGGCTCGGCGGGCCGGTCGAGCTCTGCGAGCGGACGGGGCGAATCGTAACGGTCGAACTCACGCCCCAACTCGTCCTCGAGATCAAGGGCGGGCTCGCGGCGTTCGGCCTCGGTCACCGTATTCGCTGCAACACGCGGCTCGAAGCCGACGATACGGGCAAGTTCAGCCAACGGATCATCGTCGCCAAACAGATCGTTTTTTCCGCGCGTATCATACGCAAGTTGTTTATCAGCCATGCCTATCCCACTCGCAAACGCCAACGCTCAAATGCCAGCGCATTGTGGGGAAATGGTGACGTTATCGCATTTCGTCCGGTGCGGCAGTGCCTGTAATGGCGAGTCCCGACTTCAAAACCGACGCGACGGCGTACACCAGCCCAAGTCTGGCAATACTTGATTCTCGGTTTTTATCATTAACAAATCGTAATTCCGTCTGATCTTTACCTTTGTTCCAGTGCGCGTGGAAGGAACTGGCGACGTCGTAGAGGTAAAAAGCGATGCGATGCGGCTCCTGCGACTGGGCCGCTGCCTCGACGACACGCGGGAATTCAGCAAGCTTGGCGACGAGCTGCAATTCGGCCGGATCGCCAATGCCTGCAACGGTTTTCGCGAGTTTCTCGGGCGAGACATCGAGGTCGGGAAAAGCCTCCCTCGCCTGCCGGAAGACCGACATGCAGCGAGCATGCGCATATTGCACGTAGAAGACTGGATTATCTTTCGATTGTTCCGTCACTTTGGCGAAATCGAAGTCGAGCGGTTCGGAATTCTTGCGGTAAAGCATCATGAACCGGACCGAATCACGGCCGACTTCTTCGACGACGTCCCGAAGCGTGACGAAATCGCCCGAGCGCTTCGACATCTTCACCGGTTCGCCGTTGCGATAGAGCTTGACGAGCTGACAGAGCAGCACAGTCAGCTTCGCCTTACCGTCCGAAACGCCGCGTGCAACCGCTTCCAGGCGTTTGACGTAACCGCCATGGTCAGCGCCAAGCACATAGATCATCTCGTCGAAACCACGGTCGAACTTGTTCTTGAAGTAGGCGACGTCGGCGGCGAAATAGGTGTAGGAGCCATCCGACTTGATCAGCGGCCGGTCGATATCGTCGCCCACCTCGGTCGAACGGAACAGGGTCTGTTCGCGATCCTCCCAGTCCTCGGGAAGCTGGCCCTTCGGCGGTGGCAGCGTGCCCTTGTAGACATAGCCCTTGAAGGTCAGGTCGTTGATCGCGGTGCGGATCGCGGCCGCGCCATTGGCATGCAGGGTGCGTTCGGAGAAGAAGACGTCGTGATGGACGTTCAGCGCCGCCAGATCGTCGCGGATCATCACCATCATCGCATCGATCGTGCGGTCCTTGACGATCGGCATCCATTGTTCTTCCGGCATGTTGTGCAGCCGCACGCCGTAATCGGCGGCAAGCGACTGGCCGACGGGCACGAGATAGTCGCCGGGATAGAGACCCGAGGGGATTTCGCCGATCTTTTCGCCGAGCGCTTCGCGATAGCGCAGGAAGACGGAGCGGGCGAGTACATCGATCTGCGAGCCGGCGTCGTTGATGTAATATTCCTTCTCGACACCGTAACCGGCAAAAGCGAGCAGGTTGGCAAGCGCGTCGCCGACGACGGCACCCCTGCAATGGCCGACATGCATCGGGCCGGTCGGGTTGGCCGAGACATATTCGACGTTGACCTTCCTGCCGTTTCCAAGCGTCGAGCGACCGTAATCGGTACCGGCACCTATCATCGAGGCGAGCAGCCGCTGCCAGTAGCCGACGGCGAGACGGATGTTGATGAAGCCCGGACCCGCGACCGAGACATCGGCGACGTCGGAATCCTCTTTCAGCTTGGCGATGATGACATCGGCCAGCGCGCGCGGATTGGTTCCGAGCGGTTTTGCCAGCACCATCGCGGCATTGGTCGCGACATCGCCATGGCTCGCGTCACGCGGCGGCTCGACGGTGATGCGGCCGAAATCGAGCTCGGATCGCTTTTCCCTGACCAGATCGATCTGTTCAAGGGCTGTTTTGATCCTGGCTTCGAAGTCGGTAAAAAGGTTCATCGCACTCTTCCATGCATAGGCTGTGCCAAAGGCTCAAATCGGCCCTCGGCGTGGGCGACCGCTGCCTATCGCAAATCAGGAGTGTGGTCAAACAACCGCCTGTGGGCGCTGATCGCGTAAGTGTCGGTCATGCCGGCGAGATAATCGCCGACATGGCGGGCCTTCGGCGCATCGGATAGGCCGGCGATATGATCGACCCAGTAATGGCTTTGCATCTCTTTCGGATTGGCCATGTAGGCGGCAAAGAGATCGGTGACGATCTGGGCGGCACCGGCACGGATGCGCATGATATCGGGATTGCGGTAGATGCGTTTGAAGAGCATCGCCTTGATCTGCCTGTCGGTCTCGGCCATCCCCTCGGAAAAGGTGGCGATAACCTGGCCGGCGCCGCGAATATCGTCTGCACTCTCAGGGCGCAAGAGGGACAGGCGCTGCTGCGCGACGCCGATCACGTCTTCGACCATGCGGGTGATCTGGCGGCGCATGATCTCATGGGTGAAGCGGCTCGGCTCCAGGTGCGGATATCGCTCCCTCACCTCGGCCATTAGCCCGGCAAGAAACGGGATTTCCTCCAGCATGTCGAAAGTCAGGTAGCCGGAACGCAGGCCATCGTCGATATCATGAGTATTATAGGCGATGTCGTCGGCGATCGCCGCGACCTGGGCTTCGAGGCTGGCATAGCTTGCAAGCTCGAGATCGTGCAGCTCGCAATAATCGAGGATCGGCTGCGGAACGGGACCGTGCGTACCCACTCCATCAGGCGTCAGAAGCGGACCATTGTGCTTGACGAGACCTTCCAGGCTTTCCCATGTCAGATTGATGCCGTCAAATTCGGCATAACGCCTCTCCAGCTTGGTCACGATGCGTAGCGATTGTGCATTATGGTCGAAGCCGCCATAGGGCAGCAGCACCTCGTGCAGCGCATCCTCGCCGGTATGGCCGAACGGCGTGTGGCCGAAATCGTGCACGAGCGCCACACCTTCGGCCAGATCCTCGTCGAGCTTCAGCGCGCGGGCAAGAGCGCGGGCGATCTGCGCCACTTCGATCGTATGCGTCAGCCGGGTGCGGTAATGATCGCCGTCCTGGGCGATGAAGACCTGGGTCTTGTGCTTCAGCCGGCGGAAGGCGGTGGTGTGGACGATGCGGTCGCGGTCACGCTGGAAATCGGAGCGCGTCGGGCTTCCGTCCTCCTGATAGAGCCGTCCGCGCGTCGTCCAGGGGTCGGCCGCATAAACCGCCCTTTCACTGCTGCCGAAACCCAAAGCACGCGTATCGATCGTCATTCTTCACCGTCATCCTGCATGTTGCCGCTTCCGCCCATTGACGCCGCTTTGTGCTCTTCATACCTATAGGTCGATGAAACGGCAAAGAGGCTCTTTCCTAATCGCTTCGGCGCATCATCGCCTTTTCGCGAAGATCATGGTAAGTTTCTTTGATATCAGGCATTTGAACATTCAAGTGCCCAAACCCATTCTCTCCGGATCTTGACCCCGGCAGGAGGAAATATGACGGATACAAGTGTAACCCTTTCAGATGCCGCGGCAAAGCGTATCGCAGCCATCGTCGGCGCCGAAGCCGGCAAGAGCGCCTTGCGAGTTTCCGTCGAAGGCGGCGGCTGTTCGGGCTTTTCCTACAAGTTCGATCTTGCCGACAGCGCAGCGGACGACGACATCATCGTCGAGAAGAACAATGCCAAGGTGCTGATCGACAGCCTGTCGATCGTCTACATGGCGGGCTCAGAGATCGACTTCGTCGACAATCTGCTTGGCCAATCCTTCCAGATCAAGAACCCGAATGCAGTGGCAAGCTGCGGCTGCGGCACCAGTTTCTCGATCTGAACGTCTAAACGCACGGACTCCTCATCAAACCGGCCGAAGAATTCCTTCCGGCCGGTTTATCGTCTTGTCCGCCGGTGAAAGACCGCGATAAAAGAAGCGCACTAAAGTGCGCTGCATCGACGCTGCTTCATGCGGTGCGCTTTAGCCCTTTGTTTTTATGCCTGTCGTTATCCCAGAACCGCTGCACACTTCTGGGCGACATGCAGTATGCGGAACGGGACAGAGCCATGAAGATCGCGACCTGGAACATCAACGGCGTCAAGGCGCGCATCGACAATCTCACGCAATGGCTGAAGGATTCCGATCCGGATATCGTCTGCCTGCAGGAGATCAAGACGGTCGACGAAGCTTTCCCGCGACTGGAGATCGAGGCGCTCGGCTATCATGTCGAGACGCACGGCCAGAAAGGCTTCAACGGCGTGGCGATCCTCTCCAAGAGTTCACCTTTCGAAGTGAATCGCGGCCTGCCCGGCGATCCGCTGGACGAACAGGCGCGTTTCCTCGAAGCGGCGTTCACGCTGTCCGATACGCGCATCCTGCGCGTCTGCTGCATCTACCTACCAAACGGCAATCCTGTCGAAACGGAGAAATATCCCTGCAAGCTCGCCTGGATGGAGCGTCTAAGGACGTTCGCTGCTGAACGGCTGGCCTATGAGGAGATGCTGGTTCTTGCCGGCGATTACAATGTCATCCCGGAACCGCACGACTGCTTCGATCCCAAGGTCTGGGAAAACGACGCACTGTTTCTGCCACAGACCCGGGAGGCGTTCCGCAGGCTCGAAAATCTCGGGCTGACGGATGCGGTGCGCGCGACGACGGATGCGACGCAGTTCTATTCCTTCTGGGATTATCAGGCCGGCGCCTGGCCGAAAAACAACGGCATCCGCATCGATCATCTGCTGCTATCGCCGGAAGCTGCCGACCGAATGACATCGGCTGCGATCGAAAAACACGTGCGGGCCTGGGAAAAGCCGTCCGACCACGTGCCTGTCATCGCCTATTTCGATTTGGCGGGCTGAGCGTCCGATCGGCGCTTAGAGCGGTTCAGCTTTTACGGGCGCAGGACCGCTCTAGCCTTTTGTCTTTACGCAATTCCGGACGGAAAACCGCTTCGCACTTTTCCTGGAATAGCTCTAGTCGTCGGTCCCGCTCGCGATGGTGTGCGACAGTGATACCGCCGTGCGTCGGTCGGATTCGGTGGCAACCGAGAAGGCTTGCTCCTGCAGCGCTTCCATCCAGCCGCAATCCTTGGGTTTGCAGCGGTCGAGTGCTGCCGTCATCAGCGCCAGGCCGCGAGCCGTCTGGCCTTCGTCGAACAGAATATTGCCGAAGACTGCCATGGCGCCAGGATGGCCACTCTTGCGGGCCTGGTTTAGCCATTTCTTGGCTTGCTGCGGGCTGGCATTGCCCCCCTCGCCGGCCAGCATCATCTGCGCCAGCTGGAACTGCGCCTCGGGCACGCCAAAGGTGGAGGCCACCTGAAAATAAAGCTGGCGCGCCTGGCTGAGGTCGATCCTGACCGGGCTGCCGGCAATGCCATGCTTGTAATAACTGGCGAGCGAGAGCAGCGCGTTGACGAAGAAACCCGTATCTTCCGAACCAGGCTCGACGCCCTGCTGGGCGATCTCGCTATAGATCTTGAAGGCTTCAAAATCATCCTGCGTGACACCGTCGCCGTCGGCATACATGTTGGCGAGCGCCCAGCGCGAGCCGGTGTGGCCCTTTTCGGCGGCGTATTTATAAGCTTCGACCGCCTCTTCCTTCTGGCCGTTCTTATAGGCTTTGAAGCCGAACTTGAAGAGATCGAACGGTCCGGATTCCTTACTGACGCCGCCTTTGATATCGAATGCGCGGCACGGACCGGACAGCGCTATGGCTATCGACATGCCCACCAGCATGAATTTGAACAGTTTGAACTCGGACGTCACCATTTCAACCGATTTCTGTCGTTCATCCAAGGCAGGCGGCAACGGCGCTCATGCCGTGCATCCCGCGGATGTATTCCTTCGAGGCGAGCGATCCCGCGGCGAGCTCCATGGCTCCTTTGCCCGCGTCGCATCCAGCCCACTGGCCTTTTCTCAAAGGCGATATTCTCAGCACATCCTTCAGAGCCACCCGGCTCCCGGCATGGCCCGACTGCAATCTCCGTGGCACTCTTTCGGCAGGCGCGGCATCCCGCCTTCCCGCCTTTATCGCATTCGTAAACGGCAAATGTGACGAAACCGGTATCGACCTTTCGGCAAAGCCGGGCCGCTCAGCTGAGCGGGTCGAAAATAACGACAATGAATGGATCGACGACTTCGTCGCGAGGCCGGATTGGCGGCTGGAACAGCCTTGTTCGAAAAGCGAAACGACCGCAATCAAACGATTGTTGCCAATCGCGCCGCACGATCTGATGTACCCGGAAAAAAATCGACCCATGCTACTATTTACACGCACCGTATGCCTGCCATTTCCTCACCCGCAAATATCGCTGCGCCCTCTTTGTGGCGGGAAATGGACAAATTCGCCCCGCCACCACCATACGCCAAACGTCGTAAAAATGTGTTGCTGAATCGTCACAAATTGGGACCGGGAAATGGCATGATTAACGGCCGCGAATAAAGTAGAGCCCGGCACCGCCGGGCTCCTCAATTCTTCAATGGGAGAATTAGAACTTGATCTTTAGGCTCGTCGAGAGCGCGGCGACCAGATCGTTGCCAAAAGAATAGGAGACATCATCTCCAAATGTGACGCCGTTCTGGGTCACGGCGCCGGACGAACCGCTCGTCAACACGCCCACGGCACCGGCCACGCGCCATTCGATATGTTCGGTCGGGGTGAAGGCTGCACCGAGCCCCAGCGTCCAGCTATCGGTCTGCGCGCCATAGCCCTGGCTGGTGCCGCGGTCCCAGGTGAGGCTGACTGCACCTGCCCACTGGTCGTTGAACTTGTGGCCGACACCACCGGAGATCGTCCAGCCGTCCTGGTAAAGAAGGTCGAGCGAAGTTAGGCCACCCGCTGGGCAAGGCAACCCGTTGGTCGGGCAGAATGCCACCGACTGCAGGACGCTCCAATTTGTCCATTTAACCGATCCGAATGCAAGCCAATCCGGAGCGATGCCGCTTTGTAACTTCAGCTCCAGCGAATCCGGCGCTTCGGCGGAACCGGAAACAGGTGTGACCTGGCCCCCATATAACGGCACAATTGGAACCTGGCGCAGATCAACAGTCCCGGTCAGGTTATCGTAGTTGACACGGCTGTTATAGACGAGGCTCGCACGCATCGCATATTCGGGGATCTCGTAGGCGAGACCGGCGCGCCAGCCCCAGCCGCTATCGTCGATATCGAGGCGGCCGACGCCAGTTCCGGTACCGAGCAGAAGCGGAAGCGTTGAAACCAGACGTTCCTTGAAGCCTTCGACTTCCTGATAGAAAGCGCCGCCGATGAAGCGAAGCTGCCCAGGGCCGACATCAAAACGATAGGAGCAGGTGCCGCCATAGTTGCGGGTTTTGATCTCTGTCTCAATGTTATTGTTGGCGCCAGCCCAGTTCACACCGGGGTCGTTATGCCCGCCGAAGGGTTCTGAATAGTCGACCAAGCAGTCGATTGCGTCGCCAAATCCAGCCTTAAAGCCAATATATGGGATGGTATAATTTGAGGTATCGTCAGCTGTGTTTGGACGGCTGTTCAGATTGCCGCCGCCCGAGAATATCGACGTATCCGTATCCCGGACATCCTTAAGCCTGCGTTGCGGTGTGACGTAGGTCACACCGGACTGAAACGTGAAAGGCGACGTGTCGAACAACTGATCGATGTTATAGCCGCCACGCTCCAGCCCCCCGGCGAAGGACGGCGATGCAAGCGACGAAAGAAGAACGAGCGATGTTATGCCCTTGGAAAACCTACGAGATGCCATTGTGTCTCCCCCACTCCAGCAATTGATGTGACCCCACTCTAGTAAGTGTTCGCGTGATATGGCAACGCGCCTACGGCAGCGCTCCCGGGCATTGCAATGACCAACTTACGTAAAGAAATTGACGGACACGTCAAAAAACCTGGTTAATAAAATTTTATTCCAGACTTGCCTAATTTCAGGTGGGCTTTTGGGTTTTCATTCCAAATATTGCCGAAGCTGTATCAATCCCACAACAGTGGCAGTTTTCGCCATCTGGACGCCCGTTCAGCCTCAATCCACAGGCTCAGCGCTCGAAACTAGCCGAATTCACGACCGAATCGCGTGTGCCCAGAACGACAAAAAGACGCGCCGGCAGAGGGCGCGTCCTTGAAATAACTTACCAAAATGGGTTGGTGAAACTTAACCGGCTTCGCTCACCCTGGAAAGAGCGATCCTCAAGCTTGCGATCTGACCCTTCAGTTCCTCGAGACGATCGCGTTCGGCATCGACCACGTCGGGATTGGCGTTGGCGACGAACTTCTCATTGGAGAGCTTGCCGTCGATGCGGGAGATCTCGCCTTCCATCTTGGCAATCGCCTTTTCCAAGCGAGCCTTTTCGGCGGAAAGGTCGATCAGTTTGCCGAGCGGCAGGCAGATGGTAGCTTCGGCGACGACGATCTGAGCGGCACCCTTGGGCGCATCCTCAGCCAGCGATATCGCCTCGACGCGCGCAAGCCGCTTGATGGCGGCGTCGTGGCGGAACAGCCTTTCGCGTGTCAGGTTATTGGCCTTGACGACGACGAGCGGCGCTGTCGCCGACGGCGGCACATTCATTTCGGCGCGCACCGAGCGGATGCCGGAAACGAGGTCGATCAGCCAGTTGATCTCGTCGGCCGCTCCGTCGTCGGCATAGGACGGCGCCGGCCATTCGGCATGGCAGACCAATGTGTCGCGCTCTTTACCTTCGCCTGCCGTATGCGCCCAGAGCTCCTCGGTCATGAAGGGCATGAAGGGATGCAGCAGCTTGTAAATCTCTTCGAGAACATAAGCGCTACAAGCCTGGGCTTCAGCCTTGGCGCCCTCGTCTTCGCCATTGAAGACCGGCTTCAAGAGCTCGAGATACCAGTCGCAGACCTCGTTCCAGACGAAGCGATAGAGCGCGCCGGCGGCATCGTTGAAGCGGAACGCTTCGAGCGCTTCCGTAACGTCACGTTCCGTACGGGCAAGTTCCGTCAGGATCCAGCGGTTGATGGTGAGTTCGGCGGCCTCCGGCACGAAGTGCGGGTCGCTCTTCGCACCATTCATCTCAGCGAAGCGCGTGGCGTTCCAGAGCTTGGTGCCGAAATTGCGGTAGCCGGCGATGCGGGCCGGATCGAGCTTCACGTCGCGGCCCTGCGCCGCCATAATCGCCAGAGTGAACCGTAGCGCGTCGGCGCCGTATTCATCGATCAGTTCCAGGGGATCGATGACGTTGCCCTTCGATTTCGACATCTTCTGCCCATTCTTGTCGCGCACCAGCGCGTGGACATAGACGGTCTGGAAGGGCTCGACGGGTTCGCCGTCCTCGTCCTTCATGAAGTGCAGACCCATCATCATCATGCGGGCGACCCAGAAGAAGATGATGTCGAAGCCGGTAACGAGAACATTGGTCGGGTAATAACGCGCCAGCTCCGGCGTCTCGTCCGGCCAGCCGAGCGTCGAGAAGGGCCAGAGTGCTGAGGAGAACCAGGTGTCGAGCACGTCCTCGTCACGCGTCAGGATCTCGCCCGGCTTGAAGTTTTCGAGCAGGTCCTCGACATAGGCCTTCATCGGCCCCTCATGAGAGAGATAATGCTGGATCGCCGCCTGCAGCGCCTCTTCCTCGGTCTTTTCGACGAAGACCTGGCCGTCCGGGCCGTACCAGGCGGGGATCTGGTGACCCCACCAGAGCTGACGGGAGACGCACCAGGGCTGGATGTTTTCCATCCATTCGTAATAGGTCTTGTCCCAGCTCTTCGGCACCATCCTGGTGCGGCCTTCGCGCACCGAAGCGATCGCCGGTTCGGCGAGCGTCTTGGCATCGACATACCATTGTTCGGTCAGCCGCGGCTCGATCGGCACGCCGCCGCGGTCGCCGTGCGGGACCATATGCTTGTGCGGTTCGATCTTGTCGACCAGGCCCGCCTCTTCGAAAATCTCGACAATGACCTTGCGCGCATAGAAACGGTCCTGCCCTTCCAGGCGATCCCAGGCGCCATGCAGCGCCGCCGGATTGTCGAGACCTTCGAGAAAGTCCTCATTGTCCTTGATGGTGATCGTGCCGTCGCCATTCATGATATTGATGACACGAAGACCTGCGCGCTTGCCGACGTCGAAGTCGTTGAAATCGTGCGCGGGCGTTATCTTCACCGCGCCGGTGCCGGCAGCCGGATCGGCATAATCGTCGGCAACGATCGGAATCCTGCGGCCGACGATCGGCAGAATGGCATGCTTGCCGACAATGCCCTGATAGCGTTCATCCTTCGGATTGACGGCCACACCGGTATCGCCCAGCATGGTCTCCGGTCGTGTCGTTGCGACGACCACATAATCGCGCGTCTCGAATTCGGTCGGCTTGCCTTCTTCATCGAAAGCGATCGGGTACTGGTAGGTTACGCCCTTCTCCAGCGGATAGCGCAGGTGCCAGAGATGGCCCTTGACCTCGTGCTGCTCGACTTCGATATCGGAAATCGCCGTCAAGAGCTTCGGGTCCCAATTGACCAGGCGCTTGTCGCGATAGATCAGGCCCTGTTTGTAGAGCGTGACGAAAACTTCGAGAACGGCCTTCGACAGGCCTTCGTCCATGGTGAAACGTTCACGCGACCAGTCGCATGACGCACCCAGGCGTTTCAGCTGGTTGAAGATCAGGCCGCCCGATTCAGCCTTCCATTCCCAGATCTTGTCGATGAAGGCTTCGCGGCCCATGTCGCGGCGTCCCGGCAGCTGCTGTTCCATCAGCTTGCGCTCGACGACCATCTGCGTGGCGATGCCGGCGTGGTCCATGCCCGGCTGCCAGAGCACGTCCTTGCCGCGCATGCGCTCGAAGCGCACCAGGATGTCCTGCAGCGTGTTGTTCAGCGCATGGCCCATGTGCAGCGAACCGGTGACATTCGGCGGCGGGATCACGATGGTGAAGGTCTCGGCCCCGGCTTTGGCGTTCGCGCCGGCGCGGAAAGCGTCCGCCTCATCCCATATCGCGGCGATTTTCGGTTCGACGGCGGCGGAATCATAGGTCTTGTCGAGCATTTTCTGACCAATTTCGAGGTTCGAGGATGGGCGTTTGTAAATAGGATGGTCTCGGCCAAGTCAATAACAAAGCCGCCCCGGAGACCGGAGCGGCTTTTCAGGAAAAAGCAATCCGATCAGCGGCGCGGGCCGCGGGCCACGCGCTCGATTTCCTCGCGCACCAACCGCTCGACCAGTGTCGGCAGATTATCATCCAGCCACTCGCGCAGCATCGGGCGCAGCATGTCCTCCGCGATCTCGTCCAGCGAGCGGCGCTCGGCACCGTCGATCGCGGCGGCGAGCTCCTCGAAAGAGCGGCTGATCTGCAGGCCGGCATCCTCCGAAAGCAGCGTCGGCTGGACCTCGTCCATAACGCTCGGCAGGAAACGGTCAGTCGACGATTGAGCGGGCGCCATGGCCGGCGGCGCTGTTTCGATAGCAGGCGCTGGCTCGGCGACGGCCACCTCAGGCGTTTCCATAACAACCGGCTCGGCCGGCTGCTGGATTGCAACAGGCTGAACGGGCGCTGCGGCAGCCGCGAAAACAGGCTGCGACTGCTGCGGCTGTGGTGCCGCGGCGCGCGGCGGTTCCGGCGTCACGGCCGGCTGCGGTTCGGGCTGGCGGAAACCGCTCGGAATTTCGCGCAGCGCCTGACCGGCTTGCACGGCGCTGCGCTCGGAGGCAGCGCGCACGCGGGCGGCGACATCGGCAAGCGACAGCGCGCGGGCCGGCACTTCGGCTTCGGGAGCGGTGCCTGCCGAATTGGCGGCGACGAAACGCGGATCGGAGGAGCGCATGACCGGTTCGGGGAACTCCACGCCGGCATAGGTGTCGTCGACCGTCAGATGAATTTCGGAGCTGTTGTCATCCTCGTCGGCGCCGTAGACCGGTGGCAGGGAGGCGGAAATCGCCTTGCCGGCGCCAGGCTCATTGCTTTCGATGATCTGACGGATGGACGCCAGAATTTCTTCCATGGACGGTTCACGCGCTACACTTGGCTGAGCCATTTCTATCCCCGTTATTCCAAAACAACGACCGGATGGTGTGGAGCGTTCATCCGAATCACCACGACCTTAGAATACCCCAGGCGGGAAAAAAATCATCGCGAATCAAATGAATGCGGCCATGCACAGTTTTGTTACCTGATCTTTGCCACCCGCAAAGCCTGTTGCAATTTTGCGGCGGCGACATCCGATGAAAAAGAATTTGAAGCGCATAACATCCGTCCGATCGGCTGTGGCGGCGTCAGGGTAGATGATGTTTGTGAAGGCTTTCCAGCGGCGCTGATAAAAAACGGGCGCCGATGGCGCCCGTCGCTGAACGTCATCGACAAGAACGATGTCAGAAAACGAATTCGCGCGCCTTGGCGAAGCCCGGCAACGGCTTGACCGAGGCATTGAAGAAGACGTTTTCCGAAATGGCGCCGCGCTCGGCGACGAAGACCTTGGCGCGGGCGGCATTGCCGTAACCTTCGACGGTGACCAGACGGCCACCATCGCGCAATTGCCCGAGAAGGGCGGCCGGAACCTCTTCGACTGCGCCGTTGATGAAGATCAGATCATAGGGAGCGCCGGCAGCGTAGCCCTGTTCGAGCGGGCCGGTCACGACCTCGACTTTGGCGTAGCCAGCCAGCTGCGCCTTCGCTTCAGTGGCTAGCGTCTCGTCACATTCAAGCGCGATGACGGAGCCGGCAATGATCGATAGCAGCGCCGATGTGTAACCGGTGCCGCAACCGACTTCGAGCACGAAATCATCCTTGGTGATCGCGGCCAGCTGCAGCAGCTTGGCGAGCGGCGACGCTTCCATCAGGAAGCGGGCCGGCTTTCCCGGTGCGGCTGCGGAGATCTCGACATCGTTATCGATATAAGCCAGCAGTTTCGCCTTCTCCGGCACAAAAGCCTCACGCGGCACCGTGAGAAACGCCGTCAGCACGGAATGCGAGGTAACGTCCGTCGTGCGAACCTGGGTATCGACCATCTTTGCGCGCGCTGCTTCGAAATCCATCATGTCCTCTCGCTCTTAAAAAGCGGTTCCTGTCCCTCGTCTCTTAATCTCCGCCACGGATGCTTTCAAGGCTTGGCAGCCGCCGGCGAAAAGAATCCGGCCGGCGCCTCATCCGCGCCACAGGGGCAGGATGGACGCTGCAACCCCAGCGTGGAACGTTCCGCCCCTTCATGTTATGATCTGCATCGGAGGAAATAGGAGGAGCAGGCCATGTCTGCGATTTTCGAATATTTCACGCTGTTCGATTTCTTCATCGTCGCAGCGCTTATCGGCGTATTCTGCTGCGGGTTGCTGGACGGCGAAACGACCTGGAGACGATAGGGCGCCGAAGCGAGCTCGGAGATATCTCTCTGCATGGCGTCTGCGGCAATCTCATGCCGGCGGGCGCAGGCCTGATATACGTCTGTTTCTTTTGAAATCCAGCACCGACAGCCGCATGCGCATTAACGTTACGTCAACCATTTTGTCGCACCGCCCTCGCCTTCCGCTATGGGTGTGCGCATGCAAACCTTCCTGATCCAATCGCGCTACATAGAAGCGCTTCACTACAACGCCGATGCCCGCCTGCTGCTGACCAAATACAGCAGCGGCGACATTCGCAGCTTCACCTGCATTTCGCCGCAGGGCATGCGGCGGCTGCTTGGCGCCGGCCCCGAAATCGATGACGGGCCTGAATTGAGCGATCTGGAATATCAGGCTCAAATTCGCAAGGGCGGCCTGAAGGCGCTACCGCCTCACGGGAATCAATCCGTCACAGTTCGATTTTTCGCCGAGCCAGCGGGTTTGGTAGCTTAGCAAACGGCGATGCTGCACCGTTGAGCCGGCAGCGTTTCACATAGATTCTGTCATGTGGAGATGTTTGAGGTCCAGAAATTCGCAAGCGGGCGGCGTCAAATGGTTAGCGAGTTTTCGGCCACACCTTAGCTGAAATATTTCCCTTGAGAAATCAAAGGCGGCTGCCACACCCTGCCACACCTCAGAGGAATGCAAAACTCGCCAAGATGCCGTCTGAAAGCAGCACCGTCCCCCGCCGGTGCATATCATCTCCTAAACCCTGTTGAATAACCGCGCACTTGGTAACCACGTCACAAAAGTCCAGAAATAGTGCTTGTGCAAATTACTCGCGTGGGCTGAAGCTAATTACTTGGGTGGGGAGAATCAATGAACATAATTAATCACGCAGGCATGTCCTCTGCGGCTGCCATAGCGTCACTGGACGAAGATGTTATTCAGCTTCTGTATATGACAGCGAAGGAAGTCGATCTCTGCTGTCTCATGACTGATGGGGAATGGGAAGATCACGACAAAACGGTTGTAAATCGTGCATGTGATCTTGGCCTCGTCACCATTCATAGTCCTGGTGGCGGATGGAGTTACGTCACCGGCTGGCGGCTCACAAAGCTCGGCAAAGAAACAATAGGAATCCCGGTCAAGCTTGGCATCCTATCGCGCCTTCTCGCACTCTTCACCCGCCTCAAACTCTATTCGACCTCATAAAACGCCGCATTGTCCTGCCACGTCGACCACACTCGAGGTCCTGCGCGATAGCAAGAAGGAAACGCCCTTCGCAGCCGGCGAACGCCTGACGGTGCCGCGCAGTTGTTCGACACCAGGAAGGACGGCAAGGCAATCGCTCCGAACATCGCCCGCCTCGTCGAGCCCTTCGCCGTCCATACGGACGGCCACGCGACCGCGACGCCCGAGGAGCTGGCCGAAGTGCATCGAAACACATGGGATGCGCTCCAAGTCCCTCCTGTGTGTCGCTATCATGATGTTCCGAGTGTCAGATGTCTCGCAGCTCGGTCCGCAGCATCGCCGCAGGGACATGTTCAAGCTTCGCCTATTCAAGAACTGCAACCGCAATCCACACGACATCGAGATCGCCATCCACCCCATCATCGAGGCTGTGCTCGCCATGCACAAGGTGACGGGCCTCACCTACATCGCCACCGATTTCGGCAGGCCGTTCTCCATCAAAAGTCTTGGAAACAGAATCTCGGATTGGTTCTGTCGGGCCGGCCTCGGCCACCTCACCGCCCATTCAGTCCGCAAGGGACTGGCGGCCGACGTTGCCCACAACCGACAGCATGCTCGAGGCGACGTTCGCCTGGCGCGATGGAAAGACCTCAAAATTTATACGAAAAATGCCGATCACGCCCGCCTGGCCGGCAGACGGTCGCACGAATCAACTGGGACGGCGTCGGTACGAAACTGCTGGCGCTGACCGACGAAAGCGACGTGGCGAACGGATAAACCGGGAACACACTGCCACACCTGGCTTTTTGGTGTGGCGGAACGGTTCAAGTTCGAACTACCACACCTCGAAAATTACCAAGGTTTTGCAAATGCTTATCGATGCGGTGAAAAGATGTTGGAGGCCTCGCCCGGAATTGAACCGGGGTACAAGGATTTGCAGTCCTCTGCGTCACCACTCCGCCACGAGGCCTCACGCGCTCGTTATCTGAGCCGTGGCGAGCGTTTAGAATGATCGTAAGGAAATCGCAAGAGGGCATTTCGGAAAAACGCCATTCCGCTGCTGCCGAAACGACCATTTTGTCATCCCGAAACGGCACGCGCGCGGGCCGGAATTTCCATGGCCATGACGATGCCCCATTTCCTGCCAATAATGGCATTTGAAACAAATTCTTGACTTGACTTCGATCCCCCTCCGGGACTCAATTATTTTCGGGAGGGTATAGGAGCTTGCAATGGATTGGGCTGCCCTCAAATCGAAGCACGTACATGCGGCATACGACGCCGAAACCCGGGATCTCTATGTAAAGTTCCCCGGTTCTCCGCCTTTGAAGCATGCGGATATTCCGTTGCACGTCTACCAGAACCTGCTGGAAACCGATGATCCGCACTTCTATTACAAATATTATGTAGCGCCGTGTCGCGTATCACCGGGCCGTCGACAACCGGTCTCCGTGGCGTCCTATGCAGTCAAGCTCGTTCTCCTCCTTGCCGCCTGCAGCTTGTTGCTGGCGACAGGTCTCGATCCGGACCATGGCGGGACTTTCGAGGAAAGCGAACTCAGATCGAACTAGATGTACATAGGCTGCACGCCCAACTCAATCACAGGGCTTGCGGCAACGCGGCCGGTTCGCGCTCTGATATTGTCACTTCTGTTCTGAGAACGATAGCGGCGGTCGTTCCGCTCGCGGTCGTTCCTCCCATCACGCTCGTTCCGGCCGTTAAAATTGCGATAGTTGCGAGGTCCGTTGTAGCTGCCGCCTTGACCTTGGTCGACCACGCAGCCTTCGGGACGGCGACAGATGCCACGAGCGTCAAAGCCGCGGCTGTCGATGGCTTGGGCCTCGGCGGAAATACCAGAGAGGACAACTGCCGACAGGACGACAACAAAAAATGCTTTCATTTCCTGACCTGCATCATTGTGGCGCGTTTCGGATTTTACGTTCCATAAACCACGAATGCGAAAGGCGATCCACTGTTCCACAAGACCCGTTCTGGGGTGGCCGTCAGTCAGCGGGTCTCCGGCGTCTGTGCCACCAGACCGCCAGACGCCGTCGCAGCCGGCGCGCGAACGGCAGATCGTGCGAGAGCACGAGGAAACCGAGCGGCAGCATCCAGAAGCCCAGGATGGGCAGGAAACCCAGTAATCCGCAGAAAATGAGGGCCACACCGAGCGCCATCCGCGCGATGCGCGAGCGCGGCATGCCGATGCTGAAGGAGCCGAGCACAAGCCTGCCGCTTGCATGATCGATGCCGAAGCGCCCTGCCCGTGCCTTGCGCTTTTCGCCGCTACTTGTCTCACTGCGATCATTCACATTTGTCATTGCCCAGAGATGGGCGCAGACAACCCAAATACAAGTTCATTTCATTTTTTTGAAAAAACCGCTTGGCAAATCGGGAAAGCGTTTGTATTAGCGCACTCACACCGCGCCAAGCAGTGATCCCTGGTAGCTCAGCGGTAGAGCATTCGACTGTTAATCGACAGGTCGCCGGTTCGAATCCGGCCCGGGGAGCCATTTTAGGAAATAAGTACCTGTTTTTGTCGAGAAATCCGAAACAGGTACTCACTTCCCACTTTCCCTCCCCGCTTTTAGCTGCCTGTGAATAGCTTATTCCCTATCCGCTAGCGCTGCTCTAGCGCCAGCGATATAGTCCGTCGCGTGCAATGGCGGCGGGAAATGCATCAAGCCGGACTTCGCAATCTCCTCATCGAGCTGGAAGGGCGTGTAAGCCGTCTGGAACGAACTTATGAGCGATCAGATCACATCGCGATTCCTCCGGTTGCTGTGAAAGCGGAAGTAAGCAGATATCTCAGCAAAGTCGATTCTTTGCGCGTTCTCTTATTCCACTCGTGTTGCAAGCCACCGGCGGATGAGAGAATCTGCATATTTACCATTTCCAAGGTCGTCGAAGCCTTTCAGTTTTTTGGGAAGTGGATGCATCTCCATTGCTATCAAGGTGAGGAGACGCGCATCTTACGATGAACCCTCAAAAGACCCGCGCTTGTTTCCAAGTGTTAGCGGCCCTTGAATGCCGCCGTTTCGTGGCTCAAGTGGCTCCCTCCGCTATTCCTTACGCGCGCGTTATCATAACGCCTGCCAAACCTCCTCCACTTGCCGACGAAGACGTTGCTTACATCTTCACAGACGACACGGCGGTTAAATTTTGGATCGACGGAAACATCCGGCTTAATCCCATCAATTTCTACCATACGATCGAAAATCAGCACGCAGTCGACGTTCGTGAGGGCTTAGGAATGGTCCATCTCGAATCCTCTACAAGGTTTGCTAACATGCTGTTGATGTCGGGGTTCAACGCCCTGGCTATATGCACTTCATGTGACGCGCCAGATATCGGGAGAGACTTTCTTCATGCCAAGTTCGGCAGTCGGCTTTTGCGCATTAATAGGGTGACTGAATTTACGCAAAAGATCGCCGGGATGATCGGAGCCAAGCGCTTTATCGTGCGGACGTTTCTTACTCCGATATCAAAGTGGTCAAAGGCGTCAGCAGTTTGCCTGATGTATTTGCCCGCTTGAACGGACCGTTTGATTTGAAGCAAACGACGCTAGAGCATGTTGCAATGCATCAACTCGACGAGCTTATTGAGACAACCGAGGCCGCTTCAGTATTTACAAAGCCTGGCGAGCACAGACGAGAGAGAGAGAAAGAAAGACACCTACTTTCGTCATGGATCGCGATGTTACTAAATGGATTTCGGTGCAAGATAAATCCCTCGCAGAGCATATTGAGGTTATAGGCTAGGAAATTTCACGGTCGAAGGTTGCAATCATTGACACCGGCAACTGCGCATGTTTAGTGGCCGCCACTCAACTGGGGGTCGTCGGTGATTTACTCAATTCAATACTTAAGAGCGCTTGCCGCAACGGCGGTGGTCGTAATGCACGTAGGCTATATTTTTGGGTGCGAGTGGAGGCCTTTAGCCGCAGGAGTCGATTTGTTCTTCCTGATCAGCGGCTTCATTATGTGGTCGGTAACTGCGGGCAAGGACATGAAATTTGGAACGTTTTTGACTCATCGATTAATAAAAATCGTTCCGCTTTATTGGCTCTTTACTGTGATATTTGTTATTGCCTCAGAAGTGTCGCCGGGCTCATTTGGAAATTTCTTGTCGACACCTCTTCAGATCGTGATGTCGTTGCTGTTCATCCCTTACTATGGTCGAAACGGCGACATGGAACCGGCTCTGGGGGTGGGTTGGACGCTCAACTACGAGATGTTTTTCTACTTGATTTTTGCGCTGTCTCTGCTGGTTCGCGAGCGTTATCGCCTGCCATGCATCCTGGCGGCCCTGATTTCTTTCGTCCTGGCCAGAGAACTCCCGTTCCACAATGCACCATTCGGACTTTTCACTTCGCCGATGCTTCTCGAATTCGCCGCAGGCATTTCGATCGCGGCTTGGTATAGGTCGGGCCGCAGGCTTCAAAGCGGCGTTGACCTATTGTTGATCGCCCTCGGCATTGCTGGCATAGCGCTGTCCTTCATCGCGCCACCAGAAGGCGGTTTCGCGCGCGTGGTCACGTGGGGATTACCTGCAGCCGTCGTTCTAGTCGGATCATTGTCCTACGAGAGAAACGGCAGCGTCAGACATATCGAGTTTCTGAAGACGCTCGGCGATGCCTCTTATGCCATTTATCTATCCCACTTGATCACGATCGGTGTTTGTAAATATCTCTTCTCGAAGATCGGTCTTGAGCGATGGGGTGTTCCATTGAGCCAGCAGCTACTCTTAGCCGCTTTCACCTTTTTGGCTTCAATGGCGGTCGGCCTCCTCTGCTACTATGTCTTCGACAGGCCATCCCACGACTTTCTTCGCGAACGCGTCAGTCGAGTGTGGAAGAAGCGCGTTGTCACATCAGCCCTGCTTCTACCAGAGAGCACTTGACAGTTCAGGCCACGGCACTTGTTAGCGCAGTGCCGTGGCCGCTCACTTTAGATAATCCCCCACGGGAGAATCACGCGCTTGAACGCATCGACGCCGAGCAGGTCCGACCCGCGATATGCTCCGAAGAACTCGATAGCGTGAGCGCGGCTGGCGAAAGCTGATGCGTTCTTGTGGAACGTCAGAACTCCATTAGGGGAGCCATTTTTCAAGTTAAGCGCCTGCTCCGTTGATAACTCCGAATGCAGGCGCTTTCTTCTCACTTCCCTCCCCGCTTTGCAGCACGACGGCCCGCCGGTTGGTGAGACCGACGGCGCGCTTGTGATGGCTTCGGTAGTAAAATTCTGCTGGCTGACAACGCGCTTTTACTGCGAGCAGGTAACCGCTGGCCAAAAAACTGCCGGCGGTGTACAGCAAATGCCATGGCGCTAGATCCCGAAAAAGCATTCTTAGATTACAGTACGGCGGACTGCAGCGTGCAGTTCTGGACCGCCAATGCACCGGCGGTGCAATTCACCTCTTTGGAAGCCGCCGTCAGGTTCGCAAAAGACCATGGCGGCAGGTGGCAAGAGATCGAGATAACAGTCCATCTGCCGCGCGAGGACATCGCCTTCGCCACCGGAAAAGTGCATCAACTTATTGACGCTTTGCCCGGTGACCTCCGGAAAAAGCGGTAGCGAAGTGAATTGGCAGTCAAACCAACCAACCGGCTCGCTGCTGGTGTTGGCAACGGGGTGACCGACGCGGTGTGATTTGCGGCGGTGTTTGTTAGACCTCAACCTCGATGACCATCATCAGGCCGCCGCCCCCTTCGGTTTCGGTATTATTGTTGGTCGTGTGGTGCCCGATGTGGCAGTGAATGAGCCATTTGCCGGGATTGAGCGCCTTCCAGATAACGTCGTAGCGCTGTCCTGGGCCGACATTGACGGTGTCCGCCTGAAAGCGCGCTGTTGGCGAGAGATTGATGCCGTCACGGGCAACGACGGTAAATGGTCCACCATGAATGTGCATGGGATGGATGAAGCCATTGTTCGACCCGACAAAGCGCACCTTCAGGGTTTCGCCGACCTTCATTTTGATGGTGTCTGTCTCGGGATAGGCACGGCCGTTGATGGTAAAGTAGTTGGGCTGCCCGCCATCCATCGGCATGGCTGGATAGGTGAGGCCCTCGCGCTTCAGCCACTCCTGCAAGAGAATGACATACTCGTGGTCTGCGATCGTGGTCGGATCGGCTTGCGCCGGATCGATCATCAACGCGCCATAGAGGCCCAGAGCCTGCTGCCGGTCAACGTGGTCGTGCGAGTGATAGAAATATGAACCCGACTGCCCCGCAGTAAATTCGTACACGTAGGTCTCGCCCGGATTGATCGGCGGCTGGGTAATTTCTGCCGGTCCGTCCATCTCGTTGGGAAGGACCAAACCGTGCCAATGCACTGACGTGCTTTCGGGCAGGCTGTTTTTCACCTTGATGCGGACGCGATCACCTTCACGGATCTGAAGCCGCGGACCGGGTAGCTGACCATTGAAAGTGTAGGCGTCGACCGTGATTCCTGGCAGAATCGTCCAGCGAACGACCTTGGTCTCCATGTCGAAGACCTTGACGCCGCCCTCAATGCGAGGTTCGAGCACACGGTCGCCGCGCGTGTCGAGGCCATAGGTAGCGGTGATATAGCGTGGATGGATCGCCGCCATATCCAGCATCGCCTCGGCCGGAGTGTCGCGATCCATGATCATGCCCGGCGGCATGATGGCGCCCTCGACATCGCGCGCGCTCAACGTCATATTGACCCAGTTGGCAGGGGCGACCATGCCGAACAGCAACAACATCAGTGAGATGCCACCAACGGCAGCGAGCTGTGGCACAGGCGTATCCGGGGCCATGTCGTGGCCGGAACCGTGGCCATCATGATGGAGCGCGCTCCCGCGACGCGGCGACCGCGGAGCTTCCATCACGGCGTGTCGATGGTTTTCCTTGTGCTCATGCGCTGGTGGCGAGGGCTCCGAACGGCTTTCGTGCGCACGCTCGGCATGGTCAGTGTCTCCGCGGTCGGTCATCAAACCGTGCTTGAGACCATGGGCGACCATCCAGACATTGGACGGATAGGCGAGCGCGAACCCGACCATGACGCCCAACGACATGACGCCCCAGAATAGCAGTTCGGTCGGTTCCATGGCGCGCATATCGCGGCCCATCATCAGGAAGCTCATGACAGGCGCCATGCCGGCCATCATGAAATTCATGGAGATGAACTCAGGCAGGAAGGACTTGCGAACGTTCTCTTGGTAGGTGCCGCCCATCATGTTCTTCATGAAGAGGGACTGGAAGATGAAGAGGCCGACCACGAACCCGGCGATGTACTCGACGATCAGGTCGAGCCACATTGGCAGACCCAGTAGCGCGACGATCACCGCGGCGATGATGATACCGGTAGCATCTCCCGCCACACAGTGGATCGTGGAGCCGATGCCCTGCTTCCATAGCGGTTTGACGAACTCTTCGTGCGTGCCCGGCCGCGGCTCCTTGTCGGCGAGCACATAGATCAGCAACCCGAAGGGACCGAGGTAGAGCGTGACGAGGATGAAGCCCCACTTCATCACCACCGGTTCGGGATTGTTGGTGTACTGGTCCCAAGCAACGTACAAGGTGGACGTAAGGGCAAGTGCAAACCAAACAAGCAGAAAGTAATCAATTGGCTGAATGAGCATCGTTCCGCCTCTGACAACATTGGCACCTGATTTGGAGCGGTCGCCGCCCCCGGCAAGGGCGACGCCGTCAAGGAGGCGATCAGCCGCCCCTACGTGTTCTAATTAAAGCACCAATATGCCCGCTTAATCCCGTTTTCACTGGAACTCTCGCAGCCGGCCGCTGTTTTGCATTAGGCAACGAAACGGAGGAAAATCATGACTTCCAAACATCCCAAGTCATCTCGCCCTACCGACGCAGATCTCGAGCGAGATCCGGGTATCGGACAATCGAAGGGGCTGCATCGTGACACGGGCGCCGACGATATTGCCGGGGAGAACACCGAAGAAGGCGATGTGGCCAACGACACCAACAGATTTGGCGGCATAAACCCTAAACAGCGCGGCCGCACAAACAAGTAAGCATGCTCGATAAAAGCGACCTGACGGCGCGCTTGTATTGCAGCCGGCCGGCCGGCGAAATAGTCCGCCACGGTGCCGGTTGGCGCTCCAGGAACCTAGCGCTGAAGCGGCCAGCCACCGCCTGTTGTACGGACAAAGGGACGCCCGCCTTTAGACGCCTGGCTCTAATAGCTGCATGAACGGCCGTCGCCTGGCCGAAATCCATCCGCACAGGCCGGGTTCATTGAATCGCCCGGCTGATATCCTGATGCCGAGCCATATGAATTCGGTGGTGTCGAGCAGGCCGAGGTCATGGCGGCAAGGCTGATTGCCGCGGCTGCTACAAATGTCTGAAGTCTGTTCATCGATGCTTCTCCAGTTTACGAAGCGATGAGAGCCTCTCCCCTTTTGGAATACTGGGAGAAATTTTCCCAGAACTCATCTCCTTCCAGATCATCTGGATGATATAGGCGCACTCCCCGATTGGCGTTAGCTCCGAACGCGCAAGATTCTCTTGCGACCTCCATAAACTCTGCAACGTCAACCAAGGGCTCTCGAGATTGTTTCCGTTCGAAAGCTGCGGAAACCTCAGCGTCGACCTCTCTTGACTCGTCAGTCCATCGGAACATAATAGGAACATCGGCGTAATGGCCGCCAATCTGAAAACTTGCGGTGGAAACTCTGAAGGAGATCGAGATCGTGCGTCCGCAGATAGCTGAAAAGCTGGCAGAAGAAGCGCTGAAAGTTGAAGTCGATGCAGTTGTCGCCTTTCATGATGGTGACGTCCGTGCCGCCATCACGACATTGCTGCTGGACTGCCATCACCTGCGACTTCAGCTTGCCTTCGCGGAAAGAGGGATGGGTTGCGACATGACACGTGGACGGACACAGACCGTTGAACGGGCATGAAACATCGCCGCAGTATTGAACTCGCATCTCCTGGTCGCCATGCCGTCGAAATCGAAAAAGAAACGCTGGCGACCTTGCCGCAGTGGTACGTCCTCCATGCCCGTTGCCGCATATGCCATCACGAAACATCCATCGACCGGTGGGAGATTGCTCGCCGTTGCGGCCGTGACATATCTCTCGCCGAGGTTGCCAAGCGCCTCAAATGTCAAGGATGCGGCAACCGATCCGACAATCTGTTGTTACTTTATAAGCTGCCGCGTGATTGAAGAGATTGCGCGGCAGATCATGTCGGGTTTCGGCTGAACCCGCGCGAGAGAAGCCGGCCGGGAACAAACGCCGTGGATAAAAGTTGAGTGGCATCAACCACGTAACGTCAGTTCCTGACAGGAGGTCTCTCATGGGTCGCGGTATTCTTCTTTGGCTGCTTGGTGTTCCACTGCCGATCATCATCCTTCTTGCTCTGTTTATGCGATAGGAACAGATCATGTCGGTTTCAATGACAGGTTCCGGAGAGATTGCTACTCCGGTCGAATCGTCCAAATCCGCCATCACATGGGGGCCTATCTTCGCAGGCGCCGCGGCTGCCATCGGGGTGACGCTCATTCTTCTGTTGCTTGGATCCGGGGTTGGGTTGACGATGGTGTCGCCCTGGTCGGGGCAAAGCAGTTCGCTCGGCACGGTGGGGGTGACGGCAGCGATCTGGCTCGTTGTCGTGCAATGGCTCTCCTCCGGGCTCGGAGGCTACATCACCGGCCGGCTGCGCACGAAGTGGGCGGCCGTCCACACCGATGAGGTGTTCTTCCGCGATACGGCGCATGGCTTCATCAGCTGGGCGCTGGCGACGATCTTCGTCGCCGGATTTCTGGCGTCGTCGCTGACTTCGCTTGCCGGCGCAGGCGCACAAGCCGTAGGCTCCGCCGCACAAGCTGTGGGTTCGACCGCCACTGCAGCCGGCACGGCAGCCGCATCGTCGACAGCATCGCCGATGGATTTGCCCACTGCCTATTTTACCGACGCGTTGCTGCGTCCTGATCAGACTCGCGCAGCGGCACCGTCGAATGACGCCGCGGCAACGGCGGAAGTATCCCGCATCCTCCTGAACGGCGCCGCTGAAGGCCAAATTCCTGATGATGACAAGGCCTATCTCGCCACCATCGTCTCTGCGCGGACCGGTCTTTCCGAAGCCGATGCGCGTACCCGCGTCGACACCGTGCTGAAGCGGATCGACGACGCCAAGGTCGCCGCCCAGAAAGCCGCCGATAAGGCACGCAAGGCGGCCTCCACCACGGCATTGCTCGGCGCGTTGTCGCTTCTGATCGGGGCTTTCATCGCCTCTGCCGCCGCAGCGTTCGGCGGGTCGCAGCGCGATGAAGAGGAGGATCTCCTCGTCACACCTCGGATTTAAGAATCGACGGAAACCGGGCGCGGGGTCGAAGGGCAACGCGTCCCCTTTTAACCGGCGCCATCGCGGCTCTCCGCCGCCAGCCTCTTTCCCAATTGGCGATTTATTTTGCATCGAGCGGAACATGCGGCCGTGGTGATACTTCGGTGAGGTCAAAATCTCACCGGAGTACGGCGGACCGCACTCCTCCCCTCGGCCGAGGGAACCGGCGACTTGCTAAAGGAGGCAACGGCCCGCGATTTCGTGGCGGATGCCTTCGTGCACTGCAAGTTCATCGGCTATGTGGAATCAGCACAGGCGCTGATGCAGAAGGCCGGAATCGCCAATTCACCCGATGAGGCGTGATTGCGCTCGGAGCGACGAAGGACGTTACAGCTTTTATCAAGGCGCTTGGCAAACTGCGTGTCTGGGGCCGGGAGCCATCGGTCAAATTGAATTGACCGTTTTCCTCGTCACTCGGTGAGAGAGTGGTTTGCCGTAGGTTTGAGCCTAGTCATGGAACTTGCCCGGAGCCGGTTCGTCGCGGGAGCCGGCGCACCATGCCCACGCGCTTGGAAGTGCAGCCACCCCAGAATATTGTGCACTGCAGCAACCATTCGCTCACTGACGCGTTTATGTAAGCATCACCGCCGTCCCGGCTGCTGATTGGCGGAGAATTTTCATGAGATCCATGTCAGACACGCTTGCACGCCTTGCTGCGCTGCGAGGAATGCTTCGCACCCGCCCCACGCAGGACAACACCGACCTCGTCTCCCTGGAAACGTTCGGTTCTAATCCCGGGGCTTTGGGAGGCTATACGTATCTGCCGTCACAGCGCGGGAAGAACATGGCCCTGGTCGTCGTCCTGCATGGCTGCACCCAGACTGCCGCCGGCTATGATATCGGGTCCGGCTGGTCGCGATTGGCCGAGGACTACGGCTTCGCACTGCTGTTTCCCGAGCAACGGCGGGCAAACAATCCAAACCTCTGCTTCAATTGGTTTAACCCGGAGGACATAAGCCGGGATCACGGCGAGGTCTTTTCCATTCGTCAGATGATTGCGAAGGTGGTTGCGGAACACAGCATCGACGGCAGGCGCGTGTTCGTGACCGGACTTTCGGCTGGCGGTGCGATGGCCGCCGCCATGCTCGCCACCTATCCCGAGGTCTTTGCCGGCGGCGCAATCATCGCAGGCCTGCCATATGCCAGTGCCGCAACCATTCCCGAGGCGTTCGACCGAATGCGCGGCCAGGGCGGTCCGACCAGCAAAGAGCTTCAACAGCGGTTGAGAAATGCTTCAGAGCACAACGGACCGTGGCCGACATTATCGATCTGGCAGGGAAGCGCAGACAGAACCGTCGTGCCGTCCAACGCAAATACGATGGTCGAGCAATGGACACATGTCCACGGCGTCGACGCATTCCCGGGGCGTGTCGAAGAGATCGGACAGCATCAGCGAAAGGTCTGGACCGACGCTGACGGCGTCGAGGTAATCGAGCTCTATACGATTGCCGGGATGGGTCATGGCACGCCGCTTGATGTCGGCACCGGCTATGGGGCAAGCGGTCCCTTCATGCTTGACGTCGGAATTTCCTCGACCGTCGAAATTGCCAGGTCCTGGGGTCTCGTCCCCTCGTTTGAAAAACGGCGCAACGCGAAAGTCTCTGCTGCTCAACCGGAAAGCGCGGCAGATCCATACGGCACAGGTAGCGATCGTGGCGGCATCCAAAAAATCATTGAAGACGCCCTTCGGTCCGCCGGACTGCTGCGATAGTCGCAAGGCATATCACGGCCGTCAGAACCCGCGAGATCGCCGCTATCGGTTTTGAGACTTGGGCAATGGTCCGTTTTGATGGCTGAAGACCAGTTCGCTCTGGACGTCTTGCTGAAACTGCAGCACCCGCTGACCGACATCGCTCTCCGGCATCCCGGCCGCCAAAAGCTGATCGGCAATCCTGCGGCATTCGGCCTTCCAGAATTCTATCGCATCTGCGCCATGCCGCCGGCCGAGTTCGCGAGCGCAACGCTCGACATTGGCAGTTCCGGTTCCAGCGGGAAAGGCAATAATCCTGCCTTCATTGTCGCCGGCAGGCCGGCGGGTCATTTCAGTAGCCATCGAACACAGGTTCCTTTGATCCTGTTCGTTGTCTACGGGACTATGGTTAATGCTTTCTATTTGCTGCAGTAAGAAGATCGATCAGGTGGAATTTTAGCGGGCAGCAACGTCACCAGACGATCGGATGGGTTTTGCCGTTGAGCACGTTCACGAACCCCTCCGGCGCCAGTTCCGACGGCGCGACTAGGACCCAACGCCAGGGCGAGCAGGTCAGCGTTGCAAATGACAGGCGTTCGGGAAAGCCCGGCCACCATCGAGGCGAAAAGGTCGGCTCGTACATCCAGTCGATCCCGGCGCCGGCTGTATAAAGAGCCTGCATCTCCGCATCGAGCACTTCGGCCGGACGCGCCGTCATCAGGCCGCCAACCTCGTAGCGGACGCGGGCGAGAATCTTGCCGGCGGATACCAGCACCCAGCCGCCCTGCTGCTCGTTCAGGGCATTGACTGATATCGCCATCGCCTCGTCGGATGAGCCGACCGTCCAGATATTGTGCTTGTCGTGCCCCAGCGTAGAGGCGAGTGCCGTCTCCGGCGTGCGCGGTCCGGTGCCCAGCCAGAACATCCTGGAGACCTTCGCCTCTCCGGAAAACCGGTCGACAATTGCGAATTTGGTGACATTACGCGCGGGATCCCGCTGCACGGCGCCCTCTTCCACCGGCAATTCCATGGTGATGAAATCGTCGTGCCAGTGAAACGGCCGCAAAAGTGCAGCGTTGACCGTGGCCCGGTTCGGTGGCGCCTCGATGCGGAAATCGTCAGCCGTGATCGTCCTGTCTATTTTCACGGTCCGCGTCGCCCATTGCGGCCAGTCGATTTCAGGGCGCACGTCAATGAATGTCGCACCCTCGGAAACGGGACGCCCGTCGGCCCACACTTTATCGATCGAGAGGCTGGCGATGTCGCTGAGAAGAACGAAATCGGCGAAGCGGCCCGGCGCGATCGATCCGACCCAAGGCGTCAGCCGCATATGGCGTGCCGGATTGAGGGTGACGCACTGGATGGCGATCTCCGGCGCAAGGCCGTTTTCAATGGCGAGGCGGACATTGTGGTCGGTCGCACCGATTTTCAGCGTGTCCGAGGCGCTGCGGTCGTCGGTGACCAGGGCGATCTGCGACCAATCCGTCAGCCCCTTGTCGATCAGCCCACGGATGACCTCCGGCAGGGAATGCGGCCGGAGCTCGATGAAAAGACCGTGGAGCAGCTTCTGCCAGATCTCATCGAGAAACCAGCCTTCATGATCCGAAGCGAGACCCGCTGCGGCAAAGGCGTTGATCGAGGCCATGTCGCGCAGTCCCGCACCGTGGCCTTCGACGACGCCGCGCTGCTCGAAGGTCGCGCCGATCATGCCCCATAGGCGATCGTAGGAAGGATTGCCGGGATCTGAAATGGACGGCCAGTCCATGACCTCGTCCAGCCCGGCGACCATCAGGCTCTCGGAAAGAAAGGCTTTCTGTTCGTCGTAGCCGAACCAGCCGCCGCCCCACTCGTAGGCGGTCGGCGGCACGGCTGAGCCAGGCAGGGGAAAGATTTTCATCGGCGATCCGCGCCGGCGCGCTTCCAGCCAGAATTCCAGATTGCGGGCGCCGTTGACGTTGGAAAATTCGTGGCTCGCCTCGCATGTCCAGGTCACGCCATGCGGCATCACCAAAGCCGCCTCCCATTCGGGGGTCAGATGGGAGCTTTCGATATGTTTGTGTGCCTCGCCGAAGCCCGGCACGGCCGCAAGATCCGGCTCGGAGAACTGCTCGCTCACCTCGCCTGCGTAACTGCCGGCGGGGCCGACATAGGCGATGCGGCGGCCCTTGATGACAATCTCCTGATCGTCGAGCCATGTCCTCGAATGGACATCGAGCAACTTGCCCACGCGCAACCGCTTGTCGGCGGGCCGGCGTCCGAGCGCCGTCAGCACCAGATCCTGGCGCGTCAAAACCTCGTCGGACGCGTTGATCAGCAGATCGTCGGGAAGGGCAGTACGCGAAGTGGCCATGAATGAAATGCCCGTGAGAAGCTGGAACCGCCGGACCGTAAAGGCCACAGGCCGACGTGTAAAGCGATGCTCCGGCCTTGGAAAATTCCTCGCATAAGAGCGCATTTGCTCAATTATTGAGCTTGCGACCCGATCGATCAAAAAATAGTATCCCCCAAATCCTGGGGGTATCATCCCGATTGCCAACGCCGCTTTTCACAGAAGGACATTGCTCATGAAGGCCAGACGTTTTGCCCGAATCCTGTCTCTGGCGCTGCTTGCCGCCGTCGGCAGCACCACAGCGGCACATGCGCAATCGAAGACGCTGACCATCTCCTGGTGGGGCTATAACGGCGAGAAGATGAATGCGAACATCATCACGCCGTTCAAGAAGATCTGCGGCTGCGAGATCGTGTTCGAGACCGGCAACAATGCCGACCGGCTCAACAAGCTGAAACTGCGCGATGGCAAGGGCGTCGATGTCATCTATCTTACCGACAGCTTCTCGCAGCTCGGCATCGAACAGGGACTGTTCCAGGAGATCGATGCGTCAAAGATCCCCAACCTCGCGGATATCTACGAGCTGGGCAAGGCGCCTCAGGGTAAATACGGCCCCGCCTATACGATCGGGCGCGTCGGCATCGTTTATGATTCCGCCAAGGTCAACCCGCCGATCACCGCCTGGGGCGACCTGTGGCGCGACGATCTGAAAAGCTCCGTCTCCTTGCCCGGAATCACCACTACGGCCGGCCCGCTGGTCGTTCTGGAAGCCGGCAAGCATGGCGGCGCAGATACCTATGAGGACACCGACAAGGCCTTCTCGGAAATCGAGGCGCTGAAGCCCAATGTCGTCAAGAACTACAACACCGGCTCGGAGCTGGTGAACCTGATATCAACAGGCGAAGTGCGTGTTGCGCTGGCCCAGGACTTTACCCTGGCATCGATGCAGGCGGCCGTTCCGACGATGACATGGGCCAAGCTCAAGGACGGCGATATCGCCACGCTGAACACCGTGAACATCCCGAAGGGTTCGGAAAATGTCGAACTCGCCCATCAGTTCATCAACTTCATCCTATCCAAGGACGTCCAGCAGGCCGAAGCCGAACAAGGTGTCGATGCGCCGATCTCGACAAAGGTCAGCCTGACGCCGGACCAGGCGAAGATCTGGACCTATGGCCCGGATATGGTCGCCAGCCTCACCCGCATCGACTATGCCAAGATGAATGCTGCCAAGGCCGACTGGATCGACCGCTGGAACGAAGTCTTCGGTCAGTAAGGTGCCCGATATCCCGGCCTGACCTGGTTGACTGCCAGACATGGAAGCGCCGCACATCCGAATCCGAGATGCGGCGCTCCTGATACTAGGATATGCGACGAGTTTCGAGATGAAGCGTTTTGCCAGATGGGGATTGACGATGCCGGCGACGATTGCCGTCGTTGTGCTTCTCATCATTCCCGTCGCCATCACCATTGCGGCGACGTTTGCGGAACCGAAGGGCCTGTTTGCGCCCTATGTGACATTCTTCAGCAGCAGCTTTCGCCGGGCGGTTCTTTATCGGACGCTGGAAGTCGCCCTGGTCACGACGGCGATATCGCTCACCGTCGGTTTCATCACCGCCTATGTAATCGCGCAGATGCCCGGTCATGCGAAGAGTATCATGATCATCGCGGCGGTCTTTCCGTTGCTGACGGGTGTCGTCGTCCGATCCTTCGCATGGCTGATCATTCTCGGAAAGAACGGCATTCTGAACGCCATTCTGATCTCGACCGGCATCCTCAGTGAACCGCTTTCGATGCTCTATACCGAAGGTTCGGTGATCGTTGCCATGGTCTATCTCTTCGTTCCCCTGATGATCCTGACCCTCGTCGGGGTGCTTGAAGGTATCCCGCGCGATCTGATCGATGCCGCCGCCTCGCTCGGCGCGAAACCGCTGATGACATTCTTTCAGGTGATCTTGCCGCTTGCGACACCCGGCCTCATCGTCGGCGCGGTCTTGGTCTTCACCGGCAGCTTCACCTCCTATGCGACACCACAACTGCTCGGC
Organism: Rhizobium sp. WSM1274; assembly: GCF_025200775.1. Classification (NCBI taxonomy): domain Bacteria; kingdom Pseudomonadati; phylum Pseudomonadota; class Alphaproteobacteria; order Hyphomicrobiales; family Rhizobiaceae; genus Rhizobium; species Rhizobium sp. WSM1274. Next base: position 1,759,812 of record NZ_CP104138.1, on the reverse strand, counting down.
GGAGAAAAGCAGATGATGATGGGGACCTTCCTTTACCAGCGCGCCATGGTGACCTTCGATTGGGTCGGTGCATCGACGATTGCCGCCATTATGGTGGTGCTGACGCTCGGCGTCGTCCTCATCATGAGCCGCATCGCACGCCGGCTCAATCCGATGGCGGTGTGATGGACAGGCGCGTTCACCCTATCCTCGCCGCCTTTGCGGCCTGCGTTTTCTTCTTCCTGCTCGCACCGCTCGTCATCATCATCGGTGCGGCCGTCAGCGACACGACCTATCTGACCTTCCCGCCGCAGGGCCTGACATTGCGCTGGTTCGTCAATATCTTCCAGATCGAAGCCTTCCGCACGACCGCGATCACCAGCCTGCAGGTCGCCTTTCTCGGCACGGCGCTCTCCCTGCTGATCGGTGTCCCGGCAGCCTATGCGATCAACCGCTACCGGGTGGAATTGCCGCGCTGGCTTTCCACCATTTTCGTGCTGCCGATCCTGGTGCCGGAGATCGTCTTCGGCTTCTCGCTGATGAAATCGGTCACGATCGGCCTCGGACTGCCAATCTTTATCAGCCTGCTGGTCGGCCATGCCCTGCTGATCCTGCCCTATTCGGTGCGTGTCGTCGGCGCCAGCCTGGCGGCCTTCGATTTTTCCGTCGAGGAGGCGGCGATCAGCCTGGGTTGCCCGCCGCTGAAAACCTTCCTGACCGTGGTCCTGCCGAACATCCGCGCCGGGGTCATTGCCGCCTTCATCCTCGCCTTCATCACCTCGATCAACGACGTGTCGGTTTCGGTCTTCCTGACGGGGCCGGGCATCTCGACGCTGCCGATTCAGATCCTCGCGCATATGGAACAGTTCTTCGATCCGACGATCGCATCGGTCTCGGTGCTGCTGATGTTCGTGACAGTCGGCGTCATGGCCGTCGTCGAGGCCACGCTCGGCCTCACCTTCCTGACAAAGTAGAACGCTCTTGACCGTATCCCTCACCATCGATTCCATCTCCGCCCACTACGGCAGCACGCAGGTGCTCAAGGACCTGTCGATCTCAATCATGGCCGGGGAACTGGTCTCCTTGCTCGGCTCCAGCGGCTGCGGCAAGACGACGACATTGCGGCTCGTGGCCGGTTTTCTGCAACCGAGCAGCGGCAGCATCAAGCTCGGCGAGCGCGACCTGACCGGCCTTCCCGCACATGCGCGCGACATCGGCCTGGTCTTTCAGAACTACGCGCTTTTTCCTCACCTGAGCGTACAGGACAATGTCGCCTTCGGCCTGAGGCAGCGTCGTATTCCTCAGCCGGAACTGACGAAAAGAACGATGGCCATGCTGGAGCGTGTCGGCCTTTCCGCCCTCGCCGACCGCCTGCCGTCGGCTCTGTCAGGCGGTCAGAAACAGCGCGTGGCCCTCGCCCGGGCCTTGGTCATCGAGCCACCGCTTCTGATGTTCGACGAGCCGCTTTCCAATCTGGATGCAAAGCTCAGGATCGACATGCGCGTCGAGATCAGGCAGCTCCAGCGCGCCAATGGCACGACATCACTTTACGTCACCCACGACCAGGAGGAGGCATTCTCGATCTCCGACAGAGTGGCGATCATGAATGCCGGGCGCATCATGCAGCTCGACGCGCCGGAGGTGCTGTATCGTCAGCCGGCCAACGCCTTCGTCGCCCGTTTCGTCGGCTTCGAGAACCTGATCCGTATGAAGGTGACCGCGCGCAACGGCGCGCTTGTGACCACCGAAACGACGGGCGGAGCCAGCCTGCAGCTGTCACAGGACACATTCGGGCCGATCAAGGATGACTTCGTGCTGGCCTGCCGCGCAGACGGTCTTGCCGTCAGCCGTGACGGCGATGGCATCGCGGCCGTGCTCGGCACGCGCACCTATCTCGGCCGAGCCTATCAGTACAAATGCATGACATCAGCGGGAGAGATCACCGCCAATGGGGCGTTGTCCGATCCGATGGAACCAGGGGCGTCCGCGGTGCTGACGCCTCTAGCAGAGCAATGCTGCATTCTCGATCCGGAAGATTGAAACGCTGAGGAGAGACGATGAATAGTGCCATGGACCAAGATATCGATGCCGTTCTTGCCTATGTCGACAAAAGCCTCGATGGCAGCTTGGCGCGGCTTTTCGAGCTGATCCGCATTCCGAGCATCTCGACCGACCCGGCCTATCGCGATCACTGCCGCGCCGCTGCCGAGTGGCTGAGCCGGGATCTGGCTGCCATCGGCTTCGAAGCATCGGTGCGCAAAACGACCGGCCATCCAATGGTCGTCGCCCATGAAAAGGCGGCATCCGGACCGCATCTGCTGTTTTACGGCCATTACGATGTCCAGCCGGTCGATCCGCTGGCGCTGTGGACGAGCGATCCGTTCGAGCCGCGCATGGAAGCCTTGCCGAACGGCGATACCGCGATCGTGGCGCGCGGCGCGTCCGACGACAAGGGACAGTTGATGACTTTCGTCGAAGCCTGCCGCGCCTGGAAGAGGGGCACCGGAAAACTGCCGGTGCAGGTAAGCGTGCTGTTCGAAGGCGAGGAAGAGGCCGGCAGCCCGAGCCTTGCACCCTTTCTGGATGCCACGGCAGACGAGTTGAAGGCCGATGCGGTTTTCGTCTGCGACACGGATATGTGGGATCGCGAAACGCCTGCCGTCACGACGATGCTGCGCGGTATCTTTAGTACGGAAATCGAGGTCACCTGCGCCGATCAAGACCTGCATTCCGGCATGTTCGGCAATGCCGCGCGCAATCCGCTGCAGGTGCTGTCAGACGTGGTTTCGAGCCTGCGGCGCGCCGATGGCGGCGTCGCGGTCGAGGGTTTTTATGATGGCGTCAAAGAGCTCCCGGACGCCATCAAGGCGCTGTGGAAAAGGCTGCCCTTCGATGAGGCGGCCTTTCTCGGCGATATCGGCCTCAGAGATCCGGCCGGCGAGGCAGGCCGTTCCGTCCTCGAACAGATCTGGGCGCGGCCGAGCTGCGAGATCAACGGCATGAGCGGCGGCTATACGGGCGAAGGCTTCAAGACGGTCATTCCGGCCAAGGCGAGCGCCAAGATTTCGTTTCGCCTGGTGAAAGGACAGGATCCCCAGGCGATCCGCGATGCCTTCCAGCGGCACGTGCGCGCACGTATCCCCAGGGATTGTTCGGTCAGCTTCAGGGATTACGGGCTTTCGCCGGCAACGGTCATGCCGATCGACAGTCCGTTTCTCACCAGAACGCTTCAGGCGCTTTCGACGGAATGGCAATGCGAAGCGGCCCTTGCCGGCACGGGAGGCTCGATCCCCATCATCGGCGAATTCAGACGGCGGCTCGGATGCGATGCCCTGCTGGTCGGCTTCGCCCGCTTCGACAACCGCGTCCATAGCCCGAACGAGAAATACGATCTCTCCAGCTTTCATAAAGGCATACGATCCTGGGTCCGCATCCTGGCGGCCCTCGCCGACTGATGCGAGTGTACCGCGCCGCGCAGCTTTTCGGGAGCCGCAAAGGGCGCTGTAACACTTTGAATTGCTGCATTATGCACTAGGCAATGGTGCAGCAAGCGCCCTACATTACCATCGATCCCGAGGCAGTAGAGACCACCGATGACGATAACCGCTCCCCGCGATTTCCTGAAAGGCCTGTTTGACGCGGCGGTTCGCGCCGCCGATCCGCTGACCGGTATCAAGGCGCATCTGCCTGAAAGGCCGAAGGGAAGGACCGTGGTGATCGGCGCCGGCAAGGGCGCGGCGCAGATGGCGCGGGCACTCGAAAGCGTCTGGGACGGACCGCTCGAAGGTGTGGTGGTCACCCGTTACGGTTATGGCTGCGAGACACGCGGCATCGAGATCCTCGAGGCAGCGCATCCGGTGCCGGATGCGGCTGGCCTTGCCGCCGCAAAGCGGCTGATGGCGACGGTGAACGGGCTGACAGAAGACGATCTGGTGATCGCGCTGATCTGCGGCGGCGGCTCGGCGCTGCTGCCCGCCCCACCGGACGGGCTGACCCTTGAAGACGAGATCGCACTCAACGAAATGCTGCTTGCCTCGGGCGCGCCGATTTCGGCGATGAACGTCGTGCGCAAGCATCTCTCCACCATCAAGGGCGGAAGACTTGCGGCAGCGACCGAAGCGAGGGTCGTCAGTCTGATCGTCTCCGATATTCCCGGCGACAACCCGGCCCATGTCGCCTCAGGGCCGACAGTCCCTGACGGTTCGACACGACACGATGCGCTCGAGATCATCAGGCAATACGGATTACAGCTGCCGCAGGCAGCACTCGACCATCTGAACTCGCCGAAGGCCGATGCACCGCGGCCGGATGATCCGGTCTTCTTGCGCCACGCGCATCACATCATCGCCTCCGCCGGCGTTTCGCTGGCGGCGGCCGCTGCCCTGGCGACGTCGCAGGGGATCGAGCCGGCGATCCTTTCCGATGCGATCGAGGGAGAATCGCGCGACGTGGCGCTGGTGCATGCAGCCATCGCCCGCGAAGTGTCGGGCCGGAACAGGCCGTTTCCGAAGCCGGTCGTCATCCTTTCCGGCGGCGAGACGACGGTGACGCTGAGAACCAAGGGTGGCAAGGGCGGACGCAACGGCGAATTCGCGCTCGCCATGGCGCTTGCGATCGACGGACAGGAGGGCATTCATGTCCTCGCTGCCGACACCGACGGCATCGACGGCTCGCAGGATAATGCCGGCGCCTTTGCCGATGGCGGCACGGTGAGGCGCTTGCGCGCCGCCGGGCTCGATCCGCGCCGGCTGCTCGACGGCAATGACAGCTATTCGGGCTTTGCGGCCACCGGCGATCTCTTCGAAACCGGCCCGACCGGAACCAATGTCAATGATTTCAGGGCTATCCTGATCCGTTAGAGCAATTTCAGGAAAAGTGCGAAGCGGTTTTCCGTCCGGAATTGCGTAAAACAAAAACAGCCGACCGCTACGCGCGGCGCTGGCGGATCAGGTCTCGATCCGCCCCTGCCCGACCAGCCAACCTACGGATTCCTGCACCGCCTGCAGGGAGGTGTATCTCGGAGTGTAACCGAGCAGGCGTTTGGCTTTGGCGATCGAGCAATTCGGGCTGCGGGCAATATGTTCCCAGGTCGCCTTTGCATCCTCAGCCGTCTGACTTTCGGCCCAGGCGTCGAATGGGGCGAAGCTGAGCTTCGGCTCGTGCCCGAACCAGCGAGACATGGATTCGGCATAACCGCGAAGGGTCAATGCCTGCTCCGAAACCGCGTGGAAACTTTCGCCGGTCGACGCATTCCAGTTGGCGATCGCATCCATGAACATCGCCGCCACGTCGTCGGCATGGACGTGATGAACGGTCTCCAAGCCGAAATGGGGCAGCGCCAGGGTCTCTCCGCGGGCAAGGGTTGAAAAGGCCTGCAGGTTGAAATTGCCGGCCGGATTGAGCGGCGCCCAACCGGGACCGACAATGTGCCCGGGATGGATGATGGTTGCCGGAAATCCGCGAAGCCTTGCCTGCTGCAGCAGATAGGTTTCGATTGCCGCCTTCTGCGTCCCATAGTCGCCGAAGGGAAATTTCGGCGTCTCCTCCAGCGTGGGTACGACCGTCGAATGGCCATGCGTCCAGATCGTGCCGGTATGCAGGAAGTGACCGACATGCCCCGACAGCGCCGTCACCAGATGCTCGGCACTTTCCAGCGTGAAGCAAATCATGTCGATGACGATGTTGGCTTCCAATGTACGCACGGCCGGGCCGAAATCACCCGTCCGCTCCATGGCTGTCCAATCCATCTGACGCTGATCGACGGCAGCCCAGGCGTGGTTTGCCGTATAAGGCTTTGCCGTACCGCGGCTGATCGTGACAACGTCGTGACCGGCTTCCACCAGACGGGGAACGAGATAGGTTCCGACATGGCCCGTTGCTCCGATTACCAAAACCCGCATCATCGTTCCTCCCTTGGCATTTCCGTGTTGAATATGCTGCGCTTAGATGATCCTGCAAGCAGACTTTTCGTGATCAAGAGGCTGGACAGGCCCGCTATCGATTCTTGAAAACCAGACAGGTGCCGCCATGCTTGCGGATCTGGTTGCAGAGGTCGTTGGCTTCCATGCGCGTCTGCCGGCCGATGCGGACAGCATAACGCGGCCGAAAACCGAAGCCGCGATCGCGCTGGCGCAGGATCAGCGGCTGCTCCGCATTCAGAGGCGCAGGCAGATCCTGCACGGCATCGAGAAACATGCGCCGGGCTACCGCGACATTTGCATTCGCCGCAAGCTGGACGCCCCAGGGCGCCCATTCACCTTCCTGACGCCAGGGCGTGTCCTTCAACGTCCGTCTCTCCGCAAGCGCCACGCAGCCATCGAGGAAGGACTTGTCCTTGTCGAGCGGGGCGGCCGCATCTTCCGGTGGGTTATCCTTCCATTCCTCGACCGTATGCGCGGTGATTGCCATCACATAGCTGCGCGTCTCGTAAGGTAATCTGCCTGACGCAAGGTAAGTGGCAAGGCCGTTTTCCCCGGCATTATAGGCGGCGGCGGCAAGGCCGAGATTGCCGAAACGATTGCGCAATTCTTCGAGATACTGCGCCGATTTCCGCAGGGCTTCCAACACCTGGTAGCTGTCTTCGAGACCGCGCAGTTTGGCCGTTCCGGGCATGAACTGCGCAATCCCCTGGGCTCCCTTGAAGCTGACTGCATCGGGGCGAAAGGTGCTTTCTCGCCAGATGAGACGGGCGAAATAATCCGCCGGCAATTGGTTGGCGCTGGCGAAATGCTCGATCGCGACGCAAAGGTCGTAGTTGAAACTGTCTTTCCGGATGCAGAGCGTCTCACCCGATCCCGCCGCCGAAGGTCCCGAATACAAGCAGGCCGGCGACCCGGCGCTCCCTTCAGGCTGGGCCTTTATTGTGTCCACGGCGGGAAACAGAAGACAGAGCGAAAGCATGGCCTTCGTCGATCTCCTCGCAATGTCGGACTGACGCTTTCGACGTATCATCGGATCTCGGCGGGTTCGAACTTCCATCGCGACGCTGGATTCTAGATACCATTGATGAAGGCGCGACGCCTCCCCCATTTCCATACCTGCACCCGAATTGGTGCCGGGGACGGTCACAGGTTTCTAATTTCGCTACCGATTTTGGAACAAACATATTCGACCTGCCATGGTCGTAGCGTCGTCCTGTTTGCCAGGAAATCCCGAGCGAACGAGGATAAGCAGATGATTGATCCCCACTACTGGCCGACGCCGAACGGCAAGAAGGTTTCGATCTTCCTGGAGGAAACGGGCACGCCCTACCGGCTGGTGCCGGTTAATATCGGCCGTGGCGACCAGTTCAAGCCTGATTATCTCAAACTCAACCCCAATCACCGCATGCCTGCCATCGTCGATCACGCGCCTGCCGACGGCGGCGGTCCGTTGAGCGTCTTCGAATCCGGCGCGATCCTCTTCTACCTCGCCGAGAAGACCGGAAAATTCTGGCCGCAGGATCTGCGTGGCAAATACGAGGTCACGCAATGGGTGATCTGGCAGATGGCGAACCAAGGGCCGAAACTCGGCGAGGCCGGTCATTTCCGTCGCCTTGGCGATCGCGAAGGCGATCAGTCCTATGCGGTGCGGCGTTTCACCGACGAAGCCAACCGCCTCTACGGCGTTCTCAACATGCGGCTTCGCGACCGGCGCTACCTTGCCGGTGACGAATTCACCATCGCCGACATCGCCAGCTATCCCTGGACCGTCAGCTGGCAGGCACAGGGTCAGGACATCGACGAGTTCAAGCATTTCAAGCGATGGTTCGAGGAAGTCGGCGCAAGGCCCGGCGTCCAGCGCGGCCTTGCGGTCGGCGCCGATCTCGGCACCGACAACAGCAAGCTCTCCGAAGAGGAACAGGCGCGCATCCGCAAGATCCTCTACAACCAGCGCGCCCTTCCCGTTCCGGATTGAGCACCGGCCCAGATGCCTTGGCGGTCGCAAAAGCTCTTGCACCTGCATCGCGACCAAGGATAACCATATGGTGACAACCGAGCCGGCAGTCAGCCCGAGGCCGGTTCCGGTTTCGCGGCGTTGCAAATCACCTGCCCGAGGGCCAGGCGGCTTGGGCAGTAGCTGGCGTTGCGACTTGGGGTGTGACAAGCAATGGCAAGACCTGTAATCGGCATCATCGGGAACGCCCGCATCGTCGAAAGCCGCTTCTCGACCCAGCTTGTCGGAGAAAACAATTTGCGAGCCGTGGCCGATGTCGCCGAAGCGTTGCCGCTGATGTTTGCCGGCAATCCTAAACTGGCCGATATCGCGGATCTGCTGGCTGTCGTCGACGGCATTCTGCTGACGGGTGCCAGAGCCAATGTCCATCCCAGCCGATTCAACATGGTGCCGGATCCCAAGCATGAGCCATATGATGAGGATCGTGACGGGCTGGCGCTGCCATTGATCGAAGCCTGTGTTGCGCAAGGCGTTCCTGTTTTCGGCATATGCCGCGGTTTTCAGGAAATGAATGTCGCCGCCGGCGGCTCGCTGCATCCCGAAATCCGGGAATTGCCCGGACGCATGAACCACCGAATGCCGCGCCTGGAAACAGGTGAGATCCATCCCGACCCAGCCATCGTTTTCGGCGATCGACACGACGTTCAGCTCGTTGCGGATGGGATGTTTGCGCGTATCCTCGGCCGGGAGACGATCCGGGTGAATTCCCTGCATGGACAGGGCATCCTCGAACTCGGCGAGAGGGTCGTTGCCGAAGGCATTGCCGAGGACGGGACGATCGAGGCGATACGGTTCAAGGACGCGCCGGGATTTGCTCTGGGTGTGCAATGGCATGCCGAATACGATCCGCAAACCAACCCTGTTAATCGTGCGCTGTTTCAAGCATTCGGCGATGCGGTGAGAGCCCATCAAGCCATCGCCTAGTCTGATCAAGTCATGACCTCCACCAAAGGTGGAGGTTTGAAACGCTGCGCTTGAACCGCTAGAAACGGTTTTGCTATATGTTAGTAGCTGGCATTAAAGAGGTCGGCAAAGTCGGAAGCTTTGTCGACCTTTTCCTGATTACGAATATAACGTCTGACGACCTGATCATCATAGCCAGCCGTAGACACGAAGTACCCACGCGCCCAAAAGTGATAACCCTTGTAGCGTCGTTTGCGGGCATACTTGTTGGCAACGTAAATTGCCGTCTTGCCCTTCAAGAACCCAACAATGTGAGAAACTGAGTATTTTGGTGGGATCGATATCAGCATGTGCACATGGTCGGGCATCAAGTGCCCTTCCTTGATTTCGCACCCCTTTTGTCGAGCAAGAGTATGCAAAAGATCCCCCAACTCACGCCGTACGTCCCCGTAAAGGCGTTTCGTTCGGTACTTACTCGCGAAGACCACATGATATTTGCCGTCCCACGTCGCGTGTGATTGCGATCGTTCGTCCATAAAACCTCCGTTCTATGTCTCGGCCAATCTAACGGTCCAAGCTCGGAGGTCTCTCAACTATGATGTAGAACACGTCCAGTCCTCCACCGAAGGTGGAGGTTTATTTATTCCATAGTAAAAAGCCGCCGCGAAGTGCTTTCGCGGCGGTTTGGGGATGGCTTGAAAGCAGTCGTCAGGCCGTCGGCTGCTTCGTCTTTCTGAGATAGGGCAGAACCGTATCGAAGGAACCGAAACGCGTGATCGCGTCTTCGTTGGAAACCGCGGCAGTGATGATGACGTCCTCGCCCTGGTTCCAGTTCGCCGGTGTCGCCACCTGGTGCTTGGCCGTCAGCTGGATGGAATCGATGGCGCGCAGGATCTCATTGAAATTGCGGCCCGTCGTCATCGGATAGGTCAGGATCAGCTTGATCTTCTTATCGGGACCGATGATGAAGACCGAACGCACCGTCGCGTTGTCGGCAGGCGTGCGGCCTTCCGAGCTCTCGCCGGCACCGGCCGGCAGCATGTCGTAGAGCTTGGCGACCTTGAGGTCCTTGTCGCCGATCAAAGGATATTCGACGTCGAAGCCGGTGGCGGTCTTGATGTCGTTCTTCCACTTGGCATGGCTTTCCACAGGATCGACGGAGATGCCGATGATCTTGGCGCCGCGCTTGGAAAACTCCCCTGCAAGGCCGGCCATGGCGCCGAGTTCGGTCGTGCAAACTGGCGTGAAATTCTTTGGATGCGAGAACAATACGGCCCAGCCGTTGCCGATCCAATCATGGAAGCTGATCGGTCCCTGTGTGGTGTCGGCAGTGAAATCGGGGGCAATGTCGTTGATACGTAAACTCATGGTCGGCCCTCCAAAGCCTGATGTTGAATGTCATTAATGCAGATCGTCGTCATGGGAGCCGCCTACCGGATCATTCAAAAGTCCGGGTCGTGACGGCTGAGAACAGAAAGCCTCCCATCCCAAGATTTTCGTCGCATTTCTTTAAGCCATATACCACGAGAACCGAAGGCATGCTCTTTCGATTTTGCCTCCTGCTCCGGCATTATTTTTCCGGAAGGCCGGCGCGGTGAAAAGACCGATTTTTTGCCATCGGTTCCCGTCAACCTGCTGAAGTAACCGCCTGCCCTTGGCTCAGGCTGCCTGAACGGATTTGATCTTGTCGATGCCGCCGACGATTGGCGCGAAGTCGGCCCATACGCCCTGCGCGCCCTTCTGCCATTCGTCGAAGGCCTCCGGCTGCAAGAGCTTTCCGCCATGGCCAAGGGCCGTCTCGACGGATTTGGATTCGTCGTCGACGATCAACTGGTTGAAATAGGCAGCCCCTTCGCTGGAAGCCTGCTGGAATACCGCCTTCTGCTCGTCGTTAAGGCCGGCCCAGAAGGTCGAGGCATAATAGATGACGCCTGACGCCCAGATGTGGCCGGTCTCGGTCATGTCTGGCACGACCTCGTAGAGCTTGAAGCCGGCATAGGCCGATTTGGTCAGATCCATCGCGTCGGCGACACCGGTTGCGAGCGCATTATAAGTCTCGGTGATCGGAATGCCGATCGGAGTCGTGCCGAACGCGCTCCAGAGCTTGGTGTGCAGCGGGCTCTGGATGACACGGATGCGCTTGCCCTTGAGCTGCTCTGGCCGCGTCACCGGTTCCTTGGTCAGGAGATGGCGGGCGCCGTAATTGATGAAATCGCCGACGACGAAATTCTGCGCCTGCAGTTTTTGCTTGAGATCGGCGCCGACATCGCCGGCGACGGTTTTGCGGACATGGTTGGCATCGCGGAAGAGAAAGGGCAGATCGAGGATCTGCAGCTCGGGCGCCCAGCCGGAGAGCGACGAGACCGTGGAAAGGCTGGCCTGGATGGAACCGAGACGCACGCCTTCGGCCACCTCCTTCTCGCCGCCGAGCGCACCGTTCCTGACAATATTGAACTTGAACTGGCCGGGAAGCTTCGCTTCGACCAATTCGCCGATCTTCACCCAGATTTTCGTTTCCGGCTTGTCGTCGCCGAGCAGCGAAGCGATCGTGATCGTCGTCGTGCGGGCGGCAGCCGTGCGGACGAAGACGGGTGCCGTAAGCGCCGTTCCGGCGAGAGCTGTGGTCTTCAGGAAATTGCGTCGGGTGAGATTGTCCATGGGATTGTCCTGTTTACGAGAAGATAATGGCCCAGACGCAGAGGATTGCGAGCGAGACCAGGAGAGCGAGCAGATAGGGAATCACCGCCCGAAAGAGCTCCGAGGCGGGAACGCGCGTGACGCCGCTGACGACGAAGATCAGCATGCCAAGCGGCGGCGTCAGTCCGTGGATCATCAGGTTGACGACGATGATCACCCCGAACTGAATGGGATCGATGCCGGCGGCAACCGCTGCCGGCAGCAGGATCGGACCGAAGAGCAGGATCGCGGCGCCGATGTCGAGAATCAGGCCAGCGACCAGCAGGATGACGTTCGACAGCAGGATGACCGCTAGCGCGCTTCCGCCGAGCGCCGTCGTCAGATGCGAGATCAGCCCCGACACGTCGTCGACCGCCAGCAGGAAGGCAAAGGGGCCGGCTGTGCCGATGAGGAGACCGATCGCCGCCGCTTCAACGGCCGCCTGGCGAAAGGCGGCATAGAGCGAGAGAATGCCGAGCCGCGCACCGATGCCGAGCAGCAACGTGTAGAAAGCAGCAACAGCGGCGGCTTCGGTGGTGGTGACGATACCGATGCGGATGCCAACGACAACGATGACGCCGAGCCCGAAAGCCGGAATCGCCTGGACCGCCGATTGCCAGCGCTGTTTCGCATTTGCGCGCGGCAAAGGCACCCGCTCACGCACGGTCAGATGGATAGCGACCGCCAGGCATATGGCCATCAGGCCGCCGGCAAAGAAGCCGCCGACGAGCAGCGAGCCGACCGAAAGATTGGTGGCCGTCGCAAGAATGAGAAAGGCGATCGACGGCGGGATGACATTGTCGAGAACCGATGTCGAGGCAATGATCGCCGCTGCCTGCGCCTTGGGATAGCCGTGCTTGACCAGCTCGGGCTGGAAGGTCGATGCGCCGAAAGCGGCATTTGCAACCGACGAGCCGGAGGCGCCGGAAAAGAGAACGCTGGTCAAAAGTGTCGTCTGCGCCAGTCCGGCCCGGCGATGGCCGACCATGGCGGCGGCGAAGCGCACGAGCTGGTTGGCGACTCCGGAGGCCGTCAGCAGGCCGCCGGCGAGCAGGAAGAAGGGAATGGCAAGCAGCAGGAATTTCGAGATGCCGGTGACGGTCGCGGAAACGATCGCCGGCTCCGGCAGGCTGCTGCCGAAGGCGATGACGACATAGGCTGCGGCAAGAAAGGCGTGCGGCAGCGGCGCAGCAAGCACGAGGCCGACCGCGGCGATCAGTCCGAGAAAAATGCTCGGCGGCCAGTCGAGATCGAGCGCGACATGCGGAATGCCGGCATAGAGCGCGACGCCGACGGCAAGCGAGAGCAAAACCGCCAGGATCTTGCCTTCCGCGATGCGCTGCAGAAGCAGCACGACGAGGATCAGCGCGCCGCCGACGCCGAGGAAACCGAAGCGGATCCATTCCGGTACGCCGAGCGTCGGCGAGACGCCGCCAAGCATCGTCATGATCTCGCTGCCGCCGAAGCTCAGGATCAGCGCCGAAAGCACGGTGAACACATCGGCGCCGATCGGCGTGACCTTCTGCAGGCTCTCCGGCAGCATCTTGACGAAGACGTCGAGGCGCATGGCAAGCGCGCTGTTGAGGCTAAGCGGCGCGCCGAGCGCGATCAGGCCCACCTGCAGCCAGATGCCGAGATCCTCGGCGCCGATGAAGCCGGCGCTGAAGAAATAACGCAGGCAGACGGTGACCAGCACCATGAAGAGCAGCACCGCGAGAACGAGTGCCGCCGCAATGCCGAGAACCGCTTCGACCAGCCTCAGCGCGCGCGCCGCGATGCGGTCATCCGGAGTAGTCTGTTCAATCGGATGAACTTCGCCGGTAGCCACTCAACTTACCTTCCGCCCTGAGGATCAGGCGTCCTGACAATCAAAAGATCACGATCGACGAGTATCGACCGGGTGTCATTGCGAGCCTTCGAGACTCCCTGCCGAGACCAAACCGCGGCTGCACCTTTTCGCTGAAACAAAAGACTTCCTCAAGCAGCCGCATGCAGGAAAAGACAAAAGATCGACGTCAGCCATTGATCGGACTAGAATGCAGGCGGGACTACAACTGCGCCTAAAAGCGGCAGTTTGATTATTTTTTGTGCGCAGGCATTTATGCACACTTTTAAGGCGGGCGCGCTTGCCAAAATTGCTGCAGTGCGTCATGAATAGAACAATGACGCATCTCGATCTGACAATTCTGGTGATCGACGAAAATGCCATACGCGCCTCCATCATCGAAGAAGGACTGCGCGAGGCAGGGCATGTGCGCGTCACCGTGGTCCACGAGGTCAACGGCATCGCGCGAATCATCGAAACGCTGATGCCAGACGTGATCATCATCGATATCGAGAATCCCAACCGCGACATGATGGAGCATCTGTTCCAGCTGACGCGCACGGTCAGCCGCCCGATCGCCATGTTCGTCGATCGCTCCGACACAGCCTCGATCGAGGCAGCTGTCGATGCCGGCGTCTCGGCCTATATCGTCGACGGATTGAAGAAGGAACGCGTCAAACCGATCCTCGACATGGCCGTCAGCCGCTTCAATGCCTTCAACCGGCTACGGCGGGAGCTTGCCGATGCCCGCTCCGCGCTCGAGGAACGCAAGCTCATCGAGCGCGCCAAGGGCATATTGATGAAGATGCGCGGCCTGTCGGAGGAAGAGGCTTTCGCCCTGCTGCGCCAGACAGCGATGAACGAAAAGAAGAAGATGTCGGAAATCGCCCAGAGCGTCGTCACCGCCGCGGGGCTGTTGATGTAATGGCCGACCTGATGAATTTCCGGAGGAAACCGGAGTGGATATGATGACAACGACCTCCAACTCCGGCGGCGACATGCCCTCGCCCGTGCGGGTGAACAACGAAGGGCCGAAAGTACTGCGGGTCGGTTTCATTCCGCTCGTCGATGCATCGGTGCTGATTGCGGCGGCGGAATTCGGCTTCGCGCGGAAGGAAGGCCTGACGCTCGATCTCGTCAAGGACGTCTCCTGGGCGAATGTGCGCGACCGCCTGGCATTCCGCCAGTTCGACATTGCCCACATGCTGTCGCCGATGCCGGTGGCCTCTATGCTCGGTCTCGGCTCCAATCCCTCGCCGACGATCACGCCGTTTTCGCTGGGGCGCGGCGGCAATGCGATTACGCTGTCGACGCGGCTCTTCGACAGGATGCGCGATGACGCGGAATTGCAGGAAACGGCAAGCGCGCTGGACAATGCCCGCGCCCTGGCAAAAACATTGGCGGCAATGAGGGCGCGCGGCGAGCCGCTGCCGACTTTCGGGGTCACCTATCCCTTCTCCTCGCACAATTACGAATTCCGCTACTGGCTGGCAGCCGGCGGCATCGATCCCGACAAGGACGTCAAGCTCGTGGTCGTCCCGCCGCCCATGACTTCGGATGCACTGGCAGCCGGTGCGATCGACGGTTTCTGCGTCGGCGCGCCGTGGAACATGGTCGCTTCGGAGCGCGGCGTCGGCCGCATCGTCGCCGCCAAGCAGGACATCTGGCCGTCGGCGCCGGAAAAGGTAATCGGCATGCGGCCGGATTGGGCGGAAAGCCATCCGGAAACCGTTTCCAGGCTGATCGTGGCGCTCGACGCGGCAGCCCGCTGGTGCGACCGGCCGGAAAATCATGACGCGCTGGCGGCAGCTCTTGCCGACCCGCGCTATATCGCTGCCCCCGTCGAGATCATTCGGCGTGTACTCGCCGGCGAATTCAGCCTCGACGCAAAAGGTAACCGCCGCATCATCACCGATTATTTCATGTTCCATTCCGGCTTCGCCAATTATCCCCGACCAAGCCATGCGCTGTGGATTTACAGCCAGATGATCCGCTGGGGACAGGCCGAGGTCAGCCTTAACATGGCCAGGGCCGCAGCATCCGCCTACCGCCCGGATCTCTATCGCACGGCTCTCGGCGACGGCAACGCACCGCAAGATGCCGATATCCGCATCGAAGGCAGTGACGAGGGCGACCGTTTCATGGACGGCCACGTCTTCGACCCCGCGAGGCTGCCGGACTATGTCGCAGGTTTTGCCGTCAAAAGCGCCCTCCCCTTCGATTGTAGCGACGAGGTATAACCGATGCCGGCCTGCACAAAACGCCAGCACGCATCTGCCCGCCTCACGACAAGCGCACAAAATATTTGCATGATTGGGTGGCGGCCTGAAAAACAAGCAGCCGACACATTTCAGAAAACGTCATTTATATTCAGCAACTTGCATGAGGGACACCAAACTGGCACGCAGTTTGCATTGCCTCTATTGCACCGGTCAATGGCGATCAGCGCAGAATGAGCGTGCGATAGACGCTCACGGAAGACACAGAGATTACTCTTCAGATGAAGAGGTAGGTTTTAGCCTGAGCAATCTGGCGTAAGGATTGCGTCCAGGCAAATGGGCCAGAAGGCCACATATTCGGCGTCCAACGGCGGGCGCCACCAGCAAAGCCGCTGATCAGGATATTTCGCGCACCTCGTGTATGCGCGTCCTGACCAGCGGCTTTTTGTTTTAACCCTCAGCGATGGATCGGCACGACCTTGTCGGGCCCCGGAGAAGTTATGTCTGTCATCGAGAAAGCACAACCCATGTCGGCCGGCGAACCAGCCAAGGCATTGTGGATCTCCACTGTAGCCTTCACCCTCTGTTTTGCCGTGTGGACGATCTTCGCGATCATCGGCATTCGCATCAAGCAGGATCTCGGGCTGAACGAGGCCGAGTTCGGGTTGCTGGTCGGCACCCCCGTCCTTACCGGTTCGCTCGTGCGCATCGTTCTTGGCATCTGGACCGGGCGCTACGGCGGCCGTCTCGTTTACACGCTCACCATGCTGGCCGCCGCATTGGCGACCTTCCTGCTCTCCTACGCCCAGACCTATACGCAAATGTTGATCGCCGGGCTCGGCGTCGGCCTCGCCGGCGGCTCCTTTGCGGTCGGTGTCGCCTATGTCTCGCCTTTCTTCCCCGCGGAAAAGCAGGGAACCGCGCTCGGCATCTTCGGTGCCGGCAATGTCGGCGCGGCTGTGACCAAATTCGCCGCCCCCTTCGTGTTGCTCGCATGGGGCTGGCAGGCGGTTGCCGAGATCTGGGCCGTCTGTCTGGCACTGATGGCAATCGTCTTCTGGTTCACCACGACCGATGATCCGGCCTACCGTCTCCGCCGCGAACGCCGCGCCGCCAGCAAGAGTTTTGCCGAGGAATTCGCGCCGCTGCAGAACGTTCAGGTCTGGCGCTTTTCGCTCTACTATTTCTTCGCCTTCGGAGGCTTCGTCGCCCTATCGCTGTGGCTGCCGCGCTACCTGGTCGGCGTCTATGGCTTCAACCTGGAAACTGCCGGCATGATCGCGGCCGCCTACTCCATCCCGGGCAGCATCTTCCGCGCCTTCGGCGGCGTACTGTCGGACAAGAAAGGCGCCCGCAGCGTGATGTACACGATGCTTGCCGTGTCGGCCGTCGCCACCCTCATTCTTTCGCTGCCGGCTGCCTCTGGGACCGGGACGGGTCCCGCGTTCGGCATCACCCCCGTCATCTTCATCGTCGTCATCTTCGTGCTCGGATTCTTCATGAGCCTCGGCAAGGCTGCCGTCTACAAGCACATTCCGGCCTACTACTCCGAAAACGTCGGCGCCGTCGGCGGCATCGTCGGGATGATGGGCGGCCTTGGCGGCTTCATCCTTCCGATCGCCTTTGGCCTCCTCAAGGACATGACCGGCCTTTGGTCCAGCTGTTTCCTGCTGCTCTTTGCAATCGTTGTGATCTCTCTCATCTGGATGCACCTGTCCGTCAAGCAACTGTCGCGCCAAGGGCACTCGGCGCCCGTGGCTGCAACCTGATCCAAGGACCTGGAAATATGACCGAAAAACTTGTCATCATCGGCAATGGCATGGCGCCCGGGCGCATGCTGGAGCACCTCTTCGAGCAGGCGCCGGGTCGCTATGAAGTTACGATCTTCAATGCCGAGCCGCGCGTCAATTACGACCGCATCATGCTGTCGCCGGTTCTCTCAGGAGAAAAGGACTACGAGCAGATCATCATTCACGGCGACGGCTGGTACATCAAGCATGGCATCATGCTCTACAAGGGCCACAAGATCGTCAACATCGATCGCGCCGCAAAGACCGTGACCTCCGACCACGGCGTCACCGAAAGCTACGACAAGCTGGTGATCGCAACCGGTTCCGTGCCCTTCATCATTCCTGTTCCCGGCAAGGATCTGCCCGGCGTCATCACCTACCGCGATCTCGACGACGTGCAAGCGATGCTGCTTGCCGCTCAGTCGCGCGAAAAGGCTGTCGTCATCGGCGGCGGCCTGCTTGGCCTCGAAGCAGCGGCCGGCCTTGCCCAGCGCGGCATGGACGTCACCGTGCTGCATGTCATGCCGACACTGATGGAGCGCCAGCTCGACCCCGCCGCCGGCTATCTGCTGCAGAAGGCCGTCGAGGAGCGCGGCATCAAGGTCATCTGCAAGGCCAATACCAAGGCGATCGTCGGGAATGGCAAGGTCGAAGGCATCGAACTTGACGACGGCCGCATCATCCCGGCAACGCTGGTCGTGATGGCCGTCGGCATTCGCCCCAGCGTCGGTCTGGCGAAAGACGCCGGCCTTGCCGTCAACCGCGGCATCGTCGTCGATTCCGGCATGCAGACCTCGGATGGCGATATTCTTGCACTCGGCGAGTGCGCCGAAGTCGGCGGCATGGTCTATGGCCTCGTTGCGCCGCTCTATGAAATGGCCCGTATCGCCGCCTCGCATCTCTCCGGCGATCGCTCGCCTGCCTTCGTTCATGCGGATACGCCGACCAAGCTCAAGGTCACCGGCATCGAGCTTTATTCACTCGGCGATTTCGCCGACGGCGACGACCGCGAGGAGATCGTGCTGCGCGATGCCAGCGCCGGCGTCTACAAGCGCTTGGTGCTGAAAGACAACAAGATCATCGGCACCGTGCTTTACGGCGAGACCGCCGACGGCGCCTGGTTCAATGACCTGAAAAAGAAGGCAACCGATATTTCGGAGATGCGCGAGACGCTGATCTTCGGACAGGCCTATCAGGGAGGGTCGCCGCTGGACCCTATGGCGGCCGTTGCAGCCTTGCCGGATGACGCGGAGATCTGTGGCTGCAACGGCGTATGCAAGGGCAAAATTACCTCGACGATATCAGGCAAGGGGCTAACGTCGCTCGACGACGTGCGCGCCCACACGAAGGCGTCCGCCTCGTGCGGCTCCTGCACCGGCCTCGTCGAACAACTCATGGCGCTGACGCTCGGCGACAGCTACAATCCGGCTGCGGTCCAGCCGATGTGCACCTGCACCGAACTCGGCCATGACGATGTTCGCCGGCTGATCAAAGCCAAGGGGCTGAAGAGCATTCCTGCCGTCATGCAGGAGCTCGAATGGAAGACCTCCTGCGGCTGCGCCAAATGTCGGCCGGCGCTCAACTATTACCTCGTTTGCGACTGGCCGGATGAATATGCCGATGACTACCAGTCGCGGTTCATCAATGAGCGCGTGCACGCCAACATCCAGAAGGACGGCACCTACTCCGTCGTTCCGCGCATGTGGGGCGGCGTCACCAATTCGAACGAGCTGCGCGCCATCGCCGATGTCGTCGACAAGTTCGAGATCCCAATGGTGAAGGTCACCGGCGGCCAGCGCATCGACCTGCTCGGCATCGAAAAGGAAGACCTACCCGCCGTCTGGGCCGACCTCGGCAAAGCCGGCTTCGTCTCCGGCCAGGCCTATGCCAAGGGTCTGCGCACCGTGAAGACCTGTGTCGGCTCGGACTGGTGTCGCTTCGGCACGCAGGATTCCACCGGCCTCGGTATCCGGATCGAAAGGTTCATGTGGGGCTCCTGGACGCCGGCCAAGCTGAAAATGGCCGTCTCCGGCTGCCCGCGCAACTGCGCGGAAGCAACCTGCAAGGACATCGGCGTGATCTGCGTGGATTCCGGCTTCGAGATCCATTTCGCCGGTGCGGCCGGCCTCGACATCAAGGGCACGGAGGTCCTTGGGCTTGTCCGAACCGAGGACGAGGCACTGGAGCATATCGTGGCCCTGACGCAGATGTATCGCGAGCAGGCCCGTTATCTCGAGCGCATCTACAAATGGGCAAAGCGCATCGGCCTGGAGGAAATTCGCCGCCAGATCATGGGCGATGCCGAAAAGCGCAAAGCCTATTACGACCGCTTCGTCTTCTCCCAGAAATTTGCCCAGGTCGATCCCTGGTCGGAGCGTGTTTCCGGTAAGGACAAGCATGAGTTCAAGCCGATGGCGACAATCGGCTATCCCCAGGCTGCAGAATAAGGAGATGGACATGAACTGGCCCAATGAAAACTGGCATCCAATCGGTGACATCTCCGACATCCCGCTGCGCGGGGCGCGCTGCGTGAAGACGCCGCAGGGCAAGATCGCCGTCTTCCGCACGGCCGAAAACGAGGTCTTCGCCATCGAGGATCATTGCCCGCACAAGGGCGGCCCGCTCTCCCAGGGCATCGTCCATGCCAAGTCAGTTACCTGCCCGCTGCACAACTGGGTGATCTCACTGGAAACCGGCAAAGCGCTCGGCGCCGACGAAGGCGAAGTCCGGACGATACCGGTGCTGAACGAAGACGGCAGGCTGTTCATCGCCGTGGAAAGCCTGATGATGGCGGCGGAATAGATGGCGGTTGAGGTCAAGACCACCTGTCCCTATTGCGGTGTCGGCTGCGGCGTTCTCGCCTCGGTCGACGAGGCAGGCGCAGTCAGCGTCAAAGGAGATCCGGAGCATCCGTCGAATTTCGGCCGACTCTGCTCGAAGGGTTCAGCCCTTGCCGAAACCATCGATCTCGACGGCCGGCTTCTCCATCCCGAAATCGAAGGCGAACGGAGCGGCTGGGACGAGGCGCTTGATCTGGTCGCCCGCCGTTTTTCTGAAACGATCGCCGAACACGGGCCTGACGCCGTTGCCTTCTACGTCTCCGGCCAGTTGCTGACCGAGGATTACTATGTCGCCAACAAGCTGATGAAGGGCTACATCGGCTCCGGCAATATCGACACCAATTCAAGGCTCTGCATGTCGTCTTCCGTGGCGGGGCATCGCCGCGCCTTTGGCGCCGATACGGTGCCCGGGACCTATGAGGATGTCGAACTTGCGGATCTGGTGGTCCTGACCGGCTCCAATCTCGCCTGGTGTCATCCCGTCATCTATCAGCGGCTTGCCGCCGCAAAGACAGCGCGCCCAAACATGCGGATCGTCGTCATCGATCCGCGCCGGACGATGACCTGCGACATCGCCGACCTGCACCTCGCCATCCGTCCTGATGGCGACGTCGCGCTGTTCATGGGACTGCTTGCCCATCTCGCGACCAGTCCGGCAATCGACCAGAATTATATCGGCGCCCACACCGAAGGTTTCGGCGACGCTTTTGCGGCCGCCGCCGCGCTTGATATCAACGATCTTCTGGAACGGACCGGCCTGCCGGCCATGCAGATCAGGGAGTTCTTCCGCCTGTTCGAGACGACGCCGAAGGTCGTGACCTGCTACAGCCAGGGCGTCAACCAATCCTCCTCCGGCACAGACAAGGTCAATGCCATCCTCAACTGCCACCTGGCGACCGGCCGCATCGGCCGCCCCGGCATGGGACCGTTTTCGCTGACCGGCCAGCCGAACGCCATGGGCGGGCGCGAGGTCGGCGGTCTTGCCAATATGCTTGCCGCCCATATGGCGATCGAGAATGCCGAAGACCGGGATCGCGTGCAGCGCTTCTGGAACTCGCCCGTCATCGCCGCGAAGCCCGGCCTGAAGGCGGTCGACATGTTCCAAGCCGTGGCCGACGGACGCATCAAGGCGCTCTGGATCATGGCGACCAATCCCGTCGTCTCGATGCCGGATGCCGACAGCGTCGAAAGCGCGATCGCCACCTGTCCCTTCGTCGTCGTCTCCGACATCCTGAAAGAGACGGATACGACCCGGCACGCAGATGTGCGTCTGCCCTCACTCGGCTGGGGCGAGAAGGACGGCACCGTCACCAATTCCGAACGGCGCATTTCAAGGCAACGACCGTTTCTCGACATCCCCGGCGATGCAAGGGCCGACTGGTGGCAGCTTGCGGAAGTCGGACGCCGCATGGGATTTGCCGAGGCCTTCGATTTTGATGCGCCGGCCGCAATCTTCGACGAACACGCCGCGCTTTCCGCCTTCGAAAATAACGGCAACCGCGATTTCGACATCGGCGCGCGCGCCGGCATGAGCGGCGGCGCCTATGACGAACTGTCGCCCTTTCAGTGGCCACAGGCGGCAGGGACAGAACCAAGCATCACCCGCTTCTTCGCCGAAGGTGGTTTCTTCCACCCCGATCGCAAGGCGCGCTTCGTCGCGGTCAAACCGCCCGCAACGGATCGCACCAATGCCGAGTACCCCTTTACGCTGAATACCGGGCGCATCCGCGACCAGTGGCACACGATGACGCGAACCGGAAAGAGCGCGCGGCTTTCCGCCCATATCGCCGAACCCTTTGCCGAGATCCATCCGCGCGACGCGATCGAGACCGGTATATCAAGTGCGGGCCTCGTCGAAATCGACAGCCCGCACGGCAAGGTAATCGTCAGGGCGCTGGTCACCGATCGCCAGGCCCGTGGCGGCATCTTTGCGCCGATGCACTGGAACGACCAGTTCGCCGCAAGAGCACGGATCGACGCCGTGGTCGCGCCGGTAACGGACCCCATTTCCGGTCAACCGGCGTCGAAGAACGTTGCTGTCGCCGTCCGGCCGTTTCGCGCCACCCACTACGGTTTCGCCGTCTCCGCCACAAAACCTGCCACACCTGACGCCGCCTACTGGGCGCTGGCAAAAGCCGCCGGCGGCTGGCGGCTGGAGCTTGCCTTCGGCGAAAACGTCGAAGACTGGACGGCCTGGTGCCGCGCGGTTTTCGCCATTCCGGCCGAGATCGAACCGCTTGGTTATGCCGACCGGCAATCCGGCGACCTCAGGCTCGCCTTCTTCGATGGCGAGGTCCTGCTTGCGGCGCTATTTCTGGCACGCCAGCCCGTCGCCGTCGCGCGCAACTGGGCGATCTCGCAGCTCTCCGCCTCGCATGGCGACCTCAGGAAGCGCTTTGCGCTCGTTGCGGGTCGCCCCGGCGCAGGCAGGCCGGATCCAGGCGCCACCGTCTGCTCCTGCTTCAGTGTCGGGGTCAACCAGATCGCTGCTGCCGTGCGCGGCGGATGTCACAGCGTCGAGGCGGTCGGCAAGGAAACCAGCGCTGGAACCAATTGCGGCTCCTGCCGCAGCGAAATCGGCAGCATCATCGATCGCTGTCTTGCCGCAGCCGCGGAGTGAACCGCGCAAAAGCAAGCAGGACGCGATCGGGGCACCTTCAGGCCGCGTTCGGGACGATCAGCATCCTGTGATCGGAGGAGATGCGGACCGAGATCTCGTCATAGGATGAGAGGGTCGGGTGCGGCGTCTCCATTTTTTGGTGATGTGTTGCCGTGATGATCATGACATCGGCACCTGCCGCCTCGCCGGCGGTGATGCCGGCTGCGACATCCTCGAACACCAGGCAATCCTGCGTGCTGACGCCGAGGCGTTCGGCGCCGAGAATATAACATTGCGGGTCGGGTTTTCCGACCTTCACGTCCTCCGCCGTTACCATGAATCTCGGCACCGGCAGGCCTGCCGCCTCCAGCCGCCGGCGAGCAAGGCGCAACGGCGAGGAGGTGACGATCGCCCAGCGATCCGGGGGCAGCGAGCTCAGGAACGTCGCGGCGCCGGGAATGGCCACGACGTCGCTGACATCGGCGATTTCGGCCTCGGTCACCAGCTTCGATTCATGTTCGGGATCAACTCCCGGCAGGTTCAGCCGGGCGATCGTGTCAATGCCGCGCGATCCATGCATCTTCGGCAAAAAGGTGGCGACGTCGAGCCCATGACGCCTTGCCCAGTCGCTCCAAACGCGCTCGGCTGCAAGGATCGAATTGAGGATAGTGCCGTCCATATCGAACAGGAAGGCGGCATAGGGCTTCTCGAAGCCGCGGGGCATCGGCATAGACAAAAGGCTGAATCCTTCAGGGAAAGGGTCGGGCGGTGGTCGCTATCGCGATCAGACGGCAAATCATTGGGTTTTGCAAGCTTTCGGGAATGGCGATGACGCCTCCCGATCGCCTTTGCCTAGAAAGCCGCAGTACCGGAGGTGACGATCAAGTCGCAGGAAAGCCGGAGGCCGATCGGGTCGTTGCACAGGTCATCAGCACCATCGGCGAGTTCCAGTGCGGCCGAAGCATCGGAGCGCACGTAGGCCTGCGTAGCCGGATCGACGTGCATCGGAGCCGCGGTCCAGAGCGAGGGACGGCTGACGTCGAGCGCTGAAATTTTAGCCTTGTCATTCCTGACGGCGTAGGAGGAGACCACAATGCCACTCATCGTCAAGGTGAGTGCAAGTACGATCTGGAAACCGAGATCTGCGGCTTCGCGAAAGGAGATGAACATAGCGGCCTCATGCCACGGTTTTTTAGTATCTCCGCATGCAAGTAAGACATGCGCTGGCGCCGATCCAGCGACATCGCCCGTTAAGGTTTACGCATAACCATGCTGGTATGCCGCGAGGCTTGAATGCAGTTTTTTTCGGAACAATGATTCCATCAGGCAGTTACCCCTGGGTCATCCAAGATGAAAATCCAAGGAGGATATCCCATGTCTAAGTCCCTTATCGCCGCTTCGCTGCTTGCGATCGGCATGGCGTCGTCAGCCTTTGCCCAGTCGAACCCCGATCCAATCGGGCCGACGAATGGCGGCTCGACCGATCCGAGATCGGGTACCTATTCATCCGACTACACCAACGATGACAACGGCTTTCGTCCGGTACCTGTCTCGCCGGTCGATCCAACGACGACACAGAGCATTGGACGACCGCAGACGATGGAATGCCCCGGCATGCCGCAACAGATGTCCGGTGTCGACACGCGCGGCGGCCAGAGCGGCGCATCGATCAGCGAAGCCTGCCGCGAATACGACAACTAAGCGACAGACTGCTGCTCTCAGAAAAGGCCGGTTCACGCCGGCCTTTTTCATGTCGCCGACACCCGCCGGAGGAAACGAGGCCGGCCTCCGTGCCCGCAATGTCGATATGCGCCAGGTCGTATTCTCGCGCCGATCATTCCGCCGCATGCGGTGTCACCGGATGGCGACCCGCCAATGGCGGCCGCTCCCGCCAGCCGGTCACGCGGTTCACCAGCGTGAAATAAGCGCCATAGGGGAGCAGGCGCGCCAGCTTGAGCATGGTGGTGAAGCGCTTCGGAAACGTGATCTCGAAGGCCTGAGATTTCAACCCGGCGGCAATCTCCCGGGCGGCCTCCTCTACCGATATCAGAGCCGGCATCGGAAATGCATTCTTCCGCGTCGCCGGCGTGTCGACGAAGCCCGGACTGACGAGCTGGATGCGGATGCCCATCTTGTCGAGATCGAATTTCAGGCTTTCGGCCATATTGATCAGCGCCGCCTTGGTCGCGCCATAGGCGGCCCCCGTCGGCAAGCCGCCATAGCCGGTGACGGAGGAAACGATGGCGATCTGTCCCTGCCCTTTCGCCTTCATATGGCGGATCGCCGGCAGCAGGCAGTTGACGACGCCGGAGAGGTTGACGGCAAAGCTCTTCTCGAAATCGGCGCGGTTCAGATCCTCGGCATGAACAGGCAGGTAGACGTCGGCATTGAGGATCGCCATGGCGAGCGTGCCGTGCTCGTATTCGATCGAGGCCATGACATGTTCCATGTCCTCGGCATCGGTGACGTCGCCGTCGAGCACAATGATACTGCCCGAAAGGCCATTGGCCTCGGCTTGCAGTTCGACCAGCTTTTCGTGGCTTCTGGCGGTGACGGCGACTTTGTATCCTTCGCCGGCGAGCTTTAACGCAAGCGCCCTGCCGATGCCTGAACTTGCGCCCGAAAGCCAGACGATTCCATGTTCGGGATGGGCAATGAAATCACGCATGACATGTTCCTCCGGGCTGCCTGATCAATGCGAAAACAGGTCCGGAAGTTCCTCAACCCCTCCGGATTTACGGCTCTATCACATCATTGTGGCTGCTTTCAGCCGATCAGGTCGCCGATCATCTGACGAAAGGATCCGGTGAGCTTGACCGGTCCGTCCGAGACCGCAAAGGCGATGCACGGCCTGTCCTTTTCGGCAATCGGCCGGTGGTCGACCATCTCGTCGGCGATGGAGATGTCGCCGGGACCGAAATGGCCGCGTTCATCGTTGAAGGCGCCGTCGAGAATGAGGATCAGTTCCATGCCTTTATGGGTGTGCGCCGGCAAGGCGCGGCCAGGCCGGATCCACATCAGGCTGACCTCGCAGCCGTCCATGTAGAGCGAATATTCCTTAAAACCGGGCAACCGCCGGCGCCAGGGCACATCCTCGGCCTCGAAACCCAAGAGGGCGCGCAACGCTTGCGGAAACAGCGCGTTTTCCGGTCGCGCGGCCGTCCGTGGCGCCGGGATGGAAGACGCAGAGGAAAAGATCGCCGCAAGCCGCCCGTCGCGATCGGCAATGGCGGCTTCGGGCGCGTTTTCCAGAGCTTCGCCTGTCAGCAGCTCGAGGCTGTTCACCAGGCTGCGATTGTCCGGTTTCATTTCGAGATGAGCCTGGACCAGCACACGCGCCGGCTCGGGCAAGGAGCCGGCAACATAATGCGCCATCAATGCATCAATCGTGTCGATTTGCTCGTGAACCATGTCGGTTTCGGTCACGCCCTATTGCCGCGCTCCGTTTTCGCTTTGTCGTCATCCGTACGGGGAAAGTCAATCTTCGGATCACCCCTCACACGACGGGATTGCGGGCTGTGCGTCATTTCGGGGGAGGAAAGCAAATTTTATCGTGTCCGCCAGAGGCGTGGAATAGCATTTCTTGCCAACTCAGCCTTGTGAAGGGAAAAGACCGTTCCTAAAGTAAGAGTTCGAATAGAGGCAGATTCCATGACCTTCCACCCTTCCGTCCTCGAAGCCATCGGCAACACGCCCCTGATCAAACTCAAGGGCGCCTCAGAGATGACCGGCTGCACCATTCTCGGCAAGGCGGAGTTCCTGAACCCCGGCCAGTCGGTAAAGGATCGCGCCGCGCTCTACATCATTCGGGACGCAGAGCGGAAGGGATTGCTTCGCCCGGGCGGCGTCATCGTCGAGGGTACGGCCGGCAATACCGGCATCGGGCTGACGCTGGTCGCCAAGGCGCTCGGTTATCGCACCGTCATCGTCATCCCGGAAACGCAGAGCCAGGAAAAGAAAGACGCCCTGAAGCTGCTCGGCGCCGAACTCGTCGAGGTGCCCGCCGTTCCCTACAAGAACCCGAACAACTACGTGAAGGTATCCGGGCGGTTGGCAGAGCAGCTGGCGAAGACCGAGCCGAACGGGGCGATCTGGGCAAACCAGTTCGACAACGTCGCCAACCGTCAGGCGCATGTCGAAACGACCGCCAAGGAAATCTGGAAAGACACCGACGGCAAGGTCGACGGCTTCATCTGCTCCGTCGGCTCCGGCGGCACGCTGGCAGGAGTGGCTGCCGGCCTCAAGGCTTTCAAGGCAGACGTCAAAATCGGCATCGCCGATCCCGACGGCGCCGCACTCTACGAATTCTATCAGAACGGCGCGCTGAAATCCGAGGGATCCTCGATCACCGAGGGCATCGGCCAGGGTCGCATCACCGCCAATCTCGAGGGTTTCACGCCTGACTATGCCTACCGGATCCCGGATGCCGAAGCGCTTCCCTATCTCTTCGACCTCGTCGAGAA
This sequence comes from Rhizobium sp. WSM1274, assembly GCF_025200775.1. Classification (NCBI taxonomy): domain Bacteria; kingdom Pseudomonadati; phylum Pseudomonadota; class Alphaproteobacteria; order Hyphomicrobiales; family Rhizobiaceae; genus Rhizobium; species Rhizobium sp. WSM1274. Next base: position 1,732,583 of record NZ_CP104138.1, on the reverse strand, counting down.
CGAGGGCCTCTGCCTCGGCGGCTCGACAGCGATCAACATTGCCGGTGCGGTCAATCTCGCCCGGGATCTCGGACCTGGTCACACGGTGGTGACGATCCTCTGCGATTACGGCAACCGCTATCAGTCAAAACTCTTTAACCCGGATTTCCTGAGGTCTAAGGGACTGCCCGTTCCGGGCTGGATGGCCAAGTCGCCCGATATCCACGTTCCCTACGAGCCCGTGTGAGACCCCATGCCCGTCAATGCCCTCTACCGCGACGACTTCTATCTCTCGACGTGCGAGGCGATCGTCACCGCCGTTCACGAAGACGGGGGCATCGAACTGGACCAGACCTGCTTCTATGCGACATCGGGCGGCCAACCTGGCGATACCGGCCTGCTCGAACGGGCCGACGGCACCAAGATCGCGCTCGGCCAGACGAAGCATGGTCCAAGCAAAGATGTCATCATCCATGTGCCACTCGAAAACGAGCTGCGGCCCGTGGTCGGCGAGGCGCTGGTGCTGCACGTCGACTGGCCGCGCCGCTACAGGCTGATGCGCATGCACACGGCCTGCCACCTGCTTTCCGTCGTCTGCTCCTATCCGATCACCGGGGCTGCTGTCGGCGAGGAGGAAAGCCGCGTCGACTTCGACATGATCGAGACGATCGACAAGGACGCGGTGACGGCCAAGCTGATGGAACTGGTCGAGCAGAACCATCCGGTCACTCTGCAATGGATCACCGACGAGGAGCTTGTGGCCAATCCCGACATCGTCAAATCGAAGAACGTGCGCCCGCCGATAGGCCTTGGGCGCGTCAGCCTCGTCTGCATCGGCGAGAACTCCTCGATTGACAGCCAACCCTGCGGCGGCACACATGTTTCCGAGACTCAGGAAGTCGGCCAGATCCATATCGCCAAAATCGAGAAGAAGGGCAAAGAGAACCGGCGCTTCCGCATCCGCTTCGGCACGCCCGGCGACGAAGCCTGACCATCAAGGGAGACCATCATGAGTGAGACCAAGAGCCGTTTCGTCGTTTCGGCCGACTGGCTGCAGTCCGAGCTCGGCAAAGCCGACCTGCGCGTGCTGGACGCCTCCTTCTATCTGCCGGCGCAGAAGCGCGATGCCGATGCCGAATATGCGGCCGGCCATATTCCCGGCGCCATCCGCTTCGATCAGGACAAGATCGCCGACCAATCCACATCGCTGCCGCACACGATCCCCTCGCCCGATTATTTCGCCGCCGAAGTCGGCCGGCTCGGCATCAGCGAGAATGATCGGATCGTCGTCTATGACGGTATCGGCCTGTTCGCCTCGCCGCGCGTCTGGTGGCTGTTCCGGGTGATGGGCGCGAAAAACGTCTTCGTGCTCGATGGCGGTCTCGACGGATGGAAGGCCGAGGGCCGTCCGCTGGAAACCGCAGCACCCAATCTTGCATCGGCGACCTTTACGCCGAATTTCGACGAAAGCCGCGTGGTGACGCTCGATAGGATGCGCGATATCGTCTCCAGTGGCGCGATGCAGATCGCCGATGCCCGCAGCGCCGGCCGCTTCGCAGCCGTCGAACCCGAGCCGCGCGCCGGCATGCGTTCCGGCCATATGCCCGGCGCCCGCAGCCTGCCCTCCGGCGTCTTTGCCAGCCAGGGCCGTTTCAAGTCGCTGCCCGAACTCAAGCAGACGATCGAGGATGCCGGCATCGATCTTTCCAAGCCTGTCGTCACCTCCTGCGGCTCGGGAATCACCGCCGCGATCATTACGCTGGCGCTGGAATCGCTCGGCCATCGCGATAACAAGCTTTATGACGGCTCGTGGAGCGAATGGGGCAGCCATGACGATACGCCCATCGTCACCGGTCCGCCGACGCCGGTCAAAGCCTGATCGCCATGGGGAAGACACCCGCTTCGCTGAAAGCTCATATCACCCGGCTCGAAATGACGGCGCCGCCGAAGGCGAGCATGCCGGTGCCCGTCAATATCCAGACGGCGATCATGCGCGCTCCCGAGATCCCATTGCCCTTCTACCGGTATCTCTACCGGCAGGTGGGTGCGCGATGGCAATGGGTGGATCGGTTGCGCATGAGCGACGAGCAGCTTGCCGAGACACTGAACGACAAGCGCAACAATATCAGCGTTCTCTACGTGAACGGCGCGCCCGCCGGCTTCTACGAATATTTCTGCGAAGACGAAGATATGATCGAGCTCAGCCATTTCGGGCTGATCGAACACGCGCTCGGTCTCGGCATCGGCAAATGGTTCCTGCTGCAGGCGCTCTATGCCATCTGGTCGCTCAATCCGAAGCGGGTCACCACCACCACCAACAATCTCGACCATCCGCGCGCGCTGCAGCTCTACCAGATGTACGGCTTCTCCCCCGTCTCGACCGGCACCGGCATCGTCCGGCCTCTCAGCGACAAGGAGCTTCTGGAGATTGCGCGGAAAAGCTGACGGCTTTTTCCCGACGTAAGTGGAGACGACTAACGCTGCGTCAGGCTGTTCGGGCGGCGCGGGTCGTTGCGGCGCTCGAAATCGAGCGTGCGGCCCGACTGTTCCTTCAGTTCCGCCACTTCCCGCCGCAGAGCCCTGAGCTCTTCCAGTATTTCCGCATTCTGTTGCGCCAGCAGCGCGAGATCGACGTCGGCCAAGGGGCTTCTCCTTTCGCCTGCAGCGTTCGGACAGAAGATACTTGGATTTTCGCTCTTCGGCGATCTCATATCGAGAAGCAGGCAAGAATCGGGTGGCTCGCGCGCTCGTCCAGGTGCATTTCATGGCAATACAAAGGAAATCTATCATGACCGCCATTCGTTTTGTTGCCATGCCGACGACCGACGCCGAACACCTCTGGAGCGGCGGTCGCGACGCCTATGACAGGCTGCCCGAGACGATCGTCTCCGATGGTCCCGGTCATCCCTGCCGCCATTGCCTTCAGAATATCGATGCCGGCGAGGAGTTGCTGGTCTTCGCCTACCGGCCCTTCCCGGAGCTGCAGCCCTATGCCGAAACCGGCCCGGTCTTCCTGCACAAGCAGCGTTGCGCACGCTACGGCGCCGAAGAGATCATACCGCCGGTGTTGACGACGAGCCGCGACTTCATCGTCCGCGGCTATAGCGAGAACGACCGCATCGTCTACGGCACCGGCGCGGTGACTGAGATCGGCGATATTCCAGCCTATGGCGAGGAGCTGCTGGCCCGGCCTGATATCGCCTATGTGCATGTGCGCTCTGCACGCAACAACTGTTTCCAGTGCCGGATCGACAAGGAAAAGGCGCCGGCCCTAGCGGAGAACGGCGCCTTCTGACCTATAGCCAGGTACTTACGCTACGTTCAGCACGCTCTCCGGCGCGAAGGCCTCGTAGCCTAGCGCGTCGGCGACCGGCTTGCTGGTGATGCGGCCCCTATGGACGTTGAGGCCGTTCCTCAGATGCTTGTCTTCGGCGATGGCGCGCAGACCGCGATCGGCAAGCGCCAGGCCATGAACCAATGTGGCATTGTTCAGCGCGTGCGCCGAGGTGACCGGTACAGCACCCGGCATGTTGGCGACGCAATAATGCACGACGCCGTCGACTTCGTAAGTCGGATCGGAATGGGTCGTCGCATGCGAGGTCTCGAAGCAGCCGCCCTGGTCGATGGCGACGTCGACGATGACGGAGCCCTTCTTCATGCCGGAAAGCATCTCGCGGGTGACGAGCTTCGGAGCGGCAGCGCCTGGAATCAGCACGGCGCCGATAATGAGATCGGCCGAGAAGACTTCCTCCTCCAGCGCCTGGATGCTGGAATAACGCGTGTGGATGCGGCCTGCGAAGATATCGTCGAGCTGGCGCAGCCGCGGCAGCGACTTGTCGAGGATGCTGACATCGGCTCCGAGGCCGGCGGCCATCCTGGCCGCATGCAAGCCGACGACGCCGCCGCCGATGACCGCGACCTTGGCCGGCAACACGCCGGGTACGCCGCCGAGCAGGACGCCGAGGCCACCATTGGCCTTCTGCAGCGCGGTCGCTCCCGCCTGGATCGACAGGCGTCCGGCGACCTCCGACATCGGCGCCAGCAACGGCAGGCCGCCGCGCTCGTCAGTCACCGTCTCATAGGCGATCGCGGTGACGCCGGAGGCGATGAGACCCTTGGTCTGTTCGGGATCCGGCGCCAAATGCAGATAGGTGTAGAGAAGCTGGCCGTCACGGAGCTGCGCCCATTCGCCAGGCTGCGGCTCCTTCACCTTGACGATCATGTCGCACTTTTCGAAGATATCCTTGGCGGAGGCGGCGATCTTCGCGCCGGCCGCGGCATAGGCAGCATCATCAGCGCCGATACCGACGCCTGCCTTGGTCTCCACCCAGACCTCGTGGCCGTGGGCAACATATTCTCGCACCGAAGCCGGCGTCAGGCCGACGCGATATTCATGATTCTTGATTTCCTTCGGGCAACCGACACGCATGCGCGTTCCTCTCATTTTATCTCCGCGGCCGCGGATTTTTTCAGATGAGGAATCCAACCATCAAGACAGTGAAATGTCCTTGCAAAGACGATTTGCGAAGGCGCGATTTTTCGGCGATTATTGCATTCATCCTATCTTTTTTCGAAGGTTCTTCGAATGGCTGATCTCGACACCATCGATCTTGCGATTCTGCGGGCATTGCAGACCAATGCCCGCATCACCAATGCCGAGCTTGCCGAAAGGATCGGATTGTCACCTTCGGCCTGTTCGCGCCGGCTCGACATCTTGGAAAGAAGCGGCGTCATCGGCGGCTACCATGCGCGGCTTTCACACAAGGCGCTCGACTACAAGATGATCGCCATCGTGCATATCTCGCTCTCCGGCCAGTTCGCCAAGACGCTGGCGGAATTCGAGGCAGCAGTGAAGCTCTGCCCGAACGTGCTCGTCTGTTACCTGATGTCGGGCGAATACGACTATATCTTGCGCGTCGCCGCCCGCGACCTTGAGGACTATGAGCGGATCCACCGCGACTGGCTGTCGGCGCTGCCCCACGTCGTCAAGATCAATTCCAGCTTCGCGCTCAGAGAAATCATCGACAAGCCGAATGTCGGCCTTTGAGGCCTTGCATCTTTGCCGAAAGCCTGCCCAGACTTTCGGCGCGCGCAGGCGTTTCCCCACTACAGCGCCGCGCGTCTTTTCATACGCGAAGAGGACGCTGTAACACTTTGGACTTCTGTGTAATTTCACCCTTACATCGGAATCGATGTAGGGGTGAAATTATACAGTAATGGCAAATCATGACATCGAAGACCCAAGGCTATATTTTCGCGCTGCTGGCGATCACCATCTTCTCCCTGCAGGATGCCATCTCGAAACATCTGGCGACGGCCTATCCGCCGATCTTCGTGACGATGATCCGCTATTGGGCCTTTGCGTTTTTCACGATCATCCTCGCTTCGAAGATGCGCGGCGGTATCAGGGCGACGGCCCGCACCAAACGCCCCTTCCTGCAGGTGACGCGCGGCGTTCTGCTTGCAGTCCAGGTGGTTCTCGCCATCACCTGCTTTGCCGTAATCGGCCTTGCCCGTTCACAGGCGATCTTTTCCGCGACGCCGATCCTGATCGCGCTGCTGGCGATGCCGATCCTCGGCGAGCGGGTCGGCTGGCGGCGGTGGTCAGCGATCGGCGCCGGACTGTTCGGGGTGCTGCTGATCCTGAAGCCGGAAGGCGAATTTTTCGACGTGAAGCTGCTTCTCGCCGTCATTTCCTGCTTCAACTTCGCCTTCTACGTCATCGCCACCCGTCTGGTCAGCCGCGACGATTCGTCGATGACCAGCTTCTTCTATACCGGCGTCGTCGGCGGCGTCACGATGACGCTGGTCGGACCGTTCTACTGGAGCTGGATGGCGCCGGGCGACTGGGGCTGGATGGCGCTCGTCTGCATTACCAGCATTTCCAGCCATTATTTCCTGATCCGCGCCTACGATGTTCTCGATGCCGCCGCCGTCCAGCCGCTGACCTATCTGTCACTTGTCTACGCTTCTATCTTCGGCATGGTGATCTATGGCGAAACGCTCAGCTTCAACATGATCGTCGGCTCGGCGATCGTGGTCGCCGCCGGCATCTTTACGGTCTGGCGCGAACATGTGGTGGGACGCAGAGCCCCGGCTGCCAATTGACGTTTCACTGCAATTTTAGCCAAGCCCCTAAAACCATTTCAATTTTCCGGCGCTATGCTCCCCGGCAATACCAAGGGAGACAGTATGACCCGCAACTTGAAAATCACGGCCCGGAAGGCCGACCGGAAAAACTGCCGCGTGTTCGGCCAGGTCAAATACCTGAACAGCCAGGTGGATGCCCGCATCCTCAACCTATCGCCTACCGGTGCGGCCCTGGAGATGAAGGGGCCGCTCCACGCCGCTTCCGGCAGCAAGGTGCGCATCGAGGCCGACAACCTCGGGCTGCTCGAAGGCATCATCCGCTGGAAGCACAATGGCCGCGTCGGCATCCAGTTCGACGTGAATTCGAATGCGCGGGCGCAGATCTCCTCATATTTCCGCTTTTTCCATAAGGAGATGCGGCCGGTATTGGCAGTACGCCCGCTGGTTAGAACCGCCGTCAACGTCGAGCGGACGCCTCAGTCAACAACATCGACGCCAAACTCGTAAGGTTGCCCGGCCTTTGCGTCCAAGGAGCGGCTGAGATCGCTCCAGCGGCTGCGGTTGACACTGACGCCGAGGATGACCTCGCCTTGCGTTTGCGGCACCTGACGCCGGGTGACTGCACCATAAATTGCATTTTGGAGCCATGATGCTTTTCCGGCGGATTGTTTTGACGTCCTGTCATTTTCGCAGTGTACTCCTCGCCAAATCGTCCTAACTCTGACGGGCCGGACGATGCATCATCTTTAAAGGAGAGTTTCCATGTCTTCCATTTTCGATGTTGGCGTGATGAGCCGCCGTTCCCTGCTCGGCGGCCTCGCCGCCACTTCCGCCCTGGTGCTGCTGCACCCTTTCAGCGCCCGCGCCAGCGCCAACCAGGCGCATCTGAGGCTCATGGAAACGACCGACATTCACGTCAACGTCTTCCCCTATGACTATTATGCCGACAAGCCGAACGACACGATGGGCCTGTCGCGCACCGGGACGATCATCGACACGATCCGTGCAGAGGCCGTCAACTCGCTGCTGATCGACAATGGCGACGTGCTGCAGGGCAATCCAATGGGTGACTACATGGCCTATCAGCACGGCATGAAGGACGGCGACGTCCATCCGGTGATCAAGGCGATGAACACACTCGGCTATACTGTGGGCACGCTCGGCAATCATGAGTTCAACTACGGCCTCGACTTCATGTTCAAGGTCCTAGCAGGCGCGAGCTTCCCCTTCGTCTGCGCCAACCTGACCAAGGGTCAGCTCGCCTCGGACCCGAAGCAGGACGATCTCTTCTTCAAGCCCTACATCATTCTGGAAAAGCAGATCAAAGACGGCGCCGGCAATGAGAGCCCCGTCAAGATCGGCTTCATCGGCTTCGTACCGCCGCAGATCATGCTCTGGGACATCAAGAACCTCGAAGGCAAGGCGCAGACGCGTGATATCGTCGAGGCCGCCAAGGCCTGGGTTCCGGCCATGAAGGAAGCCGGCGCCGATATCGTCATTGCGCTCTCGCATTCCGGCATCGACGGCAGCGCACCGTCCGAAAGGATGGAGAACGCCTCGCTGCATCTCGCCGCCGTCGACGGGATCGACGCGATCTTCACCGGCCACCAGCATCTCGTCTTCCCCGGCCCGAAGAGCTGGGACGGCGTGGCCAATGCCGACCCCGTCAAGGGCACGCTGCACGGCAAGCCCGCCGTGATGGCCGGCTTCTGGGGCTCGCATCTCGGTCTTATTGACCTGCTGCTCGAAAAGGACGGCAACAGCTGGAAGATCGTCGATTTCACCTCGGAAGCACGGCCGATCTATCATCGCGACGACAAGAAGAAGGTGGTTGCCGACTACGCCGACAAGAAGGACGTGATCGAAGCCGCCAAGGCCGAGCACGAGGCGACACTTGCCTATGTCCGCACCCCGGTCGGCAAGACGTCCGCGCCGCTCTATTCCTATTTCGCGCTGGTTGCCGACGATCCCTCAGTGCAGGTCGTCAGCCAGGCCCAGACCTGGTACATCAAGCAAATGCTCGCCGATACCGAGTTCAAGGACCTGCCGGTGCTTTCGGCGGCGGCCCCCTTCAAGGCCGGCGGTCGCGGTGGCGCCGACTATTACACCGACGTTCCGGCCGGCGACATCGCCATCAAGAACGTCGCCGACCTCTATCTCTACCCGAACACGGTGCAGGCCGTTGCCGTCACCGGCGCCCAGGTGAAGAACTGGCTCGAAATGTCGGCCGGCATGTTCAATCACATCGAGGCCGGCTCGAAGGATGCGGCGCTTCTCAACACCGATTTCCCGTCCTACAATTTCGACGTGATCGACGGCGTCACCTACCAGATCGACCTGTCGCAGCCGCCGAAATATGATTCATCAGGCAAACCGATCCATCCGGACGCCAACCGCATCCAGAACCTCGCCTTCAACGGCAAGCCGATCGATCCGGCTCAGAAGTTCGTCGTCGTCTCGAACAACTACCGCGCCGCCGGCGGCGGCAATTTCCCTGAGATCAAGGCGGACAAGGTAATCTTCCAGGCGCCTGATACCAACCGCGACGTCATCGTCCGCTATATCCATGATCAGGGCACGATCAATCCGTCGGCCGACGCAAACTGGACCTTCAAGCCGCTCCCGGGTACGACCGCAACCTTCGAAAGCGGCCCGAAGGCGAAGCAGTTCCTCGCCGAGGTCAAAAGCGTGAAGATCGAGGATGCCGGCGAAGGGGCCGACGGTTTCTCGAAGTTCAGGCTGGTTCTTTAGAGCAATTTCCAGGAAAAGCGGAACCGCTCTAAATTGAAGACAATATCAGCGAAGGCGCGGCACCCGCGCCTTCGTCATTCTGCCGCAAGCGGCGTAGCGGGTTCAGACAGTTCCGCCATCCGAGCATGGAAATCGGCCTGGCTCGGGCAGGCGGAAAGCCGCGTGCGAAATGCGTCGATCATCCAGGTGGCGGCTGGTCCGGGCGGGTTGGCGAGTTGGCGCACCGAATATATCGGATACTCCCCCTGTTCGTAGGCATCCAGATCGAGATGGACGAGCGTGCCACTGACGAGATCGTCATGGATCACAGAAGCCGGAAGGCCGCCCCAGCCAAGGCCGGCCTTGATGAGCTGGTGCTTCGTTGCAATATCGCTGACGCGCCATGTCTTGTAGGACAGAACGTTGAAATCGCGCCCCTTCGTCCGGCCCGACGCATCGGTGACGACGAGTTGCACTTCCTCGCGCACGTCGCCCAGCGTCAGCGGCCGACCGATCCCGGCAAGCGGGTGGTTGCGCGCGGCAACGGGCAACATGAAGGAATGACCGATCCGTTCCGTGACGATCGAATCGTCCTGCTTGACGACCGCGCCACCAATTCCGACGGTCGCCTTGCCGCTCAGGACGAGATCCATGACCATTCCGAGCTCGCCGACGTTGAGGCTCAACGAAACGGATGGAAACATCTCGCGAAATTCGCGCAGAACCTCCACCAGGGCTCGCGAAGGCACCATGACGCTGATGGCGACGGAAACCTCCGCTTCGAGCCCTTCCCTCAGGCTTTTGACGCGCGCCCGCATAAGCTGCAGGTCGCCGAGAATGCGCCGCGCATCCTCCAGCATCGCCTTGCCCGCCTCCGTCAGCTTTGGCTGGCGTGCGCCGAAGCGCTCGAAAAGCGGCACTTCGAGCTGCGCTTCGAGATTGGCGATCGTATAGCTCACGACTGACTGTGCACGGTTCAGCGCCCGCGAGGCGGCCGAAAAGCTGCCGGTCTCGGCAACGGTCAAAAACACCTGCAATTGGTCCAGAGTCGGGTTCGGCAGCATCTTCTATCCATTCCATCGATAGTTTCGATCGACATTATCACCGTTTTTTCGATAGCAGGCCAGACCTATTTTCCTCATCGAGACTGCGGCTCACCTCCCAGCAAGGGGCCGTCAAATCCCATTCGAAAGGAAATGCACCATGTCGTCCATCCTTCTTCTGACGTCCAGCCCGCGTGCCGAATCGCTCTCGACGCCGATCGCCGTCGATCTCGCCGAAAAGCTGAAAAGCCAGAACCCGGGCAGCGTCGTCGTTCGCCGCGACCTTGCCGCCAACCCGCTGCCGCACATCGATGACCTCTTCACCGGCGCGATCCGCAAGCCAGCCGAGGCCCGCACCGCTGAGGAAGCCGCGGCCGTCAAGACCTCCGACGAGCTTGTCAACGAACTGCTCGCCGCCGACAAGATCGTCATCAGCACCGGCCTCATCAATTTCAACATCTATTCGTCGCTGAAGACCTGGATCGACAACGTCGCTCGCGCCGGCCTGACCTTCAAGTACACCGAAAGCGGCCCGGTCGGCCTCGCAACCGGCAAGAAGGTCTATGTGGTGCTCGCCTCGGGTGGCGTCTACTCGCAGGGCCCGGCCGCCGCCTTGAACCATGCCGTGCCGTACATGAAGTCGGTTCTCGGCTTCCTCGGCATCAGCGATATCGAGACCATCTATGTCGAAGGCCTGGCCTTCGGTCCGGAAGCTGCCGAAAAGGCCATCGACGCCGCCAAGTCGCGCGTCCAGGAAATCGCACTGGCCGCCTGATCGGCTCGTCGACGCTCGATGGAACGGCCGGCTTCTGCCGGCCGTTTTTCATTTGTTGATATCGGCGGCGAGACCTCGGACCTCGCCAGGATTCCGGCCGAGAGTTCTTCATCGGACGAAATCCCGGCAAGGCCGACGCCGCCGGCCATCATCGCGAAGGCCATGATCGCCTTGCGACGTCTTTCTCCTTCGTCCGCTCCCGCAGCCTTGCTCGCCAGTGACGCGAAATTACGCCTAAGCCCGTCGCTATTGTCTCCTACGGACGCTTTCTTTCGTTCTAACTGAGTTTCACCACGCCGGAGCGGCCGACGACGCAGTTGCGGCCGCTCTTCTTGGCTGCATAGAGCCGGCCGTCGGCAGCCGTCAGCACGGCCGTGAAATCGACGCCGTCCTCGTCGGCAGTGGCAACGCCGATGCTGACCGTGATCGGCCTGTCATCCGGCGTCTTGACGCTGGTTGCGATCGTCCAGCGCAGGCGCTCGGCAAGCAGCAGACCTTCTTCGTGATCGGTGCCTGGACAGACGGCCACGAATTCCTCGCCGCCGAAGCGGAAGACACGATCACTCGAGCGCAACGTCGTGCCCAATCGGGCGGCGATCGCCTTCAGCACCTCGTCGCCCTGGAGATGGCCGTAGCCGTCATTGACATCCTTGAAGTGATCGGCGTCGATAATGAGGACGGTGGCGAATGCCCCCTGCTTCAGTGCCTCGAGCAGCATCAGCGGCGCTTCCATTTCCATGCGCGTCCGATCATAGACGCCAGTGAGCATGTCGCGGCCGGTGCGCTCCAGAAGATCGTTGTAACGCTCGCGGAATGTCAGGTCGCCGAACACGTCGCTGATGGAGCGTGCGGCCCCGCCCGCACCGACGCGGCGAATACGATATTCATAGAATGCGAACATCGCCGCGTAGAGGCAAACGGCAAGCATTTTGGCCTTCCATCCGCCCCAGAACGCGGCGATCGGCACATCCAGGAAGTAATGCAGTGCGGCGAAGAAGCCGATCTGGTCGAAGGTCAGCAGCACGAAGCCCGAAATCAGGAAACGCAGGACGACGCGGCGGCGGAAGAAATCGCCGAGTTTTTCGTAAAGCAGGATGATGCCGAGCGAATCGACATAGAGCAGCGCCGTGCCCCAGACCATCAGCCAGCCCATCTCCTTGAGGAAATCGACGTCGGGTATGTGGTTGGTCGACATCTGCAGCGGCTGGTGCAACTGCAGCACCCAGGCAATAGCGACGGTGAGCAGGTTGCCGAGGAACAGGCCGTAGATCGGCTGGCGCACCGTCGCGGCATCTTCCTGCAGGTAAAGCATCAAGATCATCATCAGCTTACCGGAGAAGAAGATGGATGAGCCCGGCGACACATCTCCGAACGGCAGCGAGACGTAGAAGACCGCCGCCAGATAGGTCTCCATGAAATGCATGACGCCGAGCGCCGTCAGGAAAACTCCGAGACCAAGCCGATGACGGAAATGCAGAAGCGTCACCATCAGCACGAAATAGGCAATGGCTTCGACAACGAAGAGAAGGAGGTTGAGTGTCTCCATCATGAGACCTCGGCTCCGGACGCTCGGCCTCCTGCTGGCGCAGCGATCGCGACAGCGAATCTTCTGATCAATCGTCCGAAACAGTCAAACACGAGGGGTGTCCTGCAAATTCTGCAGGCGATACCTTTCACCGCAATCCTTTAAGATTGCGTGAGTGAGAACGCGCTCGCTAGAGCGCACCCCGGTCACACACAGGAATAATTGCAGCCGGTATCAAGGACCTATGCCCGGATCCCGATTCAGACCTGACGAAGCTTCTCGCCGTCGCCAAAGAGCGACGAACCATGCTGATCGATGATCTGCTGCGCCTTGCGCACCGTGCATTCGATAGCATCATCGGAGGAGGAAAACAGATCGGCGCGGATGAAATTGCGCACCAGCACCTCGTCGCCGACCTTCTTTTCGATGCGACCGGCAAGGCGATACTGGCCACCTTCCTTGCGCGGCTCGGCATAGATCGTGCAATCGCCGTAAAGCTGCGGCTCGCCCGAAGGACCTGCCGCCTCCGAAGCCGGTTTGCCGCCGCCGGAGAACATCGAAAAGATATTTGAGATGAACGAAGCCATGCTCCGCCTTTAGCACGGCGATATCGCTGTCGCCAAGTCAAATGATCAGGTTGGCGAGGATCTCGTTTTCGGTGATGTCCTCGTAACCCATGCCGGCTGCTTCGAAATTTCCGATCAGCCGGGCGAAATTCTCAGGCGCTTTGGTTTCAATGCCGATCAGGATGGAACCGAAGTTGCGCGCCGATTTCTTCAGATATTCGAAGCGGGCGATATCGTCGTCGGGGCCGAGCAGATTGAGGAAATCCCGGAGCGCACCAGGGCGCTGGGCGAGCCGCAGGATGAAGTATTTCTTCAGCCCTGCGTAGCGCATGGCTCTTTCCTTTACGTCAGGCAGACGCTCGAAATCGAAATTACCGCCGGAGACGACGGCAACGATGGTCTTGCCGCGGATCGCTTGGCCGTCCATCGCGGCGATCGCCGTCAGCGACAGGGCGCCGGCCGGCTCCAGTACGACGCCCTCGACATTCAGCATCTCCTGAATGGTGACGCAGATGGCGTTCTCCGGCATGAGTTGCACCTGGCTTGCCGGAAAATCGCGAAGAGCCGCGAAATTCAGGTCGCCGATGCGCGCCACTGCAGCGCCATCGACGAAATTGTCGACCTTGGGAAGCGTCGTCACCTTGCCCGCCTCGATGCTGCGCTTGAGACTCGGCGCACCGGCCGGCTCAGTGAAGACGAAAGCCGATTTCGGCACCGTGCCGTCGAGATAGCCGGTGATGCCGGCGGCCAGTCCGCCGCCGCCAACCGGCAGGACGACCATGTCCGGCACCGTTCCTTCCGGCAGCTGCTGCATGATTTCGGCGGCGACGGTCGCCTGCCCCTCGATGATGTCGGCGTGGTCGAAGGGCGGCACCATAACTCCACCGACCGCCTCCACGTGTTCGCGGGCGGCTTGGTAGCATTGGTCGAAGAAGTCGCCGAACAGCCGGATGGTGATGAATTCGGCGCCGAACATACGGGTCTTGTCGATCTTCTGCTGCGGTGTAGTCACCGGCATGAAGACGACGCCCGGCACGCCGAAATGGCGGCAGACGAAGGCAAAGCCCTGGGCGTGATTGCCAGCCGAGGCGCAGACGAAGGTCTTGCCGGCAGCACCCTGCCCGATCGCCTTGCGGAAGAAATTGAAGGCGCCGCGGATCTTGTAGGAGCGCACCGGCGACAGGTCCTCGCGCTTCAGCCAGATATCGGCCCCATAGCGGGCCGAAAGGTGATCATTGAGCTGCAGCGGCGTTGCCGGAAAAAGGCTGCGCATCGCCTCTTCGGCGCTTTCGACATCAAGTCTCGTCACGGGCGTGGTCCATTCTCTCAACTAGCCACCGCCGCTATTGCACAGGCCGGCCGGCAAAAGAAAGCCCGTTTCGGCCGTTTCCGGTTCGCTCCCATACCGGTTCGCTCCGAGGAAGGCTTTCTTAAGCCAATCGCGAAATTGGCGGCACATGAACTGATTTTAACTGTCAATGAAAAGGGCGGCCACTTATATGAAGTCATGATGATCTTTAAATTCGCAAAACCGCTCGCCTGGCTGCTGCTCGCCTTCATCATCTTCGTCACGGTTTCGCCGATCGGAGAGAGGCCGAATACAGTCACGATGGTCGATGTTGACCGCGCGGTTGCCTATCTACTTCTCGGCCTCGCCTTCGCGCTTGCCTATCCGAAACAATGGAAAACGGTGGCCGTGCTGCTGATCGTCGGCGCATTCGCCATCGAAGGGCTACAATATTTCGCGCCGACCCGCCATCCGCGCCTGCATGACGCGAGCGTCAAGGCGATGGGTACAGCCCTCGGGCTGCTTGCCGGCTGGGTGATCAACAAATGGCGCGATACGAAGGCGCCAAACGCCCTTCCGTTCGCAGAACGCTGATTATCTCGAATTAGAAATCGCCCAACTGCACGGCCCAGAAGAACAGTGGTATCGCGGCCATCGCAGTTGCGAGAACAAGCGCGAGACTGGTCTTGAAGACGCGGATGCGCCTAGTCCTTGCCCCACTCCAATCGTAAACCATCGTCTTACTCCCACAAGACAACACTTACTCAACCGCCGCGGCGCAATCCTTGCACCGAAAATGTCATATGCAAGCAATAGTGCGCTTTTATCCACAATATACACGCATAGTACAAGCATATTCGAACGGGATTATGAAGGTGGTGCGGGCGACGGGGGTCGAACCCGTACAGCCAAGGCCGAGGGATTTTAAGTCCCTTGCGTCTACCAGTTTCGCCACGCCCGCTTGCGGCGTTTTCAATATCTTGCGTCATGGGCGATGGGAAGAGCCGCAAGCCGTAAAAATCATGCTTGTTTGGCCAGTTGCACCGCCGAATGATCCGTCACACATTTTCCGCCCGAAAGCCTCGACCGATCAAGAGGCACTCCGTCTGTCGCGGGAGAAAACGGAAAAGGCGCGGCGAGCTCACGCGCCGCCGCGCCTTTATCATTCCAACGTCAAAGATCAGGCGAGCTTGGCGGCAAGCTTGGCGACGTGGGCGCCCTGGTATTTCGCACCTTCCAGCTCGATCTCGGAAGGCTGGCGCGAGCCGTCGCCATTGGTGATGGTGGAGGCGCCGTAAGGCGAGCCGCCCTTGACTTCCTCGGTGCCCATCTGGCCCTGGAAGGCGTAAGGCAGGCCGGCAACGACCATGCCCTGGTGCAGGAAGGTGGGGATGAAGCCGAGGATGGTCGTCTCCTGGCCGCCGTGCTGGGTTGCCGAAGAGGTGAAGACCGAACCGAGCTTGCCGACGAGTTTGCCGGCGAACCAGAGGCCACCCGTCTGATCCCAGAAATTGCGCATCTGCGAGGCGACCGTACCGAAGCGGGTGCCGGCGCCGACGATGATCGCATCATAATCGGCCAGCTCGTCGACGGTGGCGATCGGAGCCGCCTGGTCGACCTTGTAGTAGGAAGCTTTGGCGACATCTTCCGGAACCAGTTCCGGAACGCGCTTGACGGTGACGTCGGCACCGGCCGACTTCGCGCCTTCGGCAACGGCATAGGCCATGGTTTCGATATGGCCGTAAGCCGAGTAATAAAGGACGAGAACCTTCGCCATCTTCAATCTCCCTTGGAGCACTGGTTGAATTTCCTGAGGGAGTTCTATCAGCGCCGGTTTCGGAACACAGCCATGCCTTGAAGAACTCAGTGTTCAACATCCGTAGACGAAAATTCACTTGCGTTTTCATTTCAGCAAAAACGAACGTATGCGCCGAACAGCATTCAGATTTCAGGCTGGCTCGGCCTAAAATCCGAATGCTCTTCGCAATCAAGAGTGAGAGCATGATGTCGTCCGAAAACCGCTTGCACTTTTCGGCATCATGCTCTGGCTGTTTGCAAAGCGGCCGAACGGCACTACCTATTCACCAGCCTCAGATCACGGAACACCCCATGAGCCAAGACATCGTCGTCACCGCCGCCATGCTCGCCATCGGCGACGAACTTCTTTCCGGCCGCACCAAGGATAAAAATATCGGCCACCTCGCCGATTTGCTGACACTTTCCGGCATCGACCTCAAGGAGGTGCGCATCATCGCCGACGACGAAGAGGCGATCGTCGAGGCGCTGAACGCGCTTCGCGGCAAATATGATTACGTATTCACCTCGGGCGGTATCGGGCCGACGCATGACGACATCACTGCCGATGCCATCTCCAAGGCTTTCGGCGTGCCCTGCGAATATGACGAGACGGCAATGACACTGCTTGCCGATATGTACCGGCGCCGCGAGATGGAATTCACCGAGGCGCGCCAGCGCATGGCGCGCATGCCGCGCGGGGCCGTGCATATCGCCAATCCGGTCTCGACCGCGCCCGGCTTCATCATTGGCAACGTCCATGTCATGGCCGGCGTGCCGCAGGTCTTCCAGGCGATGGTCGACAATGTGCTGCCGACGCTTCGAACCGGCACGCCGGTGCTCTCGCTCGCCATCGCCTGCCCTTACGGCGAAGGCGAGATCGGCACGCCCTTGACCGCTATCCAGAAAGCACATCCGGAAACCAGCATCGGTTCCTACCCGCGCTATATCGGCCAGAAATTCTCGACGGAGATCGTCGTACGCGGCCGCTCGCAGGCGGCAATCGATGCAGCCGGCGCCGAGGTGCAGGCGATGATCGACGCCATCCGCCAAAAGAAGGACATCGCCGAAAACCATTCCGCGGAGGCTTGAAGGAACGCCGGAACTCAAAAGCCATCCTTGATCCCCATCAAGGAACAGGAGAACGGTCCGGTGCATTCCTTCCCTCGCGCACGCCATTTCAGCGCAAGGAGAATTGAAATGTCTTACAAAACCATTCTCGCCATTCTCGATACATCAGACAATAGTGCTGCGGTTGCCGATTTCGCCTTTGCCATTGCTGTGCAGAGCGGCGCCCATGTGATCGGTCTGCATGCCGAAATCATCTCCGCCGTACCGCTGGTGGCGCCGATGGAAATCCCCGATCCCGTCGCCGTGCAGGCGCTGCAGGACATGGCGCACAGCGAAACGATTGCGGTTGAGCGCATCTTCAGGGCGAAAGCGGAGGCATCAGGAGCCTCTTCTGAGTGGCGCAGCTTTGCCACATCCACCGGATACGGCTCCGCGCCGCTGATCGAAAGTGCCCGCAGCGCCGACCTGTTGATCGCCTCACAGGCCGACCCGGCCAGACCTTCCGACAGCCACGTCGACGTCGACAGCTTTCTCTTCGAAAGCGGCCGGCCGGTGCTGATGATCCCCTATATCATTCGCCAGCCGAAGCCGATCAAGCGCGTGCTGGTCGCCTGGAACGGCTCGAAGGAGGCGGCGCGCGCGACCTTCGACGCGCTACCGATCCTCAAAGCCGCCGACGAGGTGGAGATCTTTTCGGTCGATCCGGCCGACACGGCGCTGCAATCGCCGCTGGCCGCTGGCGCCGACATCGCCGCGACGCTTGCACGTCATGGCGTCAAGACGACGCTTTCGACGGCACAAAGTGTGGACAAAAGCGCATCGCATGTCATCGAGAACCGGCTTTCGGACAGCAGCATCGATCTTCTCGTCATGGGCGCCTATACACATTCCTGGCTCTGGCAGATGATCTTCGGCGGCACGACGAGAACCCTGCTGCAATCGATGACGGCACTGACCCTGTTATCGCGTTGATTGGCTGCTCTTGCCTTTTGCCGGCAAATCCCGCTAATTGCGGCGACCGATGACAGCTTCGAGCCTCGGCCCATCTCGCGCAGTTCCGGCTGCGCGATTTGCATTTTGCCGATCGCCGCTTCAAGCCCGTCCGGTCGCCGGCCAACGGCGTGTCGTTTTTTCATGCCGCGGAGCAGCCCGATGTCCCTTCCCGATAAAGCCTTTCCCGTTTCCTGGGATCAGTTCCACCGCGATGCGCGCGCCCTTGCCTGGCGGCTTGCCGGCCTTGATCAGACGTTCAAGGCGATCGTCTGCATCACCCGCGGCGGCCTGGTTCCGGCTGCGATCATTTCGCGCGAACTGAATATCCGGCTGATCGAGACCGTTTGCGTCGCATCCTATCATGACTATGTGAACCAGGGCGACATGGTGCTGCTCAAGGGAATAGCGCCCGAACTTATGGAAAATGGCGGCGAAGCCGTGCTGGTCGTCGACGATCTGACCGATACCGGCAAGACCGCCGCCCAGGTGCGCACCATGCTGCCGAAGGCACATTTCGCCTGCGTCTACGCCAAGCCGAAGGGCGTGCCGACGGTCGACACCTTCATTACCGAGGTGAGCCAGGATACCTGGATCTATTTCCCCTGGGACATGGGCTTCACCTATCAGGAGCCGATCGCCAAGGGCGCGGGCTGATTGCCACCGATCAAAACGCGCAACCATAGTATTTACCACTTGAAATTGTTCCAGATTTTGTCAGCGATGTCTTCGGAATCCGCTATCGGGATCTGCACATCTATTTTATCTTTTGCTCATAAACTCGACGGCTGCGAATCGTGTCGGGTTGCGCCCAAAGCGTGCAGCGAACAATGCGGTATAGGGAAGCACGATGGCTCGATGGGCGCATATAAGAGCGGTCGCGACCGTCGGGCTGGCGGCCTTTCTGTTGCCGCTGGCACCTGTCCGCGCTGAGCCTGGCTATATTCCCCTCGTGCGGGACTATGTCGAGAAGCGGATCCGGCCGATAGTGGATACCCCCTTGGTGCTGAAAGCCATCGCCGAGCAAAACGCGAAATTCGGCGATGTCAGTGAAATGGATCTGCGGGTGCTCGACGAGACCTACCGGTCGGAGGTCGATCAGCACCACCTGCAGATGGTCAAGCTGCTGCTCGATAAATCCATATCGCATTACCTGAAAGCCGAGCAGGACGCCTCGCAGGGCGCGATTCTCGAATTTTTCGTCACGGACTCGCATGGGCTGAATGTCGGGCAGAGCACCATCACCGCCGACTTCTGGCAGGGCGACGAGGAGAAATATCTCCAAACCTTCGCTAACGGCTCCCGCGAGATCTTCATCGACCGGGCGGAACGCAATGAATCCACCCAGAATCTCGAGACGCAGGCGAGCTTTGTCGTCATGGACGAAGAGAACAGGCCGATCGGCGTCGCCATCGTCACCATCGCCATCGATGCGCTTTAAAAACATGTCGCGCAAAACTGTGCAGCGGTTTGCGACAACGACATGCGTAAGAACAAGAGCGCTGATTTCACCGGCGAATCGGCATGCTCATTTGCGCCGGAAATGCCATCATAAGATTTGCCGCAGGACTGTTTTTTGCCATTCAGAGGGTTTCCTTAGCCGGCAACGCCTGCAAGCCATTGTAATATCAGCGCTCCCCGGCTTTCCCCAATCTCCACAGGCGCATCCACAACATGTTGTGGTTAGCAATCAATTAAAAGCCAGCCCTTGACGGAATCAGCTGTTTCAAACTTTACTGATCCTGATGTTGCGGCGGCGACAGGACCGGAGGTAACGAGCCCGGTTCCCTTTTGAAAATTAGGACGCGGAATCAGGGCGATGGACCGAAAACGGTTCAGGCCCGACAGGATTTTGCGCGGTTTTCAGCCTCCAAAAAAAGTGACATCGGGGCTGGCGATAATAAGCTGTTAATACTATATTTAGTGTTTGCAGCCACCATCACCACAAGATACAGGAAGATCATCTCCGGATGACACCCCTGTCACGATACGGAAACGAGACTGGCTGCACGACCAAAAAGTGCCGCCGGATAGAAATTTTGCGCCGAGGTCGCGGGGACCGGGCGCCAACACGAGGTCAAGACCATGCGCATCGAACGTCGTTTCACGAAGGCCGGCCAAGGCGCCTATGCGGATATCGAATTCCGCAAGGCGACGAGCGAGATCAAGAACCCCGACGGTTCGATCGTGTTCCGCCTCGAGAACATCGACGTTCCCGCGCAGTTCTCCCAGGTCGCGACCGACGTTCTGGCGCAGAAGTATTTCCGCAAGGCCGGCGTTCCCACCCGGCTGAAGAAGGTCGAGGAAAACGATGTTCCTTCCTTCCTGTGGCGCTCCGTTCCCGACGATGCTGCGCTGAAGACCCTGTCGAAGGATGAGCAGACCGGCTCCGAAATCGATGCGCGCCAGGTCTTCGACCGTCTGGCCGGCACCTGGACTTATTGGGGCTGGAAGGGCGGCTATTTCTCCTCCGAGGAAGATGCCTCGGCCTTCAAGGACGAGCTTGCCTATATGCTCGCCACCCAGCGCGTCGCCCCGAACTCGCCGCAGTGGTTCAACACCGGCCTGCACTGGGCCTATGGCATCGACGGTCCCGGCCAGGGCCATTTCTACGTCGACCCCTTCACCGGCAAGCTGACCAAGTCCAAGTCGGCCTACGAACACCCGCAGCCGCATGCCTGCTTCATCCAGTCCGTCGAGGACGATCTCGTCAACGAAGGCGGCATCATGGATCTCTGGGTGCGTGAGGCGCGCCTGTTCAAATACGGCTCCGGCACCGGCTCCAATTTCTCGATGCTGCGTGGCGAAGGCGAAAAGCTTTCCGGCGGCGGCCGCTCCTCCGGCCTGATGAGCTTCCTGAAGATCGGCGACCGCGCCGCCGGCGCCATCAAATCGGGCGGCACGACGCGCCGCGCCGCCAAGATGGTGGTCGTCGACATCGACCATCCCGATATCGAGGAATATATCAACTGGAAGGTCAAGGAAGAGCAGAAGGTCGCGGCTCTCGTCACCGGCTCCAAGGTCGTCGCCAAGCATCTGAAGGCGATCATGAAGGCCTGCTTCAACTGCGAAGGCGGCGATAACGGCGATTGCTACGACCCCAACAAGAACCCTGCCCTGAAGCGCGAAATCCGCGCCGCCAAGAAGGACCAGGTTCCCGAGAACTACGTCCAGCGCGTCATCCAGTTTGCCCGCCAGGGCTATAAGGATCTCCAATTCAAGACCTACGACACCGATTGGGATTCGGAAGCCTACCTCACGGTATCCGGCCAGAACTCCAACAACTCCGTCTCGATCAAGGACGACTTCCTGCGCGCCGTCGAGAATGATGGCGAATGGAACCTGACCGCCCGCAAGGACGGCCGAGTGATGAAGACGCTGAAGGCGCGCGACCTCTGGGAAACCATTTCCTACGCAGCCTGGGCCTCGGCCGATCCGGGCATCCACTTCAACACGACGATGAACGACTGGCACACTTCGCCGGCCGGCGGCCCGATCCGCGGCTCGAACCCGTGCTCGGAATACATGTTCCTCGACGACACCGCCTGCAACCTTGCCTCGCTGAACCTGCTGCAGTTCAAGGACAAGGCTACCAAGCGCATCAACATCGCCGATTACGAACACGCGGTTCGCCTGTGGACCGTCGTGCTCGA
This sequence comes from Rhizobium sp. WSM1274, assembly GCF_025200775.1. NCBI lineage: Bacteria > Pseudomonadati > Pseudomonadota > Alphaproteobacteria > Hyphomicrobiales > Rhizobiaceae > Rhizobium > Rhizobium sp. WSM1274. Next base: position 1,711,079 of record NZ_CP104138.1, on the reverse strand, counting down.
AGTCTCGGTGATGATGGCGCAGTTCCCGTCGAAGCGCATTGCCGAACTCTCCTACGAATACCGCACACTCGGCCTCGGCTACGCCAATATCGGCGGCCTGCTGATGTCGACTGGCATTCCCTATGACTCCGCTGAAGCCCGCGCCATTGCCGGTTCGCTGACCGCGATCATGACCGGCATCTGCTATGCGACCTCGGCCGAAATGGCTGCCGAGCTCGGCCCCTTCCCGAATTTCGCGCCGAACCGCGAGAGCATGCTCAAGGTCATTCGCAACCATCGCCGTGCGGCGCATGGCGAGAGCTCCGGCTATGAGGCGCTGTCGATCAACCCGGTCGCGCTGATCCATTCGGAAAACCCGGACCAGGATCTCGTCGCTCACGCCAAATCGGCCTGGGACAAGGCGCTCGAGCTCGGCGAACAGCATGGCTACCGCAATGCGCAGGTCTCGGTCATCGCGCCCACCGGCACGATCGGTCTCGTGATGGATTGCGACACCACCGGTATCGAGCCCGACTTCGCTCTCGTCAAGTTCAAGAAGCTCGCCGGCGGCGGCTACTTCAAGATCATCAACCGCGCCGTGCCCGACGCGTTGCGCACGCTCGGTTATTCGGAAAGCCAGATCGCCGAGATCGAGGCCTATGCCGTCGGCCACGGCAACCTGAACCAGGCGCCGGCTGTCAATCCGTCGACGCTGAAGACCAAGGGCTTCACCGACGAGAAGGTCGAAGCCGTCAACGCCGCGCTGAAGAGCGCCTTCGACATCAAGTTCGTCTTCAACCAGTGGACGCTCGGCGCCGACTTCCTGAAGGAGACGCTGAAGGTTTCCGACGAACAGCTCGGCGACATGAGCTTCAGCCTGCTTGACCATATCGGCTTCTCGAAGAAGGACATCGAAGCCGCCAACATCCATGTCTGCGGTGCGATGACGCTGGAAGGCGCGCCCTTCCTCAAGAATGAACATCTGCCGGTCTTCGATTGCGCCAATCCGTGCGGCAAGATCGGCAAGCGCTACCTCTCTGTGGAAAGCCATATCCGCATGATGGCGGCGGCCCAGCCGTTCATCTCGGGTGCGATTTCCAAGACGATCAACATGCCGAACGAGGCGACCGTCGAGGATTGCAAGAACGCCTACATGCTCTCCTGGAAGCTTGGCCTCAAGGCCAACGCGCTCTATCGCGACGGCTCGAAGCTGTCGCAGCCGCTCAACTCCTCGCTGATCGAGGACGAGGACGACGAGGATGCGCTGGAGGAACTGCTGCAGGCGCCGCTGGCCGCCCAGGCCGTCACCGTCACCGAGAAGATCATCGAGCGGGTGATCGAACGAGTTTCGCGCGAACGCGAGAAGCTGCCGAACCGCCGCCAGGGCTATACCCAGAAGGCCGCCGTCGGCGGACATAAGGTCTATCTGCGCACCGGCGAATTCGGCGACGGCCGCATCGGCGAAATCTTCATCGACATGCACAAGGAAGGCGCTGCCTTCCGTGCGATGATGAACAATTTCGCCATCGCCATCTCGCTTGGCCTGCAGTACGGCGTGCCGCTCGAGGAATATGTCGAGGCCTTCACCTTCACCAAGTTCGAGCCGGCCGGCATGGTCATCGGCAATGACGCGATCAAGAACGCCACCTCGATCCTCGACTATGTCTTCCGCGAGCTTGCTGTCTCCTATCTCGGCCGCCATGACCTGGCGCATGTCGATACGTCGGACTTCTCGAACACCGCGCTCGGCAAGGGCATCCAGGAAGGCAAGACCAACCTGCTCTCCACCGGCTGGACCCGCGGCTACAAGCCGACGCTGGTGTCCGGCACCGGCGGCGAACGCCAGGCAGGCGAACCCAAGGGTGCAGCCACCGCCGCCCCTGCCCGCGCCGCTTCCACCAGCACTGTGACCGCCTTTGCAGGCAGCGCTGCCCGCAAGCTGGAGCCGACGATTGCCGTCTCCACCTCCGAAATCGTCGCCTTCAAGCGCGACTATGAGGAGCGCGCCAAGGAACTGGCGGAAGAGATCGCCGAAGAGGTGACCGAGGAACTCACCAGCGACGCAACGGCCCTGTTCTCCGATAAGGCGGCGGCAGACGCGGCAACGGCGAAATCCGAAGCCAAGAAGCGGGAAGCCGAACGCCGCCAGCGCTCGATCATGCAGGGCTATACCGGCAACATGTGCTCGGAATGCCAGAACTTCACGATGGTGCGGAATGGGACCTGCGAGAAGTGCGACACGTGTGGGGCGACGAGCGGGTGCAGCTAAAGACTCTCTGAGTTCCATCGCATCGCACAGAGGGTCAATAGATCTCAAATAGATCGGCGTCGTGTCCAACCAAATGCGAGCGCCCGCTCAACTAAACTGGATTATCCAACCTAGTTGAGCGGGCGTTGTAGCGCGCCACTAGGTTTGCCAATGGCTGGACCAGGAGACGTGAAGCTTGGCCGCTAACGCCTAAGTTTATAAAATCCCAGAAAAGGGCCCGGCCGCCATTCGCTCGGGCCCTTTGGTTCAGGGCTCGCGCAGAAGGCGACCCTCCCATCGAAAGGCAGGCTGATGGCTATCCTTGGGTTTAATCTTCAGAAGGGCGAGTTGCACTTCTGCCTGATGGAAGGCACGAGAGCCGATCCGCGGTACGTCGTACACGACCGCCACCGATTCGACGTAGACCAGCCGAAGCCGGAGATGGCAAACTTCTTCAAACAGACGTTCAACGAGCTGATCGAGGCGCGGCAGCCGCAAGGCCTCGCATACCGCCTGTCGATGGACGGAAAGAAGGCCGATCAGATCGCCTACCTGACGTTCCCCTTCGGGATCCTTGCCCTGGTTGCGCACGAGCGGGGGCTGGCCGCTGACCAGTCGACCATCCACACCTTCACGAAGAAGGCGCTGGCGCATCCGGGTGACAAGTTCACGGCTTGCGACGAGCGCATTGTGGATCGCCCTGCGACTTGGCCGAACGCGGCCAAACTGGCTGCCCTTGCCGCTTGGATGAGCCTCTGATGTCGGCCGTCGCCCCCCTGACGTTCCAGCCCGGCGAGATCGTGCTGAACAAGTACGAGATCGTCCGGCCGCTCGGGAGCGGCCAGTTCGGCGACGTCTTCCACGTGATCAATCGGAACCTTGGTCGCGAGTCCGCCCTGAAGTTGATCCGCGTCGCCAATCCCGTCGAGCACCGCGCCGTCGTCGAGGCGCAGGCGCAGAGCCTTTGCGGCCACGACCACGTCGTGAAGGTGCTCACCGCCGACGTCTTCGACGGTGCCGTGCTCATTGAAATGGAGTACCTGGAAGGCGGCTCGCTGGCCGATCGGCTGCATCAGGAATTCGTGCCCGTCATCGAAACCATCGGCTACCTGAAGCAGATCCTGTTCGCCCTCGAGCACGCCCACAACCGCGGGATCGTTCACCGCGACGTCAAGCCAGGCAACATCATGCTGACGGGCGGGATCGCCAAGCTGTCGGACTTTGGCACTGTCATCCATCCGGAGAGCGGCGTGAGGGTCACGGACTTGTTCTACCGTCCGCACGCCTCGCCGGAGGCCATCAATAACAGGGAGTTCTCCGCCGCCAGCGACGTGTTCGCCGCAGGCATGACGCTGCTCCGTGCTGTGAACAACATGACGGGATGGGACGTAATATTGAGCAGCGCGGCGTGGCCTGCTCTCGTGAAGGAAGGCAAGCTCGTGAACCTGTTGGGCTTCGCCGATCACATGCCGCCGAAGCTGAAGCGCATCATCAAGAAGGCGATAAACCCCGTCGTTGCCGACAGGTACCCGACGGCTGCCGCCCTTCGGCAGGAGCTGGAGCGGCTGCGGCCGGCCCGGCGGTGGATCCGCTTGAACGACAACGAATGGACCTGCACCTTCGATGGAAGGGAGGAACGCGCCTTCTTCCAGTCCGGCATCAAACCGTCCGTCGAATACACGGTCGGAGGTCGTCGCCGTCGCCCGGATTGCCAGAGCTACCGAACGGAACGCGAAGCACGGACTCGTCTGGCGGAGCTGGTGGCACGTTCAACGTTGACGTGAGGGGTCAACCCGGCGCGAGCGGAGATCGAGCAGTCATGCCCACGCCCACGCGCTACCAATGCCTGATTTGCGGACGCCGTTTCAGGTGAGGTCCGCACCAGAAGGATGACACCGCACGGACGGCAGCCGCCAACATTTTCACGGCCGAAGCCGGAACTCGATGTTGTGCGGCATCATTCCAGGATCACTGAACACCTCCGTTATCTCGGAAAACCTCAATGGTTCACCGGCGCGGGCAGGCTCAAGAGCCTTGATGAGGAAGGCGTTCCCATCCAGATTACAGAACGGTTCCATCGGAATAGAGATATCTATTCTTCGCTAGTGAATCGGCTGTCGGTCGCCGTCGAAAACGGATCTCCCCAACTATCAGACTTCGAGCGAGGGTGCGGAGCGGACAATTGGGCGACTATCGCCTCACTTATTGAGACCTGTAGGATCAACGCTGTCGAACCGTTCGCATACCTGACCGCCACGCTCAGCTCCATCGTCAATGGTCACAAGCAGAGCCGGGTCGACGACCTAAATGCCTTGGAACTATTCGGAGCGAACGCACGGCTGATGTCGACCCGAAGCGGACCCATAGCGCTGGATTTCAAAACGGCTCAATGCGCGTGGTCAAGGTGCGATGCAAGCAGCGCTTACTGATAACCTATGTGTCCGACGCCCTGGAGAGCTATAGTCGGACGTGCGGCGCGGGTCCGGCTGCAAACTAGGCTGCGAGATTTTGAGGCACGAGTTCTGTGCACGGGAGGCGATTATGCGTCCTGCATTTCCGTTTCCGCCTCGGCCTCTTTCGGTGGCGGGATGATCCTGTCTTCAGGTTGCTTGTCCCGCTCGTAGTATCGAATGAGGCTGTTCATCGAATGCAGCGCCATCGCCCGGTGAGGTTCCGGCCACTGGGCAAGCTTTCCGACAACGGCAGCATAAACATCGCGGGCCCATTGCAGTTCCTCAAGCACAGGATCCCCGGGCATCGTTCGGTGATATCGATACGCAAGCAGCTTCGAACCTGCGGATAGCTCCGGGACGTCCCGGCTCATGAATTCCGCGACATGATCGACCGGAATGTCCAACAGTACCGGGGTCTGGGAAAGCTCTGGGTCGTCGGTTCGGATGAACTTGAACAGCGCCTCGAAATCACCTGCTTCCGCTTCGGCGAAGATCGAAACTGCTCGCTCATGGCGTTTCGCCGCAGCTTTTTCCAAGGACTTTGCGCGCAAGTAGGTAGCTATGTGCTGAAATTCCCCAGTCTCAGTGGAGCTGAAGCCGAGTCCGCCATGGCTATCGAATCCTGCGGGAAAATGGTCGAACTTCATCGCCTCCAAAAGTCCTGCCGCGGCAACCTCGTCGATGTACTTTTCGAAGTAGGCAACGACATCCTCTCCTGCGGTCAGGCGTTGGTCGTTCATTCCCCATTGCCGGATCGCAAGCCCCGCGGAATGAAGGATTGGCCCGTTATCCGTGTGAACCCGCTTGGCCAGTTCATCGGCAAGTATGGCAACAGCCTCGTCTGTGTCCTTCATCGGTCGCTCGTGGCTGAGCCACAATCTCCGCCATGACGGCTCGGCGTGCTCTTTGCCAAAGCCGAACTGGGTCTTTATCCAAGAATTGACTTGCAGCGGGTCCATAACCCCACTGCGTTCGAAGCCATTGATGAAACCGTAATCGATCGGTGGCGTGTCGAGGGAGAGCGAGCCGAACTTATCCGAAAACGTCTTGGCCTGCAGAAGCTGAGGATCCAACGGCGCGTGGTTGTTCCCAACTGACCGGAAGGCAAGCGTCGTCGCCAGCCCGGGAAGACGCTCGAGCGTTTCCGCATTGAGAAGGCCGCCGCGCATCCCCAGAGTCGTCGCGAGTACGACGCCCATCGTCAAGGCGACGTGTCGCTCCGGTATCTCGCCGTCTCCGATGAGGCAGTCCACGAAAGCGGAGGCGTTGTGCATGGCCCATGTCAGATTGCGGAGGTTCTGGATCTCCGAGGCCATCGCGATTTCGAGGAGGTCGTCGATACGGTCGCCCATGAACGACTTGGCAGAACCGTTCGGCATGTTCCCTATTGTGCTGTGGATCACACTCTCGTAGTCCGCTTCGATATGCGCACGTCGGCCGACGATCTTCTCGTTCTGGTCCTTCCACATGTCGCCTCCAACAAGTTCCTCCAGCTTGGTCTCGTCGGTGACGAGCAGGACTCGTCGTCCGTGTTCTGCAACGAGGGAGTTGACCAGTCCCATCACTTCCCCGAAAGCGGTCTTTTCCATCCGCTCGAGATCGTCGAAGACGAAGACAAAGTCGTTGAGACGCTTGATCGCCTTCTTTCCGAGCTTGTCCATCGCACCCTTGGTCGCATCCTTGACACGAAAGAACTCCCCGACCCCCAGTGCTATGGTGCCAGCGATCCCGGCCGCGATCGCCTCCCCGGGGCAGGCCGCCTTGTAGATGCGCATTTCGACGTCGGCGGCCGAGGTCGCGCCGAACAGGCTCACGAACAGAAACGGAGTGTGATGGAGACGCTTGGCATTCATCTCTCGCATCCGCGCGGGCTCGTAGACGTTTTGCAGGAAAAACGTTTTGCCGCTGCCCCAGCGGCCCTCTATCAGTACTGCATGCGGAACAGACAGCGTATCGGCATCGAGATATGCATCCAGGACTTTGACGGCATGCTCGTTCACTCGCAGCGGCTCCGGTGGTGAGTGGGACAGGAATGTATGCATCATCGGCGTACACGCCAAGGACCAGGCCGGTAGATAATCCGCCGTTCGCCGGTGACGCCGCTCGTCTCGCCATCCAGACTACACGGGCAAGCGCAAGCTTCTCCGCAGTGACAGTGTCCGCGGCAAGCACACGCTCGTCGCACCAAGTGCGTAACTGGCCGAGAAGACCCCTGTCATTCGTAGAGATATTCGCCTCCGCCCAGCCTCCAATCGCCGGCCCCTCGACAACGAGACCGTTGCTGGAGGCGTTCGACGAATCCAGAACGAGCTGCCTGTCCGTCAAATACACCTTGCCGTGAAGCTTGGGGTCGGAGAGAACCTCGACCTTGCCTCCCAGCTTTTTCAGCTCCTCGATCTCGTTTGGATTGCAGGCACCGGATTCAAGATTGCAGACTACTCGCTGCGACCGCCATTCTTTGCGCTGTAGACCGATGCGATGAATATCGACTATGTCGCCTGCATCGAAGCATTTGACCCGTGAGGCAGTTCGTGACTTTTGCCTATGACAATCACGCCCTCGACCTGAGGAGCGATGCCGATTTCTTCTTCCTCCTCACCGGAAGTTACCTGCGCGTCACCGGCCGTCGACTTGTCCAGGACGGGCAAGGGCCGGACTGGCTCTATAACGACGCGCCTTTCGTGGTCCTTGCCCACAATACCCTGCCCGACCCGCGCTTCATCTATGCCAACTGCACGGCGCAGACCTGCTTCGAATACAGCTGGGATGAATTCATCACGCTGCCGTCGCGGCTTTCGGCTGAACAGCCCGATCTCGCCGAGCGCCAGCGGCTGCTCGATGCCGTCACGCGTGATGGTTTTGTCGATAATGGCCGCGGTGTCAGGGTCGCGAAATCGGGCCGCCGTTTCTGGGTCGACAACTTCACCGTCTGGCAGCTGATCGATGACGCGGGCAAGCGGTTGGGCCAGGCTGCGATATTCTCTTCATGGCGGGATGCGTAGTTTCTACGGTTTCACGCGGCCGGGATGCGCCGCCTGGAAGGCGGGCAGTTCGGCGCATCTGGCGTCGATGTCGGTGATGCGCCTGAAAGCGGTCATATCTACTCCCCAGCGGCGAGCGTTGTAGACTTGGGGAACGAGACAGAGGTCCGCCATCGTCGGCGCATCTCCAAAGCTGAACGCGCCATCGGCTTCGCCGATCATCGCTTCCAGTTTGCCCAGCCCGTCGGAGATGAAATGTTTCATCCATTCCTCGCGAGCATCGGGCTTATCCGTCATGCTCATCAGATGCGACACGACATGCAGGTTGCAGATCGGATGGATGTCCATAGCGATCGCATAGGCAAGGGCGCGGACTTTCTGGCGATCGACAATATCCGGTGGCAGCAATCCGCATTCCGGCCGGGTCTCGGCGAGATATTCGATGATCGCCAGCGACTGCGTCAGTGTTTTCCCGTCGACCACCAGTGTCGGCACGAAGCCCTGCGGATTGAGCGCCAGATATTCCGGAGTCTTGTGTGCCCCTTCCAACAGGTTGATGGGCACGGTCTGATAATCGATACCCAAAAGATTGAGCGCGATGCGGACGCGATAGCTCGCCGATGATCGCCAGTAGTCGTAAAGGACGACCTCGCTCATTGCGGTTCGGCCCCTTGGTATTTCTCGACAGTCTGCTCGATCGCCCCGAAGATCGAATGGCCGGCCCTATTCTTCATCTCGATGCGAACCTGATCCCCGAACTTCATGAAGGGGGTCTTCGGTGATCCGGTCTCGATCGTCTCGATCATCCTGATTTCGGCAATGCAGGAGTAGCCGTTTCCGCCGCCTTCCACCGGCTTGCCCGGGCCGCCGTCGAGTTTGTTGGAAACCGTCCCCGAGCCGATGATCGTGCCGGCCGCGAGATTGCGGGTTTTGGCGGCGTGCGCGATCAACTGGCCAAAATCGAACGTCATGTCGATGCCGGCATTGGCCTTGCCGAACAGCTTGCCGTTCAAGCTCACCAGCAGCGGGAGATGCAGCTTACCGCCATCCCAGGCCTCTCCGAACTCGTCCGGCGTCACCGCGACCGGAGAAAATGCCGATGCCGGCTTCGACTGGAAAAAACCAAATCCCTTTGCCAGTTCGTCCGGGATTAGACCGCGCAGCGACACGTCGTTGACGAGCATCAGCAGGCGGATGGCGCCGCGCCCGGCCTCCGGGCTGCAACCCACGGCGACGTCGCCGGTAATGACCGCGACCTCGCCTTCCATGTCGATCCCGTAAGCCTCGTCAGCCATCACGATCGGGTCGCGCGGCGCAAGGAAAGCGTCCGACCCGCCCTGATAGATCAGCGGATCTGTCCAGAAGCTCGCCGGCATTTCGGCGCCGCGCGCCTTGCGCACCAGTTCGACATGGTTGACGTAAGCGGAACCATCGGCCCATTGATAGGCCCGCGGCAGAGGTGACGTTGCGTCATGTTCGTGAAACCGGATTGTTGGCTGGGCGCCGGTCTCGACGCCTTCGGCAATCAGCGCAAGCCTCGGAGCCACATGCGCCCAGTCATCGAGTGCTGCCTGCAGGGTTCGGGAAATGTGACCGACCTCGGAACAGCGGGTCAGGTCGCGAGAAACGACGACGAGCCGGCCGTCCCGCGTGGAGTCTTTTAATGTCGCAAGCTTCATGTCCGAAATCCCGTGCCGGAGGATGACTTCACTTGATACCGGGCGTTCCGTCGAACTTGCGTTCCAGGCCATCCCAGCATTCGAGGTAATCATCCTGCAGCGTTTCAAGCTCGGCTGCGTATCTCGTCAGTTGCTGCGGGTACCGGGTTTCGAACATGAAGGCCATGGTGTGATCGAGCTTCACGGGTTTGAGCTCGGTATTGGATGCCTTTTCGAAGGCGAGCGCATCCGGACCGTGGGGAAGCATCATGTTGTGCAGGCTCATGCCGCCCGGCACGAAGCCCTCCTCCTTCGCGTCATACTGGCCGTGGATCAGGCCCATGAATTCGCTCATGATGTTGCGGTGGTACCAGGGCGGACGAAACGTGTGCTCGGCGACCAGCCAGCGCGGCGGAAAGATCACGAAATCGACATTCGCCGTGCCCGCATCTTCGGTGGGCGCGGTCAGCACCGAAAAGATCGACGGATCGGGATGATCGAAGCGGATGGCGCCGACCGGAGAAAATGTCCGCAGGTCGTATTTGAACGGGGCGTAGTTGCCGTGCCAGGCCACCACATCCAGCGGCGAATGGCCGATCTCCGTGACATAGAACTTTCCGCACCACTTCACATGGACGCGGCACGGCGTTTCCTTGTCCTCGAATGCGGCGACAGGCGTCTTGAAATCGCGCGGGTTTGCCAGGCAGTTGGCGCCGATCGGCCCGCGGTCCGGCAGTGTGAATTTCGCGCCGTAGTTCTCGCAGATATAGCCACGCCAGACCGTCTGCCCGCCGCCCTTCATAATCTTGAACATCATGCCGCGGGGGATGAGGCATATTTCCAGGGGCTCGACATCCATGATGCCCATTTCGGTGAACACTCTGATGGCGCCGAGCTGCGGCACGATCAGCAATTCACCATCGGCATTGAAGAAGTAATCGTCGACCATGTCCTCATTGAAGACATAGGCATGGGCTGACATGCCCACCTGGGTGGTGGCATCGCCTGCCGACGTGATGGTCCGCACCCCCTCGAGGAATGTCAGTCTCTCCGCGGGTGCGGGAATGGGATCCCAGCGAAGCTGGCCGAGCGGGAGCGAATGTTCGTCGAGACACGGCGCGGTTTTCCAAAGCGGATAGGACGCGTTGGAGAAGCGGCGGGTGTGACGCACGCTCGGGCGGATGCGGTAGAGCCAGGACCTTTCGTTGGTCCCGCGTGGCGCGGTAAACGGCGAGCCGGAAAGCTGCTCCGCATAGAGACCGTAATTGCATTTCTGCGGGCTGTTCTGGCCTTGCGGCAAGGCGCCGGGAAGTGACTCGGTTTCGAAGTCATTGCCGAACCCCGGCATATATTTCAGCGTGTTTGCCGCCGCGGCTTCACCATCCGACGTCTGGATCGATGTCTGGTCCATGCTCACTCCTCCCCGACAACCCGCAGCGCTGCACGTCTGACAAGGCGCGCAACGCTTTAGAGTTTACTCCGCTGCGGTCCCGATGACACCACGCTTGATCTGATCGGCCTCGATCGACTCGAAAAGAGCCCGGAAATTGCCTTCACCGAATCCTTCGTCGCCCTTGCGCTGGATGAATTCGAAGAAGATCGGGCCGATGACCGTCTTGGAGAAAATCTGCAGCAGGATTTTCGTCATGCCGCCATTCACCACACCTTCGCCATCGATCAGGATGCCGTGCTTCTTCATGCGTTCGACCGGTTCGCTGTGGCCGTTCACGCGTTCATAGGACATGTCGTAATAGGTCTCCGGCGGACCCGGCATGAATCGCAGGCCGTTGTCGGCAAGCCTGTCGGTGGCGTCGTAAATATCCTCCGTTCCAACGGCGATATGCTGAATGCCCTCGCCCTTGTACTTCTTAAGATATTCCTCGATCTGGCTGGTGTCGTCCTTCGATTCATTCAGCGGAATGCGGATTTTGCCACAGGGCGAGGTGATGGCGCGGCTCACCAGACCGGTGATGCGGCCATCGATATCGAAGAAGTGGATCTGCTTGAAATTGAACAGGTTGCGGTAAAAATCCCACCACTTGTCCATGTTGCCGCGGAAGACGTTGTGCGTCAGATGGTCGAGATAATAGAAGCCGATGCCTTCAGGATGCGGGTTGCGCTCGCCGAGCCAATCGAACTCGGCCTCGTAAGCCGATCCCTTGGCACCATAGGTCTCGACGAAATAGAGCAGCGAGCCGCCGATGCCGACGATCGCCGGGACGTCGAGCGTCTTGTCGTGCCCTTCATAGGGAACGGCGCCCTTTGACACAGCATGGTCGAAAGCGTGCTTGGCGTCGACGACACGCCAGGCCATCGATGGGGCGCAGGGACCATGATTTGAGACGAAACGCGCGGCATGGCTGCGTGGTTCGGCGTTCAGGATATAGTTGATGTCACCCTGTCGCCAGACGGTGATGTCTTTCGTCTTGTGTTTGGCAACGGCAACGTAGCCCATGCGTGTGAAGAGCTCGCGCAGCGTCTCGGGCTCGGGATGGGCGAATTCGACAAATTCGAAGCCGTCGGTACCGGCCGGATTGTCGGCGGTGATTTCCGAGGGCGGCGCATCATGCGGGAAAGGACCCATTTTCTTTCCTCCAGAGGAGATGGCATTTGATATGCAAAGTGTGGCCCAAAACGCGTGCAAAGTTCTTGCATTCTTCATGCTCCAGGAAGATATTCTGCACGATCCGTGAGTGTTTTTGGGAATTCGCGCAATGGATGAACCGCTCGACAGATTGGACCTGCGCCTGCTTCAGGAACTTCAAAAGGACGGCAGGCTGACGAACAACGAGCTAGGAGAGCGGATTGCGCTTTCACCGTCGCAATGCTCGCGCCGGCGCACAAGATTGGAGGCTGAAGGATATATCCGCAGCTACCGCGCTTACCTTGATCGGCAGAGGCTGGGTCTCGATATGCTTGTGGTCATTTCCGTGACGCTTGCGACCCACAACAGAGACAATGCCCGCCGATTTTCGCAGCTGATCAATGGACTGCCGGAAGTTCTTGAGGCCTATGCGCTGACCGGTGAAATGGATTATCACCTGACGGTGGCGACCCGCGGCCTCTCCGACCTCTCGAAATTCGTCAACGACGTGCTGTTGCCGCACGAGTCGGTGCAGCACGTGAAGACATCGATCGTGCTCGACACGTTGAAGACATTCGAGGGCTTTCCGGTGCTGATGCCGGGACATTGATGGCGACAACACGACATTGATGTCGACGGCATCGCCCTGCGTAAATATCTAAATCAGAGCGGCAGTTCGGTCGAGAATTTCAGCTCGCGCAGCACGAAGCTCGAGACCACCGTGCGCACATGCGGGTTGCGCATGAGATAGCGGGTCATGAAGGCTTCGTAACTTTCCACGTCGCTTGCTCTTATCTTCAGCATGTAGTCGAAGGCCCCTGACAAGGCGTAGCACTCCATGATCTCCGGCCGCTCCAGCACCATCGAAGCGAAAGAGGCGACCGCCTCCTCGTGGTGATCCTCCAGCGTCACATGCGCGATCACACAGAGCTTGAGATCGAGTTTCCCAGGATCGAGCAGGGTTACCCGCTTGCGGATGACGCCGTCGGCTTCCAGTTCCTGGATCTTCCGCCAGGCCGAGCTCTGCGACATGCCGGCCTTTTCCGCCAGGTCGGCCAGCGAAAGGCTGCCGTCGGCCTGGACGAGTTGCAGAAGCTTGCGGCGAAAATTCCCAGGTTCTTTCATTTTCTGTATCTCGTTCGGGAATATTTTCCACGATTATGGCGACAGCCAGCATGAAAGGAAAGAAAATTCTCCAAATTCGGATCATAATGGCACCAATAGCGCCGTGCATGGGAGGATCAGCACATGACCAAGGAAAGCAGCTACACCGCCAAACTGCCCGGCCCGGATGGTTTGTATGACTACACTCCGGATGAAGATGCGATCTGGGGTGAACTCTACCGGCGTCAGATGACGCTGCTTTCCGACATGGCCTGCCGCGAGTATCTGGACGGCGTCAAAATGCTGGGGCTCAAGCCCGACAAGGTGCCTCAGCTTCTCGATGTGAACAGACGCCTGAACGAGACCACCGGCTTCGGCGTCGAAGGCGTGCCGGCGCTCATTCCGCCCTCGCGCTTTTACGAGCTTCTGTCGCAAGGCAAATTCCCGCTCGCAACCTTCCTGCGCCGTCGCGAGCATATCGACTATATAGAGGAACCGGACCTGTTCCACGAGGTTTTCGGCCATTGCCCCATGCTTACCAACCAGAGCTATGCTAATTTCGTCCGGCATTTCGGCGAAACGGCCGTTCGCCTCGGCAAGGGCTATTCATGGCATCTGTTCCGGATCTTCTGGTTCACCGTCGAATTCGGCCTGATCAACACGCCGCAGGGCCGCCGCTGCTTCGGCGCGGGCATAGTCTCATCGCCCAGCGAAGCGAAGGCGGCAATGGAAGGCAAGGCATGCGAATTCCGGCCGTTCGATCTGCTGAGCGTGCTCCGGACGCCCTACCGGATCGATATCCTCCAGCCGATCTATTATGTAATCGACGGCTTCGCCGATCTTGAAGCGATCGTGGAGCAGGATATCGAGGGCACGATCCTCAAGGCCAAGTCGCTGGGTGATTTCGCCCCCGCTTTCGAAGCCAAAGCGTCGTGAGTTCGGATGATAGGCCGGGATCCCTACATAAGAAGCGTTTCGTGGTCGCAAATCAAAGGGCTTGCGACCACGACCTGAATTTGTCAGCCTGGCCACCTCAGTCGTCACTCACGCAGCATTCGAACCGGCCGTAGACTGCTTGGCGAGTAGTTTGACCAGGGCCTGCGCCCCGGCAGTCGAAGAAGCCGGGTTCTGTCCGGTGATCAACCGGCCGTCCGTAATGGCGAAGCTCTGCCAGTTCGGCGCTTTTTCATAGAGTCCGCCGAGCCGCTTCAATTCATCTTCGACCAGGAACGGCACAACGTCGGTGAGTTGAACCTCTTCCTCTTCGCTGTTCGCAAACCCTGTGACGCGTTTACCTTTGACGATCGGCGCGCCGTTATATGTCACCCGATGCAGCACCCCAGGTGCATGGCAGACGGCGGCAACCGGCTTACCGGAATTATAGAAGGACTCGATCAGGGAGATCGAATCCGGGTTGTCGACCAGATCCCACATCGGTCCGTGGCCGCCCGGATAGAATACCGCGTCGAAGTCCTCCGAGCGCATGTCCGCCAGCTTCAAGGTGTTGGCGAAATCCTTCTGCGCCGCTGCGTCCTGCTTGAAGCGAGTCATCGCCTCCGTCTGGTTTTCCGGCAGATCGCTCTTCGGATCGACCGGCGGCTGACCGGCTTTGGGCGAGGCGAGGACGAGTTCAACGCCGGCATCGCGAAAGACATAGTAGGGTGCAGCTCCTTCTTCGAGCCAGAAGCCCGTCTTCCGGCCGGTGCTACCAAGAATGTCATGGGACGTAAACACCATCAGGATCTTCATCTGTCGACTCCTTCTTGTTCGACCGCAGTCAGAACCGGCTGCGTGAGGAGAAGTATGGCAAGTTTCCGCTCGTACAACAGTTACACCTTGGTATCGGCGATACCTTGGTATTGGCTTCCCTTCGCCCTGCCCCCAAAAATCAAGCGTTGGTAGTCGGCAAGCATCTTGGGGTCTTCGACCGAACCGTGGTGGTGGAGTTGCCGCCAGACGTCGTTCCTTCGAACGAACCAGCGTGTCGTGCGAAAGGCGACATCGAGCCTCTCCTCAGGTGTTTCGCATCGACCTCTTTCGCGGCCGACAAAGAGGTGCCAGTCTTCTCCGCCCTGGCTCGTGAAGTCGTGGAACGCCACCTGGACCTTCGCCTGACCTTCGAAAAGCCTGGAATACCCCTCGGCAATCGCGCCCCAACCGCGTCGGATTCCGCCGATGGGATTGTCCATGCTCGGAGCGTCGCCCTCGACCCATATAGCTTCCAGCGCCGTCATGTCGGCAGCGTTGAACGCCCTGTAGAACTCTATCAGCGCGTCTAGAGGACCGTCGCCGGTCTTCGCCTCGTTTCCCGTTATCTCTCGAAGATACCTCTGCATGTCAGAACCTCTTTCCGTTTGGTTTCAAAGGAGCGCCGGCCTGGGCTGGCTTGCTGAGGATGCGGAAAGAAAAAAGCGGATTCCATTAGACGATGGTGTCGTCAACGCGCGGAGTCGGTTTCCTCCGGTGATTAGCGCTCGGTCTCGCCATCCGACCCAAAGGTATCGGCGACACCTTCGTACAATAGGCGGCGACCGGTTTTGGCGAGATGTTCTTGCCAGAACGGTGACGGAATTTTCGAAACCGTTCCCGGCTGAAGGCCGGCATCAGCACACAACTCGCGATCGAGGCAGCGCCCGGCCATTGGTGGTGGGCGGCTGGTCGGTGCGTACCAATAACGGAGGCGGAAATGAGCCTGCACAAGACAGTGGTGATCACCGGCGCATCCCAAGGGATCGGCGCCGGCCTCGTGAAGACCTTCCTCGATAAGGGATACAATGTCGTCGGGACGTCGAGACGCATCAGCGAGACGACCGCGTTCGAGCGCGATAACAGGCTGGCGTTGATCGACGGCGATGTCGCCGATCCAGAGACCGCCGAGCGTGTGGCGCAGCGGGCCGTCGAGCGGTTCGGGTCGATCGACGCGCTGGTCAATAACGCCGGCATTTTCGTCACCAAGCCTTTCCTCGACTACACGATCGATGACTTTCGACGCCTCACAGCGACCAACGTCGAAGGCTTCCTTCACTTCACTAAGTCCGCTGTCAGGCAGATGCTTCGTCAGAAGTCGGGAGGAAGCGTCGTCACCATCACGTCGTCGCTGACAGATCATCCCATCGCCGGCGTGACGGCGTCCGTGCCGATGATCACGAAAGGCGGCCTCAATGCCATCACCAAGAGCCTGGCGCTGGAATTCGCCAGGGATAACATCCGGGTTAATGCAGTGTCGCCGGGTGTGGTCGATACGCCGCTGCATGCGACGAACCCAAAAGATTATCTCAAATCGCTTTCGCCGATGGGAACGATCACGGCCGTCCAGGAGATCGTCGACGGTGTCGTCTATCTGACCGAGTCAGCGAATATCACCGGGGAGGTGCTGCACGTCGACAACGGCGCACATTTGGGAAAATGGTAGGCCGCGACTCGGAGGGGCGCCTGCAGGAACTGGGGATCGTGCTGCCTCCCCCGCCGATGCCTTTCGGCGCCTATGTCGAGGCGATCCAGTCAGGGCCGCTGCTGTTCCTGAGCGGCATGCTTCCGGTGGTCGGCCACGATCCCGTCTACTTCGGGCGGGTCGGCGAGGAGCTTTCCACCCTTCAAGGCTATGATGCCGCGCGCACCGCCTGCCTCAGCGGCATCGCGGCCGCGAGGTCGCACCTGGGATCGTTGAACTCGGTTCGTCGTATTTCCAAGCTCGGCGTCTATATCGCGACATCCCACGCGTTCCGCGAACATCCGAAGGTGGCAGACGGCGCCTCCGAGCTTCTGCTCGACATCTTCGGAGCGGAAAGGATTCCGCCGCGTATCGTTCTCGGCGTCACCAGCATCCCGCTCGGAATGCCCGTCGAAATCGAACTCATTCTTGAAATTGAGCCCTAGCGGAGGAATTCGCTGACCAAGCCCAGACATGGAGACAATCATGACACTCACATCATCGAAAGGGTTGCGGCCCCGACGCGCTCTCGCCGTCGTCGCCGCGTCATCCACGTTTCTGACAGCCTCGGCGGTCCTGATGCTGCCGGCGCTTGCGCTCTCCGGCCAGTCGCCACTCAAGCCGGACAGCACGCTACAATCAAAGCCCGGGTCCGAAACACCACACAAATCCCAGATCAAAGTGGACAGGCGGACGCCTGCCTATTGGCGGGTGACATTCGACAACCCTCCGTTCAATATATTCGGTCCGGAGACCATTCCGCAGCTCGAGAAGGTTATCGCCGACATCGAGACCGATCCGAAACTCAGGGTCGTCGTGTTCGACAGCGACGTGCCGGGCTTTTTTCTGACCCATTACAATTTCACGCCGCCTCTGGAGGAGTCGACGAGCCTTCCCTCAGGGCGCACCGGCCTTCACCCGCTTCCCGACATGCTGGTGCGATTGAGCAAGGCGCCGGTCGTATCGATCGCTTTGATCCGTGGGCGCGCCACCGGGGTCGGAAGCGAGCTCGCCCTGGCAAGCGACATGCGCTTTGCGAGCCGGGAAAAGGCCATTCTATCACAATGGGAGGTCGGCGCCGGCTTCGTCCCGGGCGGCGGCCCCATGGCACGGCTTCCCAGGCTGATGGGCCGAGGGCGCGCGCTTGAAGTCCTGCTCGGATCCGACGACATCAACGGCGAACTGGCCGAGCAGTATGGTTACGTGAACCGCTCGTTCGCAGACGACAAGCTCGATCCCTTCGTCAACTCGCTTGCAGCGCGCATCTCTGGATTTGACCGGGGAGCCATCGCGGATACGAAACGGCTGGTCGATTTCGCCAGCCTGCCGACCGACCCGGAAATCGGTGCCGGCTGGGACGCCTTCATTTCTTCGGTCCAGCGCCCCATCGCGCAAAAGAACATCGGCAGGTTGATGGAGATGGGCCTGCAGACGAACCCCGACATCGAGTCCAGCCTCGGCCATTACACGCAGACTTTGGCCGACAAGTAGGCTGAAGAGACCGCAATATTCGGTAACGGTGTCCCTGTGATGCCACAGAATCCACTTCACGGGCATCGCAGGCCTTGGCTCGCGAGCCTGCACATCACCATGAACAACGGAGAAATGACATGCGCAGCGTTGAGAACCAGATCGTCGATTCAAGCTTTTCCGCCATCATCAATGCCCCGATCGAGAAGATCGACATTCCTCAATGGTGCTTCGCCTTATCCGAGAAGGACTATCAGGGTTGCTCTCCAGCCCACATCACGGCTGGCTTCACCACGACGCCGGACGGCAGACGGATGTCGATCAATGTCGAGACCATCGGCGGCAGTCTGATGGTCCAGCATTATGTCGAGACGCTCGGCGAGAGGGATCATCTGATCCTCGACTCCGACTCGGACGTGTTCACACCGTCGGGACGTACAACCATCCATGTGACCTGGGAACTAAGCGCCAAGAGGCTCGATGACGCGAAATGCGAGTTCACCAACCGCGTCAGGTCCTACGCTACTGACGAGATGCTTGCCTTCCTCGACCGCCAGGGGATTCCATTCGACATCTTCCGGACGCAACGCCAGCCGATGTCCATTGCCCATAACAAGGGCGAGACGCCGCTTTTCGCCGCAAGCATAGAGCGCGCCGCGCTTCGCAACGACTGATCACCTAAATCCAGTTGCCGCACGGAGAGCACCATGAAACCTCTATCATATGATCCAAATAATACCGGCCTCGTGGTCGTCGACCCCTACAATGACTTCATTCCCGAGGGCGGAAAGATCTGGCCTCGGATCAAGGACGTGGCGGAAGCGAACAACTGCGTGCCACACATGCAGCAGGTCCTGTCCGCAGCGCGTGCTGCGAAGCTTCGCATCTTTTTCGCCATGCATCACCGGTACCGGGAAGGCGATTATGAGAACTGGAAATTCGTGGCGCCGATCCAGCGCGCTGCGTGGCACCGTAAAAGTTTCGAGTTAGGGACCTGGGGCGGAGAATTCCGTGCCGAGTTCGTTCCGGCCAAAGGCGAGATCGTCGCCTCGGAGCACTGGTGTTCAAGCGGATTTGCCAACACCGATCTCGATTTGCAGCTGAAGCGACACGGCATCGAGAGGATCATCGTCATCGGGCTGGTCGCTCACACCTGCATCGAAGCCACGGTCCGCTTTGCCGCCGAACTCGGCTACGACGTCACGGTGGTAAGGGACGCCGTTGCCGACTACTCGCACGAGATGATGCACGCGGCGTTGGAAATCAACATGCCCAACTACGCCAGCGCCATCGTGAATACGAGCGATGTTGTCGGAGCGCTTGCAGCGTGACAGGCACGTCGCGCGGCGCCAAAGCGGCCCTCTGCGGACACACTCCGCCGAGGGCGAGCGCACGCCTTAAGTGTGAACAAAGGCGCTTGGTCTGTTCTGTCGGACAAACGAAGGCGTTTCTTGCGTGCGGACATCACAGGCGTTCGGCACGGCCTTCATCGACCATCGCCGATTATCGCAGCAACGATCGAACCGACACCATGGGACAACGGACGGCCGCACTGGGCTGACGCATCGTTCGCTGCGTCAAGGGCACTGCCCATCACGCTCATTACGGGAGAATTGAAAATGTCCATCCAGGAACCCAACAGGACTGCCGCAGAGAAGGTGCATGACGTCGACATGAAGCTCGAAGTCGTGGTTATTCCGGTTTCCGACGTCGATCGCGCAAAGGCCTTCTACACCGGGCTTGGCTGGAGGCTGGACGCCGACGTTTCCGGCGCGAGCGGGTTCCGGGTGGTTCAGGTGACGCCGCCTGGCTCGCCGTGCTCGGTGATCTTCGGCAGCGGCGTCACCTCCGCCAAGCCGGGTTCCGCGCAAGGCCTTCATCTGATCGTTTCCGACATCGAGATGGCTCACGCGGCGCTGGCCGCCCGAGGTGCCGCGATGAGCGGTGTCTTTCATGATGTCGGCGGCGTTTTCCATCATCAGGACGACGAGGGTCGTCTTGCTGGACCGCATCCAACTCGCGGGAGCTACTCATCTTTCGCATCGTTCAGCGATCCCGATGGAAACGGCTGGCTCTTCCAGGAGGTGACGGCCAGGCTGCCAGGGCGCATCGACGCCACCGGCGCGGCATTCTCATCGGAGAGCGACCTTGCAAGCGCCTTGCGCCGTGCCGCGGCTGCCCACGGCGAACACGAGAAGCGCACCGGCGGCAATCATGATGAGAACTGGCCGGACTGGTATGCGCAGTACATGATCGCCGAGCGCTCAGGACGGCCGTTGCCCGACTGATGGCTCATTTTGTACTGCCGACATGTGCCATGGGAGCCTTCGAAGAGTGCTTCCGGCTGCTGAGAGCAAGGCCGCAGCAACTGTTGCGATCGAAGCTGGATTGGGGCCGCCATCTGCGATGATGGCGGCCTTTTCTTTTGCCATGTTCGAACTCCCCGTTCCAATGGAACATCGGGCGCGGCCTCGCCCAGTTCGCTCGAATTTTAGCCGACCGGACGAGCGAGAGATGCCCGCTTTGATGACGACATCAACGAGCCTCGTTGCTCCCAATGTCGGCCTGTTCGACACGCTCCAAAGGCCCTTTTTGCCATCCGTATTCGGAACCGATCCAATGGTATCGGCAACACCTTGGTGCAATAGAACCTCACTTCCGCACATGAGAGCTTTGGCGCGTCGAAATTCTGAACCCAGGAGACCCCCATGTCATCCATCTCATCCCCAGTCACTCGCCGCACTTTTTTGGCAACCGCCGCGGCCGCGGGCGCGCTCAGCATCCTTCCAGCCTCAATCGCCCTAGCCAAAGCCGGTGGAGAGGAAATTCGTCCCTTCACATACAAGGCAACCGATGCCCAACTCGACGATCTCCGTCGCCGCATCGAAGCAACGCGCTTTCCGGAGCGCGAGATCGTCGATGACAATACCCAGGGCGTTCAGTCCGCGACCATCGAAAAGCTCGCCAGGTATTGGGCCAAGGACTATGACTGGCGAAAGGTCGAAGCCAGGCTGAACGCCCTGCCCCAGTTCACCACCAAGATCGACGGAGTGGACATCCACTTCATCCATGTGAAGGCCAAGCGCGACGGCACCTTGCCCATCATAGTGACACATGGATGGCCGGGGTCGATCATCGAGCAGATGAAGATCATCGAGCCCCTTACCAATCCGACTGCACACGGCGGCTCGGCGTCGGACGCTTTCGACGTCGTCATCCCTTCAATTCCGGGCTACGGCTTTTCCGGAAAGCCGACCGAAAGGGGCTGGGATCCCATCCGGATCGCGCATGCCTGGATCGAACTCATGAAACGCCTCGGCTACTCGAAATATGTCGCTCAAGGCGGCGACTGGGGCGACGCCGTGACTGAGCAGATGGCACTGATCGCCCCGCCGGAACTGGTCGGCATCCACGTTAATATGCCGGCCACCGTTCCGGAAGATATCGCCGCCGCGCTCCGGCCGGGAGGCACCAAGCCTGCAGGACTGTCGGCCGACGAGGAACACGCCTACAACCAGCTCGATGATTTCTACAAGCATGGGCTCGGCTACGCGATCGAAATGGCAAACCGTCCGCAGACCTTGGTCGGGATCGCGGATTCACCCGTCGGCCTTGCCGCGTGGATGATCGATCACGATATCCGGAGCTACGAGGTGATCGCCCGCGTCTTCGACGGCGAGACGGAAGGCCTGACACGAGAGGATATCCTTGACAACGTGACCCTCTACTGGCTCACGAACACGGCCGTCTCGTCGGCACGCCTTTACTGGGAGAACAAGCTTGAATTCTTCGCTGTGAAGAATGTCAAGATTCCAGTGGCGGTCAGCGTATTTCCTGACGAAATCTATGCGGCGCCCCGGAGCTGGACCGAGCGGGCCTACCCGAACCTGATACACTACAACAGGCTCGCGAAGGGCGGGCACTTCGCAGCTTGGGAGCAGACGGCGGTGTTCTGCCAAGAGCTTCGCACTGCGTTCCGTTCAGTCAGAACGTAAACCCATTTCAGACGCCTGCCTGGTCGCCGGTTTTCCGGCGGCCTTGCTCCATGTGTTGACATGGACGTGGGTCCATATCTGATTTCGGTTGCGACGCAGGGACTGTCGTGCAGCGATTTTCGGCTTTCGTTTCAGCCCAGACCGTCGATCAGCATCTTTGCTCGTGACAGTTTGACGCTGGAAAATCCTTCCGTGAACTGCTGGTAGATCGGAAGGAGGATATTGCGAGCCGATCCACCTCCACCATTGCGATCGAGGAACTCGACCAGGCTGGTTCCTGCTGAAATTTGCCAGTAAATTCCGCCTTGCGCAGAGGCCTGGTGCATTGCCTGTTGGTACAAGCTTTGGACATCAGAGGCGTTGCTGATATCCTGGGTGGCTAATATCTCGCCCTTCTTTCTCAAAATCTCGGGCACCATCCACCGATAGCCTTTTTGCTCTGAAAAATGCAGAGCATTTCCGATTTCCTGAAGCGCCTCATTGAAACGACCGGCTGCCTGCAACGCAGACGCCAGCTCGCATAAGAAAAAAGGATAAAAAAGCAGGTAGGCGGCTTCACGCATTTCACCAATGCCGGATCGAAGCGCGTCAATTCCATTCATAGGATCGCCCGATCGAGCCGCCAGACTTCCCTTCACGCATAGGCCAACCGCGTGAAAAGGGCGCAGGCCATGCTGCAACGCGTGGTCGAGCAACTCTTCGCCGTATTCCTTGGCTCGATGCACCTCGTCAAGGCTTAGTGAAACGAAGGCAGCCGACCACGCGAGAGCAACACATACGACGAATGGCTGCCTTGTTTCGCGTGCTTCCCGGATCGACTCCTCAGCCGTTCGAACCGCCGCGTCCAACTGACCGCGTGAGATCAGGTTCACCGTGTTGTGGGCCATGGCGGACGTCCGAACGTCGGCACCCAGCCTCAGCATATCTTTGCGGCGATTGTCGAAGGGGAAATGCCTCGCCGCCCAATCAAGCCGTTCGCCAGCTTCCTGGTGCTCCGCCTGATAAGTTTGAGGGATTCCCACCAGCCATGCGGCCGTAGCCCGGGACTGTATGTCTCGTCCCTTGACGACGTGCTCGTATTCACGCGCAAACACCAGCGCGTCTTCCAATTCCATCGATCGGGCGGAGAACAGCCAAAGTGCGCATGTCACGCGCTGCTGGTAATCAAAGTCATCGAATGCCTTTGCCAGCGACAAGGCACCGGTCAGCACGTCCCTGCCGCGATGGCTCATGCCCCGGGTGTAAATCAGCGCGAATCCGAGAGCGCATCGCAGGACCATCTCGGTGCGGCTTCCGCTCTCCTCGCCGATCTGTTCGAGCGCTTTTTCCGCCCAGTCGCCCGCCTCGGAAACGAGCGACATGGCAGTCCAGAAGTCGCTCGTGGTGGCGGCGAGCCTTGCGCCCAGAATTCCGTCCCCATCGGGCGAGAGAGCCCATCTCAGCGCGGCACGCAGATTGTCGATCTCCCGGCGATAGCGAGCAATATCTTCGATCGCAGCCTGAAGATGGCTTTCCTCTGAAAACGGCTGAAAGAACGACAGAAAGTACTTCGCCAGCCGACGCATGGCGCGTTGGTAGTGGTCGCGGACCCCGAGCTTTTCGCGCGCGTAGACTCGCACGGTTTCGAGGAGACGCCAGCGAGGACCTGTTTCCGCTCCTTCGAATGTCACCAGAGACTTCGAGACGAGATTAGAAATAGCCAGAGCCGTTTCCGCCTCGGTTTCCCCACTCACCGCCACGGCGGCATCCAGTGTAAAGCCGGCCGGGAAGATCGCCAGATTGCAAAGCAGCTGGCGTTCGGCTTCCGGCAGCAATTCATAGCTCCAGTCCAGCGCCGCGCGGAGTGTCTGATGGCGAGGCAGAGCGGTCCTACGTCCGCCGGTGAGAAGTACAAAGCGGTCATCCAACCGACCAGCGATCTGTTGGAGGCCCAAGGTCGCAGCGCGAGCTGCGGCAAATTCGATGGCAAGGGGAATTCCATCCAGATGCCGACATATCGACGCGATGGCAGACAGCCTTTCCTGGCTTGGCGAAAAATCCCATAGCAAGGCCCGGGTGCGAGCAATGAAGAGCTGGACCGCACTATGTTCCAGAGCGTTGCCGAGATCCTCGCTCGCCGGAACCTCGAGCGGGGGCACGCGATAAGCGAATTCGCCCTCGATACGGAGAAGCTCTCGGCTTGTCGCGAGCACCGATACGTTCTGGCAAGCACGCACGATCGCCTCGACCATAGCGGCGGCGGCGTCGATGACGTGTTCGCAATTGTCGATCACCAACAACATCTTCTTCGTGCCGATGGCGCGGGCCACCAGCTCTGCGGAAATGTCGTCTCCCTGAAGATGCAAATCGAGGGCTTGAGCCAGCGTTGTGGGAACGAGGCCCGGATCCGACAGGGATACAAGTTCGACGAAGAAGGCGTTGCCGTCCAGCGATGGCAGCAAACGACGGGCGATTTCCGATGCAAGTACGGTCTTTCCGATACCGCCGGGGCCGGTCAGCGTCACAACTCGGTAGGCAGAAGTCAGGTTCAGGACTTGGGTAATCGTCGTCTCGCGGCCTACCAGATCAGACGTCGAGGCCGGAATATTCGTAAAGAACGAATTCTCAGTCGACCGCGGTTGGATAGCCGGCGTCGGCATCGGCGCGTGTGCCGGTTTACGATGGCACGTCCACTCGCCAAGGATACGATAGCCTCGACCAGAAATGGTCTTCAGCAAATTCCTATCTTTTCCGAGCGCCTTGCGAATTGCCGATATGTGAACTTGAATCGTATTGTCTTCGACGATGAGTCCGGGCCAGACACGCTTCATAAGGTCGTCTTTGGATACAATATCGCCTTCCGAAACCACAAGTGTTTCCAGGATTTCGAAGGCCCGACTGCCAATGGGTACTGGCGCTCCCATGGCACGCAGCTCTCGCTTCGCGAGGTCAAGCTCCCAACCGCAGAACTCGAAAAGGCCTAGCTCGATCTGTCCCAAAGCGCTCTCTCATCCATCCAGGCAATGGTATTTAGGACCATAAAGCCACAGGAACGACCCCTATTCCAAGGGCACAGGGCCGCGCTCCAAAGCAGCGATTCAGATTTTTTCAGAAACTCTCATAGCACTTAAGTGCCATTTTGAATCGCTATCCGCTAAAAGAAATTCCAGCAGCGATCGCGACGATCAACACTCGGACGCGAGTACAATTCATTTCCAATATCTTTGCCCGCAGAATTCTCGACACGATTCAAAGGAGAATGGCAATGTACACTGGCAACGCGCATGCAACAACGCGCAGAGAGCAGAAACTCTCACCAGAAGACGCAATCGTCGTCATCTTGAGTGACGACGATACTATTTCCTCGGCGTTGAACGCAAACATCTGCTTACAGGGTTGGCGGCCGCACCTTTATAAATCCAGAACGGAATTTCTGACATGCCCCGAGGCGGATGTTCTCGGTTGCGTTGTTCTTGATGCGAGACTCCCCGATCTGACCGCGTCTGATCTGACACATCTGATATGTTCGCATGCAATCCGTTGCCCGGTGATCGTCCTCACCGGCCATGGCGGGCAAGCGATGACCGTGAACGCAACGAAATTTCATGTCAGCTTCATACCCCAGCCCTTCGACTTAAACGCTCTGATGGAGAAGATCCACGCGGCCATTCAGGCCACGATGGAGATAGGTCGCCTGGAGGGAAACTACCGGACGCTCACGCCGCGGGAACGAGAAGTCATGAAGTTCGTGGCAGAAGGGCTCCTAAACAAGCAGGTGGCGTTCAAACTGAAGATTAGCGAGATCACCGTGAAGGCTCATCGCGGTCAGGTCATGAGGAAGATGAACGCCCGAACGTTGCCGCATCTGGTGAATATGGCAGCGAAGCTCGATATCGGTGTGGGATCCCTGCATTAGTTTGCGGTCTGACAGATAGCCGGGATGCCGGGAAGCGCCCGACATCCTATCGGCAGCAAGCACGAGAAGGGATCGGAACAGAAATAATTCCGCCTCACTTCGGGGCGGCGGGGCTGCCTGTGACGAAGTCCACGAAGACCCCTGGCTTGACCATGCCAGCCAACTCTTCGGCATCCCAGTTCGTCAGCCGCACACAGCCATGCGATCCCACCTTATCGATGAGCTTCGGCTCCGGTGTTCCATGTATCCCATAAGTCGGCTCGGTCAGGTCGATCCAGACCGTGCCGACCGGACCATTTGGTCCCTTTGGAATTGTCAGGACCTTGTCGTTCTTTCCCTGCTTGAAGTTGCGCTTCGGGTCATATCTGTAGACCGGCATCCGGGCCACGCCCTTGACCTTGTGCTTGCCTGACGGCGCCGGATTGTCTTCGCTTCCGATCGTTGCAGGATAGACTGCAAGCAGCGATCCATCCGCGGCATAGGCGAGAACCTGTCCCGTCTTCCTGTCAGCCTCGATCCTCTTGACCTTTCCTTGCCTTGGAGGGCCGGGTTCCACGACCCACACCGTATCGCCAGGAGCAAACTGCGAAGCTGGGTTAAGCGCATGCACGAGATCGATCCCCATGTGGAACCGCTCGGATAACTTCTCGGCAACGCTCGTATATCCCAAGCTCTGCATCTTTGCCTTCTCGCCATAATCTTCGGGGATCTTATCAACGAGATCCGCGGCATCATCCGCCGAGACCACATGGCTTTCAACGATCGGGGCAACGATCGGGGCATTGCCTTCCAGGCGGGAGACGACTTCCGGATCCAGCCTCCCATCGACAGGCAGATTGTTCATTGCCTCGAAGCCGGCCACGGCCTTGTTGACGTTCTCCCCGTAGTGGCCATCGATCACGCCGGGAGACGAGCCCGCACGGTCGAGCAGGACCTGAAGGCGGACGATCGCCGGGTCTGGATCTCCCGGCGCAGGCTTCTCAGTCCCAATGGAGGCGATCGACGCCGTGTTGATTTCTTCAGGCCGGAATTCCCGCGCGGAGGCGCCGCCAACGGAAAGGGCCAGAGCGAGCAGCGACATCGGCAGGGCTGTTTTCATGGACGACAAATGGCCAAAGCGGGAACTTGTTCCACTGCGCGAGAGCGGCTGGAGAATTTCGGCGCCAGCTACGTCTTCAGCGGATCCGCCGGCTTCCGTTCACGATGATTTCAATGTCCAAGCTCAGCAAATTCAGTACAACCGCCATTTGATCCGAAGGAGCTGGTGAATGCCGCGCGAGAGCGTCAATGACCTCATGGCCTTTCTGGCGGTCGCCCGAGAGAAGAGTTTTACGCGGGCGGCGGCAAAGCTGGGCGTATCTCAATCGGCGCTCAGCCATATTGTCCGCCAGCTCGAGACGCGGCTCGGAATCCGGCTGCTGACCCGTACCACGCGAGCCGTTTCGCTCACCGACGCTGGAGAACGATTGTTCCAAGGCGTGGGGCCTCACTTCGATGAGATCGAGGCGCAACTCGAAACCCTCACCGAGTTCAGGGAAAAGCCAGCCGGGAACATCCGCATCACAGCATCAGACCACGCAATAAGGTGGATCATCTGGCCGAAGCTCCAACGTTTCCTACCGAACAACCCTGACATCAAGGTGGAGCTGATCCGCGAAAACGGGCTGTCCGACATCGTGACGGAGCGCTTCGACGGGGGCGTCCGGATGGGCGAGCAGGTGGCGAAAGACATGATCTCGACTCGCATCGGACCTGATTTCCGTTTTGCCGTCGTCGGCGCACCCTCATATTTCGATGGCAAAGAGATTCCCGAGCATCCACAGGACCTTGTCCGCCACAACTGCATCAATGAGCGCCTGCCCACCTATGGGGGCTTCTGGGCATGGGAGTTCGAAGACAACGGGAAAGAGATTAAAATCCGGGTCGAGGGACAGCTTGCCTTCAACAACTCCTATCAAGGCGTGGAAGGGGCTCTGGAAGGGCTTGGATTGGCTTACATACCGGAAGACGTTGCTCTTCCCTATATCGCGGAAGGCCGTCTGAGACGCGTCCTGGAAACCTTTTCGCCATACTGGGATGGCTACCATCTCTACTATGCCAGCAGAAGGCAGTCCTCTCCAGCTTTCGTGGCGTTGGTGGACGCGCTGCGCCACCGAGCCTGACGATCGGAATCCGGCATAGTCATCCTCTTTTCTACGGCAAGCAGCGGTCACGGCGTCTTCGCGTATCTCCTGGCCTCACGCGATCTTGCCGTGCGACGGGCCGGCCTCAGTTCTTCGATCGTCGGCAGCCACCACTCGGCGTTCTCAACCGGCAGCGTTTTCGCGGGCCAGGTGCGGACGAGTTCTTCAAGTGTGGGCACCCGCCAATATCCCCAGACGTGATCCTCAGTTACACCGGGATAGAAGTCCACAACGACGTCCGGGTCGACCAGTTCGCTTGAGATGTCGGTAAAGACGACGATTCCATAGATCGTGGCCACCGGACGCCCGATCGGCGGCAAGTCGTCGCTCTGAAGCGCGTAACGATGACGCTTTCGTTCCGCAGAGCGGAGCTTGTTGCGCAGATCCAGTTCGGTCCCCTTCCGCTCCTCGGCGCGACGTCGTCTCTCTTCCGGCTCGTTTCTGCGAGCCGCCGCCTCGATATCTGGCCATCTGCGTCGGAGTTCCTCATAGGACCGGAAGGGAACGTGCCATATCCTGAGATCGCCGTCCCAGCGTGAGAATGGCACCTCGTGCAATTCGTCGACGACGGTTTTCGAATATGGCGTGCGGATTCGAAAGCCTGCCTTGCCGAGTTCAAGATATGGACTGTCGATGGGATCGAAGGCGAAGGCGTCGCGTCCCTTCGCATCCGCATGGGCGTCGGCTTCGGCCTCGATCTCGGCAAGCCATCGCCCGATGCGACGGGACGCCGTCCGTCCGGGAACGAACCAGGCCTTGCGGGCATCGCTCCAGCGGGCACGGGGGAAGCGTCTTCGGAATTGCTCGACGGTCATCCTGTCGTAGGGGAAAGAAATGTCCGCGCCGGGCTTCGAACCGTCTTCACCGGGCGGCGTCGCATCCTGATCGGCGGAGGATTTCGTTTCGGTCATGGAAGGAAACGCTGACGCGCAGCGATCGGTTTCCGCTGAGGCGCTCATTTGGCTGCCCACTGGCGACCTTCTCAGTGAATTGTCTTCGAGGGGTTCTCCGCATGCGAAATGCCATCGAGCGTCGCGATAAGGTTTTCGAACTCGTTCAAGACACGATTGAACTCGGCGTCCTGCATGTTGATGATTTCGGATATCGTCGAGGACACGGACGCGATGAGCCTGTCGATCCAAACACAGCGCTCGGCGGGCACATTTGCGAAAACCTCCCGCCGATGCGTCTTCAGCTCGCGCAGGATGCGAACGACAAGGGCTCCCCGGTCCGCTCGGCTCAAGAGCGGAAGCCTCGTCTGCGCCTGCTGGATTTCCGTTATTAGCGTCGTTGCCATCCCCGATCTCCAAGCTCTGAATGCAACCAGGTATCACAACCGTAGCGTTTGCAACACGGACTTTAGTCCGTGGCCAGGTCGTGCAATTGGGGACGTAGCGTGCGACCACATCAGTAGCTTGTCGCAACGAGATGCGACACGTCGCAGCTGCGGCGCGGTCCTTCCCATGGTTGATACGTATTGTCTTCCGGTCGATACGACTTGTAGCGAGCGGCGCACCAGGCTGCCGCCTGTGCATTCACTTTCGTGCCGACGCCCTCATCGGCCTCGGCGACGATCCGTTGAAACGGCGAAATGCACTCGCGAGTCTCGCCGCCATAGGATCGATAGCTGTTGGTCGCGGGATCAAAGGAGCGGTAGCGGTCCGCACACCAAGCAAGATGCTCGGCCGAGACTCTTGGTTGTGGCGTCTGAACTTTGGTCGACGGGCGACCAGAATCCGGTGTCGCCTTTGACGTCGCGAGCGTCGGCGCTTCGGTCACATAGCTGGAGTAGAGAGGCGGAATTCGTTCATAGTGCTGCTGCCGAAGATCGACTTTCACGGGCGTCGTGGTCCAGAGATCGCGCGATGCAAGGTCATTGAAGGTATGAGACTTCGAATCCGCCACCACGTGGGAGGCGACAGATGCAGCCGCCACGCAAGCCCCGACCGAGCTTAAGATGCCAAAGGCAAGGGATGCGATGGCTTTCATTGCCCCGACTCCTGCTGGTAAGCCTGTGGAACCCAGACGCGGCCGGCAGTGCTGCTATCTCGGCCGCCGGTGGCGACAAGCACGGCGAGAATGCCGGCGATTGCCAGCAGGATGACGATCAGCGGCAAAGCCAGACCACCGGATTTCTCTTCGGAATAGATCATGTTCCTCTCCTCTGTCCCGACGGCGCCGAGCCGTCGGGGCGCCGGCTAGAGCCTTCAGCACGGCGAGTGTCTTGGTCTTCAATAACAATCTCTCTGCTTTTTCGGCCGCACGACGCTGTCGTCCGTCGTGCGGCGGTTCTCTGGTTTTAACGGTGATATTGGAGGGCAAGACGCGGCAGAGACCGCGTAGGATCAGGTCACTTGATAACCTGGATCACCTTGCGGGACGACGGCTCGACGATGACACGTTCATCATTGACCACCGCGTAAGCATAGGTCGGGTCATCCGGAACAGGCGTCACGACGACCGTCTCCGGCAGGGGTTGGCCGACGACAACCTTCTCCTTCACGACCACGCGCGCCGATGGTGCCGGAGCCTCGCGGACATAGGTGACGACCTTTTGCGGCGGCGGATCGATCGCCGTGCCAACGACTGCGCCGGCAACGCCGCCGACAGCAGCACCAACGGGGCCGCCGACAATCGCACCGGTCACAGCTCCGCCGGCTGCACCATTGACCGTCGAGGACTGGGCGAATGCGACGCCCGACATGAGGGTCGCGGCAGCTGCCGCACCGACGACAAGCTTGGAGATCATTTTCTACTCCTTCTCTTTTGAGGCGGCCTTCGTGACCGCTGCCAAACCAACTAGCTGGAGACGGGGTCGTTCCACGGCCCGGACCTCAGTCCGACAGACCCCGGCCTTTGGTCCCTAAAACCATGTTAATGTCCGTTGCCGGCGCTAGTTCACGATCAAAAGGCCCGGCACACACGGCCATAGGCAGGGAGACTGAAGGAGATGGCACGATCCAACCGTCGGGAAGCTGGACGCCGGCGCTTGGCGATGCGTTTACCGCATATGCGGAAGCTGATCATGGCAGCGTGCGACCCGTTGCAGCTTGAACTCTTCGAAGCCTACCAGATGGCAGTCGAAGCGCGCGATACTGTCCGAGGGCAGCCGTTCAATTCGAACCTGGTGCGGGAATACGACGAGACCTGCTTCGAGATCGAACAACACGTCATCCGCGCAATGCAGGAACCTTCCTTCGCGCAGCGCACTCGCTAAGTCTGCAAGCTGGTACATCTTGGCGGACAAAGCTTTTGGACATTCGATCCAGAGGAATCACGTGATTGCCACGACAGCCTACGCTAAAGGGCGCTATCAAACGCGACCGACGACGACGAACGCGCTCATGCCGCCGCACGGACGAACCCCGTGGCGTGATTCCAATTGCTCAGTCACGGCATCGACTACTTCTGAGATGCGCGCCGGCGCCCGCCTTTCGATCTCTTCCCTGAGCGGAGTGCCCTGGCAGAAGGCCACTGCGATGTCATGGGCGGCTGCAACGGAGGTCAACTCGATCCGATCGCAAGAAACTGCGTCGAATCCGGCCGAAGACACCTGTGCCTTGATCAAGGGTATATCAAAGTAGGAATATGGCAGGCGCCTGAGAAAATCCGGTGGATCGAACGGAAAAAGGTTTGCCAGACATTCGTCCACAGATCTTGCGAAGTCATTGGCCGAGAGTGAGTCCCACGTCGAAAACAAAAAGCGACCTCCGCTCCGCAACACTCTTGCAGCCTCGCTATAGGCCTTCGGCTTATCCGGAAAGAACATCACGCCGAATTGGCAGACGACGAGGTCGAACATCGAAGGCGCGAACGGCAGATTTTGCGCATCGGCGTGCATCCAGTGGGTCCGCGACAGCGTCAGCGACGGTGCGCCGACGTCGATCATCGCCTGGCTGAGGTCGGTGGCAACTAGTTCTGTTTCATGATCGAGTGTCGCCCGCAGAGCGCGTGTCAATGCGCCGGTCCCCGCAGCGACCTCGAGAACGCTGCCCGGCTTCAATCGCTCGGCGACGATGGCCATCTCCGAAGCATAGGGCTCGAAGAGGATCGGCACGAGAAGGCTGTCGTAAAATTCGGCGACGCCTTCCTCGAAGGGCGCGAGAGAAGAGGCCGATGCGGCGCGGACGCCGCTTTCGATATCCATGGAAATAGTCACTCACAAGCCTCCAAACCTGGGTTCGTCGGCCAGGAAATATGCCTGAATCTGCGGACGTCTACAGGGGTCAGACCTTGGTCCCAACCTTCTCCGACCGAAGTCCCCGGAGTGGAACGCGCGTCGCACTCCCGCCGTTTCGAAGGAGATTGAAGGAGATCCGAACATGCACCAGAGTCATAGATCCCGAGTGAATGACGCTTGCAACGCGTCCGTCTTCGCACTTGTTATCGTTCTGGCCGCCCTTCTCTACGTCTTCGGCGCAGCAATGTCCGGCGATACCGTCGGGTTAACCCAAAGCATAAGAGGCGCCGAGGTGTTCGACACCAGGAATGTGCCCTGATCCTGTTTGGAAATCGCTAAAGACGCGGTAGGTTATTCGGGCAGTCTCTTACGGTATCAAAAAATGAATTGGCTTCGCCGCTGGAATGCCCGCTCACTCGCCTCCCAGTTCTTTATCGCGGGTGGGCTCATTTCGATTGCTGCCATGTTCGTGGTGGGCTTGTTTGTAAGCCATCTCATAGACGAGACCGTCATCCACAATTCGGGCGCGGCGACGGCGCTTTATGTGGACAGCGTGATCGCGCCGCTGCTTCCCGATATGCAAACAGAGTCGCTGCTGGACGACGCGAGCACTCAGGCTCTGGACGAGACACTCGGGCAGGGTGCGCTTGGCAAGCGGCTTGTTTCGTTCAAGCTGTGGCGGAGCGACGGCACCATCCTCTATTCGAACGAGAAGGAGCTGGTGGGCAGGAAGTTTGCGGTCAACGACAAGCTGCAGAGAGCATTCGCAGGGTCTCTTGTCGCCCGCTACGAAATCGCCAGCGATCCGGAAAGCGACCAGGAGCGCGCGCTCGGCAAGCCGCTCATGGAGATCTATAACCCGGTGCTCCAGCCATGGTCCGGCCAGGCGGTCGCCGTCCTTGAGTTCTACGAGACAGCGGAAGGACTGGGCGATAGTCTGGCGCATGCAAGGCTCCGGAGCTGGGGCGCCGTCGCCGCCCTCACGGCGACTTTTTTCCTTGTTCTCTCCGTTCTGGTGTTCCGGGGTAGCCGCACGATCGAGGCGCAGCGGAGGGACCTCAAAGAACGGGTCACCGAACTGTCTGCGCTGCTGGCGGAAAACCGCGGTCTCCAGCGACGCCTGCAGCGCGCCTCCCAGCGTGCGGCAGCGCTGAACGAAACATATCTGCGCAGCATCGGCGCCGATCTTCACGACGGTCCGGCCCAGCACATTGCCTACGCCTCACTGCGACTGGACAGCGACCTGTTGATCAATGCGTCCACCCAGCCCGAAGCGCGCGAGAAGGAACTTGCCTGGATACGTTCGAGCCTGGCCGAAGCGATGACGGAGATCCGCAATATCTGCAGAGGACTGGTGCTGCCGCAGATCGAGAAGTCCTCGATCACGGAGATCGTCACGCGGGTTGTCGAAGCGCATCAGCACAAGACCGAAAGCCATGTCGAAACGATCGTCGACGAGGATGGACCGGATCTTGCCCCGGCCGTGAAGATCTGTATCTATCGCTTCATTCAAGAGGCGTTGAATAACGCTTACCGCCACGGCGGCGGCGTTCAGCAGGCCGTAAAGGCTGTCTCACGCGACGGCCATGTTCGTATCGAGGTCAGCGATCACGGCGACGGCTTCGATCCGACCGAGGTGAGGCCAACGAGCCTCGGCCTCGTGGGGTTGCGGGAGCGGATCGACAGCCTGGGAGGATCTTTCGACATCAAGACAGGCGAAGAAGGAACGGCCGTGACCATGATCTTCGAGCCAATGGAAGTGGGAGAGTAGGATGACAGCAATCACCATCGGCGTTGTGGACGATCATCCGCTTTTTCGCGAGGGCGTCACGCGCAGCCTATCGGAGATGAGCGACTTCGTCGTCGTCGGTGAAGGCGCCAGCAGCGACGACGCCGCCATGATCGCTGCGGACAATCGCCCCGACATCATGCTCCTCGATGTCTCGATGCCCGGCGGCGGACTGTCTGCGATCGAAGACGTCCTGGCGCGTAGCCCCGCAACAAAAGTGCTGATGTTGACGGTATCCGAGGAGGTGGACACTTTACTGGGAGCTCTGCAACGGGGCGCGATGGGTTATGTTCTAAAAGGCGTAGGTTCGCGTGGCCTCGCCGAAGCAATCCAAACCGTCCTGCGTGGCTCACGATATATCTCGCCGACCATGTCGGCGAAAGTCATGGAAAATTCCTTGAATGGCGGAACCTCCGACAAAAACAGTCTGACGCCACGGGAACGCGAGGTGATGGATCTTGTCGCTCAAGGCCTGTCAAACAAACATATCGGTCTGCGTCTCGACCTGCAGGAAAAGACCGTGAAGCACCATATGACCCAGATTCTGAGCAAGCTCGGCGCTTCGAATAGGACTGAAGCGGCTCTACAATGGCGCGAACGGCGCTGAAAGAGTTTATTGTCCCACTACCACTTCAACGAAGAAAGCGGCTCAGCCTGCGGGCATCGTTAGCCGTCGCCAGCCGATTTATGATCGTCCGACCCTTCGAGTCCTTCATAATGTAGCGACCGCGCTGCAGGACTTCAGTGATACCATTTGAATGACGGACGTCGATCGAGCCATCGGACGCTGCTGTCGCTTTCGTTCCAGATCCTACCGACGATCCTGTGCTCGAGGAAGAAGACCCTCCGCCGCCGGAGGAATTCCCACCGGAGGAATTCCCGGATCCGCTGCTGCCGTTGCCGCCACCGTTGCCATTCCCTCCCCCGTTGCCATTGCCATTACCGCCGCCGTTGCCATTCCCTCCACCATTCCCATTTCCTCCACCATTCCCGTTATTGCCGTCCTTTGCCTCCGCAAAGTCCACCGCCAGAACAGGAAGGGAACTGTCGAAATTCAAACTGGCTGGCAATGCGGCAGCGATGAGGGCGACGGCCACGCCGCCGCCCAATCTCAGAAAATCGCGTTTCCGGATACTCATACCGCAGCCTCGTTCGTCCGTTCCGCTTAACCATGCAATACGACCTACGAGACTTTTCGCTGTTCCGAGTAAAGAATGCAACCGACCTAGGTAGTAGGCGCGGCAAGACTTTGGTCCGCCCCACGCAAATTGCAATGCTTTTCATCGGAAAAACGTCGCATGGTGACCTCAAGCGCACTTCTGCGAGAGGCTGTTCGTGCATCGCTGCTAAGCGCGGAAGCATTCTATGGAACTTCTCCGCTTTTCGCCGCTTTGTTTGTTCAAGGTGCAACAGAGGAAACTTCCATGGCAGATCCAAACGAATCCCCAGCAGTCCAGTCCATGCGAAAAGAACAGGCAGAGCAGCGGAAGCAGGCGCGAAAAGGCGAACTCGACAAAGCAATCGAGGATACTTTTCCTGCGTCCGACCCCGTGTCTGCCACTCACACTTCTATTCCGGCCGGCCGCAGCGACGTCGAGGCGGCTGAACGTGTCAAGCGGGAGCCGGATCCCACTAGGCTTGACGAGCAATATCCGTTTGTCGATCAAGCTCTACGCTCGACCGGCGACACCGTCCGCTCCTCGGAAGCCTCCGATGTCGATCGCCAAGGAATGCGATCTCTTCAGAGAGAAGCAAGCCGCGTGGCCGAGTCCGCATCTGAACTGGCATCCGGATCGGCTCGCTTGGCAAAGGCGGAAGCCCGTACGTTCGTCCATGATCTCGAGGATCGCATACGCCGGCAGCCACTGACAGCCGTCGCGATCGTTGCCGGCCTCGCCTTCGTCTTCGGTGCGACGCGTTGAGGAGCCAGTTATGGCAGCGCGATGGACTGGCGGCTGTCTTTGCGGATCCTGCCGGTACGAAGTTGACAGTGATCCGCCGCATTCGGGGTACTGCCACTGCAACATGTGTAAGAAAGCGACCGGAGGCCCTTTCGCGGTTCTGGTCCAGGCCAGGATCGACGATCTTGCCTGGACGGCTGGCACTCCCACCTCATACCGATCGTCGCCGATCGCGACTCGCGGCTTCTGCGGCAAATGCGGGACGCCGCTCTATCTTCAATATGACGGCGACGAACTGATCCGCGTAACGGTCGGCTCGCTCGATCACCCCGAGAGGATCCGGCCGGCCGGGCATTATGGTGTGGAGAGCCGCCTTCATTGGGCCGATTGCGGTCGCGGGCTTCCGGAGGAAGAGACACAAGAGCGTTTCTAGGGCGCCAAGCCGCTGACAGTGCCTCGACTTTCGGGAGCCTCATGAAAATCGCAACCTACAACGTCAACGGGATCAATGGCCGGCTCGACATTCTGCTACGCTGGCTCAGGGAGGACGCGCCCGATGTGGTCTGCCTCCAGGAACTGAAGACAGACGATGCCAGGTTTCCGCGAACGGAGATCGAGCGGGCCGGCTACGGCGCGATCTGGCACGGACAGAGATCCTGGAACGGGGTGGCCATCCTGGCGAAGGGCAAGACACCGATCCTGACGCGTCGCGGTCTTCCGGGCGATCCCGATGATAACCATAGCCGGTATATCGAAGCAGCCGTCGACGGCATCCTGGTCGGATGCCTATACCTTCCGAACGGCAATCCGTTTCCGGGAGCAAAGTTCGATTACAAGCTGCGCTGGTTCCGCCGTCTGCAGGATTACGCCGCCGAACTCCTCGAACTCGAGGTGCCGTCGATCCTGGCCGGCGACTTCAACGTCATGCCGACGGAGATCGACGTATACAAGCCGGAACGCTGGCTGGACGACGCCCTCTTCAGACCGGAAGTGCGCGACGCCTATGCTCATCTCGTCGCTCAGGGCTGGACCGATGCCCTTAGGCATCTGCATCCGGGAGAGCGTATCTACACCTTCTGGAAATACTGGCGGAACAGCTTCGAACGTGATGCAGGGCTTCGGATCGACCACTTCCTGCTCAGTCCGGCAGTCGCCCCGTTGCTTCGATCGGCAACTGTGAGGAGAAAGCCGCGCAGCTGGGAGCATACGAGCGACCACGCGCCCGTCATGATAGAGCTCAACGTTTCCGAAGCTGGAGCAGATATGTAAGCTGCGATGCCGATCTCAGAGGCACCACGGAACCTGGAATGTCGGTCGGAGTTAGCTGGTAAAGGAGACTGTCCAATGCCTACAAATTCCATTCCCAATTCCGCAAAGCTTCCGCCGAAGTCACTGAATGAGGACACCCAGGACGACGAACTGCCCGAGACCAATGTCGATGACCAGCGCAAGCCGCCAATCAGCATGGGCAACAGCCGCGAGGCGGGCGACGGCGTCACCGATACCAATCCGGGAACAGGCCGCGCCGACCGGAAGGACCGCATCCCTGCCCCGCAATACTTCAATCGCAAGTGACTCCCATGAACGAGAGCAAGAATTACCTGAACACCGACGAGATCCAGGCCGACGACCAGTTGTCGCCGAAGCCGGTCGAGGGAAAGGACCCGCCGCGGCACGTGCGCAAAAGCGAGGAAGCCGTCGCCGAAGGTTCCGACGACACCGAACGCATCCGGGTTCCGCCGCCGGTGCCGAATCCCGATTGATCAACACACCCCGCGAAGGTGATGCACAACCTTATCCATCCGTGCCGCGGTCGTAGATGCGGCCGGTCAACCAGGCTGGCCAGTCCCGCTCGAAGAAGGATCTGGCGTTCTCGTCGAAGCTGCGGTTTGGACGTGTGGAAAGCCTGATCTCACTGCCATTCAGCCGGACGATAATCTGCTCTTCCCGGTGTGCCTGACGTTCCTTTCGGAAGCGATAGTCCTGTAACGGCCCTGAGCGCGCCAGCGGAAGAGATTCGCCTTCCCGATCGCATATCGCCCGAGCCCCGCGGCTGCCGCCGCCATTGCGAATGAAGAAATCGAGCGCGCTGAGCACCGCTTCCGAAGCAAGCGCCATATGCCGCCACTGCACGCCGCGAACCGCCTCCGCTGCTCGACCGTAGGCGACGCCGTTATCGCGAATTTCAGCATTCAGCTTGCGCGCTTCGATCAAGCCCCGGCCTACGCTTTCTTGATCACAGAGGATGCCAGCCTTGTCGCTCATTCGCGCCTGCACTTGCGAACGGATCGATTTGACGGTGAGCGGGCTCTCGGTCCGAAGGCCGGCAAGGATTTCGGCAATGCCTGCCTCTGCCATGGCGCCTATATCCTCGGTGGCGGCCCTCTTCGCCCGACCGCTCGCGCCGATGTGCTCGGCCGCTCGGGTGCCGAAGACCTGCCCGGCATTGAGCGCTGCTCCGCCTGGCCTCGTCACGCCATGTGTGCCCGCTGCTTCTCCGACCGCGTAGCAGCCCTTAAGATTGCTACGGCCCCAGATGTCAACCATGATGCCGCCGTTCATGTGCTGATTGTTGACGGCGAATTCCAGCGGCTCCTCGGCGATATCGATCTTGTAGCGGCGGTAGAGCTCGATCGCGAGCGGGTTCATATGCTTCAACCGATCGATCGGCATGTCCTGGCCGGCGCCGGCCTTGCCGAGATAGAGACGGACGTCGTCATCCAGTCTTTCCAGGCTGAACGAAAGGTCCCCCGGCACAGGCAGCGGATTGCGATTGAAGTCCATGAAGACGCGCCGTCCCTCGGCGGTCTCCCTGAAGATGGCCAGATCGACCAGGCTCGAGCCGAAATCGAGCATGCGCGTCGCGTGAAATGGCCACTGATAGCCCTTGCGAAAGACGTTCGAAGCCAGCTCCTGCGTGCTGCGGTAGTATTCTGCCAGGAAATGGTGCTCGGCGCCTTCGGAATCGAGTGAGTAGATATGCGGGATCGCCTGGACGTATGTGCCCGACAGATTCCATGGGAACCCTTCCCTGCGTGTTCCGATGCCAAACTGGCTTTCGGTCAGGTTGACGAGCTCGACGCCTGCTTCCAGCGCCAATCCGAGAGAGCCGAAGCAGCCGTTGGGATAAACGCTGTCGCGATAGAGTTCGCCCGGCCCGCCGGCGGCGAGCACGATCACCCCACTGACGAACAGCGCGATGCCCAGCGGGTTCTCCTCCCTGCGGTCACTGGCGCGCATCGCGACTATCCCGACGACGTGGCCGTCTGCGCCATCGCCCTCGGTGAGGATCTTTACCGCGATCGTCTGGTTGTAAAACGGCACTCCGAGCCGGATCGCCTCCTCGGCCAGCACCTTGACCATCAGGCGCGAGGTGCGCGGTCCGCAACTGGTGGCGCGGCCGACCTCGTCGTGATCGGTCTGATATCTAAGCGTCCCGCCGAGCGGATCCTGAGGCAGCGGCAGGCCTAAGAACTGGAGCGACGCCATCATCCGTGACGAGCCCACCGCCTCGACATAAGCCGTGTCCTCGTCCATGGCGCCGCCGCTGCGGATGGCGCGCGCCATCGCCTTGTAATTGTCGCCCTGATCGGCCGTGTTTGCCGTGTGCAGGGTCTGCTTGTCCGATCCAGAACAGGCCGAGGTTCCGCCCCAAGCGCTCTGGCTGATGATGACGACGTCATCACCGCGCCGCTTCAATTCCACTGCCGCCCGCAGACCCGCCGCGCCGGATCCGACGACGACGCAGCCGGATCGATAGATCGGCACCTCGACGCCGGCGAGCCCGATCACTTCCGAGGGGGCGGCCTCAGGTGGGAGCCGTGGCATGTCGATATCGGTCAGCGCGTCAAGAATTTCCTGGGGAACATCTATGGCCATCGGCGTTCAATCCAGCGGGATGTCGACCCAGCGCTTCTGGCGGGAGGACTCCATGCACGCGTCGACGATCTGGCAGATATGGTGGCCGGTATCGAATGTCGGCCACATCGGTCTGTTGGTAACGATCGAGCGGATCACCTCGGCTACCTCGATGATCTTGCTTTCATTGTAGCCCAGGCCGAAATTCGGCAGAGGAAGGAAAGCCCTGAAAGTGGGGTTCTCAGGACCCACGTCGATCTCGCGAAAGCCGCGCCGCCCCGACCGGTCGTCGTCGGAGTAGAAGCGCAGCCGGTTTATCTCGTCATAGGTATAGGCGATGCTGCCTTTCGTTCCATAGATTTCATAGGTCTGCATGAACTTGCGGCCGGTCGCGACACGGCTGAAATCGACGATCCCGCCGGCACCGTTCTCGAACCGGCACAGTAGGTTCGTCGCATCGGGGTTGGTGATATCAGCCCAGGACTCATTACCTGACAGTTTCACCTGCTCGCCATAGGCAAGGCCCTCGACGACAGGCCGGCGCGGCGTGACAATGAGATTGTCGGCGATCAGGGAGCTGACGCGGCCAACCAGGAAATCCATGAAGCTGAAGATGTGCGAGCCGGTATCACCGACGATCCCGGTCGGCGCAAGCTTTCCGTCGGCCCGCCACATGAAGGGCGCGTTCGGATCGCCATACATGTCGACGTGCTGGCAGCCGCGGAACAGCTTGATCTCGCCGATTTCGCCGGATTGAATGATGTCTTTCGCCAGATCATGGACGGGATTCCGGGGAAAGGCGTGTCCGACGCGGGTAATGACACCCTTTTCCCTGGCGATGTCGGCCAGTTCCCGCGCTTCGGCGGCGGTGTTTGCCAATGGCTTCTCACAGTAGACATGTTTGCCGGCCAGCAAGGCCGCCTTGGCCACGGGGTAGTGAAGATGGTCGGGCAGGCAGATATCGATCAGATCGACGCCAGGATCAGCGACCGCGAGGTTCCAGTCCTGAAGAATCCTGGCGCCCGGCGCTCTCTGGGAAAGATCCTCGGCTACCTTAGGGTTGCCTTCGACGAGAGCGACGATCCGCGCCGTTCCGTCCGACACTCCAAAGAAATGCGGAAAGGTCTGATAGGCCATCGTGTGGACCTTTCCCATCCAGCCCGAGGCGCCAAGCACTGCAACTCTGACTTCAGACATTGTCGTCCCTCCTCTCGATACGGTTTACCGGATTTCGGCGCGGGCCCTTGGCCTCGCATCGTTGCGTTCGTGGGCGAAGATGGTGGGGGCAAGTGCCGGCAAACCCCGGACGAGGTCCGAGCCTTTTTCGCCGACCATGATCGTCGGAGCGTTGGTATTGCATGACGGCACGCGCGGCATGACTGATGAATCGCAGACCCTAAGGCCTTCCAGGCCATGGACCTTGAGATCAAGCCCGACAACCGCGTTTGGCCCTGTCCCCATCTTGCAGGTGCCCACCGGATGATGGTCGGTCTTTGCGTTGGCGCAGCCGTAGTCGAAAAGCTGATCGTCGGTCATGACCTTCGGTCCGGGAAGCCTTTCGGCCATGACATAAGGCTTCAGTGCCGCCTGCTGCATGATCTCGCGCGCGATCTTCAGCCCTTCCAGGGACATCGTCCGGTCATGGGGATCGGACCAGTAGTTGGGATCGATCAATGGAGCGGCAGCCGAGTCGGAGGATGACAGACGCACTGTCCCCCGCGAGCGTGGATGCAGATAGGCGGAGTTAAGGGTCACGCCGGCATTCTTGAGCCGCTCGACACCCGCTTCGATGCCCGATCCGAGGCCGAGGTGGAACTGGATATCAGGAGAACGAGCCTCGGGATCGGCATACCAGAAGCCGCCGGTCTCGAAGAGCGACGAGGCGACCGGTCCTGTGCGGAACAGGACATATTGTATCCCGGCCCAAAGCGTGCGGTGGAGTTTTGCAACGCCGTCATAAGTGTGATCGCCGGTGCATTCGGCAATGACGAAAAGATCCAGATGATCCTGGAGGTTGCCGCCGACACCCGGCAGATCGTGGAGCACCTTGACGCCCACCGACTTGAGATGGTCAGCCGGTCCTATGCCGGACTGCAAAAGCAGCTTCGGCGATCCGATGGCGCCGGAGGAAACCAATACTTCGCGGTCGGCGCGGACGATCTCGGAACCGTGCGAGGTCACGATCTCGACGCCTGTCGCACGGCTTCCTTCCACGATGACACGCGCGACGCGCGCGCCGGTCCGCACCGTCAGGTTCTTCCGGTCTTTGATCGGCGAGAGATAAGCGAGCGATGCCGACGACCGGCGGCGGTTGCGCTGCGTCAGCTGATAAAATCCGACCCCCGCCTGCTGGCGTCCGTTGAAGTCGTGATTATAGGGAATGCCGAGCTCCTGCCCTGCACGGATATAGGCGTCGCAAATCGGTAACGGTGCAGCAGGCATCGAGACA
Source organism: Rhizobium sp. WSM1274 (assembly GCF_025200775.1). Classification (NCBI taxonomy): domain Bacteria; kingdom Pseudomonadati; phylum Pseudomonadota; class Alphaproteobacteria; order Hyphomicrobiales; family Rhizobiaceae; genus Rhizobium; species Rhizobium sp. WSM1274. Next base: position 1,668,922 of record NZ_CP104138.1, on the reverse strand, counting down.
CCAAGCGGACCGCCATATGAGTGATAGTCGTCAGCGAAGCGCTGATTGTCCTCCGCGCGTTTGAAATAGGGAAGGATCGAACGGTAGTCCCAGCCCTCGCAACCGTCTTCACGCGCCCAAAGGTCATAATCCACCGCGTTTCCGCGCGTGTAGAGCTGCGCGTTGATGGACGAGCCGCCACCGATGACTTTCGCTTGTGTATAACGAAGCACCCGGCCTTTCATGTGTTTCTGGGGAACGGTTTCCCATCCCCAACTGGCGACGCCTTTGGTCATCTTGGCGAAGCCCGCGGGCATGTGAAAAAGCGGATTCCAGTCGCCTCCGCCCGCCTCAAGCAGGAGCACGCCGACGTCAGGATCTTCGCTCAGCCGATTTGCCAGCACGCATCCTGCAGGCCCGGCGCCGGTTATGATATAGTCGAAACCCATTTTTCTGTCCTATTTTGTCCGTTCGGTCCGCCAGCGCGCGCCTGATGCATGCAAATCCTTCGACGCGATGTGATCTGCCACTCTCAGCGCCTGGGCGGCGACGGTGAGCGCAGGATTGACCGCGGCCGATGTAGCGAGGAAACTGGCGTCGACGACGAAGAGGTTTTCGTGATCGTAGGAACGGCAGTACGGGTCCAACGGCGCAGTCGCGGGATCGTTTCCGATGCGGATCGTTCCGCACTGATGAGAAGGCGTGCGTTTGTCGAACGGCCTCGACAGCACAACCGGAAATCCAATCGATCGCAGGATAGTCTTCAGTCGGGCGACAAGTGCGAGATGAGCGTCCCAGTTGGTTCGCTGCCATTTGAGAACGATTCTATCGTCATCGACCATGACCCGGCTTTCGGGATTGGGAACGTCCTCGCTCATCGCGTAGAAGTCGATGGCATGGTCCGTCATGAAACGGAGAAGCCACTCCGGAGCCCGCGGCAGAGAGCCCTTGAGAACCTTTTCGGAGATGCGCCCCAGGAGCTGCACGTTGCCGAGGGGCGGCCCTCCCTCCCCGTCGGAGAGATAGAAATCGTTAAAGGCAAAGGTCTTCTGGTAGATGGAGGTGTTCCTGAATCGCGGCGAGACCCCGATGACGGCGGAAGCATTGTGGTTCATGAAGTTGCGGCCCACCTGGTCGGAAGAATTCGCCAGGCCCCTTGGGAAGCGGTCGTTTTTCGAACGCAGCAAAAGCACGGACGATTGGACCGCCCCGGCAGAAAGGATCACGATCTCAGGTGAAACAGTCACCGTCTGCCCATTCTTGACATAGGTCACCCGGTCGATCCGGCTCGCCGCTCCCGTGTCGAGCCTCGTCACGCGCGCATTGGTTTCGAGCCGCACGTTCTCGTGCTTCAGCGCCACCGCGAGCGCTGCGGTCTCGGCATCCATCTTGCCGTCCCGTGAATTCGGATGAGCATCCCAGGGCGTGCTCGCCTTGGAGAGCCAAGCGTCGAGATCCAGGCCGAGCGGCAGCGAAAAAGGATACAGGCCTTTCGCCTTGAGGCGTGCCTTGACTTCGGCGATCGGCGCCTCGTCGGGCACGGGCGGGAATTGGTAGGCAACCGAGTGATACGGTTCGGTCGGATCTTCGCCAAGACTGCCGCGGACTTGATACATCAGCTCCGCCTTCGAATACCATGGCTCCAGCTCTTCATAGGGAAAGGGCCAGGCCGGCGACACGCCTTCCCGATGTTCGATGACATCGAAATCTTCCTTGCGATAGCGCGACAAGACGGCGCCGTAGAATTTCGAATTGCCGCCGACATTGTAATAATTGCCGGGGTTGAAGGCCCTACCGTTCGCCTCGTACCAGATTTCTTTCGGTCGGAAATGTCCGCGCTGGAAGATGGCTCGCTGGTCGCGATTGACGGGGAGATCGGCGATATGATCGCCGGCTTCGAGGATCAATATCTGGGCGCCGGTCGCGGCCAGGCCGGCCGCGACCGTGGCGCCGCCGACGCCTGAACCGATGATGACGATGTCCGGTGAATTGCTCATCTTAGCGCCTGACCCTCACCCAATCCGGACCTGGCTCGCTGGATCGAAGAACACGGCCTTATCGAGATTGAAGGCAAGGCGGGTTTGTTGTCCTGGAGCGATGCCGGTATCGGCGCGCAGGCGGGCGACGACGGATTTGCCGCCGAGCTTGGTGACGGCGAAGGTGTCGGAGCCGGCCGGTTCGACCACCTCGATCAGGCAATCGCCCTCGGTCAGCGAGCGCGCCTTGCGGTCGGCGCCATCGGGATCGGTCAGCGCCTCGGGGCGGATGCCGAAGATCACCTGTCTGCCGGTATAGGCGGTCAGGCCGTGATTGCCTGAGATGACCGGCAATCGGAGCGGGGCGGCATTCGGCCGCTCCAGCGAGACTTCGAGACCGCCGGCGCCGTTTTCGACGGTGGCGGTCAAGAGGTTCATCGCCGGCGATCCCATGAAGTCGGCAACGAAGATGTTGGAGGGGCTGTTATAGATCTCGGACGGCGTGCCGAACTGCTGCAGCACGCCGTCCTTCAGCACGGCGATCTTGGTCGCCAGCGTCATCGCCTCGATCTGGTCATGGGTGACATAGACGAAGGTGGTGCCCATGCGCTGATGCAGCCGCTTGATCTCGGTGCGCATGTCGACGCGCAGCTTGGCGTCGAGATTGGAGAGCGGCTCGTCGAACAGGAAGACCTGCGGATTGCGCACCAGCGCCCTTCCCATGGCGACACGCTGGCGCTGGCCGCCGGAGAGCTGGCTCGGCTTGCGGTCGAGCAGATGGCCGATCTGCAGCATGTCGGAGACTTGGGCGATCGCCTTGGCGCGCTCCTCCTTCGGCACGCCGCGGATCTCCATGCCGAAGGCGATGTTGCCTGATACCGTCATGTTCGGATAGAGCGCATAGGACTGGAACACCATGGCGATGTCGCGCTTGGAAGGGTGCAGACCGCTGATGTCGCGCCCGTCGATCCTGATACCGCCGGAGGTGATCGTCTCCAGCCCGGCAATGGTGTTGAGCAGGGTCGACTTGCCGCAGCCGGACGGGCCGACCAGCACGAGAAAGCCGCCCTTTTCCAGTTCGAGGTCGATCCCCTTGAGAATGTCGACGGCGCCGAAGCGCTTTTTGAGACCGGAGATTTCGAGGAAGGCCATGGATTACCCTTTGACAGCGCCCGCCATCAGACCGCGCACGAAGTAGCGGCCGGCGAGGATATAGACGATGAGCGTCGGCACGGCGGCGATCATCGCCGCCGCCATGTTGACATTGTATTCGACGACGCCCGTCGAGGTGTTGACGACATTGTTCAGCGCCACCGTCATCGGCATGGATTCACCGGTGCCGGCATAGGCCGAGGCAAACAGGAAGTCGTTCCAGATATTGGTGAACTGGTAGATCACCGTGACGACGATGATCGGCAGCGAGTTCGGCAGCATGATGCGGCGGAAGATCTGGAAGAAGCTGGCGCCATCGACCTGGGCGGCCCTGACCAGCTCGGTCGGAAAGGCCTCGTAGAAATTGCGGAAGAACAGCGTCGTGAAGCCCAAGCCATAGACGACATGCACGAAGACCAGATTGACCGTCGGATTGCCGAAGCCGAAGCTCAAACCCGTGGCGTTCTGCAGCGTGGCGCCGAAGCGCCCGAGCGAGCCGAGGATCGTCGCCATCGGCAGCAGCACCGACTGGAACGGAATGAAGCAGGCAAACAGCATCAGCCCGAACACCAGCGTGTGGCCGGGAAAGCGCCATTTGGTCAGCACATAACCGTTCAGCGCCCCCATGATGGTGGAGATTGCGACCGCCGGCACGACCATCTTGATCGAGTTCCAGAAGTAGCCCTTGATGCCGGCGCAGGTCAGCCCGACACAGGTCTCGCCCCAGGCCTTGATCCAGGGATCGAAGGTCGGCGCTTGCGGCAGCGCCAGCATGTTGCCGTTCTGGATCTCGTCCATGGTCTTGAACGAGGTCGTCAGCATGACGAAGAGCGGCATCAGATAGAGGACGGCAAAGATCAGCAGCAGGCCGTAGATGACGGTGCGGCCGATCCAGCGAGTGTTGTCATTCCTGTTGTCGCGGGCCTGTGGCAGCGTTGCGGTCGGGGCGGTCACGCTGCTCATCGCGCCTTCTCCTTCAGTTCGGAATAGAGATAGGGAACGATGATTGCCGAGATCGTCATCAGCATGATGATGGCGCTGGCCGAGCCGACGGCCATCTCGTTGCGCTTGAAGGTGTATTCATACATGAAGTTGGACGGCAGCCAGGCCGAGCCGCCGGGGCCGCCCGAGGTCAGCGCCACCACCAGGTCGTAGGACTTGATCGCCATATGGGCGAGCACGATGAAGGCCGACAGAAAGATCGGCCGCAACAGTGGAATGACGATGCGTCGATAGAGCTGGAAGGCAGACGCGCCATCGATCTGGGCGGCCTTCATGATCTCGCCGTCGATACCGCGCAGGCCCGCCAGGAACATCGCCATGACGAAGCCCGACGCCTGCCAGACGCCGGCGATGACGACGGTATAGATGACGAAGTCCTTGTTCTTGATCCAGTCGAAGTGGAAGCTGGTCCAGCCGAAATGGTGCAGCGTCTGTTCCAGCCCGAGGCCGGGATCGAGGAACCATTTCCAGGCAACGCCGGTGACGATGAAGGACAGCGCCATCGGGTAGAGGAAGATCGGCCGGAGCAGACCCTCGCCGCGGATCTTCTGATCGAGCAGGATGGCGAGGAGCAGGCCGAGCGCCAGGCAGATGCCGATATAGAGGAAGCCGAAGATCGCCATGTTGGTGATCGATGTATACCAGGAAGACGGCGGATCGCTCTCGAAGGTCCAGCGCCACAGCCGCTGATAGGCGCGTGGCCCGGTCAGCGCATAGGAGGGAAAAGTCTTGGAATTGGTGAAGGAGAGATAGGCCGTCCAGACGATGAAGCCGTAGACGAAGATAATGGTGATGACGAAGCTCGGCGCCAAGACGATCTTCGGCAGCGCATCCTGCAGCCGGCCCCGCAACGAGATCGCCGTCGATTGCCGCGGCGTCAGAACCGGATCGGTGGTCGCAACAGTGCTCATGGAATGTCATCTCCTCCCTGCAATCGGCCCTGCATGATCATCCCGCATGATCGGTCACGATGTGATCGCCGTCATAGGATCGTTGGGGTCTGAAGCTTCCCCGCGAGATGCGGGGAAGCATTGTCATCACACCTGGTCTCAGCGGGCGTCGTCGATCGCCTGGACGAGCTGCTTGACGGCTTCGTCGGAGGTCTTGATCTGGCCGTGGACGAACTTCGAGACGACATCCTTGTAGGCATTGGCAATCGCCGGCGGGGCGCCGTAGCCTTGCGCCAGCGAGCCGAACAGCGTGCCGCCCTCGTTGGCTGCCTTCAGATCGGCGATGCCCTTCTTGCCGCAAGCGTCGAAGTCGGTATCGGGAACGTCGGTACGGGCCGGTACCGAACCCTTGACGACGTTGAAGGCCGACTGGAAGCTCTTCGACAGCGTTGCCTTCGCCAGCGCCACCTGCGCCGCCTTGCGGTCGTCGGGAACATTGAACATGCCGAACATGTCGGAGTTGTAGACCACGCTGCCTTCGGTGCCGGGGAAGCGGTAGCACAGGAAGTCGGTGTTAGGCGTCTTCTTGGCGGCGACGAATTCGCCCTTGGCCCAGTCGCCCATCACCTGCACCAGCGCATCGCCCTTGATGACCATGGCGGTCGCCAGGTTCCAGTCGCGGCCCGAGAAGTTCGGGTCGACATATTTGATGATCGTGGCGAGGTTATCGAACGACTTCTTCATCGTGTCGGACTTCAGCGATTCCTCGTCGAGGTCGTTGAAGGCCTTCTTGTAGAACTCAGGCCCGCCGGTCGACAGCACGATGGAATCGAACATCGTCGCCTCCTGCCAGTTCTGGCCGCCAAGCGCCAGCGGGATGACGCCGGCGGCTTTGGCCTTGTCGAGCAGGGCGATCAGCTCGTCGAAGGTCTTCGGCTGGGTGCCGCCGATCTTGTCCATGACAGCCTTGTTGATCCACAGCCAGTTGACCGAGTGGACGTTGACCGGGGCGGCAACCCACTTGCCGTCATAGACGGAGAACTTCTGCAGGGCTGCCGGCACCGACTTGTCCCACCCTTCCTTCTTGGCCGTCTCCGTCAGATCGCCCATGACGCCGGCCTGGGCATAATCGAGCACGGTATAGCCGAGCATCTGCGAGGCCGTCGGATAGGTGCCGGCCGCCACCATCGCCTTCAGCGCCGTCATCGCCGCATCGCCACCACCGCCGGCAACCGGAACGTCCTTCCAGGCAAACCCTTCCTTCGAAAGATCCTGCTTCAAGACGTTCAGCGCCGCTGCCTCGCCGCCCGACGTCCACCAGTGCAGCATCTGCACTTCCTTGACGTCGGCGGCGTGGGCGGACACACCAGCGCCGGCCAGAGCCAATGCGATTACGGCAGTCGTAGTCAGAAACCTATTCATCGAAGAACCTCCCAGTTCCATCTTGGAAGATGCGGGACCTATTCCCGCACCGATCACCCCGCCCTCCTCAGGCGTAGTTTGATTACCGGCTAAGCCGGCTTTCCGTCTGCGGCATCCACCAGCTGGTGCGCTTGCCGATATGCATGTTGAGTGTCTTGGTCTCGGTGTAATCCTCAACCGCATGGCGGCCGAGCTCGCGGCCGAGGCCGCTTTGCTTGTAACCGCCGAAGGGAAGTTCCGAGGCGCCGTCCATGAAGGTGTTCATCCAGACTGTTCCCGCCCGCACCGACCGGCCGATCGTCAGGCACGTGTCGAAATCGCGGCTCCAGACACCGGCCGACAGGCCGTAGTCGATGGAATTCGCAATCCTGATGGCTTCGGCAGATGTCTCGAATGTCAGGACCGAAAGCACCGGCCCAAAGACTTCCTCGCGCGCCACGGCCATATCGGGGGTGACCGCTTCGAGGATCGTCGGCGACATGAACTGCCCCATGCCGAGATCCAGCGTCTCGCCGCCATGCGCGACCCGGGCACCGCTGCTCCTCGCGCCGGCAACGTATCCTGATATTTTCTCCAGATGCTCAGGCGTGATGATCGCGCCGACCTGCGTGGAAGGATCGAGCGGGTCGCCGACCTTGACTGCCTTCGACAATTCGGCAATCCGCTTGACGACATCGGAAGCGATTGATTTGTGAAGGATCAACCGTGAGCCGGCATTGCAGCACTCGCCGGCATTGAAATATGCGCCGAAGACCGCGGCATCGATGAAGGCATCGAGATCGGCATCCGGGAACACGATCTGCGGGTTCTTCCCGCCCAGTTCCAACGAGACCTTCTTCAGCGTCTGTGCGGCATTCGACATCGTCAGCTTGCCGACGCCGGTCGAGCCGGTGAAGGACACCATGTCGACGTCGGGATGCGACGTCGTGATCGCGCCGACCTCTGGTCCCGTACCGGTGACAATGTTGACGACGCCATCCGGAATGCCTGCCTCCTGCAGGATCTCTCCCAGCACCAGCGTCGATCCTGAGGTCAGCTCCGAAGGCTTGACGACGGTCGTGCAACCGGCCGCCAAGGCGAATGGCAGCTTCTGGCCGACGATCAGGAACGGAAAATTCCAAGGCGTGATGATCGACACCACGCCGATCGCTTCGCGCAGCACGACGCCAAGCGTGCCGTCGCCGAGCGTGTTGTAGCTCTCTCCGTGGAGGTCACGGGCAAGCGCCGCCGCGTAGCGCCATATGTCAACGGAGCCTGCAATTTCTCCCCGCACCTGTGTGATCGGCTTTCCCGCCTCGATCGCATCGAGATATGCCAGCTCCTCTGCACGTGCCGCGATCAAATCGGCAGCCTTGAGCAGGATGGCGGAACGTTCGGAAGCGGTCATTCGGGGCCACGGCCCGAGGTCGAACGCCTTGCGTGCCGAAGCGATCGCACGCTCGGCGTCCCTCTTGCTGCCGGTCGGAAACCGGCTGACCACGACACCATGGCTTGGAGCGACACGCTCGATCGGATCGGAGGAACCAGCCTCCCATTTACCATCGATGAGCATCTTGAAATCACGCGCTTTGTGGTCGCTGAGCGCGGTGGGGTTGACGAGAACCGTCATTACCATTCTCCCTTGAACGTTGCCGGGCGCTTCTCGCTGAATGATGCGACGCCCTCCTTCAGATCGCCGGTCTTGGCGGCGAGGATCGAGCCCAGGGCTTCGACCGCGGTTCCATTGTCTTCGCCGTTTGCCGATGCGATCATCAACTTCGCGATCTCAATGGCAGCCGGCCCCCTTGCAGCAATCCGCCCAGCATATTCCCTGGCGGCGGCGAGCGCGTTCCCTGTGGGAACAACCGCGTCGACGATCCCGAGAAGGCGTGCCTCCTCGGCGGTGAATATCTCGCCGCCCAAGGCCATTCGCCGGACGGTCTGCGCCCCGAACCGGCGGACAAGACGCTGGGTTCCGGACCAGCCCGGCACCATTCCAAGGCCGGTTTCCGGCAGACCGATCTTAATCTGTTCCTCTGCGAGGCGAATGTCAGCGACCCCTGCAAGTTCAAGCCCTCCCCCGAGGGCATGGCCATTCAGAGCCGCGATCAGCGGCATCCGGAGCGTCGCCAATCTTTCGAAGATACGGTGGCCGTGGCGAACCCAGAGATGACCGAACTCCTGAGGCAACATTCCGCCCCAGGCCTTGATATCGCCGCCGGCGGAAAAGCCCTTTCCTTCGCCGGTGAGAATGGCAGCCCGCACATTGGCGTTCGCCTCCACCTCGTCGGCCGCATCTGCCAGCGCTTTCAGCATGTCCAGGTCGAGCGCGTTCAGCTTCTCCGGACGAGAAATCGTCAGCGTCGCAACATGTCCATCGACGTCAATTCCGACGGTTCCGCTAGCCATGGAAGCTGCCCTCCAGCGTCCGTGCCTTTTTTTCTGGAAGCGACAGGCCGATCGCTGCCTCCGCGAAGAGCGCCGTGTCCATGACCTTCAGGTCGGGCGCCACGATCAGCGGAAACTCCGACTGATCGAGGATGTGGGACTGGAGATCGACGCCTGGCGCAATCTCGGTGAGGACGACGCCATCAGGCGTCAGCTTCATCACGCACCGCTCGGTGACATAGGTGATCTCCTGCCCCTGCTCGATCGCGCGCCTGCCGCTGAAGGTGACGTGTTCGACCTCGTTCACGAGTTTCTTCAGCTTGCCTTCCTTCTCGATCAGAAGAGCTCCATCGGCGATCGAAAGCTTCGCTCCGGCATTGAACATGCCGGAGAAGACGATCTTCTTCGCGCGCGCCGTGATGTCGACGAAACCTCCGGCGCCAGCCGTCACATGCGGCCGGAAGGAAAGCTTGGAGACGTTGACCGAACCGTCTTTGCCGATCTCGAGGAAGGAGAGCAGCGACGCATCGAAGCCTGCACCCTGGAAATAGGTGAACTGATAGGGAGACGGCATGTAGGCGTCGGCGTTCGAGGCGCAGCCAAAGGCGAAGTCGAGTAGCGGCACGCCACCGACGGCGCCCTGCTCGATGACCCAGGTGACCGCGCCGTGAAGCCCTTCCTCCAGCAGGATGCGCGGAACGTTGGCCGATATGCCGAAGCCGAGATTGACGCAGCTTCCCGCTTGCAGTTCCTGCGCGACGCGACGCGCGATGACTTTTTGGACATTGAATTCCGGAACGCTGAAGCTATCGAGCGGGCGGAAGATCTCCCCGGAAATTGCCGGATCGTACCCCGTCTGCGTCGTCTGCTTCTGTTCCGGATCGACGACCACATAATCGACCAACATTCCAGGCACCCGGACGTCATGGGGCTTCAGCGAACCCTCCTTGGTGATCCGTTTGACCTGCGCGATGACAATGCCGCCGTTGTTGCGCGCCGCCAGCGCCTGATCGAGGCCGCCGAGATAGGCGCCTTCATGTTCGTATGTCAGGTTGCCGCGCTCGTCGGCGGTAGTAGCGCGGATGATGGCGACCTCAGGGACGATCGAGGGAAAGAACAGCCAGTCATCGCCCTCGAAGCGCACGCGCTTGACCACCGGATGCTCTGAAGCCAGGCCGTTCATCGCGCAACCCTGCCGCCCTGGATCGACGAATGTGTCGATGCCGATCTTGGTCAGAACGCCCGGCCGCTTCGCGGCGGCCTCGCGGTGAATATCGAAGAGGATGCCCGAGGGAATGTTGTAGGCCGGGATTTCGTTGTTGGTGATCATCTGCCAGATCAGCGGCGGCTCTGACGACGACGGCCCGGACGGATAGGAACCACCGACGATGCGCTTGAGCAGACCCTTCTTGGCGATGTAATCGACGCCCTTGATGCCGCTCATGTCGCCGGCGGCGATGGGATGAAGGGTCGTAATATCCCGGGGATGGCCGGTCGCATCGAAACGTTCGCCAATCGCCTTCAGCATGAGGTCCGGGCAACCGAGACCGCTCGAGGAAGACACCGTTACAACAGCGCGATCCGGGATCAGCGCGGCCGCTTCGGTGGGGGTAAGATGCTTCTTCATCAGCGCTACTCAGAGTCCTGTTTCAATTTTTACGCTCCTGCGGGCTCCGCAGCTCTCGCGAACAACCAGCCGAACCGCCGTCGTCACCGCCTCCGCCTCGGCCTTGCCCGCGTTGATCTGCTTGAGAAGCAGCTGCGCGCCGCGACGCCCGATGCCCTGCGGATCGACCGAGACCGTCGTGAGCGCGGGAACCGCCGCCTGAGCCTCGATGACATCGTCGAAGCCCACGACGGCGAAGTCGGAGCCGGGTTCCAGATGGCGCGCGCGCAATCCGTCGCAAACACCGAAGGCGACGGCATCGTTGAAGCAGACGGCTGCCGTGGGTTTGTCGGCAAGAACGAGTGCTTTTCCGATCGCCTCTACCCCGCCGGCTCGCGAAGGCGCGGACGAGATGACAAGCTCTTGGTGATAGCCGAGCCCGGCTGCCTCCATGCCGCTTCGGTAACCGGCAAGGCGGTCGTCGAAGACGGCGGTATCTGGGAAGCCGCCGAGAAAAGCGATGCGCTGGTGACCGAGCTCCGCCAGGTGCTTGACCGCGGACATCATGCCAGCCTGGTTGTCGGAGACGACGGACGAGACCTTGGCGCCAGGCAGGTTTCGCACGACGACCACCACCGGAATCCCTGCTGCGACAAGCGGCTTGAAGTCTGCGGCATCGGTGGCGCGCGCCGGCGACACGATGAGCCCCGAAATGCCATGTTCCCGCATCGACGCGACAACCTCGCGCTGCCTATCGATGCTCTCACTGGTGTTCGACAGGAACTGCACGAATCCGGCCGACTGAACGACCATATCGACGCCGACTGCCAGCTCCGCGAAGAAGCTGTTCGTCAGGTCGTTGACGACGACCCCGACGATCCGCGACTTGGCACTGGCCTGCCGAAGATTGGCGGCGCCGCGATTGTAGACATAGCCCAGCTCGCGCATCACCGCATTGACCTTGGAACGCGTCCCCTCATTGACCAGGGAGGAACCCTGAAGCACCAGCGAAACCGTCGATTTCGAGACGCCTGCGGCTTTCGCAATGTCGATGACGGTTACCCGCGCCTTTGTCATTTCCCCTCCCGACGCCAACGTCGACTGATCATTAAATATTTGGAACGTTCCAATTTTGTCAAGATAAATTTGTACGGATTGTTATTAACTAGCTATTCCTTTGCAAATTTCGGCCTTCTCCTACCGCCGGAATCCCATCGTAGAAATTGGAACGATCTAAATATTGACCTTGGCTGAGAAGCCTATGTCGATGTTTTTTGACTGGAAAATCGTAGGTGGCGCACGACCGACAGATGCGTTGGCTGCAAAAATCTGGAAAATTCGGGCTCGTCCGTTATTTCCGTCGAAGCGACAAGACCTTCTGAGAAAAGCAGGGGGGCTTCTATTCTGTGTTGATAAACTTTGCGACAAACCCAGTGGAGGACATGGCGACATGAAACTGCGCGCCGAGCTGACCGTTCTGCCACCACGCGAACAAGCACGGCGCTTGGCAGCCGTCGCCGCGTCCTTGGTCGCACAAATCGAGCGCACCGAACCCCACGCACCCGAAGCCGAAGCCGCCTTGGCGGCAATCCGCACTTGGGGTGATGGCGCACACCTGATGGGCCGATACTTCTCCGATCTTATCTACAGTGACGATGAGCGCGGGACGCTCCGTCGGCTCTCCGAGGCAGCCGGAAAACCCAGCGAAGACGGCTGGAACGCCCTGACGACGGCAACCATGTATATCGCCTGGCTTGTTTACCAGGAGACCGGCGAGCCCATGCCGAGTGACGTCAACGAGGTCGGAGAGGACAGCCTTGACCTTCTGGACAAGCGACTGGCCAAGCTCGGCTAAAACCAAGCGCGCGATCCCCTCTCGAAACACATCGGCTTTTACACGAATTCGTTGACATGTCGGGAGGGGGTCATCCCACGCCTCTCGATGCGAGCTCGAACATCCCGGAACGCTGGTTCGCCTATCGCAAAACGATAGGAGGGTCTCCAGGTTTCCGTCGAGGAATTCCCTACGATAGCCATTAGCGAAACTTTATCGTTTGTAACGAATGCTACGGATACGTGCAACGCGCCAGATCTGAAGCAGGGCCGGATGATGTCACACTCGTTTGAATCCATTCTGGAGAGCCTGCCTCAGGGCATAGTTCTGCTTGATCCTGCCGGTACAGTGACGGCTTTCAATTCACGCACGCTTGATATTCTCGGCCTTCCGCAAGGAGCTATCCGCGAAGGCATGAATATCGACGGATTGCCGGGCACTGCAGACTGCCGTGCAGTGGCATCCCGCCGGTCGATGGTCGCTGGACCGCCCACGTCTCAGTTTGCCCTTTCCGACGGAGGGATGGTCTCACTGACCTGTGCCCCGTCGAGGGATGGAGGCTGGATCCTCAGCTATGAAGACATCTCGACTCTCATTCGCGTCGAAGACAGCCTGACCGAGCAACATCGCCGGTTCGACGCAGCCTTCAGCAATATGCCGCATGGGCTGTGCATGTTCGATTCGACAAAGAATCTCATCCTGTGCAACGCCTCCTATGCACGGATGTACAATCTGCCGGACCTTCTCACGCAACCGGGAACGCCACTTGTGGATATCCTGGCCTATCGCAGCCGGGAGGGAAATGGCCCGGCCGATACCACGACCTATTTTGATGTAGTCTTCGAAGCGACAACCCGCGGTGCGCCGGCCAGCCAGAACATCGTCCTGGCCGATGGGCGCATTATCAAGATCACCCACAATCCGATGCAAAACGGTGGATACGTGGCCACCCATGAGGACGTCACCAAGACCGTCCGACTGGCGGAAGAGCTGCGCCGGCATCACGATCAGCTCGAAGCGACGGTGAAGAGCCGCACGGCGGAAGTCGAGCGGCAGGCGCGCGAACTCGAGCGAATGCTGGCGCAGGAGCGAAACATCAACGAACTGCAGCGGCAGTTCGTGGCGATGGCATCCCATGAATTCAGGACGCCGCTCGCAATCATCGACGCTGCTGCCCAGCGGCTGCTGCGAAAAAGAGGGGCGGTCGAGCCCGAATTTCTCAGCGACAAGGTCGATCAAATCCGCGCATCAGTGACCCGGATTGTCGATCTCATGGAGAGCATCCTGTCAGCCGGACGCCTCGATACCGGCAAGATCGATATCAATTACGACGCCTGCGCATTGAAATCATTGATAAACACCTGTTGCGAGCGGCAGTCGACGATTGCAAAGTCGCATAGGTTTGTGTTGGATATCGATGGGCTGCCGGAGTTCATCGATGCCGATCCTCGGACGTTGGCACAGGTCTTTACCAACCTGCTTTCCAATGCCGTCAAATACGCGCCCGGAACCTCCGAAATTCGCGTCACGGCATGGGCAGAGACGGGAAACGTCAAAGTTTCGATCAGCGATGATGGAGTGGGGATCGATGCCGAAGACGTGCCGCGGCTCTTCCAGCGCTATTTTCGGGCCCGGACTTCTACCGGGATTGCCGGAACCGGTATCGGCCTCAATCTGGTGAAGCAGATCATCGAAATGCACAACGGCTCGATAGAGGTTCGAAGCGCAAGAGGATGCGGATCGACATTCACCGTAACGCTTCCAATCAAGAGAAACGGCGACGCTTCCGCGGCCAATAACGCCGCCTGATGTTTCAGGATTGCTGTCCTGCATATCTACCCTATCCTTCTTACAATAGAGGAGGATCACACGATGGCTTTCATTCACACCCCCAATGCATCCGCCAGCGAAAAGACGACATCGATGTATGCGTCGGCCGAGGCGAATTATGGTTATCTGCCGAACATGTATCGAGCCTTCGGCCACCGGCCTGAGGTGATGGAGAGCTGGGCGGCGCTGCTTTCGAGCATTCGCGGCCATATGAGCCTGCGGCGCTACGAACTGGTGACGCTGGCCGCGGCCAAGGAGCTGAAATCCTCATATTGCATGCTGGCTCACGGCTCAGTGCTGTTGCGCGAGGGTTTCACCGGCGATGGGTTGACGGCTGTTGTCAACGAGACGGAGAAGGCGCCGATCGATGCCGGCGAACGCGCGATCATGGCTTTTGCCGCCAAGGTGACGCGCGATGCGACGTCGGTCACACAGCAGGATATAGACGGGCTGAAGAAACACGGGCTGAGCGATGCCGAGATCTTCGACGTCACGGCAGCGGCAGCGGCCCGGTGTTTCTTCTCGAAAATGCTGGATGCGCTGGGCGCTGCACCCGACCACGCCTATATCGAGCGGCTGGAGCCGAATGTGCGAAAGGCGCTCAGCGTCGGCCGGGAAGTCGAGCGGCCCTTGGCGCCGTCACCGTCCCCTGGCACACCACAATGATGTGATGACGGAGGATGTCCGGGGGCTGCTCTTACGACTTCTACTTCTCCGCCTCTACTCCTGCGGTTTGTCGGCAAAATGCCGGATCGCGAACTCGGCGATATTCTGGCTCGACCGATCGGCATCGTCGAGCAGCGACGGAAACAGCTGCCACTGATGGGGCATGCCCGGCCAGACCTCGGTGGTGACATCCACGCCCGCCTGGCGTGCCTTGTCGGCAAGCCGCAGCGCGTCGTCCAGCAGGACTTCGCCGGAGCCGACCTGCAGCAGCAGCGGCGGAAAGCCGGTCATGTCGGCATAAAGCGGCGATACCCGGGGATCGGCCGGAGACCGGCTGCCGAGATAGGTCTTGCGCAAGGTCTCGATCCAGGCCTTGTTGACCAGCGGATCGCTTTCGGCATTTGTTATCATCGATCCGCCCGTCGCGGCAAGATCGGTGATGGGGCTGAGAGCAATCACAGCTGCCGGCAACGGCTTTGCCGCCTGCATCTGCCGCAGAACCGTCTCGATCGCGATATTGCCGCCGGCGCCGTCTCCCGCGACGACCACGTTCTCGCTCCGATAGCCATTGTCGAGAAGCCAGCGATAGGCCGTCAGCGCGTCGTTGATCTGCGCGGGATAGCCATATTCGGGCATCAGCCGATAATTGATGAGAAAAACGTCGCTGGATGCGGCTTTGGCGAGCGAGCCGGCAAGTAGGCTGTGCGTGCGGATCGAGCCACTGGAAAAGCCGCCGCCATGAATATAGAGGATCACCCTTTGGCCGATCGGATGATGAAGACGAGCGGGCCACATCAACTCGGCATCGACGCCGTCGGCGTCGACCTGCCGAAGCTGGATGCGCGTCGGCCCCGGCGTCGCCTCCATCAGCGCCCTGAAAGCAGTCCGCCGCTCCTGCAGGCTATCGGCGCCGGCAAAGTGATCTTTCCAGAGGCCGACGAGTTTTTCGACCTGCTCGTGTGAGGCTGGGCTTTGCGGTCCAATGTCCCGCCCGACCGCCGCCGAGGGGAGCAGCATCAGCACAGCCAACGCGGAAAACAGACCGCTGGGGCGCTTTGGTCCTCTTCGATTGGCAGTTGGCAAAATCCGACGGTTCATCAACCTCTCCCGATGATGTTGGCTGTGGTGGCCATGGCGGCATCTTTGGCCAGTTCAGGCGTCGGAGTCAAAAGGGTCACGGATACGAATCCCGATTTTCCAAGCGATGCAACGGCCTTGGCCTGAGGGGCACTGCCCGCCGCATCCCATATCTCGGGATGCGGCGGCAGCGCCACTGTGACCGCAGGAAACCGCATGATGCGGCAAATTAGCATTCGCCTCACGCCTGGAATGACCTAGATCTAGGTTCGATCACCACCATGAAGAGGCGAGCATGTCCATCAAGTCCATCTGCATTTATGGCGCTGGCGCACTCGGCGGCGCTATCGCCGTCAAGCTTGCAAGCCAAGCCGCAAACGACGCCACCATCTCCGTCGTCGCGCGTGGAGCGCATCTCGACGCCATCCGCGACAACGGTCTCAGCCTGCGCGAAGCCGATGCAGAAAGGCCGCTCAATGTCCGCCTGACTGCGACCGACGATCCCAGCACATTGCCGCCGCAGGATCTCGTCATCACCGGCCTCAAGGGGCATCAGCTGGCACCCGCTGCCGAAGGCATTGCAAGCCTCCTCAAGGAAGGTACCCGCGTCGTCATGATCCTCAACGGCATTCCGTGGTGGTATTTTCACCGCGATACCCAGAGCCGGCATGCCGAGCTGCAGTTCGACGAGCTCGATCCCGGCGGCAGGCTCTGGCGGCTGATCGGGCCGGAACGCGTCATCGGCTGCGTCGCTTATCAGGGCGCAGAGGTGATCAATCCCGGCGAGATCCAGCTTGCCAACAACGGCCGCTTCGTGCTCGGCGAGCCCTCGGGCGACATCTCGCCCGATCTCGAGGCGATCGCCGCGGTGCTGACCGACGCCGGCCTCAACATCACGACGACGCCTGTTATTCGCGACGAGATCTGGAGCAAGCTGATGGGCAATACCGCCTTCAACCCGATCAGTGCGCTGACCAGGGCGCTGATGACCGACATCATGGTAGATCCAGCACTTTCGACCACAGTCGGCAAGGTGATGAACGAGGTCCGCGCCGTCGGCGAGGCCTTAGGCGCGCGTTTCAGCATGACCGTCGAACAGCGGCTGGAACAATCGCGCCATATCGGCGCCGTGCGCACCTCGATGCTGCAGGATCTGATCGGCGGCAAGGCGCTCGAAATCACGCCGCTGGTCGGCATGGTGGTGGCGCTCGGACGCCTGGCTGTTGTGCCGACCCCGGTCTCGCAAACGATCCTGGCGCTGGTGACGCAGCTGGATCGGGAAAACCAGCGCGGCAGCTGATCGCAGAGGGAAAGGCGGCCGGGAAAGCCCAGCCGCCTTCACTTACTTTCCGACCTGCTCGGCCCAGTTCGGCGCCTTGCCGCCGCCATCGAGGAAGGTCATTGCCATATTCGCCATCAGGGGAGAGGCGAAGGTCTCGTAATGGGTGAGATCGGGCAGGATCGCCAGCCGGTTCTTCGACATGTTTTCCCGCATCCAGCCCGCATCGCGCAGACCGCCGCCGAGCTTGTGGTAGAAGTCGATCATATGCTCGGGCCGGATCATGTCGGCATCGCCATAGATCAGCATAACCGGCATGGTGAGCTTGGCGACGGCATCGCTATAGTCGATAGGTTCGCGCATCAGTGCGCCCATGGCATCGAGCAGCTTCGGAAATTCGGAAACGTCAGGCGCTACCGCCTTGTAGGAGAGGAACATCGGCGTGTCCTTCATCATGTCGGCCATACCGGCGCCGACGGCCGCCTGCTGCGGCAGCATTTCCGGGAAGAAGCCGTTCTGTGCATAAGGCGCCGAGAGTATCACCAGCCGACGCACCTGGTCGGGCGCGTTCGCCGCCATGTTCAGCGCCACCCCACCTCCGAAGGAATAACCGAAGACGTCGACCCTGTCGTAGCCGAGCTGCTTCACCAGGATCGCGAGGTCGGCGCCGATGGCTGGAAGCTCGATGGTCCGCTTGCCAAGGGGCGTGCGGCCATGGCCCTGCAGATCGACGGCGATCACCTGCCGATGGTCCGTGAAGATAGGCATGACGGGCGCGAACATCTCGATCTGCCCGAGGCCGCCGTGAAGCAGCAGCAGTGGTTCGCCCTCTCCACGGATCTCGTAATAATAATCGATACCGTTGACCGGCACGCTTCCCTTCCTGACAATCGGCGCTGCAGCCTTCTTCTCCTCGCTCGCCGGCGCGGCACCTCCGGCGCCTGATATATCGGGCACGGCCAAGAATGCGGCAGTGGTTGCGATCATCGAAATCAGCGTCATCTTCGACATGTCCTTGCTCCATGTTTGCATCGATACCGCAAGGACGGCGGCGCTCATGTCTTTCCGACACCACGCTTCGAAATTTCTCGCATCGGCCTTTATGCCGTTCCTATATTTTCGTGCCCCGCTCCGAATGGATTTCCTATCGCGCCCAGCAGTAGGCTTTCGCCATCACTGCAAAGGTCGAATGCCATGCGAAATGTCAGGTCCTCCAGTTTTCGACCCCTTCGTCCATACAGGATCGCCCACGGCAGCCGGCAGATGCGCGAGAAGCGCACTGCCCAGGCGCTGATCGTCTTTGGCGTGGTGCTTGCCTGCGTCGAACTCTACGTCATTTTCGCCGCGCTCTGAGTCTGGGAGCACGAAGACGTGTGCTGAAGGGGCGAGTTCCAACTTTTCCTTAACCGACATACTGGTAAAATCGCGTCGCAGAGACTTCAGACGCCACGAGACCGATGAAACCGAATTTCCGCTTTACCCATTACGATCTCAAGGAACAACGCGCCGGAACGACTATCGAGGTGTCGTTGAATGCGGTGAACAATGTCCGCTTGATGACGGCGCCGAATTTCCAGCGGTTCACCGAGGTTCTTGATTTCAAATATATCGGCGGCGTGGCACGCAAATCGCCGATCAAGATCGCCGTTCCGGAAAGCGGTCACTGGCATGTCATCGTCGATATGGAGGGTCATCACGGGCTTGCGGAATCGTCCGTCAAGGTGATCGCCGCGCCGGCAAATCAGAAGACGCCACGCGCCTCCTGAAGGTTCGCCGGGTTTCAGCGCGGATTGCGCTCCTTGCGAAGCTTCGCCCACCATTCCAGCCGCTTGCGGATATCGCGCTCGAAGCCGCGTTCCGGCGGATCGTAGAAGATCTGGCGTCCCATCTTCTCCGGGAAATAATCCTGGCCGGAAAAGGCATCCGGCTCGTCGTGGTCGTAGCGGTAGCCGTCGCCGTAACCCTCGCCCTTCATCAGCTTGGTCGGCGCATTGAGGATATGCTTTGGCGGCAGCAGCGAGCCGTTCTGCTTGGCGGCCTGAGTGGCAGCCTTGAAGGCGGTATAGACGGCGTTCGATTTCGGCGCGGTGGCGAGATAGACGCAGGCTTGCGCCAGCGCCAGTTCGCCTTCCGGCGAGCCGAGATACTCATAGGCATCCTTGGCGGCGTTGCAGATCACCAGCGCCTGCGGATCGGCAAGACCGATATCCTCCACCGCCATGCGCACCAGCCGCCGGCCGAGATAGAGCGGGTCCTCGCCGGCATCGAACATACGGGCGAGATAATAGAGCGCGGCATCGGGATCCGAGCCGCGTACGGATTTATGCAGCGCCGAGATCAGATTGTAGTGGCCGTCCTGCGCCTTGTCGTAGACCGGGGCACGGCGCTGGACGATGCGTGTCAGGCCTTCGGTATCGAAGCTCTCGCCTTCGCGCGCCGCGCGCCAGACTTCTTCGGCGAGCGTCAGCACCGCGCGGCCGTCGCCGTCGGCCATGCGGATCAGACTGACGCGGGCATCCTCCGTCAGCGGCAGCGGCTTCTGCTCGATCGCCTCAGCACGCTTCAGCAGTTCCTCAAGGCTCTCCTCGTCATGCGACTTGAAGGTCAGCACACGGGCCCGCGACAGCAGAGCGGCGTTGAGCTCAAAGGATGGGTTCTCGGTGGTGGCGCCGACGAGGATGACGGTGCCATCCTCCATGACGGGCAGGAAACTGTCCTGCTGGGCGCGGTTGAAACGATGGATCTCATCGACGAAGAGCAGCGTCTGACGGCCGTCCATGCGGCGCAAACGGGCTGTCTCGAACACCTTCTTCAGGTCGGCGACGCCGGAGAAGATCGCCGATATCTGCTCGAAGGCCAGTCCCGCCTCGCCCGAAAGCAGCCGTGCCACCGTCGTCTTGCCGGTGCCGGGCGGCCCCCAGAAGATCATCGAGCCTAGCGAGCCGCTTTCGATCATTCTTTTCAGCACGCCATCCTCACCGGTCAGGTGTTCCTGACCGGTGACTTCGGCAATCGTCTTCGGCCGCAGCCGGTCGGCAAGCGGCCGCCTGGCAGCGACCTCTTCCGGAACACGCGGCGCGAAGAGATCGTTACTCATCGGAAGAATTGCCGGATGCGCTGGCCGTCGCGCTCTATCTCGACCCGCCAGAGGCCGGGGTCGCTATCGGCGATTTCAGACAATTCGCTGGTCGACTTCACATCCGTGCCATTGATCGAAACGATGATATCCTTCGGTTCGAAACCGAGACGGGCAGCAGGCGAATCGTCCTTCACCTCGGAGACGACGACGCCCGCCGATTCCGGCGGCATGCGCAGCTCGTCGGCGACCCGCGGCGACAGGTTCTCGACGACAGCGCCCGTGAAGGGTGTGTGCCCGCTGATCGTGCGCTGATCGCGCGGTGAGGTTTCGGGGGCGCGGTCGAGCGTCAGCGGCAGCTGTTCCTCGCGGCCGTTCTCGACGATGGTGAGGTTGACCGATTTGCCGAGGCCCGCCGTCGTCAGCCGATAGAGCAGCGCATCGGGATGTTCGACGGAAATTCCGTCGACGGCCGTGACGATTTCGCCGGCCTTCAGCCCAGCCTTGGCCGCCGGCCCACCTTCCGAGACCTTGACGACGAGTGCGCCGCGGGCCTTGTTTAGCCCCAGCGCCTCAGCCACCTCCGAGGTTACGGCATCGAAGCTCGCGCCGACATAGGGCCGTTCGAAGGATTTGACGCCGGCATCGGCAGACGTGAGGAAGACCTTGACCAGATTGGCAGGGATGGCGAAACCGATACCGTTCGAGCCGCCGCCGCGCGAGAAAATCGCCGTGTTGATGCCGATCAGTTCGCCCTTCATGTTCATTAAGGCGCCGCCGGAATTGCCGGGATTGATCGAGGCATCGGTCTGGATGAAGAAACCGAATTCGTTCCTGACCACCTGGTTGCGGGCAAGCGCTGAGACGATGCCGCTGGTCACCGTCTGGCCGACGCCGAAGGGGTTGCCGATCGCCATCACGAGATCGCCGACCTCAACCGCGTCGGAATTGCCGATCGGCAGCGTCGGGAAGCTTTCCTTGGTGTCGATCTTCAGCACGGCAAGATCGACACGGTCGTCGCGCAGCACCACCTTGCAGGGGAATTCGCGGCCATCCGACAGCGCTATCTTGATGTCGTCGGCGCCCTCGATGACGTGATTGTTGGTGACGACAGTGCCGTTCGCCTCGACGATGACGCCGGAACCGAGCGAAGACTGCTTTTCCGAACGGTTCGGCATCTGCTGGCCGAAAAACTGCTCGAAGAAGGGGTCGCCGGCAAAGGGCGACTGGCGCTGGACGGTCTTCTCCGCATAGACATTGACGACGGCGCCTGCCGTCTGTTTGACGAGCGGCGCGAAGGAGAGCTGCATCTGCATCCGGCTTTCGGGCACTGTCTTTGCCGTCTGCGCATGGGCGACAGCCGGCAGTACGAGCATCAGAGCGAACAGCGAGACGGAGGCGCGCTTAAAAAAGCCTTGCATGGGTATTCCTTTTGAATCCTCTTGAGGAACGTTGTAGCGCCCGACGCTAGAAAGGAAAGAGGGCGGAAGCATGGAAGAATAAGGCAACGGAACGTCGCGGAAGTGCCACTTAAAGCGATTGCGAATTTGATTCAGGAAGTACGGCCATGCAACTGATATCAAAAGCCAAAAACTGGGCGAAGTCACTGAAGCGTGACATCGTGGCCCTGTGGCTTGCCGCGCGCGATCCGCGCGTGCCATGGTATGCCAAAGCGGTGGCCGGCGGCGTTGCCGCCTACGCGCTGTCGCCTATCGATCTCATCCCCGATTTCATTCCCGTGCTCGGCTATCTCGACGATCTCCTGATCGTGCCGCTCGGCATCATGCTGGCGATCCGGCTCGTGCCAGTAGAGGTGATGAACGAGCTTCGTACGGAGGCGACAAGGCGCATCGAGCGCCCCTCCAGCCGGGTCGGACTGATCTTCATCCTTGCCGTCTGGCTGATCTGCATCATCTTCCTGGCTCTGGCACTGCGCAAGCTCGCCTGACCGGCGGCAACAGGAACATATGAATGATCACGACAAGAACGACGATAGCGGCCCTCGGCTTTGCGATCCTGCTCATTGCATCGGGCCTCGCACAGGCAGCAAGCTTCGATTGCGATGCGAAAGAATTGAAGCCGGATGAAAAAGCGATCTGCGACAACCGCGCGCTCAACGACGCCGACGTGAAGATGGTGACGACCTTCGAGCTGCTCTCCGGCCTGCTGGCGATGGGTTCGCGCGGAACATTGCAGGACGAACAGACGGCCTGGCTGAAGAAACGGCAGGAATGCGGGGCGGATGCGGCCTGCATCAAGGCTGCCTATGACGAACGGCTGAAGCAACTCGGCGAGACTTATAAAAACATCAACCGGCCGCTCTAGAACAGGATGATTTTAGGCCGGGTCGGCCTAAAATCTGGATCCTGTTCTACATTATATAGTTAGAGCATGATGTCGTCCGAAAACCGCGCACACTTTTCGGCATCATGCTCTGAAGCAACCGATTGGAAGAGCAGCTGACTCTTCATCAGCGGGTCGTAGGTGGATGACCTACCGCGCGTTCAGATCGCGCACGGCGCCGCGATCGGCGCTTGTTGCGAAGGCGGCGTAGGCCTTGAGAGCGGTCGTGACGTTGCGCTTGCGGACTTCTGTGGGATACCAGCCCTTGGCATCCTGCTCGGCGCGGCGGGCGGCGAGTTCGGTCTCGCTGACACGCAGGCTGATCGTGCGGTTGGGGATGTCGATGTCGATCATGTCGCCTTCGCGCACCAGGCCGATCGTGCCGCCATTTGCCGCTTCCGGCGAAGCGTGGCCGATCGAGAGGCCGGAGGTGCCGCCGGAGAAGCGGCCGTCGGTGATGAGCGCACAAGCCTTGCCGAGGCCCTTCGACTTCAGATAGCTCGTCGGATAGAGCATTTCCTGCATGCCGGGACCGCCCTTCGGGCCTTCGTAGCGGATGACGACGACGTCGCCGGCCTTGACTTCGTTGGCAAGGATCGCCTTGACCGAGGAATCCTGGCTTTCGAAGACGCGGGCGGGGCCGGAGAATTTCAGGATCGATTCATCGACGCCGGCCGTCTTGACGATGCAGCCGTCGATCGCAAGATTGCCCTTGAGCACGGCGAGACCACCATCCTTCGAGAAGGGATGCTCGACCGAGCGGATGACGCCGTTCTCGCGGTCGGTGTCGAGATCATCCCAACGGGCTTCCTGGCTGAAGGCGACCTGGGTCGGGATGCCACCGGGAGCGGCGCGATAAAAGTTGCGAACGGTTTCGCTGTTGGTGCGAGTGATATCCCAGCGGTCGATCGCGTCACCCAGCGTCTCGGCATGAACGGTCGGGCAATCGCGGTTCAAGAGAGCGCCCTTGTCGAGTTCGCCGAGGATCGACATGATGCCGCCGGCGCGATGGACGTCTTCCATGTGAACATCACTCTTGGCAGGTGCGACCTTCGACAGGCACGGCACGCGGCGCGACAGCGCATCGATATCAGCCATGGTGAAATCGATCTCGCCCTCATGGGCGGCAGCAAGGATGTGCAGGACCGTATTGGTCGAACCGCCCATGGCGATGTCGAGCGCCATGGCATTTTCGAAGGCCTGCTTGGAGGCGATGGTGCGCGGCAGCGCCTTGACGTCATCCTGCTCGTAATAACGACGGGCGAGATCGACGATCAGATGACCGGCCTCGACGAAGAGGCGCTTGCGGTCGAGATGGGTGGCAAGCGTCGAGCCGTTGCCGGGGAGCGACAGGCCGAGCGCTTCCGTCAGGCAGTTCATCGAATTGGCGGTGAACATGCCGGAGCAGGAGCCGCAAGTCGGACAGGCCGAGCGTTCGATGGTCTGGACGTCCTCGTCGCTGATTTTGTCATCGGCTGCGGCGACCATGGCATCGACGAGGTCGAGCGCATGCGTCTTGCCATGCAGCACGACCTTGCCGGCTTCCATCGGACCGCCCGAAACGAACACCGTCGGGATATTGAGGCGCAGCGACGCCATCAGCATGCCGGGGGTGATCTTGTCGCAGTTGGAGATGCAGACCATGGCGTCGGCGCAATGGGCATTGACCATGTATTCGACGCTGTCGGCGATGAGCTCACGCGAAGGCAGCGAATAAAGCATGCCGTCATGGCCCATGGCGATGCCGTCATCGACGGCGATCGTGTTGAATTCCTTGGCGACACCGCCGGCCGCCTCGATCTCGCGGGCAACGAGCTGACCGAGGTCCTTCAGGTGCACGTGGCCGGGCACGAACTGGGTGAAGGAATTCACCACCGCGATGATCGGCTTGCCGAAATCCGAATCCTTCATGCCCGTGGCGCGCCAAAGCCCGCGGGCGCCCGCCATGTTGCGGCCATGGGTCGTGGTTCTGGAACGGTAAGCTGGCATCGGTGTCTTCCTCAACGTGTCGGAATTATCAGGCGAAGCCGGGCGGCATGACGCCTGCGGGCCTGGCAAACGCTGCTTTTTGGAATTGTCCTAATCCAATCGACGGGGGCTGTCACTACCGGGAAGCCCAAATCCGGTACGCCGGCGAGAAGCGCCAGAAGACCCATCGATCACATACGCTTCGACACGGCGTTTTGTTACAGCCTATTCCATCACGACCGAACACAAAAAATTGGCTTCCCGTCAGCCATATTCAAGGCTTAGACACTACAGCGTCGCGCGTCGTTTCAGATGCGCGCAGGACGCAGTAGCACTTTGAATTGCTGCATAATTCCTAAATCGATTCTGATTAGGAATTATGCAGCAATATAGACCTGCCGGTGGTTCGTTTAAGGGCTATATTTCAGGATATCCGCCGAGGAGGTTTCGACATGCCAAGCTATCGCCCACCGAAGATCGCGTCGTCGGAGATCACGCCGCACCAGATCTATGTGCGCCGTCGTGAATTCCTGGGCGCGGCAGCGCTTGGCGCCATGGCGCTCTACGGCGCTGGCAAGGCAAGCGCTGCGGCCCTCTCCGCCGTTGAGAGCAAGTACAAGGTCGACGAGAAGGCGACGCCGATCAAGGACGTCACAACCTACAATAATTTCTACGAGTTCGGCCTCGATAAGGGCGATCCCGCAGCTCTTTCGGGCGATTTCAAGCCGCTGCCCTGGACGATCAAGGTCGACGGCATGGTCAACAAGCCAGGCACCTTCGACCTCGAGGCGCTGATGAAGGAATTCCCGATCGAGGACCGTACCTACCGGATGCGCTGCGTCGAGGCCTGGTCGATGGTTATCCCCTGGGACGGCTTTCCGCTGGCGTCGCTGCTCGACAAGGTCGAGCCGCTCGGCAGCGCCAAATACGTCGCCTTCGAAACCGTGGTGCGGCCGGAGGAGATGCCTGGGCAGAAGGGTTTCTTCCAGTCGCTTGACTGGCCTTATGTCGAAGGTCTGCGCCTAGATGAGGCGCGCCATCCGCTGACGCTGCTGGCCGTCGGGCTCTATGGCGAAACGCTGCCGAACCAGAACGGTGCGCCGATCCGGCTCGTCGTGCCGTGGAAATACGGCTTCAAGGGCATCAAGTCGATCGTCAGGATCACACTCACCGACCAGCAGCCGAAGAATACCTGGCAGGTCACCAACGCACAGGAGTATGGCTTCTACGCCAACGTCAACCCTGAGGTCGACCATCCGCGCTGGAGCCAGGCTAGCGAACGGCGCATCGGCGAGAGCGGCTTCTTCGGCGCGAGCCGCCATCCCACACTGCCCTTCAACGGCTATGCCGACGAAGTGGCAAGCCTTTATGCCGGCATGGACCTGAAGGCGAATTTCTGATGGCGGAACTGTCGCTCGCCATCCCGAAGCGCTGGCAACCCGCCTCCGTCTGGCTGCTTTATGTCGTTGGGCTCTTGCCTGCGGCCTGGACGTTCTATCTCGGCGCAACCGATCAGCTCGGCGCCGATCCGGTCAAGACCTTCGAGCGTTTCCTTGGGCTCTGGACGATCCGTTTCCTGATCGCAACACTTGCCGTATCCCCTGCCCGTGAGCTCTTCGGCTGGAACTATCTGCGCTACCGCCGCGCGCTCGGCCTGCTGACCTTCTATTACGCGCTGATGCATTTCACCGTCTACATGGTCCTCGACCAGGCGATGGATATTTCCGCCGTCATCAACGACGTGCTGAAGCGCCCCTTCATCATGTTCGGTATGGCCGGGCTTGCGATGCTCATCCCGCTGGCGGTGACATCTAACAATCTCTCGATCCGCCGCCTCGGCAAGAACTGGATCTGGCTGCACCGCCTCGTCTACATCATCGCCGCCTTCGGGGCGCTGCACTTCGCTCTCTCGACCAAGATCCTCAACCTCGAGCAATATATCTATGTCGGGCTGATCATCGCACTGATCCTCTACCGCTGCTACCGGCCGATCGCACGCAACAGGCAGAAGGGCAAAGGGCGGACGCGCAATCGCGCAGTGGCGTCGGTTTCGTGAGACGGCAGGTTTAGCGCATAACCGCGAAAATCGGAATCGATTTTCGGAAAGGATTATGCGCAGATTCATAGTGATAGAGCGTCCTTAGCGCGTCTGAAAAGACGCGCGGCGCTCTAGAGCGGGATTGTTTTAGTCGGAATCGGAATAGGGATTCCCTTTGAGGTGCAAATCAGATTCACCATTCTGGCCGGTGCAGGAGGCCGGCCTGGATGGCGAGACCTTTTTCGGATGATCTTCGTGAGCGCGTTGTTGGCGCAGTAACGCGCGAGGGCCTGTCGTGCCGAGCGGCGGCCAAGCGCTTTGGCATTGGCATCAGCACTGCGATCGACTGGGTCCGGCGCTTGCGCGAGACGGGCAGCGCGGCTCCCGGCCAGATGGGCGGGCACAAGCCACGGGCGATCTCAGATGAGCATCGGGTCTGGTTGATCGATCGCTGCCGCGCGCAGGCGTTCACCTTGCGCGGGTTGGTGGCGGAACTCGGAGAGCGCGGCCTGAAAGTGGATTATAGCGCCGTCCGGACCTTCGTGCATGAGGAAGGGCTGAGTTATAAAAAAAGACGTTGGTCGCCAGCGAGCGCGAGCGGCCCGATGTTGCCGCCCGGCGGGCGCGCTGGCTGAAGCATCGCCATCGCATCGATCCATCTCGCCTCGTCTTTATCGACGAAACCTGGACGAAGACGAATATGACGCCGCTCAGGGGCTGGGCGCCGCGCGGCGAACGGCTGTTGGGCCATGCGCCCTTCGGCCACTGGAATACCATGACTTTTGTCGCTGCCTTGCGAGCCGACCGCGTCAGCGCACCGTGGATCATCGACGGCCCGATCAATGGCGAACGTTTCCTGATCTATGTCGAGAAGGTGCTGGTACCGGAGCTCAAACCCGGCGACATCGTCGTCATGGACAATCTCGGCTCGCACAAGGCCGGCGCTATCCGTGCCGCCATCCGCAAGGCCGGCGCCCGATTGTTCTTCCTGCCGCAGTATTCCCCCGATCTCAATCCGATCGAAAAACTCTTCGCCAAGATCAAGCACGAGCTGCGCAAGGCGCAGGCCCGAACCCGACAGGCCATCGACGACGCGCTAGCAGCCACCCTTCAAACCGTCTCGCCGAAAGAGTGCCAAAACTACTTCAAGGAAGCCGGATATGAACGGACGTAAAACAATCCCGCTCTAACGAGGACGCAACGCGGTCCGGCGTGCCGGATCGAAGGCGCAGGCCGCAGCTATGCCGACTGCATAAGCCAGCATGTTCCAAAGCGAAAACACGCTCCCAAGCAGCAGGGCGCCTGCATCGAGCCAGGGCGTGTGATAGAGCCGGAACAATTCCACTGAGATCGCTATGAACAGCGCTGTGATCGCAATTGCTGTCGGCCGTGACCTTGCGACATAGAGCGCCACGAGCAGATAGACCATCGCTCCCCAGAGTGCCGATCCACCATATTTGACGACGGTGAAGGGCAGATCGGCTGCATAGCCAAACCGGCGGAGCACCAGCCCGAGAACGATGACAAGAAACAGGGCGGCAAGACGAAGGAACTGCGGTGAGCGAGCCTGAATGATTTTGCGCAATGGAGCCGGTCCCGTCACCATATCGGAAACAAAAACAGCCGGGCTTTGCAGCCCGGCTGTTTTGTTTCCGCCGAAGCGGAAGACTTAAGCGGCGACGGCCTGCTCTTCGGCAGCGACGCGGGCCTTGTCGGCTGCGCCCTTGGCATAGGCATCGCGGTCAACGAATTCGATCACAGCCATGGCGGCATTGTCGCCCTGGCGGAAGCCGGCCTTCATGATGCGCAGATAGCCGCCGTTGCGGGTGGCGTAGCGCGTTGCGATCGTGTCGAACAGCTTCGAAACGACGGCAGCATCGCGGATCTGCGAGATCGCCTGACGGCGAGCATGCAGGTCGCCGCGCTTGCCGAGCGTGACGAGCTTCTCGACGATCGGACGGATTTCCTTGGCCTTCGGCAGGGTCGTGACGATCTGCTCGTGGGTAATCAGCGAAGCCGCCATGTTGGCGAACATCGCCTTGCGGTGGCTTGCAGTTCTATTCAGCTTGCGGCCGGCTTTACCATGGCGCATTGCTATTCTCCTTTAATGCAGGTGCCCTTACGCTAAGTGGGCCTGCCGTTTCCTGGCACATGCAGGCGATCGGCCTGCTGTTTGACGGGGAAAGGCAGCCGAAAGAGCCTGCCTTTTGTTATATTCTTGCGATCGGCGTGCGGGCGGAAAACCGCTTTACACTTTTCCTCACGCCGCTCAGTATTGATCTTCGTAACGCTTGGCGAGATCTTCGATGTTCTCGGGCGGCCATGCCGGCACTTCCATGCCGAGGTGCAGGCCCATGGAAGCGAGAACTTCCTTGATTTCGTTCAGCGACTTGCGACCAAAATTCGGCGTGCGGAGCATTTCTGCTTCGGTCTTCTGAATGAGGTCGCCGATGTAGACGATGTTGTCGTTCTTCAGGCAGTTTGCCGAACGGACCGACAGTTCGAGTTCGTCCACCTTCTTCAGGAGAGCCGGGTTGAAAGCGAGTTCGGTGACTGCTTCCTCTTCGGTTTCCTTCTGCGGCTCGTCGAAGTTGACGAAGACGCCAAGCTGATCCTGGAGGATGCGCGCCGCAAAAGCGACGGCGTCTTCGCCGGTGATCGAGCCATCGGTTTCGATGGTCATGTTCAGCTTGTCGTAGTCGAGAACTTGTCCTTCGCGGGTATTTTCAACCTTGTAGGACACCTTCTTGACCGGCGAATAGAGGCTGTCGACCGGGATGAGACCGATCGGAGCATCTTCCGCACGATTGCGTTCGGCCGGAACGTAGCCCTTGCCGTTGTTGACGGTGAATTCCATGCGGATCTCGGCGCCCTCGTCGAGCGTGCAGATGACATGCTCGGGGTTGAGGATTTCGATATCGCCAACCGTCTGAATGTCGCCAGCCGTGACAACGCCCGGGCCCTGCTTCCGCACGACCATGCGCTTTGCGTCGTCGCCATCCATCTTGATGGCGATTTCCTTGATGTTGAGCACGATGTCCGTCACGTCTTCGCGGACGCCCGGAATCGAGGAGAATTCATGCAGCACGCCATCGATCTGCACCGCCGTGACGGCAGCACCGCGCAGCGAGGAGAGCAGAACGCGGCGAAGCGCGTTGCCGAGGGTGAGGCCGAAGCCGCGCTCCAGCGGTTCGGCAACAAGCGTCGCCCTGGTGCGCGAGCTCGAGGAGAACTCCACCTTGTTCGGCTTGATCAGTTCCTGCCAGTTCTTCTGAATCATGAGTTTGCCTTCCGTTCGTTGCCACCATCCAATCGTGGCAACCGAGCTTGAAAACCACCGGGAACGCGCAAGCGCTCACCGGTGACGAGAGCGATGATCAGACGCGGCGCTTCTTGCGCGGACGGCAGCCATTGTGCGGGATCGGGGTCACGTCGCGGATGGACGTGATCATGAAACCTGCAGCCTG
The DNA here is from genome assembly GCF_025200775.1 of Rhizobium sp. WSM1274. Lineage (NCBI taxonomy): Bacteria > Pseudomonadati > Pseudomonadota > Alphaproteobacteria > Hyphomicrobiales > Rhizobiaceae > Rhizobium > Rhizobium sp. WSM1274. The sequence continues at coordinate 1,638,950 of NZ_CP104138.1, read as the reverse complement.
GAGCGCGCGCAGAGCCGATTCACGACCCGAACCCGGACCGCAGACTTCGACTTCCAGCGACTTCATACCGTGCTCCTGGGCCTTCTTGGCGCAGTCTTCGGCAGCGATCTGGGCAGCGAACGGGGTCGACTTGCGCGAGCCCTTAAAGCCCTTGGCGCCAGCCGACGACCAGGCGATCGCATTGCCCTGCGCATCGGTGATAGTGATCATCGTGTTGTTGAAGGTCGAGTTGACGTGAGCGACACCCGACGAGATATTCTTGCGCTCGCGACGGCGAACGCGGACGGCTTCCTTAGCCATGGTATTCCTTTCGTTGATCTCTTCACCGCCGTAATGCCAGCGGCTACACCGGAACGGCGCCTATATGGTCCCGCACCAAACTCAAAAGAGGCCGGCGCATACCACCAGCCTCCTTACCCCGGTTTCCCGGAAATTACTTCTTCTTGCCAGCGATTGCCTTTGCCGGGCCCTTGCGGGTGCGGGCATTGGTGTGCGTGCGCTGACCGCGGACCGGAAGGCCGCGGCGATGACGCAGGCCGCGGTAGCAGCCGAGGTCCATCAGGCGCTTGATGTTCATCGCGGTATCGCGACGAAGATCGCCTTCGACCTGATAGTCGCGGTCGATGGCTTCGCGGATCTGAAGGACTTCTGCGTCCGTCAGCTGATGCACACGACGTTCGGCCGGGATACCGACCTTTTCGACGATTTCCTGTGCGAATTTCGGACCGATCCCGTGAATGTAGGTCAGCGCGATAACAACGCGCTTCGCAGTCGGGATGTTGACGCCAGCGATACGTGCCACGCCTGTTCTCCTTGCATTCCAGTTGCCATCCGGCAAGTGGGCTTCGTTATGCGGCTCTTGAGAACCGCCCGTTCAGATTTACGTCCGTAACATGTCAAAACGACCGCACCCGGACTTCCTTGGGAAATCCGCGCCGATCGCATGGAATGTCGCGAGTTGGCGCGGTGTTTAGCGGAATCACTGCTGAAAAGCAACCGTTCCGCCAAGTTTATTTTCAAAGCCTTAAAGCTTGGAAAGAATGCTTTCGACCTCGGCCGTCACCTGATCGATCTCGGCCATGCCGTCCACGGACTTCAGTTTGCCCTTGGCATGGTAATAGCCGATCAGCGGCGAGGTTTCCTTGTAGTAGACCTGCAGCCGGGCCGTCATGGTCTCCGGAGTGTCATCAGGACGGCGCTTGAAGTGCGTCGAACCGCACTTGTCGCACACGCCCTCAGCAGCCGGAACCTTATCGGTATCGTGATAGACGCTGCCACACTGTGCACAGGAGTAGCGACCGGCAACACGTCGAATCAACTCATCATCATCGACACGGAATTCAATGACGACGGAGAGGCCGAGACCCTTTGCCTTCAGCATCGCCTCGGTAGCATCAGCCTGGACGAGCGTCCTGGGGAAGCCGTCGAGAATGAAGCCGTTCACGCAATCGGGTTGATCGATACGCTCGGAAACGATGGCAATGACGATCTCATCCGAGACGAGCTTGCCGGCGTCCATGACCGCCTTCGCGCGCTTGCCGACATCCGTGCCGGCGTTGACCGCTGCACGCAGCATGTCCCCCGTGGAAAGCTGCGGAATGCCGTGCTTTTCCACGATCCGCTGGGCCTGGGTTCCCTTACCCGCGCCCGGCGGCCCCAAAAGGATAAGTCTCATCGCCCCCTCTTTCCTCCACGCAACTTCGATTTCTTGATCAGGCCTTCGTATTGCTGCGCGATCAGGTGACCCTGGATCTGTGCAACCGTATCAAGAGTTACGCTAACCACGATCAAAAGCGAAGTCCCACCAAGGGATAATGGGATGCCGGTTTGCGACACCAAGATCTCCGGAAGGATGCAGACGAAGACGAGATAGATTGCGCCGATCACCGTGATCCGGGTCAGCACGTAGTCGATATATTCGGCGGTGCGCTCGCCCGGACGGATGCCGGGAATGAAGCCGCCATGCTTCTTCAGATTGTCGGCCGTGTCCTTCGGATTGAAGACAATGGCCGTATAGAAGAAGGCGAAGAAGGCGATCAGCGCGCCGTACAGCACCATGTAGAGCGGCTGACCGTGGCCAAGGGCCGCGACGATCGAAGTCACCCAGGAGGGCATTGCCGAAGTGTTGGCGAAACCCGCGACCGTTGCCGGCAGCAGCAGCAGCGACGATGCGAAGATCGCCGGAATGACACCTGATGTGTTGAGCTTGAGCGGCAGGTGCGAAGTATCGCCCTGGAACATCCGATTACCAACCTGACGCTTCGGATACTGAATCAGCAGCCGGCGCTGGGCGCGCTCGACGAAGACGATGATGCCGATGACGGCGATCGCGACGATGATGACCAGCAGGATGAGGAAGGTCGACAGCGCACCGGTGCGGCCGAGTTCGAGCGTGCCGGCAAGAGCTGTGGGAAGGCCGGCGGCGATGCCGGCGAAAATGATCAGCGAGATGCCGTTGCCGATGCCACGCGAGGTGATCTGCTCGCCGAGCCACATCAGGAACATCGTACCGCCGAGCAGCGTCAGAACGGTGGAAACACGGAAGAACCAGCCCGGCTCGACGACGAGGCCCTGGCCACTCTCAAGGCCGGCGGCAATGCCATAGGCCTGGAGCGCGCCAAGGATGACGGTACCATAGCGGGTATACTGGTTGATGATCTTACGGCCCTGCTCGCCTTCCTTCTTGAGGTTTTCGAGCGCCGGCACGACCGAGGTCATGAGCTGCACGATGATCGAAGCGGAGATATAGGGCATTATGCCGAGCGCGAAGATCGCCATGCGCTGAACAGCGCCGCCCGAGAACATGTTGAAAAGGCCGAGAATGCCACCTGCCTGGCCGCGGAAAGCCTGGGCATAGGCTTCGGGATTGAGACCCGGAAGCGGAATATGCGTGCCAAGTCGGTAGACGAGGAGAGCGGCCAGTGTGAACCACAAGCGCTTCTTCAAATCCTCGGCTTTGGCGAAGGTCGAAAAATTGAGGTTGGATGCCAATTGTTCCGCTGCAGAAGCCATGCGTTTCTCCGCGCTACCAATTCCGGCGTCTCTGGGGGACAGACCGGACCCGGAATCAGTATGAAATTATTCAAAACCGGGCTCAGGACGGATTGCGGCGCAACCCCATGCCTCACCCTTGTTTTCGAGTCTTACCGGCATGACGCGGGCGCGCCAGCCAAGTTTTTGTGAGGCCCACATATGGGAGCAAAATCGCCCGGTGTGAAGCACCCCGGGCGATATATCATCAGTTTATTATTCGGCTGCAGCCGGAGCCGAAAGCAGCGTCACGGTGCCGCCGGCCTTTTCGATCTTCTCGAGGGCAGGCTTGGAAGCGCCTGCAACGACGATGGTGATCTTGGCCTTGATCTCGCCGTCGGCGAGAACGCGAACGCCATCCTTGACGCGACGGATGACACCAGCAGCCTTGAGCGCAGCTGCGTCAACGGTCGTCTTGGCATCGAGCTTGCCGGCGTCGATCGCCGTCTGAATACGGGCCAGCGACACGACAACAAAATCGGAAGCGAAAATGTTGTTGAAACCGCGCTTCGGCAGGCGACGATAGATCGGCATCTGGCCGCCTTCGAAGCCATTGATGGCGACGCCCGAACGGGACTTCTGACCCTTCACGCCGCGACCACCAGTCTTGCCCGAGCCCGAGCCGATACCGCGGCCGAGGCGCTTGCGGCTGTGTGTCGAGCCTTCATTGTCCTTGATTTCATTGAGTTTCATGAGCGTTTCCTCCGTCTCACTTCTCGTCGACGACGCGAACGAGATGCTGGACAGCACGGATCATGCCACGAACGGAAGGGGTATCCTCCAGCGTGCGGCGACGGTGCATCTTGTTCAGTCCGAGACCGATCAGCGTGCGCTGCTGGACATCCGGACGGCGGATCGGGCTGCCGATCTGTTCGATCGTGACAGTCTTCGCTTCAGCCTTCTTGGTAGCCTTGGCCATCTGTCAAACTCCTCTTATTCTTCAGAGGCGTTGCCGGAGGCGCCACGACGAGCCTGCAGCGTTGCATACTTGATGCCGCGCTGAGCTGCGATGTCCTTCGGGTGAACCTGGTGCTTCAGAGCGTCGAAGGTGGCGCGAACCATGTTATAGGGGTTCGACGAACCGGTCGACTTGGCGACGACGTCATGCATGCCGAGCGTCTCGAATACGGCGCGCATCGGACCACCGGCGATGATGCCGGTACCAACCTTGGCCGAGCGCAGCAGAACCTTGCCGGCGCCATGGCGGCCATGGACGTCGTGATGCAGCGTACGACCGTCACGCAGCGGTACGAAGATCAGTTCGCGCTTGGCGGCTTCGGTTGCCTTGCGGATGGCTTCCGGCACTTCACGTGCCTTGCCATGGCCGAAGCCGACGCGGCCCTTCTGGTCGCCAACGACGACGAGTGCTGCGAAACCAAAACGACGGCCGCCCTTGACGACCTTGGCGACGCGGTTGATCGCGACAAGCTTGTCGACGAATTCGCTATCGCGCTCTTCGCGGCTCTGGCGGTCGTCCCGCTGCGGCCTTCTTTCCTGTGCCATTGTCCTCTTCCTTTTTCTTTTCCGGGTGCAATCGGCAAACAAATGTGGACCGCATCAGCCTCCCCTTTCGGAGAGCGCCTGCGGTCCGGCGAAAATCCGGCCGGCGCCTGAGGCTTCCGGCCGGAAACTGATCAGAAGGTGAGACCGCCTTCGCGGGCCGCTTCGGCGAGAGCCTTGATGCGGCCGTGATAGATGAAGGCGCCACGGTCGAACACGACTTCCGTAACACCGGCCTTGGAGGCGCGCTCTGCGAGGAGCTTGCCCACAACAGTAGCGGCGGCGGTATCGGCACCGGTCTTCAGAGAACCGCGCAGATCCTTCTCGAGGGTGGAGGCAGACGCAAGCGTCTTGCCGGCCACGTCATCGATGACCTGGGCGTAGATGTTCTTCGAGGAGCGATGAACCGACAGGCGCGGACGGCCGTTGGCCACCGACTTGAGATGACGGCGCACGCGGTTGGCACGACGTGCAAGTGCTTCTTTCCTGCTAGCCATTTCGCGTGATCCTTACTTCTTCTTGCCTTCTTTGCGGACGATCCGCTCGTCAGCGTATTTGACGCCCTTGCCCTTGTAGGGCTCAGGACCGCGATATTCGCGGATTTCGGCGGCAACCTGACCGACCTGCTGCTTATTGATGCCGCTGACGACGATTTCCGTCGGCTTCGGAACAACGATCGAGATACCGACCGGCGGCTCGTAGATCACGTCATGGCTGAAACCGAGGGCCAGCTGCAGGTTCTTGCCCTGCATGGCGGCGCGGTAACCAACGCCGTTGATTTCAAGCTTGCGCTCGAAACCGTCCTTGACGCCCTTGAAGATGCCTTCGATCATCGTGCGGGACATGCCCCACTTTGCGCGCGCATCCTTGGTCTGGTTCACCGGCGTCACGACGACGGCGTTATTTTCAAGCTTGAGGCTGATTTCGTCGTTAGCAACGAAAAACAGCTCGCCCTTCGGGCCCTTTGCAGTCACCTTCTGGCCATCGACCGTAGCCGTGATCCCAGCAGGCACCTGAACGGGCTTTTTACCGATACGAGACATGTTTCAATCCTGTCTGTTCGCTATGGAGATCCCTGCTCGATCTTAGAAGACCGAGCAAAGAACCTCGCCACCAACGTTCTGTTCGCGAGCCTGGTGATCGGCCATCACACCCTTCGGAGTCGAAAGGATAGTGATGCCGAGACCGTTCGCGACCTGCGGAATGGACTTGACCGAGACATAAACCCGGCGGCCCGGCTTGGACACACGGCCGATCTCACGGATCACCGATGCGCCTTCATAATATTTCAGCTCGATGCTGAGTTCCGACTTGCCATTGCCGAAATCGACAACGGAGTAGCCACGGATGTAGCCTTCGGACTGCAGAACATCGAGAACACGTGCACGGAGCTTCGAAGCAGGCGTCGAGACCGACGACTTGCGGCGGGAAGCGCCGTTACGGATGCGAGTGAGCATATCGCCCAACGGATCAGTCATTGTCATGTAACCTGCTCCTTACCAGCTCGACTTGACGATACCCGGCACCTTGCCGAGATTGCCGAGTTCACGCAGCGCAATACGCGACATGCGCAGTTTGCGGTAATATGCGCGCGGACGCCCCGAAACTTCGCAACGGTTGCGAATACGGGTCTTCGATCCATCACGCGGCAGGGATGCCAGCTTGATCGAGGCCTTGAACCGCTCTTCGATCGGAAGAGCCTGGTTCATGATGATCGCCTTCAACCCAGCCCGCTTAGCGGCCTGGTTAGCGACCGTAGTACGGCGGCGCTTGTTCTTTTCAACTGCGCTTGTCTTCGCCATGTCAGGTTCCTTTTCTACGCTCGTCGTTACGGTTATTGACGGAACGGGAAGCTGAACTCTTTCAGAAGAGCCCGTGCTTCGTCGTCGGTCGTCGCCGTCGTGCAAACGATGATGTCCATGCCCCACATCTGATCAACCTTGTCGTAGTTGATCTCAGGGAACACAATGTGCTCCTTGATGCCCATGGCGAAGTTGCCACGGCCGTCAAAGCTTTTCGGGTTCAGGCCGCGGAAGTCGCGAACGCGCGGGAGCGCGATGTTCACGAGACGGTCCATGAACTCGTACATGCGGGCGCCGCGCAGGGTAACCTTCGCGCCGATCGGCATCTGTTCGCGGACCTTGAAGCCTGCGATAGAGTTGCGTGCGCGGGTGATGACCGGCTTCTGGCCGGCGATCGCTGCGAGGTCGGCAGCAGCTACCGTCGGCTTCTTCGAGTCAGCGGTCGCTTCGCCGACACCCATGTTGATCACGATCTTGTCGAGCTTCGGAATCATCATCTCGTTGGTGTAGGAGAACTGCTCCTGCAACGCCTTGCGGATGCGCTCGACATATTCCTTCTTGAGCCGCGGCTCATATTTTGCCTCAGCCATCGATCACTTCTCCAGAACGCTTGGCCACACGGACCTTCTTGCCGTCAACAACCTTGAAACCGACGCGGGTCGGCTTGCCGTCCTTGTCGATGATTGCAACGTTGGACAGGTGAACCGGGGCTTCCTTGTTGATGATGCCGGCTTCCTGGGTCTGCGTCTGGCGCTGGTGGCGCTTGACGACGTTGACGCCACGAACAACGGCACGATCTTCCTTCGGCATGACCTGAACAACTTCGCCGGTACGGCCCTTGTCCTTGCCAGCGAGCATGACGACCTTGTCGCCCTTACGAATCTTCTGCATCGCTTCGCTCCTTACAGTACTTCGGGAGCCAGCGAGATGATCTTCATGTGGTTCTTGGCGCGAAGTTCGCGCGGAACCGGTCCGAAGATACGGGTGCCGATCGGCTCTTTCTTGTTGTCGATGAGGACTGCTGCATTGGTGTCGAAGCGGATGACGGAGCCATCTGCACGACGGATGTCCTTGGCGGTGCGAACAACAACCGCCTTCATCACGTCACCCTTCTTCACACGGCCGCGCGGGATCGCTTCCTTGATCGAAACGACGATGACGTCGCCGATCGAGGCATACTTGCGCTTCGAGCCGCCCAGCACCTTGATGCACATGACACGACGCGCGCCGGAATTATCCGCGACGTCGAGGTTTGTTTGCATCTGAATCATATCAGGTCGCCTTCTTGGTTTACCGGAATGGTTGGGCTAGCCCCCTACTCCGGCTTATGAAAATTTTCGCCGGCCGAGCTGCCGTGAGGCAGCACAGACGCGGCAATAGCTGAATAGCGCGGGGTCGATCGTGCCAGGGTGGTTTCCCGAACGGGACCTTCCGTGCGCTCAAAGCAAAAGAACGCCCGGCATTCGAGCGTTCTGACGCTGCTTCATACAGATATTTCGGCGAGACGCAAGGCCTCGCGCAAAATTCTGTTACTTGCCCTGGGCGGAAATCACCGTCCAGCGCTTGTCCTTGGAGATCGGCGCGCATTCCTCGATGGATACGGTATCGCCGATCTTGTATTGGTTATTCTCGTCGTGGGCCTTGTACTTCTTGGATCGACGAACGGTCTTCTGGAGCAGCGGGTGAGCGAAACGACGCTCGACGCGAACCACTACCGTCTTCTCGTTCTTGTCGCCAACGACGACGCCCTGCAGGATGCGCTTCGGCATATTTTTCTTCCTTTAGGCCTTAACTTCTGCCGCCTTCTGGCGGGCAATGGTTTTCACGCGGGCGATGTCCTTGCGGACTTCGTTGATGCGCGAGGACTTTTCGAGCTGGCCGGTCGCCTTCTGAAAGCGCAGGTTGAACTGCTCCTTCTTCAGCTTGGCAAGCTCGTCCTTGAGTTGGTCGGCGGTGAACGCGCGAACATCTGAGGCTTTCATGAGCTCAATTCCTTACTCTGCAATGCGCTGAACGAAGCGCGTCTTGACCGAGAGCTTGGCAGAGCCGAGGCGAAGCGCCTCACGGGCGATTTCTTCGCTGACACCGTCGATCTCGAACATCATACGGCCGGGCTTGACCTTGCATGCCCAGTATTCAACGGAGCCCTTACCCTTACCCATACGGACTTCGGTCGGCTTTTTGGTTACCGGAACGTCCGGGAACACGCGGATCCATACACGGCCGGCGCGCTTCATATAACGCGTAATCGCGCGGCGGGCCGCTTCGATCTCGCGCGCATTGACGCGGTTGGGTTCCTGTGCCTTCAGGCCGAATTCGCCGAATGCCAGGTCAGAACCGCCCTTGGCGACGCCCTTGATGCGGCCCTTGAACTGCTTGCGGTACTTGGTACGCTTTGGCTGCAACATTTTCTTATTCTCCGAACTTCTCTGCCACGCGCGCTATCAAGCGTTGTCGCGGCGACGGTCTCTGTCGCGGTCACGATCACGGCTTGCAGGACCCTGGGCGTCACCTTCCATCGCGCGGCGCTCGGAAGCCATCGGATCATGCTCAAGGATTTCGCCCTTGAAGATCCAGACCTTGATGCCGCAGATGCCGAATGCGGTTTCTGCTTCAGCCGTGCCGTAGTCGATGTCGGCGCGCAGCGTGTGCAACGGCACACGACCTTCGCGGTACCATTCCGTACGGGCGATTTCAGCGCCGCCGAGACGGCCGGCGCAGGTGATCTTGATGCCTTCGGCGCCAAGACGCATCGCCGACTGGACGGCGCGCTTCATGGCGCGGCGGAAAGCCACGCGACGCTCGAGCTGCTGGGCGATCGACTGAGCGACCAGCGTCGCATCGACTTCGGGCTTGCGCACTTCGACGATATTGAGGTGCGTTTCCGAATTCGTCATCTCCGACAGCTTCTTGCGGAGCTTGTCGATGTCTGCGCCCTTGCGGCCGATGATCAGGCCCGGACGTGCCGAGTGGATCGTGACGCGGCACTTCTTGTGCGGACGCTCGATGACCACCTTGGAGATCCCGGCCTGCTTCAGTTCGCTCATGACGAACTTGCGCATCTTCAGGTCTTCGTGCAGCAGCTGGCCGTACTCGGCATTGTCCGCAAACCAGCGGCTATCCCAGGTACGGTTGATTCCGAGACGGAAACCGATTGGATTGATTTTCTGACCCATTATGCGGCCTCCTCTGCTGCCTGCACTTCACGAACGACGATCGTCAGGTGCGCGAAGGGCTTTTCGATGCGCGACGCGCGACCGCGGCCACGAGCGTGGAAACGCTTCATGACGATCGACTTGCCGACATAGGCCTCGGCGACAACCAGCGAGTCGACGTCGAGATCGTGGTTGTTCTCGGCGTTGGCGATCGCAGATTCAAGCGTCTTCTTGACGGCGCCCGCGATGCGCTTGCGGGAGAACTCCAGCTCAGCGAGTGCGCGCTCAACCTTCTTGCCGCGGATAGCCGCAGCAACCAGGTTGAGCTTCTGGGGGCTGACTCGGAGCGTGCGGGCGACTGCTTGCGCCTCGTTGTCCTTCAGCCGGCGTTCGGCTTTTGCCTTGCCCATTGTTACTTCCTCTTCGCCTTCTTGTCCGCGCCGTGACCGTAGTAGGTGCGGGTCGGAGAGAATTCACCGAATTTGTGACCGACCATGTCTTCATTGACGCTGACCGGGATATGCTTGCTGCCGTTGTAGACGCCGAAGGTGAGACCGACGAACTGCGGCAGGATCGTGGAGCGACGGCTCCAGATCTTGATCACTTCACTGCGACCGCCTTCACGAACCTTCTCAGCCTTCTTGAGAAGATAGCCGTCAACGAACGGACCTTTCCATACTGAACGAGCCATTGGAGACTTCCTCTCTTACTTCTTACGCTGATGACGCGAGCGCATGATCATCTTGTCGGTCGACTTGTTCGACCGGGTGCGCTTGCCCTTGGTCGGCTTGCCCCACGGTGTCACCGGATGGCGACCACCGGAGGTGCGGCCTTCGCCACCGCCGTGCGGATGGTCGACCGGGTTCATGACGACACCGCGGTTATGCGGACGCTTGCCGCGCCAAACGGTACGACCGGCCTTGCCGTCGTTGATGTTGGCGTGATCAGGGTTGGAGACGGCGCCGATCGAAGCAAGGCAGGAGCCATGAACGAGACGCTGTTCACCGGAGTTCAGGCGAAGGATCGCCATGCCCTGGTCGCGGCCGACGAGCTGTGCGTAGCCACCGGCGGAGCGAGCGATCTGACCACCCTTGCCCGGCTTCATTTCCACGTTGTGGATGATGGAGCCGACCGGGATGAACTGCAGCGGCATGGTGTTGCCGGGCTTGACGTCGACAGCCTTCTCGGAAGCGATAACCTTGTCACCGGCAGCGAGACGCTGGGGAGCGAGGATATAAGCCTTCTCGCCGTCAGCATAGTTCACCAGCGCGATGAAAGCCGTGCGGTTCGGATCGTATTCGATACGCTCGACCGTGCCTTCGACGTCGAACTTGCGACGCTTGAAGTCAATCAGACGGTAGGTGCGCTTGTGACCACCGCCGATGAAGCGGGCGGTGATGCGGCCGAGGTTGTTACGACCGCCGCTCTTGGTCAGACCTTCCGTCAGCGCCTTGACCGGCTTGCCCTTGTAGAGGGCCGAGCGGTCGACGATGACCAGCTGGCGCTGGCTCGGGGTGATCGGATTGAAAGTTTTCAATGCCATTTTCTTATACCTCAGAGACCGGTGGAGACGTCGATCGTCTGGCCTTCAGCCAGCGTCACAACAGCCTTCTTCACGTCCTTCTGCTTGCCGACGAAACCGCGGAACCGCTTGGTCTTGCCCTTGCGCAGCAGAGTGTTGACAGCCGTGACCTTGACGCCGAACAGCGCCTCGACCGCAGCCTTGATTTCCGGCTTCGTCGCCTGCTTGGCGACATTGAAAACAACCTGGTTGTTTTCGGATACCAGCGTGGACTTTTCGGTGATCGCCGGAGAGACGATCACATCGTAGTGGCGAAGATCGGTCACTTGAATCGCTCCTCTAGCGCTTCAACCGCGGCCTTGGAAAGCACGAGCTTGCCGCGGCGCACGATGTCGTAAACGTTGATGCCCTGGATCGGCAGAACATCGATGTTTGGGATGTTCTGAGCTGCGAGCTTGAAGTTGCCGTCAAGCTCTGCGCCGCCGATGAAGAGGGCGTTGGTCAGGCCGAGCGTCTCGAAAACGGACGCGAGAGCCTTGGTCTTGGCTTCGGTGGCAATCAGGTTGTCGATGACGATGACCTCATCGGCCTTGATCTTGGCCGAAAGGGCGTGGCGAAGGCCGAGTGCACGAACCTTCTTCGGAAGATCGTGCTCGTGGCTGCGGACGACCGGGCCATGAGCCTTGCCGCCGCCGCGGAACTGCGGAGCGCGAGCCGAATGGTGGCGGGCGCGGCCCGTACCCTTCTGCTTGTACATCTTGGCGCCGGTGCGCGAAACTTCCGCGCGGCCCTTAGCCTTGTGCGTGCCCTGCTGCTTCTTGGCAAGCTGCCAGCGGATGACGCGGGCGAGAATGTCTTCGCGGGGCTCGAGGCCGAAAATCGCGTCCGAAAGGGAAACCTTCCCGGCGTCTTTTCCCTCGAGGGTCTTGACGTTGAATTCCATTGATCTGGCTCCCTTACTTCGCGGCCGACTTGACGGCGTCGCGCACGATGATCCAAGCACCCTTGGAACCAGGAACAGCACCCTTGATCAGGATCAGACCACGATCTTCGTCGGTCGAAACCACTTCCAGGTTCTGCGTCGTGACGCGCGTCTGGCCCATGTGACCAGCCATCTTCTTGTTCTTGAAAACCTTGCCCGGATCCTGGCGCGAGCCGGTCGAACCGTGCGAACGGTGAGACACCGACACACCGTGCGTGGCACGCAGACCGCCGAAACCGTGGCGCTTCATGGCGCCGGCAAAACCCTTACCGATCGTCGTGCCCGTCACGTCGACGAGCTGACCGGCTGCAAAGTGACCCGCCTTGATCTCAGTGCCGACCTCGAGCAGCTGATCTTCCGACACGCGGAATTCCGTCAGCTTGGCCTTCGGCTCGACGTTGGCGATGGCAAAGTTGCCGCGCATCGCCTTCGACGTGTTCTTCACCTTCGCCTGGCCGGCACCGAGCTGAACTGCGGTATAGCCATTCTTTTCGACAGTGCGCGTGGCTACGACCTGGCAGCCTTCCATACGCAGTACCGTTACCGGGACATGCTCGCCGGCGTCGTTATAGACGCGGGTCATTCCCACCTTCTGTGCAATCACACCTGAACGCATCGGTTCAATCCTTCTCACTCAGCCCGAAGACCCGAGGTCTCAGAGCTTGATCTCAACATCGACACCGGCGGCGAGATCGAGCTTCATCAGCGCGTCTACCGTCTGCGGGGTCGGGTCAACGATATCGAGAAGGCGCTTATGCGTGCGCATCTCGAACTGTTCGCGGCTCTTCTTGTCGATGTGCGGGGACCGGTTGACCGTAAACTTCTCGATGCGGGTCGGAAGCGGAACGGGGCCCCGGACGCTTGCACCGGTGCGCTTAGCCGTCGATACGATCTCGCGCGTGGAGGCATCGAGAATCCGGTGATCGAACGCCTTCAGGCGGATGCGGATATTCTGGCCGTTCATTCGACTTTATCCTTGTGTCTGTTATCCGCGTGTCACCACTTAGGGACACGACTTACCTTCAGTTACGTTAGCGGGCCACCGGTTTCAAAGATCGAGAGGGACACCGAGATCGGCGTCCCTATCCTTTCCTTGGGCCAGGTGGCCCAGCCGCTAATTACTCGACGATCGAGGCGACGATACCGGCGCCGACGGTGCGGCCGCCTTCGCGGATGGCGAAGCGCAGCTTTTCTTCCATCGCGATCGGAACGATCAGCTCGACCGATACCGTGACGTTGTCGCCCGGCATCACCATCTCGGTGCCTTCCGGCAGCGTCACGATGCCGGTCACATCGGTCGTGCGGAAGTAGAACTGCGGACGGTAGTTGGTGAAGAACGGCGTGTGACGGCCACCCTCTTCCTTCGTCAGGATGTAGGCTTCAGCCATGAACTTCTTGTGCGGCTTGACCGAACCCGGCTTGCACAGAATCTGGCCACGCTCAACGCCGTCACGGGTGACGCCGCGGATCAGCGCACCGATGTTGTCGCCAGCCTGGCCCTGGTCGAGCAGCTTGCGGAACATTTCAACGCCGGTCACCGTCGTCTTCGTCGTCGGGCGGATGCCGACGATCTCGACTTCTTCGCCAACCTTGACGATGCCACGCTCGACGCGGCCGGTCACAACCGTGCCGCGGCCAGAGATCGAGAACACGTCTTCGATCGGCAGCAGGAACGGCAGGTTGATCGGACGCTCAGGCGTCGGGATATAGGCGTCAACCGCAGCCATCAGCTCGCGGATCGCGTCTTCGCCGATCTTCTTGTCCGAATCTTCGAGAGCAGCCAGCGCCGAACCCTTGACGATCGGGATTTCGTCGCCCGGGAAGTCGTAGGACGACAGCAATTCGCGCACTTCGAGCTCGACCAGTTCGAGGAGCTCGGCGTCGTCAACCTGGTCGACCTTGTTCAGGAACACCACGATTGCCGGAACGCCGACCTGGCGGGCCAGCAGAATGTGTTCGCGCGTCTGCGGCATCGGGCCGTCAGCGGCCGAGCACACCAGGATCGCGCCGTCCATCTGGGCAGCACCGGTGATCATGTTCTTGACGTAGTCGGCGTGGCCGGGGCAGTCGACGTGCGCATAGTGGCGCGCCGGCGTCTCATACTCGACGTGCGCCGTCGAGATCGTGATGCCGCGGGCCTTTTCTTCCGGAGCCGCGTCGATCTGGTCGTACGCCTTGTACTCACCGAAGTACTTCGTGATCGCTGCCGTCAGAGACGTCTTGCCGTGGTCAACGTGGCCAATCGTGCCAATGTTGACGTGCGGCTTGTTGCGCTCAAACTTACTCTTTCCCATTTTCGGGTCTCCGTTTTGCTAGTCCCCGAAGGGATCTAATTCTTGTTATCGGTCAATTGGTATTCCGTCACTTCTGACCGGAATACTTTGCCTGGATTTCAGTTGCGACGTTCGACGGGACTGGCGAATAGTGATCGAAGGTCATCGTGTACTGGGCGCGGCCCTGGGACATGGAGCGCAGGTTGTCGACGTACTTGAACATGTTCGCGAGAGGAACGTTCGCATTGATGACAACGGCGATACCGCGGCTTTCCTGGCCCTGGATCTGACCGCGACGGGAGTTCAGGTCGCCGATAACGTCGCCGACATAATCTTCCGGGGTGACGACTTCGACCCTCATCATCGGCTCGAGCAGCTGAGCGCCGGCCTTTTTGGCTGCTTCACGGAAGCAGGCACGCGATGCGATTTCGAAGGCGAGAACCGAAGAGTCGACGTCGTGGAAGGCGCCATCGATGAGGGTTGCCTTGACGCCGAGCATCGGGAAGCCTGCGAGCGGACCCGAAGACAGAACGCTTTCGATGCCCTTCTGAACGCCGGGGATGTATTCCTTCGGAACGGAACCGCCGACGATCTTCGATTCGAACTTGAATTCGTCGCCTTCCGGGTTCGGTTCGAAGACGATCTTGACGCGCGCGAACTGGCCGGTACCACCGGACTGCTTCTTGTGGGTGTAGTCTTCTTCATGCCTCCGGGTGATGGTTTCACGGTAGGCAACCTGCGGCGCGCCGACGGTTGCTTCGACCTTGAATTCACGACGCATGCGGTCGACGATGATGTCGAGATGCAGTTCGCCCATGCCGGCGATGATGGTCTGGCCTGATTCCTGGTCGGTCTTGACACGGAAGGACGGATCTTCAGCAGCCAGGCGGTTGAGCGCAAGGCCCATCTTTTCCTGGTCGCCCTTGGTCTTCGGCTCGATGGCGATCTGGATGACCGGCTCCGGGAATTCCATGCGCTCGAGGATAACCGGCTTCAGCGGATCGCAGAGCGTGTCGCCCGTCGTGGTTTCCTTGAGGCCGGCGAGAGCCACGATGTCGCCTGCGAAGGCTTCTTCGATGTCTTCACGCGAGTTGGAGTGCATCTGCAGCATGCGGCCGACGCGCTCGCGCTTGTCCTTGACCGTGTTGATGACCGACGCGCCCTTTTCGAGCTTGCCGGAGTAGATGCGGGCGAAGGTCAGCGAACCGACGAAGGGGTCGTTCATGATCTTGAAGGCGAGCATGGAAAGCGGCTCGCTGTCGTCGGCATGACGCTCGATTTCGGCTTCCGTCTTGAAGTCGATGCCCTTGATCGCCGGGATGTCCATCGGCGACGGCAGGTAGTCGACGACGGCGTCGAGCAGCGGCTGCACGCCCTTGTTCTTGAAGGCGGTGCCGCAGAACATCGGGTGGAACTTGACGTCGATCGTGCCGCGGCGAACCAGCGCACGGATCTGATCGTTGTCCGGCAGAATGCCTTCGAGGTAAGCTTCGGTGGCGGCTTCGTCGATGTCGACGACCGTCTCGATCAGCTTTTCGCGATATTCCTCAGCCTTGGCCTTCATGTCCTCGGGGATCTCGACGACATCCCACTGGGCGCCGAGCGACTCGTCGCGCCAGATGAGTGCGTTCATCTCGACCAGGTCGATGACGCCCTTGAATTCGGTCTCCGCACCGATCGGCAGCTGCATAACGACAGCCGTTGCACCGAGACGGGTCTTGATCATCTCGACGGAGCGGTAGAAGTCCGCACCGGTCTTGTCCATCTTGTTGCAGAAGATCATCCGCGGGACATTGTACTTCTCGGCCTGACGCCAGACGGTTTCCGTCTGCGGCTCAACACCGGCGTTAGCGTCGAGCAGCGCGATGGCGCCGTCGAGAACGCGCAGCGAACGCTCGACTTCAATGGTGAAGTCGACGTGGCCGGGAGTGTCGATGATGTTGAAGCGGCGCATTTTGCCGTCACGGCCCTTCCAGTAGGTCGTGGTGGCAGCAGAGGTGATCGTGATGCCACGCTCCTGCTCCTGCTCCATCCAGTCCATGGTGGCTGCGCCGTCGTGGACTTCGCCGATCTTGTGCGACTTGCCGGTGTAATAAAGAATACGCTCGGTGGTCGTGGTCTTGCCGGCGTCGATATGCGCCATGATACCGAAATTGCGGTAGTCTTCGATTTTATATTCGCGAGCCATTGTGGACTGCCTTTCGATACCGTTCGGAATTACCAGCGATAGTGCGAGAACGCGCGGTTGGCGTCAGCCATCTTGTGCGTGTCTTCGCGCTTCTTGACGGCGGAGCCGCGGTTGTTGGACGCATCGAGCAGCTCGCCGGAAAGGCGGTCAACCATAGTCGTTTCATTGCGCTTGCGGGCAGCAGCGATCAGCCAGCGAATAGCAAGAGCCTGGCGGCGCTCCGGACGAACATCGACGGGGACCTGATAGGTCGCACCACCGACACGACGCGAGCGAACTTCAACGTGCGGGGCAATGTTCTCAAGTGCAGAATGGAATACCGTGAGCGGCTCCTGCTTGGACTTGCCGTGGACGACGTCGAACGCACCGTAGACGATGTTTTCAGCAACGGACTTCTTGCCGTCGAGCATGATGGCATTCATGAACTTGGTGACGACGAGATCGCCGAACTTCGGGTCCGGATTGATCTCGCGCTTTTCTGCTTTATGACGTCTGGACATACTTTTGTCTCTTCAACCGTTAAGGCGCTTCATGACGCGGAGGACCTCGCGCAGCGCCGGATTATTCAAAACCCGAATTACTTCGGACGCTTCGCGCCGTACTTGGAGCGGCGCTGCTTGCGGTTCTTGACACCCTGGGTATCGAGAACGCCGCGGATGATGTGATAACGGACACCCGGAAGGTCCTTGACGCGGCCGCCACGGATCATGACGACAGAGTGTTCCTGAAGGTTGTGACCTTCGCCGGGGATGTAACCAATGACTTCGAAGCCGTTGGTCAGGCGGATCTTTGCGACCTTACGCAGAGCCGAGTTCGGCTTCTTCGGCGTCGTCGTGTAGACGCGCGTGCAAACGCCGCGCTTCTGCGGGTTCTCCTGGAGTGCGGGAACCTTGTTACGCTTTACGTTCGCCTGGCGAGGCTTGCGGATCAGCTGGTTTACGGTAGGCATTCAACCATCCCTTACGTTTTATCTCAGTACCCTTGCGGGCTTGAACTCGCGCCGTCTCCGGCAGTGACGTACGCTTTCCGTCAATGCGCAAAATATGGCCCGATCCGCTTCCGCAGATGGACCACAAGGAGCAGAGGACGCATAGAACATGCGTCGTGCGTGCAGCATCATGACTTCAACGTGCGTTTAGAACCTTGTTTGAGGTGAACTTCAGGGCGAGTCGCCCCGAACAGCCAAGCCTCACATGGGATCTGATGGCCGGGGTACTACTGGTTTCCACCCGTCTCGTCAAGGCCGGTTAAGAAATAAACTCGCCGTATCGCCTTGATATGCCGGCCGAACGCCCTGTTTCATCCTTCTAGACGAAATCACGGCCGTGCTCGAACATAAAAACTTGGGCATTGCAGCAAAAGCAGTTAAGGAATCAGCAATTGCGACGTTCGGCCCTCACCGCGGGATTCGAGCGACCGAATCGTCAAAGAGCCGAAGGACAGGCGATGATCACGACACCTGATAACGACAATAATTTCGACGGCCCGATGATCTTCATCATCATCGGCAAGGGCTACGAGTCCGACGCCAGCGAAGGTATCGACCTGCACATCATGCTGAAGGCGCCTGACGACGACACTGCCGTACGCGAGGCCTTGAACGCCCTTGCCGAGGAAGGCTTCATCGAGGCCGATCTCGACCAGATCGGCATGCTGACCGAGGTCCCGGCCGAAGAGCCGCACGCCTCTGCCTACCAGGGAGCCGTCGAAGGCGAAGTCGCGATCATCCGGTTCAACTGAAGGGAGCCGCCGCTTACGCAGTCAAGGCAGCATGAGCGAAAGCAGCTTCCCTCCCCGCCCGCCCAATCAGCGCAAACTAAAAATAAAGAAACCGCCCGGATCGCTCCGGGCGGTTTTTCAATTCGTCGACTTCAGCCGCGGATTATTCCGCAGCCGGAGCCTTTTCGGCCATGTCCTGCAGCATCGGCGTGGCGACGGCAGCACCCGTGCCCTTGCGGCGCTCTTCGAGGATCATCTCGTCGCGCGACGTGGCGATGCGGCGGATCTGGGTCATGGTGCCGCCGGTACCGGCCGGGATGAGGCGACCAACGATGACGTTTTCCTTCAGACCCTGCAGGCCGTCGGTCTTGCCGGCGATCGCAGCTTCCGTCAGCACCTTCGTCGTTTCCTGGAAGGACGCGGCCGAGATGAAGGACGGGGTCTGCAGCGACGCCTTGGTGATGCCGAGAAGAACCGGATCGCCATAGGCTGGCTTCTTGCCCTGCTCGATCAGGTGATCGTTGACGTCTTCGAGCTCGATGCGGTCGACATTGTCGCCGACGATATAGGTCGAGTCGCCTGCATCGGTGATTTCCACCTTCTGCAGCATCTGACGGACAATCACCTCGATGTGCTTGTCGTTGATGACGACGCCCTGCAGGCGGTAGACTTCCTGGATCTCGTTGACGAGGTAGGAGGCCAGAGCCTCCACACCCTTGATCGCCAGGATGTCGTGCGGAGCCGGGTTACCGTCGAGGATGTAGTCACCCTTTTCGATATAGTCGCCTTCCTGAAGGTGGAAGGGCTTGCCCTTCGGGATCAGGTATTCGACAGGCTCGACACCGTCTTCCGCCGGCTCGATGATGACGCGACGCTTGTTCTTGTAGTCGCGGCCGAGGCGGATCGTACCATCGATCTCTGCGATGATGGCGTGGTCCTTCGGACGGCGGGCTTCGAACAGCTCGGCAACACGCGGCAGACCGCCGGTGATGTCCTTGGTCTTGGCGCTTTCGAGCGGCGAACGGGCGAGAACGTCACCCTGGGAGACCTTCGTGCCCGGCTCGACCGACAGAATCGCATCGACCGAGAGGAAGAAGCGGGCGTCACCACCACGGGACAGCTTCGCGATATTGCCGCTAGCATCCTTGATGACGATCGCCGGCTTGAGGTCCGAGCCGCGCGGGGTCGAACGCCAATCGATAACCTGACGCTTGGTGATGCCGGTCGATTCGTCGGTCGCTTCCAGAACGGAGAGACCGTCGACCAGATCTTCAAACTGAACGGTACCGGCCACTTCCGTCATCATCGGACGGGTGTAGGGGTCCCACTCTGCCAGGCGCTGGCCGCGCTTGACCTTGTCGCCTTCGTCGACATGCAGTTTCGAACCGTAGGCCACACGCTGCGACGACCGCTCGACACCACGTTCGTCCAGGATCTGGACGGTCATGTTGCGGCCCATGGCAACGAGGTTGCCATCGGAGTTGCGGAGGATGTTGCGGTTCTTAATCTGCACCGTACCTTCGTACGAGGCTTCGAGGAACGACTGGTCGACCACGGTTGCCGTACCGCCAAGGTGGAAGGTACGCATGGTGAGCTGGGTACCCGGCTCGCCGATCGACTGAGCAGCGATGACGCCGACGGCTTCGCCCATATTCACCGGCGTACCGCGCGCGAGGTCGCGACCGTAGCACACCGAGCAGACGCCCGTCTGGATTTCGCAGGTCAGCGCCGAGCGGATGCGGATCGACTGGATGCCGGCCTTCTCGATTTCGACGACGTCGGGCTCGAGAATCATCCTGCCCGCATCGACGATCCGCTCACCCGTGACCGGATGATCGATGTCGTCGAGCGCCGTGCGGCCGAGGATGCGGGCGCCGATCGAGGCAACCACCTGGCCGGCATCGACGATGGCGGTCATGGTGAGGCCCGTCTGCGTTCCGCAATCGACGTGCGTGACGATGCAATCCTGCGCGACGTCGACGAGACGGCGGGTCAGGTAGCCGGAGTTGGCGGTCTTCAGGGCGGTGTCTGCCAGACCCTTGCGGGCGCCGTGGGTCGAGTTGAAATACTCGTTGACGGTCAGGCCTTCCTTGAAGTTCGAGATGATCGGGGTCTCGATGATTTCGCCCGACGGCTTGGCCATGAGGCCACGCATGCCGCCCAGCTGGCGCATCTGGTTCGGAGAACCGCGGGCACCGGAGTGGCTCATCATGTAGATCGAGTTCATCGGCTTCTGGCGACCGGTCTTCTCGTCGAATTCGACCGCCTTAATGCGGGCCATCATCTCTTCGGCGACCTTTTCGGTCGCCTTGCCCCAGGCGTCGACAACCTTGTTGTACTTCTCGCCCTGGGTGATGAGGCCGTCATTGTACTGCTGCTCGTATTCCTTCACCAGGTTTTCGGTGTCGGCAACGATCTTGGCCTTGGCGTCCGGAATGACCATATCGTCCTTGCCGAACGAGATGCCGGCGCGGCAGGCATGGGAAAAGCCGAGCTGCATGATGCGGTCGCAGAAGATGACCGTATCCTTCTGGCCGCAGTGGCGGTAGACCGTGTCGATCATCTTCGAGATGTTCTTCTTGGTCATTTCCTGGTTGCAGATATCGAAGGGCACCTTGCCGTTCTTCGGCAGCAGTTCGCCGATGAGCAGACGGCCAGGCGTCGTCTCGTAGATCTTCGAGTAAGGCTTGCCATCCTCGTCGACCGACTTGAAGCGGCCACGGATCTTGGTGTGCAGCGTCACGACCTTGCTTTCGAGGGCGTGATGCAGCTCGCCGAGATCGGAGAAGGCCATGCCTTCGCCCGGCTCGTTCTGATTGAGGATCGACAGATAGTAGAGGCCGAGAACCATGTCCTGCGAGGGAACGATGATCGGCGCGCCGTTGGCCGGGTGCAGGATGTTGTTGGTCGACATCATCAGCACGCGGGCTTCGAGCTGGGCTTCGAGCGACAGCGGCACGTGAACGGCCATCTGGTCACCGTCGAAGTCGGCGTTGAAGGCCGTGCAGACGAGCGGATGGAGCTGGATCGCCTTGCCTTCGACCAGGATAGGTTCGAAGGCCTGGATGCCCAGGCGGTGCAGCGTCGGTGCGCGGTTCAAGAGAACCGGATGCTCGCGGATGACCTCGTCGAGGATATCCCAGACCTCCGGCTTTTCCTTCTCGACCAGCTTCTTGGCCTGCTTGACGGTCGAGGAGTAACCCTTGGCGTCGAGGCGGGCATAGATGAACGGCTTGAAGAGCTCGAGCGCCATCTTCTTCGGCAGGCCGCACTGGTGCAGCTTCAGTTCCGGACCGGTGACGATGACCGAACGGCCGGAATAATCGACGCGCTTGCCGAGCAGGTTTTGACGGAAGCGGCCCTGCTTGCCCTTCAGCATGTCGGAGAGCGACTTCAGCGGACGCTTGTTGGCGCCGGTGATGACACGGCCGCGACGGCCGTTGTCGAACAGCGCGTCAACGGATTCCTGCAGCATGCGCTTTTCGTTGCGGATGATGATGCCAGGCGCACGAAGCTCGATCAGGCGCTTCAGACGGTTGTTACGGTTGATGACGCGGCGGTAGAGATCGTTCAGATCCGACGTCGCGAAACGGCCGCCGTCGAGCGGAACCAGCGGGCGCAGATCCGGCGGGATGACCGGAACGACCTTCATGATCATCCATTCCGGACGGTTGCCCGACTCCATGAAGTTCTCGACGATCTTCAGGCGCTTCATCAGCTTCTTCTGCTTGAGATCCGACGTGGTGTCGGCAAGCTCTGCGCGCAGGTCGCCAGCGATCTTTTCGAGATTCATCGAGGCCAGCATCTCGTAGATCGCCTCAGCGCCGATCATCGCGGTGAACTGGTCTTCGCCGTATTCGTCGACAGCGAGCATGTACTCTTCTTCCGAGAGGAGCTGGTGCTCCTTCAAGGCGGTCAGGCCCGGCTCGGTGACGATGTAGTTTTCGAAGTAGAGGACGCGCTCGACATCCTTCAGCGTCATGTCGAGCAGCGTCGAAATGCGTGATGGCAGCGACTTCAGGAACCAGATGTGGGCAACGGGAGCTGCGAGCTCGATATGGCCCATGCGCTCACGGCGAACGCGCGACAGCGTGACTTCGACGCCGCACTTTTCGCAGATGATGCCCTTGTACTTCATACGCTTGTACTTGCCGCACAAGCATTCGTAGTCCTTGATCGGCCCGAAGATGCGCGCGCAGAACAGACCGTCGCGTTCCGGCTTGAACGTACGGTAGTTGATGGTTTCCGGCTTCTTGATCTCACCGTAAGACCAGGAGAGGATCTTCTCCGGAGACGCGATCGAAATCCGAATGGAATCGAAATTCTGTGCAGGCACCTGCGGATTGAAAAGATTCATGACCTCTTGGTTCATGCCTGTCTCCTTCATGGGCTAAAGCGCCCTCAAAATGCGATGGTCGGCGGCAAATTCCCGGGAGCCGCCTCCCTCGCTTAAACGAGAATAACCGCTGGATGCGGCGAAACTTCCCTTCCGGGCCGACACGGATACGGCGCCCGGTGGGACCGGCGTGCGCCGCATTGGCAGCGCACGCCCTATCAAGTGCCTACTCGGCCGCGTCGGGCAGCTGAGCTGCCTGCGCCTCGTCAAGCTTGGTGTTCTCGAGCTCGACGCTGAGGCCCAGCGAGCGCATTTCCTTGACGAGAACGTTGAAGCTTTCCGGAATACCGGCTTCGAACGTGTCGTCTCCGCGGACGATGGCTTCGTAGACCTTGGTGCGGCCGGCGACGTCATCCGACTTCACCGTCAGCATTTCCTGCAGCGTGTAGGCCGCGCCGTATGCTTCGAGCGCCCAGACTTCCATTTCGCCGAAGCGCTGGCCGCCGAACTGCGCCTTGCCGCCCAGCGGCTGCTGGGTCACGAGCGAGTAAGGACCGATCGAACGAGCATGGATCTTGTCGTCGACCAGATGGTTGAGCTTCAGCATGTAGATGTAGCCCACCGTCACCTGGCGGTCGAACTGCTCGCCGGTACGGCCGTCATAGAGCGTCGACTGACCGCTATCCTTAAGACCTGCCAAACGCAGCATGTCGTTGACGTCGGCTTCGTTCGCACCGTCGAAAACAGGCGTCGCAATCGAAACGCCGCGCTTCCACTGGTCGGCGAGACGCAGAACCGAGTCGTCGTCGAACTCGTGGACCTGTTCGGCCTTGGGGCCGTCTCCGACAACATCGCCGATGGTCTTGCGCAGCGGCTCGATGTTCCCATTGGCCTTGTATGCGTCGATCAGTTCGCCGATCTGGCGACCCATGCCGGCGCAAGCCCAACCCAGATGGGTTTCCAGGATCTGGCCGACGTTCATACGCGAAGGCACGCCGAGCGGGTTCAGAACGACGTCGACATGCGTGCCGTCTTCGAGGAACGGCATGTCCTCCACCGGCACAATGCGCGAGACGACGCCCTTGTTCCCGTGACGGCCGGCCATCTTGTCGCCAGGCTGGATCTTGCGCTTTACGGCGACGAAGACCTTGACCATCTTCATGACGCCAGGGGGCATTTCATCGCCGCGCTGGACCTTTTCGACCTTGTCCATGAAGCGCTGTTCAAGGCGCGACTTGGATTCGTCGTACTGACCGCGAAGCGCTTCGAGCTCGCTCTGGACCTTTTCGTCTTCGACCGCGAACATCCACCACTGCGAGCGGGGATATTCGGAGACGACGGCGTTCGAAAGCTCGCTGCCCTTCTTGAAGCCCTTCGGGCCAGCAATAGAGGCCTGGCCGCGCAGCATTTCGATCAGACGGCCGTAGACGTTACGGTCGAGGATCGCCTGCTCGTCGTCACGGTCCTTTGCCAGACGCTCGATCTCTTCGCGCTCGATCGCCATCGCGCGCTCGTCCTTTTCAACGCCGTGGCGATTGAAGACGCGAACTTCGACGATGGTGCCGTAGGTGCCGGGCGGCATGCGCATGGAGGTGTCGCGCACGTCGGAGGCCTTTTCGCCGAAGATGGCGCGCAGAAGCTTTTCTTCCGGCGTCATCGGGCTTTCGCCCTTCGGCGTGATCTTGCCAACGAGGATATCGCCCGGCTGAACTTCGGCGCCGATATAGACGATGCCGGCTTCGTCGAGGTTTTTCAGCGCTTCTTCCGAAACGTTCGGAATATCGCGGGTGATTTCCTCAGGACCAAGCTTGGTGTCGCGTGCCATCACTTCGAATTCCTCGATGTGAATGGAGGTGAACACGTCGTCGGCAACGATACGCTCGGAGAGCAGGATCGAGTCTTCGTAATTGTAGCCGTTCCAGGGCATGAACGCGACGAGCGCGTTGCGGCCGAGCGCCAGGTCGCCGAGATCGGTCGATGGGCCGTCGGCGAGGATGTCGCCGCGGTTGACCTCGTCACCGACGGTGACCAGCGGGCGCTGGTTGACGCAGGTGTTCTGGTTCGAACGCTGGAACTTCTGCAGACGGTAGATATCGACGCCGGACTTGCCGGCTTCGAGGTCTTCCGTGGCCCGGATAACGATACGCGTCGCGTCGACCTGGTCGACCACGCCGCCACGGCGGGCGCCGATGGCAGCACCCGAGTCACGGGCGACGACCGGCTCCATGCCGGTCCCGACGAACGGAGCTTCGGCACGCAGCAGCGGCACTGCCTGACGCTGCATGTTCGAGCCCATCAGCGCGCGGTTGGCGTCGTCGTTTTCCAGGAACGGGATGAGCGCGGCTGCGACCGAAACAACCTGCTTCGGCGAGACGTCCATCAGGTTCATGCTGTCGCGCGGAGCGAGCATAACTTCACCGGCATGACGGCAGACGACGAATTCATCGACGAAGGACCCGTCAGCGTTCATCTCGGCGTTGGCCTGGGCGACGTAGTACTTCGCCTCTTCCATGGCGGAGAGGTAGAGCACGTCGCTCGTCACCTTGCCGTCGACGATTCGGCGGTACGGGCTTTCGATGAAGCCGTACTTGTTGACGCGGGCAAAGGTCGCAAGCGAGTTGATCAGACCGATGTTCGGGCCTTCCGGCGTTTCGATCGGGCAAATGCGGCCATAGTGGGTCGGATGCACGTCGCGGACTTCGAAGCCGGCGCGCTCACGGGTCAGACCTCCCGGGCCAAGAGCCGAAAGACGGCGCTTGTGGGTGATTTCCGAGAGCGGGTTGACCTGGTCCATGAACTGCGAGAGCTGCGAGGAACCGAAGAATTCGCGCACGGCGGCGGCTGCCGGCTTGGCGTTGATCAGATCCTGCGGCATGACCGTGTCGATCTCGATCGAGGACATACGTTCCTTGATCGCGCGCTCCATACGCAGCAGGCCGAGACGGTACTGGTTTTCCATCAGCTCGCCGACCGAACGGACGCGGCGGTTGCCGAGGTTGTCGATGTCGTCGATCTCACCCTTGCCATCGCGCAGTTCGACCAGCATCCTGACCACGGCCAGGATGTCGTCCTTGCGCAGGATGCGGACGGTGTCTTCGACGGTCAGGTCGAGGCGCATGTTCATCTTGACGCGGCCGACGGCGGAGAGGTCGTAACGCTCCGCATCGAAGAACAGCGAGTTGAACATGGCTTCCGCCGATTCCATGGTCGGCGGCTCACCCGGACGCATGACGCGGTAGATGTCGAACAGAGCGTCCTGACGGTTCTCGTTCTTGTCGGCTGTCAGTGTGTTGCGGATATAGGCGCCGACATTGATGTGGTCGATGCCGAGAACCGGGATCTCGTCGAAGCCGTTCGCCAGGATGATGCCAAGCGTCTTCTCGTCGATTTCGTCGCCAGCCTCGAGGTAGATTTCACCCGTCGAGTAGTTGACGATGTCACCGGCAAGGTAGTTGCCGTAAAGATCGTCGTCGGCGGCCTTGAGTGCCTTCAGGCCCTTGTCGGAAAGCTGGCGCAGCAGGCGCGGGGTCAGCTTCTTGCCGGCTTCCACGACGACTTCGCCGGTATCGGCGTCGACCATCTCGGTGATCGCCTTGGCACCCTTCAGCGTTTCCGGCTTGAAGGGAATACGCCAGCCTTCGCCGTCGCGCTTGTAGAGCGACTTCGTGTAGAAAGTGTCGAGGATTTCCTCGCCGTCCATGCCGAGCGCCATCAGCAGCGACGTCACAGGGATCTTGCGGCGGCGGTCGATACGGGCGTAGACGATGTCCTTGGCGTCGAATTCGATATCGAGCCAGGAACCGCGATAAGGGATGACGCGCGCAGCAAAGAGCAGCTTGCCGGACGAATGGCTCTTGCCCTTGTCGTGGTCGAAGAAGACACCCGGCGAACGGTGCATCTGAGAGACGATGACGCGCTCGGTACCGTTGACGATGAACGTGCCGTTGTTGGTCATGAGCGGCATGTCGCCCATGTAGACGGACTGTTCCTTGATGTCCTTGATCGACTTCGCGCCGGTATCCTCGTCGATATCGAACACGATGAGGCGCAGCGTCACCTTCAGCGGCGCCGCATAGGTCAGGTCGCGCTGACGGCATTCGTCAACGTCGAACTTCGGCGGTTCGAATTCGTAGGACACGAATTCCAGCATCGATGCGCCGGAGAAATCGGTGATCGGGAAAACCGACTTGAAGACGGCCTGAAGACCCTCATCGGGCCGGCCGCCCTTCGGCTCTTCAACCATCAGAAACTGGTCGTAGGACGCCTTCTGAACCTCGATGAGGTTCGGCATTTCTGCGACTTCGGGGATCTTACCAAAAAACTTGCGTACGCGCCTGCGACCGTTGAACGAAAGGGTCTGAGCCATCGTCGCTCCTTCAAAATCTTGCACCCGGGCCTGCAACGGACGGGAACCGATGGCCAGTCGATCCCGTCAATCAATGAGTAGTTCAATCTCGTCCGACCCCGGAAAACGCTCAGCTCGGATTGCTGTGCTGCCCTCGGTGGAAGACCATCCTTTTGAAGAACCCATTACCCAAAAGCCGTTTCGACGCGGCTTTTGGGTAATTCGTTCAGAAAAACGGCAAATGGGAGGCAGTAGAAATACTGCCTCCCAAAAGCAGTTCAAGATTACTTGACGTCGGCCTTGGCGCCAGCGTCTTCAAGCTTCTTCTTGATGTCAGCGGCTTCAGCCTTGTTGACGCCTTCCTTGACAGCCTTCGGAGCGGCTTCAACGAGATCCTTGGCTTCCTTGAGGCCGAGACCGGTGATGGCGCGGACTTCCTTGATGACGTTGATCTTGTTGGCGCCGACATCCGTGAGGATGACGTCGAATTCGGTCTTTTCTTCTTCAACGACAGCAGCAGCAGCACCGCCACCAACGGCAGCAACAGCTACCGGAGCAGCGGCGGAAACGCCCCACTTTTCTTCGAGAAGCTTCGACAGTTCTGCAGCTTCCAGAACGGTCAGCGAGGAGAGGTCGTCAACGATCTTTGCGAGATCAGCCATTTTACTAGTTCCTTTTGTTCGGTTCGAACCGGTTGATTATAAACAGCGAAAAACCGCCTTACGCGGCTTCGTCCTTCTTGGCGTAGGCCGCAAACACGCGAGCAAGCTGGCTTGCCGGTGCTGCAACAACCCCAGCGATGCGGGTAGCCGGTGTCTGGATCATGCCCAGCAGCTTCGCACGCAACTCATCGAGCGAAGGCAGGGTCGCAAGCGACTTGACTGCATCGGCGTTGAGCGTGGTTGTTCCCATGGCGCCGCCCAGAACAATGATCTTGTCATTGGTCTTGGCGAAATCCATGACGACCTTCGGAGCGGTGATCGGATCGGTGCTGTATGCAATCAGCGTCTGACCCTTGAAGAGATTGGACATCCCTTCCGCTTCCGTACCCTGAAGGGCAATCTTGGCCAGGCGGTTCTTCGCGACTTTGACGGTGCCGCCAGCTGCGCGCATCTTCGAACGAAAATCGTTCATCTGCGCGACTGTGGCACCAGCATAGTGGGCCACGACAACTGAGCCCGAAGCCTTGAAGACTTCGTTCAGTTCCGTGACGAATTCGCGTTTTTCCGCTCTTTCCACTGCCTATCTCCAGTTGGCGGGACCGAAAATGGGCCCGCCGGTTGCCTTTTGCCTCCTGGGATCATGAGGGATCCCAAGCGACGCTTGAGGATCCTGTCCCCCCGCGCTCTCGCGCCAATCAAGGCTAAAGAGGCACAAGGCATCCAAGGCTCGAACCGAGTTCCTAGAAGCGAACTTCTTGCAATTCGGGTCTTACCCGTCTCATGCAGGCACAGTGATTAAGGGAAAACCACCTGCAATCTCGGACAGGATTCCGGATTTCTCCGGAATATTCCGGCCCCTTGCGAGGCCGGAAATTCAGTCGCCGGACTTGAAGCCCGGCATAAACTTATGCGGTCGGCGCTCCGGTGACGGAGCCGGGCTCGATCTTGACGCCCGGGCCCATGGTCGACGAAATCGCCACGCGCTTGACGTAGTTGCCCTTGGCGCCAGCCGGCTTCGCCTTGATGACAGCGTCAGCAAAGGCGCGGATGTTTTCTTCCAGAGCCTTGGCTTCGAACGAGGCCTTGCCGATACCGGCGTGGACGATGCCAGCCTTCTCGACGCGGAACTCGACAGCGCCGCCCTTAGAAGCCTTGACGGCACCAGCGACATCCATCGTAACGGTGCCGACCTTCGGGTTCGGCATCATGCCGCGGGGGCCAAGAACCTTACCAAGACGGCCGACGAGCGGCATCATATCGGGGGTGGCAATGCAGCGATCGAATTCGATCTTGCCGCCCTGGACGATTTCGACGAGGTCTTCGGCACCAACGATATCGGCACCAGCGGCCTTGGCTTCGTCAGCCTTGGCGCCACGAGCGAAGACGGCAACGCGAACCGTACGGCCCGTGCCATTCGGCAGGTTGACGACGCCGCGAACCATCTGGTCCGCATGGCGCGGGTCGACGCCGAGGTTCATCGAGACTTCGATGGTTTCGTCGAACTTGGCGACAGCCCGTTCCTTGACCATACCAATGGCCAGGGTGAGAGCGTAGAGCTTGGTGGGATCAACACCTTCGTTGATCTTCTGCGTGCGCTTACCAGCCATGATCTTAACCCACCACTTCCAGGCCCATGGCGCGGGCGGAGCCCTCGATCATCGCCATTGCACCTTCGATATCCGCTGCGTTCAGATCCTTCATCTTGGCTTCTGCGATCGACTTGATCTGAGCCTTGGTGAGGGAGCCGGCCTTGGCGCCCTTGCCGGGCGTCTTGGAACCGGATGTGATCTTCGCTTCCTTCTTCAGCCAGTAGCTGACCGGCGGCTGCTTCATCGCGAAGGTGAAGGACTTGTCCTGGTAATAGGTGATGACGACCGGGATCGGCATGCCCTTTTCCATTTCCTGCGTGGCGGCATTGAACGCCTTGCAGAATTCCATGATGTTAATGCCACGCTGACCAAGCGCCGGACCAATCGGCGGGGACGGGTTTGCCGATCCTGCCTTGACCTGAAGCTTGAGCTGGCCTGCAACTTTCTTAGCCATATCTCTCTGCCTTTCATGAACGGCCGGTCACCCGGCCCGTGATGCCGGATCTCTCCGGCGGCTGCGGTTGCGTGGTGCGGATCATTAGGGTCCGGCTAAGACCCCTCACCTTCCACGCGGGTGCGGACAACGTCCGCAGGAAACAGGCCGCAAGAGCCAGCCTCCAATTTCTGCAATCAGACCTTCTCGACCTGAGCGTATTCCAGCTCGACTGGCGTCGCTCGGCCGAAGATCGACACTTCCACCTTCAGGCGCGAACGCTCTTCGTCCACATCCTGAACCGTGCCGTTGAACGAAGCGAACGGGCCGTCGGAAACGCGGACCTGCTCGCCGATCTCGAAGGTAATGGAGGCCTTCGGCCGCTCGACACCTTCCTGGACCTGGCCGAGAATGCGCTCGGCTTCATAATCCGGAATCGGAACGGGCTTATTGTCGGAGCCGAGGAAACCTGTGACCTTCGGCGTATTCTTGATCAGATGGTAGGCTTCGTCCGTCAGATTGGCACGAACCATGACATAGCCCGGGAAAAACTTGCGCTCGGAATCGACCTTGCGGCCGCGACGCACTTCCACCACCTTTTCGGTCGGCACGAGGATCTTCTCGAACAGGTGCTCAAGCCCTTTCTGGCGAGCCTTGTTCTCGATGTCTTCAGCCACCTTCTTTTCAAAATTGGAATATGCGTGGACGATGTACCAACGTGCCGCCATTTTCATCTCCACCCGTATCAGTTGCCGGTATTCAGCACGAAGCTCAGAGCCCAGCCGATCAGCTGGTCAGCGGCAAAGAAAAACAGCGCGGCGAAAACCACCATCACCAGCACCATGACCGTCGAGATCATGGTCTCGCGGCGCGACGGCCGGCCATAACTTTCGACGTCTCGGAGCGAACCTGCTGCAGAAACGCAAACGGATTGGATTTGGATGCCATCGACTGCCCACGCAATTACGGCGCGTAAAGCTGAAACTATCAGCCCCACGCACCGCGTGTCTGTTGAACCCTAAATAAACACCGATTTCCGAATACACAAGAGGGAAACCGAAGTTTAACGAAATTACCTACCACCAATCGATCCCCGACCGGAAATGCCGCGAGCATGTGCGCGCTGTCCCGCATCCAGGAAAATGGCAGGGGCAGTAGGGCTCGAACCTACGACCTGCGGTTTTGGAGACCGCCGCTCTACCAACTGAGCTATACCCCTTCATACCGATCATTCAGCGCCTGAGCCAAGGCCCGCAAATCGCTGCTGAAAAGCATGGCGCTCCCTTTAAGACGGCGACAAGGGATTGGCAAGCACGATTTTCGATTTTCAAAGCCATTCTCCTGATATGGGAACGATCGGCTTTTCAATCGGCGACCAAGGTCGGTTCAGACCTTCACATATTTCCGCCAATCGTGCTCTTCCTTAAAGCCCAGCACCTCGCGGATCTTGCGGTTGGAGAGCAGGCCCTCATATTCGCCGATCTCGCGGGTGAAGGGCACGTTCGGGAAGAATCGCTTTGCGAGCTCCTTCGATGGCGTATTGGCCGAGACGGTGTCGTTGGCGGCATTGAACACCTGGTAGCCGAGACCGTCCTTCTCGACGCAAAGATGGCAGATCTGCCCGAGGTCGCGGGCGTCGATATAGCTCCAGGCGATACGCTTGCGCATCTCGGGATGGGCGAAATAGGTCGGGAACTTCTCGTATTCGTCAGGCTCGATGACGTTGCCGATGCGCAGCGCATAGATGTCGAAGCCCGAGCGTTCGGCAAAGGCGCGCGCCGTCTTTTCATTGACCACCTTCGAAAGGCCGTAGGAATCCATCGGATTGACGTCGTAGTCCTCCTCCAGCGGGAACTGGTGGAAATCGCGATGGCCTTCGGCAAAGCAGACTCCATAAGTCGTCTCGCTCGATGCCACGATAATCTTCCGGATGCCGAGCTTCACCGCCGCCTCGATGACATTATAGGTGCCCATCGTGTTGATGCGGAAGGTTTCGTTGTCGGGCTTGATCAGGATGCGCGGGATGGCGGCGAAATGCACGACGGCGTCGAAGGGCTGCACGCCCCTGCCCGCGTCGAGATCGGGAAAATCGCGATGCATCGAAAGCGCGTTGAAGACCTGACCGCTATCGGTGATGTCGGCGATGAGATTGGTGACGCCGGGGCTATCCAGCGGCACGAGATCGAGGTTGTGAACCTCGTAACCTGATTTGACGAGCCATGGCACAGCATGGCGACCTGCCTTGCCCGAACCGCCCGTGAACAGAATACGTCTCTTCATGGAATATCCTCCGCGTCATGAAATCGGAGGCATAGATAGACGCTTCCGCGCGAAGAGCAAGCGAGCGTCCGGCAGGGGTTCACCCCCGCGTCGCCAGGAGCATCCTATCCGGGAGCACCTGGCCAATCATTTCCGGTCACCGCAGAACCCTGCGATGGCCTGTAAGGGTCGCTACTTGACGACACTTACCTCGTCGATCTGCACTCCGGCTGACTGAACAACCTCTTGCGGAATTGCAGCGATGAAAAACATCGTAAAAACATACATCGCGAATATCGTCGCAGCGAATGTGGCCTTGGGAATCATCCGGGCTCTCCTCTTTGCAAGGAGGAGTCTGGACTAAAATGGTCCAATCACAAACGGGTTTCTGAACGTGAGATGAACAAAATACTGTGACAGGCATATTTAACGATATTTTTACAACACCTGTTAAACCTACAAGAAGCCATGAAAATCAAAAACCCCGCTGTTTCCAGCGGGGTCTTCATAATTGCGGATAACTCGAAAGTTACTCGACGATGGAGGCGACGATACCGGCGCCGACGGTGCGGCCGCCTTCGCGGATGGCGAAGCGCAGCTTTTCTTCCATCGCGATCGGAACGATCAGCTCGACCGATACCGTGACGTTGTCGCCCGGCATCACCATCTCGGTGCCTTCCGGCAGCGTCACGATGCCGGTCACATCGGTCGTGCGGAAGTAGAACTGCGGACGGTAGTTGGTGAAGAACGGCGTGTGACGGCCACCCTCTTCCTTCGTCAGGATGTAGGCTTCAGCCATGAACTTCTTGTGCGGCTTGACCGAACCCGGCTTGCACAGAATCTGGCCACGCTCAACGCCGTCACGGGTGACGCCGCGGATCAGCGCACCGATGTTGTCGCCAGCCTGGCCCTGGTCGAGCAGCTTGCGGAACATTTCAACGCCGGTCACCGTCGTCTTCGTCGTCGGGCGGATGCCGACGATCTCGACTTCTTCGCCAACCTTGACGATGCCACGCTCGACGCGGCCGGTCACAACCGTGCCGCGGCCAGAGATCGAGAACACGTCTTCGATCGGCAGCAGGAACGGCAGGTTGATCGGACGCTCAGGCGTCGGGATATAGGCGTCAACCGCAGCCATCAGCTCGCGGATCGCGTCTTCGCCGATCTTCTTGTCCGAATCTTCGAGAGCAGCCAGCGCCGAACCCTTGACGATCGGGATTTCGTCGCCCGGGAAGTCGTAGGACGACAGCAATTCGCGCACTTCGAGCTCGACCAGTTCGAGGAGCTCGGCGTCGTCAACCTGGTCGACCTTGTTCAGGAACACCACGATTGCCGGAACGCCGACCTGGCGGGCCAGCAGAATGTGTTCGCGCGTCTGCGGCATCGGGCCGTCAGCGGCCGAGCACACCAGGATCGCGCCGTCCATCTGGGCAGCACCGGTGATCATGTTCTTGACGTAGTCGGCGTGGCCGGGGCAGTCGACGTGCGCATAGTGGCGCGCCGGCGTCTCATACTCGACGTGCGCCGTCGAGATCGTGATGCCGCGGGCCTTTTCTTCCGGAGCCGCGTCGATCTGGTCGTACGCCTTGTACTCACCGAAGTACTTCGTGATCGCTGCCGTCAGAGACGTCTTGCCGTGGTCAACGTGGCCAATCGTGCCAATGTTGACGTGCGGCTTGTTGCGCTCAAACTTACTCTTTCCCATTTGAATGCTTCCTGTGAACGAAAATGGTGGCCCCGGCGAACCGGTTTAGTGCCGCCGTTTAAGGCTTTCGGCGAGATTGCGCAAGACTTAATTGCAGACGCCATTCTTGGCCTGAGAGCGCATATGGGAGACAATTTGCCGCCTGCAAGGCGATTCGCCAAAGCCCCCTTGAAAATCGCTGAAATCTTAAAGAAAATCGCATCGAACACCGGGGACGCGCCATAGACGTTCGGCGTCGAGCGCCCTTCCCTGCCAGCCGATAACCGCAATCATCAGCGTCTCCGCCAGCGCCGGAGACATCTTGAGATGACCGCGGCAGCTGTCGTATGAAGTGGCTTAACGGAAAATGGAGCGGGTAGCGGGAATCGAACCCGCGTATTCAGCTTGGAAGGCTGCTGCTCTACCATTGAGCTATACCCGCGGGGTGGTCCGATCCGATGACGAATGGTGGAGAGAGTTGGATTTGAACCAACGTAGGCTGAGCCAACGGATTTACAGTCCGTCCCCTTTAACCACTCGGGCATCTCTCCAGTTTTCGTCCGGATCGCAAGACCAAGTTCGTCAGACTTCGAAGCGTTGCCGCCCGTCGTCTGCGCCGCGTATATGACCGGAGCATTTCAGTCTGTCAACACGATGACAACGGAAAAAACACGAAAAATTTCATTCGCCACCGAAAGCCGGCATATGAAAGAAAGCCTATGCGGCAGCGAGCGCCATGGCTATAAAGCTGCATGAGCAAAGACAACAAATCCGGCGGCAAGACCGCGACAGACCCATCCGCCAAGGATACGCATTACGCCACTCTGCGGCGCGCCCACCGTGACGCCAAGCGCGAACGCGGCGAGATTCCGACACCCCAGCCGCAAAAGCGCAAGCGCGGCGGCGAAGACTGGAAGCCGCCGGCGCTTGCGCCCGACCAGGTGCATCTCTATGGCCTGCATACCGTGCGCGCGGCCCTCGACAATTCCGAACGCAAGAAGATCAAGCTGTTCGTGACGCAGAATGCGCTCGCGCGCCTCGAAGTCGATGTCGAGGCGCTCGGCATTCCCTTCGAGATCGTCTCGCCGCAGGAGATCGACAAGGTGCTCGGCCCCGAGGCGATTCATCAGGGCGTTATGCTGGAAACACGGCCGCTTCCGGTACGCCGGCTCGAAGCGCTGAAGGACAGCCCTCTCCTGCTCGTCCTCGATCAGGTGACCGATCCGCACAATGTCGGCGCGATCATGCGCTCGGCCGTCGCCTTCAACGCGGGTGCGGTCATTACCACGCAGCGACACAGCCCGACCGAATCGGGCGTGCTCGCCAAGTCTGCCTCGGGCGCGCTGGAGCTGATACCTTATATACAGGTTACCAATCTCGCCGATGCGCTCGGCGAATTGCACAAGCTCGGTTTCTCCACCATCGGCCTCGATTCGGAAGGGCCGGCGCCGCTCGAAGGCACCTTCTCCGGCGAGAAGGTGGCGCTGGTGCTGGGATCCGAAGGCAAGGGGCTTCGGCAGAAGACGCGGGAAACCGTGAACGCACTTGCCCGTCTCGACATGCCGGGCGCGATCAAATCGCTCAATGTCTCGAATGCGGCGGCGATCGCGCTTTATGCGGCGCGGCTCCACTTGAAGGTATAGGCTGGCTGCGGGCAAAGGGTAATTGTCATGGTCCGTTTCCTCCCTAAACTGGTGGCTCCGGCAGCGGCGCTGCTTGTCTGTGGACTTGCATATGGACAGGGTATCGATCCCGATATTCTCAAAGCACAGGCCGGAACCTATCTCGTTGCCCCGGAAGACGGTGCGACCGGATGTCGGTTGACGCTGGAAACCGGCGAAGCGATCGGCGGCCATTCGCTCTCCGGCCAGGACTCTTGCATGATGCCGCTGCCTGCACTTGCCGAAGCCTACTCCTGGAATTTCGACGGCAATGGCGGCGTTATCCTGATCGATGCGACACGCAAGGTGCTCGCCCGTTTCGTCGAGAACGAAGGGCAGCCGATGAAGACTGAGGATGGCGCGCCGCTGTTGCTGATCGCCGCACCTGACGGCGTCGATCGCCTGCCGACTGTCGCCAGTCTTGCCGGGACATGGGCGATGCAAAGACCGGACGGCGAAAGGCTTTGCGGCGCGACGCTCAACGGCCGCGTCGATGCGGAGGGCAACGCGCCGCTGTCCCTTTCGGGAGACTGCGCTGCCAACGTCGCCAGACTGAAGCTCGCCCTCTGGCATATTGAGGGTTTCGGGCTGACGCTGATGAGCCTTGACGGTTCGTCGCTTGGCTTCGACATGCGCGCTGACGGCAATTTCGACAAATCGAAGGAGGAAGGCGGCAAGCCGCTTTCACTCGTTCGCCACTAACCCATAGTCAGTCGGCTCCGATGCCAGAAAAATCCACTTTTGCCTTGGAATGACGCCCCGGAGCACTATGATCGAGCAATGATCGGTTGCCGCAACCGGCCCAGAAGCAAGAAGGAACGATCTCTATCATGGCCATTCGACCACTGATTTTCGGTATCCTCTTCATCGCGGTCTTCGTCGTGATTATCATCAGCATCATCTGGGTGGACACGTCACACCCCATCCACCAGCCCGATCCTCTGTCGCCGACGGCGCCCGGCCCCGCGACGCCGGGACAGGTACAATAATTACTGGCAGGAACGCGGACTGCGATCATGCGTTAATCCCGGAATCGAACGAGGATTGAACGCTTATGCGCATAATGATAGCCGTCGTCTCCCTCATGGCTGCCTCCGTGCCCAGCATCGCGATGATGTCGCCCTCTCGCGCCGGACAGGCCGGCAATGGCGACAAGGATCGAGGCGAGCGTCAACGAACGCATCACTCAATGACTAGAGGCCCGGATGACCCGGGCCGTTATCGTCAGCTGCGGTAGAGCCAGAACGGCATGCCGCGATCGCGCCACTCGCGGCGCTCCTGCCAACGCTCGGCACGCCACCGCCGCCAGTGACGGCGATCATCGCGCCAGTCGGAGCGGCGCCAGTCGCGCTGATCGCGCCAGCCACGGTCGTCACGATAGTCACGATAGTCACGGTCGCGATCATATCGCCAGCCACGATCGTCACCGTCGCGATCACCTTGCCAGCCATCACGAATTTGAACGATATCGCCCTGCGTCGACACCGCCGGCCGCTCGGCCGGCATGGCGGCCGCCGGTGCGACGGACGCGAAAGCCGCACCGACGGAAATGGTTGCGGCGAGAAAGAGATGAGCGAGCTTCATGGCTGTTTCCTCATTGATGATGAGGCGAAGATATGCGGGCGCGCCTGAATTGGCGCTGAAGCAGCCCTTCACGCGCGGTTCATCAAGCGATGCGTGCTATCTGAAAAGATCTGCGGTGCGAGATTGAGCGAAGCAGCGTCGAACCAACGTCATGAGTTGGCAGGCCGTATCGCCCGGAAAAGAATGGTGCCCCCGGCAGGGTTCGAACCCGCGACCCCCTGATTACAAATCAGGTGCTCTACCAACTGAGCTACAAGGGCGATAGTTGCCCCAACTAGCAGATTCTGTGATTCTGTAAAGGGAAATCAGCGGTCGCGCGGACTGGTATGCTGCAGCTCAAAACGCTTCGCGATAGAAAACGTCCTTGTCGCGCAAGGCCTTTATCCTTTAGCTAAGACAGCATCATAAAGGGCATTGCATGGGCCGTTCATTTCAGACGCTTTCCTTTCTCGCTTCACCAACGACGGAGGCGCTTGCCGCGCGCGAGGAGTTGATTGGCATCTATGGTGACGTCCCGGCTGACGAAGCCGACGTCATCGTCGCGCTCGGCGGTGACGGTTTCATGCTGCAGACGCTGCACAACACCATGAACTCGGGCAAGCTGGTCTACGGCATGAACCGCGGCTCGGTCGGCTTCCTGATGAACGACTATCGCAGCGAACGACTTCAGGAGCGCATCTGCGCTGCCGTCGAAAACGTCTTCCGGCCATTGCAAATGACGACGGCCAATGCCGACGGGACCAACTCGACGGCGCTCGCCATCAACGAGGTCTATCTTTTCCGCCAATCCTATCAGGCGGCGAATCTGAGGGTCACGGTAGACGGGCGTGTTCGCCTGGAGGAACTCATCTGCGATGGGTTGATGGTGGCGACCCCTGCCGGATCGACGGCCTATAATCTTTCCGCCCATGGCCCGATCCTGCCGCTCGAAGCGCCACTGCTCGCCATGACGCCGGTGAGCGCTTTCAGGCCACGGCGCTGGAGGGGCGCACTGCTTCCAAATAAGGTGACCGTCGATATCGACGTCCTCGAGCCGGTGAAGCGGCCGGTGAACGCAGTGGCCGACAATACCGAGGTCAAATCGGTGCTGCATGTCCGCATCGCCCAGTCGGAGCATATGACGGCACGCATCCTTTCTGATCCCGACCGCTCCTGGTCCGACCGTATCCTCGCCGAGCAGTTCAAGGATTGAGACGATGGCAATGCGACGGGTATTAATGACGAGCCTCCTGCTTGCGGGATGGAGCATTGCAGCTGAGGCCGCGTCCCTCCAGGATGCCATCCTGCCGGCATCGGTGATTTTCGCGACCAGCACCGGCTACTGGGAGGATGACGGCAACGCACCGGCGATTGAGCGCGCGCCGACGGGCACCGAGAGCGTTGCCGACCCCGAAGGAAAGGCCGCGCAGCGCCACGGCTATTACAAACTTTTTGCCGTGCGCCAGCCGGACAGGACTTCGAAGGTTTACCTGCAGCAGATTGCCCAGACCGAGACCGGCCCGGTGATCGCCTCGACCATCGAGTTGCAGGAGTTCAGCGAACTGAAGCCTTACGTGACCGATATCCGCCCTGAGAATTCGAACGGCATCATCAAGGAACCAGGGCTCTTCGCCACGGTCTATCTGAAGACCGACCCTGCGGCGGAGCCGGATGGCTGGACCGTGCTGATCGACGAATTCGGCGACATCACCGTGGAGAAAGCGACGAATTGAAGGGCTTGGAAGTGTTCAGCGAGGCATCCAAGAGATGAAACTGGGCTTTCGTGACGGCGTCCTCTCCGACGAGAAAAGGTCGAACTGGGACGCAGCCGGCCCCAGACCCATTAGTTGGTCCCTCTGGTATCCCGCCGCCGATGACGCGCGAGAAAGCGAAATGCCGGAAAGAAGCTGGTTCCAGAAAGCGGCCGTCGCCCGCGATGCCCCGATCCGACCGGAGGCCGTGCCCTATCCCCTTGTTCTTCTGTCGCATGGCACCGGCGGATCCGCGGCCGGACTGGAGTGGCTGGCTCGACGCCTGGTCGATCGCGGATTTGCAGCGCTCGGCGTCAGCCATCACGGCAATACCGGCATCGAGCCCTATCGCGCTGAAGGCTTCGCCTGCCTTTGGGAGCGGGCGCCGGATCTAAGCTACATGCTCGACCATCGCGACGACTGGCTCAGCGATCTCTCAGGCCATATCGATACGAACAGTGTCTTCGCAGCCGGATTTTCGGCCGGAGCCTATAGCGTGATGCTGCTGCTTGGGGCTGTCGCCCAGTTCTCGCAGTTCGAACCGTCGAGGCTGAAGCCGGGTGGCGCGCGCGGACCACGGGAGTTTCCCGACCTTGCCAATCATATCCCGGCATTGCTGCGCACCAGCGATGTATTTCGCGATTCGTGGTCCCGGATGTCGAAGTACTACCGAGATGACAGAATCAAGGCCGCACTCATCTGCGCGCCGGGCCGGTCCGTTCTCGGGTTCAGCGAGAAAAGCCTGAAAGCTGTCGATGCGCCTGCCCTTATCCTGGTCGGTGATGCCGACAGGGCCGCTCCGGCCGAAGAATGTTCGTCGTGGCTGCATGCGCGGCTCCGGCGCAGCGCCCTTAAAATCTTCGGCGGCGGCCTCGGACACTATGTCTTCGTGCCAGAGGGCACAGCGCTCGGCCTCGCCTTTGCGGCAGAACTCTTTACCGATCCGCCGGGCATCGAACGCGCAGCCGTTCATGAAGAGATTGCCGATCTTTCGGCAGCGCTGTTTCAAAACGTCGATAAAGCCGCGATGGCTTGAACAAAACAAAAACCCGGTCTCCGGAGCTTTTGTTGTCTCAATCCATCGTCAATCCGATCAGTCGACATCCTCGACAACCGCGTCGGCGGCGCCGCTGATGCGGTGAGCGAGTGCTGCTTCCATGAACTCGTTCAGGTCGCCGTCGAGCACGTCATCCGGCGCGCTGCTGGCGACGCCGGTGCGCAGGTCCTTGACCAACTGATAGGGCTGCAACACATAGGAGCGAATCTGGTGGCCCCAGCCGATCTCGGTCTTGGAAGCGGCTTCGGCGCTGGCGGCATCCTCACGCTTCTTCAGTTCCGCTTCGTACATGCGGGCGCGCAGCATGTCCCACGCCTTGGCGCGGTTCTTGTGCTGCGAGCGCTCCTGCTGGCACTGCACGACGATGCCCGTCGGAATATGCGTGATGCGCACGGCCGAGTCGGTGGTGTTGACGTGCTGGCCGCCGGCACCCGAGGAACGGTAGGTGTCGATGCGGCAGTCGCTTTCGTTGATCTCGATCTGGATCGAGTCGTCGACAACCGGGTAGACCCAGATCGACGAAAAGGAGGTATGGCGGCGCGCATTGCTGTCGTAGGGCGAGATGCGCACCAGGCGGTGCACGCCCGATTCCGTCTTCAGCCAGCCATAGGCATTGTGGCCCTTGACGAGCAAGGTCGCGGACTTGATGCCGGCTTCTTCGCCGTCATGGACTTCGAGAAGCTCGACCTTGAAACGCTGGCGCTCGGCCCAGCGGGTGTACATGCGCAGCAGCATGTTCGCCCAGTCCTGGCTTTCGGTGCCACCGGCGCCGGAATGGACTTCGAGATAGGTATCGTTGCCATCGGCTTCGCCGGAGAGCATGGCTTCCACCTGGCGGCGCGCGGCCTCGGCCTTCAAGGCCTTCAGGGTATCCTCGGCTTCCTTGACGACGCTCTGGTCGCCCTCTTCCTCGCCAAGCTCGATCAGCTCGATATTGTCGTTCAGCTGCTGTTCGAGCTGCTTGACGCCATTGATGCCGTCATCGAGCTGCTGGCGCTCGCGCATCAGCTTCTGCGCTTCGGAAGCGTCGTTCCAGAGGTTCGGATCCTCAGCCTTGTTGTTCAACCAATCCAGCCGTCTTATTGCCTGGTCCCAGTCAAAGATGCCTCCTCAGCAGGGTGATAGCCTGCTTGGTTTCATCGACCACGTTTTCGATTTCCGCTCGCATTATCCTGCTTCTCTATCTCGGTCTTCTCAAGTGCTGGTGACATAGAGACGCCCGCCGCGGATGTAAAGGGCCGCGGCGGGCGTTCAAAAATTCGGGCCTCGATCAGAACAGGCCGGGCGTGCCGGTCTGGACGGCCTGGTTGGCCTGCGGCGAGGTCTTCAGGATTTCTTCAGGCGCCATGGTGCTGTCCATGCCGATGACAGAGAAGCTGTCGGCCGGGCCGGTGCCGGGCTTGAAGGCCTCGATGATGGTGTTCGGATCGCCGTCGACGGCCGCCATGCCGGTCTTGCGGTCGATCGGGATCAGATTCATGCCTGATGGAATGACGAATTTCGATTCTGGCATGTCCTTGACGGCCGCCTGCATGAATTCGTTGAAGATCGGGGCAGAGAGAACACCCCCGGTGCCGCCGCGGCCGAGCGGGGCCGGCGTATCGAAGCCCATATAGAGGCCGGCGACCAGATCCGGCGTGAAGCCGACGAACCAGGCATCTTTCTCGTCGTTGGTGGTGCCGGTCTTTCCGGCGACATCGCGACCGCCGAGATCGACCTTGCCGGCGGCGGTGCCGCGCTGGATGACGCCCTGCATCATCGAGGTGATCTGGTAGGCGGTCATCGGGTCGAGCACGGTTTCGCGGTTGTCGACGATATTCGGCTCTTCCTGGTTCTGCCAGTCGCCGGCATTGCAGCCCTCGCAGAGACGCTCCTCATGCCTGAAGATGGTCTTGCCGTAGCGGTCCTGGATGCGGTCGATCAATGTCGGCTTGATCTGCTTGCCGCCATTGGCAATAACCGAATAGGCCGAGACCATCCGCAGCACGGTCGTGTCGCCGGCGCCGAGCGACATGGAGAGAACCGGCAGCATGTGATCGTAAATGCCAAAGCGCTCGGCATATTCGGCGACGATGTTCATGCCGAGATCGTTGGCGAGGCGCACCGTCATCAGGTTGCGCGAATGCTCGATGCCCGAGCGCAGCGTCGACGGGCCGCTTACTTCGCCGCCGTAGTTTTCCGGCCTCCAGACCTGGCCGCCCGAGACGATTTCGATCGGAGCGTCCATGATGACCGAGGCCGGCGTATAGCCATTGTCCATCGCCGCCGCATAGACGAAGGGCTTGAAGGAGGAGCCCGGCTGGCGCATCGCCTGAGTGGCGCGGTTGAATTCGGACTGGCCGTAGGAGAAGCCGCCGACCATGGCGAGCACGCGGCCCGTCTTCGGGTCCATCGCGACGAGACCACCCTGCACCTTCGGGGGTTGACGCAGGCGATAGGAGGTCGAGGTGTTATCGCCGAGCTTCTCGACATAGACGACGTCACCGGCAGCTACGGCGCCGACCGGCGACTTCGTGGACTTGCGGGCGCCGTCTGCCGAACGGAAGGCCCATTGCATATTCTTGGCGTCGATCGTGCCGCGTTGACGGTCGGCCGCAACCTTGCCGCTTCCATCCTTGGCCGGCTGCAGGCCGATGTCGACGGTCGAGTCGGAAACTGCGAGTACGACGGCAAGCCGCCATTCCGGTACGTCGGACAGTGCGGGGATATCGGCAAGCGCCTTACCCCAATCGCCGCTTGCATCGATCTGCTTGATCGGGCCGTGGAAACCGCGGCGCTCGTCATAGGTAACCAGACCGTCCTGCAGCGCCTTGCGAGCAGCGAGCTGCATCTGCGGATCGAGCGACGTCCGTACCGAAAGGCCGCCCTCATAGAGGACTTTTTCCCCGTACTGGTCGATCAACTGGCGGCGCACGGCTTCGGCGAAATAATCCGAAGCAAAGAGCGAGGGGCCGGTGGTGCGGGCGGTGACGCCAAGCGGCTGTTTCTTGGCTTCCTCGCCGTCAGGCTGGCTGACATAGCCGTTCTCGACCATCCGGTCGATCACCCAGTTGCGGCGCTCGAGCGCAGCTTCCGGATGGCGGAAAGGATGATAATTGGCAGGTCCCTTCGGCAGCGATGCCAGATAGGCGGCTTCGGCGACGGTCAGTTCGGTGACGGATTTGTTGAAATAGGTGAGTGCCGCGCCAGCGATGCCGTAGGAATTCAGACCGAAGAAAATCTCGTTCAGGTAGAGTTCGAGGATCTTGTCCTTGCTGTAGGCCTGCTCGATGCGAAAGGAGAGGATTGCTTCCTTGATCTTGCGGTCGATCGTCTGGTCCGAACTCAAAAGGAAGTTTTTGGCCACCTGCTGGGTGATCGTCGAGGCACCGACCGGGCGGCGGCCGGAACCGAAATTCTGCAGGTTGACGAGGATTGCACGGCCAAGGCCGGTGAGATCAACGCCCGGATGATTGTAGAAATTCTTGTCTTCGGCCGACAGGAAAGCGGCCTTCACGCGGTCGGGAATGGCCTGGATCGGCAGGAAGAGACGCTTTTCCTTGGCGTATTCGGCCATAAGCGCGCCGTTGCCGGCATGGACGCGGGTCGTCACCGGCGGCGCGTAGCTGTTCAGAACGGCATAATCCGGGAGATCCTTCGCGACATTGGCGAGATAGATGGCAACACCCGCCGCCGCGACCAGAAACAGGACGCAGGCCATTCCGAAGAAATATCCAAAAAGTCTAACCATATTTCAGCTACCGGTCTCTTCGATCTTCAATCGGCGCAGCCGCAACGATTGCACAGATCAAGGCAATTTGCACGTTGCGCGGCTTACTCTATGAGCGCAACCGCCACAAGCCGATTTCGCGCCTCAGGCTGCGAAACATAAGCCGGAGTAACGGCGCGAATGTGAGCAAAATAGGGCTGTCTG
The DNA here is from genome assembly GCF_025200775.1 of Rhizobium sp. WSM1274. Lineage (NCBI taxonomy): Bacteria > Pseudomonadati > Pseudomonadota > Alphaproteobacteria > Hyphomicrobiales > Rhizobiaceae > Rhizobium > Rhizobium sp. WSM1274. Next base: position 1,595,526 of record NZ_CP104138.1, on the reverse strand, counting down.
CGCCGCATTCACCGCTGCGGCCGCGTTTCATTAGGACTGTCACATCCAAGCAACGCCGTCCCAACTGCCGATCTGGGTATCCTGCTCAGAATTTGATTCATGCGGCGGACTTAAATCTTTGTTTTTATGAATCTTTGTTTTTATGCGGGCCGCCGTGCCGCAACCGCTACAGATTTTTGGGCGGCGGCTGTCAGCCGCCATTCGCCATGACGGCGGCTCGGTATCGCTTCACTGCGTCGGTCAAGAGACCGGCGATCTTGCCGCGCCAGGCCTCGTCGAGCAGCAGTTTCTCGTCTTCGGCATTCGAGAGGAACCCGATCTCGAGAAGGATCGACGGCACGTCGGGGGCCTGCAGCACGCGGAAGCCGGCATGACGGTGCGGATTGTTGATGGTGCCGACCTGATCCTTGAAGGAATTCAGCACACTCTCGGCCAGCGATATCGAGAACGCCTGCGTCTCGCGCCGTGTCAGATCGAGCAGGATGTCGGCGACCTCGGGCGGCTCGGCAACCGTCTCCTTGCCGGCGATCTGATCCGAGAGGTTTTCACGTTCGGCGAGATCGGCGGCGAGCTTGTCGGATGCCTTGTCGGAGATCGTGTAGACGGTGGCGCCGCGGATATCCTTCTGCTTCAGCGTGTCGGCATGCAGCGAAATGAATAGGCCGGCATGGTTCTGGCGGGCGATCAGCACGCGCTGCGAAAGCGACAGGAACTCGTCATCCTCGCGCGTCAGGAAAGCCTTGATGCCCGGCTCCTTGTTCAGCCGGTCGGTCAAAGCCTTGGCGAAAGCAAGCGTCACCTGCTTTTCCTCGGTCTTGGTGTCGACGCCGATGGCGCCGGTATCGATGCCGCCATGGCCGGCGTCGACGGCGATGACAAAATCGCCGGGGGCAGCTTTTTCCGGTGCCGGAATGGCGCTCGTCGTCTGCTCCGCCTCAGTCCGATCGCTCCAGGATTGCGTCTTTACCAGTTCGGCAAAGGCCTTCTTGTCGATCATCTCCGCATCGAGCACGAGGCGATGGCCGTTGCCCGTCTCATCGGCCTGCACCTTGGCAAGCGCCAGCTTCACCGGCCCTGCCGTCGTCAGCACGATGCGGGCGCTCTCCTCGTCCATCTTGCCGTAGCGGATATCCTTGAACAGGCCGCGGGCGGCAAGATCCTTCGCCGGAAAACCGAAGGCGGTCGCCGGCAGGTCGACGACGATGCGTTCCGGATTGGCGATATAGTGGACCGAAAAACGCGGCTCGCGATCGAAATCGATGACGATGCGGGTCCTTGCGTCGTCGCCGACGATGCGCGCGCCATAGGCAAGCAGCGGATCCCTGGCCTCGACGGAGCTGACAGCGACCGGCAGGAGACTGGCGGCCAAAAGCGCCGCCAGAACCCGCCTTGCGATTATCGATCGCCGCGCTGCGGATTTCGTCGCGATCCGAGCCCTCTTAAACAATAAACCGCCACACCCTATTTGTAATGCGATGGACCCGACGCCGCAGCAGTGAACGTCGGTGTGACGAAACACCCGCTGCAGCCTGCCGAATCGCGATCACTTTATCCCCAGCTTCTATGCGTTGCGAAATCCATCAATATTATGGCACATTTGGCTTTTCCCTTGCTATTGTGACACAGAAAACATACAACGAATTTCAGGGTAAAGTGTTGACGGGATAGAGTCGCCGCAAAGGCTGCCAGCCAGATCAGGACCTGGCGCCACACCGGTCATCGTCCGCCGTCTCATGCGCTTAATCCCTAAAACTGGATCCTGATTTTCCGGCTTATTGTCGGAATTCATTGGTGGATCAGCCACCACGCTCTCAGGGAGCAAACTCATCGGACCCGAACGGGTCTTCACATTTGTCGATCACGCTTGGTTGTTGATGGTTTCGCAGCAGGTTTTATCTGAAGTGTACAGGCCCCGGACCGAAATGGTTCCGGCTGCGGTCTGGCTGCTGCCCTCCCCCTCGCATCAGGCGCGACTTTCATTATCCGGCGCGGCCACTGCGGACCGCATTCTTTCTGTCTCAACAGCAGTCGGGAATGCGCTCTCGCGGCCACGCCGAGGAGCACAGCTTACATGGCAGACAAAATGCTTATCGATGCGTCTCACGAGGAAGAGACGCGCGTCGTTGTCGTTCGCGGGAACCGCATAGAAGAATTTGACTTCGAGTCCCAGCACAAGAAGCAGATCCGCGGCAACATCTATCTTGCAAAGGTAACGAGGGTCGAGCCCTCGCTGCAAGCCGCCTTCGTCGATTACGGCGGCAACCGGCACGGCTTCCTGGCCTTCGCCGAAATCCATCCCGATTATTATCAGATACCGCTTGCCGACCGTCAGGCGCTGCTTCGGGCCGAAGCCGAAGAGCATCGCCGCGACGAAGACGTCGAGCATGTCGAAACCGCGCCGATGGTCGATCTTTCCAAGCAGGATCAGCCGGATGTCGGCATCGTTCCGGCAGAGGCGCCAGAAACCGATGCCGCAACGGAAGAGACGGCAGCGGTAGAGACCGCGGCGTCGCCCGCGGCCGCCGAGGAAGCGCCTGCGAAGAAAGCAAGGCCGCGCCGCAGCCGCAAGAAGGTCGTAGAACCGGCCGCCGAAACGACCGAGACCGAAGACGCTGTTCCCACAGACGTTGAAGCCGAAGGCGCTTCAACCGTCGACAATGAGGATGACGGCTCGACCGGCGGCGCAATGGCCGCGATGGTAGAAACCGACTCGATCTCCGAAGACGTCGATACCAGCAAGCGTCGCAACGACGATGACGACGATGATGACGATCACGGCGAAGAGGAAATCATCGAATCCGTCGGCGCCGAAGACGCGATGGAAGAGGTGCCGGACCGCGTGCAGCGCAAGCCACGCAAGCAGTACCGCATCCAGGAAGTCATCAAGCGCCGCCAGATCCTGCTCGTGCAGGTCGCCAAGGAAGAGCGCGGCAATAAGGGCGCAGCCCTTACCACCTATCTCTCGCTCGCCGGCCGCTATTCCGTCCTAATGCCGAACACGGCGCGCGGCGGCGGCATTTCCCGCAAGATCACCAATCCTGCCGACCGCAAGCGCCTGAAGGAAATCGCGCGCCTGCTCGAGGTGCCGCAGGGCATGGGCGTCATCCTTCGCACCGCCGGTGCCAACCGCACCAAGGTCGAGGTCAAGCGTGACTTCGAATATCTGATGCGCCTGTGGGAGAACGTGCGCACCCTGACGCTGGCGTCTACCGCTCCCTGCCTCGTCTATGAGGAAGGCTCGCTGATCAAGCGCTCGATCCGCGACCTCTACAACAAGGATATCAGCGAAGTCATCGTTTCAGGTGAAGAAGGCTATCGTGAAGCGAAAGACTTCATGAAGATGCTGATGCCGAGCCATGCCAAGGTGGTTCAGCCGTACCGCGACATCCATCCGATCTTTTCGCGTTCCGGCATCGAGGCTCAGCTCGACCGCATGCTGCAGCCGCAGGTGACGCTGAAGTCCGGCGGCTACCTGATCATGAACCAGACCGAAGCGCTGGTTTCGATCGACGTCAACTCCGGCCGCTCGACCCGCGAACATTCGATCGAAGACACCGCGCTGCAGACGAATCTCGAGGCTGCAGACGAAGTCGCCCGCCAGCTTCGCCTTCGCGACCTTGCCGGCCTGATCGTCATCGACTTCATCGACATGGAAGAGAAGCGCAACAACCGCGCCGTCGAGAAGAAGCTGAAGGAATGCCTGAAGAACGACCGCGCCCGCATCCAAGTCGGCCGGATCTCGCATTTCGGCCTGCTCGAAATGTCGCGACAGCGTATCCGCGCGTCGGTTCTCGAATCGACCACGCAGGTCTGCTCGCATTGCGGCGGCACCGGCCATGTGCGCTCGCAGTCCTCCGTCGCCCTGCATGTCCTGCGCGGTATCGAGGAATATCTGCTGAAAAACACCACGCACAACATCACCGTGCGCACCACGCCTGACATCGCGCTCTACCTGCTCAACCACAAGCGCCAGACGATCATCGATTACGAAAGCCGTTTCGGCGTCGCTATCGTCATCGATGCAGACGGTTCGGTCGGCGCACAGCATTTCGCGATCGATCGCGGCGATCCGGTGGAAAACCCGGTCAAGATCGAAACGCTCTTCAACTTCGCAGCCATTCCCGAGGATGACGACGACGATATCGTCATCGAAGTGGATGAGGAGGAAGACGAGGAACTCGAGGAAAAGCCGGCCGTTGCCGAACGGCCCGTCGCAGCACGCTCGGAAGGCGAAGCTGACGGCAACCGCAAGCGCAAGCGCCGCAGGCGCCGCCGTGGCCGCAACGGCACTGCCGAGCAGCCGGCATCGGCAGCAGGCGAAGCCGGCGACGAGGATGAGGACGGTGACGACGAGGGCAGCGAAGGTGATGAAAACGCCGAAGCTACGCCTGAGACACGCGCTGAAAGCGAGGAATCGCAGCGCCGCAAGCGGCGCCGTCGCGGCAAGCGTGGCGGCCGTCGCAATCGCGCCGAAGATGGTTCCGAACTGACGGCCGGCGAAGCCGGTGAAGCCGGTGAAGACAATGGCGGCGACGAGGACGAAGGCGACGACGTTTCGAACGGCGGCGCTCCGAGCGAAGCCGTGGCGGTCGAGGCGATTGCCGAACAGGCCGACGAGGGCCAGCCCGCAATGGCAGCTGTCGAGAGCGCACCTGTCATAACCGAAGAGGTGAAGCCCGCCCGCAGTCGCGGCCGCCGCAAACCGGCCGCATCGCCGGTCGAGGAACCGATTGCAGAGACGGTACCTGCGGTCGAGGCCGAACCGGAATTGGTGGAAGCCTCCGCCGATCTCGCACCGCCAGTCCAGGAAGAGGCAAAGCCGCTTCGCGCCAACCGTGAATCCAACATCTCCTCCTCCGAGCCGACGGTGAAATCCACCCGCGTCGAGAATGGCGAAGGCGATGACGGCAAGCCGAAGAAAGCCGGCTGGTGGCAGCGCCGTGGCTTCTTCTGAACGCTGATTTTCGGACGTATACACTGAAATCCGGCCGTGGCGACGCGGCCGGATTTTTGTTTATGCCGATGGAGATCGTTGCCAAACTTGAACCGTCGTGAGGTGGATGTGTATCTCTGATGATGATCACAAATTGGGCGCGATCATGCGGACGATATCGATATCGATGACGCCTTGCTCGACGCGGCAATGACCACCGCGCGATTGGCGACGAAAAAAGACACTGTTCGAGCAGGCTTTGCGAAATCTTGTCGAGAAATACCGGCGGAAAAATGCGATCGCGCGCGGATAGGCTGGGAAGGCGACCTCAACGAGAGGCGTCACGACCGGTCTGAAGATACAAAGTGATCGTCGTCGACAGTTCAGCGTCTCGGTGCTCGGGATCGCCTGACCCCGCTTATGATCAGGCGGCCGGGGGATAGAGCAGGTCGACGATGTAGCTGGCGTCGAAGCGGGAATCGAGCATGCCGTAGGTGGAGCGCCAGCCGCCGGCAAGACGCGTCTCGATGAAGGCATCGGCAATGCGCCCTGCCCCCAGCCGGTACAGTTCGGCGGCACCGGCGGCGAGCGCCAGTTGCTCGACGAGCAGGCGCGCGGCGCCCTCATCCTGTTCGCACAGCGCGATTGCGGCGCGCAGCACGTCGATGGTCTTCTTGCCGGCAGGGCCGAGATCGCGGGCAAGGCCGGCAAAGACCGTCTCGAACAGATCCTTGCCGCGGTTGAGCACACGCAGCACGTCGAGCGCCATGACGTTGCCGGAGCCTTCCCAGATGGCGTTGACCGGAGCCTCGCGGTAATGGCGGGCGATCGGGCGCTCTTCGATGTAGCCGTTGCCGCCGATACATTCCATCGCCTCATAGATCAACGCTGGCGCGATCTTGCAGCACCAGTATTTGGCGACCGGCGTCATGACGCGGGCATAGGCCGCTTGCTCGGCATTGCCGCGCGCCTTGTCGAAGGCGTCGGCCAGACGGAAGGACAGCGCCGTCGCGGCGGCGACGTCGAGCGCCATGTCGGCGAGCACGCGCGTCATGATCGGCTGGTTGACGAGCATCTTGCCGAAGACGCTGCGGCCGCGGGTGTGGTGCACGGCTTCGGCGAGCGAGCCGCGCATCATGCCTGAGGAGGCCAGCGCGCAGTCGAGCCGGGTCAGCGTCACCATGTCGAGGATCGTGCGGATGCCGGCATCCGGACCACCGAGCAGGAAACCAAACGTATCGGTGAACTCGACCTCGGCCGAGGCGTTGGAGCGGTTGCCGACCTTGTCCTTCAGCCGCTGGAACTGCAGCCCGTTGGCGGAACCATCCTCCAGAAGGCGCGGCACGAGAAAGCAGCCCATCCCCTCTTTCGTCTGCGCCAGCATGATGAAGGCATCGCTCATCGGCGCGGACATGAACCACTTATGCCCGGACAGCCGGTAGATGCCCTCGCTGACCTTTTCGGCAGCGCTCCTGTTGGCGCGCACATCCGTGCCGCCCTGCTTTTCCGTCATGCCCATGCCGATGGTCACGGCCGATTTCTGCATGGCCGGCTTGTTCGACGAATCATATTTGCGCGAGAGAATTTTCGGCGCCCAGTCCTTCTGGACCGCGGGCGAGGCCGAGAGCGCCGCGACGGAGGCGCTCGTCATCGTCAACGGGCAGAGATGGCCGGACTCCAACTGCGACGTCAGGTAAAACCGCGCGGCGCGAACTCTATGGGCCTCGTCCTTGGCCTCGGTATCGGCCTGGGGGTCCCAGACGGAGGAATGCAGGCCGACCGACATGGAGCGGCGCATCAATGCATGCCAGGCGGGGTGAAACTCGACGACGTCGAGGCGCTCACCGCGTGGACCATGAGTGCGCAGCTGCGGCACGCCCTGGTTTGCCATGCGCGCCATCTCCTGCGCCTCCGGCGAGGTGACGTAGCGGCCCATATTTTCCAGGTCTTCGCGGATGCCGCGCGGCAGAGCCGCCGTCAGATCGACGATCAGCGGATCGGATCGATAGGCGTTGATGCCGGACCACAGGCTCGGCTGGTTGAGTTCTGCGAGTTTGTCGTCAATCCGGTTGGCGGAGGTCATAATTCGCTTCTAGTGTAAGAACCCGGCAAAGGGAAACCGGAAGTTATGATTCGGTTCATTCTGCTCTATCGGAATTCGGGCAAAAATGCATGGGGACATAAGCCTTTGCCCACAGCGCATGCTTGCCCCGGCGGGCCGCACTCTTTATAGACCGCCAGAGACAGCAAGAGGCAGGGTCATGGTCTTTTTCCCCCACCGCCACCTCATCGGCATCAAGGGCCTCACCGAGCAGGATATCACCTATCTTCTCGACAAGGCGGACGAGGCCGTCAAGATCAGCCGCCAGAGAGAAAAGAAGACGTCGACGCTGCGCGGATTGACGCAGATCAACCTCTTCTTCGAGGCATCGACCCGCACGCAGGCCTCCTTCGAGCTTGCCGGCAAGCGGCTCGGCGCCGACGTCATGAACATGTCGGTCGGCAATTCCTCGGTGAAGAAAGGCGAAACGCTGATCGACACGGCGATGACGCTGAATGCGATGCGCCCCGACGTGCTGGTAATCCGCCATTCGAGCGCCGGTGCGGCCGCCCTTCTCGCCCAGAAGGTCTCCTGCTCTGTCGTCAATGCCGGTGATGGGCAGCATGAACATCCGACCCAGGCGCTGCTCGACGCGCTGACGATCCGCCGTGCCAAGGGCAAGCTTTCGCGCATCATCGTGGCGATCTGCGGCGACGTGCTGCATTCGCGGGTGGCGCGCTCCAATATCCTGCTGCTCAATGCGATGGGCGCCCGCGTGCGCGTCGTCGCACCGGCGACCCTCCTGCCCGCCGGCATCGCCGAGATGGGCGTCGAGGTCTTCCATTCGATGCAGGAAGGGCTGAAGGACGCCGACGTCGTGATGATGCTGCGGCTGCAGCGCGAGCGCATGTCCGGCGCCTTTGTGCCTTCGGTGCGCGAATACTTTCACTTCTACGGTCTTGACGCCGAAACGCTGAAAGCGGCGAAGGACGATGCCCTGGTCATGCATCCCGGCCCAATGAACCGCGGCGTCGAGATTGCCTCGGAAGTGGCGGACGGGCCGCAGAGCGTGATCGCCGAACAGGTGGAAATGGGAGTCGCGGTGCGCATGGCTGTGATGGAGACGCTGCTCGTCTCGCAGAACCAGGGTCCCCGAAGCGATGGAATGATGGCATGAGCAACCCGATCGTCCTCAAGAACGTCCGCATCATCGACCCGTCGCGCAATCTCGACGAGGTGGGGACGATCATCGCCGAAAACGGCGTGATTCTCGCCGCCGGCCACAAGGCGCAGAACCAGGGCGCGCCTGATGGCGCCGTCATCCGCGACTGCACGGGCCTTGTCGCGACGCCCGGGCTCGTCGATGCGCGCGTCCATGTCGGCGAACCCGGCGGCGAACACCGTGAGACGATCGCCTCGGCGAGCCGGGCGGCAGCGGCTGGCGGCGTCACCTCGATCATCATGATGCCGGACACCGATCCCATCATCGACGACATCGCGCTCGTCGAATTCGTCAAAAAGACGGCGCGGGATACGGCCGCCGTCAACGTCTATCCGGCAGCCGCCATCACCAAGGGCCTTGCCGGCGAGGAGATGACGGAGATCGGCCTGTTGATGCAGGCAGGCGCCGTCGCGTTTACCGATGCCCATTCCAGCGTCCACGACACGCAGGTGCTGCGCCGGATCATGACCTATGCGCGTGAATTCGGCGCCGTCGTCTGCTGCGAAACGCGCGACAAATATCTCGGCGCCAACGGCGTCATGCATGAGGGGCTTTTCGCCAGCTGGCTCGGGCTTTCCGGCATTCCAAAGGAAGCCGAGCTCATCCCGCTCGAACGCGATCTCAGGATCGCGCAGCTGACCCGCGGCCGTTATCACGCCGCGACGATCTCGGTGCCGGAATCGGTCGAGGCGATCGAGCGCGCCCGCAGCCGCGGCGCCAAGGTCACCTGCGGCATCTCGATCAACAATCTGGCGCTCAACGAAAACGACATCGGCGAATACCGCACCTTTTTCAAGCTCTATCCGCCACTGCGCCCGGAAGATGACAGGGTGGCCATGGCCGACGCCCTTGCCAGCGGCGCGATCGATATCATCGTTTCCTCACACGACCCGCAGGATGTCGATACGAAGCGCCTGCCGTTCGGCGAGGCGGAGGATGGCGCGATTGGCCTTGAAACCATGCTGGCGGCAGCGCTCAGGCTTCACCATGGCGGCCAGGTGAGCCTGATGCGCCTGATCGACGCCATGTCCACCCGCCCCGCGCAAATCTTCGGCCTCGCGGCCGGCACGTTGAAGCCGGGCGCTGCGGCCGATATCGCACTGATCGATCTCGATGAGCCTTGGCTTGTCGCCAAAGACATGCTTCTCTCCCGCTCGAAGAATACGCCGTTCGAGGATGCGCGCTTCAGCGGGCGGGCGGTCGCGACATACGTCTCGGGAAAGGTTGTCCACGCAATTTAGGATCGACCTCACCGTCCATCCCGCAGCGGGAGAAGGCTGACTCGAGGATAGGCCACGGAGGGGCTGAGGGGACATATGTTATCCAATCTCATGTCATGGCAGATCACGCTGCCGATCGCGCTTGCTGCCGCCGTTATCGGTTATCTCTTCGGCTCGATCCCGTTCGGCCTGATCCTGACGCGTGCCGCCGGCCTCGGCGACGTGCGCAGCATCGGCTCCGGCAATATCGGCGCGACCAATGTACTCAGAACAGGAAACCGATCGCTCGCCGCGGCGACGCTGCTGCTCGATGCGCTGAAGGCGTCGGCGGCGGCCTGGATCGTCGGTTATTTCCTTGGTGAGGAGGCCGCGATCATCGCCGGCTTCTTCGCCTTCATCGGCCATCTCTTCCCGGCCTGGATCGGCTTCAAGGGTGGCAAGGGTGTCGCCACCTACATCGGCACCCTGCTCGGCGTCGCGCCGATCATGGTCGTGCTCTTCGCCGCCGTCTGGCTGGCGGTCGCCTTCACCACCCGCTACTCCTCGCTATCGGCGCTTGTCGCCATGCTTGTCATTCCGGTTGCGCTGTGGATACTGGGTAACGAAAAGGTTGCGGCTGTCATGGCGATCATGACCCTCATCTCCTACTGGAAGCACAAGGCGAATATTTCCCGCCTGATGAGCGGGACGGAAAGCAAGATCGGGGCAAAGGGATAATGGATGCGCTGAGCGCCGGACCAAAAGGCGTGGTGCTGACCGAACGGCAAAGAATTGCCTGGCTGCGCCTTATCCGTTCCGACAATATCGGCCCTGCCACCTTTCGCGACCTCATCAATCATTTCGGCTCGGCCGAGGCAGCGCTTGCCGCACTGCCGGAGCTTTCGGCGCGTGGCGGCGCCACGCGGGCAATCCGCATCGCCAGCGAGGCCGAGGCGCATCGGGAACTGGAGGCGGCGCATCGCTTCGGCGCCCGCTTCGTCGGCATCGGCGAGCCGGACTACCCGCAAGCGCTGAAGCAGATTGACGGCGCGCCGCCGCTTCTCGCCGTCAAGGGTGCGCTTGCCGCTGCCAAACGCCCGGCCGTCGGCATCGTCGGCTCGCGCAACGCCTCGATCGCGGGCGCGAAATTCGCGGCGATGGTGGCGCGCGACTGCGGCCGGGCTGGATATACCGTGGTCTCCGGCCTGGCGCGCGGCATAGACACTGCCGCCCACCGGGCAAGCCTCGGCACAGGAACGATCGCGGCGCTCGCCGGCGGCCTCGACCAACCTTACCCGCCGGAGAATATCGACCTGCTCGAAGAGATAACCGGCGGCAACGGCTTGGCGGTGAGCGAGATGCCCTTCGGCTGGGAGCCCCGCGCCCGCGACTTCCCGCGCCGGAACCGGCTGATCGCCGGCATCGGCCTCGGCCTCGTCGTCATCGAAGCGGCGGCGCGTTCGGGCTCGCTGATCACCGCACGGCTGGCTGGCGACTTCGGCCGCCTGGTGTTTGCCGTGCCCGGCTCACCGCTCGATCCGCGCTGCCATGGCACCAACGGCCTGCTGAAGGACGGAGCTTCGATCGTCACCGCACCCGCCGATGTCGTCGAGGCCCTGGCGCCGCTTGCGCAATTCGACCTGTTCCCGTCATCGATGGCGGAGGAGCCGGCGCCTGGCGGTAAAGCAATGTCGGTGCCACCAGGCGATTCCGATCGATACCGCATCATCGATGCGCTCGGGCCGACGCCGGTCGAGATCGACGACGTCATCCGCCATACCGGCCTGTCGGCATCCGCGGTCTATCTCATCCTTCTGGAACTCGATATATCAGGCAGGCTGCACCGGCATCAGGGCGGCCTCGTCTCGCTCTCCGATTGAACCTGGGTACGACATCGGATGGCGGCTTTTCGCATTGTCGAACGCTGCGTCGAAAATCTTAGGACATATACTATAATCGTATTTTGCTGGTTTCCGCCCTTTGGTTGCAATAGACACAAGAGGTAAAATTGTAGCAAACCCCTTGACCGCGGCGATTTCCCTGTCCATGTCGGGTGGCCGATATCCATGTTGCGGTGTGTGTCGCGCTGGCTTCAACGCTGGCGTCGTTTCCCTTTTAGAGAATCATCATGAATGTTGTAGTGGTGGAATCGCCTGCCAAGGCCAAGACGATCAATAAGTATCTCGGTCCGGGATACAAAGTGCTCGCCTCCTTCGGCCATGTGCGCGATCTGCCTGCCAAGGATGGCTCAGTTCTTCCTGATCAGGATTTCGAAATGCTTTGGGAGGTCGATAGCGCCTCCGCCAAGCGGATGAAGGACATTGCCGACGCGGTGAAGTCCGCCGATGGCCTGTTTCTCGCGACCGACCCGGATCGCGAAGGCGAAGCGATTTCCTGGCATGTTCTCGACATGCTGAACAAGAAGCGCGTGCTGAACGGTAAACCGGTCAAGCGCGTCGTCTTCAATGCGATCACCAAGAAAGCCGTGCTCGACGCGATGGCCGATCCGCGCGACATCGACGTGCCGCTGGTTGACGCTTATCTCGCCCGCCGCGCGCTCGATTATCTCGTTGGCTTCAATCTTTCGCCGGTGCTGTGGCGCAAGCTGCCCGGCGCGCGTTCGGCCGGCCGCGTTCAGTCAGTGGCGCTTCGCCTGGTCTGCGACCGCGAATCCGAGATCGAGCGCTTCATTTCGGAAGAGTACTGGAACATCTCGGCGCTGCTGAAGACGCCGCGCGGCGACGAGTTCGAGGCAAGACTGGTTTCGGCGAGCGGCAAACGGCTGCAGCCGCGCGCAATCGGCAACGGCGAAGATGCCGGCCGGCTGAAGGCATTGCTCGAAGGCGCGAGCTATGTCGTCGACACGGTCGAGGCGAAACCGGTCAAGCGCAACCCGGGACCGCCGTTTACGACCTCGACGCTGCAGCAGGCGGCCTCCTCCAATCTCGGCTTCTCCGCTTCGCGCACCATGCAAATCGCGCAAAGACTCTATGAGGGCGTCGATATCGGCGGCGAGACGGTTGGTCTCATCACCTATATGCGAACCGACGGCGTGCAGATGGCGCCCGAGGCGATCGATGCTGCGCGTAGCGCCATCGTCGACCAGTTCGGCGAGCGCTACATGCCGGAAAAGCCGCGCCTCTACTCGACCAAGGCGAAGAACGCCCAGGAGGCGCACGAGGCGATCCGGCCGACCGATTTCTATCGTTCGCCCGACCGCGTACGCAAATTCCTCGATGCCGACCAGATCCGACTCTACGAGCTGATCTGGAAGCGCGGCATCGCCAGCCAGATGGCATCGGCCGAGATCGAGCGCACGACGGCTGAAATCACCGCTGACAACAAAGGCGAGAAGGCCGGTCTGCGTGCCGTCGGTTCGGTCATACGCTTCGATGGTTTCATCGCCGCCTATACCGACCAGAAGGAAGATGGCGAGCAAAGCGACGACGGCGACGAGGATGGCCGCCTGCCGGAGATCAATGCGCGCGAGGCGCTCGCCAAGCAGAAGATCAATTCGACGCAGCATTTCACCGAACCGCCGCCGCGTTATTCGGAAGCCTCGCTGATCAAGAAGATGGAAGAGCTCGGCATCGGCCGCCCCTCCACCTATGCCGCGACGCTCGCGACGCTGCGCGACCGCGACTATGTAACGATCGACAAACGCAAGCTGATCCCGCAGGCCAAGGGCCGGCTGGTGACGGCATTCCTCGAGAGCTTCTTCACCAAATATGTCGAATACGACTTCACCGCCGATCTCGAAGAGAAACTTGACCGGATTTCCGCCGGCGAGTTGAACTGGAAGCAGGTGCTGCGCGATTTCTGGAAGGATTTCTTCGCCCAGATCGAGGACACCAAGGAACTTCGCGTCACCAACGTGCTGGATTCGCTGAACGAGGCGCTGGCACCGCTCGTCTTCCCGAAACGAGAGGACGGTAGCGATCCGCGCATCTGTCAGGTCTGCGGCACCGGCAACCTGTCGCTGAAGCTCGGCAAATACGGCGCCTTCGTCGGCTGCTCGAACTATCCGGACTGCAACTACACCCGCCAACTCTCCTCCGAAAACGGCGGAGAAGCGGACGGTGCCGCCCTCAACGAGCCGAAGAACCTCGGCACCGATCCGACGACCGGCGAGGAGCTGACGCTGCGTTCCGGCCGCTTCGGCCCCTATATCCAGCGCGGCGACGGCAAGGAAGCCAAACGCGCTTCGCTGCCGAAGGGCTGGAAGCCTGAGGACATCGATTATGAAAAAGCGATGGCGCTGATCTCGCTACCGCGCGATATCGGCAAACATCCAGAAACCGGCAAGATGATCTCGTCGGGCATCGGCCGCTACGGGCCGTTCCTCCTGCATGACGGTTCCTATGCCAATCTGGAAACCGTCGAAGACGTGTTTTCGGTCGGTCTCAACCGTGCCGTGACTGTTATCGCCGAAAAGGCGAACCAGGCCCCGGGCCGAGGTTCGCGCGGGACACCGGCAGCGCTGAAGACGCTCGGCGATCATCCTGGTGGCGGCGCCATCACCGTTCGCGACGGTAAGTACGGCCCCTATGTCAACTGGGGCAAGGTCAACGCCACGCTGCCGAAGGGCAAGGATCCGCAGGCGATCACCGTCGAAGAGGCGCTTGCGCTGATCGCCGAGAAGGCCGGCAAGACCCCTGCGGGCAAGGCGGCCAAGGCGAAAGCCAAGCCAAAGGCCGCAGCCGCCGAAGCCAAGAGCACCAAGACGGCCGCCAAACCGAAGATAACGAAGGCGAAAGCGCCCGCGAAATCGAAAAAGGGCTGACGTGAGCAGAATACCGCGCGAGAGAACGAACCCTGCGGGCAAGCGCCCGGGCAAGACCGGCCGCGCCGGCAAGGATGCTCCCGCCGTCGAGCCGCTGAACATCGTCCACGGCGCGCTGCCTTCCCGCGAGGTGATCCTGCGCTTCATCGCCGATCATCCGCAGAAAGCGTCCAAGCGTGAACTCGCCAAGGCGTTCGGCCTGAAAGGCGATAGCCGCGTCGAGCTCAAGCAGATGCTGCAGGAGCTCGAGCAGGAAGGCATGCTGCAGAAGAACCGCAAGTCGCTGATCCGGCCCGGTGCGCTGCCGCCCGTCACCGTTCTCGACATCACGACGCGCGACAAGGACGGCGATCTGATCGGCCGGCCGGCAGAGTGGCCGGAGGACCAGGGCGTGGCACCCGCCGTCGCCATCCGCCAGCAATCGCCGGCAGGCCGCCAGGGCAAGGGTAAGGCGCCGGTCGCAGGCCTCGGCGATCGCATCCTGGCGAAGATCTTCCCGGCTGTCGATCGCGGTGGGCCGGCCTATACGGCACGGATCATCAAGGTGATCGACAGGCGCCGCGGCGCCTCGATGGGCGTTTTCCGCACTGCGCCGGGCGGCGGCGGGCGGCTGCTGCCGATCGAACGGCGCGGCGAGGAGATGGTGATCGATCCCGATTTCACCGGCGGCGCCACGGACGGCGATCTGGTCGAAGTCGAAATCGCCCGTCTCGGTCGTTTCGGCCTGCCGCGTGCCAAGGTGCTTTCCATCGTCGGTTCCGTCGGTTCGGAAAAGGCGATCTCGATGATCGCCATCCATGCGCACGGCATCCCGCATGTCTTCCCGCCTGCCGTCATCGCCGAGGCGGAGGCCGCAAAGCCCGCCACCATGTCGCATCGCGAGGACTGGCGCGACGTGCCGCTGATCACCATCGACCCGGCCGATGCCAAGGACCATGACGACGCGGTTTATGCCGAGCTCGATCCCTCGCCCGACAATCCCGGCGGCGTCATCGTCACCGTCGCGATTGCCGACGTCTCCTGGTATGTCCGCCCGAATTCGCCGCTCGACCGCGAGGCGCTGAAGCGCGGCAACTCTGTCTATTTCCCCGATCGTGTCGTGCCGATGCTGCCCGAGCGCATCTCCAACGATCTCTGCTCGCTGAAAGAGGGCGTCGACCGCCCGGCGCTCGCCGTGCGCATGAGCTTTTCCGGCGAAGGCCGCAAGATCGGCCACATCTTTCATCGCATCATGATGAAGAGCGCGGCCAAGCTGTCCTACCAGCAGGCGCAGGCGGCGATCGACGGCAAACCGGACGATCAGACCGGACCGATGCTCGAGCCGATCCTGAAGCCGCTCTGGCACGCCTATGAGGTGATGAAGCGCGGACGCGACCGGCGCCAGCCGCTGGAACTCGACATGCCGGAGCGCAAGATCCTGCTGAAGCCCGACGGCACGGTCGACCGGGTCGTCGTGCCGCCACGGCTCGACGCGCATAAGCTGATCGAGGAGATGATGATCCAGGCGAACGTCTGCGCTGCCGAGACCCTGGAAAAGAAACGTCAGCCGCTGATCTACCGCATTCATGACGGCCCGACGCTTGCCAAGCAGGAGATCCTGCGCGAGTTTCTGGCCACGCTGGGGATCTCGCTTGCCAAGGGCGGCAACATGCGCGCCAACAACTTCAACGGCATCCTGGCGAAGGCGGATGGCACGCCGCATCAGACCATGGTGAGCGAGATGGTGCTGCGTTCGCAGAGCCAGGCGATCTACGGTCCGGAGAATATTGGCCATTTCGGCCTCAACCTGATGAAATACGCCCACTTCACCTCGCCGATCCGCCGTTATGCCGACCTCATCGTGCATCGCGCCCTCGTCGGCTCGCTAGGCTTCGGCGAAGGCGGCATCACGCCCGACGAAGAGGCGGCGCTCGACGATATCGCCGCCGAAATCTCGACCTTCGAGCGCCGAGCCATGGCAGCCGAGCGCGAGACGGTCGACCGGCTCATCGCCCATCACCTCAGCGGCCGGGTCGGCGAGGAATTTGCCGGACGGGTCTCGGGCGTGACAAAATCGGGGCTTTTTGTCGCCCTGCCGGACTATGGTGCCGACGGTTTCGTCCCCATATCTACGCTCGGCACCGATTACTTCATTTACGACGAGGCACATCAAGCGCTCTCGGGTGAACGAACGGGGCTCGGCTATCGCTTGGGCGACAGCGTCACTGTGAAACTTGCCGAAGCGATCCCGCTTGCCGGCGCGCTGCGTTTCGAAATGGTCAGCGAGGGCCGCGAGATGCCGGCGGCAGTGCGCTCCTTCCACAAGGCAGGTCGCCGCGACAGGGGCCAGGTCCGCAAGAAGCCTGGGACAAGGCCGCCACGCGGACGCCACTAGATCCGAAGAGGAACATGCGATGAGCACACCGACCGATCCGGCCCTCCGCTACGGGGACACGCCCGAGGTCGAGCGCCCAGTTGGGCGCTCCATCATGCGCGGGCTGATGAATCGTTGCCCGGCCTGCGGCAGCGGCAAACTCTTTCGCGCCTTCCTGAAGTCGGTTGATCATTGCGCGGCCTGCGGCGAGGCGATGCATCACCAGCGCGCGGACGACCTGCCGCCCTATATCGTCATCCTCGTCCTCGGACACGTCGTGGTCGGCGGCTATATGCTGACCGACATGACCTTCGTGCTGCCGGTCTGGGCCCATTTTGCCATCTGGGCGCCGATCACCGTCATGACAGCGCTCGCCTCGATCCAGCCGATCAAGGGCGGGGTCATCGGCCTGCAATGGGCGCTGCGCATGCACGGCTTCGGTGGCGAGAGTGATGGCCCGGACGATTATGACATTCCCCAACGGCCTGATTGAGCGCCTTCACCTTCCAGACATATTTAACGTGTAGTGCCAGCCCTCCACCGACCCGCCGGGGTAGCCGGCGATCCTCAACGACTTGACAAGGTAAGCTTTTCTTGTCTGAACAAGCTTTACATTCCGCAGGTGGTCACTCACATCGGAAATACTGCGAAACGCTGCCCGTCACCTGGAATTGGCACGCCTGTGTCTTTCTATGCGAGGCGATCGGCCGATTCGCTCGCACAGCTTTCTAAGGATGCATAAATGTCTCAGCCGAGAAACGGCACACCGGGCGATGTCGAAGAAATCCATTGGCCTTCTCTGGTGGCAGCCATCTCGTCCATATCAGCCGTTGGCATAGCAATCGGCCTCGGTCTGCCCCTCCTCAGCATCATCCTCGAAAAACGCGGCATCTCGTCCACCCTGATCGGGCTCAACACGGCGATGGCTGGCGTCGCGGCGATGGCCGCCGCACCGATCACCACCAAGCTTGCCCATAAATACGGCGTGGCGCCGACAATGCTCTGGGCCGTGCTGATTTCGGCGCTGAGCGCGCTCGGTTTCTATTACGCCCAAGATTTCTGGATGTGGTTTCCGCTGCGTTTCGCCTTTCATGGCGCGACGACGACGCTCTTCATCCTCTCCGAATTCTGGATCAACGCCGCTTCGCCGCCGTCCAAGCGCGGTTTCGTGCTCGGCATCTATGCGACGGTGCTTTCCCTCGGCTTCGCCGCCGGACCACTGCTCTTTTCAATCCTCGGCAGCGACGGCATCTTCCCCTTCCTGATCGGCGCCGCCGCCATCCTGCTTGCGGCCATTCCGATCTTCATCGCCCGCGACGAGAGCCCGGTGCTCGAGGAAAAACCGGAACTGCATTTCATGCGCTATGTTTTCCTGGTGCCGACGGCGACGGCGGCGGTCTTCATCTTCGGCGCGGTCGAAGCGGGCGGACTGTCGCTCTTTCCGATCTTTGCCGTGCGCGCCCATTTCACCGAATCGCAGGCCGCACTGCTGCTCACCATGATGGGCGTCGGCAACGTCATTTTTCAGATCCCGCTCGGCCTGCTTTCCGACCGCATCGCCGATAAGCGGCCGCTTCTGGCCGGCATGGCGCTGATGGGCTTCATCGGCTCTATGATGTTGCCGCTACTGCTCGACAATTGGCTGCTGATGGCCGGGCTCCTGCTTTTCTGGGGCGGCTGCGTCTCAGGCCTCTATACGGTCGGCCTCAGCCATCTCGGCTCGCGGTTGACGGGTTCCGATCTTGCGGCGGCCAATGCTGCCTTCGTCTTCTGTTATGCGATGGGAACCGTAGCCGGGCCGCAGGCGATCGGCGCGGCGATCGATGTCGCTGGAAATAACGGTTTTGCCTGGGCGATTGCCGCTTTCTTCGGTCTCTACGCCCTACTTTCCGGCATCAGACTGATGTTCATTCGAAAACGGACTTGACTTTTCGGGCGGGATTCGTAGTTTCGCGCCAGAATTTGCCGTGGAGCCCTCCGGCTTCCACGGCTTTCATTTTCTTAAAGGCAGGACGACCATGGCCAAGGCTACAACAATCAAGATCAAGCTGCTGTCGACAGCCGACACCGGTTTCTTCTACGTCACGACGAAAAACAGCCGTACGATGACGGACAAGATGACGAAGACGAAGTACGACCCGGTTGCAAAGAAGCATGTCGAGTTCAAGGAAACCAAGATCAAGTAATCACTTGGCCTGACGGATTTCAAAAAGCGCGCGCCTTCGGTGCGCGTTTTTTATTGCCAGTTTGTGGTCTTTGAAAAATGATAGCGCAAACAGACAAAACGCCGCCCTTCCATCTTCGGGAAGTGGCGGCGTTTTCTTGAAAGGGGGTCGGCCAGCATGCAAAACGGCACGAGGAACCGCTATAACTTGCCTACTAGCCGACCGACCCCACGACCCAGGAGATGCGGCGGACCTGAGCATCATGGGGTATCGACAACTCCTCAACGGGAGCGCTTCTCTTATGAGCCGATAATTTGCGCAAAAATGAAAGAAAATCAACAAATTCTTAATGATGAATTTTCTTATCTTGATTCTATGGTTAAAAGTCCAGATTTGGGACATACAAAGATTGATCGGCTCTGCTTGAGCTTGAAGCGTAGCGCCTCGCCCTTCGAAGAAATTCGACAATATAGCTTAACAACTTACGCCTGCCCTACCCTTACGTGAGGTGACGTCGCCGCAATCTATTTGACACTGTCGGCGGCAGGCATTTTTTATAGTCTCCATTTCACTCTGAGCTACGGCCTGATGCTCGCAAGACTATCGCGTCGCACATCTCCGCAGCAACGCGGCGAGTCCATTTTTGGGCTATTGAGTTGCGAAATTTTCGCCCCGCATTGCCCAGGCGAAGATTAAAAATCGGTAACAATTCGCTTACCGCAGTGGAAAACTCGCAAATGGCACATATGGCGGCAGGTGATTCGTCACGCGGCCGCGGCGACCACACGGTTGCGGCCGGTATTCTTGGCCTCGTAAAGGGCCAGATCCGCCTGTTTCATCAGCTGGCCGGGGGTCAGCACCGACGCAATACGCGAGGCGATGCCGAAGGAAGCAGTGACATTCAGCGCTTCCCCGGAGTGTTTCAGCATGAAGGGAGCGCTTTCGATCGCCGCGCGCAGGCGCTCGGCGACGGCGGCGGCAATTTCCGGCGAGGTGTCGGGCATCACGACGACGAATTCCTCTCCACCGTAG
The DNA here is from genome assembly GCF_025200775.1 of Rhizobium sp. WSM1274. Taxonomy (NCBI): domain Bacteria; kingdom Pseudomonadati; phylum Pseudomonadota; class Alphaproteobacteria; order Hyphomicrobiales; family Rhizobiaceae; genus Rhizobium; species Rhizobium sp. WSM1274. Next base: position 1,575,798 of record NZ_CP104138.1, on the reverse strand, counting down.
CGGCAGGCGAGATCGGCACCGCGGATGGTCGAACGGACGCGATTTGAAAATTCCCGCAACACCTCGTCGCCGCCGTCATGGCCGTAGGTGTCGTTCACATGCTTGAAGCGGTCGATATCGGTGATCAGCACCGAAAGCGGCCGGCCACGCGCCATCGAACGGTTGAAGAGCACGTTCAGGTGATTGTCGAGATAGCGCCGGTTATAAAGGCCGGTCAGCGGATCGGTCACGGCAAGCTCGATCGTCTGCTTGACGCTGGCGCGCAGCCGGTCGTTGTAGCGCTTGCGGCGGATTTGCGTCAGGCTGCGGGCGACCAGTTCATTGGCATCGACCGGGCGGATGAGGTAGTCATTGACGCCGAGATCGAGTGCGCGCACGACCATGTCGTCAGCGCCCTGCTCGGTGATGATCAGGATCGGCAGGAAGCGCGTGCGCTCCAGAGAGCGCAGCTGTGAGCAGAGGCGAAGCGGATCGTAATCGTCGAAATTGGCGTTGACGATGACGAGATCGAACGCGCTTTCGGCCGCCTCGAAGAGGGCGGCCTGCGGATCTGAGAGGGCAAGCACGTCGGCGACGGGCTTCAACGCCTTGATGATGCGCTCCTGCGAATTGGCGCGGCCGTCGACGAGCAGGACCTGAGCGGTCTCGTCGGCGCGGCCCTCGCCTGCCCGCGTCAGGTCGTCGATACCCATCGTATGGGCGGTTTCGGCGCGAATGCGCAGCTCATCGCTCAACGTCTTCAGCCGCAGCAGACTCTTCACCCGGGAGATCAGTTGCAGATCGTTGACCGGCTTGGTGAGAAAATCGTCGGCGCCGGCCTTCAGGCCTCGTACGCGATCGGTCGGCTGATCGAGCGCGGTGACCATGACGACTGGAATATGGGCGGTCTTCTGGTTGGCCTTCAGCCGTTCGCAGACCTCGAAACCGTCTATGCCGGGCATCATGATGTCGAGCAGGATGAGATCGACCTGGTTGCGCTCGCAGATCGCCAGTGCCGTGTAGCCGTCCGCTGCGGTCATCACGTCGAAGTACTCCGCAAGCAGCCGCGCCTCGAGCAGCTTCACGTTGGCCGGAATATCGTCAACCACCAGTATTCGCGCAGTCATAAGCGTCTTTCCGATGCGTCAGGCATCGCCCAGATAGGTCTTGATCGTCTCGATGAATTTCGGAACCGAGATCGGCTTGGAAACATAGGCCTCGCAGCCGCCCTGGCGGATCCGCTCCTCGTCGCCCTTCATCGCGAAAGCCGTAACGGCGATGACGGGAATCACGTGCAACTCGTCATCTTCCTTCAGCCATTTCGTAACTTCGAGGCCAGAGACCTCGGGAAGCTGAATATCCATAAGGATGAGGTCGGGGCGATGCTTGCGCGCCAGGTCGAGCGCCTCCATGCCGTTTCTGGTCTGGATTGTCGTATAGCCGGACGCCTCGATGAGGTCGCGAAAGAGCTTCATGTTGAGCTCGTTATCTTCTACAATCATCACCTGTTTGGGCATGACATGCTGTCCCTACGTCCGTTCGCGCAGCGGTTCGTCCCATGAGAAAGGCACATGCGGACAAAAGCTGCGTGAAACCGATAGCGCACGCTACCGGTATTTGGTTGAAGAAAAGGTAACTTACCCCGCGAAATGCAAAGCAACTTCAAGACTTCGAAACAACAGGCTGCCGACCCGCACGAGACGGCGATCGCCGTGCTTGGCTGGCTTGCCGGTGATTCCGACATGTTCGGCCGCTTTCTCGCCCTGACGGGTGTGGCGCCCGGCCAGGTGCGCAACGCCGTCAACGATCCGGGATTCCTCGCCGGCATGATGGATTTCCTGATGAACCATGAACCAACGGCGATGGCCTTCTGCGCGGCGAGCGGTATCAGCCCGGAGACGGTGACGGCGGCCTGGCAGCATTTCTCTTCGCCGGGTCTCGATTCCGGAGAGGACTGACCGTGACCTCCGGGGAATTCGACATCTCGCATATCCGCCTCGGCGAGCGGCCGTTGATCGTCTGCGACGTCGACGACGTCGTGCTGCAGTTCATCGGTCCCTTCCAGCTTTTCCTTCAGAGCCAGGGCCACGCGTTTCTGCCGCGATCGTTCCGGCTTCACGGCAACATCGTCTCGCAAGCCGACGGCGTGGAGATCGAGGATCAAGAGGTCAGCCGGCTGATCGAGGAATTCTTCGAGGCCCAAGAACTGTGGCAGACGCCGCTCGATCGCGTCGTCGAAACGCTCGGCCGGTTTTCGGAAGAGGCCGATGTGCTTTTCCTGACAGCCATGCCGCCGCGGTTCCAAGACCAGCGCCGTCGCCTGCTCGACAGGATGGGCCTGCTTTTTCCGCTGCTTGCCACCGAACAACCCAAGGGGCCGATCGTTCACGCATTGCATGCCAGCCGCTCCCTTCCCGTCGTCTTCATCGATGATATGGCGCGCAATCTGCATTCCGTCAGGGATCACGTCGCCGATTGCCTGCTGATTCACCTGATGCCGAACTCGCCCGCCCATCGTTTCGCACCGGCCGCCGCTGACGACATCACGCGCGCCAGCGACTGGACGCATGCGGCCGCTCTCATCGAGGCGCATTTTGTCTCCGGCACTGTCAGGTGCGCAGTTCCAGCCGCATGAGCGGACGGCCGTCCTTGCGCCGTGCCACAGTCTCGAAACCGGCGGCTTCGAAAACTGCGGTCGAGCCGACGCAGAGCGTCACTGATTTCGACTGCTTGACATGATCGATCGGACAGGCTTCGAGCATCCGTGCTCCCTGGCGCCGGGCATGATCGATCGCGCCGGCGAGCAGACGATGGCTCATTCCCTTGCCGCGTAGCTTGGGCAGCAGGAAGAAGCAACTGACGGCCCAAATGGATGGATCATGCGCATCGCCCTCCTCCAGCGGTCGCGAGACGGTGCGCGGCGAATTGAACTGCGGCACGTCATGGCGCGGCCCGACCTGCACCCAGGCGACCGGCGCGCCGTCGGCATAACCGAGGATACCAGGCGGCGGACCCACGTTGATCCTCCCCCGCATATGCGCCTTGCGCTCGTCGGCCGCCATCTTCGTCCTGACTGCATGCGGCAGGCGCAGCGCGACGCACCAGCAATTATAGAAGGCACCCTGCGGCCCGAACACGATTTCGAAATCGTCCCAGCGTTCTGCCGTCACCGGCTCGAAACGAAGATCGTTATCCAAAGGCAAAGCTCCCGCCCTCTCTTGAGACTCGGAAGCATAAGGCGTAACCTCGCGACGTTCAATCTTTGTTCTCATCATGACACCCGCGCCTGACAAGACACCCGGCTTCTGTCGCGACTGCCTTGCCGAGCAGAAAGGCGAGGCGCGCCGTTGCGTTTCCTGCGGCAGCCCTCGCCTCGTGCGCCATCGCGAACTCTACGCATTGACGCTTGCGCATATCGATTGCGACGCCTTCTACGCCGCGGTGGAGAAACGCGACAATCCGAAGCTTGCCAACAAGCCTGTCATCATCGGCGGCGGCAAACGCGGTGTGGTTTCCACCGCCTGCTATATCGCCCGTATCCACGGCGTGCGTTCGGCCATGCCGATGTTCAAGGCGCTGGAGGCCTGCCCTGAGGCGATTGTCATCCCTCCCGATATGGAAAAATATGTCCGGGTCGGGCGGCAGGTGCGCGCAATGATGCAGGATCTGACGCCGCTGGTGCAGCCGCTGTCGATCGACGAGGCCTTCCTGGAGCTCGGCGGCACCGAGAGGCTGCATCACGATCCGCCAGCGCGCACGCTGGCCAAATTTGCCCGTCGCATCGAAAGGGAGATCGGCATCACCGTTTCGGTCGGGCTTTCCTATTGCAAATTTCTCGCCAAGGTCGCCTCCGATCTGCAGAAGCCGCGCGGCTTTTCCGTCGTCGGCCGCGAGGAAGCGGTCGAGTTCCTGGCACCGCGTCCCGTCACTACGATCTGGGGCGTCGGCAAGGCCTTTGCGGCAACGCTGGAGGCGGACGGCATCCGCACCATCAGCCAATTGCAGCAGATGGAGGAAAACGATCTGATGCGCCGCTATGGCAGCATCGGCCAACGGCTCGCGCGGCTGTCGCGCGGCATCGACGACCGCGAAGTGCATCTCAATGATGCCGCCAAGAGCGTGTCGTCCGAGACCACCTTCTTCGATGACATCTCGCGTTATGACGATCTGGTGCCGATCCTGCGCAACCTCTCCGAAAAGGTCTCCTGGCGGCTGAAGAAAAACGGCATTGCCGGCCAGACCGTGGTTCTGAAGATGAAGAGCGCCGATTTCAAATCGCGCACCCGCAACCGCAAGCTCGAAGACCCGACCCAGCTTGCCGACAAGATCTTCCGCACCGGGCTCGAGCTTCTCGAAAAAGAGACTGACGGTACGAAGTTCCGCCTGATCGGCATCGGCGTCACCGATCTCGGCGATGTCGCCCGCGCCGATCCGCCCGATCTCATCGACCAGCAATCGGGCCGGCGAGCGGCGGCCGAAGCGGCGATGGACAAGCTGCGCGACAAGTTCGGCACGAAAACGGTCGAGACGGGCTATACCTTCGGCAGCGGCAAGCGCGATCACTAACGCGTGAGGGCAGCCGGCGATCCGGCCTATAAAATCTTCCTTAAACTTCGTCTCATAATGTGCCGGGCAAGTATTGCGTATGGTTGGGTTTCATGTTCTCGCGTCTCGTCTTCGGCCTCGGCTTGCTGTCGGCCACCGCACTCGTGCACCCCGCTCTTGCCGCGGATGCGCGCACGCTGCAGATCATCGTTTCCAAGGATAAGCAGTCGCTTGTGGTCTATGACGGCACCGAGGTCGTCGCGGCCTCGAAGGTCTCGACCGGCAAGGACGGCCACACGACGCCAAGCGGCATCTTCTCGGTGCTGGAAAAGCAGAAATATCACGAATCCAATCTCTATTCGGCGGCGCCGATGCCGTTCATGCAAAGGCTGACCTGGTCCGGCATCGCGCTGCACGAATCCAATTCGGTGCCGCGTTATCCGGCCTCGCATGGCTGCGTGCGCATGCCCAGCGCCTTCGCAAAAATGCTCTATGGGATGACCGATCCCGGTGTCCCCGTCATTATCAGCGACGGTGAACTGGTGCCGCAACCGATCGATCATCCGACTCTTTTCCATCCGGATGCACCGGCGGCGATGCCGCTACTTTCGGATGTGGAACTGCGGCCCTCCATGCCCGACAGCCCTGAGAAGCCGGTGCAGGTGGCGATGAACGATACCGCTGCGATGCCGATGCCGGCAGTGCAGCCGATTGCAGCGCCCGAACCCAAGCCGCCGTCCGAGCCGATCAGCATGCTGATTACGCGCCGGACGTTGCGCGAGACGGTGATTGACATCCAGAGCCTGCTCAACCAGCTCGGTTTTTCCGCTGGCAATCCGGACGGCTTGCTCGGTTCGTCGACCATGCAGGCGATCAAGGCTTTCAAGACGCTACGGCCGGCGGAATTTGCCGGCGACAGGAGCCTGGTCTCCGACACGCTCCTCAGAGAAGTCTATGCCGCGGCTGGCAAGGGCGAGCCGCCGAACGGCGTCATCATGGTGCGGCAGGCCTTCAAGCCGATCTTCGAAGCGCCGGTGACGATCGCCGATCCGAGACTGGCGCTCGGCACACATTTCTTCACGCTGCATGCGGTCGATGAAAAGGCCGGCACCGCCGACTGGCTCGGTATCACGCTCGAGAACAATCTCTCGCGGGAGACTATGAAACGGCTCGGCATCACCAATCAGGAAAGCTCGATCGTCACAGGCGAGCCGATCGCTCGATCGCTCAGCCGAATTACCATCCCCGACGAGACCCGCCGCCAGATCGACGCCCTCGTCGCGCCCGGCTCGACGCTGACGATCTCCGATACCGGCCTCGGCCGAGAGACCGGCGAAGGCACGGATTTCATCACGATCACCCGCGGATGATGGCCATCACGCTCTTTGTTTTATGCATGTCGTTATCCCGGAACCGCTGCACACTTCCGAGGCACATACATTAATCAGACAAGCTCGACGTCGACGACGCCGGGGGCGGCGCGAAGGGCGGCGGCGATCTCCGGCGTGATGCGGTATTTCTCCGGCAGCGCCACCTCCACCTCGCGTTTGCCCTCTTCCTTGATGACGATGAAGGAAACGAGGCCATCGCCCTTGGCGTTCAAATGGCCGGCAACCATTCCCAGCGGTCCGGAATCGCGGACATAAACGCGTAGCGCCTTCTGCATCTGCAGCGACTTTTCCTCCAGCGACTGGATCGTCTGGATGCGCAGGCCAATGCCCTCCGGCCGCTCCTCGCCGGTCGCAGTCAGCACGAAGGATTTTCCAGACTCAAGCACGTCGCGATACTGGTTCAGCATTTCCGAAAACAGCACCGCTTCGAACTGGCCCGAAGAATCGGAGAAGACGATGATGCCCATCTTGTTGCCGGTGCGGGTCTTGCGCTCCTGCTTCGAGATGACGGTACCGGCAAGGCGCGCATTGGCCGCGCCCTGTTTGATGGCGGCGGAAAATTCGGCAAAGGTCTGCACCCGCATCTTCTGCAGGATATTGTTGTAGGAATCGAGCGGGTGGGCTGTGAGATAGAAGCCCAGCACCTGGAACTCCTTGAGCAGCCGCTCGGAGGGGAGCCAGGGCGAGAACGGCGGCAGTGAGATTTTCTCAGGCCCCGACGTCAACGTACTGCCGAAGATGTCCGACTGGCCGCTCAGCTTGTTCTCCTGGGCGCGTTGGGCATAACCGAGAATGCGATCAAGGCCGGCTGCTAGCTGGGCGCGGTCCATGTCGAAACAATCGAAGGCGCCGGCATAGATCAGGCTTTCGAGCACGCGACGATTGACCTGACGCGGATCGATGCGCAGGCAGAAGTCCTCGATGCTCGCAAAGGGCTTGTCGCCACGCACCTCGACAATATGGTCGACGGCGGATTCGCCGACGCCCTTGAGGGCGGCGAGCGCGTAGTAGATGCGGTTGTCGCCGGTCTCGAAATGACGGAAGGAGCTCTGCACCGAGGGTGCGATCACCTCGATGCCGAGGCGCTTAGCATCCTGACGGAAATCATTGACCTTTTCCGTGTTGGACATGTCGAGCGTCATCGAAGCGGCCAGGAATTCGACCGGGTAGTGCGCCTTCATGTAGGCCGTCTGGTAAGAGACAATGGCATAAGCGGCGGCATGCGATTTGTTGAAGCCGTAATTGGCGAACTTCGCCAGCAGTTCGAAGATATTGTCGGCCTGCGGCTTCGATACGCCGTTCCTGACGGCGCCAACGACGAAGCGCTCGCGTTGCTGGTCCATCTCGGCCTTGATCTTCTTACCCATGGCGCGGCGCAGAAGGTCGGCCTCCCCCAGCGAATAGCCTGATAGAACCTGGGCGATCTGCATCACCTGTTCCTGATAGACGATGACCCCTTGCGTTTCCTTGAGCAGGTGGTCGATCATCGGATGGATCGATTCCAGCTCTTCGTCGCCGTGCTTGCGAGCATTGTAGGTCGGGATGTTCTCCATCGGGCCTGGACGATAGAGCGCCACCAGCGCGATGATGTCCTCGATGCAGTCCGGCTTCATGCCGATCAACGCCTTGCGCATGCCGGCACTTTCCACCTGGAACACACCGACCGTCTCGCCGCGCGACAGCATCTCGTAAGTCTTCTTATCGTCGAGAGGAATGGCCGCGAGATCGACCTTGACGCCGAGCTTGGCGACGAAATCGACCGCGACCTTCAGCACCGTCAGGGTCTTCAGGCCGAGGAAGTCGAATTTGACCAAGCCTGCCTGCTCGACCCATTTCATGTTGAACTGAGTAACCGGCATATCGGAGCGCGGATCGCGATACATCGGCACCAGCTTGGAAAGCGGCCGGTCGCCGATGACGATGCCGGCGGCATGGGTCGAGGCGTGGCGGTATAGCCCCTCGATCTTCTGGGCGATGTCGAGCAGGCGCGCGACAACAGGTTCCTTCGCCGCCTCCTCCTGCAGCTTCGGCTCCTCCTCGATCGCTTTGGACAGCGGCGTCGGATTGGCGGGGTTGTTCGGCACGAGTTTGCAGATCTTGTCGACCTGGCCGTAGGGCATCTCAAGCACGCGGCCGACGTCGCGAAGGGCGGCACGTGCCTGCAGCGAACCGAAGGTGATGATCTGCGCCACCTGCTCACGGCCATATTTGGCCTGGACGTAGCGGATCACCTCTTCGCGGCGGTCCTGGCAGAAGTCGATGTCGAAGTCCGGCATCGAGACGCGTTCCGGATTGAGGAAGCGCTCGAAGAGCAGCGAAAAACGCAAGGGATCGACGTCGGTGATCGTCAAGGCATAGGCGACCAGCGAACCGGCGCCCGAACCACGGCCGGGGCCGACCGGAATGTCATGCTGCTTGGCCCATTTGATGAAGTCGGCAACGATCAGGAAGTAGCCGGGAAAACGCATGCGCTCGATGACGCTGAGTTCGAAATCCAGCCGTTCGCGATAATCCTTTTCCTCGTAACCCGGCGACATGCCGAGCGTCGCAAGCCGCATGTCCAGCCCTTCGACCGCTTGGCGGCGCAGCTCGCTCGCCTCGGCGCGTTCGGCCTCCTCGGCATCGTTGGTCGCACCGGTGAAGCGCGGCAGGATCGGCTTTCGCGTCTTCAGCACGAAGGAGCAGCGCCTGGCGATCTCGATGGTATTTTCAAGCGCTTCCGGCAGGTCGGCGAAGAGCTTGGCCATTTCGGCCCGGCTCTTCAGATAGTGATCCGGCGTCAGGCGAAAGCGGCTGTCGTCGGAGACGATGGCGTTGTGCGCGACCGCCATCAGCGCATCATGGGCGTCGTAATCGTCGCGCGTCGGGAAGAACGCCTCGTTGGTCGCAACCAGCGGCAGGTCGTGAGCATAGGCGAGCCCGATAATCTTCTGCTCGTGCCGCTTGTCGTAAGTGCCGTGCCGCTGCAGTTCGACATAGAGCCGGTCGCCGAAGAGACGCTTCAGCGTGAGCAGCCGGGCTTCCGCCTGAGCGGGATGGCCCTCCTTGATCGCCACGTCGACTGGCCCGGTCAGGGCGCCGCTCAATGCGATCAGCCCTTCCGTGCCTGCCTCCTCCAGCCAGGAGGTGCTGATATGAACAGCCTGGTTGCTCTCGCCGCCGAGATAGGCCCGGCTGACGAGATCGACCAGCCGTTCGTAACCGGCATCCGTCGCAGCGAGAAGAACGATCGCCGGCAGCTTGACCAGAGCCTGCTGACCGCCGCGCTTTTCGGTTTCCAGCCCGTCTTCCATGTCGATCGAGACCTGGCAGCCGATGATCGGCTGCAGGCCGTCCTCCATCGCCTTCTGGGAGAATTCGAGGGCGACGAACAGATTGTTGGTGTCGGTAATCGCAATCGCCGGCTGGCTGTCGCCGGTCGCCTTGTAGAGGATCTTCTTCAGCGGCAGAGCGCCCTCGAGAAGCGAATAGGCGGAATGGACCCTCAGGTGGATGAAGCCCGGCGTGCCGGCCGCCTCACCCGTTGAACCCTTTGCCGTATCCGCCATGACATGCCTTCCCAATCACCCGAATGAATCGGACGCATTGTCGGGCATAAAGGGCGATGATGTCCAGAAGAAGTCCCGCGTCCGGACCGCATGATTGCCATGCGATCCCCTGAAAACTTTAGAACGCCATGACGATGAGCGAGAAGCTGGCAACGAACATTGCGATGGAGGTGAATGCTGCGATATCACGGATCATGTCAGTCACCGGGCTCTCCTTTACTCGTTATGTTTTCAGTTTGTTCTATGTATGTTCTGTTGTCAACAGGAATCTTTTCCTTCTTTCTTGTGTTGGAAAAATGCCGGGATGTGCACCTGTGAATCGCTGCGAGCCAGCGCCCAATGTGACGGCTAGCAGGTTTCCCCTTCTCGGCCCGTCCCGGATCCTCACGGCGCCTAGACGGCCAGCCTCCTCGGCCGTCCGTCTAATTCCGGCCATCGTTCCCTTTTTGTTCTTTACACTTCGCAGCGTATTTGCCAGCATCTAGCGGAGAGGAGAATGGCATGTTGGATATTGCGATGCTGAACGCATTCGTGGTGGAGGCGAAGGCTGCAACCTATGTCGGCGGCGGCGTGGCGCGCCCGCCCTGCCGGCCAAGCTCCCACGACATCGGTTACGAACGCGGCAACTGGCGCTATCTCGACAGCTATTTCGGCGGCACCGATTTCGCCGGACAGGAAGTGGTATGGTTTGCCGACGAGCCCGTCTGGGCGATGAATTATTTCGGCTGCGTCATTGCGCCTGATCTCATCAACGGCGCAGCAGCCGGAACGGTGATCAAGGCGGCCCTTTCGGCGATGTATCGAGAGGGCCGGTTTCTCGGCGGAATGGAATTCGACCATCCGTTCGGCCGCTATATCGATCGCAGCGAAGGCGACTGCGCGCGGTTCGCCGGGCACGAATGCATCATGGTCTACGGCCAGAAGCCCTATATGCTCGACTATCGCGGCGGACTGATCATCCCTTGATCGCTGCCCACTGCTGTTCTGTCAAAAGTGCATATTGTCCGGCCAGGAGGTCGACGAGATCAGCCCCTCATCCGGCTGCCGCCACCTTCTCCCCGCTCGCGGGGCGAAGGGACATGCCGCAACGGCTTTCCCTACCCTCGACGCTGCGTTTGGCACGTCCCCTCGCCCCGTTTTTTACGGGGAGAGGGTGAGGGGCAGCCATCGGCGCAAACCGGACACCGTGAGCCGCAGTCTCAGAAATCGACGATCTTGCCGTCGGAGATCGTCACGCGCCGATCCATGCGGCGGGCGAGCTCGTGATTATGGGTGGCGATAAGAGCCGCAAGGCCGGACTGGCGCACCAGCGCTTCCAGCGCGTCGAAGACATAGCTTGCCGTCTCAGGGTCGAGATTGCCGGTCGGCTCGTCGGCAAGAAGCAGGGTCGGCGCATTGGCGACGGCGCGGGCAATCGCAACCCGCTGCTGCTCGCCGCCGGAAAGCTCGCCCGGGCGATGCGAGCCGCGATGGCCGATGCGCATATAATCGAGAAGCTGGCCGGCCCGCTCTCCGGCCTCCTTCCAAGACAGCCCGGCGATCAGCTGCGGCATCATGATATTTTCGAGCGCCGAGAATTCCGGCAGCAAGTGGTGGAACTGGTAGACGAAGCCGATTTCGCTGCGGCGGATTGCGGTGCGTTTCTCATCGCTCAAGCCGTCACAGGCATGGCCGTTGATGTTGACTTCACCGCCGTCCGGATGCTCCAACAGGCCGGCGACATGCAGCAGTGTCGACTTGCCGGTACCGGAAGGGGCGACGAGAGCGACAATCTCCCCCTTCGATATCGAAAAGTCCGCGCCCTTGAGGATCGAGAGCAGCGTACCGCCCTGCCCATAATGGCGCTCGACGCCGGTAAGCTTGAGAACGACGTTGCGTTTCATGAAGGCGGCATTCCTTATTCGTAGCGCAGGGCCTGCACCGGATCGAGCCTGGAGGCTCGCCAGGCCGGGAAGATGGTCGCGATGAAGGAGAGCGTCAGCGCCATGACGACGATCGAGATCGTTTCGCTGAGATCCATCTCGGCCGGCAGTTGGCTGAGGAAATAGACCTGCGGACTGAAGAGCACGGTGCCCGAAATCCAGGAGAAGAACTGGCGGACGGATTCGATGTTGACGCAGACGAGAACACCGAGCAGCACACCGGCAATGGTGCCGACGATGCCGATGGCCGCTCCGGTCATGAAGAAGATGCGCATGATCGCGCCGGCGCTGGCACCCATGGTGCGCAGGATGGCAATATCGCTGCCCTTGTCCTTCACCAGCATGATGAGACCGGAGATGATATTCAGCGCCGCGACAAGCACGATCAGTGTCAGGATCATGAACATGACGTTGCGCTCGACCTGCAGCGCCGAGAAAAAGGTCTGGTTGCGCTGGCGCCAGTCGGTGATGGCAATCTGGCGGCCGGCCGCCTCCTCCACCTTGGGCTTCAGATTGTCGATATCGTCGGGGTGGTCGACGAAGAGCTCGATCGACTGCACCAGTCCCTCGGCATTGAAATAGAGCTGCGCTTCCTCGAGCGGCATGAAGATGATCGAGGAATCATATTCCGACATGCCGATCTCGAAAAGGCCGGAAATCTTGTAGGACTTGATGCGCGGGCTGACGCCCATCGGCGTAATGTCACCATCTGGCGACGTCAGCGTAATGAGGTCGCCGACGCGCAGACCGAGTTGGTCGGCCATGCGGGTGCCGATCAGGACGCCGTCGCCGGAGGCATACCCCACCATGTCGCCGGATTTGATGTTGTCGGAGATCGTCTTGAGCTTGGTCAGGTCCTCGGCGCGGGCGCCGCGCACCAGAGCGCCGGTGCTGCCGCCGGCCTGGGAGGAGGCGAGCACCTGGCCTTCCACCAGGGGCAGCGCCATCTTGACGCCGGGCACGGCGGCGAGCTTGCCGCTGAGAGCGGGATAATCGGTGAAGGGGCCGTCGACCGGCTGGACGATCATGTGGCCATTAATGCCGAGGATGCGCGATACGAGCTCGGTTCGGAAGCCGTTCATGACGGCCATGACGATGATCAGTGTCGCAACGCCCAGCATGATGCCGACGAAGGAGAAGCCGGCGATCACCGAGATGAAGGCCTCCTTGCGGCGGGCGCGCAGATAACGCCACGCCACGAGTCGTTCGAAGGTGGAAAATGGCTTGCCAGCCGGACCCAAGCCGGATTTTGAACTCCGGTCCACTGCTGCCTCTGCCATTTCGCCTCCGTTTCCTTAAGCCACGAACCGATTGATCGCCGCTTCGATGGTCATCGTTTCGCGGGCGCCGGTCTTGCGGTCCTTCACTTCCACTTCGCCGTTTGCGACCGCGCGCGGGCCGGCGATGATCTGGACGGGTATACCGATCAGGTCGGCGGTCGCGAATTTCGTGCCGGCCCGATCGTCGGTATCGTCATAGAGCACATCCTTGCCGGCCTTGCTCAGCGCGGCATAGATCAGCTCGCAGGTATCGTCACAGGCCTGATCGCCCGCCTTCATGTTGATCACAACGATATCGAAGGGCGCGACGGATGCCGGCCAGATGATTCCGTTATCATCATGCGATGCTTCGATGATGGCGGGAACAAGGCGTGTCGGGCCGATACCGTAGGAACCCATATGAACGAAGTGTTCCTTGCCGTCAGGTCCCTGCACTTTCGCGCCCATCGGCTCGGAATATTTCGTGCCGAAATAGAAGATGTGGCCGACCTCGATGCCGCGTGCCGACAGGCGGTCGCCTTCGGGAACGGCGTTGAAGGCCGCCTCGTCGTGCATTTCCGAGGTCGCGGCATAGAGCGAGGTCCATTTGTCGAAGATCGCCTGCAGGCCCTCGACGCTATCGAAATCGGTGTGTGCACCGGGAATATCGAAATCGACGAAATCCTTGTGGCAGAAGACTTCGGATTCGCCGGTGTCGGCGAGGATGATGAATTCATGGCTGAGCTTGCCGCCGATCGGGCCGGTATCGGCGCGCATCGGGATAGCGCGCAGGCCGAGCCGGTCGAAGGTTCTGAGATAGGCGGCGAACATCTTGTTATAGGAATGCTCCGCCGCTTCGCGCGTCAGATCGAAGGAATAGGCATCCTTCATCATGAATTCACGCGATCGCATGGTACCGAAGCGCGGACGGATCTCGTCACGGAACTTCAGCTGAATATGATAGAGATTAAGCGGCAGGTCCTTGTAGGACTTGACGGAGGAGCGGAAAATATCCGTCACCATCTCTTCGTTGGTTGGGCCGTAGAGCATCGGCCGATCCTGACGGTCCTTGATGCGCAGCATCTCCTTGCCGTAGGCGTCGTAGCGGCCGCTTTCCTGCCAGAGTTCGGCCGATTGCAGTGTCGGCATCGACAGCTCAATGGCGCCGGCGCGGTTCTGCTCGTCGCGGATAATGGCGTTGACCTTGTCGAGCACGCGCTTGCCCAGCGGCAGCCAGGAATAAATGCCCTGCGATTGCTGGCGGATCATGCCGGCACGCAGCATCAGCCGGTGGGAGACGATTTCCGCCTCCTTGGGGTTTTCCTTAAGGATGGGCATGAAATAACGGGACAGACGCATGGCGGATTCCGGAGCAGTTGAGATCCCGCAGCAGGCGGAATCGAAAGACCATTGTTAATGTCGGGAGCGTTCATAGCCGCTTCGCGGCAGGAAGGAAACCCGCAACGGATGGCGGCAACCTCCCGGAAGCGCATGTTCGCACCCGCAAAATAAAAGGGCATGAAAAAGCGCGTGTTTATAAGGACTTGAACGAAAATCTTGTCAACAGAAAAATTTTACTAGAGTGTAGCAAAAATGCAAAAAAAGCTGATGACAAAGCCCAATGTTTGAGCTAGTTTTAGCTCACAAAACAGGCAGGAAGTTAAATTCTTGTCGAATTCGCGGTCAAGTCTTGGGAGGATCAGATCTTAGGCGCGCTCGTCGCAGCCCCGGCAACGGTTACAGATCACGCGATACTTAAAACAAGGCTTTTAGCCTTGTTTTTTTTTGGCTTTTCGTAATCCATCCCATCCAAAAACCCGACCGACTTCCGTAAGGGAATAGCCGTCATTCCGTTAGGCGAGCTCTTTGCCGCGACAGCGTGACGCTGGTATGACGAAACTCGCCTTCAATAGGTTGCATCTGCTCAAAGTTTGAGCAAAAGCTACGATTCAATAGAAGCTAGGACCGAGCTGCGGCAGGGCGTCGAAGCCCCAGCCGAAATAGGTGTCGCAGACGTACCAGAGGCCATAGACCAAGGCCGAAATCAGCGTCGTCAGCGAAAACACGAAAGCGGCGCGAAACCGGGTGGGCGCGCTCGGGACGGTGCCGAGCACGACATTATCATCTTCCGCCTGGGTGCGCAGGCCGATTGGCAGGACGGCAAAAAGCGTCATCCACCAGATGACGAAGTAGACGGCAAATCCCTGAAGAAAGATCTGGAGCATTATGGTTCCCGTTGATGCCGCGCTGATATCGCGTCGTTATACGGCGGAATCGCGACCAACTCAAAGCGAACGAAAGGTTTAGCCGTCTTCGGGTCACTCTGCCGCAGCAGGGCTATCATTCTGCCGTTGCAGGGCTCAGGCCTGTTCGAGTTCGATCAGCGTGCCGAAGAAATCCTTGGGGTGCAGAAAGAGCACCGGCTTGCCGTGCGCGCCGGTCTTCGGCCGGCCGTCGCCGAGCACCCTTGCGCCCGCATCGACCAGTCGGTCACGGGCGAGAAGGATATCGTCCACCTCGTAGCAGATGTGGTGCATGCCGCCGGACGGGTTCTTTTCGAGGAAGGCGGCGATCGGCGAGGTAGCCCCGAGCGGCTGCAGCAACTCGACCTTGGTGTTCGGCAATTCGACGAAGACGACGGTGACGCCATGCTCCGGCAGAGCCTGCGGCTGCGATACGGCAGCACCCAGCGTATCGCGATAGGCCGCCGTCGCCGCGGCCAGATCGGGCACGGCGATGGCGATATGGTTGACCCGGCCGAGCATGGTCAGACCTTGGTGACGAAGGCGGTGACAAGGGGTTTCTTGCCCCAGGTGTTGTTCGCGGCCGAGCGGATGGCGCGGCGCACGGCCTCCTGCAGCATGTCGATATCCTTGCGGCGGGCGCGCGGAATGCTCTCGATGGCGCTGACCGCCGCGTCGAAGAGCATATCCTCCATATCCTCTCCCTCATCATCGTAGGTCGGCAGGCCGATCGAAATGAGGTCGGGTTCGCCGACGATGTCATAGCGGGCGTCGAGCACGACGTTAACAGCGACATGGCCGACATAGGAGAGCTTCTTGCGCTCGCCGATCCCCATCTCGTCGAAATCACCGATCAGCGTGCCGTCCTTGTAGATGCGACCATGCGGCGCCTCGCCGATCACCTCGACCGGACCGGGCGCCAGCCGCAGGATGTCGCCGTTGCGCACCCGCGGCACCAGCGCGATGCCGGATTGCTCGGCAAGCTCCTTGTGGGCCGTCAGATGTATCGCCTCGCCATGCACCGGCACGACGATCTTCGGCCGCGTCCATTCATACATCCGCTGCAGCTCGTTGCGCCGCGGATGGCCGGAAACGTGGACCAGCGCCTCGGTATCCGTGATGATGTGCACGCCTTGCTCGACGAGGCCGTTCTTGATGTCCTGGATCGCCTTCTCGTTGCCGGGAATGGCGCGCGAGGAAAAGACGACGATATCGCCCGCCGCAAAGGCCACATTACGCATCTCGTCGCGGGAGAGCTTGGCAAGAGCTGCCCGCGCCTCGCCCTGGCTGCCGGTGAGAATGACGACGACCTTGTCACGCGGGATATAGCCGTATTCCTCCTCGGAGATGAAGGGCTTCACCCCTTCCATCAGGCCGACATCCTGGGCGACGTCGACGACGCGCTTCAGCGAACTGCCGAGCAGCAGCACTTCGCGGCCTGCCGCCTCGGCAGCCTCGGCTACGGTGCGGATACGCCCGACATTCGACGAGAAGGTGGTGATCGCCACCCTGCCCTCGGCATCCTCGATGATCTTGCGCAGGCTTTCGGACACATCCTTTTCGGAGGGCGAGACGCCGTCGCGCAGCGCATTGGTGGAATCGCACATCAGCGCCAGAACGCCCTCGTCGCCGAGCTGGCGGAAACGTGTCTCGTCGGTCAGGGGTCCAAGCGAAGGCTCGTGGTCGATCTTCCAGTCACCGGTATGGATGACATTGCCGACCGGCGTGCGGATCATCAGCGACATCGGCTCGGGGATCGAATGGTTGACGGCGACGCCTTCGATGCTGAAGGGGCCGACATTGATCGTATCGCCGGCTTTGAACGGCGTCACCGGCACTTCGCCGATCTTGGCCTTCTCGAAATTGCGCTTGGCTTCGAGCAGACCTGATGTAAAACCAGAGGCATAGACCGGCACGTTGAGGCCGGGCCAAAGGTCGGCGAGCGCACCATAATGGTCTTCATGCGCATGGGTGATGATGATCGCCTTGAGGTTCTTTCGCTCGCTGGCGAGGAAGCGAATATCGGGCAATACGAGGTCGACGCCCGGCAGGTCCGGCCCCGGAAAAGTGACGCCGCAATCGACCATGATCCACTGGCGATGCTCGGGCGGGCCGTAGCCATAGAGAGCGAGATTCATGCCAATCTCACCGACACCGCCCAGAGGCAGGAATACCAGTTCGTCCTGTTTCGCCATAATTTTTGTTTTTTCCGCTATCCAAAAAACACATCACCGGCAGCAATGGGCATTATCCTGCCAGTGCCGGTATCGAGCATCAACAAGCCATTATCATCAATTCCGGCGAATTGTCCGGAAATCGATCGGTCCGGCAAATTCACCGTAATCTTTTCGCCGATGCCGCAGGCGATCGCGCGCCAGAGCGCCGTGATCTCGCCGATGCCGCGGCCCTGGTCCCATATTTCAAGCACTTCCGCCGTGGCGGCGAAGAGATGCGCGAAGAGCTCCTCCGGCGAAGCCGCACTTCCCTGCTGGCGCAGGCAGGTGGCGGGGTAGAGCGGATTGTCCGGCATCACAGAGATATTGATGCCGATGCCGACGATCAGCGCGTAACGTCCGTCCGGCAGCCCCTCGCCTTCGACGAGAATGCCGCAGGTCTTCTTTCGGCCGATGAGAATATCGTTCGGCCATTTGACCTCGAGCGGTTCGGCACCGAGCGGCAGCACCCTGCGGATCGCCTGGTGCACGGCAACGGCGATCGCCAACGGCAGGGAGCCAAGGCGCTCCATCGGGGCGGGGTCGATCAGAAGAAGGGAAGCGTAGAGATTGCCGCGCTCGGAAACCCAGAGCCTGCCGCGGCGGCCGCGGCCGCCCGTCTGCCTCTCAGCGGTCACCCAGAGATTGCCGCCATCGCCCGCCCGAGCCCGGGCGAGGCATTCGCTGTTGGTAGACGATGTTTCCGACAGAGCCTCGTGCCTGAAATCGCCGAGCGATATCCGGCGCCGTCCGTCGGCAGCCATCAAAAGAGCGTCGCGGCGGCAAGCTCTGCCGCGCCGCCGATCGGGCCGCCGATGAGGACATAGGCGGTGACGAAGAGACCGGAGAGGCCGAAGACCAAACGCAGCGCTCCGGAGACACGGGCGAATTCGCCGGTGGCCTCATCGAACCACATCAGCTTGATGACACGCAGATAATAGTAAGCGCCAACGACCGAGGCGAGAACGCCAATGATGGCGAGCGCATAGAGCTTGGCTTCAATGGCGGCGACGAAGACGAAGTACTTCGCGAAGAAGCCGGCGAGCGGCGGGATGCCGGCAAGCGAGAACATCAGCGCCGTCAGCACCACGGCCATAAACGGGTTCGTTGTGGAGAGGCCGGCGAGATCATCGACATTTTCGACGATGGTGCCGTCCTTGCGGCGCATCGACATGATGATCGCAAAGCTGCCGAGCGTCATGACCATATAGATGACCATATAAAGCATCACGCCGGTGACGCCGGTCTGGTTGCCGGCGGCGAGGCCGACCAGGGCATAACCCATGTGGCCGATCGAGGAATAGGCCATCAGTCGCTTGATGTTCTTCTGGCCGATCGCGGCAAACGAGCCGAGCAGCATTGAGGCGATCGAGATGAAGACGACGACCTGCTGCCAGTCCGCCAGAACCGGCTGGAAGGCGGTGATGACGATGCGGGTCATCATCGCCATGGCGGCGACCTTGGGTGCGGCGGCCAGGAAGGCGGTGACCGGTGTCGGCGCGCCTTCATAAACATCCGGCGTCCACATATGGAAGGGAACGGCGGAGATCTTGAAGGCGATGCCGGCGAGGATGAAGACCAGGCCGAAGATCAGGCCGAGCGAACGCGCGCCCTCGACGGACAGCGCCTGGGCGATCTCGGAGAAGTGGGTATGGCCGGTGAAGCCGTAGACCAGCGACATGCCGTAGAGCAGCATGCCGGAGGAAAGCGCGCCGAGGACGAAATATTTCAGGCCGGCTTCGGTCGACTTCAGGCTGTCACGGTTGATCGCTGCGACGACATAGAGCGCCAGCGACTGCAGTTCCAGCGCGAGATAGAGCGAGATCAGGTCGTTGGCCGAGATCATCAGCAGGATGCCAAGGGTCGCAAGCACCAGGAGAACCGGGAACTCGAACTTGTCGAGCTGATTTTCACGGGCGTGGCCGATCGACATGAATATGGCGACCAGCGAACCGATCAACGCCACCAGCTTCATGAAGCGCGAGAAGCCGTCGGCCATGTAGACGCCGCCATAGGCAAGGCCTTCTGCCGGCACGAAGAGCAGCCACAGGCCGGATGCCAGGAGCAGGACGATCGCCAAGCCGGTGACGACAAGGCCCGACCGCTCGCCGGAGAAGACGCCGACCATCAACAGGACAAGGGCGCCGACCGCGAGGATGAGCTCCGGCGCGGAAAGATGCAGACTGAGGAGAATTGTTTCAGCGGTCATGTCCAATAAGTCCCGTCATCATTTCATAGACAGCGCAACATTCTGCGCTGCGTGCACGGCGGCCGTGTAATTGTTGACCAGCAGATCCACCGAGGCGGCCGTCGCATCGAAGACCGGAGCCGGATAAACGCCGAAGAAGATGGTCAGCGCGACCAGTGGGTAGAGGATCAGCTGTTCGCGCCTGGAAAGGTCGAGCAGCGCCTTCAGCTTTTCCTTCTCCAGCGCGCCGAAGATCACCCGGCGATAAAGCCAGAGCGCGTAGGCGGCTGAGAGGATGACGCCGGTGGCGGCAAAGAGCGCTACCCAGGTGTTGACGCGGAAGACGCCGATCAGCGTCAGGAATTCGCCGATGAACCCCGACGTGCCGGGAAGCCCGACATTGGCCATGGTGAAGACCATCATCGCCACGGCATATTTCGGCATATTGTTGACGAGGCCGCCATAGGCGTTGATCTCGCGGGTGTGGGTACGGTCGTAGACCACGCCGACGCAGAGGAAGAGCGCGCCGGAGACGATGCCGTGCGACAGCATCTGGAAGATCGACCCCTGAACACCCTGCATGTTGGCGGCAAAGATGCCCATGGTGACGTAGCCCATGTGGGCCACGGAGGAATAGGCGATCAGCTTTTTGATATCGTCCTGCATCATCGCCACCAGGGAGGTGTAGATGATGGCGATGACGGACATGGCGAAGACGAGCGGCGCGAAATAATCGGACGCGACCGGGAACATGCCGAGCGAGAAGCGGATGAGACCGTAGCCGCCGAGCTTCAGCAGCACGCCGGCCAGGATCACCGAGCCTGCCGTCGGCGCCTGAACGTGGGCATCAGGAAGCCAGGTATGGACCGGCCACATCGGCATCTTCACCGCAAAGGAGGCGAAGAAGGCAAGCCATAACCAGGTCTGCAGCGCCGGTGGGAACTTGTGGTCGAGCAGCGCGGCGATATCGGTCGTGCCAGCCTGCCAGTACATCGCCATGATGGCGAGCAGCATCAGCACCGAGCCGAGCAGCGTATAGAGAAAGAACTTGTAGCTCGCATAGACGCGGTCCTTGCCGCCCCAGACGCCGATGATCAGGAACATCGGAATGAGGCCCGCCTCGAAGAAGACGTAGAACAGCACGATATCGAGCGAGACGAAGACGCCGACCATCATCGTTTCGAGGATGAGGAAGGCGATCATGTATTCCTTCAGGCGCTTCTCGATCGAGAGCCAGCTCGCCAGCACGCAGAAGGGCATGAGGAAGGTCGAGAGGATGACGAACAGCATCGAGATGCCGTCGACGCCGAGGTGGTAGCCGATGCCGGTGCCGAGCCAGTCATGCTTCTCGAGCATCTGGAAGCCTGGATTGGCATTGTCGAACCTGGTCCAGACGAAGAGCGAAACGACGAAGGTGAAGACGGTGGTGATCAGCGAGATCCACAGCACGTTCTTGCGACCGCTTTCGCTCTCGCCGTTCATCAATAGCAGGAGCACCACGCCGACCAGCGGCAGGAAGGTGACCGTTGAAAGAATAGGCCAATCGGTCATCAGAAGGAACTCCCGAGCATCATCCAGGTAACGAGCGCCGCAATGCCGATCAGCATGGCGAAGGCGTAGTGATAGAGGTAACCGGTCTGCAGGCGAACCACGCGATCGGTGACGGCGACAACGCGAGCGGCGACGCCGTTCGGGCCGTAGGTGTCGATGACGCCGACATCCCCCTTCTTCCACAGGAAGCGACCGAGCGCCTTGGCGGAGCGGACGAAGAGGAAATCATAGAGTTCGTCGAAATACCACTTGTTCAACAGGAACTGGTAGAGCACGCGGTGCTGCTGCGCGAGGATGCGCGGCGTCTGCGGCGAGCGGATATACATGTACCAGGCGGTGACGAAGCCGAGAACCATGGCGATGAAGGGGCTCAAGCCGACGAGCGCCGGAACATGGTGGAACTCTTCGACGAGTTCGTTCTCTGCGCCTGTGAAGAGCGCCCCCTTCCAGAACTCGGCATATTCCTCGCCGTAGAACCGGCCTTCGAAGATCACGCCGGCAACTACCGCGCCGATCGCCAGAAGATAGAGCGGCACCAGCATGACCTGCGGCGACTCGTGGACGTGGTGCATCACCTCGTGCGAGGCGCGCGGCTTGCCGAAGAAGGTCATGAAAATCAGGCGCCAGGAATAGAAGCTCGTAAAGAGAGCCGCGATGACCAGCAACGCGAAGGCGAAGCCCGCGACCGGCGAATGCGATGCATAGGTCGCCTCGATGATCACGTCCTTGGAGAAGAATCCGGCAAAACCGATCGGCGTGAAGGGAATGCCAAAACCGGTGATTGCCAGCGTGCCGATGATCATCAGCACGGCGGTAACTTTAATATGCGGCCACAGGCCGCCCATGTAGCGCATGTCTTGCTCGCCATCGACGGCATGGATAACCGAACCGGCGCAGAGGAAGAGTAGCGCCTTGAAGAAGGCGTGCGTGAAGAGATGGAAGATCGCTGCGCCATAGGCTCCGGCTCCCAGTGCCACGAACATATAGCCGAGCTGCGAGCAGGTGGAATAGGCGATGACACGCTTGATGTCGTTCTGCACGAGAGCGACGGTTGCCGCAAAGAAGGCGGTGATGGCGCCGATGACGGTGACGACAACCAGCGCATCCGGCGACAGTTCGAAAAGCGGCGACATGCGGGCGACGAGAAAGACGCCGGCGGTGACCATGGTGGCGGCATGGATAAGGGCCGAGACCGGAGTCGGGCCTTCCATGGCGTCCGGCAGCCACGTGTGCAGCAGGAACTGCGCCGACTTGCCCATCGCGCCCATGAAGAGCAGCAGGCAGATACCGGTCAGTGCATGCGCCTTGTCGAGTTGCAT
This sequence comes from Rhizobium sp. WSM1274, assembly GCF_025200775.1. Classification (NCBI taxonomy): domain Bacteria; kingdom Pseudomonadati; phylum Pseudomonadota; class Alphaproteobacteria; order Hyphomicrobiales; family Rhizobiaceae; genus Rhizobium; species Rhizobium sp. WSM1274. The sequence goes on along the minus strand of NZ_CP104138.1, from coordinate 1,553,640 downwards.
GCCGAAGAGATTGAGGATCACCTCGCCCGCTTCGCCGCCGCCCTCATGCGGGGCGAAGTTCGAGGCATTGGCAAAGATCGTGTCGAGGTTGATCGAGCCGAACAGCGCGAAGACGCCGGCAATGCCGAGCACGAAGCCGAAGTCGCCGACGCGGTTGACGATGAAGGCCTTCATCGCCGCAGCCGTCGCCGACGGCTTCTTGAACCAGAAGCCGATCAGCAGATAGGAGGCGAGACCGACGCCTTCCCAGCCGAAGAACATCTGGGCAAGGTTATCAGCAGTCACCAGCATCAGCATGGCGAAGGTGAAGAGCGAGAGATAGGCGAAGAAGCGCGGGCGATGCGGATCGGTATGCATGTAGCCGATCGAATAGACATGCACCAAAGTCGAGACCGTGTTGACGACGATCAACATCACCGACGTCAGCGTATCAACACGCAGCGACCAGGAAACGTCGATGCCGCCGGACTGGATCCAGCGCAGCACCTCGACCTTGATCGGGCCGCCTTCGGCATGACCCATGCCGACGGTGAAGAAGACGACCCAGGACAAGATGGCGGCGATGATCATAAGGCCGCTGGTGACATATTCCGAAGCCTTGGCGCCGATCGCGCGGCCGAACAGGCCGGCGACGATCGCACCGATCAAGGGAAGAAAGACGATAGCCTTATAGAGGAACATGAGCCACTCAGCCCTTCATCATATTGACGTCTTCGACCGCGATCGAGCCGCGGTTGCGGTAGAAGACAACGAGAATTGCAAGACCGATCGCCGCTTCGGCAGCCGCCACTGTCAGGATGAACAGCGCGAAGACCTGGCCGACGATGTCGTTCAGGAAGTGGGAGAAGGCGACCATGTTGATGTTGACGGCAAGCAGGATCAGTTCGATCGACATCAGGATGACGATAACGTTCTTCCGGTTCAGGAAGATGCCGAAGACGCCGAGCGTGAAGAGGATGGCGCTGACCGTCAGGTAGTGGGAAAGTCCGATGACCATGTTCTTTGTTCCTTGACCTGCCTTTAGACGCCCTGCCCGGGCTTGACCGAAACCACCTCGACGGCGGTGGCGGGCGTGCGGGCAACTTGCCTCGGAATATTCTGCCGCTTGATGTTGGTGCGGTGTCTCAACGTCAGCACGATCGCGCCGATCATCGCGACCAGGAGCACCAGACCGGCGATCTGGAAGAAATAGATGTAGTTGGTGTAGAGCACGTCACCGAGGGCGGCGGTATTGGTGCGCTCGCTCAACGCCGGAATCGGCATGGCGACTGATTTGGCGATTTCAGGCGAGATGACGCTGCCGCCGATGACGACGATCAGTTCGGCCGCCAGGATCACCCCAATCAGCCCGCCGATCGGCGCATATTCGAGAACGCCGGCCCTCAGTTCGGTGAAGTCGATATCCAGCATCATCACCACGAAGAGGAAGAGAACGGCGACGGCGCCGACATAGACGACGAGCAGGATCATCGCCAGGAATTCGGCACCGGCCAGCAGGAAGAGGCCGGCCGCGTTGAAGAACACCAGGATCAGGAAGAGAACCGAGTGAACCGGGTTCTTCGCCCAGATGACCATGAACGCCGACGCCACCGCGACAAAGGCGAAAAGATAGAAAAATAGAGCCTGCAGACCCATGTTGGTGCCTTTTTCATCTTCCCCCGGGCAGCCGGGAGTTTCCCTGCCCGATGGAGCTTTCGCTGGTGCTAACCGGCAAAGCTCCTGTGCATGTTGACCACGACAGGAGCACTTAAGCTCCATCGCGGCATTTCAAAATCTCAATCAGCGATACGGCGAGTCGATCGCGATGTTGCGGGCGATTTCGCGCTCCCACCGGTCTCCGTTGTCCAGAAGCCGCGCCTTGTCGAAATAGAGCTCTTCGCGGGTTTCCGTCGCAAATTCGAAATTCGGGCCTTCGACAATCGCATCGACCGGGCAGGCTTCCTGGCAGAAGCCGCAATAGATGCACTTCACCATGTCGATGTCATAACGGACCGTGCGGCGCGTACCGTCATTGCGGCGCGGCCCCGCCTCGATGGTGATTGCCTGGGCAGGACAGATCGCCTCGCAAAGCTTGCAGGCGATGCAGCGTTCCTCGCCGTTCGGATAACGGCGCAGCGCATGCTCGCCGCGGAAACGCGGGGAAACTGGACCCTTTTCGAAGGGATAGTTGATCGTCGCCTTCTGGCGGAAGAAATAGCGCATCGACAGAAAGAACGCGCCGACGAATTCCTTGAGAAACAGCGAGCTGATGGAGCCGGACATGCTTGCCATCTTCAACCTCCAATTTTGCCGGAAACGAGAGCGGGCACCATCATGCCCAACCCATCAGTTTCAGCACGAATGCAACGATGACGACCATGCCGAGCGACAGCGGCAGGAAGACCTTCCAGCCGAGGCGCATGAGCTGGTCGTAGCGGTAGCGTGGAACGAAGGCCTTGACCATCGCGAACATGAAGAACACCAGGCAAGCCTTCAGCGTGAACCAGATGATGCCTGGGACCCAGTTGAGGATCCAGATATCAACCGGGGGCAGCCAGCCGCCGAGGAAGAGGATCGTCGTCAGCGCACACATCAGGCAGACGGCCGCATATTCGCCGAGCATGAACATCATGTATGGCGACGAGCCGTATTCGACCATGAAGCCGGCGACGAGTTCCGATTCGGCTTCCGGAAGGTCGAAGGGCGGGCGGTTTGTCTCGGCAAGTGCCGAGATGAAGAAGATGATGAACATCGGGAAGAGCGACAGCCAGTGCCAGTCGAGGAACGACGCCGGCAGGCCGAGCATGGTGCCGAGGCCGGTATGCTGCGCATTGACGATATCGGTCAGGTTCAGCGAGCCGACGCAGAGAAGCACGGTGACGATGACGAAGCCGATCGAGACTTCATAGGACACCATCTGTGCCGCCGAGCGCAGCGCGCCGAGGAACGGATACTTCGAGTTCGAAGCCCAGCCGCCCATGATGATGCCGTAAACCTCAAGCGAAGAGATCGCGAAAATATAGAGGATGCCGACATTGATGTTGGCGATTACCCATCCATCGGCCAGCGGCACCACCGCCCAGGTGGACAGTGCCAGAAGCACCGTCACCAGCGGAGCAAGCAGGAAGACCGCCTTGTTGGCGCCGGCCGGAATGATCGGCTCCTTGAAGACGAACTTCAAAAGGTCGGCGAAGGACTGGAACAGGCCGAAGGGACCGACGACGTTCGGGCCGCGGCGCAGCTGAACGGCCGCCCAGATCTTGCGGTCGGCGAGGAGCACATAGGCGATGAAGACGAGCAGGCAGACGAGAAGCAGCAGCGACTGGCCGACCATGATGATCGTCGGCAAGACATAGCTTGAAAAGAAAGAATCCATAGTCCCCTGCCCTTACTCTGCCGCGACTTTGAAGTTGTTGCGGGCCAATGCCGAGCACTCCGCCATGACAGCCGAGGCACGCGCTATCGGGTTCGTCAAATAGAAGTCTTTCACCGGCGACGCAAACCCGGATTTGTTCATCTTGCCGGCTTTTTTCGCAACTGCGGCAATTTGGGCGCTATTGGTTTCGGCGATCTCGTCGATGGCGGCGAAATGCGGGAAAGCGGTATAGAGCCGGACACGCAATTCGCTGAGCGAATCGAAGGGAAGCTTCTTGCCGAGCACATCGGAAAGGGCACGGATGATCGCCCAGTCCTCGCGGGCGTCACCCGGCGCAAAACCTGCGCGGTTGCCCATCTGGACGCGGCCTTCGGTATTGACCCAGGTGCCGGACTTTTCGGTATAGGCTGCCGCCGGCAGGATGACGTCGGCATGATGCGCGCCATTATCACCATGCGAGCCGATATAGATGGTGAGCTTGGCCTTCTTGGCGGTGAAGTCGAGCTCGTCGGCGCCGAGCAGGAAGAGCACGTCCATCGCCGTCAGCATCTCGGCGGCATCGACACCCTTGGCGCCCGGCACGAAGCCGAGATCGAGGCCGCCGACACGCGCGGCAGCAGTATGGAGGACGGCAAAGCCGTTCCAGCCTTCGACGACCGCGCCGACCGAGCCGGCGAGCTTGGCAGCACTGGCGAGAACGCCGGGGCCATCGGTGCGCGACAGCGCGCCCTGGCCGATGATGATCATCGGCTTGGCGGCGTTCTTCAGCACGTCCGCGAAGGCGTGGGTGCCGTCGACCAGATCCTTCAGCGTGTCGGGACCGCCGCCGAGGTAATCATAGCTGTAGCGCAGTTCAGCACGCTCGCCGATCACGCCGATCGGGAACTTGCCGCGGCGCCAGCGCTTGCGGATGCGGGCGTTGAGGATGGCCGCCTCGAAGCGCGGATTGGCGCCGATGATCAATAGCGCATCGGCCTGGTCGATGCCGGATATGGTCGGGTTGAAGAGATAGCTTGCACGGCCGAGCGAAGGATCGAGTGCCGCCCCATCCTGGCGACAGTCGAGATTGGCCGACCCCAGCGACTTCACCAGTTCGGAGAGCGCATACATTTCCTCGACGGAAGCGAGGTCGCCTGATATCGCGCCGATCTTGTCGCCCGAGGTTGCGCCGACGGCGGCCTTGATAGCGCCGAAGGCTTCGGCCCAAGTGGCGGGCTGCAGGCGGCCGTCGCGGCGAACATAGGGCCGGTCGAGGCGCTGGGTCTTCAGGCCGTCCCAGATGAAGCGGCTCTTGTCGGAAATCCACTCCTCATTGATCGCCTCATTGACGCGCGGCAGGATGCGCATGACTTCGCGGCCGCGGGTGTCGACGCGGATCGCCGAACCGACGGCATCCATGACGTCGATCGATTCGGTCTTGTTCAGCTCCCACGGGCGCGCGGTGAAGGCGAAAGGCTTCGAGGTAAGCGCACCGACCGGGCAAAGGTCGACGACATTGCCCTGCAGCTCGGAGGTCATCGCCTGTTCGAGATAGGTGGTGATCTCGGCATCCTCGCCGCGGCCGATCAGGCCGAGCTCGGAAATGCCGGCGACCTCGGTGGTGAAGCGGACGCAGCGCGTGCAGTGGATGCAGCGGTTCATTACCGTCTTGACGAGCGGGCCGATATACTTGTCCTCGACGGCGCGCTTGTCTTCCTGATAGCGCGAGGTGTCGATGCCGAAGGCCATCGCCTGGTCTTGCAGGTCGCATTCGCCGCCCTGGTCGCAGATCGGGCAATCCAGTGGATGGTTGATCAGCAGGAATTCCATCACACCTTCGCGGGCCTTCTTGACCATCGGGGTGTTTGTGAAAACCTCGGGCAGTTCGCCGTTCGGGCCGCCGCGGATATCGCGCACGCTCATGGCGCAGGAAGCCTGCGGCTTCGGCGGGCCGCCCTTCACCTCGACAAGGCACATGCGGCAGTTGCCGGCAACCGACAGGCGCTCATGGAAGCAGAAGCGCGGAACCTCGGCACCAGCATCCTCGCACGCCTGCAATAGCGTGTAATGATCCGGAACTTCGATCTCGTTGCCGTCAATCTTCAGTTTTGCCATCGTCGCTCAGTCCTGTTTCCCGTTTGCCTGATGACGGCAAACAAACCTATTTTTGCAGCACTCTCATTGCCAAGCCGGATCTTTCGTCCTGCCGGCAGCTGATGTCGCTCAAATTCTCTGTCGCGCGTTCCAGATCCGGAACCCGCACCGGCATCTTGAGGCCCCCGCCCGTCCGCCGACCTGCCCATCTTTCCGGCCGATCGACACGGCCGGACAGTTCATTTCTTCCTGCGGCCCCGCCCTGCCAGAACTTTTGCTTGACCGGTCCAGTCGTCACGGCCGATGCGGCCGTTGAAGCCGAGTTCGACGTCGAGCCGGGCGATTTCCTCGTCGGTCCAGGCGGCAATCTCGGCGAAGCTACGAATGCCCTTGGCGTTCAGCACCTGCTCCAGCTTCGGGCCGATTCCGGCGATCAGCTTGAGATCGTCTGCCTTTCCTGCCCGCGCAACCGGTTTTGCCTTCACTGCCGGCTTTGGCTGGCTGACGGATATCGGCGCGCTGATCGACCTGACAACAGTCAGTGTCGGCTTTGCCTTCTTCTCGGCCGGCGGCTTGGTGAAAGCCTTGACCTGCGAGCGAATATTCTCCGGCCGGATATCGACATCGGGCATCGGCTCGTCTGGCGGCGTGTCATCGAGTGCGGCCGCGACCTTGCCGGTGGTTTCCAGGGCGCTGTGCCAGGCACCGAAGAAAGCGCCGGCCATCTGGGTCGAGATACCGAATCCGATCGCCGTTGCGGCGGCAAAGGCTGCCGCGGGCTGCGCCATCAGCGGATGCACCGGCATCGCCCGTGCATTTTCCAGCATCTCGGCGGCTAGACGGCCGAAACCGGCCGCGAAATCGGCGACTTCTTCCTTCTTCCCATCCTTGGATGCGTTGTCCGCCATGATTATTCAGCCGCCTCCAGAACCGCACCGTGATCAAGCGCGCTTGCCGTATACTGGTCGATACGCTTTTCGATCTCGGGACGGAAGTTACGGATCAGACCCTGCACCGGCCATGCGGCGGCATCGCCCAGCGCACAGATAGTGTGGCCTTCAATCTGCTTCGTCACCTGGAACAGCATGTCGATTTCGCGCTTCTGGGCATTGCCCTTGGCCATGCGCTCCATCACGCGCCACATCCAGCCGGTGCCTTCGCGGCAGGGCGTGCACTGGCCGCAGCTCTCATGCTTGAAGAAGGCGGAGATACGGGCGATCGCCTTGAGGACGTCGGTGGACTTATCCATGACGATCGCGGCGGCCGTACCGAAGGAAGAGCCGACGCCGCGCAGGCCGTCGAAATCCATCGGGCAGTCGATGATGTCCTTGGCCGGAACGATCGGGCAGGATGCGCCGCCCGGAATGACGGCGAGCAGGTTGTCCCAGCCGCCGCGGATGCCGCCGGCATGGCGGTCGACCAGTTCGCGGAAGGTGATGCCCATTTCCTCTTCGACCGTGCACGGCTTGTTGACGTGGCCGGAGAGCATGAACAGCTTGGTGCCGACATTGTTCGGACGGCCGATGGCCGAGAACCAGCCGGCGCCGCGGCGCAGGATCGTCGGCGCGACAGCGATCGATTCGACATTGTTGACCGTCGTCGGGCAGCCGTAGAGGCCCATATTGGCCGGGAACGGCGGCTTCAGGCGCGGCTGGCCCTTCTTGCCTTCGAGGCTTTCGAGCAGCGCGGTTTCTTCGCCGCAGATATAGGCGCCGGCGCCGTGATGGACGAAGATATCCATGTCCCAGCCGAGCTTGTTGTTCTTGCCGAGCAGGCCATAATCATAGCATTCGTCGATCGCCGCCTGCAGCGCTTCACGCTCGCGGATATATTCGCCACGCACATAGATATAGGCCGCATTGGCGCCCATCGCGAAGCTCGCAACGACGCAGCCTTCGATCAGCGTATGCGGATCGTGGCGCATGATGTCGCGGTCTTTGCAGGTGCCGGGCTCGGACTCGTCGGCGTTGACCACGAGGTAGTGCGGGCGGCCGTCGCTTTCTTTCGGCATGAAGGACCATTTGAGGCCTGTGGGGAAACCGGCGCCGCCACGACCGCGAAGGCCTGACGCCTTCATCTCGTTGATGATCCAGTCGCGACCCTTTTCGAGGATCTGCTTGGTGCCGTCCCAATGGCCGCGGCTCATCGCGCCCTTCAGGGATTTGTCCTTGAGGCCGTAGATGTTGGTAAAGATGCGGTCTTTATCTTGTAACATGCTTCACCTCTTACCGCGGCTTCTTGCCGAAGACCTTGATATATTCCGCTTCCCCGCCCTTGGCGAGCGCCTTGGCCTGCTTGACCCAGTCGTCGCGCTCGATGCGGCCGCGGAAATTCAGATAGCCGTCGACCCATTCGCGTTCGGCCTTCTTCCAGCCTGCGACCTGCGCGAAGGTGAAGATGCCGATTTCGTTCAACGTCGCCTCGATCTTCGGGCCGACACCCGAGATCATCTTCAAATCATCCGGTGCGGCGGGCTTTTCGATGCCGGCCGGCCGATTCTTGTCGGTCAGAGCGGGCTTTGCCGCGGGGGCAGCTTCCGCTTTGACGGCAGCTTTCGGCGCCGGTTCGGCAGCCCCAGTGCCCGATATCGGCTGCTGCTCGGCTGCCTTTGAGTTTTTCGCAGCCGCGTTCGGCGCCGTTGCCGGCGTCTTCAGGGCGGCATTGGTTTCGGCATCGGTGCTTTTCGCGCGGCCGGCCTCGGAGGGCGGAACGGGAGCGCGGTCGACCGGAGCCGACACGGTTTCGACGTCGGCCTTCTTGGCGCGCGTCCTTGCCTTCGGCTCTTCGGTCGTCAGCGAGGTCAGGCCGCCTTCGGGCGCCGAAAACACCCGATCGATCTGGGTGCCGGGCTTGATGCTGGCGCCATTGCCGGCGGCAAAGATGTCGATGATCTCTTCGAGACGCTCGGGCGTCAGGTCTTCATAGGTGTCCTTGCCGATCATCACCATCGGCGCGTTGACGCAGGCCCCGAGACATTCGACCTCTTCCCAGGACAGCGTGCCTTCGGCATTGCGCTCGAAGGCATGGGCATGGATCTTGCTCTTGCAGACCGACATCAGCGCTTCGGAGCCGCGCAGCATGCAGGGCGTCGTGCCGCACACCTGGACATGGGCGCGCGTGCCGACCGGATGCAGCTGGAACTGCGTATAGAAGGTCGCGACCTCGAGCACTCTTATATAGGCCATGTCGAGCATGTCGGCGATCTTTTCGATCGCCGCGCGCGTGACCCAGCCGTCCTGCTCCTGCGCCCGCATCAACAGCGGAATGACCGCCGATTGCTGGCGGCCGGCGGGGTATTTCTGGATCGTCTTGTCCGCCCAGACCGCATTCTCATCGCTGAATGCGAATGCGGCAGGCTGGAATTGATCTTCGGCTAATCGACGAACGGACATTCTTCCTCACGCCTTGTCAGTTTAGGGTTCCACACCGCGAAGCGGTCAAAGACTGCATTTCGCAGGCATAGGCCGACTGGTCTTTTTGCAAAAACACTACGAATTTGCTGCCGTTCGGAATGGCAGCCTTGATCTGATAGCCCTTGGACAAAAGCTCGCCCATGGACGATTGCTGCGCCGGCAGCGTCTCTTCCTTACGGCCCAGCGGCGTGCCGAGACTATCGGAGTCCTGAGCCGAAACCCCGGATGCCGAAAGAAGAATTGCGATGGCCAGCAGAAGCTGCATCAGCGGTCCACCTCGCCGAAGACGATGTCGAGCGAGCCGAGCACGGCCGCGACGTCGGCAAGCTGGTGACCGCGGCACATGAAGTCCATCGCCTGCAGATGGGCGTAACCCGGCGCGCGGATCTTGCAGCGATAGGGCTTGTTGGTGCCGTCGGAGACGAGATAGACGCCGAACTCACCTTTCGGCGCCTCGACGGCGGCATAAACCTCGCCGGCCGGCACATGGTAGCCTTCGGTATAGAGTTTGAAGTGGTGGATTAGCGCTTCCATCGAGCGCTTCATCTCGCCGCGCTTCGGCGGTACGACCTTGCCGTCGATCGACGAGAAGGGACCGGTCTTCGCATCCGAGAGCAGGCGGTTGACGCATTGCTTCATGATGCGGACCGATTCGCGCATCTCGATCATGCGGATCAGATATCGGTCGTAGTTGTCGCCATTCTTGCCGATCGGGATGTCGAATTCGAGATCGGAATAACATTCATAGGGCTGGGCGCGACGCAGATCCCAGGCCGCACCCGAACCACGCACCATGACGCCGGAGAAGCCCCAGGCCCAGCATTCCTGCAGCGAGACGACGCCGATATCGACGTTGCGCTGCTTGAAGATGCGGTTGCCGGTCAATAGGTTGTCGATGTCGTCGAGCGCCTTCAGGAACGGGTCGCACCAGTTACCGATATCCTGCACAAGCTGTTCGGGCAGATCCTGGTGGACGCCGCCTGGACGGAAATAGGCGGCGTGCATGCGTGAGCCGCTGGCGCGCTCGTAGAACACCATCAGCTTTTCACGCTCTTCGAAGCCCCAGAGCGGCGGCGTCAGCGCGCCAACGTCCATGGCCTGCGTCGTGACGTTCAGAAGGTGCGAGAGGATGCGGCCGATTTCCGAATAGAGAACGCGGATCAGCTGGCCGCGAATCGGGATCTGGATGCCGAGCAGCTTTTCGACAGCCATCGCATAGGCATGTTCCTGGTTCATCGGCGCGACGTAATCGAGCCGATCGAAATAGGGCACGGCCTGAAGATAAGTCTTGGTCTCGATCAGCTTCTCGGTGCCGCGATGCAAAAGGCCGATATGCGGATCGACACGCTCCACAATTTCGCCGTCAAGCTCCAGGACAAGACGAAGAACGCCGTGCGCCGCCGGATGCTGCGGTCCGAAGTTGATGTTGAAGTTGCGGACGTTATGTTCGGTCATGCTGCGTGCTCCATGCCAAACGCGTTGCCAATCAAGCGAATAGCGAATGGCGAATAGCGAATAGTTTCGTTCGGTCTCATTACTTCTCCTGGAGACTCCGTATCAGCGCCCCGAATCATTCGTCCGATCTCGTCGCACTTTCCGGTCATCTACCTAAACTCACTCTCGTCGATCAGGCCGATGCGATGAGAAATGAGCATATGCGTTTCCAATTCCTTCAACGAACCCTGAGAGATACGCAGAAACTGAATGAAACTTCCCGTGACCTCACGTCCGTGTCCTTCAGCAATATTGGCTGCGATCGAACTCGCCGCCCTGCGTATCTGAGCTGTCAGACCGTAAACCTCCTCCCTGGGAAATTTTCTGGTCAGTTGATAACAATCCACCGCGAGATCGATCGCAATCTGCCAGACCTTAAGATCCTTGTAGGAGTTTATCGTCTGCCCGCCCCTTCCAACTATTCGCTATTCGCTACTCACTATTCGCCGCTACGGCTTCGCCTTCTCATCGCCCGGCAGCACATATTCCGTTCCTTCCCAGGGAGACATGAAGTCGAAATTGCGGAATTCCTGTTTCAGTTCGACCGGCTCGTAAACGACGCGCTTTGCCGCATCGTCATAGCGAACCTCGACGAAACCGGTCGTCGGGAAGTCCTTGCGCAGCGGGTGGCCTTCGAATCCGTAGTCGGTCAGGATGCGGCGCAGGTCCGGATGGCCGGTGAAGAGCACGCCATACATGTCCCAGGTCTCGCGTTCGAACCAGTCGGCGCCCGGATAGACCGGGCAGGCCGACGGAACCGGCGTATCCTCGTCGGTCGCGACCTTGACGCGGATGCGCAGGTTCTTCTTCGGCGACAGCAGGTGATAGACGACGTCGAAACGCAGCTCGCGCTGCGGCCAGTCGACCCCGCAAATATCGATCAGGTTGACGAAACCGCATTTGGCGTCGTCGCGCAGGAAGGTCAGCAGCGCGATCAGGTTCTCACCCGTCGTCGTCACCGTCAGTTCGCCATACTTCATCTGCGATGCGGCAATCAGATTAACGCGCGCTTCGCCAAGGTAGGACGCAAGCTCAGTCAGGGCTTCACTCATATGCCTTGTCCTTAACCCTTAGCGTTCGATCGTGCCGGTACGCCGGATCTTCTTCTGCAGCAGAAGCACGCCATAAAGCAGCGCCTCTGCCGTGGGGGGACAGCCCGGCACGTAGATGTCGATCGGCACGATGCGGTCGCAGCCGCGCACCACCGAATAGGAATAGTGATAATAGCCGCCGCCATTGGCGCAGGAGCCCATCGAGATGACATAGCGCGGCTCAGGCATCTGGTCGTAGACCTTGCGCAGCGCCGGCGCCATCTTGTTGGTCAGCGTGCCGGCGACGATCATCACGTCGGACTGGCGCGGCGAGGCGCGCGGCGCAAAACCGAAGCGCTCGACGTCATAACGCGGCATCGACAGCTGCATCATCTCGACGGCGCAACAGGCAAGGCCGAAGGTCATCCACATCAGCGAGCCGGTGCGGGCCCAGTTGATCAGTTCGTCGGTCGAGGTGACGAGAAACCCCTTGTCAGCAAGCTCGTTGTTGATCTCGCCAAAAAACGGGTCGTTGCTGCCGATCGGCTTGCCGGTCGAGGGATCAATGATCCCCTTCGGCTGCTGTGCCACAAGCGGCTGATTGCTCACAGGGGCTACTCCCATTCCAGGGCTCCCTTCTTCCATTCATAGATAAAGCCGATGGTCAGCACGAGAAGGAAGACCATCATGGACCAGAAGCCGAACCAGCCGATGGCGCCGAAAGACACGGCCCAGGGAAAGAGGAAGGCGACTTCGAGGTCGAAGATGATGAAGAGGATCGACACGAGGTAGAAACGGATGTCGAACTTCATGCGGGCGTCGTCGAAAGCGTTGAAGCCGCACTCGTAAGCCGAGAGCTTTTCCGAATCGGGCGCTTTGAACGCCACGGCGAACGGCGCAATGAGCAGCGCCAGGCCGATAACGAGCGCAATAGCAATGAAGATAGCGATCGGAATATAAGAACTGAGCAGTTCAGTCATCATGTTCATCCCTGCTTGCCGGTGACGCCAGGCGGCGCATTTGGGCAAATGCCCGGCAAGCGAATGTGCGTTGCAACAAGCCGTGGTTAGCGCAGCCGAGGCCTCGGCGCAAGACTTTTACGGAGGCAATTCGACGCGTGTCGCGCGGACATTATCAAGCAGGTGCAACGATGTCGCGACAAATCCGTGCAAGCCGCTTCAGCGCGCATGGCTGACCACTGGAAACTGCATGGCTTTCGGAAGAAATGGCGCGAGTGACGGGGCTCGAACCCGCGACCTCCGGCGTGACAGGCCGGCACTCTAACCGACTGAGCTACACCCGCGCATTGATCGGCCATTTTACGGCCGCGAGGATTAGGAAATCCGGACAAACGACAAATCGCATTTGCGTTTTACAAGACTTGAAATGGCGCGAGTGACGGGGCTCGAACCCGCGACCTCCGGCGTGACAGGCCGGCACTCTAACCAACTGAGCTACACCCGCAATTCATTTCAAGCAGTCCGGATGCCTTGGCACCCTCTCCAAAACGGCTGCCCGTTTCGATGAGCGGCTAACTACGGGGTTCGCCTTTTAGTGTCAAGCAGGTTTGGAGACAAAACAATGACAGTCGGTGAATTGTTTCGGCGGGTTGGGCGCCAGACGAACAAAAGCCGGCACTTCCGTCTTCCGCAGCGATGCTCAGCCGCAGACGCAACGCCTTCGAAACGGGAATGCTCGCCGCCCCTCCCCTCACTTTTCAACAGCCGAGCCCAGCCTAAGGGTCATTGCAAGACACGGGACCACCACCAAAAAAATCAAAAAATCTTCACAAACACTCTTGCGGTTTTGCCTCGATCCGCATAGATCACGGCCACCAACGCGGCAGGCCGATCCGGCTTCGTTTGCGATGGGCGATTAGCTCAGTTGGTAGAGCGCCTCGTTTACACCGAGGATGTCGGCGGTTCGAGTCCGTCATCGCCCACCATTTCTAAAGTTCCCGCTGCTTGTCCATCAGAGTGGGATTCCGAATTAGTTCGCTAATCCGGTCACGATCTGCGCAAGGTGTTTCGTCAGGAGACACTTCATGAAAATCGCTATCAAAATCTCTGCGCTGCTTCTCGCCGGCGTGGCTGCGCCCCCGTGCATTGCCAAAGAGCCGGCCCAAGAGGTTTTCCTGTCTGCCGGGGACCAGACGATCAAGACCTCGGGAGAAACCCCGGCCCGTGAAGCCAGGACCTATCTCCTGAGAATGCCGTCGGATCTGCCGATTAATTTTTCGGTCGATGCCGACAATTCAGCCTGCAGCCTGGAAATCAGCAAAGCCAGCCAGCGCGGCGTCTTAAGCACAATCAGCCGATTCCCCGCGTCTTTCAGAGACAGCGGTCAAAGTGGCGATGAATATACATTTTCGTTTTTCCAAAACCGGGTTTCATTTATGAGCGGCGCGCGATGCGCCTTCTCATTTTCTCTGACGCAGATGTGACCATGTTTTTGGGGTGATGGGCATGCCTCGCCGTCCACAGGCACTCATCGCCCACCATTTCATCTCTTCGCCAGTTCTTTCTCCACCGCCGAAACCAGCCGCGAATCATCCGCCGTCACGTCAGGCGCGAAGCGGGCGGCGACTTTGCCGTCGCGGCCGATCAGGAATTTTTCGAAGTTCCAGAGGATGTCGTCCTCATCTCCGCCTGTCAGCCCATGGGATTTCAGGCGTTCTCGCATCGGGCCGTCGCCCGTCGTCGCGACACCCGACTTGGTCAGTTGCCGGTAAAGCGGATGCTGGGCTTCGCCCTTGACCGAGATCTTCGAGAAGATCGGGAAGGTGACGTCGTAGGTGCTGGTGCAGAAATCGAGGATCTCGGCGTCGGTGCCGGGCTCCTGACCCTTGAAGTCGTTAGCGGGAAAGGCGGCGATGACGAAGCCGCGCTCGCGCTTTTCCCCATAGAGCTTTTCCAGCCCCTCATATTGTGGCGTGAGACCGCATTTCGAGGCGACATTGACCACCAAGAGCACCCTGCCCTTGTATTCGTTGAGCGTGGTCTCGCGACCATCCGCAGTTTTGACCGGGATATCCAGCGCATTGCCCGTCACGGGAACCTCCAATTTCGTAAGGATATGTTTCGCCAAGCTTGGCGATATCGCCGCTGTTGTCATCAGCGTCGGGATCAACTTGGCTTCCACAGGACGCCGGTGCGGCTTCCGGCCGCACCGGGCCTCAGCACCTCAGGCGGGAGACGTTTCCTTCACGTCGTCGAGCAGGAAGTGCACGACGAGATAATCCGTCTTGTAATGGCGGCCACTTTCCGACACGGAATCGACGCTGCCGCCGTCCTTCGGGTGCCAGGGATGATAGTGGGGGTTGGTGGTAATCAGCGTGATGGCCTTGCCATCTCTTTCGCCAAGCCGGAAGCGCATCTCGGCGAGCGGCCAGATCCGCTCGTAATCCTGCATGGTGATTCGCGCCTTCAGCGCCTTGCGCTGCAGCGGCGCTTCGCCGGCCTCGGCTGGTGTTTCCAACATCACCTCCTCAGCTCCGCTGATGATGGCGTTGAATTCTTCAGGCCACATGCGTCTCATGAAATCGCTCCTCCCGAGGCTTTTTCGTCAGTTCACAGATGGAACTTAGCGGTTTGTTCGAAAGAAGCAAATTCCTGTCATGCGGTTGTCATCGGTGCCGGCTGCTCCTACCTTCCCGTCAAACCGCATCAGGGCCGTCAGTCGCCCGCAATCCCGGGATCAAGATGAAGACACGTGAAGAAAGGCAGGCGCTCCGGGCGAGCATGCCGCGCACCCCGCTCAGCGCCTACCACATGGAAAACGCCCGGCTGCTGCCGGATCGCGGCGAACTGCTCTATCGGATTCCGAACGGCGGTATCGGCGTCGAGGTAGGAGCAGCCTTCGGCGAATATACGGCGGAGATCCTGGAAAAGAATCGCCCGGCAGAGCTCTATCTCATCGATCCCTGGTCGATGGATCGCTACAGCTCCGGGCTCGACGCTATCCACACGAATTTCGCGGCCGAGATCGAGGCCGGCCGGCTGCATCTGATGCAGGGCACATCGCTTGAGAAGCTTGCCGAATTCGCGGACGATTTCCTCGACTGGGCCTATATCGATACCGATCATTCCTTCGAGCTGACCTGGCAGGAATTGCTGCTCTGCGAAAAGAAGGTGAAGCGCACGGGGCGTATTGCCGGGCATGATTTCTGCACCGGCAATACGGTTAAGCCGATCGTCTATGGCGTCGTCGAGGCGGTCACCAAATTCTGCAAGGATTACGGCTGGCAATTCGAGTTCCTGACGGTCGAATCGCACGCGCATTTTTCCTATTGCCTGAAGCGGCTCTAATCAGGCCTTGCCGGAATATTGCTCGTCGCTGACCTTTTCCATCCAGTCGACGTGATTGCCGTCCAGCGCCTCATGAATGGCGATGTGCGTCATCGCCGTGTCCGGGGCAGCACCATGCCAATGTTTTTCGCCCGGCGCGAACCAGACGGTATCGCCGGCGCGGATCTCGCGGATCTCCCCACCCCAGCTCTGGGCGAGGCCCTTGCCTGATGTCACGATCAGCGTCTGGCCGAGCGGATGTGTATGCCAGGCCGTGCGGGCGCTGGGTTCGA
The DNA here is from genome assembly GCF_025200775.1 of Rhizobium sp. WSM1274. Lineage (NCBI taxonomy): Bacteria > Pseudomonadati > Pseudomonadota > Alphaproteobacteria > Hyphomicrobiales > Rhizobiaceae > Rhizobium > Rhizobium sp. WSM1274. The sequence goes on along the minus strand of NZ_CP104138.1, from coordinate 1,537,695 downwards.
AGGTGACGGAGACCGCCCTCGCCCGTGCAGGCGCCGGCGTCTCCATCAGCGGATCCTGACGAACGGCGCCGGTGAAATAGTCGGCCGGTGGCTTCGTCGAGGGGCGAGAGCCGGCGGGTTTGATCTCCATGATCTGTCCTTTTCCATCCATGCGGTTGAAGCCTTGTAGCAGAACGATATTTCATCGGGGCGACCAATCAAAGCCTGATCGGCAATTGCCGCGGAGTCGCCCGGCTGATAGTGCCAGTGTCTTTCATCAGCGCGTTGCATCCTGCTTGAATCATGCGACGCGCTTTGGCTCTTTGTTTTATGCATGTCGTTGTCCCCGCACTTCCGGCGACATGCAGTAGGGAGGATTTTTTCATGAAACACCATGCTTTTGGCCGCATGTCCTTCACCGTCACCAACGTCGGCTTCGGCGCCTGGCAGATCGGCGGCTCCTGGGGCGACATCAGCGAGGCCGACGGACGCGCGGCGCTGAATGCCGCGCTCGATGCCGGCATGACATTCATCGACACGGCGGATGTCTATGGCGACGGCCGCTCGGAAAAAATCATTGCCGACGTGTTGAAGACGCGCGGCGGCGAACGGCCGATGGTTGCCACCAAGGCGGGCCGTCGCCTCAACCCGCATGTCTCGGAAGGCTACACCAAGGCTAATCTCGAAGGCTTCATCGACCGCAGCCTGACGAATCTTGCCGTCGACAGCCTCGACCTCGTGCAGCTCCACTGCCCGCCGCGCGAGGTGCTTTACCAACCAGAGGTCTTCGAGGGCCTGAACGCACTGCAGAAGGCCGGCAAGATCAAGGGTTACGGCGTCAGCGTCGAAAAGGTCGAAGACGGGCTGAAGGCGATCGAATATCCCGGCGTCGTCAGCATCCAGATCATCTACAACATCTTCCGCCAGCGCCCCGACCATTTGTTCTTCCAGGAAGCGCGCCGCAGGAATGTGGCAATCATCGCCCGCGTCCCGCTCGCAAGCGGTCTTCTCTCCGGCAAGATCACCCGGGACACGCACTTTGCCAGCGACGACCACCGCAATTTCAACCGCAATGGCGAAGCCTTCGATGTCGGCGAGACCTTTGCCGGCGTGCCGTTCGAGGTCGGCCTGCAGGCGGTGGAAGAGGTGCGCAAGCTGGTACCCGCGGGCGCGACCATGGCCGCCTTCGCGCTCCGCTGGATCCTGATGAGTGATGCGGTCACCGTCGTCATCCCCGGTGCCCGCAATGGCGAGCAAGCCAGGGCCAACGCGGCGGCCGCTGACCTTGCGCCGCTGTCGGCCGATGTCATGGCAGCAACGCGCGAGATCTACGAGCGGCTGATCGCGCCGCATGTGCATCAGCGCTGGTAGGGATGGAACGCTGGTTCTTTGCTGGGGAGGCCAGATGGCCCCTCATCCGGCTGCCGCCACTGACCGGGGTCGAGCCACAGGTCTCGACCCGTCCTTCGGACCCCCGCTCGCGGGGCGAAGGGACTGAGCCGCGACCTCTCCGTCCCACGCCGAGCTTTCGCATGGCACGTCCCCTCTCCCCGTTTTTACGGGGAGAGGGCTAGGGTGAGGGGCGGCTTTCAGTTTGTCGCGGTCAGATCGACCGGGAAGAACAGGGTCTCGCCGGAGGAGTCGCTGACGCCGTCATTGTCGGTGACCGCGTAGGGCTTGCCCGACGCGTCGAAAGTGAAGCCTTCAAGCTTGTCCAGCACATAGCCGTTGGTGGCAGACTTCAGCTCGCCGAGGAAGTCGTGCGCTTCGGTCTTCTTGACGACCGGCAACTCACCGCCGAGCTTGGCGGGCTTCAGGTCCGATATCGCGATCTTGTAGAGCTTCTTCAGCCTGGCGGCATCGCCGACGAGGTTGTCGCGCTCGATGATGTAGACGCTGTCGCCTTGAGCCGAGATTTCCGACAGGCCGACCCAGCCGCTTTCCGTCTTGTCGAGCGGATAGCGAACGGCACCCCATTCCTTCTTCTTCGGATTGTAGGAGATGAGCTTGACGAAGCCCTTCTCATCGTCGCTCCACTCGCGCTGGACCGCCATCCAGAGCGTGGTGTCGTCGCCGGTGCCGATAATGGTCACGCCTTCGAAGCCGTAGCGGATTTCGTTGGCGACGAGCTCCTTCGGCAGGGCGATCTCGGCCTTGATGTCACCCTTGGCATTGACGTTATAGAACGCGTGCGGAACGAGACGCTCGCTGTAGCCTTCCGAGGCGAGCCAGAAGGAGCCATCGGCGGCAGCCGCGATGCCTTCGATGTCGAGCTTCTGGGCTGGGGCACCGTCACGCTTGACGACGAGGGCGTCGGTGATGACGGCCGGCTTCTCGCTGGCGTCGATCGTGTAGATCGTCGGCTGCGAGCCCAGAACGCTGTCGCTTACCGCGTAGAGCATGCCCGGCTTGCCCGGAACGGCGGCGAGACCCGAAAGGGCTGCGAAGCCGATCGGATTGCCGTCCTTTTCGGCAGAGACGATCTGCGGATAGGCCTTCTCGCCTTCCGAGCGCTCGTAGATCATCACATGCGAACGCGCGCCGCCGTCCTTGCCGAGGTCGAGTTCGTTGGCGGTCGCAAGAAGATTACGCGCGGGAATGGCGATCGCACCTTCCGGCGAAATGCCGGACGGCAGGAGCTGGACGAGTTCGGGATCAGCGCCGGTATCTTTGTAGACGCCGACGACCGAGGCACGCTCGGCGAGCAGAAAGAAATACTGCTCATCGCCGAACTTGGCGGCTTCAAGGCCTTCGGGCTCGACGCCCTTCGATCCCGAACGGCTTTCCGGATAGTGGCCGATATGGGCAACGGCGCGTTCGAAAGATGCGCCTGATTCGTAGAGAAGCTTGCCCGTCTTGTCGAAGATGGTGAAACCGCGCGAGCCGCCCTGGTAGTCGCCTTCATTGGCGACGACGAGGCGGTTGTCGTCCAGCCACTTCACGGCGTCGGGCTCGCGCAGCACGCCCTTGGCTTCGCCCGAGAATTTCAGGGCGCCGTCACGCTTGGTGTCGATACCGGAGAGATCGACGCTGCCGGCGGAAAAATGCGTCTTCACGTCAGCCGTGTTGGCGTCGATGATGACGATCTCATTGTTCTCCTGCAGCGTGAGGGCAATTTCGTTCAGGCCGTTGAAGGCGACGAATTCCGGCTCCGGATCTTCAGGGGCGACGCCAGTAAGCCCGGTCAGCGCCACGTGCTTGATGGTGCCGCAGTCGACGGTGCCGTTCTTGACCTGGAAGACGACGAGGTCGCCGGCCGGCATTTGCGGGATCTTGCCGTCATTGACGTCTTCGTCGCGCTCGTTTTCGATTGCGATGGCGCCGAGCGTCTTGTCCTTGTTGAGGGCGATCGAATCCGGCTGGCCGCCGAGATCGCAGGTGCTCTCGATCTTCTTGGTCGCCACGTCGACGATCGCGAGACGGCCCGAGGGCTTCGCCTTGCTTTCGGAGGTGTTGACAGCAACGAGCGCCTTGCCGGCGCTGGAGGTGACCGATGTCGGCTCGCCGTCCATCATCACCGCGCCGCCGGCCTTCGGTGCCTTGGCGTCGGTAATGTCGATGAAGCCGATCGCGCCGAGCGGGCTGTCGCTATAGATCAGCGTGTTGCCGTCGCCGGTCGCGGTGATGATTTCTGCGGAGCTCGCCGACAGCTTGTCCTTGTCGGCCGGCAGGTTCGCCGCAACCGGAAAGGAGGCGATGCGGTTGAAAACCGGTTCGGCCGCGGCCGGAAAAGCAACGGATGCGAGAAGCACGGCAGCAAGCGCTGCCTTGCGCGATGAAATTGTCATGAAATCCCCCATGTATCGAACATTCGAAACATAGGTCTTCTGGGGGAGCGGCATGACACAGGCATGACAGATGCGGCATTTTGCACCTGATCACGTCAGGCGATTGTCCGCTCGCTTCGCACCGACCGCCAAGCAAAAGGGGTCCGGCAAAGCCGAACCCCTCTCAAATCCTGCACAGCCGGTCTCGTTTCCGACTGGTGGATAATCTCAGATCAGCCGTTGACGGCGTCCTTCAGGCCCTTGCCGGGCGTGAATTTCGGCACGTTGCGAGCCGGAATGTCGACTTCAGCGCCCGTTGACGGATTACGGCCCTTCGTTGCGGCACGATGAGAAACGGTGAAGCTGCCGAAACCCGCGAGGCGGATGTCGCCCTTGTTCTTGAGCTCAGCCTGGACAACGTCGAAAACCGCGTCAACAGCGGAAGCCGCGTCAGACTTCGTCAGTCCTGCCTTTTCGGCTACTGCGGACACGAGTTCATTCTTGTTCATGTTTCCACCCCTTTCTAAATGGTATGAAACGACTCAAAAGTAAGCTAGGCGCAGAATAGGTTTCATCAGGCCCGCCGAAAACCCAAAAGCCCTGCAAATCAAGGAAAAGCAAGCGTCTACATGACGTTTTCACAAAAAAGGCTGGCGTTTCCGCCAGCCTTTTTCCGTGTTTTGTCCCAATGGGGCATAAATGTGGCAAAGGCCACTCAATGCGCTATGGTTGCGCCTGTCTCATCGAGGCCTTCGACCGTTGCGATGACCGGCGTTTCCACCGTACCATCCCATTCGATCGGCTCCGGCCGCCGGATCAGCGCATGCTTGATCACCTCGCCCATGCGGGATACCGGGATGATCTCCATGTTGTTCTTCACGTTATCAGGAATCTCCGCCAGGTCCTTGGCGTTTTCCTCCGGAATCAGCACCTTCTTGATGCCGCCGCGAAGCGCTGCGAGCAGCTTTTCCTTGAGACCACCGATCGGCAGCACACGGCCACGAAGGGTGATTTCACCAGTCATGGCCACATGCCTGTCCACCGGAATGCCGGTCATGATCGAGACGATCGCGGTTGCCATGGCGACGCCGGCCGAGGGGCCATCCTTCGGCGTCGCGCCTTCCGGCACGTGCACGTGGATGTCGCTCTTGTCGAAGCGCGGCGGCTCGATGCCGAAATCGACAGCGCGCGAGCGGACATAGGAGGCCGCTGCTGAGATCGATTCCTTCATGACTTCCTTCAGATTGCCGGTGACCGTCATGCGGCCCTTGCCCGGCATCATCACGCCTTCGATGGTCAGCAGTTCGCCACCGACTTCCGTCCAGGCAAGACCGGTCACGACGCCGACCTGATCCTCGCCCTCGGCTTCGCCATGGCGGAAGCGCGGGACGCCCAGATAGTCGGAGATGTTGGCAGCCGTCACATGAACGGACTTCGTCTTGCCCTTGATGATCTCGGTGACCGCCTTGCGGGCGAGTTTCATCAGTTCGCGTTCGAAGTTGCGGACGCCGGCTTCGCGGGTGTACTGCTGGCTGATCGCCATCAGGGCGTCGTCGCTGACCGAGAATTCTTCCGGCTGCAACGCATGTTCCTTGATGGCCTTCGGCAGCAGATGCCGCTTGGCGATTTCGCGCTTTTCATCCTCGGTGTAGCCGGCGATACGGATGATCTCCATGCGGTCCATCAGGGGCGCTGGAATATTCAGCGTATTCGCCGTCGTGATGAACATCACATCCGACAGGTCGTATTCGACTTCCAGATAGTGGTCCATGAAGGTCATGTTCTGTGCCGGATCGAGCACTTCGAGCAGGGCCGAGGACGGATCGCCGCGATAGTCCTGGCCGAGCTTGTCGATCTCGTCGAGCAGGAAGAGCGGGTTGGACTTCTTCGCCTTCTTCATCGACTGGATGACCTTGCCAGGCATCGAGCCGATATAGGTGCGGCGGTGACCGCGGATTTCGGCTTCGTCACGAACGCCGCCAAGTGCCATGCGGACATACTCACGGCCGGTCGCCTTGGCAATCGACTGGGCGAGGGAGGTCTTGCCGACACCCGGAGGACCGACGAGGCAGAGGATCGGGCCTTTGATCTTGGTGGCACGGGCCTGCACGGCCAGATATTCGACGATGCGCTCCTTGACCTTATCGAGACCGAAGTGATCGGCTTCGAGGATCTTCTCGGCATTGTTGAGATCGGCCTTGATCTTCGACTTCTTGCCCCAGGGAATGCCGAGCAGCCAGTCCAGATAATTGCGCACGACGGTGGCTTCCGCCGACATCGGGCTCATCTGGCGCAGCTTCTTCAGCTCCGCATCGGCCTTTTCACGGGCTTCCTTGGACAGCTTGGTCTTGGAGATGCGCTCTTCCAGTTCGCTCATCTCGTCGCGGCCTTCCTCGCCGTCGCCGAGTTCCTTCTGGATCGCCTTCATCTGTTCATTGAGGTAGTATTCGCGCTGGGTCTTCTCCATCTGGCGCTTGACGCGCGAGCGGATCCGCTTTTCGACCTGCAGGACCGAGATCTCGCCTTCCATGAAGCCGAGGGCTTTTTCGAGGCGCTGCTTGACGCTGGTGGTCTCCAGCATCTCCTGCTTCTCGGTGATCTTGATCGACAGATGCGAAGCGACCGTATCGGCGAGCTTGGAATAGTCGTCGATCTGGCTGGCGGCGCCGACCACTTCAGGTGAAATCTTCTTGTTGAGCTTCACGTAGCTCTCGAATTCGGAGACGACCGAACGCGACAGGGCTTCCAACTCGACCGGATCGTCATGCGGCTCCTCGAGCACATGGCCGAGCGCCTCATAGAAATCCTCGCGGCTGGTATAGGTGTCGATCTCGGCGCGGGCGCGGCCCTCCACCAGAACCTTCACGGTGCCGTCGGGCAGCTTCAAGAGCTGCAACACGTTCGCCACGGTGCCAACATTGTGGATCGCGGAAGGATCCGGATCGTCGTCGCTGGCGTTGATCTGTGTCACCAGCATGATCTGCTTGTCGGAACCCATGACCTCTTCGAGCGCACGGATCGACTTTTCCCGTCCCACGAATAGCGGCACGATCATATGCGGGAAAACCACGATGTCGCGCAGGGGCAGAACAGGGTAGGCAGTGCTGGTCGCTACAGACGTTTTCTTCGTCATTTTATGTCCTTTCCATCGTCCCGTTGCCGGGCTCTGTGCACGGCCGCTTGGGACCGGCCGGCAATCTCACTTGTTCCTACAAGTGGAGGTTCTGACTACGCTTTTCAAGCACGCCAACGCCCGCGTCCCTCGGATGTGACAGCTTTATTACAACGGAACGCCAACACTATGACGCGTGTGGCTGGACCGGCGCTTACCACTTCCGACCCGGCTAAATGCAAACGCCAGCAAGAGACTTACGGATCATTGCATCATTGCCAGGCACGAACCTTGCGCAACATCGGCAAAAGCAACTTCGGTTCCCACCGGCAAATACTAACAGCGCCTCGCATGGTTTTTCAAATAGAAAGGGGCCTGCCTATGGCAAGCCCCCAAAATAATCACACGAAAGCCATCAAGCTCACGCCGAAGCGTTTGCCTTTTCTTCCTGGCGATCGGCATAGATATAAAGCGGACGGGCCGAACCGCGCACCACTTCCTCTGATATGACGACCTCGCGCACGCCTTCCAGCGTCGGCAGTTCGAACATCGTGTCGAGCAGGATCTTCTCCATGATCGAGCGAAGGCCGCGGGCGCCGGTCTTGCGCACGATCGCCTTACGGGCGATTTCACGCAGAGCGTCCTCATGGAAGTTCAGTTCCACATCCTCCATCTCGAACAGCCGCTGATACTGCTTGATCAGCGCGTTCTTCGGCTCGGACAGGATCTGGATCAGTGCGTCCTCGTCGAGGTCCTCGAGCGTCGCCAGAACCGGCAGACGGCCGATGAATTCCGGGATGAGGCCGAACTTGACCAGATCTTCCGGCTCCAGTTCGCGCAGGACCTCGCCGACGCGACGGTCGTCCTGGGACTTGACGGTGGCGCCAAAGCCGATCGAGGTCTTCTCGCCGCGAGCCGAAATGATCTTGTCGAGGCCAGCGAAGGCGCCGCCACAGATGAACAGAATGTTCGTTGTGTCGACCTGCAGGAATTCCTGCTGCGGGTGCTTGCGGCCGCCCTGCGGCGGAACGGAAGCAACCGTGCCTTCCATTATCTTCAGCAGCGCCTGCTGCACGCCCTCGCCCGAGACGTCGCGGGTGATCGACGGGTTGTCAGACTTGCGCGAAATCTTGTCGACTTCGTCGATGTAGACGATGCCGCGCTGCGCACGCTCGACATTGTAGTCGGCCGACTGAAGGAGCTTCAGGATGATGTTTTCGACATCCTCGCCAACATAACCGGCCTCGGTCAGCGTCGTCGCATCGGCCATCGTGAAGGGAACGTCGATGATACGGGCGAGCGTCTGGGCAAGATAGGTCTTGCCGCAGCCGGTCGGACCGACGAGCATGATGTTCGACTTCGCCAATTCGACTTCGCCGTTCTTGGAGGCGTGCGCCAGGCGCTTGTAGTGGTTGTGAACGGCAACCGACAAGATCTTCTTCGCCTGCCGCTGGCCGATGACGTATTCGTCGAGGACCTTGATGATGTCCTGGGGCGTCGGAACGCCGTCGCGGGACTTGACCATCGAGGATTTGTTCTCCTCGCGGATGATGTCCATGCACAATTCGACGCATTCATCGCAGATGAAGACGGTCGGTCCGGCAATCAGTTTCCGGACTTCGTGCTGGCTCTTTCCGCAGAACGAACAATAGAGAGTGTTCTTGGAGTCGCCGCCGTTGCTGCCGCTGACCTTGCTCATATCATTTTCCTTCCAGCACGCCGCATTTCAAGGCGAAATCGCGGTCCACTCTATCAGCTCCTGGCGGCACTCCGTTTCCGGAGCCTTTGCCGAGAAGGGCTTCAGGGGGTACGAACCGGCCCCAACCAATCATGTCCGGGTTCCGGCGGCAACGAATTCCCCTTCGAATACCGAATGCTATGTCATAAAAATTCAACATAGCATTAATAGTTACTATTAGCGTCTTCGTCGCCGGATGAAAGCCCTTGTTCAATCACAAATGGGATAGAACTGTGGCGAGGAAAACACCATCCCTATTAATTACTAGGCCTGTTCGCCTTCCATTTCGAGGCGCGACGTCAGAACCTTGTCGATCACGCCCCAGCTCTGCGCTTCGTCCGCATCCATGAAATGGTCACGATCGAGCGTCTTTTCAACTTCCTCGTAGGTCCGGCCGGTGTGCTTGACGTAGACCTCGTTCAGGCGGCGCTTCATTTTGAGGATGTCGCGGGCGTGCCGCTCGATGTCCGAGGCCTGCCCCTGGAAGCCGCCCGAGGGCTGGTGCACCATGATGCGGGAATTCGGCGTCGCAAAGCGCATGTCCTGGTGGCCGGCCGCCAGCAGCAGCGAGCCCATGGATGCGGCCTGGCCGATGCAGAGCGTCGAAACCGCGGGCTTGATGAACTGCATCGTATCGTAGATCGCCATGCCGGCGGTGACGACGCCACCGGGCGAATTGATGTAGAGGGCGATTTCCTTCTTCGGGTTTTCGGCCTCGAGGAAGAGCAGCTGGGCGCAGACGAGCGTTGCCATATGGTCTTCGACGGCACCCGTCAGGAAGATGATGCGTTCCTTCAACAGACGGGAATAGATGTCGTAGGAGCGTTCACCGCGGTTGGTCTGTTCCACGACCATCGGCACGAGGGCCATTGCGGTATCGACTGGGTTTCTCATGTGCGTCCTTTGTCAGCGTCTCGCCGGCCGGCGCCGGGAATCAAAGAAAAATATCTCACCCCTACATAGAGTGTCCCGGCCCTCCTCTTCAAGACACGCATGAGGATAACGTTAAGAAGGCGGGGCCAAGCGGCTTTAGCGCCTTCTTCATGCATGTCGCTATCCCGGAACCGCTGCACACTTCCGACCGACATGCATTAAGTTTCGGCTCCTGGTAGCCTCTTTCCCCCAAACGCCTGTTAACGGCGAGCCCTCGGCCTGATCTCCCCCATCTTTTCTCCATGGCAGGATGAAGGAAGGCTTACTCTATTCGATAATACTCATGCACGTTTACCCAACGGAAAGCCTACCGGCAGATATCGGCCCAAAACAATGCCGCAGCGCAGCGACATTAAGGAAGTGGCGAGCTTCCTCGGCAAGGATGCAAGCCAACAGAAAAGAGCGGACAGACAAGGGGTTGCTGCCGTGTTCAATATTGCTACAGGTCTCGCCATCTGGTGTTCAGAGGCCATGACGCTCGCTTTGGTGCTGTTCGTCGCCTGGCGCCACGACGTCAGGAACGAGGCCTATCTCTATTGGGGCTTGGGCTTCCTCCTGACCGGCATTGGCTTTGCGATGGTCGCGCTGCGCGGCGAAATCCCCAGCGTGCTTTCCGTAGAGGCGGGCAACGCCATCGCCTTGCTCGGCCAGAGCGCCTGGGTGGCGGGTTTTCTGGCGCTCGACCGCAAGCGGATCGAATGGTGGGCGCTGCTGCCGCCGGCAATCTGGCTCGCCGGGGTCTTCCTGCCCTGGGTCAACAGCGATTATTCAAACCGGGTGGTGCTCTATAACCTTGCTTCGGCGACGGGTGCGACGGCACTTGCAATGGCGGTCGCCGCCGGCGACATGCGCCGCGAGCGTACCCGCCGTAAGCTGATGGGCGTGTTCGTCCTCCAGGGCTGCCTGTGCTTCGGCTCGGCGCTGATGATGGCGCTGACGATGCCAAGCGATATCGAAGCGACGAATCTCGGCGGCGTTTCCGCCATGGCCAGCGCCTTCCTGCTCACCATCGCGTTCGCGTTCACCTGCCGGCTGATCATGGAGCGTTCCGAACGGCACCTGCGTGCGCTCACCCTGACCGATTCGCTGACCGGCGTGCTCAACCGCCGCGGCCTGCTCGGCTATTTCGACGCCACCCAGGAAAAGGCCCATGACGACCGGCGCCAGGTCGCGGTCATGCTTTTCGATCTCGACCATTTCAAGCGGGTCAACGACCGTTTCGGCCACCAGTCCGGCGACGCGGTGCTGACCGCATTCGCGCGGATGGCCCGCCAGTATATTCCAAACAACATCTTCGGCCGCATGGGCGGCGAGGAATTCGCCGCCTTCGCCGCGGTCACGGACCAGACGGAAGCCGAGGCGATCGCCGAAGCGATCCGCACCGAATTCTGCAGTCTTCCCGTCAGCACCGGCGAAGCTATCGTTCCGGTCACGGTCAGCATCGGCATCGCGCTCGCCTCCTCGATCGAAGCCAATATCGACAAGCTGATCTCGGCTGCCGACCGGGCGCTCTATGCGGCGAAGGCCGCCGGCCGCAACTGCACGGTCACCTTCGGCGAAGCGGAGGCCGCGGCCCCTGCCCCGGCTGCGCCGCCAAGCACCGCCGGCGAACTCGTACCGACGGTCGACGACCAGGTCGAGGCGCTGCGACGCATGGGCACACTGTCGCGGGCCGGGTAGTCCGGGATCCCTCTCCCCACATCTTTCCGAGGCTTACCAAATCCGCTAAGCCTCGGGGCATGATGATCCCATCCTTTCTCTCGATCGACCGCGCCAACCGTCATGTCTCTCTGGACGGCCGCAACCCGGCCTTCTACAGTAACCCGAATGCCGTCTATGCGGCCCTTCACGCCCATTGCCCGACCTTCTACTGGCTTGAGCAGAAGCAGTGGTTCTTCACGGGTTACGACCATGTGAACGGTCTGCTGCGCGACCGCCGCTTTGGCCGGCAGATCCTGCATATCGCCAGCCGCGAGGAGCTCGGCCTTGCCGAGCCGATGCCGCATCTTGCCAGTTTCGATCTCTCGGAACGTTATTCCCTGCTCGAACTCGAACCGCCGGAGCACACGCGGCTGCGTACGCTCGTCAACCGCGCCTTCGTTTCCCGCCATGTCGAGAAGATGAAACCGGAGCTTGCCGAACTCGCCAATCGGCTGATCGACGGTTTCGCGGAGAAGCGTGAGGTCGAGCTGCTCTCGGCCTTTGCCGACATCATCCCGGTGACGATGATTGCCCGGATGATCGGTATTCCCGAAGAGATGGGACCGCAACTTCTCGCCTGGTCGCACGCCTATGTCCGCATGTACATGTTCGGCCGTACGCGCGAGCAGGAGGACGAGGCCGAACGGGCGGCGAAGGAATTTTCCGACTACGTCAAAACGGTCATCACAGAACGCCGCACCGAACCGCGCGACGACCTGCTGACCCACATGATCCATACCGAGCACAAGGGTCAGTATCTGACCGAAGAGGAGCTCGTCTCGACAACGATCGTGCTGCTCAATGCCGGGCATGAGGCGACCGTGCACCAGATCGGCAATTCCGTACGCACCATCCTCGACAGCGGCTGCGATCCGGCGGAACTCTTCCGTGACGAGGCGACGACGGAGCGCACCGTAGAGGAAACCTTGCGCATCTGCGCGCCGGTCCACATCTTCCAGCGCTGGGCGCTGGAGCCAGCCGAAATCGACGGGGTCTCCTTCAAGCGCGGCGACAAGGTGAGCCTCATCCTCGCCGCCGCCAATCTCGACCCGACGAAATTCACCGATCCGCTGACCTTCCTGCCTGGTCGTAACGAAGCGGCGAACCTCTCCTTCGGCGCCGGCATCCATTTCTGCATCGGCGCGCCGTTGGCACGGCTGGAGCTCAACGTCGTGCTGCCGATCCTGTTCGAACGGCTGGCCGGACTCAAGCTGGCAAAGACACCCGTGGTCAAGGACGTCTACCATTTCCACGGGCTAGACCGGCTGGATCTGCAATGGTGATCGATTCCTCCTTCGGGCATCGCTGAAGCGATCCCGGGATTGCGGATCAGCCGTAACGGCCGGTATAGTCTTCCGTGCGCTTGACCTTCAGCGACTGGCAGCAGGACAAATGTTACCGGTTAACGGTGAAGACGTCCGGCAGCGAGTGAAAGGGAGTCACGTTCAGCGGTCACCGCTCTGCTGGAACGCCGGTAACGAGCCATCAACACCGAGTCTATGCCACGACCTTGGCGGCATCATGCGGCTGACTCTTCTAACAGCCTGCTGGATATGTCATATGCCGACATAGGCTTTCCCATCAGATATCCTTGAAGCTGATCGCAGCCGGCATCGCGCAAGATCGCCGCCTGGCGAGCAGTCTCGATCCCTTCCGCGGTCACGGGAACCCGCAGCGCGGTCGCGAGCGAGATGGTTGCCCGCAGAACATCGGCGCCATTTGAGTCTTCGTCGAGAGCAGACACGAGCGAGCGGTCGATCTTCATGCGATCGAACCCGAACTGCCGCAATGCGCCAATGCTTGCGTAGCCGCAGCCAAAGTCATCAAGCGCGAACTTGATGCCGACATGCTTGAGCTGGTCTATCGACCGCCGGGCCTGATCCGGATTTGTCATCAGAACGCCTTCGGTGATTTCCAATGTCAGGCGGTTGGGATTAAAATCGAGCTCCTGCAGGACCGAGATCACTTCAGCGGCAAATTCCGGATTGCAGAGCTGGATTGGCGAAACGTTCACCGACAATGCCAGATCGGGCCAGCTCTTGGCGTGCTCGATCGATGTTCTCAGCATATGAACGCCGAGCGCATCGATGAGGCCGCACCTCTCGGCAAGAGGGATGAAAATCTCCGGGCTGATATTTCCGGTTGCAGTTCGCCAGCGCGCCAGTGCTTCAAGACCGGTCACAGCGCCGGTCGAAGCAGAGACGAGAGGTTGGAAAACGGCTTCGATTGCGCCACTGCTGATGGCGCTCTTCAACAGGCCTTCCAGTTCGGCGACCCGTTGGCGTTCCCGGTCCAGTTCGGGGTCGTATTCGATCGCCTGGCCCCGACCATTTGCCTTGGCACGATAGAGGGCCATGTCCGCTCTGCGGAGCAGCTCCAAGGGCGGGACGTCGCCGCTGCGGGCAGCAGCGCCGATGCTTGCGCCAACCTCGATCGTTCGTCCGTCGATTTTGAAGGGCTCGGCAAACAGCGCCAGAATGGTCTTTTCCATCTCTCCGCGCGTGGCAGAACCGACGTGCACCAGCGCAAATTCATCGCCCCCGAGCCGCGCCGTGGCAATGATCTCGGGGTGGCAGGCGGCTAGCGCCTTCGAGACCAGCCGGATCAAATCGTCCCCCACCGCATGGCCCCAGGCATCGTTGACGGCCTTGAAGCCATCAAGGTCGACCAGATAGAGCCGATGTGGCGAAGAGGCCGAATTTTCCAGCCCTTCCAACAGGTTGAGAAGCCCGTGTCTGTTCAACAGACCGCTCAGGCTATCGTGGTCGGCTTCGAAAATCGCTGTTTGCGCCAATTGGCGCAGGCGCCGCGCCTCGGAGGCGCCAACCAGCAGAACGCCGATCAGGAACAGCGCGAGGATGACGATAGCGGCTGCAACATAGGGGTACACCTGATGAAACACGGCGCTTCCCGGCGCTTTGCTGGGCCAGACGAGATAGCCGATGACGGCCCCCTTCATGTCGGTGATCGGCGTGTTCAGGAACTCAGGCTTCGGCGTCGTCTCAAGTCGCAAGCCTTCAAGTTCATGTTCATTCGAAAGCGTGTCGATAACTTCCGATGTAAATTCCTTGTAGAAACTCAGCGTGCTAAGCTTCGGAAGCTCCGCGGTCGCTTGGAAAGGCTGGATTGCCTGCGATGCGATCAGAGCGATACCGTTTTCGGTCTTGATGAAATTGATCACTGGCGCCCGCTCCGGATCGGCAGCCACATTGATCTGCTGATAAAAACCTTGCCCGAAAAACGCGCTCGGCTGGAAGGGCTTGCCTTTGGCATAGGCCGAGACGATCGAAGACCGATCAGGGCCAATCACGATCGCGCCATCATAGAGCGCGTAATCCTCGCTGGTTTTCCCCCAATTCTCATAGGCCCAATCCGCGGCAGCCGAAGATGAGACAGCGCTATAGGCATCATCCCATACGGCATTATCCGTCGTTGTCGCGCTCAGGCGACTGACAAACGCACCGATTGCCGCGCGGGCGGCGCGACTGGCCCTGGCATCATCGATTTCGTTCGCAGACCGGGTCATCGTAAGGACGACATGTGCCACCAGGCCGGTCAGTACGAGGGCGACGACAAGGAAGAAGACCGTTGTTGCGATGATGGAAGACGTCTGGGTGCGAACGTACCTACCTGCAAGATTCGACGACATGCAAATTCCGGAAAGATTAATTGCAAGGCCATGTCTGTGGGACGGCAGGAGACATCATGTCCGCAATGCGCTGCAGATAAGGTTTAGCATTTGTCGATGTAGGCGCGATTAATGGGATTGGTTAAAAGCATTTCAATCCGGGACAACGCGTCACGAACACCGTCGTTGCCCGCTTGCCGTTGCGGAGCACCGCCGTGAAAGTGACGACAAAGGCGAAGCCGAAAACGGGACAGGCTCGGCTTCGTTCGCCCCCCGCTCAAACCTTGATCACATAATCCTTGCGAGTCGTTTCAACGACTTCCCACGTTCCCTTGAAGCCGGGCTTGAGGATCATCCGCTCGCCCGTCTTCAGATGAACCGGTTCACCGCCATCCTCCGTCACGATCGAATGGCCGGACAGCAGACTGAAATATTCCCATTCCTCGTAGGTGATCCGCCACTTGCCCGGCGTCGCCTCCCAAACGCCGGAATAGAGGCCGCCTTCGGCTTCCTCCAGATACCATGTGCGGAAATGCGGATCGCCGGAAATGATCCGGCCGGGCTCCGGGGCGCCGAAATCGGGTTCGACGCCGTCGATATCGAAGGTGATGAAATTTGTCATGGTCGCCGTAGATCCCTCTGACTCAGATCTTGGACAATGCCTGTTCGAGATCGGCTATGATGTCCTTGACGTCCTCGATGCCGACGGAGAGGCGCACGACGTCTGGCCCGGCGCCGGCAGCAATCCTCTGCTCGTCGGTTAACTGCCGGTGCGTCGTCGAGGCCGGATGAATGACGAGCGAACGGGTATCGCCGATATTGGCAAGATGGGAGAAGAGCTCCAGCCCCTCGACCAGTGTCTTGCCCGCCTCATAGCCGCCCTTGACGCCGAAGGTGAAGACGGAGCCGGCGCCCTTCGGCGAGTAGCGCTGCTGCAGGGCGTGGTTCGGGTCGTCGTCGAGGCCGGCATAATTCACCCAGGCGATCTTGCTGTGCGCCTTCAGCCATTTGGCGACGGCGATCGCATTGTCGCTGTGGCGCTGCATTCTGAGCGGCAGCGTCTCGATGCCGGTCAGGATCAGGAAGGCATTGAAGGGCGAGATCGCCGGCCCGAGGTCGCGCAGGCCAAGCACGCGTGCAGCGATCGCGAAGGCGAAATTGCCGAAGGTCGCGTGTAGCACCATGCCGTTATATTCCGGCCGCGGGCTCGACAGCATCGGGTAATTGCCGGATTTCGACCAGTCGAAGGTGCCGCCGTCGACGATGAGGCCGCCCATGGAATTGCCGTGGCCGCCGAGAAACTTGGTCAGTGAATGCACGACGATGTCGGCACCGTGCTCGATCGGGCGGATGAGATAGGGTGTCGCCATCGTATTGTCGACGATCAGCGGCAGGCCGTGGCGATGTGCGACGTCGGCAATCGCCGCGATATCAACGAAGGTGCCGCCGGGATTGGCCAGGCTTTCGATGAAGATGCCGCGTGTCTTGTCGTCGATCTGGCTTTCGAAGCTTGTCGGATCGGCGGCATCGGCCCAACGCACCTGCCAGCCAAAATTCTCGAAGGCATGGCCGAACTGATTGACCGAGCCGCCATAGAGCTGGCGGGCAGCTATGAAATTCTCGCCGGGGCGCATGATGTTGTGGAAGACGATCACCTGCGCCGCGTGGCCGGAAGCAACGGCAAGGGCTGCCGTGCCACCCTCGAGCGCTGCGACGCGCTCCTCAAGCACGGCTTGCGTCGGGTTCATGATGCGGGTGTAGATGTTGCCGAAGGCCTGCAGCCCGAAGAGGGCGGCGGCATGATCGGAATCATTGAAGACGAAAGCGGTCGTCTGGTAGATCGGCGTTACCCGCGCCCCGGTCGTCGGGTCGGGCTGTGCGCCGGCATGAATCGCCAACGTATTGAATCCCGGATCATTCTTGGCCATGTCGTCCTCCCGTTGTTGCTGACGGGCGGGATCATAGCCTGTCGCTTACGAAAGTTAACCGCGATCCGTTTCAACCCATGGGCCTTCGGTGGAAAATCCATCTCAGCAGACCGCAACTCAGGCAATAAGACGAGGATACTCGATCGCAGGGCAGCGGTTCATCACGACCTGGATGCCGGCAGCCTCCGCCTTTGCCGCAGCCGCATCGTCGCGGACGCCAAGCTGGGCCCAGATGATCTTCGGCAGCGGCTTCAGCACCAGCGCCTCCTCGACGACACCATCCAGATATTCGGAGGCGCGAAATACGTCGACCATGTCGATCGGCACGGGAATGTCGGCGAGTCGGGCATAGACGGTACGGCCTTGGATCTGTTTGCCCGCCTGCCCTGGATTGACAGGAATGACCTCGTAGCCACGCGACAGCAGATAGCCCATGACGCCGTTGCTCGGCCGGGCCGGATTGGGCGAAGCGCCGGTCAGCGCGATGGTTTTTGCCGAATGCAGAATTCCGGCGAGGTATTCATCCGTGTAGGCGTCGTGATTCATGTCCGCTTCTCCATTCCCGAAAGCCCTTCGGCACAGCCGACATGTTTTTTTGCGTTTTCATGAAACCGGCGGTGTGTCTCTTTCGTATATATGAATTGGCTGCTCTCTGAGGATGATTCGATGAAAAAAATCGCTCTTGCCCTCATGCTCGTGCTCGCCGCATCGCCGGCGCTGGCGATCTCGCGTTACAATCCGCTCGCCATGATCTGTGCCAGCGTGCGCGCTGCCATCCACAATCAAGGCGCCGTCATCTTCCGCTACCAGTCTCCGCGTGGCTTGCCGCTCTATGATCGCTATGTCCGCAACAGCAATTATTGCGACGCGACCGATTATGCCGAATGGACGCATATCCCTTCGAAAGACAATCCCCGCTGCCAGGTATTGAACTGCCAGAGCATAGACAACCTTGACGGGATGCTCTTCGTTCCGCATCATCAGCTTTGATTTTTTCGCCGTCGTGACAGCCGCCTAAACTGTACGTCTTTCGCGTTTGCGAAAGGCCTGAGCTCAATTCCGCGCTGCGATTTCTTGAAGATTGCACAACCAAAGGCTTTAATTTTCCCCTATGTCAAAGCTATAGAATAATATCTATATTTCAGTAGCATAGAATAACCGCCTCCCGAATTCTCGCAGATATTTTCTCCTTCTGTTCGCGATAATTCCGCCATTTGTTCCCTCGTCCATTAGAAACATCTCATAGTTGAAAGCCTCGCGTGGATTGAACGTATATCGCGCGCACGCAAAAATTGCCGCAATGCCCACCATTGTTCACATCCTGAAAGGATGCTATTCGACATATGAACGCATAAGCGACCGCAGCCGCACGTTTTCGTGCAAATCCCAGTTGTCTTTTCAGAAATTTCAGACGCCGAAGGCGAGGCGTATTCCGCTTCCTCTCATCTTCTCCGGACTTACTCCCTTGCCTCTCGACGTTATCCTGCTCGTTCTCTTCGGCGCACTGCTGCACGCGACATGGAACGCCATCGTCAAGGCAGGGAGCGATAAATCCCTGGATGCGGCGCTGATCTCTGCCGGCGGCGCCGTTTCGGCACTGCCGTTCCTGGCGTTCCTGCCGCTGCCACACGCCTCCGCATGGCCGTTCATTGGCGCCTCGGCCATCCTGCAATTCGCTTATTTCCAGCTGGTCGCCGCCGCCTATCGGGCAGGCGACATCGGCCTCGTCTATCCGCTGATGCGTGGCTGTGCTCCTCTCCTGATCGCCGCGACAAGCGGTTTCATCCTCAAGGAAAATCTTTCCGGCGGCGCTCTTGCCGGCACAATGACAATCTGCGCCGGCGTGCTGACGCTCGCCTTGGAGGCGCGACGCGGCAGCCGCAGCGCAGTCGTCCTCTCGCTTGCCAATGCCTGCGTCATCGCCAGCTACACCTATGTCGACGGCGTCGGCGCGCGCATCTCCGGCAATGCGGTTTCCTACACCTTGTGGATGTCGCTGCTGCCGCCGGTACTGCTGTTTTCCTGGGCGGTGTCGCAGCGCGGCGCTTTCGCAGTCGTGCGTCACGTTCGCCGCAACTGGTGGCGCGGTCTTATCGGCGGCGCCGGCTCGATCGCTTCCTACGGGCTGGCACTCTGGGCAATGACGAAAGCCCCGGTCGCGACCGTTGCAGCCCTGCGCGAAACCGCGATCCTCTTTGCGTTGGTGATCTCGATCACCGTCTTCAAGGAAAAAGCCAGCATCTGGCGCTACGTCGCCGGCGTCGTCATCGCGATCGGCGGGCTGGTTCTGAAACTGGCGTGATTACTCGCAGTTCCATTCAGGTTTACGCTTGCCGAGGAAGGCGCTGATCCCTTCCTGCGCATCCTGCGTCAGCATGTTCTCGACCATCACCCTGGCGGTATAATCATATGCCGCTTCCACCGGCAGTTCGAGCTGCCGGTGGAAGGCTTCCTTGCCGATCTTCAGCGTCAGCGGCGATTTGCTGGCGATCACAGCCGCATATTTGGAAACCACCTGCGCCAGATACTGCTTCGGCACGATACGGTTGACGAGGCCGAAATCCTTGGCGGTCGAGGCGTCGATCGTCTCGCCGGTCAGCAGCATCTCCATTGCCTGCTTTCGGTGCGCTGCACGCGAAACGGCCACCATCGGCGTCGAACAGAAGAGGCCGATGTTGACGCCCGGCGTGCAGAATGTCGAACTATCCGTGCAGATCGCCAGATCGCAGGAGGCAACGAGCTGGCAGCCTGCAGCCGTCGCCAGCCCATCGATCTCGGCAATGACGGGCTTCGGCAGATGGGCGATCTTCAGCATCAGATCGGCGCAGAGCCGGAAGGTCTTTTCGAAGAAACCGGCACCCTGATCTTCATCGGCGCGATGGGCCGTCAGCTCTTTCAGATCATGTCCCGCGGAAAAGACGTTGCCGGTCGAGGCGATGACGACGACACGCACATCCGGCTCCGCTCCGGCCGCATCGAGCTCTTCCATCAGGGCTTCGAGAAGCGCGATCGAAAGCACATTGGCCGGCGGGTTATCGAGCACGAGCCGCAGCACGCCGTCGCGCAGAGAGCGGGTCAGCAGTCCGCCCCCCTCCGCTCTGGCTGCGTCCGGGAAGGATACGATTTCGGCCATGATGCTGCTCCCTGCGCTCGATTCCAGTCAGACGTTTTGCCACAAGGCGCCGGCAATTTCGAGCAGGATCCGCACTCCCCGCGTAGCTGCGGGAAGTCAGGACCAGAACCACGACTTCGATGTCTCGGCCCGCGCCTGCGCACGGGTCAGACCGACATCAGAAAGCTCGTCGTCAGTGAGTTCCGAAAGCGTGCGGCGGCTGCGGCGCTTTTCGAGGTGATGTTCGATCGTCATCAGCAGCCGCAGGCTCCAGCGCGCCATGCCGCGAAGTCTCGACCGAGCGATATCGCGAGGTGTGTCAAGGATCCCGCTCAATTCCAGGGCCATCTCTTCTTCCTTTCTTCAACGGATGAAAGATGCGCTGGAAGATGCCGCGAAAGAAGCTTATGGATATTATGATATGCATAAGGATTTCTTTTGTATGCCTCTCCACCTCGATCAGCTTGCCGCCTTCGTCAACGTCGCCGATCTCGGAAGCTTTACGGCTGCGGCCGACAAGGAAGGCCTGACGCAACCGGCCGTCAGCCTGCAGGTCAAGGGGCTCGAACAGCGGCTCGGCGTCCGGCTGATCGAGCGTGTCGGGCGGCGGGCGCAGCCGACCGCGGCAGGCCTCGACCTGCTCGTGCACGCAAGGCGGCTGCTCCAGGAATCGGCCGCCGCGGAAGAAGCGATGATGCCGTACAGAGATGGAGCCAGCGGCCGCGTGCGCATCGGTAGCGGCGGCACGGCGTCGATCCATCTGCTTCCTCGCACCATCGCCGTCGCCAGAAAATCCATGCCCGGCCTCGAAATCACCGTGCGCATCGGCGATGCCGACGACATTCTGCGCGATCTGGAGGCCAACAGCCTCGATATCGCCGTCGTCGCCCTGCCGGCATCGGGACGGAACTTCGAGATCGAACCGTTCTACGAGGAGGAATTGCTGGCCGTTGCCCCCGCGGGCAGTCTCATGCCCGACGGCGGACCGGACGCCGCGTTCATGCGCGACAGGACACTGCTGCTTTATGAGGGAGGCAATACCAGGCGGGCAATCGACACGTGGCTGGCTGCACCGGATACCAGGATCCGACCTGCGATGGAGTTCGGCAGCATCGAGGCGATCAAGGAGCTGGTGGCCGTGGGGCTCGGCTGGTCGATCCTGCCGGGGCTGGCGCTGAAGCGCGACCGCGCCGGCCTCGTCACGACTTCATCGCTGAACCCGCAGCTCACGCGCCGCCTCGGCATGGTTCTACGGCGAGACAAACATCTGACCCGCGGTCTTCGCGAAATGATCAAATGCCTGCGCGAGTTCGAGGATTAAAACGGCTTTCGGCCGTGGAGCGTTGGTTCAAACCCGGTGAAAGCGACGCGGAAAAGGCCAAACACGGCAGATCTGCGGCCGACAAATGTGAGGTATTATAATACCATATACATAACTCGTTGTTTTCACTTATTCTTTTTTCCGATCCCTCAGAAAGGTCGATATTGACCGAATATCACATTCCCTTTATACACCGCGCCAGAACGCAGCCTATCCGGGCTGCTTTCTTTTTGGCATGCCTCAAGCCTGCCAATCCAAGCAACAAGAAACGCCCTTCAAGCCTTCGGGCCAAGGGTCCCAAAAGAGAGTATTCACTATGGCAACCTTCTCCCAGAAGCCTGCAGAGGTGGAGAAGAAGTGGGTGATCATCGACGCCGAAGGGCTGGTCGTTGGCCGTCTCGCTTCCATCATCGCTATGCGCCTGCGCGGCAAGCACAAGGCAACCTTCACGCCTCACGTTGACGACGGCGACAACGTCATCGTCATCAATGCCGAAAAGGTCGTTTTCACCGGCAAGAAGTATTCCGACAAGGTCTACTACTGGCACACCGGTTATGCCGGCGGCATCAAGGAACGCAGCGCACGCCAGATCATCGAAGGCCGCTTCCCGGAGCGCGTCCTCGAAAAGGCCGTCGAACGTATGGTTCCGCGTGGCCCGCTCGGCCGTCGCCAGATGAAGAACCTGCGCGTTTACGCCGGCTCCAACCATCCCCATGAAGCCCAGCAGCCGGTCGCCCTCGACGTTGCCGCGCTCAACAAAAAGAACGTAAGGAGCGCCTGATATGGCTGACCTCTCCTCCCTGAAGGATCTCGGCACGGCTTCCGAAGCTGCTGCTCCGGCCCACGTCCGCAAGGTCGATTCGCTCGGCCGCTCCTACGCGACCGGCAAGCGCAAGAACGCCGTCGCCCGCGTCTGGGTCAAGCCGGGCTCCGGCAAGATCACCGTCAACGGCAAGGAATTCGCGGAATATTTCGCACGTCCGGTGCTGCAGATGATCCTGCGCCAGCCGATCGTTGCGGCTGCCCGTGACGGCCAGTTCGACATCGTCGCAACCGTTGCCGGCGGCGGCCTCTCCGGCCAGGCCGGTGCCGTTCGCCATGGCGTGTCCAAGGCGCTCACCTACTTCGAACCGGGCCTGCGCGCGGTGCTGAAGAAGGGCGGCTTCCTGACCCGCGACAGCCGCGTCGTCGAACGCAAGAAGTACGGCAAGGCAAAGGCCCGCCGCTCGTTCCAGTTCTCCAAGCGTTAATCGCTTCGGACAGACGGAATTTACGAAGGCCGGGGCAACCCGGCCTTTTTGTTTTGCGCTGCTTAAATCAATCGGAAGCGTGTTGGCATGCCATTGTCGCATACCAGTTCTGCTGGTAGAAACTTGGCAAAGCGCTTCGGGAATGAGCGGAGCCGCAGTCAGGGGCGCATGATGGGAACAACCAAGTCCGCAGACAAATAGGCCGCAACAACTTTGTCCTGTTGTTGCGGCGTCTGTCCGGTGAATCCCGATACCGATGAAGAGACAGATCGCCGCCGAATGAAATCATTTGAGCGGGTTCTTTCCCATGTCTTATCCCAAAATCCAGCACTGGACTTATTCCCTGCCGACAGCCTTGCTGCTGATGGCACCGTTCGACATCCTGGCCTCGCTCGCCATGGATATCTATTTGCCGATCGTGCCGATGATGCCGGAGGCACTCGGCACTTCGCCGGCCATCATCCAACTGACCCTCAGCCTCTACATGATCGTGCTCGGTGTCGGCCAGATCGTCTTCGGCCCAATTTCCGATATTATCGGACGACGGCCTGTCCTGCTTGGAGGTGCTGCACTCTTTGCCGCTGCATCCTTTCTGCTTGCTGGCTCCTCGTCGGCGCCGCTCTTCGTGGTCTTGAGATTGCTGCAGGCAGTCGGCGCGTCGGCGACCCTCGTCCAACTTTCGCAACTGTGCGTGACGTCTACGGCGGGCGTCCCGAAAGCAGCACGATCTATAGCCTTCTCGGCTCCATTCTCTCGTTCGTGCCCGCATTGGGTCCGATCGCTGGAGCTCTGATATCGGATCGCTTCGGCTGGCGCGCCATCTTCCTCGTCATCGGTCTCCTTTCCATCGCCGCGCTTTTCAACGCCAGCATGCGGTGGCACGAAACCCGCCCTGCCGTTACCGCGAAGATCGATGTCCGCCCGATCCTTACAAGCCTTCCCTTCTGGGTCTATACGGGTGGCTTCAGCACGGCGATGGGCGCCTTCTTCGTCTTCTTCTCGACGGCACCTCGTATCTTGATCGACGAAGCCGGCTTCTCCGGCATCGGCTTCAGCTTCGTCTTTGCTACGGTGGCGCTGGTGATGATCGTGACGGCGCGTTTCGCCAAAGGCTTCGTGATGCGCTGGGGCATTGCAGGCAGCCTTGCCAGAGGCATGGCAGTGCTGCTTCTCGGCGCCGCGCTGCTTGTCTTCGGAGAGTTGTTTCTGCAGCCTTCCCTGGTCAGCTTCGTCATGCCGATGTGGATCATCGCAATCGGCATCGTCCTTGCAACGGCGGTCACGGCCAACGGCGCGCTCGCCGCCTTTGGCGACACGGCGGGAACGGCGGTCGCGTTCTATTTCTGCGTCCAGAGCATCATCGTCGGCTTTGCCGGAACCTTCTTTGTGATTCTGCTCGGCGGCGACAATGCCTGGCCGCTCGCGGGCTATATCTCAGCGACCGCGCTGACGACGCTGGCTGGATTGTGGTGCCTGTGGGAGCCGGCCCGATAGGCAGCGGGCGAATGACGGTCGCTCGACGATCACGAGCGGCCGTCGTCCGAACGATTGCTTGAAATCCGTCCGCACCTCGCCTACCCCTTTCTGCGCGCGAGGGATCGGCCAATTCCTTCGCGAGAGACCCGCCGCCGACACCTCGCGTCGAACGGCAATCCTGCAATGCAGAGTCCGCATCGAACGCGACTATGGTTTTGCGGCCGAAAAAGGAGCATGACTTGGCGAACAGATCGATTGACCACGCCTTCACGGCGACCAGCCTCACCTCCGCTGCCAGCGACCCGACCTTTGCCGGCGCGCTGTCCTTCATGCGCCGCCGCTTCACCAAGGAGCTCGCCGGCGTCGACGTCGCCGTCTGGGGCATTCCCTTCGATGCCGCGACATCGAACAGGCCGGGCACACGTTTCGGGCCGCAGGCGATCCGGCGCGCCTCGGCGATCTTCGACAATGATGCGCAATATCCCTTCAACCGCGACCTCTTCGCCGAAATGGCCGTGATCGACTATGGCGACTGCCTGCTCGATTATGGCAATCATCAAGACACGCCGGCCGCTATCGAACGCCAGGCAAATGTCATCCTCGACAGCGGCGCCTTCCTGCTGACGCTCGGCGGCGATCATTACGTCACCTGGCCGCTGCTGAAAGCCCATGTAGCAAAACATGGGCCGCTGGCGCTCGTGCAGTTCGACGCGCATCAGGACACCTGGTTCGACGAGGAACGGCGCATCGACCATGGCTCTTTCGTGGCGCGGGCCGCCCGCGAAGGCATCATCGATCCCGACCGCTCCATTCAGATCGGCATCCGCACCCACGCGCCGGAGGATTGCGGCGTCAATATTCTCTACGGTCATCAGGTCGAGGAGATGAGCGCCAGCGATATCGCCTCGGCGATCATCTCCCATACGCGGGGGGCGCCGGCCTATCTCACCTTCGATATCGATTGCCTCGATCCTGCCTTTGCGCCGGGCACCGGCACGCCGGTTTCAGGCGGGCCGTCGAGCGCCAAGATCCTCTCGGTGCTGCAGCGTCTGCACCAGCTCGATATCCGCGGCGCCGATGTCGTCGAGGTGTCGCCGCCCTATGATCATGCCGATATTACCGCCATTGCGGGGGCAACGGTGGCGATGTATATGCTGGGGCTTCATGCCGAGCGACGCGCCATCGCCGTGTCACAAGGCTGACTTATCATCCTCAAACTGAATCCGGAAACCTTCAGAACCCATTGAAAGCGCAGGTTTAACATGGCACCGAAAATCTTCATCGACGGCGAACACGGCACGACGGGTCTGCAGATCCGCACCCGTATGGCCGGCCGCCGCGATGTCGAGCTTCTGTCAATTCCCGAAGCAGAGCGGCGCAACGCCGCGATGCGCGAGGACATGCTGAACAGCGCCGATATCGCCATCCTCTGCCTGCCCGACGACGCGTCGAAGGAAGCCGTGCAGATGGTTTCGGCCAACAACAATGTGCGCGTCATCGACACCTCGACCGCCTTTCGCGTCAATCCCGGCTGGGCCTATGGCTTTGCCGAAATGGACGGTGCACAGGCCGACAGAATCAGAGCCGCCCGTTTCGTCGCCAATCCCGGCTGTTATCCCACCGGAGCGATCGGCCTCATTCGGCCGCTGCGCGCCGCCGGCATTCTGCCGGACGGCTATCCGGTTACGGTCAACGCGGTTTCCGGCTATACCGGCGGCGGCAAGCAGATGATCGCGCAGATGGAAAACCCGGATCACCCGGATGCGATCACCGCGCCGCATTTCCTCTACGGCCTGCCGCTCACCCATAAACACGTGCCCGAGATGACCGTGCACGGCTTGCTCGATCGCGCACCGATCTTCTCGCCGTCGGTCGGCAAGTTCGCCCAGGGCATGATCGTGCAGGTGCCGCTGCATCTCGACGATCTCGCCGAGGGCACGACGATGGAAAGCATTCATACCGCACTCGTCGCCCATTATGCCGGCCAGGATATTGTCAGTGTCGTGCCGCTGCCCGAAAGCAAGGCCCTGCCCCGGGTCAACGCCGTCGAACTCGAAGGCAAGGATACGATGAAGCTCTTCGTCTTCGGCGCGCCAGGTGCTTCGCAGGTGAACCTCGTGGCGCTGCTCGACAATCTCGGCAAGGGTGCCTCGGGCGCTGCTGTGCAGAACATGGACCTGATGCTCGCCTCGTAAAGCGCGAACGGCGGCGACATGGATGCCGCTCGAGCTTTGTGTCGATCTCTTCATCATGATCTTTCCTGCGGCCGCTCGCCTCGGCGGTCGCAGCATCGCTTTCGCGCTCGATCGCCGATGACGATTGGGTTATGAAAACGGACCCTTCCTCGCTACCAATCCTGAATCACGGAGCCTGACGTCATGACGCTCGATGCGCTTATCGCTGGCGTAGGCGCATGGTTTGCCACCGCCCTGCCCGATCATGGCATCTATGCGCTGATGGCGTTTGCCTTCATCGCCGGGCTTGCCCGCGGCTTTTCCGGCTTCGGCGCCGCATTGATCTTCATTCCGCTCGGTGGCGCGATCGTTGGGCCGAAGCTGATCTCGCCGATCCTGCTCGTCATCGACGGCATTGCGGCGCTTGGGATGATCCCTTCCGCCTGGCGCGGCGCCAACCGACCCGAGGTCTTCGTCATGGCGGCGGGGGCCGCCCTCGGCGTGCCGGCCGGCACGGCGATACTGGCGTTGCTCGACCCGCTGCTCTTGCGCTGGAGTATCACGATCATCGCCATCTGCCTGCTTGCGCTACTGGTATCGGGATGGCGCTATCACGGGGAGCCATCCGCGCCGCTGACCTGCGGCATCGGCTTGATCGCCGGGCTTTTCAGCGGCACCGCGCAGCTCGGCGGACCGCCGGTCGTCGCCTACTGGCTCGGCGGCAAAAGCGACTTTACCCGCGTCAGGGCGAATGTCGTGCTCTACTTCTCGATCTCGTCCGTTTTCAGCGCCATCAGCTATTATGTCGGCGGACTGTTCGTGCCTGCCGTCTTTGCGCTCACCGCCGTCATCCTGCCGAGTTATGCGGTCGGGCTTTACGGCGGCTCGAAACTGTTCGGGCTTGCCGAAGAGCGGACCTTCCGCATCGCCTGCTACATCCTGATCGCCGCCGCCGCGATCATCGGCATGCCGCTGCTCGACGGCGTGCTGCGATAGATCCGCCCCGAGAGGGCCGCTCGCCTCAGTCGCGTTCGGCGATCATCGTCCCGTGCGGATATTCGCCGTAAAAGCCGCGCCAGTTGGCGACGGCGAAGCCGAAAACCACAAGCGCGCCGGCCTGATGCAGCAGGCCCCAGTGAAGCGGCACCTGCATCAGCAGCGTCGCGATGCCGATCGCTGCCTGCAGCGTCACCAGCACGAAAAGCAGGACGGCGCGGCGTGCATGGGTCGTCCATGGCGCTGCACGAAGGGCGAT
Source organism: Rhizobium sp. WSM1274 (assembly GCF_025200775.1). Classification (NCBI taxonomy): domain Bacteria; kingdom Pseudomonadati; phylum Pseudomonadota; class Alphaproteobacteria; order Hyphomicrobiales; family Rhizobiaceae; genus Rhizobium; species Rhizobium sp. WSM1274. Next base: position 1,510,321 of record NZ_CP104138.1, on the reverse strand, counting down.
CACCATGTTGATCAGCGTCAATGCGAAGAGAGTATAGGCGCCGATGCGGTGAATGAACTGCACCGTCTTCGGGTTCTCGAAGGCATTGATCCAGAAGGGCTGCTGGATCAGCAGATCGGAGGGAATGACGGCGCCATCCATCAGCGGCCAGGTATTGTAGGAAAAACCGGCGTCGAGGCCCGCCACCAGCGCGCCGAGATAGATCTGGAACAGCGCAAAAATGGCGATCGCGGCGGCAAAACCGCGCGAGCTTCGTGCCGGCGCCGGATCGTCGGAATGTCTGGAGAGACCACGCATGATCCACATGCAGCCGGCAAAGATCAGGCAGGCCATGACGAGATGCGTCGCCAGCCTGTACTGGCTGACGTCGGTGCGGACGGACAGGCCCGAGGACACCATCCACCAACCGATAAAACCCTGCAGGCCGCCGAGCGCCAGGATGCCGACGAGCGGCCAGCGCAGACGTTTTTCGATCCGCCCCGTCAGCCAGAAATAGATGAGCGGCAGCGCGAAGATCACGCCGATACCGCGGGCGATCAGCCGGTGCGCCCATTCCCACCAGAAGATGCCTTTGAACTCATCGACAGTCATGGAGTTGTTCAGCTGCTGAAATTCAGGAATGCGCTGGTAGAGACGGAATTCCTCCTCCCATTCGGCAGCCGACAGCGGCGGGATGACGCCGTGGATCGGCTTCCATTCCGTGATCGACAGGCCGGAATTGGTCAGCCGCGTGGCACCGCCGACGAGCACGAGACAGAACAGCGCCAAAATCACGAAACCGAGCCAGAGGCGCAAGGCGCGGCGGTCGCGGTTCTGCTTGCGCACTTCGCTCAGGATCGCCTGTTCCGTGGTCAGGTTTGCGACGGCCATGATGTCTCCTTCTATCCGGCAGTTGATTTGCCCCACCGGCTCATGCAAAACAAGCCCCGAACCTTTGCGGCATGCCGTCGCGCCGGTTCGACCCGTCCATGCCGAGAGATAACCGATGCCCGTCCGCCTCCGCAAATTCATTGGCACGATCCTCATCATCGTGCTCGTGCTCGTCTATGCGCTGGTGGCGAATACGATCGCAGTGGCAACGCTCGGCAACGCGCCGTGGTGGGGACATCTCCTCTACTTCCTGCTCACCGGCCTGCTATGGGTGTTGCCGGCGATGGTGATCATCAAATGGATGGCCGGCCCCCCGCTGCGCTAAAGCGCGTCGCGATCTTTCAGATTCGCTTGTTGCGCTTCAGGTCTTTGCTTTTACCCATGTCGTTGTCGCAAAAACCGCTGCACGCTTTTGCGCGACATGCTTTAGGGCCATTAACGGCCGAATAACCGTGATCCGCGGAAAACCTCGCCCATCGCGTGCGGTTAAACCAAAATATACGTCTGCCATACTTACCTTCCCGTTCAGCATTCTTGACCGGAGAAAACCGTGCAGACGCAAAAGCTCGACGTCCATGAACAGCCATCCGATAAGGCGCTGGCCGATACGGCCATTTCGCGCCTGCGCCAGCTGAGCATGAAACTCGCCATGGCTGGAATCGACATCGAAGTCTTCGACACGATGCAGCCGCTTGAGGATGACTGGCGGGCGCTGGAGCGCGACAATCTCCAGTCTCTGCATCAGAGCTACGACTGGTGCGCCGCCTGGGTGAATGCCTTTCGGCGGCCGCTTGCGATCCTCAAAGCCACTCATGGGGGTCAGACCGCCTTCATTTTGCCGGTCGAGATCGTCAACTCCCGCGGGCTCAAGACAGCGAAATTCATCGCCGCCGATCACAGCAATATCAATACCGGCCTGTTCGCAGAAAGCTTTGCCGAAGCCGGCAGAACCATCGACTCCCATGAGTTCGCTGGCCAGCTCCAGCATGCACTGAAGGGCCGCGCCGATCTCCTGCTGCTGCAGAACATTCCGGTGGAATGGCGCGGGCGCGAGAGCCCGCTCGCGGGGCTGCCGATGGTGCACAACCAGAATCACGCCTATCAGCTGCCGTTCCTTCCCGCTTTCGAGGACACGCTGAAGCAACTCAATGCCAAGAACCGGCGCAAGAAATTCCGCGTTCAGTCGAAGCGCTTCGAGGCGGCCGGCGGCTTCGAATACGTCATTCCCGAGACACCAGAAGAACAGCATAGCCTGCTCGATATCTTCTTCCGGCTGAAGAGCGCCCGCTTCGCCAGCCTCGGCCTGCCCGACGTCTTTGCCGACAGGGAAACGCAGGCCTTCCTGCACGGTCTCATCGACAAGCGGGATGACACCAGGCAGTACTTCGGGCTGCAGATGCATATGCTCCGGCTCAAGGGCGAGCTTGAGGGTAAGATCGCCGCGATTTCAGGCATTTCGCGCAAGGGTGACCACATCATCTGCCAGTTCGGGGCGATCGATGAAGAGCTCGTGCCGGATACGAGCCCCGGCGAATTCCTCTATTGGCAGACTATCTCGGGATTGCATGGCAAGGGTGTGGCGCTGTTCGATTTCGGCCTCGGCGACCAGACCTACAAGCGTTCCTGGGCGCCGGTCGAGACCGCACACTACGACGTGGTGCTGCCGGTTTCGCCGTTCGGTGTGATCGCCGGCGCCGCACACCGGATCGTCACCCGCGGCAAGGCACACATCAAGGCGCGCCCGAAACTCTATAAATTCGCCCAAGGCATTCGGGCACGGATCGGCTAACCGTTCAAGCAGCCCGGCCGAGCGTCTGCTCGGCCCCTTCGCCGCCGGACATCAGCACGACGCGCTTATAGCCTGCAGCCTGGAATTCCGTCATCAGAGCCACAAAGACGGTTTCCTCGACCTCAGGCAGCGAGAGGATGATCTCGACGTCCCGGCTGCGCGTCAGCCGCGAGACGCCGGCGACATCGGCCGAACCGCATTCGACCACCACGAGGTCATAGGCGGCGGCGAGTGCATCGAGCAGCAACGACAGCCGGTCGACGCCGCGCATGGCGCGGCGCACATCGCTCTGGCCTTGAGGGATGAGATGGGCATCGGAAAGGCGGTCGCCGTGGATCGTATCGCCGAAGGCGGCCTCGCCGCAAAGCAGATCGGTGACACCGAGAGCGGCCCGGTCCTCGGCCATCAGTTCTGTGGGGTAGCCGGAACCGGTCATGTCGATCAGGATGACGCGACGGCCGGCGTCGGCGAGCATGCGGGTCAGCGAAACCGTCGCCGCCGAGCCATTGTCACCGGTCGGAGATATCGCGATAGAAAGTGGTGCGCGGCTGCCAGTGAGATAGTCTGCAACTGAGGCGACGGAGAATTCATTCTCGTCCTCTGGCTCGTCCTCCGGCTCGTCCTCTGGCGCCTCCTCGGCGGCCTTAACGTGCTCGATCACATCCTCTTCGTCCGCGACCACGGCAAGCATGCTCGGCTGGACGGGCTTTTTGGCGGCAGCGACGGTCGCAACGGCCTGCGGCACATGCTTCTCCTCGACGAACGCTTCTGCCTCGATTGTCTCCGGAGCCGCATCTGTCGGGCGGAGTGCCCGGCCGCTGAAGAGTTCGGACAGCATGATGGCGATGGCGCTGATGATCAGCGTCGCGACGGCAGCAACGACGACGATCGGCACCACTTTCGGGAAATAGGGATCGACCGGCTCAATGGCCTTGGAAACGATACGGGCATCCGCCGGGCTCGAATTGCTGTCGGCGCGGGAGGCGGCCTCACGGTAGCGCACCAGATAGGTTTCGAGCAACTGGCGCTGGGCGTTCGCCTCGCGCTCCAGCGCATTCAGGCCGACCTCGTCCTCGCCGGCACGGGCGCTGTTGGCTTGCGCAGTGTCGGACTGGCGCTCCAGTTCGTTCGCCCTCAGATCCGCAACCTTGGATTCATTCTCGATGCTCGCCAGTATCTTCTGCGTCTCCTGGCGGATCTGGGTGCGGATATCGGAGAGCTGAGCGCGCAGGCTTTTCAGCCGCGGATGGTTGTTGAGAAGGCTGGTCTGCAGATCGGAGATCTGCGACTGCAGGCCGGATTCCGTCCCCTTCAGCCGCTGGATCGCCTGTGAGGACATGATGTCCGGCAGCGTATCGAAGGCCTCGCCCGAGGACAGTGCATTTCGAACCGCCTGCGCCCGCGCCTCGGCATTGGCCTTATCGCCCCGCACGCGGGTCAGCTCGGCGGAGATATCGTTCAATTGCTGGGCCGGAAAAGTGGTCGTGCCGTTCGTCTGCAACAGCCCGTGCGACGTGCGATATTCGGCGACCTTCTTCTCGGCTTCGCTGACCTTCTGGCGCAAGCCCTCGATCTCCGGCTCCAGCCAGCGGGTCGCCTCGGAGTTGGAATCGAGCTTGGCGCCGCTTTGGGTCGAGAGATAGACATTCGCCATGGCGTTCGGGATGGCGGCCGCGAGCTTCGGGTCCTTGGAGGTGAAATTGATGCCGATGACGCGCGAACCCGGCACCTGATAGGCCTGCAGGCGTTCGACGAACGCGTCGATGACGCGCTCTTCCGGCGGGTTCTCCAGCGGGTTCTTCTTCAGATGCAGCTTCACCAGGATACTGCCCATCGCCGAGCCGCTGGCGGCATCGTCGAATTCCGGCAGGTTATAAAGCTTCAGGTCGTTGATGACCTTCTTGAGGAGATCGGCCGATTGCAGAAGCTGCACCTGGCTGGCGATGTTCAGTTCGTCCATCAGCGGACCGGCGCTGGCGTCATTGATCTGCTGGGTGCTGGCGAAGGCCGGCGCACGGGGTTCGATGAGGATGCGTGTTTCGCTGCGATATTGCGGCGACATGATCTTGGCGCCGGCAAAGGCGACGCCCGCCCCCACGAGGGTGATTGTCAGAATCCGCAGACGGCGCGCCCAGACCGCACGGACCAACTGGCCAAGGTCTATGTCCACATCCTGATCACGAGCTACGCCGGACATGCTCTTACTCCACAACAAAGGTGCCGCAAGCGTAAACGACCATGGTAACTCAACGGTTAATGACAAGCTCGCCAAGAGAATGGCCGATGATCGATGAAGGAAACCGGGAAATTGCAAGCGCCCTTTACCGGGCATTAACCCTAACGGATCGATAACGACTGCACCGAGTTCATTTTTGTGAGCACAAGCGGATGTCTGTCGTCCAGCCCAAGATCCTTTTGGCCCTGAGCCTTGCAGCCATGACCGCAGCATTGGGCGGCTGCACGACGTACAAGCCTGCGCCGAAGGCCTTCAACGAGGCGACCATTCAGCCTTATACGCTGGACAGCGGCGATCGACTGCGCATCACCGTCTTCGACCAGCAGAGCCTGACCAACACCTATACGGTAGATCAGGCCGGCTATGTCGCCTTCCCGCTCATCGGCCAGGTCCCTGCCCGCGGACGAACCCTGCAGCAACTCTCGGGGCAGATCGCCCAAAAACTGCAGCAGGGCTATCTTCGCGATCCCGACGTCACGATCGATGTCGATCGCTACCGTTCGGTCTTCATCATGGGTGAAGTGGGCCAGCCCGGCCAGTATGCCTATGTTCCCGGCATGACAGTGCAGAATGCCATCGCGGTTGCCGGCGGCTTCACCAGCCGCGCCAACCAGCGCGTGGTCGATGTCACCCGCAAGATCAATGGACAGGTGCTGACCGGCCGCATCAACATATCGGGGCCGATCATCGCAGGTGACACGATCTACGTTCGCGAACGGCTTTTCTGAGCGATGGCACAGCAGCCGCTCCGCATCCTCCATTGCTTCAGGTCGCCGGTCGGCGGAATTTTCCGCCATGTCCGCGATCTCGTCGAGGAGCACAGCAAGGCCGGCCACGACATCGGCATCCTCTGCGACAGCTCGACCGGCGGCGAGTACGAGGACAGCCTGTTCGACGATATCCGTCCGTATCTCTCGCTCGGCCTGACACGCGTGCCGATCCGGCGCTCGATCAGTCCGTCCGATATTGCGACGATGTGGGATACATACAAGAAAATCAAAAGTTTGCGGCCGGATGTGCTGCACGGACACGGCGCCAAGGGCGGCGTGCTCGCGCGACTTGCCGGCTCAGCGTTGCGGGTGAACAGGTATCGCGTAGCCCGCCTCTATACCGCGCATGGTGGAAGCCTGCATTATTCGCGCTCCTCGCTCAGCGGACAGTTCGTCCTCAGGATGGAGCGCCTGCAGGAATATTTCACCGATGCGCTGGTCTTCATCTGCGAATATGAGCGCGATACCTATGCGCGCAAGGTCGGTCGACCGCGGACGAAGACGAGGCTGATCTACAACGGTATCAGCGAGCGCGATTTCGAGGCGATCCCGACCCGCTCGGATGCCGTGCATTTCATCTATGTGGGAATGCTGCGGGACCTCAAGGGTCCCGATCTGTTTGTCGATGCCTTCGCCAAGACCGAGCGGCTGCTCGGCAGGCCACTATCGGCGCTGATGATCGGCGACGGGCCGGATCGCGACCGCTACCGCGAGATGATGGTCGAACGCGGCCTTGGCAAACGCATCGGCATGCTGCCGGCAATGCGGGTCCACGAAGCCTTCTCCATGGCGCAGAACCTCGTCGTTCCCTCGCGCGCCGAAGCCATGCCCTATATCGTGCTCGAGGGGCTCGGCGCCGGCAAGACGATCATCGCAAGCCGTGTCGGCGGCATTCCCGAGGTGCTCGGCGCCGACAGCGCGGCGCTGGTGGAGCCTGGCAATTCCGACGATCTCGCCCGCGTCATGGCGGAAACGCTGAGCACACCCGATTGGCACGCCAGGACGATGCCGAAACCCGAGGCGGTGAAGGCGGTGTTTTCGTCCGCCGTCATGGCGCGTGATGTCCTGAAATTGTACCATGAGCTCGTCAACCCGGCTGCCGGCCAAGCTATGCCCGCCGCCTCGTAAATATTTCTTAGGGGCTTTCTGGTATTTCGCAGGGTGACAACGAGCGACAATGCCCCATGAACAAACTGGCCCCATGAACAAGCTGGAAAAAGGCGATCAATTCGACGTGGAAGCACTGCGCAAGCAGGTCTCCGACATCGAGGTTCGCGGCGACGCGGTTCAGGAGAATTCCTCCGACCCGACCGAAATTAATCCCTATGCCCGCCAGATCGCCGAACAGTTCCGCGACGGAACTCATTCGCCTGCGATCGTCATCGGGCAATTGCGGCTGCTGGAATTCCTGGCACTCTTTGCGATTGCGCTGACGGTTCACTATTTCTGGCCCGACGAGGGCAACGATTCCACGCTGGTGCTGGCGGGCATGGCGGTGATCGCTTCGGTCTTGACCGTTGTCGGCCTGCAGCTTGCCGACACCTACACCATTCCCGCACTTCGGGCGAAGCTGCGGCTGATGCCGCGCATCGTCGCCGCTTGGACGATCGCGCTTCTCCTGACCGTCGGCCTGTTCGGGCTCATTCGCGGCACCACGTGGGCGATGGTCGACGCCTACATCCCTTGGTTCGTTGCAGGCGCGCTCTTCCTTGCAGCCGAACGCTTTGTTGTCGCCTACGCCATCCGCAACTGGGCGCGCAACGGCATCATGGAACGCCGCGCCGTCATCGTCGGTGGCGGCGAGCCGGCCAAGGACCTGATCCGCGTCCTCGAACAGCAGGCCGACAACGACATCCGCGTCTGCGGCATCTTCGACGACCGCGGCGAGAAGCGCTCGCCGATCATGGTCGCCGGTTATCCGAAACTCGGCACTGTCGCCGAACTCGTCGAATTCGTACGGCTGACACGCATCGACATGCTGATCATTGCCCTACCGCTGTCGGCCGAGGTCCGTATCTACGACCTTTTGAAAAAGCTCTGGGTTCTGCCGGTCGATATCCGCCTTGCCGCGCATGCCAACCGGCTGCGCTTCCGGCCGCGCGCCTATTCGCATGTCGGCTCGGTGCCGATGCTCGACATTTTCAAGAAGCCGATCCGCGACTGGGATTCCGTTGCCAAGCGCGGCTTCGACATCTTCTTCACGATCGTCGCACTGGCGCTGCTCTGGCCGATCATGGTCGCAACCGCGATCGCCATCAAGGCGACCTCCGCGGGACCGGTCTTCTTCATGCAGAAGCGCCACGGCTTCAACAACGAAATCATCAATGTCTTCAAGTTTCGGTCGATGTACACCAACATGGCCGACCCCACGGGCAAGGCCGCGGTGACCAAGGGCGATCCGCGCGTCACTCGCGTCGGCCGCTTCATCCGCAAGACCTCGATCGATGAACTACCGCAGCTTTTCAACGTACTGAGGGGCGATCTCTCGCTCGTCGGCCCACGTCCGCATGCCGTTCTCGCCCAGGCGCGCGACCGCGCCTTCGGCGATGTCGTCGAGGGTTATTTCGCCCGCCACCGCGTCAAGCCCGGCGTCACCGGCTGGGCCCAGATCAACGGCTGGCGCGGCGAAGTGGACAATGACGAGAAGATCAAGTTCCGCACGGCCTACGACCTCTATTACATCGAGAACTGGTCGCTCTGGTTCGATCTCAAGATCCTGTTCCTGACGCCGATCCGGCTGCTCAACACGGAAAACGCCTATTGAGCGCGATCGAGGCGACATATCCCCGTGTCGCCCAACCGCAGCGTATGACGCTGCGCCTGATCGGCTCGGCCTTCGTCGCCTTCGGCGTCTTCCTCTCCGGTTTCGTGATCGACGAGCCGGCGCCCTATGAACTCTGGATGGCCGGGCTGATCGGCCTCTGGTTCATCCTGGGCCTCCGGATTTCGCGCGGCGTAGCACCACTGCTCGCCCTGCTGCTGACCTTCAATATCGGCGGCATGCTGTCGCTGACGCAGATGAAGGACCTGGCAACGGCGCCGATGTATATCGCAGTGTCGACCTTTCTGGCGCTGACGGCGGTCTTCTACGCGGCAATCATCGAGGACAGCCATAAGCGGCTGCCGCTGATCTTCAACGCCTGGACCTTTGCCGCTGTCGCCACCTCCGCGCTCGGCATACTCGGCTATTTCCATGCCTTTCCGGGCGCGGAAATTTTCACGCTCTACGACCGCGCCAAGGGCGCCTTCCAGGATCCCAACGTCTTCGGGCCCTTCCTGGTGCCGCCATCGCTCTATCTCGTCCACGGTATCCTGGCCGGCGATTTGAAGAAATCGCCGTTGAAGGCCGCCGCCCTGCTCGTGCTTGCGCTCGGCATCTTCCTCTCTTTCTCCCGCGCCGCCTGGGGGCTCTTCGCGCTTGGCGTGGTGCTGCTGATCTTCATCATGCTGCTGAAAGAGCGCAGTGGCGCTTTTCGCCTGCGAGTCCTGGTCCTGTCGCTGGCGGCGATCATCATGTTGGTCGCCTCGCTGCTGGTAGCACTGCAGATCCCCAAGGTCGCCGAACTGTTTTCGGCGCGCGCCCAGCTGGTGCAGCAATATGATGGCGAACATCTCGGCCGCTTCGAGCGCCACCGGATCGGCTTCACCATGATGATGGAGCGCCCGCTCGGTATCGGGCCGCTGGTGTTCGGCACGATGTTTCCCGAGGACGAGCATAATATCTGGCTGAAATCGCTCACTTCTTATGGCTGGCTCGGCTTCGTCAGCTATGTCGGCATGCTTCTCTGGACGCTGGCTCTCGGCTTCCGAAACCTGCTGCTCGACCGGCCATGGCAGCCCTTCCTGATGATCGCCTGGATCTCGGTTCTCGGCCATGCGACAATCGGCAACGTCATCGATATCGACCACTGGCGCCATGTCTATCTGCTGCTTGGAACCGTCTGGGGCTGCGCGGCGCTGGAAGTGCGCCACAAGCGCGATCAAAGACGAAGGGCAGCGTGACCTCTTGCTGTCCAAGTAAGCGTGTGGCTCCGAAACGACACCTTCGCATATGGCTTTTTATTTTGTCGCTCCTGCCGTCAGGCCGGCAATGAACCGTCGCTGGAAAACCAGATAAGTCAGGATGAGCGGGAAAATCACGATCACCGCACCGGCGGTCAGAACCGGTGTGTTGACGGTATAACGCCCCTGGAAAAACAGCATGCCGAGGGGCAGCGTCCGATAAGCGTCGTCGTTGACCAGAATGAACGGAATGAGAAACTCATTCCAGGTCCATATGAACAGAAACAGCGCCAGCGTCGACATTGCCGGCACCATGAGCGGGATAACGATCTTGCGCAGGATATAGAAGCGTCCGGCGCCATCGAGAACCGCCGCTTCGAGAACTTCTTCCGGCAGTTGCTGCATCGCGCTGGCGAGGAAGATCGTCGAGAATGGTATCGACATCGCGATCTGCGGCACAATGAGAGCCGCATAGGTATTGATCAGTCCGAGATACCGCATTTCATAATAAAGCGGGATGATGAAGGCTTCCGCCGGCACCATCATGCCGAGCGTCAGGATAGCGAACAGCGTACGCCGCAGCGGAAATGACAGGTATGCGAAGGCAAAGCCGGTCAGCAGGCCTAAAATGACGCTTGCAGCAACGACGGGTATGACAACGATGATCGAATTCCAGAAGTAAATGTTGAAATGTCCGGCATTCCAAGCATCGACATAATTTTCGAAATGTGGATATGCCGGCAACGCGAATGCACCCTGCAGAACGTCGGCCTTGCTCTTTATTGAGGTTAGAAGCAGGAGCAGGAAGGGGATGATCGTGACGAAAGCAAGAAGCCAGAGGACAATGCGGAGGAATAGCGGACCGGAGGAAATGTTAAATGAACGGCTCATCAAGCCAATCCCTTATGCTGCGATCCCACAAATCGGTGAATTGCATAGTTGATGACGAATGTGAGTATCGCGCCGACAATGGCGATGGCCGCCGCGGCGCCGAACCGATTGAGCTCGAAGCCGAGCTGATACATGTATATGTTCGGCACGAGCGTAGCGTTGGCGGGTCCGCCCCGGGTCATTGTAAAAATCAGGTCGAAGCTTTTGATCGACGCTATGACCGTCAAAAGCAAAACCACCCTTATTTCAGGCAATAGAAGCGGCAGCGTTATCCAGAAAAAAGTTTTTCGCGCCGAAGCACCATCGACCTTGGCAGCGTCGAAAAGCGACGGGTCGATGCGTTGGATTCCGGTCAGGAAAATGACCATGCAAAAACCAAAGAAATACCAAGTGGCAACGATCCCGACCGCGGGAAGAACAAAATTGAAATCTCCCAGCCACGGGAGTGCGAAGGCGCCTAACCCTACTGCTCTGAGAAACTGATTGAACGGGCCGAATGCAGGATTGTAGAGCCACGCCCAGATGATGCCCAACACGGCAGTCGGCATGATATAAGGCAGGAACAAGAATGTGCGTAGGGCGAGTTGTTCGCGTTGCTTCAGATTCCAGACGCAAGCAGCAAGAGCGATACCGAGCACGAGCGGCAGGACACAGTAGAAGATCATAAGCTCGGCATTGTTACGCAAGGCAGTATAAAAACGACTGTCAGAAAAGAGATCGGCGTAATTGCCCAAACCAACCCATTTGGGCATGGCCAAGCCGTCCCAGCTGGTCAGGCTCAAACCCAAAGCCGCGAGGATCGGTCCAAAGACAAAAGCCGCGTAGAAGAGCAATCCAGGCAATAAATAGATAAAATTGGTATGTTGCGAGCCATCAAGTGCGGAGCGTTTCATCCAGTACTCCATAAAGCCAAAGCTGTGGTCATCGCGCAGCAAGCCGAACGCGATGTTCATTTATCTCGATCGACGAGACTGAGGTCACGACCGCAGGGGACGGCCGTGACCTGCGTCGCAATCTTTATTTCTTATCCTTCAGGTAGGCCTGATAATCCTTGTCCATAGCATCGACAAAGGCTTCGGGCGTGATATTGCCGGACAGGAGAAGCGGCGTGTTGTCGTCTATTGTCTTCAGCATCGTTGGGCTCGACCAATCGGGGTAATGGCCGAGAGCGTCATTTGCGTTGAGTGTCTTCCACATTTCGATGCCGGAGCTGAGGAGCGGCGTGAGCTTTGGCTTTGCGTCAGCCGCGAGCGAAGTTGCCGGGAGATAGCCAGCATTGGCCCAGGTTTCAGCAGCCTTTTCTGAGACCATATAGTCGATATATGCGCCGGCTAGGTCCTGTGTCGGCTTAGTTTTGGCAAGGCTCGTTATCGCCCAGGCAAGATCCACGCCCCCGACACTCATGGGCTTGGAAATGCCTTTCGGGGCGGGAATGGCCATAAAGCCGATCTCCGGATTGTGCTGCATGTCACCGAAATACCAGGTCCCGGAGATCAGGAACGCGCCCTGCCCGGAAATGAAAAGCTGGACGGCGTCGTCACCTGAGATGCCTTCGAAACCGGGGAAAAAATAACCGCCCTGTGCCCACTGCTGCACGAGTTTGGCGGATTCGATGTTTCCCTTGGTGTTCCAGGAGCCGCCACGGCCGTAAATCAGGTCGTCAAGCTCGGCGCGATTGCTCGCGTCGATATGCGCTTGGTCGATGGCGCCGATCATGTGCAAGGCCAGATGCTGCTTTGCCGAGCCCATCATGAAGGGCGCAATGCCCTTTTCCTTCAGCTTGTCGAGATCGGCTAGAAGCTCCTCGAAGGTTTGCGGCAGCGCTACTCCCGCATCGCCGAGGATCTTTTTATTGTAGTAGAGGCCAACGATCTCGCCGAGGCCCGATATGCCGTAGGTCTTACCGACTCCAAATTTTCCATCTCCCCAGCGGTCTCGAGCAAGCACGGAATCCGACTGGAGCTTATCCCAGCCATATTGTTTGATGTAGTCGTCGACCGGCAGGAGCAATCCCTCCTTGACCATCGCCCCCATGTCACCGGCGCCCTGGTTGACCTTCGTGATGACCGGGCCATCACCTGCCGAAACCGCAAGCTTCAACGTCAACTTCATGTCGTCAAAGGTGCGGGCGGTGCGTTTGATCGTGACGCCGGGGTGGGCAGCTTCGAACTCCTTGTTAAGTTGCTCTATGACCGCACTCTGGCCTTCATAGGTTTGGTCGTCCCACACAGCCAGGTCGTCAGCACGCGCGGCTGCCGAAAGGCCAAAACTCAAAAGCGCCGCGCCAGCAAGCGCGACAGCTGCTTTCAATCGGTATGCCGGCAGTATGCTGATCGATTTCACGGTTCTGTTCATCTGCTCCACCTCATCTGGTTTATTCTCCACTCTCCGCCCAGGCCTTGTGCTAGGCACCGGCCGAACGTTTTCTTCCCCCAGAGCTTTGCCTGGCTGGCGAATCTGAGGTAATCGTCAATGCATCGGCTCCTCTCGCGACCTAAAATGACCAAGCGCCACGCAGGAGGTGGCAAAGTGATGGACACCAGCTGCTTCATCCGCCCCGCGATTGAAGCGGATATCGACGCTCTTTTCGACATCTGCCTGAAAACCGCGAATGGCGGTCAGGATGCCAGCGCGCTTTATAGCGACCCGCATCTGCCCGGCTACATCTGGTCGGTACCCTACCTGAAATTCGCCAAAGACTTTGCCTTTGTTCTCGTTCAGGACGGTCGGCCGGTCGGCTACGTTGTAGGGGTGCCGGACACAGGTGGGTTCGACAGAGACTTGCAAACAAACTGGTGGCCGTTCGTCCGCCAGCAGATTGCGGGACTGGCACCCACCCGTCCGCGCGACGCCGACGTGATGGAACGAATTCAAAATCCGCGCAGCGGAACGGCGTGGCTTCAAGACCAGTACCCGGCGCATCTTCACATCAACATTCTTCCCGGACTTCAGGCAAGCGGTTGGGGGCGCAGGATGATCGACACGGAGCTTCAAGCGCTTCGGAATCACGGGGTCGGAGCCGTGCATCTCGGGGTCGACCCAAACAACGAACGCGCCAAGGGTTTTTACCGTCACCTTGGCTTTTCCGAATTCGAGCGGGACGGCTCCGTCGCCTTTGCTATGCGGATTGATCAGGGATTGGGTTGAAGCATTTCCTGGTTTCTCCGAGGCATGGAAAGGCCCTATCTCGTAGGTACGAGAACCCTTGATTGGCGAAAATCTCACACGCCCAAAGCTGCTTGCCCCGCACAAGGCGAGATCAGCGGACCCGTCTGGATGAACGTCCGCCGGAAGGCGTGGCGCCGTTATCGGCAGTAAAACAGGTTTCTCGGCTCTATCAATCGAGGGCTTCATCATGAGCAAATCCTCGGCAGCTAGGTTCAAGGAGTCGGCGGAACGCAAATAAGGAAATAGCCAGGTAGGCCTAGGCCAGTTCCTCTTCGAGCTATCTTGACGGGCGCACGGCTAACCAGACGATACGTATGGCGCATACTTCTACTCGACCCTCTTTATTTCATCGCGCATTTTCATCGCACGTTAATCCAAAGCCTACAGCTGGCCTCCCATTTGTCAAGGACATAGACAAATTGCCTGCTTCGATGTATTGAAATCCGGTTGGCCGCGATAGTTGTGAACTCGATATCGCCCCCAATAAGTATGTGCTCCGAACTAATTGGACTGAGCTAGCCGGATGGCAATGACATCTTCTGTCGCACAGACTCCGATCGCACGAAAAATTTCAACCAATGCCGTCATCCGAACCGTGTTCGCGAACGGGTCGATCTCTCGCGCCGATATTGCCAAGCTAACCGGCTTATCAAAGCAGACGATTTCCGATGTCGTTCGCGACCTTGAGGATGACGGCTGGCTGAAACCAGTCGGGCAGACTGATGGCCGCCCGGGCCGGAATGCGATCACCTATGAAATCAATGCCAGGGCGGGACTGGCCGTCTCTATAGATCTCGGGAGCACCAAGATTGCTGCGGCTATTTGCGATCTGTTGGGGAATGTGGTTGCTGAAACCAAAGTATCCACCGACCCGCGCGGCGGAATGCATCTCGTCAATCAGTTCAGCGATCTTATCGTGGAACTCGCGTCTGCGGCCGGGACGAGTGCCGACAAACTGCGCCTCATCGTTCTAGGCAGTCCCGGTGTGCTCGATCCGGCCACCGGACATATCAACGTAGCGCCAAGCATCCCAGGCATCGACGCAATCAATCTGCGGCAAGTCTTCAGCGACCGAATGGGTATACCCGTGATCGTTGAAAATGATGTCAACCTGGCCGCGCAAGGGGAGAGATGGCGGGGACACGGTATCGAAACCAGCAATTTTGCATTCGTTGCTCTCGGCACGGGCGTCGGCATGGGCATCATCGCCAACGGAACTCTGTTGCGCGGCGCGCGTGGGGCGGCCGGCGAAATCGCCTATCTTCCGATCGGCGGAGACGTTTTTGATCCTGGCGGATTTACGCTTGGAACCTTTGAGAGTGCGGTCGGCAGCGCCGCGATGTTGCGCCGCTACGTCGGTTTCGGCGGGCGCAACGCATCCACCGTGGCCGATCTCTTCGCCGCGTTTAGTGCAGGAGAGACAAGCGCCGCGGCTGCAATCGAAGAGACGGCAAGGCTGGTCGCGGTCGCCATTGCGGCAATCGGAGCGGCTCTCGATCCTGAACTGGTGATCACCGGTGGCAGCATCGGAGCAAGACCGGAACTCGTAAACGCCATCCGTGGTTTCCTGCCGCGCTGTACGCCTTATCCGCCGCGCATCGAGATCAGTCGCTTTGGGAACCGGGCCGCCCTGATGGGAGGAATGGGGATCGCGGTCGAACGCATGCATGACGATCTTTTTGGTGTAAAATTGAGGGAAGTTTGAAGAGCGAGTGCCTTCGGCACCGAAACCGCCCAACGTGAGAGCGCGGCCACTTGAGAAGTGCTGGAAATGCGCTAGATTTTCCATCATGATAACAGCAACGCAGATACGCGGCGCGCGCGCCATGATCGGAATGAGCATCGAAGAGCTCGCGGCCGCCAGCGGCCTGCCGGTCGAGACTGTGAGAGCGCTGGAAAACGGCGAATTCGCCGGCGAGCCACATGCGCTGTTCGATGTGCGCAGCACGCTCGAGGCGAACGGCATCATCTTCCTGTCGAGCGGTAATCAGGATGAAGGCGGACCCGGCATCCGCTTACGCGCCCGCACCTTCAGCGATGACGGCATCCGGCCCGAAAACCTCAACGCCGCCAACGACGATTGACGGAGCTAATCGGGCGCCCGGGCGTTTCGCTGTCCCATAATTTATCGGGGGTCATCGGCAAGAACGGTGTCTCGATCGAGCAGAACTAATCGTCAAAGATAAGTTTTTGCAAGATCCGCGAGTTTGCCGCCATCCTTCACGCCCTGCCTGTAGAGCTGAATGATGACCGCACCGATCCGCTCGGCCTCCGGCGTCGTTTTGACGAGGCCGCGTTCGTAGCAGACCTTGTCGAGCACCTGCGAAAGCAGATCGAGATCTTCCGAAAATAGCGGTAAATCATGCGGATGAATTGATGATCGTAACATCACGCCGCATATCCTCCGAGGGCAAACGCATCCACGCTTGCATCGCCGGCCGCCCTCCGCAACCGTCATAAAGCCATTATGCGCGAGGGCCTGAACTTTAGCAACCGCGCAAATTTCAGCAGGACAAAATTATGGAACAAAATTTTGTCCTGCGCGTCGTGAGCGCGTTTTGTGGCAGGAATCGGTGAGTGCAGACGTGAGTGAAAAACGCTTTCCCTCCCCCGTCCGGGTCCTTTCTCCAAACAGCAGCCTGATCGTTTCGACTGTCTGGGAGGCCGTCGAATATCTGAAAAGGTGGCCGAGCAAGCGTGGGCGCGACTATCGCATTGCGCGCCAGCACTGCCTGGATGCGCTCGACGGACTGCGCAGCCCGCGCGCAGCGCAGGCTTCCTTCGTCACGGCAGCGAAAACCGCAGGATTGCTGGTTTAAGATCGGTTAGCCGTTACGACCGCCGGCGGCGATGCGCTGGGGATGGATGAAACCTTCCATGATCACCTTGGCGGTCACTTCGATCACCCGCTCCTCGGCGAGTTCGGCGAGCGCGAGGGCGACATCGCCCTCCGACCAGCCGGCTTTGACGGCCTCGTCCGACAGAGCCTGGAACGCGTAGGCGAGACTCTGTCTGCAAGTTAGATTGTGCTTCATATCCGCCATGCGCTCGCACTAGGCTATCTGTGACAGGGATAATGTTAATCTACACAAGTTCGCGAGAATGCGAAGAGGTTTCGGATTTGCTTCAATTCAAAATTAGTTTATTCACTTCTAATCTTTGTATAACCTTAACAAAAATCGACAAATACCGTCTATCCCAACTAAGGGAGCACCAAAAAGAACTAAAGGATTTATTTGCGACGCACCTTCAAATGGTATTTCATCGCCTTATTTAGTTTAAATGGTCGAAGCGCCCGGAGCCGATGCAGCGGCCCATTGACTGACGAGAATACGGTAGACCCGGACGCGGCCCGTTTTCAGCATCTTCTTGGCACCCTGTCAATCAGCTTCGGGATCTTCTCTAGGGCGAGCGTTGGGCACACTGGAGGATGTCGCGCATGGTCGATACAGCCAGTCGGCGGCTGGCCTCCCGCGAATACCTTCGGCCTTAATCACCTTAATACCACAACGGCACCACACTCCGGTCAAAGTCCGCCGTACCATTGGCAGCTCACTTCTTCAGCTTTTCAGGAGGTAAAATGTCTATCGAACTAGACGCTACTACCTATGTACACGCCAAGCCGGCGACCGCCCATTCCTATATTTTGCCGGCCGTTGTCGATGTTCTCGAGAACAGTTTCCAGGAGGCAAATGAAACGGCTGTCTTCGACCTCGGTTGCGGCACCGGCGGTGCTGCAGCTGTGCTTGCAGAAAAAGGCTATGACGTCGTCGGTGTCGATCCGTCGAAGGACGGCATCGCGAAAGCGAGAACGGCCCACCCCGATCTTCCGCTGGAAATCGGTTCCGGCTACGAGGATCTTTCCAGCCGGTATGGGACCTTCGACGCGGTGATCAGTCTTGAAGTGGTGGAACATGTCTATGATCCCAAGGCCTTCTCGACGACCATTTACGATCTGGTGAAGCCTGGCGGCATCGCGGTCGTATCGACGCCTTTCCACGGCTACTGGAAAAATCTGGCTCTGGCCGTGAGCGGAAAGATGGACGACCATTTTATGCCTCTGAAGGACCATGGCCATATCAAATTCTGGTCTCCCGGAACGCTCAGTACGCTCCTGGTTGAAACAGGCTTCGAAGACGTCGACTTCGAATATGTCGGGAGAATTCCACTGCTGGCGAAATCGATGATCGCGATCGCTCAGAAACCGCACTGAAGGCGGTCGGGGGGCCACCACTCTTTGCAAGGACGATGCTACAGCTGACTTGCAACATGAACAATGACATTTTCGTTCGGGACTCTCAGTTCCCGTTTCAACATTTCCGCCGATGTCTCGTTCCGTTTTCCGCTGCCAGCGGGACGAAGAAAGTGACATTCTGACTGGGACTTCAAGGGGATAAATGGTCGGGGCGACTGGACTCGAACCAGCGACCCCTTGACCCCCAGTCAAGTGCGCTACCGGGCTGCGCTACGCCCCGACCTGCCGAAACGGCTTGCTTCGTTTAGTTTTTCAGCGCGTGCAATGCAAGCGGAAAAATCTTGCCTCCAACAAAAAGGCAGCGGTTTGCCCGAATGGTCAGATCGCAGCCAGCGCCAACTGGCCTTCGGCGGTCTGGCGGGGCTGCCATGCCTGGTAGTTGACGATCGAAAAATGCGGTGTTTCGAACGGCGTGGCGTGGGTTTCGGTGATCACAGTGACATCGGCGCCGGCGGCCTCGCCGGCAAGGATGCCGGCGACGGCATCTTCGAAGACCAGGCATTTTTTCGGATCGACGCCGAGGCGGCTTGCGCCGAGCAGATAACCTTCGGGGCTGGGCTTGCCTGATTTGACCTCCTGGCCGCTGACGATGACCTTCGGCATCGGGATGCCGGCGGCGGCCATGCGGCGCCTGGCGAGCTCGATCGGCGCCGAAGTGACGATTGCCCATCTGCCCTCAGCGATGGCGGAGAGGAAGCGGACTGCGCCGGGGATCTCGACGATGCCGGAGACATCCTCCATTTCCTCGACGAGCAGCAGATCCGCCTCATGGGCCGGATCGACACTGGGCAGGCCGAGCCCGCGTATAACGTCGGAGGCGCGGATGCCATGGATCGTCTTCAGGAATACCTCGGGCTCGAAGCCGTGGCGTCTTGCCCATTCGCTCCAGACGCGTTCGACGACGGCGATAGAATTCAGCAACGTTCCGTCCATGTCGAAAAGGAAAGCGTCGTAGGACCTATCGAGGATGTCATGGAGAGCGGGCACGGGTGTTTCCTTCCAGCATGAGGCCGGGGCAGCCCCTGCGCAGGCGAGTAGCGGAGAGCGGCGGTGGCGTCAACGTCAGTCGTTGACGTCGGGGTGTGTAACGTTTCTGACGTCGGCAAGACCGCGGGCAGCATCGCGGCTGCCGGTCGCGGCAGCGGCCTCGAAAATGCGAGTCGCATCGCCGTACAGTTTGAGATTGAGGTAGCAGTAGCCGCGCAGAACCATCAGGTCGATGCGTTCCTGCTGCAGCTGGGCGCGCTGATCGAGATAGATGAGGGTTTCGCGGTAACGCCCGGCGTCGAAGGCTGAAAGCGCACGGTCGGCGAGGATCGCCACCTGGAGTTCGGCGGCGCGCTGCCGGTTCTGCGGCGCCTTGGTGGCCGCGACGGCCGCATTGGTGGAAAGGCCGGCGCGCAAATAGGCAAGGCTCTGGCCGTAGGCTGCGTCTTCGCGGACCTTGCGCGCAGGGCTGTGCAATGCCGCCTCGAACGCCGAGATTGCCTCCATCGGCCGGTTGATATCCATCAGGCACCAGCCGCGCGACAGCGCATCGGCCGGCTCAAGCTGCGCCGCATCGATTGTCGTCGAGCAGCCGCGCGTCTGGCGCGGACCGCGCGGGACGGTCACCGTCTCCATCGCCGGCCTCGCCGCGCGAACGACCACTTCCGACCCCGGCTGCAGGGTGATGCGGCGATCGGCCGGAAGCGGCTCGGTCGGGGGACGCTGCGTCGGCTGCGCCGGTTGCTGTGCGGCAAGCCCGCCCTTCTCCGGCGGCGGCGTGACGGCATTCGGCATTAGGGAGGATGTGTCTTCGAGATTGGTGATCCGGCTCGACCGGCCGGCCCAGGCGCGCTGAAGGTCGAGCACGCCCTTGCGATCGCTCAGTTGCTCGCGGGTGACGACAAGGCCATAGGCGGACGGTTCGTCATCAGGTTTCCAGGCAAGCGCCGTCTCGAACCAGCGCGCGGCGGTCTGGAACTGGTTGAGGGAGCGGGCATACCAGCCGAACTGCTGCGCCGTCGGCACATATTTCCGGGCGATGACCTCGGTGGCGATGCGGTGCAGCACGTCTTCGGCCAGATCGGCCGGCGGCTGTAACGCCATCAGGTTGGCGGTGGCGGCGAGATAGGTTGATGTCGCATCCTCGGAATCGGCGCGCCAGCGGAACATCACGTCCTCGGCTTCCTCAGGCGCCTTGCGGGCAATCAGCGCCAGCGCCAGCCCCTGCGAAGCGGCCGCCGAATCTTGCTTGGCTCGGGCAGCGCGGAACCACTTCTCGGCATCGGCATCGTTGTTGCGGCGAAGCTGATACCAGCCGAGCAGCAGCGCGTCGGAGGCGAGCCCCTCGGTCTCGGCGAGTTTTTCGAGACGGGCGATGTAGTCGGGTGCGATAACAAGCTTCAGATCGTCATTGCCCTCGGCCACGAAGCGTCGGGTGAGATTGCCGCGGATCGCATCCAATTCCTTGCTGCCGTCGGCAGCAGGCCTCTCCAGCGTGAGCAATGCCTGCATCGGCTGGTAGCCAAGCAGCGTCGAGGCTTTTTCGACCGTCGCCTGCCGCTCGGCGGGATTGGTGCAGTTCTTCAGGATATAAGCGTAGGCATCCTGGCCGCGCTGCACCCTCTCCGTCCGGATGAAGGCTTCGGCGACACGCCAGAGGACATCGATCTCGCTACAGGTGAGCAGGCTCGGTGTTGCAGCAGCGATATCGACGACCGTCGCATGTTGCTTGAGGTCCGAGGCATTGACGAGACGGGCACGGGCCTCGGCGACGTCGAGCCGGTCGAGCAGATCGGCCGGCGGCTGCCATCCGGCATCGGCTGCCTGGCGGTCGGCGACGGCCTTGCGCAACTCCGCATAGCGGCCGTCGGAATAGAGCTGCCACATGGCCTCAAGCCTTTTGTCGCCATTCTGCGGCACGGCGAGCGGATCGGCCGGCGGAACCCAGTTTGGGTAGAGCGCCTGAAGGCGGGAGATTTCGGCCTGCAGGCGCACCTTGTCGCCGCGGCTGGCGAAATAACGAAGCGCACTTTCATCGACGGCAGGCTGCGCAGGCGCGGCCGCCTGTTGCGGTGCTGGCGGCGCGGAAACGATGGGCGGCGTGACCGGCGCCGGCTGGGCGACCGTCTGAGGTGTCGCGGGCGGTGCCGCCGGTTGCGGTGCTGCGGCATCCGGCTCGCGCACGCCCGGTGCTGGCGGCGACGGAGATGTGATCGCCTCGATCTTGTCGGCCACCAGCTGCGCATTGAATTCAGGATCGCCGGCGGAAGCATCAGTCGGCTTGATGCGGCCCATCATCATCAGCTCCGGTGCCGGCTTGCCGGCAGACTCAAGGCCGAACTTTTCCTGCAGAGCGACACGATCTTTCAATCCGGTGACGAGGGTTGCCACCACGACTGCCGCTGAAACCGCCACGAGAGAAGACTTCACAGACACTCCGGATGCTTCTCCCCAATATAGGCCAGCCCCAGCAGTTGAAGCGTGGACGGATAATAGAGTGCGGGCGCAAATTGCAGGGCCGAGACCGGCAACTTGGTCCCATCGACCACACAGGCCACAACATCATTAACAATTCGATAACCTGGGTCCGGCAACACGGTCTTCGTCCGGCCGGTGGTCAGATCGATGGTGGCGGGAACGCCGTCTTGCGACATCCCCTGCTGCAGACGGGTCAACAGCGCCTTGTCGGTGACGCCGCCACGAACAAGATAGAGCGGGATGCGGATGGCGTTATAGGCAAATTCGGCGTCGAAACCCTGCGCCGGCTGCGGCTGACCGCTGAGACTCACCCATTCGGCGGGAAGTTTGCGCGGGCCGAACTGCATCGTCTTCAACAGCGTTAGGCCACCATCCGACAGTTTTTGCCAGGCGTCCGACGGAGCGAGCACCGCCATCACCGGGATCGCCTCGTAAATCCAGTAGGACGGGTTGACGACGGGGCCATCCTCACGGTCGGTAGCGGCAAAACCCTGGCTCCCCGGCAACAGGAGTGTGTGGCCGGCCGAGCGCACGACGGTTTCGGCAAGCAGCGCCTGCGCCATTCGGGAGGCGGCGAGGATATAGTCGTTGCGTTTCCACGCCGTGCCGGCAAGCGCCAGCGCATAGGCGATCAGCATGTCGCCGTCCGTGGCGTTGTTAGCGTCGGTGACGTGCGGCTTGCCGTTCGGATCCCATTTCCACACGGCCAGGCCATCGTCGCGCAGCAGCAGCTCCGTGCGGGTAAAATACCAGATCTGTTCGAAATCGGCGGGGCTGGCTGAGAGATAGGCGAGCAGCATGCCATAGCCCTGCCCTTCGCTGTGGCTGATATTGCCGTTGCCGTTATCGATGATGCGGCCGGTCGCATCGAGAAACTTCGCCTTGTAGGCCGACCATGCGCCGGCATTGATCATCGCTTGCTGCGCAACAGCGGGCGGGCCTGCCGGGGCAAGCGCGACCGTTGCCGCCATCAGGAGCGCGCGCCACTGCCTCATTTGGACCGGCCCAGTTTTCTGAGCATGCTCGAGGTGGTGATCCCGATAAGCAGCACGAAGACGACCAGCAGGAAGGAGTAGGAGAGGATATTCGTCGATAGCCAGTTGGCGGCGATCAGACGGTAATTGGCGATCGACCAGGGGGTGGACGGCACGAAATCGAAACGGGTAACGGGCAGGGTTTCGATCTTGCCTGTCTTGCTCGAATAGGTGGTGATGTGGCCCGATATCTGCGGCCAGTTCAGTTGCGCGGTCAAAACCTCGAGCCCTTCGCGCAGGTCCTTTGCCGACGGCGCCGCCACCACGGTCCAGGCGCCGGACCCTGCGGGGCTGGAGCCCTGGGCAACCAGCAGCGTGTCGGCGTTGGCCGGCGTGAAAATCTGCTCGGCGCCCGGGATGAATTGCAGCGAACTGCGGGAGATATCGAAATTGCGCGACAGCCACTCGCGGATAGCCGTGATCCGGCTGCGCAAGACACCGCCGCTGACCTTGGAATTCCATTCCTCGAAGGCCGTACCGGTATCGACGACGCCCACCTGCGTATCCACCACCGAACGCCACGAGGCTTGGCTCGCCGTGGAGATGTTGGTCTGTGACAGCGCCGTTGTCGGCATCTGCGAGATGGAGCCGATGAAGATTGCGTCACGATCGCCGATCGCATTCGGCGAGGCGACGGTTTCGACGACGATCGGATGGCCGGCGGTGATCGCCATCTGGCCGAGCAGCGTGGCGGCGGCCGAAAGCGTATCGGCATCGACGCGGTCGATGAAGAGCGGCGTCGGTTCCGTGACCCGACCATAGGGATAGGCAGTGCCGGCCATTGCCGCCAGATTCGGACGCTGACCGACGCGGGCGAAATCCGGAATCTGCAGCTCGGAGGTATCGAACAGGGCAAAACGCGGGGTGGTGCCGGTAGCCGCGCCCGGCGCGCAGACGGCATCGTCCTTGGTCATCAGGATCGCTTCGATCGCCACCGAATTGAGACCTGGCTTGAAGTGCCGCATCGTCACGCGGATCGGCAGATGACGCAGAATGCCGCCTGATGTCGTGGTGATCGGGACGGTGGAGGCGATGTTGTCGTTGACGTAGATATCGATGTGGCTGCCGGGCATCACGTTATCGGTATAGGCGGCGTCGAGCAGCACCTTCGCCTCGCCATAGGCATTGGCATAAAAATCGGCCGGCACAGCGATATTGAAACTCGTCCGCAACCGCCGGCCGGAGAATTCGGTGGTCTTCACACCGAGCTGAGACAAGGCGATGTTTGTATCGGAAAAGACCAGAGGCGCGTTCGGCGCGCTCCAGCGCTCGGTGGTCAGCACGTCGCGGCGAACATCCGAGGACCGGTCTGTCGATGAAACGATGGTGTCGATCGCCGAGGAGACCGCCTGCCAGGAGGGGCCGCTGATCAGAAGGATCGGCGAGCCGCTGCGCGGGTCGGTGACGAAAGCGGCGAGTGCCGCACTTTCGGCGCCGGGTGGCAGGTCGGGAAAGAGCGGCCGCAGTTCTGCCGCGGTGCCGACGAGCACGCTGAGCTTACCAGGCCCGGCGGCCGGAAGCGACGCGGTGCTGAAGGCAAAAATCTGGTTCGGCATACTGCTCAGCACCGACAGGCCCTGCGCCAGCCGTAGCAGCGGCTTGGTGGTTCCCGGCTGCTCCAGTGCCGGGACAACGAAGTCGAACTCCGTCTTGCCAGCGCCGTTGACGCCGATGGCGCGGATTGCATCGGCGCTCGATAGCTGGGCGGCGTCCCTGCCGGCAAAGCTCAGATAGGTTCCGGCCGGATCGATATTCGACCACAGTTCATAAGTGGATTGGATGCTGCAATCGGTGCGATGCCGCTGATCGGCTTCGAACGTGACGAGGTTGGCGCCCGGCTGCAGCAAACCGGGCGGAACCTCGAAGGTGACGGCCGAAGAGCCATCCGGCGAGCCGACGCGCTGCTGGCCGATCGGGCGATTGTTGAGATAGACGGTCAGCGCGGAGGCCTCGGGCGCAACGACGATCGAATTCTGGTAGGCGAAGGTGAAGCTTGCCTTGGCCCTCGCCTGCTCCGGTGTCAGATAAACAGTCCATGACCGGCGATCGTATTCGCCGCCAAGGCCGAGTTTCGAAAAGGGCACGACAAAGCGACGGACATCGCCTGTATGCAGCGGCGCAACGCTGTTTGCGGCTGCGGCAGGCCGGGGCGCAGGCATCGCCGGCTGCGCCTGAGTGGCAACCGGCGAAGCAACAGGAGGGGGAGCAGCCGGGGTTGCAGGAGGGGGAGCACCCGGGGTTGCAGGCGCGGGTACGACGGGAACTGGAGGCGTGAGGGGAACGGGCGCAATGACCGCAGGCGGCGCGGCCTGTGTGGGCGGCATCAACCTCGGGGTAACGGACGCACCAGGCGGCCGCTCGCCGGACATGTCGAAGGGCGCCGTCTGCGCCTGGGCGAAGGCGGAGGCATTCAGCAGGAAAAGCGAGGCGACGACGATCCTTCTCATCCGGCGTTGACCTTTGCCGCCTGCTGCTGGGCTTCCCGCTCCGGCCGCATGCTGCGGAAGAAGTAAACGAGGCCTCGGCTCGTCTGGTAGAACGCCATGCCGAGAAACCAGATGGTGCCGCGGATCAGGCCCGGATTGCGGCGGCGCGAGGCCTGAAACTGGGTCCACTGGTCGGAATTGGCAAACATCAGATCGGCGATCAGGCGATGGTCGAGCGCGCTTTTCGGCACGTATTGGCAGCCGACATTGCTGATGTCGCCCGACGGCTCGATGTTGCGGACGATGAGCGGCAGGGTTTCCAGATCCGCGCCGCTATAGGGCCGGAAGCGGATTTCGCCGACGGCGCCGACCAGCATCTCGTCGAGATGCTTGTTGAAGATGTGCAGCCTCGCGCCATGCACGGAGACGTCCTCGATCGAGGCCGTGTACCACTTGCCGTTGGCGCCGAATTCGCAGCGCCGGTTGACGCGGACGCGACGGGACGAGGCGCGCTCGCCGCGCTCCGATACGACTCCAAGCGCGCAGCCGGCCATGATCAGGTTGATGACATTCCATCCGCCGACGACGAGCGTGACGTCGGCCTTATAGGGCTCGGCATAGATCTTGTAGATGGTGATGACGAGCGCGACGATCTGCACCGCAAAGATGACGAAGAACGGGCGGCTGATCTCCGACAGACGGCTGACGGCGATCGATTCGTCCTTGGCGGTGACCTTGAAGGTCGGCTTCCTCGGATTGAGCATGACGGAGACGACAGCCGGCAGCAGATGTACGGTCTGGACATATTCGTAGAGCTCGGAAATCCAGGGCCAGCGGAATGACCCATAGAGGTAGTTCTGCATCATCAGATTCACGAGCATATAGGCAAGCGTATAGGCGAGGAACTCGCCGCCCGAGGCGGTGAAGATTTCCAGATCGAAGAACAGATAGAAGAGCGGCGCAAACAGAAAGATCGTGCGCGGGAACGGGAAGAGCCAGAACAGCGTGGAGGACATGTAGCAGAAGCGCTGCGGGATCGTCAGGCCGCGCTTCAGAAGCGGAAAGCGGAAGCGCAGGATCTGCATCATGCCCTGCGCCCAGCGACTGCGCTGGCCGATGAAGCTTGCGAAGGTGGCTGGCTGCAGGCCGGCGATCAGCGGCTTGTCGACATAGATGCTGTTCCAGCCGCTGCCATGGAGCGCCAGCGCCGTCTCGCAATCCTCGGTGATGCTGATTCCGGAAAACCCATTCTGGGATTCGAGCGCCTTACGGCTCAAAACCGCAGCCGAGCCGCAAAAGAAGGCCGCGTTCCATTTATCGAGGCCGCGCTGGATGATGCCGTAGAACATCTCATTCTCGCTCGGCATCTTGTCGAAGGTGCGAAGGTTGCGCTCCAGCGGATCGGGATTGATGAAGAAGTGCGGGGTCTGGACGAGGAAGAGCTTCGGATCGTCTTCGAAGTAACCGACGGTCTCGAGCAGGAAATCGCGGGCCGGCGCGTGGTCGGCATCGAAGACGGCGATAAGTTCACCGGTCGAATGTTTCATGCCGTTGTTGAGATTGCCCGCCTTGGCGTGCTCGTTACGGTCGCGCGTGAGGTAGTGGACATCGAGATCGTCGCAGAGCTGCTTCAGCTCGATATGTCGGGCAGCCGCCGCCTGGGCTTCGAGCAGCTTGCCGGAATTGCGCTTCTGCAGGGTGCCGCCGTCGTCGAGCAGCCAGACATGCAGTTTCTCGGCCGGATAGTCCATGGCCTTGGCGGCGGCCAGCGTGTTTCCGAGAAGACCGGCATCCTCATTGTAGGATGGCACGAAGACGTCGACATGAGGAAGGCGCCCGGGATTGGCGGCACGCGAGGGGCGCGACGGCAGCGGGGTGGCGACGATGAACAGGCTGAGCGCCAGCATCGCGACGCTATACATTTCGGCCAGATAGAGCAGCAGGCCGGGAATGAAGTTTTCCAACTGATTCAGAGGCGGCAGCGTATTGGTGGTGCGCCAGTAGACATAGCGCAGCACGATCGACGTGCCGAAGGCGAGCGCCACCAGGCGCCACGTCCCCTCACCCTTCAAAACTTTGATCAGCGCCATGACGGTCACGACCGTGATGCTGGTGATGAGCTGGGTCTGCAGGTTGACCGGCAGCGTGATCAGCACGATCATGCAGAGCGAAACCACGGCCCATATGATGACACTGCGGGCTTTGCGCATCGACGTTCCTTCGAAATTGCTCAACCGGGGCACCAACGGGCGCCCGCGGGCATGCTCACTATCTCCGGCAGGCGGCCGTCATGGCCGCGTCGCCTATGCAGTCCGGCGAAGGCACGGTGACGCCGATTGCCCTTTCCGATTGTTCGATTGGCGCAGCGGCCGCATTCGGCCGTGCGCTCGTCTGCGGCGCCTCGCCCGGCAGCGGCACGCGCGGGCCGATGGGTGCAGGCACCGATGCGGCGCCTTGAGCCGGTTGCGAGGTCGCAGCGCTGCCAACGGCAGCGGCCCGCGGCCGGCTGACGAAGGCAGGCGCCGGCTCGTAACCGATCGGCATCGGGCTGGCGCGGTAACCACCCTCGTCCGGATAGATCGGCTCTCCGGTGCGCCCGAGTGCTGCGTCGGCGGGCGGCGGATTGCCGTAAGCGTTCCAGACCTCGCCCTCGAAGGTGCCGGTGACGGTGTAGCCATAGACGATGCCGAGCAACTGGCGCTCGCTCGCTCTGGCATCGCAAAGGCGCAGGCGCAGCTGGATCATGCCGAAATTGCGCGCCTGGGTATTGGCAGCGGTGCTGGAGCGGATCTGCTGCCAGGCATAGACGCAGGTGTCGCCGGCACGGCTGCGGCCGGAGGCATAACCGAAGGGGCCATAGGCGTTCTGCAAGAAGGTCGCCGACGTCGCCATCCGCACGCCGGGGGCCGAACGGGCCACCTCGCGGCTAATACCGCTCTCGTTGATCGTGCTGAAGCCGGCATTGCCGGTACCGGGATTGGCTCCGGAAGCGCCTAAGAACTGGACCTTCAGGAAATTCTGGCCGGGCACGGAGGATGAGGTAAACAGCGAGATCGTCTGCTCGACGCCGTTGCCGCGCTTGCGCTCGACGACGCTGACGATCGACGGGCCGCCCGGCGGCGGCAGGACCAGCGCCTTTTCAGGCGCCACCGTCTCTGGCCCGGAAAGCTGACGTACGCCGCCTGTCGATGTGCAGCCGGCCATCACGCCCGCCACGGCCAACAGCAATATGGTCTTCCGCAAGCGCATGTCTCGAGCCGCCGCAATCGTCTCTCTAGAGATCCATTCGCAAGCCGAAACGCGACGGATCGTCGAATCAACGACCGGTTGGTCGTCCGTTCAGAATAAACGTCCAACATG
This sequence comes from Rhizobium sp. WSM1274, assembly GCF_025200775.1. Taxonomy (NCBI): domain Bacteria; kingdom Pseudomonadati; phylum Pseudomonadota; class Alphaproteobacteria; order Hyphomicrobiales; family Rhizobiaceae; genus Rhizobium; species Rhizobium sp. WSM1274. The sequence goes on along the minus strand of NZ_CP104138.1, from coordinate 1,482,055 downwards.
GTTAGCGAAAAGTAAACAAGCGGGCTCTAACATCATCGGCTGGAGTCTTTTCGAACTTTGTTCAGACAGCTCAACCGTACGACGCATAAATCAATTTAGTAACAACTTAATTACTCTCATTGCGCCTGTGTTCCGCTACGGCGAAAAGCTCGCGGGGAACCATGCCGCATGGCCGGCGTTGCCTTGAGGTCTGGGGTAGAAAAGGAGACCATCCCATGCGCAAGACCATGCTGGCTGCGGCCGCCATACTGACCATCAGCTCCGCCGCCTTCGCGCAGAGCACCGTCATTGTCACTGATCCCGCACCGACCGGCTCAGTCGTATTGCCCGGCGAGGTGCGCACTTATGTGATGGAGCAAAACACTCCGTCCATCGCCTATGACGGCGACATCACGGTTGGAACGACCCTTCCCGATACCGTCGAAGTGCACACCGTGCCAAAGAACGACGGCTACGGCTATGCCGTCGTCAATGAGCGGCGGGTGATTGTCGAGCCGAAGACGCACCGCATTATCCAGGTCCTGGAATAACGCGATCGGGAATTGTGGACGTGCGGCCGTATTCCGGCTTCACGTCCGCTCGTCTCCCACCCTCGCCGGTACATTCAGAAGTTCGCGAATCTTATGGGCGAGTTGCTCCAGACTGAAGGGCTTGGCGAGCAGGGAAACGCCGTGATCGAGCACACCATTGTGGACGATGGCATTACGGGTGTAACCCGTCGTGTAAAGGATCCGGATCGTCGGCCATTTCTCCTGGACGACATCGGCAAGCTGACGTCCGCTCATCTGCGGCATGACGATATCGGTGAAGATCAGGTCGACTGCCGGATTTTCTTCGAGCAGCAGAAGCGCCTCTATGCCGCTTGCCGCCTGCAACACGGCGTAACCGAGTTCATGCAGGCTTTCGGCGGTCATGGTGCGGACGTTCTCATCGTCCTCCACCACCAGGATCGTATCATTGACACTGCCGTGAGGAATCGGCTGGGCGCCGGCCGCGCCCGACCGGGAGTCCGTCATGGCGACACGACGGGGAAGATAGATCTTCACGGTCGTGCCCCTGTCGATCTCCGAATAGATCTTGATGTGGCCGCCGCTCTGCTTGATGTAGCCATAGACTTGGCTGAGGCCGAGGCCAGTGCCCTTGCCGGGTCCCTTGGTCGTATAGAACGGGTCGAAGGCGCGCTCGATCACCTCCGGCGACATGCCGGTGCCAGTGTCGGTAATGCTGATCATTACATATTGGCCTGCCTCGACCTCCGAATGCATGCGCGAATATCGCTCGTCGAGTTCGGTATTGGCTGTCTCGATCGTCAGATTTCCGCCGCCCGGCATAGCATCGCGGGCGTTGACGGCAAGGTTCAAGATGGCATTTTCGAGCTGGCTCAAATCGGCAAAGCTCGGCCAGAGACCCCCGGCAAGCACGGTCTCGATCCGGATCTGCTCGCCGAGCGTGCGCCGCAAGAGCTCAGACATGCCGCCGACCAGCTTGTTGAGGTCGATCACCTCCGGGGCGAGCGGCTGCTGGCGCGAGAAAGCAAGAAGACGCGCGGTCAGTACCGCCGCCCTCTGCGCACCGTCTTTGGCATTCTGGATGGAGTATGGCAGGCGGGGATCCTCGCTGCCGCTCAGGCGCCGCTGCGCGAGATCGAGGTTGCCGATGATGATCGCCAGCATGTTGTTAAAATCATGGGCGACGCCGCCGGTCAGCTGGCCGATCGTCTCCATCTTCTGCAACTGGCGGACCTGCGCCTGAGCGGCAGCATTCTCTTCCATCTCATGCCTGAGCTCAGCAGTGCGCTGAACCACTGTCTCTTCGAGGCGCGTGTTGAAGCTGTTGAGTTCGCTGCGAAGGCGGCTCTGTCGCTCATGTGCGATAATGATCATCTCCATCAGGCCGACGATGATCGCGGCATTGATGAAATAAGTGGAAAGGCCGACCCATTGGCTGGCGCTGACCGGCCAGAAGACATTGTGCGGCTCGACGAAAAACTGCTGGACTACGAAACCGGCAACCAAGGCCGCGACAAGGCCCGGCCCCACGCCACCTATGAAACTGGCGAGCAATATCGCCGGAAGAAAGCTTAGGAAGGGAAAGCCGGAGAGAGTGTCGCTGGCGGCAAGCCTTAGAAGAAACGTCAGGCCAACGAAGGCAATGGCCAGCGGATATGTATAATCCGGCCTGTGACGCAGCCAATCCGTGGCACTCAGCAAATCCATTCGACACCCCTTCTTACAGCGCCGCCATGTCTTTTCAGACGCGCAAAGGGCGCTGCAACGCTTTGAATTGCTGCATAATTTTATTCCTCGAATCGATGCCGGTTTAGGAATTATGCAGGAGCCGCTGCGGAAAACGGCATCCCAGCTTTTGCACATCGAATTTCAACCGGCAATATGCTGTTTCTCGTACTGGCGGGCACAACGTCTTGACGAGCCGTGCAGGCAGTCCACATAAATCTCCGTGCCTAAAGCGCGTCGCGATCTTTCAGATTCGCTCCTCGCGCTTTAGGTCTTTGTTTTTACGCATGTCGTTAGCGCAAAACCGCAGCACACTTTTGCGCGACATGCTTTAGCAAGGGGGCAATGGGTGGACGGGATCATGAAAGACATATTCATCGTCGAAGACGACACGCTGATTGCCATGCTGCTTGAGGACATGCTCGCCGATTTGGGTTACCGGGTCTGCGCAAGCGCGCCCGATCTGGAACGGGCGCTTGCAACCGCCAGGGATACGGAGTTCGACGCTGCCATCCTCGACGTCTCGCTTGCCGGGCAGAGCTCGCTGCCAGTCGCAAAGCTGCTCGACGAACGCGGAAAACCCTATCTCTATGCAACGGGATATGGCGCGCCGCCTGATGGCAGCGGCCCAAGCATGCTGCCCGTTCTGCAAAAACCCTTCCAGCTCAGCGAACTCGAACAAGCGATGAAGCGGCTTACTGAAACCTAAGTTCCTGTTCAACGCACCTGATCAAGCAGACGCTTGCATTCCAGAAGGTCGTAGAGCGCCTCCTGCAGCAGCGCTCGGTCTTCCTTGCCAACGCTCGATTTGCCGATCGAGACTTCCTGCTCGTCGTCTCCAGCGACGAAGTTGAAGAACCTGCGGGTGATCGGCGGTTTGGCGCGACCGACAATCTGGTCTTCATCAGCCATGCCGACGCGCGGTTCCCCGGCACCCACCTCCTGCACGCCCGACGCAAGCGCCTCGACGCTGGCGAGATCGCCGTGGCCGACCGATATGACAAACTTGTTGCCGTTGGTCTTCAGAAGCTTCTGCACACCCTTGATCGTATAGCCGTGATCATAGAGCAGATGCCGGATGCCCTTGAGGAGATCCACATCTTCCGGCCGGTAGTAGCGACGGCCGCCGCCGCGCTTCATCGGCTTTATCTGGGGAAAACGCGTCTCCCAGAAGCGCAGCACATGCTGCGGCAGATCAAGATCGTCTGCGACTTCGCTGATGGTGCGAAAGGCATCGGGGCTCTTGTCCAACGTCATACTGCTACGCGACCTCGCGGCTCGATCCTACGGCGACTCATCATATTTCAACGGTTTGGCGCCGACAATTCAAGTCATGTCTCGACGTTGCGCACAAGGATGGTCAGTGCGAGAGAGAAAAAAGCCGTTTCGAAACGGGAAGCCGATTGTCAAGGAGACGGATTCAGCGGCTTCAGCTTGATCTTGCGAGCGACATGCGCCTTGAGGATCCGCGTCTTCAGCACGTTCGACGCTTTGAAGGTCATGACCCGGCGGGGGGAAATCGGAACCTCCTCGCCAGTCTTTGGGTTGCGGCCGATTCGTTCGTTCTTGTCGCGCACCTGGAAGGTGGCGAAGGAGGAAAGCTTGACGGTTTCACCACGCACGATGGCGTTGCAGATCTCGTCGATGACAGTTTCGACCAGTTCGGCAGATTCGGTCCGGGACAGCCCAACCTTTCGGAAAACGGATTCCGCCAGGTCTGCTCGCGTCACTGTTTTTCCGGTCATGGTTTCCCCGCCCATACAAAATATTTTGTGAAATCGCACGAAGAGTATTTGTCTTGCGCCTTACGGTCAAGCTCTTGTTCGCCGCCAGTTTTTTAGGATTCGTGCCTACCAGCGCAGCAGAACCGCACCCCAGGTAAAACCGCCGCCCATCGCTTCGAGCATCACCAGGTCGCCCTTCTTGATGCGGCCGTCGCCGGCAGCGGTGGCAAGTGCCAGCGGGATCGAGGCGGCCGACGTATTGCCGTGCAGGTCGACGGTGATGACGACCTTCGCCGCATCGATGTTCAGCTTTTTCGCCGAACCGTCGATGATGCGGCGATTGGCCTGATGCGGTACCAACCAGTCGAGATCATCGGCGGTGGTCCCGGTCGCATCGAAAGCCGCCTGAATGACATCGGTGATCATGCCCACGGCGTATTTGAAGACCTCGCGGCCTTCCATGCGCAGCTTTCCGACAGTGCCCGTCGTCGACGGCCCGCCATCGACATAGAGCTTTTCCTTGTGCGAGCCGTCGGAGCGCAGATGCGCGGTCAGCACACCGCGATCGGCAACTGTGCCCTCGCCTTCGGTCGCTTCGAGTATGATCGCGCCGGCGCCGTCGCCGAAAAGCACGCAGGTGGTGCGGTCGTTCCAGTCGAGAATGCGCGAAAAAGTTTCGGCGCCGATGACGAGAACGCGCTTGGCAAGCCCGCCACGGATATAGGCATCGGCGGTCGTCACCGCGTAGACGAAACCGGTGCAGACGGCCTGGACGTCGAAGGCGAAGCCGTGGGTCATGCCGAGGCGGTTCTGGATGTTGACCGACGTTGCCGGAAAGGTGTTATCCGGCGTCGAGGTGGCACAGATGACAAGATCGATATCGGCAGGCGTCAGGCCGCCATTGGCAAGGGCTGCGCGCGCGGCGGCCTCGCCCAGCGACGCCGTCGTTTCGTCATCGCCGGCGACATAACGCTGGCGGATGCCGGTGCGCTGGACGATCCATTCGTCTGATGTGTCGACGATGGCCTCCATGTCACGATTGGTCATCACGCGCTTCGGAAGTGCGGCTCCGAACCCGCGAACCACTGAACGGATCATCTTTGATTGAACCCTATCGCTCATGCCGCTTCCGGGCCCATCGGGGGCAGCCGCTTGGCATGGTATTTCTTAAGATCGTTTTCTATTTTCTGATTGAGGCCGTTCTTGGCCATGTCGTAGCCGACTTCGATGGCGGCTGCGATGCCTTCGGCATTCGCCCCGCCATGGCTCTTGATGACGATGCCGTTCAGGCCGAGAAACACGCCGCCATTGACCTTGCTCGGATCGAGCTTCTCGCGAAGCATATCAAAGGCGCTTTTGGCAAAGAGATAACCGATGCGGGCCAGCAGCGTGCGCGACATGGCGGCACGCAGATATTCGCCGATCTGCTTGGCGGTGCCTTCGGCCGTCTTGAGAGCGATATTGCCGGAAAACCCTTCGGTGACGACGACGTCGACCGTGCCCTTGCCAAGGTCGTTGCCCTCGACGAAGCCGGAATATTCGAGCGAATCGATGTTCGCCTCGCGCAACAGCCGGCCGGCCTCCTTGACTTCCTCCTGGCCTTTCATCTCCTCGACGCCGACGTTCAGAAGGCCGACCGTCGGACGTTCGACCTCGAAAAGCGCGCGCGCCATGGCGCCGCCCATCAGGGCAAAATCCATCAGCTGCTGTGCATCGGCGCCGATCGTTGCACCGACATCGAGCACGATGCTCTCACCCTTCAGCGTCGGCCAGATCGCAGCAATCGCCGGACGCTCGATATTGGCCATGGTGCGCAGACAGAACTTCGCCATTGCCATCAGCGCCCCGGTATTGCCTGCCGAGACGGCGACATCGGCGTCACCCGTCTTCACCGCCTCGATCGAACGCCACATGGTGGAGATATAACGGCCACGGCGCAGCGCCTGGCTCGGCTTCTCATCCATGGCGACGGCAAGCTCGCAGTCGTGAAAGAGCGACTTTTCCTTGAGCTTCGGAAACTTGGCGAGAACCGGATCGCACTGTTCCTTGAGACCATAGAGAACGAAGGACATATCAGGATGCCGATCCAGCGCCTTGGCGGCCCCGGGGATGACAACCTGGGGACCAAAGTCGCCACCCATGAGGTCGAGAGATATTCTGATCACGCGTCCCTGATCCTTCTTTTCGCCGAGGGCGAAATTTCGGCCAAAATACCGGTTTTGGCGTCGCTTACAACTGAATTGTGTCAAATGCCAGCGGGGCTTCAGTCCTTTTTCCAGTCCTTGAGGGCTGCGAAAGCGGAGGGCTTTTTGTCGTCCTCGCCGCTGTCCTCGACATGGCCGGCGAATTCGATGCCCTGCTTGCGCGGATAGGGATCGATTGCGAGAGCGGCGAATTCGGCAACCACCTCGCCGGCGTCGATCGTATCGCCGACGAAGGTCTCGGGCAGATCGGGACCATCCGGATCAAGCAGCATCTCGCCGGCGTCGTTACCCGCCTGGCGGGCAAGCTTGGAGCCCTCCGGCACGAAGATCTGCTCGAAGCTCTCGTCGATGGCTGATTCGACCGGTTCCAGCGTCACGACGCAGGACTGGACGATCTTCGCCTGCACGCGGCCCTTGATGCGCACGCCGTCGCGCTTCCAGCGGGCAATCTGCAGATCGGCGCGCAAATCATCCACGGAGACGACGTTCCAGGTCTCGGCAAGCGCCTTCAGTTCGCTGGTGTCGGCCTCGACATGAACCTCGACGGGGTTGGCCGAGATGTGGCCGACCTTGACGTGATAGGAGAAGGGAACACCGTCCCGATCGTTCTTCATCGTTTCCTCCTTCAGGTGACCGGTGGGTGGGCGACCGGCGGGAGCGTCGCCGAACCGGTAGCGATCACCTCTTCGGGGACGGCAGACAGATGCGATTCTGCGGCCATCATCCATCCGGCGAGGCCGGACATATCTGCAGGCGCCGAGGTTTCGGGGTAGATATTGCGCTGAAGAGCGAGAGCGAGCGCTTCGGCATCGCCTGTGTCCATCGCCTTCGAATAGGCTTCAAGCCGGCCGTAAAACATACCGGCGAGCTTCTTCATGCGCTTCGGCACGCTGTTGTCGCCGATGCCGAGTTCGCGGATCGAATAGTCGATATCCTGGAAGAAAGCATCGACGATCTCCTGGGCGATCTCCTGGCCGCTGGTGGTCGAAGCACGTGTGCGGCGAAAAAACAGAATCATGGCTATCGACAGCATCTCGAAACGGCCCATGACCGTATCCGGCACATTGAGCCGCTCGTAGAGTTCCGGCATGCGCGCAGCCGCCGCTAACGCCGCATATTGCCGATCGACGATCGCCTGATTGTTGTTTTTCTTGCGGAAGAGCCCGAAGATCATTGTTTTTTCCGGAAATGCCTCATTCTTCATGCCGGCTGGCGCCTGGCCTTGTTGCATGATTTCGAAAGCTGGTTTACCGAAGCAGGCGCGAATTGCAATGCCGCTCATGGCCAGTTTCGGGACGACGCCTTCGATGCGTCAGCGAAGCGAATTCGGGACATTCGACCCGGAATGGCCACAATGGTTTTGCAGGAGGAAAGCGTGCAAGGCCCCAAATGGCTGCTATCGACACTCAAGGGAGTAGATGTCGTTGAATAAACGGTATTTCAAGTCTGACGTGAAATTCTTCAGCAGTGCGGCCATTGCCTTCATAATCGCCTCCACATCAGCTCTTTCCGGTTGCCAGACCAGCACCGTGCTCAATGGCGGCTACGTCGCCGACCAGCAGTCGCTGAACCTCGTTCCGGAAGGCTCCAGCCGCGAGCAGGTGCTGCTTTCGCTCGGCACCCCGTCGACGACGGCGACATTCGATGGCGAAGTCTTCTATTACATCTCGCAGCGGCGTACGCGTGCCGTCGCCTTCCAGAAACTGAAGGTCGTCGATCAGAGCGTTCTGGCCATCTACTTCGACAAAGACGGCGTCGTCAGCCGCCGCGCCAACTATACGCTGCAGGACGGCAAGGTGTTCGACACGATCGGGCGCGTCACGCCGACCGGCGGCAAGGAACTCACCTTCCTGCAGCAGATGCTTTCCGGCGGCAGCGCCGCGAGTGCTGCCCGCAGCCTGTTCGGCGGTGGCGCCGGCGGCACGCCGCAGAACCCAAGCAGCCTGCGCTGATCGGATGCGCCTTATACGAAAACCCCGCCGGATCGCTCCGGCGGGGCTTTTAATGGTCGCTATTCCGGTTTGCCGCGCTGAGCGGCATGCCTCATCCAGCAAGAATGGCGAGCAGCAGCAGCGCGACGATGTTGGTGATCTTGATTGCCGGGTTGACGGCCGGGCCGGCAGTATCCTTGTAGGGATCGCCGACTGTATCGCCCGTGACGGAAGCCTTGTGCGCATCCGAACCCTTCATGTGGCGCAAGCCGTCCTTGTCGACGAAACCGTCCTCGAAGCTCTTCTTGGCGTTGTCCCAGGCACCGCCGCCCGAGGTCATCGAGATGGCGACGAAGAGGCCGTTGATGATGACGCCGAGCAGCGATGCGCCGAGGGCGGCAAAGGCGGAGGCCTTGGAGCCGGAGATGAGCAGCACGCCGAAATAGACGACGATAGGCGCCAGCACCGGCAACAGCGACGGCACGATCATCTCGCGGATGGCGGCCTTGGTCAGAAGGTCGACCGCCCTGCCGTAATCCGGCTTTTCCGTGCCCTGCATGATGCCGGGTTTTTCCTTGAACTGACGACGTACTTCCTCGACGATCGCGCCGGCCGCCCGGCCGACGGCGGTCATGGCGATGCCGCCGAAGAGGTAGGGAATGAGACCTCCGAAAATCAATCCAGCCACCACGTAAGGGTTGGAAAGATCGAAGGAAATTTCGCCGATGCCGGCAAAATAAGGGAACTTGTCGCCATTCGCCGCAAAATATTTGAGGTCGTAGGAGTAGGCTGCAAAGAGAACCAGTGCGCCGAGACCGGCGGAACCGATGGCATAGCCCTTGGTGACGGCCTTGGTCGTGTTGCCGACGGCATCGAGCGCATCGGTGGATTTGCGCACCTCCGGCGGCAGGTGCGACATTTCAGCGATACCGCCGGCATTGTCCGTCACGGGTCCGAACGCGTCGAGCGCGACGATCATTCCGGCGATGCCGAGCATCGCCGTGACCGCAATGCCGGTGCCGAATAGGCCGCCGAGCTGGTAGGTGGCGAGAATGCCACCAACGATGACAATCGCCGGCAGTGCCGTCGATTCCAGTGAGACGGCGAGACCCTGGATGACATTGGTGCCATGACCGGTGACCGATGCCTGGGCGATCGAGACGACCGGGCGCTTGCCCGTGCCGGTATAATATTCAGTGGTCACCACGATCAGCGCGGTGACGACGAGGCCGATGATGCCGCAGAAGAAGAGGTGCGCGCCTGATATGTCGGCGCCTCCGACGGCGCCGATCGATCCCCAGCCGATGGTGAGGGAGGTAGCAGCACCAAGGCCGACGATCGACAGCAGTCCGGTGACGATGAGGCCTTTGTAGAGAGCGCCCATGATCGAGCCGTTCGCGCCAAGCTTGACGAAGAAGGTGCCGATGATCGAGGTGATGATGCAGGCACCGCAGATCGCCAGCGGATAGACCATCGCAGACTGGAGGATCGGCGCGCCGGCGAAAAAGATCGCGGCGAGAACCATGGTGGCGACGACCGAAACCGCATAGGTCTCGAAAAGGTCGGCGGCCATGCCGGCACAGTCGCCGACGTTGTCGCCGACGTTATCGGCGATGGTTGCGGGGTTGCGCGGATCGTCTTCGGGAATGCCGGCTTCCACCTTGCCGACGAGATCGCCGCCGACATCGGCGCCCTTGGTGAAGATGCCGCCACCGAGACGGGCGAAGATCGAAATCAGCGAAGCGCCGAAGCCGAGCGCCACCAGCGCATCGATGACTTCGCGCGAGCCGCTCTCATGGCCGAGCCCGACGGTCAATACCGTATAGTAGATGGAGACGCCGAGCAGCGCCAGGCCGGCCACCAGCATGCCGGTGATCGCACCCGACTTGAAGGCGATGTCGAGGCCGGCGGAAAGGCTGACGGAAGCCGCCTGGGCGGTGCGCACATTGGCGCGGACGGAGACGTGCATGCCGATGAAACCGGCAGCACCGGAAAGCAGGGCACCGATCAGGAAGCCGATCGCGGCCTCGGCGGAAAGAAGCAGCCAGGCTAAGATGAAAACGACAACGCCGACAATGGCAATGGTTCTGTACTGGCGCGTCAGATAGGCTTGAGCGCCTTCGCGGATATAGCCCGCGATCTCCTGCATGCGGCTATTGCCCTGATCGGCAGCAAGCACCGACCGGGTTGCCCAGGCGGCATAAACCACCGAGAGCAGACCGCATGCGATTACGCATAAAAGAATCGTCATTTCGCTCTTTCCTCCCAAAGGCCGGAGCTCACTCCTTCTCCGGCAGATACGCCGCCGAATCGCCTTCCTCTCCACAGAAATGCCACAGCTAAGCGCTGCGGAGATTGCGTGGTCGATCACGTGGCGTCAAGACCGCAACGGGCGAAAACTATTGCGGTGCGAAGAAAGACGCAGGCGGATTGTTTGGCGACTAAAGACTTATTTCTTCGCCTCGCCGCGGACCTGCTTTGCGATGCGGTCGAGCACGGCGTTGACGAGCTTCGGCTCATCGTCATCGAAAAAGGCCTGGGCGATCTCGACATATTCGGTGACGATGACCGCCACCGGAACGTCCTTGCGATCGGTGATCTCGAAGACGCCGGCGCGCAGGATGGCGCGCACGGTGCTGTCGAGGCGCGACAAGGCCCAATCATCCTGCAGGGCTGCGGCAATCAGCGGATCGAGGCGAACCTGATCGCGCACGACACCGGAGACGATGGAACGGAACCAGGCGGCATCGGCCTTCAGATAGGTCGCGCCATCGATTTCCTGACCAAGACGGTGCGCCTCGTATTCAGCCACGATTTCCAGAACGCCCGTGCCGCCGACATCCATCTGATACAGGGCCTGAACAGCAGCAAGACGGGCAGCGCCCCGCTGGTTCGCAGTCTTGACCGGCCGTTCCGTCTTGTCGTCGTTCATTCGTTATGCACCCAGTTTCTGCTTCAGCTCGATCATGGTCAGAGCTGCACGAGCGGCAAATCCGCCCTTGTCCTTTTCCAAGCGGCGCACGCGCGCCCAAGCCTGTTCGTCGTTTTCGACGGTGAGGATACCATTGCCGATGGCAAGGGACTCGCTGACCGCGAGATCCATCAAGGCGCGCGAGGATTCATTCGACACGATATCGAAGTGATAGGTCTCGCCGCGAATGACCATGCCGAGGGCGACATAGCCGTCATAATGCGTTCCGCCATTGTCGTCTCCATCGAGCGACATGGCAATCGCCGCCGGAATTTCCAGTGCGCCGGGAACGGTGACGACCTCGAATGTAGCGCCGGCCTCTGTCAATGCGAAGGTCGCGCCTTCGAGCAGGGCGTCGGCCATGTCGTCGTAGAAGCGGGCCTCAACGATCAAAATATGGGGAGCGGTCTCTCTCGGCATGGTTCACCTTCGGTTTGCGGGACATTTACCCACTCGGCAGCCCGCGGTCAAAACATGCCTTCGTCCGAATGGCAAGCAATTTCGCCCGATGCCGCAATAGGAAAGAGGAAATATCTGCAAGGGGATAGCGGGACCACAGATGCACAGCTGGGCAAGCCTCTGAAATCAGCTTTCTCCGACGCCTGGAAAGCGACAATTCGAAGGCGGCTTTCATGAACAATTCTTAATGTGTTTTCAGTGGCTTAACCCATTGAATCGCGAAACGGAGAGAGCCAATTCCATGTCGTGACGCAGACGATCCCTGCAACGACAGCCGACCGTCTAAGCAGATGAAAGGATACCATCATGAACCGCGTTGTCACCATTACTATCGCTGCAGCCCTCTCCTCTCTCGCATTTGCCGGCGTCAGCCGGGCCGAAAGCCTTGGGATGAACACGGCCCAGGGCATCGAGCGGACACTCAGGACCTTCCAGGGCAATGACTTCAATGTCGAGCAGGTCCATAACTGGCGCAATCTCGATGACGAGACGACCGGTCCGCGCTCGGCACCGGAACGTTCCAGCCAGGCCGTCCACGGCATCCAGGCCTCGATCGACGCCAACAGGTCGCTTGCCCACAGGCTTAACAACGAAGGCGTCGACGTCCGCAACATCGTCAACGCCGAGCAGGCAGCCGACGGAAGCTTGACCTTCTACGTCCGCTGACGCGCCAGCGCATACCACCCGAGGCCGGAATCGATCGTCGGGGGTATGCGTGGGTTGAGTGATCGAGCGTCCCTCGCGTTTCCATTCGACGCACGGCTCTCAAAGCATGGGCGCGGTCTCCTCTCCGCCCATGCTGGGGATATCGGAGATAGGCCCAGATAATCATTGAATTCTCCTGGGATGACGGCTTCTCTTGCTGAAACAGGAGGACGTCATGACGGAATCGAAGGCGGTGATCAATACCGCCGATCTCAAGCTCGACCACTGGAAACAGGGCGAGCTCTATGAAAGCACCGACACCTCTTTCAGCACGCTTATCGGCCTTGTCGGCCTCGGCGTCAGCTACAACGAGGTGCCGCCGGGCAAATCGGGCTGCCCCTTCCACAACCACCACGTCGAAGACGAGCTCTTCTATGTGATCGCGGGTACCGGCGAATACCGCTTCGGCGATGCGCGCCATGCGATCAAGGCGGGCGACGTACTCGGCGCGCCGGCCGGCGGGCCTGAAACGGCGCACCAGATCATCAATACCGGCATGGTCACACTCGTCTATCTCGGCATTTCGACGATGGCGAAGACCGAGATCGTCGAATATCCCGATTCCGGAAAATTCCTTGCCAAGACGAATAGGGACGGTGCAGAAAACAAGCGCTTTCGTCATATCGGACGGCCGGAAGGCGATCTCGACTATTGGGACAGCGAGCCCGGCGCCTGAGGACGTGTTTTTTTATAAGGACCGATGTGACCGACATTCCAATCCTCGAAACGGAGCGGCTGACGCTTCGCCCTCACCGCCTCGACGATTTCGACGCACATGCGGCACTATGGGCGGACGAGGATGTCGTGCGCTTCATCACCGGCGTGCCGTCGACGCGCGAGCAGAGCTGGAGCCGCATGCTGCGCGTCGCCGGCATGTGGCATCACATGGGCTTCGGCTTTTTCGCGATCGTCGAAAAGGAGAGCGGCCGGTTCATCGGTGAAGCGGGCTTCCAGGAATCCCGGCGCGAGCTGGAACCGTCGATCGAGGGGACGATGGAGGTCGGCTGGGCGCTGATGCCCTCGGCGCACGGCCGCGGTTATGCCACTGAGGCGCTGAAAGTCCTGATCAGCTGGGCGGAAACGCATTTTCCCGAAAAACAAATGAGCTGCATCATCAGTCCCGAGAACCAGGCGTCGCTACGGGTCGCAACCAAGCTCGGATTCCGCGAGACGGCGCGCACGCAGTACAACGGCGAGATCATCCAGTTTTCGCGGTAGGGAATGAGAATTGGCTACCGTGTCGAATGATGGGGTCTACAAAAGCGGCGTATAATCCGAGGCGGCCCAATTCCAAATGTGCCATCGCAGCTCTTTGCGATACTGGCAGCAGAAGCGGCTGAGCCAATAAAGCTGGCTAGAGCGGGATTGTTTTATGTCCGTTCATATCCGGCTTCCTTGAAGTAGTTTTGGCACTCTTTCGGCGAGACGGTTTGAAGGGTGGCTGCCAGCGCGTCGTCGATGGCCTGTCGGGTTCGAGCCTGCGCCTTGCGCAGCTCGTGCTTGATCTTGGCGAAGAGTTTTTCGATCGGATTGAGATCGGGGGAATACTGCGGCAGGAAGAACAATCTGGCGCCGGCCTTGCGGATGGCGGCACGGATAGCGCCGGCCTTGTGCGAGCCGAGATTATCCATGACGACGATGTCGCCGGGTTTGAGCTCCGGTACCAGCACCCTCTCGACATAGATGCGAAAGCGTTCGCCATTGATCGGGCCGTCGATGATCCACGGTGCGCTGACGCGGTCGGCCCTGAGGGCTGCGACAAAAGTCATGGTATTCCAGTGGCCGAAGGGCGCATGGCCCAACAGCCGTTCGCCGCGCGGCGCCCAGCCCCTGAGCGGCGTCATATTCGTCTTCGTCCAGGTTTCGTCGATAAAGACAAGGCGAGATGGATCGATGCGATGGCGATGCTTCAGCCAGCGCGCCCGCCGGGCGGCAACATCGGGCCGCTCGCGCTCGCTGGCGACCAACGTCTTTTTTTATAACTCAGCCCTTCCTCATGCACGAAGGTCCGGACGGCGCTGTAATCCACTTTCAGGCCGCGCTCTCCGAGTTCCGCCACCAACCCGCGCAAGGTGAACGCCTGCATGTGGCAGCGATCGATCAACCAGACCCGATGTTTACCTGAGATCGCCCGTGGCTTGTGCCCGCCCATCTGGCCGGGAGCCGCGCTGCCCGTCTCACGCAAGCGCCGGACCCAGTCGATCGCGGTGCTGATGCCAATGCCGAAGCGCTTTGCCGCCGCTCGACACGACAGGCCCTCGCGCGTTACTGCGCCAACAACGCGTTCCCGAAGATCATCCGAAAAAGGTTTCGCCATCCAGACCGGCCTCCTGCACCGGCCAGAATGGTGAATCTGATTTGCACCAGAAAGGGAATCCCTGTTCCGATTCCGACTAAAACAATCCCGCTCTCTAGAGAAAACTGAGCAAGGAAGTCGAGCGCCCACACCCGCTCCATGCTGACCAGCGAAAGTTCTGCGAACAGTGTGGCGCAAGCTTCATCTCAAATAGTAGGCATCAAACAGGCTCGAATTGCCGTTCTGCGGATTCCCCATGCAGACGGCAGCTCTTCGCAAAGGACATACCTTGACGATCAATCAGCCCATTTCTTCTTTGCCGGCCGGCCTTCCCGACCTAGCGCTTCTCACGGAGAAGGCTGCCGGCACGGGATCCGTCATTGTCTATCAGCCTTATCTCGATCTTTCGCAGCGCAGCCAGCTCGATGCGGCTGCCATGCCGCTCGACATCTCGTTCAATACGCAGGCTACGACCCGCGAATATGAACTCTTCCTCACCCTGCATCAGCATCACGAGGCGATCGGCCTCGGTGAAGACGTGTTTTGGGGGCTGCTCTCCAGCAAATTCGAGATGAAGTCGGTGACGAGCTTTCCATCTTTTGTCACGGAGGCGGAAAAGGCCAGGGCAGAAGGTGCTGACGCCTATCTTTACAACCCGCTGATCGGCCACGCGGCGATCTACAGCAACGTCTGGGAGCATTCACTGCTTGGCGGTCACCCCGGCATGGAGCCGATCTTTCTGCATATCCAGGAGCTCGGCTATCCGATCGCGCCGCCGCAGGACAAGACTGCCTTCATGTTCTGCAACTATTTCTGCGGCAACCGCAAATTCTGGTCGGGGTATTTCGCCTTTTGCGAACGCATTCTCGAATCGCTGGAAAACCAAGCCCGCACCGGCACGGCAGCGGGCGCCGCCTATGCCGGTTCGGCTCACTATTCCCGCGATGCCAGCGCGCAGATGCGCCCCTTCGTGATCGAGCGTCTGCTCGGACTTTATGTCCAGCAGGCTATCGCCTCCGGACTGAAGATCGCCGCCTTCGTACCGACCGTTGCCGATTTCGAATGGAAGTTCGGTGTCCGCCTCGGCCGAATGCTGCATGGCCTCTTCGCCGCCAAGGAAGCTTTTCTGCAGAGCCGTGACGAGGCTCTCCTGACCTCGTGGCAGCAAGGCCGCCAGCCCCTCATCAAGCAGCCGCACCTGATCTGGGGGGCTGATGATCCGCCCGGCTGGATGCCGCGCGGCCAATTTATCGGCGGCCGCGAATTGATGCGCACCTATGCCCAGCAGGCCTCAGACGCTTCCCCGGTATCGCAGCAGCCGGTGCGGACGGAAAGGCCCGCGATACCAGCCGCGCCGAAGATCGAGCAGCCGCTCCGCAACCTTTTGCAGCCCTTTGCCGGCGGATGGCAGGCACACAGGGACCGTCATTGCATCTGGATCGTGACGCCCGACAACTACAATCACAGCCACGCCTTCGACGAAGTCGCGCTTGGCCTACAGGGCGCCTTCGAGGAACTCGGCGGCACGGCACCGATCACCCGGGACATGAACGCATTCGCCGGTCGTGCGCCGATCATCTATGGCGGCAATCTTCTCCCGGCCGAAATCGTCAGCCATCTGCCGAAGGACAGTGTCGTCATCAATCTCGAGCAGGTGTCCGAAGAAAGCATCTGGATCAATTCGCGCTACACCTCGATCCTGAAGTCGTTTCCGGTTCTCGACTACAGCCCGCGCAACCGGGAAAATCTCGCCGCCAAGGGCATTGATCACGCCGGCGTGCTCGAAATCGGCTATAGCCGCTGCCTCAGCCAAATACAGCACGCCGCTGTCAAAGATATCGACGTGCTCTTCTACGGCTCGATGAACGAACGCCGCCACCATATCCTGAAGACGCTGAAGGACGGCGGGCTCGAGGTCGCGCATCTCTTCAACATCTATGGCACGGAACGCGATGCGGCGATTGCGCGCGCCAAGATCGTGATCAACATCCATCATTATGCGAGCGGCGTCTTCGAGATCGTGCGCATTTCCTATCTGCTCGCCAATCGCGTTTGCGTGCTGACGGAAGGCAACATCCGCGATCCGGACCTTCAGCCCTTCATCGGCGGCTTGGCAATTGAGCCCTATGGCGACATGATCGAGCGCTGCTACAAGCTGGTCGCAGATGCCGACGAGCGCCATGCCATTGCCGCGAAGGGCCTTGCGGCTATGCAGAGCCGCTCGCAGGCGGACATGCTGATGAGCGTCATGAGGGCGGACGCTTGATGAAGGCCGCAGAAAAGGTAAATCATGCGTATTGAGACCACGGTCATCGAGGGCATCATTGCGATCACGCCGCCACGCTTCGGCGATCACCGCGGCTACTTCTCCGAGGTATTCAAGGATGCTTGGTTCCGGGAAAATGTGGCAGACGTCACATTCATCCAGGACAATGAATCGCTTTCGGCGCAGGCGGGCACCGTTCGGGGGCTGCATTTCCAGATACCGCCCTTCGCACAGGGCAAGCTGGTACGCTGCCTTGCCGGCCGGATCATGGATGTCGTCGTCGATATTCGCGAGGGATCGCCGAGCTTCGGCAAATGGCTCTCTCAGGAGCTCTCGCCGGAAAACGGCATGCAGCTCTGGATACCGGCCGGTTTCGCTCACGGATTTGCAACCATCGAGCCGAACAGCGTCATCAGCTACAAGGTAACCGCACCCTACAGCCCGCAGCATGATCGGGGCATCGCGTGGAACGATCCGGCGATCGGCATCCGCTGGCCCTTCGATGAGGGAGACATTGTGTTGTCCGACAAGGACAAGACGCTGCCGTGGCTCGCCGATCTGCCAAGCCATTTTTCCAATTCAGCACAGTAACCAGGGATTGATTCACTATGCGCATACTGGTCACGGGCGGAGCGGGCTTCATCGGATCGGCATTGGTGCGCCATCTCGTCAGCGGGATCGGCGCCGAGGTGCTGAATGTCGACGCGCTGACCTATGCCGGCAACCTGGCATCGCTGAAATCCGTCGAATCGGCGCCGAACTATCAATTCCTGCACGCCGACATATGCGACCGCGCCAGGATGCAGGAAGCATTCGCGTCCTTCCGCCCTGATACCGTCATGCATCTCGCGGCAGAGAGCCATGTCGACCGCTCGATCTCGGGCGCGGACGATTTCATTCAGACCAACATCGTCGGCACATTCAGTCTGCTGGATGCCGCACGGCACTATTGGGATGGGCTTGAGGCTCGCCGCAAGAGTGCCTTCCGCTTTCTGCAGGTGTCGACCGATGAGGTCTACGGCTCGCTCGGCGACGAGGGCCTCTTCGAGGAAACGACGCCTTACGATCCCTCCTCGCCCTATTCCGCCTCCAAGGCCGCGAGCGACCATCTGGCGATCGCTTGGCACCGAACCTACGGCATGCCCGTCGTCGTCTCCAATTGCTCCAACAACTACGGCCCGTTCCATTTCCCCGAAAAGCTCATTCCGCTGATGATCCTGAACGCACTGGAGAGCAAGCCTCTTCCGGTTTACGGCAATGGCGCGAACGTCCGCGACTGGCTCTATGTCGAAGACCACGCCCGCGCGCTCTTCACGATCGCATCCAGAGGGCGCCCCGGCGAAAAATACAATGTGGGCGGTCGCAATGAGCGCAGGAACATCGATGTCGTTCATCGCATCTGCGCTATTCTCGACGACGTCTACAGTGACAAGAGACCGCATAAACGTCTGATCAACAACGTCACCGATCGTCCCGGACACGACGCACGCTATGCGATCGATGCCTCCAAACTCGAAAGCGAACTCGGCTGGAAGGCGCAAGAGACCTTCGAAACTGGCATCGAGAAGACCGTGCACTGGTACTTGGAAAACGAATGGTGGTGGAGGCCGCTGCGCGAAAACGTCTACTCCGGCGAACGCCTCGGCGTTTTCAAGGGACGATAAGCGATGCGCATTGCCGTCACCGGCAAACAGGGCCAGGTCGTTCAGTCGCTGCTCAGACGTGGCGCCGAAATGGGCGTCGAAATCAGCGCGGTCGGGCGCCCGGAAATGGACCTCGCGGATCCTGCAAGCATCGCAGCCGCCTTCTCGGCTCTGCGGCCGGATGTGATCGTCTCCGCCGCCGCCTATACGGCGGTCGACAAGGCCGAGAGCGAACCCGAGCTTGCTTTTTCCGTCAACGCAGCAGGCGCCGGGGCGGTTGCCGAGGCTGCCGCGCGGATCGGGGCCCCGGTCATCCACATTTCGACCGACTACGTCTTCAGCGGCGACAAGGCCTCAGCCTATTCCGAAGAGGATGCGACGGCGCCGATCTCCGTCTATGGGCGTTCGAAGCTCGCAGGCGAGAAGGCCGTCGCGGCGGCGAACCCGAACCACGTCATCTTGCGCACCGCCTGGGTCTATTCGCCCTTTGGCACTAATTTCCTGAAAACAATGCTGCGGCTTTCCGAGACGCGCGATCATCTTCGCGTTGTCGCCGATCAGACAGGATGCCCGACCTCGGCACTCGACATCGCCGATGCGATTGTTGCGATCGCAACCCGAGTTGTAGCGGACCCTGAGCCATCGCTCCGCGGCACTTTTCACCTGACCGGCAGCGGCGAAGCAAGCTGGGCTGATTTCGCCGAAGAGATATTCACGGAGCTTTCCCAATCCGGCGGCAGAAACGTCGGCGTCGAGCGCATCCCGACCGCGGACTATCCGACACCGGCCAAGCGTCCCGCCAATTCACGTCTCAACGGTGACAAGCTCGCCAGAACATATGGTATCCGGCTGCCGGAGTGGAAGCAGTCTATGAAGATTGTCATGCAAGACCTCTTGAATAAAGGTCTTTAGGGAGATGGGCATGAAGGGGATTATTCTCGCCGGCGGCACGGGCACGCGTCTGCATCCGATCACGCAGGCCGTCTCGAAACAGTTGATGCCGGTCTACGACAAGCCGATGATCTACTATCCGCTGACGACGCTGATGCTCGCCGGCATCAGGGAGTTGCTGATCATCACTACGCCTCACGACATCGAAGCCTTCAAGCGCCTTCTCGGCGACGGCTCGCAATGGGGAATTTCGCTGACCTATGCCGTACAGCCGAGCCCGGACGGCCTCGCCCAGGCCTTCATCATCGGCGCCGACTTCTTGCACGGCGACAGCTCGGCACTCGTTCTCGGCGACAACATCTTCTACGGGCACGGACTGCCGGAAATCATGAAATCCGGCACGAGCCGGCGGGAAGGCGCGACGGTATTCGCCTATCACGTCACCGATCCGGAACGCTATGGCGTTGTCGGCTTTGACGAAAAAATGAATGCGCTGTCGATCGAGGAGAAACCGAAGGAGCCAAAATCGAACTGGGCGGTGACCGGCCTCTATTTCTACGACCAGCAGGTGGTCGATATCGCCGCCAACCTGAAGCCATCACCGCGCGGCGAATTGGAAATCACCGACGTCAACCGCACCTATCTCGAGCGCGGCCAGCTTTTTGTGGAGCTGATGGGCCGGGGCTATGCCTGGCTCGATACCGGCACGCCGGACAGCCTGCTCGATGCCGCAGGCTTCGTCAGCACGCTGGAGAAACGCCAGGGCTTCAAGATCGCCTGTCCTGAAGAAGTCGCCTGGCGCATGGGCTACATCTCGCAGGACGACCTCGCCAAGCTCGCCGAGAAGCTCGGCAAGAGCGCCTACGGCCAGTATCTGACGAAGCTGTCCCCGGATTGGTGAGCTATCCGGCCGGCGCAGTACAACGGCGAGATCATTCGATTTACGTGTTAGAGCGTATCCGGATTTAGTTGAATCGGAAGGGATTCCGTTTTTGTGTGTTTTGTGATTCAAGATGCTGGCTGGAGTGGAGGCCAGCATCGAATGACGCGACCTCTTTCCAATGATCTTCGTGAGCGTGTTGTTGCTGCAATCGAAGCCGGTGAGAGCTGCCGGTCGGTTGCGGCGCGGTTCGGTATTGCCGTGTCTTCAGCGGTAAAGTGGTCGCAGCGTTATCGTTCGAGCGGATCTGTCGCGCCTGGGAAGATGGGCGGCCACCGCAAGCGGGTTCTGGAGCCGCATCGGGCGTTTATCGTGGAGCGGATCAACCAGACGCCGCATGTGTCACTGCACAGGTTGAAGGAAGAGCTGGCCGCGCGAGGGGTGAAGGTATCCCACGATACGGTATGGCAGTTCCTGCGACGTGAGGGATTGCGGTTCAAAAAAAACACTGTTCGCCCTTGAGCAGGCGCGCGCTGACGTCGCGCGACGGCGACAGCGCTGGCGATCCTGGCAGGCTGGCCTCGATCCAAGACGGCTGGTCTTCATCGATGAAACCTGGATCAAGACCAACATGGCGCCGCTTCGAGGGTGGGGGCCGAAGGGCAAACGCCTGCGCAGCTTCGCGCCGCACGGACATTGGCGCACCCTGACTTTCCTCGGCGCGTTGCGCTGCGATCGGCTTACCGCACCCTGTGTCTTCGATGGACCGATCAACGGTGAGTGCTTTCGCGCCTATGTCGAGCAGCAACTCGTACCGGTGCTCAAACCCGGCGACATCGTCGTGATGGATAATCTCGGCTCCCACAAGTCGGTCGCCATCCGTCAGATGATCCGCAACGCTGGTGCTCGGCTCTGGTACTTGCCGCCATACTCCCCCGACCTCAATCCGATCGAACAGGCTTTCGCCAAAATCAAGCACTGGATGCGCCTGGCTCAGAAGCGAACCATCGATGACACCTGGCGCCACATCGGACACCTCGTCACAACCATCGAGCCCAGCGAATGCAGCAACTACTTCGACAATGCCGGATACGCTTCCGTCAAAACCTGAAACGCTCTAGAGCGCCGCGTCCAATTCCGGTTGGCGGCGTTATCCAGCAGGGAATTCCGCCAGCCGGGCGGCGTAGCGCGCCATGGTGTCGACTTCGAAATTGACGAAATCGCCGGCCTTGCGCTCGCCCCAGGTGGTGACTTCGAGCGTGTGGCGGATGAGCAGCACGTCGAAATCCGTGCCGTCGACCGCATTGACCGTCAACGAAGTACCGTCGAGTGCGATCGAACCCTTGGGGGCGACGAATTTCGCCAGATGTTCGGGCGCGCGCAGGCGGTAGCGGGTGGCGTCGCCCTCTGCTGTCACCGAGAGGATTTCCGCCTTGCCGTCGACATGGCCGGAAACGATGTGGCCACCGAGTTCATCACCGATCTTCAGCGACCGTTCGAGATTGATGCGGCTGCCTTCCTGCCAGGTGGCGATCGTCGTCAGCCGCAGCGCCTCTTCCCAGGCCTCAACCTCGAACCAGCGGCCATTGCTGCCTTGCTGCGGCAGGCCGGTGACGGTGAGGCAGATGCCGGCATGGGAGATCGAGGCACCCATGTCGATGGTTGAGGGATCATAGGCGGTCGCGACCCGCAGGCGGATGCCTTCCTTCAGGGGAGAAACGGATTCAACCGTGCCGACATCGGTGACTATTCCAGTGAACATCAAAGCCCTCTTTCGTATTCGTCCAGGCGATCGCCGCCGAACATCAGCGTGCCCGTATGGGCAAAACCCGATGGTATGTCGGATCTCGTCAGCGGCGATTCAATACCGCGCTCGCCGATGACGACAGGCGCCTGATAAAGCTGGATGCGGTCAACGAGGCCAGCCTCGAGGAAAAGCCGCGCCGTCTTTGCGCCGCCCTCGACCAGAAGCGAGGAAATACCGCGCGTCGCGAGTGCCGGCAGCAAGACTTCCGGATGATAGGGATTGCAATGGACGACCTCAACGCCGGCGGCCTCGAGGGCTGCACGGCGGGAGTCCAAGTCGGTGGGTGCGGCACCCCCCTCTGCCCTGCCGGGCATCTCCCCGACAAGGGGGGAGATCGGATCGGGGTTAGCCCCTTGCCCCACGTCTTGCCTCAAGGCGAAACCATCACCATCGGAAACAGGGGAATTCGGATCGCGCCTCTTGCCGATCTCCCCCCTTGTGGGGGAGATGCCCGGCAGGGCAGAGGGGGGTAATCCCTCCGCATCCGATGACAACGGCCACACTTCCTCCCTCGCCACCACGATAACAGGCACTTCCCGCGCTGTCTCCACAAGCTTGCTGGTCAACGGCAATACCAGCGAGGGATCGAGCACGATGCGGATCGGCGATTGCGATTGAAGACCTGGCAAACGCACAGTCAGCAGCGGATCATCCGCAATCGCGGTACCGATGCCGACCAGGATGGCATCGGTTTCGGCGCGCAGCGCCTGCACCTGGGCGCGGGCCTCCGGGCCTGTTATCGCCACCTGCCCCTCCCCCTCGCGGCCGATCATGCCATCGGCGGAAACGGCAAGTTTGAGAGTCACATAGGGCCGGTTCTTCGTCTGGCGGGTGAGATAGGCGGCAAGCGACTGCCGGCCCTCCGCCTCCAGCACGCCGGCATCCACCTCTATGCCGGCTTCGCGCAGCATGGCGATACCGCGGCCTGAAACCCGCGGATCGGGATCGGTGACGCTGATGACGACGCGGGCAACGCCATAGTCGATCAGCGCCTCGGAACACGGCGGCGTCCTGCCGTGATGCGAGCAGGGTTCGAGCGTCACATAGGCGGTGGCGCCGCGGGCAAGCGCGCCGGCTTCAGCGAGTGCCTGCGTCTCGGCATGCGGGCGGCCACTGAGCGCCGTCACCGCACGGCCGACGATGACGCCATCCCTGACGATCAGGCAGCCGACGGAAGGATTGGTGGCGGTGCGGCCGAGATGCCAGCGCGACAGGCGGATCGCCGCCGCCATGAAACGTTCGTCATGCGGCGTGATGCTCATGGCTCACCTGTCCAGCGGGTCGCGGGCAATCTTGGCGTTGATCTCGGAAATGACCTTCTCGAAATCCTCGGCAAGCGAGAAATCCCGGTAGACCGAGGCGTAGCGCACGAAGCCGACATCATCGAGGCTCTTCATGGCTTCCAGCACCTGCAGGCCGATCTGCTCGGAGGAGATCTCGGTCTCGCCGGAGCTTTCAAGCCGGCGGACGATGCCTGAGACGGCGCGCTCTATGCGGTCCCGCTCGACGGGGCGCTTGCGCAACGCCACTTCGAAGGAGCGCACCAGCTTGTTGCGGTCGAAGGGCACTTTGCGGCCGGTCTTCTTGATGACCATCAGCTCGCGCAACTGCACGCGCTCGAACGTCGTGAAGCGGCCGCCGCAATCCGGACAGATGCGCCGCCGGCGGATGGACGTGTTGTCCTCCGCCGGGCGCGAATCCTTGACCTGAGTATCTTCCGAACCGCAATAGGGGCAGCGCATCCCTACTCCTTATCCCAAGTAATCATACATGGGGAAGCGGTCGGTGAGGTTGACCACCTTGCCGCGCACCGCGGCTTCGACGGCAGCGTTGCCTTCATCGGAATTGGCGACCTTCAGGCCGTCGAGAACCTCGACGATCAGATTGCCGATCTCGCGGAATTCGGCTTCCTTGAAGCCGCGGGTCGTGCCGGCCGGTGCGCCCAAGCGCACGCCGGAGGTGACGAAGGGCTTTTCCGGATCGAAGGGAATGCCGTTCTTGTTGCAGGTGACGTAGGCGCGGCCGAGAGCTGCCTCGGCGCGCTTGCCGGTGGCGTTCTTCTTGCGCAGGTCGACCAGCATCAGGTGGTTGTCGGTGCCGCCGGAGACGACGTCGAGGCCGCCCTCCATTAACGTTTCAGCAAGCGCCTTGGCGTTCTTGACGACCTGGGCGGCGTAGTCTTTAAATTCCGGCTGCAGCGCCTCGCCGAAGGCCACAGCCTTGGCAGCGATGATATGCATCAGCGGGCCGCCCTGAAGACCCGGGAAAACGGCCGAATTGAACTTCTTCGCCAGATCCTCGTCATTGGTGAGGATGACGCCGCCGCGCGGACCGCGCAATGACTTGTGGGTCGTCGTCGTCGCGACATGGCAATGCGGGAACGGGGACGGATGAACGCCACCGGCGACAAGGCCGGCGATGTGGGCCATGTCGACCATCAGATAGGCGCCGACGCTGTCGGCGATCTCGCGGAAGCGCTTCCAGTCCCAGATACGGGAATAGGCAGTGCCGCCGGCGATGATGAGCTTCGGCTTGGTTTCTTCGGCCTTGCGGGCAACTTCATCCATGTCGAGCAAGTTGTCGCCTTCGCGCACGCCGTAGGAGACGACGTTGAACCACTTGCCGGACATGTTGACCGGCGAACCATGCGTGAGGTGGCCGCCCGAATTCAGGTCGAGACCCATGAAGGTGTCGCCGGGCTGTAGCAGCGCCAGGAACACGGCCTGGTTCATCTGCGAACCGGAATTCGGCTGGACGTTGGCGAAATTGACGCCGAACAGCTTCTTGGCGCGCTCGATTGCCAGTTCTTCGGCGATATCGACGAACTGGCAGCCGCCGTAATAACGCTTGCCGGGATAACCCTCGGCATATTTGTTGGTCATGATGGAGCCCTGGGCTTCCAGCACGGCGCGGGAGACGATGTTCTCAGAAGCGATCAGTTCGATCTCGTGCCGTTGGCGACCGAGTTCCTTTCCGATCGCGCCGAAAATGTCCGGATCGACGTCCGCAAGCGAGCGATTGAAGAAGGATTCGGTGGAAGCATTGGTCATGGGCGGGCTCCTCAACTGGAATGCGCTGAGGTATTAGCCTTCCGCCGGGGCGAGGGCAATACGAAGAACGACATTTGCTGAGCAAAGCGCGCGCTCACGCTCTTTTGCGGTCGCGCCGCGCTGATCCTTGGCGACCACATCGAGGAGTGTCTCCTCGGACTTAAAAAAACCGCGCCCGAAGGCGCGGTTCTCAAATCACGATGCAGGGGCGGCCGCTTACTGGACCGGCTGTTCCATACCGGCCGTGGTGTCGAGCGCCAGCTCGGCATTGCCGTCCATCTGATAGATGTCGTCGCGGAACTGGACGATGCCGTCGGGCATGCCCCAGGCAGAGATATAGACGAAATAAACCGGAACTTCCGTGGCGAGCTTGACCGGTGTGTTGACGCCGGTTGCGATCACCTGCTCCATCTGCTGGCGGCTCCAGCCGGGGGTCTCGCGCAACAGCCAGTTCGACAAGTCGCGGACGTTCTGGACGCGGACGCAGCCCGACGATTCAAAGCGCATCAGCTTGTTAAACAGGCCCTGCTGCGGCGTGTCGTGCATATACTCGCCATTCTTGTTGTAGAAGTTGATCTTCGTCGAGGCCATGGCGTTGGTCTTGCCGGGGTCCTGACGGAACATCAGGTTCGGCGCCTCGCCGTTCCAGTCGATGGTCTCGGGGGCGACTTCGTTGCCCTTGCCGTCGATCAGGCGGATGGCGTTCTTTTCGAGATAGGTCGGATCCTTGCGCATCAGCGGCATGATGTCCTTCTCGACGATCGAGCGCGGCGCAGTCCAGTAAGGATTGAGGATGACCTCGTAAATCTTCGAATTGACGAGATGCGTCGGGCGGCTGAGACGGCCGACAACCGCCGTGTGGCGCGTCGCGACACTGCCATCTTCAACAGCCTCCACATAGGCGGCCGGGATGTTGACCATCAGGTGACGGCGGCCCATGTCTTCGGGGAAGGTCTGCAGGCGAATCAGATTGGTGTTCAGCTGCTGCAGGCGGACATCGGCAGGAATGTTCATCGCCTTCAGCGTGAATTCGCCGAGAACGCCATCGGCCGGCAGGCCGTGACGCGCCTGGAAGCGCTTGACCGCACCATCGACATAGGAATCAAAGGCGTTGGACAGGCCGGCCTCGCGCGGCAGGTCGCCGGTGATCGCAAGGCGCTGGCGCAGCGCCTGGACGGTGGGAGAGCTGACGCCGAGCTGCAGGCGCTGGTCACCGGGATTGACCTCAGGCCAGCCACCGGCTGCGGCAATCTGCTGATACTGCATAATCGCCTGCTGCGCGCTTGCGACCGATTGGGGTCCGAGAATCGGCGTGTTGGAAACCATGGCGGTCGCCGTGCGCGACGCCGCCTTGGCGTCGAACTGGTCGTCCCAGTTGCCGCGGCGCGGCGCATTGATCAGCGTATCGAGCGCCGATTGCGCGAATGCCGGCGCGGCAAGCGCGCCGGCGCCAATCGTTGCCGCGGACGCCAGGAAAGCGCGGCGCGAGAGAGCTTCAATTCCGTTTTTCTTCGACATAGTCCCAACCACTGAATGCCGCTATTAAAGAGAATCTGCGGCTCTTTGCGATATCACTGCGCTTCAACGCAGATCCCAGTCCATTAGTTGTCCCGGCGCACCGAAAAATTCCGCTTGCCCCATCACAAGATTGCGATGCGGCAGCCTGAACATTCCTGATCGGTCTATTGAAAGCGCCGGTTGTTAAGCCTTCCGCTGCCACACCAATATGGCCAATTCGTGTTGCCGGTTGGGTAGAAGGACTGCCGGCTACCGGAAACACGACGCAACGAACCATATGACGGGTAAAGCGTGCCGGTTAATAACGGCTAAAAAACGGCTTGAATACAGGCCTTTGCGCTTGCCTGCCATGCGTTGCAAAGATGCCACGCAGATATAAACGGCAAATCGGACGTGCAGGGAACACGTCCGATTTTCTGCAACCCTGGAAGGAGGTCAGGGGTCTTAGAGACGGTACAAGATCTGGTCGTTCCAGAAACGGTCCAGACGCTGGAGCAGCTTGTTCATCTGGGTGAACTCGTCCGTGCCGATCCCGCCGACCTTGTCGATCGAGGCGATGTGGCGTTCGTAGAGCTTGGCCACTGTTTCGGCGATGTCCTGGCCGGTTTCGGTCAGGCTGATGCGGACCGAGCGACGGTCGATGCGCGAGCGCTGATGGTTGATGAAGCCGAGATCGACCAGCTTCTTGACGTTGTAGGAAACGTTGGAGCCGAGATAGTAGCCACGCGAGCGCAGCTCGCCCGCGGTCAGCTCGGAATTGCCGATGTTGAAAAGGAGCAGCGCCTGGATGGCGTTGAAGTCGCTGCGACCCTGACGGTCGAATTCGTCCTTGATGACGTCGAGAAGACGACGGTGCAGACGTTCAACGAGATGAAGGGATTCCATGTAAAGATCACGGATGTCGTGGTCCTGCTGGTCACGGAAGGTCGATACCGCCTGCGGCTTGATTTTCGTGTTCATATTGACTGCCTCACTGTTTGTTTGGCGGTGTGTTCTCTTCCCGCCTTGAGTGAGACCCTATCGAATACATATAAAATTCGACTTAAACCGCAGGCTTAACGGAGCCTTACCGGTAACCCCACGTTGTCTCAGGGTAAATCAACACTTACCTGGCGGCGGTGCCGGCGTTTTTCCAGCCACAGCAGCAGGCGGAAAATCAAGTAGACGACGGCGACCATGACATGCAGCAGGATGATCAGCTGGTTGGGGCCGAAAATATCCGGCAGCAGGCCATACATGAGGATTTGTCCGCCGGCGGCCAGCACCCAGATGACCGGTCCCCAGGAGACGGTGAGCCAAAGGCCGAGGGAGGCGACGGGGAAGAGCACGGCGAGGCTGGTGCTCGCCACCTTCCATGGCAGGCTCAAAAGATCGAAGCGGCCGGCGCCGACCAGCGAATAACCGACGAGCATCGCCCAATATTGCAGGCCGAACCAGAAGCAGGATACGGCAACCAGTCTCAAGAAGAGAATGAAGAGAATATCCGCCAGTGTGTGTTTCGGTATCGTCGGAGAGTCGGTTTCCATAGCGCAGACATCGGTTCGGGGTTGCATCTTCGCAAAAGCGCCGCGCGTCGGACAAGACGCACCAAGGACGCTCTATAACATTGCGTTGGCGCATAACGCTGAAAATCCGCTCCGATTTTTGGGATTATGCAATAAAAGCACCTTGTTTTTATGCATGTCGTTATCCTGGGCGACATGAATGGGTTTTCAGCCGCGGCCAATCGTCCGGTTTGGATTTTCCAGGCGCCATGATAATGAGCGCTCCGATAAATGGAATGGGCCGAGGACAGATATCATGCAGGACAGGACGCATCTCGTCGACGACATCACTGGTCATCGCCGTATGCGGCGCAACCGCAAGGCGGATTGGACACGTCGGCTGGTGCAGGAGAACCGGCTGACCGTCGATGACCTGATCTGGCCGATCTTCATCGTGCCGGGTTCCGGCATCGTCGATCCGATCGCGGCCATGCCCGGCGTCAACCGCATGAGCATCGACAAGGCTGTCGAAGCCGCGCGGGAAGCGGCCGGCCTCGGCATTCCGGCCCTCGCCACCTTTCCGAATATCGAGATGGAACTGCGTGACGAGACCGGCTCGAACAGCCTCGAAGCCAACAACCTGATCAATCGGGCGACGGCGGCGATCAAGAAGGCGGTACCTAATATCGGCATCATCACCGACGTCGCGCTCGATCCCTTCACCAGCCACGGCCATGACGGCATCCTCAGAGGCGGCGAGATCGTCAATGACGAGACGGTCGACCAGGTGGCACGCGCCGCCGTGATGCAGGCGGATGCGGGCGCCGACATCATCGCGCCGTCAGAGATGATGGACGGACGCATCGGCGCGATCCGCATGGCGCTCGATGCAGCCGGTCACCAGAGCGTCGGCATCATGAGCTATGCGACGAAATTCGCCTCCGGCTTCTACGGTCCCTATCGCGAGGCGATCTCGACCGGCGGGCTGCTGAAAGGCGACAAGAAGACCTACTATATCGACCCCGCCAACGGCACCGAGGCGATCCGCGACGCTGCCCTCGACGTCGAGGAAGGCGCCGACATGCTGATGGTCAAGCCCGGCCTGCCCTATCTCGATATCTGCTGGCGGATGAAGGAGGCCTTTGGCCTGCCGACCTTCGCCTACCAGGTGTCAGGCGAGTATACGCAGATCAAGGCGGCGGCGATGAATGGCTGGATCGACGGCGAGCGGGCGATGCTCGAAACGCTGCTGTCGTTCAAGCGGGCGGGATGCGACGGTGTCCTCACCTATTTCGCGGTCGAAGTGGCGAAAATTCTCGCAAAGCGGTGATTTTGGGGCAGATTATTGCATTTGGCCCTGCCGATACCATATCAGCGGCATCGCTTTTCCTGAGGAGATTGAGATGAGCTACAACCCCAATCCGCTTTATGCCGCACCGGAGGACTGGCGCGCCTATAGCGGCGTGTTGAGCCGCCGGGTCTTCGCCTTCATCCTCGACTACGTCATCGTGGCGCTGCTCTGCATTCCCGCGGCGATCGTGCTGTTCTTCGTGTCGATCGTCACGCTGGGGCTCGGCTTCTTTCTCTACCCTGCTCTCTTCGTCATCGTCGCCGGCATTTACTTCGGCCTGACGGTGGGCGGGCCGAGCCAGGCCTCGCTCGGCATGCGGGCCATGGGAATTGCGATCGTGCGCGTCGACGGACGGCCGATGGATTTCATGACAGCGATCGTGCATCTCGCACTGTTCTGGATCCTCAACTCGGTGCTGACGCCGCTCATCCTGCTTGCCGGCCTGTTCATTGAACGCAGCCGTCTCGTTCACGACCTGCTTGTGGGCACCGCGACGGTGCGCACGGCCTGAGACCCTAACTGTGACCCCGGGCGGAGACCAGATAAAGTCTCCGCCTCCCTTTGCCGATGGGTGCAGGCGCTCCATATCTGAAATTAGAAGACTGATATGAAGGGCGAAACGCGCCCCGCTGTTGACGTTTTTTATTCTTAGGTCATGCTGTCAGGAAACGGCACGGTCTCGACAGGGAAATTTCCGCGACAAATGAATACGCAGACGACGCCATCCCCGCAGTTTTATCTGACGGCTCCGGCTGCGTGTCCGTACCTGCCGCATGAGATGGAACGCAAGGTGTTCACCCATCTGGTCGGCCCGCGCGCCGCCGAGATGAACGACATCCTGACACAGGGCGGTTTCCGCCGCTCGCAGAACATCGCTTATCGCCCGGCCTGCGAATCCTGTCGCGCGTGCGTTTCCGTGCGAATTCTCGCCCAGGAATTCGAACCGACCAAATCGATGAAACGGGTGCTTGCCGCCAATTCCGACGTCATCGCCACCGAATTCGCGGCCCAGCCTTCCAGCGAGCAATATTCGCTCTTCCGGCGCTATCTCGATTTTCGCCACCAGCAGGGCGGCATGTCCGACATGACCGTGCTCGACTATGCAATCATGGTGGAAGACACGCATGTGAATACGAGAATCATCGAATATCGCCTGCGTGAGGAAGGCTCAGGACTGGAGCAGCGCCCGAAGGGCGAGCTGCTTGGCGCTGCGCTGACCGACACGATGAGCGACGGGCTGTCGATGGTCTATTCCTATTTCAATCCGGCACTCGAGCGCCGTTCGCTCGGCACCTTCATGATTCTCGATCATGTCAGGCGCACGAAAGCGCTGGGACTGCCGCATGTCTACCTCGGCTACTGGGTTCAAGGGTCGCGGAAAATGGATTACAAGACGCGCTTTCAGCCGCAGGAGCACCTGACCCCGCGCGGCTGGGAACGCTTCGATCCCTCGTCCATGCCCGAGAGCACCCACGGCTGAATGTTCCCCACCGCTCTTTCCGACCACCGGAAGGGCCTGCTGCTGACGACAATCGGCGGGCTGGCGCTTTCCGTGGATATCCCGCTGATGAGGCTCGCCGACGGCGAGCTGTGGTCGATCCTTGCCGTAAGAAGCATAGCGACCCTTGGCGTGACGCTTCTGGTCGCAACCGCGCTCAGGATTGCCAAGGGGCGATGGCCAATGCTGGTGCCGGGCTGGCCGGGCCTCTTTACCGGTCTGCTCTACGGGCTGACGACGGTGATCTTCATTCTCGCCGTTTTCAACACGTCGACGGCCAATGTCGTTTTCATCGTCGCCTTCAATCCGATGTTCGCCGCGCTGCTTTCCTGGATTTTCCTCAAGGAGCGGCCGGCGCCAGCAACGCTGATCGCCATGGCGGCGATGATTTTCGGCGTCGGCCTGATCGTGCGGGACGGGCTTTCGGGCGGCCATGTCTTCGGCGATATCATGGCGCTGCTTACCGCGTTCATCATCGCCGCCGCCATCACCGTCAGCCGCGCCTCACGCCGGGAGATGGGCTTCGTCTCGCTGCTTTCGACGGTTCTGCCGGCGGCGGCCGGCCTGATCTCGGTCATGCCGGCAGGCGGTCTTTCGATCGAGCATCCTGTCTGGATCCTCTTCAACGGCGCGGTGATGATGCCGCTTGCCTTCTGGTGCCTGGCGACCGGGCCGCGTTACCTCTCCGCGCCTGAGGTCGGCATGTTCTACCTGCTCGAAACCGTACTCGCACCGATCTGGGTGTGGCTGATCTTTGCGGAAACGCCGACGCCGATGACGCTGGTCGGCGGCGGTATCCTGGTGACGGCGATCGCGGCGCACTCGGTCTGGATGGTGCGGAGGAAAAGCATCAGGCAAATGGCAGGATAGGACGTTGTTGCCCGCTCGGCCTCATGTTATAACTCCGTTACCACAGAGGACAAAGCGATGAACGTCACAATCCGCAAGATCGGCAATTCAGAGGGTATTATCATCCCTAAGGAAACCCTCGACCGTCTTGGGTTGAAGACCGGCGATTCATTGGAATTGCAGATGGAAAACGGCGGCATCACTTTGAAGCCGGCCGATGAGGATTTGTCTCGTCAACTCGAGGCGGCGCGATATTTCATGGACAAATATAAGGTCGCCTTGAAAAAGCTGGCCGAATAATGGCCTTCAAATTCCTGACGAGACCATTGGTGGCGAGCCTGCAGAAAATGCAGATCGAGCGCTTCGGCGGTCTCGCAGGACTGCGTAACGAAGGCGCGCTGGATTCGGCGCTCGGCCGGCCGATCCACAAGGCAAACTATGGCTGCGACGACGTCATTGAGCTCGCCGCCGCCTATCTTTTCGGCCTCGCCCGCAACCACGCATTCGCTGACGGCAACAAGCGAATCGCAATCGTAACCGCCGGTGTGTTCCTTCTCGAAAACGGCTACGAGATCGAAACGACCGATGCCAATCTCTACGCTTTCGTTCTTGCCGTCGCCGCCCGCGAGATCGACGAAGAAGGTGCGACCCGCTTCCTGCGGGATTTCTGCATACCGCTCAACCCGTCGCCTTGAACTGCTGCTGCTCCAGTTCCCTGCCAAGCCCCTCGACCACATGCGCCCAGCCCTTCCGGGTCTTTTCCTCGTGTTCAGCCCATTCGGCGCACATTTCATGGGTCAGCGTCAGACGGCTGCCGCTGCCGAGAGGTTCGATGTCGATCTCGACGCGGTCGCAATTGTGATCGTGCTCCTCGACGGAAAGGCTGAAGACCATGCGTCGCGGGCGCTTCAGCTCCAGGAAGACGCCCTGGTGAAAGGCGTCGCCGGTCGGGCGGCGATCGACGACGAAGAAACGGCCGCCGACATGGGGATCGATATCGGCGCGGATGACATGACCCTCGTCAGTAGCAAACAGGAAGCGGCGGGCTATTTCGGGGTTGAGCCAGGCGTCATAGACAACGGCAGGCGGCGCTTTATAGGTGTGCGTGACATGCAATTTGATGGTGCTGGCGGGCATCGATTTTCCTCCGTTAAGGCGCGCGCACTTCCCCAAGCGCACGGGCCGCGGCCATTCCGTCCGCCCTCGGAGCCGGCCTGTTTGTATTTTTGGTAACAGGAGAGAAATAGAGGCATTGCCGCGCCCGCCAAGAGTCGGGCGCGGAATTTTTAAGCCTCAGCCGGCGAATTTGCCGCTGCGCGGGAAGCCCTTCGGCACGGTGCGGCCGGCGGTGGCGCGGTCGGCCAGCCATTCGGCGAGCTCGTCCTTGTTCTTCGTGAACGTGCGGCCGGCGCTGTCTTCCCAGACGAGACCGTCCGATATCGCAAAGCAGCGGACGTCGGAAATGCCGCCATCCTTGTAACGCTGCAGACGCACGCCCTTGCCGCGCGACATTTCCGGCACCTGCACCAGCGGGAAGACCAGCAGCTTGCGGTTTTCGCCGACGACGGCGACATGGTCGCCGCTGACGGGCACGAGCAGCTGCGTTTCCTCGGGCAGCGCGACGTTCATGATCTGCTTGCCCTTGCGCGTATTGGCGACCAGCTCGGCCTCCGGTACGACGAAGCCGTTGCCGGCGGTCGAGACGATCAGCTGCTTGCGCGAGGGCTCATGGACGAAAGCGGTCAGCACCGCCTGGTCGTTGTCCATATCGACGATGATGCGCAGCGGCTCGCCGTGACCGCGACCGCCCGGCAGCTTGTCGCCGCCGAGCGTGAAGGCCTTGCCACCGGTGGTGACGATCAGGATCTTGTCCGTCGTCTGCGCCGGGAAGGCGATCTTCAAGCCGTCACCTTCCTTGAAGGTCAGCGTCGCCGTATCGGCGATATGGCCCTTGAGCGCACGGATCCAGCCCTTCTCGGAAATGACGACGGTGATCGGTTCCTTCTCGATCATCGCCTGCTGGATTGCTTCCTCGTCGGTCTCGGGCGCGTCGGCAAACTGGGTGCGGCGGCGGCCGACCTCGGTCGCCTTGGCGAATTTCTTCTTCACTTCGCCAATTTCCCAGGCGACCGTCTGCCACTGCTTGTCGTCGGAGGAAAGCAACGCTTCGATCTCGCCCTTCTCCTTGGTGAGTTCGTCGAATTCCTTGCGGATCTCGAACTCTTCGAGCTTGCGCAAGGCGCGCAACCGCATATTGAGGATCGCCTCGACCTGATTGTCGGTGAGATCCCAGCGCGCCATCATGACCGGCTTCGGCTCGTCCTCCTCGCGGATGATGCGGATGACCTCATCGATGTTGAGGTAGGCGACCAGCAGGCCGCTGAGGATTTCGAGGCGCCTATCGATCGCCGCCAGACGGAAGCGCGAACGGCGCTGCAGAACTTCGCGGCGGTGGTCCAGCCACTCCTTCAACACCTCGTTCAGCGCCATGACCCGCGGGATGCGGCCCATGGAGAGCACGTTCATGTTGAGCGGGAAGCGGCTTTCGAGTTCCGTCAGCTTGAACATCGATTCCATCAGGATCGTCGGATCGACGCTGCGGGTCTTCGGCACCAGCACGACACGAATATCTTCGGCCGATTCGTCGCGGATATCTTCCAGCAGCGGCAGCTTGCGGGCGATCAGCAGCTCGGCGATCTTCTCGATCAGCCGCGATTTCTGCACCTGGAAGGGAATTTCGGTGATGACGATCTGATAGCCGCCGCGGCCGAGATCTTCCGTCTGCCATTTCGCCCGCACGCGGAAACCGCCGCGCCCCGTGCGGTAGCTCTCGATGATGCTGTCGCGGCTGTCGATAATGATGCCGCCGGTGGGGAAATCCGGGCCGGGAATGAATTCGACGAGCTTTTCGACGGTCGCATCGGGATGCTTGATCAGATGCAGGGCGGCATCGCAAAGCTCGTGGGCATTGTGCGACGGGATCGAGGTCGCCATGCCGACGGCAATGCCGGAGGAGCCGTTGGCGAGCAGGTTCGGGAAGGCGCCGGGAAGGACAACCGGCTCGGAATTCGATTCGTCGTAAGTGTCGCGGAAATCGACGGCATCCTGGTCGATGCCTTCGAGCAGCAGTTCGGAGACCGCCGTCATCTTCGATTCGGTGTAACGCATGGCGGCCGGGCTATCGCCGTCGATATTGCCGAAATTGCCCTGGCCGTTGACCAGCGTGTAGCGCTGCGAGAAGTCCTGGGCGAGACGGGCAAGCGCATCGTAGATCGACTGGTCGCCGTGCGGATGGTAATTACCCATCACTTCGCCGACGATCTTGGCGCATTTTCTGAAGGCCGAGTTCGGCCTCAGCCCCATCTCGTTCATCGCATAGACGATGCGGCGATGGACAGGCTTCAGCCCGTCGCGCACATCAGGCAGGGCGCGGTGCATGATGGTCGACAGCGCATAAGCAAGGTAACGCTGCTCGAGCGCCGCCTTGAGGTCGACCGGTTGGATGTGATCATCGTCTCCGCCTGAAGGCGGCAAAATCTCTTGTCCCATAGGTTCTGACTAGCTCAGAAGCGGCCGGTGGGCAAGGAAACCGGGCCGTTGCAGCTGTGGATGAAGTCTTGGGACTGACATCAAAGGATGAGACAAACGCTCCGCCGCAATTTGGACTTCGTTTGCCGTTCCTCTCAATAGAAATTTAGAGATCCGCAAATATAAAGTGGGCCCAATCCGTAGTAGCGTCACTGCAGATTTCCAACCGCCACCACGCCACCAGAGGAATCACCCCATGAATTTTTACCGGACAACGCGGCTGATGCTGTCGGGCGCCGCCTTTTTCTCACTTGCCGGCTCGGCTTTCGCTCTCGACAGCGCCGACCTGCTGAAAAAGATCAACGCTGCCTATGCCGCGCAGGGCGGAACGATTTCGGCCGACGGCGTCGATATCGATGGCACGACCGTGACATTGAAGAATGTCAGCGTCAAACCGGCCAACGGCGAAAGCCTGCCCATCGGCGAGGTCACCCTATCGGGCGTCGAAGAAGACGAGGATGGCGGCTATTACATCGAAGAAGCCGCCTTCCCCGACATCAACAAGACGGAAGACGGCGTCACGGTGACGGCGGAAGGACTGACGCTTGGCGGCATCTCGGTCCCGGCAACGGCGGGCGGCGATACGCTCGATACCATGATGCTTTACGAGACCGCCCATACCGGCCCGCTGAAGGTGGTCAAGGACGGCGAGGAAATGTTCTCGCTGCTCGAAAGCGACGTCAATCTGACACTGCGTGAAGACGAATCCGGCTTCGATTTTGACGGCGCCTTCAAAAGCATGAAGGCCGATCTCAGCAAAGCCGAAGATCCGCAGAGCAAGGACGCGATCGAGAAGCTCGCCCTGCAGCACATCCAGGGCGACATCACCATGAAGGGCGCCTGGGAACTCGCCCCCGGCACGATCGACATTTCTGAGTTGGCGTTCGACTTCACCAACATCGGCAAGCTGAACCTCGGCTTCAAATTCTCCGGCTACACGATGGCCTTCATGAAATCGATGCAGGATGCGATGAAGCAATCCGAAGCCGGTGCGAACAAGGAACAGTCGCAGCAGGCGCTTGGCCTTGCCATGCTCGGCCTGATGCAGCAGCTGTCCTTCGAGGCGGCGCAGGTGCGCTTCGAAGATGCCTCGATCACCAAGCGCGCGCTCGATTATGCCGGTTCGCAGCAGAACATATCGGGCAAGCAGATGGCGGATTCGCTGAAGGCGATGACGCCGATCATGCTGGCGCAGCTCAATATCCCGGAACTGCAGAACGCCGTTTCGGCTGCCGTCAACACCTTCCTCGACGACCCGAAGAGCCTGACCGTCAAGGCCGCTCCTGAAAAGCCGGTGCCGTTCCCGACGATCGTGGGCGCCGCCATGGGCGCTCCGAATACGCTGCCGCAGGTGCTTGGCGTCAAGGTGACCGCCAACGACTGATCGCTTCGATCTTGCGATGAAAGGCCCGGCAGTCCTTCTGCCGGGCCTTTTCGTATTCAGGCGCGGTGCCGGGCGACTTCAGAAATGGCAAGGGCTGCGATATCAAGCAATTGCCCGCGGGATGCTCCGTCCCTCGCCTGCACCGACACATTCCCTGAATGATGGCGCCTGAGCGACCGAACCAAAAGAAAAGCCCGGCGATTGTCGGGCGTTTGCACTCGGGATCAGGCGATCTCAGTCCTTCTTGACCGGCGGGATCGGCCGGATCGAGAGCTCGCGCAGCTGCGTCGGCGTTGCCGGGCTCGGCGCGCCCATCAGAAGGTCCTGGGCCTGCTGGTTCATCGGGAACAGCGAGATTTCGCGCAGGTTCTTCGCGCCGACGAGCAGCATGATGATACGGTCGATACCGAAGGCAGCACCGCCATGCGGGGGCGCGCCATACTGGAAGGCACGGTAGAGGCCGCCGAAACGATCCTCGACATCCTGCTGGCTGAGGCCGACCTTCTCGAAGGCGGCGACCATGGTTTCCGGCGATTGGTTACGGATCGACCCCGAGGCGATTTCGAAGCCGTTGCAGACGGCGTCATACTGGAACGCCTTGATGGTCAGCGGATCCTGGTTCTGAAGCGCATCGAGGCCGCCCTGCGGCATCGAGAACGGATTGTGGGCGAAATCGACCTTCTTTTCTTCCTCGCTCCATTCGAAGAACGGGAAGTCGACGATCCAGCAGAGTTCGAAACGGTCGCGGTCGACAAGGTTCAGCTCTTCGCCGGCCTTGGTGCGGGCTTCACCGGCAAACTTGTAGAACTTGGCCGGATCGCCGGCAACGAAGAAGCAGGCGTCACCGTCATCGAGGCCGAGCTGGGTACGGATCGCG
Source organism: Rhizobium sp. WSM1274 (assembly GCF_025200775.1). Lineage (NCBI taxonomy): Bacteria > Pseudomonadati > Pseudomonadota > Alphaproteobacteria > Hyphomicrobiales > Rhizobiaceae > Rhizobium > Rhizobium sp. WSM1274. The sequence goes on along the minus strand of NZ_CP104138.1, from coordinate 1,444,445 downwards.
TCGGTGCGCTCCTCACCGATGTTCTTTGCAAGCGGGCCGGCGCCCTCGAGCTTGTCACCTTCCTTGCGCCAGAAGATGTAACCGAGACCAGGCTGACCAGTCGACTGCGCCCAGGCATTCATACGATCGCAGAACGCTCTGGAACCGCCGGTCTTTGCCGGGATCGCCCAGATCTCGGCCTTCGGGTTCGAGGCGATCATGCCGGCGAAGACCTTGAAGCCGGAGCCGGCGAAATGTTCGGTCACAGCTTCCATGACGATGGGATTGCGCAGGTCCGGCTTGTCCGAACCATATTTACGGATCGCCTCGTCATAGGGGATGCGCGGCCATTCCTTGGTGACCGGCTTGCCGTCGGCGAACTCTTCGAAAATGTTGGTCATCAACGGACCGATCGTGTTCCAGACGTCTTCCTGGGTGACGAAGCTCATTTCAAGGTCGAGCTGGTAGAATTCGCCCGGCAGGCGGTCGGCGCGCGGGTCTTCATCGCGGAAGCACGGCGCAATCTGGAAGTAGCGGTCGAAACCCGCCACCATCAGCAGCTGCTTATACTGCTGCGGCGCCTGCGGCAGCGCGTAGAAGGTGCCGGGATGGATGCGGCTCGGCACCAGGAAGTCGCGCGCGCCTTCCGGCGAGGAAGCCGTCAGGATCGGCGTCGTATATTCGGTGAAGCCGACATTGCTCATTTCGCGGCGCATGGCCGAGATGACCTGGGTGCGCTTGACGATGTTCCGATGCAGCGTTTCGCGGCGAAGGTCGAGGAAGCGATATTTGAGGCGGACGTCTTCGGGATAGTCCGGCTCGCCGAAGACCGGCAGCGGCAATTCCTTGGCGGCGGAGAGGATTTCGATCTCCTGCGCGTAGAGCTCGATCTCGCCTGTTGCCATGGTCTTGTTGACGGTATCTTCGGTGCGGGCCTTGACGAGGCCGTCGATACGGATGACCCATTCGCCACGCACAGTTTCCGCCATCTTGAAGGCCGGGCTGTCGGGATCGGCAACGACCTGGGTGATGCCGTAATGGTCGCGAAGGTCGATGAAGAGAACGCCGCCATGGTCGCGAACGCGGTGGACCCAGCCGGAAATACGGACGGTCGAGCCGACATCCGACTTGCGGAGGGCGGCACATGTGTGGCTGCGATAGCGATGCATGATCTCAAATCCTGGGCTATGCTGAGACGGCAGCAAGGGTTCCAAGAACCCTCAAGCGCCGACAAGAAAATCGGGCGGAAAAGCGCATGGACGCTCCGATTTGTCAAGGCTTGGCGCACGCGGCCGGACGTTTGGCAGGCGTTTATGGCGAGGCTGCGGCGGAGAGCACTGCGGCAGTTTGGCTGCGCTTCGCGTATTGCTGAAGGCCCCAGTCAACTTTAAAAGGGTCGGCATCGTCACCGCGGAGCATCCCATGCCTCTCCTCACCCGCCGCAATCTCCTGAAGGCGTCCGCCGTCGCCGGCGCTTATGGAGTGGGCATCGGCATCGCCGGCAGATTCGGGCTTGCGGAGGCGGCACCCGAGCCGCAGCTGCTGAAAGCCTTGAAAACCGAGGCCATGCTGACGGAAGCGGGCCCGACCAAAGATATCATGAGCTGGGGCAATGACGGCATGCCGCCGGTTCTCAGAATGACCAAGGGCCGGCCCTATGCCGCGCGGCTGACCAACGGGCTCGACGAGCCGACAACGATCCATTGGCACGGGCTTCGCATCGACAACCGAATGGACGGCGTGCCCTTCATGACGCAGCCCTACGTCTATACCGGCGACAGCTTCGATTATGCCTTCACGCCGCCCGACGCCGGCACCTTCTGGTATCATCCGCATTGCAACACGCTGACGCAGATGGGACACGGCATGACCGGCGTCATCGTCGTCGAGAACCCGGCCGATCCGGAGTTCGATGCGGAGGTGGTGCTGAACCTGCGCGACTGGCGGCTCGGCGGCGAGGGCCAATTCATCGCCCCCTTCCGCCCGCGCGATGCGGCCAAGACCGGCACCTACGGCACGGTGCGCACCGCCAACTGGCATCAGGAACCGCGATACGACGCGCCAGCCGGCGGGCTGGTTCGGCTGCGCATCGCGGTCACCGACGTGACGCGGATCTTCTCCTTGAAGATGGAAGGCGCCGACGCCACCGTGATTGCGATCGACGGCAATCCGGTGCCGAAGCGTTTTTCCCTCGACCTGCTGCAGATCGGACCGGGCCAGCGGCTCGATCTTGCCGTGCGCATGCCCGACGGCGAAGGCGCGATCGCGACGCTGGAAGATATCCGCGGCACGACGCCGAAGACGATCGCCAGCCTGCGCGCGGTCGGATCATCATTGAAGCGCGCCATCGGCGATCTCGGGCCGCTTGTCGACAACCCCGTCCAGAAGGCCGATCTAACCGCCGCCGAGCAGATCCCGCTGATACTGAGCGCCACTGCCGAGAATGCTAGCGTCGAAAGCATCTGCGGCACGCTCGGCTACAGTTTCTGGGCAATCAACAAGGTGCCGTGGCCAGGCGACACGCCCGATCCGACAGCGCCGCTTGCGGAATTGAAGCTCGGCAAGAGCTATGTCTTCAATCTCGAAAATACCACGCCGCATGCGCATCCGATCCATCTGCACGGGATGAGCTTCACGGTGATCTCCTCCTCGACGCGGCAGGTAATGCCGCTGGTGTCAGATACCTATCTCATCCAGCCGGACGAGAAGGTGCAGCTTGCCTTCGTCGCCGACAATCCCGGCGACTGGCTGCTGCATTGCCATATCATCGAGCATCAGAAGACGGGGATGACGAGCTATCTCAGGGTAAGCTGAGGCAGTGCGCTTTCACCGCGGTTGGGCTGTGCTTGGCGCCTTGCCTCAGTTTGGACGTGATTCTTAGCCAGCAATGCTCGAAGCGTATGCTGTTGTATTGACATATCGAACCGAAAGGAGAAGGAAGGTTTAACCGACCTTTTCCTTGCGAATGAAATGATATGATCGAAACCACCGCCGATTTGGCGGCCGCCTGCAAAGAGCTGGCCAAGTCCGACTTCATTACCATCGACACCGAATTCCTGCGCGAAACGACCTTCTGGCCGGAGCTCTGCCTGATTCAGATGGCAAGCCCGACGACGGAAGTTCTCGTCGATCCGCTGGCCAAGGGCATCGATCTCGCCCCCTTCTTCGAGCTGATGGCCGATACGAAGGTGCTGAAGGTCTTTCATGCGGCCCGCCAAGACATCGAAATCATCTTCAATCGCGGCAATCTCATACCGCATCCGATCTTCGACACGCAGGTCGCCGCCATGGTCTGCGGCTTCGGCGACAGCGTCTCCTATGACCAGTTGGTCAGCCGTATCAAGAACGTGCATATCGACAAGTCGTCGCGCTTCACCGACTGGAGCCGCCGACCGCTGTCGGACAAACAGCTGGATTATGCGCTGGCCGACGTCACCCACCTGCGCGACGTATACCTGTCGCTGAAGGCGGAACTTGATCGCGAAGGCCGCACCTCCTGGCTCTCCGAGGAAATGGACATTCTCGAGTCGCGCGAAACCTACGACATGCATCCCGACGATGCATGGCAGCGGCTGAAGATGCGCCTGCGCAAGCCGCAGGAGCTGGCGATCCTCAAATACGTCGCTGCCTGGCGCGAACGCGAGGCGCGGGCCCGCAACGTGCCGCGTTCGCGGGTGCTGAAGGACGATGCGATCTACGAAATCGCCCAGCAGCAGCCCAAGGATACCGAGGCGCTCGGCCGGCTGCGCACCATTCCGAAGGGCTGGGAGCGCTCGGTCTCCGGCGCTGCGGTCATTGAGGCCGTCAACACCGCTCTTGATCTTCCGAAGGCCGATATGCCGCATGTGCCACGCCAGGCGCAGGCGCCCGAAGGGGCCGCTGCTGCCGTCGAATTGTTGAAGGTGCTGCTGAAGCTGATTTCGGAAAAACACGGCGTGGCGCCGAAGGTGATCGCCAACAGCGAGGATCTCGACAAGATCGCCGCCGAGGGCGAGAAGGCGGAAGTCGCTGCCCTGCACGGCTGGCGGCGCGATCTTTTCGGCGAGCCGGCACTGCAGCTGATCCAGGGCGCGATCGCCCTGCGCTTCGTCGGGCGGAAGGTCGAAACCGTCAGCCTCTGAGACGGCTGCATATCAAAGCTTAGCCATTCACGGCTAAGCCATTGCCTTGTTTAGGCTACTACCTTTATCTCTCTAGTATTGGGGCTTGATAAATCCCCAGGCAGCAGGCTCGAGGTAATCACGAGGCGGTTGCATTTCATCCATGCTCACAGGCCGGCGCGTTAACGCCACTATTTTGAATATCTCGCCATCACCCCAGCCGGACCAGTGTTCATCAATCAGCGGTATACCGTCCGAAGTCAGACATTGCATCAGACCTGCATCAGCGGAATCCGGTGTCCGGTTATACCATGCGCAGTCTTCGCCGAGCAGCCGATCCTGTTTTCTCATGTCGACCATCCCGGACACCATGTTTTCCGAACAATCTCCCGCCAACGACACTGCTCACCGCCGATGGCCTCGACATCATCGGTTTCCTTGACCTCCGTGATGCCGTTATAGTCGTGAGACGGTTCGACCTGTCTGACCTCGATTGACGAGATCTCACCATTCTTCCTGGTTGCCGTCAGAACAACGTTCTTGAAGAAGTGTCCGTAATAAATGTTCGTTTCTTCGCGTCTGTCCTCTTCAACATGCGTCCAGCCGTTGTGATGTTGGACGACCCGTTGGCGGCCCCCTTCGTCATTATAGGTATCACGCACGATCATCTTTGCGGAATAATCGGGCACATCAGGACTGGTGAAAAACGGAACCCCGCTCGCATGTGCGGAGCCAGCCGCGATCGTGATCACTGAGAAAACTATCAATCTGTACATGATACTCCTGTGCAGGAAGGCGCCCACAACTATTGATAGCAATACGGCGGCGACTTGAGATTGACAAGATGTTGCAGAGGCAATCACGTGGCCCAAAAAATCGGCGAATTGGCTTCGGAACAAGCGCCGCCGCCTCTAAAAGACGCGCGGCGCTGTAATTTCGAATTCGCTTGACGGTTTTTTCCGGCCTGAAACAATGGCCGGGAAAACTCACGGCGCAGAGGCGGCATGCAGGAAATATCTCCGACACAGAATTGGATCCTCATCGCGATCGTCCTCGCGGCCAGCGGCGTCGTCTATGATCTGATGTTCTACTCCAATCAGACGCCGGTTATCGGGGCGATCTTCGCGCTGTTCATCGGCATGCCGATTCTCGCCTTCGAGCGCAAGGTGCTATTTCGGGCGCTCTATAGACGCATCCAGAAGCTGCCGACCTTCGCCTTCATCATCACCGAACTGGTGATTTATGAGATCCTGATGAGTATCGGCTTTGCCTGCGCCGGCCTGTTGCTCTGGTCGCTCGGCATGCTGAAGCCGGCGTCGCTTCTCGACCTCGTCATCATGCCGTTCGAGGTGTTCCTGTATGCGCTTGCGGTCTGCACGATGCTGATCTTCGTCTTGCGCGTGCGAGAACTGCTTGGTCGTGAAGTCTTCCTCAGCATGCTCATCAGCCGCTACCGCAATCCGGTCAAGGAAGAGCGCGTCTTCCTGTTCATCGACCTCGTCGATTCGACGGCTTTTGCCGAGAAGCATGGCGACCTCAGGGCGCAACAGCTGCTGAACTCGCTGTTTGCGACCTTCGCCGAACCCGTCAGGCGCCACAAGGGCATGATCAACGACTATGTTGGCGATGCGGCGATCATCACCTGGCCGCTTGCCCGCGGCGTCAAGGATGCGCGTTGTGTGCGCTGCATTTTCGATATCCTTGCCGACATCGAAGCCAATGCCGCCGGCTGGCGGAAAAATTACGGGCAGGTGCCAAAGCTCCGTGCCGCCCTTCACGGCGGCGAGATCATCACCGCCGAAATCGGCGTCGACCATCACAAGATCAGCTATTTCGGCGATACGGTGAACACCACCGCCCGGCTGGAGACACTCTGCCGCAGTCTGAACCGATCGGTTCTGATCTCCAGCGAGCTTGCCCGGCGCATGAATTTTCCCGACGACATCACCTGCGAGGATCTCGGCACCCATGCTGTGAAGGGACGCGGCCAGGCGCTCGGCGTCATGGCGCTTACCTCGCGCGCGGTCACCGTGCTGAACACGCCGGCGGTCGTTCTGCACGGCTGATGCGTAAATTCAAAGTGTTACAGCGTCCTTTGCGCGTCTGAGAAAGACGCGCGGCGCTGAGTACGTCACCAAAGCTTCACCCAACCGTCAATTCGCTGACACGGAAGCCCTGCTAAGCGGAAGGCCTTTGCAATCCGTTCCACGGGGATATTATGAAGAACGTCCTTTTTGCTTCCGTATCGCTTTTCATCTTGGTCGCAGGCTCCGCATCGGCCGACCAGCAGCAGTTCCCGGCCAAGCTCGCCGGCCAGGCGATCCTGCCTGCCAACACCATGGTTCCGGCACCGGCCGATGCCCCCGAATTCCTCAAGCATTCCGGCAAGTTTACGACGCCGGACCGCAAGCGCACCGAAGCGCTCGGCACGGTTCCCGGCAAAGACGGCGCCCGCATCACCGATCTGAAGCTTCCCTTCGACGGCCAGCCGATCCAGGGTTTTTCGGGCGTTAAGACGATGGCCGACGGCACCTTCTGGACACTCTCCGACAACGGCTTCGGCTCGAAGTCCAACTCGTCGGATTCCATGCTCTCCCTGCACCAGATGAAGTTCGACTGGTCCGGCAACAAGGCTGAAGTCGTCAAGAACCTCTTCCTTTCCGACCCCAATAAGATCGCCCCGTTCCCGATCGTGCTTGAAGGCAGCGACACGCGTTATCTCACCGGCGCCGACTTCGACATCGAATCGATCCAGCCGGTTGCCGACGGCTTCTGGCTCGGAGACGAATTCGGTCCCTACATCCTGAAGTTCGACACATTAGGCCGCCTGACCGACGTCATTGCGACGACGCTCGACGGCAAGCCGGTGCTTTCGCCCGACAATCCGCTTCTCTCGGTTCCATCAAACCCGGCCGCCAAGATGCCGGTCTTCAATCTGAAGCGCTCCGGCGGCTTCGAAGGCCTCGCCATGTCGAAGGACGGCGCCAAGCTCTACGGCCTGCTCGAAGGCGCCATCTACAAGGATGACGGCACGGTGGAAACCAACGATGGGCACACTGCCGTCCGCGTCATCGAGTTCGATGTCGCCTCCAAGAAGTGGACCGGCCGCAGCTGGCTCTATCCGTTCGAAGACAAGGGTGTCTCGATCGGCGACTTCAACATGCTCGACGAGGCGACCGCTCTCGTCATCGAGCGCGATAACGGTGCTGGCACAACGGACAAGGCCTGCGCCGATCCGAAGCAACCGAAGCCGGACTGCTTCGAAGCTCCGGCCGTGCTGAAGCGGGTCTACAAGATCGAGTTCAACGACGCCAATGTCGGCAAGGCCGTCCGCAAAATCGGCTATATCGACCTGCTGAACATCCAGGACCCCGACAATAAGAAGAAGGCCGGCGGCAAGGACGCCGTCTACGACATGCCGTTCGTGACGATCGAAAACGTCGACCGCGTCGACGCCACGCACATCATCATCGGCAACGACAACAACCTGCCCTTCTCGGCCGGCCGCGCCGTCGACAAGGCTGACAATAACGAGTTCAGCCTGCTTGAGGTTGGCGAGTTTTTGAACGCGAAGTAATTCGAGCGTGATCTGAGATAGGGGGCGGTGCGTGAGCGCCGCCTTTTTGTTGACGCTGTGCCGTGTGTGCCCCCCTCTCGAGCCACGCGTCTCGACCCGTCCTTCGGACCCCCCACAGGTGCTAGGGCATATACATATCTCGCAAAGCCCATCCATCGGCGACGGCTCGAAAGTATTTGAGGCCGTTGAAGAAGGTGATTGGGCCCGGCGGCTTGGCCGAGGCGTAGCCGTTCCAGCCGCCGAGCTTGGCGATGATCCAGGCGGCCCAAGCCAGCGAGGCCTTAGAGTGGGGATTGGACTGCAGCTTGGTTGTGCCCTTGAAACGGCTTTCGAGGGCGGCGAGGGTATCGATCTCGGCTGCCGTGAAGGTCAGGCTTGCCGGCTGGTGATCGCCGCCGCTGCGGGCTTGGACGAGCTGGAGGACGATTGCTGCGGCCTTGGCGGCGATGGCGACGAGCTTTTCCAGCCGTGCCGCCAGATGCAACTGGCTGTCCTCGATCTTGAAGCCTTGGTTCTTCATCACCCGAAAGAACTGCTCGATCATCCAGCGCTGCTTGTACCAGGCGACGATCTGCCAGGCATCGGCCGGGCTGCTGAGCCAATGGGTGGTCAGGAGCAGCCAGTGCAAGGGCTCGACACCGTCGGGGGCGGCCGGTTCAACGATCTCGACCCAGCTCAGCCTGACGCCATCGGGCAGGCCGGCCTCGCGCAGGTTTTGCGGCCGCCGGATCGTCGCTTCGCCGAAGCGCAGGCACACCGTCGCCTGCCGCGCCGGACGGTCGGCGCGCTCGCGCAGATCAATCGTCTGAGTATCGCAAAACGCCACCGTTTCGACCGCGCGGCGCAGTTTGGAACCGTCGATGAGCGCATGGTCATGCATGACGCGCGACAAAAGATCGAAGCGCCGATCGGGCAGGCGCGCCCACATGATGAAGAAGTCACCCTCCCGGTCGGCGATCGCCGTGACCCGGGCCGCACGCGAAAGCACCAGTTTGGCCGCCTCTGCCGTCTCCACCCAGCGCCGCGATTCCTTTTCGTTCAACGGCCGCTCGGCATGCGGCGTAAGCTCTTCGCTACCCCGCGTCCAGACCCGGCCGCCCACCAGGCCAAGGCAGCTGCCGGTGTCGGCATCGAGCGCCAGCATCGGATGCAGCAAAAGGCCAAAGCAATTGCCTTTTTTGATCTTGCCCAATTCCCGCCGGCTGTCCGGCGTCGTCGCAAACTTGATCTCGCTGGTGTCCTGCAGCGCCAGCACGTGGCGACCCTCAACCGCAGACCGGGTCTCCTGGCTCCAGCCGGCAATGATCTCTTCCACGCTCACCGCACTGTTGTTGAGAAAACGCCCGAACCGGATCTCCTGCGAATGGTTGCCCTCGGCCAACTGGCGAAGGCAAACCGTCTCGCGCAGCACAATGCGACGGAGCAGCACCGCCCCCCTTTATCGAGACGACGATCTCCAAACCGGCCCAACGAAAAATCATGCCCTACATCCATCGGCGACGCTCCCAAATCAAAACGTCGCCAAAACAATCATACGGCCCGCAGTAAAGGAATCCGACCCCCGCAAACCGAGTCAATCCGTCGCACCGACTTATGTATATGCCCTAGCCCACAGGTGGGGAGATCACAAGCGGCATGACCTTCCCGCATCTTGAACGTCAAGCCGAGTTGAATTGCTGATTGTTTGGGGAGGCCGTTGCGCCCAGCCAATCTCCCCACCTGTGGGGGAGATGCCCGGCAGGGCAGAGGCGGCTGGTCCGGCACAACGGTCGCAAATCAAACCTATTCGAACCGAAATGCCAACCGCTTGTTCGTCAGCCTCGACAACTGCTGCAGGCGGCCGTCCAGGCGTTCGCCGGCGAAGTCGCGATACTCGGGAGGCACGAGGAATTCGAGGTCGAGGTCCGGGCTCGGCGATTTGCGGAAAGTCAGGTTCTTGACGATACCGGGCATCGAAGCCGAGAACAGGTAGACGACGCGCAGCATGCCGCCGAGCAGCTTGGCGCGCTCGATAAGCTGCGGCGTCGCGATCTGCGCCAGCGGACCGGTGGCGCCGTCGTCATGCAGGCCTTCGAAACGGTAATAGTTGGAAAGCGCGATGAAGGCGCGGCCGGGATGACTGATGCCAACGAAGGAAGAGTGGGCGATGACGTTCAGCGCCTGCAGGCCACGATAATCAGGATGGGCGCGCCAGCTGATGTCGGCAAGCAGACAGGCGGCTTGGCGGTAGCGGCTTTCCTCTTCGGTTTCCTGGATGCCGAAGAGGGGCATCATGCGGCCGGTCCATTCCGCCAGCTCGCGGGCATGCTCCGGCGAACGGGCACGCAGGATCGCCAGTTCGCCAGCGGCGGCAAGCAGCGGATCCAGGCGGCGCTCGGCCTCCGACAGCAGCGAATAAAGATATCCCTCGCGCACACCCTGCGCCGAGAAGGAAATCACCGACGGCTTCATCGCGCTCAGCACTTCCTTCATGGCGACGGCGCCGAAGGGCAGCAGCGACCGGCGGTGCTTGGAAACGGCCTGCAGCGCCGGCTCCCTGGAGTCGCGCGCGGTCACCACCTGATCGAGGAACTGCATCATTCCTTCGAACGACACCTCATAACCCTGCATCATGTGCAGTGGATAATGGGTGATTTCCATGTGCAGCTTGGCGATGTTTCGCCAGGTGCCGCCGACGGCGTAGAAGGTGCGCCCCTCGCCTTTCGACAACAGTTTTGCCGTCTTCAGCTGCTTGCGGGCAAAGATCTGGGCCTTGGAAAGCGAGCCGCCGGCATATTCCGACAGGCGCAGGCCGCCGAGCGGCAGCGTGATGCCCTTGCCGACCTCTTTGCCCTTGATATCGATCAACTCCAGCGAGCCGCCGCCGAGATCGCCGGCAATGCCATCAGGATTATAGAAACCGCTGATGATGCCGAGCGAGGCGAATTTTGCCTCCTCCTCGCCCGAGAGCACGCGGACCTTGCGGTTAAGGATGGTTTCCGCCTGATGGATGAAATCAGGACCGTTGCTCGCCTCGCGCGCGGCCGCCGTCGCCAGCACATACATGGTGGCGGCGCGCGCCTGATCTGACAGAGCCTTGAAACGGTGCAGCGCCGCCAGAGCCCGGCCGACACTGTCTTCGTCCATCTTGCCGGTAAGGGCGACGCCTTTGCCCAGGCCGCAGAGGACCTTTTCGTTGAAGAGGACGGTTGGCGAACGGGACATGCCTTCGTAGACGACAAGACGAATGGAGTTCGATCCAATATCGACGACGGAGACCGGGGCGATCCCCGGAAGGCGCCCCTGGGCTTCAGATTCAACCATTTAGGTCCAGTTTTACTTGTTGTTGCGGCCTTCGAGCAGGCCGGCGATCAGCTTCGGCGCACTGGACTTCAGAGCTTCACCACGGCCTGACAGGCTCGGATTGGTCATGAAATATTGCTGCGCATTGAACGGTTCTTCGCCCCTGCGCACTTCCATGCGTCGCGACGTACCGTCGGGCAATATCTCGTAGCTTTGTTGATTGTCAATCACGTTGCCGAGCATAATCTGTGACAAGACCTGCTCGTGAACGGTCGGATTCGTCAATGGAACCATGGTTTCGACGCGGCGATCGAGGTTTCTCGGCATCATGTCGGCCGAGCCGATGTAAACCAGCGCCTTGTCGGACGGCAGGCCGTGGCCATTTCCGAAGCAGAAGATGCGGCTGTGTTCGAGGAAGCGGCCGACAATTGACTTAACGCGGATCTTTTCCGAAAGGCCGGGCACCTGCGGACGCAGGCAGCAGATGCCGCGCACGACGAGATCGATCTCGACGCCGGCATGGCTGGCGCGATAGAGCGCATCGATGATGTCAGGATCGACAAGCGAATTCATCTTCATCCAGATCGCTGCCGGCGCGCCGTTCCTGGCATGCTGGACCTCTTCCTCGATGTGACGCAGGATGCGCGAGCGCATCGTATAGGGCGAGATCGCGAGCTGCATACCCTGTTCCGGCTCACCGTAGCCGGTGATGAAGTTGAAGATGTTCGCCATATCGTGGGCGATGACGGGATTGCAGGTGAAGTAGGATAGATCGGTATAGATCTTCGCGGTGATCGGGTGATAGTTGCCGGTGCCAAGATGGCAATAGGTGCGCAGTTTGCCATCCTCGCGACGGACGACCAGCGACATCTTGGCGTGGGTCTTGAGCTCGATGAAACCGAAGACGACCTGGACGCCGGCACGTTCGAGGTCGCGCGCCCAACGGATGTTCGCCTCTTCGTCGAAGCGGGCCTTGAGCTCGACCAGCGCCGTCACCGACTTGCCGGCTTCGGCGGCATCGATCAGCGCGCGAACGATCGGGCTGTCGTTGGAGGTGCGGTAAAGCGTCTGCTTTATCGCCAGGACGTCAGGATCGCGCGCAGCCTGGAGAAGAAACTGGACCACCACGTCGAAAGATTCGTAGGGGTGATGGACAACCATGTCCTTTTCCCGGATGGCTGCGAAGCAGTCGCCGGCGTGCTCGCGGACGCGCTCGGGAAATCGCGCATTGTAGGGGGCAAACCTGAGATCATCGCGCGGCGCTTTGGTAATCTCCGACAGCGTGTTCAGCGCCAGAAGACCCGGCAGAACGGCGACGCGGTTGTCGGGGATACTCAGCGCCTGGACGACGAACTGGCGCAGCGAGGCCGGCATTTCCGAGTCGGTCTCGATGCGGATGACCTTGCCGCGACGGCGGCGCTTCAGCGCCGTTTCGAAGAAGCGGACGAGATCCTCGGCCTCTTCCTCGACTTCGATATCGCTGTCGCGGATGACGCGGAACGTACCGGAGCCCTGCACCTCGTAACCCGGGTAGAGCCGGTGGATGAAGATGTTGGCGACATCTTCCAGCGTGATGTAGCGGATCGTGTTTCCATCATCCGGTAGGCGGACGAAGCGGTCGAGCGCCACCGGCAGGCGCAGCAGTGCGGTCATCGGTTCGCGGCCATTCTTGCTGACGAGCTGCAGACCGATCGAGAAGCCGAGATTCGGGATGAAGGGGAACGGATGGGCCGGATCGATCGATAGCGGCGTCAAAACAGGAAAGATCGCCTGTTCGAATTCGGCGGCCAGCCACTGGCGGTCGCCATCGCTCAAGGCGCCGGGGCGCACGATCAAGATGTCTTCCTTGGCGAGATATTGTTGCAGCACCGCGAGCGAGGCCTGCTGCTCCATCTGCAGATGGTCGATCTCCTGCAGGATCGAATCGAGCTGCTCGGCCGGCGTCTTGCCGTCGGGGCTGCGGATGGCGATATTCTGGCGTACCTGGCCCTCGAGGCCGGCGACACGCACCATGAAGAATTCATCGAGGTTGGCGGCCGAAATCGACAGGAAACGGACGCGCTCGAGCAGCGGATGCTCGGTATTCAACGTTTCTTCCAGGACACGGCGATTGAACTGCAGCCAGGAGAATTCTCGATTGATGAAGCGCTCGGGGCTCTTGAGCAGCTCTTCCAGCGGGGGGGTGTTGTCGTTGATTTCCGGAGTGAGTTCCTGATGTTCTGCGACTGCGCTGTCCATGGTCCGCTTACCCCGTTTTCCATCGCCAAAGGCAATTATATCAGTTTGACGACGGAACTGTGACAGTCAATCGGCTGGTTCCGAATTTCCCAATTCATTCAATACTTCGGCAGCAAGAGACCGGGTGATTTTCGTGCCCCGCGACAGGGCCAGCCGGTCAAGCCTTTCGACGATCGTCTGGGCGGCGTTCAGCGACCGCTCCATCCGGTTGACGATATAGAGCACGAGTTTGTCATCTATATAAAGCTGCCGGTCGGCGAAGAGCTTGACGATCACCTGCGACAACAGCGCCTCATCGGGTTCGCCGATCTCGACGACGGTCGCTGCTTTCAGGCGCGAGCGCAGATCGGGCAGCAAAACTGGCCACGACATCGGCCAGAGACGGCTGGTGATCAACAGGCTGGTGCCATTTTCGCGGACGCTGTTAATGACGTGAAAGAGCGCGTTGTCGTCGAAACCAAGACGGTCGGCGTCCTCGAACAGCACCGGCCCGGCGGCGGCGGCAACCGCGGCATCCGAGCCAAGCTCGGGATGGATGCTCACCGCCTCGCTCAATTCCCGCCAGATGCGGGCGAGATGCGATTTTCCCGAGCCGACGGGGCCGGCGAGCACGACGACCGGCGATGGCCATGCCGGCCAGGCGTCGACGATCGAAACGGCGGCGGCGAGACGCTCCGAGATCAGGAGGTCGTCACGCCCGCTTGCGGCATCGTGCGAAAAGACCAGCGGCAGTTGCTCTCCGGCCTTGCGCTTCGGATCAGCGTTCTTCACGTCATTCATTAGGAACTGATTTCGTCTTCCGGGCGCGGTTACTGGGCGACCCGCCAAAGTAAAGATCGCTCTGAAGGTAGCGTGAAAGTGCGAAGCGGACAAGGACGCCGACGGCAGCGGCAGCCGGCACGGCGACCAGAAGCCCGACGAAACCGAAGAGCGCGCCAAAGGCAAAGAGCGCAAACATCAGCCAGACCGGATGCAGGCCGACGCTGGAGCCGACGAGCTTCGGCTGCAGAATGTTGCCTTCGAGGAACTGGCCACTGAAGAAGACGACGAGCACCAGGCCGATCCACGGATAATCCGGCCAGAACTGCACAAGCGCGACGCCGACGGCCAGCACGAGCCCAACCATCGAGCCGACATAGGGAATGAAGCTGATCATGCCGGCGAAGAGACCGATCAGCAGGCCGAAATTCAGCCCGACGAGGGAGAGGCCGGCGGCATAATAGATGCCGAGGATGAGGCAGAGCGAGCCCTGGCCGCGGATGAAACCGGCAATCGCCTGGTCGATCTCCTTGGCGATCTGGCGGACATCGCGGACGTAATCGCGCGGGACCCATTGGTCGACCTTGGCAACCATGCGGTCCCAGTCGAGCAGGATGTAGAAGGCGACGACGGGGGTGACCACGAGCAGCGATATGACGTCGACTATCGCCTTGCCGGAATTCCAGATCTGCGCAAAGAGCCCGGTGAGGAAGCCCATGCCCTCCGACAGGATGCCCGAGAGATTGTCCTTGATCGTGCCCATCTGGTTCTCGACCCAGTCCGGCAGCAGCGAATTTTGCGCCTGCGCGATGAACTGCTGTAATTGGCTGATATAACCCGGCAGACGCTGAGCGAAATCGTTGAACTGGCTGATCAGCACCGGAATGAGGATCATCAGCGCCAGCGCGAAGACGATGACGAAGGCGACGAGAATGCCGATGGTCGCCATCATGCGGCTCAGACCCAGGCGCTCCAGCCGGTCGGCCACCGGATCGAGGAAATAGGCAATCGCCATGCCTGCAATGAAAGGCAGCAGGATGGAGCTGAAGACATAGAGAAAGACGATGAAAAAGACGAGCACCGCCAGCCAGAAGAATATCTGACGCTTGAGAATGTTTCCACTGACTTGCTGTGGCATTGCCTTCCCCGTTGGTCGCTCGCCGCCGCCTGGCGCCGCATCCGATCCGAAGCGGCCATTCAGCACATAGGATGCAGGCGCAAAGATGGTCAACCCTGCTGCGGCGAATCCCGCAAAGGCTCAGGAAAGACGCGGGAAATTGGGGGCTTTTGCCATGCAACGCTTGCATAAACGCCCCTGTCATGCAATTGCGACCGGCAGATGACGCGGCACGTTTGCCGCCTGAAATAGCCATCGGAGACCAGCATGAGCCAGTCTGGGAAAAACGGCCTGACATATAGCGATGCGGGCGTCGACATCGATGCCGGCAACCTCCTCGTCGAGAAGATCAAGCCGGCGGTGCGCTCGACCCGCCGTCCCGGCGCCGACGGCGAGATCGGCGGCTTCGGCGGGCTTTTCGATCTCAAGGCGGCAGGCTTTACTGATCCGGTTCTCGTCGCCGCCAATGATGGTGTCGGCACCAAGCTGAAGATTGCGATCGACGCCAACTATCACGACACGGTCGGCATCGACCTCGTCGCCATGTGCGTCAACGATCTCGTGGTGCAGGGCGCCGAGCCGCTGTTCTTCCTCGATTATTTCGCGACCGGCAAGCTCGACCCCGACCAGGGCGCTGCCATCGTCGGTGGCATTGCCGCCGGCTGCCGCGAGGCCGGCTGCGCGCTGATCGGCGGCGAGACGGCCGAAATGCCCGGCATGTATTCCTCCGGCGACTACGACCTCGCCGGCTTTGCCGTCGGTGCTGCCGAACGCGGCAAGCTCCTGCCATCAGGCGATATTGCCGAGGGTGACGTAATCCTCGGCCTTGCCTCCTCCGGCGTCCATTCCAACGGTTTCTCGCTGGTGCGCAAGATCGTCGAATTGTCCGGTCTCGATTGGGATGCACCGGCGCCGTTCGCTGAAGGCAAGAAGCTCGGCGAAGCGCTGCTCGAGCCGACCCGCATCTATGTGAAGCCGCTTCTGAAGGCGATCCGCGAGACCGGTGCCATCAAGGCGCTGGCGCACATCACCGGCGGCGGCTTCCCGGAAAATATTCCGCGCGTGCTGCCGAAGCACCTGGCGGCCGAGATCGATCTTGCCGCCGTCCAGGTGCCGCCGGTGTTTTCATGGCTCGCCAAGACGGGCGGCGTCGAATCCAAGGAAATGCTGCGCACCTTCAACTGCGGCGTCGGCATGATCGCCGTTGTCGCCACCGAGAATGTTGCGGCGGCTTCCGCCGCACTCGAAGCCGAGGGCGAGACGGTTATCACGCTCGGCCGCATGATCGCCCGCGACGAGGGCGCTGCCGGCACGGTCTACAAGGGCGCGCTTGCCATATGAGTTCGCCGCGTAAACGCGCCGTCGTCTTCATATCCGGCAGCGGCTCCAACATGATGGCGCTGGTTGCGGCTGCAAAGGCAGCCGACTACCCGGCCGAGATCGTCGGCGTCATCTCCGACAAGGCGGATGCCGGCGGGCTTGCCAAGGCCGCCGCCGAAGGTATTGCCACCTTTGCCTTCCCCCGCAAGGACTATGCCAGCAAGGACGCGCATGAGGCGGCGATATTTTCGGCGCTCGACGAGCTTTCGCCCGACATTCTCTGCCTGGCAGGCTATATGCGGCTGCTGACGCCGACCTTCATCCAGCGTTACGAAGGCCGGATGCTCAACATCCACCCTTCCCTGCTGCCGCTATTTCCCGGCCTGCACACCCATCAGCGGGCAATCGACGCCGGCATGCGGATCGCCGGCTGCACGGTGCATTTCGTCACCGAGGGCATGGATGAGGGGCCGGTGATCGGCCAGGCGGCCGTACCTGTTCTTTCCGGCGACACGGCCGAAAGCCTTGCTGCACGTGTGCTGACCGTGGAGCACCAGATCTACCCGCAAGCTTTGCGGCTGTTTGCCGAAGGTCGAGTGGCGATGGAAGGCGGCAGGGCCGTCGGCGCTGAGGCCTCGACCGCAGCAGCCGAGGCTCAACTGATCTCGCTGATCGGCGACCGCGCCTAAGCGCATCGCCACACGACGCGCTTCAGACTGGTGACAAAGTCGGCCAGCTTGCCGCCTGGTTCGAATGGCCGCCCCTCATCCGGCTGCCGCCACCTTCTCCCCGTAAACGGGGCGAAGGCACCATGTCGCAACCTCTCCGTTCCTCGCAACCTGTCGTATGGCACGTGCCCTCGCCCCGTTTACGGGGAGAGGGCTAGGGTGAGGGGCAGCCAGGGGAATCGCTTCAGGTTAATTTCTGGGTCTGAACGATGATGCTTTCGAGGTAATCATTGTTGAGATTTGCCTTTTTGCGCCTGACCTTGAGGCTGTGCCTGTCGTTTGCGGATCTGACGAGGTTGATGGCCATGTGTTTGACGACCGCCATGTTTTGCGGTCCAAAGCCGGTCCTGAGACGAGCGAGATCGTCGTGGAAGATGACATCGAGGACCCAGTGCAGGCGATTTTCGATGCCCCAATGGGCGCGGACGGCGGCGGCGAATGTGCCGGGGTCGAGCTTTGCTGAAGAGAGATAGTAGCGCCATTCGGTCTCGATTTTCCCGGCCCTTTCGGTGCAGCTCTCGACCATGGCGATCATGGCCAGATGCGGGAAGTGCGGTTCCCCCGTATATCGGCGATCAGACCAGAGCCAATCGACCTCGTGGCAAACCGTGTGGCGGCGCTGTTCCAGCCGGCCATGATCGCTTTCGACGATGGTCTTGCCGCGTTCGATCATGTCGGCGGGCGGATCGGCGAAGAAGCGGGCGACCTCCTCATGCAGGGCGGGCCGATTGGCCTTGAGGGCAAGAAGATAGTCGCCGCCGCGCCGCACGATGGTCTCGGCAATTGCCGTCTGGGTGCCCATGGCATCGATGGTGACGATCGCGCCGGTGAGTTCGAGCCGTTCCAGCAGCAGCGGAATGGCGGTGATCTCGTTGGACTTGGCGTCGGTCGCCTCCTGCCCGAGCACCAACCGCTGCCGGCTCGCCCAGGCCGAGACGATATGCAGCGGTTCGCGGCCCTTGCCGCGGGCATGGCTGCGGCGCGAGGTCTTGCCATCGATGGCGATGACCTCGGGATCGTTGTCCCTGAGCGCCTCCACCCACGCGGTGAAACAGGCTTTGAACAGGTCCGCGTCGAGCGCATTGATCACGTCATTGAGAGTGTCATGGGACGGGAGACCGCGCTCAAAGGCTAAGAAACGCCGCAGGAAATCCATCCGCTCTTCGCCCCAGAGCCGGATCTCGACAAAATCCTCCATCCCACAAAGCGTCGCGCAGAGTACCAAAAGCAGGATTTCCGGCAACGGATAGACCACCCGCCAGCTTTGCCGAGGATCGCTAAGCGCTGAAAAATGATCAAGAATGGCGCGGGATGCTTGCGGCGCAGTAGACATGAGAGGCTCCGACGAATCAAAGCCCTCCATGAATCACAGGAACACCGTCAAGCGCTACCGCTCTCCGAAAAAGCTGAAGCGATTGCCCTGGAGGGGCAGCCATCTTTCATTGCTTTATGCATGTCGTCGTCCCAAAACTGCGGTTTTGGGCGACATGCATTAAGCCGCCAGCGCCCGCAGCGGATGCAGCGTGCCGTCGCTATAGACGAAGCGGCCGGCGCGGAAGGTGGCGCGGATGCGGTTGATCTCGCCCCGCTCGACGACGACCAGATCGGCGCGCTGACCGATGGCGATTTCGCCGCGGTCCAGGAGGCCGGCGGAGCGGGCGGCATTGCCGGTCGCCATGGCAACGGCGCCTGGCAGGCCGCCCTCCACCATGTCGGCAAGCTTGAAGATGCCGGGTACGAAGGCAGCCGGATGATAATCGGCGGCGATGACGCTCAGCAGACCGGCCCTCGCAGCATCGAGCGCGCTGAGATTGCCCGACATCGACTGGCCACGCAGCGCGTTCGGCGCGCCCATCAACGTCCAGAGACCGCGACGGCGCGCCTCTTCGGCCGCAGGTGCGGTGACTGGAAACTCGCTGATGGTGACGCCGAGATCGTGCATCTCGGCGACCTTTTCGACGCTGTCATCGTCATGCGAGGCAAGCGACAGCTTGTGCTTCAGCGACAGCGCGACGATCTCCTTCAGCTTGGCCTCGATGTCAGGATTGCTGCGCATGGCGATGCGCTTGGCAACGATCTCCGCCGCCATTTCCTCGGAGATGGCGCGGCGCTCGGAGATGCTGAGGATATAGCTTTGGAGGTTGTTGTACTGGCCCTGGCCCGGCGTGTGGTCGGTCAGGGAGACCATGTCGATCTGGTCAGCATTCAGCAGGCGTTCGAGTGCCGCGGCTGCGCCGACGTTGGTGATTTCGTAGCGGGCGTGGACGCGATGGTCGATCAGGAGATCGTCACGCAGGCGGTTGATGCCCTCGATCACCGCTGATGTCGTCTCCAGCGAACGGACGTGGCCGTAGACGCTTTCGGTCGCAAAGGAGACGGCGGCGAACGCCGTCGTCACACCGGCAGCGGCAAGCTTCTTGTCAAGTTCGTGGATGCCGAAATCGATCGGCATCGTTGCGTTCGGCCGCGGGGCGATTTCGCGCTCGATCATGTCGCCGTGCAGATCGACGAATCCGGGCATCAGCAGCCGTCCGCCGCCATCGATGGCGGCACCGGCGACCGGCTCCGGCCTGATCTCGGCGATGGCGCCGTCCTCAACACGCACGGAACCTTCACTCACCACCTCGTTTGGGAGAACGAGGGTGAAATTGCTGAGCCACATGGGCTTTCTCCTGACCGCATCCGATGATTGACAAACCGCAGCGCATAGAACTGCTTCGTGACAACTGCATGAAGAACTTCCAAACTTCTTACTCTTTCCGTTCTTGCTTCGCCATACTTGACCAATCAGTTGACCAAGTTTTGACGTGACATTACATTAAACACAAATGGACGGTGGCTATGACGATCAAAGTGAAAGTGGCAGAGGCAAAAACGCATCTCTCGGAGCTTCTGACAAAGGTAGAAGCAGGCGAAGATGTGGTGATATCACGCGGCAACAACGCGGTCGCCCGAATGATCAAGATCGATGACCATCGCCAGAGGCTCGACGCCATCCGTGCACTCCGCAGCGAACGGGCAGAACGCGCCGGAGCAACCGCGGCCGAAATTCAAGCCTGGCGGCGCGAAGGCCAACGCTGATGCCGTTCGTGGTTGATGCTTCGGTTGCGGCGGCTTGGTTGCTTGTCGATGAGGAAAGCCGGACTGCCGAAGAAGCCTTGTCGTTTCTCGAAACGGAAGATGCCTTGGTGCCCGATCTCTTCTGGCATGAGATACGCAACATCCTGTTGACCGCGGAACGGCGGAAACGCATCTCCAACGAGGATGTGCTCGCTTGTCTCATGCGACTCACCAGCCTGCCGCTGCGCACTGTCTCAAGCGAAGACCATCTTCCGATCTTGCGACTTGCCGGAAAATATAAACTATCGGCCTATGACGCCGCTTATCTGGCGCTTGCGGTCGCAGAGAACGTATCGCTTGCGACGCTGGACGCCAGACTGGAACGTGCCGCGTCAGCGGAAAGTCTCACCTTCGGGCCGGGTTAGAAAAGCGTTCCCCTGTTCAACAGCGCCCATTGCAGAAGCACGATCGTTTTGACGTCGAAGATCTCGCCGGTTTCGATCATCGCCGCCGCTTCGTCGAGCGGGATTTCGAGGACCTCGATGTCCTCGTGCTCCTCATCCAGGCCGCCGCCTTCCGCCACGCGGTCGGCGATGTCGATGAGGGCTGCGAAGAAATGCACGACTTCGGTGACGGCGCCCGGCGAGGGATAGGATTTGAACAGGAAGCGCGCATCGCGTAGACGATAGCCGGTCTCCTCCATCGCCTCGCGACGGATCGCCGCCTCGGGATGGTCGTCGTCGAGAAGGCCGGCAGGCACCTCGATGATCCAGCTGGGATCGCCGTTGAGATGAACGGCGAGGCGGAATTGGCGGACGAGAACGACGAGGTCGCGCTTGGGATCGTAAAGCAGGATGCAGGCGGCCGGCGTGCGGTGATAGACTTCCCGCTTCAACCGCTGGGTCGCGCCCTTGCGGTCGATATAGTCGAGTAGGTAGCTGCTCAGCCGCGTCCACCCATTCGACAGGATTTCTTCGCTGACGATCTTCACGCGTGATTTCGGCTGCATCATGCTGCGTCCCTGCGAAGCCAGACCTTGTTGTCGTGTACGGCCGCCCCGCCATAGGGCGCAACGGGGTCGGCACCGGTCAAGACGTTGATGCCCTCGCCGTCGACATGCGCCTTGTTCGGCCAGAGCCCCTCGGCGATCAGCACGCCGGATTTGACTTCGGTGGTGATGCGGGCATGGAGGCGCAGATCGCCGCGGCTGTTGCCGATGCGCACAAGATCGCCATGGGCTATGCCATTGGCTTCGGCGTCGGCCGGATTGATCATCACTTCAGGGCGACCTTCCTTCTGGCGAGAGGTCTTGGTCTCGGAGAAGCTCGAATTCAGGAAGTTGCGCGCCGGCGACGTGGCGAGCCGGAAGGGATGCTCGGGATCGGCGACTTCGATGACATCGACCTGATCGGGGAAGGCCGGAAGCTCGGAATGCGGACCTAGCGCGCCGATAGAAGCCGGGGGCTTGTTCGGCGCCGGCTGATCGATCCAGTCCGGGCGGAAATGGAACTTGCCATCCGGATGGGCAAAGCCGTTCAGATAATGCGCCTCCTCGAAAGCGGGCTGACGATCGAACCATTTGTGTTCGAGGAAATGGTCGTAATCCGGCAGGCCGCTCGATTCCAGAATGCGGTCGACCATCTCGCGGGCGGTGAAGCCGAAGCCGGGGCGATCGGCGACGCCGAGGCGTTTTGCCAGTTCCTCGATGACGAAGAGATTGGTGCGCACCGTTGGCGGCGGCTCGACCAGCTTCGGCCCCAGCAGGATATGGTTCTGGCCGCCGGCGCGGTAGATGTCGTCGTGCTCGACGAACATCGTCGCGGGAATGACGATATCGGCGATCTCAGCCGTTTCGGTCATGAACTGTTCATGGACCGCGACGAAGAGATCGTCGCGGGCGAAGCCGCGTCTGACGAGGCGCTGCTCGGGCGCGATGTTGGCGGGATTGGTGTTCTGGATCAGCATCGCCGTCACCGGGCCGCGATGACGCAGCGCCACCGGATCGCCGGTCAGCACCCGGCCGATCTGGGATTGATCGAGCGTGCGGATATCGGCATCCTTCATCGACCGGCCGGTCAGTTCCGCATTGTTCATGCGGAAGATGTCGCTGTTCGAATGGAAGGCGCCGCCGCCCTCATATTTCCAGGAGCCGAGAACGGTGGCGATCGAGGCGGCCGCATGCATGGCGACCGCGCCGTTGCGCTGGCGGGTGAAGCCATAGCCCAGGCGGAAAAAGGTCTTCTTCGTCGTGCCGACGAGGCTGGCGAAGGCTTCGATCTCCTCGACCGAAAGACCGGTGATGGCAGCCGCCCATTGCGGCGTCTTGGTTTTCAGATGCGCCTCGAGACCGGCGGGATCATCGGCATATCTCGCCATATAGTCACGGTCGGCGTAACCGTCGCGGAAGGCGATGTGCATGACGGCGCAGGCGAGTGCGGCGTCGGTGCCCGGCTTAACGATCAGCGCCATGTCGGCCTGCTTCATCGTCGGATTGTCGTAAATGTCGATGACGACGATCTTCGCGCCGCGCTCCTTGCGCGACTTGATGGCGTGGGTCATCACGTTGACCTGGGTGGAGACCGCGTTGGTGCCCCAGATGACGACGCAATCCGTGAGGCCCATCTCGCGCGGATCGGGGCCGCGCAACGTGCCGGTCGCCATGGTGAAGCCGGTCCAGGCGGGGTTGGTGCAGATCGAGGAGAAGAAGCCGGAGTAACGCTTGGCATGACGAAGGCGATCGATGGAATCGCGCTGCACCCAGCCCATGGTACCGGCGTAGAAATAGGGCCAGATCGCTTCGCTGCCGTCTCTTGCCTCGGACTTGACAAAGGCTTCGGCGATCTCATCCAGCGCATCGTCCCAGGAAATCTGCTGCCACTGCCCTGCCCCCTTGGCGCCGGCGCGGCGTAGCGGATGCATCAGGCGGTCGGAATGGTAGAGCCGCTCGGCATAACGGGCGACCTTGCCGCAGATGACACCCGACGTGTAGGAATGGTCATTGGCGCCGCGGACACGGCCGATGCGGCCATCCTCCGATATCTCGACCTCCAGCGCACAGGTGGAGGGACAGTCATGCGGGCAGGCCGTGTGGCCCACCCTGTTTTCCGGCTTGGATGATTTGGCGTGGATGGGGGTCGCAATGTTCATGGCATTTGTATATTCCAAGGCTTGCACGGCCAAAAGCCACAAAAATTCCCCATGACGCGAATTCATACGGACATCAGCAAAAATGAACTACCGCCACATCTATCACGCGGGCAACTTTGCCGATGTGCTGAAACATGTCGTGCTGACGCGGCTGATCCGCTACATGCAGAAGAAGGATGGCGGCTTCCGCGTGCTCGACACGCATGCCGGCATCGGGCTCTACGACCTCTCCTCCGAAGAAGCGCAGAAAACCGGCGAATGGCTCGATGGCATCGGCAAGCTGATGGAGGCAGAGCTCGGCCCTCAGGTCTCTGAACTGCTGGAGCCCTACCTCTCGGCAATCCGCGAACTCAATCCTGAAGGCGGCATCCGCTTCTATCCCGGCTCGCCGAAACTTGCGCGCATGCTGTTTCGGCCGCAGGACCGCCTGTCGGCGATGGAACTGCATCCCGAGGACTATGTCAGGCTGCACCGGCTGTTCGAGGGCGATCACCACGCCCGCATCACCGAGCTCGACGGCTGGCTGGCGCTCGGCGCACATCTGCCGCCGAAGGAGAAGCGCGGCATCGTGCTCGTCGATCCGCCCTTCGAGGAGGAGGACGAATATCGGCGGCTGGCCGAGGGGCTGGAAAAGGCCTACCGGCGCTTTCCCGGCGGCACCTACTGCCTGTGGTATCCGCTGAAGAAGGGCGCGCCGATCAAGGAATTCCACGAGAGGCTACAGGCGCTCGATATCCCGAAAATGCTCTGCGCCGAACTTGCCGTTCGCAGCGACCGCGGCATTACCGGACTGACGGGCTCCGGACTCGTCATCGTCAACCCGCCCTTCACACTGAAGGACGAGTTGCACCAATTGCTGCCCGCATTGAAGGACCATCTGGCGCAAGACCGCTTCGCCTCGCACCGCGCCTTCTGGCTGCGCGGCGAAAACAAGGCCGTCAAGGACGATTGACCAGCCAATCGCCTTAAGGGATAGTCCGTGCCGCAGTCTACAACCTCATCCGGTGTCCCATGAAGCTCCTTTGTTCGCCCGCTTCACCCTATTCCAACAAGGTGCGGATGGCCGCGCATTTTCTGGGCCTGGAGTTGAACGCCATCCGGGTCGACACCAATACCGGACCGGCGATCCTGGTGGACAACAATCCGCTCGGCAAGATCCCGACGCTTCTGAACGATGACGGGATTTCGATATACGACAGCGTGGCGATCATGCATTATTTCGACCGGCTGACGAAGGGTGGGCTCTACCCTTCGAAGAACGGCAAGCGCACGGATGCGGAAATCCTCGAGGCGCTGTGCGACGGCATCTGCGACTGCCTGCTGGCGATCGTCTACGAGCGGCGCTTCCGCGACGAGGAAAAAATTCACCAGCCGTGGATCGACCGGCAATGGAAGAAGGCGACGAGCGGGCTCGCTCATCTCAGCGCCAATCCACCGAAAACAGGCAAGAAGCTCAATGGCGGACATTTCGCGCTGGCCGCGACGCTCGATTATCTCGAGCTGCGCTTCAAGGACCAATGGGAAGCCGATCATGCGCCTCTGATCGACTGGCAGCGGCAGTTCGACAAGAAATTCCCTGCCCACAGCGAGCTCAAGTCTGAGGGCTGAGCGGGCTCAGCGTCTGAGCAACGAGCACACAGCAAAAAGCCGGGCGACGTGCCCGGCTTTTCCATGTTCGAATATTCAACTCGCTTAGAACTTGACGCCGATGCCGAGCTTGACGCTGTTCTCGTCGTAACCGCGCGAGAAGCTGCCGGAGTCGAGGTCGTAATCCTTGCTCTGGTAGTCGGTGTAGCGATATTCCAAGCGCGTCGTGATGTTGTTGGTCACGAAGGCTTCGACACCAGCGCCGACCGTATAGCCGTAATTCGTCTTGCTTTCGTCCGAGGTACCGTCGGAAACCTTGACGTCGCCGATGGCAAGACCAGCTGTGCCGTAGAGCAGGAAGGGGTTCATGTCGTAACCGACGCGGCCACGGACGGAGCCGTTCCAGCCATACTTGTTCTTGACGCCGCCTGAGGAGACATCGTCGCCGCTGTAGCCGAGATCGGATTCAACGCCGTAAACGATCTGGCCCTGCTGCCAGTTGTAGCCGGTGAAGACCTGGCCGCCGAAACCGTAGGTGTGGCGGTCGGAACCGAAGTCACCCATGTTGTAGGTGCCGGCGCCGCCGAGGTAGAAGCCTTCCCAGTTGCCAGCCGGCTTGACCGGAGCTTCCTGGGCGACCGGTGCTTCCGGAACCTGGTCGACGGCATCGGCCGCCTGAGCTGCCGAGACGCCCGCAATTGCAAAAACGGAGGCCATGAGGCCAGCAATGAGTACACGCATACTTAGTCTCCTTTCAGTCCCGCGCCGCTTACCATCTGTCTATCAGTGAAGCATTGGCGGGATATTGCCAGATGTCCCTTCCGGATCGAGATTGAAATTGGAACTGAAATGCGGATTTGAAAGAGCCAAATTGTGATATCATTGTGGCTGCCGCATGGCTGAAATTCGATGTTGCTTTGGCGCAACATACACTTTGTTAACCCTACCGAAGAGTTAAACTTAAAATACCTATTTTAGGAAATCGCATTCTTAAATAATACATAGAATATCCGGCTCTCCGACGCAACCGCAACGGCCTATTTATATAATCTCCGCCCGCCCCTATATAGTCTGCTGACAGACCCGCGGGATCAGAAGGCAAGATTTTGAACCACAAAAGACTTCGTTCGGCCCTTATAACAGGGGCTGCAAAAAGAATAGGCCGGGCAATCGCCGAAGACCTTGCCGCAAATGGCTTTTCCGTTGCGATCCACGCGAACGGCTCCATCGGTGAGGCCGAAGAGCTGGTGGCGGAATTGCGGCAAAAGGGACAAAGGGCGATCGCGCTGCAGGCCGACCTTAGCGATCTCGGCGAGACGGGCGCATTGGTCGCGAAGGCGTCGGAAGCGCTCGGACCGCTCGATCTGCTCGTCAATAATGCGTCGGTCTTCCAGCATGATTCCGCGCGTAGTTTCAATGCCGCCACATGGGCATTGCACTTCGACCTGCATGTCCGTGCGCCCTCTATCCTTGCGGCGGCCTTCGCGCAGCAGATGCCCGCTGAGGCAGCAGGGCTGATCGTCAATATCATCGACCAGCGGGTCTGGGCGCTGAGGCCCAGCTTCTATTCCTATACCCTCTCCAAATCCGCGCTGTGGACGGCGACGCAGACGCTTGCACAGGCGTTGGCGCCACGCATCCGCGTCAATGCCATCGGCCCCGGCCCCTCGATGCCGAGCGAGCGGCAGGCGATGGAGGACTTCCAAGCGCAGGTCTCAGCCCTTATCTTGCAGCGAGGGCCGGCGCTGGAGGAATTCGGACAAACGATTCGCTTCCTTTACGACACGCCCTCGATCACCGGCCAGATGATTGCCCTCGACGGCGGCCAGCACCTCGCCTGGCAGACGCCCGATGTGGCGGAGATTACGGAATGAATGGACGAAAGCTGCCGGACGGCGGCGTTCTCTACGACGAGACGGATGAGAGCGAAGACGATATCGAAGTGGAAGGCGACGTTTCCGCCGTCGCCCCGCTTGCGGCTGCGGTCGACTGGAACGCGGGCAGCCTCAACGAGACCGGGCTTATCGGCGCGGAACTGATCGCCGAATTCGTCAAGCGGCTCCCCAACAGCCCCGGCGTCTACCGCATGTTCAACGCCGAGGGTGACGTGCTCTATGTCGGCAAGGCGCGCAGTCTGAAGAAGCGCGTCAACAATTACGCCGTCGGCCGCGTGCATTCCAACCGCATCGCCCAGATGGTGCGCCAGACGGCCAACATGGAATTCGTGACGACGCGCACGGAAACCGAAGCGCTGCTGCTGGAAGCGAATCTGATCAAGCGCTTGCGGCCGCGCTTTAACGTGCTTTTGCGCGACGACAAGTCGTTTCCCTATATTCTCATTACCGGCGACCACCGGGCGCCGGCGATCTTCAAGCATCGCGGCGCCAGAGCGCGAAAGGGCGACTATTTCGGACCTTTCGCTTCGGCCGGCGCGGTCGGGCGGACGATCAACTCGCTGCAGCGCGCCTTCCTGATCCGCACCTGCACCGACAGCGTCTTCGAAACGCGCACGCGGCCCTGCCTGCTCTACCAGATCAAGCGCTGTTCCGGTCCGTGCACGCATGAGGTCAGCGACGAGGGTTACGGCGAACTGGTGCAGGAGGCGAAGGACTTCCTGTCCGGCAAGAGCCAGAAGGTGAAGTCGCATATGGCCGAGGCGATGAACCAGGCGGCCGAGGACCTCGATTTCGAACGAGCGGCGATCTATCGCGATCGCCTGGCGGCACTGTCGCATGTGCAGAGCCATCAGGGCATCAATCCGGCCGGCGTCGAGGAGGCTGACGTTTTCGCCATCCATCATGAGGGCGGCATCTCCTGCATCCAGGTGTTCTTCTTCCGCACCGGCCAGAACTGGGGCAACCGCGCCTATTTCCCGAAGGCCGATCCGCAGCTTTCGAGCGCCGAAGTGCTGAATTCCTTCCTCGCACAATTCTACGACGATAAGCCGGTGCCGAAGCAGATCATGCTGTCGCAGACGGTCGAGGAGCTGGAACTGCTCGCCGCAGCACTCAGCGAAAAGGCCGGCCACAAGGTTTCCATCCTCGTGCCGCAGCGCGGCGAGAAGCGCGATCTCGTCGACCATGTCGTCGGCAATGCGCGCGAGGCGCATGGGCGAAAGCTCGCCGAGACGGCGTCGCAGTCGCGGCTGCTCGAAGGTTTCAAGGAAACGTTCAAGCTTGCCTATACACCGCAGCGCATCGAGATCTACGACAATTCGCATATCATGGGCACCAATGCCGTCGGCGGCATGGTGGTCGCGGGGCCGGAAGGTTTCGTCAAGAACCAGTACCGCAAGTTCAACATCAAATCGACCGACATCACGCCCGGCGACGACTTCGGCATGATGAAGGAGGTGATGACGCGGCGTTTCTCGCGGCTGATCAAGGAGGAAGGTATTCCTGACCGGACGGCGCAGGCGGCGACCACACCCGACGCTGCCGACATGCCCTTCCCCACCTGGCCCGATGTGATCCTCATCGATGGCGGCCAGGGGCAGATGACGGCGGTGCGGGCCATCCTTGCGGAACTCGGCATCACCGAGAGCGTGACGGCGATCGGCATC
The DNA here is from genome assembly GCF_025200775.1 of Rhizobium sp. WSM1274. NCBI lineage: Bacteria > Pseudomonadati > Pseudomonadota > Alphaproteobacteria > Hyphomicrobiales > Rhizobiaceae > Rhizobium > Rhizobium sp. WSM1274. The sequence continues at coordinate 1,415,989 of NZ_CP104138.1, read as the reverse complement.
GCCAAGGGCATCGACCGCGATGCCGGGCGCGAACGCTTCTTCCCGCCGGGACGAGAAAGCTTCACGCTGCCGCCGCGCGATCCGGTGCTCTATTTCATTCAGCGCATGCGCGACGAGGCGCATCGTTTCGCGATCGGCTCCCACCGGGCTCGGCGCAAGAAGGAAATGATCAAAAACCCGCTCGACGAGATCGGCGGCATCGGCCCATCGCGCAAACGCGCGCTGCTCCAGCATTTCGGCACGGCAAAGGCGGTTTCGCGCGCCGCCCTGTCCGACCTGATGGCGGTGGAAGGCATATCGGAAGCCGTCGCCAGGCAGGTCTATAACCATTTCCACGACGACGCCGCGAAATAACCGGCGTCCGTCGCAAATTCCACGCAAAGGCGGTGAAAAGACAGAAAGAATGTTGACGGTCCGCGGCCAAAGCCGTCATCTACCGCAACGACCCGAGCACGATGCGGAGGTCCTAAAGTGTTACAGCGTCCTTGGCGCGTCTGAAAAAAGGCGCGGCGCTGTAGCAGCGCATCAATTCAGAGAAACGATCCCATGGCATCGCGTGCGTACAGCATTCCCAATCTTCTGACCTACGGTCGTATCCTCGCCGTGCCGCTGATCGTTCTCTGCTTCTTCATCGAGGGCAGGCTGTCGATCAGCAACACGGCGCGCTGGGTGGCGCTGTGGATCTTCGTCATCGCCTCGCTCACCGATTTCCTCGACGGCTATCTCGCGCGCGTCTGGAACCAGACGTCGAATATCGGCCGCATGCTCGACCCGATCGCCGACAAGCTGCTGGTCGCCTCGATTCTTCTGCTGGTCGCGGCCGACCAGACGATCGCCGGCTGGTCGATCTGGGCGGCGATCACCATTCTCTGCCGCGAGATCCTGGTTTCGGGCTTGCGCGAATATCTGGCGGCGCTGAAGGTCAGCGTACCCGTGACGCGGATCGCCAAGTGGAAGACGACGCTGCAGCTTGTCGCCATCGCCTTCCTGCTCGCCGGCCCGGCCGGCGACGAGATTTTCCCCTATACGACGCAGATGGGCATCGCGCTGCTGTGGATCGCGGCGCTGCTGACGATCTACACCGGCTATGATTATTTCCGCGCCGGACTGAAACATATCGTGGATGACGAGGAATGACGCGGCTTATCTATTTCGCTTGGGTGCGCGAGCGCATCGGCAAGGGCGAGGAGGAGATCGACCTCCCCTCCTCCGTCGTCACCGTTGCCGATCTCCTCACTCATTTGAAGACGCTGGGCGAAGAATATGAGACCGCACTTCAATATCCCGACGTGATCCGCGTGGCGCTCGACATGGAGCATGTCGAGCATGACGAGCCGATATCAGGGGCGAAAGAGATCGGGATATTTCCGCCGATGACGGGGGGATGACTGGTATGAGATCCGGTGCGGCATATTCCCTTCCCTTCTCCCCTCGGGGAGAAGGTGCCCGAAGGGCGGATGAGGGGGCCGCCCCGGCAGGTACTGCCCTTCGCTTGCGCTCAGTGCGTTCGCGGCTTGCGCCACTCACCCCCCTCATCTGTCCTTCGGACAGCTTCTCCCCGCTGGGGAGAAGAGGGAGGCTGTATTGACCATCATCCCCGCCATCCGCGTTCAGCATGAGGACTTCGACCTGCGGGCCGAGGTCGATCGCCTCTCCAAGGGCAAACCCGGCATCGGCGCCGTCGTCACCTTTTCCGGCCTCTGCCGCGATGAAGGCGGGACGCTGGCAGCCCTCGAACTCGAGCATTATCCTGGCATGGCTGAAGCGGAGATGCGGCGCATCGGCGATCTGGCCATCGCGCGGTTCGGACTTCTCGGCCTCACCGCCATCCACCGCTACGGGAAGATCGCCGCCGGCGAGAATATCGTGCTCGTCGTCGCGGCCGCACCGCACCGGCAGGCGGCGTTCGACGGCGCCAATTTCGTCATGGATTTCCTGAAGACTGCTGCCCCCTTCTGGAAGAAAGAGCACGCCAGGGATGGTGCCACCGGCGACTGGGTCGCGGCGAAGGACGCCGACGACGCAGCGCGCGACAAGTGGAAGTAAATTAGTAAATTAGAGCACCACACGCTCCCTGCGGCTCATGACCAGTAGCAGGACGAGTAGCGAGAAGATGACCAGATCCCGCCAGACGAAGGGGCCATAGGCGCCCCACATGGTTTCGACGACGGCAAGCGCGGCCGCGCCGCCGGCCGAGCGCAGCGGATCGGAGTAGCCGCCGACGGCTGCGATCAACAGCACCTTCAGTCCGAACATCAGGCCGGAGCCGAAATCCATCGAGCCGTAATAGAAGGTGGCGAGGATGCCGCAGATCGTGGCGACGAGAGCGGCTGCCGCATAGGCGACGAGAAAGACGCGGTCGGCGCTGGTGCCGCAGAGTTCGGCTGCCAGCGGGTCATCGGTGACGGCGCGCCAGATGCGGCCCCAGACCGTGCGCCTGAGGATCAGCGTACCGATCGCGACGATGGCGCACATCAGCGCCGTGTCGATCAGTTGGATATGGGTGAGCGTCACCTTGAAGGGGCCGTCGCTCCAGAAGACGACCGTGTCGTTCAGGAATGGCGGCAGCCAGATGGCGCGGGTACTGGCGGCAAGCCGGGCAGTCTCCATCAGCACGATCATCATGCCGAGGGCGGCGACGATGACCGTATTCGGCGATTTGCTGACCAGCGGCAGCATGATCGAGCGGCCGATCCATAGGCCCGCCCCCAGTGAATAGACGATGGAAGCGCAGGCGCCGACGGCAAGGGCGGCCGGCAGCACCAACCAGAAGCGGTTGAAAGCAAGTTCGGTGAAGAGCAGCAGGATCTGGCCCGCGAAGGCAAAGATCGCCCCATAAGTGATGTCGGCCCGCTTCGTCACGCCAAAGGCGACGGCATAACCGAAGGCAAGCGCGGCATAGAGGGCAGCAAGCGGAACCGCATTCGCCAGCTGCTGCAGAAGATAGGCCATTCGAGACACTCCGCGTCACTAAAATTATAACTGGTAAAACCTATTTCGCTAGTTATAATTCATCATGAGCTTTTCCTGGACCCCTCACCGCTTTGCCGGCGGCGCACTGGCGCTCGATGTCGTCAACAGCGTCGTTCTGCGCCACGATGCAACGCGGCGGATCGACCGCTTCGCGGTCAGGGATCAAATGCGGAGCTTTCCGCGCGCCGCCGCCGAATTCTGCGCCGAGCGCGCCCTCTTCGGCGACATCGCACCGGTGGCAGCGGAAAACGAAGCGGATTTCATCGCGCTGCGGGAAGCGATCGACGTCTATTTCCGCGAGCGTATACTGAATGGCGGCGACGACCAATTGCTGGCCGGGCTGCTGGAAGCGCTGGCGAAGGCATTGCGCGACGCGGGCCCCAACAGCCTAGCCGCGGCGACCGCCCATTCGGCACTGCGGCTGATCGCCATGCCCGATCTGGAGCGCATGAAGATCTGCGGCAATTGCGGCTGGCTGTTCATAGACCACAGCAAGAACAGGAGCCGGGCCTGGTGCGACATGGCGGTCTGCGGCAACCGCGCCAAGGCGAACCGTCACTATCGCCGCAAGAAGGAGGAGACGCCATGAAGAAATATATGATCGTAGTGGTCGCAGCAGCGGCCCTTCTGCTTTCCGCCTGCCAGCGACAGGCGGAAAACCTGGTCGAGGTCACCGGCCATCTCTTCGTCTTCAACTATCGGGTGGCGAGCGCCACCTATCTGCTGACGCTGAAGAAGACAGGCCCCATCCCCGACGGCTCGGTCATCATCGCCGAATTCGAAAATCCGCAAGGAGGCGATCCGTTGGTGCTGAACCAGAAGATCTACCCGATCGACGACAAGATCGCTCTGCAGAGCGAAAAACTGCACTGCGTGCGCAAGGACCGCCCCTATTCCGTCAGTGTCCGGCTGGTCGACAAGGACGGCAAGGTGCTGCAGGAATTGAAGACGCAGTTCCGGTCCGACCTCGACCAGACCGTCCTGCCGAGCAAGTCGCTCGTCGTCGGCGCGCTTTATGACAAGAACCCGGAGGTCTTCAAGCCTGATGGCAGTGTCGATTTCTCGAATACCGACAAATGCCCGGCATAGAGAAATGTATAGAAAAAGCCGGAGCAAGGCCCCGGCTTTCGAGAGTCAATTCAAGGCATTGCCGGCGAATGCCGAAGCGTGGCCTCAGCCGACGATTTCGGTATCGGAGAACCAGTACTTGATTTCCTGGGCAGCTGTTTCAGGAGCATCCGAGCCGTGAACGGAATTCTCGCCGATCGACAGAGCGTGAATCTTGCGGATCGTGCCTTCGTCAGCGTTTGCCGGGTTGGTCGCGCCCATGATCTCGCGGTTCTTGAGGATTGCGCCTTCGCCTTCCAGCACCTGGACGACGGTCGGGCCGGAGGTCATGCCTTCGACCAGCTCACCGAAGAAGGGACGGTCCTTGTGAACGGCGTAGAAGCCTTCGGCTTCGCGACGGCTCATCCAGACGCGCTTGGAAGCGACGACACGCAGACCGGCATCTTCGAGCATCTTGGTGATAGCGCCTGTCAGGTTGCGCTTCGTTGCATCAGGCTTGATCATCGAGAAGGTGCGTTCAATCGCCATAGTCAAATCCTCTGTTTTCTCGGGAAAAGTGGGCGGTCTTTACCCGCCCCAACGCCCGAAAACAAGAGGTAGGCGGCAATTTCACGCCGCTGTCACAGTCCTGCCGCGGTTTTGGTGAAGATCGAGGCAGCGTTCGAACCAGGCCATGACGGGATCGTCGGCAGCCAGCATGGCGAGACCGGCGGAGACACGCAGCCATTGCAGCGCGCCGAAGACGATATAGTCGGCAAAGAGCGGTGTCTGCCCGCCGATGAAGGGTTGGAATTTAAGCATGTGCCGGAGCGGCTCCAGCTTGGCGCCGAAGGCGGCCTTCTCCACCTCGCTATCGGCGGCAACCATTTCCAACGGCTTGCCGAGCCGAGCCTCCCGGCTTTCGCGGAAATAAGCCTTGTCTCCCTCGTCGAGGTTCGCATGGATGTCGAGAAGGGCGATGCGCATGATCGCCGGATGGATGATCATCTGCGAATAGCCTTCCACCATCCGCGACAACGCCTTGCCGCCTTCGCCGTTGAACAGTGACGGCCGCTCGGGATAGGCCTCCTCCAGATAGAGCGCAATGTCGAAGCTGTCGGAGACCAGCCGGCCATTGTCGTCGAGAACCGGCACGATCGACGAGACGCCGCCGCCGATCGCGCTGATGCGGGCATAGGTGGTCGGAATCTCCTCGAAATCGAGCCCCTTGTGCGCGAGCGCCATGACAGCCTTCCAGCAATGGGGCGAAAAGAAGCGCCGCTCGTCGGCGCCGCAGAGGGAATAGAGGGCTCTGGTCATGACAGTCCTTTCGAGATCGCAGCTCTATCCATTCCACGACAGAAAGCGCCTGCGATCAAATCAGGAAATTTCATGGCGTCATCACTCGGCTTTCTGGGGAAACCGGCTAGACTGCCGATACGACACGGGAGGGGCAGGATGCTCAGACATTACAAGATGTTCGCCGCCTATAATCGCTGGGCCAACCGCCAAGTCTATGCGGTCGCGGCCGAACTCAGCGATGCAGAATTCCGCAGCGACCGCGGCGCCTTCTTCGGCTCGCTGCATCGCACGCTCAATCATCTGCTCGTCGCAGACCGGATATGGATGAAGCGCTTCACCGGTACCGGCGAGGCACCGACGACGCTGAATGCCGTGCTCTTCGAAGATCTGGATGCGCTTGCCGCCGTACGCAAAATCGAGGACGAGCGTATCATTGCCTGGATGGACACGCTGGACGAGGCAGCTCTTGCCGCCGACTTCACCTATGTGCCGGTGACGCAGCCGGGCGAATTCACCCAGCCGCTGGCTCCAGCGCTTGCGCATCTCTTCAACCACCAGACCCATCATCGCGGCCAGTGCCACATGACGCTGACCGCGCTCGCCAAGCCGAGCCTTACGCTTGATCTCATCTACTTCCTGCGCAGCGAGGGTTGCGAGTGGATGTGAGGCACGATCTAAATTAAGAAGCCTCCCACTTTTCGGAGTCATGGTCTGGCCATCAAGACTGAATTAACCGCCATTGCCGGTTCTGCCGCCAATCCTGGGCTATCCCGGCGAAAGTTCAGCCTCTCTTAAAAGCTTACGGGCATAACGTGATGTGAGAGATGAGGCTGGGTCGCGAGGGATCGTCATGCAGAATGCAAGCGCAAACGCATTGTTGCCGCGCGAGGTTGTGCGCCCGGCGCCGAAGGGGGATATTCAGAAGATCGCCCAGCACATGGCGCGCCTCAACGTCGCCGCGCTGCCGCGCAATTACGAGCTCTTTCACGAGGTGATCGTCGGGCTGAATGCCGGCCTTGCGCAGGATATCGCAGCACTCGGACCGCAGCCGCAACAGCCCATGCTCGACGAGCTCGGCCTGAGATACCGCCTCGTCGGCCATTGCGGGCTGGCAGGCGAGACCTCACGGAATGAGGCGAGCCGAATGCTGCGCGATGTGGCGGAAAGGCTTGCCGAAGGGCTGAAGCACAAGAATACCTTTGCGCGCGCCTGCAGCGCTATCCTGAAATCCGTTTCCGGCCAGAGCGACCAGAGCCTTGCCGCTTTCCTCAGCGAGGTCGATTATCTCACTGCGTCGCTTTCGACCGTTCTTGCGGCCGAGATGGAAATCGGCGCGAAGCTGCAGGACGATATCAAGACGCTGGAAACGCTGGAGCGCGGCATTTCGGCAATGCAATCGGCCGCCATCGCCGACAGGATCACCGGACTTCCGAACCGCATTGCGCTGAACCGGACGATCGCCGATCTCTACGAGCGGGAAGAAGGTGCCGCCGGCAGCGCACTGATCATGATCGATATCGACAAATTCACCGATCTCAACGACAAATACGGCACGCAGGCAGGCAACAAGCTCCTGAAGAAGCTCGCCGGCCTCCTCCAGAAGTCGATCAAGAAAAACGATTTCATTGCCCGCACCCAGGGTGATGAATTCGCCCTGTTGTTTTCCAATGTCGGCATGCAGGATGCGATGGCGATTGCCGAGCGCCTGCGCGCCTCCGTCGAAGACAATCTGGTCTTCGCGACATCCGACAAGACCGATCGCGGCAGGCTCACCATCTCGATCGGCGTGGCGCTCAGCACCGATGCGGCAACGCCAGGGCAGTTGCAGGCCAATGCTCGCGTGGCGCTTCTCGCCGCGCAATCGAACCCCCGACTGCCGGTGCAGGCTTTCGGCCGCTGAGGCGGCGGACACGTGTTCTGGCCGCGGGACAAGCAAACTTGCGGCGCACAAGCAAGCTTGGCGCGGGGATAAGCGCTCTTGCCTTGGCGAGCGCTTTCAGCCAAAACGCCGGCCATGATCACGCTCACCGATATTTCCGCCCGCATTGCCGGGCGCCTGCTTCTCGACAATGCCAGCGTTTCGCTGCCTTCAGGCACGAAGGCTGGGCTCGTCGGGCGCAACGGCGCCGGCAAGTCCACGCTTTTTCGCGTCATCACCGGCGATCTCGGCTCGGAGAGCGGAACGGTGTCGATCCCGAAGGCCGCACGCATCGGCCAGGTGGCGCAGGAAGCGCCGGCGACCGAAGACGCGCTGATCGAGATCGTGCTTGCCGCGGACAAGGAACGTACCGCCCTCGTTGCCGAGGCGGAAACGGCAACCGATCCGCACCGCATCGCCGAAATCCAGATGCGCCTCGTCGATATCGACGCGCATTCGGCCGAAGCGCGTGCGGCGAGCATTCTTGCCGGCCTCGGCTTCGACAAAGAGGCGCAGGCTCGCCCCGCCTCCTCCTTCTCCGGCGGCTGGCGCATGCGCGTCGCCCTTGCCGCCGTGCTGTTTTCCGAGCCGGATCTACTTCTGCTCGACGAGCCGACCAACTATCTCGACCTCGAAGGCACGCTGTGGCTGGAAGACTATGTCAGGCGCTACCCGCATACCGTCATCATCATCAGCCACGATCGCGACCTGTTGAACAACGCGGTCAATGCGATCGTCCATCTCGACCAGAAGAAGCTCACCTTCTATCGCGGCGGTTACGATCAGTTCGAGCGGCAGAAGGCGGAAGCCGACGAGCTGCAGACGAAAGCCAAAGCCAAGAACGACGCGGCGCGCAAACATCTGCAGGGCTTCATCGATCGCTTCAAGGCCAAGGCTTCGAAGGCCCGGCAGGCGCAATCGCGCGTCAAGGCGCTGGAGCGCATGGGAACGGTCGCCGCTGTCATCGAGGACCATGTGCAGCCGATCACGTTTCCCGAGCCGGAAAAGCAGCCGGCTTCGCCGATCGTCGCGATCCAGAGCGGCGCCGTCGGCTACGAGCCCGGCAATCCGATCCTGAAGAACCTCAATCTGCGCATCGACAATGACGACCGCATCGCCCTGCTCGGCTCGAACGGCAACGGCAAATCGACCTTCGCCAAATTCATCTCCGGCCGGCTGGCGCCGGAGAGCGGCGAAGTGAAGATCGCGCCGAGCCTGAAGATCGGCTTCTTCGCGCAGCACCAGCTCGACGACCTCATCCCCGAGCAATCGTCGGTGGAGCATGTGCGCCGCCTGATGCCCGGCGCGCCGGAAGCCAAGGTGCGCGCCCGCGTCGCCCAGATGGGGCTTGCGACCGAGAAGATGGCGACGGCCGCCAAGGATCTTTCCGGCGGCGAAAAAGCCCGCTTGCTGATGGGGCTTGCCGCCTTCAACGCGCCCAACCTGCTGATCCTCGACGAGCCGACCAACCACCTCGACATCGACAGCCGCCGCGCGCTGATCGAGGCGCTGAACGACTACGAAGGCGCCGTCATCCTGATCTCGCACGATCGCCATCTGATCGAGGCGACGGTCGATCGACTGTGGCTGGTCAATGGCGGTACGGTGACGACTTTCGAAGGCGATATGGACGAGTACCGCGACCTCATCGTCACTTCCGGTAAAAAAAAAGAAGAAAAGCCGCAGCTAACTGAAGACGCGACGTCGAAGGCCGACCAGCGCAAGCTCAATGCCGAACGTCGCGCCTCGCTGACGCCGCTCAGGAAAAAGATCAATGAGATTGAATCCTTGACGGCGAAGCTGGAGAAACAGATTCAGGCGCTTGACGCGGAACTTGCGGACCCGGCCCTTTACGAAAAGACGCCCACTAAAGCCGCCGAGAAGGCAAAGCAGCGTGGCGAAGCTGCGGCAAAACTGGCGGCTGCCGAGGAAGACTGGCTGATGCTATCGGCCGAATACGAAGAAGCGATGGCGGGATAGTCACAAGTCTTAAGGAAAGCGTGGCGAAGTGCCGCGCTACACCGCAATTTTTGCCGATCTCAACCGATCGTTAACCATAATCCGAAAGGTTGTCTCAACATTCGTTACCGATTTGTTGAGCCCTTTCCATGTATCGTTTTTTCGTTCTGTCCTGCATGGCCCTCACGGCCGCCCTCTCCGCCTGCAGCACCGCCAGACAAGCCGCTCCCGATACCACGATCAAGACCTCGTCGGTGATCGCGCCCGAAGAGCGGAAACTTGCCTATGCCGGCGACGATGCGACCCCGCGCCTTGCCGGCCCGCATCATCTGGCCGGACGGATACTGGAGGTCTCCTCGCTCGCAGATCTCAAGCTGCAGGACAAGGAAGTGATCCTCAGCTTCGACGACGGCCCGATCCCTGGCCGGACCGACAAGGTGCTGGCAATCCTCGACCAGTTCGGCGTCAAGGGTGCCTTCATGATGGTCGGCGAAATGGCCGAGATGCATCCGGCACTCGCCCGCAAGGTCGCCCAGGACGGCAACACGATCGGCAGCCACACCTATGACCATGCCAACCTGAGTTCACTGACTTTCGACGCGGCGATGGCCGAGGTGATCAAGGGCGAATTGGCGGTGACCAAGGCGACGGGAACCGACGTCTCCTTCTTCCGCTTCCCTTATCTTGCCGAGAGCCATAGGCTGCGCGCCGCGATCGCCATGCGCGACATGGTGGTCATGGATGTCGATATCGACAGCAAGGACTACTTCACCACGACGCCGGTCTCCATAACCCAGCGGACGATGAACCTCTTGCACAAGCGCGGCCGCGGCATCATCCTGATGCATGACATCCACAAACGCACGGCGACGATGCTGCCAACCCTGCTCTCGAAACTCGAAGCCGAAGGCTACAAGGTGGTGACGCTGAAATTCAAGAAGACCGAGGTGCCGAACACCGTCGTCGCCTCGGCCGATTTCGTGACAACCCGCTAGCGCATGAGCCCGAAAATCGAAATCGATCTTCGGGCCTATGCTAAGATTCAAAGTGTTACAGCGTCCTTCTCGTCTGAAGAGACGCGCGGTGCTGTAAGGCGGGTTGCCAAGTCGGGACCGGCTGCCTAGATCTGTCCGACATCAACGGAAGCTGGCAGGCCGGACATGAACCTTCATCTCGAAACGGACGACGATCCCCGCACCCGCCAGTTCATCGACGAGCACAACCGGGTTTCCGACGCGGCACTGAGAACACCTGAATTCGAGAGGGATCGCGACGCGATCAAGGCGCTGATCGAGCGGCAGGACAGGCTGATCGTTCCGATGCGCCGAGGCGAGTGGCTGTTCGATTTCCGCCAGAGCAAGGACAATCCTCTCGGCATCTGGCTCCGCCTGCCGGCGGACCAGGAGCCGCTGCCGGACGCCGCCTGGGAGCCGGCCTTCGATCTCGACGCCTTCTGCGTGAGGGAAGGCAAGCGCTGGAACTGGCGCGGTGCCGTCACCTGCCCGTGGGAACCCACGCGGGTGCTGCTCACACTTTCGGACGGCGGCTCCGACCTTCTCCGGCTGCTCGAATTCGATGCCGAGCGGAGACAGATCGTCGAGGGCGGCTTCGACACCCCGGCCGCACGATCGCATGCCACTTGGCTGAGCCGCGACGAAATCTGCTATTTCGGTTCCATCGACCGGTTTTCGGCGACCCGTTCCGGGTGGCCGCGGGTCGGGCGGCGATTGAAGCGCGGGCAGCGGCCGGAAGATGCCGCCGTCATGTTCGAAGCAGCAGATGAGGACGTCTACGGCTTCAATCTCGTCATCGACCCTGCCCTGTCAGGCGCTTCGGCGGGTCACGAATTGATCGACATTTTCGTCGCCGCCCACGAGATCGGCGTCGCCAGCGCTTTCCTGATCGCCAGCGACGGGACGCGGCGGCGCATCGATCTGCCCGCCGAGGCCGATTTCCAGTTCAATCGCGATCATTGCCTTTGGCGGGCAAAGACCGATGAGCGCGTTGCAACCGGCAGCCTCGTGCTGCAACGCTTCGATCCCGGCTCTGAGACGGCCCTGCTCGGGCCGGAACGGATCCTGTTTCAGCCTGCCGAGGGCCAGTCCATTTCTCAAATGATGCTGATGCGCGAATGGTGCGTCTTCCTCATCTCCGATCGGCTGCGTCCGCGTCTCATGGTGCTCGACCTGACGAGGCCCGATGCCGAACAGCGCGAGATCGCGCTACCGGCGGACATGCAGACGGCTCACTTCAGGCCGCTCCATGCGGATCTGCATCTTGGCGACGATACGCTCCACATCGTCGGCCAGGGCTTCCTGCAGCCTCCCGCCTGTTATCGCCTCGAGCTGTCGGATCGCAGCAAGCAGGCCGAACTGATTTTCGTCGCCGCGGCGCCAAGCTATTTCGATGCGACCGACATGTCATCCGAACTGCTGGAGGCTGTTTCCGAGGATGGAACGAGGGTTGCCTACCGGCTGGTCCTGCCGAAGCAGTGGACCAAGGGCGCGCTGCCGGTCCTGTTGTACGGCTATGGCGGATTCGATGTTTCGCTGTCGCCGAGCTATTCAGGCGTGACAGGACGCTGGCTGGAGCAAGGCGGTGCCTATGTGCAGGCCTATATCCGCGGCGGCGGCGAATTCGGGCCGGACTGGTATCGCAGCGCCAAGCGGCAGGGGCGAGACCGGGCGTTTGCCGATTTCGTCGCCATCGCTCGCGATCTCGTCGCCCGCGGCTACACCGTACCGTCGCGGATTGCCTGCCAGGGCGGCAGCAACGGCGGCCTGCTGACCGGCGTGATGCTGACGCGTTATCCCGACGATTTCGGTGCCGTCTGGTGCCAGGTGCCGGTTCTCGACATGACACGCTTCCACCTGTTCAGCGCAGGGCAAGCCTGGATGGACGAGTACGGCGACCCGGAGACGCCCGTGGACCGGGATTTCATGCTCGGCTATTCGCCGCTTCACAATGTCAAGCCGGCGACCGAGGTCAGCTATACGCCGATCTACGTCGAAAGCTCGGCCAATGACGACCGCGTGCATCCCTCGCATGCGCGCCGCTTTGCCGCGCTGCTGGAGGAGAAAGGACACCGGCCGCTCTTCCATGAATTCGGTTCGGGCGGGCATGGCGGCGACGGCAATTCCGAAGAGCGCGCCGCCCGCGCAGCAATGGGTTACAGCTTCCTTCGCCAAACCATCATGCGATAGAATGGAGCAGGAGAGCTTGTCGGCGCTCCTCTTTCTGATACAAACCAAGTCAATAATCATACTTTTCATACAGGCTCGAGCGAAACACCATGTCTCCAATCAACCTCGCCATCGTCGGCGTCGGCAAGATCGTCCGCGACCAGCACCTTCCCTCCATCGCCAAGAACCCGGATTTCGAACTCGTCGCCACGGCAAGCCGCCACGGCACGGTCGAAGGCGTCAAGAGTTATACGACGATCGAGGCGATGCTCGACGCCGAGCCCTCGATCGATGCCGTTTCGCTCTGCATGCCGCCGCAATATCGCTACGAGGCCGCCTATAAGGCGCTCGTCGCCGGCAAGCACGTCTTCCTGGAAAAGCCGCCTGGCGCGACGCTGAGCGAAGTGGCCGATCTCGAAGCACTGGCGAGCAAGCAGGGTGCGTCGCTCTTTGCCAGCTGGCATTCGCGATATGCGCCGGCCGTCGAGGCCGCCAAGGCATTTCTTGCTTCGACGACGATCAAAAGCGCGCATGTGATCTGGAAGGAGGATGTCCGCCACTGGCATCCGAACCAGGATTGGATCTGGCAGGCTGGCGGCCTCGGTGTTTTCGATCCCGGTATCAACGCGCTGTCGATCGTCACCCATATCCTGCCGCGGCCGATCTTCATCACCGAGGCCGTGCTCGAATTTCCTGAGAATCGCGATGCGCCGATCGCGGCCGACATTCGCTTCCGCAATGCCGACGGCCTGCCGGTTCACGCCGAATTCGACTGGCGCCAGACCGGCAAGCAAAGCTGGGATATCGTCGCGGAGACGGCAGCCGGCCAGATGGTGCTCGCCGAGGGCGGCGCCAAGCTTCTGATCGACGGCGCGCTGACATTCGCCGAGCCGGAGCAGGAATATCCGTCGCTCTACCGTCGATTCGCCGAAATCATCAAGGCCGGCAAATCGGATGTCGACCTCGCACCGCTGCGCCACGTCGCCGATGCCTTCATGCTCGGCAAGCGGAAATTCGTCGACGCGTTCCACGACTGAGCGTCGCAATAACGTCATAGAAACCGGCAAGATTTGCCGGCCTATGGCAATTATGTTCGGGGGCAGCCGCTCATGAGCAACAAAATCCGCCGCAAGGGCCGATTTTTCCGCGTGTTGAAGATTGGCATCCTTGTGGTGCCGCTTCTCGGCCTTGCAGTATGTTCGAGCGAACTTGACGTCATGCCTCCTGATGCACCGGGCGTTTCCCGATCCGAGGAATATTCCTTCGGATCGGCGACCCAGGCTCAGGATTGGCAGGCCACCCGAAAAGTGCTGGGCCAACTGGAAGGGCGGTTCGGAGAGAAGTCCGTGCGGATACTGGCCCGCAATCTCGCCAGCACCACCGACCCGCAGACCATCAAGGCCTATTATGCCGACCGCCTTGTCCATCAAGCCGGCTGGGCGGAAATGCCGGTCAGCACCTTTGCCGACAAGGCGTGGTCCTTCGCTTTTGTCAGTCCGAATGGAAAGCGGGTTTTGGCAGTGGAAGCGCTTAATCCGTCGGAAGGTGCGGGAGGGATCGTCCCCCTCAACATCCTGACGAACCTCGACGAGGACAAAGGGTCGTAGGGATAACGGCTTCCGCCGGCGCGCGAGAACGAAGCTGGAAGGTTTCAAGCGGCATTCGAAGCGTTACGGCGTCCTGGCGCGTCTGAAAAGACGCGCCATGCTGTAGTATCGTGGCAAAACGGTCAGGCTTTCTTCTCCCACCGCCCTTCTGACGTCTGCTGCCAATAGGTAAGGTTATGCCCCTCGCCTTTCAGCTTCTTCCACTGCGCACGGGCGGCTTCCAGTTGCTCCTGATCGTGACCGTCGAACATGAAGACGATGCGCTCATAGGCGTCGGCCGGCGGCGGCTCGGCGCCGTCGACGATGAAACGCACGGTCGCTGCATTGGCATTGTCTGGCGTCACCGTCAAAAGCACCGGCTGGCTTTCGGCAAAATCGGCCTCGTCGGTACCATGCGGCAGGAAACTCTCCTCGCGGAAAGTCCAGAGATGCTGGTCGAGAGCATCGCGCCGCGTCGGCTCGCGCGTCTGGACGACAACGCGCCAGCCGCGCTCGACGCTTTTGTCGATGAGCGGCGGAAGCGCGTCCTCCAGCCTGGTTTCGGTCAGATGATAGAAGAGAACGTCCGTCATCAGGATTCATAATGGGCGCGAACGAGTTCGTCGAGCAGGCGCACGCCGAAACCGGAACCCCAGGACTGGTTGATCTCGTCCTGCGGCGAGCCCATCGCCGTGCCGGCAATATCGAGATGCGCCCACGGCGTCTCCTGCACGAAGCGCTTGAGGAAATGCGCGGCCGTAATCGAGCCGGCCTGTCGGCCGCCGGTGTTCTTCATATCGGCGAATTTGCTGTCGATCAACTTGTCGTAGTCCCTGCCGAGCGGCATCCGCCAGAGCTTCTCATTGCTCGAAAGGCCGGCGGCCGTCAGTTGGGCGGAAAGCTGGTCGTCATTGGAGAACAGGCCGGCATGGACATTGCCGAGCGCGACGACGATTGCCCCGGTCAGCGTGGCGAGATTGATCATGAACTGCGGCTTGAAGCGGTCGTTGCAATACCAGAGCGCATCGCAAAGCACGAGGCGGCCCTCGGCATCGGTGTTGATCACCTCGATCGTCTGGCCCGACATTGACGTGACGATGTCGCCCGGACGCTGGGCGTTACCGTCGGGCATGTTCTCGACCAGGCCGATGATGCCGACCGCGTTAACGGCGGCCTTGCGGGAGGCGAGCACATGCATGAGGCCGGTGACGGCTGCCGCACCGCCCATATCGCCCTTCATGTCCTCCATGCCGGCGGCCGGCTTGATCGAAATGCCGCCTGTATCGAAGACGACGCCCTTGCCGATGAAAGCCACGGGACGATCCTTGCCCTTGCCGCCCTTCCACTGCATGACCGCCAGGCGCGGCGGGCGCACGGAGCCCTGGGCGACGCCGAGAAGGGCGCCCATCCCAAGGCGCCGCATCTCCCGCTCCGTCAGGATTTCCACTTCGACGCCGAGCTTTTCCAGCTCCTTCGCCTTGGCGGCGAACTCGACGGGGCCGAGCACGTTCGGCGGTTCGTTGACGAGGTCGCGGGCAAGATTGACGCCGCCGGCAATCGCTTCGGAATCGGAAAACGCCTTCTTGGCACCAGCCGGATCGGCGGTGACGATCGTCACCTTGACGGATTTCGCCGGCTTCTCCTCCTCGTCGCCCTTCTTCGTCTTGTAGGTATCGAAGCTATAGGCGCGCAGCAGCATGCCGAGCGCGAAATCGGCGGCTGCCCGCGCGTTCGTCTCAAGCCCAGGCACGTCGATGAAGGCAGCAGCCTTGTCGGTGTTCTTGATTCTCGATGCCACAGCACCACCGGCCTTCAGCCAGTCATGGGCAGTGAGTTCGGCGGCCTTGCCAAGTCCGACGACCACGATGCGCTCGACGGGCGCGCCTTCGGGGGCAACGATATCGAGCGCGGCCATGGATTTCGCGGAGAACCGGGCGATCCTGGCAGCCTTGGCGATCACGCCTGCCGGATCGACCGCTTCGGCGCCGGCAGCGCCGTCGGCCTCCGCAGTCTTCAACAGGATCGCCAGGCCGCCATTGAGCTTTGCCGACTTCGAGAATGAAATTTCCAACTTTACTGACATGTCTTCTCCGCTGGGATTCTTTGAAATCCGTCCCTCGCGGATAATTTCGCGTTTGGCGGGTCTGTCAATGGCTTGCGACAATTGTTATGGTCGCCCGCGGCCATCATGGCCCTCATGTTTTCGTCAGTTTCGTAGATATTCGCGTTGACAGTTTTTTCGAAAAATCGATGGCCGGACGTGGCAATCCGCCTGCCGAAAACGACTTTCGGTGCCTTCATGCTGCTGTTTTGGACGTGGTGGGCGCTGCTTGTGGTGTTCCGCGCCTTCCCCGGAATAGACATCTATTTTTCCCAGCTTTTTTTCGTGGGTGCAGATTGCGACGCGACGGCCGCCACTGGGAGCATCTGCGGCGGCTTTCCCTATCGCGACGTCGCGACCTTCGACCTGCTGCGTACCGTCTTCTTCCGACTGCCCTATGTGGTGGCAATCGTGATGCTGTGGAAACTCGTCGAATGCTATCAGCAGCACGGTGCGACCTTCAACGCCGAGCGGGCGCAAAAGCTCAAAGTCGCGCTCGGAACGCTGCTGATCGGGCCGGTGCTGCTGGTCAATGTCATCCTGAAGGAACATTGGGGCCGGCCGCGGCCGATACAGACGGACATATTCGGCGGTGCGCTGCATTTCGTCGAGGCCGGTTCGCTTGCCGGCAAATGCGTTTCGAACTGTTCGTTTATCTCGGGCGAGGCAGCAAGCGCCGGCTGGCTCATCTGCCTTCTGCTCTTCGTTCCCAAACGGCTGCGTTATGTGCTGGCGGCGCCTGTGGCGGCGATCTCGATCCTCACCCCGGCGATGCGGCTATCCTTCGGCGCGCACTACCTTTCCGACGTTGTCCTTGGATGGCTTTCGTCGCTTGTCGTCTTCGCCGCGTTGCTGGCGTTAACTGAGTCGCAACAGCATCAAAAAAATTCTGAAATTTGAATGAATTTTTGACACCAGCTTGTCGCAAAAGCGCGACAAAGAGCGTAGAGGGATTCTCCTGCAAAGCCGTTTGGGCGTGTAGGTGCTTTCAAGGGCAGGCATGAAACTACTCGAGACATACATATTGCGGCGCGTCGGCCAGATGTTTCTCGTGGCGCTCCTGCCCGTTCTGGCGATCATTTGGACGACACAGGTTTTGCAGCGCATCAATCTGGTCACCGACAGCGGCCAGTCGATCGGCTCGTTCGCCAAGCTGGCAACGATGATCCTGCCGTCGATCATTCCCGTCGTGCTGCCCTTCGCCCTCGTTATCGCGATCACCCAGACACTGACGACGATGAACAACGATTCCGAGCTCACCGTCATCGACGCGGCCGGGGCGCGGCGAAGCGTGCTGATCCGACCGATCCTGCTGCTTGCCGCCGTCATCAGTGCCCTTTCCTTCTTCGTCGACAACGTCGTCGAGCCGCGTGCAAAGACCGTCGTGCGGCAGATGATCGCCGAGACCTATGCTGACCTTCTCTCTTCGGTGATCGAGGAAAAGACCTTCCGCAAGCTTGATGAAGGCCTTTACGTGCAGATCTCGAAGCGGATGGCCGGCCGCATGCTGAAAGGCCTTTTCGTCGCCGACGAGCGCGATCCGGCCTACGAACTGATCTATTATGCAAAGGAAGGCGCCGTCGACGATACCGGCACGACGCTGATCATGCATGAGGGCGAAGTGCACCGCAAAACGCCCGATGGCAACGTCTCGGTCATCAACTTCGATTCCTATTCCTTCGACCTTTCGGACATGACGGAGAATCGCGGTCAGGCGACGCTGCGCGCCAGCGACCGTGACCTGTGGTTCCTGTTCAATCCAGATCCGGCCGACAAGGACTATACGATCCGGCCGCAGAGCTACCGCGCCGAACTGCACCGCCGGCTGACGGACTGGATCCTGCCCGTCGTCTTTGCGCTGTTTTCACTGGCGATCGCCGGCGATGCGCGCTCACACCGCGAAGCGCGGCTGCATCCGATGGTGAGCGCGCTTGCCTATGCCTTCGCGATGCGGTGGGCGGCCTTCTACGCGGCCAATCAGATCGACACCGACCCTGAATATATCGCCGTCCTCTACGCCATTCCGATCGTCAGCAGCGTCGTCTCGATCGCCTTCCTCGGCCTGCATAAGCGACTGGTCATGCCTTCGTTCATTCGGGACCGGATTTCGTCCTTCTGGAGAGGGATGCAGGAAAGGCTGCTTGCCGTGACCGGCAGGACCGGCGGGGGCGCTGCCCAATGATGTTCGGGACATTGTCGCGTTATTTCTTTCGCCGCTACCTGGTGACGACGGGCTGGTTCCTGATCGGCGTCTCGGCGATTTCCTTCCTCCTCGATTTCAGCGAGACGGCGGGCCGCATGTCCGGCCTTCCCGGCTACACGATCGGCGGCGGCGTCCTGATGACTGCGGTGCGCCTGCCGCTCATCCTGCAACAAACAGTGCCGTTCATCGCTCTCTTCGTCGGCATGACGGTGCTGATCGGGCTCAACCGCAAATATGAACTCGTCGTCACGCGCGCAGCCGGCATTTCGGTCTGGCAGTTCATGTTCCCCTTCATCGCCGGCTCGCTGGCGCTCGGCCTGTTGACGATGGCGGCGTTGAACCCGCTTGCCGCCTGGGGACAGCGCCAGGCGCTGCTGGTCGAATCCGACTGGCGCGGCGAGAACGCGGTTTTGCGCAAGGCGCCGCAGATTCCGTGGCTGCGCCAGATCAGCGGCCGCGACGATGTCATCATCGGCGCGCATACGGTCCAGGAGAACGGAACCAAGCTGATCGACGCCGTGCTGATCCATTTCGATTCAAGTGGTCAGGTCATTCTGAGACAGGACGCCGCGACGGCAAAATTGGAAGATGGTTACTGGCAACTTAACAATGTTGTCGAGCGCAAGCCTGGCGAAATCCCCGTGCGCAAAGCTTCGGTTCAACTTCGCACCAATCTGAAACAAGACTTCGTCCAGGAGCGGCTGACAGCGCCGGAAACAATTGGTTTCTTTGACCTTTCCAATCGGATCGCGGCGGCCAAATCCTTCGGCATCTCGACCAAGGCATTGGAGACTCAATTCAACTCCTTGTTGTCCCAGCCATTGCTGCTGGTAGCCATGACTTTTATTGCTGCAACAGTGTCCCTAAAATTTAGCCGGTTCAACCAATCCCGCTCCGTGATTCTGGGTGGCATCCTTTCGGGCTTCATGCTTTATGTCATCACCGTGCTTGTAAAGGCATTCGGAAGCAGTGGAGTCGTGCCCCCCTTCGTGGCGACGTGGATACCGGTGGTCGTCGCGCTGGCCTTGGGTGCGACTATTCTGCTTCATCAGGAGGACGGCTAGTGGCGGCAGGCGACCGCAAGTATTTTAGTAAACAGTTGGTTGCCCTGCTTGTCGGCGCGGCTTTATGTTCCTATTTCGGCAGCGCCCCGGCCTCTTTCGGCCAGGCCAGCGCGCCCGAACAAAATATAGAGAAGAAGATTCCCGAAGGGGCCAAGCTTCTGCTTTCGGCCAATGAACTGGTCTATAACCGTGACGCCGATCTGGTGTCGGCGGTCGGTGGCGTGCAGATCAATTATGCCGGCTACAAGATGGTCGCGCAGAAGGTCGAGTACAATCAGAAGACCGGCCGGATGATGGCGATCGGCAATATCGAGCTGGTCAGTCCCGACGGCAACCGTATCTATGCCGACAACCTTGACGTGACGGACAATTTCGCCGACGGGTTCATAAACTCGCTGCGGATCGAAACCGCCGACAATACGCGTATTGCCGCCGAAACC
Source organism: Rhizobium sp. WSM1274 (assembly GCF_025200775.1). Taxonomy (NCBI): domain Bacteria; kingdom Pseudomonadati; phylum Pseudomonadota; class Alphaproteobacteria; order Hyphomicrobiales; family Rhizobiaceae; genus Rhizobium; species Rhizobium sp. WSM1274. The sequence continues at coordinate 1,396,214 of NZ_CP104138.1, read as the reverse complement.
GGCGAGCGCGTCGGCGGCACCAAGATGATTCTCAACAAGGGCGTCTACACGGCCTGCCTTCCCTGCGCCGAAGATCCGAAGCGCGCCCCTTTCTGGCAGGTCAAGGCCCAGCGGGTGATCCAGAATGGAGAGACGCATACGATCCGTCTGGAGAGAGCGCGCTTCGAGTTGCTCGGCCATCCGATCGCCTTCCTGCCGTTCATCGAAGTTCCCGACAATACGGTGAAACGCAAGTCCGGCTTTCTGTTTCCGACGATGAGCCTGTCGCAGAATCTCGGCTTCGGTCTTTCCGTTCCTTATTACTATGTGATCTCGCCGAGCATGGATGCGACGGTCACCGCCACGGGCTACACCGCCCAGGGCTTCCTCATCGAAGGCGAATTTCGCCAACGCTTCGAAAATGGCACGCATATTCTGCGCGTCGCCGGCATCGACCAGGCAAAGCCGGGCAACTTCAGCTCCGGCACCAGCGATGCCGAAGCCGGCCAGCGTGGCATGGTGGCATCGAAGGCCGAATTCCGCATCAATCCGCGCTGGACGTTCGGCTGGGATGTCATGATGCAGAGCGACAACAATTTCTCGAAAACGTATAAGCTGCGGGGCCTGGCCAGTACGGATCGGACCAATCAGATCTATTTGACGGGACTTGGGAAACGTAATTATTTCGACATGCGGGCGTTCTATTTCGACGTCCAGGATGCCGACCGGACGAACACAGCCGAAAAACAGCAGGCGATCGTCTATCCGTCGCTTGACTATCATTACGTGGCGCCGCAACCGCTTGCAGGCGGCGAGCTTTCGGCTGATGTCAACCTGACGAATATTTCGCGCACCCATGACGACTTCTATACCGTCGACGGCTTCGACCGCTTCCGCGGCCTGAAGGGACAAACCTCGCGGCTGACTGCCGAGCTGCAGTGGAAGCGCACTTATGTCACGCCGACCGGCCTGGTGATCACGCCACTGCTGGCCGCGCGCGGCGATGCCTTCGCGCTGAACATGGACGACCCCACAGGTTACGCCGGCAACTACGACGACGGCAATTCTGCCACCCGCTCGATGTTCACCGCCGGGCTGGAGATGCGTTATCCGATCCTGATGACGACTGACAATAGCACCCATATCCTCGAGCCGATCGCACAGATCTATGCCCGCCCCGACGAGCAGTTGGCAGGCCGCCTGCCGAATGAGGATGCGCAGAGCTTCGTCTTCGACGCCACCTCGCTGTTCGACCGCGACAAGTTCTCGGGCTACGACCGCGTCGAAGGCGGGACCCGCGCCAATCTCGGCATCCAGTACACCGGTTCATTCGACAGCGGCTACAAGCTGCATGGCATCTTCGGCCAATCCTATCAGATCGCCGGCCAGAACTCGTTTGCGACCGATGACCTCGTCAATGTCGGTGCGGATTCAGGCCTTGAAACCGACCGCTCCGATTATGTCGGCCTTGGCGGCGTCGAGACACCGTACGGCGTTTCCGTCGCAGCCTCCTACCGGCTCGACGAAAAAGATTTCGAATTCCGCCGCGGCGATCTGACGACGGCCTACCAGAACGACACCTTCGCGACGCAGTTGACCTACACCCATCTCAGCGCCCAGCCGGCATATGGCTTTGCCGAGGACAATGACGAGATCCAGACCAACAGCAGCGTCAAATTCAAGGATTACTGGTCGATCTTCGGCGGCATTGCCTGGGATCTGAACAATGATGTGATCAGCCGGCGGACGATCGGCCTCTCTTATGACGACGAATGCACGATCTTCACGATCGCCTATACGGACAGCAGAGATTCCGAAGACGAGTCGGGAAGCGACTGGACGATCGGCGCACGGCTGACCTTCCGCACGCTCGGCGACATCAAGATCGGTTCCGACACCCTCGAATGACGGGCGATCGGCGCAAACAGGGCCTGAAGCCATTCTTTCGCCGTAAGCCTGTGCAGGACATTGCCGCCAGTCGGTATCTGAGGCATAGGGGTTTCGCGTCGTGAGGGAAGCGATTTCTGCGTGTCTCGTACTGTGGTAAGAACGCCGCGAACAACGGCTCGCGACGCTATCGGGAGGTCAACAGATGATTGACGCGAAAAAAGCCATAACCAAGTTCCTCGCCGGGGCAGCGCTTGCGTTGCTGACAGGCCTTGCCGGACCAGCGCTCGCGGTCAGTGAAGTCAAGGCCGTGGTCAACGGCACCGCCATCACCAGCGGCGATGTCGCCAAGCGCCAAGCCTTCCTGCGCCTGCAGCATACGAAGGCCGACGCCAAGACCGCCGAGGAGCAATTGATCGACGAGGCGCTCAAGCGGCAGGAAGTCTCCCGCGTCCATATGTCGGTGTCGCAGCAGGACGTCGATGCGTCTTTCGCGCGCTTTTCGAGCGGCAATAAGCTTTCCCCCGAGCAGATGTCGCAGATCCTCGATCGCGCCGGCGTCGGCGTCGACCATTTCAAGGGTTTCATCGCCGTGCAGATGAGCTGGCCGCGTGTCGTCAACGCCCGCTACGGCTCGACCTCGCGGCTGTCGAACTATGATCTCGTCTCGCGCATGATGCAAAACAACAAGCAGAAGCCGGTGACGACGGAATATATGCTGCAGCAGATCATCTTCGTCATTCCGCAAGCCAAGCGCGGGGCCATCACCGGCAAGCGCAAGGGCGAGGCCGAGGCGTCGCGCTCCAAATTTCCGGGCTGCGATCAGGCAAAGGTGTTTGCTGCGACGATGCGCGACGTTTCGGTGCGCGATCTCGGCCGCATGCTCGCCCCCGAAATCCCGCCGGATTGGAAGCCGCTGGTCGAGCAGACCAAGGGCAACACGACAGGGACCCGCGTTACCGACAAGGGTGTCGAATATCTGGCAATCTGCAGCCAGCGGCAGGTCTCCGACGACCAGGCAGCCGAAATGGTCTTCCGCCAGGAAGATCTCGATAAGTCCAAGGGCGGCAAGGACGCCAGCCCGGAAAACGAAAACAGCAAGAAATACCTGGATGAACTGCGCAAAAAGGCGCAGATCGCCTATCGCTGACCGACAATGGCGATACCGTTTTCTCGACCGCTTGCGCTAAGCCAGGGCGACCCCGCCGGCATCGGGCCGGACATTACTCTGATGGCCTGGCTCCGGCGGCGTGAACTCGGGCTGCCGCCTTTCTTCCTGATCGGCGATCCCGATGTCTTGGCGCTGAGAGCCCGGGAGCTTAATCTGGCGGTGTCGATCCGCGAGACCGATAGCGCCAGCGAGGCTGCCGGTATGTTTGCTGACGCACTGCCGGTCATGACTATACCGGCCGGCATCGAGGTCGTGGCTGGCGAGCCGCATGCGGCAACGGCGAAAGGTACGATCACGGCGATCGAAAAAGCCGTGTCGCTTGTCATCAACGGCGAGGCGCTCGCGGTCGTTACCAACCCGATCGCCAAGGCCGTACTCTACGAGGCGGGTTTCCGGTTTCCCGGCCATACCGAATTTCTCGCCGATCTCGCCGCCAGGGCGACCGGCCGGCCGGTGACACCTGTCATGATGCTGTCCGGACCGAAACTCAGGGCCATTCCCGTCACCATCCACATTCCGGTCCGGGATGTGCCGCAGGCGCTGACGGGCGAACTGATCATGGAAACCTGCCGGATCGCTCATGAAGACCTGAGGCATCGCTTCGGCATCGAGGCGCCGCGGCTTGCAGTTGCCGGTCTCAACCCGCATGCGGGTGAAGGCGGCGCGATCGGCAAGGAGGACGAAGACGTCATCCGTCCGGCGATCGAGCGCCTGCGCGACGAGGGCGTCGATGCGATCGGTCCCCTGCCCGCCGACACGATGTTTCATGACGAGGCGCGGGCGCGATACGACGTTGCCGTCTGCATGTATCATGATCAGGCATTGATCCCAGCCAAGGCACTCGGTTTCGACGACAGCGTCAACGTGACGCTTGGGCTTCCCTTCGTACGCACCTCGCCGGATCACGGCACCGCTTTCGGCATCGCCGGCAAGGGACTGGCGCGCGAACAGAGCCTCGTTGCGGCGCTGAAGCTCGCCGCCCAGCTCGGGCGCAGTGCGGAAAGCCGCCGCTGATGGCAGCACTCGATGGCCTGCCGCCGCTTCGTGACGTCATCCAGCGTCACGGCCTTGATGCGCGCAAGGCGCTCGGGCAGAATTTCCTGCTCGACCTCAACCTCACCCAGAAAATCGCCCGCACAGCGGGGGCACTCGATGACGCGACCGTTTTCGAGGTCGGCCCCGGCCCCGGCGGACTGACGCGCGCGATCCTGGCGCTCGGCGCCAGGAAGGTTATTGCCATCGAGCGGGATACACGCTGCCTGCCGGCGCTGGCCGAGATCGCCGATCATTATCCCGGCAGGTTGGAAGTGATCGAAGGCGATGCGTTGAAGACGGATTTCGAGACATTGGCGCCGGAAGGCCCGATCAAGATCATTGCCAACCTCCCCTACAATGTCGGCACGCAGCTCTTGGTCAACTGGTTGCTGCCGAAAGCCTGGCCGCCGTTCTGGCAGTCGCTGACGCTGATGTTTCAGAAGGAGGTCGGCGAACGCATCGTCGCCAACGAAGACGACGACAATTACGGCCGTCTCGGCGTGCTCTGCGGTTGGCGAACGGAGGCACGCATGGCGTTCGACGTGCCGCCACAAGCCTTCACACCGCCGCCGAAAGTGACGTCGACGGTCGTGCATCTGGTCCCCCGCGAAAACCCCATCCCCTGCGCTGTCGCCAATCTGGAAAAAGTGACGCAGGCCGCTTTCGGCCAGCGTCGCAAGATGCTGCGCCAAAGCCTGAAACCGCTCGGCGGCGAGAGCCTGCTCGTCAAGGCCGGGATTGACCCGGCGCGACGGGCTGAGACCCTTTCCGTCGAGGAATTCTGCCTGTTGGCGAACAGCCTTTAGAGCCTTTCCGGGTTAGATCCAGGATGACGTCATCCGAAACCGCACACGTTCCGGTATCGCGTTTTAAAGCGACGGCGTCTCTTCCAAGAGTTCGCGGACAAAGTCGAACATGCCATGGCGGCGATCGCGGCGCAGGCGTTCGGCCTTGACGATCGACTGGACAGCGTCGAAGGCAGCGTTGAGGTCATCATTGATGATGACGTAGTCGTATTCGCGCCAGTGGGCGATCTCGGCACGGCTGTTGGCGAGGCGCGTCTGGATGACCTCTTCGGAATCCTCTGCGCGGCGGTGCAGCCGCGACTGCAGCTCGGTCATGGTCGGCGGCAGCACGAAGATCGACACGACGTCGGCCGACATCTTCTCCTGCAATTGCTGGGCACCCTGCCAGTCGATATCGAAGAGCATATCGCGACCTTCCGCCATGGCCTGCTCGACTGGCTCACGCGGCGTGCCGTAGAAATTGCCGTGCACCTCGGCCCATTCGAGCAACGCGTCGCTATCGCGCAGCCGCTCGAACTCGCGTACACTCTTGAAGTGGTAATGCACAGCCTCGACCTCGCTTGGGCGGCGCTGGCGCGTGGTGACGCTGACGGAAAGGCCGATTTGCCTGTCTGTCTCCAGAAGCGTGCGCGCGATGGTGGATTTGCCGGCGCCCGACGGCGACGATATCACAAGCATCAGACCGCGGCGGGCGATCTGCACGGGCGAGGATTTCGCCGGTTTCATGTCTTACTCCAAATTCTGGACCTGCTCGCGGAACTGGTCGATCACGACTTTCAACTCGATGCCCGCAGCGGTAACTGCCGAAGCATTCGACTTCGAGCAAATGGTATTCGATTCGCGGTTAAATTCCTGTGCAAGGAAGTCCAGGCGGCGCCCGGCAGGGCCACCTTTCACCAGAAGATCGCGCGCTGCAGCGATATGAGCCTTCAGACGATCGATTTCCTCGCGCAAATCCGCCTTGGTTGCCAACAGTGCGGCTTCGGCATGCAGCCTGTCGCGGTCAAGTGCGGCCATGCCGTCCATCAACAAGGCGACCTGCGCGGCAAGCCGCGCAGCAATCTCCTGCGGCGAGCGCGAGGGATCAAGCTCGATCGTCCGTGTCAGGCCTTCGATCATCGTGACATGGTCATGAAGAATACGGGCGAGCGCTGCCCCTTCCTGTTCGCGCATTACTCTCAGATCGGCAAGCGCGGCCAGCAGGCCGGCAGCAATATCTGCGTCGCGGGCGGCAAGCGCCTCCTCGCCATCCTCACTTTCGCGGAATTCGACGATGCCGCGCACCAGAAGCAGCGTATCGAGCTTCAGCGGCGACGGATCGATGACGCCGTCCAGTTGCTCGCGCATGGCCAGCACGGCCGCGAGCGCTTGCTTGTTCAGCACCGCCTCGAAGCGGTTCTGGTCGGCCGTCACAGACAGCGATGCCTGCAGGTTGCCGCGGCTGAAGCTTTCGCCGGCGAGGCGGCGGACGTCCGCCTCCATGCGTTCAAGCCCGGGCGGCAGACGCAGGCGCAGGTCGAGGCCCTTGCCGTTGACCGAGCGCAGTTCCCATGCCCAGCGCCAGCGGCCGCTCGTTCCCTCGCGCCGCGCAAAACCAGTCATGGACTGCAAAGCCATGCGAGTCTCCCGAAAGTCTCAGTTGATCTTCTTTTTCTTCTGCGGCGCGACGGTCGCGCCATTATCCGCCGGCTGCTCTTCCGGCTGGCCGTCGACTGCGATGTTCGGATCCGAGCCCTTGTCGGCTTCGAGCTTGCGCCAGCGCTTGACGTTGGCATTGTGCTCCTCGAGCGTGGCGGCGAAAACATGGCCACCGGAGCCGTCGGCGACGAAATAGAGGTCCTGCGTCTTCCAGGGATTGGCGACGGCTTCCAGCGCATCCTTGCCGGGATTGGCGATCGGCGTCGGCGGCAGACCCTTGATGACATAGGTGTTGTAAGGTGTGTCCCGCTTCAGATCCGACTGGTAGATCGGCCGGTCGGCCGGTTTGCCTTCGCCGCCGAAGAGGCCGTAAATGATCGTCGGATCAGACTGCAGGCGCATGCCCTTGCCGAGCCGGTTCAAAAAAACGGAGGCGACATGCGCACGCTCGTCGGGAACGCCAGTTTCCTTTTCGACGATCGAGGCGAGTGTCACGAATTCCTCCTTGGATCGCAGCGGCAGCGAGGAATCGCGCTTGTCCCAGATCTGATCGACGAGTTTCTGCTGCGCAGCCGCCATCTGGTCGATGACTTCCGAGCGTTTGGTGCCGCGCGAGAATTTGTAGGTATCCGGACGCAGGCTGCCCTCGGTCGGCAATGCGGCCGGCAAGTCGCCTTCCAGCACGGTATCCTGCAGCATGCGGTCGAACATCTGGCGGACCGTCAGACCCTCGGGGAAGGAAACGGAATAGAGAATGGACTTGCCCGATTTCAGAAGCTCCATGATATCGCTCATGGAGGCCCTCGCCTTGATCTCGTATTCACCCGCCTTCAGGCTTTCACCGGCAGACAGATGCGTTGCCGTGAGATAGCGGAAGATGCGGGCATCGCTGATGATCGCGTTGCGCTCGAGGTTCGAGGCGATTTCGGCCAGCCCAGCGCCGTTGCGGACGATGAAATTGGTGTTGGTCTGCAGCGGACCGGGGTTCCGATAGGTCGATGTGGCGTAGTAGAAGCCGATGACCGCAACGACGCAGACCAGAACCGCCATCGTCATGATGAAATTCAGGAAAAGAACGATCTGGCCGCGGGCTTTCTTGGACCGCTTCGGCGGCTCCGGAACGCGCTCAGGACGTAGGGCTTCGCTCGGCGACTTCGGGATGATCGGTCCCTTCTGCGCCTGGGTATCGTTGCTCTGGTTCGTCGTATCGCTCACCGGCAATCCTCTAAAACTTGACCCTCACTTCGCTATTTCGCGAAGCAATGCGGCAAAAGCAGGTTCTGCCGCCGTTCAACGACGCCGTTGCCGGTCGTTATGCTTTCGCACGCCCTCCTACGCAAGGTAGGGCACGGCCGGTTTGCGATGTAAGGGAGACCCGCTACACCGCACAGGGCTTTTATTGCGCGTAACGGCGCAGCACGAGAGACGCGTTCGTGCCGCCGAATCCGAACGAGTTGGACAGCGCCACATTGATGTCTCGCTCACGAGCCTTGTGCGGAACAAGATCGATCGCCGTCTCACGTTCGGGATTGTCAAGGTTGAGCGTCGGCGGCGCGATATTGTCGCGGATGGCGAGCGTGGTGAAGATTGCCTCGATGGCGCCGGCAGCACCGAGAAGATGTCCTGTCGCCGACTTGGTCGAGGACATGGAGATCTTCGACGCCGCATTGCCGACCAGCCGCTCGACGGCGCCGAGTTCGATCGTATCGGCCATGGTCGAGGTACCATGGGCGTTGATATAATCGATATCGGCCGGCGTCAGCCCGGCGCGCTTCAGCGCCATCGCCATGCAGCGGCCAGCACCCTCGCCGTCTTCGGAGGGTGCGGTGATGTGATAAGCATCGCCCGACAGGCCGTAGCCGACGACTTCGGCATAGATCCTGGCGCCCCGCGCCTTGGCGTGCTCCAGTTCTTCGATCACGACAATGCCGGCGCCCTCGCCCATGACGAAGCCGTCGCGGTCGCGGTCATAAGGACGCGACGCTTTTTTCGGGTCGTCATTGTGCTGGGTCGACAGCGCCTTGCAGGCGGCAAAACCTGCCAGCGAAATGCGGCTGACCGGGGATTCCGTGCCGCCGGCGACCATGACGTCGGCGTCGCCGAGCGCGATCATCCGCGCGGCATCGCCGATCGCATGCGCACCCGTCGAGCAGGCGGTGACGACCGAATGATTGGGTCCGCGCAGCTTGTGGCGGATCGAGACCTGGCCGGAGACGAGGTTGATCAGGCGGCCAGGAATGAAGAAGGGTGATATGCGGCGCGGGCCTTTGTCGCGCAGGGTATAACCCGCCTCGACAATGCCTTCGATGCCGCCGATGCCGGAGCCGATCAGCACACCGGTGGCGATCTGGTCCTCATCGGTTTCGGGATGCCAGCCGGCATCGGCGAGCGCCATGTCGGCGGCGGCCATGCCGTAGATGATGAAGGGATCGACCTTGCGTTGCTCCTTCGGCTCCATCCACTGATCGACATTGAAGGTGCCGTCAGTGCCGTCACCGACAGGGATACGGCAGGCGATCTTGGCGGGAAGGTCATCGACCTCGAATTCGGTGACGAGGCGGGCGCCGTTCTGGCCGGCAAGCAGCCGCGACCACGTCACCTCTGTTCCGCATCCCAAGGGTGATACCATGCCGGTACCGGTGATGACGACACGTCTCATCGCGTGCTTTCCCCCGTCTCTTATGTTCTATGGAGAAATATGCCGAAAAGAAAAGGGCGGACTCCAGGCCCGCCCTTTCTCAATTTCACAGGATCAGGCCTGGGCCTTCTCAATGAACTTCACGGCATCGCCAACCGTCAGGATCGAGTCGGCAGCGTCGTCAGGAATTTCAACGCCGAATTCTTCTTCGAAAGCCATGACAAGTTCGACCGTGTCGAGCGAGTCGGCGCCCAGATCGTCGATAAAGCTGGCGCTCTCGACGACCTTGTCGGCATCGACGCCAAGATGATCAATAACAATTTTCTTTACGCGTTCTGCGATATCGCTCATGTCGGTTTCCTCGACCTTATGTCCTGATCGGAATGCCGTTGCGGCACCCCTACCCTGTTTCAGCCTGCGATGTTTTCAGACATCCTCGGCAAACTCGTTTACCCGGCTTCAGAGATGTTCCAGGCTTGCAAAAAGCCCGCCGGTCCGTCTGCTTTCTCGGGACGACTGTTCACAGTCATGGCCCGCTTAACATGCTTTAAGTCTGCCGCAAAGCCAGAAAATCAACGGTTCGTGATTGCTCAACATGCTATTGGCGGAAATATTCCCATGCCAGCGGTTTGTCGTTTCAGATCATCGCCATGCCGCCGTTTACGTGCAGTGTCTGGCCGGTCATATAGGCAGCCTCGGAGGACGCGAGGTAAGCAACCGCCGAAGCGACCTCGCCGCCCGTGCCCATGCGCTTCATCGGGATCGCTCCCATGATCGCTTCCTTCTGCTTGTCGTTCAGCTTGCCGGTCATGGCGCTCTCGATGAAGCCCGGCGCGACGCAGTTGACCGTCACGTTGCGGGTGGCAATTTCCTGCGCCAGGGACTTGGTGAAGCCGATCATACCGGCCTTGGAGGCGCAGTAATTGGCCTGGCCCGGATTGCCGGTGACGCCGACGATGGAGGTGATGTTGATGATGCGGCCATAGCGGCGGCGCATCATCGGATGCGTCAATTCGCGCGTCAGGCGGAAGGTCGCCGTCAGGTTCACTTCGAGGACGCTGTCCCAGTCCTCGTCGCTCATGCGCACGAACAGGCCGTCGCGGGTGATGCCGGCATTGTTGACGAGGATGTCGACGCCTTCAAGGTCGGCCTCGGCCTTCTGGCCGAGCGCCTTGACCTCATCGCGGTCGGAGAGGTTGGCCGGGAAGATCTTGACACGCTCGCCGAGCTCGGCCGCCAGCGCTTCCAGCTTCTCGACACGGGTGCCGTGCAGGCCGACGATGGCGCCCTGCTTATGAAGAAGGCGGGCGATTTCCTCGCCAATACCGCCCGATGCGCCTGTGACGAGAGCCTTGCGGCCGGAGAGATCGAGCATGGAAACGTTCCTTATATCAGGGACACCAAACCCGGTGTCCGGGGATACCAAACCCGGTGTCCGGGGATACCAATCAGGCCATGAGGGCGGCGACGGCCGCATCGATATCCGCCGGACCGTTGACGGAGATGCCGTTGATCGTCTTGTCGATGCGGCGGGCAAGGCCGGTCAGCACCTTGCCGGAACCGAGTTCATAAAGCGTCGTGACGCCATTTCCAGCGAACCACTCCACCGTCTCGCGCCAGCGGACTTGACCGGTCACCTGCTCGACCAGGAGGCTGGCGATCTCGTCGGCGGCTGTCACGGGGGCGGCACGGACATTTGCAATGAGGGGCACGATGGGATCGGATTTTGAAACCGTTGCCAGTGCTTCGCGCATGGCGTCGGCGGCCGGCGCCATCAGTGTCGAATGGAACGGAGCGGAGACCGGCAGCAGAATGGCACGCTTGGCGCCCTTATCGGTCGCAAGCCCCGCGGCCTTTTCGACGGCTGCCTTCTCGCCCGAGATGACGATCTGGCCGCCGCCATTATCGTTGGCGATCTGGCAGGCGCCGACAGCGGTGGCTGCCTCGCAGACGGCAACGACGTCGGCATGTTCGAGGCCGATGATCGCGGCCATGGCGCCGACGCCGACGGGAACAGCCGCCTGCATGGCGTTGCCGCGGATGCGCAGCAGCCGCGCGGTGTCGGCGAGCGAAAAGGTCCCGGCAGTGCAAAGTGCCGAATATTCGCCGAGCGAGTGGCCCGCGACGTAAGCGACCTTCGACTTCAGATCCAGCCCTTTGGCTTCCAGAACGCGGACAACGGCGATCGAGACGGCCATCAGCGCCGGCTGGGCGTTCGCCGTCAAGGTCAACGTATCCTCGGGACCGTTGAACATGACGTCCGAAAGCTTTTCACCGAGCGCCTCATCGACCTCTTCAAAGACGGCTCGGGCTTCGGCAAAATTCTCGGCGAGATCCTTGCCCATGCCGACGGCCTGACTGCCCTGGCCGGGAAAAGTGAAAGCAATGGTCATTCTCGTGTCCCTGGCTCCTGCCCCTGATTGCGCCCGTTAAGGCTGTTTTGCCTCCAATTGACATTCTTTCCGATAGAGTCAAGTGGCGGCCCATTCTCCGCGAAGCCTTTCGCGCGCGCGCAAAAGCCCGGTTTTTGCTCTTGCGCTCCGCCAAATCCAGCCTAGATTTGCGCGGATCCTCCCAAGGCTTTCACCTCTCTTCCAAGGTTTTTCCATGAAGTACAATTCACTAGGCCGCACCGAGATTTCCGTTTCAGAGATCTGCCTTGGCACCATGACCTGGGGTTCGCAGAACAGCGAAGCTGATGCGCATGCGCAGATGGACTACGCCATCGAAAAGGGCGTCAATTTCTTCGATACGGCCGAGCTTTATCCAACCACCCCGATTTCGGCAGCGACACAGGGCTGGACCGAAGACTATATCGGCAGCTGGTTCAAGAAGACCGGCAAGCGTGGGGATATCGTGCTCGCCACCAAGGTCGCAGGCCGCGGCCGCGACTATATACGCGGCGGCGAAGGTGCCGATGCGAAGAATATCCGCCTAGCGCTCGAAGCCAGCCTGACCCGGCTGAAGACCGATTACGTCGACCTCTACCAGATCCACTGGCCGAACCGCGGCCATTTCCATTTCCGCCAGAACTGGAGCTACAATCCCTTCAACCAGGATCGCGACAAGGCCGTCGCCAATATGCTCGACATCCTGGAAACGTTCGGCGCGCTGGTGAAGGAGGGCAAGATCCGCGCGATCGGCCTTTCCAACGAAACCACCTGGGGCATACAGAAATATCTGACGCTTTCCGAACAGAAGAGCCTGCCACGCGTTGCCAGCGTCCAGAACGAATATAATCTGCTCTACCGCCATTTCGACCTCGACCTCGCCGAGCTCTCGCATCACGAGGATGTCGGACTGCTCGCCTATTCGCCGCTCGCCGGCGGCATCCTCTCCGGCAAATATATCGACGGCGGCAGGCCGAAGGGTTCGCGCGGTTCGATCAACCACGATATCGGCGGCCGCCTGCAGCCGCTGCAGGAGCCGGCGACCAAAGCCTATCTGGAGATCGCGGCAACCTTCGGTCTCGACCCGGCAGCCATGGCGCTCGCCTTCTGTCTGTCACGTCCCTTCATGGCCTCGGTCATCATCGGTGCGACGTCGATGGAGCAGTTGAAAATCGATATCGGCGCGGCCGACATTACGCTTTCGAACGAGATCCTGGCGGAAATCGCCAAGGTGCACCGGCAGTATCCGCTGACGCTTTGATCCTATTTGTTTTGCGCCGGCCCGATGCCGACCATGGCCGGCAACGGGTTCGGGTGTTCGATTGCGCTTGCCTTTGCCCAAAAAATCCGTATAAGCCGCCCTGTTCGTTAACCCGGTCTTCTGGCTGGTGGCTGAACGGAGGGCCGGTTTCCTCATGGAAATCGTTCGGAACGGAAGCGTTCCAGCCTCCCGTGTCTCCGCTCTCGACCGTCTCGGAAACGCTTTCTTGCCTGGGTCCGCCCAATCAGGAGCAGTCGTTGAGGCTTAGCCGCCGAATATCGGGTTGAACCAAACGCAAGAAAGGCAAAGCTGTCATGGCTCTTTATGAACATGTATTCCTTGCCCGGCAGGATATTTCCGCTCAGCAGGTCGATGCCCTCGTAGAACAGTACAAGGGTGTGATCGAAGCGAATGGCGGCAAAGTCGGGCGTATCGAGAACTGGGGCCTCAAGTCCCTCACCTACCGCATCAAGAAGAACCGCAAGGCGCACTACGCCCTGATGGACATCGATGCACCGGCTGCTGCCGTCCAGGAAATGGAACGTCAGATGCGCATCAGCGAAGACGTTCTTCGCTACATGACGATCGCCGTCGAGAAGCATGAAGAAGGTCCGTCTGCCATGATGCAGAAGCGCGACCGTGACGACCGTCCGCGTGAAGGCGGCCGTGGCCCGCGTGAAGGCGGCTTCGGTGATCGCGACCGCGGCCCGCGCCCGCCGCGTGAAGGTGGCTTCGGCGACCGTGACGACCGTCCGCGCCGTCCGCGCGAAGACCGTGTATAAGGGAGATCTGAGATATGTCTGAAACTTCCTCCGCTCCGGTCCGCCGCCCATTCCATCGCCGGCGCAAGACCTGCCCGTTCTCCGGCGCCAACGCGCCGCGGATCGACTATAAGGACGTCCGCCTGCTGCAGCGCTACATTTCCGAGCGCGGCAAGATCGTCCCGTCCCGCATCACGGCCGTTTCCCAGAAGAAGCAGCGCGAACTCGCCCAGGCGATCAAGCGTGCCCGTTTCCTCGGCCTGCTGCCCTACGTCGTCGCCTAATCGGTCGACGCCCACACCTTTGAGGGAAGGCATTCGTGCCTTCCCTTCTCCCTTCCGCGATGGGCGCGGATCGGAACTCTTAAAACCCATGTTGAGACGTTTCTGAATTTGATTCAGCAACATCCTCTAACTGCTTGATGAAGCAGGACAGCGACCTTGAAACGACCGAACATTAGAACGCTGCTGATCGGCGCACTCGCCGGACTGACCGCCGCCCTGCTGGTGCTGGGCGCGAGCATGCAGCCGTCGTTTTTCAGCGCGCTCCTCTATACGGCATCGGCGCTGCCGATCCTGATCGTCGGGCTCGGCTGGGGCAATGCCGCCGCGGTCTCGGCCGTCGTCACCGCTGCAGCACTCGGCGCGATCTTGATCTCGCCGTCCTTCGCGCTGATTATGACGCTGGTGACGCTTCTGCCGGCCGGTTGGCTCAGCCATCTCGCCAATCTGGCGCGTCCGGCCTCCGAACTCGGCGGCCCCGACCATCTGCTTGCCTGGTATCCGCTCTCCGATATCCTGCTGCATCTCTGCGGGCTGGTGACGCTCGCCGTCATCGTCATCGGTGTGATCATCGGCTACGGGCCTGAGATCACCGATCCGATCGTCGACTTGCTGATCACCTCGGTCAAGCAGCAGCAGCCGGAATTCATGCCCGATCCGGCAGCGACCGCACAGACCAAGTCGCTAATCCTGCTGATGCTGCCGGCTCTGCAGGGCGGCATGTGGGTCAGCATGCTGTTTGCCGCCTATTATTTCGCCGTGCGCATCGTTGCCGCGTCCGGCCGCGGCCTTCGTCCGCGCGAGGACATTCCCTCGTCGCTGCGGATGAACCGCAACTCGATCTTCATCTTCCTGGCCGGGCTTGCCGCCTGCTTTTTCGGCGGCGTTCCGGCGCTGGTCGGTGCGACCTTGATCGGCACCTTCGGTGCCGGCTTCATGCTCTCCGGTTTCGCCTCGCTGCATTTCCGCACGCGCGGCAAGGACTGGCGCATACCGGCTCTCATCCTCAGCTACCTGGCCTCGATGCTCATGCTGCTGCCAGCTCTCCTCATCCTCGTCCTCGGTCTCAGCGATACGCGCAAGGCGATCGCGCTGACCCCGACGAAAGATGCTGATGCCCCCAACCAATCCGATACGAAAATCTGAGACACAAGAAAGGAAAAGGAAAATGGAAGTCATCCTTCTCGAACGCATCTCCAAGCTCGGCCAGATGGGCGAAACCGTAAAGGTTCGCGACGGCTTTGCCCGCAACTACCTGCTGCCGCTCGGCAAGGCGCTGCGCGCCAACGCCGCCAACAAGACCCGCTTCGAAGCCGAGCGCGCGACGCTCGAAGCCCGCAACCTCGAGCGCAAATCGGAAGCACAGAAGGTCGCCGACGTTCTCGACGGCAAGTCCTTCATCGTCGTGCGTTCCGCCGGCGAAACCGGCCAGCTCTACGGTTCGGTTGCTGCCCGTGACGTCGTCGAGATTCTCGGCGCCGAAGGCTTCAACATCGGCCGCAACCAGGTTCATCTCAACACGCCGATCAAGTCGATCGGCTTGCACAAGGTCGAGCTGCAGCTGCATGCCGAAGTCGAAATCCACGTCGAGCTGAACGTTGCCCGTTCTGCCGAAGAGGCAGAGCGCCAGTCCAAGGGCGAAGAACTCACCTCGGTCGACGCGATCTACGGCGTCGACGAAGACGCGCTGCGTCCGGAAGACTTCTTCGATCCGGAAGCTGACGGCGTCGACGAAGACGAAGCTTAATTGCGTCGGAGCGATCCGCGACAGGGAAGCCCGGCCATCGCGCCGGGCTTTTTCGTTTCCACCCCTTCGATGTGAGCCGCCGATCGGTTCGCTTTTTTTAAGGGGATTTTCCGGATGTTTTTACTGCGTGCCTAATCGCATCACGCTAAAATAATATTTTCCGAAACGGATGGGCTGAGTCGCCGCCACACCGTGTCGTGCGGGTGACACTGCCAGTATTTCTCCTTTGTGCCGCCCGAGACTGTGGAGAAGTCGAACAACGTGCACAGCGTTCAGGATTTAGGCGAAGCGAGCCCCCGCTCCTTTCGTAGCCTCTTGATTTTCGCGTCCGGAATTGCAACTCCGGAGCTGGAAAAAGACAGAACGGATGATGATGAACGACGCCGCTCGAAAGATTGCAGCCGTTGCTCCGGCGGAGCAGCATTATCGCGAAGCACCCAACAATATCGAAGCCGAGCAGGCGCTTCTGGGTGCGATCCTGATGAACAACGACGCCTATTACCGGGTGTCGGACTTCCTGAAGCCGATTCATCTTTACGAACCGCTGCATCGGAAGATCTTCGAGGTTGCCGGCGATATCATTCGCATGGGCAAAATCGCCAATCCGGTGACGATCAAGACGTTCCTGAAGGCTGACGAGAAGGTCGGCGACATGACGGTTTCGCAATATCTGGCGAGCCTGGTCAGCAATGCCGTCACCGTCATCAATGCCGAGGATTACGGCCGGGCGATCTACGATCTGGCGCTGCGCCGGGCGCTAATCACTATTGGCGAGGACGTCGTCAACATTGCTTATGATGCGCCGCTCGACATGCCGCCGCAGTCGCAGATCGAGGATACCGAACGCCGCCTCTTCGAATTGGCGGAAAACGGCCGCTACGACGGCGGCTTCCAGGCCTTCAACGATGCGGTCGCGCTGGCGATCGACATGGCGGCCGTCGCCAAGGAACGCGACGGCGGACTTTCCGGCATTTCCACCGGCATCCATTCGCTGGATTCCAAGATGGGCGGCCTGCAGCGGTCGGACTTGATCGTGCTTGCCGGACGCCCCGGCATGGGCAAGACCTCGCTTGCCACCAACATCGCCTACAATATCGCCGCCGCCTACGAAGGCGAGGTCCAGTCGGACGGCAGCATGAAGGCAAAGAACGGCGGCGTCGTCGGCTTCTATTCACTCGAAATGTCATCCGAACAGCTCGCCACCCGTATCATCTCCGAGCAGACGGAAGTCTCCTCCTCGAAGATTCGCCGCGGCGATATCAACGACGCCGATTTCGAAAAGCTCGTCGCCTGCTCTATGATGATGCAGAAGGTGCCGCTCTATATCGACCAGACCGGCGGTATCTCGATCGCCCAGCTTTCGGCCCGCGCGCGCCGCCTCAAGCGCCAGCGCGGCCTCGACGTGCTTGTGGTCGACTACATTCAGCTGATGACCGGCTCGGGCAAATCCAGCGACAATCGCGTGCAGGAAATCACCCAGATCACCACCGGCCTCAAGGCGCTCGGCAAGGAGCTCAACGTTCCGATCATCGCGCTGTCGCAGCTCTCGCGTCAGGTCGAAAGCCGCGACGACAAACGGCCGCAGCTGTCTGACCTTCGCGAATCCGGCTCGATCGAGCAGGACGCCGACGTCGTGCTCTTCGTGTTCCGCGAGGAATATTACGTCAAGAATTCGGAGCCGCGCGATATCCACGATCCGAAATATCCGGAGTGGGAAGCGCTGTTCGACAAGGTGAAGGGCACGGCCGACGTCATCATCGCCAAGCAGCGCCACGGGCCGACGGGCACGGTGAAGCTCGCCTTCCAGGCGGAATTCACGCGCTTTGCCGATCTCGCCGATCCTTCCTTCACCCAATATGAAGAGCACTGATCGCGGGGATGCTGCGTGCCGCGCCGGGCTTTCCCTTGACATAGTTGACCTTTAAACTGGCCGGAGAATCCTTCTCCGGCCTCTTTTCGATGCGGATCATGAGCGAATTTTTCGACGCCCCCGAAGACGACAATTTTGCCTCGGCAGGCCTGCGGCTGACCGTCGACCTGACCGCCCTGACGGAGAACTGGCGCGACATGGCGCGCCGCTCCGGCGCGGCACGCGCCTCGGCGGTCGTCAAGGCGGATGCTTACGGCATGGGCATCGAGGATGCCGGCGAAGCGCTGTATATGGCCGGCGCTCGCGACTTCTTCGTCGCGACTGTCGACGAGGGCGTAACACTTCGGCTCTATGCGCCCGAGGCGCGCATCTTCGTGCTTTCCGGCATCTGGCCGGGCACCGAGCGGCGCTTCTTCGAAAACGATCTGGTGCCGGTGATTTCCTCCGACGAACAGCTCGCCTTCTGGATGGCGGTGCTTGCCGATTACGGCGACTACCCCTGCGCACTGCATGTGGATACCGGCTTCAACCGGCTCGGACTGCATATCGACGATGCGATCGCACTCGCCGACGACGGCTCGCGGCCGGCGAGCTTCGCGCCCGTGCTTGTCATGAGCCATCTCGCCTGCGCCGACGATCCCGGCCACGCGATGAACCGGCAGCAGCTCGAATCATTCCACAGGGTTAGCGCCGCTTATGAAGGCATCGATTCAAGCCTTGCGGCCTCGGCCGGCATCTTTCTCGGTGAGGATTATCACTTCGACCTGACCCGCCCCGGCATCGCACTCTATGGCGGCGAAGCGGTCAGCGGCATGACGAACCCGATGCGGCCGGTCGCGACGGCGGAAGCGCGCATCATCCAGGTGCGCAGCGTCGAAGCCGGCGAGACCGTCAGCTATGGGCGGGCGCTGCAGCTTCGGCGCGAAAGCCGGCTGGCGATCGCCTCGGCCGGCTATGCCGACGGCTACATGCGCAGCCAGTCGAGCGGCGGCGTGCCGATTCGCCAGGTGGTGCCGCAAGGCGGGCAAGGTTTCATCGCCGGACAGAAGGTGCCGGTTGCCGGGCGGATCACCATGGACCTGACGATCTTCGATATTACCGACCTGCCTGACAATGCCGTGCGCGCCGGGGATTATGTCGAACTGTTCGGAAAGAACATGCCGGTGGACGATGTGGCGCGGGCATGCGGCACGATCGGATACGAAATCCTGACCAGCATGGGGCTGCGCCACGAGCGGCGCTACGTGACCGAGGAGTAACGGCCGTCATGTTCAGCGGCTGCTGAGGGCGAGACGTACGCCGAGCGCGAGGAAAAGCGCACCGAGGCCGCGATCGAGCCAGAGTCCGATTTTTTGATTATGCCTGATCGCATCGGCAAGGCGCCCTCCGAGAAGGACGAGTGGCGGTTCGATGAAGGCGGCAACGACGATGATGAGCCCACCGTGCAGCAGGAGCTGGGCCCATGCCGGCCCTGCCCCTTCGACGACGAATTGCGGCAGGAAGGCCAGGAAGAATATCGCCACTTTCGGATTGAGCAGCGACACCAGGATTCCCTGCCGGTAGATTCTTGCGACCGGCAAACTTTCACCGGAGGCCTTTATCAGGCCGTTGCTGCCGCCGGAGCGCAAAGCCTGAATGCCGAGCCAGACGAGATAGGCGGCGCCGATCCATTTGACAGTGGAGAAGGCAACGGCGGAAGCGGCAAGTATGGCGGAGAGGCCGAGTGCAGCCATCAGCACATGCAGACAGGCGCCGGACCAGACGCCGAACAGCGCCGAAAAACCGGCACGTTTTCCGCTTCTCATCGTGTGGCCGAGGATGAAAGCGATATCGGGACCGGGCGAAAGGTTGAGCAAAACCGCCGCCGACAGAAATGCAAGCCAGTGTGCGAGCGAATAATCGAACATTTTCCACCGTTCTGGATGACTAGGAGCAAAGGATAGGCACGGGCGCGCTGATGGGGAAATCATTAGTTTTGATCCGTCGCGACAGCCATTATCTCAAGCACGATATTGATTCGATGAGGCGGCGCGTCTGCTTCACTTGGAAACCCGGACTGAAAGAGTAATTGATGGCGAAGGCCAGAACACAATTCATCTGCCAGAGTTGCGGCACGGTTCATAACCGCTGGGCCGGCAAATGCGAGAACTGCGGCGAGTGGAACACCATCGTCGAGGAAGACCCGATGGGCGGGATCGGCTCCGGTCCCGGCAAGACGCCGAAGAAGGGCCGCCCGGTGGCGCTGACGGCGCTCTCCGGCGAAATCGAAGAGGCACCGCGCATCCATACCGCCATGTCGGAGCTCGACCGGGCGCTCGGCGGCGGCTTCGTGCGCGGGTCGGCAGTGCTGATCGGCGGTGATCCCGGCATCGGCAAATCGACGCTGCTGATGCAGGCAGCCGCCGCCCTTGCGCGGCGCGGCCACAAGATCATCTACGTCTCCGGTGAAGAAGCCGTGGCGCAGGTCCGGCTGCGGGCGCAACGCCTTGCGGCGGCCGATACCGACGTGATGCTGGCAGCAGAAACCAATGTCGAGGATATTCTGGCGACGCTCGCCGAGGGCAAGCGGCCGGACCTCGTCATCATCGATTCCATCCAGACGCTGTGGAGCGAACTTGCCGAATCCGCGCCGGGAACGGTGACGCAGGTGCGCACCGGCGTCCAGGCAATGATCCGTTTCGCCAAGCAGACGGGGGCAGCCATGGTGCTCGTCGGCCACGTGACCAAGGACGGGCAGATCGCCGGGCCACGCGTCGTCGAGCACATGGTCGATGCCGTGCTCTATTTCGAAGGCGATCGCGGCCATCACTACCGCATCCTGCGCACGGTCAAGAACCGCTTCGGTCCGACCGACGAGATCGGCGTCTTCGAAATGTCAGACAAAGGCTTGCGCGAAGTCGCCAACCCCTCGGAACTCTTCCTTGGCGAACGCAACGAGAAATCGCCGGGCGCTGCCGTCTTCGCCGGTATGGAGGGCACGCGTCCCATTCTCGTCGAGGTGCAGGCGCTGGTAGCGCCGACCTCACTCGGCACGCCGCGGCGCGCCGTGGTCGGTTGGGACTCGGCACGGCTGTCAATGATCCTGGCGGTGTTGGAAGCCCATTGCGGCGTCAGGCTCGGCCAGCACGACGTCTACCTCAACGTCGCCGGCGGTTACCGCATCTCCGAACCGGCGGCCGATCTTGCCGTCGCCTCGGCGCTCGTTTCCTCGCTTGCCGGTATTGCCCTTCCCGCCGATTGCGTCTATTTCGGCGAAGTCAGCCTGTCGGGTGCCATCCGGCCGGTTGCGCACACCGCCCAGCGCCTCAAGGAAGCCGAGAAGCTGGGTTTTTCTGCAGCACTGCTTCCATCCGCCTCCGCCGAACTGCCGAAAGGCTCCGGCGGGCGCTGGAGCGAAGTCGGAAGCCTGCCGGATCTGGTCGCGCGCATCGCCGGATCGAAGGGAGCGCTGCGTGTGGAAGACGAGGTTTGATCCTTTCATTGCCGTGAACGGTGATGATATAGGAGCACACGATAAGGCACGACACGGCCGCCAAGCGGCAGTCCTGGAGTTGAATTTACATGCCCATTACGATTTTCGACGGTATTGTCATCGGCGTCGTGCTCTTCTCCGCCGTGCTGGCGATGGTCCGCGGCTTTTCGCGCGAGATTCTTTCGATCGCAAGCTGGGGCGGTTCGGCCGCGGCTGCCTATTGCCTTTATCCGTACCTGCTGCCTTATGCGAAGAAATATACGGATGACGACCGTATCGCGATCGTCGGTTCGGCAGCGGTCGTCTTCCTGATCGCGCTGATCGTCATCTCCTTCATCACGATGAAGATCGCCGATTTCATCATCGACAGCCGTGTCGGCGCGCTCGACCGCACGCTCGGCTTCCTGTTCGGGGCGGCGCGTGGCGTGCTGCTCCTGGTCGTTGCCGTCGCCTTCTGGAATTGGCTCGTCGATGTCGACCACCGTCCGGCCTGGGTCAATGAGGCGAAGTCAAAGCCCTTCCTGGATTCGATGGTCGTGAAGCTGAAAGCGGTTCTGCCGGAGCAATTTGCCCAGATGATACCGGAAAGCATCCGTGATAAGCTGCAGCCACCGGCACAGGGCGCTGGAGGCACCACTCCGCCGACGGGCGACCAGGCTCCGGCGGAAGACGCACCGACCGCGCCGGCAGGCGGCGCACAGCAGCCGGCGAATTGACACAGTGTTCAAGAGCTTGACCCGCCTTCCGGCAGTTGCCATTTGAGCGGAACATGAAATGAGGGTCCGGCCGGGCATTCCAGCTCCGCCGGGCTCAGCTGTTTCTGGAAATGCCGATCCATTCTTGTGAGAGCAGAGGCCCGCAGAAATGAACCAGTCCCATTCCTTCCCGACCGACGATCCGCTCGACGGAGATACGCTGCATGAAGAATGCGGGGTTTTCGGAATTCTGGGACATCCCGATGCCGCCGCGCTGACAGCTCTCGGCCTGCATGCCTTGCAGCACCGTGGACAGGAAGCGGCCGGCATCGTCTCCTTCGACGGCAAGCGCTTTTATCAAGAGCGCCACATGGGCCTCGTCGGTGACCACTATACCAATCCGATGACGCTTGCCCGCCTGCCCGGCAGCATTACGATCGGTCATACCCGCTACTCGACAACCGGCGAAGTGGCCATGCGCAACGTCCAGCCGCTCTTTGCCGAATTGGAAGAAGGCGGCATCGCCATCGCCCATAACGGCAATTTCACCAACGGCCTGACGCTGCGCCGCCAGATCATCGCGACCGGCGCCATCTGTCAGTCGACCTCCGACACCGAGGTCGTCCTTCACCTCATCGCCCGCTCCCGTCACGCTTCGACATCCGACCGCTTCATCGACGCCATTCGCCAGATGGAAGGCGGCTATTCGATGCTCGCCATGACGCGCACCAAGCTGATTGCCGCGCGCGACCCGACCGGCATCCGCCCACTCGTCATGGGGGAATTCGACGGCAAGCCGATCTTCTGCTCGGAGACCTGCGCACTCGACATCATCGGCGCCAAGTTCATCCGTGACGTTGAGAACGGCGAGGTCATCATCTGTGAAATCCAGCCGGACGGCTCGATCAGCATCGATGCGCGCAAACCCAGCAAGCCGCAGCCGGAACGCCTCTGCCTGTTCGAATATGTCTATTTCGCTCGCCCGGACTCGGTGGTCGGCGGCCGCAACGTCTATACGACGCGCAAGAGCATGGGCATGAACCTCGCCAAGGAATCGCCCGTCGATGGCGACGTGATCGTGCCGGTGCCGGATGGTGGGACGCCGGCAGCGCTCGGCTATGCCCAACAGAGCGGCATTCCGTTCGAATACGGCATCATCCGCAACCATTATGTCGGGCGCACCTTCATCGAGCCGACGCAGCAGATCCGCGCCTTCGGCGTAAAGCTGAAGCATTCGGCCAACCGGGCGATGATCGAAGGCAAGCGCGTGGTGCTGGTTGACGATTCCATCGTGCGCGGCACGACGTCTCTCAAGATCGTCCAGATGATCCGGGAAGCCGGCGCGCGCGAAGTCCATGTCCGCGTCGCAAGCCCGATGATCTTCTTCCCGGATTTCTACGGCATCGACACGCCTGACGCAGATAAGCTGCTGGCAAACCAATATGCCGATGTCAAAGCCATGGCCAAATACATCGGCGCCGATTCGCTCGCCTTCCTGTCGATCGACGGCCTCTATCGCGCCGTTGGCAGCGAGGACCGCAACCCGGCCCGGCCGCAGTTCACCGACCATTATTTTACCGGCGACTATCCGACCCGCCTGCTCGACAAGAACGGCGAGTCCATGGGCAACAAGATTTCGATGCTTGCCAGCAACGGCTGACACGGCGCGCCGGCTTTTCCATTGTCCCATCCCGAGGGGTTCAATCGAACCCCTCTCCCTTCGTGAGGGAACACGGCATCATGAATATCAATCTTGAAGGCAAGATCGCACTCGTCACCGGTGCGTCGCGCGGCATCGGCTATTTCACGGCGCTGGAACTTGCCAAAGCCGGCGCCCATGTGATTGCCTGCGCCCGCACGGTCGGCGGGCTCGAGGACCTCGACGATGCGATCAAGGCTGTCGGGGGCACGGCAACACTCGTGCCCTTCGACCTTGCCGACATGAATGCGATCGATGCGCTCGGCGGCTCGATCTTCGAGCGCTGGGGCAAGCTCGACATCCTCGTTGCCAATGCCGGCGTGCTCGGCGTCATTTCGCCGATCGGCCATATCGAAGCGAAAGTGTTCGAGAAGGTGATGACCATCAACGTCACCGCGACATGGCGGCTGATCCGCTCGGTCGACCCGTTGTTGGCCCGCTCGGATGCCGGCCGCGCGGTGATCATCTCGTCGGGTGCTGCCCACAAGTGCCGCCCCTTCTGGGGCGCCTATTCCGCTTCCAAGGCTGCGGTCGAAGCGCTGGCACGCACATGGGCCGGCGAGAGCCAAAGCACACCGCTGCGGGTCACCAGCGTCGATCCGGGGGCGACACGCACGGCGATGCGGGCGCAGGCAGTGCCGGGCGAAGATCCGCATACGCTGCCGCATCCCTCCGAGGTCGCAAAGGCAATCCTGCCGTTGCTCGGGCCTGGTGTGACGGAGACGGGCAAGCTGTTCATCATCCGGGAGAACAAGCTCGTCGATTATCGCCTACCGGAATAAGCTTGACGTTCAGTTCGCTGCAACGGCTGGGAACAGCTGCGCCAGGCCCGTTTCCGACGGGCATAGCGCATTCAGGTCAACCGGTCCCTGGATGCCGTCCAAGGTGCCGTTATCGGCAAATTGCCAGATCGACCAACGACTGCACTCTTCCTGCCTCGGCTCTCTGAACACGCTGCGCAGCCACAGATAGTGGTCGGGGAAGCGTGATTCATTGCCTTTCAGATATTGATCGAAGAACTCCTGCGTGACGTAGAAAATAGGCTTTTCCGGAAAAGTGCCGTTCAGCTCGGTGAAAAAGGCGTTCACCTCGGCAACCATTTCCTCGAGCGTCGGGATCTTGTTGCAATTGCCGACAAACTCCAGATCGACGGCGATCGGCAGAGTTCCCTGCTCCTTCGGCACGGTCGCCAGGACATTCTGCGCCTGATCCTTGCCCGGGCGGCAGAAGGTGAAGAAATGATAGGCGCCCCTGACCACTCCAGCATCTCCAGCGCGCTGCCAGTTGTCGGCGAACTTGGAATCCCAATGGTCTCCGCCTTCGGTCGCCTTCATGAAGGCGAAACGGACATTCGGCTGCGCGGCAACAACCTTCCAATCGATATCGCCCTGGTGATGGCTGACATCGATGCCTTGGATTGGATAGTTGCTAAGAGAGGGGTTGTTGAAGCGAAGCATCCCGAAATCGTATGCGAAATATGCAGCGAATGCGACCACCAGAACCGCAGTCGCTCCGATCGTCGATCGCGCAAGTCTCCGCATCCCTTCCCCCTATTTTCAACAGCTTCTCAACTGGCTATGCGAGATTTGTGCACCGAAAATGGCGGACGAATTTCAAGGAGCGCGCTGATCGGTTTCAAAGACGTTGGTTGCTGCAATCGATTCACCGGATAGATGGATCCCGTTGCCGCTGGATCGCTCTTCGCCCCTTGACCGGAAGCACGAAGCGGGCCATAAAACGCGCCATGAAAACGGTTATCTGCATTATCTGCCGGAAGATTATTCGCTAGCGCGAGCGCTGGCCCGGCCGTTTTCGTCTCCCAAATAGTCAAGATGCGAAACGCCCCGGTCCGCCGGTCGCACTATTTTTCTGATCGTGCATTTGGGAGAGTGAAATGGACGCGACGCCGGAACTGAAGCTGTACAACACGCTGACACGGGAAAAATCGGTCTTTTCGCCGATCGATCCCAACAATGTCCGCATGTATGTCTGCGGCCCGACCGTCTATGACTTCGCTCATATCGGCAATGCCCGGCCAGCCATCGTCTTCGATATGCTGTTCCGGCTGCTGCGCCATGTCTATGGCGAAGACCACGTCACTTATGTCCGCAACATCACCGACGTCGACGACAAGATCAATGCACGGGCGCTTCGAGACCATCCGGGCCTGCCGCTCAATGAAGCGATCCGCGCGGTCACCGAAAAGACGGAGACGCAATATCACGCCGATGTCGCCGAACTCGGCTGCCTGGAGCCGAGCTTCGAGCCGCGCGCCACCGACAATATCGTCGAGATGACCGAGATCATCGAGAAGCTGATCGGCAACGGCCATGCCTATGTCGCATCAGGGGAAGTGCTGTTCGACACCAAATCCATGGCGGATTACGGTCAGCTTTCGAAACGTCCGCTCGACGAGCAGCAGGCCGGCGCCCGCGTCGCCGTCGACGCGCACAAGAGGAACCCAGGTGATTTCGTGCTCTGGAAGCTGTCGAGCCACAGCGAACCCGGCTGGGAGAGCCCATGGGGCCGCGGCCGGCCCGGTTGGCACATCGAATGCTCGGCGATGAGCAAGCGTTATCTCGGCGATATCTTCGACATTCATGGCGGCGGGCTGGACCTGATCTTCCCGCATCATGAAAACGAGATCGCCCAGTCGCGCTGCGCGCACGGCACCGAGGTGATGGCGAATGTCTGGATGCATAACGGCTTCCTGCAGGTCGAAGGCCGCAAGATGTCGAAATCCGAAGGCAATTTCATCACCATCAACGAGTTGCTTCAGACGGAAATCTTCGGCGGCCGCAGATGGCCGGGTCAGGTGCTGCGCCTTGCCATACTGATGACGCATTACCGCGAGCCGATCGATTTTTCGATCAAGCGACTGGAAGAAGCCGAACGTCTGCTCGCCAAATGGCCGGCGGCAGAAGCCGGCGATGCGCCGCCCGATGAAACCGTGCTGAACGCGCTTTCCGACGACCTCAACACGGTCGCGGCGGTGCAGGCATTGCATGCGCTGGCGCAGGCTGCCCATGCGGATTCCGCAGCCCGCGCCGTCTTTGCCGCAACGGCCGACCTTCTGGGCCTGCTGCCGAAAAAGATGGAGATCGACGAAGCCGTCGCATCGGCGGTCGATGCGCTGGTCGCGATGCGGCTCGAAATGCTGAAGGCGAAGAACTTCCCCGAGGCTGACAAGATCCGCGACGAACTGACGGCGAAGGGCATCCAGTTGAAGGATGGCAAGGATCCGGTGACCGGCGAGCGGGTGACGACCTGGGAAGTCAAGCGGTGAGAGTGGCGTGTTGGGATAAGACCCCTCCCCAACCCCTCCCCACAAGGGGGAGGGGCTACGGTGCCGCGCTGCTCCGATGCGAGATCACCACGACCGCAAACATTCGAGGCGGAAGCGAAGGCGGTGCCACGAGAGAGCCCTCCCCCTTGTGGGGAGGGTTGGGAGGGGTCTTGGCGCCTAGGCTGAAATCCCAAGGGAGACATACTCGATGACGACCTATACAGGCGGCTGCCAATGCGGAGCGATCCGTTTTCGCGTCAGCGGCGACATCAAGGATTCGTCGATCTGTCATTGCCGCATGTGCCAGAAGGCGTTCGGGGCTTATTATGCACCGCTGGTCTCGGTGCGCGGCGCCGATTTCGAATGGATACGTGGAGAGCGGAAAAAATTCCGCTCTTCCAACTTTGTCGAGCGCGGCTTTTGCGGCGATTGCGGCACGCCACTCACCTATGAGGCGCCGGATGGAATAGCGATTGCCGCGGGCGCCTTCGACGATCCCTCGGCATTTCCGCCGGTGGTCCAATTCGGGATCGAAGGCAAGATCGGTTTCGTCGATCATCTGCACGAATTGCCGGGGCACCGAACGGAGGAGGATGCGCAGGCTGCTCCCTTCCTGCTTGAGCTCGTCTCCCAACAGCATCCCGATCACGAGACGCAGGCATGGCCACCCAAGGAGCTCGGATGACGGCGGAATCAGACAGAAGCGGCGGGTGCCAGTGCGGCGCGGTGCGCTACCGCGCCAAAGGCGAACTCGGCTATCCCCATCTTTGCCATTGCCGCATGTGCCAGAAGGCGGCCGGTAATTATTTCATGCCGCTTGCCGCCGCGATGCGGAGCGATTTTACCCTGACGCGCGGCGCACCGAAATGGTTTCAGTCCTCGGATCTGGTGCGGCGCGGCTTCTGCGGCGATTGCGGCACGCCGCTGTTTTATGACATTCCGGAAGCGGAATTCATCAATATCACGCTCGGCTCACTGGATGATCCCGATGCGATCAAGCCGGTGATGCAATCGAACACCGGCCGCAAGATGTCCTGGTTTCATACGCTCGACGGCCTGCCGCTGGAACCAGAGGCTGAAACGCGCGATCGCGAGAACGCGATCGCGGCAAGCAACCATCAGCACCCCGACCACGACACGAAAAGCTGGCCCCTCGGAGAAACCTCATGACGGACACGATAAAAACAGGCGGATGCCAGTGCGGTGCCGTGCGCTTCCGCATCTCGGGCAGACTGGGGCGACCCTCGATCTGCCATTGCCGCATGTGCCAGAAACAGTTCGGCGGCTTCTTTTCGGCGCTCGTCACCGCGCCTGAGGAAGGGATGGAGTGGACACGTGGCGAGCCGAGCTACTTCCAGTCCTCGGTCAATATCGACCGCGGCTTCTGCAGCAATTGCGGCACGCCGATGACCTATCGTCATCCGGGCGGGCTGGAGCTTGCGATCGGCACTTTCGACGACCGCAGCGACCTCGCACCGCTGATCCAGGTCAATTACGAGGCCCGCCTTCCCTGGGTCGAGGAAATCTTCGAGGCGCCGGTGCTGAAGGATCAGGATTTCTACTCACGACAGGAGGCGATCATCTCCTTCCAGCATCCCGATCACGACACCGAAGTCTGGCCCACGAAAGGCGTGAAGATATGACCGAGATACTGCGCACGCTCTATCCCGAAATCGAACCTTATGCTTCCGGCCATCTCGATGTCGGCGACGGCCATGTGATCTATTGGGAGCGCTCGGGAACGCCTGGCGCCAAGCCCGCCGTCTTCCTGCATGGCGGCCCGGGCGGCGGCATCTCGCCCGCCCATCGCCGGCTTTTCGATCCCGCTCTCTACGACGTCATGCTGTTCGACCAGCGCGGTTGCGGCAGGTCGACGCCGCATGCGGAACTCCGTGCCAATACGACCTGGCACCTCGTCGCCGATATCGAGCGGCTGCGCGAGATGATAGGCGTCGACAGCTGGCAAGTGTTCGGCGGCTCCTGGGGCTCGACGCTGGCGCTCGCCTATGCCGAGACGCATCCGGAGCATGTCTCCGAACTCATCCTGCGTGGCATCTATACGCTGACCAAGGCCGAGCTCGACTGGTACTACCAATTCGGCGTTTCGGAAATGTTCCCTGACAAGTGGGAGCGGTTCATCGCTCTCATTCCTAGGGAAGAGCGGCATGAGATGATGCATGCCTATCAGCGTCGCCTGACGCATGAGGACAAGAATGTGCGCCTCGCGGCCGCGCAGGCCTGGAGCATCTGGGAAGGCGAAACGATCACGCTGCTGCCGGAACCTTCGACGAGCTTCAAATTCGAGGAGCCGGAATTCGCCTATGCATTTGCTCGCATCGAGAACCATTTCTTCGTCCATGCCGGCTGGATGGACGAGGGACAGCTGATCCGCGATGCTGGCAGGCTCAGGGACATTCCCGGCGTGATCGTGCATGGCCGCTACGACATGCCCTGCCCGGCCAAATATGCCTGGCTGCTGCACAAGGCCTGGCCGACGGCGGAGTTCCACCTGATCGAGGGCGCGGGCCATGCCTATTCGGAGCCTGGGATTCTCGATCGGCTGATCCGGGCGACGGATAGGTTTGCCGGGAAGAAAGACTGATGTCGCACGCTGTGGCTACCCCCCTCTGCCCTACCGGGCATCTCCCCCACACGGAGGGAGATCGGCTGGGCGCAAGCTCCTTGCCAGAGCCTCGATGGTCTGCACCACAGCTCAGCGGATTTCCGATCTCCCCCCTTGTGGGGGGTAAGTCCCGAATAAAAGCAGTCAATGCCTGGGAGGCATCGTGGTGACTAAGGAAAAAATCTACCTCTTCGACACGACGCTCCGGGACGGGCAGCAGACGCCCGGTATCGATTTTTCCGTCGAGGACAAGATTGCGATCGCCGCCATGCTGGACGAGTTCGGCCTCGACTACGTCGAGGGCGGATATCCCGGCGCCAATCCGACGGATACCGCCTTCTTCAGCGAGAAGCGCACCAGCCAGGCCAGTTTCGTCGCCTTCGGCATGACGAAACGGGCGGGCGTTTCGGTCTCCAACGATCCCGGCATTGCCGGGCTGCTGCAGGCGAAATCCGACGCCATCTGTTTCGTCGCCAAGAGCTGGGATTATCATGTCGCGGTAGCGCTTGGCTGCACCAATGAGGAAAACCTCGAATGCATCGCCGAAAGCGTCAAGGCAGCGGTTGGCGCGGCCAAGGAGGCGATCGTCGATTGCGAGCATTTCTTCGACGGCTTCAAGGCCAATCCGGCCTATGCGCTCGCCTGCGCCAAGGCGGCCTATGAGAGCGGCGCCCGCTGGGTCGTGCTCTGCGACACCAATGGCGGCACGCAGCCGCCGGAGGTGCGCGCCATCGTCGAGGCGGTGATCGCCTCAGGCGTTCCCGGCCACTGTCTTGGCATCCATGCGCATAACGACACCGGCCAGGCGGTCGCCAATTCGCTTGCCGCCGTCGAAGCCGGGGTCAGGCAGATCCAGGGCACGCTGAACGGCATCGGCGAGCGCTGCGGCAATGCCAATCTGGTGACGCTGATCCCGACGCTGGCGCTGAAGAGCGCCTACAACACACGTTTCGAAACGGCGATCGATGAGGAGCGGCTGCTCAACCTCACCCGGCTCTCGCATGCCTTCGACGAGCTGCTCAACCGCTCGCCCGACCACCAGATGCCCTATGTCGGCGCCTCCGCCTTCGCCACCAAGGCCGGCATCCATGCATCGGCGCTGATCAAGGACCCACGGACCTACGAACATGTGCCGCCGGAAACCGTCGGCAACTTCCGCAAGGTCATGGTCTCCGACCAGGGCGGCAAGGCGAACTTCATCAATGCGCTGAAACGGCGCGGTATCGCGGTCGCCAAGGACGATCCGAAGCTCGACCTGCTGATCTCCATCGTCAAGGAACGTGAATCCATCGGCTATGCCTATGAGGGCGCGGATGCGAGCTTCGAACTGCTGGCCCGCCGCACGCTCGGCACGATCCCGGAATTCTTCACCATCGAAGGCTTCCGCGTGATGATCGAGCGCCGCTTCGACAGTCTCGGCCGCGTGAAGATCGTCTCGGAGGCGGTGGTCAAGATCACCATCGACGGCCAGACGCTGATGTCGGTTGCCGATGCCGAAGGCCCGGTCAACGCGCTCGACCTCGCGCTACGCAAGGATTTCGGCAAGTACCAGCACGAGATCGACGATCTGGTGCTCGCCGATTTCAAGGTGCGTATCCTCAATGGCGGCACCGAGGCGATCACCCGCGTGCTGATCGAATCCACCGACAGCGACGGCGTGCGCTGGTGGACGGTTGGCGTCTCCGAGAACATCATCGACGCTTCGTTCCAGGCTTTGATGGATTCGGTCATTTACAAGCTGATGAAGAACCGGCAGCTGGCGGGCAAGATCGCGGCGGAATAAATCTATTCCGCCGGCCCTGCGTAAAAACCCCAGCCCGAATACCATTCGCTTCCTTCGGACGCCGCCCTCCACCGCAGGGCGCCGGATCATCGCGTCGTCTCCCGCTTCAAATCCTCTCACCCTTCATTCAACGAAATGAATTGGCCTATTCACGGCGCTTAAGCTAGGCCGGATCAGAAGAAGAACAAAGATGGAAACACCGATGTCGACCGATGCATCCGTTCCTTTGGCCAAGAACGAAGACAGTCCGCGCGGGTTCGCCTTCGCGCTGACGGCCTACCTGCTCTGGGGCTTCCTGCCAATCTACATGAAGGCGGTGGCGCATATCTCGCCGGCCGAGGTGATCGCCCATCGCATCGTCTGGTCGCTGCCGCTGGCGGGCATTGTGCTGATCGTGCTCGGTCGCACGCAAGACATCCGAACGGCACTCGGCTCGCCGCGCATGCTGGCGATGGCGGCGCTGACGGCGTCGCTGATCACCGTCAACTGGGGCACCTATGTCTGGGCGATCGGCGCCGGCCATTCGCTCGATGCAGCACTCGGCTATTTCATCAATCCGCTGTTCAGCATCTTCCTCGGCGCTATGTTCCTCAAGGAAAAGCTGCAGCCGCTGCAGATCGCGGCGATCGCGCTTGCGGCGCTTGCCGTCGCCATTCTCGCGCTGGACAGCGGCGGCATCCCGTGGGTGGCGCTGACGCTGGCGATCAGCTGGGGGTTCTACGCCCTGTTGCGCAAGACGCTGCCGCTCGGGCCGAACCAGGGCTTCTTCCTCGAAGTGCTGATCCTCAGCGGACCGGCCCTCCTCTACATTCTCTATCTCGAATTCGGCGGCCAGGGCCACCTCTACCGCACCGGTCTTGCCGACACGACCCTGCTGCTCGGCTGCGGCGTCATCACCGCCGTGCCGCTGATGATCTATGCGAACGGCGCCAAGCTGTTGAAACTCTCGACGATCGGCATCATGCAGTATATCGCGCCGACGATGATCTTCCTGATCGCGGTCTTCGTCTTCCACGAGCCATTCGGCACGGCGCGCATGATCGCCTTCCCGCTGATCTGGGCGGGGTTGTTCCTCTATAGCTGGTCGATGCTGAAGGGAAGCCGCGGGCGTTAGCTGCGGGCTTTTCCTGGCCACACCCAAAGCATGTAGTCGGTGCTCCGTAACGATCCATCAAAGCAGGAGCGTGTTGGCTCAAAGCCAGGACAGCAGCGCCGTGCGGACAAGGATTCCCGCCAATGCGCTCACGATGGCAACGCCTGCCACCGACCGGAGCGCTGGCACCGAAGCGATAAGGATGGAAAGACCAGGAAGGTCGAGAGCGTTTACCAGAAATGCGGATCCGCGAATTATTTTCTCAGGCTGAAGACGTAGCTCCTTGTGGATGTCGAGTAACAGGGTGACCGCTGCACTTGATCCTGCCAGGCACTTTGTGAGGAAGAACAGGACATCCTGCTGCGAAGCGCCGAGCAACTGAAGCAATGGCAGCGCGACGGACGTGAAGGCCGAAAGTGCGCCTGTGGTTTGGATAAGCCTGACCATTAGAAGTGAGATCACCAGCACCGGCAGGATTGCAGAAATGACCCGAACGGCGTCTGCGCCACCGCGGTTGATCGCCGTCAGCAGATCGAGCCTTGCGGCGACGGGCTCATCCGCCTTGTAACAGGAACAGATCTGTCCAGACTGGAAACGGAGCCCAACCAGCCAGCAGGCAAGAGTGGAGGCCACAAGCGCTCCGCAAATACCGTTCACGATGATCAAGCCGGGATCGACACCGAGACTTGCGAGCGGAAAACTGGCATTTGCCGGCGCGGCCGCAAGCACCGCGGCAAAGGCAGCGGCCCGACATCTCTCCGACGTCCCCTTGTGCGCCATGAGCGACAGGGCCGAGACCGGGGCAGCCGAACTGACGAGGCTGAGCTGGATAATCGCCAAGGCTCCGAAACCGTCCAGACCAAACAATCCGAAGAGCGGATTGGCCTTGCCGGCGATCCATCGCAATGCGCTAATGCCTTCGAGATAGCGCATCAGCGAGAAGGTCACGATCATCAACGGCAGAAAGGTGAATATTGCTATGTCGACGGCACTTCGCCCGGCATCCAGAATGGCGGTGATCAGAATTGTCATGGAACGAGTGGCTTGGTGGCGGCGCCGGACTTGCAGCGGACTAACGGAGGAAGCGGGCTCCGAAATCCGATCCCGGAGCCCGTTCGTTCAAATTCTATTCCGGTTGGAAGGATTCATCGAAAAAGCGGGCAACCTCGGAATAGGCCTGCATGCGGTTGGTTTCCATGAGAGCGAGGTGCGTCGCCTCCCCGATTCCCACCCATCGCCTGTAGGAGGCGCCGGTCAGTTGCTCGAAATAGGTCCGCGCCAGATCAAGCGGAACGTCGATGTCCCATTCGCCGTGCAACAGCAGCACCGGAGAGCGGATTTCGCTCGGCCGATAGTAGGGATTTCCAGATCGCCAGTAGGTGCGGATGTCCTGGATCGGCCCATTCGTGGCCCGAAGTTTGCCTTGCTCCCTGTCAGCCTGCGACGTCTCTTCCGAAAGGGTCAGTTTGGCCCAGAGGTCGAACCAGCCCTCCGGCACAAGTCGCTCACGCGCGTATTCGGGTGCGGTGCTCAGCCAACGCGCCAAGGCCGCATGGACTGGGACAAGCCGATATGAACCGAGGACACCACCCTGGTCGATCGGGATGGGAACGTCGCTCAGCCATTGCGGCGCGAGCAGTGCAAGCTTGACGATCTTGTCGCCGTTGCTCGCAGCATATGCGCCGGCCACGGTGCCGCCCCAGGACATTGCGAAGACGTTGACGGCGTTGAGACCGCGAAGTCGAAGGACGAAATCGACAGCCATTGCGAAGTCCATGACGCCAGTGTCGGTGCCGACAAGCGGCGGGTTGAGATCGGGCTCCGTCTGCATTTCCGGCGGGCGGGTCGACTTTCCATAGCCCCGGACATCAACCGCAAAGACATCGAAGCCTTGATGGGCGAGGAAGTCTATGAAAGACATCCCGTTGAAGGGAACATCGTAAAGACTTCCGGACGAGAAGGTCGCCCCGTGCACCATTACGATTGTTTTCTCCGCGAGAAAGGCTTTGTGATCTCTCCTTCGCTTATTGCGGAGATAGAGCTTGATGCCATCGGTTCCGCTATCGACGTAATGCTCGTCGAATACGATCTCGCCTGCGTCAAAAGCTGAAGATGCAAGCTTGTTCTCAGACATAGGACCACCTGAATTTTTCGCCGTCGCGGGTCACATAACCAGCAGACGAGCCGGGGAAATGCGTGGAGAAGTAAATGGCACGATTATCGGCTGCGAACTCGAGGACACGCCGTCTGGACTGGGCAGCCTGATCCAGGAATTCGCAGAACACCGTGTTGAGGTCGGGACGCTCCACCTGGATCGGATGGTGCAAAACATCGCCGCCAAAAAACGCCGCTTCCTTGTTCGATTCCAGAATAACGGACATATGGCCGATGCTGTGGCCAGGTGTCGGCAAGAAGGTGAATCGATCCAGGAAAGGACCGCCTGCGCTGTCGATGAAATCAGCAAGCCCCGCCTCGATCACGGGCCGCACGCTGTCTTCATAGACGCCGGAACTGGGAATGTTGACGTCGTTGTGGCTTGCCGTTGACGAGTAATATTCCTGCTCGGCGCGGGGGAAGATGTAGCGCGCATTTTTGAAGGTGGGAATCCATCTTCCGTCCTCAAGCACGGTATTCCAGCCGGAATGATCGACGTGGAGATGGGTATTGATGACGAAGTCGACGTCTTCCGGCCCGACACCCGCCTGGCGCAGCCTGTCGAGAAACGGGATGGTCTGATGGTGGAAGCTGGGATTACGCGGTCTTTCCTTGTCGTTGCCCGAGCCGGTATCGATGAGGATGATGTGGTCGGGCGTCCTTACAAGCCAAGTATGTATACTCACCACAAGGGCATCGCGGCCCTCTTCCATATCGACAGCGGAAAGCCGCGGCTCGACCGCCCTAAGTTCCTCAGAAGCGGCAGCCGGATAGAGAAACGAGGGCGGGACGTTGTGCAGATACTGCTCTTGCACCTTCCTCACCGTCACGCCGGCAATACGATATTCCTTTCCAAGATCGCTCATGGAATTTCCTTTCGAGTTGAACTGGAACCGGGGACAGCGCTGTCTGATGCCTATGGACAATAGGGAGATTTCGTGCAACGATCAAATCGATGAATGAAATTGTCTCCATCGATCATTTCAATTTGTGGTCCTTTGACCTGAACCTGCTCGTCGCATTCGATGCGCTCATGAAGGAGCGGAGCGTGACGAAAGCTGCTGTTCGTCTGAAAATCCAGCAGCCTGCCATGAGCCACAATCTCGGAACTCTTCGCACACTGCTTCAGGATGAGCTGTTCGTGCGTGTCGGCCAGGTCATGCAGCCGACCCATCGCGCGCTGCGTTTCGCCGAGGCAGTGGAGCAGATACTCAGCCGTACGCAGCAGGCGATCGTAACGCCTAATGCCTTTGAGCCCGGCAAGGCCGAGCAGATATTCCGTATCGGCTTTTCCAGCGAGCTTGAGGTGCTGCTCGTGCCGCGTCTCGCCGCTATGTTGAACGAGACGGCGCCCGGCATTAGAGTGCTCGCCCGTGCGGTCAATCCCGAGATGGTCCACAAGCTTCTGGACGACAACGTCATCGATCTCGGCGTCGGCTGCTACGATGACGGCAACAATAGACATCGGCGCAGCCTGCTGTTCGAACAATCACTGATGTGCTGCTACAATCCGAAGCTTCTCGATCTTCCCCAAGCATTGGACCGCGACAGCTATGTCGGGCTGAAGCATGCACTGGTTTCACAGAAGGATGCCATCGAAGGCTGCATTGATGATGCGTTGAAGCGGATCAACGTGCGGCTCGACGTGTCGGTGGCAGCGCCGGAATTCCTGACTGTGCTGACGGCTGTCCTGGAAGCGCCCTTGATCGCGACGCTGCCGACCAGAATTGTGAAGCGGTATGCCGGCCTATTTGGCTTGGCAGTCGCCGACGTTCCCCTCGATTTAACGGTAAGCCCGATATCGATGGTCTGGTCGGCAGCAAGCGACAATGATCCCGCCAATAGATGGATACGATCTCAGGTGACGCAGCTTGTTTCGGCTTATAGCTGAATTTGCTTGCAAAATAGCTTGACCGCGCGAGGGCCGCCTGCCCGCCTACATCTTCGAAATCACCTCGTCCTCGCCGTCACGATCGGCGGCGAGCTGGGCTGCCTGGGCCATGATCGCCGGAATGATGCCGGAGATCTCGTCGACGACGAGCGGTTGCACCCGATGGGCGGTATGCAGGAAACCTTCTTCGGTCATATGGCGCATCAGTTCCATCATCGGATCCCAGAAACCGTTGACGTTGGCAAAGACCATCGGCTTCTCGTGGCGGCCGAGCTGCGCCCACGTCATGATCTCGACGATCTCCTCCAGCGTACCGATGCCGCCGGGCAGCGCCACGAAGGCATCGGAGCGCTCGAACATGGTGTGTTTGCGCGCATGCATGTCAGGGGTTACAATGAGTTCGTTCAGCTGACCGAGCGAGTGGCGAGTCGCTTCCATATCGATCAGGAATTCGGGAATGATGCCCGTGACCTGACCGCCGCCTGAAAGCACGCCGCTGGCAACCGCGCCCATGATGCCTTTGGTACCCCCACCATAGACGAGGCGCAGGCCGTATTCGGCGATCTCTCTTCCGAGAGCACGCCCGGCCGCCATGTGGGAAGGATCGCGTCCCGGCCTTGAGCCGCAGTAAACGCAGATGGATCGAATCGATACAGATTGTTCGGTCATGAGGGCAAAACAACTATTCCATTTCAATGCAGTCAAGAAAATTGACTGAAAAGCAGCATGCCTAGCTTGCCTAATTGCTTTGAATGCTTGTGGAAAGCAACGGGAATAGCTAGCAATTTTGGGTATTACGGCAAATTGCCGCTCTGGGAGACATAATGATGAAGAACCGTGCCGGCTTGCTGGCTCTTGCAGTCCTCGCAATCGCAATCATACTGATGGTGTTTTTCGTCATGCCGCGCATCGGCGGCGATGCAGCCAAGGTCGGCGACGCCATCAACCAAGCGAGCACGGAGCTCAAGAACACGGTTAACGAGGCGGCAAAGACATCGCGCTCCGATGTGGGCGACGCGGCTGCGGTCGCCGACCAGGTGGGCCGCCTATCGGCCGATGCCGGCGTATCGCTCAGCGAACTCAAGGCGCTGTTTGCCGACGGCAAGGGCCCTGCCATCGATGTCTTCACCGCCGCCAAGACCAAGGCCGTCAGCGCGCTGACCGCGCTTGCTGATTTTACAATCCCCGAGGGCCTCGATCCCGCGACCCAGACCCTTGCCGCAAAGGCCAAGGACGGCGGCGCGAAGGCGCTCGCCATCGTCCAGGCGCTGCCTGAGAACATTGCCGATGCGCTTGCCGCGATCGCCAAGGCAGAGGCTGCTCTGACCGGTGCGCCGGAGACCGCCCCTGCGGCGAACACGGCAGTGGAGAATACCGGCCCGAAACTTCCGGCCTTCGACGTATTGCGCGTCGAGCCCGACGGATCGACGGTGATTGCCGGTTCCGCCGAACCGAACGGCAAGCTCGAGGTGCTCGACGGCGAGAAGGTGGTGACGACGGCCAATGTCGATGCGAGCGGCGATTTTGCTGCCGTTCTCGACGATCCGCTTCCGGCCGGCGACCACCAACTCGTGCTCAAGTTCACGGGAAAGGACGGCAAGAGCACGCTTTCCGAAGAAGTCGCGACCATTTCCGTGCCGAAGGACGGCAATGGCGCCAATCTGCTCGCCATGGTCTCCAAACCCGGCGCGGCGAGCCGTATCATTACTGCGCCGAAGGCCGGAACCGAAGTTGCCGATGCCTCCAATCCGATGGCTCCGCCTGCGAACAAGCCGGCAACGGACGAAAGCTCGGCTGCGCCTGCCGCAACAGCTGCACCAACCGGCGAGCTGGCGCTGCAGGCGCCGAACCTCACCGACACCTCCTCCGGCGGCGCAGCTACGCCATCGGATAAGACGAATGTGCCCGATGTGATGGTCAATGCCGTCGAAATC
The DNA here is from genome assembly GCF_025200775.1 of Rhizobium sp. WSM1274. NCBI lineage: Bacteria > Pseudomonadati > Pseudomonadota > Alphaproteobacteria > Hyphomicrobiales > Rhizobiaceae > Rhizobium > Rhizobium sp. WSM1274. The sequence continues at coordinate 1,358,120 of NZ_CP104138.1, read as the reverse complement.
GAGGGCAGCAAGATCTTTATTGCCGGCACGACGCGCCCTAACGCCAAGGTTATCGGTTATGCCGACGACAGCCTCGTCGGCCAGGATACCGCCGGCTCCGACGGCCACTTCGTCATCGATGGCGTGGTGGCGCTCTCGGTCGGCGACCACAAGATCCGCGTCGATGTCGTTGATCCCACAGGCAAGGTGATCGTGCGCGCGGCGGTCAACTTCAATCGGCCTGCCGGCGACCAGGTGAGGGTCGCCGCGCAATCGGTACCCGCCGACACGAACAGCGCTCCCTCGATGGTGCCGCTCGATGAAGGCGAGCTCGACAAACTCAAAGCCGAAGTCGGCAAGGCCTTCGGCCTGCTGAAGCGGCTGTTTGCCGATGGCAAGCTTCCAGGCCCCGAGCAGCTCGCCGCGGCGCGCTCGGGAACGGAATTCGCTCTGCGCTCCGTCGCCGATTTCCGGCCTGCGGCCGATGCGCCGGACGCCTTCAAGCACACGTCAGGCACCGCCTCTCAGATCGCCGGCAACGCGCTGAAACTGCTGCAGGGCCTGCCGAAGGATGCGAAATCCGTGGGCAGCGCACTCGACAGGCTCGGCGCGATGATCGCCGAACTCTCCGTGGCACCCGCGCCGGCAGCGCCGTCCGCAAACGATGTCGGAAGCGGCCAGCCGAAGACGATCGAACAGGCGCCGCTGACGGCAAACAACGCGGCAGTCATCATTCGCCGCGGCGACACGCTGTGGCAGATCTCGCGCCGCACCTATGGCCTCGGTGTTCGTTACACGACGATCTACATCGCCAACGAGGACAAGATCGTCGATCCCGATCGCATCCGCCCCGGTCAGATCTTCGGTCTGCCGAAGGATGTGTTGCCGAATGCCGAAGAGCTGCACCGCAAGCGGATGTCCGGCCAGCATCTCTAAGCTGCAAAACGACACGACGAGGCCGGGTGGGATAAACGCCCGGCCTCGTCGTTTCCTTACCCCTGCATTTGTTGTATTCGTCCGCCTGGCACCCTATCTGGCGGTGGCGGCTGCGGGTTGTGGGAAGCGCTTTCAGGCACGTCCCGGTTCCCTGCTTTTGCCGGCATCGAAGCGCCGCAATCGCGGCAAGCCCATCCGGGCTGGAGACAAGCATGGCAAACGGCAAGACAGTCTCGGAATCCAACCTGCTGCAGACGCTTCTCAACCTCTGGCCCTATATGTGGCCGGCCGGCCGGCCCGACCTCAGGATGCGCGTCGTCTGGGCCTCGGTCTTTCTGCTGATCTCCAAGTTCGTATTGCTGCTCGTTCCTTATTTCTTCAAATGGTCGACCGATGCGCTGAACGGCAGGATGGATCTTGCAGGCTCCGTGCCGCCGCTGCTGGCCGGCGCTATCGCGCTGGTGATTGCTTATAACATCACCCGGCTGATCCAGCTTGGCCTCAACCAGTTGCGCGACGCGCTCTTTGCCAGCGTCGGACAACATGCGGTGCGCCAGCTTGCCTACAGAACCTTCGTGCACATGCACGAGCTGTCGCTGCGCTTCCATCTGGAGCGCAAGACCGGCGGGCTCTCGCGCATTATCGAGCGCGGCACCAAGGGCATCGAGACGATCGTGCGCTTCACGATCCTCAATTCGGTCCCGACCGTCATCGAATTCCTGCTGACGGCAGTGATCTTCTGGTGGGGCTACGGCTTCTCCTATCTCGCCGTTACCGCTTTTACCGTCTGGGCCTATATCTGGTTCACGATCCGCGCCTCCGACTGGCGCATCGCCATCCGCCGCTCGATGAACGACAGCGATACCGACGCCAACACCAAGGCGATCGACTCCCTCCTCAATTTCGAGACAGTCAAATATTTCGGCAATGAGGAGATGGAGGCAAAGCGCTTCGACAAATCGATGGAACGTTATGAGAAGGCGGCGACCGACGTCTGGACTTCGCTCGGCTGGCTGAACTTCGGCCAGGGCGTCATCTTCGGCATCGGCACGACGATCATGCTGGTACTGTCGGCGCTGGCCGTGCAGCGCGGGGAGCAGACGGTCGGCGATTTCGTTTTCGTCAATTCGATGCTGCTGCAGCTTTCCGCACCGCTGAACTTCATCGGCTTCGTCTACCGCGAAATCCGCCAGGGGCTGACCGATATCGAGCAGATGTTCGACCTGCTTGAAGTGAAGGCCGAGGTCAACGATGCGCCCGATGCGACAGAACTTCGGATCGGCCAAGGCGCGATCTCCTTCAAGGACGTGCACTTCGCCTACGATCCGGCCCGCCCGATCCTGAAGGGCATTTCCTTTGAGGTGCCGGCAGGCAAGACGGTCGCCGTCGTCGGTCCATCGGGTGCGGGCAAATCGACGCTGTCGCGCCTGCTCTATCGTTTCTACGATATCCAGAGCGGCGCGATCACCGTCGACGGTCAGGATATCCGCACGGTGACGCAGAAGAGCCTGCGCTCTCTCATCGGCATGGTGCCGCAGGATACCGTGCTCTTCAACGATACCGTCGCCTACAACATTCGCTACGGCCGCACATCGGCCAGCGAGGGCGAGGTCTTTGCGGCGGCTGAGGTGGCGCAGATTGCGCATTTCATCGAAATGCTGCCCGAGGGGTTCGAAACCAAGGTCGGCGAGCGCGGGTTGAAGCTTTCGGGCGGCGAGAAGCAGCGGGTGGCGATCGCCCGCACCATCCTTAAAGCGCCGCCGATCCTGATCCTCGACGAGGCGACGTCTGCGCTCGACACGACGACGGAGCGGGAAATCCAGGAGGCACTCGACCTGGTTTCGAAGAACCGCACGACGCTGGTCATCGCCCACCGGCTTTCGACTGTCATCAACGCCGATGAAATCATCGTACTCAAAAGCGGCGAGATTGCCGAGCGCGGAACACATGCCGCCCTCCTCGAAAGAAACGGCCTTTATGCCTCGATGTGGAACCGCCAGCGCGAGGCGACGCAGGCCGAAGAACATCTGAAGCAGGTGCGCGAAAGCGACGAGCTGGGGGTCATAAGTCGGCTTGCTCCGGCAAGCTGAGGGGAAACCGACGCCGGCCGGCTTTTGTTGTTCAGAACCCCGGCGTGGAAACCAGGGCCGAGGCCGCAGCATTGCCCCGGAGACCGTTTTTCGCTAACAGCAAAAATGAAAACGCAAGGAGACCGGCAGCCATGAGCCTGTTCAACACGGTTCGCAACACGATCGTCCCCGTGCACAAGGAGGGTTATCCCTTCGTTGCCGCCTTCTTCGTCGCGTCGCTTGTCTTGGGCTGGATCTTCAAGCCGCTCTTCTGGATCGGCATGATCTTCACGCTCTGGTGCGCCTATTTCTTCCGCGATCCCGAGCGCGTGACCCCGCAGGACGACGATCTGGTGATCTCTCCCGCCGATGGCAAGGTCTCGGCGATCCAGATGGTGACCCCTCCGGCAGAGCTCAATCTGGGCTCCGAGCCGATGCTGCGCATCTCGGTCTTCATGAACGTCTTCAATTGCCATGTGAACCGGGCGCCGATGCGCGGGCGCATCGTCAGCATCAACTACCGCTCCGGCAGCTTCGTCAACGCCGAGCTCGACAAGGCGAGCGAGGACAATGAGCGCAATGGACTGGTGATCGAAACCCGCCACGGCCAGATCGGCGTCGTGCAGATCGCCGGCCTCGTGGCGCGGCGTATCCTCTGCTGGGCAAACCCCAACGAGCCTGTGGATGCCGGCGAGCGCTTCGGGCTGATCCGTTTCGGCTCGCGGCTCGACGTATTCCTGCCCGCCGGTGCCGCGCCACGTGTCTCGCTCGGCCAGACGGCGGTTGCGGGAGAAACCGTCATCGCCGAATTCGCCTCCGTCAAGGGTCCCGTCATCAGCCGCCGCAGCTAGAGCGGTTCAGCTTTTCACGGAAGTGCAGAAGCGCTACGCACTGTTGCTGGAATTGCCTTAGGAACGATTGGAACGCGATATGGAAACGCCTTTTCCGCCTTTCGAGCCCAATGGGCCGGATGATTCCGCCCGCGGCCCACGTCTGCGCGAAATCCCGCTCCGGCTCGTCTTTCCGAACCTCATCACCATTCTGGCGATCTGCGCCGGGCTGACCGGCATCCGGCTGGCTTTCGAGAATCGTTACGAGCTCGCCGTCTCCATGGTGCTGCTCGCCGCCTTCCTCGACGGTATCGACGGGCGCGTGGCGCGGCTGATGAAGGCGACTTCCAAATTCGGCGCGCAGATGGATTCGCTTGCCGACATCGTCAATTTCGGCGTCGCACCCGCCCTCGTCGTTTATGTGTTCGCGCTCGACCAGGCGCGCTCGCTCGGCTGGATCGCCGCCCTGATCTATGCGATCGCCGCCGGGCTTCGCCTTGCCCGTTTCAACGTCATGGCCGAACGCGAAAACAAGGCGAGCTGGCAATCCGAATATTTCGTCGGCGTGCCGGCGCCGGCTGGCGCCATGCTGGTGCTGCTGCCGGTCTATCTCGGCTTCCTCGGGCTGGCGACGGACCGCACCTTCGCCTATCTCTCGTCGATCTATACCGTGCTTATCGCCTTCCTGCTGATCAGCCGGCTGCCGGTCTGGTCGGGCAAATCGGAAGGCAACCGCTTGCGGCGCGATCTCGTGCTGCCGATGATGCTCGGCGTCGTGCTCTATGTGGCTCTGCTGATGAGCTACACCTGGGAGGTGATGGTCTTCACCGTTGCCGCCTACCTCGTATCGCTTCCCTTCGGCGCGCGGAAATGGCAGCGGAAATATGGGACGCTGACGATCGAGGAACCCGGCGTCGGCGACGACGATATCGGCCGGCACATCTGATCTGCCAGCATTTCCGGATTTCTCCAAATGACGGAAATGCTTCTTTCCCTTCGTTCTGACGGACCCCGGGAAAAGCATGCGTTTCCCCGGAGAAACCGTGCGCTTATCCGGGTGAAAACTGTTCCGCGCTTTTCCCCAGAAACCGCTTTCGCACTTTTATTGGAACCACTCTCTTCAGTAAGTTTTAACCAACGTAGGCTTCAGTTAAGCCTCGCGAATTATGGTGCGCGTTTACAAATCCTGATCACCTGCGCCCCCATTTTGTCGCTATTCGTGACGAAACATCAAACCATAAAATACCCAGGGAAGAACCACGTAAGGAGAGTATCGTGACTTCGAAGAAGAGCAGTACCGGCGAACAGCAGGCGGCCAAGCCAGATCTCGCCGCCAACTATCGCCCCGTCGGCCTGAAGGCTGTTGCCGCAGCATCGCTGATGGCGAAGCATAAGCCGGCCAGCGTCAAGAAATCCGCTTGAGGCGGAAGGCTTCACATTGGAATCATGCGTGCTTTCGGGTTACATGCGTTAGGCACCGCTGACGAAGTGAATGACGAGGCAATTGCCGGAAATCTCCTGACAACGCTCTGGCGACATCAGCACAACCCGAAAACCTGATGGACGAAGCGGCGCATCGCCACCGCTTATGTGAGACGTCGGCGCCGATAGGTCGCCGACGGGCCTGCTGGTGCGGCGGATGGTGTTCAGAAGAAGCTGAGCTGGCCGTCGTCAGGCTTTTGCTTTTCGGGCGCCTTCAGCGGCTTTTCGACGACGACCCGCTCCTGCAGGTCGGGACCCATATTGGCGACCTTGTTGACCTTGTCGGAGACCGGGACGGCCTCGAAGAAATCGTCCTGAACGGGCTGCATCAGGTCGACTACGTCGCGCGGCTCCTGTGTCTTGCAATCGAGCCAGCGCGAAAAATCCTCAGGTCTGACGACGACAGGCATGCGATCGTGGATCGCCGATATGGCTGAATTGGCGGATGTCGTCAGGATCGCGCCGGTATCGACCTCGGAGCCGTCGGCCGAGGACCATGTCTCCATCAGCCCTGCAAAGGCGATGACCCCACCCTGGCGCGGCCTGATCCAGTGGGCCTGCGGCCGCTCGCCGCTTTCCTTCGACGGGCGATGCCATTCATAGAAACCGGAGGCAGGAATGAGCACGCGGCGATGACGCATGGCGGCGCGGAAAGAGGCCTTGCCAATCGCAGTTTCAGAGCGCGCGTTGATCAGCAGCGGGAAATCTCTCGGATCCTTGACCCAGCCCGGCGTGAGGCCCCAGCGCACGAGCACGGCGCGCCGGTCGGCCAAGTTGCTGCCCTGCTCCCTGCCCTCGCCGGATATGACGACTAGGATCGGTTGCGTCGGCGCGATGTTGTAGCGCGCCGGAAAATTGTCGAGATCGAGACCGGAGAAGAAGTCGCTCAGGTCGGCGCTGGAGCTTGTCAGGGCGAAACGTCCACACATCGGCCTGTCTTTGCACTCGGCTCGTATCCGGTCAAGACGCCTCAGCCTCTCGGTGCGAAGAGGATGAGGCTGGCGCCGGCAAGGCAGATCAGCGCGCCGCCGATATCGTAACGATCGGGCACGCGGCTCTCGACCAGCCGCAACCAGAGCAGCGAGGCGAGGATATAAATGCCGCCATAGGCTGCGAAGGTACGACCGGCAGCCTCGCTCGGCACCAGCGTCAGAGCCCAGGCGAAAAGCGCCAGAGAGACCATGCCCGGTGCCAGCCACCAGACGGGCTTTTCGAGCTTCAACCACGCCCAGAAGGCAAAGCAGCCGGCGATCTCGAAGAGAGCGGCAAACGCAAATATGATGTAGGTCATGGAAGCACCTTTCGAATCTCCATCGCACTCTTCATCCGATAAGACGGGCGATCACAGCAAGAGCAGGCCCCGATGACCCCCACCGCCAGAGCCGCCTCCTCCGCCATTCTCGAACGCAACGGGCGATTCCTGCTCGTGTTGCGGCGCAATCCGCCTTCCGCCGACATGTACGCCTTTCCCGGCGGGCGGGCCGAGCCCGGCGAAGCGCCGGAGCAAACGGCATTGCGCGAATTTCATGAAGAGACCGGCATTTCGGCACGCAATCCGCGGCTGTTTTCGACCTACGAGCTGAAGACGCATGCGGCCGACGGCAGCGTCAACAGCCATTTCCTGCTGTCGGTTTTTCGGGTCGATGCCGATGAAGACGCGGTGGCGGAAGCCGCCGACGACGCGGTCGCCCTCGGCTGGTTTACGGTGGAGGAAATCCGGCAACTGCCCGTGCCGCAGAGCGTGCTCGAATGCGCAGAGCGGCTGGCGGGCGGCGAATAGACGTGGAAACTTTGAAGCACGCCTTGTTGCTGTCATGCTGAGCGTATCAACTGGGAGCATGATTCCCGTTCGACGCGTTTTCCTGTCCCTGCTCGTGCTCGCCGGCCCTACGATGGCGCAGGGCAAGAATACGCCGCCTCCACAGGAGGAGGAGATTGCGCCGCCGATCGTGAGCGTGCCCTACGACGACAAGCTGGCGCGGTTCGCCGAGGTGCTGGGTTCGGTGCATTATCTGAGAACGCTCTGCAAGGCGCCCGGCGGCGACGAGTGGCGAAACGGCATGCAGCAGCTGCTCGACTCGGAGACCGGCAACGAGCAGCAGCGCAAGGAAAGGCTCACGGCGGCCTTCAATCGCGGCTATCGCGCCTTCGCCTCGGTCTATACGGATTGCACCCCGGCGGCCATCGTGGCAGAAGAGCGCTACCGTAACGAAGGTGCAACACTTGCCACAGAAATTACCTCGCGCTTTGGAAATTGACGTTTAATTAACCTGTTTTCGCATGCGGACGTGTCGTTTTGGGAAAAGGCTGTTAGTGTTGTTAACGGTGCAGTAAGACATGAGAAGTTCTGAGGAAAAGACAATGGAAGCAAGCCTCAACGACATCGACGACATGATCGTCCACGAAAAGATGCAGGCGGCTCTGGAGTACCAGAACGAGGCTTGGGCCGATGGCATGGCCGACGGTATCGAGCCTGAAATCATCGCTGATGCCGCCATTGCGCATGCGTTGCGCGAGACGATCAGGTTGCATGGGGAAAAGAGCGCGGAAGCCCTGCTCGATTCGCTGCGTGAGCGCATGCTTGCCGGCGAATTCTCCGCAAACCGCACCCTGCAATAATTGTTATCAGAGAGCTTGATGCACACCGGTAAAGAGAATGTTTCGCGAATTCCGCTCGCGCCGGTGCTGCTTGCGTTCAGCCTCGCCGCCGGCAATATTTTCCTTGCGCCGGCAGCCTATGCGCTTTCCGAACTGCACAAGATCCCCGGCCAGGCGGCCAACGACACGCCGCCCGCGCAGGGAAGCGCTCAGGGACAGAACCAGCCGCAGGGCGGGACCACTCCCGGCGTTCCCATGGCCGATCCGCTGGTCAACAGCCAGAACAATCAGGGTGCCGACAAGACGCCGGGCGCTCAGGACAGCTCCAAGGCCGTCGAGGTGATCTACGACATCAGCAAGGTGCCGGAGCCGGTTCGAAAAATGCGCGAGCAGATCGTCGAGGCGGCCGCCTCCGGCGATCTCGAGCGGCTGCGGCCGCTGATGGGCACCGGCGCCGACCAGACGCAGGTGAGTGTGGGCGAGCCGACCGACGATCCTATCGGCACGCTGAAAGACCTTTCGGGCGATCCCGACGGAGACGAGATCCTTGCCATCATGCTCGACATCGTCTCGACCGGCTTCGTGCATGTCAGCCAGGGCACAGCAGACGACATGTATGTCTGGCCTTATTTTGCCGAGAAAGACCTGAAGTCGCTGACACCGCCGGAGCGCGTCGAGCTGCTGCGCATCGTCACGGCCGGCGATCTCTCCGACATGCAGGAATTCGGCGGATATAATTTCTATCGCCTCGGCATTACGCCTGAGGGCAAATGGAAATTCTTCACGGCGGGCGACTGACACTCATCTTGGCTGCGCCTTTCACGTCTCGCATGGCGCTTGCGATCCAGCTCATGAAGACATACCTCTGAGCGATGATCAACGCGACAGGTTCTGCCATGCCAGCCGTATTCCTGAAAGACCGCTCATTGCTCTTCGTCAGCGGCGCGGACGCCCAATCCTTCCTGCAAAACCTGATCACCACCGATATCAGCTCGCTTGGGCCCGACGAGGCGCGGCCCGGGGCACTCTTGACGCCGCAGGGCAAGATCCTGTTCGATTTCATGATCTGGCAGGACGGCGACGGTTACATGATCGAAACCGATGCCGGCCAGCGCGACGGGCTGCTAAAGCGGCTGACGATGTACAAGCTGCGCGCCGTTGTCACACTTGCGCCAAGCACCAAAGAGGGCGTCACCGTTTGCTGGGGCGAGGATGCCGAGGGCGTCCGGGATAGCCAGGGCGCCCGAGACAGCCGTTTCGCCAAGGCGGGCGTCACGCTGATCCGCCGGCCCGGCAAACATGGTGATGGCAAAGAAGCACTCTACGACGCGCTGCGCATCAGCCGCGGCATCGTCACATCAGGATCGGACTTTGCCCTGCAGGACGCCTTCCCGCATGACGTGCTGATGGATTTCAACGGTGGGCTCTCCTTCAGGAAAGGCTGCTATGTCGGCCAGGAGGTCGTCTCGCGCATGCAGCACCGCGGCACCGCGCGCCGGCGCGTCGTCACGGTGTCCGCCGCAACGGACCTGCCGGGGACCGGGACGGAGATCACCGCCGCCGGCAAGCCGGTGGGAACGCTCGGTTCGGTCGAGGGCTGCAGTGGACTTGCGATCGCGCGCATCGACCGCGCCGGCGCGGCGATGGCCGCAGGCACGCCTCTGCTGGCCGGAGAAACGCCCGTTTCTCTCACCCTGCCGGCATGGTCCGGCCTTGTCTTTCCCGCCAGCGCCGACGAGGCCAGCGCGTGACAACGACGAAAGCGCCGCGTGCTTGGCAACGCATGCTGTCCGGGCGCAGGCTCGACCTGCTCGACCCCTCGCCGCTCGATGTCGAACTCGCCGACATCGCTCATGGGCTTGCGCGCGTCGCCCGCTGGAACGGCCAGACCTCCGGAGATCATGCTTTTTCGGTGGCTCAACACAGTCTCGTCGTCGAGGATATTTTTCGCCGCTTCAACGACGCGCGGCCGCAGGAGTGCCTGATGGCGCTGCTGCACGATGCACCCGAATATGTGATCGGCGACATGATCTCGCCGTTCAAATCAGTGGTCGGCGGCGGCTATAAAACGGTGGAAAAGCGGTTGGAAGCTGCCGTGCACCTGCGCTTCGGCCTGCCGCCGCATCCCTCGCGCGATCTCAAGGACCGGATCAAGAAGGCCGACACGATCGCCGCCTATTTCGAGGCGACGGTGCTTGCCGGCTTCACCCCAGCCGAGGCGCAGAAATTCTTCGGCCAGCCGCGCGGCATCAGCAAGGACATGTTGATGATCGAGCCCCTGCCGGCGATCGAGGCGCAGCGATTGTTCTGCGAGCGTTTCGCGGCGATCGAGGCCGAGCGGGAGATGGTGTCGTGACCTTTATCGTCGTCTCGCCGCTGTCGCGCATTGCCGAAATGGCAGTGCGCCATAAGGCGCGCGATATGATCAGCCTGATCGCCAAGGAGCAGGCCTTTCACCGGCCGGGCGTGATCGCGGCCGAACGTCATCTGACACTTGGCATGAACGACATCGTCTTCAAGGGCACCGGCGATCTCGTGGCGCCTGACGAGACGCATGTGCGAGCAATTATCGACTTTGCTGCCTCGTGGCGACAGGAGACGCCGCTGCTCATCCATTGCTGGATGGGCGTGTCGCGATCGCCGGCGGCAGCCCTCATCGCCGCGCTGTCGCTGGCACCCGATCAGAGCGAGGAAGCGCTTGCCCGCCGGCTCCGGGCCGCCTCACCGTTCGCGACGCCGAATGCCCGGCTGATCGAGCTCGGTGACGCGCTGCTCGGCCGCGGCGGCCGGCTGGTCGCGGCGGTGCGGGCAATCGGACGCGGTGCGGATGCCGACGGCAACGCGCCCTTCGTGCTTGCGATCCGGGACGCCGCCTGCGGTTGACGCTGCCGCCAATCGCTCCATCTAGGCCCCGACCACGTACCATCGACAGGGCCAGATCATGGAACAACAGGCAGCCGATGTCCTCCTCGCCACGCAAACGGCACTCAGCCAGGCAAGTGCGCTTGCGGTGCAGTATTCCTTCTCCGTCCTCGGGGCGGTGATCCTGCTCGTCCTTGGTTGGGCGCTCGCCGGTTTTGCCAGCCGCTGGGCCTATGAAGGCCTGTCGCGCGTACATGGCATCGACGAGACGCTGGCGCGATTCTTCACCAATGTGCTGCGCTACGCGCTGCTCATCCTGGTGTTCATCACCGTGCTCGGTCAATTCGGCGTCCAGACCGCTTCGATCATCGCAGCCCTCGGCGCAGCAGGCCTGGCGATCGGACTGGCGCTGCAAGGGACACTACAGAATATCGCCGCCGGCATCATGCTGCTGATCCTCAGGCCTTTCCGCGTCGGCGAATATATCGAGACCAGCAGCGTGGCCGGCACGGTCCGCGAAATCGGATTGTTTGCAACCGAGCTCAGAACCGGCGACGGGCTCTATCGGTTGGCGCCGAATTCGACGCTCTGGAACACACCGATTACCAATTTCAGCCGCGAGCCCACGCGGCGGGACGAGCTGAAAATCAGCGTCGCCCATGAGGATGACGTCGATCTGGCGATGGAGAGGCTGATGGGCCTTGCCAAAGCCGATTCCAGAGTGCTGATGTCACCGGCACCCAGCGTCTTCATCGACAGCCTCGGTGACGGCGCGATCTCCGTAACGCTGCGCTACTGGGCAAAGACCGGCGATTGGTGGCTGGTCAGTCGTGACATGGTGAAGCGCGTGAAACTCGCCTTCGATGAGAAGGACAATCCCGCCGCTGTGCCGGATGCATCAGACGCAACTCCAGAAAAAAAGCACAACGGCAGGGCGGCGGCCGAAAAACCGACATCGGCGCGGCAGTGAGACGGCAGCTATTGAACAACGCCGCAGGCAAGCCGTTCACCAGCATCTCCTGACGGCTGGCTGCGATAATCATCCGAATTGGCATGCACCATCAATGCGCGGCCGCGAATGCCGTCGGTCTTGCCGTCGAGTGTCACCATGGTATTGAAGATCTGTGCCCGCAGCACGCCGTCCTGCCCGACATATTGATTGGGCATATCGCCTGCGTGCGGACCGTTGGCGGCAAGGAGGCCATGCTCCGCCTTCCCGGGATTGAAATGACCGCCCGCCGATTCGAGGTGGGTCGCGGCGTCGCAGCGGCCGGTCTCATGAACATGGAAGGCCACCCATTTGTTCGCCGGCAGTCCCGATATCTCGACTTCGATCAGGACGCCGCCATTGGCAGCAGCCGTCAGCTGCGCGCGGCCATCTTCCTTGCCGTCCTTGTCGACGAAATTGGCGACCGCCGTCTGCTTGTCCTGAGCGCCTGCCGGCAATGCAACCGCAAGCAGGCTCAAGGCGGCGATGGTGCACATGGCTTTCATGGAGATCTCCTTCCGTCCGATTGTCTTTCTGAACGTGTCAGCTTGGAAGGTGTTCCTGATTAGAGACCATGGAACAAGAAAAGCCGACCAAACGGCCGGCTTGCAGATCACCCGAATTGAATCGCAGCTCAGGCGACGGCGTCGAAATCGAACTGGCCGTAAGTGTTGCGGTAGAGATCGTCGGACCGATTGCCTGATGTCGGCGCGATCTGTTGCAACGGATAGGAAACGGCGATGCTGTTTGCCGTGCCGCTATCGTGCGTGTCCATCATCAGAGCAATCAGGCTGCCGGAAAATTTCGGCTGCGTGTCGCTGCTGGTGTCGTCTTCCAAGATTTCTTTGATGATGCCGGGCTTCTCATCGGCGGCACGTTCGCCGCGGCTGAGGACGCCATCGCCGTTGGCGTCGAGCCGCGAAAGCGTCGCCAGATATGCATATGACGTCTCTGAAACGGATGTGGTGCTGGTCATACAAACCTCCATTCACCGCCTTTTGCCGGTGGTGTTTGTACGCAATACGAACGTGGAAAATCAGTGCTGACTCGGTGGTTAAACTGATTTGCGCAGTGCGTCAATAAGCTGTTAACTTCTCATTAACGATGATTGACAAAAGTTAACGCGGCGCCGTGAGAGCGACCTTCCGCCTGCGCCAGCCGGCCGATTTCCCACATATTTCAGCGATTTTTCACATACAAACCAATTGTCTGACGAAGTGAAGTCGCTGCTGCACTGCAACCCAATATTAATTCGGCCCATAGAAAATGGGCGTCACACAACTGCCACCAGACGCTCCCGGCTTATAAAAAAGCAATTTCTGTGTTCCTTTAGAAAGGTCTTTCATGTCCGGCGCAGTGAGGCACGTGCATCAACTAAAGACGCTTTTGGTCATTGCGGTCGCGATTGCTGCGCAAGATGCGTGCACATGAAAGCTGAGGCGCTTTTCTGGCAGCAATGCACCCAGGCCGTCACCGACGATGGATCGATCGATGCGCAGCGCCTGATGGATTTTGTGATCGCGACCTATCGCGTCCATGAAAGCGACTATGACGAAATCGAGAGAAGCGCGGAAACGCTGCTGCGAGAAAACCATGTGCTGAGAGGCAATATATCACCCTCAGTCAGGCATTCGACGGACAGAAAAAACTCTTCGAAATCATTCTCAACAACCTGCCGCTCGGTCTCAGCGTCTTCGACGCCGAACAACGGCTGACGCTTTCCAACATCCGTTTCCGTCAGCTCTTCGACCTGACAGACGAAGATGTCACTGCCGGCGCGACAATCGCCGATCTCACGGCCAAAATGCGCGGCACTGAGAGCGCCAGCGCCAAGCTCCGCCGACGGACAGGGCGACATTCCTCCGCAACCGCAAGAAGCAGTCGTCTCCGTCGGCGCGAATGGTTGATGGACGATGGCCGCATCATCCAGAGCATGGTGACCATCCTTTCCGACGGCAGCAACATTTCCATTCATGCCGACATTACCGAGGATCGAAGGGCGGCCGAGCGTATCACCTATCTCGCCCACCACGACCCGCTGACCGGCCTTCCGAACCGCATCCATTTCCGCGAGCAGGTCGATGCGACGCTCACAGAGCGCAGGCCAGATCAGCAGATCGCCCTTGTTCACCTCAATCTCGACCGGTTCAAATCGATCAACAACACGATGGGCGTGTCGGTCGGCGACAAGATCCTGCAGCAGGTCACCGAGCGCATCCGCGCCTCCGCCGGTTCGGAAAACACCCTGGCGCGCCTCGGCTCGGACGAATTCGCCATCTTGCAGGCGGGCAAGCAGCAGGCGTGGAACGTGACGGCGCTTGTCGAACGGATCCGCCGTGAGCTTTCCGAACCATTCCTCCACGGCGAAAAACGGGTGGAGCTCAGCGTTTCCATGGGCATCGCAATCGCCCCTGATGATGGCGAGGAAACCGATATCCTGCTGAAGAATGCCGGCGTGGCGCTGTCACATGCCAAGGCCGACGGGCGCAAACAAGAGCGTTTCTTCGCCAGCGAGATGGAAGCGCAGATGCAACTGCGCCACGCGCTGGAGGCGGACCTCAGAGCAGCCGTAGGGAACGAGGAATTCGAGCTGCATTACCAGCCGCTTTATGACCTCTCGCAGCGGCGCATTTGCGGCTTCGAAGCTTTGATCCGCTGGGACCACCCGGTTCGAGGCCGCGTTCTGCCGATGGATTTCATTCCGCTTGCCGAAGAAGTCGGCCTCATCGTCGATATCGACCGTTGGGTTTTGCGCCGGGCCTGCAACGATGCAGCGCAATGGCCGCAGGACATCAAGGTCGCCGTCAACGTTTCGGCAATCCAATTCAGCAGCAGCGACCTGACGCGAGATGTCGGCGAGGCGCTTGCCGCCTCCGCGCTGTCGCCGTCGCGGCTTGAACTCGAAATCACCGAGAGCGTGTTGATGGAAAATCTGAGCGAAGTGCTGCCGATCCTGCATGCGCTGAAGGAGCGCGGCATCCGCATCTCGATGGACGATTTCGGAACCGGCTATTCCTCATGGAGTTACCTCTCGAGCTTCCCCTTCGACAAGATCAAGATCGATAAATCCTTCGTCAACGACATCGTCGACAATAGGGAAGCGCATGCGATCATGCACGCGATCATCCTGCTTGGCGATGCGCTCGGCATGCGCGTCACCGTCGAGGGCGTCGAGACGGCCGCGCAGCTGGCGCTGCTCAAATGCGAGGAATGCGACGAGATCCAGGGCTATCACATCAGTCCGCCGAGACCGGCGCATGACGTGCCTCATCTTCTCTCCCTGTCGCCGAAGAACGGCGGCATGATGCGTCTAACTGAAGCCAAGCACTGAGATCCCCCTCGATTGCGACTCGCACGGCAAGCCGTTACAAAATCGTCTGCGATTCCGAGATCTGGTTATCGCATCCTTTACCGCACGCATTCCATTCCGCGCCGATGCCCTATCGGCGGAAAATGATCTTCCGCATGACAGGTGGCGCTATGTTCGCGGCTGAAGCCTTCTCCCCACACGAAACGCTTGCCGCGGCGTTGATTGCGCATGCGGCCGACGGCGACGACGGCTCGCA
The DNA here is from genome assembly GCF_025200775.1 of Rhizobium sp. WSM1274. Taxonomy (NCBI): domain Bacteria; kingdom Pseudomonadati; phylum Pseudomonadota; class Alphaproteobacteria; order Hyphomicrobiales; family Rhizobiaceae; genus Rhizobium; species Rhizobium sp. WSM1274. The sequence goes on along the minus strand of NZ_CP104138.1, from coordinate 1,342,810 downwards.
CGACCTTGCCCATATCCTGCGCGTCTTCAGGAATGCCATGCGCATCCATGAGGGAGAAGGCGGCGACGGGCGGGTGCTTGCCGCTTCCGTGCTGCTGCACGACTGCGTCGCCGTCGAGAAGAATTCGCCGCTGCGGGCAAAAGCATCGGCTTTGGCGGCGCAGAAGGCTTCGGCGATCCTGGCGAAACTCGGCTGGAGCGCCACGGATATCGAAGCCGTGGCACACGCAATCACCGCGCACAGTTTCTCGGCCGGGGTGGCGCCGCAGACGCTGGAGGCGAAGATCCTGCAGGATGCCGACCGGCTGGATGCGATCGGCATGATCGGCGTCGCCCGCTGCTTCTATATTGCCGGCCGACTGGGATCTGGGCTCTACGATCCGATCGATCCCGCGGCGGCAGACCGCCCGCTCGATGACAAGCGTTATACCATTGACCATTTCCAGACGAAGCTGTTCAAACTGGCGGAAGGATTCCAGACCGAGACCGGCCGCAGGCTGGCGGCTGCGCGTGACAAAAGCTTGCGCGACTTCCTCTCGGCCTTCATGGATGAGATCTAGGAGCATAACATGCGTGTCAGCGACCTCTTCATCTACCCGCTCAAGAGCGCCCGCGGCATTGCGCTGCCGGCCGCCGACATCGACGCCTATGGGCTTCCCGGCGACCGGCGGGCGATGATCACCGATGCGCAGGGTCACTTCATCACCCAACGCGAACTGCCAGATCTCGCACGCATCGAGGTGCGACCGGAGGCAAGCGCCTTTCGGCTGCTGATGCAGGGGAAAGCGGACATATCGGTAGCAGCGCCTCAGCCTGAAACCCGCATGGATGTGATCGTGTGGAAATCCGCCGTCAGCGCCGCCGCCGCCGATCCAGAGAGCAACCGGCAGCTTTCCGAATGGCTTGGTCGCGAGGTGCGCCTAGTCTTTTTCGACGGCCAGGCGCGGCGGACGGCGAATGCCGAATGGGCCGGCAAAGGCACGCCCGTCACCTTTACCGACGGCTATCAGATCCTGGTGACGACGACGGGGTCGCTCACGGCATTGAATGCCGACCTCGCCGCCCATGGCGAAGGCAGTGTCGGCATGGAACGCTTCCGTCCGAACATCGTCATCGATACCGACGAAGCCTGGCCAGAGGACCGCTGGGCGGCGATCGAGATCGCCGGTATCCGCTTCGATCTCGTCAAACCCTGCTCCCGCTGCATCATGACGACGCAGGACCAGATGACCGGTTCACGCGAGGGACCAAACCCGATGCCGGCCATGGGCCGCATCCGCATGTCGGCCGACCGGCGCGTGCCCGGCCCGCTCTTCGGCTGGAATGTCACGCCACGCGGCGGTGGCAGGATCACGATCGGTGACACCGTCAGCATCATTGAAGAGAGGCCGGAAGGCTGGGCGCTCAAGCGTCGCGTCGCGGCATAAAAACAATTCCAGGAAAAGTGCGAAGCGGTTTTCCGTCCGGAATTGCGTAAAAACAAAGAGTTAGAGCGTCACACGCGCCCGAGTGCGGTGTCGATGCCTGCCATGACATCGGCCGGCAGGGGTCCCTTCTCCAGCGCGCCGGCATTTTCCTCCACCTGGGCGACGGTGCGGAAACCCGGGATGGGAAGGGTGCGCGGCGAGCGTGCCCAGAGCCAGGCAAGCGCGCCCTGCGTCAGCGTGCGGCCGCCTGATGTCAGGAGATCGCGGACGGCATCGAGCCTTGCCGCGAATTCCGGGGCCATGCGTCCATCCTTGAAATAGACCATCCAGTCGAGCGCAGCACCGCGGACATCCTTGGCGCCCACTGCCTTGTCAGCGGTGAACTTGCCGGTCAGCAGACCCATGGCCAGCGGACCGCGATTGATAGAGATAAGCCCCTTCCCCTCGATCACCGCGATCATCTCCGGCACCGGTTCGAAGACGTTCATCGTATGCTGGACCGAGACGTAGCCTGGGCGGCCGGTATGACGGGCGGCGCGATCGGGAAAATCGGTGCTCCAGCCGAACGCGTCGATCTTGCCTTCGGCGCGCAGCGCCTCCAGCGTATCGAAGACGGCATCCGATTGATCCAGCCGAAAATCATTGAGATGGAACTGCAGGAGATCGAGACGATCGCGCTTGAGGCGGCGCAACGAGGTCTCGACCGAACGGCGGATGAAGGCCTCATCGGCGAAGGCGCCGGTTGCCTGCTTGGTTTCCGGATCGGTGGCGAAGCCGAACTTGGTGGCGACGACGATATCGTCGCGATTGCCGATCGCCCGGCCGAGCACTTCCTCCGAGTGGCCGGCGCCGTAGTTCGAGGCCGTATCGAAGAAGCGGATGCCGCGTTCGATGGCACGGTTGATCGCTTCCACGGATTCATCGTCGTCGACATCGCCCCAGCCGAGCGGGGTGTCGCCGGCGAAGAAGGGACCGCCGATCGCCCAGCATCCCATGCCGAGGCGCGGAATTTTGCGGCCGTTCCAGAGCGTGATCGTCGTCGGTGATGCGGTCTTGGTCAGCATGAGGTCCTCCTTGATTGGCAATCCTGTGAAGACATAGGAAGCGCGCATGGGCAGGTAAACCGCCAAATCTGGAGGATGTTTTGCACCCGCAAAAAACGAGGTCAGGCTGAAATACCTTTCGGGCCGGAAAGCGTCCGCAAGGCTGGATTAAGCGCCTTGAGCGCCGCCTGAACGAAGCCGTCGCGGGCCGCTGCGGCCTCGATGCCGCGCGGCTCGTAGACATGGCGATGCAGAAAGAACCCTGTCAGACGGAATGCGGCTGAAAGACTATCGAAGTCGGCCGCATGATTGCCTTCGACGCTGAGGAACGGCGGCAGGAGCAGCATTTTGTCCGCCCAGGGCGCACCCGCCGCGCGGCTGACGGCGCGGCCGGATTTCGGCGAGACATAGACGAGATCGGAACGGACACCGGTCGCGGCGCATTCGGCAAGATCGAGGCCGAAGCCGAGATCATTCAGCACCGCAAGCTCGAAACGCACGAAGAGTTCGCCGGCATCGGCCGGGTTGTGCAAGTGATCGAGGATGACCTCCAGCGCATCGAAGAGGTGCGGATGCGGGTCACGCTCCGGCAGCAGCCGCAGCAGCGCGCCCATCGCCTGGACACCGTAGACGGCGGTCGCGGTTTCCATCAGGCGGGCGGCGCGCAGCGTCACCGGCTCGACGCGGAATTCGCCGAGATGCTCATCAAGCCGGGCACGCCAGATGACCTCGACGGCATTCCCCGCCTGCAGCACCGGCTGCATGGCGCGCGAGCGGCCGGAACGCACCAGGCCGAGATGGCGGCCGCGATCACGCGTCATCACCTCGGCAATGACACTCGTCTCGCCGTGGCGCTTGACGCCCAGAATGATCGCCTGATCCTGCCATTGCATCGAAAGAAGTCCCTGCGGCTGACGAATCCATCTTAATCCAAGGCCCGGTTTCTGTCATGGACCACTTCTGTCATGGACCACCTGTCATGGATGGGGTCAGGCTACAGTCGGGAAAAGCCTCTGCAGGAATTCACGCATCGCCGTTTCGTCGAAAGGTTTCACCAGAAGCGGTATGTGCTGCAGGTCGGACGGGAAATCGCCAGTATCGGAATAGCCGCTGACGAAGCCGAAGGGGATGCCGAGATCGACAAGATGGCGGGCAAATCCGAAGCTCATGCCCTCGCCGAGATTGACGTCGAGGAGGGCGAAATCATATTTCTCCGCAGCGATGGCAGCCCTCGCCTGGTCCAAACTGCCGACGATATCGATGCTCTCGACGCCTGCCAGGCGCAAAATATCTTCCGCCTCCATCGCGATGATCAGACTGTCTTCAAGAACCAGAACACGGATTGCGCTCATGATTCGATGCCCCTCGTCGGGCACCTGTCGCAGCGCCCCGGCCATTTCGCCAACATCATTGCCCTCCGGTGCCCCGCATGGCACGCTATCGGTGAATTCCGCCACCTTTTCTGAATAAACCATTTTTTTGCCCGGTCGATAAGAATCAAAATCGGAGGAAAGATGTCGACTGACCTTATTTTCCCTGCTGCTAATCTGCATTTAAAAAAGACATAACCAGACCGCTTGGCTAAAGCATGTCGGGCAAAACTGTGCAGCGGTCTTGCGACAACATGCGTAAAACAAAGACCTGAAGCGCCAGGAGCGAATCTGAAAGATCGCGACGCGCTTTAGATGAACGGGCGTTTGCCCTCTCCAAGCCCTTCCCAGCTGGCGATGACCATCAATTCCTCGCCGTTCAGCACCTCGCAGCCGCGCTCTTGCCAGCGGATCAACCCACGTTCGCTGAGCTTTTTCAAGGTTTTGTTGGTGTGAACGATGGAGAGACCGAGCGTGTCGGCAATGTGCTGCTGGGTGATGGGGATAAATTTGCGGCCGTTGAAAATATTGAGCTTCCGGCCGCGCTCAAACAGGAAAGCGATCAGGTAGGCTGCTCTTTCCAGCGCCGTGCGGCGGCCGATGCTCAAGAGATGCTCATCCAGGATGCGCTCCTCGCGCGCGGCGATCCAGGTAATGTCGAAGGCGAGCGAGGCGTGCTTGTTGTAGAGCGTCATCAGCCTGTCTCGTTCGAAGACACAGAGCGAAACGGGTGAAAGCGCTTCGACGGAATGCTGCATCTCGCCGCCGATGGTTCCCTGCAGCCCGATCAGATCGCCCGGCATGATATAGTTCAGAATCTGGCGACGCCCGTCCTCCAGCATCTTGTAGCGGAAGCCCCAGCCAGAGAGCACCGTGAAGAGATGAGCGCTATGGGCTCCCTCGACGAGAATGGTGGAGCCGGCATCGACGGCAAGCTCACCCCTTTTGAAGCTCGAGACGAATTCCAGCTCGTCGCGGCTGAACTCCCTGAAATGCGGCAGCGGCCGCAAAGGACATAGCTCGCATGGGGTTTTGAACGAATTGATGGGTCTCGACGTCGCCATACGTGCCCTTGCCGTCGCAAAACCGGCGCGCCAGCAGGGGCCAGCGTCTACCCGATGACATCCTTGCCATGCTTATTTCGGGAAATCGAGACCCATTTCGCGGAACCGCTCGGGATCATCACCCCAATTCTCGCGAACCTTGACGAACAGAAAGAGATGGACAGGCTGTTCGAGGATCTCCGACAATTCCTTGCGGGAAGCAGTCGAGATCGCCTTGATGGTTTCACCACCCTTGCCGAGCGCGATCTTCTTCTGGCTGTCGCGCTCAAGATAGATCACCTGCTCGATCCGCACCGAGCCGTCCTTGCGCTCTTCCCACTTCTCCGTTTCGACATGCGAGGCGTAGGGAAGCTCCTGATGCAGGCGCAGAAACAGCTTCTCGCGGGTGATCTCGGCGGCGAGCTGGCGCATCGGCAGATCGGAGATCTGGTCTTCCGGATAATACCACGGCCCCTCCGGGAGCGTTTTCGCCAGATAGTCCATGACGTCGTCGCAGCCGGAGCCGTTTTCGGCGGAGACCATGAAAGTGCGCTCGAAAGCGATCTTCTCGTTGGCGGCGGCGGCCAGTGCCAGCAGATCCTCACGGTTGACGCGGTCGATCTTGTTGAGCAGCAGGATCTTCGGCTGCCGGACTTCCTTGAGGCCTTCGAGGATGGCTTCGGCATCGCCGCGCAGGCCGCGCTCGCTGTCGATCAGCAGCACGATCAGATCGGCATCTCTCGCACCTCCCCAGGCCGAGGTCACCATGGCACGGTCAAGCCGGCGGCGCGGCTTGAAGATACCAGGCGTATCCATGAAGACGATCTGGGCATTGTCGTGGATCGCGATGCCGCGAACGATGGCCCGCGTCGTCTGCACCTTATGGCTGACGATCGAGACCTTGGTGCCGACGAGGCGGTTCACCAGAGTCGACTTGCCGGCATTGGTCGCCCCGATCAGCGCGACGAAGCCCGAATGCGTCGGACCATTGGTTTCTGCGGCAGCTTCGGCCGCGATATCTTCTTCTTGTGTCATTGTCCCGTCAGTTTCCGGCAGGCGATTGCTGCCAAATGCCTTCGCGCTCAAGCATCTTCGTTGCCGCGACCTGTTCGGCGGCACGCTTCGACCGCTCTACGCCGGTTTCGGGCTTAATGCCAGCAACTTCCACCGTCACCTTGAAGCGCGGATCATGATCCGGTCCGCTGCGTTCATCAACCCGGTAGATTGGCGTGACGCCGAATTTCGCGTGCGACCATTCCTGCAGCTCAGTCTTGGCGTCGCGCTTGGCGCCGTCGGCCCGCACCGCCCTGCCCTGCCAGTAACGCAGAATGAACCGGCGGGCAACTTCGAGGCCGCCGTCGAGATAGATCGCGGCGATCAGGCTTTCGACGACGTCGGCGCGCACGTTCATCATGCGCTTGCCGGTCAATTTCTTCACATCGGCGCCGGTGCGGATATAGAGGTGAAGATTGAGCTCGTCGGCGACCGCCGCACAGGTTTCAGCACTGACGAGCTGGTTGAGGCGAACCGAGAGCTCGCCTTCTCCCGCCGTGCCGAAAGTGCGGAACAGAAGCTCGGCGATGCAGAGCCCGAGGACCCTGTCGCCGAGGAATTCCAGCCGTTCGTAATTGCTGCCCTTTTCCGTGCGGGCGCTGGCATGGGTCAGCGCGCGATCCAGGCGTTCCTTATCAGCGAAGTCATGACCGATCAGGCCTTCAAGCTTTGCGCGTTCCGCCGCAGAAAGCGTCTGCGCCTTACTCATTCAACAACCTTGAAGAGGCGGTCCCAACGCATGTTCGTCGGCCACTTCCAGATTTCGCGGAAGGAGGTATCGTTGCCGAGCGAGAAGAAGATGACGCTGGCGCGGCCGACAAGATTTTCCGCAGGCACGAAGCCGACGTCAAAGCGGCTGTCGAGCGAGTTGTCGCGGTTATCGCCCATCATGAAATAGTGGCCTTCCGGCACGATGAACTCGCGGGTATTGTCGCCGCGCGATACCGGAGACTGATCAAGCGTGTCATAGGTCTTGCCGTTGTCGAGCGTTTCGCGGAACACCGGCACATCTGCACCCGGATCAAGCTTGTAATCCGAGGTGAAGCTGCCGTCCGCCACCTTCGGAACCGGCTTGCCGTTAACGTAGAGCACGCCGTCGGTAACCTGGATATGGTCACCCGGCAGGCCGATGCAGCGCTTGATGTAATCGATCTCAGGGTTTGGCGGGAAGCGGAAGACGACGATGTCGCCACGCTTCGGATCGGCGCCGAACAGGCGGCCGCTGAAGACGTCAGGCGAGAAGGGCAGCGAATATTTCGAATAGCCGTAAGCGAACTTGTTGACGAAGATGTAGTCGCCGACGAGCAGCGTCGGCATCATCGAACCGGAGGGAATGGTAAAGGGCTGGAACAGCACCGTACGGATCACCATCGCCAAAATCAGCGCCTGGATGATGACTTTGATATTTTCCCAGAGGGCATTCGGCTTGGCTTCGACTTTTTCGGACACGCAGTCTTATTCCTTCAAGACGCCGCGGCGGCGCAGTTCTTTCTGTCGTTCTCTCTAGAGCATGATGCCGAAAAGTGTGAGCGGTTTTCGGACGACATCATGCTCTAATTCTTTAATCTAGAACAGGATTCAGATTTTAGGCCGATTGGCCTGAAATCATCCTGTTCTAGCGGCTTCGGTCGGTTGCGGCAATGGCGACAACACCAAAAGCGACGAGAGGTCGCGATCAACAGCTCCCGAGGTCGCGATCACAGGCTCTCGGGCAACGCCTCGATAATGACGAAGGCCTGCGCCAAGGGATAATCATCCGTTATTGTCAAATGAATGGCGGGCCTGTGGCCCGCGGGCAGCAGCGATTCGAGGATCAGGGCGGCGGCACCTGATAATACCATGGTCGGCTTGCCGCTCGGCAGGTTGACGACGCCCATGTCCTTCCAGAAGACGCCCTGCGCTATGCCGGTGCCGAGCGCCTTGGAACAGGCCTCCTTGGCGGCGAAACGCTTGGCATAAGATTCGGCACGGTTTGCCCGGCGGTCGGAACGCGCGCGCTCGATCTCGGTAAAGCAGCGATGGGTGAAGCGCTCGCCAAAGCGCTCGATGGATTTCTCGACACGGCGAATGTCGATCAAATCGCTGCCAATGCCGATGATCATGCCGGAACCTTCCGTCCCTTAAGAATTCTTGATCAGGTTCATACGCTCGGCATATCGCCGGCCGGACTGGCAAGACGCAGGCGCGCCCGCTCCATCAGCCGTATGTGGCGGCGCGTCTGAAAACCCTTCACGGTGTAGAACGTCAGCGCATAGAGCGCAACGGAGGTGACGGCCGCCGGCGGAATGGCGCCAACCAGCATCGGCTCCAGCACGGGCTTCCACAGCTCAGCGAAGTTCAGCTTGTGAAAAAGGGCAGCGAGATCCACCGTCTGACCGGCCAGATGATCCTCGCGGTTCAACAGCAAATGCCCGATTTCCCAGGTGATGCCCCAGATGAAGGGATAGGTCAGCGGATTGCCGAAAGCGGCGCAACCGAGGGCGGCGGCCACCATGCTGCCGGAGAGGAAATAGGTGATGACGAAAGCCATGACAAAATGCACGCCGATGAAAGGCGTCCACGAGACGAAGACACCCGCAGCGACGCCGGCGGCAACCGCATGCGGCGAAGCGCTCAGGCGCAGGATGCGCATTGTCAGGTAACGGATCGGGCGAAGGAAACCTTTGCGAGGCCATAAAAGCTCCCGCATCTTTTCCTTGAATCCCGCAGGCTTGCGACGGCGAAACAACATGGCCGGTATTTAGTGCAGCGCACACCACCATGACAAGAGCGGCAAATGATACCGCTCAAAAAACCACCCCTCATTTCTCTCTGCGAAGAGGAGCTTCTTCATGCCGAGGGGCGCCCGTTATGCATAACGTCCCTCACTCGTCTCAAGTATAAAGTTCGGTATCAGCGATTGCGGAACAGACCGCGGTCGACCTGGCGCTGACGAAACTCGAGATCAATACGATCGAGCGAGCCGTTCAAATAAGCCATCTCACGTTCCTGTGTGGTCGGAGCGCGGAAGGCACGTGCGAATTTCTTGATAGGGTCAAACATTATCTTGTCTCATCTTCTGTTTACGTTTCGATGACCGGAAGATAGGCCCGAAAGAGGTTAATTACCACCGCCGCAACATGGACGCAGCCATGCACTCAACGCATCTCTTGCCCCGTTGATGCGCCGCTCCGATTATAAAATGTGCAATTTTTCGGCCAACCCTCTGGGGCGGCTTAACAAAAGCTTACTCGTAGAGGCGCCGGACCGTGGCGATACAATCCAGTTCCTTCATCTGGGCGAGCAACTGGTTGAGCTGACGCAGGTCCCAGACCTCGACCTCGATCATCATTTCGGTGAAATCGGCGGCTACCCGCACCGTATTCAGCAAGCGGATATTGACGTCGAGGCCTGCAACCGTCTGGGCGACCTTGGCAAGCGTACCGGGTTCATTCAACCCATTCACCATGATGCGCGCCATGAAACGCGACTTGTTGGCTTCGTCGAGGTCCCAGCGCACGTCAATCCAGCGGTCGGGCTGATCGTCGAAGCGCTGCAGGCTCGGCGACTGGATCGGATAGATGGTGATACCCTTGCCCTGATCCATGATGCCGACGATGCGATCGCCAGGCACGGCGCCGGTCGGCGCGAACTTGACGTCGACATTGCCGGACAGGCCGCGGATCGGGCCGATATCGGCGTCGGCGTCGATTTCCGAATGGCCGCCGTCGTGCCCTGTCTTGGTCTTGCCGGGGATCTTGAAGATCATGCCGGCGGCGCTGCGGACGTTGAACCAGCCGTCATCGCCCGACGGCTTCACGGTGACGCGCTCATCTTGATGATCGGGATAGACGGCGCGCAACACGTCGAGCGAGGACATCTCGCCGCGGCCGACGGCAGCGATCGCATCCTCGACATCCTTCTGGCCGAGACGGGGCAGCGCCGGCTTCATCGCCTCGCGCGAGAAGATCTTGCCGGCCCTGTTGAAGGTGCGCTCGAGAATGCGGTGGCCGAGGCCGGCATATTGCTTGCGGATCGCCATGCGGGTGGCGCGGCGGATGGCGGCGCGCGCCTTGCCGGTCACGACGATCTCCTCCCAAGCAGCGGGCGGAACCTGCACGCCGGAGCGGATGATCTCGACCTCGTCGCCATTTGCAAGCCGCGTCACCAACGGCATGATACGGCCGTTGATCTTGGCGCCCACCGTGGTGTCGCCGATATTGGTGTGCACTGCATAAGCGAAATCGATCGGGGTGGCACCGCGCGGCAGGGCAATCAACTTGCCCTTCGGCGTGAAGCAGAAAACCTGGTCCTGGAAGAGCTCGAGCTTGGTGTGTTCGAGGAACTCTTCCGGGCTGTCGCCCTCGGCCAGGGCCTCGATCGTATGACGCAGCCAAGAATAGGCATTGGATTCGCGGGACAGGATGTCGCCATCGGCATTGGTGGCGCCGTCTTTATAGAGCGTGTGGGCGGCGATGCCGAATTCGGCGATTTCGTGCATGCGCTTGGTGCGGATCTGCAGTTCGATACGCTGGCTGGAGGGGCCGACGATGGTGGTGTGCAGCGAACGGTAATCGTTCTGCTTCGGCGTCGAGATATAGTCCTTGAAGCGGCCGGGCACGACGCGCCAGCGCGTGTGGACGATGCCGAGCGCCCGGTAACAGGACGGGATGTCCTCGACGATCAGGCGGAAGCCGTAGACATCGGAAAGCTGCTCGAAGGAAAGCGACTTCGACTGCATCTTGCGGAAGACCGAATAGGGCTTCTTTTGCCGGCCCGTGACATAGGCGCTCGTCAGGCCGCTTGCGACCAGAAGGTCGCGCAGTTCGGCCTCGATCTTCTTGACGATGCCTTCGTTGCGCTTCGAAAGCTCTTCCAGCCTTTTGGTGACGGTCTCGTAGGCTTCCGGGTTCATATGGCGGAAGGAGAGTTCCTCGAGTTCCTCGCGCATGTCCTGCATGCCCATGCGGCCGGCGAGCGGCGCATAGATTTCCATCGTCTCCTCGGAGATGCGGGCACGCTTGTCGGCCGACATGTGATCGAGGGTACGCATATTGTGCAGGCGATCGGCAAGCTTGACGAGCAGCACGCGCACATCGTCTGATATGGCGAGCAGCAGCTTGCGCAGGTTTTCCGCCTGCTTGGCCTTTTTGGTGACGAGATCGAGCTTCTTGATCTTCGTCAGACCCTCGACCAGCCGGCCGATATCCTCGCCGAACAGCTCGTCGATCTCGGCGCGCGTCGCCGTCGTATCCTCGATCGTATCGTGCAGAAGGGCGACCGCGATCGTCGATTCATCGAGATGCATGTCGGTGAGAATCGCAGCGACCTCGAGCGGATGGGAAATATAGGGATCGCCGCTCGCGCGCTTTTGCTGGCCATGCTTCTGCATGGCATAGACATAGGCTTTGTTCAGCAGTGCTTCATTGGCATCGGGCTTGTATTGCTGAACCCGCTCCACGAGCTCGTACTGCCGCATCATTCCGAAGCCACTCCGATAAAAATAAAAGCGCGCCAATCAACGATTGGCGCACACATGGGCAATAATATGCCTAAGCAATAAAGGTGCAAGATTGACGATTGGTAATCGTCGCTCTTTTGCGCCGCATGCCGCTTTTTCAGGTCGCATCTGACCGATGCGACCGGAGGTCCCGCCTGCGCGCTTAGTAGTCGTCGCTCTTTTCCGGCGGCACGAGGCCTTCGATGCCGGCAAGCAGCTCTTCTTCCGACATCTGGTCGAAAGTGATCGTCTCCGGCACGTCGTCCTGCTCTTCGCTGTCGGCCGCAGTGGCACCGCCGGCGGCGATCATGCTTGCCGGATCGGGCTCGGGCTCGTCGACTTCGACATGCTTCTGCAGCGAATGGATCAGATCTTCCTTGAGGTCGTCGGGCGAAAGCGTCTCGTCGGCGATTTCGCGCAGGGCCACCACAGGATTCTTGTCGTTGTCGCGATCGATGGTGATCGAGGCACCCTGGGAAATCAGCCGGGCGCGGTGGCTGGCGAGCAGAACCAGCTCGAAGCGGTTCTCCACCTTGTCGATGCAATCTTCAACTGTGACACGGGCCATTGCCTGTCCTTTACGGTCGTCATTTCGGGATTAACACGCCCGATACAATTAAAACCGGGCAAATACAAGTTTTTCATTCCGCCTCCCCTCGCCTTTATTCGTGGCTGAGCTAAATTTCCATGGAGAATGTCATAATTCCACCGAAGGTTGCTTGGAATATGTCGAATCGTGCCCTAAATCTTTCATATATGAATAATTCATAAAGTAAGGATCAGGTCGAAATTGAAACACAACATATTGTTTTTATTGAGGTTTGTTGCCTTCTGATTTCGATTGCTCTCATTGGATTGGTAAGCGATGTTTGACCCACGCGAGAAAATTGCACTCTTCATTGACGGCGCCAACCTCTACGCTGCATCCAAGAGCCTCGGCTTTGACATAGATTACCGCAAGCTCCTGAAAGCATTCCAGAAGCGCGGATATCTGCTGCGTGCCTATTATTATACCGCGCTGATCGAGGATCAGGAATATTCATCGATCCGGCCGCTGATCGACTGGCTCGACTATAACGGCTACAAAGTCGTCACCAAGCCTGCCAAGGAATTCACGGATTCCATGGGTCGCCGAAAGATCAAGGGCAACATGGACATCGAGCTTGCGATCGACGCCATGGAACAGTCCGAAACGGTCGATCACCTCGTCATCTTCTCGGGCGACGGCGACTTCACGAACCTGGTCGAGGCATTGCAGCGCAGAGGCCGCAAGGTCTCGGTGATCTCAACCATGGCGACGCAGCCGCCGATGATCGCCGACGACTTGCGCCGTCAGGCCGATCATTTTATCGACCTCTTGTCTCTGAAGGCTGAAATCGGTCGCGATCCCTCGGAGCGGGCGCCACGCCCGGCCGAAGTCGCCCCGGCCAGCGATTTCGAGGACTAAGCGGGTTTTACACTTCGAAGCCGATCGGCTCGTTAAAGCGCGGCCGGCTTCTGGCGCCGTTCGAAACAAGTGATGAAAACCTGGCGGATGGCGACCATTGCCAGCCATCGTCATACTGTCAGCCTCTATCCTTCAGCAGGCGGCTCTTCTGCCGATTCCAATCGCGTTCCTTCTCCGACTCGCGCTTGTCGTGCAATTTCTTACCCTTGGCGAGCGCCAGTTCCATCTTCGCCCGACCACGGTCGTTGAAATAGATCTTCAGCGGGATCAGCGTCATGCCTTCGCGGTTGATGGCGGAGCGCAGGCGATGGATTTCACGGCCCGACAACAGCAGCTTGCGGCGCCGGCGCGGTTCGTGATTGAAGCGGTTGGCCTGCAGATATTCCGGCAGGTAGGAATTGATCAGCCAGATCTCACCGCCCTCATCCGAGGCGTAGGATTCGGCGATATTGGCCTTGCCTTCGCGCAGCGACTTGACCTCCGTGCCCATCAGCACGAGGCCGGCCTCGTAGGTATCGATGATCTCGTAGTTGAAGCGGGCCTTGCGGTTTTCCGCCACAACCTTGTTCACTACACGCTGGCTGCCTTTGGGGGCCATGACGATATTCCAATTGCTTCCGAGCATGATGCCGAAAAGTGTGAGCGGTTTTCGGGTGCCATCATGCTCTATTTCTTTGATGTACGTCTGGATGGCTTTAGGCCGGTCCAGCCTAAAATCATTCGGAACTAGGGCGCGAAAAGCCGCGCCCTCATTCCTTGCCCTTTATGTAAGGGAGAGACCCTGTCTTGTGAAGAAGGCCGGTCTCGTCAGTTCAACAGGCCGGCATGGCGCATGGCGGCGTCGATGGCCGATTCCGTTGCCGGTTCCAGCGTCGAAAGCAGCGGCGAGCGGACGTTACGGCTCATCCGGCCAAGCCTGGAGAGCCCGTATTTGGCGCCGCAAAGACCCGGCTCAAGGAAAATCGCCTTGTGCAACGGCATCAGCCGATCCTGATATTCCAAGGCGCGGGCATAATCGCCTGCCAGTGTCGCCGCCTGGAAATCGGCGCAGAGGCGTGGGGCGACATTGGCCGTTACCGAAATACAGCCGACACCGCCATGGGCGTTGAAGCCCAGCGCCGTCGCATCCTCGCCAGACAGTTGCCGGAAATCCGTCCCGCAGGTGATGCGCTGTTCCGAAACGCGCTCGATCTTGCCCGTCGCATCCTTGACGCCAACGATATTCCTGTGCGCCTTGGCGAGCGCACCCATCGTTTCCGGCGTCATATCGACCACCGAGCGGCCGGGGATGTTATAGATATAGATCGGCAGATCGACGGCATCGGCGATGGCCGAAAAATGCGCGATCAAACCCTTCTGCGTCGGCTTGTTGTAATAGGGAGTGACGACCAGAACGGCGTTCGCACCGACCTTTTCGGCATGCTGGGCAAGCTCGATCGCCTCCCGCGTATTGTTCGAGCCGGCGCCAGCCATGATGGGAACGCGTTTTGCGGCAACCTCGATGCAGAGTTCCACGACCCGTTTGTGTTCGGCATGCGACAGCGTCGGGGATTCGCCCGTCGTGCCGACCGGAACGAGACCACCGCTGCCTTCCTTGATCTGCCAGTCGACATGAGCGGCGAAGCTGTCTTCGTCGATCAGTCCGGCATCGGTGAAGGGGGTGACGAGGGCGGGAATGGACCCATTGAACATGCAAAGCTCCTCACGACCAAATCCTTGCTTCGGCCGCATTCCATGAATAAGAGTTGCGCACCATAGAGCGCCGAAATCATCGCGACAAGCGCGTAGAGTTCGGTTTAGGGCAAATTCCGATAGCAGATGTGAACGAATTTTACCTGGTACGGTAAGGTTTCGTTAAGATGCCTCTAGCCTAATGGCAGGGCGTGTTTTCGTTGCGAGATCCCGGATGAAGAAAGCTGTCCTGATTCTGTCCGCCTTCGGCTTCATTGCCGCTGCGTGGGGCAGCGTTGCGTCGCCGCTTCCCGGCGAGAGCCCTTCGATGCCTGAGGTCAAGCCGCTCGGCTTCATTCCCGAGACATCCATACCGGAATCGATCACAACGGGTGCCATTCCGCACAACCCGGCAATCGCGCCTGTCAACGGCGACCTGAAAGCCGGCCTCGATGCGCTTTCCGACAAGGACCCGCAGCTGGCGCTTTCGATCCGCGACGGCATGCGCGACGCTACGCTCGACCGCCATATCCTCACCTGGGCGATTGCCGTTTCCGGATTGAAGGGCGTTCCCTCCTATGAAATCGCCAGTGCCGCGCAGGAGCTCAAGGGCTGGCCGGGCGTTTCGCGGCTGCGCGCCTATTCCGAGCGCGCGCTCTATGACGAAAATCCCGCCCCTCCCGCCATACTTGCCGCCTTCGGAGATACCGCGCCTGAGACGATGCAGGGTGCGGTCGTCCTCGGCCGGGCGCTGGTTGCATCAGGCGGCCAAGCGCAAGCGGCAAAATACATCCGCAAGGTTTGGCGTGGAGAGGCTCTCGACAAGGCGACCGAGGACAAGATCCTCATCGAGTTTTCCGCGCTGTTGACACCCGCCGACCACAAGGCGCGGATGGACTATCTGATGTATCGCGGCCGGGTGGCACAGGCCAAGCGCTTCGGAGACATGGGCCAGGCGCAATCGCTCTACAAGGCCTGGGCTGCGGTCGACGCCAAAGCGGCCAATGCCGGCGCTTTGCTCAACGGAGTCGATGCGAAGTGGCGCACCGATGCCGGCCTGCTGTTTGCGCGGATCGAATATCTACGCAAGCAGGACAAATATGCCGAGGCGGCAGGACTTCTGGAGCAAATGCCGCCGGAGCGCAGCGAACTCGTCAACTCCGGCGAATGGTGGAACGAGCAACGCATCGTCAGCCGTGGTCTCGTCGACCAGGGACAATTCAAGCCTGCCTATCGCATCGTCGCAAACTACGCCGCAACGAGCCCGACGGATATCGTCGAGGCTGAATTCCATGCCGGATGGTACGCGCTTCGCGGCCTGCAGGACCCGGCAACGGCGGAAAGACATTTCCGCAAGATCCTCGAGACATCGAACGGGCCGATCTCGGTTTCACGCGCCTGGTACTGGCTGGGACGGGCAGCCGAAGCCGGCGGCCCCGGAAAATCCAGCGAATTCTATACAAAGGCCGCGGATTTTCCCGGCACCTTCTATGGCCAGCTCGCGGCCGAAAGGCTGGGGCGAAAGACGCTTAATGTCACCTATCCGTCGCCGAGCACTGCCGACCGGCAACGCTTCCAGGCACGCGAAGCCGTGCAGGCAATCACCCGGCTGGAGGCCGCCGGCCATGGGTGGCGGGCCGATATTCTCTATCTCGCGCTTGCCGATCAGTTGCAGAGCCCGGGTGAACTGGCTGTCCTCGCGGCACAGGCAGAGCAATCCGGCGATCATCATCTTTCGCTGCAGATTGGCAAGATCGCTTATGGACGCGGCATCGATGTCGCGGCGCTCGCCTTTCCGGTCGGCGTTATCCCGGCGAGCGCCAATATATCAGGCTCCGGCAAGGCGCTCGCCTATGCCATCGCCCGGCAAGAAAGCGCCTTCAATCCGGCCGCCGTATCGGCGGCCAATGCACGCGGACTGCTGCAGCTTCTGCCGGGAACAGCCCAGGCGGTGGCAAAGCGCCACAACATCGCCTATTCGAAGGACAAGCTGACGGCCGATGCCGGTTATAACGCCACACTCGGTGCGCACTATCTCGGCGAGCAAATCGACGCCTTCGGCGGTTCCTATATCCTCACCTTCATTGCCTACAATGCTGGGCCGAAGCGGGTACCGGAATGGATCGGCCGTTACGGCGATCCGCGCGGTAGGCCGATCGACGAAATCGTCGACTGGATCGAGCGCATCCCCTTCCCCGAAACGCGCAACTATGTGCAGCGGGTGATGGAGAATTACGAGGTCTACAAAGCCCGTCTCGGACAGCCGACCGACATCGAGCGCGACCTTGTCGGCGGACGCAGCGCCTCCTGAAGCCGTTTGGCGCGGCTCGAAAAGCAAGCTACATCTGCGGGATCAACAACTCTCGAGGGATGCGATGCCGGACACGGATGCAAGTGGTTTCCAGGAACGATTTTACGCGTCTTCGGATGGGCTGAAGCTTTATGCCCGCGACTATCGGCCCGGCGAGGTGGCAACCGCGGGACGACTGCCGATCGTCTGCCTGCCCGGCCTGACCCGCAATACGCGGGATTTTCATCCGCTTGCGCTGCTTCTTTCCCGCGACACGACGGCGCCACGCAGGGTGATTGCACTCGATTCGCGCGGGCGGGGAAATTCGGCTTGGGACGAGAACAAGGCGAACTACAATCTCGCCATCGAGGCCGGCGACGTCATTGCCGCTTGCACGACACTCGGCATCGAGCGGGCGATCTTCATCGGCACGTCGCGGGGCGGGCTGATCCTGCATCTGATCGCAGCGACGAGACCGGATCTTCTCGAAGCCGTCATCCTCAACGATATCGGGCCGGTGCTCGAGGCTGAGGGTCTGGCGCGGATCCGCGACTACCTCAACAGCGGCAGGAAGCCGGGGGACTGGAACGAGGCGGCCGTTATACTGAAGGAAAATCATGGCGCGTCATTTACCGCGCTTGCAGAAGAAGATTGGCACGAGATGGCGCTTGCCCTTTGTCGGGATATCGATGGAAGGCCTGTTGCCGATTACGATCCAGCGATTGCGGAGGCGCTGAAATCGATCGATTTCAGCCAGCCGCTGCCTGATCTCTGGGAGCAATTCGAAAGCCTGGGCCGGTTGCCGCTCATGCTGATCCGCGGTGAAAACACTTCGCTGCTTTCACTGGAAAGCGCAGGCGAAATGGCGCGGCGGCATTCGGGGTTGATCCGACATACTGCCGAAGGGCAAGGACATGCCCCGCTCCTGCATCTTGATAACATCCCCACAGCAATACGAGCTTTTCTCGCCGCCTGCCGGTAACCTCATCGAAACCGGTCAGCGGGCACAATGTGCCATTCGTCCAATCGGCATAGGGGGAGCCTCGGCGGATTTGATTTCTCGCTGCCGTGGCCCTTCGGGCTTCACCCTACCTGCCAGATCGGCGAGCTTCGCTGGCGCGACCATCTGAGACCGTTCAAATCGGATAACCAGCGGCTCTCCCTTCCACTCCTTCGGCCCTTCGTTCGCGCGCCAGTGCGCTCCCTACTACGGCCTCTGCTGACTTCTCGCTCCGGCTCGACACCGTCGCCCTTTCAGGCATGAGGCGAGATCTCCCCAGGTAAGAACGCACTCCTTCCCTGCACGACCGCCGGATTTACGCCACCGCCCCTTGGTCACAAGAGCTTTGCGGTTCATTGCCCGCTCGCCCTGGTCGGCACCGCCTCATATCCGGTTCTTGTTCATCGGCCCGCAGTTTCGATTCACGCTTCCTCCCCACGGTCGGTCGCCCTTCCGCAGTTGCGCTTCTCTTCGCTCGCTATGACCAGCTTACGATGAGACTTCCACCCACAAGAGTGCGCCCATGCTGGGCGCACCAATACAAAAAGCCCGGCTCGAGAGCCGGGCTTTCCTGACTGACCGAAGTCAGATCAAATTAGAACGAACGCTGCAGACGGAAGTAGCCCGTCGTGGTGTCGTCGCCGTCTTCCGGATCGAGCCACTGAACCGAAGCCTTGGCGTAGAAGTTGTCGACGATCTGGTAATCAACCGTCAGACCAGCCTTCCAAGCATCGCCGAGACCGTCGAAGTTTTCCGGAACTTCCGTGCCACCGCCGAAGTAGTTGCCGTAGTACTGAACGCCCGGGGTGATTTTGAGCTTGTCGGTTGCCTTGATAGCGTATTCGGCAGCGATAGCCCATTCAGCCGAGGAGTAGTACGAGTTCGGGCCGGAAGAGTATACGCCGGCGAGGCCGAGCGTGCCGGGACCGATGTCAACCGTACCCATTGCACGGATAGCGCCGTCTTCGTTGTCGACGTCCCAGCCGCCAGTGACCTGGTAGCTGAACGCACCAGCCTTGCCGCCAACGCCGAAGGCAACGCCGACATTGTTCGGACCATCGTCCGCAGTAAAGACGGTGGTGCCGGGAATGACGCCGGGAGCAAAGGTACCCTGGTAAACGCCGTCTTCCAGTTCATCGACGCTGAGGCCGGCGTAGAAGGTGCCGCTTTCATACTGATAGCGGATCGAGTTGTGCAGCGTTACGACCGAACCGATGTCGTCGGTTTCGCCAGAGAGACCATCGTCCCACCAGCTGTAGAACAGACCGGCGCGGAAGCCCGCGACGTCGAGGTAAGCGGAGTCGAGGATGGCTTCCTGATCGGTGGCATTGTCAGCATTGAACTGCATGACGATGACGCCGGTCAGCGGACCATATTCGGTGTCGCTCTTGGCCGTGAACTGAACCTGACCGCGGGTGACGGCATCCCAATCCGAATCGCCGCCGACATCTTCGCCAACGTTGACCTGGAAACGGATGTAGCCTTCGATCTTGAGGCAGGTTTCGGTGCCCGGGATGTAGAAGTAGCCGGTGCCGTAAGCGTCGCAGACGCGAACATATTCAACCGGTTCCGGCTCGGCAGCAACGATAGCGTCAGCAGCCTGAGCACCGGAAACTACTGCGAGAGCAGCAGCGGAGCCGAGAAGAAGGCTCTTGATGTTCATAAATGACCTCCAATTCAAAGTTTCGATCGGGTTTGGGATCTTTCGCTGAGCAGCGTTCCCTGCCCCATCCCCGTGTTTCAAGAAGTGGACGATCAGTCGCCCTTGCTTCCGACGCTGAAAATACAAGACGCAGGCCGTCGCGCAATCACCAACTTGCTCGGATGGGGGATTTGAGGGAGCCTTCCCGACATTCTGTTGCTGAAAGGACACAAGTCGGGCAGCCAGCCTCGATTTCCTTTATGTTTTGTTAAGAAACCCTGATTTTGCGGAGGCTTAGGTCCGGTCAACAAAGAATTGGACATGCGCTTTGCGACACATTCGTGACACTTTTTTGACAAAATGCAGCTCTTGCGGGGGATTCGTGATTACAGGAAGCGTAACCGAACGTGGACGGATCCAGCTTTCGCCACTTGCCGGGCGTGAGCGCGGGAACTGATTCCCGCAGACGATTCTCTCACTCGATGCAGAGAGATTTTTCTCGTTCGTCCGGCCAAAGGCATAGTCGACCAAGCGAACATGATTCCCTGCCGGAAATTAAAGATCGACGCATGCTCAGGAAATCAGAATGGCGGAGAAGATGGGATTCGAACCCACGATACGCTTTTGACGTATACTCCCTTAGCAGGGGAGCGCCTTCGACCACTCGGCCACCTCTCCGGTGCGGCCTAACTATGGCGACCGGTCTGGGATTGCAAGGGTTTTTTGAGCTTTCACCAGAAGAAATGCAGCGAGCGGCAATTCGGCTGGTTGCGCAAACAGACCTCGCCACCTGCCGAGATCCGCGGAGTTTGATCGCGCTTCGTTCTCTTCGATGAAGAGGCCGATCTCAGACGAGCAGGCTCTTAAGGTCAGCAGAAGGGTCGGCGAGAATCGATTTGTCGGGGTTAGTCCCGGATTCCAGCAGTTTTTTGCCGGTCACATAGGCTTTCGCGTCGTTGATGGCATCGACGGCGATCAGCATGCCTTCCCTGAAGTACCAAACCGAATGGGCGCCTTCACGGGTGCCGGGACGCAGCAACGTCTCGTCATAACCGAGATTGAAGCCGGCAATCTGCAGCTTGACGTCATACTGGTCGGACCAGAACCACGGCTTCGGCGCATAAGGCTCATTGCCGCCGGCGATGACGGCTGCCGCTGCTTCGGCCTGGTCGACGGCGTTCTGCACCGATTCGAGCCTGATGCGGCCGCCCTGCCAGGGAAGTGCGGCGCAATCGCCGGCCGCAAAGATCGCCGGATCGGAGGTGCGGGCGAATTCATCGACGACAATGCCGTTGGCGACTTCGAGGCCGGCTTCCTTGGCAAGCTGGTCGTTCGGCGCGACGCCGATGCCGACGACGGCGAAATCGAGGTCGATGACCGATCCGTCGGAAAGTGCGGCGCCGGTGACGCGGCCATCCTTGCCGATCAAATGCTTGAGCCCTGTTTTCTCGCGGATCACCACCTCATGTGTCTCGTGGATCGCGCGCATGATGTCGGCCGTCTCCTTCGCCGCGACGCGCTGCAGGATGCGGTCGGCCATCTCGATGACGGTGACTTCCAGGCCGCGATGGCGGGCAACGGCCGCCGCCTCGAGACCGATATAACCGCCGCCGATGATGAGGACGCGGCGACCGGGACGCATCTCGTCGGCAAGCAGGTCGGCATCGCGCTTGTCGCGGGCGACATAGACGCCTTCGAGATCGCCGCCGATCGCGGCCGGCAGCCGGCGCGGCGTCGAACCGGTGGTCAGCGCCAGCGTGCCGTAATCGAGAACAGAGCCGTCCTGCAGCAGGACCTGCTTGCTGTCCGGTTTGATCTGCTCGGCCCAGGTTGAACGGCGAAGATCGACGTCATTGTCTGCATACCAGTGCTCGGCGCGGAACAGCAGGCGGTCGAAGGCCATTTCACCGAGCAGGTATTTCTTTGACAGTGGCGGACGCTGATAGGGAGCTACGTCCTCGGCGCCGAGGAGGGTGATCGGGCGCGCATCCTTCAACGCACGCAGCTTGGCCGCCAATGCGAAACCGGCCTGTCCAGCGCCGATGATCACCAGTCTATCCGTCACGATCTCACTCCTGAAGCTGCGCCCGACACCCACGCCAAGGCCTGTCCTGTAAAGCGCCGCGCATCTTTCAGACACGCAAAGGACGCTGTCGCATTTTGAGTTTCTGCATAATCCCTGAAATCGATCCCGATTTCAGGGATTATGCAGTAGCCCGTGCGCCGTCAACGGAAAGCGGCCTCTTACATTCAGCCGATCTCGATCCAGCGGCGCTCGTGGAAGGACTGTGCCATGGCATGCACCGACTTCTCTATCCTGAGACCGTCTTCGAATGTCACGATCGACGACGGCTCGCCTGATATTGCCCGGATCAGCTCGCGGCATTCGATGATCTTCAGATCGTTGAAGCCGAGGCCGTGGCCTGGTGCCGGAATGAACCGATCATAAGGCCGATGGGCAGGTGCCGCCAGTATCTTGCGGAAGCCCTGTTCGGAGCCGCGGCCGTCGGCCTGATAGAGTTCGAATTCGTTCATGCGCTCCTGGTCGTAGACGATCGAGCCTTTCGAGCCGAAAATCTGCAGGGCGATGCGGCCCTTACGGCCCCAGGCGGCGCGATTCGCCATCAACACGGCGGAAATGCCGCCGCCAAGCCGCATCAGCACGTTGGCGCCATCGTGGTTTTCGACGGCACGGCGGCCACCCTCGCTCAGCGGGCGGTCGGCATAGGGTTTTACCATATCCGTTATGACGGCCTCGACATGGCCGAAGAGATACCAGAGCAGTGACAGCGGGTGGACGGCGAAGTCGTCGAGCGCGCCGTAGCCGGCGGAAAGCTCGCTCTTCCAATAAAAAAAGACATCGGCATCGGCCATGAAATCCTCATCCATCTCGACGCGGATATGATTGACCGTGCCGATGGCGCCTTCGCCAATCAGCGTCCTGATATGCCGCATGACGGGATTCTGAATATAATTATAGCCAAGGGCGGCAACCTTGCCCGATCGCTTCGCCGTTTCCAGCATGCGCTCGGCATCGGCATAGGCCGGCGCCATTGGTTTTTCGCACCAGACATGCTTGCCGGCCTCGATGGCTGCAATCGCCATCTCGGGGTGAAACTGATTGGGCGTGGTGACGGAGACCACGTCGACCTCGGGGTCGGCGATCAGCGCCCGCCAGTCGGCCGTCGCCTTCTCGAAACCGAATTCACCGGCACGAGTCTTAGCAAGCTCGGCATTGGCTTCCGCGAGATGCACAAGACGCGGACGCTCGACATCGCCGAACACCGTCTTTACCGCATTCCACGCCAGCGCATGGCACTTGCCCATATAACCAGTGCCGATCAAACCGATGCCGAGTGGCTTCATTTCCGTCTCCTCCAGAGCTGTGCGCGGATTTTTGGAATATTTGGATCATTTTGACAAGGACCTGCTCGCAGGCATTTCTACGCTCTTCCCGAGCAGATTGTTTAAAAGCCTTCAATTACAGGGGATTAAAAACAATTAGCGGTGTCGTTTGAAATCGTTTATGTTCGATAATATGGAATATTTGTTTCATCTCGTGAGCCGTAAGCATGGATAACGATCCCCAGAGGCACGCGCGTGTGCCGCGCGATTTCGAAAGCCTGCGTAGCGCCATCATCGAGCGCAAGGCGAGCATGCCAAAGCGGCTGGCGCAGGTCGCCGCCTTCGCGCTCGGCAATCCCGACGAAATCGCCTTCGGAACGACGGCAAGCATCGCGGCAGCCTCCGACGTCCAGCCCTCGACGCTGGTGCGCTTGGCGCATCATCTGGGTTATGGAGGCTTTTCCGACCTGCAGAGCATCTTTCGCGAAAGATTGCGGGACCGGACGCTGAGCTACGAAGAGCGCCTCGTCACGCTCGAGCAATCGAACGGCGACGATGAGGACGCCAATCTGCTCTCCGGCTTCATTGCCGCGGCAAACCAGTCGGTCAACCGGCTGGCGGCGACGGTGCAGAGCGATACTTTCACCAAAGCGGTGAATATCCTTGCTAACGCCGAGACGATCTATCTGATCGCCAAACGGCGCTCTTACCCTTTGACGGCGCATATGACCTACGCTTTTTCCAAGCTCAACATCCGTCATCAGATCGTCGCCTCGCCAAACGGCGTCGACCCTGAAATGGTGCAGTTCGCAACACCGAAGGATGCAGCGATCGCGGCGAGCTTCTCGCCCTATGCGGCCGACAGCCTCAGCCAGAGCCAGGATCTTGCCGACCGCGGCGTCCCCGTCATCGCGATCACCGATTCGGCCTTCTCGCCGCTTGCCGCCTGCGCCACGCACTGGTTCGAGGTGGCGGAGGCCGATTTTGCCGGCTTCCGCTCGCTTTCGGCCTCGATGGCGCTCACTATGGCATTGCCGGTTGCAATCGCTGAGCGGCGGCGCAAGGATCAGCAGTCAAAACCTGTAAAAGGCAAAATGGAATAAACATTCCGAATTGACAAAATATCGGAACCGATGTTTCATTATTGAAAATTCGCAGGCACTGGAAGCCGCGCAAAATCTAGCGGGAGGACATCATGGTACAATCGAATCCGGGTTCACAGCCGGAGCCGGCGCTTGATGTGATCACCATCGGCCGTTCCTCGGTCGATCTTTACGGTCAGCAGATCGGTTCGTGGCTGGAGGATATCGGTTCCTTCGCCAAGTCCGTAGGTGGCTGCCCGGCCAATATCGCCATCGGCACGGCGCGGCTCGGCCTCAAATCCGGCCTCATCACCCGCGTCGGTGACGAGCAGATGGGACGTTTCATCCGCGAGCAGTCGGCACGCGAAGGCGTGGCGACAGACGGCATCGTCACCGACAAGGAGCGGCTGACGGCGCTGGTGCTGCTGGCGGTCGAGGCCGAGGGCGTGTCGCCGATGATCTTCTATCGGTCGGACTGCGCCGACATGGCGCTCGATGAAGGTGATATCGACGAAGATTTCATCAGATCGTCGCGCGCCGTTCTCGTTTCCGGCACGCATTTCTCCCGGCCGAATACGGAGGCCGCACAACGCAAAGCTATCCGCATCGCCAAGGCGAACGGCCGCAAGGTGATCTTCGACATCGATTACCGGCCGAACCTCTGGGGCCTTGCCGGCCATGCGGAAGGCTTTGAACGCTACGTAAAATCCGACCGGGTCTCCTCGAAGATGAAGGAGACGCTGCCGGATTGCGACCTCATCGTCGGCACCGAAGAGGAAATCCTGATCGCTTCCGGCGCCGACGACGTGCTCGGCGCACTGAAGGAGATCCGCCGGCTGTCGCCGGCGACGATCGTGCTCAAGCGCGGCGCCATGGGCTGCATCGTCTATGACGGGCCGATCGCCGACGATCTCGAAGCCGGCATCATCGGCCAGGGTTTCCCGATCGAGGTCTTCAACGTGCTGGGCGCCGGCGATGCCTTCATGTCCGGCTTCCTGCGCGGCTTCCTGCGCGACGAGCCGCTGAAGACCTGCGCCACCTGGGCCAATGCCTGCGGCGCCTTCGCCGTCTCTCGTCTGCTCTGCTCGCCGGAATATCCGACCTGGGCGGAACTCGACTTCTTCCTGACGACCGGCAGCAAGCACCGGGCGCTGCGCAAGGACGAGGCGCTCAACCATATTCACTGGGCATCGACCCGGCGCGGCGAAATCCCGCTTTTGATGGCGCTGGCGATCGACCACCGTTCGCAGCTCGTCAGCGTCGCCGATGAGCTCGGCGTCGGCCATGAGAAGATCGTCGCCTTCAAACGGCTGGCGGTGGCGGCAGCGGCGCGGGTTTCGAACGGCCGCGACGGCTACGGCATGCTGATCGACGAACGCTTCGGCCGCGACGCTTTCTTCGATGCGGCGACGAAGAATTTCTCTTGGATCGGCCGGCCGGTGGAATTGCCGGGCTCGAAGCCGCTCCGCTTCGAATTCAGCCAGGATATCGGCTCGCAGCTTGTGGAATGGCCGCTCGGCCATTGCATCAAGTGCCTGTGTTTCTATCATCCCGATGATCCGGCTGAATTGAAGACGGAGCAGCAGGAGAAGCTGCGGACGCTGTTCGAGGCCGCCCGCAAGGTCGGCCGCGAGCTGCTGGTGGAGATCATCGCCGGCAAGAACGGGCCGCTCACCGACGATACGATCGCGACCGCGCTGGAGGAGCTCTATGCGCTCGGCATCAAGCCGGACTGGTGGAAACTGGAGCCGCAAGCATCCCGTGGAGCTTGGAAGAAGATCGATGCAGTGATCGCCAAAAATGATCCATGGTGCCGCGGTATCGTGCTCCTGGGGCTCGAGGCGCCCGCCGACGAGCTGATCTCCTGCTTCGAGGCGACGCTGGCGGCTCCCTCCGTGAAGGGTTTCGCCGTCGGGCGGACGATCTTTGCCGATCCGGCGCGCGCCTGGCTTTCAGGCGAAATGAACGACGAGGAAGCGATCGCCGATATGGCCGGCCGCTTCCGGCACCTGACAGAGGCGTGGTTGAAGACGCGCGACCTCGACTGAGAATTAAGACCCCTCCCCAACCCCTCCCCACAAGGGGGAGGGACTTAACCCGGAGCACCGCCTCACGCCATCAGCAAGCTTCCCTTTGGAGGAGACGTTGCGGCGATTAGAGAGCCCGGCAGGTTAGCCCTCCTCTTGTGGGGAGGGGTTGAGGAGGGGAAAACGCGAAAAGAAAGATTGCGGGAGGACCCGATGGGCAAGACGATACGGTTGACGATGGCGCAGGCCGTCGCGCATTTCCTGAAAGCACAGATGACGATCGTCGACGGCAAGAAAGTGCCGATCTTCGGCGGCGTCTGGGCGATCTTCGGTCACGGCAACGTCGCCGGCATCGGCGAGGCACTCTATCAGGTGCGCGAGGAATTGACCACCTATCGCGCTCACAACGAACAGGGCATGGCGCATGCCGCAATCGCCTATGCCAAGGCGAATTTCCGAACGCGCTTCATGGCCTGCACGAGTTCGATCGGCCCCGGGGCGCTGAACATGGTGACGGCCGCCGGCGTGGCGCACGTCAATCGTATTCCCGTTCTCTTCCTGCCGGGTGACGTCTTCGCCAACCGCGCGCCGGATCCGGTGCTGCAGCAAATCGAGGATTTCAGCGACGGCACGGTTTCGGCCAATGATGCCTTCCGTTCGGTTTCGCGCTATTTCGACCGCATTACCCGGCCCGAGCAGATCATCATAGCGCTGAAGCGCGCCATGCAGGTCCTGACCGATCCCCTCGATTGCGGTCCGGTAACATTGTCGCTCTGCCAGGACGTTCAGGCAGAAGCCTTCGATTATCCGGAAAGCCTGTTCGATGAAAAAGTCTGGACGACCCGCCGGCCGCAGCCGGATGCAGACGAGTTGGCGAATGCCATCGCGCTGATCAAGGCGTCGCAGAAGCCGGTGATCGTTGCCGGCGGCGGCGTGCTCTATTCGCAGGCGACGAAGGAGCTTGCCGCCTTTGCCGAGGCTCACGACCTTCCCGTCGTCGTCACCCAGGCCGGCAAGTCGTCGATCAACGAAACCCATCCGCTGGCGCTCGGCTCGGTCGGCGTCACCGGCACGTCGGCGGCGAATGTGATCGCGGAGGAGACGGACCTGGTCATCGCCGTCGGCACGCGCTGCCAGGATTTCACCACCGGCTCCTGGGCACTGTTCAAGAACGACAGCCTCAGGATGATCGGGCTCAACATCGCCGCCTATGACGCGGTGAAGCACGACAGTTATCCACTGGTGACTGACGCCCGCGAAGGGCTGAAGGCACTGTCGGCAGGGCTTTCGGGCTGGAAGGCGCCGGCAGCCCTCGTCGAGAAGGCGGCTGCGGAGAAGAAGGTCTGGATGGAGGCAGCGGACAGGGCGATGGCGACGACCAATGCCGCCCTGCCCTCCGATGCGCAGGTGATCGGCGCGGTGGCGCGCACGCTCGGCGGCGAAAATACGACGGTGCTTTGTGCTGCAGGCGGCCTTCCCGGCGAATTGCACAAGCTTTGGCCGGCGACGGCGCCGGGCAGCTATCACATGGAATACGGCTTTTCCTGCATGGGCTATGAGATTGCCGGCGGGCTGGGCGCCAAGATGGCACATCCCGAACGGGATGTCGTCGTCATGGTCGGCGACGGTTCTTACATGATGATGAATTCCGAGATTGCCACCTCGGTCATGCTTGGCCTCAAGCTCAATATCGTCTTGCTCGACAATCGCGGTTATGGCTGCATCAACCGGCTGCAAATGGGAACCGGCGGTGCCAACTTCAACAATCTGCTGAAGGACTCCTATCACGAGGTGATGCCGGAGATCGATTTCCGCGCGCATGCCGAAAGCATGGGCGCCATCGCCGTCAAGGTCGCCTCGATCGCCGAACTCGAGCAGGCGATCGCCGACTCGAAGAAAAACGACCGCACCTCGGTCTTCGTCATCGACACCGATCCGCTCATTACCACGGAGGCCGGCGGCCATTGGTGGGATGTCGCGGTGCCTGAGGTCAGCCCGCGCGAACAGGTCAACGAAGCGCGCAAGGGCTACGTCGAAGCACGTGCTGCCCAGCGCATCGGCTAATCTACTGCATAATTCCTTAATCGGGACCGATTTAAGGACAAAATTATGCAGCAATTCGAGGTGCTACAGCGTCCTTTGCGCGTCTGAAAAGGCGCGCGGCACTGTGGTGCTATCATTTCTCGGAAGAGCGTCCCGGCTCTTCCGCAATGCTTTTAAGGAGAATGTTGATGAAGGCCAAACTCGGCATGTCGCCCATCGCCTGGTGGAACGACGATCTTCCTGAGCTCAGCGACGATGTGTCCCTGGAGGAATGCCTGCGGCAATCACGCAGTGCCGGCTTTACCGGCATGGAAAAGGGCCGCCGCTTCCCCGACGATCCCGAGGTGATGCTGCCCATCCTTCGCGCCGCCGACGTCACGCTGTGCGGCGGTTGGTTCTCGGGCACGCTTGTTGACGAGGAGCTTGCCGCCAACAAGGACCGTATCGCGCCGATGATCGAACTGTTCAAGGCCGTCGCCGCACCTTGCATCGTTTATGGCGAAGTCGGCCGCTCCATCCAGGGCGACCGCTCCAAGCCGCTCGCGACCAAGCCCCGTCTTTCCGATGACGAGATGAAGGCCTATGCGCACCGCGTCACCCAGTTTGGAGAATGGTGCGCCGAGCGGGGCATGCCGCTCTCCTACCACCATCACATGGCCGCCGTGGTCGAAACCGAGCCGGAACTCGACGCCTTCATGCGCCATTCGGGCGAAGGCATCCCGCTGCTGCTCGATGCTGGGCATTTGGCCTTTGCCGGCGGCGATGTGCTGCGCGCCATCGAAAACCACCACGCCCGGATCAACCATGTTCACGTCAAGGATATCCGCAAGCCGGTGGTGGATGGGCTGGATCGCAGCCGGCAGTCCTTCCTCGATGCGGTGGCGCTTGGCGCCTTCACGGTGCCGGGCGACGGCTCGCTCGATTTCGCCGCCATCGTCCAGCGGCTGGCCGACCACGGCTATGAAGGCTGGTTCGTTGTCGAGGCCGAACAGGATCCGCGCAAGGCTCCGCCGCAGAAAATGGCCGAGATCGGCCACGCCGAGTTGATGCGCGTCATGACGGCTGCTGGTTATACCGTCGAAACGGAAGGCTTCCCCAAGGGATAGCGAGTACAAGATCCCTCCCCAACCCCTCCCCACAAAGGGGAGGGACTTAACTTGGCACCGCCCACACCAGACAACGGCCACCTTGCGAAAGGAACACCGTAATATGGGCGAGACAGCACGGGAGGTTAGCCCCTCCCCCTTGCGGGGAGGGTTGGGAGGGGAATTTTCCAACTCAAGAGGAAAAACACCAATGCCAAATCTCAAGGTGAAACCGTCCGGCACCCACGGCCGCGTCACGCATGTCACCCCGGAAAATGCCGGTTGGACCTATGTCGGCTTCGATCTGCATCGAATGAAGCCGGGCGAGACCGTTTCGGGGGAGACGGGCGATCGGGAGGTCTGCCTCGTCTGGGTGACAGGCAAGGGCACGGCGTCCGCCGGCACCAAGGATTTCGGCACGCTCGGCGGCCGGATGAACCCGTTCGAAGGCGCTCCGCATGCGCTCTATATCCCTATGGAATCGACATGGTCGGTGACGGCGGAGACCGATCTGGAGCTCGCGGTCTGCTCGGCACCTGGCGGCGGTACCTATCAGGCAAAGGCTATCCCGCCCGGCACGCATCCGCAGGTGACGCGCGGCAAGGGCACGAATGTGCGCTACGTCAACAATATCATGCCGGAGGACGACAGTTCGGCGCATTCGCTGCTGGTCGTCGAGGTGATCACGCCGGGTGGACACACCTCCTCCTACCCGCCGCACAAACATGACCGGGATGACCTGCCGAACGAGAGTTTCCTGGAAGAGACCTATTACCATCGGCTCAACCCGCCGCAGGGCTTCGCTTTCCAGCGCGTCTATACCGACGATCGTTCGCTCGACGAAGCGATGGCGATCGAGGACGGCGATGTGACGCTGGTGCCGAAGGGCTATCACCCCTGCGCCGCCTGCCATGGCTACGATCTCTACTACCTCAACGTCATGGCCGGACCGCAGCGGATCTGGAAATTCCACAATGCCGCCGAGCATGAGTGGCTGCTGAAAGCGTAAGCGTCGCCTCCGATCGCTAAATAATCTGACAGCGCGAAACCGCCGCTGATGGTTCACTGCCTCCATCCAAACACGGATGGAGGATCACCATGCACAGCTCGAATTTTACGATACCGGCCCGAAATACTCGCTCTTCGCGCTCTATACGGCCCGGCCTTTTTCTTGCGATCATCACCGCTGCCCACTGGCTGGCACGCAAGGTGAGCGAACGACGCAACCTGAATGCGTTGATGGAACTTTCCGATGAGCAGCTGAAGGATATCGGCCTTTCCAGGGGGCAAACGGAAAGCGACGTTCACGTCTATAGTCGTTACTGAAACGTCAGGGTGATACCATGCCCTACAGCGTAGCCCGTCTTTTCAGACGCGCAAAGAACGCCGTAGCATTTTGAACCGCTGCATAATTCTTTCAATCAATCCCGATTTAGGGAATTATGCAGTCGGTCGCCTCGTCGGGCGGCCCGTCTGACCCGGAACACGCAATGTCGCAGTTTTCAACAGCGCCGCTCCTGAAAACGAAGACGGTCACCATTCGTGACATCGTCTGCAATGGCGAGTGCCGGCACAAAAGCGACGAGGAATGCGCCCACAGGACGAGCCTCGTCTATCCCTATCGCGGGGTCTTCATGCGGCATGTCGGCCGCAATGATGCGGTGGCCGAAGCCAATCAGGTCTTGTTCTTCAATGCCGGCCAGGGATATCGGATCAGCCATCCCATCGAGGGAGGTGACGCCTGCATCGATCTGGCGATCGACAGTCCATGCTCGAAGAGCTTACGCCGAAGGAGCAAGTGCAGCCCGGCCCGCCTTTTGCCTTCCGCCGCCAGCGCCGACGGATCGATCCGCGCGCGCAGGCCCTGGTCGCTCTCCTGCGTCATGGTCTCAGCCGCAACGTCGCCGAAACGCTGGAAGCGGAAATATTGGCGCTGACGCTCGTGCGCCGTTCGCTGGGCGAGCGCACATCGCATGCCGCGGGCGCCAGCGCCGGCCGGCAGAAACTCGTCGACCGGGCAAAGCTGGTGCTTTCCTCCGAGCTCGCGCGGCGCTGGACGCTCGGGGAAATCGCCTCCGAAGTTGGCGTCTCACCCGTTTATCTCACCCAGGTCTTCCAGCAGGTCGAGGCCACACCGCTCTATCGCTACCAGCTGCGGCTGCGGCTTGCCCGCGCGCTTGATCTGCTCGGCCAGTATGAGGATCTGACGGCGCTCGGGCTTGATCTCGGATTTTCCAGCCACAGCCATTTCAGCGCTTCCTTCAAGCAGTCCTTCGGGCAGACTCCGGCCGAATTCCAGCGAGCGGCGCAACTGCGGCGCAGGTGAAAGCCTACAGCGCCGTCATGTCTTTTCAAGAACCGTAAGGGACACTGCAGCACTTTGAATTATGCAGGAGGTCGATCGCTAAAGATTTCGACAGCGGCAATGCAGTGTTCGATGTCTTATGAGCCTGTCCCGATCGCGGGACGATCAACCGGAGGATCACCAGATGAAGAAGACCACATGCGCCGCCTGCGACTGCGAACTCGGCGCAGAGACCATTACCGTCAAGCTCGGCGGCAAGACTGTCGAAGTCTGCTGCCAGGAATGCGCCGAGGCGCTGAACGAGGCGGAAGCCGCGACTTCGGCCGCTTTGAGCGGCAAGAAATAGACAATGGCAGGAAAAGCCGCGCTGGTGAGTGCGGCTTTTCCATCTCAGGTTGGTAAAAGCCCGTAGCGCCAGCCACGGCGTTTCGCATTCTGCGACAGCACCGGGAAGGCAAGGATGAACATGCCTGCCTCGGCAACGACCGGCACCATCCAAATTCCCTGTTCGCCGAAGACGAAGGGCAGCAGGAAGGTGAGCGGCAGGGTGAGCAGATAGGGCCGCGATAGGCCGAAGATCGCCGCGCGCGGCGCATCACCGATCGACTGGAAATAGGACGACAGGATCAGCATCTGCCCAAAGAGAAAATAGGCGCCGATCGTCCACGGAAGAATTCGCCTGACCTCGGCAATGATCGCCGGATCGGCAACGAAGACGGCGCCGAGGCGGCCAGCCAACACCTCGACGGTGATCTCCACCAGAGTGCAATAGACGAGTGCTGCGAGCATGGCGATCTGCAGACTGCGGCCGACGCGGAGCCCGAGGCCGGCACCGTGATTGTTGCCGGCGATCGTCTGCAGCGCGATGCTGAGGCCGAGCAGCGGCAGGTAGGTGAATGTCATGATCCGGGTGATGATCCCGTAGGCGGCCACCGTCGCGACGTAATCATGCGTGCTCCAGAGCAAGACGTTGATCAGAATCGCGGCCGAGGCCAGCGATATGCCGATGAAGCCGAGGCTCATCGGCGCGCCGAAGGCGACGATGCCGTGCCATTCGGCAAGAGCCACCCCGGGG
This sequence comes from Rhizobium sp. WSM1274, assembly GCF_025200775.1. Taxonomy (NCBI): domain Bacteria; kingdom Pseudomonadati; phylum Pseudomonadota; class Alphaproteobacteria; order Hyphomicrobiales; family Rhizobiaceae; genus Rhizobium; species Rhizobium sp. WSM1274. The sequence goes on along the minus strand of NZ_CP104138.1, from coordinate 1,310,384 downwards.
GAAGGCCTGAGTGCCGCCGGCCGGCGCCAGCGATAGGCGAGCACGGCTGCGAGACAGAGGAATTGCGACGCGATGGAGCCGGCTGCCGAATTGAGCACACCCCATGCATCACCGCCATGAACAGCCAATTGGCGAGGATGTTGAGCAGCGAGGCCGATAGCGTCACCAAGGTCATGAAACCGATCTTGCCTTCGCAGCGCAATCCGTCGAGATGCAGCGACAAGAAGAAGCTGACCGGCGCACAAGCGATCAACGCGCCCATGAACAGCATGGCGCTATGGGCAACAGTGGTATTGCCGGCAGCACCGGCATCGATGACCTGCCGGCCCACCGTCCAGTAGACCAGATTGAGGATGAGGGTGACGGCAAGCGCCAGCGCATGCGCACTGGCAAACACCCGACGCGCTCCATCGCGATTGCCGGCGCCGAGCCGGCGGGCGAGGATGCTCGCCATGCCGTTGGAGACCAGCGATTGCAGGGCGACCAGCAGCATCAGCCCGGGGAAAATCAGGCTGACAGCAGAGAGCGCGTCCGGGCCGACATAGGCGCCGAGGAAACAGGCGTCGACGACGGTGAACAGGCCGTTGACGGTGGTGATCGCGACGATCGGTGCCGCCGTTTTGATGAAGACGCCCGGCAGCCAGCCGGTGAGAAAGGTATTGCCTTCAGAAAGATCGGTCATGGAGAAATCCGTGCGATAGGAGGCAGGGTCCGATCCGGCTTAAAAGTCATGCGGATCCGGAGGGCCTCAAAAGGATAAAAACAATCTAGAGATCGAGCACCAGATGCGGCACGCCGTTCGAGGTCTTCCTCGGCGAGACGCCGTCGGCATCGATCTGCGCGTTCACACGCCGGCGAAAGGCCGAGAAGCTCTCGAAGGTAACGACATCCACCGGCTCGTCGAAATGGATGGTGATCCTGTGCAGATCGCCGCCCGGCAGGGCCGAAAGCGCCAAAACTTCGCCGGTGAACGGCTGATTGAGATAACGGCCGCGAATATGCGCGCCGACGAAGAGCGGCGTCTTCGGGCTAGCATTGGGCTTTGCCGCAAGGGCTGCAAGCGTATTCCAATCGCGCGCGCCATGCTGGCGGGCAATCATTTCCAGGGCCGCACTGTGGGTCAGCGGGGTGCCGCGATCGTTCATCGCCTGGCGCAGGCGCTTGGCCTGAGCCTTCAATTCGTCAATGGCAGGATAGGTCGTCGTCATGGACTGAGCCTTCGGAAGGCATGCTCTTCGACTGCGGATGGGAGCTCGCATTGCCGCCAGTCAGCATGCACAAAGGGCCGTGACCATGATCGCGAGGGCTTCACCATGGATTTTCATCCGCGAGCGGCCGGTGCCTCGAACCGGCCTTTGTATGCGCGAACGCCGCCGACATGTCAAGAATGGCGCATCTGCCTTGGGAATGCGCAACTTTGGGGCAAATCTGCACGAAATCGGTGCGATTTTCCCGCGGCTTTTACATAAGCATCCAATCTTAACGGTGTTCTTTAGCAAATGTCAGCATTCTTCAGCTAATATCCTGTCGTATTACAAGCGGAGGCTAAAAGGGCCTTTCAGATGCACCTCGACACAGAACACCCCAAGCCGGAACGTGCTTACAGGGAATTCAATCTCGACAGGCCCGGCAACATCATCTTCGTCGGCCATCACCTCAGCACCGGAACGCAGCTGCGCTGCCTGATCCGCACGATCACGCTTGCCGGCGCATTGCTCGAAGTCAGCCCGAACCTGGAAATGCCGAGCCATTTCTTCCTCGAAATCCTCGGCATCCATGACGAGATCGGTGCGACCGTGGTCAAGCGCGAGGGCGAATTGGTGACGATCAGCTTCAACATGCTGATCAATCCGGAATTCCTGCACCACGTGTTGCGATTGAACTTCGAAAGCTGAGGCTTTTTCCGATCCGTGAATCATCACGGCGCGTCGCCTTCGTTTCGCCGCCCCGTCTTGCGGCGAGACGCGCGATTGCCGGAACGGCCCAGAGAAATCCGCGCCACTCCGGCCTATCTAGCGGATCGGCCAAGGGATCGCGGCGGATCCGGCGATTGCGGATTTCGATCCCCCTGAAGAGAACAACCCAGTTGAGAAGCATTGCTTCATCCTCCATCTATTGCTGGAGCACTTGAGCTAAGCCTTCGCGCCCTCTCGATGTAGAGGCGCTGGGGAAAGGGGGTTTTCATCCGTGAAAGATGCGAGCTGGGACGACCTGCAACTTTTCTTCCATGTTGCCACCGGCGGCGGGCTTTCTGCGGCAGCAGTGCGTACCGGGCTCAGCGCGCCGACGATCGGCCGGCGCATGCTGGCGCTCGAACGGGTGACGGGCCGATCGCTGTTCAGCCGCGGTCCCACCGGTTATCTGCTGGCGAAGGACGGGCAGGAGCTGCTCGATCGCGTCCGGCTGATGCAGGATGCGGCGCGTGCGATTTCCGACTGGCGCGGCGAGGTGCTGACACTGCCGATCGTCTCGACGGCCGCCGACAGCTGGACCTCGCGCTTCGTCGCCGACCATCTGTCTAGCGTCTGGACGCCGAAGGACAGCTTCCGCATGTGCTACAAGACTTGCGATGCGAGCGTCGATTTCACCTATCGCGAGGCGCATATCGCCATTCGCCACAGCCAGCCGGAGAGCGGCAACGTCGCGATCCGCCGTTCGGTCAAGGTGGTGCATGCGGCTTATCAGGCGGCCAGCTATGACCCGGCCAACTGCAATTGGATCTCGCTCGGCACCGATACCGCCATCACGCCGGCGGACAAATGGACGTTCGAACAGCCGAATTCCTGGATCACCAGCTGGACGAACACGCCGCATATGCTCTTTTATCTGATCCGCGGCGGTGCCGGCCGCGGGGTGCTTCCCTGTTTCATCGGCGATCAGGAGCGCAAGCTTGTCCGCGCCGGCCCTGTCATCGACGAACTGACCTACGAGATGTGGATCGTTGCGCATGACGACGAACGGCAACGGCCGGAGGTCAGGACCGTCATCGACCGCCTGGCGGCGCTCTTTGCCGATCATGAAGAGCTGTTTGCCGGGCAGAGACCATCGGCATGACACCAAAACGCGGGCCTCTCGACAAGCGGTTCCTCAGGGTGCCGCTAGAGCGGGTAACCGCCCTACCCTTCTGTTTCTACGCAATTCCGGACGGAAAATCGCTTCACACATTTCCTGGAATTGCTCTAACGGCTCAGGCGGCGAGATGCCGCTCGATCTCGTCGACCGGCATATTGGTATAGTCCTTTGCCACTTCCGCGGTGATCACCGCCTGCGTATCGGCGCTGAGGGCGGGCCGCAGAGCGCCGAGCGCCTTCGGGGGCGCAACGAGGATGATGCGGTGGGCATCCCGCTCCGTCGCCAGTTCGTCCAGCCTTTCCGCGACCTGTTTCAGAAATTGGGCTTCGGCCTGATCCTGCCAGTTGGTCTCCTCGACAGCACTGCGGCTGAAGCCATCGGCTGCATGGCTGCGGCCGGGCTTGTCGGCGCCGATCTCGCGATCGGGCTCACTCGGCTGCGTTAGAGTTTCCAGCACCTTCAGATCCATCAATTGGGCGTCGCCAGCATTCTGCATGATCAGAGCCTTGGCTCCGTTGCAGACCACGACCCATGATTTCGAAGGGATTTTGACGTCGGTCATCTTCAACTCCTCGCTGTCGTCATTTGAAGCGCGCCGTGCCTCATCGATCAAGGCACAACGCTCGGCCATTGAAAGAGTTCGGGAAAATTGCGCCGAAATCGAACGGCTGGCGATCCGCTCGGCCTTTGCTCTTGTGTGACGGATACTGCTCGGCCTTTCTTGCCCACAGCATCTGTCGCAACCGGCGGGGTGCGCTGATTCACCGTCAGATTTTTGGGCCGAAACGGCAATTCGGCAGGGAAGCCTGCGTCCTGATAATGGACAGGAGGGCGTCCCGCACAAGAACAAAGTTTGAGCTCGTTAAATTTGTAATTTTATATTTGACGAATGCGCAAAAGATTCATGTGACCTTGGTTCGGAGCAAGACCAGCTTGCTCGGGATGAAGACCAGCTTGCTCAATTGACCGCCTGATTGAGATCACAGACCCCAAATGCGTCCTGACTGACGGAGAATGTGAATGACTATGCTCCGCGCTACACACCTTGCCACGGTCAAGTCCGCTGTCTACGACCTGCGCTGGGAAGAATTCATCGTCAAGCGCCCAGCCCGCATCGTCGCCGTGCGGCCGTGCCTGACTGGCGTCTCGATGAGAAGCGCCGAGATCATCGATATCTCCCAGGGCGGCGCCACCTTCGTCGTCTCGACCACGGCCGGTCTGCCGAAGCATTATTATCTCAACATTCTCGGCCTCGCCTATCGCATCGGATGTGCCGAGGTCTATCGCCACAAGGAACGCATTGGGGTGCGGTTCATCAACATCATGGATCCCGAGGTTCTGCGCCGCGTCGTGCGCACCGATTTCCTCGTCGGCAACATGGAAGCAATCGCCGCCCGACGCGCGCCGATCTTCCGCGCGTGAACCGGCCCATAACAAGCTTGTTGCAGAAATAATCTTGCTTGCGTTGGCCGTGCCCGGGCCTATTGTTGCCCCGACTGTCAACATGTCCGGGAAACCGCCTTCGCATGTCCGCCTTTTCGCGCTTCACACCTCTTGCCAGCGCCCTGCCCTCCACAGTTCCCTTCGTCGGTCCCGAGGCCATCGAGCGCCAGCGCGGGCTTGCCGTCCTGGCGCGCATCGGCGCCAATGAGAACGGCTTCGGCCCCGCGCCTTCCGTGTTTGCTGCGATGCGCGAGGAGGCCGGCAATATCTGGAAATACAATGATCCGGAGAATTTCGCGCTCAGGGAAGCGCTTGCCGCCCATCTCGGCGTCTCGGCCGCCAATATCGCTATCGGCAGCGGCATCGACGAATTGCTCGGCCAGATCGTCCGGCTGGTGATCGAACCGGGCGGGCCCGTCGTCACCTCGCTCGGCGCCTATCCGACCTTCAACTTCCATGTCGCCGGTTTCGGCGGCCGGCTGGTGACCGTTGCCTACGCAAACGACCGCGAGGATCTCGATGGTCTGCTCGATGCCGTGAAGCGCGAGAATGCGCCGCTCGTCTATTTCGCCAATCCTGACAATCCGATGGGAAGCTGGTGGGATGCCGACAGCATCGTCGCCTTCGCCCGGGCGCTGCCAGAGACGACACTGATGGTGCTCGACGAGGCCTATAGCGAGACGGGGCCGGCAGGGTCGCTGCCGTCGATCTCCTCGCTCATCGAGATGCCAAACGTCGTTCGCACCCGCACCTTCTCCAAGGCCTACGGACTTGCCGGCTCACGCACCGGCTACGCGATCTCGACGGCAGGCACGGCGCAGGCCTTCGACAAGATCCGCAATCATTTCGGCATGAACCGGCTGGCGACCGCGGCGGCGCTCGCGGCGCTGAGGGACCAGGCCTATCTCGTCGAGGTGGTCGGGAAAATCCATGCGGCGCGGGAGCGGATCGGCGGCATCGCCCGGGCGAACGGCCTCATCCCCCTGCCCTCGGCAACAAATTTCGTGGCAATCGACACAGGGCGCGACGGCTCATATGCGCGGTCGATCGTCGACGGCCTGATAGAGCACGGCGTCTTCATCCGCATGCCCGGTGTGGCGCCCCTCAACCGCTGCATCCGCATCAGCGTCGGGCCGGAGGCGGACATGGCGCTACTCGAACAGGCTCTGCCGCAGGTTCTGAAAAAGATCGGCGGATAAAACAGAAGAACCGCGGCCGTGGAGGAAATCCGGTCACGGTTCTCTTCTCCCGGCGTCGGCCCTGTCCAAAGCGCCCGCCAGCCCCCTCTTTTTGAGGTTGTTATTGCTGCTCTTGTCGAATTCCTGATCGGAGACGGCCTCAGAGCAAGATGCCGAAACGCGTAAGCGGTTTTCGGATGACCTCATGCTCTAACTCTTTAATTTAGAACAGGATTCAAACTTTAGGCCGAAGCGGCCTAAAATCATCCTGTTCTAGTGAACCGTCATCCACTCGCGGGCGGCGCGCAGCGCTGCCACGAGCTGCATCTTGTCCATGGCGGCGGCCACGTCGGCACGAAGCTCGGCGGCGCGATCGTTGCCCTTGATTGCGGCGATGTTCAGCCATTTGTGGGCTGCGACGAGATCGACTTCGCAGCCGCGCCCGGTCGCATACATCAGACCCATTTCACAGAAGACATCGGCGCTGTTGTCGCCACCCATGGTGGCCGTTTCAGCATTGTGCATTTCAAAGCGTGCCATCGGTTTTATCCCTGTTAGCCTGTTTATGACTTACCCTGTTTTACCTCTGGGCCTCGCCGTCTATCGCGGCTTGCGGCCCTTCCGGTTCGGCGGGTTTGCCCCGCTCGTTTGATGGCTTCACTATGCCAAGCGGCCTTCAAGAAACGCCTAAAATGCATGATTAATTCTAGACAAACAAAGTGCAAATGCTTGGTAAATTTGGATTTTTGTTAAACATCAGATTCCTTGCGAATTAAGGATTTTCGTTTGAATTTTACGAAAGATTCAGATTTGAAAATAAACGGATCATTCATCATAAAATCAGCAGACGATATCTTTACAAGCTCGCCGCAGGCTTTTTTCTCCCGATTCACCCGATCCGCGGAACAGCGATCGGCCCTATTTATCTCTACGTTCGCGTCAGTTATTTTCGCGACGATGAAGGACATCATGGAGGAAAAGATGATCCGCAGTTTCGTTCTCTCCAGCATGATTGCAGTGATCGCGGGTGTCGCGCATGCCGAGGAGCCGATCGTCGGCAACTGGAAGACGGCTGCCGGCGATACGGCGGTGATCGCATCCTGCGGCGGCAGTTATTGCGTGACGCTGAAGACCGGCAAATATGCCGGCCGAAAGATCGGCACGCTTGCGGGAACCGGTGGCAGCTATGCCGGTGAGATCATCGACCCCGCCGCCGAGAAGACCTATAGCGGCGCAGGCAAGGTTTCAGGCAATTCGCTGAGGATGCAGGGCTGCGTGACGAAGGTCCTCTGCAAGTCGCAGACATGGACCCGGCTCTGAGAGAACGCGGGGATAACAGGCAAGGCCGACATGTGTTAAATTGTACACAATTCAACACAGGAGTTTCGAAATGGCCGGCAGCACGACCATGATAATTCGGATCCGCCCCGACGTAAAAGAAAAGCTCGACAGGATTGCCGCCGATTCGCAACGCAGCAAATCGTTCCTCGCCGGCGAGGCCGTAGCGGCCTATGTGGAGCGCGAGCTTGAAATCATCGAGGGCATCAAGCGCGGTATGGCCGATGCGGAAGCTGGGCGCGTTGTACGGCACGAGCAGGCTGTCGCCGAAATGCGTGAGGTCGTCGAGGATGCCAAGCGCAGGAAGCCCTCGCCCGGATGAGGCCGGTTCTTTGGTCGAAGGAAGCACACGAGGATAATCTCGAAATTCTGCGTTGCATCGCGAAGGACAGCTCCGATGCGGCCGAAAGGGTGTGGACGCCATCGAGGACTTGGCGAATTTGCAACCGGTCGACCAGGGCGAGTAACCGGCACTTACGAAAAATCCCTCAGCCCGTTCCCCTACATAATTCCTATGAGCTGCAGTTGTCGCGGGACGTGAAAGCGTCGTTATCTTGCGTGTGATCCATACCGCGCGGGATTGACCGGCCGAAGAATGGCCGAACCAACTTATAAGCATATCGTAACGCACATGCGCAGCCATCATCCAAAACACCAAGCATGTCGACGCCGACATGCCTCCAAGCCCTTGGCGGTCGGCCGACCCTGCCCAGCAAGCTGAACGGCTGATGAACCGGCATCTCAGCACTCGTTCAGCCGTCGCATGCCAAAACTCTTCTCACGATAGAGTTGCGTATCGGGGACAAGGGGATGAACATCTATATTCTGGCAAGACGCTTTAGCATCATTACGCTGTTTGCGGCGATCTTCGCGATTACGTTTTCGGCGGTTGTGGTGCATAATGGCGGCGGCGGTACGCAGTCGCATTTCGGGGCAAGCTATACCTGCCTGGAGAGGAACGGTACCTTCTGCGCGCCCACGGTGCGGTAACGAAAGCGCATCGTGCGATGCGCTTTAGGTCTTTGGTTTATGCGTGTCGTTGTCCCGAAACCGCTGCGCACTTTGGGCGACAGGCATTCGCTCCAGACCGGCAAGAGGATAAAAAATCGGAATCCGTCGGCGCGCGTCGTTTGCTTGTCAAAAACAACTCTCTATAATGCGTCATGAACAAACGAATCTCCCCTTTGTCGCCCCTCGACATATCCTCTCCACCACCTTTCCAGCCTGAGAGTTTCGATGATCCTGCCAACGCGGTCGAGACGCTGACGGCGCTTTACGAGCGCAATACGGCGTTCCTGATCGAGAGCTTCACCGAACTTGCACAGGGTGCTCCGATCTCCTCGCGCTACCGCGCTTTTTATCCGCAGGTCAGCATCGAGACGACAAGCTTCGGCCATGTCGATTCCCGCCTTTCCTACGGCCATGTCACGGCACCCGGCATCTATACGACGACCGTCACCCGGCCGAAGCTCTTCAAGCATTATTTGAAGGAGCAGCTGGCGCTTTTGATGAAGAGCCACAATGTTCCTGTCATCGTCTCGGAATCGGCGACGCCGATCCCCTTGCACTTCGCCTTCGGCGAGGGTGCGCATGTGGAAGCATCGACGACAGCATTCGTCGACGTTCCGATGCGCGATATCTTCGACACGCCCGACCTTAACACCACCGACGACGAGATCGCCAACGGCGAATATATCCCGCCGCCGGGAGAGCCCTCGCCGCTTGCGCCGTTCACCGCGCAACGCATCGACTATTCGCTCGCCCGCCTGTCGCATTATACGGCGACGCATGCCGAGCATTTTCAGAATTTCGTGCTGTTTACGAACTACCAGTTCTATATCGACGAATTCTGCAGCTGGGCGCGCAAGCTAATGGCGGAAGGCGGCGACGGCTATACCGCCTTCGTCGAGCCCGGCAATGTCGTCACCCTGCCCGGTTCGAACGCGCCGGAAACGGATGCCACCCTCACCCGGCTGCCGCAAATGCCGGCCTACCATCTCAAGAAGAAGGGCCATGCCGGGATCACCATGATCAATATCGGCGTCGGCCCCTCCAACGCCAAGACGATCACCGACCACGTCGCCGTGCTGCGCCCGCATGCCTGGCTGATGCTCGGCCATTGCGCCGGTCTTCGCAACAGCCAGCGGCTCGGCGATTATGTTCTCGCCCATGCCTATATGCGCGAGGACCATGTTCTCGACGACGACCTGCCGATCTGGGTGCCGATCCCGGCGCTGGCCGAAGTGCAGGTGGCGCTCGAAGCCGCCGTTGCCGAAATCACCGGCTATGAGGGTTTCGAGCTGAAGCGCATCATGCGCACCGGCACCGTCGGCACGATCGACAACCGCAACTGGGAACTGCGCGACCAGCGCGGGCCGGTGAAGCGGCTTTCCCAGGCGCGCGCAATCGCGCTCGACATGGAATCGGCGACAATTGCCGCCAACGGTTTTCGCTTCCGCGTGCCCTATGGCACGCTGCTCTGCGTCTCCGACAAGCCGCTGCACGGCGAATTGAAGCTGCCGGGCATGGCAACGGCCTTCTACCGCACGCAGGTCAACCAGCATCTGCAGATCGGCATCCGCGCCGTCCAGAAGCTTGCCGCCATGCCGAAGGAAGCGCTGCATTCGCGCAAGCTTCGCAGCTTCTTCGAAACAGCGTTTCAATAAGATATCAGGCGCGGCCCGGCCTTATCCGCCCGGCCGCGCACTGTTCTCAAGCGCTTGCGGCAAGCTGCAGCGCTTCGATCAGGCTGGCAAACGCCGCCAGCACGATCACAGTCCTCACCAGCACCTTTATCACCTCGGCATTCTCAACAGGCGGCATCGTGCGTGCGCCACGTGTGACGATCAGATGTGCTATTCCGATTTCAAACATGCTCATTGCTCCATCTCCTCGATGTCGTCAGACGAAGCTTTGTCGAGCGCTGCCTCGGCCTTTCGACATTGCGATCGACGAAAAGATATTTTTCTTCGCTGTCGAAAAGCGCCTAGGCTGTTCGTCCAAGGGCTGTGAAAACACAGCACGGAGGACAAGGAATGAAATATCTTTGCCAGGTCTGGTTCGACGGCACGGTGCTGTCGGCCATGTCGCAGGAAGAGAAGAACAAGCTCGGCCGGGATTCGCTCGCCTATGACCGCGATCTTGCCGACAGCGGTCATATGATCGTTGCCCAGGCGCTGCAATCGCCGCAATCGGCCGTCACGGTTCGTATGCGCGGTGGCGAGATGTCGATCACTGACGGTCCCTTTATCGAGACGAAGGAGGCGCTTGGCGGCTTCATTCTGATCGACGCCAAGGACCTCAATGACGCGATCCGTGTTGCGGCCGGCATTCCGCTGGCAAAGCTTGGCGCGATCGAGGTTCGCCCCATCCATGAATTCGGCTGAGGAGGTGACGCCATGAAGTTTCTGGGCCAGATCTGGTTCGATACCGAAAAGAGCAGCCAAGTTACGCCAGAGGAATGGGAGGCCGTCACCCAAGAATGCATCGTCAGCGACGACAGCTGGCGCGAAAGCGGCCATATGTTGAGCGCGCTGGCGCTCTACGAGCCGGAGCAGGCCGTGACGCTCAGGGTTCGCAATGGCATCGTTGCCGCGACGGACGGTCCTTTCGCCGAAATCAAGGAGCATCTCGGCGGCTTCGTTGTGATCGAGGCCGGGGATATGGAGGAAGCGAAGGCGATCATTTCCACCTTCCCGATCCTCAAATATGCATCGGTCGAAATTCGGCCCGCCTATTCGATCAAGGATGGGAGATAGCCATGCGCTTCGTCTGCCTCATCTATAATTCCGCCGATACGGACGGCACACTCAGCCAGGCCGAGGGCGACGAGCTCGTCAGGGCGCATTTCCAGTATGACGAGGAACTTCAGCGCAAAGGCATCATGATCCATTCCGATGCATTGGAAGGTCCTGACTGTGCCTCTGTGTTGAGGGTGCGAGATGGCACTCTGTCTTCGACCGACGGGCCCTATGTCGAGACCAAGGAACATCTGGCCGGCATCTACATCATCGAGGCGGCCGATCTGGAAGATGCACGCAAGGTCGTTGCGGGCATTCCGAGCGTCCGGGTCGGGTCGATCGAATTGCGCCCGGTGAGACTGCTCACCCTGCCGCAGTGAGGGTCGGCCCTTGAGACAGGTGATTGGGGAACAGGTGATCGAGGATATCTACCGGCAACATTCGCGCCGGGTTCTGGCGACGCTGATCCGCCTGCTCGGCGATTTCGACCCGGCAGAGGAAGCGCTGCACGATGCCTTTGCGGCGGCGGCGCGGGCATGGCCGGTTGACGGCATGCCCAACAATCCCGTTGCCTGGCTGGTTTCGACCGGCCGCTTCAAGGCGATCGATCACCTCAGGCGGCGGGCGCGCTTCAACGCCTCGCTGCAGCATATCGAAGACGGCCTTTATCCTGATGGCACAGAAGCGGAGATCGGCGACATGGAACCGATCGAGGACGACATGCTGCGGCTGATCTTCATCTGCTGCCATCCGGCTCTTGCCGCCGATGCACAGACCGCGATGGCGCTGCGCGAGGTCTGCGGATTAACGACGGAAGAGATTGCCCATGCCTTCCTGGTGCCGGCGCCGACCGTCGCGCAGCGCATCGTGCGCGCCAAGAACCGCATCAGGACGGAGAATATCCCTTATGAAGTGCCCGTCGGAGCGGAGCTTCCGGAGCGTCTCGACCGGGTGCTGCACGTCATCTACCTCGTCTTCAACGAGGGCTATTCGGCATCCTCAGGCAACACGATCGTCCGCGCCGACCTGACAGCCGAGGCGATCCGGCTAGCGCGGCTGCTGGCAACCCTGCTGCCGCATCCGGATGTCGCAGGCCTGCTGTCACTGCTGCTCCTGCAGGAGTCGCGCCGTGCTGCCCGGCAGGATGCCGATGGCGCGCTGGTGCTGCTTGCCGATCAGGATCGCTCGCGCTGGGACAGAAGCAAGATTTCAGAAGGGCTTTCGCTGCTCGCAAGCGCCATGCGCGCGCCTGATATCGGCATCTATACGGTCCAGGCGGCGATCGCGGCGGAACACGCGAAGACCGGCAGCCCCGAGGAGACGGACTGGCGGCGCATCGCCTTCTATTACGACCTGCTGATTGCCGCCCACCCTTCAGCAATTGCCGAGCTCAACCGCGCCGTGGCAATCGCCATGTCCGAGGGGCCGGGAAAAGGACTGGCGCTTGTCGACGTCATTCTCGGCAAGGGGGAACTGACGACCTATCACCTCGCCCATTCGGCGCGGGCGGATTTCCTGCGGCGGCTCGGACGCCGGGGCGAGGCGATTCAAGCTTATGAGACGGCGCTGACATTCTGCCGGCAGGAGCCGGAACAGGTCTTTTTGCGCAAGCGCATCCTGGAGCTTACGACCTAGCCTTGCCGCGGCGGCCGAGGGGAAGCGAGATGGCCGTTCCAGTCAGGGCCGAGACAATGATCAGCAGGTGGGCGTTGACGCTCGCCTGCGCCAGCGCGGCCAAGGCCAGCCGCTCGCTCGAAGCGCCCAAGGCAATGGCGCCGGCAGTGATGCCGGCCGGATAGGTGCCGACGCCGCCCGGCGCATGCATCGGCAGCACGGAGGAGAGCTCGCCGCCGAGCGCGCCGCCGAAGCTTGCCGCCATTGGAAGCACCCCCATCAGGCCGAGTGCCCATGCCAGCACCATCACCTTCACCAGCCAGTTGACGATGGTCATCGCCCAGGCGCGCGCAAAGGCGATAGCATCGAGCGGCAAACCGTTTTCGATCTCGGCGACGAACTTCTGCGCCTTCTCCGGCAGCAGCCTGGCGGCAAGGCGCAGCAATGGCTTACGGGCGGCGAAGGCCGCGACCGGCAGCAGCAGGAAGACCGTCCAAAGCGACCAGGCAACAGCCGCATCGGCTGAAGCGATGGCAAAGCCGATGCCGGCTGCGGCCAGGAGGGCGTGCAGGTCGAGCAGCCGCATGACGAGGAGCGCCGAGGTTCCACGCGTCAGCGGAATGCCGAATTCGGTGCGCATCAACAGCGGAAAGCTGGTCTCGCCGGTGCGGAAGGGCAGCATGATGTTCAGCAGGTTGTGGATCTGCGTGACACGGAAGAGCACCGCGAACCGGCCGGCCGTTTCCTTCGGGAAATAATCATAGATGCGCCAGGTGCGGAGGAAATAGGTGCTGGTCAGGAGCACAAGCGCGCTGACGACGGGACCTGCTCCGACATCGGCCCACTGCCTGATAATGACAGGCCAACCCCAGAACCATTGGATGAAGAGGCCATAGGCTGCGACGATGACGACCGTCAGAACGGTCATGCGATTGCGCATAAACCAGGATTGCCGGCTTTCAACGATCGAACTCTTCATGTAGTAGGCATTCCTCGCTTGGCGTCGCCACAGGCATCGGTTCAGTCGCCAGGCCTTTTAGGAGAAATGAAGGTTGCGCACAACGGCGGAGTTGATGGCGGCGGCGGACACGCTTGCACGTCGACGATCCGATCGGCGGTGATGGCGCCTTGCCGGCTTGACGTGGAGACGATGTTGGAGCGGATTACCAAAAGCATTACGAGCGCAAGCATTTTTCTGGCAGGCTATTTCCTGCTGAACATCGCGCTTCGCATCGCCTTGCCGCATACGCTCGATCTCGACGAGGCGGAGCAATCCTTCTACTCGCAATACCTGCTTGCCGGCTACGGCTCGCAGCCGCCCTTCTACAACTGGATCCAATATGCCATCGTTTCGGTGACCGGCATATCGATGTGGGTGCTCTCGGTGCCCAAAAACATCATTCTCTTCGGCTGCTATCTCTTCTACGGGCTTGCTGCCCGCGAGGTGCTGAAGAGCCGATCGCTCGCAGCCGTCGCCATGCTGAGCCTGATTACCCTGCCGCAGGTCGGTTTGATGGCGCAGCGCGAATTGACGCATACCGTCGCGCTGCTGTTTGCAACGTCGCTCTTCCTCTTCGGCTTTTTCCGCACGCTGCGCCAGCCGACGATCGGGAGCTATCTCATCATCGGCATCGCCACCGGCATCGGGCTCATCTCGAAGTATAATTTTGCCATCCTGCCATTTGCCGCCCTGATCGCCGTGCTGCCGGAGCGGGAGTGGCGCAGCCGTCTCATCGACTGGCGTTTGCTGCCGGCGGCCGTGCTTGCCATTCTGATCGTGCTGCCGCATGCGCTCTGGCTGCCTGACAATCTCGTCAGCGCCTCTGCGCCGACGCTGGAGCGGATGACCGCCGAACACCTGGCCCCGGCCGGCCTCCCCCGCATCGGGCAAGGACTGTTATCTCTCGTCATCGCCGTCCTCGGCTTCGTCGCATTGCCGATCGTTCTCATCGCGGCCGCCTTCCGGCGCGACTTCTTTCGCGCGCTCTCCTCTTCCAGCCCGATGATCCGGGTAATCGAGCGGATGATGGTCATCAGCCTGCTCGCCTTCGTCGGCGTGGTCCTCTTCGCCGGCGCCAGCGATATCCACGAGCGCTGGCTCGACCCATGCCTGCTCGTCCTGCCGATCTACCTGTTCCTGAAATTGAAAACCGCAGGCCTTGATCTTTCCGCCGGTCTTGCGCGCTTCCGGCCCGTGGTGCCGGTCTTCATGGTCGTCATCCTGTCGATCCTTCTCTTCCGGATCGTCGGCATTCAATACATCGGCACGTATACGAGAACGAACGTTCCCTTTTCCGGTTACGTGGCCGAATTGACCGCGACCCGCAAGCCGGTTCTCATCGTGGCGGGAACCAAGTTCGTGGCCGGCAACATGCGGCTGGAGTTTCCCGACATCCCCGTCGTAATCCCATTCTTCCCCGCTCCCGGAGTTCCTGAATATGCGGACGCGAAGGGACCGGTGCTCGTTATCTGGCGCGGCGAGACTGCAGATGACCCGACAATTTCCCCCAGCTTCGCCAACGATCTCGTGAGATCGGGCATTCATCTGCAAGAGTTGAACACGCTGACGCTGCCTTATCTCTTCGGTGACGGCAAACGTAGCTTCTCCATTGGTTACTCCTGGGTGGTGGGCGGCGCCAAATAGCGCCCAGGCAGATCAGCCGATTGCGGGAAACCGCCATTGCCGCTGGCAACGGGCGGACACTTCATGTAGTAGCCTTCCGCAAGTGCGGCGGCAGCAGTAAAGCTTGCTCGGCCGTCCGGCCTTTTGGAGATGAAGTTGCAGACAACGGTAGAGCCCATTCGCGGTACGAATGATCCGGTACAATCGCTCGAGCTGTCGCTGGTCGTACCCATTTTCAACGAAGAGGAAAGCGTCGGCCCGCTTGTCGAGCGTGTCGTGGCTGCGATGGCAGGCTATACCCATCCCTGGGAGCTGATCCTCGTCGATGACGGCAGCACGGATGCGACGCTCGTCAACGCCCGCAAGTACGTCGGAGGCGAGGGGCTGGCGCTCAGGATCGTCGAACTCCAGCGCAACTTTGGCCAGACTGCCGCCATGCAGGCAGGCATCGATACTGCCCGAGGCCGTCTGATCGCGACGATGGACGGCGACCTGCAGAACGACCCGAAGGACATTCCCTCGATGGTCTCCGAGCTGGAACGGCGTGAACTCGACCTCTTGGTCGGCTGGCGCAAGAATCGCAAGGACGCTCTGTTCCTGCGCAAGATCCCCTCCTGGTGCGCCAACTACCTGATCGGCCGCATCACGGGCGTCAAGCTGCATGATTACGGCTGCAGCCTGAAGATCTACCGTGCCTCGATCATCAGACAGGTAAAGCTGATGGGCGAAATGCACCGCTTCATCCCCGCCTGGGTCGCCGGTGTCGTCCCGAGCTCGCGGATCGGCGAGATGGCCGTCACCCACCATGCCCGCGAGCACGGCGTTTCGAAATACGGCATTTCGCGCACCTTTCGCGTCATCCTCGATCTGCTGTCGGTGATGTTCTTCATGCGTTACAAGGCGCGGCCGGGGCATTTCTTCGGTTCGCTCGGTCTCGGCCTCGGCGCGCTCGCCATGCTGATCCTGCTCTATCTCGGCTTCGACAAGTTCATCTTGGGCAACGATATCGGCACGCGCCCGATGCTGATGGTCGGCGTCGTGCTGCTGCTGTCGTCGGTGCAGATGATCACCACCGGCATTCTGGCAGAAATGATCGCGCGTACCTATTACCGCGACGACGCTTCTCCGAATTATATCGTGCGGCAGATCTTCGACGATCAAAGCCAAGCCTAAGCCGGCAGCACGATGCTGGAGCGCGTGACGAGGACGATCAGAACCGCGGGCCTGCTGCTTGCAGCTTATTTCGTGCTCAACATCGCGCTGCGCATCGCGCTTCCGCATTCGCTGGAGCTCGATGAAGCCGAGCAGTCTTTCTTCTCGCAATATCTGCTGGCAGGCTACGGCCCGCAGCCGCCCTTCTACAACTGGATGCAATATGCCGTCGTTTCGGTGGCGGGCATGTCGATCGGCGCGCTGATCGTTCCGAAGAACATTCTGCTGTTCCTATCCTATCTCTTCTACGGCCTTGCCGGGCGACGCGCGCTGAAGGACGAGGCGCTTGCCGCCGTCGGCATGCTGGCGCTGCTCACCTTGCCCCAAGTCTCCTACATGGCCCAGCAGGATCTGACCCACACGACGGCGCTGCTCTTTGCCAGCTCGCTGTTTCTCTACGGCTTCTTCCGCACGCTCGACCGACCCGATATCGGCAGCTATCTCCTGCTCGGGCTTGCGACCGGCATCGGGCTGATCTCGAAATATAATTTCGCTCTGATGCCTGTCGTCGCCTTGATCGCCATCCTGCCCGATGCCGAATGGCGGCGCAGGGCGCTCGACTGGCGCATGCTGGCAGCAGCCGCCGTCACGCTCGTCATTGTCCTGCCGCACGCGATCTGGCTGCAGGACAATCTCGCATTCGCCTCGTCGGACACTCTGGTCAAGATGGCTGCCGGCAGTGAACCCGTCGGCGCCGTACGGATCGGCAAAGGCCTTCTCGCCTTTCTCGTCGCCATCATCGCCTTTGCGGCGCTGCCGGTCGCAATCTTCGCCGCCACCTTCCGCCGGGATTTTGTCCGGGCGCTTTTTGCGGGCAATCGCTGGACTGGGATGATGGAGCGGATGATGCTCGCAAGCCTCGCCGGCATCGTTCTGATCGTGTTGTTCACCGGCTCCACCACGGTGCGCGAGCGCTGGCTCGACCCGTTCCTGCTGGTGCTGCCGATCTATTTCCTGGCGAAGATGCAGGCGGCCGGGCTCGACCTTTCCGCCGGGTTGCGCCGCTTCCGGCTGGTCGCGCCGGTGCTGATGGCCTGCGTGCTGATCGCGCTCGGCTTTCGTGTCGTCGGCGCCGGGCTGATCGGTGCATACAGCAGGCCGAATGTACCGATGGCGGGTTTTTCGCGCGAGATGACGCGACAGGCGGAACCGGCGCTGGTGATCGCTTCCGACACCTATATTGGCGGAAACATGCGGCTGCAATTTCCCGATGTGCCCGTCGTGATCCCGGATTTTCCGGCACCGGGCATTCCGGCCTATGCCGAGGCCAAGGGGCCGGTGCTGATCGTCTGGCGCGGCAAGAAGACGGCGACCGCTGCGGATGCGGTCATGCCGGAGCGGTTTTCCTCGGCGCTGACGGCGGCCGACATCGCGCTGCAGGAGATCGGCTCGCTCTCGCTTCCCTATTATTTCGGCCGCCAGGGCGATAATTTCGCGCTCGGCTACGCCTGGGTTCGGCCGGAGACCAAATAGGATGACCGAGACCAACCGTCGTGACATCAGTTGGGTTTTCGTCCTGCTGGCGGCCTATTTCGTGCTTCAGGTCGGCGTGCGGCTCGCAACCTCGCATTCGCTCGATCTCGACGAGGCCGAACAGGCCTTCCGCTCGCAATGGCTTGCCGCTGGCTACGGCCCGCAGCCGCCCTTCTACAATTGGCTGCAATACACCGTCTTCCAGTTTGCCGGCGTCTCGCTAACCGCCCTTTCTATCGTGAAGAACCTGCTGCTCTTCATCTCCTATCTGCTGTATGGCCTGACCGCGCGGCTCGTGCTGCGCGACAAGGCGTTGGTGGCGATCGCCACACTCGGGCTGCTGACCATCCCGCAGATGGCTTTCGAGATGCAGCGCGACCTGACGCACACGGTCGCGGTGTTCTTCTCCGCCAGCATCTTCTTCTACGGCTTTATTCGCAGCCTGAAGCAGCCGAGCCTTGGCTCCTATCTCATCGCCGGCATCGGGATCGGTTTCGGCCTGCTTGCCAAATATAATTTTGCGATCCTGCCGGCGGCAGCGCTGATCGCGGCGCTTTCGGATGTGCGCCTGCGGCCGCGGATCTTCGACTGGCGGCTGGGGCTAACGGCGGCAGTGGCGCTCGTCATCACCCTGCCGCATCTCTTCTGGCTGAAGGACAATCTCGATTTCGCCACCGCCCGCACGCTGGAGAAGATGACTGCGAGCGGCCATGCGAGTTACCTCGCGCAGGTCGCCATGGGCGTCAGTTCACTGGCTCTCGCCATCATCAGCTTTGCCGCATTGACCGTGGCGGTGTTCGCGCTCGTCTTCGGCAAGAGCCTTCGTCCGGCACTGGTGGCCAGTTCGGAATGGACGCGGCTGCTCGAGCGGATGATGCTCGTCTTCTTGGCCGGCATTCTGATTCTGATCGTCTTCGGGGGTGCTGCCGGCATCAAGGATCGCTGGCTGGTGCCGATGCTCTTCATCCTGCCGCTCTATTTCTGCCTGAAGATCGAGGCCTCAGGCGTCGCGACAGACAGGCCGTTCCGGCGTTTCATACCCATCGTCGCCGTCATCATGATCGGCGTGCCGGCGGCCCTCTACGGCAGCGTCGCAGCCGCACGCTTCACCGGCCATTACGAGCGGCTGAACAGGCCCTATGCCGGCATGCTGGACATCCTGCGCAAACAGGCCGAACCGGCGGCAATCCTTGCCGGGGACAGCCTGCTTGCCGGTAATCTCAGGCAGGATATTCCCGGCGTGCCGGTCCTTTCGGTGGATTATCCCGGTTTCAACCCGGATCTCTCCGGCCGGCGGCCACTTCTCCTGGTGTGGCTCCTCCCGCAGAAGGGGGGAAGCGAAGCGCTTCCGCCTGACATGGCTCAGTGGCTGCAGGCCAATCTCGGCTCATCCGCACCCGAGGCATCGGTGATCGACGTGCCTTATTTCTATGGGCGCGGCGACGACCGCTATCGTTTCGGCTACGCCTGGATCAACCAGCCGGGCTGAGCGGCATCAGGATTTCAGTTCCTTCCGGACCAAATCCAGCGCCAGCCTGGTAATCCTCGCCATCTCGTCCACCTCGGCGTGGCTGATGACGAGCGGCGGCGAGGCGAGCATGCGGTCGCCGGTGGCGCGCAGCACGAGGCCGTTCGCCAGCGCGTAGTTGCGCACCAGCGCACCGACCTGATCGGGCTTGGCATAACGGGTGCGCGTGCTCTTCTCGGCGGCAAGCTGCAGGCCGCCCATCAGGCCGATGCTGACGGCTTCGCCGACCAGATCATGGTCTACCAGCGCTGCCCAGGCCCTGCCGAAATAGGGACCGATATCGTCGCGCACGCGTTCGACCAGTCTTTCCTCCTCGATGATGCGCAGGTTTTCGAGGGCGGCGGCGGCGCAGACCGGGTGGCCGGAATAGGTGAAGCCGTGATTGAAGTCGCCGACCTCGTTGATCAGCACGTCGGCGATGCGGTCGCTGACGAGGACGCCGCCGATCGGCAGGTAGCCGGAGGAAAGCCCCTTGGCGATCGGCGCCAGATCGGGCTCGACGCCGAAATACTGGTGGCCGAACCAGGCGCCCAGCCGGCCGAAACCGCAGATCACCTCGTCGGTCACCAGCAGGATATTGCGCGCCTTGCAGATGCGGTCGATCTCCGGCCAGTAGGTCTCGGGCGGGATGATGACGCCGGCAGCGCCCTGCACCGGCTCGGCGACGAAGGCAGCAACGTTCTCCTCGCCGAGTTCGTCGATTTTCGCTTCGAGCTCGCGGGCGACCTTGAGGCCGAATTCGGCGGGCGACAGATCGCCGCCCTCTCCGTACCAATAGGGCTGGCCGATATGGACGATGCCCGGGATCGGCAGGTCGCCCTGCTCATGCATGTATTTCATGCCGCCGAGGCTGGCGCCGGCGACGGTCGAACCGTGATAGCCGTTCTTTCTCGATATGACGATCTTCTTCGCCGGCTTGCCGACAGCGCTCCAATAGACGCGCGCCATGCGGAACCAGGTGTCGTTCGCCTCCGAGCCGGAGCCGGTGAAGAAGATGTGATTGAACCGCTCCCCGGCATGGGAAGTGACCTTCTGCGCAAGCAGCGTCGCCGGCGTCGAGGTCGTGCCGAAGAAGGTGTTGTAATAGGGCAGCTCATTCATCTGCCTGGTGGCGGCGTCGGCAATCTCCCGGCGGCCATAGCCAATATTGACGCACCAGAGGCCGGCGAAGCCATCGAGATATTTCCTGCCGTGATTGTCGAAGATGTAGACGCCCTCGCCGCGCTGGATGATACGCGTGCCCTCGGCATTCAGCTTCTTCATGTCGGCGAAAGGGTGCAGGTGGTGCGCGGCGTCGATCGCGGCAAGGTTCGAGGGTGGGTAAGTATCGGGCATGATGGTAAAGACCCTCGCGGATTGAAAGGCTGATATCGATGAGATAGGAGCTTGGCCTTGTCCCGGAGGATTTTCAAGGTCATGGCGAGCGACAGGATGGACGGCAAGGCCGACGGCGGCGATCCGCGTTTCGAGATCTTGATCGTCGGCATGAATGGCGACCTGCGCGGCAAGCAGCTTCCGCCGAGCGCCGAAGACAAGGTCTGGGTCGGCGACATCCGCCTGCCGACCTCGACGCAATCGCTCGACATCTGGGGCGACGACAATGACGACATCACCGGCCTGTCGCTGACGATCGGCGATCCTGACGGCAAGGTCGTCCCCGATCGGCGCAGCCTGGCGCCGATGCCCTGGGCGCCCGAGGGCTCGATGCAGGTGCTCGCCACCATGCACGAATTCGACGGCAGCCCGAGCTTCATGGATCCGCGCGCCATCCTCGCTTCGGTGCTGGAGCGCTATGCGGCGCGCGGGCTGACGCCCGTCGTCGCCACCGAGCTTGAATTCTACGTGATGTCGGGAGACTGGCGCGAGACCGGACGCCCTGCCCCGCCGGAAAGCCTCACCTATCGCGGCGAAGCGAACGGTTTCCAGCTCTACGACATGAGCGCCGTCGACGCGCTCGATGGCTATTTGCAGACGTTGAGGGCCTATGCGAAGGCGCAGGACCTGCCGGCGGATGCGACGACGGCGGAATTCGGTCCAGGCCAGTTCGAGGTCAACCTGCTGCACCGCGCGGATGCGCTGGCTGCCGCCGACGATTGCCTCTATCTCAAGCGCATCGCCGAACAGGCGGCGCGCCGCCACGGGCTGAAATCGACCTGCATGGCCAAGCCCTATTCCGAACATGCCGGCTCCGGTCTGCATGTGCATGCGAGCATCATCGACGGGCAAGGCCGCAACATCCTCGATGCCAGGGGCGGCGAGCCGAAGCTCATCAAATCGGTGATATCAGGCCTGCTCGACACCATGCGCGCGGCGCAGCTGATCTTCGCCCCCTTCGCCAATTCCTACCGGCGCTTCCAGCCCGGCTCGTTCGCGCCTGTCGATCTGACTTGGGGCAGCGGCCATCGCGGCACGGCGATCCGCATCCCCGACAAGGATGGACCGGCCGCACGCATCGAACACCGCGTCGCCGGCGCCGATGCCAATCCCTATCTGCTGCTGGCGGCGATCCTCGGCGGCATGCTCACCGGTCTCGACGGCGATCTCGACCCCGGCGAAGAGACGACGCCCTCGCACACACCGGCGAATACGGCGCGACTGACGCATGATTTCCTGAGCGCCGTCGACACCTTCCGCACCTCGCCCTTCATCGCCGATATCTTCGGCGCGCGTTATCAGGCGCTCTATGGCGACACCAAGCGCAAGGAGGCGCTCGCGCATCTGCGCACCGTTTCGGATTTCGACTACCGCACCTATTTGCCGCGGCTCTGAAATTACGCGGGGCCGACTTACGCGGCGGGCTCGCGGCGTTCGTCCGCATTCACTTGAGCGGCGAGACCCTGCTTGACGAGAACCTTCAATTCGCCCGGATGCAAGCGGATCGAGACGTCCCGTTCGAGCGGCAGCAGCTCGCCGTCCATGACGCAATTGGCCTTGGAGCGCAGTTTGGGGAAATGCAGGTGCACTTCGGCCGGGTGCATCACCATGACATCGGCATTCTCGCGGACCTTGCCGCGCAGCATGTCGATGGCGAGACGGGCGACGCCGAGAGGCTTCAGCGGATTTGCCGTGTAGAAGCCGAGTTCGCCGCTCGTCAAATTATCGGCGTAAAGCAACGCGTTCTCGCCAAAGGGATTGTTGGAGACTGAGATCGCCGACACTCTGCGGCGCTCGCGCATGCCGGCAGCCTCGAACTCGACCTCGAATTCCGGGGGATTGAAGATGACGCCCAAAGCCGCCTTCGTGCTCGCCCGCATCTTGCCTAACCGAGAACGATAGCTGTAGGCGTTGCGGTAGCGCACCATGCGGGCATGCAGGCCGGCGGAAAACTGGTGGATGAAGGGCCGGCCGTTGGCGCTGGCGATATCGACATTGTCGATCTCGCCGGAGGCAAGCACATCGAGCGCCTGCCAGATATCGAGCGGCACACGCAGCGAGCGGGCAAAGAGGTTCATCGTGCCGGCCGGCACGACGCCGAGCGCAATGCCGTTTTTCCAGGCGATCGATGCCGCCGCCGAAATCGTGCCGTCGCCGCCGCCGGCGACGATGCCGTCGATATCATCGCGCTTGGCCGCCCGCTCCATGGCAGGAATGATTTCCTTTCCGGAGAAGACGATCGCGTCGAAATCGTGCCCCGCTTCGCGGAAAGCCGCCTCCGCCCTCTTCTCATAGGCCGGCATGTCGGTGGTCTTGAAGGTCCCGCCGTCGCGATTGAAAAAGCCTACAAGCTTCATAAGAGCTCCCGTCTCGGGCGTGGAAATGCTCCTGCCTCGCCCCTGAGATGGTTGCGATACCGGCTATTTCAAGCGCAGCCATTTTTCCTGGCAAAGGACAGAAATGCAAAAATTGCAATAGACGTATGCAGATAGCAGGACGCTGCACTGCAAAAATTGCACTCGACGGCAGCCGAGACCTCACGGATAGATGGCCTATCGGAGACATCGTCTCCACCTCCCGCCATTCCCACCGATCGGCTCGCGGCTGCGCCTGCGCCAGGGGTCATTGCCAAGCAGAAACCGCCTCGAGGAGCTCTCGTGAGTGAGATTGCCGCCAATATTTCAGTCGATAGCCAGGATGAAGCGCTGCCGTCGGCAATGACCGTGGCGCTGGTTCAGCTGGCGCTCGCCTGCGGCGGCTTCGGCATCGGCACCGGCGAATTCGCGATCATGGGGCTGCTGCCCAACGTTGCAGATACCTTCTCGGTCACCACGCCGCAAGCCGGTTACGTCATCAGCGCCTATGCGCTCGGCGTCGTCGTCGGCGCGCCGGTCATTGCCGTGCTCGCCGCGAAGATGGCGCGCCGCACGCTGCTTTTGATGCTGATGCTGATCTTTGCCGCCGGCAATATATCAAGCGCCATGGCGCCGACCTTCGAAAGCTTCACGCTGCTGCGCTTCGTCAGCGGCCTGCCGCATGGCGCTTATTTTGGCGTCGCGGCCCTTGTCGCCGCCTCGATGGTGCCGGTGCATCGCCGCGCCCGTGCCGTCGGCCGCGTCATGCTCGGCCTGACCGTTGCGACACTTCTCGGCACGCCGTTGACCACGTTCTTCGGCCAGTCGCTCGACTGGCAGGTGGCGTTTTTCTCGGTCGGCGTGCTCGGCCTGCTGACGGTGGCGCTGATCTGGTTCTACGTTCCGAAGGACAGGGTTTCCGAGGAGGCGGGGTTCCTCCGCGAACTCGGCGCCTTCCGCCGGCCGCAGGTGTGGCTGACGCTCGGCATCGCCGCCGTCGGTTACGGCGGTATGTTCGCGATGTTCAGCTATATCGCCTCGACGACGACTGAGGTGGCGTTGCTGCCGGAAACGGCCGTCCCGATCATGCTGGTCCTCTTCGGCGTCGGCATGAATGCGGGCAATTTCATCGGCTCGTGGCTCGCCGACAAATCGCTGCTCGGCACGATCGGCGGGTCGCTCGTCTATAATATCATCGTGCTGACCACCTTCTCGCTGACCGCGGCCAATCCCTATATGCTGGGGCTTTCCGTTTTCCTCGTCGGCTGCGGTTTTGC
Source organism: Rhizobium sp. WSM1274 (assembly GCF_025200775.1). Classification (NCBI taxonomy): domain Bacteria; kingdom Pseudomonadati; phylum Pseudomonadota; class Alphaproteobacteria; order Hyphomicrobiales; family Rhizobiaceae; genus Rhizobium; species Rhizobium sp. WSM1274. Next base: position 1,286,158 of record NZ_CP104138.1, on the reverse strand, counting down.
CGCCGGCCCGGCGCTGCAGACGCGGCTGATGGATGTCGCCGCCGACGCGCAGACGTTAGCTGCCGCTTCCAACCATTCCGCCTTCAACATCGCCAATGCGATCGGCGCCTGGCTCGGCGGCCTCGTCATCGCCGGGGGTTACGGTTTTGCGGCAACCGGTTATGTCGGTGCAGTACTATCCTTCCTCGGCCTCTTCGTCTTTGCAGCCTCGCTACGCCTCGAGCGCCGCGACCGGAGCGCGCAGGCCGTCTGAGGCCAGGCGCAGTTCGCGGCCTTCCGGGCTGCAAAAGACATAATCGTCTCCCCAGACGGCCAACGCCTGGATGACCGGCTTCAGCGTCATGCCGAGCGGCGTCATTGCATATTCGACCCTCGGCGGCACAACCGGATAGACGGTGCGTGATACCAGACCGGATTCTTCCAGTTCCCGCAGCTGCTTGGTCAGCATGCGCTGGGTCACGGCCGGCAGCTTACGCCGCAATTCATTGAAGCGCAGGGTTCCTTCCATCAGATGAAAGAGGATGACGCCCTTCCACTTTCCGTCGAGGTAAGTCAGCGTCGCTTCGACCGGGCAGCCGGGAAAATTCTTGACGAGCTTGGCGCGCGGCAATGACATTTTACAGTATCCTTTTGGGTACTACGTACAGAATTTGTGCATTCTTGCGTTGTCGGACCATAGTGCGCATCTAGCTTCCGTGCAACGAACACAGGAGTTTCCCATGCGCGCCGTCGCCTATAAAACGCCCCAGCCGATTTCCGCCGAGACCTCGCTGATCGATGTCGAGCTGCCGATGCCGGAGGCCAAGGGCCACGATCTGCTCGTCGAAATAAAAGCCGTTTCGGTCAATCCCGTCGATGTGAAGGTGCGCGCCCATTCCGCACCGCCCGCGGGCGAGTTCAAGGTGCTCGGCTGGGATGCCGCCGGCATCGTCAACGCCATCGGCGCCGATGTCACCCTGTTCAGGCCCGGCGACGAGGTGTTCTATTCCGGGGTCATCAGCCGCCTGGGCAGCAATGCCGAATTCCATCTCGTCGACGAGCGCATCGTCGGCGCCAAACCGAAGAGTCTCGATTTCGCTGCTGCGGCCGCCCTGCCGCTGACCTCGATCACGGCCTACGAAGCATTGTTCGACCGGCTGAAGGTACAGGACGCGGTTTCGGGAGCGGGACGCTCCATCCTGATCATCGGCGGCGCCGGCGGCGTCGGCTCGATCGCCATCCAGATCGCCCGGGCATTCACCGACCTGACCGTGATCGCCACGGCCTCGCGGCCGGAAACGCAGGACTGGGTGAAGGAACTCGGCGCGCATCACGTCGTCGATCATTCCAGGCCGATCGCACCGCAGGTGGCGGCGCTTGGCATCGGCACGCCGGGATTCATCTTCTCGACCACCAATACCGACAGCCATATCGGCGACATCGTCGAAGCGATTGCGCCGCAGGGCCGCTTCGCGCTGATCGACGATCCGAAGACGCTCGACATCGTGCCCTTCAAGCGCAAGGCCGTCTCCGTTCATTGGGAGCTGATGTTCACCCGCCCGCTTTACGGTACACCTGACATGATCGAGCAGCACAAGCTGCTGAACAGGATTTCCGAGTTCGTCGACGCCGGAAAGATCCGCAGCACGCTTTCAGAGATCGTCGGGCCGATCAATGCGGTAAACCTCAAGACGGCGCATGCCATGGTCGAAAGCGGCAGGATGAAGGGCAAGGCGGTGCTTGCAGGGTTCTGAGATCGATTCGGGCCAGCAAGGTCTACAAGCCACCCGCCTGGCCATACCCGCCTGGAATGCCGCATCGCGGGTGCGACATTCTGGCGTTAAGCATTTACTCCGCTTGACTTTTTCTGCATTCGGGACCACCTAGCATTCACGTGGATGACACTCGTCAGCCACGGATTTCAACGGAGCCATCATAACGATGCCAAGCGACAGTAGCAGTCGATTGCCTTTGCCGTACGCGGCCCTCGTGCGCTGACCGACTCCTGTCGGCTCGCCCGATCGGACGCTACGGCGGATCGACGGAAAGGCGAGCCTCAAATGAACATCAGTCGCTTCCCTCTTCGGGCAGGCCATGCCGCCCGTGCCTTCATCAACAACAGCCGCGGCGCAACGATCGCCGAGCGCGTCGAATCGTTGAACGCGCTGAGCGTCCAGGACGCCGGGCGGGTGCTGACCGGCATGCCGCTCGACTATGCGGTCAACATTCTCGACCGGCCGGAGCTTCGCAACGCCGCACAGATCCTTGCGCTGATCAGCGCCGAGGACGCCGCGCGGCTGCTGCACGGCATGTCCAACGACCGCGTCGCCGACGTGCTGCTCGAACTCGACGGCGAGACCCGCGCCCGGCTGTTCTCCAGCCTCGACGAACCGGTGCGCATCGCCATCCAGCACCTGATGGGCTATCCGCCGCGCACGGCCGGCGGCATCATGACGACGGAGTTCGTCAGCGTGCCTGACAGCTGGACCGTTGCCCGGACGCTCGATCATGTGCGCCAGGTCGAACGCTCGCGCGAGACCATCTACGCCATTTATGTGCTCGACGACGTAAGCCATGCACTGATGCATGTGGTGACGCTACGCCGCCTCATCACCGGCGAGCCCGACGCCTCCATTCTGTCCGTGGCTCAGAAGGGCGTGCCGGTTTCGGCCGATCCGCTGATGAAGCAGGAGGATGTCGCCCGGCTGATCCGCAAGCACGACCTGCTCGCCCTCCCCGTCACCGACGAACATGGGCAGATGCTCGGCATCGTCACCGTCGACGACGTGATCGACACGATGATCGCAGACACGACGGAAGCGGCCCAGAAGTTCGGCGGCATGGAGGCGCTCGGCCAGCCCTACATGAAAATCAGCTTCGCCGGCATGATCCGCAAGCGCGCCGGCTGGCTCGCCGCCCTGTTTCTCGGCGAAATGCTGACGGCGAGCGCGATGCAGCACTTCGAAGGCGAGCTGGAAAAGGCCGTGGTGCTGACGCTGTTCATCCCGCTGATCATGAGCTCGGGCGGCAACTCGGGTTCACAGGCGACGTCGCTGATCATCCGGGCGCTGGCACTCGGCGAACTGAAGCTTTCGGACTGGTGGAAGGTGCTTTTGCGCGAACTGCCGACCGGCGTCGTCCTCGGCGCGATCCTCGGCCTGGTCGGCTTCATCCGCATCGTATTCTGGCAATCGGCCGGGCTCTACGACTACGGCCCGCACTGGCAAATGGTCGCCGTCACGGTCTTTGCCGCCCTGATCGGGATCGTCACCTTCGGCTCGATCTGCGGCTCGATGCTGCCTTTCGTGCTGCAGAAGCTCCGGCTCGATCCGGCCAGCGCCTCAGCCCCCTTCGTCGCCACGCTGGTCGACGTCACCGGGCTCGTCATCTACTTCTCGGTGGCGCTGCTCATCCTCAGCGGAACGCTGCTCTAAACCCGCACGCAAGCCCGAGGGGAATTATTTTCCCTCGGGCAGCTTCAACGGCCCATGCGTCTTCATGCTGCGGATGGCGAAGTTCGAGCGGATGTCGCTGACATTCGGCAAGGTCAACAGCGTTTCCGTCAGAAGCCGTTCGTAGGCGGCGAGATCCTCCACCACCACTTCGGCGAGGAAATCGGCCGTGCCCGAAATCAGGAAGCAGGAGACGATCTCGGGGATGGCGAGCAGCGCCTTCTGCTGCGCCTCGGAATTTTCGCGGCTGTGCTGGACGACCTTGAATTCGACGAAGACGGTGAGGCCGAGACCGACCTCCTTGCGGTCGATATCCGCCGTGTAGCCGCGGATGATACCGGAGCGTTCGAGATTGCGGATGCGGCGCAGGCAGGGCGACGGTGAAAGGTTCACCGTCTCGGCGATCTCGACATTGGTGGCCCGCGCATCCTCCTGCAGGCACTTCAGGATGGCGATATCGAATTTATCGAGATTTGGCATTTTCGCGATCCCCATTGGCCTCGATTGGCAGAAGATTGCGCATAGCATGATTTTAGAGCTAGAGATAGCAAGGACATGCGTTGGGCTCTGGCGCTAATCTTTTCTTCAACCGGACAGGCTCCGGATGAAGGAAAGGACTAAGACGATGACCACCATTGCATTTTCCAACGACAAGTCGCCGTCGCAGGTACTGGGTTATGCCGGCGGCACCATTACCGTGCTGATCTGGGCGACATGGTTTCTCGTCACCCGCCACAGCGCAGCAACACCGCTCGGCTCGATCGACATCGGGCTGATCCGCTTCGGAATTCCGGCTCTGGTGCTTTCGCCTGTCTGGCTGAAGACGGGGCTGCTGCCGAAGGGCCTGCCGCTTCACCTACTGGCGATCATGGTGTCCGGTTCCGGCGCCGTCTTCTTCCTGCTGACCACGCTGGCAATCCATTCGACGCCGGCCGCCTCCTCGGGGATTCTGCTCGGCGGCTCGATGCCGCTCGCCGCGGCGCTGATCGGAATCGCGCTGTTTCGCGAAAGACCCGACGGCACACGCATTGCTGGGCTCGTTGCGATCGTCGCCGGCGTGCTGATCCTCCTCACGCAGAGCCTTGCGGACGCCTCGCTGCCTTGGACGAGCTTCGTGCTGCTGCCGGCCGGCGCCATTCTCTGGGCGAGCTATACGCATGCCTTCCGCCGCTCCGGCTTGACCTCCGTGCAAGCGAGCGCCCTGATCGCCGTCTGGTCCTTTCTGATTATGGGCACGCTGGCCCTCATCTTCGGCATCTCGCTGCCGCAGGCTCCGCTTCACGAGATCGGCCTGCAGGTGCTGAGCCAGGGCGTTCTTTCCGGTCTCGTCGCCATGGTCGCCTACGGCACCGCCGTCAGAACACTCGGCGGAACACAGGCTGCCGCCTTCACGGCGCTGACGCCCGTGCTTGCAACCCTCGGCGGCGGCTTGCTGCTTGGCGAAGCGATCGGCATGACGGAAATCAGCGCCGCCGTGATCACCGGCATCGGTGTGGCGCTTTCGACGGGTATCGCCGCACCGCGCCGCTGAAATCCAACACCAACAGCAGATGGAAAGCCGGCTGCAGCCATCGCTGCGGCGGCTTTTTCAATGGAGAGGGCGTCCTAGAACTTTTCCGTTTTTCTTCGAATCACGGAAATGCTCTATCTCTTTGTTTTCCCACAATTCCGGACCGAAAACCGCTTCGCACTTTTCCTGGAATTCTCTAACCGAGCTTGGAACGGACACGTCAGGCCTGGATGACGACGACCCTGGCGCCGACTTCGACGCGGCTATAGAGGTCGATCACGTCGTGGTTTATCATGCGGATACAGCCGCTCGACATGGCAAGACCGATCGATTGCGGCTGGTTGGTGCCATGAATGCGAAAATGCGTATCGTTGCCGCCGCGGTAGAGATATATCGCCCGCGCACCGAGCGGGTTGTTCGGGCCGCCCGGCATGCCGCCGGCAAGCTTGCGATAGCGCTCTTCGCGGCGCTGCATGTTTTCGGTCGGCGTCCAGCTCGGCCACTCGGCCTTGCGGCCGATATAGGCGTTACCGGCAAATGCCAGCCCCTCGCGGCCGACACCGACGCCATAACGCATCGCCCTGCCGTCGCCGAGGACGTAATAGGCGCGGCGCGCAGGCGTGTCGACGATCACGGTGCCGGCAGCATGCGTGGTTTCGTAGGCCACTTCCTGGCGGCGAAGTTCCGGCTTGATCTTGTCGATCGGCACCTGCCCCAAGGGGAATTTTTCATCCGGAAGTGCGGCGTAATTCGTCTGGCTGTTCAGGCCGGTCGAAGAGCAGCCGGCCACGAAAAGCGGTAGAGCGATCAGGAAGCCCCGGCGCGAGATCGTCATGAATGTGTCCTTAGTGCGTCAACATGATGTCGCAAGCTAAGGAAATTATGGTTAACGAACGGCTAACAGCCTCCGGCAGGAGGCGATCACGAAGGCGTCAGCACGCAAGAATTGTCGACCGCGAGGACAATCCGCCTCACATATTCGGATAGACCGGCCCCTCGCCGCCCTGTGGCGGCACCCAGTTGATGTTCTGGTTGGGGTCCTTGATGTCGCAGGTCTTGCAGTGCACGCAGTTCTGGGCGTTGATGACGAAGACGTCTTTGCCGTCTTTCTCCACCCATTCATAGACGCCGGCCGGACAGTAACGCGTCGACGGGCCGGCATAGATGTCGTGTTCCGAACTCTTCTGCAGCGCCATGTCCTTGACCTGCAGATGAACCGGCTGGTCTTCCTCGTGATTGGTGTTCGACAGGAACACCGAGGACAGGCGATCGAAGGTCAAGACGCCATCGGGTTTCGGATAGGCGATCGGCTTGTGCTGCGAGGCGGGCTCAAGCGATTGGGCATCGGTCTTGCCGTGCTTCAGCGTGCCGAAGAAGGAGAAACCGAGGAGCTGGTTCGTCCACATGTCGAGCCCGCCGAGCGCTACGCCGAGTGCCGTGCCGAACTTCGACCACAGCGGCTTGACGTTGCGTACACGCTTCAAATCCTTGCCGATGTCGCCCTTGCGCCATTCATTCTCGATCTCGATCACGTCGTCATGGCTGCGGCCTGATACGATCGCCGCGGCGATCTTTTCGGCCGCCAGCATGCCCGACAGCACCGCATTGTGGCTGCCCTTGATGCGCGGCACGTTGACCAGACCGGCCGAACAGCCGATCAGCGCCCCGCCGGGGAAGGAGAGCTTCGGCACCGACTGGTAGCCGCCCTCGGTAATGGCGCGAGCGCCGTAGGACAGCCGCTTGCCGCCCTCGAAGGTGGTGCGGATCGCCGGATGCGTCTTGAAGCGCTGGAATTCCTCGAAGGGATTGAGATAGGGGTTCTTGTAATTGAGGTGGACGACGAAGCCGACGGCCACCAGATTGTCTTCCAGATGATAGAGGAAGGAGCCGCCGCCAGTCTTCATGCCGAGCGGCCAGCCGAAGGAGTGCTGCACCAGGCCCGGCCTGTGGTTTTCCGGCTTGACCTGCCAGAGCTCCTTGATGCCAATGCCGAATTTTTGCGGCTCACGGTCTTTCTGCAGATCGAACTTGGCGATCAACTGCTTTGCGAGCGAGCCGCGCACCCCCTCGCCGATCAGCACATATTTGCCGAGCAGTTCCATGCCGCGGGTATAGTTCGGGCCGGGCTCGCCGTTCTTCTCGATGCCCATATCACCGGTCGCAACACCGATGACGGCGCCCTCGTCGTTGTAGAGCACTTCGGTTGCAGCAAAGCCTGGATAGATCTCGACGCCGAGTTCTTCGGCCTTCACCGCCAGCCAGCGACAGACGAGCCCAAGCGAGACGATGTAGTTGCCGTGGTTGTTCATCAGCGGCGGCATCAGCACATTCGGCAGGCGAACAGAGCCGGCCGGGCCAAGCAGCAGGAAGTGATCGGCGCTGACCTCGGTCTTAAAGGGATGATCGGCCTCGTCGCGCCAGCCGGGCAGCAGCCGATCGATACCGATCGGATCGACGACGGCGCCAGACAGGATATGCGCGCCCACTTCCGCACCCTTCTCCAGCACGACGACGGAGAGCTCCGGATTGACCTGCTTCAACCGGATCGCCGCCGCAAGACCGGCAGGACCTGCGCCGACGATCACCACGTCGAATTCCATGCTCTCGCGTTCTGGCAGCTCAGTCGTCTCGGTCATTCACTCGTCTCCGCTTGGCGGCACGCGGCCGTCATCCCGTCATGGCACTTTCTTGTCAAAACGAGAAAGCATTGTCGAGCCGGGATACGACAGCCAATCTTCCAATTCGCACAATGATGACGCCTCGTGAGGCAGAATTGCATAACGCTTACGTCAACATCAATTATCAAACATCCCCAGTCCGGTCACATCCCCTTTCCTTTTCCGCCGCTTGCGCCTTATACATCGCTCGACACTATCGGAGGACAATCATGGATCTCGGCATCAAAGGCAAACGGGCACTCGTCCTCGCCTCTTCGCGCGGCCTCGGCCTCGGCATCGCCGTGGCGCTGGCGCGGGAGGGCGCAAACGTGCTGCTCTGCGGGCGCAGCGGCGAACAGCTGGAGGCCAATTGCAAGGCGATCAATGATGAAGGCAACGGCCGGGCCAACTGGATCTGGGCCGATCTCGGGGACGAACGCTTCGTCGAGATGACGACGACGGCGGTGAAGGAGAAGTTGGGCGGGCTCGATATCCTCGTCAACAATACCGGCGGGCCGACGCCCGGCACCACGGAGGAGATGACGGGCGAAAAGCTCGAAAGCTATTTCCTCTCCATGGTCGTGCGGGTGATCACGCTCACCAATGCGCTGCTGCCCGGCATGAAGGCGCAGGGCTGGGGCCGCATCCTGACGGTTGCCTCATCCGGCGTGATCGAACCGATCGCCAACCTGGCGCTGTCGAATACGCTGCGCCCGGCCCTTGCCGGCTGGAGCAAGACGCTTGCCTCCGAAGTGGCGGGCTTCGGCGTCACCACCAACCTGCTCTTGCCCGGCAGCATCCTGACGGCGCGGCTCGACGATCTCGACGGAGCGGCGGCAAAGCGGACCGGCAAGAGCCTCGACGAGATCCGTACCGACAAGGAGGCGCGTATTCCGGTCGGCCGCTACGGCAAGGTCGAGGAATTCGCCGCAACGGCTGCCTTCCTGTGCAGCCAACCGGCAAGCTACATCACCGGCTCGCTCATCCGCTGCGACGGCGGCGCGGCACGATCCGTCTGACCATTCCCTCTCAGCCGACGCGGACCGCCGTCGCCCATGTCGCCACACTTCGGATCATCTGTTCGACGTTCGCCGGATCGTCCGCAAGTTCGGCGAGCTCGGACAGACGATGGAAGCCGGTCAGGATCGCAATGCGCCGCCGGTCGAGCCTGCGTCCGGTCAGCATTTCATAGGCCGATATGATGCGCGCGGTCAGATCGGGCGAGATGAAGTTCGAGTAAATGAATTCCTGGTGCAGCGGGCCAAAGCCGGAATCGGCGAAATCGTAAATGCCGTTCAGCCTCCTTTGCGCATGATCGAAGGCCATGTTCCAGCCGTGACCGTCGAAGAAGCCGTAGATGTTGCCGTAGGGATCGGGAGGCAAGGCTTCGAAATCCGAAATAATGGCCTGCGCAAAACTCCTGATGTCAGGCGGCAGCAACGGCAAAGCCTTTATTCGCACCGTCTCGGGCAATTGCCATGGCTGGATTGCCCCGGCACCCGCCGAGCGTATGCGATCGGCATCGAGCACATGCAGCTCGGCGTAAAAACGCGCGAGATCTTCCGCGAGGCGCTGACGATCGCTTGCGCCAAGCGCATCGTAATCTTCGGCAATGAGATGTTCGCCCTCGATCTTGGTATGGCTGGAGAAGATCGGCGGCCCGTCGTGAATGCGCATGTCGGGAACCGCCATCGACAGCGACGGTCGAACAATGTCGAGCAAGGCGGCTTCTTTCACAAGCGCTCTTTCCGCGCCGAGATTGCGGGGAAATTTGAAGATCAGCGTGTCATCGACGTCGACGGCAAGCGAATCCCAGCCCCTGGCCGCCAGCTTAAAGACGGAGGCCGTCAGTTCAGGAAACACGCTTATTATGAGAGAGCGAAATTCGCTGGTGTCCAACTCGGTCATGACGACCTGCCTTCTTGGTTTTTCCCATGTTCTTCCCGTGCGCTGAACGGCAGGCGGATCGACATCGCCTTCTGCCGAACCGCTTGCGTCGCTTCCGCCAAACGGCATTGGGTAACACTGAGGCTATATTAGTACAGTTTGAATATTACGGAATATTCATTACAAAAATTTAAGCCGTTATAACCACTTAGTGATCACACCCCCGGGAATTATGTCTTTTTTGAGCCGCAATATAAGTGGCTTAATCGGGGTATAATATTCGCAACCTTGCTCCCCGCAACCTTGCCCAAACACCGGTCTCGCCCATGAAGAAATTTTGGATCACCGTCAGCGTTATCGCAGTTGCCGCCGTCGGCGTCTGGCAATTCGGGAATCTGGTCCCTTATGCCTCCCGCATTCCCTACCTCTCGCAGTTCATCAAGCAGCCGGAAGCCGGCAATGTCGGCGGGCAGCAGGCGCAGGCCGATCAGGGGCAGGCCAATCAGGCGCAGGACGGTGGGCAACATCAGGGCGGCGGGCGCAGACGCGGCGGCGGGGGCCCGACCGTCGTCAAGACGGTTGCGGCCGTGAAAACGACGCTGCCGATGGATGTGACGGCGACCGGCTGGGCCGATGCCGATGACAACACGACCATCGCCGCGCAGGAGCAGGGTCTGGTCGTCAGCATCGATGCGCCGGATGGGGCGACCGTGAAAGCCGGCGACCTGATCGCCAAGCTCGACGACCGGACGGCCAAGGCGACCGTCGACAAGGACAATGCGATGATCGTGCGCGACGCGGCAACGCTTTCGGAAGCCGAAACCGCATTGACGCGCGCGCAGGATCTCTTCAATCAAAAGGCCGGCACCCAGCAGAGCCTCGACCAGGCGGTTGCCGCCCGCGACACCGCTGCAGCCACTGTTGACGCCGACAAGGCGTCGCTTGCCTCCGATCAGATCTTACTCGAGCACACCGATATCCGCGCGCCCTTCGACGGCCGGCTCGGCGATATCGCTGTCAGCAAGGGTGCATTCCTCAGTGCCGGTGCGGCAATCGTCACCATTGCCAAATACGATCCGATCTATGTGAAATTCCACCTGCAGGAGCGCTATCTGCGGGAGCTGAAGAGTGCTTTGGCAAGCGGTCCGGTCAAGGTCAGCACGGCTCCCAATTCCACCAAGGGCAAAATCCGAAAGGGCGAGATCAGCTTCTACGACAATACGGTCGATACGGCCTCGGGCACGATCCTCGCCAAGGCGAAATTCGAAAATGCCTCCGGCGCGCTCTGGCCCGGCCAGTCGGTCAACATCGTCGTGCATTTCAACAATGACGAACAGCAGGTGGTGGTGCCGACGGTTGCCGTCAGCCCCGGCCCGGAGGGTTTCTTCGCCTTCGTCGCCAAAGACGGCAAATCGCATCTGACGCCCGTCACCATTGCCCGCGCAAATGGCGGCTTCACCGCCATAGAATCAGGTCTTCAGGCAGGCGATCATGTCGTCGTCGAGGGCCAGGGCCAGCTCAGCGACCAGCAGGCGATCAACGAGCAGTTCGACGAAAAGGCGCTGGATGTCGCCTCCGCCGAAGCGCCTCGGCAACAGCAGCCCTCCGAGACGATCGCGGTGGGAGCTCAGCAATGATCCCGAATTTCTGTATCCAGCGCCCCGTCGCAACGACGCTGCTTGCCATCGGCGTCATTCTGGCCGGTCTTGCCGGTTATCAGCTCGTACCTGTCGCGGCGCTGCCGCAGGTCGATTTTCCCACCATCAACGTTTCGGCGCAGTTGAGCGGCGCCTCGCCGCAGACGATGGCGACCTCGGTTTCGACACCGCTGATCAAGCAGTTCGAGACCATTCCCGGGATCACTGAAATCAGCGCCTCCAGTTCGCTCGGCAGCACCAGCATCGTGCTTCAGTTCGACCTCAGTCGTAATATCGATGCGGCCGCAGCCGACGTGCAGGCCGCGATTTCGCATGCCACCCGGCAACTGCCCGACAATCTGACGACGCCGCCGAGCTATCGCAAGACCAACCCCGCCGATGCGCCTGTCATGCTGCTCTCCGTACAGAGCAACACTATGCCGCGCAGCAAGCTTGACGAGATCGCCGAGAACATCATCTCGCCGTCGCTATCGACACTTCCCGGCGTTGCCCAGGTCAGCGTCTACGGTGCGCAGACCTATGCCGTGCGCGTCGAGGTCGATCCCAACAAGCTTTTAACCCGCGGCATCGGCATCGATACCGTCAACAAGGCGCTCGCTGCCGCCAACAGCCAGCAGCCTGTGGGAACGCTGCAGAATAATTCACAGAGCATGACGATCACGGCGAATACCCAGCGCACCAATGCCGAACAATTCCGCTCGCTCGTCATTGCCAATCCGAACGGTGCACCCGTCCACCTTGGCGATATCGCCGATGTGCAGGACAGCGTTCAGAACCAGTATACGGGCAGCTGGTATGACGGCCAACGCGGCATCATCCTCGCCATCCAGCGTCAGCCAGATGCCAACACGGTCGATGTCGTCGATGCGATCAACGCCAAGCTGCCGCAGCTTCACGCCGAAATTCCGCCTTCGGTCAACACCGTCGTCATGAACGATGCCGCAAAACCGATTCGCGATGCCATCTCCGACGTGAAGTTCACGCTGCTGCTGACGATCGGCCTCGTCGTTCTCGTCATCTACCTCTTCACCGGCCATGCCACAGCAACCATCATCCCGGGGCTCGCCGTTCCGCTGTCGCTGATCTCGACCTTCGGCATGATGTATGTGCTGGGCTACAGCATCGACAACATCTCGCTGCTCGGGCTGACGCTCGCGGTGGGGCTCGTGGTGGACGACGCGATCGTCATGCTCGAAAACATCCTGCGCCATGTCGAAGAAGGCATGCCGGTGCGGGAAGCGGCGATCAAGGGTGCGGGCGAAGTCAGCTACACCATCATTTCCATGTCGGTGTCGCTGATTGCGGTGTTCATCCCGATCCTGCTGATGGGCGGCGTCGTCGGCCGCGTGTTCAACGAATTCGGCATGGTGGTTGCCATCGCCATCATCTCCTCGGCCATCGTCTCGCTAACCGTGACGCCGATGCTCGCCTCACGTCTGTCCAACCACCAGAGCCGCCCGCCGCTCCTCATCCGCATCTTCGATGCCGGCTTTGAACGGACGCTGCGCGGCTATGACAGGGCTGTCGGCTGGTGCCTTCAGCATCGCCTGACGATCCTCGGGGTTTTCCTCGGCTCGGTGGCGCTAACGATCTATTTCTTCATGGCGCTGCCGACGAGCTTCTTCCCGCAGGAAGATATCGGCCGCCTGACGATCAGCACACAGGCCCGGCAGGACATTTCCTATTCCGCCATGGAGGCGCTGCAGCAGCAGGCGGCAGCCGCCGTCAAGGCGAACCCGGCGGTCAACCACGTGATGTCGACGATCGGCGGCAATCCCAACAAACCACAGAACAACGGCTCGATGTTCGTCGAACTCAAGGACAAGAAAGAGCGTCCGCCGCTAGATCAGACACTGCGCGAGCTGCGCACGGCGATCAACAAGATCCCAGGCGTCCAGGCCTTCGTGACGCCGAACCAGAGCTTGCGCTTCGGCGGCCGCCAGACCGCGAGCCAGTATCAGCTGGTGGTGCAGGCGCTGAGTGCGGATCAGACCAACCTCTGGGCCGGCAAGATTCAGGCGGCGATGCGCAAGGAGCGGCTGTTCACCGACGTGACATCGGATGCCCAAAACAACGCCCTGCAGGCCAATATCGTCATCGATACCGAGCGGGCAGCCGCCTACGGGATCGACAACGACACGCTACGCACGACGCTGCAGGAATCCTTCAGCGGATATCCTGCCGCGGAAATCCAGTCGACCGGCGACAGCTACGACGTCATCGTCGAATACGATACCAGCAAACCCTGGGACGATCAGAAGCTCTCGGAGATCCGTGTCGCCTCTGCCAATGGCAGCCTGGTGCCGCTTTCGAACTTCGCGCATGTGCAACGCACCACCGGGCCAGTCACCATCAACCAGACGGGCCAGCTGGTTTCGACCACCGTTTCCTTCAACCTGCCGGAAGGCGTCTCGCTCAGCGATGCGACGGCGGCAATCGACCAGATCAAGAAGGACATCAGCGTGCCGGCAGACGTCTTCACGTCCTATGGCGGTACGGCCGAGATCTTCCAGCAGTCGCAGGGCAATACGCCCTATCTGATCCTGGCGGCGGTGCTGACTATCTATGTCGTGCTTGGCGTGCTCTATGAAAGCTTCATCCATCCGCTCACCATCCTTTCCGGCCTGCCGGCCGCAGCATTCGGCGCACTGCTGGCCCTTAAGATCGTGGGCTTCGACCTGTCGATCATCGCCCTCATCGGCCTGCTGATGCTGATCGGCATCGTCAAGAAGAACGCGATCATGATGATCGACGTGGCGGTGGAGACCATGCGCACGAGGGGCGAAAAGGCGACGCCTGCGATCCACGAAGCCTGCGTGCGACGCTTCCGGCCGATCATGATGACGACCTTCTGCGCCCTGCTCGGCGCCCTGCCGATCGCGCTCGGCACCGGCGCAAGCTCGGAACTGCGCCAGCCGCTCGGCATCGCCGTCGTCGGCGGCCTGATCGTCTCGCAGATGCTGACGCTCTTCATCACCCCCGTCATCTTCGTCGAGATGGACCGCTTCGGAAACTTCCTCGGCCGGCTGACTGGCCAGAAGAAGGTCGAGGAGCCGGAGTTGCAAGAGGCAAGGGCGATGGCCGCCGAGTAACGGCGGTCTGCAAGCCTCGGCAGTGCTGACTTGCCTTGCGACGACCCTCTTCGCCCGCCAGGGAGAAGAAAGGAAGGCAGCGTAGCTACGAAACATATAGGCTCTTAAATCCCCTTGAATGTGTCACGCCCCTGTGGCATCACCCGCCCTCCTGAATCCGGGCGTCTCACGCCCTTTTGCGGAGCGATGCTCCGTCTCCAATAACAATCGGCATGAAGAGGTGCGAGCATGGCTCAGGCGCTGGGTTTCGACTTCGGCACGACGAATACGGTTCTCGCCATGGCGGACGGCGGGACGACGCGCTCGATGGCGTTCACGAGCACGGAGGGTACGGCAGACAGCATGCGCACGGCGCTTTCCTTCATGAAGGATGCCCAGCTCGGCGCTTCCGCACTGAAGGTGGAGGCCGGCCATGCGGCGATCCGCCAATTCATCGACAATCCCGGCGAGTGTCGCTTTCTGCAGTCGATCAAGACCTTTGCGGCGAGCGCGCTGTTCCAGGGCACGCTGATCTTTGCCAAGCGGCATAATTTCGAGGATCTGATGGAGGTCTTCGTGCGGCGCCTGCGCAACTATGCCGGCGACAACTGGCCTTCAGACGTCAGCCGCATCGTCACCGGCCGACCGGTGCATTTTGCCGGCGCCAGCCCCGATCCGGCGCTGGCGACCGAACGCTACACTGAGGCGTTGTCGCGCTTCGGTTTTCCCGAGATCCACTATGTCTATGAGCCGGTCGCCGCCGCCTTCTACTTCGCGCAGAACCTAAAGCGGGATGCCACCGTGCTGGTCGCCGATTTCGGCGGCGGCACGACCGACTATTCGCTGATCCGCTTCGAAACCGTCGCCGGCAAGCTGACGGCAACGCCGATCGGCCATTCCGGCGTCGGCGTCGCCGGCGACCATTTCGACTACAGGATGATCGACAACATCGTCGCGCCGATGATCGGCAAGGGCAGCCATTTCAAAAGCTTCGACAAGATCCTCGAAGTGCCGTCCAACTACTATTCCAGCTTCGGCCGCTGGAACCAGCTGTCGATCTTCAAGACGACGCGCGAATTCGAGGATCTGAAGAAGCTGGTGCGCACCAGCCTGGAGCCGGAAAAGCTCGAAATCTTCATCGACCTCATCGACCATGACGAGGGCTACCCGCTTTATCAGGCTGTGTCGGCGACGAAGATGGCGCTGTCGGCCTCGGAGGAAGCGCCTTTCGATTTCGCGCCACTCGGTCGCGGTGGACATCGCAGCATCAAGAGGAGCGATTTCGAAGGCTGGATCGCCGACGATCTCGCCCGCATCGAAGGCGCGCTCGACGACGTGCTCGACAAGACCGAAACGAAGCCTGCGGAGATCGACAAGGTGTTCTTGACCGGCGGCACTTCCTTCGTGCCGGCGGTGCGCCGCATCTTCACCGAACGCTTCGAGCGCGACCGGATCGAAAGCGGCGGCGAACTGTTGTCGATCGCCCATGGTCTGGCGCTGATCGGCGAACGCGACGACATCGCGCAATGGACTGTGCAATAGCGAAGACAAGGGCGGGCAATCTGCCACCCGCCCTTTCAATGCCCCTGTCACTCCGCTAGACTTGCCGCATGATCTCCGCCAACGACCTTTCCCCCGCCGAGCTTGCAGCGCTTCTGCATTTCCATGCGGATGCCGGCGTGGAATGGCTGCTGGAGGAAGAGGCGATCGACCGCTTCGCCGAGTTCGAGGCGATGAAGGCCGCCCGCCGCCCGGCGGCGGCGGCGGCGCAGCAGCAACCTGCCGCTGGGGAACGCCCTGCGGGTCAGGCACCGCCGCGTCCGAATGCAGCGGCCCGCCCAGCGCCTGCCGAACGCGCAGCGCCCGGCCCACAACCTGCGATCCCTGACGGCGAGGCGGTGCAGCAGGCGCGGTTCGTCGCCGAAACCGCGCGATCGCTTGTCGAACTCAAGACCGCGATCGAAGCCTTCAACAGCTGCAACCTCAAGCACAGCGCCCGCTCGACGATCTTTGCCAGCGGCGATGCCGAAAGTGGGATCATGGTGATCGGCTCGGCGCCGAGCGCCGAAGACGATCGCGAGGGCATGCCCTTCTCGGGGAAATCCGGCCAGCTGTTCGACAAGATGCTGGCGGCGATCGGGCTGAAGCGCTCAGCCATATTGCTGACGCAGGTCATCCCCTGGCGCCCGCCTGGCAATCGTGCGCCCTCGGCGGCGGAAATGGACATCTGCCGACCCTTCATCGAGCGGCAGATCGCACTTGCCGAACCGAAGGCGATCCTGCTTCTCGGCAATTTTTCGGCGCGTTTCTTCTTCGGCGAAAACGATACGATTCACGGCCTGCGCGGCCGCTGGAAGGAGATTGCCGTTGCGGACTGTGTCA
Source organism: Rhizobium sp. WSM1274 (assembly GCF_025200775.1). Taxonomy (NCBI): domain Bacteria; kingdom Pseudomonadati; phylum Pseudomonadota; class Alphaproteobacteria; order Hyphomicrobiales; family Rhizobiaceae; genus Rhizobium; species Rhizobium sp. WSM1274. The sequence continues at coordinate 1,269,562 of NZ_CP104138.1, read as the reverse complement.
TTCCTGCCATAGCCAGCCTGCATCCGCAGGATCTGTTAACCGCACCTGTAAACAAGCGGCTGGCCTGGAACGACCTGCTGGCCTTTCAGGCGAAGCTTAAGTCCCTCTCTTTGCTTAGAAATTAGCCAAAGTTGAATAATTTATGAATCAAGCTATGCATTGCTCGCATGGCTGCAACCCGTCATGACGCATTGCGGAATTAATGCTGCATTGCAATATGAGCTGTGTCTTGGGAGGAATCACAGGAACCAAGGCCATGAGCAAACGTTTTCGTCCTATCCATAGCGGGTTTGAAACCCTTCGCCTCGCCGGCGACCAGGTTCGTTCCACTCAAGGCTACAGCCGTTTCGGCTTTGCCACGAACGAACAGATGATTGCCCGCGGCACCGGCATCAACAGCCGCACGGCGCGTCCGAACGCCATTTTTTCGGACTTCCAGCAGTATTGAGCAGAGACTCAAAGTGTTGCAGCGTCCTTTGCGCCTCTTAAAAAGACGCGCAGCGCTGTAGGCGCATCGCCTGCCCTTTCGTGTCAAGAGTACCCCGACATGTCGACGATCCTGATATCGCTTCTGCGCAACATCGAAACATTCGAGCATATCCGCGTTGCCGTCTGCGCCGCGCGGGAATATGAGCGCGAACTCTCGGTCAAGCCGGCCGATGCCGGATCCCGCATTGGCGCAGGTACAGCGGCGATCGTTCTCTAGAACATTTCCGAGTCATGGAAATGCTCTATCTCTTTGTTTTCACGCATTCCGGACGTAAAACCGCTGCGCACTTTTGCTGGAAGTGCTCTGGTCAGATCGCCATTTCCTCGATCTGGGCCTTCGCCCATTCGAAGGCTTCGTCGACATAGGCGAACTTGACCGCCTGCCAGGCGCAATATTCCTCGACAAAATCCCGCGATATCCAAAGATGCGTCTTGCGCGGTTCGTCATACCAGCCGACGCAGCCGCGTTGCGCCGCCTTTGCCAATAGCCGTTGCAGATGGGTGCGCGACATCATGAAATCGGCGGCGAGCGCACGGGTTTCGACGCGGCCGACCGACAATCTCCTCGGCTCGCTGCCTTCCATATCCATCCGGGCGATGAAATTATCGACGACGAGGCCGCCGGCTTCCGTCCAGAGGAACAGCGCCACCTGTTCCGGCGGTTCGCGCCAGGCGGCATCTTCGAGGCAATGGCGGGCAATGCGCGGCTGAATGAGCCGCATCACTGATGGATTTGCCTGGAAAAAGGCTGCCCTTTGACCGCCGTCGAGCAGGTCGAGCGCACCGAGATTGGAGAAAAGCCAGGCAAACATCCCCTGATGGCTGACATCGGCCGGTTCGAAATGACGTGGCCGCCGCCGCTCGTCGCCGGGCGTGTGGGTTATGAAGCGGTAGGTATAGAGTTCTTCGATGAAGGCGAGCACCGTGTTGCGGCTCGCGACCTTGTGTGCGGTGATGCGCCCGGTCAGCCGCACGGCGGTGAAACCCGACGTCGGGTCGCGCGGATCATATTCCAGGTGGAGGGCATAGGCAGTCTGGGTCAGAACCCAGCGTTGATGAGAAGCGAGCAATCGCGCCAGCCGCGGACCGGCATCGAACATGCCGCGCATCTGCCCAGCCAAAAAGCGAATGCTCATCAGAAAGGAAGAGTTCCCCACCAATTGCTCCGCTGTGAATGCCATTCTGCTTTTCTCCACCTCCGCTCGCTGGCCAGCGTTCGGAGCAACGATACCGAGAGCTCATCCGGCATCAGCGGCCATTCAGACATGCACAGCTTGGAATAAATGATACTCTCTCATCTTCAACAATCATATTCCACAGGCCGACGGTATCCCAAGAATTCACCACTCTTTTCAGTCGTTGAGAGCAAGTTTCAAGCCACCGCAATCCCCGCGTTAAAACCTTGATAACATGCGCCTGTCGCTCTCAGGCTTGCGGCGTCGTGGCCTTGCGCGCCTCTCTCTGCTCGATGCCCAGCTGATGCTCGCGATAGATGATGAAGATGCCGGCGGCGATAACGATGACGGTGCCGATCAGCATGGTCACGCTCGGCACGTCGCCGAAGACGAAATAGGCGACGATGCCCCCGAGCAGGATCGACGTATATTCGAACGGCGCGATGGTGGAGACATCGGCATGGCGATAACTTTCCGTCAACAGGATCTGCGCGACGCCGCCGCAAAAACCGGCGGCGATCAGATAGAGCGCTGTCGGCCATGGCAGGATGAGCCAGCCGAAGGGAAGAGAAGCCAGCGAGAAGACCGAGGCGGTGATCGAGAAATACAGCACGATCGTCGCCGTTTTCTCCTCTTCGACGAGGCGGCGCACCTGGATCATCGCCATGCCGCCAAGAACGGCCGAGAACAGCACGCAGAGCGCGCCGACGGCCTGTTCGGCTTCCATGCCGCCGTCGCGAAACAGCGTGAGTTTCGGCCAGGAAACGATGGCGACGCCGACGATGCCGACCAAGACGGCGCTCCAGCGATAGATGCGCACGGTCTCGCCGAGGAAAACGGCGGCGAAGATGACGGCGACGAGCGGCAACGCGTAGCCAAGCGCGATCGCCTCCGGCAGCGGCAGATGCAGGAGGCCGTAGAAACCGAAAGCCATCGACAAGATGCCGATCGTGCCGCGCTTGAGGTGACCGATTGGATTGGCCGTGTAGAAGGCGGCGCGCAACTGCCTGTTATAGGCCAGATAGGCCATGATCGGGAAGAGCGCGAAGAAGGACCTGCAGAAGGTGACCTGACCCGGCGGAATGTCCGAGCCCGCCAGCTTGATGAAGGTCTGCATGGCCAGGAAGACCACGACCGACGAGACTTTCAGCGCAATGCCTCTCATCGGGTTTCTGAGAACCGAGTGCATGATCCTGGCTCTTGATACTGACTTAACCGGAACGGGGGACGCGTTCGACTCGGGAACGCAACGGGTGACGGCTTCCATCGTAGCGAAAGAAAAACCCGATTGGCGAAAAAATCGCGAGCAAGGCGGGAGAATCGCAAATCGCCTTTCAGCCTCGGGCTCAATCGTGCCGTATCTGCGCCATAGCTCCGAAATCACCCTCTTTTTAGCCATTCCCCCTAAAATGTTCGCCTCTGACTGCTCAGCGTTAACCAATTGAAAACCATAGGCAAGCATCGTTTTTTATCGCTGATCTCGAAATTTTCTTCACCGCACAAACAATTCCCCGCTCCTTCCAGGATCATGTTTGATGAAGCCGCTTAGCGCCGAAACCATTGCCCAGTCGCAGAATGCGACACCGCGGTCCATGCGCGTCGTCACCGACGGCATCAGCACCGACCTCGAGCGCTTCAGCGCCGACAACACCCATATCGTCAAGCAGATCAAGCTGCTGGCAATCAATGCGCTGATCGAGGCGGCCAGAGCCGGCGAGACTGGAAAGGGTTTTGCCGTCGTTGCCAACGAAGTGCAGCGGCTGGCGCAGATCGCGACCGACATCACCGGCAGGTTCGAGAGCAACGTGCTCGGCCGCATCGGCCTCAGCCGCGCCATGGCCGATTCGCTGGTCGAAGAGATGGAGGGCGTTCGCCTCACCGATCTGGCGCAGACGCTGGTGCAGCTCATCGTCCGCAATCTCTTCGAGCGCACGGCCGATGTGCGCTGGTGGGCGACGGACCCATCACTCTGGCAGGCGCTGCAGAACCAGAGCCGGGAAACCGCCGCCTTTGCAGCGGAGCGTCTCGGCGCCATCAACCGCTTCTACACCGTCTATCTCGATCTCGTCATGACCGATCTCTCGGGCAAAGTGGTCGCATCCGCCAATCCCAAGTTCCAGCGCAAGCTCGCAGGCATGAGCCTTGCCAGCGATCCGTGGTTCCGCGCAGCGTCGGCCTGCTCCTCCGGCGACGCGTACATTGTCGACGACGTCAAAGCGAGCCCGCTGCACGATAACAGGCATGCGCTCGTTTATGCCACAGGCATCCGCGAAGAGGGCAAGCTCGACGGGCGGCTGGTCGGCACGCTCGGCGTCTATTTCGACTGGCAGAACCAGGGCCAGGCGATCGTCGAGAAAGAGGCGAACCTGCCGCCGCAGCTGGCGGAAAGAACGACGGTCATGCTGCTCGACGGCAAGAGCCGGGTCATCGCCACCACCAATCCCGCCTTGTTGTTTTCCCATTTCGCGCTCGCCAATCCGTCCGGCCAGGCGAAAGGCAGCTACTACGACAATAACGACTCGATCGTCGCCTTCGCGCACACTCTTGGCTACGAAGATTACGACGGGCTCGGCTGGTACGGCGTCGTCGTCCAGCAGACCGAAAACGACGCGACGATCAAGGCCGCACTCAATCTGAAGTAGCGGCATTTTCCCGCTGCTGCGTTCATCCGTTGCCAATAAGATATTTTGCCCGCAAACTTGGTGTTCGCGGGCAATTTGCTTTAAGTTTAGTTCAGACTTTAATGTAATCATCCCCGGCAAAATTTAAGGCAGAGTGCGCCCGCCTCTGTATTCCGCGGTTGTCAAATAACGGTCTTCAGGAAACACCATGCGAACAGATACCGGCCAGGTCATTCATCTGGCAGATTACCGTCCCACCGACTTCGTGCTGGAACGCGTGGACCTCACTTTTGAACTCGACCCGACAGAGACCAAGGTCGAGGCGCGCCTGATCTTTCATCGTCGCCCGGGCGCCGATCCGGCGGCGCCGATCGTTCTCGACGGCGACGAACTGACGCTGTCGGGGCTGCTGTTAGACCAGGTGGAGCTGGACCCTTCGCGTTACGATGCAACACCGGAAAGCCTGACGGTGCGCGACCTGCCGGAGAGCGCGCCCTTCGAGTTGACGATCACCACGATTATCAACCCCGAGGCCAATACCGAACTGATGGGCCTTTACCGCACCAGTGGCATCTACTGCACGCAGTGCGAGGCGGAGGGTTTCCGCCGCATCACCTATTTCCCGGACCGGCCCGACGTGCTTGCGCCCTTCACGGTCAACATCATCGCCGACAAAGACGCCAACCCGCTGCTTTTGTCGAACGGCAACTTCCTCGGCGGCGCCGGCTACGGCCCCGGCAAGCATTTCGCCGCCTGGTTCGACCCACATCCGAAGCCGAGCTACCTCTTCGCGCTCGTCGCCGGCGATCTCGGTGTCGTCGAAGACACGTTCACGACCATGTCCGGCCGCGAGGTGGTTCTGAAAATCTATGTCGAGCACGGCAAGGAACCGCGCGCAGCCTATGCCATGGACGCGCTGAAACGCTCGATGAAATGGGACGAAGAGAGGTTCGGACGCGAATACGATCTCGATATTTTCATGATCGTCGCCGTCTCCGACTTCAACATGGGCGCAATGGAGAACAAGGGCCTCAACGTCTTCAATGACAAATACGTCCTAGCCGATCCGGAAATCGCGACGGATGCCGACTATGCCAATATCGAAGCGATCATCGCGCATGAATATTTCCACAACTGGACCGGCAACCGCATCACCTGCCGCGACTGGTTCCAGCTGTGCCTCAAGGAAGGCCTGACGGTCTATCGCGACCACGAATTCTCTTCCGACCAGCGCTCGCGCCCGGTCAAGCGCATCGCCGAAGTGCGCCACCTGAAATCGGAGCAGTTCCCGGAGGACGGCGGCCCGCTCGCCCATCCGGTGCGGCCGACGACATATCGCGAGATCAATAATTTCTACACGACGACGGTCTACGAAAAGGGTAGCGAAATCACGCGCATGATCGCGACGCTGCTCGGCAAGGACGGCTTCAAGAAAGGTATGGACCTCTATTTCGACCGCCATGACGGTCAGGCCGTAACGATCGAGGATTTCGTCAAATGTTTTGAGGATGCAAGCGGACGCGACCTCTCGCAATTTTCGCTCTGGTACCATCAGGCCGGCACGCCGCTCGTCAGCGCATCGGGCAGCTATGATGCGGCGGCCGGCAGCTTCACACTGTCGCTCGAACAGATGATCCCGGCAACGCCCGGCCAGCCGAGCAAGGAGCCGATGCATATTCCGCTCAGCCTCGCGCTGTTTGGCGAAAACGGCGGCAAGATCGAACCGACTTCGGTCGATGGCGCGGAATATGCCGGCGGGGTGCTGCATCTCACGGGCCGCACCCAGACGGCCGTGTTCCATGGCATCGGCTCGCGGCCGGTCGTTTCGATCAACCGCAGCTTCTCGGCGCCGATCAACCTGCATTTCGATCAGAGCCCGGCCGATCTTGCCCATCTCGCCCGCCATGAGACCGATCATTTCGCCCGCTGGCAGGCGCTGACCGATCTGGCGCTGCCGAACCTCTTGAAAGCGGCACGCGACGCCCGCGAGGGCAAGCCTGTCGTCTGCGAGGCGACCTTCATCGAGACGCTGATCACGGCCGCCGACGATGACAACCTTGAGCCTGCCTTCCGTGCCCAGGCGCTGGCTCTGCCGAGCGAATCCGATATCGCCCGCGAACTTGGTAGCAACAACGATCCCGATGCCATCCATGCCGGCCGGCAGGCGATCCTGAAACAGATCGCCGATGCCGGAAAGGACGTCTTTGCCGGCCTCTACGCCGCGATGACGACATCAGGCGATTTCAGCCCGGATGCAAAAAGTGCCGGCCTGCGGGCGCTGCGCAATAGCGCCCTCACCTACCTCTCGTATGCCGAACAGACGCCGGCGCGCGCCAAGGCCGCCTTCGATGTGGCCAACAACATGACCGATCTCAGCCATGCGCTGACGATTCTCGCTCATCGTTTTCCCGACAGCGCGGAGACGAGCGAGGCGCTGGCAAGCTTCCGCGACCGCTTCGCGGAGAACGCGCTCGTCATCGACAAATGGTTCGCGATCCAGGCCGGCATTCCGGGCGCCAAAACCCTGGAACGGATTCGCACCCTGATGGATAATCCGCTCTTCAAGCGAACCAATCCGAACCGAATGCGGGCGCTGGTCGGCACCTTCGCCTTTGCCAACCCGACCGGCTTCGGCCGCGCCGACGGCGAAGGCTATCGCTTCCTCGCCGGTCAAATTCTCGATATCGACGAGCGTAACCCGCAGCTTGCCGCCCGCATTCTCACCTCGATGCGCTCCTGGCGGTCGCTCGAACCAATACGCGCCGATCACGCCCGCTCGGCGCTGATCGAGATCGAGCGAGCCGCCGATCTTTCGACCGACGTGCGCGATATCGTCGAACGCACGCTTAAAGGGTAATTTGATTCGACCGGCCGTCCCGAAAAATTCGACGGCCGGTCGCCCAGCGCCCCGAATCACCTGGAAAAACCCGAAATTATAAATAGTTAACGGATTTTTACCTTTGCCTCTGGACAAGGCGAATCACCCATGATTCTCTAGGTCAGGTTCGAGCGAGCGGCGCGCGAATCACATGAGGACAAGGCGAAGAGATGATGGACGTGCGACGGGCAACCGTGGCCGGAGGACGGCTGCGTGTCGATTTTGGCGGGTTGAAAGCCTGGCGCGACAGCCTTTCCGGCCATGCGACATCGGAACCACTTCTGCGTTATCTGCCGAAGGCCGAGCTGGTCTTGAAGCGGGCCATTCCGGCGCTGATCGTCGCCTTCCTCTCGGTTGTCGCCGCCTCGCATTTCTTCGGCATGATGAGCGAATACGGGCGTCTGGAGGCCTCGGCGCGCCATGCCACTGCACTTTCGGCGGCGACCGCCTCTGCGGTGTTTGCCGATACGACCGATGTTTTCGACAGCGGCGATATCGCCGAGGTGCAGGCCCGTCTCGCCAAATACCTGCCGCAGGACCGGCTGGACAGCGGCGCTTTCGTGCTGCTCGTGCAGGCAAGCGGCAAGGTCTTTGCGGCGACCACCGCCGGGCTTTCGCATGTCGGCAGCAATGTCGGTGATTTCTTCCCCGAGGTCTCGGCGATCCGGCGCTTCGGCGATCGCGCCGGTGTCATCGAAACGACGATCGGCGGCGTGCCGCACTATGCCGAGATCACGCTGATGGGCAATGCCGGCGGTTTTATCGTCGCCGCCACCTCGCTCGACGAGGTCGGCCGGCTCTGGCGCGAGGAACTGGCGCTCAACGTGACGCTGTTTGCCGGCATCTCCTCGATCCTGCTGGTCATCCTCTATGCCTATTACACGCAGGTAAAGCGCGCTCGCGATGCCGACGACATCTTCGTGGAATCGAACCTGCGCGTCGAGACGGCGCTGTCGCGCGGCCGCTGCGGCCTCTGGGACTTCGATTTCGAAACCCGCGAATTCTTCTGGTCGCGGTCGATGTACGACATGCTCGGCCTGCCGGGTTCGGACAAGACGATGGGCTTCGGCGAAGCCGCCCGGCTGATGCATCCCGATGACGGCGGGCTCTACGAGATCGCGCGCGCCATCGGCAAGGGCGCTTCCGGCCAGGTCGATCAGATCTTCCGCATGCGCCATGCCGGCGGCCACTATGTCTGGATGCGGGCGCGTGCCCAGGTGATCCGCAGCAATTCCGGCCGCATGCACTTGATCGGCATCGCCATGGACGTGACCGAACAGCATCGGCTCGCCCAGCGCTACGCAGAAGCCGACCAGCGCCTGGCCGACGCAATCGAATGCACCTCGGAAGCCTTCGTGCTCTGGGACAAGAACGATCGCCTCGTCATGTGCAACACGCATTTCCAGCAGGCTTATGGCCTGCCGGACAGCGTGCTTGTGCCCGGCACCGAGCGCTCGACCGTCAATGCGGCCGCCGCCCGTCCTGTCATCGAGCGGCGGATTTCCGATGCCGACGGCTCCGGCTATTCGCGAACGACGGAGGTGCAGCTTGCCGACGAGCGCTGGCTGCAGATCAATGAGCGGCGCACCCGCGACGGCGGCAAGGTCTCGGTCGGAACAGACATCACGCTGATGAAACGTCATCAGGAGCGGCTGCGCGAATCCGAACGCCGGCTGATGGCGACAATCGGCGATCTTTCCGCCTCGCGCCAGACGCTGGAGATCCAGAAATCCGAGCTTTCGACGGCCAACGCCAATTACCAGGCGGAGAAGGAACGCGCCGAGGCTGCCAACAAGGCGAAATCGGAATTCCTCGCCAACATGTCGCATGAGCTGCGCACGCCGCTCAACGCCATCCTCGGCTTCTCGGAAATTCTGCAGAACCAGATGTTCGGGCCGCTCGGCTCGCTGAAATACGACGAATATGCCCGCGATATCCATGACAGCGGCAAACATCTGCTCAACGTCATCAACGACATTCTCGACATGTCGAAAATCGAGGCCGGCCATGTCAGGTTGCATTGCGAGAGCATCGACCTCGTGCCGCTGATCGAGGAAAGCTTGCGCTTCACCGCCATGCCCGCGGCTGAAAAGAACATCGTCATCGAACAGCGCATCTGCTCCGGCCTGACGCTGATGGCGGACCGCCGGGCGATGAAACAGGTGCTGCTCAACCTGCTCTCCAATGCGGTGAAGTTCACCGACAATGGCGGACGCATCGCGGTGCGCACCCGCCGCGTCGACGGCGCCGTCGTCGTCACCATCGCCGACACCGGCATCGGCATTCCACGCTCGGCGCTGTCGAAGATCGGCCAGCCCTTCGAGCAGGTGCAGAGCCAATATGCGAAGAGCAAGGGCGGCTCCGGCCTCGGGCTCGCCATTTCCCGCTCGCTGACCTTGCTGCATGGCGGCCGCATGAAGATCCGCTCACGCGAAGCGGTCGGCACGGTGATCTCGCTGCGCATTCCCGACGATATCTAGAGCCGACCCTCTTCAGCCTGCTGATGCGGTGGTGAAAACAGCCAATTGAGCGGCGAAAGCACGCTTGTATGCCGGCCGCGACTCGCCGCGGGCGACATAGGCGGCGAGGTTCGGATATTCTTCCAATATGTCAGATCCCTTCAACCTGAGCAGCACCGACACCATCAGCAGGTCACCGGCGCTGAACGCACCATCGAGCCAGTCGGCATCGCCAAGGCGGCGGGAGAGGCCGATCAGCCGTTTGCGGATGCTGTCCTCGAGGGCAGCAAGGCGCTGGTCGTACCAAGGCTTGTCGCGCTCGAGGATCATGAGGAGAGCGCGGTCGAAGATCGGTGTTTCCACCGTGTTGAGCGCGGCAAACATCCATGTGAGCGCGCGCGCCCGGGCATTCGCATCGTCCGGCAGCAGGCCCGCATAGCGCTCGCCGATATGGAAGACGATGGCGCCGGACTCGAACAGTGCGAGATCGCCTTCTTCATAGGTCGGAATCTGCCCGAAAGGCTGCAGCGCCAGATGCGCGGGCTCCTTCATCTCTTTGAATGAGACAAGACGAACCTCGTAAGGCTGGCCCACTTCTTCGAGCGCCCAGCGAACGCGCATGTCGCGCGCCAGACCCCTGCCGCGATCGGGCGACCGTTCAAAAGCGGTAATGGTAATCGTCATTGGTGTTCTCCATCGCTTGCCTATCCTGAAGACGATTGGCTAAGCGAGATTCCGACAGGCGATGCTCGCGATAATCCTCGCGATCGTTCCGCCTGGTGTGAGATCAGGCTTTCACGACATTCAAGAATATTTTCCGAACCGCTTTCGACAGCCGCTTTACCTCCCCTTCCAGCGTTTTGATATCAGGGCAGTCGCCGGCGCGGCAGACGAGTTCGACGAGGCCCGCCGGCGCATCCTTCGGATCGAACAGGCCGTCGATTGAGAGGCGGATCAGTTGCGAAAGGCCGGTATAAAGCGTGAAGGCCTCCAGGCATAAGTCGAGATCGACGGTTGCCATCAGCCGGTCGCCAAGCACCTTCAGGGCCTCGCCGGTGCTCATCCCATTGACGGCACTGCCGACGCCGCTGGTCGGCGCGATCAGCGCCAGGTACTGGGCGATGAATTCGAGATCGATGACGCCTCCGGCGATCAGCTTCAGGTCCCACGGGCCGGATGGCGGCTTTTCCTTGTCGATCAGTTCGCGCATTTCGGCGACGTCACGCGCCACCTTGGCGATATCGCGATCGGCCGACAGCACCTCCCGGACGATCAGTTCCGCCTCGGCGACGAGGCTCTCATTGCCGCAGATCAGCCGGGCGCGGCTGAGCGCCATATGTTCCCAGGTCCATGCCTCTTCGCGCTGATACTTGCCGAATGCATTGATACGGGTGGCGACCGGCCCCTTGTTGCCGGATGGGCGCAGCCGCATATCGACCTCATAGAGCACACCTTCGGCGGTCGGCGCCGACAAAGCGGCCATCAGCCTCTGGGTGATGCGGGTGAAGTAACGCGTCGCGTCGAGCGGCTTCGGCCCATCGGATTCGGAGGCCGCGTTGTCATAATCATAGAGCAGGATCAGATCGATGTCGGAACCGGCCGTCAGCTCGAAACTGCCGAGCTTGCCCATGCCGGCGACCGCGATGCGCCCGCCGGGATAATCGCCGTGTGCTGCCCGCATCTCGCTCACCACGGCATCAAGTGCTGCTGCAATGACAAGGTCGGCGAGATGCGTGAAGGCGCGTGCGGCCATCACGCCGTTGATCGCACCGGTGAGCAGGCGGATGCCGATCAGGAAGCGCTGCTCGGCGGCGAAGATGCGTAGCCGGTCGAGCACCTCTTCATAGTGGCGGGCCTGGGCAAGCGAGCCTTTCAGCCGCTCGCCGAGATAATCACGCGTCGGCAGCTCGGCCATCAGGCCGGGATCGAGCATCCCGTCGAAGACATGCGGCTTGGCGGCGATCACCTCGGCAAGCCGGGGTGCCGAGGACATGATGTTGACGATCAGCGACAGCAGCGCCGGATTGCTGCCGAGCAGCGAGAACAGCTGGATGCCGGAGGGAAGGCCGGAGATGAAGCTGTCGAAGCGCAGCAGCGCTTCGTCGGCGCGCTTGCTTTCGCCGAAGACCCGCAAGAGCTCCGGCGCCAGTTCGGTCAGCCTTTCACGCGCCTCGACCGATTGCGTCGCCCGGTAGCGGCCGTAGTGCCAGGTGCGGATGATGCGGGAAATGTCGGACGGCCTGGTAAAACCGAGCCTCTTCAGCGTCTCCAGCGTATCCGGGTCGTCGCCCTGGCCGGTGAAGACGAGGTTTCCGGTGTCGGTGGAAAGCCTGCTCTCCTGTTCGAAGAGGTGAGCATAACGCCGTTCGACCGTCTTCAGCACGCCGACCAGTCGTTCGGAGAAGCTCGGAGTGTCGGAAAAGCCCATCATGAAGGCGATGCGCTTCAGGTCGGCATCGGTCTCCGGCAACAGGTGGGTCTGCTCGTCGCGTACCATCTGGATGCGATGCTCGACATCGCGCAGGAACCAGTAAGCCTCCGTCAATTCGTCACGGGTCTCCGCGTCGATCCATTTCGCCTTGGTGAGTTCACCGAGCGTCTCCTCCGTCGCCCGTCCGCGCAAGGCCGGCATGCGACCGCCGGCGATCAGCTGCTGGGTCTGGACAAAGAACTCGATCTCGCGGATGCCGCCGCGGCCGAGCTTGACGTTATGACCCTTGACCGCGATGGCACCGTGGCCCTTATGCGCATGGATCTGCCGCTTGATCGAATGGATATCGGCAATCGCCGCGTAATCGAGATATTTGCGGAAGACGAAAGGGGCAAGGCCACGCAAGAAATCGCCGCCCGCCGTGAGGTCGCCGGCAACGGCGCGCGCCTTGATGAAGGCCGCCCGCTCCCAATTCTGGCCCCTGCCCTCGTAATAGATCATCGCCGCATCGACCGGGATCGCCAGCGGCGTCGAACCGGGATCGGGGCGCAATCTGAGATCGGTGCGGAAGACGTAGCCGTCGGCTGTCCGCTCCTGCAGGATGCGGACCAAGCGTCGCATCATTCTCGGGAAGACCTCGATCGCGTCATCCGGGTCGGGCACGATACCGGCCTCCTCGTCGAAGACGACGACGAGGTCGATATCGGAGGAATAGTTGAGTTCAGATGCGCCGAGTTTGCCCATGCCGAGCACGATCAGCCCGGAGCCGTCGCTCGGTGCTGCCAGATCCCGCAGCCGCAGCTTTCCACCCTCATGCGCCGCCAGCAGCAGATGGTCGATGGCGGCGGCAACCGACGCTTCGGCAAGCTCGCTCAGCCAGGCCGTCGTCGCCCGGCCGTCGAAGATGCGCGCGAGATCGGCGAGTGCGACGAGGAAAGCCACCTTGCGCTTGATGATGCGCAGCCTGCTCATCACCACCGATTCCGAAGGCGCCGCCCCCTCGCCGTCCCGTTGCCAGCAGCGCCGCGCCTCGGCGACCAGCGCTTCGATCTGCGGCTCCAGCGGTTGAGTGATGGCGCCGGCGAGGATGCCGGGATCGAGATTGACGATTTCGCGCAAATAAGGGGACAGCGTCAGCACGGCCGCGATGAAATCACGAAGCGGGCCTTCCGTCTTCAGCATCGCCGCCACCGACGGCTCGTGTCTGCCGGCCTCCTGAAGGTCGGCCAGCGCCAGCTTCAACTCCGTCTGGTTCAGCGGACGCAGCAGGCCTTCGGCGACATCCTCCAGGCCATGCGTCGATTTCGTCAGCATGCGCTCTCCCTGCTTTAGCGCCTCAGGAAACGGTCCCGCAGAATCGCGGGAACATCTCCTTCGACCGGCATTAAACTAGGGTCTTGGCGGAAAACCGCCAATATGCGATTCAGCCGATCATCGGCATCGAGTCATCAGGCAGCCTTGGCGGGGAAGATCATGCTGACGGTCAATCCGCGCTGTTCGGGCTTATCAGGATCGGTATCGGAGAGTTCCAACCGGCCATTGTGCAGCTCCATCACCGCTTCCACCAGCGAAAGCCCGAGCCCCGTCCCCGGCTTCGACCGGCTTTCATCGAGGCGGACGAAGCGCTTCACCACGTCGTCTCGCCGGTCGGCGGGAACGCCCGGTCCGTGATCGGCCACGGAAAGGCAGATGCCGTCCGGGCGGCGGGAAAGTTTCAGCGACACTTTGCCCGCGCCTTCGGTATCAGAGGAATATTTGATGGCATTGTCGAGCAGATTGAAGATCGCCTGGCCGATCAGCTCGCGATTGCCCTGCACTTCGACATCCGGCTCGATGCTGGAGCTCAAGCCAAGCCCCGCCTCCTCCGCCGCCGGTTCGTAAAGCTCGGCGCTATCGGAGACGATGGCCGAAAGCTCCACCGGCGTCATCTCGGCGGCGACCGATCCGGCCTCGACGCGGGAGATCATCAACAGCGCGTTGAAGGTGCGGATCAGTTGGTCCGATTCGGAAATAATGCCTTCGAGCGCGGTGCGCCGCGTCTCGCCGTCGGAGATATCGAGCGCATCGGCTGCCTTGTTGCGCAGCCGCGTCAGCGGCGTCTTGAGATCATGGGCGATGTTGTCGGAGACCTGCCGCAGGCCCTCGTCCAGCTTCTCGATGCGCTCCAGCATGGTATTCAAAGACATCGACAAGCGGTCGAATTCATCGCCCGATCCGCCCACCGGCAGGCGTTGCGACAGGTCTCCGGCCATGATCTTCTTGCTGGCATCCGACATGCGGTCGATGCGTTTCAGCGCGTTGCGGCCGATGGCGAACCAGATGATGATGGCGCCAAGTCCCATGATCGCCAAAGCCACCATCAGCGCCTGGCGCACCAGCAGACGGAAACGCTCTGGGTCGCCGAGATCGCGGCCGATCAGGATTCTCAGGCCGTTGTCGAGCACGAAAATATTGGCGATCGCCCTGTGGCGGCGCTCGATGCCGCTGTCGGTATAACGCTGATAGATGAAGGGCGCGGAGGTCCAGCCGACCTCCTCGAAGACACCCGGCTGCACCGAGGCGACGTTGCCGGCGAGAATATCGCCCGAGGGGCCGGCAATGATGTAGAGGTTGGCGCCGGGCTGGCGGGCACGCCGCTCCATGGTGCGCAGCAGGAGGTTCATGCCGCCGGTGTCATAGGCCCGTTGCACCTGCTCCACCTCTTGCCTGACGGCGTCGCGGATCTGGCCCGTCAGCAACCGTTCCGACATGGCCGTCACATAGAAGACGAGCGTCGCGGCGCAGATGGCGAAAAGCAGGATATAGAGTGCCGAAAGGCGGACTGCGGTGGACTTGAAGAGAACCCTGAAACGGCTCATCCCTCATCCTTGATCATATACCCCGCGCCGCGAATGGTCTTCAGGAGCGGCTGGCTGTAGTCCTTTTCGATCTTCGAGCGCAGGCGCGAGACATGAACGTCGATGACGTTGGTCTGCGGGTCGAAGTGATAGTCCCAGACGTTTTCGAGCAGCATGGTGCGGGTCACCACCTGGCCGGCATTCTTCATCAGATATTCGAGCAGGCGGAATTCGCGCGGCTGCAGCGGGATCTCCTTGCCGCCGCGGCGCACCTCGTGGGATAGCCGGTCGAGCTCGAGATCGCCGACGCGATAGACGACATCCTGATCCGGCGTGCCCTTGCGGCGGCCGAGCACCTCGACGCGCGCCAGCAATTCGCTGAAGGCATAAGGCTTCGGCAGGTAGTCGTCGCCGCCGGCACGAAGACCGGTCACGCGGTCATCGACCTGGCCGAGCGCGGAGAGGATGAGGACCGGCGTATGGATGGCCTTGCGGCGCAACTCGCTGATGACGGAAAGCCCGTCGCGGCGCGGCAGCATGCGGTCGATGACGATGACGTCATAGGTATTTTCCGACCCCATGAACAGGCCGCTCTCGCCGTCGCTGGCGTGATCGGCAACGATGCCCGCTTCGCGAAAGGCTTTGGTGAGGTAGACCGCGGCTTCGAGATCATCTTCGATGATGAGAATCTTCATGCGGCCGACATTACCCACCGGCTGCGTTTCGGCAAGGCTCAAAGCATCTTCCTGGGGAGCGGCGGTCATGGGGATCATCCTTCAAAGATCAGAAGAATCGAGCCGCGCGGAGTTTCGTCCGCACGGCTCCAAGCTATCTTAGGGATCAGCCCTGTCCGTTGATCGGAAGCGCGACGAAACGGCTTCCTTCACTGGACTGGATCTGGAAGAGCGCCCGAGTGCGGCCGTCCTTCTTGGCCTGGTTCAGTGCCTTGACGACATCGTCGGGGGTGGAGACTTCCTGGTTGTTGACCGAGGTGATCTTCTCGCCTTCCTTGATGCCCTTGTCGGCCGCCTCGGAATCCGGGTCGATGCCGGTTATCGCCAGGCCCTTGCCGTCGTCGGAAGGACCGACCGTCAGGCCGAGATCGGCAAGCGCCTTCTCGGAAGCCGGTGCCTCAGGCTGCTGTGGCTGGTTGTTGTCATCGGCAGACGCATCCTTCTGGTCGGCCGGCAGCGTGCCGAGTTCGACGGTGAGAGGCTGGGCCTTGCCGGCGCGCCAGACTGAAAGCTCGACCTTGCTGCCCGGCTGCATCGCGCCGATGCGGCGGCTGAGATCGCGGGCATCCTTGATCGTTTCACCGTTCAGCGCGGTGACGACGTCGCCGGCCTTCATGCCGGCCTTCTCACCCGGCGATCCGGCCTGCGGGGCGACGACAAGGGCGCCGCTCGGCTCGGAAAGGCCGATGGATTCGGCGATGTCCTTGGTTACCGGCTGGATCTGGACACCGAGCCAGCCGCGCGAGACCTGGCCGTCCTTCATCAGATCGGCGACGACGTCCTTGGCGGTCGAGGCGGGAATGGCGAAGGCGATGCCGACGCTGCCGCCCGACGGTGAGAAGATCGCGGTGTTGATGCCGACGACTTCGCCGTTGAGGTTGAAGGTCGGGCCGCCAGAGTTGCCGCGGTTCACGGCGGCATCCACCTGCAGGTAATCATCATAGGGACCGGAGCCGATATCGCGGCCGCGGGCCGAGATAATGCCTGCCGTGACCGTGCCGCCGAGGCCGAAGGGGTTGCCGACGGCGACGACCCAGTCGCCGACGCGGACGTTATTGTCGTTGGCCCAATTGACGTAGGTGAACTTCTTGCCCTTGCCGTCAACCTTCAGCACGGCGAGGTCGGTGCGCGGATCCTTGCCGATCAGCTTGGCATCGAGCTCGGTGCCGTCATTCATGACCGCGACGAAGGCTTGGCCATCGGAAACGACGTGGTTATTGGTGACGATGTAACCATCCTCGGAGATGAAGAAGCCGGAGCCCTGGGCGACGGGGCGGAGGCGACCCTTGCCGCCCGGACCATTCGGGCCGCCATTCGGGCCGTTCTGGCCGAAGCGCCGTTGATGACCCTGCTGATCATTCGGATCCTGGCCGAACTGCTTGAAAAACCGCTTCAGCGGATGATCGTCGGGAAGGTCATCGAAGCCGCGACCGTTGAAATCGAAGGAGAAGCCTTCATTGTTGTCAGCGACGGGATTGACGCGGTTTTCGACCCGGACAGAAACGACGGCCGGCGAAACGGCATCGACGACATTGGCGAAGCTCGGAACGGCAGGCGCCTGAACCTTGACAGCTTCGGCATAGGACCGGGTGATTTCGAGCGGAACGCCGGTTGCGAGCACAGCGGCTGCGATACCGGCGACGGTAGAAGCCTTGAGCACGGTGGCGAGGGACGGACGTCCGTTGAAATTCTTGAGCATTGGAGCACCTTCTCTTGTTCTTGGATCTTCAGACCGGCGACGCCGGATCAGTCGATGACTGAAGATATAGAACGCCGCACCTTACTGCGAACTGTCCGGCCAATGAAAAGTTCGTAATGTTTGCAATGTTTGTCTACGGCAAACTCATATGGATTTCACCCGCAACAGCTTCTCGTCAGGGATCCTGCGCTGCGCGCCCGCCTTTTCGCTGCCGCCGGTCATGATGGAGGATTAGCGGCTAACCGTTTACTTTTTCAGAAGCTCGCTCAGCTTCGCCTGCTCGTCTGCCGTCAGCTTGCTGCCGGTCGGTTTGCCGGCCCTGTTGCGGGCAAAGACCAGCAGTGACAGCCCGCCCACAAGCACCAGCAGCAGCGGTGCACCCCAGAGCAGCCCCGTCTTCAGGCTGAGACGCGGTTTCAAAAGCACGAATTCACCGTAGCGCGAGACGATGTAGTTCAGCACCGCCTCGTCGCTGTCGCCATCGCTGATGCGCTCGCGCACCAGCAGCCGCAGGTCCTTGGCCAGATCGGCGTTGGAATCGTCGATCGACTGGTTCTGGCAGACCATGCAGCGCAGCTCGGCCGAGAGAGCGCGAGCGCGGGCTTCCAAAGCTGGATCGGCCAGCACCTCGTCGGGATTGACGGCGAAGGCGGAGACGGGCGTGAAGAGGACGAAAAGGACGATGAGGAGCCGGGAGAGAAGCCGCATTCCCCTTCGCCCCTCGGGGAGAAGGTGCCCGACAGGGCGGATGAGGGGGCCACCCTTCGCAGCACAGGCGACCTTTCGCTTGCGCTCAAGCTCCTCGCAGCTCCGCCGCTCGGCCCCCTCATCTGCCCTTCGGGCATCTTCTCCCCGATGGGGAGAAGGGGAAGAAAGCCGTGAGCGCGTCATTCCGCCGGCTCCATGGCAGGAGCTGCCGGCTTCGCCTTGCGGCGCGGAGCGCCGACACGCAGGCGCCGGTCGCTGAGCGAGACCAGGCCGCCGAAGGCCATGAACACCGCGCCGCCCCAGATGCAGAGAATGAACGGCTTCCACCAGATGCGCACGACGATGCCGCCGTCCTTGGTGGCGTCACCCAAAGAGACGTAGAGCTGGCTGAGGCCGAAGGTCAGAATACCAGCCTCCGTCGTCGGCATCTGCCGGGCGGTATAGAGGCGCTTGGCCGACCAGGTATCGGCAACCGCGACACCGGCGCGGCGGATGGTGAAGTGGCCGCGCTCCTCGGTATAGTTCGGCCCGGTCCCCGGCTGCATGCCGTCGAAATGCAGGCTGTAACCGCCGGCCTTCGTCACCTCGCCGGGCTTCATCTCGATGACATGCTCGCTCTGGAAGGTCGTGACCGCGACGATGCCGAGCACGGTGACGCCGAGCCCGGCATGGGCTAGCGCCGTGCCGAAGGCCGAACGCGGCAGGCCGGAAAGCCGGCGCCAGGCAAGGCTGCCCGCGACCTTGCCGATACCAGCGCGGTACCAGAGATCGGCCACCGCGCCGAGGATGAGGAACAGCCCGGCAGCCAGGCCGAGCACTGAGAGCACCGGCCCGCCATGTTCGATATAGAAGAAGATCAGCGCGGCAAGGAAGGCGAGACCTGCGACGACATAGAGCCGCTGCAGGGCACCCAGCAGATCGCCGCGCTTCCAGGCCAGCATCGGCCCGAAGGGTACGATGACGATCAGCGGTGCCATCAGCAGGCCGAAGGTCAGGTTGAAGAAGGGCGGCCCGACGGAGATCTTGTCGCCGGTCAGCGTTTCTCCAGCAGCAGCGGATAGAGCGTGCCTGTGAGCACCGTGCCGCAGGCGACTGTCAGGATCAGATTGTTGACGACGAGCGCGCCCTCGCGCGAGATCGGCGCAAACAGCCCGCCGGCCGAAAGCTTCGGCGCGCGGAAGGCAAACAGCGACAGCGCCCCGCCGATGAAGATCAGCAGGATGCACAGAATGAAGACGCCGCGGGATGGGTCGCTGGCAAAGGCATGCACCGAGGTCAGCACGCCGGAGCGCACCAGGAAGGTGCCCATCAGCGACAGCGAGAAGGTGAGGATGGCGAGCAGCACCGTCCAGATCTTCAGCGCCTCGCGCTTTTCCATGACAAGCGCCGAATGCAGCAGCGCAGTGCCGGCGAGCCACGGCATGAAGGAGGCGTTTTCCACCGGGTCCCAGAACCACCAGCCGCCCCAGCCGAGCTCGTAATAGGCCCAGTAGGAGCCCATGGCGATGCCGAGCGTCAGGAAGGTCCAGGCCGCCAGCGTCCAGGGCCGCACCCAGCGTGCCCAGGCAGCGTCGATGCGCCCTTCCATGAGGGCAGCAACGGCAAAGGAGAAGCAGACGGAGAAGCCGACATAGCCGAGATAGAGCAGCGGCGGATGGATCGCCAGACCAACATCCTGAAGCACCGGGTTGAGATCGCGGCCCTCGGCCGGCGCCGGATCGAGCCGCAGGAAGGGATTGGAGGTCAGCAGGATGAACAGCGTGAAGGCGACCGAAATCCAGGCCTGCACGGCCAATACATTGGCCTTCAGCGTCTCCGGCAGATTGCGGCCGAAAACGGCGACCAGCGCGCTGAACAGCGTCAGGATCAACAGCCAGAGCATCATCGATCCCTCGTGATTGCCCCAGACGCCGGAGTATTTGTAGATCAGCGGCACCAGCGAATGCGAATTCTCCCAGACGTTTTCGACCGAGAAATCCGAGACGACATGGGCATAGGTCAGCACGG
This sequence comes from Rhizobium sp. WSM1274, assembly GCF_025200775.1. Classification (NCBI taxonomy): domain Bacteria; kingdom Pseudomonadati; phylum Pseudomonadota; class Alphaproteobacteria; order Hyphomicrobiales; family Rhizobiaceae; genus Rhizobium; species Rhizobium sp. WSM1274. The sequence continues at coordinate 1,249,524 of NZ_CP104138.1, read as the reverse complement.
CGAAGGAGAAGGCCACAAGCGCAAACATCGCCAGCGAGCCGACCGTCGCCACATCCATCATCGCCCGGTCGTGACGACGGGCTCCGATCACCGGCACGATGGAAAGGATGAGCGCCGTGGCCAGCGCCAGCACCAGCGCGTAATGGCCGATCTCGATGATCATGGCGTCGCCTTCACTTGCTGTTCCTTCACTTCCTGGCCCTGAGCTTCCTTCCCAGGACCTTCCTGGCCTTGGCCTTCCTTCCACAGCCCCTGGGCTTTCAGCCTGTCGGCCACCCCCTTCGGCATATAGGTCTCATCATGCTTGGCAAGCACGGTATCGGCGACGAAGACGTTCGTTCCGGCAGTGAACATGCCCTCGGTGACGACGCCCTGGCCCTCGCGGAAAAGATCGGGGAGAATGCCGGTATATTTGACCTTCACGGCGTTGGCGCTGCCGTCGGTGACGGCAAATTCCACCGTCGAGCCGGCACCGCGCACGACGCTGCCCTCACCGACCAGGCCGCCGAGGCGGATGCGGGTTTCCGGCGCCACCGGCGTCTTGGCCAGATCGGCCGGCATGTAGAAATAGGCGACCGACTGGCTGAAGGCGAACATCACCAGCAGCACGGCGGCGAGGATGAAGCCCATGCCGCCTGCAATCACCGCCAGGCGCTTCTGCTTGCGCGTCATTGCGTCGCTCCCTCCGGGGCTATGCCGAGTTCCCTGGCCAGCGCCAGCAATTGCCTGCCCTGTTCGCCGGGCGGCGGAAAGGCCGCCAGCCCGCGCTTCAGGGCGCCGGCGGCGCGATCCTTGTCGTTCAATACGGCGTAAGAGCGGACGAGCCGCATCCAGCCCTCGAAATTGTTCGGATCCTCGCTGAGCTTGGCATCGAGGCTTTCGACCATGCCGCGGATCATCTGCTGCCGGTCGCCGGCGTTCATGGTCTCGGCCGCCGTCACATCCTGCTGCGTGGGATTGCCGGGAGCCGGATTGGCGCCCGAGGCAGATGGATTGGCGCCCTGGGCAGCCGAACCAGGGCCTGCCGGCGCGCCGCCGTTCATGGCGATATGCTGGTTGACCAGCGGCAGCCACGGCGCATCGGCCGGCGATTGTTTTGCCAGTGCCTCGAAGGCCTGCCGCGCCTCATCGGGCCGTCCCGCCTGCTCCATGCTGAGGGCGATATAGAAACGGGCGCGCGGATTGTCAGGCTCCAGCGTCAGCGATTGCTCCAGCACTTGCCGCGCCTCCTCCGTCACCACCCCGTCGGAGACAGCGATCAGCGTCTCGGCAAGGCCATCGAGCCGGACCGGGCTCGGGCCGAGAAGCCGGATGGCGTGGCGGTAGGCCACTTGCGCGTCGTTGATGCGCATCGTGCGGAAATAGATCGGCGCCAGCACGTCCCAGCCCTTGCCGTCATCAGGTTTCTCAGCCAGGTGCCGTTCCGCTTTGGTGATCAGCACCGCTACGTCATTGCCAGGGTTTTCCAGCCGCGCTTCCAGCGGCTGCGAGGGCAGGTCCGGCCTGCCCGTCGTCAAATAAAGACAGAGGCCGAGAACCGGCAGGAGCAGGAGGACGAAGGCCTCGGTGAAACGGTGATGCCGCGCGGGTTTCAGTGTCTGCGCCGGCTCGTCGGCAGAGACGGCGATCAGCCGCCGGCCGATTTCCGCCCTGGCATAATCAGCCTCCTCCGGGGTGATCAGCCCGCCATCGAGATCGCGGTCGAGCTCGCGCAACTGGTCGCGATAGACAGCCGTCTCGCCCGCACGGATATTATCCGCCGCCTTCGCTCCGCGCAGAAGGGGGTAGAGCAGGATGACGGCGAGGGCTGCCGTCAAAGCGGCAACGAGAATCCAGAACAGCATGTCGCCCAAATACGTGAAGCGCGCCTTCATTCCAACTGCCAAAGCCGGAATGACGAAGATTTGAGGTTAGCACATAATTCCCATGTGCTGGTTTAAAGCGATAGATCGTCCTTAGCGCGCGCTCTATTGGCCGCAATTCAGAGCGGCGACCAGCTGCCGTCGTCGTTGCGGCAGGCAGCGCCCCGCGCCACCGTGTCCTTGCCGTCGACGGTCAGCGTATGGGTATATTGCCGGCAGTTCTGCGAACCGACCTGATAGGGCGCAGCCGCCACCACCTTACCGGCCACGTCCTTGCCGGTCCAGAGCATCGGCTGGCCGACGGCGGCGCCTTCCAGGGCCCGATATTCCGCCTCTAGCGCCCGCTGCTTGTCGCTGTCGTTCAAGCTCACACCGCTGCGGCCGACAATGCCGCCGTGCAGCGCGGTGATGAAGGCGGCCGATGCCGAGGGCTTGCTCGAAAAAATGCCGCGTGAGGCGGCACCCTTCGTCGTCGTGCAGCCGGACAGCGCGACGGCGACGAGAAGAGCAGAAACGATCATGCCTTGCGAGCGTAAAATCATTGCGTCGAACCACGATCAGGGGTCAATTTCAGCCGATCGAAGTGCAGCGTCCCCGTGTCAGCATTAAGGCAAAGCATGCTATACATTTGCCAGTATCTTTGTGACATCAAGCAGTTGCTCATGCAACATCCTTTGTGACGCCAGGCAGGATAAGCTTCGCCTTCAGCCCGCCCCATTCACCGCGGGAAAGCTCGAGCCGTCCCTGGTACTCATTGGAAATCTCGGTGACGATCGAGAGGCCGAGCCCGGTTCCCGGCTTGCTTTCGTCGAGCCTGCGGCCGCGCTTCAGCGCCTCGCGGATCTGATCCGGCTCCAGGCCCGGCCCGTCATCCTCGACGGCGAGCTCCACCCAGTGGCGGCGCGCGCTCGCCTCACCCCCCTTCACATCCTCGCCGGCCTCGACGGCCGAAAGCCGCACCCGGCTCTTGGCAAAACGCGCTGCATTTTCCAGGAGATTGCCAACGGTCTCCTCGAGATCCTGCTGCTCCATGGCAACGGCCAGATGCGGCGGCGAGACGACGAGATCGAATTCAGTATCGACGTTCAGCCGGCGCATGACGCGCACCAGTCGCTCGAGCGCCGGCTCGGCATCGGTGCGGGCGAGCACGGATTCGCGCTGCGCGGCGATGCGCGCCCGATTGAGATAGGACTGCACCTGCCCCTGCATCGATTCCGCCTGGCTGCGGACCAGCTCCCCATGGGATTTTTCGAGGACGCGCGCCTCGTTGAGCAGCACGGCGATCGGCGTCTTCAGCGAATGCGCGAGATTGCCGACCTGCATGCGGGCCCGCTCGACGATGCGGCGGTTGCTGTCGATCAGCGCGTTCACCTCGTTGGCAAGCGGCAGGATTTCGCGCGGGAAGTCGCCTTTCAGCTGCTCGCTCTCGCCGGCGCGGATGCGCTCCAGTGCGGCGCGGGCCTTGTCGAGCGGCTTCAGGCCATAGAGAATCGCCAGGGCGTTGACGATCAGGCTGCCGACGCCGAAACCGGCAAGCGCCAGATAGAGGCTGTGGGAAAAGGTGCGCACGTCGTCCTCGACGACATCGACATTGCCGGTGACGCGGACGCGCGCCGCGCGCCCGTCGGTATCAAGCACCACTTCGGTCTCGGCCACCTGCACACGGTTCCCGGAGGCATCCGTCACCTGATAGTACCGCTCGTAATTCTTGTCGAAAGGCGCCTCGACGACGGAGGGAACCGGGATGAGCGCCGAGCCGAGCGAAGGCGACACCAGCGGAGCTGTCGTATAGGTGCCGAGCGGTTCCACCACCCAGTACCAGCCGGTCTTCGGCTGGGCAAAGCGCAGGTCGCCGAGCTGCGGGCTGCCGCTGAGTGCGCCCTGATCGCCGATCGTCACCGAATTGATGACATTGTAGAGCTGCGCCCTCAACAGATCCTGGAAACCGCGTTCGGCGCTCTTGCGGTAGAGGGTGGAGATCAAGAGGCCGATCACCACCAGCGCCACCGTCGACCAGACCGTGGTCAGCAGCAACACACGTGCGGTGAGCGACTTAATTCGCATGTTTCGGCGCTTGGATGCGGTAACCGAGACCGCGCACCGTTTCGATCAGGTCGACGCCCATTTTCTTGCGCAGGCGGCCGACGAAGACTTCGATCGTGTTGGAATCACGGTCGAAATCCTGGTCGTACATATGCTCGACCAGTTCCGTGCGCGAGACGACCTCGCCCATGTGATGCATGAGATAGGAAAGCAGCCGATATTCGTGCGAGGTCAACTTCAGCGTCGTGCCGTTGACTGTCGCCTTCGAGGATTTGGTATCGAGGCGTACCGGCCCGCAGATGATCTCGGATGAGGAATGCCCGGCCGCACGCCGGATCAGCGCCCGAATGCGGGCCAGCACTTCCTCGACATGGAAGGGCTTGGTGACGTAGTCGTCGGCACCGGCATCGATGCCGGCGACCTTGTCGCTCCAGCGGTCGCGCGCCGTCAGGATCAGCACCGGCACGCCGCGGCCGGCGCCGCGCCATTTTTCAAGAACGGTGACCCCGTCCATCTCCGGCAGGCCGATATCGAGGATGATGGCGTCATAGGGTTCGGTGTCGCCGAGGAAATGGCCTTCCTCGCCGTCGAACGCCTGGTCGACGACATAGCCCGCCTCCTTCAGCGTGTCGGCCAGCTGCCGGTTCAGATTAACGTCGTCTTCGACTACCAGGATGCGCATCGGTCCACTTTCGTCCGCTTCAAATCGATCAATGTCCTGAATAAGCCGATTCCGCCTACATCGGAACCTTTACCGTGACTTTGCGTGGGCGCTGGCCATTGCCCTGCACAAGAACGGTGATGATGCAGGTATCGCCCACCGGTTGCACGGACAGCAACTGGCCGCCGGTCTGCTCGACGACCTGGGCGGCGGCGGCGCTGCAATCGCCTCCGACACGCACGATAAAAGTGCCCGGCGCGTCCGGTGAGGGCGCCGATACCACCAGTCCGGCGGCCAATGCTGCGACGCTCAGAGGAAAGGCCATGTGTTATGCTTTCAAGGTAATGCCAACTTGCCCCGAATATGTACTCACGCGACCTGAATGGCAAATGAATGCGCTGTAATGCAGGGTGTCCAGAACTGTTCTCGACTGTTCGGGACAGCCTGTTTCAGCACCTGGAAACTGCCGCCATAGCGTCCCCAAACGATGCCCTCCAGCCTTGGAATCCGCGCGTTCTTTATCACCTCCCGTAGGTGGAAGGAGCCGGCGGGACCGACACCATAGTCTTTGTCTGCGAGTCGTCCGCGCTCATCGCATTCCTGCCGACCGCGGCTTTCACCGGCCGGTTGAAACTGTTATGTCCTTGCGGCCCCCGCATCTCAGACCGTTTCAGCACCAATGCCAAAATTCTCCCGCTTCCGCTCGGCGCAGACGGTCACTGTCCTTGCCGTTACCCAGTTGATCGGCTGGGGCACGACTTTCGACATGCTCGGGGTCATGGGCCGCGTCGTAGCGCCGGATCTCGGCTTGGCGAACGAGGTGGCATTTGCCGGCCTGACGATCATGATGGTGGTTAGCGCCATTGTCGGTCCCGCGACCGGCCGATGGCTCGGCCGCTATGGTGCTGCCCGAGTGCTTTCGGCCGCCTCGCTGACCTTTGCGCTTGGCCTGCTTCTGCTTGCCGCCGCAAACGGCATCGTGCTCTATGCCAGCGCCTGGGTCATCATCGGCCTCGGCGGCGCACTTGGCCTCTCGGCACCAGCCTATACCGCCGTCGTCGAGCGCGAGGGCGCGAACGGCAAACGCGTCATCGCCATCCTGATGCTGTTCACCGGCCTATCGAGCGCCATCTTCTGGCCTATCCTCAGCCTGCTCAACGAGACGGTCGGCTGGCGCCTGACCTTTCTCGTGTGCGCGGCGCTGCATTTCTTCGTCTGCCTGCCGCTGCATCTTTTCGCCCTGCCGAAACCGATCGCAACGCATGTCGAAGGCGGCATGGCTGAAATCGCCCCGGTGCCACTATCGAAAGCGGCGCAGCGCAAGGCCTTCTTGCTGATCGCCGCGGCGACGACGACCTCGACCTTCATCACCTTCGGCATCTCCCCATCGCTGCTCGAGATCTTCCGCCAATCCGGCGCCTCGCCGGCCTTTGCGCTGCAGCTCGGCTCGGCGCGCGGCGTCCTCGGCATCTCGGCGCGTTTCCTCGACATGCTGCTCGGCCGGCGCGGCAACCCCATGCTCAGCGCGGCGATGGGTATCAGCCTGATGGCAATGAGTTTCCTGATGATGCTCTTCGCCAGTCCGTCGACACCGCTGCTCGTCACCTTCATCCTGCTCTACGGATTCGGTGCCGGCGTCATGACCGTCGCCCGCGCGCTGCTGCCGCTGGCACTGTTTTCACCGCGCGAATTCGGCCTGCAATCGGCCAGGCTGTCGCTGCCGCAAAATCTCGCCAACGCCATCGCCCCGGTCGTCTTCACCGCCATCCTCGACCGCGCCGGCACCGGCCCGGCGCTCGTCGCCTGCGCCGTTCTCGCGGCATTGTCGCTCATCTTCGTGCTGATGCTGATGGCGCTGGTGCGCGGCGCCCGCGCATCGGAGTCAGCCATTCTTAATGTCTCCTGATTATCACCCACGCATGAACGAGAGCGGCTTTTCGCCCGCGCGCCGCAACCGCTGCGGCAACCAGACCATGAAGCAGCAGCTCCTTTTGACGAATCTTTCGAATCGCTTGCCGCGGCTTTTTCGAAAGTTGAGTTCGGTGGCTCAGAAGCTGAGTCAGCTTGGCGACGATCCGAATCCGGACAATCAGTCATCCATTTGAAATTTCAATGGAATGTAGCTTCCCAGTTAAATGCTTGGGCAATTCAGAGCGGCCGCGTCACCGCCGTGCGGCTGTCGTAATCGGCGGCGATGCGCTTTTCCCGGAGCGGCCGTACGCGCTCGATCGAGAGCTGGTAATCGGGATGCGCCTTGTAGGCGGCAAGGGCCGCCTCATCGTCGAATTCGCCGTATACCACGAGATCGATCTCGGTGCCCAACTGATCGGTCTTCACGTTGGTGCCGATTTCCAGCAGCCGCGCATGCGGAATGCCGGTCAGAATCGAAAGCCCGGCCCTCACCTCCTGCAGATGTTCCTCCTGTACGGTGAAGAAGACGATATGACGGATCACGCGGAAGCTCCTGTCGGATTTGTCAAAATGATGGAGCGACCTTGGCGCATCCTATCGGACGCGCGGCGCTCCAGCTTTCAGCCGGGCGATAACATGTGCGCCCCAGGCCTTCAACCGCGCGAGCATGCCATGGGCCGCATCGGGACGTATCGCCGCATCGAAGACCATGGCATAGGCTGCGAGCTTTTCCGCCCGGTCGGTGCCATTGACGATGCGGCGCGCATTCACCCAGTCGGCGGTCGTCGCGTTCAGGTGATCGGCGAGTTTATGGCCGGTAAAGCTGCCCTGCAGCATGCCGTCGATCAGGATCGTCACCGCCGCATCCATCTCCATCGCCCGGTCGGGTTCGGCAACGAGGTCGATCCCCGTCAGCACGCTCATCGCCTCATAGTTCCGCTTATGGGTGAGCTGCACCAGGCCGCGGCCGAGCCAGCTGCAGCCATCCTCGTCCGGCCGCCAGTAGGGCGTCTTCACCCAGGAGAGCCGGCCTGCGGCAAAGGCCGTCTCCAGGATCTCGACCGCGCGCGCATCGCTTTCCGCCAGCGTCTCACGCACCGGCTGCATCGTATAGGCGGTCTCGTGATAAGCGGTTGCGAGGATATAGGCAAGCCACCGACGGTCGGCATCGGCAAAGCGTTCTTCCCAGGCGTCGAGAATCGCCGTGATGCCCACTACCTGAGGCTGAGTCAGGTTTCCTTTGAAGAGTCGGTGCCGTACCGTATCGAAAAAGAATGCCCGGTCCATGTGGACAACCATTCCGCGCTTCCCTCGAAATATCATGGTTAAATCCGTCTTAATCGATTAAATTCAATTTAATCGTTTAAAGTGTTTAAGCCACTGATTTACACGCCTTTTGTCTTATGCAATGCATCTTCTTGCCCCGAAGCCTTACCACGAACAGAGGAGACTTCCGATGCAGACGCCCGCCAACAGCCAAACCACCATTCCCCAGCATGTCGTCGATCAGATGGAAAACGAATGGCGCCAGGTTCGCCCTGAACGCGAAAATACGCGCCCGGCCCAGCAGCCTCAACAGCAACGCTGAAATAGACGCAAAACGCTACCAATGTAAGCTCGAGCGCCGCGTAACGCCCGATCAATGCCCCGGCCAGTCACTCGTGGCCGGGTGAATTTTTCACCGTTGCAATCAACGTCCAGCGGTTTGCCCCTCATCACATTACCGCCCCTCATCTCATCACAGCATCGAGCCGCTTCGCCAACGTGTCCAACGATCGGGTGAAAACCATCCTATCATCAAGCGCGCGCGACAGCACCAGCGCGCCTTGAATGCCCGCGACGCCCTCCTCGGCGAGCGTTTGCGCCTCGCCCTCGGGGCAGCCTGCCCGCATCAGCGCCGACTGCAAGGCGTCGATCCAGCGGATGAAATAATCGCCGATCGCTGCTGAAAACCGCTCGCGGGTCTTGTCAAGCGCAAAGGCGCCGACGAGGCAGATGCGACGACCGGAGCGGAAATAATCGCTCACATTCGTCCACATCGCGGCGATCGCCTGATCGGCGTCGTCCTTTCTCAGCGGCTGATAGATCGCATGTTCGAACCAGGCATCGACATCGGCGAGCACGGCACCCGCCATCTCCTCCTTGCCGCCGGGAAAGAAGTGGTAAAGGCTGCCCTTGCCGATGCCGGTGCGTTCGGTGATCCGGCTCAGCGACGTGCCCTCATAGCCGAGCTCGCGGAAGATTTCCGCCAGCAGCGGCACGATGTCGGCGCGTTCGTAGACGGTCTTCACCGGCGGCTTCCTTGGCTTGTTCAGAGGCCGAGTTCGGTCAGACCGGGATGGTCGTCCGGCCGCCGGCCGAGCGGCCAATGGTACTTGCGCTCCGATTCCCGGATCGGCAGGTCGTTGATGCAGGCGAAGCGGCGTTGCATCAAGCCGGCGGCGTCGAACTCCCAGTTCTCGTTGCCATAGGAGCGGAACCAATTGCCGCTGTCATCGTGCCATTCATAGGCGAAGCGCACGGCGATGCGATGATCGGTGAAGGCCCAGATTTCCTTGATCAGCCGGTAATCCAGTTCCTTTGCCCATTTGCGGGTGAGGAAGGCGACGATCTCGGCGCGGCCGGTGATGAATTCGGCACGATTCCGCCAGCGGCTGTCCGGCGTATAGACGAGCGAGACGCGCTCGGGATCACGGCTGTTCCAGCCATCCTCGGCAAGACGAACTTTCTGGGTGGCGGTCTCAAGGGTGAAAGGTAGGACGAGGCTGGACATAGGTTCTCCGGGCGCTCCTGTACCGAACGGTTATCATTGTACTGATCGGTACAATGATTGGCAAGCCGATTCGAGGCGGTATTTCTCAAAGGCCCGGAGGCAGGCTCCACCGTAGCGGCAGGGCATCCGGGCGCAGCACGATCGCTTCGGGCGTGAAACGCCACAGCCGTTCCGCCCGTTGAAAACTGGCGATCTCAGGCGAATCCAGCAGCACCTCGACCCTGCCCGTCATCTGCAGCATGTCGCCACTTTCGAAATCGATGAACACCAGACCCGCCTTCGGGTTGACGAGGAAATTACCGAGCGTGTTGAAGAACCGGTTGCCGGGAAAATCGGGAATGGTCAGCACGCCATCGGCGCCGATACGGACGAAGCCGGCATTGCCACCGCGATGGGACACGTCCACCTGCCGCTCGCCGTTGTCGCGGTCGACATAAGAGGCGACGAAAAACGTATCGGCGCCCGCGATTACCCGCCGCGCCCGACCGTCGAGTTGGCCGGAATGAATGGATAGCATCGTCGTGGGTATATCGGGATCGCGGGCGAAGGCGGAAGAGCGAAGCTGGATATATTGCGGGCAATTTCCAAAGCTCTGGCCGACGCGCACTTGGAAAGCTCCAGCATCCGCCCTGCGGATCACGCCGTTCAGCCGGTTGCGCCGCCGGGTCTCGAGTTGGATGCCGAGCATTCCGATCGCGTCGCCATCCTCCATGCCGGCATCGGCAGGATCGGCTGCGTCGCGCGGCAGGCGAACCTCGAGAATCTCCGGCTCCGGCGAGGCCATGAAACCAGGGCGCTCAGCCCTGACCGTCGCCCAGACATCGCCCATGGAATCGACGGCGCCGAGCACGACGAAAGGCAGCATCGGAAAGAAGGCGCGGTGCTGCTCCGGCATGGCCTTGCGGACGAAATTCCGTCCCGGCCCGTCCATGCGTTCGGCGACACCGACACTGCGCTGCATGGCGAGTTCACCCACATGCCAGGGCGATGTGGCGTCCTGTCTTGTCTGCTCCAGCATCACGGCCTCCTTTTGGACAGCATTTAGGGAACCGGGACAGCGGCCTGCCCGGCGGCTTGTCACGCGGCAAGGCCGATCTTGGTCTTGCGAAAACCGACGAAACCCGGCAGCGCCTCAATGCGCGCAAGCCAGGCACGAACGCTGGGATAGGCTGAGATATCGACATTGCCCTCCGGTGCGTTGGCGATGTAGCTGTAGAGCGCCACGTCGGCGACCACAGGATTGTCGCCGATCAGGAAGCTGCGGCCGTGGAGCTCCGCCTCGATCAGCGCGAGAATGCGGTGCGCCCGGGCGATCACCTCGTCAGTGCGGAAATCGGCGCCGAAGACGGTGACCAGCCGCGCGGCACATGGTCCGTAGGCGATCTCGCCTGACGCAACCGAGAGCCATTTCTGTATCCGCGCCGCGGCCACCGCCTCTTCCGGCAGCCAGTCGGTGCGGCCGTATTTGCGCGCGAGATAGACGAGAATGGCAGAGGAATCGGCAATGACCCTGCCATTGTCGTCGAGCACCGGCACCTGGCCAAAGGGATTGAGCTTCAGAAAGTCCGGCGCCTTGTGGGCACCTGCCGCCATGTCGACCTCGACCAGTTCATAGGGCACGCCAAGCAGCGACAGGAACAGGTGAGCCCGGTGCGAATGGCCGGAAAGCGGGTGATGATAGAGTTTCATGATGGTTCCTTTGGTCTTCCGATTGACGGGATGCGGTTGGCGATGGCCGCTTCGAACCATCAGTTGCGTAATTTACTGCCTTCCATCTGGCTGCAGAAGATGCTAATCTGGAAGGCATGCTACCAATTCATGGAAGGATAAAATGGACCGCCTCGACGCCATGACCGTGCTCCTTGCCGTCGTCGAACAGGGCAGCCTGTCGGCCGCCTCACGGCATCTGCGATCCCCGCTCGCAACCGTCAGCCGCAAGGTTTCAGAACTGGAAGCACATCTCAACGCCCAGCTGCTGCAACGGAGCAACCGGAAGATCACGCTGACGGAAGCCGGCCGCTCCTATGTCGAGGCGGCGCGGGAGATTCTCGATCGAGTGGAAGAGGCGGAACGGACGGCAGCCGGTGAATACAGCGCGCCGAAGGGCGAGTTGACGATGACCGCGCCGATCGTCTTCGGGCGGCTGCACGTCTTGCCTGTCGTGGTGGATTTCCTGAAAGCCTATTCCGATATCAATCTGAGGCTGATGCTTGGCGACCGGATATCGAACCTCGTCGAGGATCATATCGACGTAGCGCTCAGGATCGGCAACCTGCCGGACAGCAACCTGATCGCCACAAGGCTCGGCGCGATCCGCCGTACGGTCTATGCCAGCCCGGATTATCTGACACGGCACGCCCTGCCCCGGCATCCAGGCGATCTCGCTGGGCATGCCTGCGTTACCTTCGAGGGTATGGCCTCGATGCTGAGCTGGACATTCACCGAGGGCAAACATGATCTCGCGGTGCCGATCCGCTCGCGGCTGGCCGTCAACACCGCCGAGGCCGCGGTCGATGCGGCTGTCGCCGGCCTCGGCATCACCCGCGTGCTCTCCTACCAGGCCGCACGCGCCGAGATGGCCGGGTTGCTGGTGCCGCTGCTCGAAGATTTCGAACCGCCGCCGGCGCCGGTCCATCTCGTCTATCCCGCGCAAGGCCTAGTGCCCCTGAAACTGCGGGCGCTGCTCGATTTCGCGACGCCGCGTCTGCGCGCGACGCTAAACAAGTCCTAAAGCGCGTGGCGATCTTTCAGATTCGCCCTCGCGCTTTAGGTCTTTGTTTTTACGCATGTCGTTTGCGCAAACCGCAGCACACTTTTGCGCGACATGCTTTAGGCGAGCTTGCCCTCTTCCGCCTTGTAGAAATACTGGCTGGCGACCAGCCAGCCCTTCAGCGGCCGGAGCGGCGGAATGCAGGTGGCGAGCATGAAGGGACCGGTGACCAGAAGCTGCACCCAGATCGGCGCCGAAAAGGCCACCTCCAGCCACACGCCAAGCAGCACGCTCGGGATGCAGGCGAAGCAGATGACGAAGAAGGCCGGACCGTCGGCCGGATCGGCGAAGGAATAATCGAGGCCGCAGGCTTCGCATCCCGGCCGCAGCGTCAGGAAGCCTTTGAACATATGGCCCTGGCCGCATCGCGGGCAGCGCCCCCTGATGCCGGTCTGTATCGGAGGAAGTGGGGGATATTCCGTGTCCATGACGATTTCGCTTTGCTGATACGGTGAACATTGATGCTATCAATGCAATTAATGTATGCATGCAATATAATTACATTGCGTGGATATTGCCAGTCAATTCGCCAGAATGCCGCAGATCTTCCAGCGCAGGCCGGCAGCAAGCTGGCTGCAGATTTCTGAAACAGCATTTGGAGCCGCAGCCAAGGCTGGCAGCCTGGGCGGGGCAGACGTGAACGTGACGGCTATGCTTCGCCCATGCCCGGACGGCTTGGGGCGGCCGCTCTGATCCTCACCGGTTCCGCTTTCGTCCGGCCCCGATCAGCCTCGGCAGAGTTCGGCGTCAGAAGAACGACGCCGCCATCTCAGGCGGGCCTTCCAGCGCGTGGGCCATGAATTCCAGTGCGCCCTGCAGTTTCTCCCGGGTGATCGGTCCGCCAAGGCAGACGCGCACGGCCTCGGGTGCCGTGCCCTCGACCGTGAAGGCATCGCTTGCGACGACGCCGATGCCGGAAGAACGGGTATGGCTGCCGAAGGTAGAGCGGGTCCAGCCGTTGGAGAGCGGCAGCCAGATGTTGAAGCTGATCGGATCGGCGCGGTAACTGCCGGCCGGCAGGATGGCGGCAACCATTTGCTGGCGGGCGGCGGCCTCAGCGCGGATGAAACGCAGGATCGTATCGGCGGTGCCGTCCTCGATCCAGCGGGTGGCGAGCGCAACGGTCAGTGGCGAGGCCATGACATTGTTGGCGCGCATGGCGCTGACGAAGGGCCACACTGCCTTGCTGTCAGGCGCCACGACATAGGCAAGGCGCAGACCCGCGCCGATGCATTTTGCCAGCCCGCCGATATGCCAGGTCAGATCGGGCGCTGTTGTCGCGAGCGGCGCCGGGCCATGCTGGGGAATGAAGCCGTAGGCATCGTCTTCGACGATCGGCACATGATATTTGCGGGCGACGGCTGAGATTTCCTCGCGGCGCCTGGCCGGGATGGTCAGCGTCGTTGGGTTCTGCAGCGTCGGATTGAGATAGAGCGCCTTCGGCTTCAATCTCTCACAGGCGTCTGCAAAGGCATCCGGCAGGATACCGTCCTCGTCCATCGGCAAGCCGGCCAGATTGAGCCGCAGCTGGGCGGCGATCGAGCGCATGCCGGGATAGGTGATGATTTCCGAAAGCACCGTTTCGCCCGGTTTTGCCAGCAGGCCGAAGATCGCCAGCAGGGCCGGATGGGCGCCGGGTGTGACGAAGATGCGCTCCTGCGAGGGCACCAGCCCGCGACGGCTGAGCCAGGAGGCAGCAGCCGCCTTGTCCATGCTGGAGCCGCCGAAACCCTGATAGCGCAAAAGCGGAATGAGGCTCGCCGCTACCGCCGACATGCCCTCGCGCATGCGGGCGATCAACTCGGGATCATCAGGTTCCGGGGGCATGTTCATCGAGAAATCGACGATGGAGGCGCGGCGGGGATCGGGCGCGGCGTCGGGCGCGAATCCCCGGCGCTCCTTGTCCGCGCCACCGGTAACGAAGGTGCCTCGGCCGACATGCGAATCCACAAGCCCGCGCTTCTGCGCCTCGACATACCCTCTGGCTACCGTCGTGAAATCGACATTCAGCCGCTTGGCGAGTTCGCGCTGCGGCGGCAGCCGATCCCCAGCCACCAGATGTCCGCTGCGCAGATCCATTTCAATCACATCGGCGATCGCCATATAGCGGGGGCTGCTGCTGCGGCTGAGATCTGGATGCCAGTCTTTCATGTCGTGATCCGTGTCAGTCTGATTCCTGATGAGATTGACCGTATATTGTTGCACAATGTCGCTGTCACGAAAAATGTCGCGCCTCCGGGTCCGCAGAGCGACGCAGGACGGAATGCCACAGTTTTTGCGTACAGTTTGAATACGTTTTAAAGACGGATTGTCGCCGGATTTGACTGCTATTTGCGCAAATACAATCTGGCACGGCGACCGCGCTGTTGCAGGCCGATTTCGGCAGCGTGCGCGCCAATGACGCCTTCACCCGAGAAGGCCCGGGTGAGGCGCGAGGACGGCAAGACAATCGGCTGTGTCTTCGGCGCGCATTGACGAGGGTTTGCCGCGCGCTATGGGTTCAGGCATGCGCCGCGAAAGCATCGATGCCGGTCAGCCTTGCCGACAAGATCCACAGGCGTGCCGCCTCCTCGGGATCGGCCGCATGGTCGCTGACGCCGCCGGGTTCTCCATCGGTTGCGCGGATGGCGATATCGCAGTCCTCGCAATAGAGGCCTCCCATACCGTCGAGTTGCGGCGAGGTCGCCGCCCAAACCTGCGTGGCGGCACCCTGGGATGGGGTCTTGAATGTCGGGTCAATCGGATTGCCGTCCGCATCGATCCAGCTAGCACTGACCATTTCCTCCTTTGCGAGATGGCGCTGCAAGGGGGTGAGGATCTTGCCCGGGTGCAGCGAGAAGGCGCGGATGCCGGTGTCGCGCCCGAGCCTGTCCAGATGCACGGCGAAAAGTGCGTTGGCGGTCTTCGACTGGCCGTAAGCCTGCCATTTGTCGTAACCGGTCTCGAATTGCACATCCTCCCATCGCATGGCGGAGTTGCGATGGCCACCGGAGGAAACCGAAACGATGCGAGCGCCGCGCGAGAGCGCCGGCCAAAGGCGGTTGACCAAGGCGAAATGGCCGAGATGATTGGTCGCGAACTGTGCCTCCCACCCGTCGCCGACACGCGTTTCCGGGCAGGCCATGATGCCGGCGCTGTTGATCAGGATGTCGATGCTGCGGCCAGACGCGACGAACCGCTCGGCAAAGACGCGAACGCTTTCGAGGTCGGAAAGGTCGAGCCGATCAATCTCTACGCCATCGATACCGGCGACCGCACTGCGCGCCGCCTCGAGGCTCCTTGCGCCGATGGTCACCTTGGCGCCGGCGCCCGCCAGAGCGCGTGTGGTCTCGAGCCCGAGGCCGGAATGGCCGCCGGTGACGATGGCGCGCTTGCCGGAAAGATCGAAACCGGCCAGAACCTCGCCGGCCGTCGTGTGGGCGCCAAATCCGGAGCCGATGGGGACTTGTTTGTCATTCATGATAATTGCCTTTGTTCTGCGACATTGCCGTCGCTTGGATTGACGGTCGCGAGAATAAGGCGTGGTCTCCAGACGATCCATGCGCTAAAGTCCAACATCTCTTCGCCATCGTCCGGAATTTTACATGGACCCGTTATCCGATGTTCTCGCATTGCTCAAACCGCGCAGCTATGTTTCCGCGGGGCTTGACGCTGGCGGCGCCTGGGCGATCGATTTTCCGCCTCCGGATGGCATCAAGTTCAACGCGGTGATTTCAGGCGGCTGCTGGCTGAGCGTCGATGGCGTTGCCGAAGCTGTCCGCCTGGAGGAAAGCGACTGCTTTCTGCTGACGAGCCGCCGAGCTTTTCGTCTCGCCAGCGATCCGGCGCTCGAAGCCATCCCGTCCGATGCGATCTATTCGATCGCCCGCGACGGCATTGCGACGTGCAACGGCGGCGGCGATTTCTTCCTGATCGGCAGCCGTTTTTCCTTTTCGGGAGGAAATTCGGACATCCTTCTCGGAATCCTGCCACCGATCGTCCATGTGAAGAGGGATTCCGATCACGCCGCCGTGCTGCGCTGGTGCCTCGATCGGATGACGCGCGAATTGCGCAACCAGCAGCCGGGTGGCTTTCTGATGGCGGAGCATTTTGCGCATGTCATGCTCATGCAGGTGTTGCGCCTCCATATCGCATCGCCGAATGCGCGCGGCGTCGGCTGGCTTTTCGCGCTTACCGACCGGCGGATCGGCGCGGCTATCGCTGCCCTGCATGCCGATCCAGCCCGCAAGTGGACCTTGCAGTCTCTGGCTGAACGGGCCTCGATGTCCCGGTCCAGTTTTGCTCTCCACTTCAAGGAAAAGGTCGGGCTGGCGCCGATGGATTATCTGACGCGCTGGCGCATGCTTCTCGCAGGTGACCGATTGACAAACTCGGCCGAAGCAATTGCCGGTGTCGCCCTGTCTCTCGGTTATGAATCCGAAAGCGCATTCAGCACCGCTTTCAAGAGAGTGATGGGATGCTCGCCGCGGCAATATGGTCGCGCTCAGCCGCCCGCCGGTGCGATGCGCAATAGTCTCGGCGCTCAGTGAAACCTTGATTGGTGCAGGCAGGGGGAAAGGTCGCGCGTTGGCCTGCCGAAATTCCCTCCGATACGGTCTTGCACCCGCCGTCTATTCTCTTACCTATTCAAGGAAGAATGCGCCGGCTTTCGGCTTTTCGCGCCGGCGCCTATCGGGATGAAAGCATGAATATCGATCCGATTTTGCGGTCAGTCGTGGCCGTCCGTTCCTCCATTCCGGAAGATGCCTTCACGGCGGAGACGCTGGGCACCGTCCGGGAAGGCAGCGGCGTGGTCATTCGCGACAACGGGCTGGTGCTGACCATCGGTTATCTCATCACCGAGGCCGAAGAGGTCTGGCTGACGACCCATGACGGGCGGGTGGTTCCCGCGCATGCGCTTGCCTATGATCAGGAAAGCGGCTTCGGCCTGGTCCAGGCGCTTGGCTCTCTGAATGCGCCGGCGGTGGATCTCGGCGACGCGGCGACGGCCAAGGCCGGCGATCCCGTCGTGCTGGCCGATGGCATCGGAGAATTCGTCGAGGCAAATATCGTCGCCCGGCAGGAATTCGCCGGCTATTGGGAATATCTGCTCGACGAGGCGATTTTCACGGCACCGGCCCATCCCTCATGGGGCGGTGCGGCGCTGATCGGCTCGGACGGCAAGCTTCTCGGCATCGGTTCGCTTCGCCTGCAGATGAGCCAGGGCGACGAGGTCGCCGATATCAATATGGTCGTGCCGATCGACCTTTTGCCGCCGATCCTCGACGATCTCTTGAACCGGGGTCAGGTCAACAGACCGCCGCGGCCCTGGCTCGGCGCCTTCTCCGCCGAGAGCAATGGCGGCGTGGTGGTCATGAGCGTGGCCGAAGGCGGCCCGGCCGCCGAGGCAGGCCTGCGTCAAGGCGATATCATTTCGGAGATCCGCGACGAAGAGGTCGATGGCCTGGCCGATTTCTACCGCAAGCTCTGGAGCAGCGGCCCGGCCGGCGCCGAGATCCCCATGCGGATCCTTAGGAACGGCCGGGAAGCCTGGCTGCGCATCAAGTCCGCCGACCGCAACAGCTTCCTCAAGAAGCCGCAGCTGCAGTAAGGTCGCGCCGGCGTCGTGACAGACACGGGCGCTCGTTCGAGCGGATGTCCGGGCATCCTATCCCGCCTCAGAGATTTTCCGATGTGATCGTCAGGAAGCGCACCGGCTCGGCGCTGACCTCCACCTCGATGAGACCAAGCCTGTTCAGCGCAAGGTCTATCGATCGCCTCGCCTGCACTTCCGGCGCCTGGTCGAGCACGATCGACATGATGCCGCGGCTGAGATAGTCCTGCGTCTCTCCCGTCAATTCGTGGCCGACCCAGAACGGCCGCCCAGCCCTGTTGGCCGCGAGCACGCTCGCAACACCCTTGTTGTCGCCGCCTGCACTATAGACGCCGATGATGCCGGATTCGCGCCGGAGGGCCGCTTGCAGCAGTTCCATGGCATTATGCTCGTCATCAAGGTCGAACATGACTTCGATGAAACGATGCTCGTTTGAACCCTTCTCCGAGAGATAGCTGGAGAAGCCGCGGATCCGCTCCTTATGGTTCTCATAGGCGCCGCTGTGGCAGAGAGCGACGAACGAACCGGCGCGCTGCGCCAGCATGCCCGACATGTAGTGAGCCGCGGTGCGTCCGGCAGCATAATTGTCGATGCCGACATAGGGCAGTTCGGGGGCCGGACGGGTCATGATCTGGACGACGGGAATGCCGAGACCGGCCGCCTTCCGCACGCTGGTAACGACATCGGCATGGTCGGGCGCAACCACGATCAGCGCCGACCGGCGTGCCGTCGGGTTGGCGATGTAGCGGGCGAATTGCGCCGGCTCATTCTCGCGGACGAAGGTGCGGTGAACGACAATGCTGTCGTCAAGCGAGGCGGCGATGCGCTCGAACGCCCGGTTCAGACGCGAATAGAAGCTGGTCTCAGGGCGAACGAGGATCACCTCTATCCGGATCAGGCCGCGATGGGCGACCGGCAGGCTCTGCCGGTATTCAAGCCGTCTTGCCGCCAGAAAGACCTTCTCCACCGTTTCAGGCCGCACGCCGCCGCGGCCGTTGAGGACGCGCTCGACGGTCGCGGTGCCGACGCCGGCTTGCGTCGCAACATCTTTCAAAGTCACCTTCATCAGGCTCACTCACTCCCAAAGCTGACACAGCAGAGCATCGGCCTGCTGTGAGGTCAATGATCAAATTTGATCAAGGAAGCATTGGAGCATGGGGGCGCCGCAGCCGTATCGTGCCAGCAATCCGGGAGGAGCACCGGACATCCGAAACAAACGAGATCAAGGATTATCCGCTGGCCCGATGCGGCCGGGGATGACGGAGGAGCCAGATGAAGATCGCACTCGACCCGCATATGCACCGTCACCTCAACCTGCGCGACCTCTGCCGCAAGGCGGCGGAGCTCGGCTACGCGCATATCGAGCTGTCACCGCGTGACGACTTTCTGCCCTGGTGGGTGCGCCCGCGGGCGCACAAGGAACGCATCGCGGAATTCAAGGCGGCCCTGAAGGATCACGGCGTCCAACTCGCCTCGATCCTGCCGATGTACCGCTGGGCGAGCCCGCATGAGGACGAGCGGCAGGCGGCAGTGCGCTACTGGAAGGAAGCAATCGCGATCGCGGCCGAGATGGGCTGCGATACGATGAACTCGGAATTTGGCCGCGGGCCGTCGCTGGATCGCAGCCACCGCGCCAGCTGCTGCGGCGGCATGCATACCCACGAGCACAGCGAAGCCGCCTGGTGGCGCTCGATCGAAGAGCTCGTTCCGGTGTTCGAGCGCGAGGGCGTCACCCTCAACATGGAACCGCATCCGGAAGACTGGTGCGAGACGCTGCATCCGGCGATCGACATGCTGAAGACCATCGGCTCGAACAATGTCAAATTCCTCTACTGCGCGCCGCATACCTTCTATTTCGGTGACGACATGGCGCGGATGATCCGCGATGCCGGCCCGCTGATCGCCCATGTGCATGTGGCCGATACCTATAATCACAAGGCGTCGTCCGGGCTGCGCTATATCATCAATCCGCCGGGCGCCAAGGTCACCATCCATCAGCACATGGATATGTACCAGGGCGAGATCGATTGGGATGTCTTTTTCTCGTCGCTCGCCGCTGTCGGGTTCGACGGCATCATCACCGCCTGCGTCTTCGGCTGGGAGGAGCGCGCCGACGATTCCGGCCGCTTCATGCGCTCTGAAATCCAGAAATATGTCGACAAATACTGGCCCGGGAAACTTGGCTGATCGTCGGCCTCCGCCCGGCACCCCGCTATCAGGAATAAAACCGTGACCATCACGATAACGACAGCCCCCTGCTGCTGGGGCGTGGATGACGTCAACAATCCAAACCTTCCCGCCTGGGAGCGCGTCTTCGACGAAGCGGCGGCGGCCGGCTATGGCGGTCTCGAACTCGGGCCCTATGGTTACGTGCCGCTCAATGATGCGCCCGTCGCCAAGGCGCTCACTGAGCGCAATCTCTTCATCGTCGCCGGCACGATCTTCGACGATCTGGTCTCTTCTCAAAATCGGGAGACATTGCTGCGGCAGACGGACGAAATCTGCGCCGTCATCACCAGGCTGCCGCAGCCCGAACAGGTGGCGGGCCAGCGGTTCAGGACCCCTTATCTCACGGTCATGGACTGGGGGCACGACGCGCGGGACTATGCCGCCGGCCATTCGGATCGTGCGCCGCGTCTCGACGACAAGGCCTGGGACGGTATGGTCGCCAATATTACGGCGATCGCCGAACTCGCCGAGCGCAAATATGGCGTGCGCGCCGTCATCCACCCGCATGCGGGCGGCTATATCGAATTCGCCGATGAGATCGAGCGGGTGGCCGCTGACATTCCGCAGGAGATCGCCGGCTTCTGCCTCGACACCGGCCATAGCTATTATGCCGGCATGGATCCTGTGGAGATGCTTCGCCGCTATGCCGACAGGCTCGACTACGTCCACTTCAAGGACATCGACCAGACCGTCTTCGACCGTGTGCTCGGCTGGAAGATCCGCTTCTTCGATGCCTGCGGACAGGGTGTGATGTGCCCGATCGGCCGCGGCGTCATCGATTATCCCGCTGTCAGGCGGACGCTCGAGGAGATCGACTATCATGGCTTCATCACCGTCGAGCAGGAGCGCGATCCGCTCAATGTCGCCGGCAGCCTCGAAGATGTGAAGCAAAGCCGCGATTACCTCAGGTCGGTTGGTTTTTAGGGAAAAGATGATGACGAATGACAGGAGAAAGCCGATCCGCTGGGGTATGGTCGGCGGCGGCAGAGGCAGCCAGATTGGCTATATTCATCGCTCGGCAGCGCATCGCGACGACGTCTTTGCCCTTGCGGCGGGCGCCTTCGATATCGATCCGGAACGCGGCCGCGCCTTTGGCATCGATCTCGGGCTCGACGAAGCCAGAAGCTACCGGAACTATGCGACGATGTTTGCGGCCGAGGCCGGGCGGGCCGACGGCATCGAGGCCGTGTCGATCGCAACACCCAACAATACCCATTTCACGATCTGCAAAGCAGCACTCGACCATGATCTGCATGTGATCTGCGAAAAGCCACTCTGCTTTACGATCGCCGAAGCTGAGGAACTGAAGGCGCTATCGGAGGCGCGCAGCCGTATCGTCGGCGTGACCTATGGCTATGCCGGCCACCAAATGATCGAGCAGGCGCGCGCGATGATCAGGAATGGCGATCTTGGTGAGATCCGCATCGTCAACCTGCAATTCGCCCATGGCTTCCATAGTGCTGCGGTGGAGGAGCAGAATCCCGCGACGCGCTGGCGCGTCGATCCGAAATTCGCAGGTCCCAGTTATGTCCTCGGCGATGTCGGGACCCACCCGCTTTATATCGCCAAGGTCATCCTGCCGCATCTGAAGATCAGGCGGCTGCTCTGCACCCGCCAGAGCTTCGTCAAAAGCCGCGCGCCGCTCGAAGACAATGCGGTGACCCTGATGGAATATGACAATGGCGCGATCGCCACCATCTGGTCGAGCGCCGTCAATGCCGGCTCCATGCATGGCCAGAAGATCCGCATCGTCGGCTCGAAGGCCAGCATCGAATGGTGGGACGAGCGGCCGAACCAGCTCTCCTACGAGATCCAGGGCGAACCGGCCCGCATCCTCGAGCGCGGCATGGACTATCTCTGCCCCGAGGCCAGGATCGACGACCGGATCGGCGGCGGTCACCCGGAAGGTCTCTTCGAAGCCTGGGCGAACCTCTATCGCCGCTTCGGCTTTGCCATCAACAATGAGCGCGGCCTCGCCCCTGCGGGCATCGAAGACCTCGTCTTTCCCGATGTCGATGCCGGACTGGAAGGGGTGCGCTGGGTGGAAAATTGCGTGCGGTCCGCCAATGGCGGCGGAGTCTGGCTGGACTATCGCTAGGTCTTCAAGAGCCCCGGGGCCTTTCCTCGATCGCGCCCTACGCCCGCTTCGCACTTGTTGCGCTGGAGGCATGTTCAAGGACATCAGTCCACACTTCAGATAAGCGCGTCGTCATCTTCCGCCGCCTGCGGCGCGCGGCGACGGGTGCTGTCGTTGGCGGCTTTCTTGGGCCCCTCGGCGGCTGCCTCGCGGATTTTCTTAACGCTTTCGCCGGCGTCGTCTGCGGCTGGCTGCGGGTCGCTCTTTTTCACGAAACGGATCATGGTCATTTCCTGCTTCAACAGTGGGAGCGCTCCGCAGATATGTCGGAGCGCTCTGCAAAACGGTGTCAGACGGCAAGCGCAGTGGCGCAGCCTTGAACACTGCGGCTGTCGGGTGAGGTCTGCCCAGGCATGGTCGCCCAACCGCCGGCTTCAACGAACTGACGCTGCTTATAGCCTTCGGTAATCGCCTTGAACTCGACGAGTTTAGCGGCCGCATCCGGCGCGGCCTTGAACCGCTCGACGCAAATGGCCGACGCCAGTTCTCCGCGTGCGGTGTCGCCGGCGGCGGCGGCCGCCTTGCTTGATGTGCCGCCTGTGACCCAGCCTCCCCAGCTGAAGCCGATGATCATCGTGGCGATCGCCGTGACGACGCAGGCCCAGACGAGAAGCGTCTTGGATGGTTGGTAACTGTCGAAACGCTGAGTAATCGACGTCTTGCTGCTGCTCTGCACGGACATTGGAATTCTCCCTGTCAGTTTATAGGGTTGTGCCGTCCGGCGACGCCGGACCGGTTCAGGCTGGCCTCAGTATCCCATAGCGCCCATGCCGCCATTTCCGGCAGCAGGCGCAGTGTCTCTTGCGGGAATGTCGGCGATCATCACCTCGGCGGTGATCAGCAGCGCCGCGATCGAACCGGCGTCCTGCAGAGCGGTGCGCACGACCTTGGCAGGATCGACGATGCCGGCCTCGATCATATCGACATAGGTCTCCGTCTGTGCATCGAAGCCCTGATTGTGATCATTGCTGCCGGCGAGTTTTCCGACGACGATCGAGCCCTCGAACCCGGCATTGTCGACGATCTGCCGGATCGGGGCTTCGAGCGCCCTGAGCACGATCGAGATGCCCGCCGTCACGTCGGCGTTCTCCCCGGTCAGTCCCGTGAGCGCCGACTTCGCGCGCAACAGTGCCACGCCGCCGCCGGGCACGATGCCCTCTTCGACCGCCGCACGGGTGGCGTTCAGCGCGTCGTCGATGCGGTCCTTCTTTTCCTTGACCTCCGTCTCGGTCGCGCCGCCGACGCGGATGACCGCGACGCCGCCTGCGAGTTTCGCCAGGCGTTCCTGCAGCTTTTCCTTGTCGTAGTCGGAGGTGGTGTCTTCGATCTGCGCCTTGATCTGCTGGATGCGCGCCTGGATGGCCGCTTTCTCGCCGGAGCCGTCGATGATCGTGGTGGTCTCCTTGTCGATCAGCACACGCTTGGCGTGGCCGAGCATATCGAGCGTGACGTTCTCGAGCTTGATGCCGAGATCCTCGGAAATCATCTGGCCGGCGGTTAGCACGGCAATGTCTTCCAGCATGGCCTTGCGGCGATCACCAAAGCCCGGCGCCTTGACGGCTGCGACCTTCAGGCCGCCACGCAGCTTATTGACGACAAGCGTCGCCAGCGCCTCGCCTTCGACGTCTTCCGAGATGAGGAGCAGCGGTTTGCCGGTCTGTACGACGGCTTCCAGGATCGGCAGCATCGCCTGCAGGCTGCCGAGTTTCTTCTCGTGAACGAGGATATAGGGCTCCTCCAGTTCCACGCGCATCTTCTCGGCATTGGTGACGAAATAGGGCGAGAGATAGCCGCGATCGAACTGCATGCCCTCGACGACATCGAGTTCGGTTTCGGCGGTTCGCGCCTCTTCGACTGTTATGACGCCCTCATTGCCGACCTTGTCCATCGCCCTGGCGATCATCTCGCCGATGGTGGCGTCGCCATTGGCGGCAATGGTGCCGACCTGCGCGATCTCGCCTGACGATTTGACCTTCATCGCCCTCGCCTGGATTTCCTTGACGACGGCGGTAACGCCGAGATCGATGCCGCGCCTGAGATCCATAGGGTTCATGCCGGCAGCGACAAGCTTTGCGCCTTCGCGGAAGATGGAGGCGGCGAGCACCGTTGCCGTCGTCGTGCCGTCGCCGGCAAGATCATTGGTCTTCGAAGCCACCTCGCGCACCATTTGCGCGCCCATGTTCTCGAACTTGTCTTCGAGTTCGATCTCCTTGGCGACGCTAACGCCGTCCTTGGTAATGCGCGGTGCGCCATAGGCCTTGTCAATGACGACGTTGCGACCCTTCGGGCCAAGCGTCACCTTGACGGCGTTGTTGAGCAATTCGACGCCGCGCAGCAGGCGGTCGCGCGCGTCGGTGGAGAATCTGATTTCCTTGGCAGACATGATATTTCTTCCCAGTTCGGTCTTGAGATGCGGGTCGGAAATTCGACCCTCAGGCGGCTTTGTCGGCAGCCGTTTCGGTCTTTTCGACGATGCCCATGATGTCGCCGACCTCGACATCGCGCGGGACCAGAGTGCCGCCTTTGTCGCGCAAGCCCGGGCCGACTGCGACCACTTCACCTTGCTGCGGCTTCTCCCTGGCGGTGTCTGGAATGATGATCCCACCCTTGGATTTGACATCGCCTTCCGCACGTCGAATGACGACGCGGTCGTGAAGTGAGCGGAATTTCATAGAGGTCTTTCTGCTGCCGGCGCGTATGGCGGCTGCAGTACATAAATAGCATCCGTGGCACTCGATTGTTAGGAGTGCCAAGAAATATTGTTCACCCAGGGAATTTCTTGAAAAATTCAGGAAATCAATTTGAGCGGATATTTTGTATTAATCTGGAAATGAATAGAATTTTTTTCGCCGCAGCGCTCAACTTTATTTAGCATGTCGTCGCGTTAATTTGGCGTTTTTTATAGATAAATCCGAATTATCTTGATTTAAACTCAATCAAGGCGTAATGATGGGCCTCGTCGATTTGGCCGACTTGGCTTCGCGGTGTCAGAGACCTACGACCCGCCATCACCACTGAATTCTCGATAGCGAATGTATGACGTCGTTCCGGCGTTCATTTCGCCTGTTCCGATCCGGAATGAGCTTGGCGCTGACCGCGGATGTACCGGCAGCCTCGAGTTCGTCCGGCTCGGATCTCAACGATACAGGAACGCATCAGTGTATTCCTGCGGAGGCCTCAGCCGTGACAAGTCGCACCACAGAAACCGTCGTCCGTTTTTCATCTCCATTCCGCCTGCCCGGTTTCGACGGGGCGCAGCCAGCCGGAGAATACCGCGTCGACTATGACGAGGAATCGATCGACAGCGTTTCCAGGCTTGCCTGGCGACGGGTCGGCGCCTTCATCCACCTGCCGGCGATCGCCGCGCAGAGTTCGACGCAGCAGATGATGCCTGTCCACCTTTCAGATCTCCAAACCGCGCTCGAAAAGGACCACAAACCATCATGACCGCTACGCGCATCCCGCAACGCAATGGACGCTCGATCCGACGCGAGGCGGCAACACATATCTTCAAGGTGGGGCAAACCGTCCGGGTGAAGGACGGGTTCCTGGTCGTTCCCTCCAAGCTCCCCGAGACATATCGCATTACCGCCACACTGCCTCTGAGAGGAAATGTGCTGCAATACCGCATCCGCAGTGACGATGAACGTCATGAGCGGGTCGCGACGGAAGACAGTCTGGAACTGGTAAACCTTTCGCCCGCCGGCAGCGGCGCAACACTGATCGAGAGGACGTTTGGCCTTGGCCACGGCCCGAATGACGAAAGGTTGACATCGTGAACAGCCATGAAGACGAAGCCGAACGAAGACGGAATGCCTTTGCCGTCGGCACATGGGAAAACAAATGTGGCGCGTCCGGCCGCTACTCCATGGAGATCGAACACGACCGCCGGATCGAATCCGCCCGTTCGTGGACCGTCTATCGTGTATCCGCAGGCGTTCCAGTGCACGCCGACCATGCCCTGACCGGCAAGAGCCGTTCGGACGCCGGAAAAGACGTGATGTCCTTCAATCTTCTCAACATAGGATACCGGAAGGAATGGCTCAGGCTGTCGGACGCCGCTCGGAGTGCTCGTGAGACCCCGCCGGCTCAACCGTGGCGCTAGCCTTCCTGAACCAAAGCCGTAGCTTCGATGCGGCGCGAAATGCTGTGCGCTTCGTCGGCCATGACGGCCTGTTCCAGGTGTTGTTCTTCATCGAGGTTGGCGCTCTGGCGAAATCCGACACCGCATTGCAAAGAACCGAGCCTTCGGAAACGAATTGGCTTTCGTTATTCGACGTCCTGCGCAACTCCATTCAGGACGTGGCACGCAAAGCCTACTCCTACCGCCGCCGCGCCTTCTAAACTCTAACTGCGGCGGATTTCCGCTAGGCGGATCCGGACGCGAGAGAACGCTCTATGTTGATCCGTTACGGCTATGAAATGACACTGACCTGCCCGCAGCCGACCGCATTGGTATGCCTGTTGTCGGTTCATGATGATCGTGCGGCCGACATCAGAATTCCGGAAACGGTCTTCACCACGCCGGATGTTCGCACTTCGACTTACCGTGATCTCTTCGGCAACCGCTGTCTCCGGCTGGTTGCCCCAGCGGGCGACCTGACCATATGGGGCGATGCGACGATCGAAGACGACGGCAAACCGGACAGGTCGCTGCCGGGCGCCAGGGAACTCCCGGTTTCGGAATTGCCGGATGATTGCCTCGTCTACCTGATGGGCAGCCGCTATTGCGAGACGGATCGTCTCAGTCAAATTGCGTGGGATATGTTCGGCACAGTCTCACCGGGTTGGGGCCGCGTTCAGGCGATCTGCGACTTCGTCCACCGCCACGTCCAATTCGACTACATGCAGGCGCGATCGACGCGGACAGCCTTCGAGGCGTTTCACGAACGTGTCGGCGTCTGTCGCGACTTTGCGCATCTCGCAGTGGCGTTGTGCCGTTGCCTCAACATTCCTGCCCGATATATCAATGGCCATCTCGGCGACATCGGTATTCCGGTCGTCGATCCGATGGACTTCAGCGCCTGGATCGAGGTCTTCCTGGACGGTGCATGGCACACATTTGATCCACGCAACAACACGCGGCGGATCGGTCGTATCATCGTCGCACGCGGGCGCGACGCCGCCGACATACCGCTCATCAATTCCTTCGGGCCGCACATGCTGAAGGCGTTTCGCGTCTGGACCTATGAGGTGACGAACCTGCAGCCGATGCAAAGCGTCGCCGGGGGCGCTGTTTAGAACGAGACCTGGGCGGATGCGCGGCAATGTCCAGCCTCAGGCATTGCCGCAGGCAGCTGCAGTCGGAGGACTGCGTTTTTCGCCAAGGCGCTGGACAGGATCGCCGGCCATGAATGATCCACACCCACGATACAGGCCCCTTCGTTGATTTAAAGCGCATCGCAATCTTTCAGATTCACTCCTCGCGCTTTAAGTCTTTGTTTTACGCATGTCGTTGTCGCAAATCCGCTGTAGACTTTTGCGTGACATGCTTTGGTTGAAAGTTGTTGGCGTCGAGCCATCTTGGGTGTGAGCAGTCCTTCGGGGATTAGCGGAAGATAGGGAGTTCGCAGTTGATGTTCGATCATATCTCCATCGGCGTAAAAGACCTCGAAAGAGCCCGGCGTTTCTACGATGCGGCGCTGGCGCCGCTCGGATATGAGCGCCTGTCCAATTCCGACACCATGATTGGCTACGGCCCTGAAAGGGTCGGGCTCTGGGTGATGCAGGTCGAACAGCCCGTGGTTGCCGACATGCGATCCGGGCTGCATTTCTGCTTCGTCGCGCCTAATGAGGCCGCGGTCGATGCCTTTCACTCGGCGGCCGTCGCATCCGGCGGCACGGATAATGGTGAACCGGGTGTGCGGCCGGATTACGGGCAATTCTATTATGCCGCCTTCATCATCGACCCGGACGGCTACCGCCTCGAAGCGTATTTTCACAAAGGCGAACTTTAAGGGGTCAGGCGGCAACTCTCGAGATCGATACGCGGCAGCCGGAGGCTTCGAGCGCCTGGCTGGCGACCTCGAGGAACAGGCGACGGAACCAGCGCGCCCGGCCGTCGGCCTGGTCGATACGGCGATAGAGCATCGTCACCGGATCGGCGGGGAGAGGAAGCGGCGGCTGACAGATCGTCAACCCATGCAATTGCGCCATGCAGCGGCCGATCGATTCCGGCACGGTGGCGATGGCGGGCATGGCCCGCAGCGCAGTCGGCAGGGCGGAAAAGCGCGGCACTGTCGCCACCACCTGTCTGACGTGCCCGGTGCGGCTCAGCGCGATGTCGATGCTGGTCGCGGCATTGCCTTCGAACGAGACCGTGACATGGGCGACATTGGCAAAGTCCTTGAGGCTCAGCGGCGCCTTTAGCCGGAGTTGAGCTTCGTCGTAAATACAGATTGAGGCCTGGTCGAACAAGGGCGCGCGAATGTGCCAAGAGGCCGGTTCGTCGTGCACGGAGACGCTGAAGTCGAAGACGCCCTCGTCCAACCGGCGCGCGGCATCGCGTTTCTCGGAGGCGACGCCGATCAGCCGGGCGCCGGGTGAAAGCTGGAGAAGACGGGCGGCAAGCGGGCCGAAGAAGGCCGATTCGAGATTGTCGCACATGCCGATGCGGAACTCGCCCTGCCAGCTTGCCGGATCGAATTCGGCCTGCGGGCGGATGGCGCGCTCGATGCCCGACAGTGCATCCTCGATCGCCGGGGCGATGGAAAGGGCGCGCGGCGTCGGCTGCAGGCCGCGGCCGACACGTACGAACAATTCGTCGTCCAGGGCCTCGCGCAGGCGCCGCAAAGCGGCCGACAGGCCGGGTTGGCCAAGCAGCAGCCGTTCGGCGGCACGACTGACGTTGCGCTCCTGCATCAGCACTGAAAAGGCCAGCAGGAGATTGAGGTCGATCTTGCGAAGAGTGGCATCATTCATCATCGTCAGCAATACCTGGCATGGCTACTATCAATTTGCAATAGGAAAGGAAGCTGTACATTTTCTCGTTCCCTGCCGTCCGGCAACCTCCCCCGATGAGGCGGCAGCGAAGAAGGAACGATTTCGATGACTCTTTCCAAATCGCCAAGCGGGGCGGGGCTGGCATTGCTGCTGCTCTGCGCCGCCAATTTTCTCGACGCCATGGACGTCTCCACCATCGGCGTTGCGCTTCCCGCCATCCAGGCCGAACTCGGCATGGAGGCGACATCGCTGCAATGGGCCGTCAGCGCCTATGTGCTCGGCTATGGCGGCTTCCTGCTGCTCGGCGGCCGGGTCGCCGACGTCTTTGGCCATCGCCGCGTCTTCCTCTGGTCGCTGGCGATCTTTGCCGCCGCCAGCATCGCCGGCGGCTTCGTCGATAGCGGGCCGACGCTGATCGCCGCCCGATTGATCAAAGGCATTGCCGCCGCCTTCACGGCGCCTGCAGCCCTAGCGCTGCTTCTCTCCGTCTTCGGCGAGGGAACCGCACGGGCAAAGGCGCTCGGTGTCTTCTCCTCCACCGGCGCCGCCGGCTTCGTGCTCGGCATGGTGCTCGGCGGTGCCGCGACGATCTTCAGCTGGCGGGCGACGCTCGTCATGGGCGCGCCCGTCGCCATCCTGACGCTCGTTCTGGCGCCGCTGGTGCTGCCCGCCGACCCGAAAAGGGCGGGACCGAGACCTGCCTTCGACTGGGCCGGCGCGCTGACGATCACGCCCGGGCTGCTGCTCTTCGTTTTCGGCATCACCAACGCCGCGGCCGCCGGCTGGCAGGCGTTCCCGACCTGGGGTTCGCTCGCTGCGTCGCTGGTGCTGATCCTGCTCTTCCTCCTGGTCGAAGCGCGCCATGCCGATCCGATGGTGCCGCTCGGCATGTTCCGCCGCGCCAAACTCCGGCATGCCAATGCGATCGCCGCCCTCTTCCAGGGTGCCTATGTCGGCTTCCAGTTTCTGGCGACGCTCTACTATCAGAACGTCATCGGCTGGTCGGCCTTCACGACGGGCTTCTGCTTCGCGCTTGGCGGTGTCTTCGTGATGTTCCTGGCGCCACGTTTTGCGACGGTCGCGCAAAATCGCGGCGCTACCCGGCTGATGGCAGTGGGTGTCGGCCTGCAGGCCTTCAGCTACGTCTTCTGGGTTACCGCACTCGGACATGTCGATCCGATCCTGCTGGTCGTGTTCTCGCAGATCCCGCTCGGCCTGGGTTACGCCCTGACCTACCCCTCGGTGCAGGTTGCGGCCCTTTCCGATGTGGAGGATGACAAGGCGGGGCTCGCCTCCGGGCTGCTCTTCGCCTCCTTCCAGATCGGCGGCGGCATCGTGCTTGCGGCCGCCTCGGCGGTCTTCGGCGCCGCACCGCATTTCGGCTGGAACCCCTACGTCGCCGGCATCGCCTTCGTGGCAACGCTTGCGGTGGCGATCACCCTGCTTGCCGCCGCCGGTCCGCGGACATCGGCCGCCCGGAGGCCTGCCTATCAAGCGGCGGAATGATCCTCACAGCCCGCACTCTGACCGGTGCGGGCTGCTCATGAACCGGAGCTAGATCTGCGGCAAGAATCCCGTTGCGTTGCCTCGGCGAAAGGCGCATGGTCGCAACTTCGGCAGCCATTGAACGGGCGCTGCCGACTGAGGATCTTCGTATCCTCGCCCCGATGAAAGGAGGACCGATGTCTTCCACTTCCGAAAAATCGCATCTGACCTCATCCGATCTCGACATGCTTCAAGGCGTGCTCGACGACGCCGGTTACGACGCCAGAATCCTGATCGACGACGAAAGGGTCTTCAACGTCGCGGCCGTGCTGCTGATCAGGCTGTTCGAGGAGGGCGTCACCTCGCCGGCCATGCTCTCGCTGGCGCTCGAACATCATTTCGGCAAGCTGAAGACGCCGCCGAAACCGGTAACCCCCATCTTTAACCGATATGCGATACAGGGATTGCCCCGCCACGACGCGCCGGCAAGGGCGCCGCGCGTCTTTTCAGACGCACTAAGGACGCTCTAACACTTTGAGTTTGCGCGTAATCCTTTCGGAAAATCGATTCCGATTTCGGGGTTATGCGCTAGCGGCAAGCGAGCCGCTCGGCCCGAAGAATTATTGTGCGAAAACCCTCTTGCTTTGTACGCAAGTGGATTTGCTTTTGTCGATGCTGGTACCGCTCGATATCGGACGGGACATAGAACTCTGTTTGGCCCGCGGTATCATGTCGGCATCGGGCCGAGCGGAGATGGAAAGAACGAAGCTGATCCGCCTGTTTCCCGTAAATGACTGAGCGCGTCGCAAGATTCACCCTCGCGCTTCGGGTCCTGTTTTTACGCATGTCGTTATCGCAAAGCTGCATCATAGTTTTGCGCGGCATGTTTAATCCCTGTGGAAATATGGCTTTCCTGCGGCAGCGGCCTTAATGGCACCTCAATTTTATTCTATAAGGAGGGCTCGCTGATTTGGCCGATGCGGCATTTGCGGTGGCCGGGTTTCCGGCCCCGCCATTTTCCCGATCGCGAAAGCATGGTGACGTCCCGTCTCAACGTCGGGTTTGGCTTTCGGTGACCTCTCCGGTCATCCGCCTCCAGACTGCGATGCGGTTTCAGCAGGCATCATTTTCATTCCATCCCTGCGGCCCGGTGTTGTCGGGTTGCCCCTCATGACGATCCCGCGATCTCTGATCGCGACCGACAAGCGGGGCGAATACCACGCAGGCTGCGGCTTTCAATTTCGATCTAAGGGAGATTTTATCGATGGCAAAAGGACAAGTAAGAAGCAATCGTGAGGTCCGGAAGCCGAAGAAGGACAAGCAGGCAGCGAAGGTGGAAAGCACATTCGCCAATCAGATGAAGACGGCGACCAAGACCGCCCCGCAGGGCAGTGCTCCAAAGAAATAGAACTTCTTATCGAGCCCCCCGCTCCGCCCCCATGCGCATAACAGCGCAAGTGCTAGCGCGTCCTTGTCGAACGCGCTGCGCTCCGGCGTGACACCATCGCCCATTGACATGTTCTCAGAAAAACAGGAATTGCTGTAACTATGACCACTCTTCATACCATGTACCACTTCGATTATCCGCTCTTCCTCATTCGCTCGGCCGTGGTGATTGCACTCGGCTTTTCGGCGATCGCCGCCTTTCACGGCGTCACTCTGTGATCGAATCTGCGCGCCGCAGCGAGTGCGAGGAAATCCAAGTGGCCCCTTTGGGCGAGCCCGACGACAACTCGGAGCGATCCGAAAACCCGGATCGATCCGCCGAGCAAGCCGCGCTTTTCGCTGAAAAGCGCTGGCTGAAGATCCTTGCCGGATATCGCCAGCCGCGGGCCGGACGCAGCGCCTTCGAGCTTGCCGTTACCGTCGTCCCCTTCGCGCTGTTCTGGGCTGCCGCATGGGCAGCGGTTCATTACAGCTTCTGGCCCGGCCTGATCCTCGTCTTTCCCGCCGCCGCTTTCCTGCTCCGACTGTTCATGATCCAGCATGATTGCGGCCACGGCTCGTTTTTCGCCCGTCGCCGCGTCGACGACTGGGTCGGTCGCACGATCGGCATCCTGACGCTGACGCCCTACGACTATTGGCGCCGGGCGCATGCGGAACACCATGCTTCGGCCGGGAACCTGGACGAACGCGGCGTTGGCGATATCGAAACGCTGACGATTGCCGAATATAACGCGCTGTCACGCTGGGGCCGGCTCGGCTATCGGCTCTACCGGAACCCGATCGTGATGTTCGGGATCGGACCGGCATGGCTGTTCCTCTTCAAGCAGCGCCTGCCTTTCGGCATGATGCGCTCCGGCGCCCTGCCCTGGGTCTCGACCATGGCGACCAACCTTGCCGTCGCAGTGGCCGCCGCGCTGTTGATCTGGGCGATCGGGATCATTCCCTTTCTTTTGGTGCATTTGCCGATCGTGCTTCTGGCAGGTGCTGCCGGCGTCTGGTTGTTCTACGTCCAGCATCAGTTCGAGGAAACGCACTGGTCGAAGAAGCCGGACTGGCAGTTCCAGCATGCGGCCCTGCACGGTGCCTCGCATTACGACCTGCCGCCGGTGCTGCGCTGGATCACCGGCAATATCGGCATCCACCATGTGCATCACCTGTCGAGCCGGGTGCCCTACTACCGGCTGCCGGAGGTGCTGCGGGACCATCCTGAGCTTGCCGATATCGGCCGCATCACGCTCATGGAAAGCCTGCGTTGCGTCAAGCTGGTGCTATGGGACGAACAGACGAAGCGGCTGGTCTCGTTTCGCGAGGCGGCGCGGCTTGCCGCAGCATGATAGCGAGCGTTAGAGCGGTTTAGTTTTCACGGGAGCGCAGAGCCGACCTAACCTTTGCCTGCATCCAATTCCAGGGAAAGCCGTTTCCCTGGAATTGTTTAGCGATAACCCGTCACGTCAGCCGGTCTGCCCGGCTCCTGCACCTCCACCATGTAGCGCCAGCAATCCGGCCGCGAACCGTCGATATCGTCGAAGCCGTAGGTCTTGGCCACTCCGCCGCTCGACAGCGACTGGCCGTTCCAGCGGGCGCGGTCGGGATCGGCGGCGATGGCGGCAACGGCGCGGCCGACAAAGCGGGGGGTTTCGGAAATGGCGAAATGCGGCTGCACATTGGTCGCCTCGCGCCAGTTCTCCTCACGGACACCGTAAGCATCCAGCATCATTTCGGAGCGCAGCCAGCCAGGCGTGATCGAAACAGCGGTGGCGCCGTGTTTTTCCAAATCTTGCGCATGCGCCCAGGCCATGCGGGTGACACCCGTTTTGACGAGGTCGTAAAAGGGCGAAAGCCGGTAATGCGTGGCATTGTAATCAGCCGTGCCGTCCGTCATCTCCACCAGCAGCCCGCCGGGCCGCTCGATCATCAGCGGCAGGGCGTAATGGGCGGTGATCAGATGTGTCTCGATGCCGAGCTGCAGCATGCGCAGGCCCTTGTCCAGCGAATGCTCCCAGACGGCCTTGTCCCATTCGAACAGTTTCTCGCAGCCCCAGATGTCGTTGACGAGAATATCGAGCCGGCCGGCCTCAACGCGGATGCGGGCGACCAGCGCCTCGACCTGTTGCTCGACGAGATGATCCACCTGCACGGCGATACCCTTGCCGCCTGCGGCGGTTACAAGTTCAGCCGTCTCTTCGATCGTCTCCGGCCTGGAATATTCGGATTGCTGAGCGCGCGTCGTGCGTCCCGTTACATAGACGGTGGCGCCGGCAGCACCGAGTTCCACCGCGATGCCTCGGCCGGCGCCGCGCGTAGCACCCGCCACCAATGCCACTTTCTCCCGCAAGTTCGCTGTCACTTCTCCATCCTCCACGCTAAAGCGCCTCATGCTGCAATGGTTGCACCAGGAATTACCCGGCGCTCCTTGTTTATAAACGAATGATCGTTTACATATGACGTGAATGCAAGAGGAATTTCATGCCGCGACGCCGCACACTGTCCGACGAACAGCTTCTCGCCATGGTGCTGGCGCTGATCCAGGCCGAGGGCCCGGACGCGGCGACCTTTGCGGCGGTGGCGAAAGCAAGCGGACTTTCCGGTTCGACGCTGGTGCAGCGTTTCGCCA
Source organism: Rhizobium sp. WSM1274 (assembly GCF_025200775.1). Classification (NCBI taxonomy): domain Bacteria; kingdom Pseudomonadati; phylum Pseudomonadota; class Alphaproteobacteria; order Hyphomicrobiales; family Rhizobiaceae; genus Rhizobium; species Rhizobium sp. WSM1274. Next base: position 1,215,058 of record NZ_CP104138.1, on the reverse strand, counting down.
CGAAAGCGGCGATGCTGCGCACCGCGCTGCTTTATGCCTGGGACAGGCTGGATGCGGAAACGGCGCGGCTTGCCGAGACCGTCCCGAAAACGCCGAAAGGCGCCATCACGCTGCTCGTCGGCCTGTCGCAGGACTACGGCGACAATGCCGCTGCCTATGGTGAGGGACTGCTGGTGCTTCGCGAGGATTTCCGCGATCCGGTGCTGCGCGCCCGAGGGGCCGCGTGGGGAACGGCCCTGACGGCGGCGATCGCGCGATGTTTCGGATCGGCGACTGCGCCGGAGACGATCGCCCGGCTGTTGCTTTCGCAATGGCAGGGTTCGCTCATCTGGTGGGGTTTTGGCGCGGAGGGGCCGGTGGCCGCCTATGTGGAGACGGAGCTGCGGTGCTTCCTCGCGGCAATAAAGCCCTGAGCCCGCTTATGCTTCCTCATCGTCCTTCTCGCCCACGGTCAGCGGCCAGTCGACGACGTAATCTTCGAGATCGTCGATATCGATTTCACTTTCGTTGATCGTGCGGCCTCGCGCAGAAATACCGGCGGCATGGACGGTCTCCGGGTCGCCGGAGACGAGCGGGTGCCACCAGTAGAGGTCGTGGCCTTCATTGACCAGCCGATAGCCGCAGGTCGGCGGCAGCCAGGCGATATCGGGCACGTTCTCCTTCGTCAGCTGAACACAGTCCGGCACGAAATCCCAGCGGTTCTCATAGCTTGAGCAGCGACAGCTTTCGCCGTCGAGCAGCTTGCAGCTGACCGAGGTGAAATAGATATCGCCGCTATCCCATTCCTCAATCTTGTTGAGACAACAGAGGCCGCAGCCGTCGCAGAGGCTTTCCCACTCGGCGACGGTCATTTCGGCAAGCGTCTTGCTCTTCCAGAAGGGCAGATCGTTCATCGTTCGTTTCTTGCAACAGCGGCCCGCAAATTCGCGTGACCCTCATGCATCTCTCTTGTTATCGGCCGCAAAATCAATCAATCCTTCAGTATACTCCTGGTACTCGGAGAATTCTCTCCTGATATCGGAGAGATTTGCGGCCATATGCGGGCCTCGCGCTTTCGTCGGATATGATCGAAGCGCGATCAGGCGGGAATACAGGACGTGCAGGATCCGGACAACCCAGGAAATGGGCCAGAAAACGGGCCAGAAAACAGGCCCGGAAAAGCGGCGAACGAGGCGGCGGAAAAGCGGCCGGCGAAGAGCCGTCACATTCTGCTGCGCATCGATTCCTGGATCGATTCGACCGTCTGGAACGCCGGCTTCCGCGCCGCCGAGATCTGGGAAGACATCACCATCTTCTTCCGCCGCTTTCGCGTGCGCGGCTGGAAGCGCATGGTCTTCGAACTTGCCGGCGAAGGGCTGACGCTCGGGGCGGCCGGCTCCGTGCTGATTTTGCTGCTTGCCCAGCCCGCCTTCGAGGCGACCAAGGAGGACTGGCGCAATCGCGGCGATTTCGCCGTCACCTTCACCGACCGCTACGGCAACGTTATCGGCCATCGCGGCGTGATCCACCAGAATTCCGTGCCGATCGATGAGCTGCCGGATTCGCTGATCAAATCGGTGATCGCCACCGAGGACCGGCGGTTCTTCGACCATTTCGGTATCGATTTCATCGGTCTCTTCCGCGCCATGAGCGAGAATGCGCGCGCCGGCGAAGTCGTGCAGGGCGGCTCGACGCTGACGCAGCAGCTCGCCAAGAACCTGTTCCTGTCCAATGAACGTTCGATCGACCGCAAGGTCACCGAGGCGTTCCTGGCATTGTGGCTCGAGGCGAACCTTTCCAAGAAGGAAATCCTCTCCACCTATCTCGACCGCGCCTATATGGGCGGCGGCACTTTTGGCGCAGCCGCAGCGGCGCAGTTCTATTTCGGCAAGAATATCACCGATGTGAACCTTGCCGAATCCGCCATGCTCGCCGGCCTGTTCAAGGCGCCGGCCAAATATGCGCCGCATGTCAACTTGCCGGCGGCGCGTGCACGCGCCAACGAGGTGCTGACCAATCTCGTCCAAAGCGGGCTGATGACCGAGGGTCAGGTGATCGCCGCCAGGCGCAACCCCGCCACCGTCGTCGATCGCAACGAGGTGGAATCGCCCGATTTCTTCCTCGACTGGGCCTTCGACGAGGTGCAGCGGCTTTCACCGCGTTTCCACCAGCATTCGCTGATCGTGCGCACGACGATCGACATGGGCATCCAGCAGGCGGCCGAGGATTCGGTCGAGACGTCGCTGCGCGAATATGGCGAAGCCTATCACGCCAAGCAGGGCGCGATGGTGATGATCGAAAACGGCGGCGCCGTGCGCGCCATGGTCGGCGGCCGAGATTACGGCGAAAGCCAGTTCAACCGCGCCACCAGAGCGCTGCGCCAGCCGGGGTCCTCCTTCAAGGTGTACACCTATTCGGTGGCGATGGAGAGCGGGATGACACCGAAGACGACTATCGTCGACGCCCCGATCTCCTGGGGCAATTGGAGCCCGCATAATTATGCCAATCACTATGCCGGCCGCATAACGCTTGAGACCGCGATCGCCCAGTCGATCAACACCGTGCCGGTGCGGCTTGCCAAGGAAAAACTCGGAATTCAGCCGATCCGAGCGATGGCGAAGAATCTCGGCGTCGAAACGCCGATCCGCGACGACGTCACCATCCCGATCGGCACGTCCGAGGTAACGGTGCTCGACCAAGCAACGGCCTATGCCACCTTCCCGGCCGGCGGCTACCAGTCGCGCCGCCACGGCATCACTCAGATCCTCGATTACGACGGCGACGTGCTTTACGATTTCGACCATGACGAACCGGCGCCGAAACGCGTGCTGTCCGAACAGGCCGACGCCTATATGAACCAGATGTTGTCGCGCGTTCCCTATGTCGGCACGGCGCGCAAGGCCGCACTCGACAACGGCATCCTGACGGCCGGCAAGACCGGCACGACCCAGGCCTATCGCGACGCCTGGTTCGTCGGGTTCACCGGCAATTACACCTGCGCCGTCTGGTTCGGCAATGACGACTACACCTCGACCAACAACATGACCGGCGGCTCGCTGCCGGCGATGACCTTCAAGCGTGCCATGGACTACGCCCATCAGGGCGTCACGCTGCGCGCCATCCCCGGCGTCGAAAACCCCCTGCCCTCGGAAAAGGACCTCGCCAAGACGTCTGCCGCCAAGCCGCAGGACGGATTGCCGCAGCTTGTCCGGCCGCGCATGCTCTCGGTTCAATCGACTGACATCCTCAAGACACTCGGCGAAAAGCTGAAGGATGCCGCCCCGCTCGCGCCGGCGAAGGTGGCGAGCGCGGAGTAGTTGGCCCAGGAGATTGCCGGACTGCCCCTCATCCGGCTGCCGCCACCTTCTCCCCGTAAACGGGGCGAAGGGACCATGTCGCCACCTCTCCGTTCCCCGCACACCTCTCGTAGGCCACGTCCCCTCGCCCCGTTTACGGGGAGAGGGTTAGGGTGAGGGGCAGCCATTCGCGCAAACCGGACAGCCCTGTTGCCGCACTTTGCATAACGTGGATCAATCGGCCTCTATGGCACGGCTTGGCATTCCACCCTGCCAGAATCAGTGGTAACCCTTTCATCCGATATGGTTTCCAAGGTCATGACGTGTTTCGATTTCCCCTTTTTATCGCGATCACGCTGATCGTCGCCTTTGGCGGCGGGATCATGATTTCGCTTTATGCGCTGGATGCGACGCAGGGTTTTGGGGCGATCAACCTCGGCGCCTGGGAGGCCTTTCCGGCGTTGCAGACGGTCGAGGCCGATCCCTATGCCAAGTCGCACCGCGCGCGCGCCGGCAAGCTGCTCTACGGCAGCGCCGAGGGCCTGACCTTCACGGCGAGCGTCGACGACGAGGGCGCGCGGCTGAATGCCGGCTGCCGCTACCGCATCAGCGGGCAGACGCCGCCTGCCCGGCTCTGGACCCTCTTTACTGCCGACAATGGCGGCAATCCAGCGGCGGTGACGACTGGGCATCCCTCTGCGCTCAATTCTTGGACGGTGCTGCGCCAGCAAGACAGCAGTTTCTCGATCGAGATCTCCGCCGTCGCCCAACCGGGCAATTGGCTGGCCTTACCACAGGCCGGTTCCTTCCGGCTGGTACTGACGCTGTTCGACACCCCGACCGCCGGCAGTTCCGGCGTGATCGACCTCGCCATGCCGAAACTCACCAAGACCGGATGCGGCAATGCTTAGGATATTCTTCGCCGTCCTGACCGGCCTTTTCGGCGCAGCCCTGCTGCATCTCGTCATCATCCTGTCGCTGCCGCATTTCACCGGCAGGGATGCGGCAACCCGCGTGGAGGCGGAGGGCGATCTCAACAATTTCTACCTGCTCGGCGACCAGTATGACGAGGCCGGCCTTGCCAATGGCGACCCCTTCCTGCGCACCGCCGTCTGCTCCTTCGATGTCGAGGATGCTCCGGTGCATTTCACCGCCAAGGGCAATGTGCCCTTCTGGTCGATCGCGATCTACGACAGCGCCTCCAACGAGGTCTTCAGCATGAACGACAGGACATCGGTCGGCGGTGCGCTCGATGTGCTGGCCGGCAGTCCGATCCAGCTGACCGACCTGCGCAAAAATCTGCCGCAGGAGCTGCAGCAGGCGATCCTGGTGGAAATGGCACGGCCGGACGGTTATGCCGTGCTGCGGACGCTGGCGCCGCAGGCGAGCTTCAATGAGGCTGCGCGCAACTTCCTGACGGAAGCCGGCTGCGAGCAATTCGCCGCTCGCTAAGGTTGAAGAGCGGTTACTTCTTGTTGACGCGCGGCGCGGGCGCCGGACTAGGTCTAGGGCTCTCGGCCAACCGCTCGTAGCGGACGCCGGTGAACCAGAGGATCTTGGCTTCGCGGGGCTCTTTGTCCGGGCGATGCGGCGCCCGCGGCTGCCGATCCGCCAATGCGACTACTATTGCCATTCTCGTCTCCATGCACTGCCCGAGACGGATGAACTTGCGATGGATTTCACCCTGCCCGCCAATGTGCGGGCCGGCGCGTCCTGCGGTGCCGGAATGACCGGACCGAGGGCATTCGCGCCTTTCCCACGGCACCTGATTGAAATACCGTGATGCGGAGTTTCGACGATCCAACTACTCAAATCGCGTCGTTCCTATCCGAATTGAGACACATGACAGTTAACAGTTTACTAATGTTCGGCGATGCCAAACACCGTTCGACTCGCCTTCCCTTTAACGCTCGAAGAGTCGATTTGGTTTCACGCCGCCTGCGCAAGGGGCCTGGCTTGGCATCGCCGCTAAAATTAGAAATAATTCATATAGTTGGCATTGGCGCGGCAATCTCTCTACCTCGAAAAAGGCAGTGTTGCAAAAATGCGTCATGAAAATATTTAATTGCGAGGCGCTCAGATGCGCGTATGTTTCGTTCGGTCGATCACAGTTCCCGGGCACCGATCGATCGGGGATTTTCTACGCTCTTGCCGGAATGCGGAGGGTAAGCGGTGTCTTTGCTGGTCAATTCATCCTTCTCGCCTGACGATCTCGACGTGCTGCGCAGTGCGCTTGATGCCTGGTGCTCGGAACGGCGCATCGACATCAAAAGCGTCGACGCGCAGTTCGCGGCATCCGCGGCCCTCAACCTTTATCAGGCCGGTTATGACAGCCGCGAAAAGCTGCTGCACGCGCTGCGCGATCACAGGATTGCCTGAACTTTTCAACCATCACTTCGGCGGTGAGGAATCCTCATAGCGCCGTTCCAAACCGCGCATTTTTATATCGCCGGCTAACTATGCAACAACACGCTGAGCGTGTATATTTCTGTTGCTTTTTAATAAAATCTTCAGCATGCATTAACCCTACCGGTCTAGGATTTGTTCATCACCGTATGGCCTGACATGCGTTCCGCCAGCGCATATCGGCCCATGGTCCCGTTGTTCTGCGTTTTCGGGGTGTTTTTGTGCGTGACCGGTTTCGAGACCTAGAAGGCCCCTTGGCCGTCAGGAAAAAGGACGTGGTGTTGATGGCGACTGTCAGCAGTTTCGAGAACCTGTCTCATCCGACACGGTCCGAACTGCGCCAATTCGCCGAACTTTTCATGCCGCTGTTCCAAGCCTCGTCCGACGAGGCCAAGCGGCAGGCGGTCGCAGCGCTGTCCCAATGCGAGAACATGCCGGCCGCAGTGGCACTGTTTATCGGCAACCAGCCGATCGAGATCGCGGCCCCTTTTCTTGCCGCCTCCAAGGCGATCGCCGACGATACGCTGATTACCATCGCGCGCATGCAGGGTGCAGCGCATGTCAAGGCGATCGTCAGCCGCGATTCACTCTCGCCGAAGGTCATCGATGCGCTAGTGGCGCTGCGCCAGAGCCAGCCTCGGGCCGTGGGCGCCTCGGCGCCGATCATGGAATCACCGGCGGTCCCGCTTTCGCCGGTGCCGGCCGAGACCAACGAGGCCGATGCGTTGGAGGAACAGCGGGTTGCCAATGAAGAGGCGTTGCGCGAGCGTATCCTCGGGCTTGCCGGTCATCTCGGCCGTGCCGACGAAGACAGGCTCGGTCTGCGCACGCTCAGCGACATTCAAGAGGCGCTGCTGGTGTGCTTCGCGCGCTCACGCGAGGCGACGCATTTCGCAACAGCACTTGCCGATGCGCTTTCCGCCAGCCGCTGGCTTGCCGAGCGCATCATGCTCGATCTTTCCGGCCAGCAGCTCGCCACGACACTGACGAGCCTCGGCATGGGCTTTCTTGATGCCGTTTTCGTGCTCGAAAGGCTCTATCCGCACCTGGCCGAACAGCAGCACAACGTCACTCGCGGCTGGATGGTGCTCGATGCACTCGACCCGGAAGAATGCCACGAACGCGTCGAAGCCTGGCGGCGTGCCGATCGCTACACCTATAGGCACGACGTGCCCAATGTGCCCGCACCTCAGGAAACGCCCAACCACCGCTTCATCCGCCAGGCGCCGCCGCAGCGCGACATGCGCATCATGGGACGGCGGTCTCGCTGAACCGCGGTTTAGCGGCCTTGCCACATATGAACTGCCCGAAATGGCGCTGAACTGACGAGCGCCTCGGCTCTCAGCCGCCCTTCGCAAGTGGGATCATATCTCCGAGTTCATCCGCCTCCAGTTCGACGATCCAGAGATCGGGATCGAATTTGCGTTCGCGCTCCAGCATCGCGCGCACCGCTTCCGGTTCGCTGCGCAACAGGCGGATCTCGAACAGGCGGTCGCCGGCCTGGCCTTCGTCGAAAGCGGTCTGCGGCGCCGGCGCATAGAGAGTTTCCAGGCCGTCGCGGCAGTGCTGACGGATGAAGATCGCACCCGCCTCCTCCGCACCCTTCTTCTCGACGGCGGCGAAATCGCCGCTGGCGAAGACGCGGCGCAGGAGGGCGGAAACGAAGATGTCGGCGCGTAATCTCATCGGCGCGGTATAGACCGGCGCGCCGGTGGCGGCAATGCACGGTCTGAGTTTGACTCCAGCGGTCAGACCTTGACTGCCAGCCGCAATCCTCCCCAATGCCGTCCCCGGACGGTGATCGGGGCGGAGATATCCTTCATCATCACGAAATTGCCGCCGCCCATGTCGCGCCTGTAGGTCTGGACGAGGAAGGGCGCGGTGCCGCGGCCAGCTGCAAGGCCGACGCGATCGGCGAAGATGCGGCGATTGCGGCAATTGGCGGTGTCCCAGACGGTGTCGCCAGGCCGCTGGGCTTGCGAGAATTTCCGGTTGTGGGTCGGCAGATAGCCGTTCTCGTCGATCGCCGCGCAGAAGGCGATGCGCTCGTCCAAGGCTGTGACGGGTTCCTGGATCGGCGGCAGCAGGCGGTCGGCGAGTTCGGTGAAGGCTGCCGTCACCTGTGCCGGATCGGTGCCCGGTATCAGCCGATAGCGTCGGTCGAAGAGAGTATCGAGCCCGATCTGCCCTTCAGCGACGGCGCGCTCGAAGGCGCCGGAAATCTGCCTTGCCGCCGACTGCGCTTCCTCGATCCAACGGCTGTCGGCGGTCTTGACGCCGGCGCTCGCCGTCAGCTGGATCAGGGTTTCCGAGAGGCTCCGGCAAGAAACAAATTTCATTGCGGGTCCGCTTTGCGGGCGGCTTCGGCGGCAAAGCCCCGCAGGTCTGGCCCGGATCGTTTCAAACGGCACCGATGCGCCGGTTTCAAGATACCGCTGCCACCGCCCTTCTCACACTTTTCGGCATTATGTTCTATATCGCGCCGATTTCCTTGAGTTTCTTCAGCACCGCCTGGTTCGGCTCACCGTCCTCGGGCAGGTTGTAGTGCTTTTGAAAATGGCGGATAGCCGCGCGGGTCTGCTCGCCGGCGACGCCGTCGACGCCGACATTGGCATAGGCCATGTTGGAAAGACCCTTCTGGATCTTCAGCACCAGGTCGACATTGGTGATTTCGCTTGATGGAACCTGCTTTGCAGCTGACGAAGCCGTTTTGACCGTCTTTTCAGCGCTCCGGATCGCGGCCGCCACCGGATCTTCCGCCGCCGCCTTCGAGCTCACATCCTCGGGCGGCTTTTCGGCGGGCACGGTCGAGGGGCCGGCGGCATCGGTCTTCAGCGCCGCCAGTACCTCCGGCGTCGGATCGCCGGTCTGGGTCATGCCGACGGTCTCCTCGAAGAAGAGGATGGCCGCACTGGTGCGCGGGCCGATGATGCCGTCGGGTATGCCGTTATAGAGGCCGCGGCGCACCAGCTGCTGCTGGATGTCCATGACGAGTTGGCTCGGCTGCTGGCCAGGCGCGGCAGGCGCCGGCGTCGCATTGGTGGTGGCTGTATCCTGCGGCCGTTCGATCCGGAATGTGGTGACCTCGCCCTGCTGCTCCTCAGCCGGGCGGCGGGCACCGAGCACGGTCGGAGACTGCGGATCGCGGGTGCGGAAAATCGGATGCGGATGCAGGCCCGGCTGATACCAGAGCGCATTGGCGGCGACGAAGGAGAAGATGACGACGAAGGTGATCGTGCCGCCGGCGACCGACGGATTGCGGCCGATGACGCCGCCGAGCACGGATGCGCCCTGCAGGCCGAGCCCGCCGAGCACGGAGGCGCCTTGCAGGCCGAGCCCGCCGAGGGCGGCAGCGCCTGACATCAGAAGGCCCGGCTGCTGCCGTCCTCTTTTTCCCTTAGGCGATTTTCGCTTGCGCGCGGCCATCGAAACGCCCCTCTTCCAATTCTGCACCACTATTGACCGCGCCCTTCAGCCGCGGCGGAAACTCGACAGTCGCGCCATGACCGGCGTCTTCGGCGTGCTGGGCGCCCGAGCCGTCCACCGCGATCTCGATGGTGATGATCGTGCCCTCGCCCGGCTGGCTGGCGATGGCGAAATACCCGCCATGCAGCGCCACCAGCCCCTTGACCAAGGAGAGGCCGAGGCCGGAGCCTTCGAAGCGGCGGGTATAGTCGTTCTGGATCTGGACGAAGGGCTGGCCGAGCAGCGCCAGCTTGTCGGCCGGGATGCCGATGCCGGTATCGCTGACCGTCAGCTTGAGGATGCCGTCGCGCGCTGCCGCATCGACCGAGACAACGCCGCCAGCCTCGGTGAATTTTATGGCATTGCCGACGAGGTTGATGAGGATCTGCTGGATGGCCCGCTGATCGGCGACGACCTCGCCGAGATCGCGCTGGATACGGCTCGTCAGGGTGAGGCCCTTGGTCTTGGCCTGCAATGCCAGCATCGATTCGCAGGATTTGACGGAGCTTGATATATCGAAGGCTTCGAGGATCAGCTCGTAGCGGCCCGCTTCGATCTTGCTCATGTCGAGCATGGTGTTGACGACGGAGAGCAGATGCGCGCCGGATTCGCGGACCAGGCCGACATATTCGCGCTGGCGGTCGTTTTCGAACTTGCCGAAATATTCACCGATCAGGATATCGGAAAAACCGAGAATGGCGTTCAGCGGCGTGCGCAGTTCATGGCTGACGGCGGCGAGGAAGCGCGACTTGGCGTCGTTTGCGGATTCGGCATCGGCCGCGCGGTTCTGGGCCTCGTCACGCAGCTGCTGCTCGACGGAGACATCGCGCAGCTGGGCAATGATGGCGGCAAGCTCGCCATCGGCATCGCGCCGGGCGGTCATGTCCATTCTGAGATAGGCGAACTGGCGTTGATCGCGCGAGACCGAGGGCCGGTCGAGGCGCAGATCGACGCTCTGAGCATCCTCGCCCCGGCGCAGGTCATCAAGCGCCTGCAGGAAAAGGATGCGGTCGGAGACATGCACCTGCTCGAGGAAGCCCCTGCCCTTGGGATCGCGCATCCAGGCAAGGAAATCGCGCCGGTCGCGGCCGCCGACCGTCGCCACACTGCCGTGCGGGTCCAGGAAGAAGACGAGGCCGGGGGTGGCTGCAAGGAAGAAATCCTCGGCCGACTGCGTGGCGATACCGGAAGACGAACCCTGACGGGCGAGCGCGATGCTGCCGACGGCGGAAAAGAGAAAGGCGGCGCAGACCATGGCAACACCCGCCGGCAGCGCGACGGCCGGACTTGTGACTGCCGAAAGGCCGATAGGAGCGGCAACGAGAGCGGCCGACGAGAACAGCACGAGGCGGCGCAGGATCGCGAGCTCGCGTTGGCGTACGGCTTCGCCGCCGCCCGTCCGGGAGAGCCAGCTTGTCGCTGCCCGGTCTACGAGGGCCGTCATCCAGCCGCCAATGTTACTCAATACACGCACGCAATACCCGCCCGAAAGGCTGTCGATCGATCCGGACAATAGGCCTTGGCGACTTAAAGAAAGGATAAGGCAAAAGCGCTGTTCACAGGCTGAAACGGCCGAAATTCCCGTTTTGAAGCATCTGGAAGGCTCTTTGCCTTTTGTGGTTAATAGCAGGTAAGCGACGGATTTTCCTCATATTTCAGCATTGCGTTAACTCTTATGGCAAGGCGAGCTAGCAAAAGCCCTGCAATTGCAAGCAGGTGTTGCCCTGATGCTTAACGGCGATCGCTCGCATTCGACTAAAATGCGGCTCAAATACCGTTCGCTAAAATTTGAACTAAATTTGCCGCAAATGCGCGTGAGTTTCGAAAAGCGGCATTCGCAACTTGGCGGTAGGGTGAAAACACACCGGACAACCGGCCTGATTCGGCGACAAGAACCGGACGGGGAAAACAGGATGGGCGACGACAATGTGGTTTCTGATCAAAGGATCCTTCTGGTTTGGCCTCGTGCTCGTGCTTCTTTCCGTCTTCAGCACGGAGAGTTCCGACAAGTTGGCCAACGGCCCGCAATTGCAGCTTTCCGACGCGTTCACGGCGGCAAGCGGCGCCTATGACTATCTCACAGGCATGTGCTCGGAAAAGCCCGAGGTTTGTGCCAAGGGCGCCGAAACCTTCACCGCGCTCGGCTACCGGGCCCGCGAGGGCGCCCGCGTCGCCTACGAACTTCTCGACAGCCAGTTCAAGGACGAGGCGCCGGCGACCGCAAAGCTTGCCGAACCGCAGATGCCGGTGGCGCTCAACATGCCTTCGCTGGCAGCACCTGCTATCCAGGAAAAGGTGCGCGAGGCCAAGGCTGCGCTCAACCAGCCGATGCCTTACCGTCCGCCGGTCGAGGATGATGCCGCCCCTGAGACGGTGGTGACCGGCGCGATCCCGCTGCCGACGCCGAAGCCGGCGACCTGACGAAATTTCGCGGGCATTCGTCCGCAATGCCTTTCGGTTTTATAGCTTGCATCGGCCGTCCGCATGACGCGGAGAGGCCCCATGCCTGACGTGCCTGCCCTGTTTAATTCAGCATGTTGCTGCGCCGTGAGGATGCTCATCCCTCACGGCGTTTCTTTTTAGCGGTTCAAATCCGCCGGTCTTTCACCTATATGCAGTGTTAGAGCACTTCCTGACGCATTCCGGACGCAAAACCGCTGCGCACTTTTGCTGGAACTGCTTTAATAGTGAAAGGCTACCATGGCATCCCTCGACCAGATCATCGACGACTTCGCTTTCCTGGACGATTGGGAAGACCGCTACCGCTATGTCATCGAACTCGGCAAGGCGCTGCCCGACTTAGCCGAGGAGAAGCGCACCTCGGAGAACAAGGTGATGGGCTGCGCCAGCCAGGTCTGGCTGGTGACGCATACGACAGGCGATCCCGACAACCCGGTCATGAGCTTCGAGGGTGATTCCGACGCCCATATCGTGCGCGGCCTCGTCGCCATCGTGCTTGCCACCTATTCCGGCAAGACCGCATCCGACATCGCCGGGCTCGATGCCTTCGAGATATTCTCGAAGATCGGCCTGGTGGAGAATCTGTCATCGCAGCGCTCGAACGGACTGCGCTCGATGGTGAACAGGATTCGCGAAGAGGCAAGAGTCCGCGCCGCGGCTTGACTGGGATGATTGCTGATCGGAAGGGCCACAGCCGATCGAGCTGGACAGCGCCTGCCTTGGCACATCGAATACATTAACACTTGCTGATAGTATAGGAATACATTCTAAGCCTGTCGGCGAAGCATAAGACGGGGTCGCTCAGACTATCTTGGCGCCCGTCCGAATCATCTGCGAAAGGTTGGATCACCGGCGCGATTCAGCTTTTGATAGAAGCGCAGAACCGCTCCAACCTTTCGTTTACCCAACTCCCGGCAAAACCGCTTCGCGCTTTGCCGGGAAAACCATTTCGCACTTTCCTGGAATAGCCCCATCGAGATTATTTTCCATGCCTTGAAAAGGCACACAAAAAAGCCGGGCACAAGACCCGGCTTTTTGTCGTCGATGCTTTCGAAAAAGCTCAGCCGCGGCCGCGCTTGCGGCGTTGCCCGAGGCCCATCTCCTTTGCCAAGCGCGAACGCGCTTCGGCATAAGCGGGCGCTACCATCGGGTAATCGGTCGGCAGGTCCCACTTCTCGCGGTATTCTTCCGGCGAGAGGCTGTGATGCGTCATCAGGTGACGCTTGAGGGACTTGAAGTTGCCGCCGCATTCCAAACACGTGATCTGCTCGTCCTGTACGGACTTGCGGACAGAAACTGCAGGCTTCTGCTTTTCGACGATCGCCGCAGCAGGCTGCGGTACGGACGTGTTGCTCAGTGCCGAATGCACGTCGGAAATCAGATTGGCCAGGTCGCTGACCGGTACAACATGGTTGCTGACATAGGCCGCAACGATGTCGGCCGTCAGTTCCACAAGCAGCTCCGGCGCATTGCCGGTCGCTATATCCGTCATATTTTTTCTCCTGTTAGCATGCACAAACGGTCTTTGACCGACACGTCAAAGACCCGCCTCGTAGAAGCGAACAGCAAAAGCACCGGAAGCGATCTTCTGTTTCGAAAAACGCGAAATCCACCCCTAGATTCCGAAGAGCGAGACCTGTCCTTATACTGCCTGATTGGAAACCACTACGTCATGCTCCGGGCTATGGCCTCAGTTTAGACATTGAAAATCAAAACTGAGGGACTTGGAAGCAGTACGATTGCAATTCACAATCAGAACTCTACTTGCATTTTCAAATACCATCGTTTGACCAAAAGGCCAATTATTATTTGTCGTTTTTCTTGAGAAAATGTGACAGATGAAGAATTGAAGGGCTTTCCGCCAAGCTTTACTCACAGCTTCCTGTGCATAAGTTTTGCATAAATCTGGTAATGTCGGCGAACAGCATAGGCTCAAAGATCTCTGATATCGTCACGGACCGAGAGTTCACCGAGATCATATCCTGAACGGTGGGCAGTTCTGGCAAGGAGATGGGCAGACACCGGCGCCGTCAGCAGGAAAAAGATAAAGCCGGCGATGGCGCGGGCGAGAATCGCCAGATCTTGCGAATAGAGGCCGGCGGCGAGGAGCAATAGGCCGGAGCCGACTGTCCCCGCCTTCGAGGCCGAGTGCATGCGCGTGTAGAGATCGGGCAGCCTGACAAGGCCGATTGCCGCTGCAAGAGCAAAGAGCGCTCCGACGATCAGCAGCAGGGCGGTGATGGCAGCCACGATATAATCGATCATCGCTTCTTGCCCCCTGCCCGCTTTTGCGTGTTGCCATTTGCCGCAGATGGCTTCGATTTGATGTTGCCGCGCGACAGCACAAAGCGGGCGAAGGCGACAGTCGCCAGGAAACCGACAAGGCCGAGCGAGATGGCGATATCGATATAGAGCGAAAAGCTGGTTTTGACCGCGATGACCGCAATGAAACCGATGGCGATACCGGTCAGCATGTCGAGGGCAAGAATACGATCCGGCAATGTCGGGCCGGCAACGACGCGCCAGACGGTGAGGATCAACGCCAGGCCGAGGATGACGAGTGCGGTCGAAGATGCGACCGCGATAATGGCGGCAGGCGTGATCACCGGAAAGCCTCCATGATCTTGCGTTCGAAACCGTTGGCGATATCACGCTTGGTGGCCTCAGGATCGGAACAATCGAGCGCATGGACATAGAGCATGCGGCGATCTGTCGAGACGTCGACCGAAAGCGTGCCGGGTGTCAGCGTGATCAGGTTTGCGAGCAAAGTGATCTCGAAATCGCTCGTCAGCGTCAGCGGGAAGGCGAAGATGCCGGGCTTCAGCTTCATATCGGGCGAGAGGACGGTGACCGTGACCTTCCAGGCCGACAGCGACAATTCCTTCAGGAACAGAATGGCAAGCGAGAGCACCGGGAGGACGCGGGGGATATGTCCCTTGCCGCCGAAGGATTCGCGGATGATGACCAGCGCCAGGGCGCCAAGCAGCAAGCCGAAGATGAGGTTGTGCGGTGAGGCACTGCCGGTGACGGCGATCCAGGCAACGGCCAGCAGCAGGTTGAAGAGAACGAAGATCACGGCGCGCCTCCTTCCGGGAAGACCGAGTGAAGATAGGCCTGGGGATCGGCAAGGCCGGCAGCTGCCGATTGCGACAGCGCCAGCAAGTGTTCCGGCAGGATGCCGAAGCCGACGACCAGCGCTGTCAGCGCGGCGAGCGGCAGACCGGTGCGCCACCTCGATCCGGACGGTGTCAGGACTGTCGGCGTCAGGGCTATCGCCGCCGGGCGCCAATAGGCGAGCAGGAAGAGGCGGCCGAAGGCAATCGTCGTCAGAAAACCGCCAACCAGGATCGAGGCCGCCAGCCACCAGGCGCCGAGATCGAGCGAGGCCTTGACGAGGATGACCTTCGGCCAGAAGCCGGAAAAGGGCGGCAGGCCACAGGCGGCAAGGAAGAGCACGAGGGAGAGCGCGGTGAAGCCACCGCTTTGCCTGTAGAGCCCGCCGAGGGCCGATAGCGAAAAGCCGCCGCCGCGGCGGGCGATCTCGCCGGCGGCAAGATAAAGCGCCGTCATCAGCACCATGGAATGGAGCGCATAGAAGACCGCGCCGCTGATGCCGCCAAGGCCGCCAAGCGCGACGCCCGCAAGCATGTTGCCGATGCCCGATATGACGACATAGCCGAACAGCCTGCGGATATCGTTTTCGGCAAGCGCGCCGAGAGCGCCGACGAGAATGGTCGCGGCGGCGGCGAGTGCGATCACCAGGCTCAATTCCTGCCGCTCCATCGGCAGCAGCATGACCATCACCCGAATCAGCGCGTAGATGCCGACCTTGGTCAGCAGGCCGGCAAACAGCGCCGATACGGTGATGCGCGGCGTATGGTAGGCGGCCGGCAGCCAGAAATTGACCGGAAAGGCCGCCGCTTTCATGCCGAAGGCGAGCAGGAAGAGGCTTGCCAGCGTCATCAGAGGCGCCGTGCCGCGCAAATCCGCGGCTTTTGCAGCTATATCGGCCATGTTGAGGGTGCCGAAGGCGGCATAGAGGATGCCGACGCCTATCAGGAACAACGTCGTGGCGATGAGATTGAGTACCGCATATTTCAGGGCGCCGTCGATCTGTTGGCGCTCGGAGCCAAGGATGATCAGCCCGAAGGAGGAGATCAGCAGCACCTCGAACCAGACATAGAGATTGAAGACATCGCCGGTAAGAAAGGCGCCGGTGACGCCGGCCATCAGCAGCATCAGCAGCGGGAAGAAACCATATCGCCGGCCGCTCTCACCAATATCGGCCAGCGCATAGATGCCGCCGGCGAGCGCGGCAAGGGCTGCGGTGAAGGCCATCAGCGCACCGAAGAGATCGACGGTGAAGGCGATGCCGAAGGGCGGCAGCCAGCGGCCCATGACCATGGTGAGCGGCCCTTCGGCGGCGACCTTGGCGAGCAGTGCCGCATCGATCAGCGCCAGCGCGGCAAGGCCTGGGATGGCGAGCCAGGCCTGCAGGCGGGGATAGGCGCGCAGCATCAGCAGGACGGCACCCAGCGTAATGCAATGGGCGACCGGCAGGATGGCAAGCCAATGACCGATCGGCACCGGGACGGTGATCAGGGCGGCGGAGAGATCGACGGTAGAGGTTGGGGCGGCCATTAGATGGCGCCTCCGCTATCGCACGAGAGGGTTTGCCATGGGGTGAGCATCCGCACCAACATCCTTAATACCCCAATGGCGGCAGCGGCCGGTCGTCGGGCTCGGCGGCGCGCATGTCGCTGGTGTTGTCGGTGCCGAGGTCCTGATAGGCGCGGTAGGTCAGCACCAGCAGGAAGGCAAGGAAGGAGAAGGAGATGACGATCGCCGTCAGGATGAGGGCCTGCGGCAACGGGTTGGCCGTGCCTGCGGGCAAGCTGTCGAGACCCACCGGGATGATCGGCGGCACCTCGCGCGTCAGCCGGCCGCCGGTAAAGAGCAGCAGGTTGACGGCATTGCCGAGGATGGCGATGCCGAGCATGATGCGGATCGAGAATTTCGACAGCATCAGATAGATGGCGGCGGCAAAGAACAGGCCGACGAGGATCGCGAGAAGCGGCTCCATCATTCCACCTCCTTTTCTTCCAATGCCAGCGCGATCGAGGTGATGGCGCCGAGCACGACGAGATAGACGCCGACATCGAAGAGCATGACGCTCGACAGCGGCATCTCGGCGCCGAAAAGCTTCGGATAAATCCAGAGGCCGGTCATGAAGGGAACGGCAAAGAGGATGGAGAGAAGACCCGCCATGGTCGACAGGAGCAGGCCGAAGCCGGCAATCGACAGCGGATGGAAGTACAGCGCGCGGCGAACGGCGCCAACACCGCGGGCAATGCCGTAAATTGCCAGTCCGGAGGCAGCGATCAGCCCGCCGATGAAGCCGCCGCCCGGCTCGTTATGGCCGCGCAGCAGCACGAAGACTGAAAAAAGCAGCATCAGCGCGGTGAGAAACGGGGCGACGGTGCGGAAAATGAGGGTGTTCATGCGATCAGCCCTCCGCCATGGGATCATTGGCGGCAAGCTTGCGCTCGCTGCCGGCGCGGATGCGGATCAACGCCAGAATGGCAAGGCCGGTGACCGCGACAACGGCAATTTCGCCGAGGGTGTCGGTGCCGCGGAAATCGACGATGATGACGTTGACGACGTTGGCGCCGTGGGCGATCGATTTGGAATAGGCGTTGAAGAAAGCCGTCAGCGCATCGTCGAACGGCGCCTCGGTCGCCCGCATCAGCAAAAGCATGAAGCCGAGGCCGCAGACAAGCGCCAGCGCACCATCGAAGAGCTTGCGGCCGAGCGGCCGCCGATCGGCGGGAGAAAGGCGGAGCCTGGTCATGACCAGCGCGAGGATGACCACCGAGAGCGTTTCCACCATGAACTGGGTAAACGAGAGATCCGGCGCGCCGAACAGCAGGAAGATGATAGCGACGGCGAAACCCTGGATGCCGAGCGAGACGATCGCCGTCAACCGGTCGCGGGCGACGAGCACGGCGGCAAGGCCGAAGGCGGCGATCAGAAAGACCGCCCATTCATAGAGCCTGACATCGGCCGGCCAGGCCGGAAGGCGCGGCAGTTCACCATAGACGACCGGGGGGATGATGAGGATGGCGGCAACGCAAAGGAAGCTGCAGGTGACATAGATCTCCAGCCGCCCCGGCTGGAGGACACGCATGAGGCGGCCCGAGAGGCGGACAAGGCCCGATATAGCGACATCAAAGCCATGGTCCGGCCCGGGTCCGGCCGCGCGCAAGAAGATGGCCATCAGGAAACGGGCGCGCGCCAGCTGCCAGTAAACGCCGACACCGAGCAGTATGGTCAGGGCGGAGAGCGCCAATGGCAGGCCGATATGCGGCGTCAGCGAAATGTCGATGTCGACGGATGTCTGGCGGATGGCGGCTGCGAGCGGGGAGGACAGCACTGTATGGGTGAAGGTCGAGAAGATCGCCGCGAGCAGGCCGAGGACGGCGAGAACGGCCGGGCCGAGCCAAAGCAGGACGGGTGCTTCGTGCGGAGGTTTCGGAGTCTCCACCGGCCGTCCGAGAAAGGGTTTCAGCGCCACGGCGAAGGCGACGGCGAACATCAGCGCATTGCCGAAGACGGTTATCGCGATAAATGTGATCGCGCGGACATCGGCACCGACGAGTGCCGTGTAGATCTCCTCCTTGGCGAGGAAACCGAAGAAGGGCGGCAGGCCGGCCATGGAGAAGGCCGCCGCAAGCGCGATCATCCAGGTGAGCGGCATCGCCCGCATCAGGCCACTGAGCCTGGTGATATCGCGCGTGCCGGTCTCATGATCGATGATGCCGGCGACCATGAAGAGCGCGCCCTTGAAGAGAGAATGCGCCACCAGATAAAGCGCCGCCGCCTCGACCGCATGGTCCGAGCCGAAGCCGATCAGCAGGACGAGCAGGCCGAGCGAGGAGACAGTAGTATAGGCAAGCTTGAGCTTCAGGTCGGTCTGGCGGATGGCGAGTGCGGTGCCGACCACCAGCGTCAGTCCGCCGAAAAAGGGCAGAAGGATTTCCCAGGGAGGCGTTGCCCCCATGACGGGATTGAGCCGCATCAGCAGATAGACGCCTGCTTTCACCATGGTGGCCGAATGCAGATAGGCCGAAACCGGCGTCGGCGCCTCCATGGCGTTCGGCAGCCAGAAATGAAAGGGAAATTGCGCCGACTTGGTGAAGGCGCCGCCCAGGACCAGAAGGAGGGCTGCGAGATAGAACGGGCTTTCGCGCACGACATCGCCCGCTCCGACGAGCCGCGACATCTCTGTGACGCCTGAGATATTCCAGAGGATCAGCAGGCCGGCCAACAGGCAGAGCCCTCCCCCGCCGGTCACAACAAGTGCCTGCAGGGCAGCGCGGCGAGCCGCCGCACGCTCGTGATCGAAGCCGATCAGCAGGAAGGACGTGATCGACGTCAGCTCCCAGAAGATGAAGAGCATCAGCAAACTGTCGGAAACGACGACGCCGAGCATCGCGCCCATGAAGAGGAAGATGAAGGAGAAGAAGCGCCCCTGATCCTTGTGTCCCTTGAGATAGCCGCCGGCATAAAGCACGATCAGGGTGCCGATGCCGGTGATCAACAGCGCGAAAGCCAGCGATAGGCCGTCGAGGAACCAGGAAAAGGAGAGATGAAAGCTCGGCACCCAGGAATACCCGCCGGTGACGACCTCGCCGAGCGCGATCTTGGGAACGAAACGCAGAAAATGCAGGAAGGCAAGCAAGGGAGCGATCGCCAGGAGCCAGGCACCGTTTGCGCCGAAAATGCGGATGACGAAGGGAGCGGCAAGAGCGCCGACGAGCGGCAGACACAGGGCCAGAAATGTCAGAGCCGTGACATCGGCCATGTCTCCTCCTCTACTGCATAATTCAAAATATTACAGTCCTTTGCACGTCCGACAAGACACGCGGCGCTGTAAAGGCAACAGACGAAAAAGCCGAAGAAAACCGGCCCGTCTTCTGGCTTAGGCGAAATGGGGGAGCGTCTCAAGCGATTTCGGCCGCAGGCCGCACTGCATGACGATGTTCGAAGCCGATCAGGCCATCGGTCGGGAAAGGCGCGTCAGCAGCCGGGTGATGCAACCATGCAGGATAAAGACCAGAAGCGTCAGCGGCCAGAGCAGGCAGGCGAAGAGCCCGGCGAGACGATGGAGCGTCAAGCCGTCATGGTTGGCCCAGCCTTCCAACAGCGTGACCGCCATGGCGGCCACGGCCACCAGGCCGTAAAGCAGGACGATTGCTGCCTCAAACACCAGTGATTCTCCAATGCACGTAACATTAACCCTAACAGAAAACCCCTAACGGATGTAAAAGCAAGCGTCTTACTCCAATTGCGGTATGCCGCCGATCTCATGGCGCGGCGCTGGAGACTTGATGAAGTGAACGCGGCGCACCACATTTTGCGCAAACGGAAACGCCCCTCGGCGAAAGGAGCACCTCATGTCCGAAACTGCGACCACCGCCAAGATTCATAAGACCGATGCCGAATGGAAAGAGCAGCTCTCCCCCGAGCAATACCGCATCACGCGCCAGCACGGCACCGAACGCGCCTTCACCGGCCCTTACTGGGATTCGTTCGAGACGGGGCTTTACCGCTGCGTCGGCTGCAACGCGCCGCTTTTCCGCTCCGACACGAAATTCGATGCCGGCTGCGGCTGGCCGAGCTATTTCGAAGCGGTATCGCCCGGTGCGGTGACCGAACATCGCGACACGGCCTTTGGCATGGTGCGCACCGAAATCCGTTGCGGCAGCTGCGAAGCCCATCTCGGCCACGTCTTTCCGGATGGTCCGCCACCGACCGGCCTGCGCTACTGCATCAACGGCCACTCCATGGTGTTCGAGCCCGGGAAATAGGCCTGAACCTGCGATCGGCATCTGCCGATCCAGCGGCCATGTGGAGACTAAGCGCGACGGAAATTTCCGTGCCGCCATGGACGACATGGTAGCGGCGGCCGCCAGGTGGTCGGCCGCCGCGCACTCGTTTCGATCAGCTTCTGATGGCGATGCGCTTGACCTGTGACTGCGCCTTTTCGGTCTTCGGCAAGGTGACAGTCAGGACGCCATTCTTGAAGGTGGCGTCGACCTGATCTTCCTTGACCTCGGTGCCGAGCGGGATGCGTCGCTCGAAGCGGCCATAGTAGCGCTCCGAGAACTGCTTCTCCTTGTCTTCCGTCTCCGAACGCTTTTCACCCTTCAGCGTCAGAACGCCGTCATCGAGGAGGACATCGATGTCCTTTTCCTCAAGGCCGGGGACTTCGGCGGTCACCTTGATATCCTTATCGGTGTCGGAGATCTCGACACTCGGCCAGCCGGCACCGAAACCGCTGGCGCCACGCAGTGACGGCAGGCCAGCGCCGAAGCTGCGGAAAGCATCGTCGAACAGGCGGTTTACCTCGCGATGGAGCGACAGGAAAGGATCATGGTCGTCATCGCGGAGGAGACTCGGAACTTGGTGGCCGTTGCTGCGGCCCCAGGGAATCAAATCATGAACACTCATGGCTTACTCCTTTCTGGTGGTTCTTGGGCATTCCTGACGGTTCAGGCTGCCTGCGTCTCGGCCTCGATCTGCCGAGTCTCGGCCTTCGGCATTGCATTCCCAGTTCCGATCTCGATCTGGCGCGGCTTCATCTCTTCAGGAATTTCACGCTTGAGATCGATGGTCAGCAGACCGTTGATGAGGCGGGCATCCACGACCTTGACGTGGTCAGCCAATTCGAACCGACGCTGGAAGCTTCGACCAGCAATGCCGCGATGCAGGTATTGAACATCTTCGCCGTTGGCCTTCTGCCCTGAGACGACGAGCATGTTCTGCTCGTGGATGATCGCCAGCTCGTCCTGCGAGAAGCCCGCCACCGCCATGGCGATGCGGTATTCGTCCTCGCCGGTTTTGACGATATCGTAAGGCGGCCAGTTATCGATTGTCTCAGCGCGGCTTGCAGCCTCGAGCGCGTTCAACATCCGCTCGAAGCCGACGCTCGACCGGATCAGGGGAGAGAAATCGAGGTTTGTCCTCATAGCCATATCCTCCTTACAAGCAACATGGATACAGGAAACGCCAAGAGCGACAGGCGTCTCCTGGACCTGTCGATCCCTGCTCGGCAATCGACAATACTGATATAATTCAGCAGTTTACTGTCTCAAGAGGACGGAATTTCTCAACGGAAAAATTGCTTTCTTCGAAGGCGCCACCATATCTGGGCGTAGCTTGAGAGAGGAGCAATGGTTATGACAATGACTTCAAAGGACGTCATCGCCGTCCTCGGGCCCGCCGATGAAACGCTCGTGGCCGAGGTTATCGCGACAGGTGCCACCCAGGCTGAACTCGCCGAGGCATTTGCGTGGGCCAGCAACGACGAAGCCTTGATGAGCGAAGGCCGGCCCCTGCCAACAGGTAGGGTTGCTGCGCTTGTTGATCTGCTGAGTTCCGATGAAGAGGAGCCGGAATAGGAGAGGCGGATGACCCGCCTCCCCCACTGATCCGTCATGCTGTCGTGAGCACCTGAACATTGCCGTGGCGATCCATCACATCCACCACGACCTGGCGTCCCGATCGGCGAATGGCGACGTCAGCCGAGCCATTGCCGATCAACAGGCGTCGTAAGATCACTTCGTCCAGGAACGGGGGAAGTTGCGGCACGTTGAAGCTGATGCGCAAGCCATTCGGGTCGAAGTCGAGGCCGAGACAGGATTGCAGCAGCGACAAAGGAGCGGCTGCCGCCCATGCTTGAGGCGAGCAGGCGACCGGATAGAAGGTCGGCCCCCGTGCCCGCTGGCGCGGCAGGCCGCAGAGGAGTTCGGGGAGCCGCCGCAGGTCGATATAGGTCGAGGCGGCAAACAATCCCTCGAATATCCGCGCGGCTTCGGCGCGATAGCCATAGCGGGCAAGGCCGCTGGCGATCAAGGCATTGTCATGTGGCCAGATCGAGCCGTTGTGGTAGCTCATCGGATTGTAACGCGGTTCCGTGGAGGGAATGGTGCGGATGCCCCAGCCACAGAAGGACGAGGCACTCATCAGAGTGCGGGTAATCTGTGCGACCCGTTCAGGATAAGCAATGCCGGCGAACAGAGCATGGCCGGCATTGGAAGATCGAACCCGGCAGGGCCGCTTGTCTCCGTCGAGGGCCAACACATATGTGCCAAGTTCCTCGTCGAAGAAGCTGATGTCAAAGGCACGGCGCAGTCCCTCCGCCCGCGCGAGAAAGCTCGCCGCTCGTTCCGGCCTGCCGGTCTGCCGGAAGATTTCGGCAGCACTTTGCCATGCGGCGTAGACATAAGCCTGGACCTCAACGATTGCGATCGGCCCCTTGGCCAATGTGCCGTCGGCATGGAAGACCGAATCGTGGCTATCTTTCCATGCTTGATTGATCAATCCTTCTTCCGTCAGCCGTCCATATTCAATGAAGCCGTCGCCGTCACGATCGCCATGTTCGTCGACCCATGTCAGTGCCGCTTCCAGATGTGGCAGGAGACGGTCGATCGTCGCAAGATCACCGGTTCGTTTGAGATATTCGCCGGCCAGTATCACAAACAGCGGCGTCGAATCGATGCTGCCGTAATAGCGCCGGAACGGAACCTCGCCAAGTTCGGCCATTTCGCCAAAGCGGATTTCGTGCAGGATCTTGCCTGGCTCGGCGTCAGAGGCAGGATCGATGTCCGTCGCCTGGTTGGCTGCCAGATGGCCGAGAACCCCGCGGGCGATCTCCGGATCGAGCCAAAGTGTCTGAAGCGCCGTGATCAGGGCGTCACGGCCGAAGACGGTGCTGAACCAGGGAATGCCGGCGTAGGGATAAGGACCTTCCGGCTTGTCGGTCATCAGCATGTAGAGGTCGGAGACGCTGCGCCGCGCGGCTTCGTTGAATATCTCGTTGGACGTTGCGATCGACGCCGCGCGCGAGGAAGAGGCTCGCAATGCACGCCGGGCATCCCGCAGGGCCAAGAAGAAGGAGCGGTTGCTCGGTGGATCGGCGGGGGTCTGATCGCAGCCGATCTTGATGAAGAGCGATTTTGTCTGCTGCGGCTCAAGATGGAGATCATAGGTGAGGAGATTGCTGCGGATTTCGGCCGGTTCCGGTACGAAGGAAAACCGCGTCGACCGCTTGCGGCCGTCCAGGCCGATATAGGAAAGCAGGACGCAATCCTGCTCTATGATGGCGGGAAGATGGCGCCCTCTCCTTGCTCTTACGGTTCCACGGACTTCGAAAAGTTCGGCGAAATCGGCTTCGAAGGCGATTTGGATTCGGACATGTTGCCGCCGGTCGTCGTAATTCCTCACGGCCACCCGCTCATAACAGCGAGCATTCCAGAGAAACCGTGACCTGCGCAAATGAATCAGGTCATGAGCCAGAGCCAGCTTTCCATTCTTATCGAATAGATCAGGATTGGTGAGATCGCAGGTCAGCGTGGCGTTGTCATCTCGCAGCGTCGACGACAGGAGCATCGGCCGTTGCCCATTGATCGTCAGGTAGAAATGCGAGAGATAACGGGTATCGCAATGGAAAAGACCTTCCGGGCTGCCGGGACCGGACAGAGCGTCGCCATTGTAATCGAAGACGGCGAAAGTATCGCCGTGCTTCAGGGTACGCGGCCGTCGCTCCTGCAGCGACGCGGCCGCCGGAATGAAAAACTGCGCGACCGGTGCCGCCGGGCCTGGCAATGCTGCGGCGGGGTTGCTGTCCGCAGAAATGTTCGACATGTCTCCTCCTTGACGTCAGGCGACAGCCTGCAGGTCGCGCGCTGGACCATTCGACCGACGGATAGGCGCGGCTTTGGTACGAACGCCGGGCAAGTTGCGATAGATGTCGAGATAGCCGCGCGCCATCCGTTGCGCGGTGAAGCGCTTTTCGAATGTGGCTCGCACCCTGCGCCGATCGAGGCGGAGCGCCCATTCGACGTTCTCGGCCGCTTCGGTGACGCTGTCGACCAGGATGCCGGAGATGCCGTTGTCAATCACCTCCGGGACGGAGCCACAGCCGAAAGCGATCACCGGCGTGCCGCAGGCCATCGCCTCGATCATCACCAGCCCAAAGGGCTCCGGCCAGTCGATCGGGAACAGCAGAGCGCCCGCATTTCCGAGGAAGTCAGCTTTCTGTTGTTCATTGATCTCACCGATGAATTCAACCTGCGGGTGCCTCCTCACCATGGGCTCTATAACAGCTTCCCAATAGGCCTTGTCGGCATTATCGATCTTGGCGGCGATCTTCAGCGGCATTCCGACCTTTGCCGCGATTTGGATAGCGCGGTCGGGGCGCTTTTCCGGGGAAATACGCCCAAGGAAGGCGAGGTAATTGCCCCTAGGGTCCTCGGTGAAGGGAAGAATATCGGCCGGCAAACCGTGATAGACCGTTCCGCGCCAATCGACCGGTGGCATCGGACGCCGCTGGTCGTTGGAGATCGACACGAGCGGAATATCCGGGAACGCCGTGTAGAATGGCTTGAGATCCGGCAGGTCCAGCCGCCCGTGCAGCGTCGTGACCGTGCGATCGGCGAAATCGCGGATCAGCGGAAAATGCAGAAGATCGATGTGGAAATGTAGCACATCGAACTCATCCGCCCGCCGACGGATCTCCTCCAGCATCACGACCTGATGCGGCAGATGGTCCTTGACCGCCGGGTTGAGCCGCAGGGCGACGTCCGCACACGCCACCAGCTTCGCCTGGGTGACGGAATCGCCGCTGGCAAAGAGCGTGACGTCATGTCCCTGTGCGACGAGTTCTTCAGTAAGATAGGAAACGATCCGCTCGGTTCCCCCGTAGAGCTTCGGCGGAACGCTTTCGGCGAGCGGTGCAATCTGAGCGATCTTCATCGGCAAAACCTCCTCTGTTGAGCAAAGAGTCGTCGGCAAAAATCATGCCTGCGTCCTCAAGAGGCACGCGGCAGGTAGAGAGAGGATCAGGTTTCGAATAGCTGTCGGCGGCGTTCTCCTTTCCAGTAGCTGCACAAGCCAAGACCGGGGAGCCGGCGTGGCGGCAGCTTTCGACGGCGGATCCTGTGGGCACGCGAGGAAGCGGGCGAATCTTGGTTGCCAGATTGCTGGTCGCCCTTGTCCAACGTTTTCAGCGCTTCAACAATCTCGTCATAGGAGACGGCTGTTTCCGCACCGGGATAAAGGCGAAGGGCCGGTGCGGAATCGATCGCGAAAATATCCGATGCCCATGACGCGAGAATGGCGCGCTTCTCGTCATTGCCGATGTCGGCGGCGGTGAGCACGTCACGCGGGTGACCGAAATGTTTGGCCGGATAAAGCAGATGCGCCGCGCTGATAGCCGCCGTGGCTTCCTGCTGTATGGAATTGCTGATGCTTTCCTTTCTCATAGCTTGGCTCCACTGATGTTGACCGATGGAACTTGGTTCATTCGCTAGTGCGTGGGGAGGCCCGCCCTTAAGAGCAGGGCGGGCCGATCGCTTAGAAGTCCATGCCGGGGCCGGCGGGCATGGCCGGAGCGGCCTCCTTCTTGGGCTTCTCGGCGATCATCGCTTCCGTCGTCACCAGCAGACCGGCAACGGAGGCTGCGTCCTGAAGCGCCGCGCGCACCACTTTCGCCGGATCGATGACGCCCTGCGCATAGAGATCGCCATATTCGCCGGTCTGAGCGTTCCAGCCATAGGAGAATTCGCTCTTCTCCCGCAGCTTGCCGACCACGATCGAGCCTTCTGCACCGGCGTTTTCGGCGATCTGCCGTACCGGGGCTTCGATTGCGCGGCGCACAATCTCGATGCCGACGCGCTGGTCCTGGTTGGCCACGCTGAGATTATCGAGCGCCTTGACGGCGCGCAGAAGGGCAACGCCACCGCCGGGCAAGATGCCCTCTTCGACGGCGGCACGGGTTGCATGAAGCGCGTCGTCGACGCGATCCTTTTTCTCCTTCACCTCGACTTCGGTCGAGCCGCCGACGCGAATGACGGCAACGCCGCCGGCGAGCTTGGCAAGCCGCTCCTGCAGCTTCTCGCGATCGTAGTCGGAGGTGGTTTCCTCGATCTGGGCGCGGATCTGAGCCGTGCGACCGTCAAGCTCCGTCTTCGAGCCAGCACCGTCGATGATCGTGGTGTTTTCCTTCTCGATCGACACCTTCTTGGCACGGCCGAGCATGTCGAGCGTCACGGATTCGAGCTTGATGCCGAGATCTTCGGAGATGACGGTGCCGGCGGTCAGGATGGCGATGTCTTCGAGCATGGCCTTACGGCGGTCGCCGAAGCCAGGTGCCTTGACGGCAGCGATCTTGAGGCCGCCGCGCAGCTTATTGACGACGAGGGTAGCAAGCGCTTCGCCTTCGACGTCTTCAGCGATGATGAGGAGCGGCTTGCCGGACTGAACGACGGCTTCGAGAACCGGCAGCATCGACTGCAGGTTCGACAGCTTCTTCTCGTGGATGAGAATGTAGGGGTCCTCGAGTTCGACCCGCATCTTGTCCTGGTTAGTAACAAAATACGGGCTCAAATAGCCGCGGTCGAACTGCATGCCTTCGACGACTTCGAGTTCGGTTTCGGCGGTCTTGGCTTCCTCGACGGTGATGACACCTTCATTGCCGACCTTTTCCATCGCTTCAGCGAGGTAACGACCGATCTCGGAATCACCGTTGGCGGAGATCGTGCCGACCTGGGCAATTTCGGAATTGTTGGAGATCTTGCGGGCGTTGGTTTTCAGTTCTTTGACGACAGCGTCGACGGCCAGATCGATGCCGCGCTTCAGGTCCATCGGGTTCATGCCCGAGGCGACCGCTTTAGCGCCTTCCTTGACGATCGCCTGGGCGAGCACGGTCGCAGTCGTCGTGCCGTCGCCGGCGAGATCGTTCGTCTTGGATGCAACTTCACGCAGCATCTGAGCGCCCATGTTTTCGAACTTGTCTTCGAGTTCGATTTCCTTGGCGACCGAAACGCCGTCCTTTGTAATGCGCGGAGCGCCGAAGGACTTATCGATCACGACGTTACGGCCCTTCGGACCGAGCGTCACCTTCACGGCATTGGCCAGGATGTCGACGCCACGCAACATGCGTTCACGGGCATCGGTATGGAATTTGACTTCTTTCGCAGCCATTCTTTCACTCCTTCGATAGGCAGCTTTTCTTGACTAATGCGCTGAGAACGCCTCAGGCGGCGATCTTTTCGGCGGCCTGGGCCACGATAATGCCCATGACATCGCTTTCCTTCATGATCAGCAGATCTTCGCCATTGATCTTGATCTCGGTGCCGGACCACTTGCCGAACAGGATGCGATCGCCGACCTTGACGTCGAGCGCCTGGATCTGGCCTGCATCGTTGCGCGCGCCGGGGCCGACGGCGATAACCTCGCCTTCCTGCGGCTTTTCCTTGGCGGTATCAGGGATGATGATGCCGCCCTTGGTCTTTTCCTCGGAATCGACTCGGCGGACAAGAATGCGATCATGAAGCGGTCGGAACGACATGTTTTCCTCCAATGGACAAACAATGATGACGTTGTTCCCCTGGCCGGACCGGATGACCGGTCCGGGCGGGTGCAAACCTCTGTCGAGCGTTTTGCGCGGAATGATCTGGTTTTGCGGTTTTTCCATTTCAAGGGGCTGGCGAAAAAAAATAGCACTCGCAATGGATGGCTGCTAACACACTGAGAAGGAACAACAAACACTGTTCCTGCGTTGAGAATCAGTTGATGGACGCAAAGATTTGCGCCACCTTCTCGTTGTCGTGAAACGGAGATGAAGCATGGAATTTTCATCGGACATAGAGCGCCAGCTCAACGGTTACGGTCTTACCACTGCGCACATCCTCTACCGCATGCCGGATTTCGAGTCGGTCCTGCAGACCTATGTCTGGCAGGATTACGATCTCGCCCCGGACTTTCCGGAAATGCACAGATTCCTGGATTTCTGGCAGTCCAAGCTTGACGGGCCGCTGCATTCCGTTCGCTATAGCCACCAGCGGCTGATCGGACCGAACGAATGGCGTCGCGTCGCGGGCGAGTTCCGATTGCACTAAATCGAATCCGACAGTCCCCAGCCAGATGGTTGTGTGCCCGCCAGCCATTGTTGCCCCCTAGGGCCTTACCAGCCGGTATCGCGCGAAGCCCAATCAATCGTGATCGGCAGGGCATGGCCAGGTCGAGGGTGCCGAAAGGCCGGCCGGCAGCTTGGTCGAGGCATCGCCGCAGGCAAGGTCGATCTGCGTCTGTTCGAGCCCGGCGGCGCCCGAGAGGTCGAGGCCTTCGATGCGGGTCAGGAACATGAAGGCGCGCTCGAAGGTCGCCGGGCCTTCGAAGGTGGCCTTGGAGAGATCGGCGCGGGAGAGGTTGGCGAAAGAGAATTTCACCCCCGTCAGCACCGCCTTGTCGAAATCGGCGCGGCCGAGTTCGGCCTTTTCGAAGCTCGCGCCGGCGAGCTGGGCGCCGGCGAAATTGGCACGCTGCAGCTCGGCGCCGGCAAAGGACGCGCCCTCGGCGGCGATATTGGCGAAGCTGGAGCGATAGGCCTCGATCTTGGCGAAGTTGGCGCCTTCAGCATGTGCGCCCTCCAATGAGGCACGCACCAGCGTCGCTTTCTCCAGATTGGCGGATTTGACATTGGCGCCGGCGAGATCGGTCAGCGAAAAATCGGTGCCGACGAGATTGGCGCCCTCGAGATCACTGCCCTGCAGCATCAGGTTTTTCTTGGTGCATTCCTGCCAGTCGAGCTTCGGCTCGGCCAGACTGCTGCAATCGGCGGCCCGTGCGGCAACTGGCGGAAATGCTAGAAGGACGAGGGCAAGGAGACCGAACGACGATCTTTGCATTGCCATGAACTGTTCACCCCCATGATGCTTTCAGGCCGCCTCCGGCGAAGCAGGCCGTCCACTTTCTTACACAGCTCAGACTACAATAAAAAGATGGCACGCGCCGTTCACAATGGCTTGCTGATCAGTCCGGACGATTGCCAGGCAGGCGGATCAATCCACCTTGCCGGGCAGGCGAAGTTCCATACAGGTGAGGTCCAGCCAGCGGCCGAATTTGATGCCGACCTCGGAAAATCTGCCGGCGATACGGAAACCGAGCTTTTCGTGCAGCCTGATCGAGGCCGTGTTCTCAGCCTCGATGCCGGCGATCATCACATGGACGTTCGCGGCTGCAGCACGCGCGATCAGTTCCCGCATCAACCGCTCTCCGATGCCCGCACCGCGGCAATCCTTGTCGACATAGACGGAATGCTCGACCGTGTGGCGGTAGCCGTCGAAGGCTCGCCAATCGCCGTAAGAGGCGTAGCCTGCGACCTTGCCCGATAGTTCGGCGACGACGACGGGAAAGCCGCGCGCCTTGCGCGCCCCGAACCATTCCAGCCGATTTTCGAGATCGACCAGCGTGTCGTTCCAGATCGCCGTCGTGTGCTCGACGGCGTGATTGTAGATATCGCGAATGGCGGAAAGATCGGCTTCGGTGGCGTCGCGGAGGAAGACAGCGTCTGTCATGATGCTCCGGTTCATATTGTTTGCGAAGGCGGGCATACGCCCCGCCTGAAAAGATGTAAACGACGGATGCGAACCAGGAACGACTTCGGGCCCATCAGTCGTTCAGAGGCCTGGTGGCGACAGGCTGAAACAGGTGAAGACGGCCGAATAATGCACCGCCGCGGCGGTGACGACGAAGCCGTGCCAGATGGCGTTCTGGAACCGCAGCTTCTCCCAGACATGGAAGATGACGCCGAGCGAATAGATGACGCCGCCGATGACGATCAGCAGCATCGAGGCGGCGGGAATGCGCGAGGCGACGGGCTCGGCCACCAGTACGCCGCTCCAGCCCATAGCGAGATAAAGCAGGATGGCAAAGCGGTCGTAACGCCCGGGAAAGACGCATTTCAGGATAATGCCGATGGCGGCGAACAGCCAGATCGCGACCAGCATGAACAAGAGCAGCGGATCGTCGGCGCCGCGTTCAAGGAAGGGCGTGTAGGTGGCAGCGATCAGCAGGAAGATCGCCGAATGATCGAAGCGGCGCAGATACCATTTGGTGCGCGAGACCGGCCAGGCATTGTAGGAAAAGGAAATGGCAAGCGTCAGCACCAGCCCGACGCCATAGATCCAGGCGGCGGCGAGCGCGCCGTAGGAACTCCAGACCGTGGCGTAGAAGATCAGCACAGTGGCGCCGATCAACGCCAGCACGAGACCGACGCCATGGACGATACCGTCGGCGATCAATTCGTATCTGTCATAAGCCCAGCGAATGCCGTTGAACTCGGCCATGCACGCCAATCCGTTTCATACCCCGATTGCAATCGTCGCATCGAACCGGCAGGCGCGCAACTGCGGCAAAGCGCACGGGCGGTAAATCTTCGTGACAGGCTGCAGTTGCGCAAGATCAAACCTTCTGCCGGTCGACCAGCACCGAGCATTTGGCATGGCGCACGACCCGGTCGGCGGTGGCGCCGATGAAGTAATTGGAAAAGTCGGGAACGTGAGAGGCGACGATAATCAGGTCGGCGCCGTGGCTTTCAGCCGCCGAGATGATGGCTTTGGCGGGCGGGCCGTTGCGGATCTCGACGGTTGCCGCAACACCGGCTGCGGCGATCAGCGCTTCCAGTTGCTCGCGGCTGTCCTTCATGGCGTCCTCGACCATATTGGCCGGCAGTTCGATCGCGACATAACTCGGCACATCCTCGACGACGTTGAGTGCGATGATCTCGCCGCCTGCGTCGAGCAAAGACGCGGCCTTGCGAAGGATTTTTTCTCCCTTGTCGATGCCGCCGAGCGCGATCGCTACGATGATCTTCCGGTACATGGCTTCCCTCCACGACTGAGATGCATAAGTTTCCTCTTAAGAAGATATGGGCGCATTGATCGCGATCAAGTGGACACAAGTCATCGTCAACAGCTGCTCAACGCTTCATCCTCAAAAGCGGATCTACTGTGAACAATCGGAATGCGCCATATAGGGATCAAGTACGGCGGCCGAGGTGCGCCTTTTATCTTACAGGCCAATTCAGAGGCAGGAGAACAATCCATGACGACCGAAACTTCCTATGCGCTGACGCGGCCCGCTTATATCGACCAGTCGCATCTCGTCGTGACCGACCTCGGTCTGGTTTCCGGCTTCTATCAATCGATGCTCGGCCTGAAGGTGATCGAGAAGACGGCGAGCGGCGAAGTGCTGGGTGTCGGCGATCTCCCTTTGCTGACGCTGACCACTGCAAAGAATGCCATGATCGCGCCGCGCAATGCCGCCGGCCTTTTCCACACCGCTTTCCTGATGCCGAACCGGACGGAGCTCGCCCACTGGCTGCGCCATGCGGCGCAGAACAATGTCGTCCTCGACGGCGCTTCGGATCATCTCGTCAGCGAGGCGATCTATCTGTCCGATCCCGAAGGCAACGGCATCGAGATCTATGCCGACCGGCCGCACGAACAGTGGAAATTTCATCAGGACGGCATGATGGAGATGGCGACCCTGCGTCTCGACCTGCAGGCGCTCTATAACAGCGCGCCTGGTGAGCGCTGGGACGGCATGGCTGCGGGGACGGCGATCGGCCACTTGCATCTGCAGGTCGGGGACATCCCGCAGGCAGACGCCTTTTACCGCGACGTGCTCGGCCTCAAGCTGATGGCGCGTTATCCCGGCGCGAGCTTCTTTGCGAGCGGCGGTTACCACCACCATCTCGGCGCCAATATCTGGAACAGCCGCGGCGCCATGGCTCGCGCCGGCAACATGACCGGGCTTTCGGACTATAAGATCCGTTTCAACGACAAGGCGACGCTGGATACGGCGGTCTCCAAGCTCGACGCGCTGGAGATCAACAGCGAGAAGCGCGACGGCGGCGTCTTCTTGAAAGATCCGTGGGGCATCGGCCTAACGCTGTCGGCCTGATCCGAAGAGGCTATCGGACCTTCTCGGCACCGGATGGTGTCGTCACCTGCGTCGGTCCACCCCCGTTTCCACTCGGCGATGGTGAACGGTCCACAGCTTCCGGAGGCCTTACCGGGCCGGAGGCAGGATCGTTGTTGAAGGTGCCAGGGCCCGATGGTTGCGCATTGATCGGATCCGGCTTGGTCGAGGCTGTCGCCGTTGGATCATTATTGCTGGGGTTGGGCCAGATCGCGACACTGACGCCGGCGATGATGAGGACTGCCAAGCCGGCCGCGATGATCCCCCAGACCCACCATCGCCGCTGGTCGGAGGCGTCAAGCGTCGCCTTGTCCGCATAGGGCGGCTCGGTGCGGTAAGTCTCGGTGGCATTGATCTGATCTCGATCTGCAGTCATGGCTGTAACTCCTTCCGAGCCCGAACTCCCGTGACCGAAAACTTGTTCCGGCGCGAAAGCCTCACATTCACATGATGACCGCTCGTGCGGTCGCAGGCTCCGGGTGCGACAATTGTGCGATAGCGGACACAGCGGTTCGATTGACGGCGGAACCGGAACCGCACCGGCGCGTTTCCGTCACGAAGCAATGGGGCTTCGGGGACCTCACCGCATGGGCATCGCCAATGGCATCCGCAAACACGCAAAGAAGATCGCCATCGGCGAGCGCCATACCAGCGCCTGGGCACAGTCATTGAAGGAGGCGGCCGAGGAGCTGCCGCCGCCACCGCTGCACCGGCTGGAAAAGGACGGGCTCGATGTCAGCATGGCCTGGGCGATCATCGGTATCTTCGGCATTCTCTTCCTTGCCGCCGTCTATCTGATGTCGCTGATCCTCATTCCGATCACACTTGCCGTCGTCGTCGGCATGATCCTCGGCATGGCGGCAGAAAAGCTCAGCAGGATGGGGGTTCCGCGGCTTGCCAATGCCTTCATCCTGTCAAGCAGCGTGGCGCTGGTGATCTTCCTGCTGATCAACTCGCTCGCCGACCCACTGACGACGCTTGCCAATGAGGGCCCGGCCTTTGCCGAGCGAACCATCAACCGCGTCATGCCTTATCTGGAGCGTATCAGATGGCTGCATATCACGCCGGCGACATTCGAAAGCGGGTCGATGTCGATCGGTGCGCTGCTCGAGAACACCGGCAACGTGCTGCACGTGGTGACCACCAGCCTGACGCCGGCGCTGGTGCAGGGGATGATCTTCTTTGCGGCGCTGCTTTTCTTCCTCGCTGGTCGGGTCAACCTGCGCAAGACGATCATCATGACCTTCCGCACCCGCACGCAGCGCCTGGCGGCCATCCGTGTCATCAATGCCGTCGAGCAGGTGCTCGGCTTCTATTTCGCCACGGCCTCGCTGATCTATGTCGGGCTCGGCGTGGTCATGACTGTCATCGCCTATGCCGGCGGGCTATCGGCGCCGGTGCTCTGGGGCTTCTTTGCCTTCCTGTCGAGCTTCATCCCCTATCTTGGCATCACGCTGATGACACTTGCCGTCGCGGTCGCCGGGATCATCACCTACGATGACTTCATCATCGGCCTGATGCCGGCCGCGGCCTTCTTCACCGTCCATCTCCTCATGGAGAACCTGATCTTCCCGGCGGTGATGGGACGGCGGCTGGAAATCAATCCCTTCGTCGTTTTCCTCGCCATCCTGTTCTGGACGTGGATGTGGGGTGCCGTCGGCGCCATGCTGGCGCTGCCGCTCTCGCTGATCGTCATGACTGTTATCGAAGAATTGCTGATCGAGGAAAAGCCGCAGCCGCAGTTACCGAAGTGATCAACCGTGGAGCCGTCAGTGGCATCTGATATCGATCTTGCCGAATCCGATCACGACCAGATGGTGAGTGGCCGCTCTCTCTGGGGCAAAAGCGGCATAGGGCCGCAATGGCGGCCGATCGGTCAGAGTTTTACCACCGACATCGCCGTCATTGGCGGCGGCATCACCGGCGCATTGGTTGCCGAACATTTGACGGCGCGCGGTTTTTCCGTTGTTGTCATCGACCGGGAGGAGCCCGGTTTCAGCAGCACCGCGGCGAGCACGGCGATGCTGCAATGGGAAACCGACAGCACGCTCATCGAACTCGAGGATTATTATGGCTTCGAGCGCGCCGCCGGCATCTATCGCCGCAGCGGCGCAGCAGTCGCCGGCCTTGCCAAGCTGATCGCCGCAAACGGCATCGCCTGCGGTTTCCGGCCGCGCAACACGCTCTATCTCGCCGCCAATCGCGAAGGCGCGCGGGACCTCTTGGAGGAGCGCCAGCTCCGTCGCCGGGCGGGTCTGCCCGGCGTCTATCTCGAACATCCCGATCTCTTCACGCAGTTCGAACTCGACAGGGATGGCGCGATCTATTCGCCGGGTTCGGCGGAGGCCGATCCGCTGCTTCTGACATGGGCCTTGATCGAGATGGCGGTGCGGCGCGGCGCGCGACTGGTGAGCGCCTCCGTGACCGCGCTCAACAGCGAAGGCGATCGCGTGACGGCGGAGACGGACAGCGGTCATCTCATCGACGCGCGTCATGTCGTGCTTGCGACCGGCTATTCGTTGCCGGGTGTCGACATGCCGAAGCTGCACCGCGTCAGTTCGAGTTGGGCGCTCGCCACAGTGCCGCAGGACCCGGCAAATTTCTGGCGCGACAGGGCACTGATCTGGGAGAACAGCCACCCCTATCTCTACATGCGAACGACGGCGGACAATCGCATCGTCGCCGGCGGCGAGGACGACGAGACGAGCGATGCGGCGGCGCGCGATCGCAAGCTGCCGGCCAAGATCATCGCAATCCAGGAGAAAATGAAGCGGCTGTGGCCGAAGGCGGATACGCGCGTTGCTCATGCCTGGTGCGGAACCTTCGGCGAGACGGCCGATGGCCTGCCGCTGATCGGCCCGGTGCCGGAGATACCGCATGTGTTCGCAGCCTGTGGCTACGGCGGCAACGGCATCACCTTTTCCTACCTCGCCGCACAGATGATCGGCGCCATGCTCGCCGGCATGCATCGCGACTGGTTCGAGGATTTCGCGCTCGACAGGGATGGGCCGGGTTTAGCACGCTTTCATTCTGGAATGTATAGAAACGAGACGGAAAGCCAAAGGCGCTAAAATTTCAGTCGTCTAGCTGGCTTGCTTTCTTGCACTCATTCGCAATTCTTCAACATGTTTAGCCACTTCGCGAACGTTTGAGATGCCGATAAAGGCGAATTTTTTGACGCTATCCCCTTCTCCCTCCCGACGGAAAGTGAGGGTTCCCGAGCGGTCCCATTTTTCCCGTACCTCCACGACGTTGATGGCCGTTGGTGCTATCGTCGTCGCTTGTCGTCTGATTAGATTTCGAACGATGAGAAGCCTGCGATCGGTGGCGGCGTAAGCGGTTCGGCCCGTAGCGATCATATCGAAAACCGCGCCCGCTATGGCCGCGACACCGGCCAGTAAAAAGACTCCGGGGAATATGATGCCCATTATTCCATCCGCCTTTTCGACGACGGCAAGCGCATTGTCAGCCGGCAGAAAGCCAACGCACCCGGAGATCACACAAATGAGGCCGATAATTAATTCAGGACACTTGGAAACGAAAGTTCCCCAGGCACCTGGCTGCCCTGTCCAAACAACAATTTCGGAGGGATGAAGCTCATTTTGAATTTCGCCTTCGACATTCCAAATCGCACGAGCCATGCGCTCCCCTACGTTCCCGCAACCGAACAAACAAAAACAGCATTATTCGTTTTCCGGGGGTAAACAAGCAAGAGATTCGGACGCTCTATTCGGTCGTCTTGTCGTCACCGGTATCCTCGACATCCTCGAGGCGGACGAACTGTGTGCCCTTGGCCTTGAGATCGACCAGCGCCTTCGCCACCCCCTCGCCGGCCGCATGGGTCGGCTGGTTGATGTGGGAGATGACGACATCGCCGTCCCTGGCGGAGGCGATGCGTTTTTCGGTGAT
Organism: Rhizobium sp. WSM1274; assembly: GCF_025200775.1. Taxonomy (NCBI): domain Bacteria; kingdom Pseudomonadati; phylum Pseudomonadota; class Alphaproteobacteria; order Hyphomicrobiales; family Rhizobiaceae; genus Rhizobium; species Rhizobium sp. WSM1274. Next base: position 1,178,714 of record NZ_CP104138.1, on the reverse strand, counting down.
GACAGCCCCAAGCAGCGAGCCGCCGTCGCCGTTTACCGAATAACCGGCAATGCGATAGCCCATGGCGCGGATCTCGCCGATGGCGGAAAGATCGTATTTGGCGGTCGAGCCGCGGAACCAGTGCGGCGCCGGAATGCCGGCCGTGACCATGGCGGCAGCGCCGCCTTCGACTTCCTGCCGCACCGCCTGCGGCGAGCCGGCAGAGGCGATGCCATAGACCAGCGTCGGCGTGTCGACGGCCGGAACATGGTTCTGGCCGTGGTTTTCGAGTTCGAAGAGATCGGGATTTTGCAGGAACACGGCAAGTGCTGCGGGATTGCGCTTCAGCCAGCGGGCAGTGACGAAGATCGTTGCCGGGATGCGTTCACGCACCAGCGTCGAAAGGATGCGCTCGTCCGCCTGCCCCACGCAGGCATCGAAGGTCAGCGCAATGCGGGCATGGTCTGCGATGTTGGAACGGGCGATGTGCAGATGCGGCTCGACGAGCTTTGGCGCCGGCGCCTTCGGGGCCGGGCTAACCGCAGCCGGGACCAGACCAATTGCGGTCGGCACGGCTGACGGAATTCCGTCCGCGAATGCAGCGGAGATGCTGACGACAAGGAACGCCGAAGCAAGCAGGATGCGGTTCATATAATGGGTTTCTATGGTTCGAACTGCCGATTTTAGCGGTAGCTCTCTCCTGGCGCCATGCGGCCGGATGTCACCGCAGCCGCTTTGGGCGGACAGGGTCGTATCAGTCATAGAGATAATACTTGTCCCACTTCTCGCGCGGCACCTTCTCGCCGATCTCGTAATCGAGCTCGCGCACGTTGATATGCTGCGGACCGGTGATGCAATTGTAGGAGAGATGGTACCAGTCGCCCTTGCTGCGGAAGACCGCACCCGGCGCATCCAGCGAATCGTCGCCGGGGATCGGGTCCTTGAAGGTATAGGCGATCACCTTGTCGGGCTTGAAGCCGGTGCTGTCCTTGTTGATGCGGCTCATCGCCTCGGTGTCGCAGCTCTGTTCCAGGCGGGTCGAGGGATCGAGTTTTTCCAGCTGCTTCTTGATGGCGGGATCGACGGCAAAGGCGGGGGCAGCAAGGCTTGCGAGGGATACAAACAGGATCAGACGTTTCGGCATTGCGGAGAGAATCCCTTACTGTTCTGCAATTTCTACCCTACCGCCGACAGCTTGCCGGGAGCTTGGCACGTGCAAATTCACTGAGATAGCGGACTTTGTTAAATATTGTGGTGACATCAAGGCAAGGTGGGCTGGGCGTCCTCCTTGTCTGTGGAAGGTCATCCGTGTCCTTGCCGCTTGATCCGGCGGCGGCGCGCCTCTATCTCTTGCCAACCCGACATTCCCACCGGAGCCATTCCTTGTCCGTTTTCAAGAGCCTGCCGACACCGCCTGCCGCACCGAAGAAGCCCGTCTCCGATACGCGCCACGGCATCACCCGCACGGACGACTATGCCTGGCTGCGCGCCGACAACTGGCAGGCGATGTTCAAGGATCCGTCGATCCTCGACCCTGAGATCCGCCGCCATCTCGAAGCCGAAAACACCTATATGAATGCGGCGATGGAGGATACCAAGCCGCTGCAGAAGGTGCTGTTTGCCGAGATGCGCGGCCGCATCAAGGAAGACGACAGCTCGGTGCCGATGAAGGACGGCGCCTATGCCTACGGCACCTTCTATGTCACCGGCGGCGAACAGCCGCGTTATTTCCGCATCGCCCGCGACGGCAATGTCGCCGACGAAACGATCCGCACCGTGCTGCTCGACGGCGACAAGGAGGCTGCCGGTAAGGCCTATTTCCGTCTCGCCGGCCTCGACCATACCAGCGACCACAGTCGCGGCATCTGGGGTTATGACGATAAGGGCTCGGAATTCTTCACGCTGCAGGTGCGCGACCTCCAGACCGGGCAGGATCTTGCCGACCGGATCGAGAATACCGGCGGCGGCGGCGTCTGGGCGCCCGACGGCAGGAGCTTCTTCTATTCGGCGCTCGACGAGAACCACCGGCCGTCGAAGGTGTTCCACCATATTCTCGGCCAGCCCCAGTCGGAAGACCGGCTGGTCTATGAGGAAGCGGATGCCGGCTTCTTCATGGGCGTCGGCGGCTCGCTGCTCGACGATTTCATCTATATCGACATTCACGACCACGAGACCAGCGAATACCGGCTGCTATCGACCAAGAACCTGACAGCCGAGCCGAAGCTGGTGGCGGCACGCGAGGAAGGCATCGAATATTCGATGACCGAGGGTGGCGACGTCTTCTACATCCTCACCAATGACGGCGGCGCCAAGGATTTCAAGATCATGGAAGCGCCGGTCGATAATCCGGTCAAGGAAAACTGGCGCGAAGTGGTCGCTCACAAGCCCGGCACGCTTGTTATCAGCCACATGGCCTATGCCCGCCATCTTCTGTGGCTGGAGCGCAAGGATGGGCTGCCGCAGATCATGATCCGCGATCGGGCGACCGGCGAGGAGCATGCGATCGCCTTTGCCGAGGAAGCCTATTCGCTGGGACTGCAGGGTGCGGCGGAATACGACACGGATATCATCCGCTTCTCCTATTCGTCGATGACGACGCCGTCGCAGCTCTACGACTACAACATGGTGACGCGCGAGCGCACGCTGCTGAAGACGCAGGAGGTGCCGTCCGGTCACAATCCCGACGACTACGTCACCCGCCGCGTCTTTGCCCCGGCATGGGATGGCGAGAAGGTGCCGGTCACCCTGCTCTATCGCAGGGATACCCCACTCGACGGCAGCGCCCCCTGCTTGCTCTATGGCTACGGCGCCTACGGCATCACCATTCCGGCCGGCTTCAACACCAACTGCCTGTCGCTCGCCGACCGGGGCTTCGTCTATGCCATCGCCCATATCCGTGGCGGCAAGGACAAGGGATTTTCCTGGTACGAAGACGGCAAGATGGACAAGAAGACGAATACCTTCAAGGACTTCGTCGCCGCGGCCGATTATCTGAATCAACAGAAGTTCACATCTTACGCGAAGATCATCGCCGAGGGCGGATCGGCCGGCGGCATGCTGATGGGTGCGGTTGCCAACATGGCGCCGGAGAAGTTCGCCGGTCTCATCGCCGCCGTTCCTTTCGTCGACGTGCTCAACACCATGCTCGACGACACTTTGCCGCTCACCCCGCCGGAATGGCCGGAATGGGGCAACCCGATCGACAGCAGGGAAGAATACGAGCAGATCGCATCCTACTCGCCCTATGACAATGTCGGTGCAGAAGCCTATCCGCCGATCCTGGCGCTCGGCGGCCTGACGGACCCTCGCGTCACCTATTGGGAGCCGGCCAAATGGGTGGCGAAGCTGCGCGACAAGACGACGGGCGACGCGCCGATCCTGCTCAAGACCAATATGGATGCCGGCCACGGCGGCGCCTCGGGCCGCTTCCAGCGGCTGGAAGAGATCGCGTTTGAATATGCGTTTGCGATCAAGGTGGCTGGGAAGATGTGAAGGGTTGGGGCATGCCGTGTGGCACCCCCCTCTGCCCTGCCGGGCATCTCCCCCACAGGTGGGGAGATCACAAGTGGCTTGAACTTCCTGCCCATCTATTGTTTCGCAGTGCTGGATGCTGATTGTTTGGGGAAGCCGATGCGCCCAGCCAATCTCCCCACCTGTGGGGGAGATGCCCGGCAGGGCAGAGGGGGGCGGGCTCGGCACACACGCCTAGGGAGACACCGAAATGCCCGTCTATATTGCGCTCCTCCGCGCCGTAAACGTCGGCGGCACCGGCTCTTTGCCGATGGCCGAGTTGAAGGCGATCTGCGAAGGCCTGGGCTTTTCCGACGTCAAGACCTACATCCAGAGCGGCAACGTGCTTTTCCGTTCGGATGAAGCGGAAAAGACCGTGGAGGAGCGGCTCGACGAGGCGCTCGGCAGGACGATGGGCAAGCGGCCAGGCGTGATGGTGCGCACCCGCAAAGAACTCGACGGGATCGTTGCCGACGTACCCTTTCCCGATGCTAAGCCGAACTTCCTGCTCGTCTATTTCCTGCCTGAAAAGGCGCCCGGCGATGCACTGGAGACGATGGTGGCGCCCGGCGGCGAGGAGGCGAAGCTCGCCGGCCGCGAAATCTATGTGCATTATCCCAATGGTTCCGGCGGCTCGAAGCTGAAGCTGTCGGCGTTGAAGCCTGGAACGTCGCGCAACCTCAACACCGTGCGCAAGCTCGCGGACATGGCGGCGGCGATGGAAGACGGGGACTGAGGGCAAGTCGTGGGACCATGACGTCGTATAGAATTTGATTCAAGCGACGTGCTTCATCTCCTTGTTTTCATGCATATCCTCGCCGCACGACCGCTGCGCATCCGTGGTCGTATTCATCAGGTCGCCAGCATCTCTCCGGGCTGCCGGGAAAGGCGGCGTCAGCCTTTGGCGACGGCGCCTTTCGTCTGTTTGGCCTTGTAGCCGGTGATCTCCTCGCCTGCGGTCGGCGAAAAGCGCAGGTTCCAGAAGGTGGCGGTGATCGAGATGATCGTGACGACGACGAAGGCCGCCGAGAAATCGCCGAGGGCCGGCGTCTCAGTGCCTGACAGGGCCATGGAGCCGTGCAGCGCCAAGGCGCCGATGCAGATGCCGAGTGACAGCATGAGCTGCTGGAAGGTGGTGTAGAAGCTGGTGGCCGAGCTCATCCGCTCCCTGCTGATCTCGTCATAGGCAATGGTGTTATAGGCCGTGAACTGGAACGACAGGAAGAAGGCGCTGAGCACCAGGACGATAAAGACCAGCGGCATCGGCCAGTCCGGCCGGAAGGCGGCACAGAAGCCATAGCCGATCGTGCCGAGGATGCCGTTGAGGACGAGACTTCTGCGGAAGCCCAGCCGGCGAAAGACGAACTTCGCCATCGGCTTCATGGCGAGAGCGCCAAGCGCGGTCGCGATGATGATCTGGCCGGCCGCAGCGGCAGACAGGCCGAAGCCGATCTGGAAGAGCAGCGGCAGCAGGAAGGGCTGCGCGCCTTGCGTGATGCGGGTCAGCGAACCGGCGATAACAGACGTGCCGAAGCTCGGCACCTTCATCAGCGAGAAATCCATGATCGGCGACGGATGCTTGCGGGCATGTCTGAGATAGGCGATGCCGAAGAGCAGGCCGATGGCGATCAGAAAGATCGAGAACGCACCCTCGCCTTCATGGCTCGACATTTCGAAGCCGAAGAGCAGCGAACCGAGTGAGATGCCCGAGAGGACGAAGCCGATCGTATCGAACGGACCGCTTGCCTTGCCGTTTATCTCGTCGATGTAGGTCGAGACGAGAATCACGCCGATGATGCCGATCGGCACGTTGATATAAAAGATCCAGCGCCAGTCGAGATAGGTGACGATGAAGCCGCCGAGCGGCGGGCCGACGATCGGGCCGATCAGCGCCGGCACGAGCAGCCAGGACATGGCGCTGACCATATCCTTGCGGTCGACGCTGCGCATCAGCACCAGGCGCCCGACCGGCATCATCATCGCACCGCCGATGCCCTGAAGCAGCCGCGCCAGCACCAGGAAGGACAGCGTCGGCGCCAGCGCGCAGAGGATGGAGCCGACGACGAAGACCGCGATGGCCGAGCGGAAAACGGTGCGGGAGCCGAAACTGTCGGCCATCCGGCCGCTTGCGGGAATGAAGATCGCAAGGCTCAGGAGATAGGAGGTCAGGGCGATCGACATCGCCGGGGCGCCGACGCCGAAATCGTGCGCCATGGTGGGCAGCGCGGTCGCGAGCACGGTCGCATCGATGTTTTCCATCAGCATCGCACTGGCGACAATCATCGCGATCACCCGGAAATTGGGCGTGGCGCGCCGAACCATCGGCGCCTGGTAAATCTGATCCGACATCGTCCGGGATCACTCGCGGTGGCGCGGCGGAGCACACAAGGCAGCAAGGCCGCGGGGGATGACATGGCGCGAAGCCAAGGGGAGACGATTTGCTATACGCCCGCGATCATGGCGGCGCTATGTCCTTTATGGCAAAGCTGCTTTGACGAGAGGTAAAGGCAGGTCACGATTCCTTGCATCGGGCTCGACCTTCGTGAAGGTCCGGCTTGCGCCGCGGGCACCCCGGCCCTACCTATGAACCATGACCTCCGCCCTGCAGAAAAACCGGCCCGGCGCGGCCTTTCCGTTCGACAACAGCTATGTCGGCTTGCCCCAGCGCTTCTTTGCGGCGCAAGCGCCGACCGCGGTGGCGGAACCCCGGCTGATCAAGCTCAACGAGCCGCTCGCCGCCGAACTCGGGCTCGACGTCGAGGCCTTGCGCCGCGACGGCGCTGCGATCTTTTCCGGCAATCTTCTTCCCGAAGGGGCCGAACCGCTGGCGATGGCCTATGCCGGGCATCAGTTCGGCGGCTTCTCGCCGCAGCTCGGCGACGGGCGGGCGATCCTGCTCGGCGAAGTGGTCGACCGCAGCGGCAAGCGCTACGATATTCAGCTGAAGGGCGCCGGACCAACACCGTTTTCGCGCCGCGGCGACGGGCGGGCGGCAGTCGGGCCGGTCTTGCGCGAATATATCATCAGCGAGGCGATGTTTGCGCTCGGCATTCCGGCCACACGGGCGCTGGCGGCGGTGACGACAGGCGAGCCGGTCTATCGCGAAGAGGTGCTGCCTGGCGCGGTCTTCACCCGCGTCGCGGCCAGCCATATCCGCGTCGGCACCTTCCAGTACTTCGCGGCCAGGGGCGACACCGACGGCGTGCGGGCTCTGGCCGATTATGTGATCGACCGACATTATCCCGCGCTGAAAGAGGCCGAGAACCCCTATCTCGCGTTGTTCGAAGCGGTCGCAGACCGCCAGGCGGCGCTGATTGCCTGCTGGCTGCATATCGGCTTTATCCATGGCGTGATGAACACGGATAATATGACCGTCTCCGGCGAGACGATCGATTTCGGCCCCTGCGCCTTCATGGATACCTATGATCCCGCCACCGTCTTTTCGTCGATCGACCAGCATGGGCGTTACGCCTATGCCAACCAGCCCGGCATCGGCCAATGGAACCTCGCAAGGCTCGGCGAAACGCTGCTGCCGCTGATCGACGCCGAGCCCGACAGCGCGGTCGACAAGGCAAATGTCGTGATAAAGAGTTACGGTGAACGCTTCCAGGCGCATTGGCTGGCCGGCATGCGCCAAAAGATCGGACTCTCCGGCGAAGAGGACGGCGACCTCGACCTGGTGCAGGCGCTGCTGTCGCTGATGCAGGCGCAGGGTGCCGATTTCACCCTCACCTTCCGGCGGCTGTCCGATCTTGTCGGCGATGACGCCGCAGAGCCTGAATTTGCGGCGAGTTTCCGCGAGCCGGATGCCTGCGGCGCGTGGCTCACGCAGTGGCGCGAGAGACTGTCCCGCGATCCGCAGACGGCCACGGAGCGCTCGACTGCCATGCGCAGCGTCAATCCGGCCTTCATTCCGCGCAACCACCGGGTCGAACAGGCGATCAAGGCTGCCGTCGAACACGGCGATTTCTCGCTATTCGAGGCGCTGCTGACCGTGCTTTCAAAACCCTATGAGGACCAGCCAGGCTTTGCCGCCTATCGGGAACCGCCGAAGCCCGACGAACGGGTGCTTGCGACCTTCTGCGGAACCTGACGGGCGCTCTCGCCCGTTTTGTGCAGCAGTTATGCCATAGCGATCCGCTTCCATCCGGCCCGACGCCCCGTTCGGTGCATCGGCACCCTGCGGCAATTGTGGCCGTTGAAAGGCATCTCCTTCGCGCTATCTGGCTGATCGGCGGGACTTTTCCGCCGATCCTTCACCCCGGCTAACCTCAGCGGGAGACAGCCATATGGCGATCGCCATCACCTCCATCTTCTTCATCATCATCGGGCTGGCACTCGGCGGCGGCGGCCTGTGGCTCGTCACGCTCGGCGGCAGCGTCTTCTATTTGTTCGCCGGGCTGATGTTCCTAATTACCGCCGGGCTGCTGTTGATGCGCAAGGCGGTGGCGCTCTGGGTCTATGCGGTACTCGTCGTCGCAGCACTCGCCTGGGCGATCTGGGAGGTTGGCTTCGACTGGTGGCAGCTGGGTCCGCGCGGCGGCATGATCATCCTGCTCGGGCTCTGGTTGCTGACGCCATGGATCCGCCGGCCACTCGGCCTGCGCAGTCCGACGGGCATCACCTATGCCGCGAACCCCTGGCCGCTCGTCGTGCCTGTCATCCTCGCCATCCTCGTCGCCCTTTATTCGATGACGACTGACCCGCATGATCTTGCCGGCGAGCTGCCCAAGGATACGGTTGCCGCCAATCTCGCCTTCGGCGGCAGCGTGCCGGATGGCGAATGGCATCAATATGGCCGCACGGCCTTCGGCCAGCGCTACTCGCCGCTCGACCAGATCACCGCCGAGAACGTCTCCACCCTCAAGGAAGCGTGGCGATACCAGACCGGCGACGTCAAGCGGCCGGACGATGTCGGCGAGACGACCTATCAGGTGACGCCGCTCAAGGTGAAGGACACGCTCTATCTCTGCACGCCGCATAACTGGGCGATCGCGCTCGACGCCAAGACCGGCAAGGAGAAATGGAAATACGATGCCAACTCCGGCATGAATCCCGACCGGCAGCATCAGACCTGCCGCGGCGTCACCTATTATGCCGATCCAACCGTGGCGGCCGGCCAGCCCTGCGCCGAGCGCGTCTACCTGCCGACCTCCGATGCCCGGCTGATCGCGCTCGATGCGGCGAACGGGAAGGTCTGCACCAGCTTTGCCGACCAGGGCGTGCTGCATTTGGAAACCGGCATGCGCTACAACCCGGCCGGCTATTATTATTCCACCTCGCCGCCGGTCGCGGTGGCGGGCAAGATCATCGTCGGCGGGGCGGTGAACGACAATTATTCGACCGAGGAACAATCCGGCGTCATCCGCGCCTTCGACATCAACACCGGCGCGCTGGTCTGGAACTGGGATTCCGGCAATCCCGATGTGACGACGCCGATCACCGGGGACCAGACCTACACGACCAACTCGCCGAACAGCTGGTCGGTCTTCAGCGTCGACGAGGCGCTCGGCATGGTCTACATCCCGCTCGGGAACCAGGTGCCCGACCAGATCGGCATCAACCGCAGCGACAATGTCGAGAAATTCTCGTCGTCGATCGTCGCGCTCGATATCGCCACAGGCCAGCTGCGCTGGGTGCGCCAGACGGTGCATCACGATCTCTGGGACATGGACGTGCCGGCGCAGCCGGCGCTGATCGACCTGACGAAGCAGGACGGCACCGTGATTCCTGCCTTGGTCGGCCCGACGAAGCAGGGCGATATCTATGTGCTCGACCGGCGCAGCGGCGAGCCGATCATCCCAGTCAAGGAAATCCCGGCGCCTGACGGAGCAGTCTCCGGCGATCATACCTCGCCAACGCAGCCGATCTCGGACCTTACCTTCTCGCCCGAACCGCTCCAAGAAAAGGACATGTGGGGCGTGTCGCTGTTCGACCAGATGGCCTGCCGCATCGACTTCCACCGTTACAACTATGAGGGCCGCTACACGCCGCCTTCGCTTAAAGGGACGATCGTCTATCCCGGCAATTTCGGCACCTTCAACTGGGGCTCGGTGGCGGTGGACCCGGAGCGGCAGATCATGTTCGGCATGCCGACCTATCTCGCCTTCACCTCGCGACTGGTGCCGGCCGCCGATATTCCGCCGAGAGGCCAGGACGAGAAGGGCAGCGAACAGGGGCTCAACCGCAATGACGGTGCGCCCTACGGCGTCTTCATGGGTCCCTTCCTCGGACTGCTCAAGATCCCCTGCCAGGCGCCGCCATGGGGTTATGTCGCCGGCGTCGACCTGCGCACCGGTAAGATCGCCTATATGCACAAGAACGGCACCGTGCGCGACATGACGCCATTGCCCCTGCCCTTCAAGGTGGGCGTGCCTGGCATCGGCGGACCGATGCTGACCAAGGGTGGCGTCGCCTTCCTGGGGGCTGCGGTCGACAACTACCTGCGCGCCTATGACGTGACGAATGGCCGGGAGCTCTGGCAGGGACGGCTTCCCGCCGGCGGCCAGGCGACGCCGATGACCTATACCACTGATGACAACAAGCAATATGTCGTCATGGTCGCCGGCGGCCACGGCTCGGTCGGCACCAAGGCCGGCGATTATGTGATCGCCTATACGTTGCCGTGACGCGAAGCTTCTCGCAAGCTCTGCGCAGGATTGCCGCGCCATTCTCTCCCTGTTTTTCGGGGTGAGTTTTTATGGAAATTTCCAGTAATATTCGCAATTATTACGGCATCGGCAGTCTTTTCGATCGGTCGGCCAAATCCAAGAATCAGCAGACGACGGACTTCGACAGCACTGCGCCCAATACCGCGCCCGGTCTCCAGACCAGCAGCACGCCGCCGTCGATCGCCAATACCATGTGGGCTCTTCAAAGCAGCGAAGGCCCCTATATCAACCCGCCTTCCGAGGAAGAAGTGGCGGCAAGGACGGCGCATGATTCCGTGGTCGACGAATTCTCCAAATGGGGCAACATGACGCCGGCGGAATATATCCGGGCTCGCTATCTCGAGCAGCACGATCTGTCCGAAGCCGATCTGGCCGCCATGCCGGCGGACCAGCGCGCCGCGATCGAGAAGGAAATCGCTGACCAAATCAAGCGCGAGATGGCCGGCATCGAGGATGACGGCACCGATACGGCGGACGACGTTCCGGCTGCTTGAGCGGGAGCATTTCGAATTGCCCGCGTTTGAGAAAGACCCCTCCCCAACCCCTCCCCACAAGGGGGAGGGACTGCCGTGTAGCGCCCGTTGCATTTCGTTCCTGACGATGCAACGTGTGGTAGCGTATTTTGGTGGCAGGATCTCGCCTCAGGTTAGTCCCTCCCCCTTGTGGGGAGGGGTTGGGGAGGGGTTTTCCGACGCGAACCGGACAACTGTCGATCACGCCGTTCGCCATTTCCTGATTCACACCATCTCGACGATCATCCGACCGACCTCCGCAAAGAGCGGGTTGAGTTCCTTCACCGGCACAGTCGCCTCGCTGATATAGACGGCGGCGACGATCGGGCCGCGATCCGGCGGCCAGATCACCGCGATATCGCCGAGAGAGCCATTCGGTCCGGTTCCGGTCTTGTCGCCGACCTTCCAATCCGCCGGCAGGCCGGCCCTGAGTCGCTCCTTGCCTGTCGTGCTCGCTACCAGCCAAGCGATCAGCCTGTCTGAGGAGGCCTCGGTCAGGACCGAGCCGAGCGTCAGGTTGCCGAGCGTGTCGAGCATCGCATCGGGGGTCGTCGTGTCGCGCGGATCACCCTTCCTGCCCTCGTTCAACGTCGGCTCGTTGCGGTCGAGACGCGTCGTACCATCACCGATCGAGCGCAGCCAATCGGTCAGCCCCGCCGGACCGCCGAAACTTTCGAGCAGCAGATTACCGGCCGTATTGTCGCTGACGGTTACCGCCGCCTCGCAGAGTTCGGCAAGGGTCATGCCATCGGTTCCGGCGTGTTTTTCGCTGATCGGCGAATAGTCGACGAGCTTGTCCTTGCCGTAGCTCACGCGCCGGTCGAGGTTCTCCTCGCCCTTGTCAGTCCGGGCAAGCACGAAAGCGGCCGCCAGCGCCTTGAAGGTGCTGCACATCGGAAAGGCCTCGCTGCCGCGATAGCCGAAGGAGATGCTCGTCTCGGTGTCGAGCACCGAGACCCCGAGGCGACCGCCGGTGCGTTTTTCCAAAGCGGCAAGGCGATGTTCAATATTGTCTTCGCCCTCGCCCGCACTCTCTTTGGCACTCTCCTTGGGCCCCTCCTCGGCATTGGCGGGAAGCGCCAGCGCGGCCAAGCCCATTGAAGCCAGACACAATGCCGAGCCCATCAGCATGCGGCGAGTCAAACTGAGATCCATGAAATCCTCCGGCGAATCAGGAGGACAGAGCTAAGCAGCGATTGCGGCGACTTGTCGTCCGCGCGCCTCGATCATGCGGCACGCGTGACCTCGACCGTCACGTGCGACAATTCCTCCAGCGCCGAGAGCCTGCCCTTGTAGAAAGCCGGATCGCGGGGCTGCGAGGTGAGGACGGCGACGATTGCGGCATGATGGCCAGGGCCGACCTGCCAGACATGCAGATCGGTGATCCGGTCGTCCTCCGTCTCGATGGCGCCACGGATCTCGGCCGGCAGCGTCTCGCCTTCGGAAATGACATCGAGCAGGACGCCGCCGGAAGATTTCATCAGGCTCCAGGACCAATTGGCGATCACCAACCCGCCGACGAAGCCCATCAGGGGATCGAGCCAGAGCCAGCCGTAAAGACTGCCGAGCGTCAGCGCCGCGATGGCGAGCACCGAGGTCAGGGCATCGGCGATGACATGCAGATAAGCAGCGCGGATATTGTTGTCGCTGGTCTTTGCGTGGTGGCCATGTCCGTGATGCGCATGATCGCCATGCGCGACGTGGCCTTCACCGGCCAGCAGCCAGGCGCTCACCAGATTGACCGCAAGGCCGACGACCGCGACGGCGATCGCCTGGGCAAAACCGATCGGCACGGGATTGGAAAGGCGCAGCAGGCTTTCCCAGGCCATCAGCAGGGCGATCAGCGCAAGGATGATGGCGCTGGCGAAGCCGGCGAGATCGCCGAGCTTGCCTGTACCGAAGGTGAAACGCGGATTGCGCGCCTGCCGGCGGGCAAAGAGATAGGCGAGCGCTGAAATCAGCAGAGCGCTGGCATGGGTCGACATGTGCCAGCCATCGGCGACCAGCGCCATGGAGCCGTAGACGGTGCCGGCGGCGATTTCCGCCACCATCATCACCGCTGTCAGCGCGATCACCAGCCAGATGCGCCGCTCGTTGCGCCTATGATCGGCGCCGAGGAAGACATGATCATGTTCCAGGGCATCAATTCCAGCCTTCTCGATTCCGGCACTCATGACAGGCTCCTTCGCCACCGCTATAAGCTTATGTTTTTACGCAATTCTCGGCAAAATCGCTTCACACTTTTCCTGGAATTGCTCTAGCGCATATAGGTTCTCAACACTTCCGATATTTCCTCAACCGCCTCCGCCCTCGCCGCATCGTCGGCGGCATTCAGCACATGCTCACGCAGATGGTCGTCGAGAACCTCGCCGGTCAGCCCGGTCAGCGCGCCGCGGACGGAGGCGAGCAGTTGCAGGATCTCGCCGCAGGGGCGCTCGGCCTCGAGCGCGCGCTCGACCGCCTCCATCTGCCCCTTCAGGCGGCTGATGCGGGCGACGAGCTTCTTTTTCTGCAGGGTGGTGTGGGACATGATGGACCTGCATATAGCATAGGGGGGTATAGTATCAAGAGTGAAGCCCGAGCTCAACGCCTGTGATGGGCTTGAATCCGCCATTGACAAAGCCCGCGTTTCCGACGATCTATCATCCATGATCAAGAACGCGCACCAGAGCCGCTCGTATTTTTGGCTGTACCTGTAAAGGGCGGCCGGACAAGATCATATTGTCAACAAGCCGCCGTCAGGCGGCTTTGTTGTACCAGCAGCGTCCTGACGGCAGACTATCAAAGGACGCGAAGACCATGACCGAAATCGAAGACAGCGAAATTTCACTGATGCGCCCATCGGTGGTAACCATCCGCGCAGCCAAGCCGCGCGACCTGCCCGAACTCGGCGAGATGATCGCCCTGCTTGCCGCCCATCACGGCGATGCTGCTGCGACAACGGCAGAGCAGCTGGAGCGCGACCTCTTCGGGCCTTTGCCCTGGATCAATGCGCTCGTCGCCGAGACCGACGAAGGGCTGATCGGCTACGCCATTCTCGTGCCGCTCTACAGGGCGCAGGAAGGCAAGCGCGGCATGGACCTGCACCATCTCTTCGTGCGTGACGGCCATCGCGGCCACGGCACCGGCCAGCTGCTCGTCGACCGGGCGCGCGAGACCGCCCGCAATGCCGGCTGCGGCTACCTCTCCGTCAGCGCCGCGACCGGAAACCTGCTGGCGCACCGCTTCTACGAACAGCTGGATTTCACCCCGCGTCCGGTGACCGGCATGCGCTACATGCAGTCGATCGCCTAAAGCGCGCCGCGATCTTTCAGAATCGCTTGATCGGCGCTTTAAGTCTTTATTTTTGTTAGGAGCTTTCATGCCTGATTTCAAACTTCATTGCTTCGCTCTTTCCGGGAACTGTTACAAGGTCGCACTCTTCTTTGCGCTTTCCGGCATCAAGTGGGAAAGCATTTTCGTTGATTATCTGGGCGGCGAAACGCGTACTGAAGAATGGCGAAAAACCATCAACGAACAGGGCGAGGCGCCTGTGCTCGAACATGGGCAAACCAAGATCAGCCAATCGGGGATTATCCTGGACTACTTGTCAGAGGTGACAGGCCATTTCGGGGCGCAGACGGCCGAAGAACGGCGCGACGTCATGCGCTGGATCCTTTTCGACAATCACAAGTTCACGAGCTATTACGCGACGCTGCGGTTCATCTATGGCCTCCAGAAGAGCGGCGAGACGCCAGTCGTCGAGTTTTTAAGACTGAGGGCCAAAGCTGCCTATGCAATTGTTGACGAACACCTCGCCGATCGGGCCTTCATGATTGGCGACCGGGTGACGATCGCAGACCTCTCTCTGGCGGGCTACGTCTTCATGCCGGAGGAAACCGGGATCGATCACAGCGCCTTTCCGGCAATCGCAGCCTGGAAAGATCGTATCAGCAACATGCCCGGCTGGCGCCACCCCTATGACCTGATGCCGGGTCCCACCTCCCTATAAACAGGCGTGGGACCTTGCGAAGGTGCCAAGCAATCAAGTGACCGTGCAGGAACCCTCGCGCGACTGGCATCGTTACTTCCATCGCTAACGGCTGGGCACGGCCTTCAGATAGGCGGCGATCGCCTCGCGGTCGGAGGCAGGCAGGCGGGCGATGTTCCGTTGCACATCAACCATCGAGCCGCCGACGGAATCGAAATCGGGGGTGAAGCCGGTTTCGAGGTAGCTCACGATATCGGCCTCGCTCCAGGAGCCGATACTCTTGGAGGCCGGCGTGATATCGGGTATGCGGCCCTTGCCTTCCGGATTGGGCGCGCCGGCAAGCCACATATCGGCCTTGAAGCCGCCGAGCGCATCACGCGGCGTATGGCATTCGCCGCAATGACCCGGGCCTTCGACGAGATACTGCCCGCGCTTGATCTTGTCGTTGCCCTTGGCGAGAGCCACGCGCGGCTGATCGTTGAGATAGAGGAATTTCCAGCCGCCGAGCGCCAGCCGGATGTTGAAGGGGAACGGCAGCTCATGCGGTGGCGCGACGTCTGTGCTTTTCGGCAGGGTTTTCAGGAAGGCGAAGAGATCGTTGACGTCCTTGTCGCTTATGCGGGAATAAGAGCCATAGGGAAAAGATGGGTAGAGATGCTCACCACCCGGGCCGACGCCGCGTTTCATCGCGTTGCCGAACTCGGCAAGCGTCCAGCCGCCGATGCCGGCCTTTTCATCCGGTGAGATGTTCGGCACGTGGAAGGTCCCGAAGGGGCTCTTCAGCGCCAGCCCGCCTGACAGCGTCAGCTTTGCATCGCCTTCGGAACCGGGTGCCGCATGACAGCTGACGCAGCCGCCTGCCCAGAACACCATCTGGCCGTTGGCCAGGTCCGGCGCGCCGAGACCCGCCCAATGGCTCTCCGGCAGCGGGTCGGGCGCAGTGACGAGATAGAAGGCGCCGCCGCCGAGCACGGCGACGCCGATCAGACAGAGCAGTAACCGGATGAACCTGCGGACCATGCGCCGCCTCCCCTTTTGCCAATGTTGCCGCCGTCGGTCCCACATAAAGCGATCCGCGCCGGCGGCAAGCCGGGCACGGATCGTGGATCCCCAGCATTCCATTTCCCCCGCGTCACGCGGAAGCAAGCCGCGCACCTTTGCTGGAGTTGCTGTCGTTTGTTGAGCAATTCCGGGCGCAAAACCGCTGCACACTTTTGCTGGAATTGCTGTCGTTTGTTGAGCAATTCCGGGCGCAAAACCGCTGCACACTTTTGCTGGAATTGCTCAGTCGGCCTATCACTCCTTGATACGATAGGCCTTGTGACAGCCCGCGCAGTTGGCGCCAAGCGTGTTGATCGTGGCGCCGACGGCGGCAGGATCGGCCGGAAGCTGGGCGAGCGCAGTTTCGGCGTCAGTGGAGAGCTTGGCGGCGCGCGCCTTGAAGTCATCCATGTTTTCCCAGATCTTCGGGCTCGCCTCTTTGTCGCCGGTCTCCGTGCCCGGCTTGAACTGATCGGGAAAAACCTTGGCCGTTGCGGCAATCTTCGTCAGCGCCGCCTTCACCGCCTCGGCGTCGTAAGGCTTCGTGCCCTTGGCGATGTCCGCCAGCGCGCCAGCCGAACCGCCGATCTGCTTCATCAAGGCAATGCGCGAATCATGGGTGCCGTCGGCGGCGGTCACCGAACCGAAGGCCATGCCGGCCATCGCTACAGCCGCAGCTATTGCTTTCCAATTCATATTCCTCTCCATTTTTCCTCGGCCAAGATGGCCGATGGCCAATCTGCACCGGGAGCATGACAAAATCCATGCCTCCGGGCAGTCACGTTTTGCCGGATCATCATAAAAACAATGTGATAGGCAGTTCTCTGCTTTTATGCATGTCGTTATCCCGAAACCGCTGCACACTTCCGGGCGACATGCAGTGGCGCTCAAGCGCTTTTCCACCCCTGCCAGAGGCTGAAGGCGGAGACCGCAACCAGCAGCAGTCCGGCGAAGCGGCCGACAAAGGCCGTGACGTCAGGGTTGGCGACGAGCAGGTCGCGGCTGCGGCCGGCCGTCATCGCCAGGGTGCCGTAGATGGCAAACTGGGTGACGACAGTCATGACGCCCATGATCAGCCCCTGCATCCAGATCGGGCCATATTCCGGTCTCAGGAACTGCGGATAGACGGCAAACATGAAGATATAGGCCTTCGGATTGACCAGACAGGTGACAGCGCCCTGGCGAAAAGCGCGCCAGCCGGAGCGTGCCGTTCCCGGCCCGACCGCCTCGACGGTGATCGAACTGCGGATCAGCGAGATGCCGATCCAGATCATGTAGGCAACGCCGGCAAAGAGCAGCACGTTGAAAAGCTGCGGCAGCATGGTGACGAGCACGCCGACGCCGGCCGCGCCATAGGCCGAATGCACCGCGCCGCCGGCCATGATGCCGCCGGTCGCCGCCAGCCCGCGTTTGACGCCGCCGGTCAGCGAATTGGCGAGCACGAAGAGCATGTCCATACCCGGCACGATGATGATGCCGAAGAGAAGGGTGAAGAAGAGCCAGAGGTTTTCATGGTAGTTCATGTCAGTTACCGCCTTCGGTTCTGCAGGCCATTTTCAAAGACCCTGATTGATTTCAATCTGATAGGCGGGTCTATACGCAAACCCAACTGACAGTGTATTGTCAGGAGCATTGGGATGGGAGAGGTAAAATGCGCAAGGCCTCCAGGCTTTTCGAGATCATTCAGATCCTCAGGCTGGCAAGAAAGCCGATGACGGCGGCGGCGATGGCCGAGACGCTCGAAGTGACCGTGCGCTCGATCTATCGCGACATCGCCGCGCTTCAGGCGATGCGGGTGCCGATCGAGGGCGAGCGCGGCATCGGCTACATCATGCGGCCGGGCTTCGACCTGCCGCCGCTGATGTTCTCGATCGAGGAGATGGAGGCGATCGTGCTGTCGCTGGCGCTGCTCGAACGCACTGCGGACGAGGAGCTGAAGCAGGCCGCGCGCCGGGTCAACCGGAAGATATCAGGCGCCGTGCCGGCGCCGCTGCGCCAGGCGATGGACAACAAGGCGCTTTATGCCTGGGGCTCGATTGCGCAGCCGGCAGGCTTCGACCTTGCTATCGTGCGCCGCGCGATCCGCGACGAACGCAAGCTGATGCTCGGCTACCGCGACGAACTCGGCCGCGCCAGCGAGCGGACGATCCGACCGATCGCGCTGATCTATTATTCGCAGACCGCCAATATCGTCGCCTGGTGCGAGTTGCGCCAGGCGATCCGCAATTTCCGCAGCGACCGGGTGGAGCACTGCGCGACGGCTGAGGATTTCTTCAAAGGCGACGGCGACCGGTTGCGGGAACTCTGGACCAGCGGTTGGACGGAGAAACCGATCGCCGTCTAGCCATTCGCCCAATCGCGATTATTCAGAGCGACATGCCGCCCGAAACCTCGATGCGCTGGGCGTTGACCCAACGGTTGGCATCGCTCAACAGGGAAGCGATCATCGGCCCGATATCGTCGGGCACACCGGCGCGGCCGAGTGCGGTCATAGAAGCGACTGCACGGTTGATCTCCGGATTGTCCCGCACCATGCCGCCGCTGAAATCGGTTTCGATGGCGCCCGGGGCGACGGTATTGACTGCAATGCCGCGCGGGCCAAGCTCCTTGGCCATGTAGCGCGTCAGCACCTCGACTGCACCCTTTATCGAGCCATAGGCCGAGGCGCCAACCATGGCCATTCGGGCGAGACCGCTGGAGAGGTTGACGATGCGGCCGCCGTCGTCGATCAGCGGCAGGAGCTTCTGCGTGAGGAAGAAAACCCCCTTGAAATGCAGGTTGTAAAGCTTGTCCATCTCCGCTTCGGTCGTCTCCAATATCGAGGCGTGGTAGCTGGTGCCGGCATTGTTGACGAGAAAGTCGAAATGCTCACGCCCCCAACCCTTGAGGATCTCGCGTACACTTTCGACAAAGGCATCGAACGCCGCCACGTTGCCGGCATCGAGTTGAAGTGCGGCGGCCTTGCGGCCGAGCGCCTCGATCTCGGCGACGACCTTCTCCGCCTCGTCGCGGTTCGAGTTGTAGGTCAAGATCACGTCGACGCCGCTCCTTGCCAGATTGACGACCGTGTTGCGGCCCAGGCCGCGGCTTCCGCCGGTAACGATTGCGACTTTCGAGGTTGAGTTCTGGTTAGGCATTTCAGGTACTCCTGATGTTTTGACAGGCCAGTTTTATGCGCCGCAAGCCTGGAATCCTGAATGCCGAAATCCCGCAATTTCTTGCCTATTCCTCCAAACGCCTTGCCCAGGCGGGCTGAGGGATTAAGATCATCCTCACCGGCGCGGCAGACAGACCCGCGTTCACTGGAGGCGAAGATGTCCGCAGATCTGAAGCAGGAGCTCAATGGGTACATGGATGCACATGGCGGAGGTGACGGGCTCTTTGCCACCGCGATCGACGGTTTTTTCCTGATGCGTTCCAGCACTCTCTCCATGCCGAAACCGGCGATCTACCGACCGGCGCTCTGCATCATCGTCGATGGCGCCAAGCAGCTCATGTTCGGAGAACGCCTTTTCGATTACGAAGCGATGCAAGCGCTGATCATCAGCGTCGAGATGCCGGCCTTCGGACAGGTGACGAAAGCCAGTGCCGAACGGCCGATGATCGCCATCAACCTGGAACTCGACGTCACTATCCTGCGCGAGGTGCTGGAGGAGATGGATGCACCGCCGAAGCCGGCAGGCGACGGCGGGCCGGGTGTTTTCGTACAAGAATTCGGCCCGGAGTTGCAGGACTGCATACTGAGACTGATCCGGACGCTCGCGGCGCCCAAAGCGATCCCAATCCTTCATCCGGCAATCATGCGAGAGATCAGTTTCTGGTTGCTTTCCGGAAAAAATGGCGATG
The DNA here is from genome assembly GCF_025200775.1 of Rhizobium sp. WSM1274. NCBI lineage: Bacteria > Pseudomonadati > Pseudomonadota > Alphaproteobacteria > Hyphomicrobiales > Rhizobiaceae > Rhizobium > Rhizobium sp. WSM1274. The sequence continues at coordinate 1,159,185 of NZ_CP104138.1, read as the reverse complement.
AGATCTGCAAGCTTGCATTGCCCGACAGCCATACGCGCCGCGTGGCCGAGGCCATCTACCTGTTGCGCGGTAATTTTGCGCACGCCGTTCGGGTGGAAAAGCTTGCGGCGGCAGCCAGGATGAGCCCTTCCTCCTTCCACCAGCATTTCAAAATGCTAACCGCGATGACGCCGCTGCAGTATCAGAAGCAGTTGCGGCTACTCGAGGCCCGGCGGCTGATGGTGACCGATGGGTTCAACGCCGCAAACGCGGCCTATCAGGTGGGTTACGAGAGCGCCTCCCAGTTCAGCCGCGAATATGCCCGCATGTTCGGGACACCACCGAAGCGCGACATCAGTGAAATGAAGGCGATGCCGGCTGAGCCGGCAATCAGCTAAATGGAAAGCGTGCGGCTCGGCTCCCGGCCGAAGCCCCGGATTTCGATGCTGGAGGCATGGACCTCGACGATCGCGAAGGCATTTTCCGTCTCGGTGTCGACCACGCCCTTGAAATTGACGAAGTGGCAGGCGCCGGCGATGCCGTAATTGCTGACGTGGTCGTGGCCGTTGAGATAGGCGACGACATTGCGCTCAGAGGCGAGCAGCGCGACGATGCGCTCGCTGTCCCACATGCCGTGCTCACTGGGCGGATGCACCGGATAGTGATTCATGACGATCACCCTCTCGCCGACCTCGGCCGCTTTTGCGATTTCATCGCCAAGCCAGGCAAACTGCTCGTCGCTCAGCGCTGCATTCCAGCGATGGGCATTCCTGGCACCCTTGGCCTGCAGCTCCGCCAGCATCTCAGCGGCAAGCGCACGATGAGGATGGCCTTCGGGCGGCGCGAAGATGCTGACCTCATTGTCGTCAAGGACGATAAAGCGCCAGCCATGGCGGGAGAAGCTGTAATAGGGCGCCGGCATGCCGAGGCGCGCAGCGACGTCGGACAAGTGTCCTGCAGAGACCGAGAAATCGTGGTTGCCGAGCAGGAAGAGCGCCTCGTGCCTGAGCTTCTCGTAGACCGGCAGGATATCGTCGAAACTTGAAAAGCTCCGGTCGATGACGTCGCCGAGCGTCATCACGAAGCTCAATTCCCAGCCGTTGAAGACCTCGATCGCCGCGGCGACCTTGGCGAGGCTGTTGGCGTAATAGCGGTCCATCGCCACGTGCGGCGCGATGGCCGCATATTGTGGGTCGGCGATGATGCCGAAGCGGAACAGGGGAGAAACAGAAGAAGACATGGGGCGTGACCAGAGCATGATGCCGAAAAGTGTGCGCGGTTTTCGGACGACATCATGCTCTAACCATTTAATTAGAACAGGATTCAGACTTTAGGCCGACCCGGCCTAAAATCATCCTGTTCTAGGAGCGGCCGATGACAGGCATGTGACGGCTTCGCGTGAAAACAAAACACCCGGCGCTTTGGGGCGCCAGGTGTCAAATTCAAACAGGCTGACGCCATCGCCGCCATGGCGGCGAGTCTGATCCCGCTTACTTGGTGGCTTCTTCGTAGCGTTCCAGGACGTAGTCCCAGTTGATCAGGCTATCGACGAAGGCCTCGAGATATTTCGGGCGGGCGTTGCGATAGTCGATGTAGTAGGAGTGTTCCCAGACGTCGACGCCGAGGATCGGGGTGGCGCCGTGAACGAGCGGGTTTTCGCCGTTCGGGGTCTTGGAGATTTCGAGCTTGCCGTTCTTGACGGAAACCCAGGCCCAGCCGGAGCCAAACTGGGTGGCGCCGGCATTGGCGAAATCGGCCTTGAACTTGTCGTAGCCGCCGAGATCGGAGGCAAAGGCCGCTTCGAGCTTGCCCGGCAACTTGTTGCCGCCGCCGCCCTTCTTCATCCACTTCCAGAAATGGATGTGGTTGTAATGCTGGGCCGCGTTGTTGAAGAGGCCGGCATTGGTGCCGAAGGACTTCTTGACGACGTCTTCGAGCGAAAGGTCCGAAAGACCGGCTTCGGCGGCGAGCTTGTTGCCGTTGTCGACATAGGCCTTGTGGTGCTTGTCGTGGTGGAACTCCAGCGTTTCCTTCGACATGAAGGGAGCAAGCGCTTCGTAATCATAGGGAAGTTCAGGCAATTCGAAAGCCATGTCAGATCTCCTCTTGGCAATAGATTGCGTCTCGGCAGGTGAGGCGGAACATAGGAGGGGAAAGGGGGAGAGGCAACCGGCGAATTATCAAAAAACGACCCGGCCGGAGGAAAATTTGCCTCAGTTGCGGGTTGGAGTCGTGCGTAGAAATCGCCTGGGCAAATCATTGGGAATACCCGCCCCGAAAACCACTTTGCCTGTTATGGAGATCAAACGGAGCCCCGATATGAACAGGAATATAATCCAGCCTCTCGCCGCGGCCGCCCTGCTTTCGCTGGCAGGTGCGGCGCATGCCTCCTCCGATGACGCCTGGAAGCAGCTCGCCGCCGACGTCGAGGCCAAATGCAAGAAGGCGGCGGTCGCGATCGAAAAGCCCAGCGCCACCGTCGACCCCTTCGGCAGCTCGCATTACGGGCTTGCCCTGGTGACCGGCAAGCCGAAGGGCGCCAAGGGGCTGATCGCCCAGATCTGCGTCTACGACAAGCAAAAGAAAACCGTCGAGATCGGCAGCGAGCTGGATGTCACAAAGCTCGGGCTCACGCCGGCGAAATAGGCCGCTATGAGGTTACTTACCGTGCTGGTTTGTGCCTGCGTCACATTTCTGGGGAACCGAAGCCTACGCTCAGGAGTTGAAAGCCTGGGCTTTAGGGAGGTGCAGGCATGTCGGAGCTTCGCAGCAGGGCGGAAGATCAGCAGAAAATCTATCAGCGCTGGGCGCCAGTCTATGACCGGGTCTATCGCGGCATCCTGCGCGACGGCCACCGCAAGCTTGCTGCCCTCGCCGCCGCGGCCGGCACCGATATTCTGGAGATCGGCGTCGGCACCGGCCTGACGCTCGGGCATTACCCACGCCACTGCCGCGTAACCGGCATCGACATTTCCGAACACATGATCGCGCGGGCGCGCGAAAAGGCGAGACGCGAGAAGCTGCAGCATGTGCAGGCGCTTGATGTGATGGATGCGCATGCGCTCACCTTTGCCGACCGGTCTTTCGATGCGGTCTGCCTGCCCTTCGTCATCACGCTGATCCCCGAGCCCGAACGCGCGCTCGACGAATGCGCGAGAGTGCTCAGGCCGGGCGGCGAGATCATCCTTGCCAGCAAACTTGGCGACGGCGCCGGCCTGCAGGGCGTGATCGAGACGGCGGTGGCGCCGCTGGTGCGTCACATCGGCTGGTCCTCCGCCTTCCGTATTCACCGCATCGTCGCCTGGGCCGAGCGCCGCGGTGATTTCGCTCCTGCCGGTATTCTGCCGGTCTTTCCGAACGGCTTCTTCAAGATCATCCGGCTGAAGCAGCACGGAATTGCCGCCTGAGAACGGAAACTTTTTCCCGGCGTCGCGGGTTCTGCCGCATAATTCCTTAAACCGGAATCGACTTAAGGAGTTATGCGGCAATTCAAAGTGTTACAACGTCCTTTGCGCGTCTAAAGACGCGCGGCGCTGTAATGCTACCGTTTGTCTGAGGGGAATGCATGACATTGGATTTCTTCGTCTTCATCGTCGTGGGTTTCTGCGCGCAGATCGTCGACGGCGCACTCGGCATGGCCTTCGGCGTGCTGTCGACGACGAGCCTTCTCGCCTTCGGGGTGCCGGCCGCCAATGCCAGCGCCATGACGCATGTGGCGGAAATGTTCACGACCGCCGCTTCGGGCCTGTCGCATGCCTATCATCGCAATGTGGACTGGCGCCTGGTGGCGCGGCTTGCACCGGCCGGCATGATCGGCGGCGCGATCGGCGCCTATCTGCTTGCCAATATCGACGGCAAGATGATCGAGCCCTTCGTGTCGGCGTATCTGATCGCGATCGGACTGGTGATCCTCTACAAGGCCTTTCGGCCGCCGCCGAAGCGGGATGTTCGCGACTGGATGGTGCCGCCCGTCGGGTTCTGCGGCGGCGTGCTCGATGCGATCGGCGGCGGCGGATGGGGGCCGATCGTCACCAGTTCGCTCGTCAGCCGCGGCCATGACCTGAAGCGGGTGATCGGCTCGACCAACTTCACCGAATTCGCCGTGACGCTGACGATTTCCCTGACCTTCATGCTGACGCTTGGCTGGTCGGAGCTCAATTCGGCGATCGGCCTGATCATCGGCGGCGTCATCGCTGCCCCCTTCGGCGCGATCCTCGTCAAGCGGCTGCCGGTGCGGCCGCTGATGGTGGCGGTGTCGATGATCATCATCGGCACTTCGGCGATGCGGATCCTGTGAAGATCTGCGTTTTAGGGTCACAGATTCCGGCCGAAATAGACATCCACGGATGCGATCTTGTCGCCGCGGAAGCGAAGGCTCTCGATGTTGCGGAAGCTGCCGCCATCCCGTTTTTCGGCGCGGTAGCGGACAACCGCCTCGTCGCCGTCGATCGCCAGGAATTCGATGTCAAAACCTCGGAAGACCGGCTCCTTCGGCCAGCAGCGCTCGAAATAAGTCGTCCGGTCGATGTGGTCGTCACGCGGACTGGAGAAGGTGAAATCCTCAGTCAACATGGCGCCGACGATATCCTTGCGGTCGTCGAGATAGGCGGCGTAGAGATGACGGACGGTCTGTTCTCGGGATGTGCGCATGTCGCTCATGGCAATGTCCTCGGATTAACCGATTGCGTAATGCAATCGGTCTTCTTCTAGCACTTTTGCCTGAGAAGGTCCAGATTGCAGCGGCAATTTCCAAAAACAGGCCGCCGATCCCGGAAGCGCCGTCTTGAAGGACGGGCCACAGCGCGGCTATATCAGCGCGTGCCCGCCCTGGAACGACGGGCGCATCCGCCGCTAAGGCCCATGCGCTCGACATCGAAAGCTCGATCTCAGGACAGATTCACTGCGCCGATCTCCTCGCCGCGGTAAAGAACACATCGTTTCATTAGGCGCGGCGGAACTTCGCCTGCCGCATATTTCCTCAAATCGGAACCGATTTGAGGAAATATGCAGATTTCAATGTGTTACAGCGTCCTTTGCGCGCCTTAAAAGACGCGCGGCGCTGTAGAATCAATGCCGAGGCCGAGAGAATGACCGATACGCAATTGGACGCCGCTAGCGCCAGGCCGGGCTCGGTCTTCTGGAAGCGCAACCTTACCATCTCGCTGATCGGCTCCTTCACCACGATCGTGGCGATGACGCTGCTGCTTCCCTTCCTGCCGCTTTATGTCGAGGAACTCGGCGTCAGCGACCATGCTGACATCGTGCAATGGTCGGGCATCGCCTATGGCGCCACCTTCTTCGCCGCGGCTCTCGTCGCGCCGCTCTGGGGCCGGCTCGGCGATATTTACGGCCGCAAGCTGATGCTGGTGCGCGCTAGCCTCGGCATGACGCTGGCGATCTCGCTGATGGGCATGGCCGGCAACGTCTGGCAGCTGGTGGCGCTGCGCCTTTTCGTCGGGCTTGCCGGCGGTTATGCCTCCGGCTCGATGGTGCTGGTGGCGACGCAGACGCCGAAGGACCGTTCGGCCTGGGCGCTCGGCGTGCTCTCCTCCGGCATCATGGCGGGCAATCTCGTCGGGCCGCTGATCGGCGGGGCGCTGCCGCCCGTCATCGGCATCCGCGGCACGTTTCTTGCCGCCGGCGGCATGATCTTCCTTGCTTTTCTCGCCACATCCTTGCTGATCAAAGAGGAGAAGTCGCCAGCCCGCAAGCAGGCGGCTAAGGCCAGCGGCGGCTGGAAATCGATCGCCGACAAGCGGCCTGTCATCGCCATGCTGGCGACAGGCATGCTGCTGATGTTCGCCAATATGTCGATCGAGCCGATCATCACGGTCTATGTCGCGCAGCTCGTGCCCGTCGAATCCCAGGTGACGATGATATCGGGCATCGTCATGTCGGCGGCTGCCCTTGGCAGCATTCTGTCGGCCTCATGGCTCGGCAAGCTCGCCGACAGGATCGGCCATTGGCCGGTGATTGCAGGCGCGCTCGCCGTCGCCGGGCTGCTGCTGATACCGCAGGCCTTCGTCACCAGTTCCTGGCAGCTGATCATCCTGCGTTTCCTGATGGGTGTGGCGCTCGGCGGGCTGCTGCCCTGCATCGCCGCGGTCATCCGGCACAGCGTGCCGGATAGTGCGGCCGGCAGCATTCTCGGGCTTTCGATTTCCTCGCAATATGTCGGCCAGGTGGCCGGCCCCATCCTTGGCGGCTTTGTCGGCGGCCATATCGGCATGCGGGCGGTTTTCCTCGGCACCTCCGTGCTGCTTGTCGTCGGCGCGGCCTATGCCTGGATGGTACGGCCGCGGGATCCTAAGACATCCGGCTAAAGGGCTTTCCCACAGATCAGCTCGACGCCCGAGCGGGCAATCGCTTCCAGCGTCTCGCGGCTGTCGCCGGCACGGGCGCGGACGGCGAGCGAATGCATGACGGCGGAGGCAAGCCTGGCAAGCATCTGCGGATCGGCGCTTTGGGGAAGCTCGCCTCTTTCCATGCCAAGGCGCATGCGCTTTTCAATCTCGTCGTCGAAATCGTTGAGACTGCGGCCGAGCACCTCGCGGACCCGCTCATGCTGGACCGCCTCGGCCGATGCCGTGCCGATCAGCAGACAGCCGCGGGCCGCGGTTTCGCCATGCAGATAGATCGCCAGCGCACCGGCATAGACGCGGGCGATATTGTCGCGCAGCGGCAGTGACGGGTCGAGCGCCTCGGCGAGCGTATTCATGCCGTCCTGCCGATAGCCCTCCAGCGTATCGAGATAGAGATCCTCCTTGTCGCCGAAGGCGCCGTAAAGGCTCGGGCGGTTGAGGTTGGTCGCCGCACTCAGATTATCGAGCGAGGCGGCGGCAAACCCCCTGTCCCAGAAGACATCCCGCGCCTTGCCGAGCGCCGCCTGGGCGTCGAAAGCCCTCGGGCGGCCGCGCTTCTTCTCGTCCCTCATATTTGTACCGTTTCGCATTAAATTCTTGACGAGAACCATTTTATACGAAACAGTACAAATGTTCAACGCTATCGACGGGGTCGGCATCGACCGCCTCCATAAGGAGAGGAAACCGCAATGAAACTTTATATGCATGCCGCGGCCTGCTCGCTTTCGCCGCACATCATCTGCCGGGAGCTGGGCCTTGATATCGAGCTCGTTCCGGTCGACCGGCAGACCCACAGGACGAGCACCGGCGAGGATTATCTCGCGATCAACGGCAACGGCTATGTGCCGGCGCTGATGCTCGACGATGGCAAGGTGCTGACCGAGGGGCCGGCGATCGTGCAGTTCCTCGCCGACAGTGTGCCCGAAGGGGCAGCCCTTTTGCCTGAGCTCGGCAATATCCGCCGCAACGAGGTGCAATCCTATCTCAACTTCATCACCGCCGAGCTGCACAAGCCGATGGTGCTGCTCTTCAATCCGATTTATTCCAGCGTTCATAGGGAGGTCCGCGCGCTGATATCGAAGCGGCTGACATGGCTGAACGGTCGTCTTGCCGGACCCTATCTCACCGGCGATGCGTTCACGGTGGCGGATGCCTATCTCTTCGTCTGCCTGAACTGGTCGCCTTGGACCGATATCGATCTCAAGCAATGGCCGGCGCTGCACGGCTTCATGGCCCGTGTTGCGGCACGGCCGAAGGTGCGCGAGGCGCTGCAGGCCGAAGACCTCGAGGCCTTCGATGCCGACGGCGTCTATTTCGCGCCGCATGCCTATCTCGCTTCGTCAGGACGGACGGGCGAGCCGGTCAGGCCGTAAATCCAGGTCGCGTCCGCGCGCATCCCGCTTGGGCGACCGTCAGAGGGCGCTCACAGCCACCGGCAAAGCCCGCTTGTGGGCTGTCGCCCGATAGGCGGCGAGGATGCGGCGGCGGGCGATCTCGCCGACCGGCTTGCCTTCGAGGAAATCGTCGATCTCGTCATAGCTGACGCCATAGGCCTCCTCGTCGGGGCGCAGCGGCCGCTGGTCCTCGAGATCGGCTGTGGGCACCTTGAACACCAGTTCGTCCGGGGCGCCGAGCCGTTTTGCCAGCAGGCGGACGCGGCGCTTGTTGAGGCCGGCGAGCGGCAGGATATCGGCGGCGCCGTCGCCGAACTTGGTGAAGAAACCCATGACCGCCTCGGCCGCATGATCGGTGCCGATGACGAGGCTGCCAAGCGCCCCGGCAAGGGCGAACTGGGCAATCATCCGCTGGCGCGCCTTGATATTGCCGAGGATGAAATCCTGACGGCCAGCATCGGCAAAGGCGAGGCCGCCGTTTAGCGCAGCGGCAAGCATCGCATCCGCCGGCGCCTTGATGTTGACCACCATAGAGCGGTCGGCGCCGATCGTTTCCAGCGCCCTCACCGCATCGGCCTCATCCGCCTGGACAGCATAGGGAAGGCGCACGGCGATGAATTCGGCCGCATGGCCGCCTTCCCGCAGCTCGCGCACCGCCTTTTGAGCCAGCAGCGCCGCCGTCAGCGAATCGACGCCGCCGCTGATGCCGAGGACGTAGCCGCGCATGCCGGAGGCGACGAGATAGTCCTTGAGGAAAGCGGTTCGCCGTTCGATCTCCCGCTCAGGGTCGATATCGGCGGCAACACCCAGTTCACGGATGATCTCGCCTTGTTCGTCGAACAGCACAGTCATAGGCCTCTTCCTCCCCGCTTACGGAATTTCGGTGTCACTATGGCGAAAAGATGGGGGAGGACGAAGCCGTTTTGGGCAAACCTGCCATGCATTTTATGCAAGTGGGCGTTGGGGGGTTGGGAATGAACTGCCTGACCTCACAGCAATAAAGCTGCCCCTCACCCTAACCCTCTCCCCGTTCTGACGGGGAGAGGGGACGTGCCTCAAGCAACGGTGGAAGGCAGTAGAGGCGTCGCGGCATATCCCTTCTCCCCGCGAGCGGGAGAAGGTGCCGGCAGGCGGAAGGGGCGGACCAGAAATCTGGATTCTGCCAGCTGGGTGGGCTCACCTACCGCACAATCGTGAACAGCTCGACCGCATCGGCAAAACCCTTCAGCCTGTGCGACCCGACCGACACCACATCCCCTGCCCGCGCTTCCTCACGGAACGGCGCCGACATCAGCAAGGCTTCTCCGAGTTCGCTGCAGGCGGTCTGGATGCGGCTGACCAGGTTGACGTCGCCGCCGATCAGGGTGAAGTCGAGGCGGCGGCCGGAGCCGACGTTGCCGTAGCTGACCTCGCCGTAGTGCAGAGCGATTCCGGCCTTCACGCCGATGCCCTCGTATTGGAAATGGTCGATCTCATCGAGGATGGCGCGGGCCGATGCCAGGGCCGCACCGCAGGAATGGGCGGCATCATAACCCGGGAAGAAGGCAAGCACGGCGTCGCCCATGAATTTCAGCACTTCGCCGCCCTCGCGGGTGATGGCCGGTACGATCCTGTCGAAATAGGCGTTCAGCAGCCCGAGCACGGTGCTGCCGGGCAGCCGGTTCGACAGCTCGGTGAAGCCGCGCAGATCGCAGAGCAGCAGCGCTGCCTCCATCGATTCGATCTCGTCGCGGCGGATGCGGCCGGCCAGGATGCGGCTTGCCGTCAGCGGGCCGATATAGGTATCGAGCAGGCTGAGCTCGACCTGGCGAAGGATGCGCAGTTCGCTGGTGTTGCGCAGCGCCGGCAAGATTCGCTCGATCACCTGACGCTCGGAGGCGGTGAAGCCGCCCGGCCGCTTCGTGCCGAAGACGGCGGCGCTGACCGGGCCGTCGACATTGCAGAGCGGCGCGATGACGAGCTGCATCAGGCCGCGATCGGCGAAGACATCGATATGCTGCCAGCGGCCATGCACGCTTTCGCCGGTATCGACGACCAGCGGCTCGCGAGTTTCCATGACCTTGCGCAGCGGCGTATTTGATATGGCGACGCGCGCGCCGTGTTCCCGATCATGGATCTCGACCGGTTCACCCGGCGCCCAGGCGATGGTGCGGCCGATGAACTCGGGATGCAGGGTCATCAGATGCAGCGTCAACCGGTCGATCGGAAGGCCAAGCGCCTGAAGCCGCCGGCCAAGGCCGGAGACGAGGCCGACTTCGTCGAGCGCGTGGCATTCGTCGCCGGAGAGCCATTCGATGATGGAGAGCAGTGCGCCGACACTGACGGCATAGCCGGCGGCCTTGGGCTGGAGCCTGTCGATATCGGGGGCATGGATCGCTGGCGTCATGGCTTTCTCCTCCTTGAGGGCCGCAAGGCGCTAGTGAGCGCCGCCGCCGGAGAGTTGACCGGGTTTCCTCAGAAGCAGGCTTGCAAGCAGGGCGACGACCAGGGCCACGCCGAGCAGGAAGAACGTGTCGCTGAAGGCCATGATATTGGCCTGCTTACGTATTTTGAGCGCGATGGCGACGACAGCCTTGTGGCTGGCAAGCGCCTGATCGCTGACGCCGTGGCTCATGAAATAGCCGGTGAGCCTGGCAATGCGATCGCGGGTGGCTTCCTCGAAGACCGAGACCGAATTGGTCAGGATATTCGAGTGGAACTGTTCGCGTTTCGACAGGAAGGTCTGCAGCGAGGCGATGCCGACGGCGCCGCCGAGATTGCGCATCATGTTGAAAAGCGCCGAAGCCGAGCCGGCATTCTCCTGCTCGATGCCTGCGGTGGCGATCGCCGAGAGGGGCGTGAAGACGAGCGCCTGGCCGATAGCTCGGACAATGTTCGGCCAGAACAGCTGGTCGCTCGCATAATCGCCGGTCATGTGCACGTTCATGAAGTTCGAGGCGGCGAAAAGTGCAAAGCCGATGATGATCAGCAGGCGCACATCGAAACGCTTCATCAGCCGTGGCACCAGCGGAATCAGCAGCAGCTGCGGAATACCGGTCCAGGCGAGAACCATGCCGATCTGCTCGGAATTATAGCCCTGGATGCGGGTCAGATAGATCGGCAGCACGAAGACCGAGCCGTAAAGCGCAATGCCGAGCAGGAAATTGGCGACGATGCCGAAGCCGAAGTTGCGGCGCACCAACAGGCGGAGGTTCAAGAGCGGATGGGCGGCATGCAGTTCGATGATCAGGAACAGCGTCAGCGAGACGGCAGCAATGACCGAAAGGCGGACGATGAAATCGGAGCCGAACCAGTCTTCCTTGTTGCCTTCTTCCAACACCGTCTGCAGGGCCGCCAGGCCGATCGCCATGGTGACGATGCCCGGCCAGTCGCCCTTGGCGAGCAGCTTCAGGTTCATCGGCCCGCGATCGAGCGAAGCCCAGAGCATGCCGACCATCAGCGCGCCGGGCACCAAGTTGACATAGAAGATATATTCCCAGCCCCAATTCTCGGTGAGGTAACCGCCGATCGTCGGGCCGATGGCCGGTGCGAAGGTTGCCGACAGGGCAAAGAGGGCAAGGCCGATCGGCTGCTTGGCCTTGGGCAGCAGCGTGATGATGATGGTAAAGGCCATCGGGATCAGCACGCCGCCGGAAAAGCCCTGAATGGCGCGCAGGATGATCATCTGCTGCAGATTGGCCGCGAAGGCGCAGGCAACGGAAAAGATCAGGAAGAGGATGGCGTTAGCAAGCAGATAATTGCGGACCGAGAAGACGCGCGCCAGCCAAGCGCTCAAGGGAATGACGACGATTTCGGCGATCAGATAGGAGGTGGAAATCCAACCACCGTCATCCGTGCCGGCGCCGATCGCTCCCTGGATATCGGCCAGCGAAGCATTGACGATCTGAATGTTGAGGACCGCCATGAAGGCGCCGAGCGTCGAGCCGACAACGGCTGCCCACATGCGCAGCGGGCTCAGCGCGGCAGGTGTCGCGGGCGCTGCGGCGGCGGGGCGCGCCAGCGCATTGCCGTTTGCGGCGATCTGAAGAGTGGCCATGACCTATCTCCTTCCGGCTCTTGCGGAAAACTTTCTCATGACGGGGTTCGCGTGATCATTCGGGAATGATCGGATCATTCGGGAATGATCGGGATAATTGGGCGAACAAGGGTAGGATCATCCAGCGTGGCTGGGTAATCCGGCTGTTCCAGGGGCTTGGGCAGGCTTGGTCTCGGCAGCTTCGGTCTGGGCAGCCTTGGTGTCGATTTCGGGCTCGACCGACATGCCCGAGCGCAACAGGCCGCTCAGAGCCTCATCATCAATGACGATCTTGACCGGGATGCGTTGGACGATCTTGGTGAAGTTGCCGGTGGCATTGTCCGGCGGCAGCAGCGAGAATTCCAGCCCGCTTGCCGGCGAAACGCTGTCGACATGACCCCTGATCGAGATATCGGGAAAGCTGTCGACCTTGATCTCGACCGACTGGCCGGGGCTGATATAGGTCAGCTGCGTCTCCTTGAAATTGGCGACGACGTAGACCGCGTGCAGCGGCACGACCGCCATCAGCTGCGTGCCCGAGGTGACATATTGGCCGACCCGGATAGACCGGGCGCCGACCGTGCCGTCGACGGCGGCGACGATGTCGGTATAGGAGAGGTTGAGTTCTGCCTGATGGGCGGCGGCGACCGCACGGTCACGCTGGGCAACCGTCTGTTCGCGCTCAGTCTGAAGCACCGGCACCCTATTCTGAGCCGTGACGAGGGCCGCCCGGTCGCGCTCGAGGGCGGCAGCGGCCTGGTCGCGGGCTGACTGGGTCTGCTCGGCGCGAGACTGGGTGCCGGCGCCGTTGGTGATCAGGCGGGCCGAGCGGGCGGCATCGGACACGGCAAAGTCCAGCGAGGCCTGCGAGGCATCGATCGTCGCCTTGGCCTGCTCGATCACCGACTGCTGCAGGGCGATCTGGGCGTCGATATTGGTGATGGCGGCTTCGGCGGCTTTCACATCGGCCTTCGCCTGCGACAGTGCGGCCTGGAAATCGCGGTCGTCGATACGGGCGAGAACCTGGCCGGCCTTGATCGCGTCATTGTCGTTGACCAGCACTTGGCTGATATAGCCGGCAACCTTCGGGGCGACGGTGGTGTAATCGGCCTTCACATAGGCATCGTCGGTGGATTCGATGAAGCGGCCGACCGTCCAGTAGCGGTAGCCGAAATCGCCTGCGAAAGCGATGCCGGCAAGCAGCGCGGCGGCAAGGACGGCGCGCTTGACGATGCAGCGGCCGGTCTGTTTGGGAGTTTCCGCAAACGGTGCTTCGGTGGCTGGTGCTTCGGCGACCGGCGCTTCGGAGACAGGCATGGGAGGCGCCTCGGCGGCTGGCGCCCTGGCGGCTTCCTCGGCCAGGATCTGCTCGGCTTGCCTCGCACTTTCGAAAACTTGCCTGTGGGGTAACTCGACCATCCTAACTCTCCTTCAGCGTTGGCCTCCTCTGTGAGAGGCCCCGTTCGATGCGAAGGAAAATGCACCCTGACATTCATTTTGATAATCTGCTTAAATCGGGAAGGATCATCAACTCTCAGCGGATAATCCGAGGGCAATATGGATCGGCTGACAAGCCTCACAGTCTTTGGCCGCGTGGTCGAATGCGGCGGTTTTTCCGCCGCCGCGCGCCGGCTCAACATGTCCGTCACCATGGTCGGCAACCACGTGCAATCGCTGGAGGATCGGCTCGGTGTGCGGCTGCTTAACCGCACGACGCGCAAGGTCAGCCTGACGGAAACCGGCAAATATTATTATGAGCGTTCGTCACAGATCCTGGCCGAGCTCGATGAGGCGGACCGGACGGCGGGCGCGCTGAGCACGACGCCGCGCGGCACGCTGAAGGTCTACACCAGTAGCGCCATCGTGCGTTTCCTGCTGCCTGTCGTCAGCGAATTTATGGAACTCTATCCGTCGATCGCACTCGATTTCAGCGTCGGCGAGCGGATGGTCGACATGATCGAGGATGGCTACGACCTGGTGATGCGCACGGTACCACCGCCGGATTCATCGCTCGTCGCCCGCAAGCTGACGCCATGGCGCCATATGCTCGTCTGCTCGCCGGCCTATTTCGAGACCCATCCGATGCCGAAGGCGCCGGCCGAGGTCGCCGATCACAATTGCCTGCAATATGCCTATTACCCCTATGGCGACGAATGGCGCTTCGAGGATGGCGAAGGCAACAAGGAGAGCGTCAAGATCAGCGGCAACGTCGTTTCCAACAGTGCCGAGATGCTGCGCTTCCTGACGCTGACCGGGCGCGGCATCTTCCTGGCGCCGAGTTTCGTGGTGTTCGACGACATCGCCGAAGGGCGGCTGGTGAAGATCATGCCGGACTACCGGCCGGTCGAATTCAATATCAACGCGGTCTATCCCAACCGCAGCCATCTGCCGACGAAGGTGCGGCTGTTCATCGACCTCTTGGCGGAGAGATTTGCGGAGCATCGGAAGTGGATGACGTGAAGGGTGGGTAGGCCTGCTCTTGGCGTCGGGCTCGGGTAAGGTGGCACCCCCTCTGCCCTGCCGGGCAGAGGGGGGTGGATGCGGATCTCAGTTCTGCGACAGGCGGCCGCCCCGGCCCTGCGCTTGCGCTTCGGGCGTTCGTCGCTGCAATCGATTCACTGGATCGATTGCTTCGGCTTCGCCGAACCGCTTCTCACCCTCACTCTTCACTCTCGCTTCTGCCGAAGGCCCAGTCCATGTAGAGCTCCAGCGCCTTGCGGGTGACCGGGCCTTCCTGGAGGTCGCGGCCGTCGAGGCGGATGACGCCGACGACTTTGGAATAATTGCCGGTGGTGAAGATCTCGTCGGCTTGCATGAAGTCCTCGACGGAGAGCGCTGCTTCATGCACGTCGAAACCGGCCTTGCGCAGCAGACCGATGACGCGGGAACGCGTAATGCCGGCGAGGAAAGTGCGGTTGGCGGCGGGTGTCATCACCACGCCGTCCCTGACCATGAAGACGTTCGACGAGGCGGTCTCGACGACGTTGCCGTTCAGGTCGCGCACCAGCGCATTGTCGAAACCGCGGCTGCGCGCCTCGGCGATCATGCGGCCGCTATTTGGATAGAGCGAGCCGGTCTTCGCCTCGGTCATCGCCGTTTCCGGCGACGGGCGGCGATAGGGCGAGACGGTGAGGCTTGTGCCGCCATGGCCGCCCATCGGCGCCTCGAACAGGCAGAGCGCGAAGCGGGTCGAGTCCCCATCGACCGAGACGACGCTGCCCGGAGAACCGTGTTCGCCCCAATACATCGGCTTGATGTAGATCGGTGTGGCGCCATCGAATTTCGCGACGCCTTCCCAGGCAAGTGCCACGATCTCCTCGGCTGATTTCACCGGCTTCAGGCCCATGGCGAGCGCCGAGCGGTTGATGCGCTGGCAGTGCAGGTCGAGATCCGGCGCGATGCCGTCGAACCAGCGGGCGCCGTCGAAGACCGTGGAGCCGAGCCACATGGCATGCGAGGTCGGCCCGATCAGCGGCGGATTGCCGGGGAGCCACTCCCCGTCGACATGAGTCCAAGTGGTTGAACGGGGTGATGTATCGACGGCCATGATGGTCTCCTCCTGAAGCCGGAAAAGGAAAAACCGCCGCGGCAAGCCGGGTCAAGGACAAATCCCGCGCGGAAACACGGAAGCAAGAAAATGCCGGAGGATGCGATCCCGCCGCAATATTCGTGCGCAGCAACAGCGGCTTCAGCGATGGGTTCATCAGCAAAAATGATGGAATGGAATGTTGGAATGGCCGCTTGCCGCATGCGATGATGGGTGCAATTTCGGAATAAGCAGCAAGGGAAAACGCCGATGAAAGCCATGTTCTACGAAGCCTTCGAACAGGCGCCCGAAATCCGCACCCTGCCCGATCCGACGCCAACCGAGGACGGCGTCGTCATAGCGGTCGGGGCCAGCGGGCTCTGCCGCAGCGACTGGCACGGCTGGATGGGGCACGACCCCGATATCCGCCTGCCGCATGTGCCTGGACACGAGCTTGCCGGGCGAATCGTCGCCACCGGCCGCGGCGTGATGCGCTTCAAGGTGGGCGACCGGGTGACTGTGCCCTTCGTTTCCGGCTGCGGCCATTGTGGGGAGTGCCATTCCGGCAACCAGCAGGTCTGCCCGAACCAGTTCCAGCCGGGCTTCACCCATTGGGGATCGTTTGCCGAATATGTGGCGATCGATTATGCCGACACCAATCTGGTGCACCTGCCCGATACGATCGAGGATGCGACGGCGGCAAGCCTCGGCTGCCGCTTCGCCACCTCATTTCGCGCCGTCGCGGACCAGGCGCGCACCGGGCCTGGCGAATGGATCGCCGTGCATGGCTGCGGCGGTGTCGGCCTGTCGGCGATCATGATCGCCACCGCGCTCGGGGCGAATGCGATCGGCATCGATATATCCGAGGAGAAGCTTGCCTTTGCGCGGGAGTGCGGGGCGGTGGCGACGGTCAATGCGTCAGGCGTCGCCGACGTGGCGGAGGCAGTCCGCGAGATCACCAAGGGCGGCGCGCATGTCTCGATCGACGCGCTCGGCCATCCCGTCACCTGCTTCAACTCGATCAAGAACCTGCGCCGGCGCGGACGGCATGTGCAGGTGGGGTTGATGCTCGGCGAGCATGCGACACCGCAAATCCCGATGGCGCAGGTCATCGGCCACGAGTTGGAAATCTACGGCAGCCACGGCATGCAGGCCTGGCGTTACGACGCCATGCTGTCGATGCTTTCGGCCGGCAAGATCGCGCCGCAGAAGCTGATCGGACGCCGCGTCAGCCTCGAGGAAGCCGTGCCGGCGCTGATGGCGCTCGACAAGGCTGAGGCCACAGGGATCAGCGTGATTACCCGGTTTTCATGAGGGAGCTCCGCCCTCCCCTGCTCGTGGCGAGCAGGGGAGGAGCAAAGCGCCGCCACTGTCCTCTTCTCCCCAGCGGGGAGAAGTGCCGGAGCGATAGCGAGGCGATGAGGGGGTGAGCGGCAAAGCCGCGAATGCGCTGAGCGCAAGCGAAGGGCAATAGTAAATGTTTTGCCGTGCGGCCCCCATCCGCCCTACGGGCACCTTCTCCCCGAGGGGAGAAGAGGGAGCCAGGCCGCTTTGCAACGACCCTTATTCAGCCAGACCGATCGAGGCGAGATAGGCAGCAGAGGCCGGGATCTTCGACTTGTCCTTAATCTCGATGATGAGGCGCGGGTTGCTTTCGAGCTTGGCAAGGGCCGCAAAGACGGCATGCCAGCGGATCGTGCCTTCGCCGAGGCTCCAGTGGCGGTCGGCATAGCCGTCGGCATCCTGCAGGTGGACATGCTGCAGGCGATTGCCGGCGGCCTTGACGTAATAATCGACCGGCGGCGCACCGGTATAGCCATGGGCATAATGGGCGTGGCCGGTATCGATCGAGACGGCGACGGCAGGCGATTGGAAGCTCTCGGCAAGCGCCACGCGACTATGCGGATCCTTGTCCTCGATGTTCTCGATGACCATGGTGCAGCCGATATCCTCGGCGCGCCTGACGGCGTCGCGCAGGGTCATGTGCGTGCGCTCGGCCAACGCTTCACGGGCGCCGGCATTGTCGTCGAGATTGTTGTAGGACCAGGACGCATAGGGGCTGTGGATGACCATATGGGTCGCGCCGATGGCGGCGCAGACATCGAGGCCCTGCAGCAGGCGTTTTGTGACGATGGCGCGGATATCGGGATCTTCCGAGGCGATGGTGAAGCCCCAGAACGGGCCGTGAATGCCGAGGCGGCCGCCATGACCGTCGAGAAGCCGCCTGGCGCGGGCGGCAAGCGGCGCCCAGTCGCCGTTCAGAACCTCGGCATCGATGAAGCTCTGCAATTCGAGATCGCGGGACTTTTCGAACAGCCAGTCACGGTGCAGTTCGACTTCGTCGAGCGTCATGGCGGCGCCGACGACGGGAAGAGAGGACATGGATGCGCTCCATCAATGTGAATGCCGGGACGGCGTGGAAGAACGGCCCCAGGGAAGGCCAAGAACAGCCGCCGCGTTCTATGCACCCCTTCTGTGTCGGCGGTATTACGGGCGCAGAACCTTTCGAACCGCTGCGGCCTCAGTCATTTCCGCATAGCTGATGCGGCATTGGCGGACCTTGCGGAAACGCCCCGAAGTACCGATATCGGCCCCGACAGTCTCGTGACGCAGTGGCGCGCGAGCGGCGTTGAACCCCTGGCAATGGAGCCGTTTGTTCAGCGCTTCGGCTGATATAGCGCGCTTCTATGAAAGCGCTCGGCGATGTTACCCCCAACGACAGGCGGGTTGTCAAAGGCGTTGCAAAGGTCTAACGGCTGCGCCCGCAAGAATAAGCCCGTAAGAAAAAGAAAGAGACATGATGTCCAACTCATCTGTGAAAATGCCTGCAAGCGACGAGGCCAAGCGGTTTTTCGTCCTCGGCGACCGGGTCGAGCGGCGGCTTAGGATCAGCGGAACCTGGCTCAATATATTCGATGTCACCGTGCCATCAGGCAGCCGAACGCCGAAACATGCGCATGCGAGCCCGGAAGTGTTCCGCATCATCGAGGGAAACCTAACGATCTGGCGCCTGAGCGACAGCGGCCCCGAAGAGATCGAGGCCAGCGCCGGCGACATCGTCACCATCCCGCCCTTCATGGTGCACGGCTATTCCAACCGCGGAACCGTACCCGTGGTCTTTTCCGCGGTCGTCGATCGAGATATGGCCGAGTTCATCGAAGCGGAAGGCGCGACCGAGCCCCCGAAGGCCAGCCCTTCGGCGGAAACCATCGCCCGCATGACGGCGGCGGCCAATGCCTACGGGATTACTATTCTCGCGGCGTGACGGCGTGAGCGCATGATGCCGTTTTTCGGACGGCATCATGCGTTCCTTCGTCGGTTATGCCAGGCTTTTGGCAGGAGCCGATTTCAATCGGCTCACCAGTTCGTCCAAAACGGCGTCGACCGTTTTCGAAGCTGTATCGATGACGATTGCATCGTGCCATTCGTCATAGGCTCTTTCGGAAATCTCCTGCCATGTCGGCTTCACCAGACCTTCGACGTCGGTGAGGCGCGTTTCAGCACGCTTGCGGTGCTCGGCTTTGTCCGAGCAAACGATCTCGACCTCCGCCGCTGTCACCCCGGCAGCCTGCGCGACCGAACGCCATGCTGACCTGGTTATCCGGAGCGGATTGACGGAGTCGGCGATAACGGTCCTGCCGAGGGTCAGATTGTCTCCGGCAATACCATAAGCCGCGATATAGCCTGCAGGCCCGGCATCGTCGGCAATTCCGGAGGCGCGGATTGCTTGCTCGATGGTATCGACGCGCACATGGACCGCATACAACCGCTCGGCCAAAGCGCGGGCGATCGTCGTCTTTCCACTGCCAGGCAGACCGCCAAAGATAATGAGCATCGTGACCTCGGCGTTGATTGGAGAAGCTTCCCGAGAACGTCAGAGCAGCTCACGGTCGTGCAATACTTCACCATTAAGCCCCGGTTCGCAATTCCTTCGTCAGCATTGGGTTTTCACCACCAGCCTCAAGACTAAAACTCTTCCCAGTTGCCCTCGGTCGAAGCTTGTGCGGCCGACGTGCCGAAGGCGGCTGCGAGCTTGCCGCCGAGTGCGCGGGCTGGTGACGGAGCGGGCCTGGCGTGGTCGGTGGCCGAGGCGGGAACCGGTCTGCGCGCCGCAAGCGTCGCCGCGACCGGGCGCGCCAACGGCCTGGCAGTCGTCCGCGCGGCAGGAGCCGCGTTGGCCGCCTGGCCGAGATTGAACTGTGCCAGACGCTCCGAGAGGGCAGACACCTCCGTCACCAGCGTGTGCGAGGCGGCATTCGATTCCTCGACCATTGCGGCATTCTTCTGGGTCGACTGGTCCATCTGGTTGACCGCCGTGTTGATCTCCAGAAGACCCGTCGACTGTTCACGGGCGGCCTGGACGACCGCCTGGACATTGCTGTTGATCTGCTGGACTTCGGCAACGATCGCCTGCAGCGCCTTGCCGGTCTGGCCGACGAGATCGACGCCACGCTTGACCTGGGCGCCGGACGAGGTGATCAGCGCCTTGATCTCCTTGGCGGCCGTCGCCGAGCGCTGCGCCAGTTCGCGCACTTCTTGTGCGACGACGGCAAAGCCCTTGCCGGCCTCCCCCGCGCGTGCTGCCTCGACGCCTGCATTGAGGGCCAGCAGGTTGGTCTGGAAGGCAATATCGTCGATCACGCCGATGATGTTGGAGATCGACTGCGAGGATTGCTCGATGCCGGTCATGGCGTCGACGGCATTGCGCACGATCTCTCCGGACTTTTCAGCACCATCCTTGGTGCGGCTGACGAGCGTTCCCGCCTCCTCGGCCCGAAGGGTGGAGTCCTTGACCGAGGTGGTGATCTGCTCGAGCGCGGCGGCGGTCTCCTCGACGGAAGCGGCCTGCTGTTCGGTGCGGCGGGCGAGATCGTCGGCGCCCGAGCGGATTTCTTCCGAACCGGCCTGAATGACGGCAGCGTTTTCGGAGAAGGAAATCAGCGCCGCCTGGAGCTTTTCGACAGACGCGTTGAAATTGATGCGGATTTCGTCAAGGGAGTCGGCGAATGGCTTTTCCAGCCGGATGGTCATGTCTCCATTGGATAGGCCGGCCAGTCCGTTGCCGAGTTCGCTCACCGCGAACTTGATCGAATCCTCGCGGGCGGCGTGGAGGACGGAACGTTGCTGTCGTTCGATCTCTTCGCGGGACCGGGAGGTTTCCGCATCGGCTTCGAGCTTGATCTTCTGGCGATTGTTTTCCAGCAGGATGGCGAGGGAGCGGGAGAGGTCGCCGATTTCGTCTTTGGCATTCTTGTCGTTCAATTGCACGTCGAGTTGGCCATGGGCGATGCGGTCAGTCTCGGCAATCACGCCCTCAATGCGGCGGATGAATTTGCGGGCAATGAGCCAGCCTGCGAGACCGAGCAGGAGTGCAGCGATGGCGGTGATCGCAACGGCGCTCCAGGCCATGTTGTTGAGTTGGGCAAAGACGGTGGATTTAGGCACCGAAACAATGGCGTACCAGTTCAGGTCATTCGTGAGCTTTACCGGATAGGCGACCGAGAAATAGGTCTGGCCGTCCGGGCCTGCGATCTCCTGCGCGACGCCGGGCTTGGCGATCAACTGATCCCAGCCGGCCGTGAGATCGCCGCCGTCCTTGATATTCTTGCCTGCGAGTTCGGCGGAGGGATGGCTGATGATGCCGCCAGCGCCCGTCACCAAGCTGAGATAGCCGGTCTCCATCGGGTGGACTGCGGAGATCGCCTTGTTGGCGTCGTCGAGCGAAATGTCCATGCCGGCGACGCCCAGCGCCTTGCCATCGACCATGATCGGCTTGGCGACCGAAGTCATCAGCACGTCCTTGCCGTCGACCGCGTAGACATAGGGTTCGAT
Organism: Rhizobium sp. WSM1274; assembly: GCF_025200775.1. Lineage (NCBI taxonomy): Bacteria > Pseudomonadati > Pseudomonadota > Alphaproteobacteria > Hyphomicrobiales > Rhizobiaceae > Rhizobium > Rhizobium sp. WSM1274. The sequence goes on along the minus strand of NZ_CP104138.1, from coordinate 1,138,077 downwards.
GACGACGGTCTTTTTCTGGGTAAAGGGAAGCTGATAGTAATCGCCGGCGCCAGACACGCCATAATCGACCAGCGGCGTGTGCTGGATCTTGTCGCCACTGCGCACCCAGTAGGGCAGGTAGCGGCCGGTCGTGTCGTGGCCTTCCTTGCCGACGAAATCCTTGTCCTTGCCGTCGAAAGCATTCGGTTCCCAACCGGTCCAAACACCAAGCGCCATCGGATTATCCTGCAGCGTGTTCTTCAGCAGGTCGTCGGCGGCCGCACGATTGGCGTTTCCGCCGTCCTTCATCGTCGATAGCGATATTTCCAACGCATTGACGATGCCGAGCGCCACGCTCATCGATTTCTCGACGTTGAGCGCATTGGCAGCAGCGATCTGGAGCATCTCGTCGAGGCTCGATTTGCGCATGTCGTTATAGGCGATGTAAAAAAGAACGCCCGATGCCGCGATCGTGGCGATGACACCGCAGGCCGCCACGGAAAAAATGTTGCGTCCGGTAGCCGATTTGAACTGCATACGCCTAACCTCCTCGAGCGGGCAGGTCATCGATCGCGCACCGATCTATTCCGTCCCGGCTTCCCCTGACCGAGAACTGATTTCGAGACGTGCCTGCACGTCGCGGAAATCGTTCGCAATTTAAGGAAAATACGAAAAGGCTGTTAATTTACGGTGTATTGCTCCGGCTTTACTTATGACCGGGCAGCCTGCTGCGCCTCTTTTAAGACGCGCAAACGCGGTGATGCTGCCGTTGTCGAAACTGTCACATCAAGACGCTATAAGGATTTTCGCCGGGCACCTCTTGCGTCGGCACTGTTTCACCGTCAAAATTGTGCCATGCCTGACAGTGACCCATCCAGTACAAGCTCCGCCCCTCCCAACCGGGATCTCCCGACCGAGGAAGCAGGCGACCACTGTAGAACGTGCGATGACGCCGCCTCGCCTCAAGCATATCAACGCTCCCGCAGAGAGCCGCTTCCCAGACCATTGTCGATGACGGGTGGCCGCGGGGCCTACCCGGATTTACCGATGGCCCATGACTTTCACTTCAGAGGAGCGGCCTGATGGAACCTGCATTGGTGTCAACACAATGATGGAAAGACGATAGGCGATGCATATGGGCGTCTATATAGCGTTCCTTCGAATGCCTCGCCGCTTCGCCTGATAAATGCGGCATTACAACCTCAACGAATAGGGTCCCTGTGTTTCTGGAAATTGGAATTGTGGCGTTTCTCACCATCCTGAACGGTGTGCTCGCCATGTCGGAGTTGGCTGTTGTCTCTTCTCGAACGGCCCGCCTGAAAGTTCTCTCCGACAATGGAAGCAAGGGTGCAGCTCAAGCGATCAAACTTGCCGAGAATCCCGGTCGTTTTCTCTCTACGGTGCAGATCGGCATCACGCTGGTCGGCGTTCTGTCCGGGGCTTTCTCAGGGGCCACGCTCGGCGGCCGCCTGAGCGGCTGGCTGGAGGCCCAGGGGATGTCATCGACGGCGGCTGATGCCATGGGCGTCGGTTCAGTCGTTGTGGCAATCACATATCTTTCATTGATCGTCGGCGAACTTGTTCCCAAGCAGATTGCATTGCGGGAACCCGAAGCGGTTGCGGCCAAGGTCGCACCCGCTATGGCGGTACTTTCAAAAGTCGCGCTGCCACTCGTGTGGCTTCTCAACGCCTCCGGAAATCTTGTGCTTAAGCTCTTGGGCCAAACAGGAAAAGGCGGCGACAATGTCTCTGACGCAGAGATCAAAACCGTTCTGGCCGAGGCGCAGTCGGCCGGCGTGATCGAAAGCGAAGAGTCCGCGATGATATCAGGCGTCATGCGGCTGGCGGACCGCACTGCGCGAGCGCTTATGACGCCCCGGCGGGACGTCGAAATTATCGATATTGACGACAGCCTTGATGACATTCGGACCCAATTGCACGGGACGAAGCGGTCGCGGTTGCCCGTTCGGAAAGGCAGTTCGGACGAGGTGATCGGCATCCTTCCGGTTAAGGACTTCTACGACGCGATGTCCGAACACGGCAGTGCCGACATCAAGGCTCTGACGCAAGAGGTTCCGGTGGTTTCGGACCTTTCGACTGCCATCAATGTTATTGAATCCATCCGGAAATCGCCCGTTCACATGGTGCTGGTTTTCGACGAGTACGGCCACTTCGAGGGGATTGTTTCGTCAGGCGACATTTTGGAAGCAATCATGGGGGCTCTCCAGGAGGGACCTGTCGATGAACAGGCCATCGCTCGTCGAGACGACGGCTCCTACCTCGTGTCGGGCTGGACGCCGATTGACGAGTTCGCTGAATTCCTAAACCTCAGGCTCGATGGCGATCTGGAGTATCAGACTGTCGCTGGCCTGGTGCTGGAAGAGTTGAAACATCTGCCGGAATTGGGCGAGAGCTTCACGAGAGATGGATGGCGCTTCGAAGTCGTCGATCTCGACGGGAGGCGCGTGGACAAAATACTTGTGTCGGCTGAGTGAGGCTTCGTCGCCAACGACTTTGCCGATGAGGCCATCAATCTCGACGGCCGCAACATCGACAAGATCCGCATCCGCCACATGGAAGATGTGGCCTGACAGCAGGAGCGAGCATCATGGCATGGTCCGCCAACCAGTATGTGAAATTCGAGGACGAGCGCACGCGACCGGCGCGTGACCTGTTGGCACAGGTGCCGCTGCAAAACATTCGTCATGCCATCGATCTCGGCTGCGGCCCGGGCAATTCGACCGAGCTGATCATCCGGCGCTATGGGGCCACCGGCGTCTCCGGCGTCGATAGCGACATGAACATGCTGGAGGCAGCGCGCAAGCGGCTTCCAGGTACTGTCTTCGTCGAGGCCGATCTCACCCGCTGGCAGCCGGCCGCACCCGCCGACCTTTTGTTTGCCAATGCTGTCTTCCAATGGCTTCCCGATCATCTCGATATCTTCGACCGGCTGATGGACGGGCTTTCCGAAGGCGGCGTGCTGGCCGTGCAGATGCCCGACAATCTCGGCGAACCCTCACATCTGGCGATGGAGCAAACGGCGCATGCCGGCCCGTGGAAGACTGCCTTCGAGGCGAAGAGCGTGCGCCGCAAGGTGCTGCCGCCACCGTCCACCTATTACTCCAGGCTGATCGCCAAAGCTTCACGCGTCGATATCTGGCACACCATCTACAATCACCCGATGGCGGATGCCGCGGCGATCGTCGAATGGGTGAAGGGAACCGGTCTGATGCCCTATCTCGGCAATGCCGGCGAAAAGCATCGCGACGCCTTCCTGGCGGATTATCTGGAGCGGTTGGAAAAGGCCTATCCAAAGATGTCGGACGGACGGGTGCTGCTGCGGTTTCCTAGGATTTTCATGGTGGCGGTGAAGGGGTAAAGCCGGCCGCTGCCGGCATGTCCGGTTCGCGCCGATGGTAGCCCTCACCTAAACCTACCGTGTGGCTTGCCCCTCACCCTAACCCTCTCCCCGTAAAAACGGGGCGAGGGGACGTGGCCCGCGAGAGGCTGGCGGGGAACGGAGAGGTCGCGGCATATCCCCTTCGCCCCGCCTGCGGGGAGAAGGTGCCGGCAGGCGGATGAGGGGCGGCCGAGAGCGCCAGAGGATGTCAAATGCCTGTTACCCCTCACCGCCTATGTTGCGGCAAAGCCGGCGCGCAGTATAGTCGGCCGGAAAATCCAAGGAGATGACACATGGACGCTGCCCCTACCCCGCCGGTCACTCTCGTCATCTTCGGCGCCACGGGAGATCTGACGCGCCGGCTGCTGGTGCCGGCGATCATCAATCTGACGCGCAGCCGCCTCGTCGGCGAGGATCTCCACATTCTCGGCATCGGCATAGAGCCAGGTGACGACGAGTTTCTGCGCGGGCGGCTCGACCAATTCCTCAGCCATCTGGGCGGCGAAGAGCCGACGGTGAAGGACGAGGCCTGGGAGAGCCTGCGCCGGCGCATTTCCTATACGTCCGGGGATTTCACCAAGGACGATATTTTCGTCGAGATCGGCAAGCGGCTGGGGCCGAATGCCAATGCCGCTTTTTATCTCGCGGTGCCGCCATCCTTTTTCGGCACGATCGTCGAGAAGCTCGCCGCCCACGGGCTGACCGATGAAAGCGACGGCGTCTTCCGCCGCGTCGCGATCGAGAAGCCGTTCGGCACCGATCTCGCCTCGGCACAGGCGCTCAATGCGCAGATTCTCGCCCAGGTCGAAGAAAGCCAAGTCTACCGGCTCGACCATTTCCTCGGCAAGGAGACGGTGCAGAACCTGATGACGGCGCGCTTTGCCAATATGATGATCGAGTCCTTGTGGAATAACCGCTATATCGACCATGTGCAGATCACCGCCGCCGAGATCGTCGATGTCGGCAGCCGCGGCAAATTCTATGATGCAACCGGCGCGCTGCGCGACATGGTGCCGAACCATCTCTTCCAACTGCTGGCGATGATCGCCATGGAGCCGCCAAACAGCTTCGATGCCGAAGCAATCCGCAACGAGAAGAGCAAGGTGCTGAAGGCGCTGCGCATCTATACGCCTGAGGAAGCCAAGACGCATGGCGTGCGCGGCGCCTATGGCGCAGGCCCGCTCAATGGCGCCGAGCTTCCGGCCTATCGCGACACAAAGGACATCTCGCCCGACAGCAGGACTGAGACCTTCGTGGCGCTGAAACTCTATGCCGATACCTGGCGCTGGGCCGGTGTGCCCTTCTATCTCAGGACTGGCAAGGCGCTGACGGCGCGCGACACCGAGATCGTCATCACCTTCCAGCCGGTGCCGTTTGCGCAGTTTCGCGAGACCGAGGTCAATAGTCGCCTGCCGCCAAACCGGCTGGTGATCCAGGTGCAGCCCGACGAGGGCATGAGCATGGAAATCTCGATCAAATCGCCGGGGCTTTCCGTCGATACCGTGCCGGTCTCGCTCGATTTCCGCTATGCCGACAAATTCGATATCGCCAAGACGACCGGCTATGAATCGCTGCTCTACGATCTCTTCATCGGCGACCAGACCCTGTTCCAGCGCGCCGACGGCATCGAGGCCGGATGGGCGGCGGTGCAACCCTTCCTCGACATCTGGGCTGAGGATCAGAGCGTACCCGACGCTTACGCGCCGGGCAGCATGGGACCGGCTTGCGCCTACGAACTGATCCAGCGCGACAGGCGGCAGTGGCATGAACTCGGCGTTTTGTTGCATAGAAACGGCAAATAAAGACGGTTCTGCTTTCCAATCCGGGACTATCCCGTCAGCGGCAGGCGTCGCTTAGCGTACCGTTGCGCTCGGCCGCGCGGTACTGACGCGTTCCGGGCCGTGGGCAAGTGGGCCGATCCCGCGGAATGACGACGTTGATGTCACCGGTTTCGACTGGATCGAGTGGAATCATCAGTGCGCCATTGGATTCCGCCCCCGGCACCGTGCCGGGCGGCATACCGCCGAAGCGGCCGCTATAGTCCATATCAGCAAGCGCCTGGGAAAAGGCCGGCGCGGCGAAGCCGAGGAGAATGATCGAGGCTGCTGCGAGAAACATACGCATGATGCTATTCCCTATGGTTTCAGCGATGCGGCAGAAACAGCATTATAACCTCATTGTTCCCAAGGAGCGAACGCAGGCGATCAAAGTTTGGCGATCGGACTACACGGCGTCGAAATGGTGTCGTCTCGGCTCAATCGCGCCAGCGCGACAGCAGTTTGTCGAGGCCTGTCGGATAGAGATCGATGCCGGCGTTACGCAGCCGGTCGCGGCCGAACCAGCGCGCTGTCGCCGCCGTCTCGTCGAGTTCGCAGTAGCGGATTTCGTCGCGTTCATAGAGCGATGCATTGGCCAGTTCGATGTCGGCGGCGAAGATGAATTCGTGACCGGTCGCGCCATGATGCTCGTAGATATTTTCAAGCAGATGCCAGGGGCCGACGATCCGGATATCGGTCTGGAGTTCCTCGCCAAATTCGCGGTGCAGGGCCTCTTCGCGGCTCTCACCGAATTCGATCGCGCCGCCGAGCGGGCGAACGCCCTTGATGCGGCCGCTGTCATCCTCCACTTCAGCCGCAAGGAGCTGATCTTTCCGCCAGGCGAGGCCGATCACCTTCACCCTGATCTGCTGCGATGGGCGCCAGATGGCCATCTGCTCTCCTTCCATAGGGACAGTGCTTGCTTTTCACCCCGGTGTGGCGGGAACAGTGAGCCCCGCAACAAAGCGAGGCTCCTGCCGATCCCTTGTCTCAGACGAACTGGCTGAGGCCCGGGACGGAAGCGACGACCTCGTCGACGACCTCTTCGCCGGCATATTGTTTGGCAATCGCGATGGTTTCCTTGGCAAGCGAGGTGATCTCGCCCATGCCGAAGCCTTCGCCCATCAGCTGCTGGCCGAGCCCCATGATGCCGCCGCCGCCGAGCGAGCTCATCAGCCCGCCGAGCAGACCGCCGCCGCCGGCACCTGCGCCGTTGAACTGGGCGACTAGATCGGCGCCGCCGGGGATCGCTTCGATCATCTTGGCAACCGGGCCATCGGCGGCCTCGCGCTGCAGGAAACCGAGCATCATGCCGAGCGCCTTTTCGGCCAAATCAGGCGCAATACCTACGCGATCGGCGATCTGGGTCACAATTTCATTCATCGTTCAGCCTCCTGTTTTTTTGACGTTAACGTCAGCGTTAATCGAGATTTTGACAGCAACTCAAGCCAGCCCCTCGCCGGGCGCCACTTTGTCCGGTTTTGCTTTCAATGCAAACAGTTGTCCGCATGCGCATGCCTGCTTATAACAGGGAAACGATGGTTCGATGAAGGCAGCAGAAGCAAGCCTTCTCATACAAATGGCGGCAGAGCCCCAAGGGAGCATTCCGGATGATCGAGGAAGGCAAGATTTTCATCGGCGCGAGCCGCAATCCCGATGACAGCATCAACAAGCCGGAATATCTCGACCTGAAATTCGGCAACCGCCACGGCCTCGTCACCGGCGCTACCGGCACTGGCAAGACGGTGACGCTGCAGGTGCTGGCCGAAGGCTTCTCCCGCGCCGGTGTTCCGGTCTTTGCGGCTGATATCAAGGGCGATCTTTCCGGCATCGCCGCCAAGGGCGAGCCCAAGGATTTCCTGACGAAGCGTGCCGAGCAGATCGGCTTCACCGACTATGAATTCGACCAGTTTCCGGTGATTTTCTGGGATCTGTTCGGCGAGAAGGGCCACCGGGTGCGCACCACCATCGCCGAGATGGGACCGCTGCTGCTCGCCCGGCTGATGGATGCCTCCGAACCGCAGGAAGGCGTCATCAACATCGCCTTCAAAATCGCCGACCAGGGCGGCCTGCCGCTGCTCGATCTCAAGGATTTCAGCTCGCTGCTCAACTATATGGGCGAGAACGCCAGCCAACTTTCCAGCCAGTACGGGCTGATCTCCAAGGCCTCGGTCGGCTCGATCCAGCGGGCGCTGCTCGTACTCGAACAGCAGGGTGCGGAGCATTTCTTCGGTGAACCGGCGCTGAAGATTTCCGACATCATGCGCACCAGCAACAACGGCTACGGCCAGATCTCGGTGCTGGCTGCCGACAAGCTTATGATGAACCCGCGGCTTTACGCCACTTTCCTGCTCTGGCTGCTCTCCGAGCTTTTCGAGGAATTGCCCGAGGTGGGCGACCCCGACAAGCCGAAGCTCGTCTTCTTCTTCGACGAGGCGCACCTGCTCTTCAACGATGCGCCGAAGGTGCTGACCGAACGTGTCGAGCAGGTCGTACGGCTGATTCGTTCCAAGGGCGTCGGCGTCTATTTCGTCACACAGAATCCGCTCGACGTGCCCGAAACGGTGCTCGCCCAGCTCGGCAACCGGGCGCAGCATGCGCTGCGCGCCTATTCGCCGCGCGAGCAGAAGGCGGTGAGGACGGCGGCCGATACATTCCGTGCGAATCCGGCCTTCGATTGCGCCACCGTCATCACCAATCTCGGCACCGGCGAGGCGCTGGTCTCGACGCTGGAGGCCAAGGGCGCGCCTTCGATCGTCGAGCGCACGCTGGTGCGCCCACCCTCCGGCCGCGTCGGCCCGGTGACCGATGACGAGCGCCGGCAGATCATGGACAAGAGTCCGGTTCTCGGCGTCTACGACGAGGATGTCGACCGCGAATCCGCCTTCGAACTGCTGGCCGCACGAGCGAAGAAGGCGGCCGATGCCGAGGCCGCCAAGCGAGCCCAGGAAGAAGCGCCTCCGCAGCAGGGCAACTCGACCTCCGGCTGGAACCTGCCGGGCTTCGGCGGCGGCAATGACGATGACAACCAGGGCCGCGGCCAATCGCGCGGCCGGGCGTCCGGCTATCAGCGCGAAACGGTGGTGGAAGCGGCAATGAAGAGCGTTGCGCGCACAGTGGCGACTCAAGTCGGCCGGGCTCTGGTGCGCGGGATCTTGGGGAGCTTAAAGCGGTAGGTCTGCTGACTGCCGTAAGCCCCTCATCCGCCTGCCGGCACCTTCTCCCCGCTCGCGGGGCGAAGGGGAATAGCAGCAACCTCTCCGTTCCTCGCCGACGTCTCGCAAGGCACGTCCCCTCGCCCCGTTTACGGGGAGAGGGTTAGGGTGAGGGGCAACTTCCTACGCCTTCTCTGATCGTTCCCCTTCTTGAACCTTCAGCCTTCATTCCCTAAATTACCTGCCATCGACCATTTCAACAGGATGTGTGCCGCAATGGATTTCAACCCGATCGCAACGCCAGTTCGCCTTGCCAACGGGGACATCCATATCCATGCCTGCATCCATCATTCTTTCTCAAATTTCATGGTCCGCGCCTGACGGGCGGCCGCTTTTTTCCAATCTTGACCTGAGTTTCGGGGCGGAGCGTACCGGTCTCGTCGGGCGCAACGGCGTCGGCAAGACGACGCTGCTCAAGCTCGTCTCCGGGGAACTCCAGTCGCATTCGGGGACGGTATCCGTCAGCGGCAGTCTCGGCGTGCTGCGGCAGAGCGTTCAGGTGACGTCTGACGAAACGGTTGCCGATCTCTTCGGCGTGACCGACGCGCTCGCTATTCTTCGCCGTGCCGAAGCCGGCGAGGCAACGGCCGACGAGGTGGCATCCGCGGACTGGGTGCTGGAGGCGCGCATCGCCGCAGCGCTCAATCGGACAGGGCTCGACGCGCTGCCGGAGACGCCGCTTGCCGTGCTCTCCGGCGGGCAGCGCACCCGTGCCGGGCTTGCGGCGCTTGTTTTCACCGAGCCGGACTTTCTGCTGCTCGACGAACCCACAAACAATCTCGACCGCGAGGGCCGCGACGCGGTGATCGCGCTGATGTCAGGCTGGCGGGCCGGCGCCATCATCGTCAGCCATGACCGGGAACTGCTCGAAAGTGTCGACGCGATTGTCGAACTGACGTCGCTCGGTGCCGCGCGCTACGGCGGCAACTGGAGCTATTATCGCGAGCGCAAGGCGCTTGAGCTCGCAGCGGCACGGCATGATCTCACTGAAGCTGACAAACGCATGGCCGAGGTGGCAAGGAAGGCGCAGGCGACGGTGGAGCGCCAGGCGCAGCGGGACAGCGCTGGACGGAAGATCGCCGCCAAGGGCGGCATACCGCGCATCATGCTCGGCGGCATGAAGGAGCGGAGCGAAACGACCGGCGGCGACAATGCCCGCCTCGCCGAACGCCGGCGCGCCCAGGCGCTGGAAGAGGCAAGGGTGGCGCGCGAGAAGATCGAGATCCTCCAGCCCTTGACGGTCACCCTGCCGCCGACCGGGCTGCCGGCCGGCAAGATCGTGCTGAAGATGGATGGCGTGACATCGGGCTACCAGCCGGGTGATCCCGTCATCCGCAATCTCTCCCTCGACGTGACGGGACCGGAACGTATCGCCGTCACCGGCCGCAACGGCTCGGGCAAGACGACCTTGCTGGCGCTTATTGCCGGCGAGCTGAAACCCTGGGCCGGCACGGTCAACGTCATGACCGACCTCTCGATGCTCGATCAGAAGGTCAGCCTTCTCGATCCGTCGGCCTCGATCCGCGACAATTTTCGCCGGATCAATCCGCTGGCCGATGAAAATACCTGCCGGGCGGCGCTTGCCCGCTTCATGTTCAGAGCAGACGCTGCGCTGCAGGCCGTATCGACGCTGAGCGGCGGGCAATTGCTGCGGGCGGGCCTCGCCTGCGTCCTGGGATCATCACCGCCGCCGCTGTTGATCCTCGACGAGCCGACCAACCATCTCGACATCGACTCGATCGCCGCGGTCGAGGCCGGGCTGCGCGCTTATGATGGGGCGATGCTGGTGGTCAGCCACGACGAAACTTTCCTCAGGAGTATCGGGATAACGCGGCGGCTGGAATTGCCTGTCGGTGATGCTGCGGGATAATTTCGGAATGAGTCGCAGGGAGGCGGCCGGTTGCGTCTGACCATCGGGAGCGCGGTATCCTCCAAGGGGGCGAGACCTCAGCGAAATTAAACTGAGGCTAAATACTTTAGGTTTAATTGCCCAATAGGGGCGGCACCCGAAGGCCAAGGGATGCAGTCGAGAGGGAATGTGACCGTGGCGCGTAGCTCAACTGGTCAGAGTCACACCAAGCGGTGAAGGCTGCGGGTTCGAGTCCCGTCGCGCAGTGAGCGCGAACATTCCCTCTCTCGCCCTCGCTTCAGAACCCGGCTGCTTTCCGAACGGTGCATTACAGTCACTTGATCCCCCATCGGTAAGGTTCGCAGAGCTTATGATGCCTGCAAATCCAGAGGCTGCCCTGGCAGCATTCGCAAAAACCATCTAGCAAACCAACAATCGTAAGCATCACTCCTGTCTACTCACGAGACCATCTGTTTGCGCTTTCCTAAGTCGGCTACTAATCTCAGGTCTCTTACAGAGACGCCTAAAGCGGGTTCGACAGATGACTTCTTCGGTGATCGAAAAGCTAATTCCATACCTCCGCAATGGAGATCGCATACCGCATCGCATTGTTCTCGACGCACTTAACCAAGCAAGCGATAGCCGCCGCGGAGACATGGAGCGGCGGGTCGCTAGAGAAATCTCGACGGAAGCAGGAGACTATCTTCCTAGGTTTCATCTTCTGGATTTTATTAGCGCCAAATTGAGCGACGAGGACTGCCTTCGCGCCGTTACTGAGCGCAAAGTTATCATCGCCAGAATGGAGGACTTGCTTCCGGCAACCTTCGGCTTGCTAGGGGAGATGGAAGCGCGCACGGTAAGCTCCATTGTCGAGCAAGTCTTTGATTGCGCCATTGGATACCAATACATAGAGCGCGCCGCCTACTCGTCGCAGCAGCGAAAAGTTGTCCTAAAGGATGTTTATGCGCTGGTGGATCTTCTGAACCAAATCGAACCGCTGCTGGAACGGTCAGGATGGCATGTCAAGGGGGAGTATGAAGACCATAAGAGAGCAATGGCTCGCATCTTCTCGCGCGATACCTCTGATCTTGCGAGCTTCGGTGAGCTTCGGAAAGAGATGAAAAGTCTGCGACTAGCAGCTGAAGTCGCCCTCTTTCGCGACTCAATTGGCGACGAACCGTTTTTTGTAGGCGACAACAAAGCTCGAACGCACATCGTTGAGTTCGCCTATAATCTGTCTTTGCGCTTTGGCAAACCTAGCTTCGTCACAACTCCAGGCTCCGACTTCTCCAACCTGTGCAGCCTTCTCTTCGAACTAGCCACGGGCACCCAAGATGAGAGCTTGGCCGGTGCTATAAACAGATTTGCCCGAAGCGAACTCAAGGCGCGGATAGATCGCGAGGAGATGCAATTTCGTGATGAGGAGAGCGACGAGGGTGTCGCGCGAAGAGAGGCCGACAATTTTGCGGACGTCAAAGGACGCCTCCTGTCGTTAGATGCATCCAAGGAGCTTTGGCTTCGTATCCTTTCGTCGCGCTCGTGGGACACGTTTTCTGAGGAGCAGATGTCGCTTCGGCTGGCCGATATTAGGAATGAACGCGAAATCGCGGAGAAAACGCAAGGACCGCATTTGGTTTGGGCAAGCCAGATTAGCCCAGCAGTGCACGAGCAGTATCGACAAGAAATAGAAAATCACGAACAGACAACGTTGCGACTGGCGATTAAACTTGGCCTTCTAACGCGTGCGCAGCGCTCTCAACATCCTTTTGGAGAAAGTCAAGGAAGTGGGTCAACACAGCCCTGACCGATTTTCCTAAAGAGATTTCAGGCTGTCATGGCCGCGCAGCGTAGCTCAACGGACAGAGCCCTCGTTTTCTACGTGAAATCCAATGTTCACGGGCGAGGAGATGCGGGTTCAACTCCCGCCGCTGCTTCGACTTGGCCCTCAGGCCTCGGCGCGGCATTCTCCAACCTCCCTCAGCGGCGGCTGATTATGCCAGTGCCTGCACCTCCCTTGCCTCTTTTTGCGGGCAATGTTATTGGATCGCGCAAGCTTTTGAGAAAGGAGGATCACGCAATGCAATATTATTTTCGGTTTAATCGCCAGCGTGGTCCCGTCAACGCCCTGCAAATGCGTTTGCAGGGCTGACCAGAGACCGTTTCTCGACATCTCTTCCTGGTCTGCCCTTCGTGGCCAATGCGACGCTGTAGATGACAGCGCGCATTCCTCTCATTTGCGGGGCTCGAACCGCGCAATCCCGTGATGGCTGAACGCCCCCGGACCACGCTTGATACCCGGTCAAGACCAGAGAACGATCATGACACTCATCAATATCCGCAGTCTCGGCGTGACGCTGGGCAATCCGTTGTTTTCCAAGCTCAATCTCGTCGTCAATGCCGGCGACCGTGTCGGTCTCGTCGCCGCCAACGGCCGGGGGAAATCGACGCTGCTTGCCTGCATCACCGGCGCGCTGGAGCCGAGCGAGGGCGAGATCACCAAAGCGCGCGGGCTGACCGTCGGCCATGTCGCGCAGAATGTGCCGCCTGCCCTTTTCGACACGCCATTCTACGACGCGGTGCTGCAGGCGTTGCCGGCCGATCAGGCCGAAAGCGAGAGCTGGCGGGTCGATGTGGTGCTGGACTCGCTCGAGGTGCCGGAGGCCATGCGCGGCCGGCCGCTCAAACAGTTGAGCGGCGGATGGCAGCGGCTTGCCATGCTTGCCCGCACCTGGGTGAGCGAGCCCGATGTGCTTCTGCTCGACGAGCCCACCAACCATCTCGACCTCGAAAAGATCGCGCAGCTGGAGAGCTGGCTGAATGCGCTGCCGCACGACGTGCCGGTTATCCTGTCCAGCCACGACCGCGCCTTCCTCGATGCGACGACCAACCGGACGCTGTTCCTGCGGCCGGAGCAATCGCCGGTCTTCGCCCTGCCCTACAAACGAGCGCGCGCCGCCCTCGACGAGGCCGACGCTTCCGAAGCCCGGCGCTATGAGCGCGATATGAAGGTGGCGGAGCAGTTGCGCAAGCAGGCGGCCAAGCTCAACAATATCGGCATCAATTCCGGCAGCGATCTGCTCGTCGTCAAGACGAAGCAGCTCAAGCAGCGGGCGGAGAAGCTGGAGGACGCGGCAAAACCGGCGCATCTGGAGCGCTCGGCCGGCGCCATCCGACTTGCCAATCGCGGCACGCATGCCAAGGTGCTGGTGACGCTGGAGGATGCGGCGGTGACGACGCCGGATGGAACGCTGCTGTTCAAGACCGGCCGGCAGTTCATCTGCCAGGGCGACCGCATCGTGCTGCTCGGCCTCAACGGCGCCGGCAAGTCACGGCTGGTGTCGATGCTGAAACAGGCGATCGAAAGACCGGAGATGGCGCGGGACAGCATCAAGGCGACGCCGTCGCTGGTGCTCGGCTATGGCGACCAGGCGCTTGCCGATCTCACCGACACCGACACGCCGATCGGCACGATCATCCGCCGTTTCGATGTCGGCGACCAACGGGCGCGGGCCTTGCTGGCCGGCGCCGGCATGACGATCGACATGCAGGCAAAACCGATCGGCCAGCTCTCCGGCGGCCAGAAGGCCAGGCTCGGCATGCTGGTGCTGAGGTTGACGGAGCCGAACTTCACCCTCCTCGACGAGCCGACCAACCATCTCGACATCGAGGGGCAGGAAGCGCTGGAGAGCGAGCTGATGGCACATGAGGCGAGCTGCCTGCTGGTCTCCCATGACCGCAGTTTCGTGCGGGCGGTGGGAAACCGGTTCTGGCTGATCGAGAGGAAGCGGCTGGTGGAGGTAGAGAGCCCGGAAGGGTTTTTTGCTTCGGTTGCGGGGTGAGGGATGGTGGGATCCGGAGCGTAGTTGTTGTTGACGGTGTACCGTGCAGCGCCCTCATCCGCCCTACGGGCACCTTCTCCCCGCTGGGGAGAAGAGGGAATCGAGACGTCGCCACGAGTCTCTTCTCCCCTCGGGGAGAAGGTGGCGGCAGCCGGATGAGGGGGCCGCACGGCACGCCGCCAACGATGCGCTAAACCCTACCGCTTCGGTGCCACCAGGCAGAAGAAGGCGCCTTGGGGGTCGGTGGCCTGGATGATCCAGCTGCCGCCGGGGACTTCCATCGGGCCGTGGACGACCTTGCCGCCGCCTGATGTGAGGCGTTCGGTTGCGGCGTCGAGGGTCGGCACGATGAAATAATAACACCAGAACGGCATCTGGATGTTTTCCGGCTTGGTCATCATGCCGCCGATCTGCTTGCCGTTATGGGCGAAGAGATAATAGACGCCCATCGGTCCCATATCCATCTCGCTGTCCTTCGTCCAGCCGAACAGCTTGGAATAGAAGGCCAGCGCCTCTTTGCCATTGCCGGCATAGAGTTCGCGCCAGCCGATATTGCCGGGAGCGTCGACGGCCAGTTCCGGCATGGGCTTCTCCATCGGCGCCGGCGTCATGATGCAGAGCACCGCGCCATGCGGATCGGCGACGACGGCGAAGCGGCCGATGGTCGGGATGTCTTCCGGCGGACGGCGGACCGAACCGCCATTGGCGGCGAAATCCTTGGCCGATTGGTCGACGTCGTCGACGTCGACATACCCCGTCCAGTTCGGCGGAATGCCCTTGCCTTCGAGTTCGGCCGGAAATTCCATCAGGCCGGCGACGCCGATGCCGTTCGCCTCGAAGATCGTGTAGGTGGGCATGCCCTCCATTTTCATCTCGGAGGTGGTCCAGCCGACGACCGAGCTGTAGAATTTCGCGGCAGCTGATGTGTCGGGGGTCATCAACTCGCACCAGATGAACTTTCCATGCGTCTCAGACATCATACTCTCCCTATTTCGACGCCCCTCTTCCGAGGCCTCCTATGAGGCCTCTTTTTCGAGGATGGGCGCCGTGATTGTCAGATCCTGCGGGCGTATTGCGCTTCCGTGAACTGCTTCCAGGAGCCATCCGGCTGCCTGGTGCTGGAGATAAAGCTGCGGTGATCGGCATCGACGAAGATGATCTGCTCGCGGTAATCGGCAAGGCCCTCGCCAGTGAAGTCGGGACCTCTCGTATAGAGGTCCAGCACGTTGCCCGACGCGTCGACCTCGCCCTCATAGACCCACATATAATCCATCATGCTGCCGATCCAGCTGCCGATGTACTTGCCTTTTGCGGCGTTGTAGCCAAGCGTCAGGATGCTGGTGGCCTCCTTACCGTCCGGCATGCGGCCGGTTCCTTCGGCGACGAACCAGATGCCGTGCAGCGAGCGGACGGTCTCGGCCCAGGGTTCGCCGCCCGTCATGTCGGGTGCGGTGACGGTCCAGTCGCCAAGCAGTCTCTCCAGGAAGGAATGTTCCTTCAGCACTTCAGCGGTCTTCATCATCTCTTCTCCCTTGAGTGATGGCGGCCTATGTCAGTGACAGCAGGATGGCGCCTTCGGGGCCTCCTCATATTCGTCGTGGCGGCGCACGAAATTCATCGTGCTGTCCTCGTTGCGGCCCTTCGGCGCGCGGTCGAGGATCATCAGGGTTCCGATCAGTTCTTCCGGGCCGCGGGCATAACTCGAATAGGTGTGGAAGACCTCGCCCTTGTCGTTGCGGTAGAAAGCGCTGAGGCCGGGCAGTTCGTCATTGGCATCAGCCGGCTGCATCGGGGTGAAATTGTAGAAGACCTTGTCTTTGGCAAGGTCCTCCGGGCTAAAAGAAACGTGATAATCGAAATTAAAATCGCTGCCGAAGGAGGAGACCCAGGGAAATTTCCAGCCCATGCGCTGTTTATAGGCGACGATCTTATCGAGCGGCGCGCGCGAAACGGCGACCCAGGTGACGTCGTGATGGTTCAGATGCGGCAGGGCGCCATCGACATGATCCGACAGGAAGGAGCAGCCGGTGCAGCCGGCATCCCAATCGGGACCGAGCATGAAATGGTAGATCAGCAGCTGGCTGCGGCCGTCGAATAGATCGGCGAGAGACTTCCTGCCCTCCGGCGTTTCGAAGACATAATCCTTGTCGACCTTCACCCAGGGCAGCGCCAGACGGGCAGCGTTGACGCTGTCGCGCAGCCGCGTCGCCTCCTTCTCCCTTGCCAGCAGGGAACGCCGGGCTTCGAGCCATTCTTCGCGGGAAACAACCTCATTCTGCATGAAATGCGCCCTCCTCCGGCGCTTGCCGGTGAAGCCGGCTCATCTCCTTCTCCTTGACTAATTAGATTGATATCAATAGAAATGGAGCATGTCAAATTCGGTCGAGATTCCCTTTTCCACGACGCTGATGGTGCGCGACACCTGCCTCTGCCTGCATGTGCAGCGGGCGGCGCGCGCGCTTGCCCGGCTGTTCGACGACGCGTTGAGGCCGGCCGGCCTGACCAACGGCCAGTTTTCGCTGATGATGTCGCTGAACCGGCCGGAACCGCCGCCGATGGGACCGGTCGCCGCCCTGCTCGCCATGGACCAGACGACGCTGACAGCGGCGCTGAAGCCGTTGCAGCGCAAGGGTTGGGTGAAGGTGACGGAGAACCCGAGGGACAGGCGCGGCCGGCTGCTGAGCCTCACCACTGAGGGCAAGGCGGTGCTGGCAATGGCGCTACCGATCTGGCAAAGCACGCATGCGATGATCGACGGGGAGCTGCCGGAAGGCGGCGCCGCCCGACTGCGGCAGGATCTGCAGGCACTGTCATGAATGACGATAAAAACGCCGAAGCCGGCCAGGCTGAACGCCGACCTCGTCACAGCGGACAGGTAACGGCCGAATAGAGCAAGCCGATGGCCATCCAGTTCGCGCCGATGGCTGCCCCTCACCCTAGCCCTCTCCCCGTAAAACGGGGAGAGGGGACGTGCCCTGCGAGAGGTAGCGAGGGACAGAGAGGTCGCGGCATGGTCCCGTCGCCCGTTTACGGGGAGAAGGTGCCGGCAGGCGGATGAGGGGCCGGTGTCGGCGAAGGCCCTCTCCCCGCATGTTGCTGGAAACGCCTGGATCAGGCTACGGTGACCGGGACCTCGGTCGAGGTGCGCATGGCGTGGCTGTAGGGGCAGACGATGTGGGCTGCGGCTGCGAGCTTTTCAGCGGTTTCGCGGTCGAGGCCCGGAATGTTCACTGTCAGCGCCACTTCGATGCCGAAGCCGCCGCCATCTTCACGCGGGCCGATCCCGACTTTGGCGGAGACCGTCGTATCTTCCGGAATCTTGACCTTCTGCTGACCCGCGACAAATTTCAATGCACCGAGGAAGCAGGCAGAATATCCGGCAGCGAAGAGCTGTTCGGGATTGGTGCCGGTCGCACCGTCGCCGCCGAGTTCCTTGGGAACAGTCAGGGTCACGTCCAGAACGCCGTTTTCGGAAACAGCGCGGCCTGCGCGGCCGCCGGTGGCAGAGGCTTTGGTCGTATAGAGAATAGGCATGACGATCTCCTTTGGTTGGCCCTTCGATCGGGTTGGATTTTTAATATCGCACAATTAAATTGTACGCAAGTGAATTTTGCAAATTGCATTTCGAATTCGAAAGGAGGACAATCCGGCCTTAGAACAGGATGATTTTAAGCTGCATCGGCCTAAAATCTGAATCCTGTTCTAAATTAAAGAGTTAGAGCACGATGCCGCCCGAAAACCGCGCACACTTTTCGGCATCATGCTCTAGAGCAATTCCAACAAAACTGCGCAGCGGTTTGCGCCCGGAATTGCGTGAAAACAAAGGGATAGAGGATTTCCGTGATTCGAAGAAAAATGGAAATGCTCTGGGGATGATGGATATGAGAGCGCAAACGACGAAGACGATGGAGATACCGGAAGAGGAGAAGCGGCTGGAAAAGCAGTTGTGCTTCGCGGTCTACGCGACGGCGCATGCCTTCACCCGAGCCTACAAGCCGATCCTCGACAGGGTCGGCCTGACCTATCCTCAATATCTGGTGATGCTGGTGCTGTGGGAACGCGGCGAGTTGCCGGTGAAGATGATCGGCGAGCAGCTCGACCTCGATTCCGGCACGTTGTCACCGCTGCTGAAACGGCTGGAACAGGGCGGGCTGATCAAGCGCATCCGCGACCTGCGCGACGAACGGCAGGTGATCGTGTCGCTGACCCCAAAAGGCCAGGCGATGAAGGGAGAGATCGATACGATCATGACGGCGATCGGGCAAGCCGCAGGCTGCACGCTTAAGGAAATGGCCGAGATGCGCGACATGCTGCATCGGCTGCGGGGTAATCTCGGGCGGACCGGCACGGGCGACGGCTGAACGCATCACCCGTTAGAGCCGGCACCCGGTAGAGCCGGCGGGCGCGCCGAGAGATCAGGGCTGCGGCTTAGCCGGCGACCGGCGCTTCTTTGCAGGCGCCACCTTAGGTTCGGCTTCGGCCTCCTGCTGCAAGCGCAGCGCCTTCAGCTTCTCCGTCTTCTTGTCACGGGCCGATGCCTCGGCGGCGATGATGGCGCGCGCCGTGTGATCGGTCGCTTCCGCCTTGTCGCGAGACGAGAGCTTGGCAGGATTGAAGAATTCTCCCTTGGTGGCGGTCATGTGCCCCTTTCCCAGGTGATGGCGGCGCTGTCGCATAATTCCTTAAATCGGAATCGGTTCAAGGAATTATGCAAAAATTCGAAGTGCTACAGCGCCCTTTGCGCGCCTGAAAAGACGCGCGGCGCTGCAAGCCATGGCTCGACGGCAGAAACCATGGCTCACGGCTGAACCGTGATTGCACGGTTGGGCCGTGATGCCACGGTGGGGCCGTGATGCCACGGCCGGATTAGCGGGTCGGGCGGAGAACCTTCTTCGGTGCCGGCAGCAGACCTTCGCGCTGCAGCTTCTTGCGGGCGAGCTTGCGCTGGCGGCGAATGGCCTCGGCCTTTTCGCGCGCGCGCTTCTCGGACGGCTTCTCAAAGGCGCTGCGCGCCTTCATTTCCCGGAACAGGCCTTCCCGCTGCATCTTTTTCTTGAGCACGCGGAGCGCCTGATCGACATTGTTATCTCTGACGAGTACCTGCAAAACGATATCCTTCCTGTCGCGGCGGCCGCCGCACTGTCCAAATTAAAAACCCGGGCCAAAATAAAAACCCGGGACTACTTCCCGATTTTGATGCTCGAAAACTTCAGCCAGGGCTCGGCGCCGTCGGACTTGGCCGCCGCCTCGGGGGAAGCCCTCGACGGAGTTTCACCGGTATCGATGTCGGCCTCAGTGATGCGGCGCTCGAAATTCTCTGCGTCGAACTGGACGCGATATTGCACATGCCCATGGTCGTTGGGCAGGATGCTGGAGATCCGGCACCGCTTATCGGCTTTCGCCGTGCGGGTGAGGCCGGACTTCAGCACGATCATGTCGCCGACTTTATAGTTTTGTCTGCCCATTTCAGCGTTCCTTCGACTCTTCGGCTGCTCAATCTGTCGCTCACAAGGCCTGCGCAAAGCAAAAAGGCCGGGCTCGAACCCGACCTCTTCCAGTCACTCAGCCCGCTGCCAGTTTGGTCAGCCCGCTGCCAGTACATCCGTGGTCAGCGTAGGCGAATGACAAATTATTCGGCCTGAAGATTGTCAGCCGAATTCTTGCCGGACTTCTTGTCACGGACGAGATCGTAGCGGATCTTCTGACCTTCAACGAGTTCGCGCATTCCGGCGCGTTCAACCGCTGAGATATGGACAAAAACGTCCGTAGAACCATCATCGGGCTGAATGAAGCCAAAACCCTTGGTGCCATTGAACCACTTGACGACGCCTGAATTCATAACGATCTCCTTTTCAACCGTTTGTGTTCGCCTGCGGAATAATCCCCGACAAGCCGTATCGATGTTGAGAGGATATCTGACGGAGCGCTCAAGCGCGTGGACAAAGGTCGCAAGCAATTCGATACGCACCATGTAGGATATTTACCGAATTAAGCAATGGTATTTCGGAAAATAATTCTCTTGCGGGCCCAAAATGAAGCTCTTGCCCGGGGCAAAGCAAGTACCTGCCCGGGGAAAAGGGATTGGTCCGAGGCGGCCGGATCGCGACCGCCTCGGTGAAAATTACTGCCAGACGACGATCGGCGCCTTTGTCGGAACGCGGTCGTAGAGATCGATGATATCCTGGTTGAGCAGCCGCACACAGCCCGACGAGACGGCCTTGCCGATCGAGGGCCAGTCCGGATTGCCGTGCAGGCGGTAGAGCGTGTCCTCTCCATTCGAGAAGATATAGAGGGCGCGGGCGCCGAGCGGGTTCTTCAGGCCCGGCTCCATGCCGCCGTTGTCGATCGAATATTTGACGAGTTCCGGCTGGCGAGCGACCATCTCGTTCGGCGGCTTCCAGCGCGGCCATCTCTGACGCCACTGAATGACGCCCGACCCCTGCCAGGCGAAACCCTCGCGGCCGATACCGACGCCGTAACGCATTGCCATGCCGTCGCCCTGGACGAGATAGAGGAAGCGTGACGGCGTATCGACGACGATGGTGCCGGGGGCCTGGCCGGTAGGATCGACGACGCGCTGGCGATAATAGCGCGGGTCGATCTGTTCGTAGGGAACAGCGGGAATGAGAAACCCGCCGTCCTCGACGGGGCCATACATGACGGCAAGCTCGGCCCCGCTCGGTACGCTCGACGTTTCCGGCGACTGGAACAGGCGCATGGGCGAACGATAAATGATCGTTTGATCGCCTGATGTCACGGTGTTGGCCGAGGAGGCGCAGCCGGAAAGCGCGGAGGCTGCGGTCAACGCCGAAAAGGAAAGAAAGCTACGGCGGGAAAGATGTCTATCGAAGCTCATGACGCGGGACTGATTTCCTTTGATACGGGAAGCCGGACGAGACATCGGCTAAACCGATGATTCGTTCAATGCCGGTAACGACAATAGGAAATCTATCGGCTTGCGCTAAATAAACCATAGCTTCACGCAGACGTGTCCGACCCGGAGTGGACGATATGGGCCGCGCTGTTGCAGCGCTACATCACAACGATCTCGGCCCTGGCAGGAATGCGGTTATAAAGATCGATGACATCCTGGTTCAGCATGCGTACGCAGCCCGACGAGGTGGCCTTGCCGATCGACTGCCAGTCGGGGGTGCCATGGACGCGGTAGAGCGTATCCTGCCCGTCCTTGTAGATATACATGGCGCGCGCGCCGAGCGGGTTCATCAGCCCCGGATTCATGCCGCCATTCTCCGCCCCGAAGGGACGAACCTCAGGCTGGCGCGAAACCATTTCGACCGACGGTGTCCAGCGCGGCCATTTCTGCTTCCACTGGATAACGCCACGGCCGGACCAGGCGTAACCGTCGCGGCCGAGGCCGACGCCGTAGCGCATCGCCTTGCCGTTGCCCTCGACGAAATAGAGGAAATGCGCCTTGGTATCGACGACCACGGTGCCGGGACGCTCGGCTGTCTGATAATCGACCTCCTGGCGCAGGAACTGCGGCTGCACGCGGCTGACCGGGATTGCCGGCAGGGTGAAATCCTCGTCACGAAGCTCACCATACATCGCCATATGCACGGGATTGGTAACCGGCAGGCCGTAGGTCTGGTTGAACTGGGTCTGGTAGAGCTCGCGCGTCTGCGGCACCGGCTGATCGGGGATCGGCCGCACGCGGCGCGGATCGACGCCGGGCGGCTGATAGAAGACCGGCGAGATTTCCTGGACGAAGCGGGCGGGCGAATCGGCGGCGACATCGGGAATCAGGATGTTGCAGCCGCTCAACGACGCAACTGCAATCACGAGCCCGGCAATCGGGAAGACCCGGCGCAGAAAATTCATGGAACCACCCTTATCAACGATCGGCAGACAGCGATATCTGCCGGAACGATGGCATCCGCGGCTGGCGCGAGGCTGGTGTTGAGGTGGGAAAGCCGGGGCTAATGCATGTCGCCGGAAGTGCGCAGCCGAAAGCGGCCATGCCTCAAGGCCATCCCCACTGCCCAGCTAAACTTCCTGCGGCGGCAAACGCGCCAAACAGGAGCATCAGCGGAAGAATCCGCTTTGCATACCAGCCATGTTCGGCCGGAGTCATTTTCATCACGTCGCGACGGCTCGCGATGGCCGGAAGTGTCAGCCAGAGCACAACGAAAAACGTCACGGCTGCTGCGCCAAAGAATATGTTGCTAGTCATGATCAGAGACTACAACTTCCGCGAAATTCATCAATGCGGCGATGGCTTTAAGGCGGCGGCAAGATTCAGGCCGCCACCCCATGGAAAAAGCGGATGCTCTGTTCGATCTCGGTCGGCAGCGCCGAGGTGTGGTTGCCGGCGACGGTTTCAGTCTCGATCTGAACGCCGGCGCCGCGGGCGCGGCGGGCAAGCAGATCGGCGCGATCGTTGAAATGCGGCTCCTCCGTACCGTGGACGACACGGACCGGACATTTGAAGCTGTGGGCGTAGCACAGCGCCGAACGCACCTCGAATTCATGCGTATTGCTGTCGTCGAAGCGGATATCCTGCGGATAGCGGTTGAAGAAGCGGAAGGCGTCGGGGTTGCCCGAAATCGGCGCGGCGGCGCGGAATTTATGGGTAGTCATCGCCGTCAGCATGGTCAGCGTGCCGCCGATGCTGTGGCCGGCGATAAACAGGCGTTCGGGATCGACACCCGGCAGATGCGCCAAGCGCTCGGTGGCAGCGAGCACGTCGTCGACCTCGTCGTAAAATCCGGAGAAATTGCCCATCTGGCCGTTTTCGCCGCGCAGCGACGGCATCATCACGACATAACCGGCATCCATATAGGGTTTCATCAGCTGCCAGTGGCCGATGCCCATGGCATTGCCGCCATGCAGGAAGAGCACGGCAGGCTTGGCGGCGCGCTCGCGCTTGTATTTCGAGACCCAGGCCGCCAGTTCCAGCTCGCCGTAACCGGAACGGTAGAAGATCTTGTCGGCATCGGCAGGCGCATTCAGCGATTCGTATTTGTCGGGCGCCGGGCCCTTCTGCAACAGCTTGGTGCGGAAATGGTGGCGGACCTTGGCGTAGTCGTGCTTGGCAAGGCGCGGCTCATCCGGGACATCGAAAGCTGCCGCCATGCGCGGCAGGACAAGTGCACCGGCAAGACCCGCCAGAACGGCACGGCGTTGATGGAGAAAGGAATTTTGTTCACGCGAGCTCATAACGCAGCATCCATCATTTCCCCGGCCATTCTAAATGAGCATGATGCTGTCCGAAAACCGCTTACACTTTTCGCCATCATGCTCTGGAAAATCTGCACCGGAAGATCGCTGCCGCCAATACACATCGTGTTGAAAATATTGCCCTGCGTCATTTTGCGCAGCATCACGCCGGCTTGGCCTCGATCATGGCGATCAGCGTGCGCAGCCGGTCTGCCTCGTAGGAGGGTTTGTCGGGGCGAAGGCGGGCGATGCGGGGGAAGCGCATGGCGACCCCCGACTTGTGCCGGGTCGAGCGGTTGATGCCCTCGAAGGCCACTTCGATGACGAAGCCGAAATCCTTATCGGCGCGCACGGCCCGCACCGGGCCGAAGCGCTCGGTGGTATTGTCACGCACGAACTTGTCGAGCACCTCGAGTTCGGCATCGGTGAAGCCGAAATAGGCCTTTCCCACCGGCACCAGCTGTTCGCCGTCCTGGTCATCGGCCCAGACGCCGAAGGTGAAATCGGAATAGTAACTCGAGCGCTTGCCGTGGCCGCGCTGGGCATACATCAGCACCGCATCGACATTATAGGGGTTACGCTTCCACTTGAACCAGGGACCCTTCATGCGGCCCGCCTGATAGACGCTGTCGCGGCGTTTGATCATCACCCCTTCGATGACCGGATCAGGCGGGGCGGCACGCAGAGCGTCGAGTTCTTCCCACGACGAGAACGGCACGAGCGGCGAGAGATCGAAACGGTCATGGGGGGCGCGATCGATGATCTCGGTCAGCCGGTCGCGGCGATCGACATAGGTAAGACCGCGAATATCTTCCTCATCGTCGAAGAGCAGGTCATAGGCGCGGATGAAGGCGGGGTAATCGCCAAGCATCTTCGACGTCACCGTCTTGCGGTTCAGGCGCTGTTGCAGGTCGGAGAAGGTGCGGGTCGGGCTGTTGGAGCGGGCAGTGCCGCCGACAAGCATTTCGCCGTCGACGACACCGGAAAAATTGATCGCGTCGAGAACATCGGGAAAGGCGCCTGAAATGTCGTCGCCCGAGCGGGAATAGATCTTGCGCCTGTCGCCGGAGCGGGAGAGCTGGACACGGATGCCGTCCCATTTCCATTCAGCGGCGTAGTCGGCCGGATCAAGGCCGGTAAGGTCGCCCTCCTCTACTGCATTGGCGAGCATGACGGAATGGAAGATCGCCGGTGTGGCAAGCACCGGTTTTTCGCCGCCACCTGCCAGCCATTCGAACAATGTCTGATAAGGCGGCTGCAGGCCGTGCCAGAGGGTTTCGATCTCGGTGACGTCTTTATCGCCGAGATCGGCCAGCGCCTGCTTGGCGAGGCGGGCGGAAACGCCGATGCGCATGGCGCCGGTCGCCAGCTTGATGAAGGCGAAACGACCGGACGGATCCAGCCGGTCGAGCAGGTCGCGAACGAAGCTGCGCACTTCTGTGCGGCCGAGCGCATTCATGCCGGTAACGACCTCGCCGAGACGCGGCTGGGCGAACGCCGAACGGTCGATATCCCTTTCATTGTCCCAGACAAGCGAGATGGTTTCGGCGAGATCACCGACATAATCATAGGAATAGCGGAACAGCACCTCGTCCATGCGCTCGAGTACCAGCTCGCGCAGCATGGCGGGCTTGACGTTGCGCACCTCCAGCGTGCCGGCGATGGCGGCAAGGCCATAGCCGCGGTCGGGATCCGGCGTGTCGCGGAAATAGTCGGTCAGAAGCTTCAGCTTGCCGTTGCGGCTGGGGGTGAGCACCAGGCGGTCGAGGAGATCGGCAAAGGCTTTCATGGGTGCCTCCCGACTCTTGAGGAAGCCCCCTCCCCAATGGCGTATGGAAAAGGCCCCTCCCCAACCCCTCCCCACAAAGCGGAGGGACTAAGCTGTGGCACCGCCTCGCAAACCAACAAGCCGACCGCATGCTCGGCGCTGGAAGATGAATGCAGCGAGGGCCCCGCGTTAAGCCCCTCCCCCTTGTGGGGAGGGGTTGGGGAGGGGTTTTCAGCAAGAAACTCCATCCTCAATCGCCCTCGTCCTCATAACCCACCAGATGCAGCGGTTTCGCCCTGATGCCCTGCAATTGGCACCAGCGCACCAGGGCCTCCTCGCGGCCATGCGTCACCCAGACCTCGGCCGGGTGCAATTCCCGGATGGTTTCCGTCAGCTCCGGCCAGTCGCAATGATCGGATATGACGAGCGGCAGTTCGACGCCGAGTTGTTTGGCGCGCTGGCGCACCATCATCCAGCCGGAGGCGAAGGCCGGCAGCGGCTCGTTAAAGCGCCGGGCCCAGCGATCGGCGAAGGCCGATGACGGGCCAATGACGACCGCCCCCTTGAAGGCGGATTTGTCGCGGCTTTCGATCGTCGCCGGCAGCAGCTCGCCGAGATCGATGCCCTGCTCGATGTAATAGTCGCAGAGTTTTTCCATGGCGCCGTGGATATAGATCGGTTCGGCATAACCGGCATCGCGCAGCAGCCGGATGACGCGCTGGGCCTTGCCGAGCGCATAGGCGCCGACGAGATGGGTGCGCTCGGGAAATTGCCTGAGCGATGCCAGCAGCTTGGCCGTCTCCTCCATCGGATCGGGATGATGGAAGACCGGCAGGCCGAAAGTCGCCTCGGTGATGAAGACATCGCAGGCAACCGGCACATAGGCCGCGCAGGTCGGGTCGGGGCGGCGTTTGTAGTCGCCGGAGACGACGATCCGGGTGCCGTTCTTCTCGATGGCGATCTGGGCGGAACCGAGCACATGGCCGGCGGGATGAAAGCTCACCTTGACGCCGTTGGCCAGCAGTTCCTCGCCGAAGGCGGCCACCTGCTCGCTGGCGCAGAAACCATCGCCGTAACGCAGGCGCATGATGTCGAGCGTCTGGCGGGTGGCAAGCACGTTCACATGGCCGGGGCGCGCGTGATCCGAATGGCCATGGGTGACGAGCGCCTGCTCGACGGGCCGCACCGGATCGACATAAAAGCCGCCTTCCGGGCAATAGAGCCCCTCCGGGGCGGGATAGAGCAGCGCATCAGGTCTCATGAAACGAGAGATAGCGGGAAATGGGCGCGAGGCCAGAGGGCGGGAAGAAGGGACTGGCGAATGCACCGGAAGCGATCACTGCGCAAGCTCGTCTCCGTCGTGACGTTGGTCGAAAACACTCGGACAGTACCGAGCATGGCCGCCTTTCCTGAAGACGGCATGCTGACCTTCCGTGGCTGCGACAGAAGGCCGTTGCTCAGGCGATCGGCGTCATCAGCAGGCTCGTTCCGTCGTGGCCAACCAGCATGTCCAGCGAGCTACCTGCATGGACGTCGACCGGCTGCGGGAAAGTGTGAAGAACCTGGAGCCATCCTCCATCATGATAGCCGTCGGGGTGGTTATCGAAAACCACACCCTCGATCAGATCGACCTTCATCCACTGGACGACCCCGACGGCGGTGCCGTTTGCCTGCACAGGCACCGATATCTTACGCAGCGCTGCAGAATGTTTGCGGGCGGTGAGATCCACTGCAGCGATCTCGAAATCGTCCGAAAGCCTGGTCCACTCGGTCATCGTGCCGTGAACGGGCAGGCGCAAAGGGGCAAGCGCATTGAACTGCGACATGTCGAAGCCGGAGACCTCGCCGACATGGGCATAGTTGGAGAGCGTTTCGCTGGCAACCAGGCAGCCGATGGCGGAGGCGGCGCGTGGAATGACGATCGCGTCCTCGCGGACCAGTCGGGCGTGGGCGTCCTCGAAGGTTTTCAGCACGCCTTCGGCAAGGAGATCGCTCGAAAGAATCTCGGAAATCAGGATGTCGGCGCGGGCTTTCATCTCTCTGCCGACAGAAAGTTCGGTCGAGGGCTTTTCGAAGATGTCGATCTGTTCGCGATAGCCATTGGCGGCGATGATCCTCTCCGCCGTCTGCGCTATGGCCGGCACACTCTCACAGGTCGCGATATTGGTGGCGCCAGCGCGCGCCGCCATCATCGACAGCAGGCCGCTCCCGGCGCCGATATCGAGGATCTGCGCATCGGCTCCGCGCAGCTCTATGGCAAGGCGGATTGCCGCTTCAAAGGCATCGTTGCGTCGAGTGTCGTTCATCATGGCGATGTGCCAGAAGGGCACGATCAACGAGGAGATCCGTCTTATCTGATGCCGGGCATTGATATTGTCCGGCTGCAACCGCAGAACATGACGGAATTCCGCCAGCGCCTCCGGCTGCCGGCCGGAATCGGCCAGAGCGACAGCGAGGTTGTTACGCACGAGAGGATTTTCGGGTGACAGGCCACGTGCCATCTCATAGCAGCCGACCGCTTCCGCCGACCGGCCGAGCTGACGCAGCAGCGCACCTTTTTCCATCAGGGCGACGAGATGGCCGGGATTGAGGCCGAGCAGCTTGTTCCAGTAGTAAAGAGCGGTTTCTGCATCACCTCTCTTTGCCACGACACTCGCCAGAAGCGGTAGGATGTCTATCGTGCGATAGTCCTTGTGGAGGACTCGGACATAGGCTTTCTCGGCGCTTTCGAGATCACCCGAGGCCTGAAAACTCATAGCGTCGCTCAGGGATTTTCGCGCGATCGAAACTCGCTCGTCAATATCGATACTGATCATTCCTGCTCCGTGGGCCTTCTCAAGACAAGTGGAGGAGCCGCGGATCGAGCACACGCCATCGGGCCGCGCAACCTGCCCATGCATAGGAAATCACCTGAGCGGGCGGCGGCTCGAAGGTCTTCGTGAGCGAACGACAAAACGAATCCTTCCCACAGGACCCTACGTTTGCAGTTCCGAAAAAGTTACTGAATTCTTATGAAATTGCGCTGCCGCGGCTCAACGCCGCAAGTCTTCATTTTTTCGTGTGCCGATGTCATCCAGGAAGGCGACCAGTGCGGCGTTGAACTCAGCCGGCCGCTGCAGCGGTGCGAAATGGCTGACGCCTTTGAGATAGATCATCTCGGCGTTCGGAATGCTGCGGGCAAGATATTCGGCATGGTCGGGCTTGATGAATTCGTCGTGCTCGCCAAGCACGATCGCGACCGGCACGCGGATCAGGCCCAAGTCGGCGGCCTGATAGTTCGGCTCCGTCCGCATCATCAGGCTGACCGCCTCGACGAAGGCATTGAAATCGTCCGGAGTGGCGGACAATGCGGCATAATCCCGGGCATGACGGCTGAAGCAACGGTCGATGACCGGTGTCGGCGCGAATTCCCGCGTGCCGCTCGGATCCATGTTGCAGGCGAAGAAAAAGACACCCTCGACACGGGACGGCGCCGTCATGGCGAGAATCAGAGCGATGCAGGCGCCGTCGCTCCAGCCGACGATCGCCGCCTTGTCGAGATGCAGCTCATCCATGACGGCGAGCACATCTGAAGCCATCAGCTCATAAGTATAGGGACGGTCATCGCGGCTGCTTCTTCCATGGCCGCGGCTGTCGATCAGCACGACGCGGCGGCCGCTGCGCAAGAGTGCCGGGACCTGATAGCCCCAGTTGCCGCTGTTGCCGAGGCCACCATGCAGCAGAATGACGGGAGGGCCGGCGCCGTAACTCGCATACCAGATGCGGGCGCCGTCATGCGCGACATGACCGTCGACCGCTGCCGGCGGCAATGGGGCCGCGCCGTGCGCTTCGAAATGGATGAGCTCGCCGTCGTCAAATTCCATAGCGATCAGTCTCATTGGCGTCGCAGCATAGAAAAACCGGAAAACAGCCCAAGAACAACCGGAATCGCTTTCTAGCACTTGCTCGTCGATACAACCAGAGGGGGATCAACTTTGGGCAGGAAGCTTTTCTATTGTGCGGCGGCAATCGCCGTCGCCGCGGAGGGCATCTACCTCAACAATACCAGCCTGCTGGCGCAACATCGGCCGGGAAAACCGGTGCTGCTTGCGCATCGCGGCATCGCACAGCGGTTCGACGAGACCGATCTCAAGAACGACACCTGCACGGCGAGCCGCATGCTGGCGCCGAAACACGGCTATCTCGAAAACACGCTTCCGTCGATGCAGGCAGGCTTTGCGGCCGGCGCCGATATCATCGAGATCGACGTGCATCCGACGACGGACGGGCAGTTCGCAGTTTTTCACGACTGGACGCTCGATTGCCGCACCGACGGCCATGGCGTCACCCGCGAGCATTCGATGGCCGACATGAAGAGGCTCGACATCGGCTATGGTTATACCGCCGATGACGGCAAGACTTTTCCCTTTCGCGGCCGGGGCGTCGGCATGATGCCAACCCTAGCCGAGGTACTCTCGACCTTTCCGGATCGGCGCTTCCTCATCAACGTCAAGAGCCGCGATCCCTCCGAGGGCAAAAAGCTCGCCACCGTGCTCAACGGGCTTTCCACTGAGCGGCGGGCCGAGATCATCGTCTATGGCGGTGACGAGCCGATCGACGTGCTCCGCCGGCTCGTGCCCGATATCAAGACCGCCTCGCGCAAGAGCCTGAAGGGCTGCCTCACCGGCTATATCGGCTATGGCTGGACCGGCCTGCTGCCGAACGAGTGCAAACATGCGATGATGCTGGTACCGATCAATATCGCGCCATGGCTCTGGGGCTGGCCGGATCGTTTTCTCAACCGGATGGCAGATGCCGGGACCGAGGTTTTCGTGCTCGGCCCCTATCGCGGCAGCGATTTTTCCACCGGCATCGACGACCCCGCGCAACTGGCGCGGCTGCCGCCAAACTATGCGGCGGGCATATGGACGAACGAGATCGAGGCGATCGGCAAGCTTGTAAAATAGAGCTCAGAGGCTCCGCGCCCGCAGCAATGCCGGGATCTCCTCCGGGGAGACCGGTTTAGAGAAGCGGAAGCCTTGCGCCTCTTCGCAGTGCGCCTGGCGCAGGAAATCCATCTGAGCGTCGGTCTCGACGCCTTCGGCGAGAACCGAGAGCTTCAGCGTTTGCGCCAGCGAAATGACTGCCGAGGCGATGGCGACGGCGGTTTTGTCACCCGGCAGCGCCTCGACCAGCGAGCGGTCCATTTTCAGGCGATCGAAGGGGAAGGTCTTCAGCGCCGCCAGACTGGAATAGCCGGAGCCGAAATCGTCGATCGACAGGCGGACGCCCAGCCCCCGCAGCGTTTCCATCATGGCGAGCGCGCGTTCGGCATCCTGCATCACCACGCTTTCGGTGACTTCAAGCTCCAGCCAGCGGGACTGCAGGCGGTGGCGCTCCAGCGCTTCAGTGACATGGGTTGCGAAATCCGGATCGGCGAACTGCTTGGCAGAGACGTTAACGGCGATCGTCAGCGGCGTCAGGCCCATGTCCTGCCAGAGGCGTGCCTGACGGCAGGCCTCGTTCAGCACCCAGAGACCGAGGGAAACGATAAGGCCGGTCTCTTCGGCAAGCGGTATGAAATTAACGGGCGGCACCCTGCCCTTTGCCGGATGGTTCCAGCGCACCAGCGCCTCCAGCCCGGTGATTCGCCCGGTGGCGACATCGACCTGCGGCTGGTATTGCAGGAACAACTGCTGGCCAGTGATCGCCTGGTGCAGCTCCTCCTGCTCGCCGAGCGGCATTCCCACAGGCGTGCCGCCGCCATCGTGATGTTGCAATGCATTGCGACCGAGTTCCTTGGCGCGGTACATGGCGCGGTCGGCATTGGCGAGAAGCTCTTCCGAGGTCGCTCCATCGAAGGGGAAGGCGGCAACGCCGATGCTCGAGGTGACGGTGATCTCGCCGTCCGCGCCGCGGATCGGCCGGTTGATCGCCTTTTGCAGATCGCGAAGGCGGCGCGTGATGCCGGCATCGTGGCTCGACTGGTGGACCAGCACGACGATGAATTCGTCGCCGCCGAGACGCACCACCATATCGGACGCCCTGACGCTGTTGGCCATGCGGGCGGCGATCTCTTTGAGAACCTCGTCGCCGGCGGCGTGGCCGCGGCCGTCGTTGATATCCTTGAAATTGTCGAGATCGATATAGGCGACGGTCACCTTGCGGTTGTTGCGCCGGGCCCGGTCGAGAATGCTCGCCAGCCGTTCCTTCAGGAAAGCGCGGTTCGGCAGGCCCGTCAGATCGTCATGATGGGCCATGAAATGAATGCGGTCATCGACACGCTTGCGTTCGATGGCGATGCCGGCGATATGGGTGGCGAGCGCCACCAGCGTCATTTCTTGCTCGGTGGGACGGCGGACTTCCCTGGAATAGAGCGCAAACGTGCCGAGCACATTATTCTGCGATGTGGCGATCGGCGTCGACCAGCAGGAGCGGAAGCCGAACGGCGCGATCAACGCGCGAAAATCCTCCCAGAGCGGATCGCTCATCACGTCGTCGACGATCACGGTCTGACCGCGCCACGCGGCGGTGCCGCAGGAGCCGACCTTGGGCCCGATCGTGACACCATCGATGAGGCGGCTGTAGCCGCCGGGGAGATTGGGAGAGGCACCGTGATAGAGCCTCGTGCCCTCGCCGTCGAGCAGCAGCACCGATCCGTCAATCCCATCCAGCTGCGCCTCGATCATCAGTACGAGCGCCTCGAGGATCATCGGCAACGGCTCGTTGCGGGCGATCATTTCGAGCAGGCTCGCCTGGCCGCGATGCAGATCCTCCTGGCGCTTGCGTTCAGTGATATCACGGGAAACACCGATCAGACCAAGGATCTCGCCGCGATCGTTGCGCAGTGGTATCTTCGAGGTCAGTCGGCAAATCGGCCTTCTGCTGCCGGGAAGGACGTAGGATTCCTCCATGTCGATGCGGGCTTGGCCCGTCGCCATGATCTGCTGCTCGATGTCGAAATGGCGGCACGCCGTCTCGAAATCGAACAGGTCGAAATCGCGCTTGCCGGTGATCAGTGCAGCGCTCTCCAAGCCAAGGCTGCTGGCGGTGACGGCGTTGGCGAAGACGAAGCGGCTGTCACGATCCTTGACGTAGAGGAAATCCGGAAGTTCGTGGAGGATCGCCTTGAGGCGCAGGTTCTCGATGCCCTCGGAAAGCTGGTGGGCGGTCGATGCCATCATTGCCTCCGTCGCGGCGACGATGCGTCGCGTTTCGGCCGTCAGGGCATCGGTTGATTCCCATCGCCTGGCAGCCAATTCGTGCATGATGCCATTCCCCCTGCGGCCGAAGGCCGTTTCCCGCACTCGCCATAGAATTTCCCTTAAAAGTAGTCCTCATTTCCTTCGGCTTGCTTAAATGAAAGAGTGAACAAGAGGACAATAAAAGCGGCGAGATCCTGCTGTCAGCCTCGGTCATAAACGGCTATTTCATCGGCCTTTGCCCAGCTTGCGCCGAAAAAACACATGCCCGCCTGGCACGTTTCCTGCTACGGACGCGTTGTAACAAGAGATCCCGGGATGCCCTCACGCCGCGACATGCTTCTCTTTCTTGCCGCCTCGGCCGTTGCGGGAGCGGCATCGCGCGCGCTTGCCTCGCCGCTGACGGCGACCGCTCAGCCCGATCTGCGCGGGGCAATCGACGGGGTGGAATATCGCGCCATTCCCGAAAGCGGCGACCGCAAGACCCGCAACCTGCAGCAGATGATCGAGCAGGCGGCGCGCGAGAACGTACCGGTCTTCCTGCCGCCCGGTACCTACCGGGTCTCCAATCTCACTTTGCCGGATAATACGCGTATCACTGGCGTGCCCGGCGCCTCCCGGATCGTCTATACCGGCGAAGGCCATCTGTTTGCGGCCGAGAACGTGCGGCGGATCGAGCTTTCCAATCTCGTCATCGACGGCGGCAACCGCTGGCTTGGCGACTATGCCGGCGGGCTGTTGCAATTTACCGGCGTCGACGAGGTGCTGATCGACAATTGCGAGATCGGCGGCAGCCGCAAGCACGGCCTGCAACTGGAGCGCTGCGGCGGGCGGATCGAGCGCAGCCGCATTTCGGGGGCCGGCCAATCCGGGCTTTACGCGGTGGACTCCACCACCCTCTCGGTCACCGGCAACACGGTCTCGGATTGCGGCAATGGCGGCATCCTCGTACATCGCTGGAAGAAGGCGGAGGACGGCACCGTTGTCTCCGGCAACCGCATAACCAACATCCGCGCCAATGATGGCGGCACCGGGCAAAACGGTAACGGCATCAACATCTTCCGCTCCGACGGGGTGATGGTGGCGAACAACCACATCTCCGACTGCGCCTTCACGGCGATCCGCGCCAATTCGGCCTCGGACATTCAGATCAGCAGCAACCAGTGCCGGCGTTCCGGCGAGACGGCGATCTATGTCGAATTCGCCTTCGAAGGCGCCGTCGTTTCCGCCAACATGATCGACGGGGCGGCAAACGGCATTTCGATCGCCAATTTCGACGAGGGTGGCCGGCTGGCGAGCGTCACCGGCAATGTCGTGCGCAACCTGACGCTGAAGGGACCTTACAAGCACGAAGTCGGTTTCGGCATCGGCATTGCGGCGGAGGCCGATACGCTGATTTCGGGAAATGTGATCGAAGGCGCGCCGCGCTGGGGCCTGCAGATCGGCTGGGGTCCGTATCTGCGCAACGTCGTTGTGACGGGCAACGTGGTGCGCAAGGCGCCTGTGGGATGCGCCGTCTCGGTCGCCGATGGCGCCGGGACCGCCGTCATCACCGATAATGTTTTCCAGGAGACCGCCGAAGGCGCGGTTTTAGGCTTTCAGTGGGAGAAGAAGGTCTCCGGCGAGATGGCGGGCGGCGGTTCGCCCTATGCGCAGTTGACCGTCGAGAGAAACCGCATTTCCTGAAGGCCATCAAAAGCTTTCATCATCCCATCAGCCACAAGGACTTTTCCCACGCCGATCCGCCATTTACGCTCTCCCGGACACATCGAGGGATATGGGCATGCTGACAATCTACGGAGTTTATCGCTCGCGCGCCTCCCGCGTCTATTGGATGGCGGAGGAGCTTGGGGTCGAATTCCGCTCGGTGCCGGTGCTGCAAGCACGGCGGCTGGCGGATCCGCTAGCGCCCGAGGCGCCGCTCAACACGCAGTCGTCGGAATTCATCGCCGTCAACCCGATGGCGCAGATCCCCAGCATTCGGGATGGCGATCTCGTCATGCACGAGTCGCTGGCGATCAATCCTTATCTCGCGCGTCGATATGGCGGACCGCTTTCCGGCCAAACCGTCGAGGAAGACGGATTGCTGACTATGTGGACGGTCTGGGCGGCTTCGCAGGTCGAGCCGCTTACGGTGAAGATCGTGCTGACCTATGATAACGGGCTCGAAAACAGCGAAGAGGGCAAGCAGACGATCGCGGTTTCCTGCCGCTCGCTGCGCAGGCCGCTGGCGGTTCTCGAAGGCCATCTTGCCGGCCGGCAATGGATCGTCGGCGACCGCTTCACCGTCGCCGATCTCAACCTCGCCGAGGTGTTGCGCTACGCCCAGACCGAGGAGGCGCTTTTCCAAACGCATCCGAATATCAAAGCCTGGATCGAGCGCTGCCAGTCCCGCCCGGCCTACAAGGAGATGCAGGCGACCCGCGGCAAGGAGCCGATCGAGGTTTGAGGGCTACTGGAAGAGCGTGAGCGTGCCGGCCATTTCCTCGCGGATCCAGGCCTTGAAATCCTTGACCTTCTTCGGTTCGCGCGTGCCTTCAGCAGTGACGAAGTAATGACCGAAGCCGGTCGGCGCGCGAATGCCGAAAGGGGCGGCGAGCCGGCCTTCAGCAAGAGCAAAGGCGGCAAGGGTCTGCCAGGCGAGCATGACGCCCTGGCCGGCGATCGCCGCATCGAGGCAGAGCGAGGCATCGTTGAAGACGTGACGGGTCGAAAGCGTAGCACCTGATAGTCCGACCTCACGCATCCAGACCTCCCAGGTGAACATGGCATGGCCATCGATGATGGCAGGCAGTTGAAGGATATCGGCGGGCTCTTTCAATGTCGCCGCCATCTCCGGAGAACAGACGGGAAAGACCTCCTGTGCCAGCAGCAGTTCGGCCTTCACGTCAGGCCATTTGCCGCTGCCGACGCGGATCCCGATATCGACGTCGCAAAGCGCCGGATTGACGAGATTGGTGGTTGCATCCAGCCGCAGCTTGATGTCTGGATGGCGCTCGGCGAAGCGATCGAGCCGATAGACGAGCCAGCGGGCGGCGAAAACCGGGGCCACCGAGATCGTCAGGATCGAATCGTCCCTGCGGCTCGCGATCGACACCGCCGCCGAAAGACGGGCGAACCCCTCGTCGAGCGCGAGCAGCACCGGCCGGCCGGCTTCGGTGGCGATCATGCCCCTGGCGGTGCGCTCGAAGATCACCTGGCCGAGCTGGGCTTCGGCCTTGATAACCTGCTGACTGACGGCGCCGACCGAGACGCCGAGTTCGTCGGCGGCGGCCTGGAGCGAGCCGAGACGGCCGACGGCTTCCAGCGCGCGCAGGCCGTTGAGATGGACCATATTCAGGTTCTTCATATAGTTTTTCTATAGCGCCGCCGCATTAATCTCAATTGAAAATCTGCCTGTTGAGGCCGACATTGCAAGCATAGCCAATCCATTCGAACATGCAGTCTGCGGGAGATGCGATGGTTCAGAGGGCGTTAGCCACTGCACTATCTGTTCCGCGCCATTGAGAAAGCGAGGCATGCCATGTCGTTGCTGAAGTTTTTCTTGAGACCAGTTCTTCCTGTGGGCACCGCGGAAATTGGCGATGCTCCCGCCTGGAAGGACGATCCGCTCCGGCATCCTGAGGTCGAACGCATGTCGCTGCGCGAGATCGCCGATCTGCCGCTCGGGATGCCAGCCGGCTTTCCCAAAGAGGCCAAACCGCCGCTGGCGAAATGCGCCTGAAGATATGGTAGGTTCGCCCTGGCAGAAAGGGCGGAACCATGGCCTGTGATGTCGATGCGATCTTCGAACGTCTGAAGCGGCTGGCGGCGGAAGCCGGGTTGCCCGATGTCGAGGAGAGCACCTCCTATGGCAGTCCGGCACTGAAAGTCGGCGGCAAGAGCTTTGTCGCGGTGAAGAATGCCGAGACGATCGTGATCTCGATTTCGCTCGACGACAAGGATCACCTGCTGGAGATGGCGCCCGACGTCTATTTTCAAACCGATCATTATGTCGGCTGGCCGCATCTGCCGGTACGCGCCGCCGTGATCGGCGACGAGGAATTGCGGCTGCGGCTGGTCGGCGCCTGGCTGTTCCGGGCGCCGAAGAAGCTTGCCGCCGGATTTAAGGATCAGACCCGATCGTAGGCCAGCGCCCGCTGCACGGCGGGACGCTGCAGCATGCGGGCGTGATGGTCGCTTGCCTTTTCGAACCGGGCGGGATCGACGCCATCCGACGGCAGCCAGTCGGTCATCACGAAGAGATAGGGATCGGCGAGCGAATAGGCTTCGCCCATCACCCATGGGCCTTCAAACATGGTCTGCTCGATCAGCGTGAAACAATCGGCCATATTCCCAGGCACCTTGGACTTCATCGCCTCGATTGCCAGCGGCTCGTCCGCCCAGCGCGAGCCGCGCGGACGATGGGCATGGTTCACATGCACGGTCGAGCAGATATAGCTGTTAAAGGACTGGAGCCTGGCAAATTCGAAAGGATCGTCAAGCGGCGCCAGCTTCGCGGCCGGCGCGCTCTGGGCGATATAGGCCAGGATCGCCGGCGTTTCCGTCAGCACGCCATAATCGGTGACCAATGCCGGCACCCGGCCCTTCGGGTTGATCTTCAAATAGTCCGGCGAACGCTGCTCGCCATCGCGGAGGCTGATCTTCTTGACTTCGAAGGCCAGGCCGGATTCTTCCAGGGCAATAAGGCTTGCGAGTGCGCAGGTTCCCGGCGCGTAGTACAATGTCAGCATGGTTCTCGACTCCCTTTCGGCAAGGGTTATAGCGTAGCGGTGCGCGGGTCGGAACTGGCGGGATTGGGTTTTGATCGTCCGTAATCGATGTGCCGTGTCGCGCCCCTCATCCGGCTGCCGCCACCTTCTCCCGCTCGCGGGGCGAAGGGGGATAGCCCGCAACCTCTCGGTTCCTCACTCACCTCTCGCAGGGCACGTCCCCTCGCCCCGTTTTTACGGGGAGAGGGTTAGGGTGAGGGGCAAATCTGCTAATCCTTCTCAGCCGCAGCCCGGCACGTCTTCGAGACTATGCCAGACCGGGATACCGCGTTCCCTGGCGATGCGGACGTCGTTGTCGGCCCCCTTGGAATCGCCGGGTAAGCGCAGCACACCCTCGCAGAGCTGCAGCAGCCGGCCGGCGACCGGGTGGAAGATCTCTTCGTAGAGCGCGTCGCCGACCGACCTGCCGCCGGCGGCGTGCCAGATCGGCAGGGCAACCCATTCGCCGATCATCGGCACATGGCCGGCTGCAAACAGCGCGTGCGAAGGCGCTTCCAGCCGCTTCAGGTTGGCGGCCATCTTTTCCGGGTCGTCGCCCGTTCCCGACCGATAAGGCCCGGCAATCAAAATCAACATGATCCACTCCTTCGCTCCGCTTCTGCGTGAGCACTCCCGGCCTCATGCACGGGATTTCGTGAAAATGCACGATATTTCTTGAATGTCGAGTCGCTTCGTGCAACATCGGGCTATTATGTTTAATTTCGTGCAGAGAACCGATGCTGACAACCCAACGCAAGACCCTCATCCTCGACATCCTGCGCCGTGACGGCCAGGTGATCGCCAAGCGCGTGGCCGAGGATTTCGCGCTTTCGGAGGACACGATCCGCCGGGACCTCAGGGAAATGGCGGCGGAGGGGCTGTTGAAACGGGTGCATGGCGGGGCGATGCCGCTGGCGCCTGATTTGCCTGACTTTACCGCACGGCGCAGTGTCTCGTCTGAGATCAAGGCGCGGCTCGGGGCAGCGGCGGCGGCGATGGTCAAGCCGGGCCAGATGATCTTCCTCGATGGCGGCACGACGACGGCGGAGATCGCCAGACACTTGCCGCGCGACATGCCGCTGACGGTTGCGACCCACAGCCCGACGATCGCCGCCGAGCTCGAACACCACCCGACGGCCGAGGTGATCCTCACCGGCGGACGGCTTTACAAACATTCGATGGTGGCGACGGGGGCAGCGGCTATGGCGGCGATCTCGCAGCTTCGCCCCGACCTGTTCTTCCTCGGGGTGACGGCCGCCCATCCAGTGCACGGGCTTTCCACTGGCGATTTCGAGGAAGCGGCGATCAAGCGGCACATCGCGCGCTGCGCGGCCGAAACGCACGTGCTGCTGACCGAGGAGAAGTTCGACCTCGTCTCGCCCTGCCCCGTGCTTGGCATTTCCGAGGTGGCGGGGCTGATCGTGCCGGCGGAGATGACGGCCGAACAGCTG
The DNA here is from genome assembly GCF_025200775.1 of Rhizobium sp. WSM1274. Lineage (NCBI taxonomy): Bacteria > Pseudomonadati > Pseudomonadota > Alphaproteobacteria > Hyphomicrobiales > Rhizobiaceae > Rhizobium > Rhizobium sp. WSM1274. The sequence continues at coordinate 1,099,650 of NZ_CP104138.1, read as the reverse complement.
AAACCCTATCGCGATCTCAACGGCGTGATCGCCGCAGCATGATGGTGCTGCGGGAGGGCTGCGGCACAGCAGCATGCGGCAGAAGGCTAGCGGCAAGGGCCGCGATAAAGGTTGCCAATACGGCATAGGTCGGCGCCATGCTGCCGGTTCCAAAAGTCAGCACCGTCTGCAGATACGGCTGCGCCAGCGCGATGACGACGGAAAGTGCCGGCATGTCGAGCAGCGTCCCGGCGATCCGCGACAGTTCCGGCATGAAGGCCACGCCGGCAAGCGCGCCGTAGACCGCCGTCAGGCGGAGTGTGAGGCGCAACGGCACCGACGCTGCAAGCGGGTGCGTGTCTCCGTCCTCGATGACAATCACGAGATAGGCGACGAAAGCTGCCAGAAACAACGAGGCGATGGGCAGCGCCGCCAGCGTGTCGAGTTGCGTCAGAGCCCTTGCGTCCGCCGCCAGGAAGAAGAGGATCGGCGTCGAGGCAATGAACCAGATGGCGACGATCGGCCCCCACAACCAGATGAGCGAGAGCGTGTGAAGACGGAGCAGGGTCGCCATGAAGAGTATGCCGATCGCAGCCCAGATGCAGGCGGGTTTGAGCACGCCCGATATCAGCCGGAGAACCGGCTCGCAGGTGCCGGCCATATCGCCGCAGCCGGACAGTTGGATCGTGAGCCAGGTGATATAATCGAGGCTCAACGTGGCGAACATGAAGATGCCGATGCCTATCAGCATCCACCAGAGATAGCGGCCTGCAAACATGCCCTGCCCCCATGGCTTCCAGGACTGTGCTCACGTCGCCGCGAAAGGGTGCATCCGCGATCGCAGGACGTACCCTTTTATATTAGGTAATTCTTATTTTTCTAATAACTTATATATGCCAGTTCGCACTCACCCGACCAAGGCGGAGGTGACCCTGACATCGCCGACATGGATGCCGTTCCAATTGCGCATCGGCGTTGAGGCATAGGCCATCAGGCCCGCATGCACCTCATCGTCCATCTCGAAGAAACGGGCGAGTGTCGCCGCCACCATGGCTTCGGCGGCGCGGGTCATGCCATCCTCGCATTTGAGAGCGATGGCAATGCCCTTTTCCGGGATCGCGGCGCAGAAGACGCCTTCGGCACCTGTCTTGCAGAAGATACGGCCGGGGGCGATCTGCATCAGCGCCGTGCAGGCGCGGCCGGACCCCGCGACATAGAAGGGCTCGGCCATACAGGCCTCGATCAGCCGGCGGCATGCCTTGGCGCGCAAGGGTTCCAGACCAATGCCAGTCGTCATTTTGGCAAAACCGTGGGCAAGGCTGCGCAGCGGCACGGCATAGGTCGGGATAGAACAGCCGTCGGTGCCGCAGCTATCGGCGCCAAGCACGGCGCCTGTCAGGCTTTCCATCGCCGCGCGGATCTCGACCTGCAGCGGGTGCTGATAGCCAACGTAACCCTTCGGATCGAGGTCCTGATGGCAGCAGGCGCAGATGAAACCGGCATGTTTTCCCGAGCAATTGTTGTGCAGCGCGGTCGGCGCCTCGAGCGTCCGGGCCTGCTGGATCAGGATCTTCTGGCTCATCGACCAGTGGGCGCCGCATTCCAGCGCTTGGGCATCGCGACCCGCGCGCGTCAGCATGGAGTGGGCCAGCGCCACATGCTCGTCCTCGCCATTATGCGAGGCGCAGGCCAGCGCCAATTCCTTGTCACCGAAGCCATAGGCATCGGCCGCACCACTCTCGACCAGCGACAGCGCCTGCATCGCCTTGCAGGACGAACGCGGGAAAATGGCGGCCTCGATGTCACCCAGCGAGAAGACGAGCTTGCCGTCGCCATCGACCACAGCCACCGCGCCGCGATGACGACTTTCGACGAGCAGGCCGCGGGTGACTTCGACGGTGACGGGATTGGTCATGAGCTTTTATCCGGATGCTGGCGGGAAGAGGCAGCCATAACGCGTCACGCGGGGAAAGCCAACGGGGTTGACGTTTTGCAAGGCTTAGGCTTAGGCGCATGCGCGAGTGCCCGCCAGATGGAGCACCGGGTCGATATGTGGCTGGACGTCACCCCACTCTCCGTCATCCTCGGCCTTGTGCCGAGGATCCATGCCCGGTGCTGATGGATGCCAGCGTAGATCCTCGGGTCAAGCCCGAGGATGACGGAGGGTGGGGTGAGCCTCGCTGCGAGCTCGTTCGGCAATCACATCGTCCAAATATTCATCACATAAATTGACCGAAGCGATCGGAAACTATCGTTTCTCTGATAGGTCAGATGCAGCTAAGAGTGGTGCATCAGGAATCATCCCCATGCCATCCACCTTTTCCTTGATCCTTCGCGATAACAGGATCCGTATTCCGACCGTGACACTCGTCGCGCTCGCCTTCACCTATGCGTCGACCGCGCCCTACCAGTCGATCATCGGGATCAATGAACTCGGCTTGAGCAATGGCGCCTATTCGGCGCTGGTGTTCTTCTCGGCAATCGTCAACGTTACGACGAGCCTGACGCTCGGCATCTGGTCGGACAGGCTGAAAGAGCGCCGGCCGCTGGTGCTCGGGCTTTCCGTCGCCGGCATGCTCGGCTTCGGGTCGATCGCGATCTTTCATAGCCCCGTGATCTTCATCTTCTCGACGCTGTTGCTGGTGCCGATGAGCAATTCTACCTATTCGCTGCTGTTCGCCAGCTTGCGCGCCAGGACCAACCAGATGGACCGCGGCCAGGGGGCGGCGATCACCGCAACGGTGCGGGCACTCTTTTCCGGCTCATGGGCGCTGGCGCCGGGGTTGATCGGCCTCTATCTCGTCAGTTCGCCGTCGATGACGCCGGCCTATGGGATCGCGGCATTGGCAAGCTGCACCTGCTTCTGCCTGTATTTTTTCTTCGCACCCGGAAATGGCTCAGGCGGCCCTGCCCCCGATCCAGCCGGCTTCCTTGCTTCGCTAAAGCGGATTTTCGTGCCGCATGTGCTGTCGCGCGTTATCGTCATGGCGATGCTGTTCGGGCTGCAGCGGCTGAACAGCATGCTCCTGCCGCTGATCATCACCCATGCGGCCGGCGGCACCGTGGTCGATGTCGGCTTCATGGCCGGCTTGACCGCCTTGCTCGAAATGCCGTTCATGATGGCGTGGGGCTTTGCGCAGCGCCGCTTCCGAACGGTGCATGTGCTCGCCTTTGGCGCGTTGATCTATTGCGTCTATCTGCTGCTGCTCGGTTTTGCTTCCGCGCCCTGGCACATCTATGCACTCCTCCTCTTCAATGCCTGCGGGGCGGCAGCGATCCTCAGCGTGCCGATCACCTATCTGCAGGACCTGATCGCGGACCGGCCGGGGCTTGGAACCTCGCTGATCTCGCTGAACACGTTCATTGGGGTTGGCATCAGCGCCGGCCTCTTCGCCTTCGGCACCGCAATCACCGATTATTCCGGCACCGCTTTCGTCGGCGCGGCCGCGGGTCTCGCATCGATTGGAGTGCTGCTCTATCTCGAAAGCAGCCGCCGGCAGGCGCGGCAGCTGGCGTGAAGTGCAAGCCGCTTGCGAGCGATACGGTCACGCGGCGGGGAGGTGTTCCGCGGCGCTTGAGACACAACTCGGCCCAGGAGATTGCCGAAACCGGCCCCTTGCATGTTCAAACTGCATCCGTTGATGATGGGTGCGACCCCTGGGGGATGGCCATCCCCCAGGGGTCGGACGGGCGGGACCGTAACCCCCTTGGCGTGAACCGGGGATGAGCCTGGTCCGCCCGTCCTTCGCGTTTGTCCTGAACAGATAGTGGGGAGCAGGTCCCGTATGCAAGGCAAGGTATCGTCCGAACGCACCGCGATGGCGACAGTTTATGTCGGCATCGATGTCTGTAAAGAGTGGCTGGACATTCATCTGCATCCTCTCGGCCGCAGTTTTCGGGTGACCAACGACACGGCCGGCCTGCGCCGCCTCAAGCGGGAGCTCGATGCGCTTGACCAGATGCCGCGCTCGGCGCTGCGTATCGTCATGGAAGCGACCGGCAAGTGGCATCGCGCCGTCCAGCGCTCGCTGCATGCCGATGGCTTTTACGTGTCGGTCGTCGATCCGCTGCGCGCCCGGCTGTTTGCCAAAGCCTGCGGCTTTCTCGCCAAGACCGATCGGCTCGATTCGCGGTTTCTGGCCATCATGGGAGAAGCCCTCAAGCCCGCACAGACCCCACCGCCGGACCAAGCGCTGGAAACCCTGCAGGAACTGGTCAATGCCCGATCTGCCGCCAATGGCGAACGCACCGCCCTGTCCAACCGGATGAAGACGGCCGTGACCGCTTTCCTGCGCAAGGAACTGACGCGCCGGCTTGCCGCGCTCGACACCCATATCGCAAGACTGGACGCCGAGATCGAGCGCAGCATCTGCGCCGATCCCGAGATGCGCCGCCGCCTCGACATCCTCATCTCCATTCCTGGCATCGGAGCCGTCACCGCCGCAAGCCTGATCGCTGGCCTTTGCGAACTTGGCGCCTGCTCCGGCAAGCAGGCCGCCATGCTGACCGGCCTTGCGCCGATTGCCTGCGAAAGTGGCGAGCGGGCCGGACATCGCTCCATCAGGGGCGGACGCCCAGCACCCAGGAACGCCATCTACATGGCCGCCCTGTCCGCCTCTCGTCACAACCCGGACCTCGCACGCTTCGCCGCAAGGCTGAAGAAAGTCGGAAAACCCAATAAGGTCGTCCTCGTCGCCGTCATGAGAAAGCTCATCGTCCTGGCAAACACCCTCATCACCAAAAACCGCATCTGGACACCAAATCCACCTTGACACCAAACACAGATGCTCATCCGCCCTACGGGCACCTTCTCCCCGTAAACGGGGCGAAGGGACATTGTCGCGCCCTCTCCGTTCCCACCTCGCTCTCGCATGGCACGTCGCCTCTCCCCGTCAGAACGGGGAGAGGGTTAGGGTGACGGGCAGCCATTGGCACCAGCCGGCAGTAACTCGAGGCCGAGAATGACTGAGGGTGGGAAGCTACTGGATGGGCGACATTGCATCACGACGCCTCAATGCGGCTTAATGCGATAGGCGCAGCGGCGGGCGCCGAGGAGGATGTGTTCGCTGCGCTCGAGATCGGCGCCGAGGACGGCGCGGAAGGTTTCGAGTTCGGAGCGGCAGAAGCCGGCGCAGGCGGTGGCGGCGGCGCAGATCGGGCAGTGGTTTTCGACCAGCATGAAGGAGCCGTCGGCCTCCTGCCACTGATCGGCCATATAGCCCTCGCGGGTGCGGATCGCGGCAAGGGCCTCGACGCGCGAGGCGAGGTCATGCGCCTTGCCGAGCTCCTGCCGATAGCGCTGCAGCGTCTCGGCCTCGCGGGCGGAGATCACGGTATCGAGGGCTGCGGGGCCGAGCTGTTCGACGAGCGTGCCGAGGAGATTTGCCGTCAGCTCGGCATGGCCATCCGGGAACTGGTGGTTGCCGCTGGCTGTGAGGTGCCAGAGCTGACGCGGCCGGCCCCGGCCCGCGGCGGCAACGGTGACCGGCTCCACCAGGCCCTCCTCCGCCATCTTCGACAGCTGCTGGCGGGCAGCTTCGCCTGATATGCCGAGCGCATCGCCGATCGCGGCGGCAAGCTGCGGGCCGTCGGTCTTTATCAGGATCAGGATCCGGTTGGCTGGGGACTGACGCATATTTTCCAAGTCAAGTCTTGTTTAATTCGAGGCGGCATGTAATTTTCCAATTTATAACTTGGAAAATAATCCTTCGCCAGCAAAAATCTCGGGGTCCTCCCATGTCGAATCTCGACCAGACAGCAGCCATCCCGAACCCCAGCTCCGTTTTCCGCCTCTTCCTGCCCGAGCACCTCCCGGCAACCTTGATGCTGGCCGGCGGCGTGACGCTTTATGCGGTGGAGAGTTACATCATGGCGACGATCGCGCCTTCGATCGTGCGCGATATCGGCGGCCTCGCGCTGTTTTCCTGGGTCACCAGCCTGTTCGTCGCCGCCGCGGTGCTCGGCTCGATCTTCGTCGCCATGCGGCCGCGCGGGATCGGACTTCGCTCCGTCTATGTGATCGCAGCACTGGTCTTCGGCGTCGGCAGCCTGATTGCCGCAGCCGCACCGTCGATGCCGGTGGTGCTGATCGGACGCGCGGTGCAGGGTCTGGGAACAGGCGCGCTTGCAGCACTCGGCTATGCCTTCATCCGCTTCGTTTATCCCGAGCCGCTATGGCCGAAGGCCTCGACGCTCTATGCGGCGATCTGGGGGGGCTCGACCGTCATCGGGCCGACGCTCGGTGGCTTCTTCTCTTCGGGTCACGCCTGGCGCTATGCTTTCATCGTGCTCGTGCCGCTCGGCCTTCTGATGGCGTTCCTGGCGCCGCGGCTTCTGCCCGAGGTCGAGGACGACCGCGAGCAGAAGAAGACCCCGATTGCCCAGATCGGACTGCTGCTTGCCGCCGTGCTGATGGTGAGCGCGGCCGGCGCGATCGAGACGACGGGCGCGAAAATCGCTTTGATCGCGGCCGCGGTCGTCGCGGTCGCCGGCATGCTCTTCATCGAGGGCCGAAGCCCGAACCGGCTCTTGCCGTCCGGCGCCGTCAGCCTTTCCCGGCCGATTGCACGTGTCTATCTGACGATGCTCGCCATGACCGTCGTGCTCGTCAGCGACGTCTTCATTCCCTATTTCCTGCAGACCCTGCATGGGGTGGCGCCACTCCTGTCGGGCTATTTGGTGGCGCTCGTTGCCCTCGGCTGGACATTCGCTGCCTTCCTCAGCGGCTCGCTGACCGGCAGACGGGCCTATTGGGCAATCGTCATTGGCGCCCTCATCGAAGCGGCGGCGACCGCTTGCCTCGCCGTCTTCCTGGCCAAGGACAATCCCGAGGGGCATATGCTCCTCATCGTGCCGGCGGCGATCGGCATGCTCATGATGGGCTTCGGCATCGGGCTCGGCTGGGCGCATCTCGTCGCCATGGTGCTGAAACTCGTCGCCGACAACGAGAAGGACAAGGCTTCTGCCGCGATCCCGACAATGAGTTCGCTCGGCGGCGCCTTCGGTGCGGCCTTTGCGGGCGTCATCGCCAATGGCGCCGGCCTCGTCGAGCCCGGCGGCATATCAGGCGCGCTGTCGGCGGCGCACTGGCTTTATCTATTGATGGCGCTGCCCGGTGTTCTTGCCGTCGGCATCTCGCTAACGCTCACCCAACGCGCAGCATGATCTTGCCGACATGGCTGCCGTCTTCCAGCAGCCGGTGGGCTTCGACGACCTCGTCGAAGGCAAAGACCTTGTGAATGACGGGAGCGACGGTGCCGGCGGCGAGCAGCGGCCAGACCTCGGAGAGCAGATCGTCGCGAATGGCGCGTTTTTCTTCCGCCGTGCGCGGCCGCATGGTGGAGCCGGTGACCGTCAGGCGCTTGACCATGATCGGCGAGAGATTGACCTTTTCGGCGATCGCGCCGCCAAGGAAGGCGATGATCGACAAGCAGCCGTCCCTCGCCAGTGAGGCGATGTTGCGCTCGAAATAGGCCGCGCCGATCATGTCGAGGATGATATCGACGCCGTGGCCGGTCTCGGCCTTGATCACCTCGGCGAAATCTTCGGTCCGGTAGTTGATCGCGCGTTTGGCGCCAAGCTTTTCGCAAGCCTCGCATTTCTCCTTCGAGCCCGCCGTCGCGTAGACCTCGGCACCGAAGGCGCGGGCGAGCTGGATCGCCGTCGTGCCGATGCCGCTGGAACCGCCATGGATCAGCACCGTCTCGCCTTCCGTCAGCCCGGCCATCTGGAAGAGGTTGGCCCAGACGGTAAAGAAGGTCTCAGGCAAAGCTGCCGCCTTCACCGCGTCATAACCCTTGGGAAAGGGCAGGATCTGGCCTGCCGGCAGCGGGCAGTATTCGGCGTAGGCGCCGCCATTGGCGAGCCCGCAGACCTTGTCGCCGACGCCATAGCCGCGGACGCCGGGGCCGACGGCAACGATTTCGCCCGACAATTCCAGGCCGAGGATCGGGCTCGCATCCTTGGGCGCGGGATAGCTGCCCTGGCGCTGGGCAATATCGGGGCGGTTGACGCCGATCGCCTCGGCGCGCACCAGGACCTCTCCGTCGCCGGGCACAGGCAGCGGCCTCTTGCCGATTACCATCACCTCCGGTCCGCCGAAGGACGGCAGATCGACGAAACGCATATCCTGAGGCAAAGGCATGACCGGCTCCTCCCTAATCGGAAGCAACCGGAATAAATCAGCCCCGCAGGCTTTGGAAGGCACGACGTGGCAAAGGCGTCAATTCGCCTCGCCCAGCAAATGGAAGACGAGACCTTCCTCGCTGTCCTTGGCGGCCGATTTGATGATGGCGATCTCGGCGCTGACGCGGTTGATATCGTCGATGACGAGGCCTCCCGGCAGTTCGATGACGCCGATCGAGCAGCGCATCAGCGGGAATAAAGCTTCAACACCGGTGCGGTCGTGACCGAGGATGCGGCCGGCGGCGCGGTCCTCGTCGGAATAGAGATCGCGCACGTCGTCGTGGAAATCGCTGATCAGCCGGTCGAGGATCTCCGTCAGTTCCTCCTTGGTCCAGCCGACAATGCCGATGAAGAAATCGTCGCCGCCGACATGGCCGAGGAAATGGCGCTCGGCGAAGAAATAGCGGCGCATCAGCGCGGCAAACAGCGAGATTGCGTGGTCGCCGAGATGGAAGCCATAGGCATCGTTGAACGGCTTGAAATTGTCGAAGTCGCAATAGCAGAAGTGGCGGAGCTCATCGCCGTCGCGGCCGGACTGACGCATGAAATCGCGGATGGCGCGATTGCCCGGCAGGCCGGTCAGCGGGTTCTGGTCCTGCGCGGTCTTCAGCTGTTTCTCGTTGATGACCTTGATCAGCGAGGCGGCGGAGACGACGCCGGCATAACGCATATTGTCGGTCAGGATCAGGCAGTTGCTGCCTTCCATGTTGGCGAAGATCGCCATCAGCTGTTCGGCGTCGCTGTCGAGGCCGACGATCGGCGCCATCTCGACGAAATGCGAGATGCTGCGCTCATACATCTTGTTCTTCAGGAGATCGCGGCCGAAAGGCTGGTAGATATATTCCTTGAGGTGATGCTCGTGGATGATGCCGCGCGGCTCGTCATTGGCATTGAGGACAGGAAAGAAGGCCTGGCGCGGATTGCGGCGGAAGAGTTCGAAGACGTTGTCGATGCTGTCATTCTCGTAGACCGTAGGCAGCAGCTCGATCTGCTTGCGGATGAGGATTTCGTCGAGCGACTGACTGCCCCGCTTGCTCTTGCCGAGCTCCTGCAGATGCGGGAAGGACGGCGCCAGCTCCGATATATGCGTTGTCGGACGGGCGATGAACCAGCCCTGGACGAGGTCGACGCCATATTCGCGGCAGGCGATGAATTCGGCCTCGGTCTCGATGCCTTCGGCGACGACGCGTGTGCCGAGCACGTGGGCAATGTTGACGATGCTTTTCAAGAGATGACGCTTGCGCGGGCTGCGGTCAATCTCGGCGACGAAATGACGATCGATTTTGAGATAATCGACGGGATAGTCGCAGAGCAGCTTCATCTCGCCATTGCCGACGCCGAAATCGTCGATCGCCAGCTTGAAACCAGCCTTGCGCAACCTGGAAACCAGGCCGGAAAATTCCGGCACGCTGGTATTGTCGAAACGCTCGGAGAATTCGAAGCAGACGGAGGATGGCGGAATATTGGCCTTGCGCAGGTGTTGCAGCAGGGTCTCGACCAGGCTTTCGCCATGCGGGATGAGCCGGACATCGAGATTGAGGAACAGCGTCGAGGTGGAGAAATTCGACAGCGTCGCGAATTTGGCGAGAGCGCGGCTGGCGACCATCTGTTCGAGCTGCAGCAGCTGGCCCAACTGATGGGCTTCATCAAGGATTTCGACCGGCGTATCATAGCCGATGCGGTCCTGGCCGCGCATCAGGGATTCGTAGCCGAAGACCGTGCCGGTGCCGGCCTCGACGATCGGCTGGAAGGCGTTCTCGACCACGAGCTTGGCAAGGGTTACGATCTGATCGCTGGCGTAGCGGCGCAGGACATCCGGCGCGACGGTGGCAGCCAAGGACATCCCGGTTTTCATTGGGGCTGATCTCCACTGTGACTTGTTCTTTTCGTCCGGAACATGCCGCAGAACGGTCAATGAACTCTTTCGCCAGTGTGAAAGTTTTATGAAACGGGCAAGGGCGTCCTACGCGCTCCGCGTTTATTCCATTTTTCCAATGCAATCAGATGCTTGCTCAGGCGGAGCGACGGCGCTCCGCCTCGTGATCGGCGAACATGTCGGCGACGCATCTGCCGCCGGATGGAGCGTCGTCGTCTAGCATATCGTCCCGGAACTCATTGAGCTTGCGGGCGGTATCCCAGAGACGAAGCGCCTCGCGAACGACCTCGCTGCTCGAGGCATAGCCGCCATTATCGACGGCGGCGCGGATGCCCGCTGCCTGTTGCGGAGAGATGGAAACGGTGACCATCGGCATGAACTTCCTCCCTTTTCTGATCAGGCAGAACCCTGTCTCTGGGGGATGCATGACCATCTTCAGCATTCTCGGCGATCTCGCCGGTGCCTTGGTGCATTCGCACATCGGACCGTCCGCGTGCTGGATCGGCCCATAACCCCTTAAGTCTAATCCCCTGTCCTAGTCTTGTCAAAAAAGAACGGGTCTTGTCAAAAAAGAGCGGTCAGCGGCATCAGTTTCAACTGCGGATGCCGAGGCCGAAGGCGATCATCGTCGAGCCCTGGACGATGAGATCGGCGGCCAGGAACAGACCGAGGATCCAGAGGCTGTTCACCGGCCAGCCGAGCGCGATGACGAAACCCGCAAGGGCGGTGATGACGCCGCTTGCGACGATCCAGCGCCAACCCTTGACCGGCTTCATGCGCATGCCGACCCAGGTGCGGAAGACGCCGGCGATGACCAGTGCGAGCGAGAGAAACAGCGTCAGCGCCGCCGAAGTGAGGATCGGATTGACGAAGGCGCAGATGCCGGCGAGCACGTAGAGCAGGCCGCTCAGCATCCAGAACAGAACATGATCCCAGCCACGCACCTGGAAGGCATGGACGAGATAGATCACGCCGCCGAACAGCATCAGCATGCCGACATAATAGACCGAGACGACGGTGGCGAGCATCAGATTGCCGAGCGCGATCAGACCGCAGACGAGCAGCAGCACGCCGAGGCCGGCGAACCAGATCCATTTCGACTGCAGCGAAGATGTCGGCGTTCCCTCGAAGACATCGGCCATGACGCACCTCCTGTTGGATTCAACATATGCTGCAGCAATTTTTCAGGAAAAGATCTGCGCTGAATCAAATCGAGAAAGATTTTTATTGATTGATCAGTCAATCAAAAATAACCTGCTGCTGATTTCAAGGAGTGGTCTGTTGCCGAAAGTCGGAATGGAGCCGGTGCGCCGCAAGGCGCTTGTCGACGCGGCGCTGCGGGTGATCGGCGATCACGGCTCGCTAACCGTCACGATGTCCGATATCGCTCGGCAGGCCGGCGTATCGGCAGCCCTGGCGCATCATTATTTCGGCAGCAAAGAACAATTGCTGATCGAGACGATCCGCTCGCTTCTGAGACAATTGCGCAGCGACACGCTGGCGGCGCTTAAGGCCGCCAGAACGCCGCGCGCGCGGCTTTCGGCCATCATCCGCGTCAGCTTCCACGCCGACCAATTCGCGCCGGACACGATTGCCGCCTGGCTTGCCTTTTACGCCGAAGCGCAGCGCTCGGAAGAGACCCGCCGCTTTCTGGTGATCTATGCCAGGCGGCTGCGCTCCAATCTGCTGGCCGATCTCAAGGCGCTGCTGCCCGCCGACGCCGCAGAACGCATCGCAGAAGGCGCTGCGGCGATGATCGACGGGCTCTATATCAGGCAAAGTCTGAAATCGGCGCCGATCGGCATTGAAGCCTCGATCGCGCTGACGGAAGATTATCTGAATGCGCTTTTGGCCACCACCTCCCCTCTCCCGGCGGGAGAAGTGACGACCACATCGAACCACCCAAGGGACAAATGACATGAAAGCCCAGCCGAAAGCCTCGCACTTCATCGACGGCGAATATGTCGAGGATACCGACGGCACCGTCATCGAGAGCCTCTATCCCGCGACCGGCGAGGTGATCGCCCGGCTGCATGCCGCAACGCCCGCGATCGTCGAACGGGCGATCGCCGCGGCCAAACGCGCCCAGCCGGAATGGGCGGCGATGAGCCCAATGGCGCGCGGGCGGATCCTGAAACGGGCGGCCGAGATCATGCGCGAGAGAAACCGGGCACTTTCCGAACTCGAAACGCTCGACACCGGCAAGCCAATCCAGGAGACTGTTGTCGCCGACCCGGCCTCGGGTGCGGATGCCTTCGAATTCTTCGGCGGCATTGCACCGGCCGGTCTCAACGGTTCGCATATCCCGCTCGGCCAGGATTTTGCCTATACCAAGCGGGTGCCGCTCGGCGTCTGCGTCGGCATCGGCGCCTGGAACTATCCGCAGCAGATCGCCTGCTGGAAAGCGGCGCCGGCGCTCGTCTGCGGCAATGCCATGGTGTTCAAACCGTCCGAGAACACACCGCTCGGGACGCTGAAGATCGCCGAGATCCTGCACGAGGCGGGACTGCCGAAGGGGCTGTTCAATGTGATCCAGGGCGACCGCGACACCGGGCCGCTGCTCGTCAACCATCCCGATGTCGCCAAGGTGTCGCTGACCGGCTCGGTGCCGACCGGGCGCAGGGTGGCGGCGGCTGCCGCCGGCAACCTCAAGCACGTGACGATGGAACTCGGCGGCAAGTCGCCGCTCATCGTCTTCGACGATGCCGATCTCGACTCGGCGGTCGGCGGCGCGATGCTCGGCAATTTCTATTCGACCGGCCAAGTCTGCTCGAACGGCACGCGCGTTTTCGTGCAGAAGACCGTCAAGGCCGAATTCCTGAAGCGGCTGAAGGTCCGCACCGAGGCGATGCTGATCGGCGACCCGATGGACGAGGCGACGCAGGTCGGACCGATGGTCTCCTGGGCGCAGCGCGAGAAAGTGATCTCCTACATCGAGAAGGGCAAGGCCGAGGGCGCGCGCCAGATTGCCGGCGGCGGCATTCCGAACAACGTCTCCGGCGAAGGCTATTACGTGCAGCCGACTATCTTTGCCGACGTCACCGACGACATGACCATCGCCCGCGAGGAGATCTTTGGGCCGGTCATGTGTGTGCTCGACTTCGACGCCGAGGACGAGGTGATTGCCCGCGCCAATGCCAGCGAATTCGGTCTTTCCGGCGGCGTCTTCACTGCCGACCTCACCCGCGCCCACCGCGTCGTCGACCGGCTGGAAGCGGGCACGCTCTGGATCAACACCTATAATCTCTGCCCGGTGGAAATCCCCTTCGGCGGATCGAAACAATCCGGCTTCGGCCGCGAGAATTCGCTGGCCGCGCTGGAGCATTATTCCGAGCTGAAGACGGTCTATGTCGGCATGGGGCCGGTGGTGGCGCCGTACTGAAGGGATTGAGACCCCTCCCCAACCCCTCCCCACAAGGGGGAGGGACTAATATGGGGCACCGGTTTTATCCCTCTTCAATCTCATCGCTTGTGGCGCTGATTGTCGAGTGAGGCGGTGCAGCAAGTTAAGCCCCTCCCCCTTGTGGGGAGGGGTTTGGGGCGGGGTCTTAATGCCCGGGGTTTTCGGGACCGTTGCAAAAGAATCTAAGGGAACGTCATGCAACAAGCAGATTTCGTCATCATCGGCTCGGGCTCCGCCGGCTCCGCCCTCGCCTACCGCTTGTCGGAAGACGGCAAGAACAGTGTCATCGTCATCGAGGCGGGCGGCAGCGATTTCGGACCGTTCATCCAGATGCCGGCGGCCCTTGCCTGGCCGATGAGCATGAAGCGATATAATTGGGGTTATCTGTCCGAGCCGGAGGCGAACCTCAACAATCGGCGTATCACGGCGCCGCGCGGCAAGGTGATCGGCGGCTCCTCCTCGATCAACGGCATGGTCTATGTGCGCGGCCATGCCGAGGATTTCAACCGCTGGGAGGAGCTCGGCGCCAGCGGCTGGGCCTATGCCGACGTGCTTCCCTATTTCAAGCGGATGGAACATTCGCATGGCGGCGAAGAGGGCTGGCGCGGCACAGACGGGCCGCTGCATGTCCAGCGTGGCGGCTTCACCAATCCGCTCTTCCGCGCCTTCGTCGAGGCCGGCAAACAGGCGGGTTTCGAGGCGACGGAGGATTATAACGGCAGCAAGCAAGAAGGCTTCGGCCTGATGGAGCAGACCATCTTCGGCGGCCGCCGCTGGTCTGCCGCCAACGCCTATCTGAAACCGGCGCTGAGGCGGGACAATGTCAAGATCATCTACGGCTTTGCGCAGAGGATCGTGATCGAGGACGGGCGTGCCACAGGCGTCGAGATCGAACGCAAGGGCAGAATGGAGGTGGTGAAGGCGAACCGCGAGGTGATCGTCTCGGCCTCCTCCTTCAACTCACCGAAGCTCTTGATGCTGTCGGGCATCGGTCCCGGCCAACATCTGCAGGACATGGGCATTCCGGTGAAGGCCGACCGGCCGGGGGTCGGCGCCAATCTGCAGGATCATATGGAATTCTACTTCCAGCAGGTCAGCACCAAGCCGGTGTCGCTCTATTCCTGGCTGCCGTGGTTCTGGCAGGGCGTGGCCGGCGCACAATGGCTGCTCTCGCGCGGCGGGCTCGGCGCCTCCAATCAATTCGAGGCGTGCGCCTTCCTGCGGTCTGCAGCAGGGCTGAAGCAACCCGATATCCAGTACCATTTCCTGCCGGTGGCGATCAGCTATGACGGCAAGGCGGCGGCGAAGAGCCACGGCTTCCAGGTTCATGTCGGCTACAACCTGTCGAAATCGCGCGGCAGCGTGAGCTTGCGCTCCGCCGATCCCAAGGCCGATCCGGTGCTGCGCTTCAACTATATGAGCCACGCGGAGGACTGGGAGAAATTCCGCCACTGCGTGCGGCTCACCCGCGAAATCTTCGGGCAGAGCGCCTTCAACGACTATCGCGGGCCGGAGATCCAGCCGGGCGAAGGCGTGCAGAGCGATGATGAAATCGACGCCTTCCTGCGCGAACATCTGGAAAGCGCCTATCACCCTTGCGGCACCTGCCGGATGGGCGCCAAGGACGATCCGATGGCGGTGGTCGATCCGCAAACGCGGGTGATCGGCGTCGATGGCTTGCGCGTCGCTGACAGCTCGATCTTTCCGCACGTCACCTATGGCAATTTGAACGGACCCTCTATTATGACCGGCGAGAAGGCGGCCGACCATATCCTCGGCAAACAGCCGCTGGCGCGCTCGAACCAGGAACCGTGGGTCAACCCGCGCTGGGCGGTGAGCGACCGCTGATCCGGTTATCCGGTTTCAGAGAAAACCGATCCACCGTCCGGCTATGAGGGCGGCGATCCAGATCGCGGCCGACAGGGCGGCGGAGAAGCGCAGGCCGGGCCGGACGATGCCTGTCGACACCGCCGTTTTCCAGGCTCGCCCGAAATGAACGATCGACAGGTTGAGAAGGCCGATGGCGATCAGGCAAAGCTTGGCAAGGAAGGCGGGATTGGCGACATATTCGACCGCCCGGGCGCTGAAGAGGCAGAAGCCGGTGGCAACAGCCGCGGCAAGGCCGACAGCGGCGGCGCGTGACAGAAACGGCGCGACGATCTCAACCGGAACCTTGCGGAAGAAGCCGGCGAGCCTCAGATCAAGCGGCAGGATGGCGCCGACCAAGAGGCCGATCGCCAGGATATGGGCTGCGTTGACGAACATGTAGAGCGTTGCGGAGCGCCGGAGCGCGAGCGCAGGCGTGGTCGCCGACAGCCATTCGAGAGTGTCCATCACGACAGGTCAGTTCGCCCAGAGGTCAGTTCGTCTTGATGCGGTCGGGATAGATATCATAGCGCTTCTCGCCGATGGTGAGGCGCACGGCCTTCAGCCGCTTCTCTTTTGCATCCTGCGAACGATTTCCAAGGGCCACCACCTGGTCGCCGGGCTTGGCCACAGCTTCGACGAAACCGGAGCGTTCCGTCTGGCGCGGATTGCCGAGTTCGACGAGCCAGACGCCGTCATCGGCGGTGGCGACATCGAGCGTCGGATGCGGGCCGCCCATGGAGATCTTGTCGATGGTGCCGCGCAGTTCGATCTGATCCGCCTCGGCCCAGGACCAGCCGTGATGAGCGGCCGCGCCTGTCGCTACGGCCACCGAGAGTATGGCCGCAGCCACTACTCGCTGTGCTGAAATTCCAAACATGATATTCTCCCTACCAGCATGAGCAGGCAGGTGGAGCATCGGAGCCGGAGGAAAAGGTATTTCACCAAATCTTGAAGAAAGAGGCGGGCGTATGCTCAGGCCAGCAGCCGGGTGACTTCGGCGCCGTGCTTTGGGGCGATGGCATCGGCGATCGTTGTCGAGAACAGCACCTTGCGGGTGGCGTCGGCGACTTTGGCGAAGACGTGGCGGATCTGGCAATTCTGTTCGCCGTCGCAATCGTCGCATCTGCGGTAAGCAGTGATCGAGAGGCACGGCAGCGGCGCGATCGGGCCGTCGATGATGCGCAGGATCTCGCCGAAGGTAATCGTGTGGGCGGGCTTCAGCAGGAGATAACCGCCCTGCTTGCCGCGACGGCTGACGACGACGCCGTGATGTTTCAGGTCGAGCAGGATCTGTTCGAGGAACTTTTTCGGGATCTTTTGCTGCGCCGCGATATCGGAAATCATCACCGGTTCGTCGGCATCGGCATCAGCCAAGACCGTGAGCGCGCGCAGCGCATATTTCGCCTTTTGCGTAATCATTTTTGACCATCGACACACACAGGCGGCGCGAATTCCCGCACCGCTACGGAAGTACTTTCACCTCTATGGCACAACCAGCATGAACGGAATTTGAACGCACCGGAGAAAGCCTTGAGAGACAAGCGTTTTGGCCTTGTTTTTCGCCCTCGGCCAAGCGCGCTTAATCTATGCCAAAACCGCGCCTTCTGCACGATTTTCGGCATCACTTCAGATTTCCGATTGACAGGCTGCGTGTAACTCTACTATTTCTATAGACATTCGAGCTGCCGATGTGGATTTTCATCCGCAGGCGGCTGCTTTTCTGCATCGCGGCAGCTTCGGAGAGATATTTGCTCCTCCGGCCACAGCTTTCGAAATCCCTTTTTCTGTCCGATCCAAGCGTGAACTGCGATACTCCTGATAACAAAGGACAGGATTCTCATGACTGCTATCAATAGGATTGCGGAAGAAGGGCCGATTGCGGAAGCTGCGGCGCTGAACGACAGACTGGCGGGTCTCGACCTTGCCGGACGTCTGTCGCTGGTCTCCGGCCTTGGCGGCCGCGTGGTGTTCACGACGTCACTCGGCATCGAGGACCAGGTGATCACTGCCGAGATCGGCACGCACCGCCTGCCGATCGATATCGCGACGCTGCAGACCGGCCGGTTGTTTGCCGAGACGCTGTCGCTGATCGACGAGACCGAAAGCCAGTATGACATCGATATCCATCGTTTCGAGCCCGAGAAGGCCGATATCGACGCCTATGCGGCGCAATACGGCCTCAACGGTTTCTACGAGAGCGTCGAAGCGCGCCACGCCTGTTGCGGAATGCGCAAGCTGAAGCCGCTTGCGCGTGCCCTCGAAGGTGCTGCGATCTGGATCACCGGCCTGCGCCGCGGCCAATCGGCCAACCGTGCCGAAACGCCTTTTGCCGAATACGACGCCGAACGCCACCTGCTGAAGGTCAATCCGCTCGCCGATTGGGACCTGGAGGCGATCAAGGCCTTCGTTTCCGCAAACGGCGTGCCGGTCAATCCGCTGCACGCCCGCGGTTATCCCTCGATCGGCTGCGAGCCCTGCACCCGGGCGATCAAGCCCGGCGAACCGGAACGCGCCGGCCGCTGGTGGTGGGAGCAGGACGAAACGCGCGAATGCGGCCTGCACGTCGCCGAAGAGGCCGCAGCGATCGCCGCACAGTAAATCACCCCACGGCTTTCCCAATCAGGGCGCGGGCCACCGCCGCAGCCTTGGGAAAGTCAACATTCCCTGGGAAAGCCAACAATCCCGGGAAAGCCGACATCAAGGAATTGCTTTGCGGGCACCCGCAAACGACCGATAGCCTGGAGTAACACATGCCCGATAGCCGTCCGGATACGGAACTCAGCAATCCGCAGAGCGCCAAGGCGCCGCTCGACCCGCATCTGAAAGCGCTGGAAAACGAATCCATTCACATCTTCCGCGAGGTTGCGGCCGAATTCGAGCGTCCCGTCATGCTCTATTCGATCGGCAAGGACTCCTCGGTGCTGCTGCACCTGGCGCGCAAGGCCTTCTATCCCGGCCGCGTGCCCTTCCCGCTGCTGCATGTGAACACCGGCTGGAAATTCTCCGAGATGATCGCCTTCCGCGACGAGACCGCGAAGAAGTATGATCTCGATCTGATCGAGCACATCAATCCGCGCGGCAAAGCCGAAAACATCACGCCGTTTACACATGGATCGGCCGCCTTCACCGACATCATGAAGACCGAGGGGCTGCGCCAGGCGCTTGATGCCGGCCAGTTCGACGCCGCTTTCGGCGGTGCGCGGCGTGACGAGGAAGCCAGCCGCGCCAAGGAGCGCATCTATTCCTTCCGCACGCCCGACCATCGCTGGGATCCCCGCAACCAGCGGCCGGAACTCTGGAACATCTATAACGGCATGATCCGCAAGGGCGAGAGCGTGCGCGCCTTCCCGCTGTCGAACTGGACCGAGGTCGATATCTGGCGCTACATCCAGGCCGAGGACATTCCGCTGGTGCCACTCTACTACGCCAAGAAGCGGCCCTTCGTGGAGCGCGACGGCATGATGATCCTGGCCGAAGATCCGCGCCTGGAACTGCTGCCCGGCGAAGTCCGCCAGGAAGGCATGATCCGCTTCCGCACCCTCGGCGATTTCCCGCTGACCGGCGCCATCCGCTCACAGGCCACCACCCTCGAAGAGGTGATTGCCGAACTCGAAATTGCAACGGTGTCCGAACGCCAGGGCCGCGCCATCGATCGCGACCAGTCCGGCTCCATGGAAAAGAAGAAGCGTGAAGGATATTTCTGAGATGACCGCAGCCCAAACCGCCGTCTCGGCCGCAACCGTCGTCAGCCTGCCCGCCGCCGAGCCGCTCAAGGCTCAGCGCGATACCAGGCCGCTGCGCCTGATTACCTGCGGCAGCGTCGATGACGGCAAGTCGACCTTGATCGGCCGCCTGCTCTGGGACACCAAGGCGGTCAAGGAAGACCAGGCCGCCACCCTGCAGCGCGATTCCACCGGCAAGCAGAACGATCTCGGCCTGCCCGACTTCGCATTGCTGCTCGATGGCCTGCAGGCCGAGCGCGAACAGGGCATCACGATCGATGTCGCCTATCGCTATTTCTCGACCGACAAGCGCTCCTTCATCGTCGCCGACACGCCCGGCCATGAGCAATATACCCGCAACATGGCGACCGGCGCCTCGACCGCCGATCTCGCGATCCTGCTCGTCGATGCGCGCCTCGGCATTCTGGAACAAACGCGCCGTCACGCGACGATCGCCTCGTTGCTCGGGATCAAACAGTTCGTGCTTGCCGTCAACAAGATCGACCTGACGGGCTACGACCGCGCCGGCTTCGACAAGATCAGCCATGACTTCCGGGAATTTGCCCTGTCGCTCGGCGTCAAGCAGATCACCGCCATTCCGATGTCGGCGCTGAAGGGCGAAAACGTCGTCTATTCCGGCCAGGCCGCCATGCCCTGGTATACCGGCCCGTCGCTGGTGGAGACGCTGGAACTTGCCACCGTGCGCTCGTCGCAGACGGTCGGCTTCCGCCTTTCCGTGCAGCGCGTGTCGCGTCCGGGCGAAAGCTTCCGCGGCTATCAGGGCACGGTTGCCGGCGGCTCGGTCAAACCGGGCGACAGCGTCATGATCCTGCCGTCGGGCATGGTCGCCAACGTCTCGAAGATCGTCACCTTCGATCTCGTCCGCAACGCGGCCGTTGCCGGCGACGCGATCACCCTGGTGCTCGACCGCCAGGTGGATGTGGCGCGCGGCGACATGATCGTCTCAATCGACGCCCAGCCACAGGTCGGCCTTGCCTTCGACGCGCAGATCGTCGCGCTGCAGCCGGAGGGAATCGAGCCCGGCAAACGCTACTGGCTGAAGAGCGGCAGCCGCCGCCAGCGTGTCCAGGTGCAGCCGCTCAGCCAGTTGGAGCTGAAGACCGGCGCCTGGAATTCCGCCCAGCGGCTCTACATGAACGCCATCGGCAAAGTCCGGCTCGTCTTCGACGAAGCGGCGATCTTCGACCCCTATGAGCAGAACCGGCTTTCCGGCTCCTTCATCCTGATCGATCCGGAGACCAACAACACGGTCGCCGGCGGCATGGTGACCGGCAAGCGCAGCGAACTCGGCGGCCTGCACAATGGCGAAGCCCGCGTCATCCTCTCGCTTCCGGCCGATCTTGCCGAGCAGATCATGGCAAGCGAACTCTTCGCCAGCCGCAGCCACGAGGCCGATGTACGGCGCATGACGGCAGCCGAAGCCGCCGACCTTTGGTCGAGTGCCGCAAGCGATATCTGACAGGGGATAAGGGATAAGGGGCCAGCAAGACTGGCCCCTTATGCGAGGCCGAATCTGCTGGCTGCGGGCTGGCGAATTGCCTGTCGAACGGCGACGAACAGATCAGAATCTCAGACTTAGTGATCAGGGCTCCGCATGCCCTCCGGCCTGAAGTGGCCAGATGGGTCACCCTCTAGACTTCGGCATTTCCGCGATCTACATTTGAGCCTCTGTGAGCCTGAAATTGTATCAGGTCTCAGCCCCTTTGCATCGCCCACCCTCACCATTTGCGGTTCGGGCCTGCGCTTCACCCCCATTCAACGCAATTTCACCGCGCAAGCGGGAGGAGTTTCCATGGCCAATGCCCAATGCGCCTGCGGCGCTCTGAGACTGACGCTCAGCGAGCCGCCACAACTGACTGCGCTGTGTCACTGTTTGGCTTGCCAGCGGAGAACTGGCGCGCCGTTCAGCGCAAATGCTTTCTACGCGATCGGCTGTGTCGAAATCTCCGGAATGTCTACAGAATTCATTCGTACCGCCGAGAGCGGTCGCAAGGTCCGAATGCATTTTTGCCCCACCTGCGGCTCGACCGTCTATTGGCAGGCCGATGCTGCGGCGTCCTGGATCGGGGTGGCGGTCGGCTCCCTTGCCGACCCGGCCTTCGCGCCACCTGCCATGTCAGTCTTCGAACAATCCAAACATAATTGGGTGCAGCTTGACGAAGCGGTAGAGCACTTTCAAAGCCATCCAACCCTCCCATTGAAATGAATTGACGCGGGAAGGTCGGTGAGCGCACGGGCTTTCAGTCCGGATGCCACGCTGCCGACGCGTTCAATGACTGCCTCTCCCTTTGCTGCCCCGGCCAACTGAGCACTACTTGCCGAGAGCGCTCTTCAACGCATCGACGACGACGCGGACGGAGGGGACGTCTTTGATATCAGAATGGACAACCAGCCAGACCTCTCTTGTCAAAACCTGTTCGGTCTCGATGCGCTGGAGACCGCTGGGCCCCGGGGCGGCGAAATCGGGGAGCATGACGACACCGGCGCCAAGGCTTGCCGTTGCGGCCTGGAACTCCAGAACGGACGACCGCAGCGCGATCGGCCGGCCGGCGGCCAGTTCGGTCAGCCGCAGTTGCTGCGGTGAGGCGTTCATGGTTTCGTCGTAACCGATGAAGGTCCAGTCCGACGGGGAAACCGTTTCGAGATAGGTCCTTGATGCGTAGAGATGGAAGCTCATTTCGCCGAGCTTGACGATGGCGTAATCGCCGTCCTCGGGACGCGACATGCGCACGGCGATATCCGCCTCTCGTCTATTCAGCGACGCGAGGCGCTTTTCTCCGACGAGGGTAATCTGAACACCCGGATGGTCTCGCCTGACGGCGGCGATCGGCTTTGCGAGCAGCACACTTGAGAGAGCGGGCGGCGCGCTGATCCTCACATGGCCACGCAATTCCGTGGCACTGCTGCGGCCAAGCTGCTCGATTGCCGCAGTCTGCGCGGCGACAAGAGCTGCGTGCCTGGCAACCTGCTCTCCGTCCGAAGTCAAAATGATGCGCCGTCCGCGGCGGTCTACCAGCTTGCGTCCGAGACTGGCTTCAAGCGACGAAATGCGCCGGCTGATCGTCGCATGTTCGACGCCGAGCTGCTTTGCGGCGCCAAGCAACGTTCCCGACTGCGCGAGCGCCAGGAAATGCCGAAGGTCGTCCCAGTCGAGTTGTGTGAATTCTCTCCCAATCATTGTGAAGCTATAGGGAATTTTCACACATCACGCCATCGGTTAATTTGCGCCCATGAAGGAGCACGAGAGATGACCGACCAAATCATATGGCTGAGCGCCCCCGGTGACGTCACCCAGTTCCATGTCGAGGAGCATCACCATTGTGAACCTCCCGGCGATGGTGAGATCAAGATCCGTCATCAGGCGATCGGAACCAACTTTCTCGACGTCTATCACCGCAAGGGCATCTACCCCATGCCTTCCTACCCCTCGGTGATCGGCGCCGAGGCGGCGGGCATCGTCGAAGACGTCGGTCCTGGCGTTTCCATGTTCCAAAAGGGTGACCGCGTTGCCTATGCCGGGCCTCCGGTTGGAGCCTATCGCTCCACGAGGAACATTGCCGCCGAAAGGGCGATCAAGCTTCCGGATGCCGTTTCGGCGAAAACGGCAGCGAGTTCGCTGCTCAAAGGCATGACCGCCTACATGCTGTTGAAAAAGACCTATGATGTGCGTGCAGGAACACAGGTTCTGATCCATGCTGCTGCGGGCGGGCTTGGAAGCATCCTCGTTCGCTGGGCCAAATCGCTCGATGCCACGGTGATCGGGACGGTCGGCTCTTCCGAAAGGGCCGCACTCGCCGCATCTTATCGAGCCGATCACCTCATTGTTGGACGAGGCGCCGATATCGTCTCGGACGTGAAGCGGCTGACGAACGGGCTTGGTGTCGACGTCGCCTATGACGGGATCGGCGGCGACATGCTTCTCAAGAGCCTACGCTCTGTCCGCCCATTCGGCATGGCCGTCACCATCGGCCAGGCCGCCGGTGCTATTCCACCGGTGCCCGTCGAGGAACTGCGCCCGGGCAAGGCGCTCTGCCATCCGAGTATCATGGCCTGGTGCGCTGACATCGGACAGTATCGCGAGGCTGCTTTCGCTGCCGTCGGCGCGATGGAAACAGGGATCGTCGCGCAGATCGGTGCCGAATATCGTTTGGCCGATGTTGCGAAGGCGCACGAAGAGATGGAGTCCGGACGTTCGGCGGGCAGCATCCTGCTGATACCCTGATTGGTCAGCGATATTTATTTTGGCTTACGCAGATGGAGAGATCCAGTCGGAATAGGAACCACACTGGCAAGTCGTTGGCCTACTACCGTACCGATTGTGGCAACGCCGGGCGTGTTCCTGGATGCGGGTTCGATCTGGCGAAGAAACAGTCCGGTATCATCTGCAAGAGATCCGATGGTAATCATCGGCTCATCGTCGACGAAAAGTATCAATCCAATGCCGGATCCAACCTTATCCTCCACCCTGCATGGAACGGCTCGCAGTTCGGTCTCCGCGTTTGTCGAAAACAGGGATTTCACAAGCCCGCCAAGTGCTTCGATATTATTGACGAACGGCCGCACGACAAGCGTGACCGCCTCTTTTTCAGATAGGGTGAGTTCGACGGAAAACTGAGCCGGCGCAGATCCGGTTGGCAGGCAAGCACTATAGAGCTGAAAACTCGCGGCGCGGGCGAAATTCAAGCGTGTATCTTGGGATTCGGCTTCGACGATTGATTGAAGAAAGCGTGAAGAGTTCACTGCCGCAATCCCTATTTCGATTCGGGCTAGCCCGATGATGATTTACGATATCGCATCTGGGAGCGAGCCGTCCGCATTATTCATATTGCCGACTGCTGACCTTCGAAAAATCTCCGGTTTGTCCCCGATATCCCGGATATTCCGCGAATATTTGGCGAAGCTGCAGGCCCAGTTTAGATCGCAAGAAAATATGGAAGCATTTAGGTCAATACGCCGTTGAGATCGCTATCCCTTGTGCGTTCGCGCGACCATCCCGGTTCGCGGGCGCGCTTCCGATCGTCGTGTCACGCCCGTTTTCGTCTTGAAATCGGTTTCCGCCGTCGAGCGATATGCCACATGTTGTTGGCAGCCATCAAATCGAATGGCAACACCCGGTGCCGTACCCGCGACATGCGTTAATGCTGGACGGCGGAATGGCTTCGGTGGACCGATTATTGAAGCTTGAGGGCGGCGTCGCGCAGAGCCTGCCAAGCAGGGCTCCCATCGTTATGGATGTCGAATTTGTCGTAGTCGTCCTGGGGATAGAGGCCCGAATCCTGCGTGCTGGTGAGCCGCCAGACCACCCAACCTCCGCAATCCGAGGTGGCGATCGTATTCAGCCAAGTTCCATAGGCGTTTGCCTGATCGGCATCGGATCGCGGAACTCCAAACTCCTCCAGGATCACCGGTTTTCCGATGCTTCGCCCGATCGCGCAGTATTCGCGAATGCGGGCATCGAAATCGGAATGGCTCATTTTGGCGTAGGATGGGTAGCCATGCCACGTGCCGAAATCAACGCTCGGAATATTCATATCCGCCAGCTTCTGATCCATGTTCCCATGGCCCGTCGTGACGAGCTGTTTCGGCGCCAGGGATTTGACATAGGCTGACATTTCCGACACCCACTCATAAAGGAGCGGTTTGGGATGGATGTCAGGTTCGTTGGCCAGATCCCAGGCAAATATGGTGGGGTCGTCGGAATAGCGCACACCGGTAATCGTGTTGACGCGCGACAGAACATGCCGAACCCATTCCTTGTAATCGCGTCGGGTTCGCGGATCAGCGGCAAAAAAGGTGTATTTGTCCGAACTCCCGTACCAGGCGTTCATCTGCTGGGCACCGCCCGTGTAGGCCCAGAAATCGACGAATGCGAGGATCAGCTTAAGCTTGCGCTTCGCCGCTTCCGCGATGAGGTAATCGACCTTTTGCAGGCCGTCAGGTCCGTCGTTGGGAACCATCTTGTTGGTTATCGGATCCCAACTCATCATATAGATGCCCTTGGTTCCGAGGTTGCCGGAATCGGCCGTGCTCTTTGAATTCCAGATCGTCGGCACCTGGCCGTCCAGCGACCCTATAACCGGTTGCAGGAAGGTGCGCACCACATTGGCGCCCATTGCCGTGGCATCGTCCAATACGCGGGTGACTTCGCCTGACGAGCCAAATGTCAGATAATGGTTGTTCACGCCGGCCACGCGAAATGGCTTGCCGTCCAGCAGGAAGCCCCCCTCTTTCGTCGTGACGAAAGATTGCTGCGCGGATGACTGCGCGTCCGCAGATCCGACTTGAGCAGACCAAAAAAGCGCCAGCGCCGCAGCGCCGATAGCGAAATCCCGGAAACGGTGAATACGCCTCATGCTAAGAAACTCCCTTTCAAGCCCGTGACGCAATTCCGATTTGGTCTGTCTGGTCGAGGGAATTGCCGTATGTCGAGACACCGCCAGCCGTTGATGGCGCGGCGATGGACGGCGTCGCAGTGCGCCGTGTGGCCCAATACAATGCCGGGCACAGAAGCAGGCCTTCCAGCGAAACAGCAATGACCCAGAAGTCGGCTGTGGCTGCGATCCCGAATCGCGCACCGCCGGCGGCGGCCACGATCTCCAACACCGCACCGCCGATCAGAACGAGCGTGGCAAAGCCCAGGCGCCGTCGGACACGTTGAACCGCCAGATAATGATACTTCGACGCCATTCCGAAAGCGGCAACGCCCAGAAACTGAAGGCCATTTCCTGCAATCACAGCATAGGCCGGATTGAATATCCAGAGCATGAAGCGCGACAGGAAGAGGAACGCCAAGGCGGTCGCCGCGCAGACCAGCATCGACAAGCCGAGCGACAGGCGCAGGCGCGCGGGAAATAGCTCTGGCTCCCGCACAGCGATGGCAAACAACACCGAGGCGAGTGACGCAGGGACGAGAAGCGCAACGTTCAGCACCGTCCAGGCGGCATAGAAGGCGGCGTTGATCTCAGCAGACAGCATCACCGTGACGACGAAAGGCAGCAGCAGCGCCGGCGCCTGAACAGCCATGCTGAGCGCGTGATGGCCGAAAACCTGTCCGAGCATCGGGCGGAAGGCGCGGATCTCCGGCCGGTGGAAGACGCGCCTGCCGGCATAGACAAGAAGCCCGGCCACGACGACCAGCGAGACAAGCTGCCCGGCAAACCAGGTGGTGAAGATCGCCAGTTCGTTGGTCGCCCGGCCAATTGTCAGGCCGAGAGCGATCAGGAGAAAAAGCTTGCTGGCGGCGAAGACGACATTCCGGGCCAGTTGAAGGCCGCTCCGCAGGAGGCCGACCATGGCTTGGTCGAGCACGAGCGTCACAGCCGTCAGAGCGCAAGCCGCGACGAAGAAGAGATCGGTCGCGGAGGAACCGACGATCGAGCCAAGCTGGGTCGATGTACAGGCTGCGATAGCAAGATAGATCAGCCCCACCACGATGGAGGCGCTGAACGAGGCCAGGAGGGCGCCCGTCAGAAACGGGCCTGCTCTTTGCTGACGGCCCATCTCGCCCATCAGGAAGGGTCCGAGACCGACTTCACCGAGATTCGCGAGGAGATTCATCAACGATATGGCGGCGGCGGCGAGCCCAACAGCTTCGGCCGAGAATGTACGCGCTGCGAACCACCAGTAGACGAAGCCGAGAATGGCCGTCATCAACGTTCCAAGCCCCAGCATGCCTGCATTGAGGAGCAAAACCGCCTGGTTCATCAGGAGGCTGCGGACGTTAGCGATGGCGGCGCTGACGGTCATCATGCCTATTCCACCCGTTCGAGCGCGCGAGCAGGAACGGAGGTGAACCGTCGCGTAAGGGCCGCGCGGGTCCTGCCGAGAGCGAATCCGGCCGCGGTGGCCCCTAGGCCGGCGGCCAGGGCGACGGCGCGAAGAAGGCCGCTCGGCTGGCCAAGCAGCACATCAGCAAATCCCCGCATAAGCCCTTGGGGCAAGGTCCTCGTCATATAGGTCTTTTCCGACGCCAGCGCCTCGCCGGAGCCTGCCATCAACGATAGGCTGGCCTTTGAAAGCCCTTCGGCCCAGCATCGATGAAGGAAATATTTCCACGTCGCACGATCAGCGGGTATGGCGTGATCGCTGCCGCTGGACGGCTCGAAGACGAAACGGCCATGCGGCAAGGCCTTGGTTGCACGGATGCAGAGTTCGGTTTCCTCGCATCCGAGCGGCAAAGCCTTGGCCGTTCGGCCCAAGCCGGAATCGAAGCCGCCCGTATGATCGAAGACGGAGCGGCGGATGCACATGGACGCGCCGATGAGGTTGCGCACCGGCCCCGGATGAAGGCCGCGATAGGTGCAGCCAAGGGTCCACAGGAATTCGTCGGGAAACCAGGACGGACGATCTGTTTCCCACAACGGGCGGATAGCGGAGACGGCGCCCAGAACCGAGGGATCCTCGAGTTGCCGCACCAAGGTTGCCAGCAAATCCCGATCTGACACGGCGTCGTCGTCGAGAAACAGGATGACCTCGCCGCGGCTGGCTGAAATCCCGGTGTTGCGGGCGCCGGAGAGGCCGGGCGGATGAATATTCTCGACGATCCTGACGGGGGTTTCGAAGCGCTTGGCGCGCAGACGCAGCGCCAGTGCCGGATTGTGATCGACGATGACGACGATCTCGTCCGCGGCCGGGACCTGACGCGTTGCCGCCTCCATTGCCTTGTTGAGGACGTCCCAGCGCTTGTCGGAATAGCAGCAGATGACGATTGCCGTCGTGAGCTTACCGGGCACGGGAGGCTGGAAATTATCCATTTTTCGTCTCCGGATCAGCGAACTGAAGGGTCATTCCGGTCGGTGCCGGGGACTGGCGCGTGTCGATGGTCATCCAGACCTTGCGGTAGATCGTTCCCCTGTCGCCGCTCTTGTAGAGCCAGGCTTCCAGCCGTGCGGGGGCGCGCGTTTTCGTTGGTACGGAGAATTCGAAAGTTTGGCTGGAGGAAGGTGCCAGCTCGAAGGTTGGCATCTGTCCAATCAACGTACCGCCCAGAACGAGGTCAAGACTGTAAAGCGTCTTGGTGTCTTCCGAATTGCGCACGCCGACCGTTACCGCATTGTTCGTCCAGTTCCATTTGGGCACCATCCAAAACTCGGTGAAATGAAACGGCTTACGTTCAAGCGCGACCGGGCGCGCCATGAGGACGGAACTCGTCGCCAGGATCATGGAAACTGCGAAGATCAAAAAACGGCGGCCGGGCCAAGCCCAGGGAATGGCTGGAACCGCCCTTGCGAGCGGCAAAACGACATTCAGGCACCGAAGGGCGATGGTCGTCAGGCCCAGGGCGTAGACCCAGCCGCGCGCATCGAGATGCCCGGCGACATGCAGCAGAAGCCCCAGAAAAATGCAGGCCGCGAAGCTCAGGAACACCGCGAGCGTTCCCCTTGTGACCGTATCGCCCTCTATGCGCAGGGTATCCACCAGCATGCGGCCCGGGAGATATAGGATCAGCGGCGCGCAGAGCGCCAGGCGAACCGCCTTCTCCGAGGTCGAAAAGGTTCCGGGCAGCCACGTTACGGTCAAGACAGCGGCAAGAATCCACAGCGGAATGATCCCCAGAAAGACACGGCGGGCCATCATCGGGGGCGAGCTCCTGCATCTGCCCATGCCGTCGCGCCGACGATCTGAGCGGCGCCCGGGTTCACCTTCATCAGCTTCTGCCGGATCACGTTTGGGTCGAAGGATTTCTGGACGAGATGAACGATCTTGCTGTCCAGCCGGCTCAGCGTGAGGCCGAGGCGGCTATGGATCTGCGTCAGATAGGCCCCGCGCGCATCGCGCATCGTCGGCGACTGGTGCATCACATCGAGCAGAAAGACGGAATAGAGCGTCCATTCCCCGAACCGTGTCTGGTCTTTTGACGCGCTGAGACCCTTGAGCAGCTCGACGTAGGGTTTCGAGCCGTATTTCGACGCGATATAGTCATTCAGCGCGATGAGCCATTCGCGCTTGAAGCAGAAGAAATCGTTGATGAAATCGACGTAGCGAAAAGACCGGGCCGGCTCGACGCCGAGGATCTTTGCAACATTGCGCAACCGTTTCTTCTCGAAACGGCAGTGCAGATCGGGAAGCCTGTGGCTGGAATAATAGAGA
Source organism: Rhizobium sp. WSM1274 (assembly GCF_025200775.1). Classification (NCBI taxonomy): domain Bacteria; kingdom Pseudomonadati; phylum Pseudomonadota; class Alphaproteobacteria; order Hyphomicrobiales; family Rhizobiaceae; genus Rhizobium; species Rhizobium sp. WSM1274. Next base: position 1,070,507 of record NZ_CP104138.1, on the reverse strand, counting down.
ACCGGTTGGCGCCGGTCGATCAGATCGGTCGTCGCAATGGGCCGCAGCAGCAGTGTATCCGCACCGAGATTACAGAAATGCTCGGTCCGGCAGAATTCGAAGGCGCGCAGCTTGATGATCTGCTGCCGAAACCAGCCGGGAAGTTCCAGTTCGCTGGCCGAAAGCCAATCGTTGTCGCCGGTGACGGCGGCGCCAGGCACGAGACCCTTCGCGTCGAGGAAGGCTCTTAAAGCGGCCGGGTTGTCGGTGACCATGGTCAGGTTTCCCTTGTCGGGGAAATGCTGCTGGTAGGAGCGAAGGGACGCTTCGAGTAGATATTCGATGTCCCGCGAATGGACGCACATGAAAGCGTCGATACGGCTATCGATCATTGTAAATCTCCGTCAGTTCGTCCCAAGGATTGAACCGGCTCTCCGGTCCGCTTGCGAGGGGCGGCGGGCTGCCGTGTTTTCCCGAGCCGCCCCACGTCGAAAATGACCATGAAGCCGTTGTCGAAGGTGCGGTCGACATCGGGCTCGGAATTGAACTTAAGCAGCGACGACGCCTGGAGGGGGACCATGTGGTTTCGGTCTTGCGCGCCGCCGTCGAAATAGACGCCGACGCCGGGCAGGCCGGTGGTCATGCGCAGGTCGACCATGACGAAGCCGATGCCCTGGTCAATCAGCAGCTGACGTTCCATCGGGCCGAGATCGGCTGCGGTGATGGCCATGCTCGTATCTTGCCCACTCTCAAGCGTGGTCGAGACCTTTTGCCGGCCGTAGGTGGACAGGAGCAGGCGATTGATCCGATCGGTTGCGAAATTCTGGTCGCCGCCCAGCCATTCCTTGGTCCACATTGCGGCGCTGATCCCCATCGGTTCTATCGACGAGGAGTCGGCTGACACTTCATAGGCGGCCGGAACCAGGATACGTGGTCCCTCGGAGCTGATGACGCCAGCAATCAGCACCGTCGTTGCGGCGGCGGCAAGCGCCGTTGCGCGCAGCCAGCCACGCGACGTGCCGTGCCAGAACGCCGCGACGGCCACCGCGACGACAATCGCGACGCCGAGGAAAGATAGCGAGCCGATGCGGTTGCCGATCTCCCACCCACTGCGCGTCAGGCGGAAGATGATACTGACGGGATAGGCCAGCGTCGCCAAAACGAGGATCTCGAGAAGACTTGAGCGCCATAGGCGCCATCTGGTCGGCGGCCAGAGGATGCTCGCATCCCGGTGCTGCCCATTGAAAACGAGCGAGCGGAGAAAGCCGGTGAGAAGCCCCAGGCAGATCAGCGCGACGCCTGCCATCGTCAGGTAACGTTGCCAAGCAGGCGCCAAGGCTCCCGTGTCCGACACGAAAAGCCTACGCGTCGCGGTCGAATTCGATACGAGTTGCGCTACCTCGTTTATGCCGCCTTCCAGTACGGGAAGGATGTAGCCGCCGGTGGGGTTCCCGACGATCTTCGACCAGGCGACCGGAGCAATCACGGCGATCGAGGCCAACAGGATCGCCTGCCGCCTCTGCATGGCGGACGCGCCCTGCCGCAGGCATTCCATCACCGCCGTGCCGCACAAAAGGGCCGTGCAAAAATAGGAGGTGAGATGATGAGTAACCGCGAGCGCCACGATCAGGACCATGGTGGCGACGACCGTCGGCCAGGCTGCCGTGTCGCTTGGCTCCATACGTCGGCTTTCCGAAGCCAACAGCACCGCCGCAAGCATGGGGATCGCCAGGCTTTCATAGGAGTAGTGGACGTCGAACAGCAAAAACGTGGACGAGCCCATGTAGATCAGGCAGGCGATGGAGGCGATCCGCGCAGAATCCGTGATCTTCTCGAAGAGCAGGAATAGCGTGAGCATCAGCACCATCCGCGCTGCCGCCAACACGATGAGGCCTGCCGCGAAGACGGACAGTCCGGACAGGTTGACCAAGGCGGACGTTATGAGCTCCAGTCCGGGATAGAGCGGGCTGACCGGCAGAAGGGGATTGGGCAGGAACAGTCGCCGCGCCTCCAGAATGTCGTTCACCGTCGCCCAGTGCAGGAATTCGTCATGATCTATGAATGCGACGGGTGCGCGGATGACGCGTACCACGAAGAGGGCTGAAGTGACGATCACTATGAGCGCCAAGCGCTCCAGGCGGCTGGCTCCCGGATGGATGATCCGCGCCGCTGGCGGGAGAAAGATCGCGGCGATGACGGTATAGAACGTCGGAACCGCCCAGCCCTCCCCCAGCCGACTGGCATTTGCGGCAAGTGCGATCACGACAAGGGCGCAACTGCATAGCAAGGCAAAGACCGGCGACATGCCCAGCGACGAAGGATCGGCAATGCCCCCGACTGCGCTGTCCTGCCTGCGCAGGCCCAGAAATGCCGCGATCCATAGATCGATGCGTGGAATGGAAACCCTCTCTCTATAGCCGTGACGATAAGCTCCCTCCTGGTAGGCCTTCTGCTGGCCTGGAGAAGCCCGTCCCTTAACAACGGTCATCGTGCTTCAAATCTCCAAGCAGTGCTGGACCGGTTCGCAGTTCAGGCTGCTGATGCGAAAATACGCGTCTGTACACCGTCAGCAGCCGGTCCGTGCAATCGTCCCAGTCCGGCAACCTCGTCTCAATTGAGATCGGCCCGGCGTCCATGGTGGCGAGCATTTCACGTGCGGTGAAGTCTGGCGAAGCGTTGAGCGGAATGGATCGCACGAGGCCCTCCTCAACCAGCTCCCGAAAGCCTGATGTGTCGGTGGTCAGGACGGGAGCCTTGACCGAAAGCGCCTCCATAACCGCGACGGGATGAGCTTCATAATCGCTGAGGAGCACGACAAGTGCGGCCGAAGACAAAAGATCGGCCATTGCGGACCGGTCGGCCGGCGGAATTGCCCCGATCTCGACGCGGTTGCCGAGCCCGAGCTCGGCCACCTGCTGACGCAGCTTCGCCTCATAGGGGCCTTCTCCCAGGATTCGAAGGCGCATATCAGGGAATTTCGTTGCCAGCACATTAAAGGCAGCAAGCGCCCGATGATGACCTTTATAGCGCTCCAGCCTGCCGAGCGAGACAATCAGCGGCTTGTCGTGAGGTGAAGGGGATCGCCGCCCGGACTTTTCCGGCAGGCGCGCGCCATTGGGGATAACGATGAACCGGTCTCTCGCGATTGCCATATTCTGGCTGAATAGGTCCGCTTCGAATCGCGACACGCCAATGAGTTGCCCTGCCCTGGCAGCCAGAGGCGCAAGCATTCTGTGTTGGAAGCGCCGGATCGAGGATCGAAATGGTGACGAATGGCCACCGCTGTGAAAGGTGACTACGAAAGGAAGCCCCTTGCGCGATGCGGCGGCCATTCCGAGCGGTGCCAGGAACGTGTGGTAGCCCTGAACATGCATTAGGTCCCAATCACCTTCGGCGACCGCCTTGAAGACGCCGGGGGCGAAGCACCAATCCCGCCCACGGGGAAAGGTCTTCAGCCTGATAATCTGCACGCCGTCTCGGGTTTCCGCTGCCGGAAGAAGGCCATCGGGATTGCCCGTCAATACCGTCACCGCATGCCCCTTGGCCACGAGCCGGGTTGCGACCTCGCTTACATGGGTTTCCGTTCCTCCGGCATAAGGCAGGTATCTCGCGCTGAGCATCAAAATGCGCATCATGCGGCCTCGCCAATTACATCCAGACCTCAGGACATGCCCTGCTCGAGGACTTGGACGCCCGTCGGCGTACTGACGCGTTCCCGGAAGATCGTCTTCAGCACGCGCCAGCCGTCCGGAAGGGCACGCAGATTGCTGACGCCGTAGATGCGCTCCGATTCAAAGCTCGCGACTTCCATGATTTTGAGCTTGTTCTTCAGGGCCCGCAAATTGATCAGCGTCTCGATTTCGAAGCCGTCGCAATCGGCACGCAGCAAAGGAACATGCCGTCTCCAAAAGCCCATGTAGCCGTAGCACAGATCGCTGAAAGAGCTACCATACAGCATCCGGACCAGCAGGGTCAGGCCCAGATTGCCGAACCGGCGGATGACCGTCATGTCGCTGGTTCCGCCACCCTGCATAAAGCGCGAACCCTTGACGAAATCCGCACCTGCAACAAGAGCCGCGACGAACAGGATGATTTCGTAAGGATCCATCGAACCGTCAGCATCCAGCATCACGATCATATCACCAGATGCGGCTTCGAAGCCCGTCCGCAATGCGATGCCTTTGCCCTTCTTAGGCTGAAGTACGATCTTGACATCATCGCGCATGCTTCGCGCTATGTCAGGCGTTCCGTCTGTCGATCGCCCATCGACGATGATGATTTCATGCACCCATGTCGGTATGCGGGGCAAAAGCAGCTTAATGTTTTCCGCTTCGTTCAAGGTTGGAATGACGAGCGAGGTCCTTGGCAAATTGAACATCGGACCTTGGACCGGCATCGAGGAATGCGAGGCTTCTACAGCTTGTATTGCAGACATAAGCTCTCCTTGGCGTTTTGGACCGCGTGACAAATCGCAAATCGACGATGCCTCTGAGCTCTTTGGCCGAGAGGAGGACTAAACTCTCCCCAGTCGGGGAAGGGTATGTGGCTGCGTCTCAATGTACTTTGATCAGATCGCCAGGCTGTAAGACCGTTTCTTCGGTAGCAGGTTCGACTGTGACTCCATCTGGTCCAGGCCGAACGATTTCAAATTCAACACCGGCGCTATCATTCGACGATACCATCGACCGGAAGATTTCAAGATCGCTCTCGGTCGTCTTCAATGCCGTGGATAGGCCTCTTTCCGCATCCGCTGCCGACTTCTCGATCTCGATCTTGCGTTCGATACGATCGCGCTCAACGTCCTGTTTCGCTGCCGCCAGCCGCTGCTTTGCGCTCTCGACATCGATGACGGCTTGCTGCTTTCGATCTTCCGACTCGGTCAGTTCGCTTTGCGCCCGGGTCAATTCGATGCTGGTGACAAGCTTGTTTTTGGCCAAATTCTCGATACTTGCCAGCCGATCCTGACGGACCCGAATGGTGGCATCATAATTGCCGACGCGGGCCTGACGCAGATCGAGATCGGCCTGAGCATCGGCAACAGATTTTGCGTAAGCACTGCTCTGCGCATCCTTGCTCGTCGTTATCAATTGGCGCTGCCATGTCTCATCATCCAGCAACCGTTGGGCATCGGGATCGGGACCGAGAATTGGTGCACCAATGCTGGCAATTTGCACGGAATCGCGCTTCGCCCTGAGCACCTCGGTTCGCGACGCAAGCCGCTTCAGATCGGCCAACTCAGTCTTCAACCGCTCGATCTGGCGTGTAATTTCCACACTCTGCCACGGCTCAATACTCTTCGCCGCCATGCCACCCGCTTGCGCAACGGCATGCAGAACGGTCATGCCATCAACATATCGAAACGAGCCGGGATTACGAACCGGGCCGGTAATATAAACAGGCTGGTGCTCAATCTTGACGATATTCACGAACCCCTTTCTGCCGACCAAATTTTCGTACGAAGGAAGAATTATCGCCTCGACATCCGCCGGAGGAAGCCCTCGAACCCGGAAGCGTCCCAAAAGCGGAAGCGAAATCGTTCCGTCCGCTTCAACGACGTATTCGCCAGTGAGTTCGGGGCGCTGATAAAAGTTCCAGGGAACCGTGCCCCGTGAACCCGTCCAGCGGTCTTCGACGGAGGCCAAGCTTTCGTAAAATGCCAGATTCAATTTATCGCCTGAGCGAAGACCGTCACGCAACAATTGAGGCTGCCGGGCCAAAGTCTCACCAGGTGTCACAACCGAGACCGTTTCCGTAGGCGAAGGCAACTCTTCCGCTGCTGGCGTCAATGGAACAATTGCTGCAAACACCATGCACAGTATTGTTTGATGTAGGCGAGAACCGATTCTCGACCTATATTGAGGTATCGCTGGAGATATTATCTTCGAAAGCTTCATGTTTCGAATTTCCGCTTTGAAAGCGATGGACACCCTCTAATCTCTTTAAGATTAGCATAATATTAACCATATTCAACAGTACTTAACAATGATTAATACATCTTACTGGCAGGCTAATATCCTGAGTCGGAAAGAATTCAATGAAAGTAATATCTTGCGGCGACCGGGCAGCACTTCAAAATCCTTGGCTTTATGGGTTTATTTGACGATCAGCAGGGTGAAATTTGCAACGTAGCTCTCAGCTTTAGTCCATCAGAGCCGCCATTGGCGAAGAGATGTCTGAGCCAATGCCGGCACTTGAGAAATGGTTTTCGAGGACGACATTTGCGCCGTCGCGATCCTGGATGTCGACATCATTCCGCGCGGGTTTCGGCGTTGTGATCCGGGATGGCGAACCGATTTGTATCCGCGGCTGGCCGGCCACTTATCCATAAAATGGAATTATATTATGCATTTCAGATATCTACAGCCATAGAACCTGCTGCGATAAGGTGCCCGTCATCGAGGTGGGCTCTCGGCACTGGCCGACCGTCCTCCCCCGCAAAATGACACCGCAGTCGGTGTCAATGACAGGGAAAGGTTTAAAGCTCTATGTCTGTACATGAAAAGCCACTGATCGCGATTGCCGGTGCAACGAGCAAGCAGGGGCGCAGCGTCGCGGCGGCCCTCCTTGAGAGCCAGCGTTTCCGGGTGCGTGCTTTAACCCGGAAAAAGGATTCGCCTGAAGCGTTACGTCTGGAGGAACGCGGCGCTGAAATCCTAGCCGTCCCTCTCGAGCTTGGCCGTCAAAGGGACCTCGTTGCCGCCTTCAAAGGCGCGGATGGCGCATTTCTGATGACGCCGCCGATCGTCCCGCCGGAGACGATCGAGGCTCCTCTCGGGCGGCAACTGGCGGATGCCGCCGTGGAGACCGGCGTCGGGCATATTGTTTTCAGCACGCTTGAGAATGTCGACAAGATCACCAGCGGCACGAAGTATGCGCCGCATTTTACCGACAAGGCGCGCGTTGCAGACTATATTCGCAGCCTGCCGATCTCTCATTCCTTCATCATGCCGGCATTCTTCTACACGAATCTGCTCGAATATTATGTGCCGCGCATGGAGGGCGATACGCTCCTCCTGCCGGTCTATCTTCCTGAAGATTTTCGAGCGCCCTTTGTCGATCCGCTGACGGCGACCGGGCCGGTCGTGCTTGAAATTTTCTCAAACCCCGAGCGCTACAACGGCAAGACGCTGCCGATCGTTGGCGACATCATTTCTCCGCGGGAGATGGTCGAAACCTTTCAGCGCGTGACCGGGCTCAAGGCCGCGTATCGAAACGCTTTCACCCGGGATGGCCTGCTGCGCTATTTTCCCGAGTTTGCCGCCAACGAATTTCTCGTTCGTGAGATTCTGGGGATGGTGGAATATGCTGTCGACTATGGCTATTTCGGCAAGGAGCACGATCTTGAATGGAGCCGTCGCCTGAACCCCGACACGCTCAACTGGGAGCAGTTTCTAAGAAAGACGGGGTGGCGTGGCGATAAGCGGTCCTTCGGTCTATAAATTACGATGGCCGGATTCCCGGTAATCTGGAAATCTCGGCGACGAGAAAGTCGACCAGAAGCCGAACGCGGGCAATGGCGGCACGCTCCGGAACGATCAGCAAGCTCACCGGAACCGGTAAAGGACGATAGTCGCCAAGCACGACCTCGAGTTGGCCGTCGTCCAGAAGATCGTGGACCAACCAGAGGTGTGCGGGACCAATGCCGCGTCCGGCGGCAAAGGCTTCGCGCGCCGCAAGCCCGTGATCGACGCGCAACTTGCCGCTGACAGGGATCATCAGGCTCGTGCCATCGGGAGAGGAAAGAACGAGTTGATCGCTGCCGGCCACATTGGACATTACGACGGTTTCGTAGCGTGACAGATCGGCTGGGCGTTCGGGCCGTCCATGGGCCGACAAATAGGCCGGAGCGCCGACCAGCAGACGATGGCTTTCTCCGAGCGCATGAAGTTTCATTGCGCTGTCGGCGAGAGGTCCAAGACGGAGTGCGACGTCGACGCCTTCGCGAACCAGGTCGATACGCTCGTCCGTCAGGTTGAGGTCGACCCGGATGTCCGGATGCCTGTCCTGGAAATCAAAGATCAGGCGCGTGATGTGCATCACGCCGAGCGCTGCCGTACAAGAAAGCCGAACAGCGCCTGCGGGGGCCTGACGGGCATCTCTTGCTTCTTCAGCAGCCTGTTCGACCAGGCGCAATATCTGCAGGCAGTTGGTATAATAGCGGCTGCCCTCGTCGGTCAGGGTGACGCGACGCGTGGTGCGGCTGAGAAGCGGTACGCCGACAGCCTGCTCAAGTTCATTGAGGTGCCGCGTCACGGTGGATTGACCGACACCCAGCTCTCTTGCGACCATCGACAGGTTGCCGCGTTCGGCGACGCGAACGAAGGTGCGCATTCTGTCGAGAGACAGTCCGGTATTATCCATTTTTCAGCACATTGATCCTCATTCATTCCATATAGGGAATAATCTGGGCTGTGCCTAGCCGTATCAGAGCGGAACACCCTCTGCCAAAGAGATCGCCGACACCAGCCCCTCATCCGCCTGCCGGCACCTTCTCCCCGCTCGCGGGGCGAAGGGGATATGTCGCAACCTCTCCGTGCCTCGCTACCTCCCGCAAGGCACGTCCCCTCGCCCCGTTTACGGAGAGAGGGCGAGGGTGAGGGGCAGCCATTCGCGCGAACGGGACAGCTTATCGCGTCGAGCCGCGTGGGATGATCGAGAAGCCGCAATCGACCTTGCCTTCGCCGGGCGGTTCGCCGCGGATGGCGCGCAGCAGCATGTCGGCGACGCGGTAGCCGATATCGTAGCGCGCAATCTGCACCGTCGTCAGCGACGGCTGGGTGAAGGCTGAAAATTCCAGATCGTTGAAGCCGCAGATGCCGACATCCTCCGGCACGCGGATGCCGCGCGCGGCACATTCGATGAGCACGCCCAGCGCCAGATGGTCGCTTTGGGCAAAGACGGCATCGATATCCGGCACGCGCTGCAACAGGCGGGCAAACAACTCCCGGCCAAGGCCGGTGCTGCTGCTTCCCTCATCTCCGCCAATGGCGAGATCGGGATCGAAACGGCCGGCTTCCCGAATCGCGGCCTCATAGCCTTCCTTCCGCCGGCGCGAGCGAATATCCGTGCCGCGGCCGATGAAGCCGATCCTTTCATAGCCCCTCGACAGCAGGAAGCGGGTGGGTTCTGCGCCTGCAGCATGATGATCAAGGCCGACGACCAGCCTTGCCGGCTCCTGGCTAAGATCGGTGATATGGGCGATCGGACAGGTGGCATCCTTGATCAGCGGCAGGAGATCACCATAAGATTCGGCGCCGGCGATGATGACGCCGGCCGGCTTCTGCGTCAGGAAGGATCTGAGCTCGCCGGCCTCGCCGTCGGCGTGGTGGAGCGTACTGGAATATTGCACGCGGAATTCGGTGGCGCGCAGGCAATCCTCGATGCCGATCATCAGGCCGGCAAAGCCGTGCTGGTGCAAAGCGGGCGTGATGACGCCGATGATGCCGTTATGGCGGCCGGCCAGAGCCCGGGCGGCAAGATTGGGGATGTACCCCATCTCGGCTACCGTGCGCAGGATGGTCTGGCGCAGATCCTCAGAGACAATTTCGGGATTGCGAAGCGCGCGCGAAATCGTGATCGGGCTGACCCCCACCTTCTTCGCCACATCGCTCAACTTCACATGCGCGCCGCGCCTGGCTTTCCGCCCCCGCTCCACTGCTGCCCTCATCCCCCCTTATACGTCGCCCGCGAGACTCGCCTGCCCTCGAATCGCGGCCGTTACTTTTTGAAGAAGAAATAATTTAGAGTCTACTAACATTTTATATTTGCAATGGGATCCGGAATACAATTCCAGAAAGAGCACAGGATCGTCTGCCGGCAAATTACGGACGCATGCGGCGATCGGATCACCGCCTCCAGGAATAAGTCCATTTATTGTCGAATAAAAACATGGCGGCGGCCGCCAAACGAGGTAAAATCAAGCCGGAATTTTTGAGAAGCTCAAACGCTGCATGAGCGAAGATTAAATTCCAGTCATATCTTACAAATCGGCAATATAAACATGATCAAACTTTAATTTGTAAATCCGCTTGGTGGGATCATATGTATCCCGGGCGCCAATTCTTCTCTCCCCCGGTCGCCGCCCCTCGACGACTGCGCGTTTCCAGAAGGAATTGGCGCCAAACGCCATCCGACGCCAGGTCCCAGGACATGGAACCACGACGCCATCCAAGCCAACGCTCTCGCCAGGGACCACCGCCCAAGGGATCACCACCATGTCACACATCCTCCGCAATCATCGCACCGCAGCCCTTGTGGGGGCCGCCATCATCGCCGGTGCGGCATGCCTGCCCGTTGCGATCAACGCCTCCAATGCCGTTGCCGCGCCTTCGGATACCGGAGGCGTTCTCGCCCCCAGCGGCTCCTTCGCCTCCATCGTCGATGCCGACAAACCTGCCGTCGTCACCGTCACCACGACTGTCAAGACAACCGATGTCAGCGCAGATCAGCAGGAGTCGCCGATGGACGAGCAGTTCCGCCAATTCTTCGAGGACCAGGGCATCCCGCTGCCGCGCCAGGCGCCGAAAAACCGGCCGTCGCAGCAGGCAATGGCGCTCGGCTCCGGCTTCATCATCAGCCCCGACGGGGTGATCGTCACCAACAACCATGTCATCGACAATGCCGTCGACATCAAGGTGACGCTGGATGACGGCACCGAATTGCCGGCCAAGCTGATCGGCACCGACCCGAAATCCGATGTCGCCGTGCTGAAGATAGAGGCGGGCAAGCCGCTGCAAACCATTGGCTGGGGCGATTCCGACAGGCTGAAGCTCGGCGACCAGATACTGGCGATCGGCAATCCCTTCGGTATCGGCACCACAGTAACGGCCGGCATCGTCTCGGCGCGCGGCCGCGACCTGCACAGCGGTCCCTATGACGATTTCATCCAGATCGACGCGCCGATCAACCATGGCAATTCCGGTGGCCCGCTGGTCGACCGCAGCGGCAATGTCGTCGGCATCAACACCGCCATCTATTCGCCGAACGGCGGCAGCGTCGGCGTCGGTTTCGCCATTCCCTCCGATGAGGCGAAGGCGATCGTCGCCAAGCTGCAGAAGGACGGGTCGATCAATCACGGCTATCTCGGCGTGCAGATCCAGCCGGTCACCAAAGATGTCGCCGATGCCGTCGGCCTCGACAAGACCGGCGGCGCGCTGGTCGCCGCCATCACTGCCGATACGCCGGCCGCCCATGCCGGCCTGAAGCCCGGCGATATCGTCACCTCAGTCGGCGGCGAGAGCGTCAAGACACCGAAGGACCTGTCGCGCCTGGTCGCCGACCTTTCGCCGGGTGCCAAGGAAGCTCTCGGCGTCTGGCGCGACGGCAAGACCATCGATCTCAATGTCACGGTCGGCACCAATGAGGACGGCCAGAAGCAGGCCGCAGCCGAAAGCCCGGACACCCAAGGCCAAAGCACCGGCCAGCCGAGCCTCGGCATCGGCCTTGCCGACCTCACGCCCGACGTGCGCCAGCAGCTCAACCTGGCGCGCTCTGTCAACGGCGCGGTGGTCGCCAAGGTCGCCCCGGACAAGTCAGCGGCTGCCGCCGGCATCCAGTCCGGCGATGTCATCGTCTCGGTGAACGATAGACCGGTCCATAACGCCCGTGACGTCAAGACCGCGATTGCCGACGCCGGCAAGGCCGGCCGCAAGTCGGTGCTGCTGCTCGTCGAACGCGACGGCAACAAGACCTTCGTAGCCGTGCCGTTTGGGGCAGCGTGACGGTCGCCCGAGCTTTTGCCGCAAACAGGAAAAGCCTGCCTGAGGCGGGCTTTTCGACGCACCGGAGCGTAAAGACCTTGGAGCCAAGCACCGCTCAGTCGGCGAAGCTCTTCTATTTGCTGCTCAGGGAGATTTCAGCTTCGTGCTCTTTGCGCGCATGCGGAATCTGCCGCTTTGGCGGTTTACTTCCTGCTGTTTTACCGCATCGGATTGGCTGCGTTGCGCGGCCTCCAATTGCTGCCGCGTCGGAAGATCATGGTCGTAGCTGGAAGCGCTGAATGCGGTCGCGTTATCGAATGCACCTTTGTGTGGACGCGCCAGACCATAGGCTTGCCTGTCAGCGCTATCGATCCCCTCCTCCGCCGACGATGACCGCGCTTGACGCGCCTGCGCTATGAGATCGTCTGCAGTCGGGCTTAAGGTTGCGATTTTCCGCAAGAAGGCGATGATTTTGCTTTTCCTGGCCTTGTCCTTTTGATCGGCGGGAATCCCAGACATGTCTTCTTCCTTATCCGTCATGTCATCGCGATGATCGATCGAGGGGTATCGGCGACATCGCCGCAGGCCCGTTCACGGGATCTCGGACAATCGTTCAGGCAGTCTGGTTTTGGTCAAACGGTAGCCTGGCGGCCGTGGTGGTGTATCCGCACGCCCCGACGCCGTATACCGCGCGATCCGATAGGCTTTCATCGGAGCGCCGCCGTCATCCTGCCACCTGGCAAAGGAGGCGTCTTCGGTCGCATGAGGAAGCGGGCCTGAACTCAGCTGCGTCGCCAGATACATTTTCAGCGACGACCTCAACGCGGCCTCGTCGACGATGCCCATCTGGAAACAATGAATGAGGAAACTTGTGGCGGTGATCTCAGTCTCATCGACCGCATGAGTTTCACCGCCGCGAAAGCCGGCCTTTCGCAGAATACGATCGAGCATTCTCAGATTGGCAATATCGAAAAACTGATCTGAAGTGGAAGACATGATGTCCTCCTTCGTTGGGGCTAGGGTTCACTGGCGCTAACATCACTGGCGCGCCCCAAGCAGCGGTGCCCGTATCGTGCCCGCCGATAAATTAGCTTGCGCTTATTGCCAGCTGACCGCAACCTCATTCGGCTACGGCCATTGATAATGGCGTGGCGGAACCCATTTCAGTGAGAGGAGGATTCGCATCATGCGGTTCAACGATGAAGCGACCCTCACAAAGCCGTCGGCACTGCCGGTGGAAAGGCGTGCACTGGTCAATCACCTGAGAGAGGCAATCGCGCGGTTGACGCACGGGCTGGCAGCCGCCGGATTGGTGGAATTCGTGCCGTCACTGCTCGAGATCAACAAAGTTCTCCGTGATATGACGGATGAAATTTCCCGTGCGGATTCGCTCTATTCCGATGAGGTTATCACGGGTACGATGCGCTTGATCAAGACATCGGAAGCTTTGCTTGAAAACCGGGTCATCGTGCAGACCATCCATTGATATCTGCTGGACGCTCCGACATGCAGGCAGGCTGATCGCCGGACATCCGGCATCAAGCTATTCGCCCTTCGTGCATCCATCATCACCGGTGCCCGAGCTCCGCAGGTCGGCCGCGCCCATTTCCAAGGATAACCGCAATGACGCTTATTTTCCCCAACAGAAGCCGCAGCTTCGACGAAGCGCGAAAAGGTGTCCGCTTCACCGGCTATGACGGCATGTTCGAGGTCAGGTTTCTGGTCGAAGAAGCAGCCCTCGGCAGCACGATTACCCATAATTCTTCCGAAGCCGCCTACCTCAATGCATTTGATGCAGCGCGTTCTTCGATTCAGGAAGCCGCATCGCGGGCCTATCAGCATAGACGCGGAAATAACTTTACGCTCACGGCCGCAGATTTTCGCTGACCGATGGAAGGCGTGCGGTCGGCGAACTGAAACTGCGACCATCCTGCTACTGCCGTATGAGACAGGGGAGCAAAGCATATGGTTTCGACACGATACCGCCCGAAAGACCTGAAGCTGGCACGTCGCCATATCGTGAAGGCGGCGCATCGCGTTGCTGATCAGGAAATGGTGATCAGGAAACTATTGCGCAAAGGCAGACCCTCCGGATTGGCCTATGCGCTGCTCAGCAGGCTCTACGACGATCATCGGCGAAAACTCGATCGGCTGAAACTGATCGAAGCGATGGTTGAGGTAGAAGCGCAACCCTGTATGGACGTGCCCAGCAATCCTGGGACATCCGCGCCGCACTTTGCGATCGTGCGCAGCAGCGGGATCTCGCTGCAGGACCGGCAATCCGCGACGCCTTGCAGTGCAGATGTTTGGCGCCCATATCTGGTGTAGTGGCAGCTTGTGAACGGGTGCTGCTTCCCGGGGTGATCAGAGTTACCCGGCCCCAACCAAAGGAGGGCATGATGTCTTCCACGGTAAACATCCATTCGTGGAAACGCGTCGCTCAGCATATCGGCAGGTTCCGGTATATCGACTTTCTGGTGAAATCGACACCGGCAATCTGTCTGGCCTTTATCGTCTATATCATCTTCAAGGATGTCTTCTGGTAGGCGCTGCAAGACTGTTGCGGCGAGCCAAGACGCTAGGCTGCCGATCAGATGAAGGGCTGAAACGCTGACGGAATTGGATAGTGCGATGCAACTGCGAGAAATGGGTGAACAAGATTGCCTCGCCTTTCTGGCAGGCCACACCCGTGGCCACCTGGCATGTCTCGGCGAAAAATATCCCTATATCGTTCCCATTCAGTATGCCTGTGAAAAAGACCGGCTCTTCATATTTTCCATGCCGGGCCTGAAGATTGATCTATTGCGGGCCCATTCACCCGCCTGTGTTCAGGTTGAAGAATTCGGCGAAAACCGAACGTGGAAGAGCGTGCTTGTTCAGGGCACCTATGATGAGCTGACCGATACGCCGGCCCGGCATGACGAACGCCTCCACGCCTGGTCTCTGCTGCAGAAGCAACCGTTTTGGTGGGAACCCGGATCGCTTGTTCTAAGCTCGGAAAGCGAAGACAAGCCTGCTCCCTCCATATTCTTCGGCATTTCGATTGACGTGGTATCGGGACGGCAAGTGGTTTAAGGTGGCGTCTTCAGACCTGCCGCGCCTCCACCATCGATTCACGGCGCGGCGTTGCTGTACGATATATGGAACTCCAGACAGACACGGCTCAGCGCTGTCCGATACCAGCCTTCCCATAGGGGCGCGGATTGCTTGATGCATCTTACCAACGCGGCTTGCTGAACCAGCATCGCGTTCAATGCCACACGACCACCCACAGGGAAAACGATGACAGACACACCCGAGAATGAAGCCCTTTTCAACATCACCGGACACTATGTGCAGGAATTGAAGGCCGTTCTTCAAAGCGAGAGCATTGTCGAGGGCTCCGACTACGAAAACAGCGCCTTCGACGAAAAACGACGCAATGAAGGACTTCACCTGCTGCGCTTCCACAAGACCGGGATCGCAGCGCAGGCGACGCAGATCTGGGAAAAACACAAGACGGCCCGGGCGCATCGATAAAACGGCACGAAGCCAGTTCTTCGACCAATGCCGGATTGAGGGTGACGGTTCTCCGATCCTCGTTCCGGAGAGAATAGGCGCTGACATGACCTGATGTCCGGCGCCACATTGCCTTGAAAGGAAAAATCATGACCAACGACACAGCGAAAAAGGCCCAGCCGGCCAAAGCGGCCGCGACTGACGGGCCCTACGACGTCATCTACTTCGCGAAGAAACACCGCATTTCCAACGAGGATGCCAAAGGCATCATCGAAAAGCACGGCGCCAATCGCAAGGAGGCTGATAAGGCCGGCCGGCGCATCAGCGTCTGAAGCCACCCAGGCGTTCATGCATACCTTCGTCCCAAAACACAGTTTTGAGGGACATGCATGACAGCGCCGCGCGTCTTTTCAGCCGCGCGGCGCTGTAACACTTTGGATCGACGCATCGTGCTTCCGAAGATCGATTCCGATTTGCGGGCCGATGCACTAGCCGCGGCTGGCCTGCATCTGCTTTCGATGCCACGATGCAACATCAGCGGACGAATTAACCCTACTGGCTTACCTTAATATCAGCATGCGCTTGAATACATCGGGGCCTATGCCATCGTAGCTTCAGGAAAACACTTCTGGTTCCTGAAGCAGCTCGCCGGAATCGTTGCCTGCCTTTTCGTGGAAAGGCGGCTTCCATGCATAGGGGCCGAGCTCAATCAAAATGGAGGGTATGTCATGAACAATGTCTTGGAATTTCGTGCAAAATGCCCGCATGTCGAAAGTCTGTCCGACTGTCGGGAAGCGCTTGAGCCGGCCGTCATGAAAATCGTCAGCGACGCCATCGGCAAAGGATATACGGCCGCTGAAGCCGCCATGGTGGTTGCCGATATCGCCGACGATTACATTCTCATGCTGTCGCGGCGCCCACGGCGTTGAAACGCTTTCCTGGCCCGCACCGGTGGCTTCGTGTGCCAGCGCAGGTGCTGAGGTCGACGCGGATTGCGGCGTCTTCGACGGTGGGAACTTTCAACATCAAGGTGACGAACGACTGGTGCAGCGTCCGTTGCGCGCCTTAGCTAAGAGACGCACGGCCTGCAATGATCTTGGCCGCTGGCAGCAGCCGGGAGCAAAGCGGCTATCATCGTGCTTGCATCAGTGGATCGCGCAGCAACTGCAGGGGTAGCAGTGGTACAGGAGACGAGACCTGCCGCGCGATCCGCCGCCAAAACCCCTGATCTTGTCGGAAGTTCCCCGGCAAAAATGCGACGCCACGATCCCGGAAAATCCGCCGAGAGATCATCAACAACCTGCCCGGGCACGTTGCGACCGCCACACCGATAAACTCCCGCGGGGCGAAAACCGACAGGCGCATCGCAACGCCAACGAAAACCCCGCCGGAGCGGGGCTTTCAGCGAATCCAGATGGAGCAAGCCGAGCAGTTATGTCCAGGTCTCAAACAAAATCGATTGTTGAAAATCCGGGCAACAGAAGCTCTTTCACCCGCCTTCGCGGCACCTTCCGTTTCGCTCAATCTTTGAGTCATTGCCGTAATGCGGCGTGAAGCACTCATATGCCCCGCCTGTCGCACCCCCCCCACAAACGAGAGCGGTTCAGCTTTCATGGACCGAACCGCTCTCACCTTTTGTTTGATGCATTCCTGGAGAACCGCGTCGCACGTCTCCTGGCCTAACGCCACTTGGGTTGGCGCGGCGGAGCGTTCGCGTGGATTTCATGGAGCGGCGCCCGGGGGCCGAGAAGCTTCTTCAGCTTCTTCTCCTCCGCCGGGCCGATCCCGAACTTGCGGCAATGTTCGGCAACATCATGCTCTCGCGGTCCGGGAATGCGAACTTGGCGATTGTTCATGGTCTTCATGACTGTTTCCTCCTTGAGAGGAAAACCGACACGCCGGCATTTTGTTCGTTAGCAGATGCTAAAATTTGATCTTTACAGAAGGTGGCAAGAGTTTCGTGCGGCCAGGTTTCGTTTGCTCCGTCTCGTGAAAGCTCGTGGGCTTCGCCGCTTTCTGGAAAATTTCAGAGATTGTATCGGTAGCTGGAACTTTTCCGCCGCCGCCGAGTTACGCGCGAGGATGATGGGATGCACGCCCCAATCCGCCTTTCCATCCTTGCCCCGCTCATGCGGGGCTTTTTTTTGCGCCGGCGCGACGCCAGGCGACAATTGCTGACGTCGGTGCGTCGGAGATCGGCAGCCTGCAAATCGTTGAGGCTATCCCCGGTGCATTTGCCGGCGGCAGCAGAACGATTGCTGCGATGAATGGAAAAATGCGGTCGGCCGGGAACAAGAGCCTTTCGCCGGCGTAAGGGCGCCGGGTCGTGCGGAGGAAGGTTTAACGACCATGCACTTCGATTTCTCCGTGCGGCCCGCCAACTCCCAAGAAAACCCAACTCGCCCCGCTTTGGTGGGGCGTTTTTTGTAACAACGCTCGGTCCCCTGGGGTAGCGCTCGTCTGAAGATCGGGAGGAACAATTTGTCGCAAGCTGAGTTAGGCGGGCCATCTCAATTGATGGAGGAACAGAAATTGCCAAGATATTTTTTCCACGTCCGCAGGAATGATGTCTTCGAGGAAGATTCGGAAGGCATTGACCTCGCTTCACCTGAACTTGCTTGCGAGGAAGCAACCCTTTCCGCCCGCGAGATCATTGCGGAGAGGATCCGTACCGGCGATCCGGCAGACGGAGGTGCGTTCGAGATCATGACTGAGGACGGCTCGCTGGTCGCGACAGTCCCCTTCCGATCCGCTATCCGCCTGGACTAGATCACACAAACGCGCGGCAGCGGGCAGCGCGCTGCAGGAGATTGGCTCGGTGTCGCGCTGCGGCTCTCCAAGACATCGTCGGTCGTTGCAATTGTCAAAACCGCACAGAATGTGAAATCCCTGAACCAAGGGATTAACCTCGCGTTTGTCATTCAGCAGGCGGTGTGGAATCATGACAATGATGATGCAGAGCGGAGTGAAGAACAGGCTGTTGCGCTCGTTTCCGAGGGATGCATTCGACCGTCTCGCGCCGCTTCTCGAGCCCATCGACCTTCCCGTCAACCATTCGCTCGTGCGGCCGCGCCAGCCGATCGAGCATGTCTGTTTTCTTGAAAGCGGCCTCGCCTCGATGGTTGTGGAAAGCGCCGACGGCAAAAGCGTTGAAATCCGCCACATCGGACGCGAGGGCATCGCCGGCTACCCCGTCGTCCTCGGCGTCGAGCGAACGCCGAACAAGACCTTCATGCAGGTGGCCGGTCACGGGCTTCAGGTAGCCACGGAGGATTTTCTTCCGATCCTTGACCATCCCGAGGCGCGGCAACTGCTGCTGCGCTATGTGCATACCTGCGAGCTGCAGCTTGCCCACAGCGCGCTGGCAGCGGCGAAATTCAACATGCATCAGCGGCTGGCCCGCTGGCTGCTGATGTGCCACGACCGCATTGACGGCAATGATCTGCCGCTGACGCACGAATTCCTGGCGCTGATGCTCGGCGTCAGGCGGGCGAGCGTCACCGATGAGCTGCACATTCTTGAAGGCATGCACGCGATCAGATCGACACGCGGCAACGTCCGCATCACCGACCGCAGCAAGCTGATCGAGATCGCAGGCGGCTGCTACGGCGTGCCGGAGCAGGAATACGAGCGGCTGATCGAAGGCTACGGCAAGCAGGTGGTTCATTCCCTCGAGCTGAATTTGAGGGGGGGGACAGAATCGGGGATCGCATCTAGCAAATTCCGCTGAGCAGGCTTCGCCCGCTGATTGATGAGATGGCTGCTGGCGCGGCTCTGAACCGCCTCGCAATCTTTAGATTGCTTCTCTCGCTTTAGTCTTTGTTTTTACAGCTGTCGTTGTCGCAAAACCGACGGCCGCGGTTCAATTGATCTTCAACCAGTGCCTGAGCGCCGCTACCGCGCCGTCGCTCGCATAGGCGATCACGCCGCCAACGGTCAGGCCGGCAAAGGCGATCAGTCCCGATATGCCGTAGCCGATCGTCTTCATCCGTTTCCACTCGTCAAGCGCCGGCGCGACCGCCTCCTGGTTCTTCTCGACGGTCTCCTTGAGGGTTTTGATTTCCTCACGGATCTGCGCATCCGCACCGCCGCTGATCGCCACACTTGTATCGAGCTGGGCGATCTGCCTGGCCTGCTCGTCGAGCCGCTTGTGGAGCACGGCGCGGCTGTCGTGGGCACTCACCTTTTCGTCGCTGACCTCCTTGCGCAGAAGCGCGACGTTGTCCTCGATGCCGGTCAGCCTTCCCTCGACACGCCCGAGGGCGCGCAGGATATCGTCATTGGATGTCATCTATCTCCCCTCTGGGGATGGAACGTTTTCAACCGGAGAATGTTGAATCCTAGAATTTTGCGTAAAAGTTTACATGCCGCAAGATAGCGTCGATCGGTATGGCGCGAGGCAAGGCCATGAGAATGTTATTGATGATCATCATCGGGGTTATGGTCGCGTCGATCCTGAGCATTCCGCTGATTAAGCCGTTCATCCAAGGCAGCGGCAAGAGCGAAACGCCGCCGCCGGTAATCCAGCAGCCGGAACCGAAGTGACGAGGCGACAAGCCTCTTCCGCTTGACCGCTCAAGGATTGAGTTTCAGCTTTTCGGATTGGGGAATGCCGTTGACGACACGGTCGATCACCGCGCCGTAGGGATGGACGCCATCCGGCGTGACACTCGGGCGCACGATGGAGCCGACCGGCAGGACCGTGGAGCGCGGTATCGAGATGGTCAGGGTGTTGCCGGAGATGCTGCCGATCGACGTGGTCGACAGGCGGGTGATACCATCCGGCCCGGCATAGGTGTTGATCTCCTGCTCCGGCGCGAAGATGCCGGCATCCGCCACTTCGATCGTCGTGTAGGTCGCAACCCCGTCCGTTCCCGACTGCACGGTCACCGCCGTGCTCGGCAGCTCGAGCATGCCGGGCCAGACGCCGTCCCTTTCAGCGGAGACCCAGGCCGCATAGGTATCGATCGCATCGTCGCAGCAGGCCGAGGTCTTCGCCAGAAGATCGGCGCGCAGCCGCCATTTGCCCGAGGCATCCGTGCCGTCCGCCGGCCAGGTGTTGTTGGCCGAAAAGCTCTGGTAGGCGGCCCTCAGATAGAGATCATTGGCGGTGATCGTGCCGGTTGCGGGCGATGTCGCCGATCCGGCAAAATTATAGGTGAAGCTGTTCGGCCCAGTGACCGTGATCACCACATTGCCGTTATACTCCGTCTGCGCAGCGCCGGAGATCGACACCGTCTGGCCGGTCGCAAGCCCGTTGATGCCCGAGGCGATCGTTGCCGTGACGACGGTGCCGACCGATGTCAAGGTGACCGTGCGGGTGGAAACCGTACGGCCGAGCGGCGGCAAGGCGACGATCTTGACGCCGGGGTAGCGCGCCCGAAGCCTGGTGATCAGGCTTCTGTAATTGGTGTTGAAAAATTGCGTGTAGGTCGCCGCCGTATCGTTCTGTCCCATCTGGTTGGCGATGACGGTGAACGGACTCTGATTGTTGTTGAAGGCGGTGATCTCGTCGAGAATGGCCCAGCGCCGGGTCGCAATCGCCGCACCGGTGCCGGTGAGCTCGCGCACGGAACCGTTTCCCGGCATGCCGATCATCAGATGCGGAATGCGGCCGATGCCGCCGTCCGCATCGAGCCAGCGGCGAAACCAGCCGAGATTGCCGCGCGCATCGGCGGCGGCGGAAAACTGCTGGCGCGCTTCCCCCAGGCTGTCGACAACAGCAAGGGCGACCGGCCTTCCACCCCAATCGCCCTTGGCGACCATGAAGTCAGGCCCGTAATATTGCGGCTGGGTGACGGTCGCGTAATTGCTATCGAGTGCGGCCGTGCTGTCGGCAAGCGGGGTGTCCTTGAAGGCGAGCAGCGTGGCGAGATCGCCCGCACCCCAGACGCGTTCGCCGCGGTGCTTCTGGATGCGGTAGACCGGCCAGATCTTCTCCCCGACGGCGGTATGATAAAACAGCCAGATTTCGATTTCGCTTTCCGGTGCGACATCGGGAATGGTCAGCTCGTCCGTCCAGGCGCCGTTCGTCTGGTCAGCGACGGTCACCGTGTTCAGGCCGGCGAAGGTGCATTGGTAAAAGACGCCGGCGACCCTGATGAACATCGCATCGGCGACCACGGCATTGCCCGGCGTGCCGATCGTGCCGGTGACGACCGTTTCCTGCGGCGAATTTCCGCCTTCTGTCGAGGCGAAGCCCGAGAGGTGAAAGCGGAAGCTCCTGGTCTTATACTGCGGCGTGTTGACGACGATCTTGCTGCAGACATAATTCGCGCCGGATGCGGCGGTGACGATGTTTCCAGACGGCATGCGGTTGCGGGTCGCGAAGAACATGTAGCGATCGGGGTCGCCGCCCGCCCCGCCTCCACCGCTCAGCATCGGATTCGTCAGGGCAAGCGAAATGGCGTTCATCATCGGCGTGTTCCATATCTGCTGGTGAGGTCGTCGTAGAATTGAACGGTGCGCCCCTGGCGGGCATTGACGCGGTCGAGCGCCTGGCGCTCACGGGCGAGGATCGCGATGACAGGCTCGCCTTCGACAACAGGCGCATGCGCTTCCTGCCGACGCAGATCGTCCGGCAGCGGCGGCAGAGTAATGCCGGCCGCGCCGCTGCCCCTTCGTCATCGCCGCCTTGTTCAGCCGCTCAGTGGCGGAGCAGCCACTGACGATCAGCAGCAGTGACAGCGCAAGCGCGGTTCTTTTCCGAAAGCTGAAGCTCATAGGATTGGATCTCGATTTCGAGTGTGTCTCTGGCGGCCTGCTCGGCGGCTTCTGCGGCCGCAAGGCGCTTGCGGTGCTCTTCGCTGGCTTGTGACGCCGCATTGCGCTGGCGCTCCATCTCGGCAGCCTGGGCCTCGGCTGCGCTCTTTTCGGCAACAAGGACATAGCCGGCGCGCGCCTGCCTTGCCGCCGAGGGATAGCCGATCGAGACGGCGTAGAGGTGATAGAGCATCACGCCGGCGGCGATGCCGGCGCCCAACTTGAGCGTGTCGAGGATAGAGAACATCAGATGCCCTCAAGGCAGAACTGGCGCTCTTTCTGCCGGCGCCGCGTCAGGCCCGGAAAGACGATGCCGGCGGCGCGGTTCCACTTCAACAGCGCCTCGCAGCCCTCGGCCGCCCTGCCCTGATTGATAAGCTTGATGGCGCTCGAACCGCAGGCCGCCTTGACGCCGACATTATAGGCAAAGGAGGTCAGCGCTACGAAACGCGGATCCGGCAGGGCCACGCGCACGCAGCTTTCGATGCCGCTCGCATAGGTCTTAAGCTCCAGCGCCAGCAGCGCCTTGCACTGCTCCACCGTCTTGCGGTCCCCGGGCTTGACGCCATTGGTGCTGCCATAGCAGATCGTCCACGGCTTCCCTTGCGTGGCCGGATCGGGATAGGCATTCTGGCGCAGCCCCTCAAAACTTCCAACGAGCGCCACAGCCATGGCCGCGGCGGCACTACCCTTCTGCAGGCGGTTTGCCATTCAAGTCTCCTGAGATTTTTTGCTGGACGAAAATGCGGGCGATGATCGCCGCAACGGCGAGAAGCCCTGTCGCCACCGACATGGCGAGCTGGATGTAGATGTTGCGCGACACCCAGGTGGCGGCGACGAAGGTGTAGACGGGCTCGATGATGATGAAGAGCAGCGCAAGCGCCATGAGGCGCACCGACCAGGCATGCTTCAGCACGGCGCGCCAGTTATGGACGAGCATGGAACGTCTCCGATGTTTGGAGGGGTTAAGCCGTGATCAGGTTCCGAAGGCGACGAAGAGCAACAGCCGCAGCGGCGTGCCGTCGATGTTCATGAAATCGCCTCGTTAAGGTGGATAAGTTTTGTGGAAGGTTGCAAATCTCCGCAGCCGGAGTCATTCATGCGGCGCTGGTCGAGCGGCAAGCCCCGCTAAAGCATTTGCGAATATTCTGCCCAGAACCACGAGGCCTTCCGAAGGAGGAAAGCGAATGCGTGTCTTCGTTCTGACTTTTGTTCGTCTCGGACCTGCTTTGGTCTATGCCATCGGTGCGCTATTTGCCGCGAGCATGCTACTGCTGGCCATGTATCCATCACGCCCGTTTGCTTGGGCGCTGTACCTGACGATGCTGCCAGTGTTGCGCTTACCCCTTATGTTACTGAGCGCGGCGGGGATGGGGGCGTGGGAACTTCTCATTGCGTTTGCGTCAATGGCGATTTTCGGCGTCTATCTTGCTTTTCATCCGAAACGGTTTCTTAGGACACGCTTCGTTCATGCCCATGTTGCGCTGCTTGGGCTGGTGCTTGCCAATGCCGCTGCAAGCACAGCCGAAGCAGGTCGCAGTGGGGCGTCACTCCCCGCCGGTTATATCGACTGGTCACTGCCGTTGCCTACAGCGCTGCTCGGAACCGCGTTGATCGTCGTGGCCGCCCTCGCCTGCCTTTTCACTCACGCCGAGATCATCCGCCGCATCCGCATCCGGGCCAGAATTGATCGGCTGCTGGCGCATCGCGTGTCGTTGCATTGACAGACGCCGACGGCGGCGCGGCGGTGTAAGTTACATCCCCAATAGTTGGTATTCACCAATTTTGCCGGTTGCGATTGCCATTTTCCGCAACCGTGCGAAGATGCGTTCAAACAACGCGGGGGCACCAATGAGCAATCGACACTTGATTATTGCAGATGTCATCGGCCGGATTGGCATTTGTTCCTATTCAATACTAGTTGTGTGGACCAAGATTGCGCGGACGATGACGACCGGCGACTATCCGTCCCGGGGCGTCGTATTCCTGATAGCTGAGATCGCTGCGGTCTTATTTATCGGCATGATGTGTGTCGTGACCTTAACGAGAATGCCCCAAGTACGATCTGCGCGCGGCGTTGAACCATACCTGACGGCGATCGCAGGCACCTTCCTCTTCCTGCTGATCGCCTTCCTGCCTCCGCCAATGGTGTTGCCAGATACTGCGCGCCTTGCCGCAATGGTTTTGATGATCATTGGCTTCTTTTCATCGGCATATATGCTTGCGATCCTCGGCCGCAGTTTCAGCATAGCACCGGGTGCAAGAGCTCTGGTCACAACGGGGCCGTATTCCATCGTCCGGCACCCGCTCTATCTGACCGAGGAGATATTCATTATCGGAATGATCCTATTCAGCTTTTCTCAGTGGACGGTACTTCTCGGAATCGTGCATTGGTGCCTGCAACTTCGCCGGATGAGTAACGAAGAGACGGTGCTCCGGGCGGCATTTCCAGACTACCGGTCATATGCCGAGCGCGTCCCCAAGGTGATTCCGTTTTTGCCCATGCGCGGCAAACGCGCCACGGCCGCTGGATGATTTCCTCGCCAGGTTCCGGCCGAGAGGCGACAACGCCAGAATGGAGATGATCAGCCGTCATGGCGGCAAAGGCCGGGGCGTCATCGGTCACACCATCCCCGGTCGCTCCATAATCATCTGGGTTATAAATCGTCATGGGTCTTTATCCTCTCTGCGGGTATTGGTAAGAGCTAGCTTAGGGTTGGATCGCATCAGTCATCATCACGCTTGCAATTCTCTACCTGCGCGCGCCGGACATTTGGCCGGTACGGTTTTGGGTTGAGGATTTGCTTGCATTTTTTTCGCAGGCTTAGCACGGCGGAATTTCAGTCCTCTTCAAAACGTATGCTGGCTATCTGCACACCGTTCCGAGGGTTATCAGCTTGCGTCTCTATGTTTCTCTGCAACCTATTCGCCGGAAGTGTTCTTGTTTTTGTACTGTTCATAACTGGCTGGGCAGCTGGCGCTCCATTTCGGCCGCCTGGGCCTCGGCTGCGCTCTTTTCGGCAAACAAGGACATAGCCGGCGCGCGCCTGCCTTGCCGCCGAGGGATAGCCGATCGAGACGGCGTAGAGGTGATAGAGCATCAGGCCGGCCGCGATGCCGGCGCCCATCTTGAGCGTGTCGAGGATAGAGAACATCAGATGCCCTCAAGGCAGAACTGGCGCTCTTTCTGCCGGCGCCGCGTCAGGCCCGGAAAGACGATGCCGGCGGCGCGATTCCACTTCAACAGCGCCTCGCAGCCCTCGGCCGCCCTGCCCGCATTGATGAGCTTGACCGCGCTCGAGCCGCAGGCCGCCTTGACGCCGACATTATAGGCAAAGGAGGTCAGCGCCACGAAATGCGGATCCGGCAGGGCCACGCGCACGCAGCTTTCGATGCCGCTCGCATAGGTCTTAAGCTCCAGCGCCAGGAGCGCCTTGCACTGCTCCACCGTCTTGCGGTCCCCGGGCTTGACGCCATTGGTGCTGCCATAGCAGATCGTCCACGGCTTCCCTTGCGTGGCCGGATCGGGATAGGCGCGCTGCCGGAGCCCCTCGAAGCTTCCGACGAATGCAACGGCCATCGCAGCTACGGCGCTGCCCCTCTTGAGCCTATTCATCTTTAAGATTCTCCTGGTGGATGATGCGCGCGATCGGGGACATCAGAAGGATACCGATGGATGGCCATTTCGGGATGAGGTCATCGAGGTACGGCACGACATTCGGCAGTAGCTCAAACAAGCCGGCCAAATAGACGCACCACATCGAGAGCGACCACGTGAGCACGCGGCGCTTATTGCGGATCAACTTCATTGGATTTTTTGTCTCCAGATCGGCACTTTAATAAAGTACCAGCAAGTACACTATTAGTTGTCTCTTGATAAGTTTTCGCGCCGTGGTTAATCGGGCTTCATGTCGCCGAGCTGGGTTTCGGCCTTCTTGACGTACCAGGCCTTCTGCTGGTCCGTCAGCGTGATGCCCTGGTCGGCCAGGTTGCGGAAATATTTGCCAGAGCGTCGGTGATGATGACGCCTTCAGGCGCGATCGCATATTGCGGCTCCTTCCACCAGGGAAAGAAATGGAACCTGAAATCCAGTTCGGTCAGTTTCGCCGCCTGGCGCTGCTTGACCTGGCCATCTTCGCAGAGCGTGTAGAAATGCCCTTCCTGGCCCTCCGCCGTGCTTTCGACGAAGACCAGCTGGCCGGCTTGCACCGTATTCAAAGCGCCGGTCCGGACTTCCCTCGCCTTCTCCGGATATTTCGCGCAAAGCTTTCCATATTCGGAAATATGCAGATATTGCAGCGTTCCCGAGCGCAGCGAGGTGCCGACACGAATGCTCGAATTATTGCCGAGCAGCAGCTCGGCCTGGTTGGCCCTGACAACAGGCACGGCGTTGCGGATACCATCCGGCAGATTGTCATAAGGGTATTTGATCTTGTCCCGGAAGATCGTCTGCACGTCGCCCAGCGTATGGGCGATGGTGCCGGCGCGGATATCCCGGTTGAAGACGCACGCATCGAGCATGAATATCTGAATGAAGGTCGTGAGACCCAGCTGGCGGGCCTTGAGCAGCACGTTGAGATAATGCATCTCTTCGAAAAAGGTCATCTGCGTCCAGTTCATCTCGAACCTGACGCGTTTGCCCGATTTGTCGGTGATCCAATAGAGGTTGTTCAGACGCCAGCGCCAGTCGGAAAACTGGTCAACCGCCGTTTGGAAGTCCGCGCGTCTTGCCATTGATATCTTCCAGCAACTGCGAAACTTCGCTCGCGACGACGCCACGGCCAGGCTCGACCTTGGAACCGTATTTCTTCGGCCTCAGCTTCTCGGCGACCCACTGACGGGTGGCGATGCGGAGCTGCGAACGCCTTATGGCCTCGCCATTCTCCTGCCAGCCGGTGGTCTCGCCACTCGCATTCTTCTTTTCGATCCAGTCGTCTGCGCGGTCATCGGCAATCTCGACCATCTCGTCGACAAAGCCGTCGGCCTGAATCTCGCGCGCCAGGGCGTATTTGACCCGAAACGCGGCCTTGTTCTCATCGGCGAGCCAGGCGAGCACGCTCGACATGGCCGGCATCTCTTCATCCCGGCAGATCGACCGCAAGCTCTCCCTGTCGGCGATGCGCTCGCAAATCCTGTCGGCAATCGCCTGGGTGAACTTGATCGGTCTGCCCATATGGCCCGGCCTTCGGGAACTCTAGAACAGTGCGACGATGTTGGATGCCGTGGTCCCGGTCAGCGCCACGATGGCGGCGTGAACCGGCAGGATCGTCCCAGCCGGCACGTTTCTGAAGATGACCGGATCCATGTCCCGACGCGGCGCAATGGCAACATCGCCCGTCGTGCCGATATAAAGCGCGCGCGCACCGACTGTCAAGCGAATCGAAGAATTGACCCCTTTGCCGAATTGAAGAACTGACCCCCTTCATTGGTTTGCGGTTTCGTTGGTTTCAAGCGCCGCTCCGGCCTTCTGCAGAAGGCCGGAGCGGCGCTTTTCGCGAAGCCGGTAGCTGTCGCCCCGGATGGTGATCACCGTCGAGTGGTGAAGCAGGCGGTCCAATATCGCCGTGGCGACCACGGGATCCCCAAAAACACTTCCCCATTCGCCCACGGAGCGATTTGAGGTGATCAGGATTGATCCCTTCTCGTAACGCCGCGAGACCAATTGGAAGAACAGATGGGCGGCGTTGGCCTCGAATGGCAGATAGCCCAACTCGTCAATAATCAGCAGTTTTGGTCGCGACAAGATCGTCAACTGCTTGTCGAGCGAGCCGTCGTTGTGAGCCTTCGCCAGCATCGCCACCAGGGTGGCCGCCGTGACGAACTGGACGTTGTAATTCTGCCGGATCGCTTCACGTCCCAGACTTACGGCCAGATGGGTTTTACCCGTTCCGGGCGGGCCGAGGAACAGGACCGTGTCGCCGTGAGCGATCCAGCGGCAAGTTGCCAATTCTCGTATCTGCCCCCGATCCAGCGACGGCTGCGCCTCGAAGTCGAAGCCGTCGAGCTCGCGCACGAACGGGAACTGCGCCAGCTTGCTTGACATGGAGATGCGCCGCTCGTCGCGCCGGGCGATCTCGCGCGACACCAGGAAGGCGAGAGCCTCACGTAATGTCATCTTCGAACGCGCTGCCTCGTCCAGCAAGGTGTCGAGCTGGTCGCGAATTGCCGTCAACTTCAGCCGGTCAAGCGTTGCGATCAGTAAATCATGATCCACGTTCGTCATCACCAGCCTCCTCCGACCACCGCCTCATATTCGGCAAGCGGCCGCAGCAAGACAGCGGGAGCGATCTCGATGGATTCTTTACGGACCGGCCCCTCGAAGCCGGCCACGCCAACAAAATGCGCCCGATCCTCGATCCGTTGTCGCCGCCCGCGGCAAAGGGGATGGTCGGCGACGACCTGGCCGGCGTGACGGATAATCACGCGGCCGGCCAGCACCACGACCTGAACGCTTTCGCCGATCAGGCGCCAAGGGACGGAGTAGCTGTTGGTGTCGAGGTCAATCGCGCAATCGGCTTGAACCTTGCGAACAAGATCCCGCAATTGTCCGAAGGGTGCCCGTCCGGCCAGCGGGCGGAGCGCCTTGGCTTCGTCGGCAAAACGTTCCGCCGGTTTGACACCGGTGGTGCCGTGTTCACGCTGATCGGCAACTTCGCGTGTCCATCGATCCAGGTGCGCTTCGAACTCGGCCCAGCTCTCGAAGCGCCGGCCGGCGATCGCGTTCTTCTTGACGTAGCCGACCCCGCGCTCGTCCTTTCCTTTCGTGCGGGCCCGATACGGTGCGCAGGCCCGCGGCGTGAAGCTCCAATATCGGGCAAAGGCATGCAGTCGCGCGTTGAACCTCACTTCCCGCGTTACCGCATCATGATGCTCAACGAGTGCCTTTGCGTTGTCGATCAAGACTTCCGCCGGAACCCCGCCAAACCGAAGGAAAGCACCTTCCATGCCTTCAAACCAATCTGCCTGCCTCTCTCTGAGCGACGCGCGAGTATGCATCCGCCGCGAATAACCAAGCGTTCCTACGAACAGGTGGATCCGAACCCGCTCGCCGCCGATCCACACCTTCGTGTCGCCGAAGTCGATCTGCATCTGATGGCCGGGTGCTGTCTCGAAGCGGACCGTCGCCCGCTTTTGTGCCTTTAGCTCTCGCCGCCACTGCCGTACTCGAAGCTCCACAGAACGCAGACCGATGATAATGCCGTGCTCGCTCGCCAACTCTTGGCGGATCACATCCGCATTGCCGTCATGCCGGAAAAAACGCTCGCGAAGCCAATCATCGAGCCCGTCGAACGCACTGCGCCGATCAGGCTTTTTAAACGGTGCAGCTCCGCCCTCTCGAAGGTATCGGCGAACCGTGTTGCGCGCGCATCCAAATTCCTTCGATAAACGTTTGGCACCCCAACCGAGCTCATGTAGCCGCAACATTGCCACCACCTCATCAGCCTGAAGCATATCCCCGCCCTGCATCGTTCGCGACAATGCAGGATGCAACGAAATCTCGATCGTCATCCATCACTCCTCGTGTTGATACGAGGGGTCAGTTCTTCGCTTCGTTAGGGGGTCAGTTTTTCATTTCGCCCGACACCGACAATGGCACTATCGTTCGGCGTCACCACTGCGGCCCGCGAGGCCGGAGCAATCGAAGGGTCCATTGCAGTTCTCCTTGGAAGAGGCGCGCGCTACCCGGCCCGATCCCGATGTGATCGAAGATGAGAGGTCAGCGGAAGAGGATGGGGATCAATGATGATCTGGAAGCTGGCCGGACGGTGACAGACACACCGATCGAAGGGCGGCGCCGACTTGGTCGACATCCCCTTCTGGATTCAAATTTTGCAGCTTGGATTTACGGTAGTCTTAACTGATTTGCCGGGGGGTGATCAAGAACTGATTGTGCGTCTCGCGCCAGTTCGAAATCGAGCCCGCCCGATCCGATGGTGCCGGAATGCCATGCGCTGCTACGGCGGCGGATTTGGCGGAACCCCACCCTAGCCTCCGTCATCCTCGGGCTTGTCCCGAGGATCCATGCCCGCTGCTGATGGAGGCCAAGGTGAGTCCTCGGGACAAGCCCGAGGATGACGGAGCAAGGGGTGAGCTCAGTGGCAAATCCATGGTGGTGGCTCAGTGACACTGGTAGCTGTTATTGGCTTGGTCTTCATGGCATTGGGCGGCCCGACTTGGTCGACATCACCTCTGAATTCAAATCTCGCAGCTTGGATTTACGGCAGTCATAAATGATCCGCCAGGGGGTGATCAAGGGCTTTTGATCGCAGCTCATGCGCCGGTTTTGAATCGCCAATCGGGGGCAAACCCCTCACCGCTTTTCGAGCCTTCAGGTCCGGCGTACAATACGCCGGCTGTTGATCAAACGGTTGAGAAGTTCGGTGAAAACCACGAGACTTTTTCTTTGCCTCGTCGCTTTTCTCAGCGCCACGCTCGCTGGAATCCCAGCTGATGCCGACGAACTGGTGCGGTTCGAAAGCGCGCCCGTAAAGCTCAGCCCATTTCGAATACGCAAGGCCAATGAACAGGGAGAGAGCCTCCCTCAACCGCAAGGCACGCCACTGCTCGGATATGTGTCCCGCCCCCAGGGTGATGGTCCCTTCCCGGCGGTCGTTGTCCTGCATGGATGCGAGGGCATGCGGTTGAGCGTCAAAGACCTGTGGCCGAAGCGGCTGGTCTCATGGGGTTACGTCGTGCTCGTCGTCGATAGCTTCACCACCCGCAATATCAAGGACACGTGCCAAAGCTATCTCCCCGATCGCGTCTTCGACGCCTATGGCGCTTTGAATTTTTTATCGAAACAAAGCTTTGTCGATATCAGGCGCGTTGCCTTGATGGGCTTTTCAGCGGGCGGCACTGCGACGTTGGAGGGAACAAAAATCGAAGGCAACGAACAGCTGATGGACGGCAAATTCAGGGCAGCGGTTGCCTACTATCCCCTCTGTGCGGCTAGTCAGGGCGATGCCACCGTGCCGACCTTGATCTTGAGTGGCGACCGAGACAATTGGAGCCCGGCCGACCGATGCCGGAAGAGGCTTGCCGGTCTGAGCGACGATAGCCCGCCGATCGAACTCACTATCTACAAGGGGACCTACCACGATTTCGATGCCCCGGAGTTTAAGGTGGGACGGCGGGTGTTTGGCCATATCGAAAAATACAATCCAGACGCCGCCGAAAAGTCGATCAGCAGCGTTCACACATTTCTTCAGAAGTACCTCTCGAACTAAAGCCCGAGCTCGGAGCGCGCCGTCTGTCTGATGCCGGCCTCGCCGCCCGTGTCGTCCGCGAAGACGTCATCACGCGCGGCGGCGGCCTGCTGGTTGTGCGCCTGTTCGTCCCGATATCAGATGGTGCTCGGCCGCGCGGAGGTGGTGGATTGGCTGGCGGAAGACATAAACTCTTCGGCGGTGGGCAGTTTTCCCTGTGGGGTCAGGTCGTCGACGGCCTTGGGAAGATCGCGGCTCAGCCGATCGAGAATCTGCTGATGTGAAAGGCCGGTATTCGAAGCGATCTCGTTCAGAACGTCCGGGCCCAGTGCTTCGGCGAGTTGGCCGTCATTGATGTCGGCATTCTGGCCGGGCTGTACCCATGAGTCGATCTTGTCACCGTGTCCGTTCTGCTGAAACGTCTTCAGGAGATCGCCCAGACCGCCGCTGACGATGCCGCCGGAGGTCAGCCCGCCGAGCAGGCCGCCGAGACCGCCCGAACCACCCAGTCCGCCAAGGATGCCCCCAAGGCCACCCGGCTGCTGGCTTCCCGCGCCAGACTGCTGAGGGTTCTGGATGCCCCGCAGCAGCTCACCGATCTTGTCCCTGTTCTGGTAGCCGGCAACGGCAAGGACGGCGAGAAGCGCCTTCAATTGACCGCTCATCATGATGAATCCTCCAATGGTGCTTCAAAGATGCAGGCAGAGCGCTGCATGGGCAGCAATGTTCGGATTGCCCAAAGGTTCCGCGCCGGCCGCATTCGGTCGACGATCGCCCCGGCCGGCCGATTTTATTGCTCACGCCGCGGCTCAGATTTCCGGGCAGCCTCGCTGGTTGGCGAAGGTCATTCGCTCCGGTCCCCGGCGCGTCATCCCCTGGACAACGATGCTGCGGGGAGACATGCGTATGATCTGCGCCCTGCGAAGTCCTTCGCCGCGTGCGATGTCGAGGGCATCGTCCGGATCGCAGCCTCGCCGTCCGCGCCGGTCATATCGATCATATCGGTCATATCGGTCAGGGTTGCGATCACGATCGTAAACGCCCAGTCCGCCGGGGCCGACACGCAACTCCAAGTCCTGCGCGGCGGCGATTGTCGGCGCGATTGTCAGCCCGCTTATCGCGGCCAAGCCGACCAGGACAAACTGAAGAGATTGATGCATAACTTCCTCCCACGGTGCTATCACCATTGGAGTAGCAACATCGGCATGCGCGTTTTGTTCCTCAAGCCAAGACGGCGTTGGATCATTCGGTAAGAACAGCCGAACGCGCCGCCACCTGAGCGGCGACCAGCCGTCGATAGAACAAATTAGTGTTGACTCATCAATTAGCATAGGCTATTGGTTTCTTCATGAACGAAGCCGTTTCCATCACCGCCGTCATGCGCGCGCTTGCCGATCCCACACGGCGGGCCGTGTTTGAGCAGATCGTCAACGCCGATGAGATCACCGTCGTCGAACTGACGCGGGCAAGCCGCGTCACGCAGGGCGCCATTTCGCAGCACCTCAAAGCCTTGAAACAGGCTGGCCTCGTCACTGAGCGCCCCGAAGGGCGGAAGGTCTATTATCGCGCCGAGCCGGAAGGCCTGGAGCCGCTTGTCGGCTGGATGAGCCATTACGGCCTCTTCTGGCGCGAACGTTTTGCCAATCTCAGAACATTGCTGAAGGAAATCGATCCATGAACGATGCCGCATTGAAGCATGACACGCAGGAGATCGTGGTTGACGAGGTTTTCCCGCATCGGCCGGAGACGCTCTGGACAACGCTGACCACGGCCGATCTGATGGGCCGCTGGCTGATGATGCCGGCGGGCTTCGAGCCGGTGGAAGGCAAACGCTTCACCTACCAGACGACGCCGGCCGGCGCCTGGGACGGCACCATCCACTGCCAGGTACTGGAGGTGAAGCCGAACAAGCGTCTCTCCTATGCCTGGAAAGGCGGGCATGAGGGAAACGCCGGCTACGGCTCCCCGCTCGACACTGTCGTCACCTTCATCCTGTCCGAGGTCGAAGCCGGCACGCGGCTTCGCCTCATCCATTCCGGCTTCATCCTGCCCAGGAATGAAACGGCCTTCCAGAAGATGGGCGAAGGCTGGAAGAAGGTCGTGAAGAACATCGGCGCCATCAGCGACGCAAAGAATTGAAACGACCGAACGCGGTCGCCAGTACAGCATTTCATCAGGAGAGAGACATGAGCAAGCCTTACACCGGCGGTTGCGCCTGCGGTGCGATCCACTATGAAATTTCAGCCGAGCCGATTGCGATGAACGACTGCCAATGCCGCGACTGTCAGGCTTCAAGCGGCACCGGGCACGGATCCTATCTGACCTTCCCGAGCCGGCAGGCGGTGAAGCTGGAAGGCCAGGCGACGCATTGGCAGATGGTCGCCGACAACGGCAACGTCAAGACCCGCGGCTTCTGCCCCGCCTGCGGCGCACCCGTCTACATGACCTTCTCCTACATGCCTGACTTCTTCACCATTCATGCCGCAAGTCTCGACGAGCCCGGCCGGTACCAGCCGCAGATGGTGACCTACACCATGCGCGGCCTTGCCTGGGACAGGGTCGATCCGGCCGCGCAGAGATTCGAAGGAATGCCGCCGATGTGACGCTCCTGCATAAATCCGATGCAGTCGCCCGTAGATCGTCATGTGCAGTGAACCCGACGTTCACACGAGCTGACCCAGGCTATGCCAGGAGAGTTCAATTGCCGGCATGGTGAAAAGGCGCCGCGCAGCAGCACGGCGCCGATGCATAATGCGAGCGTCATGCGGCGATGGGGGGATAGTCGGTATAACCTTCGGCGCCGCCGCCATAGATCGTCGCCGGGTTCACCTCTGCCAGCGGAGCAGCGGTCTTCAGTCTCTCGACGAGATCAGGATTGGCGATGAATGGCCGGCCGAACGAGAAGAGATCCGCCGCGCCCTCCGTCAATCGCAACGTTGCGCGGTCGAGGTCGTAGCCGTTATTGGCAATGTAGGTGTTTGCGAACTTGGCCCTGAGCTCGGCGTAGTCAAAGGCAGCAGACTCATTCGGCCCGCCGCGCCCAGCTTCGACGACATGGAGATAGGCAATGCCCATCTGGCCAAGCTTCTCGGCGATATAGTTGAATTGCGCCTGCGGATCGGTCGAGGTGACGCTGTTGATCGGCGAAATCCGCACCCCCGTCCGCTCCGCGCCGACCTCGGCAGCCACGGCGGCAGCGACTTCCAATATCATCCGGGCGCGATGTTCGACCGAGCCGCCGTAGGCGTCGGTGCGGCTGTTGGAGCCGTCCTTGGCAAACTGTTCCAGCAGATAACCGTTGGCGCCATGGACTTCGACGCCATCGAAGCCCGCGGCAATCGCGTTGGCGGCGGCGCGGCGGAAATCGGCGATGATCGTCTGGATCTCATCCAATCTGAGCGCGCGAGGTTCGGACACGTCGACGAATGCATTGTTCACGAAGACCTTGGTCTCGGCCTTGATGGCCGATGGCGCGGCCGGCGCCTGCGCATTCGGCTGCAGATCGACATGCGAAATCCGACCGACATGCCAGAGCTGCAGGAAGATGTGTCCGCCTTTGGCATGCACTGCGTCAGTGACTTTCCGCCAGCCGTCGATCTGGGCTTGCGTATAAATTCCCGGTGTATCCTGGTAGCCCTGCCCTTCCTGCGAAATCTGCGCGCCTTCCGAGATGATCAGGCCGGCTGTCGCCCGCTGGGCATAATATGTCGCGGCGATATTGCCCGGCACGAAGCCGGCACCGGCTCTGTTGCGGGTCAAGGGCGCCATCACGATCCGGTTCGCTAGCGTCAGCTTGCCGAGTTTGTAGGGTTCAAAAATTGCGTTGTCCGTCATTGCGTTTCTTTCGTCTGATTTCATGGATCTCTGTCAGGTCTCGGAGTTTCGCGCCGAAACCCGGCACAGGCCGGCCTTGCGACACAGCCTGTGTTGGTGCAGCGCGTTTCTTCGGGAAGCGCTAGGAGGCGGCGCGATAACGCTCTGCAGGCTCAGCCTGCGAAAAGCCCGGGATCATCGCCTGGCGCGCGCCCTGATAGGCATCCCATTGGGCGGCATCGTGCAGCGGCGGGATGGTGATGGGCTCGCGCTTGTCGAAGCCTGCCAGGGCGGCGTCCACGAGTTCGCCCACTTCCATCACGCCGGAGAGCGTGTTGACGTCGATGCCGGAAAGCTCCCAGATCTCCGTGCGCGTTGCCGCCGGCAGGACCGCCTGGACGTAGACGCCTTTGGGACCGAGTTCGAGGCTAAGCCCCTGGGAAAGAAAGGTCACGAAGGCCTTTGTGGCGCCGTAGACCGTCATTCCGAATTCCGGGACGAGCCCGACGACCGAGGAGACGTTGACGATGGCGCCCGAGCCCGCTTCGACGAAGCGTGGCGCAACGGCGCTGGAAAGGCGGGCAACCGCCGTCGCGTTGAGCGCGATCAGCTGGGCGATATCATTGACGGGCTGATTGACGAACGTGCCTTCGAGGCTGGTGCCGGCATTGTTGACGAGAATTCCGATCCGATGGTCGTCGCGCAGACGGCTTTCCACCGCAGCAAGCTCATCGGATTTGGTGACATCGGCCTGCAGGATGTCGATCGTTACACCGGTTTCTTCGCGAAGTCGTGCCGAGAGAGCCTCCAGCCTTGCCTTATTGCGCGCAACCAGTACGAGATTGTGCCCACGACGGGCGAAACGGTCTGCATACGTCGCTCCAATACCCGAGGAGGCGCCGGTGATGAGGACGGTGGGAGTGTCAGCCATTGTCTTGTTCTCTTTCGAATGAGCGTTATATAATTATGATGACTATCCTAATTACTGGCTTAAAGTGATGGCTATCATAAAAAAGTCAATGGCAGAGAGGGAGAAATCTCAACATGAAAATCAGCCGTGAGCAGATGGCCGAAAACCGCCAAAGGATCCTCGAAGTCGCAAGCCGGTTGTTTCGGGAGAAAGGATTCGAGGCCGTCGGCGTTGCCGAGGTGATGAAGGCTGCGGGCCTGACGCATGGCAGCTTCTACGGTCATTTCAGCTCGAAGGACGAGCTGATCGTCCAGGCGCTGGCGCATGCGCTTGGCCAGCGCAATGGCGCGTCACTGCCGCTTGGCGCCTACATGGAAGAGTATCTGTCGCCGCGCCATCGCGACAACAGGGCCGGTGGCTGCCCGATTTCCGGACTTGCCGCCGACACGCTGCGCCAGACCCCTGAGGCCCGTGCGGCGGTGACGGAGGGTGTGCGGGCGCAGATCGACTGGATGAGCGAGAAGGTCGAAGGGCCGGACGCCGACCGCCGACGCCGGGCAATCGCCAACTGGTCGGCGATGGTCGGGGCAACGATCCTCGCTCGCGTCATAGTCGATCCCGCCCTGTCGAAGGAAATATTGACGGAGACGCTGGCCTGGATCGATGACGGAGCCGACCGACCCGCTTCGGCACCGGCAAAAG
Source organism: Rhizobium sp. WSM1274 (assembly GCF_025200775.1). NCBI lineage: Bacteria > Pseudomonadati > Pseudomonadota > Alphaproteobacteria > Hyphomicrobiales > Rhizobiaceae > Rhizobium > Rhizobium sp. WSM1274. The sequence continues at coordinate 1,033,938 of NZ_CP104138.1, read as the reverse complement.
CCGAATGAGGAACCGCAACGGCCAGCGGCCGCGTCCCGCCGCAGCTGTCATCCCATCGCCGGATCCAAGATCCGCGATGCCGACCTGCCATTGGTGAGCAGCCGTCGGCTGACCGTCTAGCCCCGCAGCTTTTTGTTGTTTTGACGCGCTTTAGTCTCGATCGTAGCCGCCAGCCGCGAGTCATGCCGCCGCCCATGGCGCCTTCTGCCAATATCAACTGCCGCGCAAATGGCGGACGTCCTCCAGCAGCGCGCCGATTGCGGCCCGCATATCGCCCCCGCATATCGCCATTGTGATAGGCGACCACCTCGGCAAGCTCATTTTCGACCGGCGGTGACGATGTTTCGGCTTCCGTGGCGGCGCTCAAGGGAAGATGCCGGCCATTTTGAGCTTGCCGCAGAAGCTCGCTATGGCTTTCGCGACGCCCTCACCGCAGGGAAACTTGAACGGTCGCGTGGCTTCCTGGGTCAGAATCGGCTCGCCGGTTGCGGCGTCACGGCCGGTGACATGCGTCGTCAGCAGGATACCGCAGGCCTCGCCGGCGGCCTCGTCGATCGCCATCTGGACATCGCCCAGATAGCCATCGCTGGGGATGTCGATCACGAAGGCCGTGAAATATCGCACACCGCGGCTCCCTGCCACGGCCTTGGCCAGGCTTGTTGATGAACCTCGGAGACCCCAATCTCCTTCTCCGGCGGCCACATCACATCACTTGCAGGACACGCATCATCTTCCACGGCTTCGCCGATCGGCTGCTCGCGCATATCCGCTCTCCATATCTTCGGTTTTCAGATGGCGGACGCAGCGCCGATGTTCTTATTATGTTCTGATAAAGAAGAGAGTCAAGACGGATGTTTTGCTGTGAGTGTCCTTTCAGTGCCTCAATGCTTGAGCACGACCTTGACCCCGGGGGAACCGAACCATGATTCTCTCTAGCCGGCTTGATGCGAGGCTGATCCGGGCGTAATCCAGAACGCAGCCACCCTCTCCTTCGACACCAATTTGAAACGACCCCCATGGCGCACTCTCTCAACACAGCCCCATCGCCCGCCGGCGGCCCCAACCAGCCGAAACTTGATACGGACGACATTTGGCAGGCCCGCGTCGATCTGGCGGCCTGCTTCCGGATGGCGGCAAGGCTCGGCATGGAGGAAGGGATCTGCAACCATTTCTCGGCCGTCGTTCCCGGCTATGACGACCTGTTCATCGTCAACCCTTATGGCTACGCTTTCGCAGAACTGACGGCCTCGATGTTGTTGATCTGCGACTTTCACGGCAATGTCGTGTCGGGCAGCGGGCAGCCCGAGGCCACCGCTTTTTACATCCACGCCAGGATTCACAAGAACGTCCCGCGCGCCAGGGCGGCGTTCCACACCCATATGCCTTATGCCACCGCCCTTTCGATGACGGAGGGCGATCCCCTGATCTTTGCCGGGCAGACCGCATTGAAATTCTATGGACGCACGGCCATCGACCGCAACTATAACGGCCTGGCGCTCGATGCGCGCGAGGGCGATCGGATTGCGGCTGCGATCGGTGATGCCGACATCGTCTTCATGAAGCACCACGGCGTGATGGTCTGCGCACCCAACATCGCCGAGGCCTGGGACGACCTCTATTATCTCGAGCGTGCCTGCGAAGTGCAGACGCTCGCCCTGTCGACCGGACGCCAAGTCCTTGCCGTCGCGCCTGAGATTGCGGAGGCGGCGTACCGGCAAATGCGCGAAGGAGACCCGGAGTCGGCCCGACTCCATCTGGAGTCGGTGAAGCGCGCGCTCGATCGCAGCGAGCCGGAATACAGGCGCTGAGCCGCAGACCTAGCTTACGCGTGCGCCGGCCGCCAATGGGGATAGGTGACATAGGCGGTGAGCGCGCCTTCGTCATGCGAGCGGATGGTCACCGCTTCGCCCTTGGGCATGTAGACGATCTCGCCTGGCCCGGCGGTAACTGTTCCCAAATCCGTCGAGACCGATAGCTGCCCTTCCAGAACGATCATGACGTCGTCGACTTCAATCGTCTCGGTGAGGCTCTGGCCGGGCGCGTAGCGTCCATAGCCGATGGTGATCGGCCCTCCCTGCCGCTCGTCGACCAGATTGCCGACGAAGATGTCCGCCTGCTGCCCGGGAGAACGCTCCAACGCCACATCGGTAACCGTGAACTTACGGCTTTTCATCGTCTTCCTCCATTGCCGCGTGCAGAGGTAGCGCGGAAATCCCGCGCGCCAAGAGCGCTCGTCTATCAATGCCGAACATGCCGATGACTGCTTTGCGGGCTGCGATGGCGCTCATGATTGCGACCGCGAGTTCTTCAGTGATTTAGTGAAGATACAACCGTATTTGCCTTTGGTTTATGATTTGGCGGTCAGTCCCACCGAAGGTATTGAAGAGGCCATGGAGGCCTTGTTCCGGAAGATCGTCAGCGCACCTCGGATAACCAGCTAAAACATGTCGCGCGCTGTGCCGCGGTTTGCGATAGCGACATGCGTAAAAACAAGGACCGAAAGCGCGAGGAGCGAATCTGAAAGATCGTGACGCGCTTTAGCTCAGGCGCTATGCCTAACCGTGATCGTCACCCGTTTCGCCGAGGTGGCGCTGGACCCACTTGATCTCTTCCGATGCGGTGCGCCCGAAATGCCGCTTGAAATCGCGGCTGAACTGCGCCGGGCTTGCGTAGCCGACCGACGCCGCCACCTCGGCGATCGTTCTCGTCCGGCGGGCGATCATCAATCTTGCTTCGTGAAGGCGCATCGCCTTGACGTATTGCATCGGACTGTTGCCGGTCAGAGCCTTGAAATGGACATGGTAGGAGGGAACGCTCATGCCCACCTCTCTTGCCAGATCGGTGATCGCGATCTCCGAGCCATAGTTTTCCCGCAGCCAGGTCAGGCTTTGAATGATCTTTCCGGACCTGCCTTTCTGCTGAAGGGCCGCGATCATCGCGCCGCCTTGCGGACCGACCAGGACCCGGTAGTGCAGCTCGCGCAAAATGCCGGCGCCAAGCACATCCGTCTCGATGCTGCTGCCGAGTGCCGTCAGCAAGCGCAGCAGCACATCCTCGATATCGCCGGACATCCTGCTCGATACGAGACCTCTCGGCTCGTCGCCTGGCAGGTCGGCATGTTTTTCCACCTGCAATGCGATCTCGGCTGCCATCCGCATATCGAATTCGACATAGACCGCAAGCAATGGCCGCTCGGGGCTGGCGGTCGACGTCATGCGGAAGGGAACCGGCAGCGACACCGCCAGGTAGTGCTCCTCATCATAGAGGAAGACTTCGCCTTCGAGGATGCCCTGCTTGCTGCCCTGCAGGACGAAAACCGCGCCCGGTCTATAGAGCACCGGTATGTCGTGGAGCACGGCTTCGGTGCGCAGGATGCGGACGGAGCTAAGCGCCGTCGGATTGTATCCGTGACGCGGGGCGAGACGTCCGGCCAGCGCGACCATCTCCCCTCGCCTGGATGGGCCGCGATCACCTTGCATAGGATTTGGCAACATATTCAGACAATTCGCCATCGAAGCACGGGGTTCTTCATACTATTTGTCAAATCCCATCCTCAATCAAGGAATCTTCGCTCATGTCACGAAAGACCTTCTTCATCACCGGATCGAATTCCGGCTTCGGGCTCGCCATTGCGTCTGCGGCTCTTCAGGCCGGTCACAGGGTGATCGGCACTGTGCGCTCGCAGGCGTCGCTGACAGCGCTCGCCAAAACCCTGCCTGGCCTGCGGCCGGTCCTTTGCGACGTCACCGAGTTCGACCGTATCGATGATGTCGTCGGCCAAGTGGAGGAAGAGCATGGGCCGGTCGACGTGCTGATCAACAATGCCGGCTACGGCCATGAGGGCGTGCTCGAGGAGTCGCTGATCGAAGAGATGCGGCGTCAGTTCGACGTCAACGTCTTCGGCGCCGTCGCCGTTGCCAAGGCATTTCTGCCGAGGTTTCGCCAGCGACGCCAAGGGTTCATCGTCAACGTCACGTCGATGGGCGGCATGATCACCATGCCCGGCATCGCCTATTACTGCGGCAGCAAATTTGCGCTGCAAGGCATATCGGAGGTGATGCGCGCGGAAATGGCGCCGTTCGGTGTCCATGTGACCACCCTTTGCCCCGGCTCCTTCCGGACGGACTGGGCCGGACGATCGATGGTCCGCACCGAGCGGTCGATCGCCGATTATGATGCCCTTTTCGACCCGATCCGCCAGGCGCGACAGGCCGTCAGCGGCAAGCAGCGCGGCGATCCCGCCAAACTGGCCGCCGCGGTTCTAGGCCTCATCGAATCCGATAATCCCCCGCCGCAGCTTCTGCTCGGCAGCGACGCCCTCAGGCACGTGTCAGAGAGGATCGCTCGCCTGCAGCAGGAGATCGAGGCGTGGAAGCCTGTCACCGTCTCGACCGACGGCTGACGGCGGAACATCAATCAGCCAGCTCTCATTGGGTGATTTTCCCACCCCCGGCAGCCTCCAGCTTCCGCCTCAGCGCCTGTTCCTGTTCAAATGTCTTGTGCGGGAAGTGTTCCCAACACCACCAGCGCGTTGGCACAGCCGGGGATGGGCTGTGGCCCCAACCTCCCCATTCCTTGCAGCCTGTGCCGTCAGCAAGCCGGTGCTCGCAATAATGCTCAACGATCACATTGGCGCCCGGTGCACGCGAATGGCCTTCGATGCTCATGGGTGCGCCGTCCTTGGTTTTCCGCTCTTGATGCTCTCATAGATCATTTCGAGCCGCCTTGAGGCGACGTAGGCACTGTCCTCGTATCCAGCCGACGGCCAATCCAGTCGATGGCTGCCGTCTGTCGCCACGATCCAGAACCATCGATTATCGATCCCTCCGCCAGCCTGTGACCGGAATATCCTTCCGATCTGGGTATCGCCGTCAAATGCGACGTAATCGTCGCCGGGTTTCTCCTTCCAGGCGTGCCGCCATTTATATTTGATGTCCCGGCCGCTGACATATTCCCATGATTTCCAGGTGATTTGTTCTGGCATGCGTCGTCCTGTCCTCTCGCGAGGTATCTCTTTGACCGCATGGTTGATGGATGGCTCCCGCCCGAGCCAGTGAATTCAGATCAGCGTCGGTTCCGGATCGGGGTCGATCGGATCGATGATGTCAGCCGTGTCGTTCTTGGGCGAACCCACATTGCGGCCGATCGGCCACATGGTCATCAAATCGGCCGGGAACGGCTTCATCAAATCGGCCGGATCAGGCTCCGGCGATAGCCAGCGCTCGTAATCTTCGCGGTGCAGGACGACCGGCATGCGGTCATGGATCTGCGCCATCATCGCATTCGGCTCACAGGTCACGATTGCGAAGCTCCGAGTCTCTATGTCATTGTCGCGCCGCGTCTCCCAGATGCCGGCGAGCGCAAAGGGCGAGCCGTCAGCCATGGCGATCGCATAAGGCTGCTTGTTCTTGCCGGTGCCGAAGATATCCTTCCACTCGAAGAAGCCGTTGATCGGCACCAAGCAACGGCGCGACCTGTAGGCCGAGCGGAACAGGCCGTTGGTACCGATACCCTCGCAACGGGCATTGATCGGCGGCGGCCGCCCTCCCGGCTTCATCCATTCCGGCATCAGACCCCAGCGAGCGCTGGCGAATACCGGCCCCATGATATCAGGCTCGCGGACCATGTCGCGAATGATGATGGGATAATCCAGCGTCGGCGCGCCGTTGTAGCGCGGAAATCGGTTTCCGAGCGCATCGATCGCAGCACGCTCCGCGAAGGCGAAATTGCGCACCAGTTCCTCAAGCGAGGTCTTGATATAGACGCGGCCGCACATCCAGAACTCCATCCCACATATTAGATGTTCTGATTATGTTCTGGCGTTTCGAGGCGAGTCAAGGCCGGTCGCCACAACCGACGCCATTTCACTTTCGCCCGCGTCAAGATGAAAGCCGGTCACCGCCTCGATGACGGCCGATGGCAGAAAATCTGCTTTGCGCTTGACTATCTTCCTACTAGAAGGTAGACAAACCTCATGAGCAATCTTTCGACGACATCCGACGAAATCCTGGCCTCCGCCCGAGCGCTGATCATGACCGGAGGCTATAACGGCTTCAGCTATGCCGATATTGCTGCCGTCGTCGGGATCCGCAAGGCGAGCATCCATCACCACTTTCCGAGCAAAACCGATCTGGTGCGCACGCTGGTCGTGCGCTATCGCGAAGATGCCGAGGCGGGTATTGCGGGCCTGGAGCAGCAGGTGCGGAATCCGCTGGCACTCCTCCAGGCCTATGCGGGCCACTGGGCCCAGTGCATCGAGGACGCCAGCCGGCCGTTTTGCGTGTGCGCCCTGCTGGCAAGCGAACTGCCGGCGCTGCCGCCGGAGGTCGCAGCCGAGGTCAAGGCTTTCTTCCGCTTTGCGTCGACATGGCTGACCTCGGTGATGGAGCGAGGCTTGAAGGATGGCAGTTTGACACTATCGAGCGCACCGCGTGTCGAGGCTGAAGCCTTCATGGCCTCCGTCCACGGCGCCATGCTGTCGGCCCGTGCTTACGGCACCCCGGAGATCTTCGCCACCATTCTCGCCCCCACCCTGGAGCGGCTCACTCCGACCGCCGCTCGATAAAGTTGCGGGCGGAATAAAGCCCGGAGCGACAACCACGTTCAGCGACACTACCAACTAGTAGGAAGAACGATATGATCAAGACCATGATCCCCGCCCTCGTGCTGGGGCTCAGCGCTATCACGTCGGCGGCTATCTTGACGGCGCCTGTCCATGCTGAAGACCAGAAACCCGAGCAGGTCCATATCAGGGGTAGCATCGTCAATTACAGCGGCTCCGCTCTCAAGGTGAAGACCCGCGAGGGAGAGACCGTCGATGTGACGCTTGCCGACGGCTGGAAACTGGCGAGCGTCGCAAATGCTGCGGTCACCGACATCAAGCCGGGCGACTTCGTCGGCATTGCATCGCTGCCGAGCGCAGGCGGCGGCGACGGCGCGATTGAAGTGCTGATCTTCCCGCCGGCAATGAAGGGTGCCGGCGAAGGCAGCTATGGCTGGGACCTCAAGCCCAACAGCAGCATGACCAATGCGACCGTCGCCGACGCCGTCAAGGGCGTCGATGGCCGCACCGTCACCGTCTCCTATCACGGCAAGGAAAAGAAGATCGCCATTCCGGACGGCACGCCCGTCGTGACCATCGCTCCGGCCACCAAGGACGATCTCGTGCCCGGCGCCGTCGTCTTCATTCCGGCCGAGAAGTCGCCGTCCGGCCCCCTCGCCCATCAGGTGCTTGTCGGCAAGAATGGCGTGGTCCCGCCCATGTGACCACGTCGTCGCCGGTCGGCCGGGCCGCCCCCGGTTCGACCGGCGATTTGCCAGGGAATGCCGCCCGATCGGCAGGCGATCGACCCGAATGACGGAGAACGTCGTCTCGACAGCAGCCCGGCGGTGCCCAGCGGTTCGGGCAAACCAAGAAAATCCAATCCCCATGACGGACGCCGCCACCGATAACGGTGAGCCGCCCCTATCAGACCAACACCATCACATTCAGGAAAGAGATCATGATGACCACCGATCAAACCACCGTCGCATCTGGCGACAGGGAAGAGTGGCTGACGCGCTATTACTTCACGCGAGCAGCCTTTTCCGCCATCTGGGTCGCCGCCGCCTTGACCACTGGCCGCCAGTCGCTTGCCGTCGCGGCCGCCTTGCTGATCCTCTACCCGGCCTGGGATGCCGCCGCCAACCTCATCGACGCAGCGCGGAACGGCGGCCTGGCAAACAACCGCAGCCAGGCGATCAACGTCGCCGTCAGCACGCTGACGACAGCGGCGGTGATCGTCGCTTTGACGATGAGCATGAATTGGGTCCTCAGCGTCTTCGGCCTCTGGGCGATCTTTTCCGGCCTGCTGCAGCTCGGAACCGCTGTCCGGCGCTGGAAGACCAATGGCGGCCAGTGGGCGATGATCCTCAGCGGCGGCCAATCTGCCGTCGCAGGCTGCTTCTTCATCGCCCAGGCGCAAATGCCGGAAGCGCCGTCCATTGCCAACATCGCTGGCTATGCCGGCCTCGGCGCCTTCTATTTCCTGGTGTCGGTCGTCTGGCGGAGCGTCACGCAGATGCGGCGGAAGCGGGTCTGAGGTGATCGAAGCGGGAGTCTCCAAGTTCGTGGCGGGCGGCGTCGGAATGGCTCGCCCGCCGCCCCTACTTCCTGTCATGTCATGATTAGTCGTGAGACGTCGTCGTGCTTCTAGGTATTTGCCTCTAATGACTCTCCTGATCTCCAAATTCATCCTATCAGGCGCATCGGAACGTCTTCCGCGCGGAAGCAACCGGATTCGCCGATCGACAGCGATGTCACGCCTAAACCTCGATCTTCGCCTTCGACCTAAGAAAAGGATGTTCACCGACGTATCGGCGGCCACCGGCAATTGCAGCCCTCCCTCCGTTGCTAGGCGCTTGATGAATGTCCGATTGCGCACAGACGGCGACAGAGCAGGAACTGCGACGCAGCAGGCAGGTTCGTTTGGTTGGCACGTAAGCAGCTAACAAGGGAGCTCATCATTTTGGAGAAGCTTATCGAAGGTGACTTCGACATCACATGGGCAGTTCCCGTGTTCGTTCGTATCGGCAACGGCTTCCGCGAGCGTATCGACGGACCCAGGGCTGCACTGGAAGCCTTAATATATCGTTGGCCGTCGCAAACGCAGGCGGAATACGCCATTGCCAAGTGCAGATGCTCAGACGCCATCATACACCATGGAAGCGCTGAGCTTGCTCGCAGGACATTCATAGATGCTGCTGTCGCTGCGGAGGTGTTCTCATGAGTGTTCCTCCAATAGATACCGCGCAATTGGCGATAATCCTGGGAGCGCTGACGCTCGTATGTTGGATGGCGGCGGGGTTGATGGCCGTCCTTGGCGCTGCCGAGGAAATCAAAGACGTTAAGATAGGCCGGACCTCTCAGCTTTTGATCTCCGCCTTCACGGGTGCGGGCGTTACTTCGGCGGTCGCGATGATCGCGGTGCTGGTATTCGTATGACCATAGCAGCCTCTGGCAGTCTGGATCCGTTGCGGTCGCCTGAAACGGCCCTTTCAGCAAAAAGCTTTCACGCGCCGGAACTTTTCATGGTCCGCAGGGTTGCGGTGTAAAATTGAGGGGAGCGCTATGTTTCGATACAAGAGGTCATTCATTCTCGCCGCGTGCTCGATCGGTGCCGGCTTCTGCGTGTTCGCCGTCGGCGCTTTTTCCGACCCGCTGCCGCCTGACACCACGTACCGACCGCTTCCAACGATGCCGTTTTCCGACGCCCGGCGAATTGACGAGGCGCAGAAGCCGGACGTCATGAAGCGCCAACAGGATCTCCTTCAGAGGCGGTACGATCTCTCTGATAAGCCCATGCCCGGCGCGATGATGTCAGGCGGCATGAAACCCGTTCAAGCTGACATCCGCGTCAGGTTGCCTGCGGGCGTGACATGGGGTGAGCTGGCCGAGATGAAGCCGGCGGAGATCAAGCAGAAAAATCTCCTGCCCGAAGGCTTTCTCCCTCTCCCCCATGTCAAACAGGCGACTGGCGGACAGGTCTTTCCCAATCGGCAGATCGACGAAATCCACGCGCAGGAGATGCGCGACCTCCGCAGGTTCGACGTCGACTTTGACCTTCCCGACAACCTGACGCCCGAGTTTCCGCCTCCGATCTTCCTGACGACGCACCCAGAACTCGGCGACGTCTCACGCGGGCAGCTTCTGACGATCAAGAACTTTTATGAAATCATGAATGGCATCGTCACCCCCGTACAAATGGAGGGTCTGAGGCTCCTTCTGACGCCGTTCCCGCAGGAGGAATTCAATCAGACCGAGGATCGCAAAGTGGCGGACCAAAGCACCGGTGTCGCCTGCCTCGACTGTCATTCCAACTTCCATACCAATGCTGCCTTTCATCTCACGCCCGACGTTCGTCCGCAGGCAGACCGCTTTCGCCTCGACAGCACCAGCCTGCGAGGTCTTTTCAACCAACAGATCCACGGTTCCAAACGTTCGCTTCGCTCCGTCGAAGACTTTTCCGAATTCGAGCAGCGCACCGCATACTTCAACGGCGACCATGTCAGCGCGACGAGGAAGGGCGCAAACCTTCCCGACCGCACCAACCAGGTCGCGATGATGGCGCAGATGCAGAACATCATCGATTTTCCACCCGCTCCCAAGCTCGACGTCTTCGGAAGACTCGATCCTGAACTTGCGACGCCGCAGGAACTGTCGGGCGAGCGAATATTCATGGGCAAGGGTCGTTGCGCCGACTGTCACGTGCCGCAGACCCAGTTCATGGACAACGACATGCACGACCTGAAGCTGGAGCGCTTCTATAAAATCGGGCAGGTCTTCAACGACTTCGTCGCCCTTCCCGACGGTCCGATCAAAACCTTCACCTTGCGCGGCATCAAGGACTCGCCGCCCTATCTGCATGACGGCCGTCTGATGACCTTGGCCGACACCGTTGAATTCTTCAATCTCGTGCTCGGCGTCAAGCTTAATGAGCAGGAGAAGAAGGACCTGGTTGCTTATCTGGTGACGCTTTAGAGGGAGAGACGCCATGTTTCGCAGGGTGCTTTTTACCGTCGCTGTCGTTCTGGCCGGCTCGTCGGCGCTTGGCCAGATCGGCAATCCGGCCGGAATGGGCGTCGACACGCGAATGGCTCGGCCAGGCGTTCCAGCGCCACACCAGACCAACAATCAGGACCGGCTTTTTGCGCAGCTTGCAACCGCCGGGGGGCTTGCTGAAGTCGAGCTCGGAAATCTTGCAGGCGGCAAGGCGAAAGCGGATGCTGTCAAACAGTTTGCCGACATGATGGTCAGCGACCATTCCGACGCAAACAGGAAGCTCAAGGAGCTTGCAGACGCCGCTAAAATCCCACTGTCAGACCAGCTCGACCCCGAACATGCCCTGCTTCGCGAGCGGCTGCAGACGTTGGAGGCAGATGCCTTCGACGCCGCCTATATCAAGGCACAGATCGTTGACCATCAAAAGACCGCGCAACTTCTAGCCTGGGAGATATCGATGGGCGAGGACGGCGATCTGCAGCGGCTGGCCTCATCCCTGCTTCCGGTCGTCCTCGATCATCTGCGGCGAGCACAGGAGATCCATGGACTGCTGACCGGTGCCTCTGTTCGTCTCCCGCCGGAGACGCTGGCCGAGATGGAGCATAGGCAGTAGGCAATGCTTCGGGAGCGGCCTGGTGCAAGCATAGCGACAGTCGTAAATGGAACCCTGGAACGACACGCGTCCATTTCGCCCCCACGCCTTCAAGAACGCAACGTTCGTTCGTGGCGCCTGACTGCCGAACGCCGGGCATCAGCGCCAGGAATTCGGGCTTTTGTCGGACATGCTGTATCTGAGGAATAGCATCAACCGGCACTGGAGCGAATTGTGCACGCACAAGTTAGAGCCGTTGAGCACGAGGGTCGTCAGTATGAAAATCCTTGTCATCGGCGCGACCGGACTTGTTGGCAGTGCCGTCTGCGCCCGGCTGGCGACAGGCGGACATGATATCATCCGCGCCGTTCGTCCTGGAAAACAGCCCGCAGGTGGGCTCGGCACCTGGGTCGAAGTCGACGTGGCGAGGGCGGTGGAGCCCTCTGATTGGCTGCGTCATCTCGAAGGAACAGATGCTGTCGTCAACTGTGCCGGCGCGTTGCAGGACGGACTGAGGCACAACATGACGGGCGTCCATGCGCAGGGACCGCGAGCGTTGTTCCGCGCTTGCGAGCAGTCTGGTGTACGCCGAATTATTCACTTCTCAGCAATTGGAGTGGATCGGCAGCAGCCGTCGGCGTTCTCGCGCACAAAGCTTTCCGGCGACATGGCTCTGATGGAGACGGATCTCGACTGGGTGATACTGCGTCCCGCCGTGATCCTAGGCGACGCCGCCTTCGGTTCCAGTGCATTGTTTCGCGGCCTTGCCGCGCTGCCGTTTCTGCCATTGATGCCGTCGACCGGCAAACTTCAGGTGGTGCAGGTCGATGACGTCGCCGAAACCGCCGTTCGCCTTGTCGACAAAACTGCCCCATCGAAAATCTCGCTCGAAATCGTCGGCCCGCAAGAGCTCGAATTCGACCAGATTGTAGCTCGATATCGGAGATGGCTTGGCTGGCCTCCCGCCAAGCGCTATCTGCTGCCCCGCCCCCTCGCCAACCTTCTCTATCGGCTCGGCGATTTCGCAGGACTGCTGGGATGGCGCCCGCCGGTTCGAAGCACTGCCGCAAGGGAGATCGTCCACGGCGCCGTGGGTGATCCAACGAATTGGAGTGCCGCTACGGGAATCCGGCCCTTATCGTTGGACGATGCTTTGGCGCGTCGCCCGGTTTCGGTTCAGGAGCGTTGGTTTGCTAAACTCTACTTTCTAAAGCCCGTCATTTTCGTGCTGCTGCCACTGTTTTGGATATCGACCGGAATAGTTTCTTTGACATCGGGTTTCGACCAGGGTGTCCAACTGATGTTGGCCGGCGGCGCAGGTCGTTTGGCGGCACCGAGCGTGATTGCCGGAGCTCTTGCAGACATTCTCGTCGGATGCGCCATCGCCTTTCGTCGCACTGCACGATGGGGGCTATATGCGGCCATCCTGTTGTCGCTCTTCTATGGGGCAGCCGGCACGGCAATATTGCCTCAGTTGTGGAATGAGCCCCTCGGCCCGCTGACAAAGATATGGCCGATCCTTGTGCTGCACCTGGTTGCTCTCGCGATTCTGGAGGAGCGATGATCTATTTCGTACTGAAATTCCTGCATATTATCGGCGCCACCGTTCTTCTCGGCACCGGCGCGGGGATCGCCTTCTTCATGTTGGTCGCGCATCGCTCCGGCAATGCGACGACCGTGGGCGCAGTAGCGCGGATCGTGGTGATCGCCGACTTCGTCTTTACCACAACGGCCGTGATTATTCAGCCGATCACCGGCGTAGCGCTTGCCTGGAATATCGGCTATTCCCTTTGGGAGCGGTGGATCCTTTGGTCGATCGTTCTCTATCTGTTCACCGGCGCTTTTTGGTTGCCGGTTGTTTGGATGCAGATGGAGATGCGAAACATTGCGACGGAAGCAGCGGCGAAAGGCGAGCCGCTGCCGGCGCGATACCATCGGCTATTTTGGACTTGGTTTTATTTCGGCTTTCCGGCTTTCGCTGCGGTGTTGGGAATTATCTGGCTGATGATTACGCGCCCGGTTTGATGATAGCGTGGCATTGTCTGGCTCTCGGCATCGGTATCTTTCCTTATGCATAGGCATGTCTATTTCGCCTCGGCAGCGTGAGGCTGAAATGGACATCCTCATTCAAACCCCGCCTTATCCTCGATCTTGCGAGGGCCCTTATAATTGGCATGTCCCGAACCTCCGCCATATCCAGCCCTGAGCCTGCTCCTCACGCGCGCGGCAGCGCGTACGGCGAGTCCTTCGACCGCGCGGCATTCTGGGTGAGAAGGAAACGGCGAGCGCGACCAGGCGCAAATGCCGGAAGCGCCGTCCATTGCCAACATCGTCGGATACGCCGAAGCGGGCCTGAGCTGATCGGAGCGCGAGTCTCCAAGTTCGTGGCGGTCGGCGTCCGCCGGCCCGCCCGCACGGCTTATCTCCCGTCGTCTCATGAATGGCGAGTGAGCCGACGTGCGCCAATTGCGATGTGACCCCGTCGATCAGCGGGGAGCAACTGCCCAGTCGGGGAATTTGTGATAGTTGCAGGCGTTCATTGAAAACAACGCCACATCATTACCGATTTCGTGGCGCGAAAGCTCCCATTCGAAGGTGTCACGGTCATCGAGACCGTAAGATAACGCCATCGCGGTCAACTCCATGAAAGGCCCTGGGGGATACAGGATACCGTACACCGTCGCCTCCTTTCCCAGGAATTTGCCTTTGATAACTCTCTTGATCTCCAAATCTGCTCTCACCATCCGCGACGGAAAATTTTCTGTCAGAAGCAAACCGGATTCGCCGATCGACAGCGATTTCACGCGCGCCTCAACCACGATCTCCGCTTTCGCCAGCAGTTCGTCCTGAGGAGGGCATCGCGGCAATCCGGCTGCTGGCCTGAGACCCATAACCAATAAAGCAAAAACTGCTGTGAAGCCCAGTCGCATGTGCGGATTCAGGAACGCTCTCGGCATCGGTGTCTTTCCTTATGCATAGGCGTGTCTATTTCGCCTTGATTGCGTGAGGCTGAAACGGACATCCTGGGGATCCGGTCATGACCCTCCACCCTCCGTCGTCCCAGGCCTTGAGCCTGGGATCCATGCCGGCGACTGATCGAGGCCAGAGTGGATCCTCGGGTCAAGCCCGAGGAGGACGGAGAGTGGGGTGGCGTCTGGAGCAAGGATAGTGACGTATCCGGATGTGGTCGGCTGCCATCAACACCGAATTTTGCCCATGAAAGGCCTCGCCGAGGTCTCAAACGTGCCATTTGGCGACGCCGGCCCAATAGCGGGAAGTTGACTGCGAGCGCTGACCGGTTCTATCCAGAGCAAGATGAAAAACGTTCTCAGCTTCAAGTTCGAAAACAATGGCGAAGATACGGTAGCCATCCTTCCGTGCGTGGATGGAATGGGCCTGGATCGACTCGTGACGGACTTCGAACGCGCCGCCGGCTACGGCGATCCTGCCGGCGGATATGGCGGGCTCGTACCCTCATTCTACCGCTTCGGTCCGCTATCGAGCTACTTCCTTGGTCGGGAGAAACCCGTACAAGGCGGTGGAAAGGGCGAAATCTATGTCTTGTCGTGTGAATGTGGCGAGGTCGGATGCTGGCCCCTTGTCGCCCATGTTCGCCTGCACCAGGACAAGGTGATATGGGGCGGGTTCAGCCAGCCGCATCGGCCAAGGCGCAATTATGCGAGCTTTGGCCCGTTTGAGTTCGAACGCCAGCAGTACGAACAGACCATTGAGGACTTGGTTCGTTGCCACGGTGTCGACTGATAGTTTTGCCGCCCATTTGGTTGTCGAAACCCGCCTCACCCTCCGTCATCCCAGGCCTTGAGCCTGGGATCCATGCCCGCTGCCGATAGAGACGAGAGTGGATCCTCGGGTCAAGCCCGAGGAGGACGGAGCGTGGGGTGGCGTCTGGAGCAAGGACAGCGACGTATCCGGACATGATCGGCGACAGCACTCCATTGAAGATGCGCGCTCCACATCCGTTAGCCGATGCAACATCCGACGGAATGTCATCAGCCACGGCCAGGCGCGTTTCCTCCCGCATCCACGATCGCCTGAACAACAATCGCGATGCGTTTGTCGCGCATGCCGGGCCTGATGCGGCCTGAACGTTCGAGCTCGGCAAGCCCATGAACGGCTGCCCAGAAGGTCTCGGTCGAGATCTCCACATCGGCACAGAACGGCGACACGGCTGCTGCAATGGCGTCGAAACCGGCCCGAAGTTCCGATCTCGTGTCAGCCTCCGCGAACTGCAGTTGGGTCGGCAGGATAAACATGGCCTCGTAGAGTGCCGGGCGACTGTGCGCAAAGGCAAAATAGGCCATGGCAACGTCCATGAGGGACTCCCGTTGGCCGTTCGCCCCGCCTGCCGGCAAGGCGCTGGTAGGTTGCGGCGAACAGTTGGCGATCAACAGGACGCGCGCGATCGTCGTTTCTCGAGCCTCTTCTCCATAGGAACGCTTTGTGTCTATATTGCCGCTGCGCTGAGCACATCGCGCCGCAACGGGCCGCGGTTGCCGCAAGGCGTTCTGGGCATTGCCAAACCAGCGGGAACAGTCTGTCGTGAGCGCTACAAGGTACTTGCTGATCTTGCCGCTGATGGCGGTCGTCGCCTACGTGGCGCTTGCGGGTCTGATCTATCTGTCTCAGCGCGCCCTGCTTTACCCCGGAGCCGGCGCCACACCTGCTCCGGAGCACGCGAGTTGGGGCGAGACGGTCCACATCAAGACGCCCGACGGAGAGATGCTTCAGGGACTGTACAGCCAGGGCGACGGCAACAAGCCCTGCGTGCTCCTCTTTTTCGGAAATGGTGACCGCCTCGACAATTACGCGTTTCTCGCCCAGGCGCTGACCACGCGAAGGATTGGATTGCTGGCGATTTCCTATCGCGGCTATCCCGGATCGACCGGCTCACCCAGCGAGCAGGGCCTGCTGACAGACGGGCTCGCCGCGTTCGACTGGCTTTCGTCACACGGCGGAAGCGAGATCATTGTGCTTGGCCGGTCTCTTGGCACTGGCGTCGCCGTGAATACCGCCGCGAACAGGCCGGCCGCGGGCGGCGTCATTCTTGTGTCTCCGTACCTCTCGGTACTGTCGGTTGCGAAGACGCATTATCCGTTCCTCCCGGTCGAGTTTCTCCTCAAGGATCCCTTTCGCTCGGACCTCAACATAGGCAAAGTAGGACAACCGAAGTTGTTCCTCCACGGCCGGCTCGATGACAGCATCCCGCTTTCTTCAGGCCAGGCGTTGTATCGCATTGCACCCGAGCCCAAGCAGATGTTGATCTATGACGGTGCGGGTCACAACGATATCTTCAACGACAGCATGGTCGGTGACGTCATCCGTTTTGTGGAAGCGCTGAAAGGAAACCGGCTCTAAATCCGGTCGCGGGCGAGCGGAGAAAGGGCGCCGAGCGAGCGACGCGTTTGGCCCCATATGCTGCGCCGGCAGCGCGTTGGGTGAAGCCACCTCCAACCTCCGTCACCCCAGACCTCGAGCCTGGATTTATAACTGCTGCCGATCGAGGCGGCCAGAGCGGATCCTCGGGTCAAGCCCGAGGAGGACGGAGCGCGGGGTGGCATCTGCAGCAGGAACAGCGACGTATCCCAACATAATCGGGTGCCATCGACACCGGTTTTTGCCCCGCTATTTCGCCCGTGAAGGCCTCGCCGAGATTCGAACTCGCGCTCTCAATTTCCAGTCATCGCTTCTGCCACCGCAGCGTCGGAGACATCCTTTGCGACCTCTGATATCAATGACCTCAACCACCGATGCGCCGGATCGTTCCGATAGCGGATATGCCATGCCAGCTCCACCGGGAAGCTGCCGAGATCGACCGGTGCTGGCAGGACTTTGAGACGTGGGTCGCGGGCAAGGCGATGGCAGATCAGCCGTGGCAGCGTCGCGCAATAGTCGGTGACGGCCACCATTTCCGGGACCGCCAGGAAATGGGTGACGGAGACCGAGACGTCGCGCCTGAGGCCGGCCTGCTGCAGCATCTGGAACAGGCCGACGCGCATCCGGCCGGGCGGAAGCACGTTCACATGCCGCAGCCGCTGATACTGTTCCTCGGAGATGCTTTCGGCGATCTCGGGATGATCTTTGCGCACGACACAGGCCAATCCATCATCCATGAGATGCTGCACGACCATGTTATCCGGCGGCTCGACGATCCGTCCGAGCACCATTTCCGTCGCGCCCGATATCGCGCCGGTCTCGGCCAGATCATTGCCGAAGGGCGTCAGGCGCAGCCTGATCCCGGGAGCGCATTCGCGCAGCCGCGCCACGATCACCGGCATCAGGACGAACTCGACGTAGCTGTTCGGGGCGATGGTGAACTGCCGTGTCGCCCGCGCCGGATCGAACGCCTGCTGACCGAGAATGACGTCATCGAGGCTCGCCAAGGCCCCGCGGATCACCGGAGCAAGTGCCTCTGCCATCTCAGTCGGCTTCATGCCGTAGCGCTCGCGGATGAAGAGCGGATCGCGCAGGGTCTCGCGAAGGCGGTTCAAGGCGTTGGAGACGGCCGGCTGCGTCATGCCCAGTTGTTCAGCTGCGCGCGTGACATTGCGCTCTTCCATGAGCGCCAGGAAGACAGGCAGGAGGTTGAGGTCATACTTCATCAAGATATATTGCCAAACGCATATCTTAAATCAAAGAAATAAATTTCCGGAATGAGAATGGCCAAGGCATAATCCCCTCATCGAAAGCGACCGATCACATCTGCCTCGAAAGGATCTCCAGATGAAAATCCTCATGGTTCTCACCTCGCACGACCAACTGGGCAATACCGGCCGGAAGACCGGCTTCTGGCTCGAAGAGTTTGCCGCTCCCTATTATGCCTTCCTCGAAGCCGGCGCCGACATCACCGTCGCATCGCCGAAGGGCGGACAGCCGCCTCTCGATCCGAAGAGCGACGAACCGGACTTCCAGTCCGACCAGACCCGCCGCTTTCATGCCGACCCGGATGCCCAAGCCGTGCTCGCCTCGACCGTAAAGCTCACTTCGGTCTCCCATGCCGACTACGACGCGGTGTTTTATCCGGGCGGCCATGGCCCGCTGTGGGATCTGGCCGAAGACAAGCATTCGATCGCCCTCATCCAATCGCTCTATCAGGCCGGCAAGCCGGTCGCCTTTGTCTGCCACGCACCAGGTGTGCTGCGCCACGTCAAGGCTGCCGACGGCACGCCGCTGGTTCAGGGCAAAAAGGTCACCGGCTTCAAGAATTCCGAGGAAGACGGCGTCGGCCTCACCCAGGTGGTGCCGTTCCTGGTCGAGGACATGTTGAAGGAGAATGGCGGCATCTACTCCAGCGGCGATGACTGGTCGTCCTATGCCGTGCGGGACGGCCTGCTGATCACCGGGCAGAACCCCGGTTCATCGGTGCAGACTGCCGGCATCCTGCTTGCCGCCGTGGCGGCAAAGGCCGCCTGATCAACCGGTGAAGCCGAGGGCGCCGGTGTTTCCGCGGCAATTCGAAAAAAAGCCCCGCCGAAACGAGGCAGAGGCAATTGGGAAAGGTGGATCGCACAGGGCGAAAGAAGGGATGGCGGACGGCCCCGCATGGGGCCACCTGTGCGATCCTATATGCCTAACGGGAGATAGCCGGAAAAGGTGCTGCGCGGTTCCGTACCGTTGGGTGGATAGATCTCCAATATGCTCGGTTAGCGGAGGTTCACCGAGCCAGAAAAAGAAAACCCCGCAAGAGCGGGGATCAGGAAGAGGGGTGGTTTTTAGGAATAACGCGTCCTGGCGTTGGAATGACTACTCGCACAACCTCAGGGTCCTTGCAATAAATATTACTTTTATGAAATTCGTTATGCACAGATTTGATATTTCAACTAGAGGATACATTGTTCGATTTCGCACGAAAATAGAAATTTACTTCAACTTTGAGTCATATTTTGTATCATTGGGGCGGGCCGCTCAGCGATCACTTGCTATACCCCAAGCATTGCGTCTCCTGTACGTTGGGCGGCCACTCTGGATCTGACGAACAGCCGAACCAATCATTCCGCTGCTTTGATCTCCACTTGCTGGCGAACTCTTTCCAAAGCAACGTCTTTGATGCACTTCACAGGGTCGCGAGAAGCGGAGTGGCAGCCGGTTGAATGGGTTTCAAGGCGGTTTCAAAACGTCGCGAAATTCCGTATCCGGGAGGTCACTTGCACATATTCGCTCGCCGGCGGAGCGCATGGCGAAAGGTCGTAGAAGGATTATATCGCCCGCTGGATAGAAGCCTACGCTCGCGAAGGCGCGAAAATCGGCTCAGGCAAAACTATCGAGAGCTTTCCAGGCGGCGATCGCCGCGCAGAAGGTTCAGCCAGGCCCCCGACACTTTCTCCGCGCCTGAGCCCCCGATATGACAATCGTCGTAGCGGTCTTCTCCATCGAGCAACGCGTCATAATTTACCCCCTCTCGGATGCCGTGGCCGCTTTTTGACAGGGCCAGTTGCGCCCGTACGATCGGATTGTCTGGAATATGCTCCTTGAAGCCGCCGTTGCTCGGTTCGAGGCATTTCGATGCGATCGAAATGTAAACGGGTGCTTCGACGCCGTGCTGACGCAACGTGTCGACCATCGATGTGAAATGTTTCTGATAGACCTCCGCAGTGGTGCCCATGACGAGATCCTTCTCTCCTTGCACCCAGAGGACGCTCGTTATCCGATAACCGGAATCCTGAAGCTGTTTCATTGTGTCGACCAGCACAGGATTGAGGTCACCGCCTGTCGCCCATCGTGCGACCTCAGATCCGGAATATGCGAGAGGTGCGAGGATGACGCTGTCATTTTGTCCCGATGCGATCAAATTGTTCCCAAGAAGCGTCCAGTACTCTCCCTTTGTATCGGTCGATCCAAGAAGTGGCGACGCCGCGACGAAGCACCGTTTGTCAAAGGCGTTTACAACGCGGGCGGCATAATTTGACGTGTGCCGTTGCCCAGCGTCGTTGGCCGCGTTCGATTGGCCAAGAATGAGTAAGACAGCCGTTCGGTCAGTCTGAGCCGGACAGGTCACAGGCGTTTTTGATTCATCCCCGATGAGTCGCGCCTTGTCGTCGAAAGTATAACGGCTTGGAGCCGCCGGCTTCTCTCCGCCAACCATTTTCTTCAGCGCGGAAAGTTGTGGCCACGGAAAGATCTCATGTCTCGCGCTCATGCCGCCGAGAAAATAAATGGCGATCAAGGCGGCCAGGCCGGCTGCCATCGTTTTGCGCATGTCGTTGCCCTTTAATCATCATCCGATGACATGAAGCCTATCGGAGCGCTCAAGGCTGCTCCAGCCATGAAGGTTCCTTTACGCCAGCCACATCTGCTTGCTTCCGGCGAGCCCCAATCGACGACAATTTCGCGTGGGCTCGCCGGAAACCTGCTCCAAACTATAGACCGTACGAGTGATTGCAATTCATCCGGTTGGGTGAGAGATCGTGCCTGCCATGCGGCATGCAGCGCCATGGAGAAACTGCCGTTGCCCGTCCATGGAAAGGCGATCACCGATTGGGCAGCGAGACCCCCGTGGGAGCGGAAGACCGGTTACGAGGCATTTCCACCGATGTTGCACAAACCACCAACCGCTCTTGCGCGCTGGACCTGACGCATCTTTCGCAATCGACCGCACCATTTTGTGCGACGCAAGGCAGGGCGCCTCGTCAAGAGGCCACCCTGTTGTTTGCGGTTCCGGCGGCGTTCAGAGCTTTCCCTCTGCCAGCAGTTCGCGGGTCCGCTTCAGTGTCGATAGAAGGGCGGCCTTGTAGCCCGTTTCGCCATCGAATTGTGCCTGCTCGGCCTGCTCTTCCGGGCCGTTCGGCCGTTTGCCGCGCAGGCCGAGATAGCAGTAGAACCGCAGCTGCAGCTGACCGTCTTCATCCTCGAACAGCTCGTTGACGATCGCTCCCTCGCGTGGCCCCGTCGCCTGAAAGAAGGTGACCTTGCTTTGCGGCTCCAGGGTGATGATCTCGCGCAGATCCTGCCCGGCAATCGTCGCCTCGCGCACGAAATGGGTCGGGCTTTCCTCGACGACATCGCAGCGGGTGCAGAGACCGACGGGAAGAAAGAGCCGGGCGTCGCGTGCCTTGCGTTCGAGACCTTGCCAGGCCTCGGCGCGCGTCAAAGGGGTTTCGCCGTGCGGGTTCACCGGAACTGTGGCTGTGGAATAAATCATGGTGATACTCCTTTTGGGTTAGATCGCTGTTGCTGCCTCAGGAGGAGGCAGCGGTTTCCAACGCGAAGGCGCGATAGGAGCGCAGCGGCCGGCCGAGCAGCTTTGTCAGGCGCTCGACGTCGCCCGTCTCAGGCAGCATTCCGTCAGTCAGGAAGCGCTCGCCCATCAGGCGCATGTCGTAAGCCATCCAGGCGGGCATGAACTGCTTGAGGTTTTGCTCGAAGCCCTCGGTATTGTCGCCGCCATAGGCGATGGGACGGGCGAGCACATCAGACCAGATGGCGGCAATACCAGCCCCAGTCAGCGTCTCCGGACCGACGAGGTTGATCCGGTCGAGCGCCAGCGGCTCTGCAGCCTGTTCGCGGCGCAAGAGTTCAAGGGCGGCAATCTCGGCGATATCACGAACGTCGATCATGGCGAGACCCTTGGCGCCGACCGGCATCGGGTAGGCGCCGTAGCCGGTGATGACGTCCTTGACCGTCAGATCGTTCTGGATGAAGTAGGCCGGGCGCAGGATCGTCGCCTTGAGACCCATCTGCTCGATCATCCGCTCGACGCCGAACTTGCCGGCGAAATGCGGCACGTCGACGTAGAGGTCGGCGTGGATCACCGAGAGATAGACGATCCGCTCGATGCCGGCCGATCGGGCGACGTTCAGCGCAATCAAAGCCTGGGTAAATTCGTCCGGCACCACGGCGCTGAGCAGGAACAGCGTCGACACGCCCGACATGGCGTTGCGCAGCGAGTCGACGTCGAGGAACTCGCCCTGCACGACGCTGACGCCAGCCGGGAAATCGGCTTTCGACGGGTCGCCGACAAGGGCACGGACATCGGCGCCGCGCTTGACGAGGTGTTCGACGACTTGGCGGCCGACATTGCCTGTGGCGCCGGTAACGAGAATGGTCATGGTCTTTCTCCGTGTTGGGTTGCTTGACACCCGGAATATGTGTGGTTCACTGGCAGTCCGATAGACAGCAATTTTAGATAGACAGTCTCACTGGTGGAACGGATATGGATCTTCTCGCGCTTGCCGATTTCAATCTTGTTGCCCGCCATGGCGGCTTCGGCAAAGCCGCACGGGCGACGGGCCGGCCGAAGGCGACATTGTCGCGCCGCGTCGCCGAGCTGGAAAGCGATCTCGCTCTGCGGCTGTTTGAACGGGGCGCGCGTAACCTGAAGCTGACCGAAGAAGGGCGGGCGCTGTTCGAGCGGACGGCGGCGCTGCTCGCCGAATTGGACGAGACGGCTGCAGCGATTGCCTCAGGCGGTCAGAAACCCAAAGGGAGATTGCGGATCAGCGCACCTCTACATTTTTCCCAGACCGCGATGGGAAGGATCGCCGCCGGCTTTGCCCTCCAATATCCGGAGGTCAGGCTCGAGGTGACGAGTGAGGACCAGTCCGTCGATATGATCGAGGAAGGCTACGATCTGGTCATCCGGGTCAATCCCGATCCCGACGAAAGCCTGGTCGGACGGGCGTTTCTGCATGATCGGCTGGTGGTGGTGGCAAGCCCCGATCTACCCCGCCCGACCGGCGGACGTGCCGCTCCCGGGGTCGCGCGTGGCGCATCCGAAGCGCAGACATGGCAGGTGAAGACATCAGGCGGCCGGTCGACGATCAAAATCGAGCCGGTCCTCACCTTGTCAACGCTGATCACGATCCGCGATGCGGTGCGCGCCGGTGTCGGCGCAGGACGTCTTCCGATTTCGCTGGTGAGCCACGATCTGGCTGACGGCACTTTGGTCAATTGGGGGGATATCGACGCCCCCGAGGTCACCCTCTGGACGCTCTACCCCTCCCGGCGGCTGCTCAGCGCGCGGGTCTCGGCGTTCCTGGACTTTCTCAAACAGGCCTTTCCCAATGGAACGGCTGACGAACTGGCCGCCTATATCGGCAGGTGATGGCGGCGCTTTGCCGGCTTCGTCGGCGGGCTTACTCCGTCAGGCTCTTTTAGCCCGCATAAAGGTTGCAGAAAGCAACGCTCGAGCGGGTCGCTTCGCGTTAGTCGATGCGCGGTTTATAAGCCCGGCAATCATTTATTATTCCCTTCTTGTTGTTCCGAAATCACCGCGAAACATAGCCGATGACGATGTTGGCGCCGCGGTGTCCACATTTGCATTTCAGGCGCGGACCTATTGCCGAAATCTTCGTATCCTTGCCGAGCCGCTTCTGTAGCGCCCATCGATCAAGTGGTCGCTTCCGCTTGCAATCCGCGTTCCTACAAAAGGCCACTAACCCCTCCCACTCGGCCAGATCACCAAGGGGGCGATCAACCTTGCGCGCGTGCTCAGGCTTCACATAGCCATGCCGCCGCGCCCATTCTTCGGGGCCATGGTGGTAGGTGAGCTTGCACCGCTCGTAATATTTGTTTTCGGTGCGCTGGCATCCGAGGCCTTCTTTTGCGAGCGTCGCGAGGAGCGAAGGCATAGAAGCATTGCCATGCTTTACAATGAGCTCGTCCCCGTCGAAGAATTTCAAAATCTCGCATTCCTCGCAGATCACGCCCACCCGCTTGCCTGCATATGATTTTAGCCCCATGCCGGCGTCGGACGAATTCCAATCATCGACGGTCATAGTCCGGCCACCATCCGCGGGTCATGCCTCGGCTCATGGCGCCTTCTGCCAACGCCAACTGCCGAAGGTGGCGAATATCCTCCGGCAGGGTGTCTATAGCTCCATGCGTATCGCCCCTGTGGTAGGCAATCACTTGGCACGCTCATCGTCTTCCACGGCTTCGCCGATCGGCTGCTCTCGCATATCCGTGCTCCATGCTTCAGTTTTCGGATTGGCGGCCGCAGCGCCGCGTGGCAATGTTTTCGCAGCGAATATTAATCAATGGGAGACGCCGGTCGCTCGGTTTCATCAATGCGGGCACCAGGCCCCATACCGCCATTGCAAAGACCGGCGCCATGATATCCGTCTCCGGCTCTGCATCTTGGATGATGATCGCGTAGACCAGCCGCGGCGCGCCGTTATATCGAGGGATGCGGTCAACCAAGCCGTCAAGGTCGCCTTGTCCGGCGAAAGCGAACCTACGCGCAAGCTCGTGAAGCGATTCCTTGATATAAACGCGACTACACATTCGACCATGCCATTGGGAACTACTTATTTAGATGTAATCCTGCCTCGGCAGGTCAAGGCAACAGAACCGTTCCCGTGCGGAACCGAACAATCGATACCCAATCCGGGGCAATTGCCTTTTAAGATGGTGCTGATGAAGTTGCGGCATGACAAAGCCGCCCCGCAAGCGTTCAAAGCCGCTACTCGGTGAAGCCGACGCGCCGCTTCGCAGCCGGCCGCGCCGCCGCCGAGATCCCGCGCAGCCGAACCTTCCCCTCGACCCAATGCCGGATCGTATCGAGCCGTGCCTTGCGCTTCTGAAGGCCAGGCCGCCGAGGGGCGACAAATGGGTTTATGAGATCAAATGGGATGGCTACCGTCTGGCGGTCCACATCGAGCCTGCGGGCGTGCGCATTCTGACGCGCAGGGGCCTGGACTGGACGCACCGCTTCCCACTGATAGAGGCCGCCGCCAGAGCGCTTCCCGTCTCCACCGCCATCGTGGATGGAGAGGCCGTCGTGCTCGACGAGCGCGGTCGATCTGATTTCGGCCTGCTGCAACAATCGCTCGGCGGCCGAGGCGGCACGAAGAGGTCGAGCAACGCCGTCTTCATTGCTTTCGATCTGCTTTATTTCGACGGTCACGACCTCAGGAATTCGGAACTCGAGGTGCGCCGGCATCTGCTCGAGGATCTGGTGCCGGCCGGCGGTCAGGATGATATCCGGCTTTCCGAGGAGATCGAGGCCGACGGTGATCAGCTGCTGGCGAGCGCCTGCGAACATGATCTCGAGGGCATCATCGCCAAGCGTCGGGACGCGCCCTATCGGTCGGGACGTCTCGGCGACTGGGTGAAGATCAAATGCGTCCAAAGCGACAGTTTTGTGATCGTCGGCTATGAGCGATCCACAGTCGCGCGTGCCGGGATCGGTCGGCTTTTGCTCGCCGCGCGCAAGGGAAATGAGCTCGTCTATGTCGGGGGAGTGGGGACCGGCTTTAATGAACGATCCGCCGCCGAACTCCGGGAGCAGATGGACAAGATGATCATCGGCAAGCCCGCTGTCGATACCGGACGGAAGCGAAATGCTGTCTTCATCGATCCGAAGCTTGTCGCCGAGATCGAGTATCGGGCATGGACGCACGACGGGAAGCTGCGGCATGCATCATTCAAGGGGCTGCGTGAAGGGCAGGATAACGCCGATATTTACAGCGTTGATTGAACGCGCATGCGGCGCTCAGATGTGGTCAAGCATCGTCTCCAAAGAAGATAACGTTGGTGTGCCAAAAAGCCGCCCATCGCCTGGTTATTCGAGCTTTTACCGGCGATCACTAAGTTCGGCTTCCGATCAAGCGGGGGCTGGCCGGTTGGTCACCCTTTTCGACCAGGCCATCACTGGGCGCTCCAGCATTACCCACGATGCCAAAGCCATTAGCGTGGATAACGATCCAACGACGACCATTGTAAACGGGCCACGCACGAAGAGGTCACCCATGCCAAAATGGTCGCTCAATCTAAGAAGAACCGCCCAGAGTGGAAGATGGTATAGATAGGCGCCGTAGCTGATCCTGCCCAAGCCGCTTAGAGATTTGTTCGCCAGGATCTTGAGAAGCTGCCCTTTTGAAGCCACGGCCACAATCGCGGTCAGCGGCAGCACGAGCGCGCCCTCAAGGAGAACCCATTCAACGAGGTTTCCCAAGTCGAAAGCGATTTGCATGATAAATCCAACCACTCCGACCGGTACTGACACCCAGAGCAGCCACCGCGGAAAGCTCCGCCCGTCTACAGCCAAAAACGACAACGCGGCACCGGCCGCCAGCGCATCGATCGAGTCGAAAGGCAGCGCATTGGCTTCATCAACCTTGCCGAGGGCAAAGGCGGAAGCCCGATAGAAGATGGTGCATGACACAAGTGCGCCGCACAATTTCAGAAGATGGCGTGACGGCAAAGCCAAGATCACAAAGGGCCAGATCAGATAAAATTGCTCTTCAACCGCCAGTGTCCAAAGGTGCTGTAACGCCCAAGGCTCTGGCCCGTGCGCTGCATACCAGATATTGGAGAGAAACAATGCGTGCCACGGCAATGATTCATTCATCAGCGGAAGCTTTAACGCTCCTGCTGCCAACCAACAGCACCCAAGCAGGAGGAAGTAGGGTGGCCAAATTCGCGCGGCTCTTCGCGCGAAGAACGCAATTGTCGCCGCGGTGTGATTATCGTGTGCCCTGGCGTTTAATAGAATGCTTGTTATGAGGAATCCGCTCAACACGAAGAAGAATCGAACACCAAGATGGCCAAGGTCCGAGCTTTCCTCCCAAAAATGGGAATAGAAAACTGATAACAGCGCAATCGCTCGTAGCCCGTCTAGCTGCGGCTCCCTCAATGGACACTCCGGTGCTGTGATCGCCAAGAAAAACGCCAATTTACTTTGGATGGTAATAGGACGCGTGAATATTCTCGATGTCAAATCCGCGGGAAAGCTGCCGCTCCGATCGGGACACACGCACTCAAGCTCACTTCAAGCCGTCCCATCCACATCGCCATCTTCATCCAGGGCGTGCACCGGCAGATAGGTGTTCTTCTCCATCCACTCCCGGACGATGTGCCTGATCGTGGCGTTGCGTCATGCCCAATTCGAGGCTCATATGAAATGACGGAGGGTGGTCGCGTGCTTTCGCCGGGACCCCGCCGTCGAACAAAAGCTTTCCTGCATAAATCCTCGAATCAAAGTCGATTTTAGAGTATAATTTGCCAGTTTACCTAGAGGGCTGAAACGTCCTTGCGCGCCGCATGCGACGCGCGGTGCAGTAGAAGGAAAGATGAGCCAATGAAAAGGTTAGCAATCGTTACCCTGTCGCTGGTGACGGCGCTGACAAGCGTCCCGCCGGCCATGGCGTTTCCCACCGTTTCCATACCGAAGATCGAAGCCGCAAAGGCGCAGCCGGTCCAGTACAGACATCACGGCGGCGGCTACGGCCATGGAGGCTACTACGGGCATGGCGGCTACTACGGGCATGGACACCACGGTAGCAGCAACGGCTGGGCCTGGGGACTCGGCGGGCTCGCGGCCGGCGCAATCATCGGCGGAATGCTGGCGCAGCCGTATTACGGCCAGGGCTACTACGGTGGGGGCTACTACGGTGGGGGCTATTACAATCAGGGCTACTACGGATCGCCTTATTACGGTGCGCCGCGCTACTACGGCTCGACCATTTACCGTCCACGCTACTACGCGCCGCGCTATTACAGCCAGGTCTATAGTGGCGGCAACGGACATACGAGCTGGTGCTATGCGCGCTACCGTTCCTACAGGGCTTACGACAACACCTTCCAGCCCTATTACGGTCCGCGGCGGGCCTGCATCTCGCCCTACTGATGATTGCGGGCGTGCTTGGTGACCACCCGGCGCTTTTTCCGGAGCGCCGGTATCGGATTCTTCGCCTTTCCCAAGTGGGATTTGACCGCTGAAGTGTGTGCGAAACTCAGCAGCCTGGCGGTCTTCTGCGTCTGAAGCCGGTGACCACGGCGTGGGTTTGGATCGGGTTTAGATGAGCGAGTCCACGGCGCCGCCGTCGACTCTCGGCGCTGCACCGGTCGTGACAGACCACCAAGCATCGTCGCAAAAGCGCCGGACACTTTTTCGCGCCCTGCTATGTAGCTCCTCGCACTTCTGGAGGAAGCCCTCGCACAAGGCCGGTCAGTGGCCTAACCTGCATCTCGTCGTCGCCATCGTTCTACCGGCCATTGGTTCCGCCCAAGCTGTCCTTGCGATTTATGAAAGTTTCGGCTTCATCCACCACGCGTTCCTTGACGGCATCATGAGTATCGGACGCAACGTCCACAGCCTTTTGATAGACCTCCGACGCCACCTCTTTACCCTGCGCGGCGACGTCCTGCGCCTGATCGCTGAGGGTGTCTTTGGCGCTGTCTGCGGCTTCCCCGATCCATTCATCCTCAGTGTCAGTGTGCGGCAGCGCCGCGCCGATCGCCGCTCCGACCGCGAAAGCCAGGGCTCCGCCAACCAGCGGCTGGTCGCGGAAATGGGTGAGGATCGCCTCGTTGAGCTTGGTCGTTTGCTCCTGAAGACTGGTCGCCGCCGAAGAGGATCGGCTCGATAGCGAGCTTGCCGCGCCAGACGCACGAGCGGTGAGGTCGCTCGCGGCGTTTTTCGCCTGCTCCCATTTCTCCGCCGCCCAGCCGGTTGCCGCGTCGAGCATTGCACCAGTCTCGTCGGCGATCTGATTGATCTGTTTTCCGCCGGCGTCGGCGAAGCCGCGATAGGTCTTGCCTGCCTCGTCGATGAAATGGCCGGCACGCCCCCCTGTTTCGTCGGTCAAGGCTTTCAACCTCCTGCCGGATTCGTCGGCAAAGTGGCTGTAACGCGCTCCGTTTTCCATGGCCGGCGGACCGATCCTGCGGACCCGGCCGGTCGCCGGATAGAGCGGGTATTCGGGATCCTCCTCCCTCCAGGTCGCCGTATCGCCTGAGGACGGGCTGCCTTTTGCCATGAGCCAGGCGAGGCTCACGCCCATCAGGGCTACCGGCAGAGGGTTCGCCTTGAGGGCGTGGCCAAGATTGCTGACATACTCTCCGCCGCCGCTTGCCTTGGTGTAGGCAATCACCTCGTCGACCAACTGGCCCGGCGACATCCGTTCCTGGATAGCATCAATCCGGTCTCCGATGCGGCGGCGGTCCTGGTCGATCTCCCGTTGAAGCTCGGCCGATGTTTTCTCCATTGAGTTTTCCATCAGATTTTGTCCTTCACAACGTCAACGTCGCGGCGAAGCGAGGTCGCAGTTCGATCCAGTGTCAAATTGTTGCCGCGAAGCGCGGAGAGCCCCCGGGAGACCATTGCCCATGCGATGCCGGCAATGACGATGCCGACGATCAGCGAGGCGAGCGCGCTGGCAGTGGTTTCGGTAAAACCCTTTGTCACGAGGAAGGCGGCGAGACCGCCGACAAGGGCACTCAGCAGGACGCCGACCGCCCCGATTGCCAGGACCAAACCAAACAGGAGAATCTCCACGCCGCTGAGCGCCTGCGAAAGCTTTTTCCGAAGCTTCCGTCTTGGCAAGATCGATTTCCTTGCGGAGCAGGCCCGTGACATCACCAACGAGGCCACTGACGAGTTCGGAGAGAGGTATGTTCTCTGAAGATTTAGCCATTGTTCTCGCCTCCGGTCGTTGCGGTGCCGGGGCGAAGGCCAATCGATGGTTCGCGCGGCGCGGCAGCTGTTTGCCTTTTCGCGGACGCTGTCAGGAACCGGCTTGCGGCCAGGCCTGCAAGTGCGGCGATGCCGAGAAAGGCGAGCGGTTGTTTGCGCCCGAAATCCTCGGTCATGGTGGCGATCTCGCCGATGTCCTTGCCTTCGATCCGCCGAGCGACAGTCTGTACGCTCCGACCGATTTGCTTGGCGTATCGCCCGACTTCCGCCTGACCGGAGTTTTCCATTTCGGCTCCAGCCTTCTCGAGCGCCATTGCAACTCCGCCGATCTGGCGAGCAGCGAAGTTGGTGCGTTCGGACATGACCTCCTTGGCTTTCTCGACGGCGGTGTCGGCGCCTTCCCTGATCGTTTCCTTGGCGGCGGAAAGATCCTCGCTCACCTTCGCTTCCAGATCGGAAATGGACGTGCGCGTTCCCGGCGAGAAGCCGGAACCTGGGGATGAGGACGGGGTCTGCGCGGACGCGCTCCGCCCTGCCGAATCTGTGAAATCGTTTTGCATTTCGAACCTCCCAATTCGTGCCGGCAACTGCCGCAGCCCCGAACCATGGATGCGCCGCTTTGTTCCCGAACGCGCTGTGGGAGGTTGGCCTTCGCTATGGCTCAGAACTGCGACTGCACGAAGCAGCACCGTCCCAGGCTCCTTCGCGTTCCTGATCTTTGGCAGGCGTGACAATAGACGCCGCGATGTAACGCTCCTCCCGGTCGCCATCGTTGAAGTAGTAGACGGCGAGCAGGGATCCATCGCCGCGTTGTACGAGTTTGGGATAACCGAGATCAGCCGTGCCGCCGTCGCTCCGGATGACCGTCTCGGCGCCCCATGTCCGGCCATCATCGAAACTCATGCGCATCCTGATACCAAATGGCAGATCACGGTGGCCGTAAACGAGCACCAGAACGCCTTCGATCCGCCCGAGCGCCGGCGGGTTGCCATTGCTGCCGGTGTTTTCGACGATGCAGCCTTCCTGCGTCCAGGTCCTCCCTTGGTCACGGGAGGTGAAGGCCTCTATCCAACCCTTGCCACCGCCTCTGCCCATGCAGCGCGTCAGCGTCAGAATGGCGCCTCCGGACAGTGCCGTCGACGCCGGCATGATCGAATAGCCCTCAGGTTCCGGGCCAACAAAACCTTGAAGGATGAAGCTGCGCCCGCCGTCCACGGTGCGCGCGCAGAACACTCTGCCTTCCGTACCGTCGTCTTTGGACGTGCTGAGCATGAAGAGTGCATCGTTCCTGCCGAGAGGAACGATATCGGTGCGTGCCGAGATCGGAAGGTGCAAACCGGTGAAACGAAACGGACCCTGCCATGTCAGGCACCGATCCCGGCTGATATAGAACCAGCTGACAGCATTGCCCTCTACATCGGTTCTGGCGCACATGACGATCGTCTCGGAGTCGAGAAAGTTTATGGGATCGTCAATCGAGCAGAGGTCTTCACGGACCGACAGACGGGGACGGACCTTGAGCTCGGCGTTCAGATGCTCGTCGGCCGAAAGCGAGAGCCCACCCGGCACGTGGCCGCAGAACGGCTCGTCTATCCATGTCAGTCCGCCGTCGAGGCTGCGTGCCTGCCAGGGTACGAAGGGGTAATTGCTGTCCAATTCGTGCAGCTCTCCCTTCGCCCCGAGTTTGCCGCGCGCGAAGACGACGACCATTTCGTCGCCCCACGACCAGAGACCATAATTTGCCGGCCAGCCTGCGAACTCGCCGCGTCTGCGATAGATTTCAAGATTGCGGAACTGCGTCTCCATGGAGGGCTTCCAGACGGTCGGTCAGAGCGTTTCGACTGGAAGTGCCCGCACAAGCAATTCTTCCTGGGCGAGCAACTGTTCGAGTTTGCGCCGGTATTGGCGCCACCAGGCCCGATCGAGACTGTTCACCATCACTTCGATGACGATGACCGTATCTTCTTCAGTGCCCTCGCCATGGGACCAAAAGCCCTTTGCCGGGGAATTGAGGTATGAAGTCGCCCCGCCATGGCGCTCCGTCATCTCGCGCTGAATCATCGCGATAATGTCTTCGATGTCGATCGCCGCTTGCGGCGCTGCCGGAATAAACAACTGTATCAGATGCATGTGGAATTCTCCTCGTCCCGCAAACTTCGGAGGCCCGACGAGGTTCCGGCCCAGCTCGAAATCTGGCGCCTTGCCATAGGGTGGCAGCTCCCCTCGCCGCCGAATTGACGGATATCCGGTCGGAGGACGAGGAAGTGGCGACGGGCGGTCGTTCTCTCGTTAACGGTGTGCACCGGACCGCCGCGGCAATTCATGCAAGGTCCACGAGGCGATGTCACCTATCTGCGGCGTGCCTTCGACGAACGAATCTGGGCAGCCGTCCGCGTTCTGCGAGCACTTGGCGACAATCTTGCCGTCGAATGCCTCGATCACCTTCGTCTCCGATGCCCTTGCAGCGCGGACGAAGAGCTGACCCAAGCAATCGGTGAGTTCCGCCCCTTCGTGAAACCCGGCAGACTTGATCGCGCGCGCCCTGTGAAGGCGCATGCACGACCAGAGCATGATGCCGAAACGTGTGAGCGGTTCTCTGATAACATCATGCTCCAGCTGTCTAATTCAGAACAGGATTCAGATTTGAGGCCGGCCCGGCCTCAAATCATCCTGCTTCAGCGAAAACCGCCGCTGGCAACCAGTCGCTCGCCGGTCAGCCAGCGGGCATCGTCTGAAGCGAGGAAGACGGCAATGTCGGCGATATCGTCCGGCTGGCCGATGCGGCCGAGCGGCGTCTGGGCAACCATGGTCTGCTGCAAATCCGAGCCGATGACGCCAGCCGAGTGGGCGCCCTCAGTCTCGACCATGCCCGGCAGAATGGCGTTGACGCGGATCTTGCGCGGGCCAAGCTCCTTGGCAAGCACGCTGTTGATGCCCTCCACGGCTCCTTTGGTGCCGGTGTAGACGGCCGAGGCCGGCAGCCCCAGGCTGGTGACCACCGAGGAGATGTTGATGACGCTGCCGCCCTCGCCGAGATGTTTGGCCGCCGCCTGGGTGGTCAGGAGAACGCCGAGAACATTGACGTCGAACATGCGGCGATAGTGCTCCTCGGTCACATCGCCGATCGGGGCGAATTCATAGACGCCGGAGTTGTTGACCAGCACGTCGAGTTTGCCGAATTCCTTGATCGCGGCATCGACCACGCCTTGCGCCTGTTCTGCCTTTGAAACATCGCCTTGCACCGCGATGGCCTTGCCGCCGGCTGCATCGATCGCCTGAACGACGGCGTCGGCTCCCGCCTTGCTCGAAGCGTAGTTGACCACCACTTGCGCACCTTCCGCTGCGAGTGCCTTGGCAATCGCAGCGCCAATGCCTTTGGAGGCGCCCGTAACGACAGCGACCTTTCCTGTGAGCTTAGCCATTTCTCGTTCCTTCAGATCTGGATCGCCGCCGGGATTGGCAGGCTTGTTCCATAGTTCAGAAATTCGGAACTATTGATCTCGATGTCAAGGGACGCTATATAAAATTCATGAGACCGCTGTTTCACCCAGACCTGGAGGACATCAAGCCCGAAGCGATCCTCTATGCGCTGTCGGATCCGGAGCGCGTTGCCATTTATGCAAAGCTTGCCGGCGCCGCCGGTGGCGGAACATGTTCTGCTCTTGCCGATCTCGGCGACCGCGTCATTCCCAAATCGTCGCTGTCCAACCATTTCAAAGTGCTGCGCGAATCCGGGCTGATCCTGAGCGAGCGCCAGGGTGTGGAGATGCGCAACCAAACGCGCTGCACCGAGCTGGATGAGCGCTTCCCGGGCCTGATCAAGGCCATTCTGACGGCGTACGGCCAACTTCCCGGGGAGCCGAAGACGGACTGATGCCGCATCACCAAAATGCGGCGCATCCTGGCCCCTAGAGTTCGTCATCTTTGCAATCTTTAGCTGCAGTCTCGCGTTTCTGGAAACGCTAATCTCCGCCATGACGCTCGATCGATTGGGCGAGATCGAGCCAATGCGGGCGATTGTCCCACCAGTGAACATGATCGGGCGCAGGAAACGCTGGATCGGCGAATGTGCCGCCGGCGATGACAACGGTGCCGGGGAGGTATGTTCCGGACTTCGAGAAGCCGCCGCCACCGCAGACCCGGCAAAAGGCTTTCATCACATCAGGCGTCGTCTCGCCTTGCGGAAACCAAACGGAATAGTCTCCGGAAACGACCCGCACATGTTCCTCCCGGAACCACACATTATGTGCCAGTGCGCTGCCGGATGCACGCTGGCAGCGCGTGCAGGTGCATGTGTGATTGTGGACCGGTTCACCATCGACCTCCAGGGACAGGGCGCCGCAGCTGCATTTGGCATGAAAGACGGGCATTTGGCTCATTCCATGTTGATCAGGCTTTGTCGATCTTACGGTGCCGGAATCGACAGGGTCTATCAAAAATTCAGCATGGCAGCTCGCGGTCATAGAGGTCATTGTGGCCTCAGACCGAAAGCGGCCTGCTTTGACGCGGCGATCCGTGCGCCGGCACGAGCCGTGAAAGCGCCGGGCCTAAGATTCGCGTTGCGATGCGGCCCGCGTCACAGCCGCGTCCTCCATGACGTAGGTCGCATATCGATGGTCGCGGATCAGTGTTATCTTTTGGTCCCTCCATTCGAGCAGCATGAAGTAGGCAGGAGCAGCGGACGGCGCAGCCGAGACCAGCAATATTTCCCTGCCCTCCAGACAAGCCGGTTCGATCCAAACCCGCGGATAATCCGCATAATAGGAAAAGAATCGGCCAACATCCGCCGCACCGGAGACCTGCGGCCGTCCTGCCTGACGAAGCCGAACATCCTCGGCAAGCAGCCTGCGCAGGGCCGTCCAATCCCGCGCGTTGAAGAGCGCTGCGAAATTCAGAACCTCGGCGCTTGGGGGCAGCGGAACTTCGGACTCCCTCTCGGTGATGGATCGCAATCCTGCCCGACCACGTGAGAGATGGGCTTTGACAGCATCGATACTCAGGCCCAACAGCGCGGCGATGTCTGCGATGGGCTCTCCCAGCACATCCTTGAGGATCACCGCGCTACGCTGCGGCACCGGCAATTTGGCATAGTGAGCCAAGGCGATCCGCACCGTGTCCTGCCTTATCAGCGCATCCTCCGGATCAACAGCACTGGCATCCGCCAGATCAAAGGCCGTCTCCAGCGGCTCTGACGGATGGGTACTTCGCTGGCGCAGCGTATCGATGGCGCGATTGTGAACAATGCGAAACAGCCATGGTCGCAGCGGCGTGCCGGACGAGATCGAGCCGACCATCGCGAACGCATTGACCAACGCGTCCTGAATCACGTCCTCGCCGTCGATCACCGAGCCGACCAACCGGGCGGCATAGCGATGCAGTTCCGGGCGAACTGCATCCGCCTCCTTGGCCAGCGCCACGTAGGGTGTGCTCTTCGCTTCTGCTTCGAGGGCAGCTTCATCCATCATTGATGACCGTCACGCCCGTATCTCCACGCACGGCGTAGATCATAGCCTCTTCCAGCGCCGTCTCGCCGATCAGTTCGGCTACCGTATCGCCAAAGCCGCGCGGTGTCATGTCCGGCCAGGCAGCTGCCTGTTCGGCGAATGTCCGGCCCGCCGCCGCAGCATAACCGGAGATTCCGGCGTTGCCCACGCCGGTTCCTGCGAACATCTGCCGGGGAACGATGACCCGGAAACGCAGGCCCAGGCCGAGCTGGGTCGACAAGCCCTCGGCATATTTTGCAATGAACCACTGCGCCCGTTTTGCTCCTGCATAGCCTCCCGATAGCGGCGAGCCTTGCACCGCGGCTCCGCTGGAAACGAGAACGACCAGCCCGCCCGGCGCCATCGGCAACGTCAGAGCGGCCTGGACCCAATGCAGGGCGGCCTTCACATCGACGTTCCAGTTGGTCGTGAACGCCTCCCAGCCAATACGGTCGATACGGTCTATGGGCGGTTCCGCGCCGGCGTTCATGATGACGACATCGGGTCGTGTCTCCGACATGATCCTCTTTGCCGCGTCGGCGCTGGTCGCATCGGCAGCCACAGTCGTGACGGCCAGTTGCTCTCCGAGCGCCCGCAAAGTCGTCGCGTCGCGCGCCACGACGGTCACTTTAGCCGCGCGCGCTACAAACGCCTCGACCATTCCGAAGCCCAACCCGCGGCTACCACCGACGACAACGATCCGTTTTCCATCCAAATCCATGTTCTTTTCCTCGTTCGATCCAAACCGCGCAAAGGCAGTCGCAACAAGGACGTTCGAATGAGCTGAAAAGAGTCATTATTTTCGCTCTTGGGCGTGGATAATGAAAAGCTTGACCGGGCGCGACCCAACTCAGACAGATTTCGGTCTGTGCCGGCTGCAGTTGCAAATGTGAAATCCCAATTCCTCAACCATGCGGACGTTCGGGACGGCGGTTGAGCTTGTTCGGTCTACGGGCTCAGACTTTCCGCAAAGACGCCCAGGCTGGTGCCTCGGCCGGTGATGACAGTCGGTCTACCCGGCAACAGACTCGTGACATCGTCTCGGACATGGCAAACTGTGTCGAAGAGAAAAGGTAGGCCTTCGAGCTCAACCCGAGGTCGACATTTGGAGTCGCCCCACCGATCGGCATTTGCCACGGTAAAAGAGAGCTCGACCTGATGGCCCACGAAAATGGCGAGCGTCATCGGCACGGCAACGACGACAAGATTCTTTCCCAGAAAGTAAGCAAACAAGGGAAGTGATAACATGCCAATAGCCATCTTCCCATCGCCGACCGGAGTAACATCTATGGCCCTCCAGACGACCCATGAGAGATACGCCGCCGGGAGCAAACCGGCTACAATAGAAGGATCATTCGCTTTGGATGTCCATTCGATGGACGGCAGGAAGTTAAAGCCTAACATTCTCACGAAAATGACAAGCAGTCCCGGCAACAGCCACACGGCCAGCAAGATCGTGACTGGTTTACTGATGAGGCGCTTCACCCTAATTCTCGATCACATTGATGTTGACGGATGGAAATCACAGAAATCGAAATAGAGTTTTCTTGCAAAAATCGCGACGCCTGCATTTTGTTTTTCATCTCTTGGTTTTATTATAGCGCCGTTCACCTTATCCAAACAGTAGCCAATTGCAATCATACGTCCTCCGGCCGCCACCGCCTTCATGGCCTTCTCACCGCGGAAGCAGCCCTCCAGCAAAGCCCGATGGTATAGCGCCCATGCTCGATTTTAATCCGCTCTATTCGACCCCGCAGGTTGCTGCCATCGAACGGTTCATCGATCAGCACTATCCGCTTGCAGGGCCGGTTTCCTGCCGGATGCTGCAGCGCGGCTTGAATGACGTGTATCTTGCCCTCGGGAGCAACGGAGAAAGTTATGTGTTCCGGCTTTCTCATCGCCGCGCCCGTGGCCCGGCCGACGTCAAGACCGAAACAGCTTTCCTGGCGCATCTCTCGCAATCGGGCGTTCCGGTCGCAGAGCCCATCCCCACCCGCGAGGGCACATTGTTCGTTGAGGGACAGGCGCCGGAGGGCGTGCGCCAGGCCGTGCTCTTCCGGGCGATCGAGGGCCGCAAGCCGAATGCGGCGGATGCCGGCGATGCAAGGGCCAACGGCAAGACCCTTGCTCTGCTGCACAACGCCGCCGAGACATTCCAGCCGGAGGGAGCGCTCTATCGGCTCGATCTCGAACACTTGCTGAGTCGGCCGCTTGCCCGCATATGCGATAGCGGCGTCGTGGAAGACGCCGACGTCCGCAGCGAGATTAAAGACATCGCGGCGCGAACGGCAAAGGCGATCGAAGCCTTCGGCGATTTGACGTCGACTTATTGCCATGGTGACTGTCACGGCTTCAACGCACGGATCAACGACGCCGGCGAAGCCATATTTTTCGACTTCGATGACGGCGGTCCGGGATACCTCGCCTACGACTTGTCGGTGTTTTTGTGGGCGCAAGTCTCCTTCGGCCGGACGTCGACCGCCATGTGGGACGCCTTCGTCGATGCCTATCGGGCCGTCCGGCCGATCAAGCCTGATGACTTCGAAGCCGCCCACCGCTTTGTGATCATCCGCCACATCTGGCTGATGGGCGAATATGCCAGCCGGGCCCAGGAATGGGGAAGCGAAGCGGTCGGCTGGATTGCAAGGCAGGCGAATTTCCTCAAGACGTGGGAGATCGAGCGATGTGTCGACCGGCTGCTCTGAATTCAGGTCTGCTCGGCAGCCGGAGGATCGGCGATGCGTCGGCGCGGTCGGCCATCGCTTCGACCTTCGCCCACGTGCAGGTAAAGGAACGCCCGTGAAGGTCGATCTATGGGAACTTGTCAGGGACATCAGCACTTAGGGCCACCCGCCCCGTTGGCCCTAAGCGGACTTTTTTCGTTATCGAAGGATAAGGTTGTTTTGCGCCTTCTCCTCGCCGTTCTCGGGCAAAGTGGGTCGTCCCAAAATCGGCCATCTATTCCAGATACGGCGTCGGGCATGATCTCCACAAGCGCTCCGCTTTTAAAGTATTGGCCAATCCCCAAGAGTGGCGCCTGAATCAAGCCAAGGCCGGCGAGGGCAGCGGCGTCGTAAGTCTGCGCACTGTTAATAATGTGCAGCGCACCTGGCAACGGAAGCGTCGCGTAGCTGTCGCCATCCGGATATTCCCATCCGGAGTGTCCCCTCGATTTGAGGCCCGGAAGCCCGGGCCTCATCCTCTGATTTCAACTACGCCGGGTGCGCCATTACATCTTGCTCATGCCCTTCTCGGCGTTTTCCATATGCGTCACACAAGTTTTGATCTTGTGCGCCTTCATGGCATCCTTCGCCATGGCCACCTGTTTGGTGGCGGCTGTTTTCTTCGTCTGATCGGCCATTGCATCCACCTTGGTCTGCAAGGCCGTTATGGAAGCGTCGTCACATTTCGCCATAGATGCGGCATAGGCGGGTATAGTGCCCGCAGCCGCAAATACGGCCGCGATCAAAATCGATCTCAGCATGTGCATTTCCTCCGAAAGGGCATAATCGCCCCACCCGCAAACGCTTTGGTGGGGAGTGGGTTCCGACCTGCGACAATTAGACCGTGCTAGAGTACTGCGCTGCGTGCGAACGATGGTTCGGGCGGCGACAAGTCTAATCTGCCGAGCAATCGAGTCTAGAAGTCAAATGGTCCCAGAAGGGGTGCCGTAAGAGCAGCCATCAGGCCTGCACCTGCGAGCGCAGCCAGTCCTGAAGCTTGTCCACCGCTTCGGACTTCCGATATCGCGGCTTCACCAGATAGACGTGCGACTGCGCTCTGAGGGCGCCGGCGAAGACTTGCCTCAGCCTGCCCGCCTCGATGTCGGTCGAGACAAAGGCGCGGGTTGCCACGGCGATGCCCTGTCCGGCGATGGCAGCTTCGATCGCGTGCGATGTCTGTGAGAAGCTGATGCCCCGAAACAGCGTGGGATCACCGCCGCCGAGGAAACGATCGATATATTCGGGCCAGGAATTATGGGCATCGTGAAGGAGCGTGTAGTGCGAGAGTTCTTCGGCGTTCTGCGGCTCGGCTCCCTCGGCGACGAGGCTCGGATTGCAGATGGCAATGATCTCCTGCTCGAACAGCAGTTCGGCGGCAAGGCCTGGGCCGAAGGGAGGGCTGCCATATCGGACGGCGAGATCGACGCCGTCGACCTGGAAGCTGGAAATGCGGTCTGTCGCCAGGATGTGGAGATCGAGATCGGGATGCCTCGAGGTAAAGTCCGGAAGACGCGGGATCAGCCATCTCGAGGCGAAGGTCGGTGTCGTGCTGACCACCAGTTTGACCGGTTGAGGCTTCAGGTTTGCCGTCGCGTTTGCGAGCAATTCGAAGGCGCGCCTGACATCAGCGACGTAGCTTCGCCCCTCGCCCGTCAGCGCCAATGATTTCGGCAGGCGCTCGAACAATGTCACCCCGAGTTCCGCCTCAAGCCCGCGCACGTGCTGGGCGACGGCTCCCTGGGTGACGCCGAGCTCTTCGGCCGCAAGCCGGAAGTTCAGATGGCGCGCTGCCACGTCGAAGGCCTTGAGGCCGTTAAGAGAGGGAAGATTGCCGATCAGCATGGACGTTCGATAGTTTTTCTACTGGGACATTTCAGGAAAACTGGTTCGTTCCCGCTTGGGACCCATGATATCCCAGGGATCAATGCCCGGCAATGGGTGCAAACCGAGTAGGGAGAGCGGCGATGGCAGTAGAAAAGGTAGCAATCATTACGGCCGGCGGCAGCGGCATGGGTGCGGAAGCCGCGAGGCGGCTGGCGGCCGATGGCTTCAAGATCGCCATCCTATCCTCGTCGGGCAAGGGCGAGGCGCTTGCGAAAGAACTGGGCGGCATCGGCGTCACCGGCTCGAACCAATCCAACGACGACCTCAAGCGCCTGGTGGACGCATGCATGGAAAAGTGGGGCCGGATCGACGCTCTCGTCAACAGCGCCGGTCACGGTCCGCGTGCGCCGATCACCGAGATCACCGACGAACAGTGGCATACCGGCCTCGACGTCTACCTGATGAACGTCATCCGCTCGGTTCGGCTGGTCACGCCGGTCATGCAGGCGCAGAAGTCGGGCGCAATCGTCAATATCTCCACCGCCTGGGTGTCCGAACCGTCCGCGATGTTCCCGACCTCGGCCGTCTTCCGCGCCGGGCTCGCGGCCTACACCAAGATTTACGCCGATACCTATGCTGGCGACGGCATTCGCATCAACAACGTGCTGCCGGGCTGGATCGACAGCCTGCCGCCGACGGAGGAGCGCCGCGACAGCGTGCCGATGAAGCGCTACGGCACCAGCGCCGAAGTGGCCGCAACGATTTCCTTCCTCATTTCCGAGGGAGCGGGCTATATCACCGGCCAGAGCCTCAGGATCGACGGCGGCCTTACCCGGTCCGT
The DNA here is from genome assembly GCF_025200775.1 of Rhizobium sp. WSM1274. Taxonomy (NCBI): domain Bacteria; kingdom Pseudomonadati; phylum Pseudomonadota; class Alphaproteobacteria; order Hyphomicrobiales; family Rhizobiaceae; genus Rhizobium; species Rhizobium sp. WSM1274. Next base: position 993,562 of record NZ_CP104138.1, on the reverse strand, counting down.
CTGACAGGATCTCTACGCCCAAGGAAAACAGCGATGTGCTTCAACTGGAACGTCAAGGCCGGTGAGATAAAGCACGCGGAGGCGACAGAGTGACCCTCGCCGAGGTCGATGCATCTGCCTGGGCCGAGCTCGAAGGGGCCGCCGCCGACCCGCAGTCGGCCTTCCGCTACCTGAACCTCTGTTCGGTCGACGCCGGCGGCCGGCCGCAAGCCCGCATGGTGGTGCTGAGGCGCGTCGATGCGGCGCATCCTGGAAATCCATACGGATGTCAGAAGCCCTAAATGGCTGGAAATATCGGCCAATCCTCGGGTCACCATCCTCGGCTTCGGCCCGCAGCCGAAAGTGCAGCTTCGCCTTCAAGGATCGGCCGAACTCAACGGACCGTCGAGCGAACGCGCGGCCGAGGCCTGGAGCCTGCTGCCGCTGTCGACGCGCAGCACCTATATGGGCGGGCCGCCGGGCGACGACATCGGCGAGCGGCCAGCAAGCGAGGCGGCGGTCGCAGACGCCGATGGACAGGCCTTCTTCGGGGTGCTGATATTCCGGGCCGAGACGCTGGACTGGCTCCAGCTGCGCCACGCCGACAACCAACGCGCAGTCTTTGCCTACGATCATCTCGGCGCGCTGACCTCCTCCGGCTGGGTCAACCCCTGAACGCCGGACGACGTCGAAGCGCCATCGCTTTGTGATCGTCCGCCACATCCGGCTGATGGGCGAATACGCGGGGCACAGGAATGGGGAAGCCAGACTGTCGGTTGGATTGCCAGGCTGGCGATTTTCCTCAAGACGTGGGAGACCGAGCAATGTGTCGACCACCTGTTTTAAAGCAACGCGCGGCTTAGCCGCTCAGCCTTCAAGCCGAACATGATGCTCCAGCCATGCGACAGCGAAGCTGCAGATCGCGGCCGCATCGACCAGCACCGATCCTGCGTCTCCGACTAGGCCCTGCGCACCCTGCCCGCTGGTGAGAAACGCGCCCACGATCCCGCCGAAATAATCGTCGTCAAGGCCCGGCACGACCGGGTCGCTTGTGTCGAATTCTTCCAGCATCCGCCACACCACGCCGGCCGATGTGGCAAAGGGCGCCTCGTAGCGGCGGAGGCGCTTGTTCGGAATTCGCGCCAGGTGTTCTGCATGGTGGAGCAGGGTCATGGTGTCGAGCGGAGCTCCGGCCATCAGAACCTTGCCGCCTGCCGCCACCAGCCTGCCGAGCGGCGATGTCTCTCCATAGCCGTAATCGAGCGGGTGGTCGGCGGTGAGCCAATCCGCGCGCGCGCCGATCGCCGCGACCGAGGCGCCCGGATTGCCGCTGCGTCTTGCCACTGATGTCGTTCGAATGAATTCGGCGAGCACGCCGTTATCGCGGGCAGCGCGGGAAACAGCCGGATCGAACGGCGCGATATGGGCGCGCCATTCCGGCGGGACGCGGCCATTTTCATCCAGCAAAGCATCATAGTCACCGTTCCAGTCGGTATAGGCAACGATGGTGCCGGCGGGGCCCACGGCATCGCGAAGCGCTTCGATCAGTACATCAGGCCCGTTGAGCAGCCGCCCCACCCGCTTCATCGCGGCGTGGACCATGACCATGTCGCCGGCGCGAATGCCGAGACTGTCGAGATCCCTGGCCAGCGAGAGGCGAGTGTGAATGCGCGGAACGATCATCGGCAGATGATCATAGGGGTCGCATGCGAGAGTCAAGCGATCGCGACCCTGCCCTGATACTCACCTTCAGCCGACGACCGCGGTGCAACTGCGTTCGGCCTCGTTGCGGCAGGCGCTACGCACATCTTATTCTGGTGGTCCCGGGTCGCATATAGTCGCGGGGCGTGTGTCACGCTGATTTCACGCGATTTCGATGGTGGATTTTACTAGATTTCTTCACGGCTTCGCCGGCACGATTTGGTGGGACGCATGTCTTCTGGATCGCGTTTCGGACAGCGCCGGCCGCCGAAATGGCAAAGAGTTTTCGTGCCGATCAAGTATTGTCCTCGAGGGTGGGCGGCGGTCGGTCATTTTCATTGGTCATGCTGCAGTGCAGGAGGCAGCTGAAGATGCAATTTCTGGTCCATTCAAAGACGATCGCCGAACTTGAATATGATAGCGAGACCTGCGTCTTGCGGGTGCTCTACAAAGACGGACGAGTGAGCTCTGTTCCCGATGTCGCTCCCACGCTGGTGATGAAGATCGTCGCGCGGGTTCCCGTCGAGAAATCTCCTTATCTGATGCAGACCGCGATCTGAGACCTCTGCGAAAAGTCACGACCGTCGGAAAGGACGGGTAGCGCCGTTCTGATCCGCAATGAGCCGCCGGCCTGTTTGGAGCTCGCCATCGCCCGCTTCTGCGGGCATCATGCTTTAGTAAAGTGTCCTTCGGTAGGCTTGTTCCAGGTCTTCGTCCATCTTTCGCATTTCATCCGCGTCCCTCGGCGCCCCTGTCGTCTCATCCAGAATGATCTTCATGAGCGAGGGCATCTCGGTGCGGTCCTGGAAATGATCCGGGCTCCACAAGCGGGACCGTCTGAATGCCTTGGCGCAATGCATGAAAACTTCGCTTACCGTCACGATAATAGCGAGTTTCGGGAGACGATCGGCAACGCTCATGCCAGCCAGCAGTTGAGGATCATTGGTCAGACTTGCTCGCCCGTTGACGCGCAATGTGTCGTCGAAACCGGGGACGAGAAACAACAGCCCGACATTCGGGTTGGCGATGATGTTGCTTAAGGTATCAAGACGATTGTTGCCGGGTCGATCCGGGATCGCCAGGGTGTGCTTGTCAAAAACCTTGACGAACCCCGGAGGGTCGCCGCGAGGACTGACGTCGGCCCTTCCCTCCGAACTCTGCGTGCAGATGCAGAAGAACGGCGAGCGCCGAATGAATTCCTGCGCGTGCTCGCCAAGCGAATTCTGACACTTCACGATTGCCAGGGCGTGGGTCGGCTCGAACAGCGCCCGAAGCGACTGCTCATCGGCGATGGCACATTCTGGATTGAGTTGTAAGGCCGTCATGCTCCCCTCCCGAAGTCCCTCTCATCGCATGGCCGAACTGCAGATCTGGAATTCAGGCCTCGCAACGCTCGTCTCCGCCCGCAAGCCATGGATATGATGTACGTACCTCAGAAGGTATACATCAGTTGAGATGCAGGATCAATGCGGGATTGAATCGCCGTATTGCAAGGCAAGCCGCGCTGATAGGGGCGGAACAGGCGGAGAATATGAGGTTCGGCCAGCGGCGTGACGTCCGACGTCTGGAACACTTCTTCCATCTTTTCGGTCGACGACGACATCCCGATACCGGCGATCGCCCAGGGCCGACGCTTCGTGCTTCGTGAAGGTATCGTCCTTTCGGGTGAGAAGCGGAACCGCCGAACTCTCAGGCGATTTGAGAGCCGGTCGCTCGGCTGGTTTTCACCCCGAAAACCGCTGTCTCCTGTTAAGCCGGGCGGCCGCCACGGCTTGCAGGTCGACGGTGCTCTTGATCGATGTTGCGGATCCTCCAATTCAAAGAGGACGGCATCTCACCTGCTTCACCGATGCTTGCAGCGCCCGCGCCCGGCTTGCAAATCGATCATGGCTCGAGGCTATTTCTAAGAATTTCCGCCAATATTCTTTTTCCGTTCAACTCGCTGACAGACTTCGGGCCTGTCTTATTCCAGGTGTCACATACCGCCGTGCCCGCGTCCCTCCCACCCTTCCAGCTACTGCAGAACGTGTTGCCGGAAATGCGCCACATGCCATCAATTGAGATTACATCTCCGGAATCGAGTTTAACCTGACCATGTGCGGTGCCGTCCTTGAGTACAGAAAGCTCGCCACTATAACCCTCTTTTGGGCCGCCCAGCGCAATCACTTTGCCGTCTGAAAGCAGGGCCTGAAGCTCCTTTCCTATCATCGCGGTAGCAGCAATAGCTTGGGTTCCGAGAAACACCATAGATAGTCCAGTCAGTATAGTTCTGTGCATTTGCCGATTTCTCCCACCGCCGTCAAGCACAGTCTCCGTCCACCATATATGAACTACAAGTCATCTCTTATAATTAGCTATAGTTTGATAGTTTTCAGCAGATATCTTGGAAAGATTAGTCATAAATTATAGTTTTATTGAAAATTTATGATTTGTTGGGCGCCGGATTAGCTGCATCGCGCCTTAGGATGTCAGCGATGCATGGGAAAAGCTGCGACTTTTCCGAGGTCAAGTCCGCCTGATGGGGACCCCAATGAGCCGTTCATATTCGTGCTCTGGGACACCATAGGAGCCGCCGGCCAAGTCCTCCAGCTTGGGCCGGTCCAAAATCCGGATATTCCCCCGCGTCGCCTTAATCGCGTGCACGCCCTCGAGGATGTGGATTTCATTGGTGACGCCTGCACGTCGTACGCCGAGCATAAGCGAGAGGAACTCGTGGGTAAGAGGCAGATCTCTGTCGCGCAGCCGGTCGTGGCACATCAACAGCCATCGGGCCAGCCGCCCGGGCATGGTGTAACGGGCATTGGCAAGGGCGGAATGGGCCAGCTGCAACTCGCAGCAATGCACATATTTGAGCAGCAGGTCGTTGGCCGACGGAACTCGTTGCGCCATGGAAAGAAGTGCGGATACCGGCACCGAAATTCCGTGCCCCTCGACCTGCATGAAGGTCCTGTTTGGCGTTTGATCGACCTTCAGGAACACATGGGCTCCTGCCATGCCCTCATATCCGACATGCCCGACTTCGACGGACTCGTCATCGGAGTTGGTGGCAACAATTGATGCCAAGCCGCTCTCAAGGAAGCAGGCGGTCTCACTTGGCACATCAGGCGCGACCAGTTCGAACTGCACCGGAAGCTCGCGCGGCTGCATCGTCGCCTGCAGCAGATCGAATGCTTCAGGCGCAAGTGCTCTGAGAAGAAGGTTTTGGATGTTTGACTGCGAAAAGTCGGACATGGCCCAGCCTCCGGCGGGATTGAGCCCGATCTCCTGTCGACGTACGGCGAAGCGCCGGCAATGTTTCGCTTATGTGCCAGACCATCTTCACAGGCCAAGAGGCGCCGGTCTTCTGTGCGGTTTTGACATTGCTACAATGCGCCGGATTCTTGCGTAGCAAGGTAGACCTGGTCCACGATCTGGACGGCGGCCGTGAAGGAAAGAACCATGACCGTGACCCCCTGCTCATCGGTGACGTTCATCAGCCATGCCGAGACGTCGGCCTTCTTCAACCGAGCGCCCCTCAGCCGCTCGGCTATGGTCTCAACAGCTTCGCTGCGGGCGCTTTGGAGGTCCGGGTGCTCTGAGCCCACCGTATCCTGAATGGAGATGCCGTCATGAACGTTGAAAAAGTAGCGAGCCACATCTGTTGCTCCTGTACAGGCAAGAGCAACTAATATCTCCCAGCCATCCGCGCCTGGGTCGATGGCGGATGATGATCGATTATCGCATGTAATCATGTTTTAAAGAAGGGCCGTAATCCCGAAGTGCTTGCGCGGCGAGGCCGAGCGTTCATCGGCCCGCGCCGGAACCTTTTTTGCTTCCATGCGTTTGGCGGGCGGATCTGAAGGTCTTTCCCCTAGCCTTCATTGAACCCCTTTCCATGTACGCTCACTAGCCCCGCGTCCAGCGCCGGGCTTTTTTGACAGCCTGGCTGAACCGGGGGCGCGGGTATTGAATATCAGCGGTCGCGCAACCGGGTCCCTTTCTCCGCCGGCGCCGCGACGCAGCATTTTACCGATTCCACACGATGGCACAGCGCAGCAATTGCATTTTTTCATTTTGGGTGGCCGGCCCCTCTTGAACCGCTAATAGCCTGAATTAAATGATTTATGCTGGTAGCCCAATTGGAACCGGCAAAGTCCAGGAGACGCCGGTAGCTCTTGGCGTCTCCTTGTATCCATGTTGCTTCAAAGGAGGATATGGCTATGAGGACAAACCTCGATTTCTCTCCCCTGTTCCGGTCGAGCATCGGCTTTGACCGCATGTTAGGTGCGCTTCAAGCCGGCATCGACACCATCGACAACTGGCCGCCCTACGACATCCTCAAGACGAGCGAGGATGAATACCGCATCGAAATGGCGGTGGCGGGATTCTCCCAGAATGAACTGACGATGACGCAGGAGCAGAACCTGCTCGTGGTTGCGGGCAAGAAGGCGGATAGCGATGACGACGTGCAATATCTTCATCGCAGCGTCGCTCAGCGAAGCTTCCAGCGCCGGTTCGAACTTGCCGACTATGTCAAGGTCGAAAGGGCTGAACTTGTCGACGGACTGTTGATCATCGATCTGAAGCGCGAGATCCCTGAAGAAATGAAGCCGCGCCAGATCGAAATCGGAACCGGCCAGGCCCTTCCGAAGTTCGAGCCCAAGCAGATCGAAGCTGAGACGCAAGCAGCGTAAGCCTCGAAAGGCGCATCGGCGCCGGGCACACCCGGCGCCGATGTGAATGCTTCGCTGCCAATCCAAGAGAAAGGAGAAAAGACATGAGTGTTCGTGATCTCATTCCCTGGAGCGGGAACAACGGCCATCAGGCCCCCAGCCTGTTGCGTGATGATGATCGTGATCCGTTCCTGTCCCTGCATCGCGAGGTGAACCGATTGTTCGACGAGGCATTCCGCGGATTCGGTTCCAACTTTCCGTCGTTGACTGGCCCCAGAGCCTTTGGTGGCGGATGGCCGAGCGTCGAGATCTCCGACAACGAGAAGGAGATCAAGGTGACGGCCGAGGTGCCTGGCCTTGAGGAAAAGGACATAGAAGTCCTGCTCAATGACGGCGTGCTCACGCTGAAAGGCGAAAAGCAGTCCGAGACGGAGGACAAGGATCGCCAGTTCTCCGAGCGCTACTACGGTCGCTTCGAGCGTCGCATTCCGCTCGGTGCCGAGGTCAAGGAAGACGCTATCGACGCCCGCTTCAAAAACGGTGTGTTGACAGTGACCTTGCCGAAGAGTGAGCAGGCGCAGTCGCAAGTCAAGCGGATCGCCATCAAGAGCTAACCAATTGACCCAACCGACGGCCGGCCTTGTGGCGGCCGTCGGCATCCTTCGCCGATAGGGAGGGATATGATGATGGACGTTAACAGAGAGACGCACAACAGAGAGACGAAGAAACCACATACGGCTGTTTCGGATAGCTGGCCAGCAAACGACAACCAGCGGAAGCCTCTGTCATTCGGCCGCTCGGTATTTCCCGAGGATGCTGTCGCCCGAATCTTCAAGCCATCGCGCTCGGCGATGACGTCAGGCACCCGGCGAACGAAAGACTGGCGGCTCGTCTTCCAGCGCCGTAGCGCACCGTTCATCGAGCCTTTGATGGGCTATACGGGCAGTACCGATACGCTCACGCAGGTTGAGCTGGAATTTCCAACCCTTGAATCAGCAATCAGATATGCGGAGCGCCAGGGGCTGACCTACAGGGTGCAGCGTCAGGCGAGTAGCGCCGCGGCGTCCACAAAGCAGAGAACCCGCCAGCAAACGCGCCGGCCATCTCGTGCCTTCTCCGACGCTGCATTGCAACGGCTCGGTCCCGCCGCATGTCGGAAGATCTGCGGACAGGCACAAGGCCCCGCTTTGCAGACCCACGTCTATGAACCCGCAACATGGCCATCGCATGCTGACGTTGTCCGAAATCGGACGCCGCAGGCACTGCTTGACCTCGAGCGCAACGTCGAGAGGCGAGATCTTCAGCCGACGATCAACCGAGATGCCGCGTGAGGTGGAGCCATGAACCCATCTATCGTCTTCGATTGCGAGAAGATCCTGCCCAACAGGTTCGCCCTGACTATGGCTGCGGCCGCACGAAGCCGCGCCCTTTATCGAGGGGCGGAGCCGAGGCTGGATCCTTCAGATGCCTGCGTCAGCGAACTCGCGCTGCAGGAGATTGCAAGGGGCTCGTTCACCAGCAGCGAGCTCGCACCCTTTCTGGGCGGACCGGCAGGGACAAAGCGACTTCACTCCGCCGATCCGGCCACTCGCCTTCGCGGCAACGGCGCACGATCGCCGCTGCAGCACCCGTCTCCACGCCACCGGAGGCGGTTCAATGATGATGCAAACAAGAAGGAGAAACGACAATGATGAAGTCTCAGTCTTCGAAGGACCGTGCAGCATTCGATATCATCAATATCGTTGCTGGGCTGGCTCTTTTCCTGTCACCCTGGCTCCTTGGTTTCGCAACCGAGGCATATGCATCGTGGAATGCCTGGATTGTCGGCGCTGCCATCACCGTGATCGCCGCCGCCGCGCTCTTCGCATTTTACGAGGCGGAAGAATGGATCAACTTGGTGCTCGGCGTCTGGGCTGTCGTGGCGCCATGGGTCCTGGGTTTCTCGGCGGTGGCCGCTGCAATGTGGGCACATCTGATTGCCGGCATCGTGGTCGCGGTTTTGGCCGCGGGCAGCATCTGGTTCACTCACAACCACCCGCTGTCGACCACTTGAGGCAAATGCGAGCGGGCCCGGAACTCCGGGCCCGCTTCTTAGTTTGCGTTGCGGCTGGGCGGCATTGACCTCCCGTCAAATCCAAGGAGCAAACCATGTTCGATATCCGCCAGGGATTTCACAGGATTGCCGCGTCAGTCGTGATCGCCTTTGCAGCAATCCTGCTTACGATAGCGCCGGTCACCTCGCAAACCCCGCAATCTGGCACCGCTTCGGCGTCACTTCCATCTCTGGCGCCGATGCTTGAACAAGTCACGCCGGCCGTCGTCAACATCGCGGTCGTCTCCCGCGCACCGTCGCGAGACAATCCTCTCTTCAGCGATCCCACCTTCCGCCGCTACTTCAATCTGCCGCAACAGCAACAACGACCGAGGATGAGTGCAGGATCCGGCGTCATCGTCGACGCCGCCAAAGGATATGTGCTTACCAATCATCACGTCGTCGACGAGGGCAGTGAGATTTCTGTGACGCTGAAGGATGGACGACAGCTTTCGGCCAAATTGATCGGCAGCGACAAGGACACGGACATCGCTCTGTTGCAGGTCAATGCTCCAAACCTTACCGCTATTCAGATCGGGGATTCTCATGCACTCAAAGTCGGTGACTACGTCGTAGCGATTGGCAATCCGTTCGGGCTTGGCCAGACTGTGACCTCAGGCATCGTCAGCGCATTGGGGCGAAGCGGTCTGAATATCGAAGGCTATGAGGACTTCATCCAGACAGATGCCTCGATCAACCCTGGAAACTCAGGTGGTGCCCTGGTGACGCTCGACGGCAAATTGGTCGGCATCAATACTGCAATTCTCAGCCCCGCCGGAGCCAGCGTCGGTATAGGCTTTGCCGTGCCAAGCAGCATGGCGGCGTCGGTCATGAACCAGTTGATCGCGCACGGCAAGGTGGAGCGCGGCGAGCTAGGCATCGGCATCCAGGATCTGACGCCGGAGTTGGCGGAGGCTCTCGGACTCGGTGACCTCCGCGGCGCACTGATCGCCAACGTCGAGTCGGGCTCGCCGGCTGAACAGGCCGGACTGAAGACCGGAGACGTGGTCACCGCAACTGACGGACGCCCGATCGGTGGTGCGACCGACCTCAGGAACCGCATCGGCCTCATGCCTGCCGGCAGCAAGCTAAGCCTCACGGTGAAGCGCGGCGACGAGGAGAAGGTGATCACGGCTACCATTGCGATGGACGATCGGTCATCCGCAACTCTCTCCGGCACGCCGCTCGAGGGCGCTACGATGAGGAATGCTTCTGGCGAAGAGGCGCAGCAAGCCGGAGGTTACGGCGTGGTGATCGAAAAGGTGGCTTCCGGCAGCGCGGCTGCCGGTGCCGGCCTTCAAGCAGGTGACATGATCGTCGCGCTCAATAGAGTTCCGGTCGCTTCCGTCACCGAGTTGCAGCGCAGGATCGCCGAAAAACCTAGCGTATTGGCGCTTGAACTGATCCGTGAGGGTGCGCCACTCCTTCTGGTAATCCGGTAGGAGTAGTCGGCCATGGAGATGAATAGGAAGACGCGGTTCAACATCTGGTACTGGATTATCGCTTTCCTGCTTCTTGCGGCATTTCAGTCCTTTTTCGCGACTACTCACCAGATTGCGCGGATTCCCTACAGCCAGTTCGAGACGGATCTCAAGGAGGGGAAGATCGCCGAGGTTGCCGTTTCCGACAATTTTATCCAAGGCCGGTATAAGGAGCCTCAGAATGAGCGCCCCTTTTTCGTCACGACACGCGTCGAGCCCAATCTGGCCGAGCAGCTCCGGCAATACGGAGTCGTCGTGACAGGTCAGATCGAGAGCACATTCCTGCGCGATCTGCTGTCCTGGCTCATCCCGGTGGCGCTCTTTATCGGAGTCTGGATGTTCATGATCAGGCGCATGGGCGGTGGGCTCGGCGGAGGCCTGATGCAGATCGGCAAATCGAAGGCGAAGATCTATGTCCAGACCGACACCGGCGTGACGTTCAAGGACGTGGCCGGCGTCGACGAGGCCAAGGACGAACTGAAGGAGATCGTTGATTTCCTGAAGGACCCGGCGGGCTACGGCCGCCTTGGCGGGCGTATGCCAAAGGGTGTGCTTTTAGTGGGTCCACCTGGAACCGGTAAGACGCTTTTGGCGCGCGCCGTCGCGGGCGAAGCCGGTGTGCCCTTTTTCTCGATCTCCGGGTCGGAGTTCGTGGAAATGTTTGTCGGTATCGGCGCAGCACGGGTCCGGGACCTGTTTGAGCAGGCGCGCGCCAAAGCACCCGCCATCATCTTTATCGATGAACTTGATGCCCTCGGCCGCGCTCGTGGGATTGGTTCCATGGCTGGCGGGCACGACGAGAAGGAGCAGACGCTGAACCAGCTTCTAGTGGAGCTGGATGGCTTTGATCCCTCCACTGGCCTCGTCTTGCTGGCCGCGACCAACAGACCAGAGATTCTTGATCCCGCCCTGCTGCGGGCCGGTCGTTTCGATCGGCAAGTGCTGGTGGATCGGCCGGACAAGTCGGGCCGACTCCAGATTCTCGGCGTCCACCTTCAGAAAGTGAAGCTCGCGGCGGATGTCTCACCGGAAAAGATCGCCGCGCTCACACCAGGGTTCACCGGCGCCGATCTCGCCAATCTCGTCAACGAGGCAGCCCTGCTCGCCACGCGCCGTCGGGCGGAGGCGGTAACGATGGCCGATTTCAATGACGCCGTCGAACGCATCGTCGCCGGTCTCGAAAAGCGCAATCGGCTGCTCAATCCAAGGGAGCGTGAAATCGTCGCCTATCATGAGATGGGACATGCGCTGGTCGCCATGGCGCTGCCCGGCGTCGATCCGGTGCACAAAGTATCCATCATTCCCAGAGGGGTCGGCGCCCTCGGCTATACCGTCCAGCGTCCACTCGAGGATCGCTTCCTGATGACGCGGGAGGAACTGGAGAACAAGATGGCTGTGCTGCTCGGTGGCCGCGCGGCGGAATGGATCGTCTTTGGCCATCTTTCGACCGGCGCTGCTGACGATCTCGTTAAAGTTGCGGACATTGCCCGCGCGATCGTCACACGCTACGGTATGACCGACAAACTGGGACACGTGGCTCTGGAGAAAGACCGGCGCTCGTTACTGGAGGCTGATCGGCTGTATTACGGTCCGCAGGAACGCGACTATTCCGATGAGACTGCAGCGAGGGTCGACCAGGAGATCCGCCGGATCGTCGACCATGTCTTCGATGGAACGGTGGAGCTCCTCGGACAGCGACGAGAGATACTGGATCGGTCCGCAAGGCTTCTCCTTGAGAAGGAAACTCTCGATGAGCGTGAATTGCAGGCGTTTGTAGAGACCGTTGAACAGCCGGCACGCGGGCGCACAGCATGAATGGCGCCCCGCTTGCCGCGGCAGGATCCGGCTTGCACAGTCGCAACCGCCTCGTCTTTAGACTAAAGCAATTCCGGGAAAAGTGTGAAGCGGTTTTCCGTCCGGAATTGCGTAAAAACAGTCGGATAGAGCGGTTCAGCGCTTCGCTGAACCGCTCTAGGTTGCGCATTGGGGCGACGAATGCTTCAGACCACCGCAGTGGCGAGCGTTCTTATCGGCCAAGGCTCATCCTCGGACGATGACGTGAGTTCCGGGCTGGACCAATTCGTAAAGTTCCTCGACGTCTTGGCGATACATCCGAAAACAGCCGCTCGATGCGTTGGTGCCGATGGATGAAGGGTCGTTGGTGCCGTGAATGCGCAGCAGTCCATCGGCGAGATAGATGGCCCGCGTTCCGAGTGGATTGGAGGGGCCGGGCCTTACGACAGTCGGAAGCTTCGGGTTCTTCTGGCGCATGCTCGCCGTTGGCCTCCATTCAGGATGCTCCTTTTTGGATACGACCCGCGTGGAGCCGAACCATTGCTTGCCTTCACGACCCACGGCGATCGGATACGCGTACTGCTCGCCCCATGGGGTCGTGTAGTAGAGGGTATGCTGACTCGTCACTATTAAGATCGTGCCTCCCGGGCTTTGTCTTGGCAGCGGCCCGCGATCGGGCAGGTAGTCACGATGGCGAGGAACCGGTTCATAATCTGGGATCGGTGGGTAGAGGCTGTATGGATCGTCATAGACATCGCCACCATAATCGTCATACCCATCATAAGGTCCGTAAACCTGTGCTCTCGCCGCAAAGGCCGTCAGCAAGAGCGCTGCCACAAGAACCAGTACTCTCATTTCGTCGCTATCCGCTCGTTGTACAAGCGTGATTGGGCCCAATTCTGTGGCGGCACTAAGGCCGCGGTGTCCATGTCATGCGCGACCGTTTCTCAGCCCTGACTTCGTGTGAACACGTCGCGGAAGCTGCGGGGCGCTTCGGCCTGCGCAGCTCCACGGGGGCGGCGCAACCAATCACGGTCGCTTTCGACGGATACGGCAGGAGCGCAACGCGCCCCATCGGCCGCTCTGGCCGGCGCCCATCGCCTTCGGTCCTAAATACCCGAGACATTTCGATCGCTGAACCGCCGCAGGTGCAGGGGCACATCTTCTATGTCTGCAAGCTTGCCATGCTTTTTGAGAAAGCGGCTGAAATTCGCCGCCACGACCGACGCGGGAAGCTGGCGATTGGCTGCTTTCCGGCAGGCCTCCAACATTACCTCGTAGGTAATATCGCGTTTCTCCTGTGGCCATTCGTCGAGAAAGTCAAAGACATCGTCAAGCCCAGCGATCTCCTGCACGAAGTACTTTCGTTGCGCGTAGATCGGGTGTTCAAAAGTATCGAGTGCCATCGTTTACCTCCTTTCATGGCATTGAGTGCCCTTGATTTAGGCAACGAATATCGGCTGTTCAAGATCACGGTTTGGCCGAGATCGTCACCGTCGAATGGGTCCCGGTAGGGACGATGGTTGCCCATCGCCCCCCGGCCAGATCCGTACGTGCGGAACTACCGCATACGGCTCCTATCGGATGTTGTGACGGTGAGCCGAGCATCTGGATGCGGATGCACTAAGCGACATGGCGGCAGGTATTTGCGAAGCAGCCTTTGGAAACGATCCCAAGACAGCCGGTGTCGCTGGCTCCGACGCATTAAAGCGTGTCGCCAAGCGCGACCAACTTCCCAGCGGAACCCTCCCAGTCTTCGTAGATTGTCTGGCACCGCATGGTAGTTCAAATACCCCTGTAACACTTGCCGTAGCCACCGACCTACTACTGCCACCGGTTCATGGCGTCGTCGCATTAGCGTTTCCCGAATGGCCGCCAGCGTCGTGCGCATGCGCTTCTTGATTGTCAGACGGACAATCTTGAAGCCCCCATCATTGCGCCGCCTGCCGCAGCAATGCGTGAACCCCAGAAAGTCGAAAGTCTCTGGCTTGCGGATACCACGCTCCCGGCATTGTCGCGCAGCATACCGCCCAAAGCGAATTAGCCGCGTCTTTTCCGGGTGTAGTTGCAAGCCAAACTGAGCGAGACGCTCCCGCAATGCTTGCAGGAAGCGCTGCGCCTCTCCTTCGTGCTGGAACCCAATCACGCTGTCGTCGGCATAACGGACAATGATCACGTCGCCTTTAGCATTTCGAGTACGCCATTGCTGGACCCATATATCCAATGCGTAATGCAGGTAGATATTGGATAGCACGGGGCTAATTACAGAGCCTTGAGGAGTTCCTCGCGTTGATGCGACGCGGCAGCCGTCCTCAATCGTGCCCGCTTTCAGCCACTTGTGGATCAGACGTATCAGCCGGCGGTCACCTACTCGATGTGACAGGAAACGAAGCATCCACTCGTGATCGATTTCATCGTAAAACGAGCGAATATCCGCGTCCAGTATCCAGTTGATCTTCCGCTTGTCGATCCCAACCCACAGGGCGTCCAGCGCGTCATGCTGTCCCCTTCCTTGTCGGAACCCGTATGAGAAGCCGAGGAAGTCTTGCTCATAGACCGCGTTCAGAACCGTGGACACGGCCATCTGCACGACCTTTTCTTCCAGCGCTGCAATGCCGAGGGGACGGAGTCTTCCGTCATTCTTCGGAATGTAGACCCGTCGGGACGGTTGTGCGCGATACGCACCGGACTGAATCTCCCGGTGCAGTTCGTGCACGCGCCCTTCGAGTGTCTTCTCATAGTCGTACCACGTCACGCCATCCACACCGCTCGCCGCCTGCTTGCGAAGCGCATGGAAGCTCTTCACCAATAGCGTCGGAGTGATGTGGTGCATCAGCGCCGTGAAACGCATCTTCGGGTTCCGCTTGGCGGCTTCCCGTACACCTTCGATCCCCATCGAAGCGTGTTTTATCCGGCTCTGTGTCCGGCACGCTGGAGTTTCGAAGGCGTTCCCTCCGATTACACCCCTTCCCTCCATCGCCTCCGCAGGATCATCTCCCTTGTTCGGCAACTTCTGCGGTACTATGGGCGTATCCGACTTCTCATCAGCGTTGACGACTGGATTGCGGTCAACGACCTTGCCAGTCCCGTCCAGTCCATTTGCACTGGACACTGATGAGATCTCGCTGCTTCCGTATGAAAGACTTCCCGGCATGCACAGGGTCTCCGACCGCGCGGGATCGGGGCATGGCTTGCGATTGACGCCATGCACCGTGTTGCCTTCCGCTTCGCTTAACAGCGTCGGCATCCCGAATTGATCATTTCGCGGCTCAATGGCCGGCCTGCCGGTTTCCCCTGTCAACGCTTCGACGCAAACCTCGCGATGTGCGCCGCATGACTCGGGGTCAGAGTGATTCGCCACTTCTTCTCCATATTGAACTTTCATCAACTATCTTTCATCGGCTTTGCAGCCGCACTAAGCGCGATTTTCCATGCACATTGACGTAGGCGGTATCTCTGAACCAGCCGCTTTCGCGAAGCGATATCCGGGTCTGTCAGGCAGCGGAGGCTTTGGAGAAGTTGAACGGCAGCAGGTCGCCGATGTCGGCGGCTTCTTCGCGCTGAGGCAACTCAGCAAGCACGTGGCGTAGCCAGGTGAGTGGGTCGACGCCACAGGCGCGGCAGGTCAGCATCAGACTGTAGATCACGGCGCTGGCCCTGGCTCCGTCAGCGGTATCGCTGAACAGCCACGATTTTCTTCCGGTCGCAAAAACTCTGATGTCGCGTTCCAGAATGTTGTTATCGATCGGCATCCTGCCGTCGCTGATGT
This sequence comes from Rhizobium sp. WSM1274, assembly GCF_025200775.1. Taxonomy (NCBI): domain Bacteria; kingdom Pseudomonadati; phylum Pseudomonadota; class Alphaproteobacteria; order Hyphomicrobiales; family Rhizobiaceae; genus Rhizobium; species Rhizobium sp. WSM1274. The sequence continues at coordinate 978,094 of NZ_CP104138.1, read as the reverse complement.
AGCGCGTCAGGTAATCCCATTGGTTCAGGGTGTAGGACACGGCATCGCCTAGCTTGGTATCCGGCACGACCTTCGGCGCGATATTGTCGAGCCACGTCTTTAGGGCGATGAGGACAGGCAAGCTGTGCTGTTGCCGGAAACGACGAATGCAATCGGCCTGCGTTTCACCGGCGTCGGGCGTTTGGTCTCTAGCCTGCTTTTCGATACGGTAGAGCTGCTCGAAGAACCGGAGCGCCTGTTCCGGCGGTCCGCCTCCATTCTTCCGGGTTTTGAGAGCCTCGACGAAGCGCCGCCGGGAATGGGCCATGCATCCGACATGGGTTGCGCCATGCAATGTGCGCCATGCGGTGTATCCATCGGTCACCAATATGCCGCTATAGTTACCGAGAAAGGTCTGCGGGTGGACCTGGCCGCGGCCCTGTTGATAGTCGAGAAGCACGATTGGCTCCTCACTATCGTCGCTGCTGCGATACGCCCACATGTAAGATGTGCTGGTGGCTTCCTTGTCTTTTTCCTTCAAGACCTGAACTGTCGTCTCGTCACCATGAATGAGAGGCTGCGACTGAAGCCGCAATCTCAGCGCATCGTAGATGCGATGCAAATGCCTCTCGCTCGAACCGATCACCCAGTGCGCGAGAGCACCTCGGCTGATCGGTACGCCGGCCCGTTCGAACGTTTGCGCCACGCGGTAGAGCGGCGTGCCGTCGACATATTTGTGGACGAGTGCGAAGGCCAGCGTGGAGGCGGTGGCGATGCTGCCCGGCAATGGTTGCGGCGGCATCGGTGCGATCACGACAGGTGTGTTGATGCCGGTGCGGTCGCAATGGCGGCAGGCGTATTTGAACCGCACATTCTGCAGAACCTTAGCCTTGACCTCGATATGAAGCTGCTCGGTAATGGCCTCGCCCATGCGATGCATTTGGCTGTCGCAGCAAGGGCAAACTTTCTGATCGTCGGGAAGGTCGTATTCGACACGCTCGCGGGGCAGGTCTTCTGGCAGAGGTCTGCGGCCCCGCTTTTTACCCGCGGCACTTTCGACTGCAGGCAGGCCTGTATCCGGGAGATCGGCGACGTCGTCGCCATGATCAGGATCATCCTCGTCTGCGGCCTCTTCGGCTTCGTTGAAGAGGCGATCGACGTGCTTTTCGCTGCGGGGTGCAAACCGATGCAGCCTTGCGAGTGCCAGTTCCTCTTCCAGCTTGACGACCCGCCGTGACAGCGCTTCCTTCTCGGCTTTGAGCGCAGCGATTTCGGCAGCACTTGCCGCCAACTGCGCCATCAGCTCTGCAACGCTCGGTTCGCCGGTTCGGGTCATCCCAGTTTTGAATCTGAACCGCGTCGCCGCGTCAACAGATCAACACGCCACCTCAGCCAGCGATCTGATATTGCCGAACCGGATGGCGGATCATCGCATCGATATCAATGCCGTCGAGTATCCAGTGGAGCTGCTCGCTCGAGAGCGTTACCACCGCAGTCTCTCGGCGGGGCCAACGGAACCTGTCCTCCGTCAATTTCTTCAGGACCATGACAAAGCCCGACCGGTCAAAGAACAGCAGCTTCACCCTATCCCGACGGCGGTTGCAGAAGGCAAACACCGCCGGAGCAAACGGGTCCAGCGCCATCGTCTCCTGGACCAGGACCGCAAGGCTATTGATGCCTGCCCGAAAGTCGATCGGTTCGCGATGCAGGTAGACCTTGAGATCAGCGCCCAGTCTGAACATGACCCAACGCTCCGATTATCGCCGTCAATCCGCTGAGATCATTGCACTCCAGCGTCAGTCTCACACCATTGGGCCGGGACGCGCTCACCTTTGCTGGAGAGGAAAGCGGGCCGTTCCTGTCCATTCCCGGCAATCGCCCTTCGCGATCCGCGGCAGGCATCTCAATGTCGAACTCCCTGCTCGGGGCGGCGACCTGAACGGGGATAAACGCAGATGTCGAAGACGGCGATAATGGATGGGCTTGGGTGTGCTTCCTGATCCATTTCCAAACGAGGTTCGCATTGACCCCGTGTTCTCGCGCTAGTTTCGATACCGATGCGCCGGGCTCAAGGCAGGCAGCAACAAGGCGATCCTTCGACCCTTGATCGAAGCGGCGTCTTCCATTCAGACCGACCAGCCGTACCGCGAGTTTTTGACCTTCATCCATAACTTGGTGTCCACCTCTTTTAAGTGGACACCACATGCCAAAGCTCACTCAAATACAGAAGGTGCGGAGAAATTCGCGCTTACGTCGAATGTGTCATCGATACGGTGCGGGACCGGCGCTCACAGCATCATCGAGATCACGAAAAGCCGCCCACCGAGTAGTTCCACCTCGTTGGGTATATCCGCCGGCTCAGGAACCAATTCGTTCGGTGAGAGTAAGGGGCCGGGTGGTGCGGAGGTGAGTTGGACACAGCGACCCTTCGCTGCTTCTGTGCGGCCCACTCCTTCTGTCGCAAATTAGCTGGCCCCGTCGCGCGGGGCTTCTTTTTGGAGGTTGTTTTGAACGCATCGGCGAACATGCGAAGCGAGGGAACTTCTTAAATCAGCCTCAGCTTCTTCCTGGAATCCGAAAGGAAAACTTCAGACATGGCAACACCATCTCGAGGCCGCGCTCAGGACCGCGCACGCGTCGCCAGCGGCCAGGATCACGAAGTGAAGTACGAGGCAATGAAGGAAGGCGCGTCAAAGGACGCGGTAAAGAAGACCGTCAAGGCGGTCGGCAACAGCCGCAAGAAGGTCGAAGACAGACTCGATCATAAGTGATCAGCATGATCTTCTTCACCGGCGACACCCACTTCGGCGACTCTCGCGTCCTTCGCATCGATCGGCGACCCTTCCCTGATATGGTGTCCCACGATCTTGCCCTCATCAGGAACTGGAACCTGATCGTCGGGATCGACGACGAAGTTTGGCATTTGGGCGACTTCATGTCATCGCGGGCGGGCGATTGCGACACGCTCCTCGACCTCCTGCACGGCAGGAAACATCTCATTGTCGGCAACAACGATACAGAGGCGACGACCGATGCATCGGGCTGGAGCAGCGTCCAGCATTACAAAGAGTTGGCCTTGGACGGCTACCATCTGGTGCTATGCCATTACGCGTTTAGAACCTGGAACAAGATGGGCAAGGGCTCGATCAATCTGCACGGACACTCCCACGGCAGGCTGAAGCCGGTCCCCCGTCAGTTCGATGTCGGCGTCGATGCACGTGAACTCCAGCCGGTTCGGCTTGACGCTCTGCTTTCCTCGAGCCGCCAAAAGGCTAACGCACGGCGAGCTATAGTGAACGCGACCCAGGGATCAGTCGTGAAAGAAGGCCGACGCTGAGGCTGGTCCATTTCGGCGCCGGCTACCAGAACGTACGATATCGCTCCGTTCGCATGCGCTCATTTAAATCGTCACAAAACTGCAATATGTTTTTGGTCACACAGATCTTTTGTCATCTCGAACCTGGAGAGACGTCGTCTCTCTGCGCTAGAGAATAGTGGAGCAAACGATGCTGCAATCCCTGATTTCTCTTTCCGACCAGGATGTCGAATGTGTCATCGATACGGTGCGGGACTGGTGCTCACAGCATCATTGCACCATTGATAGCCGTCGCGGCAGACTTGCGCTTACGACCGCCGTGGATCTGATTCAGACGACGGGATTTCGTGAAGCGCTGCCGCTCGAGCTCTCCAAGAGACTTGATGGACCGGTCGGCGAACCGCCCGATGCGCAGTGAAGCAGAGTTGCCGTGCGCGCCTGTCTCACGAGTTCCCGTCTCTGGTGCTGGGTGGCTGCTCCTCCAAGCTCTGCGCTGGCGCCGCTCGAGCAACTGTACGGTTTTGACCGAAACTTCTGAAGCAGATCAAGCGTAAGTGGGCACCTGTGAAGGAGGTGTGCCTTGCTGACGCTGTACTTTCATATCACACACATGGATGGTTCGGTATTGGACACCGAGGGCCGGGAATTCCCCGACCTTTTTGTTGCAATTGAAGCAGCCAGGGAGAGGCTTCAAGAAATAGTCGCAACGGCTCTTTTGTCCAGAAAGCAAAGAATTCCGCTTGGCATCGCGATCTGCGGCCAGGAAGGCACGATCCTTCGCGAGGTTGCCGTCGATGCCGCCATCACCGAGATCGCGAGAAGCCACCAACCGAGTAGTTCCACCTTGTTGGGTATGTCCGCCGGCTCCGGAACCAATTCATTCAGTGAGAGTAAGGGGCCGGGCCGTGCGGAGGCAAGTTTGACGCCGCGACCCTTCGCTGCTTCTGTGCGACCCACTCCTTCTGTCGAAAATTACTAGCCCCGCCTCTCGCGCGGGGCTTTCTTTTTGGCGTTGGATTAAACCCGTCGTCGCGTATGCGAAGGTGCGAGGGGACTTGTTAAATCAGCCTCGGTTTCTTCCTGGCAACCGAAAGAAAAACTTCAGACATGGCAACACCATCTCGAAGCCGCGCTCAGGACCGCGCACGTCGCCGGCGGCTAAGAGCACGAAGTGAAGTAAAAGGCGACGAAAGAAGGCGTGCCAAAAGACGCGGTAAAGAAGACCGTCAAGGCGGTCGGCAACAGCCGCAAGAAGGTCGAAGACAAACTCGACCGTAAGTGAACAGCGCCGTTGGACGGTCACTGTGGCACGTCCATGCGGGACGCCCGCGGCTCGTACGTTTCCGTACCCCGTCAGCTGCATCGGACCAAAGTCTATTTTCGGTTGCCCGCAACGAAGTTAGGATGCGGTTTGACTGTTCTGCCTTTTTTGCCCATGCATTTAGACGGCGGTGCTCCCAACGTGAAGGGTTGAGATCTAAACACTCAGCGTCCAACCTATCCGCAGGAACACCGCGACAATCCCAGCGCTCACCCATCATCAGAGCGACTATAATCAGTGTTCGGCCGAATGAGAGATCTGGAATGTTTTCCTCTTCAGACAAGAATCTGAGGGACGTTCGTCATGTGACCCAGCCGCTGGTTTCAGTGGTCATTCCCGCCTTCAATGCTGCCCGCTTCGTTGAACGTACACTTCGATCTGCCGGGCGCCAGACCTACCGGAACCTGGAGATCATAGTCGTCAACGACGGCTCTACCGATGATACCGCAAAGGTGGTCGAGCAAGTGGCACTGGAAGATTCCCGGATTCGCCTGCTGTCCACGGCAAATCGCGGCGTTGCCGCTGCAAGGAACACCGGCATCCAGGCATCAACAGGTCGATTTTTGGCATTCCTTGACGCGGACGATCTCTGGCACCAGACAAAAATCGAAAAGCAGGTAAATGCTCTCGAGCGCTTATCCCCACAGTGGGCCGCCGTGTATGTGCTGCATTATATCATCAATCACGACGATGAGATCATTCGCTCCTGCCGGCCGGTTGTCGCCAGAGGATATATCTACGCCCGGCATCTGACTTTCAAATATGTTGGCAACGGAAGCGCGCTTCTTGTCCGTCGAGATGTCGCGCTCGAGATTGGCGGATTTGACAGCTCCTATGCTGCAGCAGGAATTGGCGGCTGCGAAGACCTCGATTTCGAACTCAGGCTGGCAGCGCGCTATCATGTCGAGGTCATCCCCGAACGCCTGGTGGGATACAGGCAGTATCCCGGCAACATGTCGTCCAATCACCTGCAAATGGGCCAAAGCGCTCTGGAAGTTGTCAGGCGTTCGCTGGCCGCAAATGCTCCGCTTCCAAAATACGCAGCGCGAAGCGCAACCAACGCAACTCAGAAATATGCATTTTGGGAATTCCGCCAAGCCAGGAACACATATCTGTCACTTGCAACCATTTTTTCGATATCACGAAGCGAGCCATATTTCGTGGTTCGACTTGTACTCGATAAATGCCTGCGCCTGATACAACATTGTCTTCGTCTCGTGACCACAACAGCAAACGGTCAAGATCCGCCGCAAACGACTAGGCCGAAATTCGACCCGCAAATTATCCCTTCCCCTGTCGAACGGCCAGATGAGACCGCACAATTTCGACGACACCTGATGCGGCTGACGGAGGTGGATGCCAAGCTGAGCTCAATCTTTGAGCCTCTAGCGAACGGGTTCACTCCGATGGCTATAAACCACAAGCCCCGTCTCCGCAGCCGGGCGCGAAAAGCAGACATTTGAGCCGGCATCCCAGCGTCGTTTCGTGGGAGGCCAAGGGCGGCCGTTGCAAGCCGCCCGCAACATACTTTTCGGTTATTTCGCCATTGCGGCTCTAGCCGCCTCGATTTGCGCCTTGACGGCGTCGAGGTTGAAGCTCGCGCCTTTCTGCATCGGCGGGAATTCGATGGCGGTTTCCGCCAGCTTCCCGACCTCCTGCTGGACAAACACGAAGCGCCAGAATTCGAACATGAACCATTCGTTGAAATACCCCTGTGCGCCGTCCAGCGTTCCGTTTCCCGGCGTGCCCAGGCGTTCGAAGGGATCGAGGCGCAGGTTCGTGATCGACGGCGCGTCGACATGCTCCTTGGCTCCGAGCCAGCCATTCGGCTGCTCGATAAAGCGATACTTGTAGTCGTCGATGCGCACCGCGCCCAGTGTGCTTTCGCCAAAATAGAAGATCTCGTGGCGCTTCGACGGGCCTTTGCCAGTGAGCAGATCTAACTGGTTGTAGCCGTCGAGATGGTTCTTATAGGTCCGGTCTCCGATCTGCTTTCCCTTCAACAGTTCGTCCGTGATGTTCGGATTTCCGGCAGCGGCGACGAATGTCGGCAGCCAATCCAGTCCGGAAATCAGGCCATTCTCCACAGTTCCGGCAGGAATCTGGCCGGGCCAGCGAATAAACGCCGGCACGCGGAAGCCGCCCTCGTAGATCGTACCCTTCTGCCCCCGAAAGGGTGTGTTGCCGCCGTCCGGCCAGGTGAATGTCTCCGTGCCGTTGTCGGTCGTGAACAGGACGATGGTGTTGTCGTCGACGCCCAGATCCTTGAGCTTCTGCATCACCAGGCCGACGTCGTCGTCGAGTTGAGCCATGCCGGCTTCCTGGAGCGACCAGCCATTCGCCGCAGTCCGCAGCGCCTCATACTTGGGCGAGAGATGAGTGATGACGTGCATGCGCGTCGGATTGAGCCACAGGAAGAAAGGCTTGTTTTCCGCCTTGGCCTTCTCCACGAACTTCAGGGCTTGGTCGCGGATCTCGTCGTCCACCGTTTCCATCCGTTTCGGATAGAGCGTGCCGGCGTCTTCGATTCTCTGCTTGCCGACCTTCCCCCAGCGCGCGTCTACGGTCGCGTCGTCTGTTGTCATTGCCCAGCTATGGACCATGTTGCGCGGCCCGACCTTGTCCAGCAAGTCCTGCGGGTAGTTGGCATGCGCGGGATCTTCCATTGCGTCGAGATGATAGAGATATCCGAAGAACTCGTCGAAGCCGTGAACCGTCGGCAGGAACTCGTTGAGGTCGCCAAGATGGTTCTTGCCGAACTGGCCGGTGGCATACCCCATGTCCTTGAGGGCAGTCGCCAACGTCACGGCTTCCGCCGGCAGGCCGGTCTTGGCACCTGCCTGCCCGACGGTGGTCATGCCGGTACGGATCGGAAGCTCGCCTGTGATGAAGTTCGCCCGGCCCGCCGTGCAGCTCGCCTCGGCGTAATAGTCGGAGAACAGCATGCCCTCGGCGGCGATCTTGTCGAGGTTCGGCGTACGGCCGGCCATCAAGCCGCGGTGATATGCGCCGATGTTCCACATGCCAATGTCGTCGCCCATGACGACGACGATATTGGGCTTTTGCGCTTCTTGTGCCTGCGCCGGGACAAGCGCGCCCCAGAGAACGGCCGAAGCAGCCAATGCTCCGATGCCGCAGATGATCTTGCGATACATGTGACTCCTCCGTTGTGATTTCCGGCCGAACGATGAACCATCCGAACGCACGGCAGCAAAATTCAACGAGCGCCGCAGTCGCGTATTCACTCTGAATTCAATCGAAACAACTGGAGCAATTTCAGTTCCGGACGGTCGTCAAGTGGGACCGCACCGCCCGAGCGTGAGGTCCCTTGGTTTGCGAAAGGAGGCTCACGGCGCGCAACCTACCAAACGGCGTTCCGCCGCGATATTGTACCTTGGGGCAGCCGTGGCCGTTCTGGAATTTCTTGAAAGGAAACAGACATCTCTTTCAACGCTCGCTATTCGCGTGCCGATAGCAGGAGCGTTGGCGGTAGAGCAGGTCGGCTGAATTCGTGTGATTTGACACAAGAATAGACAAGTGATCGGGGCGAAGCCGTGACTGCGGACGCGTGCCCGGCGGGCCGCCACCAATTTTCCTAGTTTCGCCTCAATTGATGTTGGCCCATCGTTGCCATTCCAAATGGCCCCGATGCTCGACATCGAAAACGAAATTTACCGTGAAGGTACCATCGGCCGATCGCCTCCCTTTACCTCGCAAGACGGGTTCTCCCGCTGGCACTGATCGATAAATCATCAGGGAGGTTTTGACTGGAACTCAGCGACATCGCTAAAACCTCCCTGATGTCCTTTCAACAAGGATCAGGAGAATCTAAGCCGGATCGGGCCGAAGGAAAGTCGGACTTAAGTCCGGCTGGCGACGTCAGGAGACGCTGCTCATATGTCATGCGAAGTAAGGTGAAGGTCCGTGGAGGGGCGGATAGGAGGAGAATATGAAGTTCGGCCCCGATCACTCCAATCACGAAGAGCGCTGCTCGCAAGGCCACAGTTCGGCGTCGACCATCGCGACGATCGAAGCGGCGCTTTCCGCCGATCCGGATATCGACAGCAGTGCGATCGAGATCAGGATGCTCGGTCCTGTCGTCCTGCTCGAAGGCTATATAAGCAACGCCGCAGACCGCGAGAAAGCCATCTCGCTTGCTGCGATGATCGTCGGCGAAGAGAACGTCCAGGACCGGATGCTGAGCCGTTTTCCCCCGCAGTAGACAACCGAATCCTGCCGATAGGACGAAGGTCTGAGCAAACCCCGGCATGAAGTCCCACGTCAGGAACACTTCCTCCATCTTTCGGTTTGGCTGCGCAGGAACCAACCGCATCCAAGGAGGAAAACAGATGAATACCAAACTAGTAGGAATCGCCGCCGGCATGCTGTTGGCATCGACGTCAGCCTTTGCGCAGTCGTCGACGGTCACGGGCGCAGCAGGCGGCGCTGCAGCGGGTGCAGCCGTTGGTGGCCCGGTCGGTGCTGCTGTCGGCGGCATCGCCGGCGGCGTGGCAGGCAGCGCCATCGAACCGCCGCCGCAGAAGGTGGTGACCTATGTTCAGCAGGCTCCCGCCCCGACCAAGCGCGTCGTGGTCAAGGAGAAGGTCGTCGTCGGACAACCTCTGCCGGAGACCGTGGTCGTCACGCCAGTTCCCGATGACCCCAAATATGCATACGCGATCGTCAATGATGAGCGTGTGATCGTCGAACCTTCCTCCCGGAAGGTCATCCAGGTCATTCAGTGACCTTCGGGCGGCTTCGGCCGCCCTTACGATAATTAGGGCATGCATGCAAACGCATGAGAATGCGGGACGGAATCGCGTGCCCGAAACCTCGGAGATTGATCATGAAAAGCAAGCATCTCACCATGCTCCTGGCGGCGCTGTCACTCAGTGTCTCTCCACTTGCTACATTGCCCGCCGCAGCCCAACAGAACACAAAGAGCGGCGGCCAGGCCCAATCCGGTTCACAGACCGGTACGGATGCCGGTTCGCAGTCCGGCTCCAAGACCACCGGCACCGACTGCACCCCCGACGCGTCGGGAGCCTGCCCACAAGGCAAGGACCAGTCATCGCAGCAGAAATCCGGCCAGGGCTCGGACATGAAAAAGAGCGCCGGGCAGCCTTCGAACGATAATTCTTCGACGAGCGGAACCGCCTCCGGCAAGTCTTCGACAGAAGCCAAACCCGGATCGCAAGACGCCGGCGGCGCCACCACGACCGAACAGAAGCCCGCCGCCAAGTCCGGCAGCACCGATACAAGCGGCTCAGCCACCTCAGGCACGAACAGCAGCACGCAAAATGCCAAGCCTGCGGAGGGCTCCGGCAACGCCGCCACCACGAAGCAGCCGACCGACCAGAACTCTTCGACGACGAACAAGAGCTCTTCCGAAACCAACGTCAACAACAACACCACGACGAACAATCAGACGTCCAAGACCAACGTCAACATTTCCGTCGAACAGCAGACTGAAATTCGAACCGCGGTGAAGGAGGTCCATGTTGCGCCGGTGAAGGAAGTGAATTTCACGGTCTCCGTCGGAACGAAGATCCCGAAGAAGGTTCGTCTCGAACCACTGCCGCCCCGCATCGTGAAGATCGTTCCGCAGTATGAAGGCTACCGCTACTTCATCCTTGCGGATGGCCGGATCATCATCGTCGATCCCGATACTCTTGAGATTGTCTACATCATCGAGGCCTAGAGCCGTTCAGCTTTTCATCGAAAAGCAGAACCGCTCAACCTCTTGTCTCGCCGCAATTCCGGACGGAAAACCGCTTCGCACTTTTCCTGGAATTGCTTTAGCAGGCATGTCCCGGCGGCGGATGGCGTGCCGCCGGTCTCCGCCCTGCATGTCATGGATTGATCTACGCACATCAGAAGATGCGCCGGCGACAGAGCTACAGTCGCGACCGGCTTAGAGTATTTCCGTTGTTCTTCGAATCGCGAAAATACTCTATCTCTTTGTTTTCACGCACTTCCGGACGCAAAAAAACGCTATGCACTTTTGCTGGATTGCTCTAGCCGCGACGCCATCGCCCGTGCAATTTCCGCAGGGGCTTCGTCAGGAATGGCGAAGACGGAGCTGACGTTGATCTCGCAGAGAACGTAGGTGTCGTTGCCTGCAGTGTCTGGTGGCCCGTAAAGGAAATCGGCGTCCCAAATGATTGGCAACGACGCTGCTTCGATCCCAAGCGTCGACATCATTTCCGGCGTCCACTCGCTTTCCATCCTTGTCCTCAAGGTCTGGAACGGTTCTGCGGATGCTGGATGCATCATGCGTGGGCCGGGCTGAAGTGGTTCCCCACCAGGTCCTGACGGTGGCGTCACCAGCGCCTTGACCAACTGTTGTCCGAAGCCGACGACCCTGCTTCCAGACATGTAGCAGCGGATCATGCCCTCGGGCAGACGGGACTGAAACGGCTGATCGATGATGCAGCCGCCCTCGGTGAAGTAGGTGTCGCAGCGGGAAATGAAGTCTGAAAGATCGATGGTTTCAGGGACACTGCTTGATTTCGCTTCCAGCACACTGATCAAGGTCCCACCGCCGCGTGGGGCTCCGGTGAATTCGACCTTCCAGATACCTTGTCCGCCGTTGCCGCGGTTTTGCTTCAACACGCGCGGTCCGGCGGCCAGGAAGGTTGGAACGAACGCCTGGCGGAAGTCCGCGCCGGTGCGATAGAGACGTGTGTCGACGCCCCAGCCGATATGCCTGGTCTCGTAGAGCACTTCCTTGACCCCCATCTTGAGGATCACGTCCGGATGCGCACTTACAAATCGGCCGGCTTTCGCCACCTGCCGCAGAAGCGGATCGAGGATCTCTCTCGTCTTCCCATCATCGAGCGGGTTCACCCAGACAAGCACGGCGTCGACGGCAAGGAGCTGTTCGAGGACCTCGTCGGCGAGCTCTTCGTCGAAGACGGCCGGCTCCGGCGCAAAGCCGACTGCCGCGAGTTCTTCGAAGATCCGGTGGAAGCGGTTGTTCTGCGGCGTCGCCGCGCACCGGGCATCCCGGTCGCCGCGCCAGACGATGGCAATCCTTGAGGGCGAGTTCGTCATGGATGCACCTCCAACGACAGGCGATAGGCGAAGGCGCCTTGACCAAGTTTGCGTCCCTGCTGACAGCGGACGTCGATCAGCCTCTGGGCGCCTGATGTACCGACGATCAGATTCAGCTTGTCAGGTGTGATTTCAAGAAATGACGGCATGGCGCGTCCTCCGTTGATGCGGGTTCAAGGACGCGATTCTTCGGCCTTAGCCTCGTGGGGCGATCGCTGCCCCATGAGCCAAAACTCTCAAAGCAGGATCGCCCTGTCAAGCAGGCCGGCAAGCGAAGGCGCGGCCGAGGCCCGGAGCTTGCTGCCGCGATCGCCGCGCACCACCTAGATAGGCGGGCCGCCGGGCCATGAAATCGGCCAGCGAGGGTAGGATCGCAGACGCCGATGGACGGGCCTTCTTCGGCCGAGCCGAAACGCTGGACTGGTTCCAGCTGCGCCATGCCGACAACCGACGCGCAGTCTTTGCCTACGACCGTCTGGGCGCGCTGACCTCCTCCCGCTGGATCAATCCCTGAACGCCGGACGACCAAGCGTGAGCGCCAACCCGAAAACGCGATGAAGGCGGCCGGTTTGCGAGGCCGCCTCCTGTTTGATCAGGCCGTCCGCCTGACCATTCTCGCCACAGCGATGAGGATACAGGCTCCGATGAAGCCCGCGATGAGATAACCCAGCCATCCGCCAAGGACGACGCCGAAGAGCGACAAGATAAAGTTGGCGACGATGGCGCCGACAATACCCAGAATGATATTCATCAGCACGCCCATGTTGCTCTTCATGAGCAATTCGGCGAGCCAGCCGGCAATGCCGCCGATGACGATTGCGGCGATCCAGCCGATACCTGCACTTTCCATAGCAATTCCCCCTTGTGAATGATGAGCGGCCGGCGCGGGCAATCAGATCTCGCAGATCCAAGTTAAACCGATTGCCAAGCGACAAGACTGTAAATCTTTCCCGCGCCAGTTGGTTCCATAAGCACCCAAGCGCTCGCGTGCCCCTCCCCGATCTGCTTCAGGTCATTTGTCGGCTGCCGGCCAATCGTTCGCAGGCTCCTCTATGACGGCAACATCGTCGTCGGCAGGGTCGGGGTCGCGCTCAAGGGCTGCTCGCAGATTGGCGATCTCCTTGATGATCGCATCGAAGACGTCCTGCTGCCTGGCCCCGGCCACAACGCAGTCGTCGACGAGATGCTCCAGCTTGGCGCGAAGCCCGACCTTCCAATTATTTTTGCTCATGACCTTTTCCTCCTCTGATCGATCCACACGGAGCATGGTCGCTCAGCTGTTCCTCCGCCTTTGATGGCGGGCGGCGGTTTCCGCGCGCAGGAGACAGCGATCGATTTGCTTCCCTGGCTGACGGTCGATCCTCGCCAAATCCTGTTGGGATGAGATCGCGGCGGGTAAGGTGCTCGCCTGGCATTTCGTTGCCTGCACCGAGAAATCGGAAAAACCGGTGCGTATACCATCTCCGTCACGTCCGATTGGCGCGCCGCGACCTCGGCGGATTAACCGATAGCCGCAGCAACGGTTCCGCCCGGCCTGGACTCTTTTGCCGGCATCGCAAAACCGTCTATTCTGCGACGTTGCAAAAGTTGCGAAAACAAGTGTCGCTTCAATCGGGAACTTCGGCTTCCCGAACCTTGAGGATACGGTCGATAAGACCCCATTCCAATGCTTCTTCCGCCGTCATGAAGCGGTCGCGATCCATCCCGCGCTCGAAGTCTTCATAGGAGCGTCCGCAATGCTCCGCGTAGAGCCGCGTCATGCGCTGCTTGGTCTTCAGAATTTCTTCGGCATGAATCAGCATGTCGGAAGCCTGCCCTTGGAAGCCACCCGATGGCTGGTGAATGAGGATACTGGCATTGGGCAAAGCAGCTCTTCCGCCGGCCTCGCCTGCCATCAGCAGGAACGATCCCATGGAACGGGCTGTCCCCATGCAAAGCGTATGAACCGGCGCGCGGATAAAGCGCATGGTGTCGTACATGGCGAGGCCGCTGGTCACGGCGCCGCCCGGAGAATTGATGTAGAGATTAATCGGTTTCTTTGGATTCTCGGCCTCAAGAAACAGTAACTGGGCGCAGACCAGAGCGGAAACGGTATCGTTGACCTCGCCATTGAGGAAGATGATGCGTTCGCGCAGAAGGCGGGAGTAAATGTCAAAGGACCGCTCCCCTCTGCTGGATTGTTCTATGACCATAGGGACGAGTTGCATCGCTTCGCGCATCGGCGAACTCCAATCTTCCAGAAATTAAAGGGGAGAGCTTGCCGCGTCAGGCGGCGAGCATGAGGGCCGGAGCGTTGCTGTTCGCGGCCGTTTTCGCCATCCGGTCAAGCCTCGTGTCGGTAAGCTCGTGGATAATACGCAGGCGGGTGCCGCCGGTCGCGTTCGGGACGATCGTGAACGTCACCGTGCTTTCAAGGAAGGGTGGAGCGTCGTCGCGCAGGCTATAACGGACTTCCTCGCCAGGTGTGATCGTGGCCGGGGCGGGATCGGCTAAAGCGTCTTTCGGCAACCACTTTTCCCGAAATTCCGGAATGCTGATTGCCCGCCAGACCTTTTGCGGCGGTTCATCCAGATCGAACTCCAGTTCGATGCCGTCTTTCTGCTCCTTGGCCTTTTGATCGTTCATTGGTCCATATCCTTCAGCAAGACCTTGAGAGCTTCGATGCGGGCAGGCCAGTAGGCGCGATATTTCGCCAACCACTGTGCGATGAGAGCCAGCCCCTCCGGATCGACTTCGTAATTCACGAAACGCCCCTGCCGTTCTTCCCTCACGAGCTTTGCGCTCCGCAAAACCGAGAGGTGTTGCGACATTGCCGGCTGGCTGATCTCCATGCCCTCACGCAGGGCACTGGCATTCATGCCGCCCGCCGCCAGCTTCTCGAAGATCGCACGGCGGGTCGGGTCAGCCAAGGCTCGGAAAATGTCATTCTCGATCATGCAAACACATAAGCACACACTTATGCGATTCGCAAGTCTGTTTCTCGATGGCTTTTCCGTTGTCGCCCGTCCCTTCGCTCGACTTTCGCCCTTGGCAGATCACAAATGCTCCGCCAGCAGACCTGCCGCCAAGGCATGGAAAGCCTCGACCGCCTTTGGCATCACGCTCTCTGGGTCTTCGCTGGCGGCGATCCAGAGGGCGGCATTGAGAGCCGCGCCGCTCAGCAATCGGGCGGCCGCCTCCGGGTCGAGCGGCTTGAGCATGCCTTGAGCGATCAGGCGCGCAACGGTGCTCCTGGTCACCTGCAGGCAATTATTCTGGCTCGGCCACTGCGAGGGATCGCCCAGCACCGCAGGTCCGTCGAGCAGAACGATGCGCTGGACTTCCGGGTTCAGCGCCATCTCGATATAGGCCGCACCCTCGGCGAGCAGGCCCTGCCAATCGCTGCCTGCGCGCGCCCCGATCTCTTGCGCGCGCACCGCCATCTCCGTGTCGATCTGATCGACCACCGCCGCCAGCAGCCCGCGTTTGTCTCCGAAATTGTGGTAGAGCGCGCCGCGTGTCAGCCCGACGTCGGCCGTCAACTCGTCCATCGATGCTGCGGCGTAGCCCTTTTCCGCAAAAGCCTTTCGCGCCGCCGCGATCAATTTGACGCGGTTTTCCTGCATCGTTTCGCTGCGTTTCCTGGCCATGCGATCCCTCAATTTCAGATACGGATCGTATATGGACTTGACATATGATGCGTATCTCATACATTTCACATACGACACGTATATCAAACTGGGCGTGAGATGTGAAGCGATACGTCGCGCTCAACGGTCGTTGTCAACAATGAAGAGAGATCAGAATGACCCAACGCGAAGCAATCTTTCCGGCCGACAGGCACGCTCTTTACGAAAAGCACGGGTATTCCGCCGCGATCCGATCCGGTGATCTGCTGTTTGTGTCCGGACAGGTCGGCAGCCGTTCGGACGGGACTCCCGAACCCGATTTCGAAAGCCAGGTGCGGCTTGCCTTCGAAAACCTGAAGGCGACGCTGAGTGCCGCCGGCGCAACGCTGGATGATGTCGTCGACGTCACCAGCTTCCACACAGACCCCGAAAACCAGTTCGGAACGATCATGGCGGTCAAGCAGGAGATGTTCAGCAAGCCGCCCTACCCTAATTGGACCGCCATCGGCGTCAACTGGCTCGCCGGCTTCGACTTCGAGATCAAGGTCATTGCCCGTATTCCGGGCAGTCACTGACATCGGCGGGCCGCATCCGTCGCCGCACGAAGCGCCCGGCAGAAGAGCGGCCCCGCCCTGCCACCTCCTGACCATTAGACAGTATCACAACTTTAGATTTAAAGATCCGATCTCACTCTCAGAAGCCTCCTGTAGGCGTGGCATGGATCACCGGATGTCCCTTCCATTGTTGTCTGCTTGCATTGGCCCGGCACGATAGAGAATAGTCCGACAGGCCGCCTGCCTTGCCATATATATAGAAAAATCAATCACATATTCTCCGGGAACAAAGATCGCCTCTGCGTGTTTTGACCGCAAGGATCTTCATCTGATCCGCAAAGTGGAGGAACCACGTATGAAGAAGATCGCCTTTGCGGCGACCATTCTCTGCGCGTCTACAGTTGCAGCCCTTGCCCAGACAACACCGGCTCCACCTGCGGATGGAGATATATCTGCGGTTGTAATCCCAGACACCAAAAATCCGACTGCGCCCGTTGAGGGCGCCAACAGCCTTACCGAAGCTCAGGCGAAGGATCGTATTGCGGAAGCGGGTTACACCGAAGTCAAGAATCTCAAGCTCGACGACAATGGGATCTGGATGGCCTGCGGCATGAAGGACGGGAAAGCCGTCTCCGCCCTCGATTATCGAGGCAACATCGTCGCCAGGTAGCCCAAGGAGAAGCATCATGAGAACTGTAACCGGAGTTTTCGACGACTATTCGGACGCTCGCTCCGCCGTCACCAAATTGGAAGCGGCAGGTATTCCCTCGAACGACATCAGTATCGTCTCCAACAAGGCTGACCGGGTCCATCGCTCCGGCGTTGCTGAGGATGCAGCGATCGGCGCCGGCATCGGCGCTGCCGTCGGTGGCGCCGGCGGCCTGCTCACCGGACTGGCCCTGATGGCCATTCCTGGTGTCGGAGCGGCGGTTGCCGCAGGCTGGCTCGCCGTGACTGCGGCCGGGGCTGTCGCCGGCGCCGTCACTGGCGGTGCGGTTGGTGGCCTGATCGGCGCCCTCACCGACTCGGGTGTTTCGCAAGACGATGCCCACCTCTATGCCGAAGGTGTCCGCCGTGGCGGCAGCCTGGTCACGGCCAAGGTCGACGACGCCCGCGCCTCCGAGGCGCAGGCCATCCTCCAGGGTTCGAACCGGGTCGACCCGGTCGGCGCCGGCGTGCCTATAACGAGCAGGGATGGACCCGGTTCGACGACGCGCCCGATCGCTACTCCCCCGAGCAGATCGCGCAAGAGCGCGACCGGTATCGGCGGACAGCCGTTTAATCGGCCTTGAGTTCAACCCTCCTTGCACCTCGCGAGGAGAGTTGGCTGTCGGCCAGAGCACGCGAAACCGTCCCTATGCCGGCCCAAGGGAAGCTCTTGCGATGGAGTTTGCGGACGTTTGCCGCCGCCCTCGAGATTTGAGCAGGTTTGCGAAGATTTCAGATTTTCGAAGGGCCAAAAGAGCGTGCCGCCAAGGCCGAGGGTTTCGCCCGTGCTGAGCTGGCAGCTACCGCGGCCGGAGAGCCACTATATCGCGCCTGCTGGTACCAACCCGTCAAGAAATTCTTCGACGAGCGTGGCGGGGCTCCGGTTCCTATCCTGCTTATGAGCAAGACGTTCTGATCTTCAGATTTGGCGGCCGCAGCGCCGATGTTCTTATTGTGTTCAGGTGCGCGATACTCTATTCCTTTTCAAGATGGCTGACGTCATGGCAGCATGGACGGCGGTTGCGGCCCCTCAGCTAGGCCGACAATTCCAACGCTGCGGATCAAGAGCAACCGGGTTGGATGATTTCGGGGCCGGTGTTCTTCAGGCTGTCAACGCCCGTTCCGGTCGGCCACATGGTCATAAGCTCCGCCGGGTATGGCTTCATCAGGTCGGATGGATTTGGATCAGGAGATAGCCAGCGCTCATAATCCTTTTGACGGAGGATGACGGGCATTCGTTTACTGATGTTCGCCATCAACTCATTCGACGGGCAGGTGATGACAGCGAAGGTGCGGATATCGATGCCAGCCGGGTGACGCCAGACCTCCCAAATGCCGGCAAGAGCGAACAGAACGTCGGTCTTCATCGCGACAGCATAAGGTTGTTTGTCCCGGCCGCTGGCGTACTTCCACTCAAAGAAGCCATTGACTGGGATCAGGCAGCGGCGCGACCGATAGGCAGGTCCGGAAAGTCCATGCGTGGCAATGTTTTCGCAGCGAATATTAATCAATGGGAGACGCCGGTCGCTCGGTTTCATCAATGCGGGCACCAGGCCCCATACCGCCATTGCAAAGACCGGCGCCATGATATCCGTCTCCGGCCCTGCGTCTTGGATGATGATCGCGTAGACCAGCCGCGGCGCGCCGTTATATCGAGGGATGCGGTCAACCAAGCCGTCAAGGTCGCCTTGTCCGGCGAAAGCGAACCTACGCGCAAGCTCGTGAAGCGATTCCTTGATATAAACACGACTACACATTCGACCATGCCATTGGGGAACTACCTATTTAGATGTAACCCTGCCTCGGCAGGTCAAGGCAGCAGAACCGTTCCCGTGCGGAACCGAACAATCGATACCCAATCTGGGGCAATTGCCTTTTAAGATGGTGCTGATGAAGTGGGAGGATCCGCCCCGTAATATTCCCTGTAATTCCGGAACCTGGTGTCAAACAACATCCGGCTTACAGGGCAGTCGCAAGCAGCTGGCGGCGCTCGCCGGCACGGAATGCTCGCTATGCTTCCGCTCCATGGTCCTCTTTTTGTGAATGGACCGGACCGGGCGCGAAGCGGTCGTCTACCTCGAGATCGCTAAACGACAGCTACGGACTGAAGGCGATCTAAACCCGGCTCGAGTCCTTGCGCGCCGCAAGGAGGGTTGTCCGTCGGCCAGAGGACGCTAGACGTGCGGACGTTTGCCGCCTCCCTCACCGCGTCGAATTGCCGGTTTCTTCGCTGACGCCGACCCGGTGACGATACACCATTTCCCAGCCTTTCCAGCCGTTGAACAGCAGCAGCGCAACGGCGATCAAAGACAGCGCCAGCCCGGTCGGCACGATGAAATCAGGGCCCTGTACGACCCGACGCCAAAGGCTGACGGCCTCGATCAGAACGAGGACGATGTTGCCGATCATGTGAAACCACGCAGCCCGCAAGCTGCGGATGCGGCTATCGCCGAAGAAGTCGGTCAATCCGGCGAGTGCCGCCAGTGCTGCCATGACGAGGCCGGCCGCCAGCATCCAGTTCGACGCCGCCGGCCAGAACGGGTCGCCGGACTGGCTGTGAAGGATATCGGTGACAAGCGTTCCGACGAAGAAGGCGACCGGGAACGGGATCAACATGGGATGGATCGGATGGCCGGCGATGCTCAACGTGCTTTTCGGGTTCATGTGCTCGCTCCGACGTGCTCAGCTTATGCGCTGTGAAAACAAACGGCGGCATGTTCGGTTCCCGGCTCGTCGGGGATGAAGGCAATTTCGAGCAGGTTCGCAAAGGCTTCAGGTTTTCCAGGGCTTATCGCTCATGACAACGACTTTGAGATCACGACTGAACCGCGATCGGGATCACGACTGAACCGCGATCGGGATCACGACTGAACCGCGATCGGGATCACGGCTGGCCGCGATCGGGATCACCGACCCACGGGCCTGACGTCCTTCTGCTTGATCGTGTCAATGCCGGAGGCAGCTTCTGGGCTACCGCGCGACGATGGCATGCGGTCTGCCGGGGCGCGCGACCGGACGAACCACCTCAGATTCGGCCGGTCGATCAGCCGCTGGTACGCCTGCTCGGGGGACCCCATAGCAGCCGCCGGCGATCTCGATCGGCTTGTCGCGATCCAGGATGCGGACGTTGCCGCAGGGTCTTGGTGGGAGAGCGATCGCAATCTACAATCGATTATTGCCGACCGATTCAGCCAAGAGGCTGTAGAGCGGCTTTGCGGCATGTCACCTGCAAATGCTCTGGATCACTTATGTCGAGCTGGTCCCATGGTACCAATTTCTTGCTGCCAGGTCCTGCCGCCCCCAGGGCGGTCAGAACGGCGCGGCCAATGGCCAGGGCGGACAGCCGTTCAAAAAGGCCGTAAGCACCGAGGTGATACTCGAGGACATAAAAATTTTCGCCGCGCGCTTCGGCCCTGACCTCTTCCACACGCCCGACAGGCTTGCCGTCAAGGTCGTAGACCTGTTTGCCCAGAAGCAACTCGAGCTGGACCTCTTTCATGATTGCCCTCCCGGTATCCGGTTGATCACGTGCTGCTCCAGCCATTCCTGGCATCGCCCCAACGGCGTCACGCGTCGATCCACGTCCACTTCGATGTCGACTCCCACGTCTCTCACTTTTGCCCATGGCACACGAAAAATCTCGGCCGCACCCTCTGCGCCTGCGGCCCTGCGAATCCAAAGCATCCAGCGATAGGGCCGGCGGCCCAGCCGCCGCGACAGCGTCAAACTGCCCATCTCAATGAACGCGACCTCGGGCGCGTTCCCATCAGACAGGGACAGGACGATCCCGTCTGCCTTACCGATACGATTTTGCTCTTTGTCAACCATTTGCTTGTCAAGAACGTCGCGGATCAGAAGCATATCATCCTCCGAATATTTGCAACGGAATGGTTATGAGAGCGACGATAAACGAGAGGCCGATGATGACCAGCACGGCAGTGTTACTGATCCATCCATTGCCATGATCGCCGACATAATTCCGATCGTTCATCAAAAACAAAAACGGAACCACGCCAAAGGGCAAGGCCAAGGCCGTGATCGCCATCGAAAAAATAGTGAGTTGGAGAGGATCGACCCCAATCGCGATCGGCATGAAGGCAACTGCGATGAAACCCGTATAGACGAGCGAGAAGGCCGGGTTGGTCCTCGGCTTGGCGTCTTCCGACCAGTTCCAGCCGAAACCCTGGGCAACCAGATAGGCCTGACCGAGGCTAGCTTCCAGCGCGGCGCCCAAGCAGGTGATGCCAAGCGAGGCTGCAAACAGGTAAAAACCCCATTTGCCCAAAGCCGGAGTCAAGATCGGCGCAATTTGGTCATACCCTTCGATGTCGGTGATGCCGCGCGGCGGGTAGGCGAGTGCCGCCACGATCAAGATTGCGGCTGCGATGACGGCGCCAAAGCTCATGCCGAGCGTCGAGATTACGCGATTGGCGCCAAAGAAGCTCTTGTCCCATTTTTCTTCGATTGCGCCTGACGAGTAGAACAGGAACAGGAACGGAGCGATGACGGCACCGAGAATGCTGACGGCAATGAATCCATAGTGCAGCGGCTGTTTGTCTGGCAGCGTCGGCACCAGACCTTTGGCCACCTCCAGCCAGGGCGGATCCATGACGAATACCCCGACCACGAAGCACAGCGCTACCAGGCCCAGTATAGCGACGCCGTCCTCGATCATGCCGAACGTGCCCTTCCAGAGCAGAAGCCACACGATGATGGCGACAGGCAAGGCCCACCACTGATAGTCCACGCCACTGACGAACTGCAATGCCAGGGTAACGCCGCCGATCTCCGACGCCAGGACGAGAAGATTGACGATCGAAACGATCAGCAGCGTGAGCAGAAAATAGTTCGATCCAAATCGCTCTCTCATTCCATCCGCAACGGTGTGGTGGCTGGCGATGGCAAATCGCCCGGACATTTCGATCAGGAAAATGAGGCAGACTGTACCAATGGCAATGGCCCAAAGCAGGCTGAATCCATATGCTGCGCCGGCCTGGGCCGAGGTCGCAATCTGACCGGTTTCGATAAACCCTCCGACGCTGGTTACGATTCCAAGTGATATCTGAAGCAGCTTTTTCATCCGCCCGCTCCAAGGGTCGAACGCTGTTCGGCCTGATAGCGGTGGAGCTCGGCGATGTGCTGGTGCCCCTGTTCAAGGCGGCCATGGCCAATCTCGTCATGCGCCGCAGAGATCAATCCATTCAGCATGAGGACGGCCGCTCTGGCGTGGGCGGTTCGCGCCGTTTGCGGCAGCTGTGATGCGATATCGGAGATCTCCGTCTGGCATTTCTCGACTGCGAGATCGGTGAAACCTTCTGGAACATTTTTAGCGATGCGGGCATCGAGGATCATTTCGGCGCTGGCACTCCAGGAGAGGATCTGCTGCATTTGCTTTTCGAACCGCTCATCTTCGTTCGTGCAGGAGACGAGGGACAGCGATAGAAACGCCGATAAAGCTATTTTCCAAAATGGAGGAAACCTGCCTCGCCTCTTATGCCGCGAAAGTTGTGACATCGAAGCTTTTGCAACGTCGGTAGAGGTGCTCCGCAACAAACACTGGATCAAAATGCATCTCCTCACTGCAAACAAGGCAATGTCATAAAAATTCGATCATCAACTAACCCGCTATCGATCGTCTAAGTTCCAAATTTGTGCGCAAGCGCAGGGGACACCTTTGGGTGGGGCCGCCGAGCAGATGCTGCGGAGGTTGCCGAACTAAGCGGTCGTGAGAACGCGTACATCTCCCTTGCGACCCACGACGTCTACGACGACCTGTCGGCCGGATCGGCGAATGGCGACGTCAGCGGATCCGGAGCCAACCATAAGATGCCGCAGGGTGATCTCATCCAGGAATGCCGGCAGGCGCGGCTGGTTGAAGCTGATCTGTGAGGCGTTCGGGTCGAAATCCAGGCCGAGGCACGATTGCAGCAACGACAAAGGCGCTGACGCGGCCCAGGCCTGCGGCGAGCACGCCACGGGATAGAAGGTCGGTCCGTGCGACCGCCGCTGGGCAAAACCGCAGAACAGCTCGGGAAGCCCGCGTAAATCGATATAGGTCGAGGCTGCGAACAGACCTTCAAAGATCTGCGCTGCCGCGGGCTTGAAGCCGTAGCGCGCAAGCCCCATGGCGATCAGACTATTGTCGTGCGGCCAGATCGAGCCGTTGTGGTAGCTCATCGGGTTGTAGCGCGCCTCGGTGGCGGGAATAGTGCGAATGCCCCAGCCGCAGAAGGACGAGGCGTTCATCAAGGTGCGAACCACCTGTTCGGCTCTTTCGGGGTAGGCAATGCCGGTCATGAGAGCATGGCCGGCATTCGAAGAGCGAACCCGGCAGGCTCGCTTGTCTCCGTCCAGCGCCAGCACGAACGTACCGAGTTCCTCGTCGAAGAAACGGAGGTCGAAAGCACGCCGGAGCGCCTCTGCCTTCGCCAGCAATTTCGCCGCGCGCTCGGGCCGGTGGAGCCGGCGGAATATCTCCGCGCCCGCTTGCCACGCGCCATAGACATATGCCTGTACCTCGGCAATCGCGATCGGTCCCTTGGCGAGTGTCCCGTCCGCATGAAAGACCGAATCGTGGCTGTCCTTCCAGGCCTGGTTGATCAAGCCCTCCAAGGTCTGGCGCCCGTATTCGACGAAGCCGTCATCGTCGCGGTCGCCATATTCGTCGATCCAGGTCAGCGCCGCCTCGATATGCGGCAGAAGCTGATGAAGGGTCGCCGTGTCACCGGTGCGGTCCAGGTAGCTCCCCGCCAGCATGACAAACAGCGGGGTCGAATCGACGCTGCCGTAGTAACGGCGGAACGGAACTTCCCCCAGCTCGGCCATTTCACCGAAGCGAACCTCATGGAGGATCTTGCCGGGTTCGGCATCCGAAGCGGGATTGATCTCGGTCGCCTGGTTGGCGGCGAGATGGCGAAGTACCCCCTTTGCGATGGCTGGATCCAGCCAGAGCGTCTGCAGCGCGGTGATGATCGCATCGCGGCCGAACACCGTGCTGAACCACGGCGTCCCGGCATAAGGGTACGGCCCTTCAGGCGTGTCGGTGATCAACATGTAAA
Organism: Rhizobium sp. WSM1274; assembly: GCF_025200775.1. Lineage (NCBI taxonomy): Bacteria > Pseudomonadati > Pseudomonadota > Alphaproteobacteria > Hyphomicrobiales > Rhizobiaceae > Rhizobium > Rhizobium sp. WSM1274. The sequence continues at coordinate 954,494 of NZ_CP104138.1, read as the reverse complement.
GGTCGGACACGCTTCGCCGCGCAAGCTGATTGAAGATCTGGTTGGAACTCGAGACCGATGCCGTCCTTGCCATCGACGATCGCAATGCCCGTCGAGCATCGCGCATGGCGAGGAAAAAGCCGTTGACGCGGCGATCCTTGTCCGAACGGTCGCAGTCGATCTCGATGAAGATCGAGCGACTGCCGCGCGCGCTCAAGTGGAGGTCGTAGACCGCCAGATCCGGTGCGAGTTCATCGGGAGCCGGATCGAACGAGACGCGGGTTGTCCGTGTTTTTCCATCGAGGCCGATATAGGACAGAAGGACGCTTCCATCTTCGATGACGGCCGGCAGGCTACGGCCTCTTTTTGCCCGCACGGTGCCTCGCACTTCGAAGAGGTCGGCAAAGTCCGAAAAGAATTGCAGCTTCATCCGCAGGTGATGATCGCTGTCGTCATAGTTCGTCACTGCCAGGCGCTCATAACAACGCCCCGCCCATAGAAAGCGTGTCCTTCGAATATGGATGAGATCATGCTCGAGACGCAGCTTTCCATCTTTGCCAAGGAAGTCCGGGTTTGTGAGATCGCAGGTGAGCGTGGCGTTGTCGTCGCGCAATGTCGACGACAGCAGCATCGGACGCCTATCCTCGAGCGTCAGGTAGAGATGCGAAAGATATCGCGTGTCGCGGTGAAAGAGCCCGTCGGGACTTCCTGGTCCGGAAAGAGCATCGCCATTGTGGTCGAAGACCGCGAATGTATCGCCATGCTTCAGTGTACGTGGTTGCCGTTCCTGCAGCGACGCGGCAGCGGGAATGAAGAACTGTGCTATCGGCGCCACTTGTTTCATTGCGGCGGGATTTGGATTGCCGCCTGCCGATGTCGTCATTGTCGCCTCCGGTTTTTATGCCACAACCTGGCCAATGGATATCTCAGGGTTCGGGCGCCGGCGGTGCGCGGCTTTTGCGCAAAATCCGTGCAGCTGGCCGTAGACCGCGAGATAGTCTCTTGCCATACGTCCCGCAGTAAAGCGTCGCTCGAAGTTCGCCCGCACCTTGCGTCGATCAAGCTGCAGTGCCCATTCGACGTTCTCGACAGCTTCGGCAACGGTATCGACCAAAATTCCCGAGATCCCGTCGCCGATCACCTCCGGGACCGAGCCGCAGCGGAAGGCCAGAACCGGTGTGCCGCAGGCCATCGCCTCGATCATCACAAGCCCGAAGGGCTCAGGCCAGTCGATCGGGAAAAGCAACGCGCCGGCATTGCCCAGGAAGTCCGCCTTCTGATGATCGTTGATCTCGCCGATGAACTCAACGTTCGGATGGCTCATCACCATCGGCTGAATTGCCGTTTCCCAATAATGTTTGTCGGCATTGTCGATCTTGGCGGCGATCTTCAGCGGCATGCCGACCTTGGCGGCGATTTCAATCGCCCGGTCAGGCCGCTTCTCCGGAGCGATCCGTCCGAGGAACGCGAGGTAACCGCCCGCCGGCTTTTCCGTGAAAGACAGGAGGCTAGCGGGCAGGCCGTGATAGACCGTCCCCAACCAGTTGACCGGCGGCATTGGGTGGCGTTGGTCATTGGAGACCGATACCAGGGGAATATCCGGAAACGCCTTGTAGAAAGGCCAGAGATCAGGCAGGTCGAGCCGCCCATGCAGCGTTGTTACGGTGCGGTCGGCAAAATGTCGGATCAGCGGGAAATGCAGCAGATCGACATGAAAATGCAGGACATCGAATTCGGGCGCGCGCCTGCGGATTTCCTCAAGCATAAGGATCTGGTGCGGCAGGTGGTCCTTGATGGCGGGATTTAGCCTCAGGGCAACGTTCGAGCACGGCACGAGGCGGGCATCGGTAACGGAATCACCGCTGGCAAACAGCGTCACATCGTGGCCTTGGGCCACCAGCTCTTCGGTAAGATACGAAACAATCCGCTCGGTTCCCCCGTATAATTTCGGCGGAACACTTTCTGCAAGCGGGGCAATCTGAGCGATCTTCATCGGCAAAATCTCCTCAGGTGAGCAGAGAGTCGACCGCAAAAATCGGGGCCGCATACTAAAAGGCATGCGGCAGTTGAATCCTAAATTTGCAACGGCTGCTTCCTGCGTCCTCCTCTCCAGTAGGTCTTCCCAGTCCCATCAGGACTTCATTTTGCCGAACTCAGCGAGCGTGTTTTGGTTCCGGCGCAATGGCTCGCTAGCTGGTCTTCTTCCGCAACAGCGCGTCGCTTTCGCAGGCAGCCGTCGACGTCGTCTTCGAAGTGTGGTCATGCGAACGCAGGGAGCCCGGTCGAACCGCTTGGCAATTGCGGATGGCTCCAGGGCGTTAAACGCCTACCAGGACATCTACTTTCAACCGGACGGATCGAGCCTGGGCGACGCGCGCCCCTCGGGCCTCCCTGGGCCGTGGCGATCACCTTCGGTACTAGATCTCTGAGACATTTCGATCGCTGACCCGCCGCAGGTGCGGGGGCACGTCTTCTATGTCTGCGAGCTTGCCATGCGTTCTGAGAAAGCGACTGAAATTCGCCGCGACGACCGACGCGGGAAGTTGACGGTTGGCGGCTTTCTGGCAGGCGTCCAACATCACCTCATAGGTGACATCGCGTTTCTCCTCCGGCCATTCGTTAAGAAAATCAAAAAGATCGTCAAGCCCGGCGATCTCTTGCACGAAGTACTTCCGTTGCGCGTAAATCGGGTGTTCAAAAGTATCAAGTGCCATCGTTTACCTCCTTTCATGGCGTGAGTGCCGCTGATTTAGGCAACGGAATTCCGCTCTTCAAGATCGCGGTTTGGCTGAGATCGTCACCGGGGATGGCTTTCGTGCTGGCATCGATGATGTGCTACGCGAACTGTGGCAAGTCGTCGTGTATATCGTACCACTCGGCCTTCGAGGCGACGAAGTAATGCGCGGTCGGCGGCGCTGGCAGCGGCGTATCGAGCGTCCCCAGCCGCAAGCGCACGACATCCGGCACCGCATCGCGGCGACTGATGATGGGCGAACCGCAGTTGGAACAGAAGAGGCGATGAACGCCTTGCGAAGAATCGAATGCCTTCAGCGCCGACTCGCCCTCAATGATGACGAAGTCGCTGGTCGCGACGGGCGCATTGCTCGCGAATGCGGCAGCGGTCGCCTTACGACAACGCGAACAATGGCAATAGATCGCCGCACCTAGCTCGCCGCGAACTTCGTATTTCACTGTGCCACAGAGACAGCTGCCTTTATGCATAAGAGCTCCCGTCATCCGCCATCACGGCGTGAAATTTAGTCTGAGGACTTCATGATGTCTTCTTATCGCTCACGCGGACCCGGTGCGGTTTCGGGCTACGATTTCATCGTGAGTAAGGCTGCCGCCTTTGTCCATGAAGACCTTGATCAGGGCGTCGCGGTTGCCCGCCGAGCGGTTCTGATCAGCTTTTTCGAGTGCCGTTTGCAGCTCGTCAGCAGACAGTTCCGTGCAATAGGCAGGCGTGCCTGGCTGTTGTCGCCACGAGGTCGCGAGACCCCCGGCATCGAGAGCGTCGAAGCCCGTCGCCTCTACCAGTTGCATGACAATCGACTTCTTTTCGAGGTCATCACCCGCTACCGGAAGGGCGATGCGGCCGGGTTGCGACTTGTCTACGCCTTTTTCCGCGAGCGTCGCAGAAAGCACCGCATTCCAGGCTTTAACGATCGGTCGGTTGATCTGCTCGCTGACCCAGACCGCTTCCGGTTTGCCACCATCGACGTCGGCGATCGCTCCGTCACGGAACGGGTAGTAATTGGACGTATCTACGACAACGACGTTCTCGGGAACATTTGCGAATAAATCGGCAAGATCGCGATGAGCCGAAAACGGGACGGAAAGGATCACAATATCCACCCCCGCCACGGCATTTTGCTTGGTCGTTGCCGTCGCACCAACTTTCGCTGCAAGCTCGCGAATAGATTCCGGGCTCTTGGAATTGGCAAGCTTGATCTCGTGCCCAGCGGCCGCGAGCTTTCGCGCCAGCGTCGCGCCGATGTTCCCTGCGCCGATAATTCCGATCTTCATAACATTTCCTTTGCTGCGAATATTGGATTCAACGCACTCCAACGGAGACGTGGGAAGCCGCGACCTCGAGCGACGGTGGCGCCGGGTCGCCTACCCCACCACCTAACGAACTCCGGGTTCGGACGACGAGATCAACGCATCTTCCAGCAACACTCTGGCTGCATCGCGGTTTGCCTCCACAATAGCAGGATCGCGCGTCGATTGTGCAATCACGATCGCGCCTTGGAAGAGCGACAGGATCTGGATCACGGCTCTTTCGGGATTGCTCAATGCCAAGGGCTCGATGAGTGACGCAACAAATTCATGCAAGCCCCTGAAATACCCGGCGATGGTCGCCTGTACGTCTGGGGAATTGGCCTCCGGTCCGAACTCGGCTAACCCCTTTACGAATGGGCAGCCGCGGAAAGAAGGCGCGCGGAACGGTTCCTCCATCGCGTCAAAAATAGCGAGGACACGCTCCAGCGGCGACAGCCCGGCTCTTTCAGTCGAGGTTGCGAGCATCTGAAACCAGGTGTCCGTTTTGTAACGCAAATAGGTAGCGATCAGGTCTGCCTTCGATGGAAAGTGTTTGTAGAACGTCATCTTCGCCACGCCGCTTTCGGCAATGATGCGGTCGATCCCGACAGAGTGGATGCTGAACCGGTAAAACAGGTCCGATGCCGTCTTTAATATTCGTTCTCGCGGGGAAAGCGCATTAAGCGGTTGTCCCTCCACATCCACAAATTCAAGCACGCTGCGCGTTGGCATCTTCCATCACCTCATTGTCCGCTTATAGACAGACTATTCTGTCAACTTTGCGATTGCAAGTACATACAGGTCTGTCTATATGGTGCGACGCCCCTTGGATTTCATGGAAAGGACTTAGGATGAGCGGAAAAGTCGTTGTTGTAACAGGCGCGAGCAGTGGTTTTGGAAAACTCACGGTATTGGAGCTTGCGAGGCGGGGCCATTCGGTGGTTGCGACCATGCGGGACGTCGAAGGGCGAAATGCCCAGGTGCGGAGGAATCTTATCGACGCGGCGAAAGCTGAAGGGCGTGTGCTGAAAGTCCTTGACATGGACGTTGCCGACGAGGCGTCGGTCAATTCCACGATCGACCAGGTCGTCAAGCAGCACGGAAAGATCGATGCCCTGATCAACAATGCCGGCATAATGCCCGTCGGGGTCACGGAAGCCTATACTGTCGCTGACGTCGAACGGCTATTTGCGGTCAATTTCTTCGGCGCCGTGCGGGCCGACCGCGCCGCTCTGCCGCATATGCGTGCCGCCGGCAGCGGGTTGCTCGTTCATGTGACATCGCTGATGGGTCGGGTGGTCTTTCCGTTCTTCGGCACCTACTCCGCGAGCAAGTTCGCGCTCGAAGCGCTTGCCGAAGCCTATCGGTATGAACTGAAGGGATTTGGAATCGACTCCGTCATCGTCGAGCCAGGCCCATTCCCGAGCAACCTCATCTCGTCGAGCCCGGAGCCGTCCGACCAGGCCGTGCTTGCATCCTACGGCGACGTCGCGGCGATACCGGGTCAGATAAAAGCCCACGCCAACGACGGACATGACGAGGCTAACCCGCCGCGGCCCCAGATGGTTGCCGATGCCATCGCACGGCTGGTCGAGGCCACGGAACGACGTCCGTTGCGCACGGTCGTCATGCCTGAAGGCATGGACCTCGGAGTGCAGCGGCTGAACGACGCGGTAAGCCCAATTCAGAACGACCTGCTCAGCGCGCTCGGCATGTCGAGCGTGATCTGAAACTCTGGGGTTGTCGGGTGGTGCCACCTGCCGCCCTTTGAGGGGTCTCCGGACGGACCCGTTTGCGACGCCGCATACCGGCAAGGTTTGTGGCACTTTCTGCGTAACCAGTCGCGGCCGTGATTGCCCTTTCGCCAGACACGTGTCGGCATCGGCTTTGCTTGTTCGTCTTTACACCGTGGCTCCACTCGATGGGCCAAGGCGGCGCAGAACGACAGGAGGCCGAAATGAACAGGGCAAGGGTTCGGTTGGAAGGCCGGGGGCTGGTCGAATGCCCAAGATGGCATGACGGCGAGCTGTGGTTCGCGGATTGGACAAGCGGCGAAATCCTGGCCTTCAGCGAGCACGGAACTGTCAGAGTGGCGACAGCGGCGAAAGCCCCGCCCCTGTCATTCGACTTCGGACCACAGGGCGACATGTACGTCGTCGCGTCCGGGGCATCGCATCTGCTGCGGTTCAACGGCTCCGGACTGGAAGAGTTCGCCGAGTTAGGAGCGAATGGCTGGAACGAGATCGTGATCGATCCGCAAGGCCGGATCTACGTCAACGGCCCGGCGATCCTGCTGATACGTCCAGACGGGGCGGTCGAAACACAAGCGGAAGGCTTTCAGTTTCCGAACGGAATGGCTCTCTCTGCGGACGGGCGCACACTGGTTTGCGCCGAAAGCTGGGCGAAACGGCTGACATCGTTTGATGTCGCCGCCGACGGGCAACTCTCCCATCGAAGAGTTTGGGCCGATCTTCCCGGGCCGCCCGATGGCATATGCTTCGACGCTGAAGGCGCGATCTGGTACGCCGACGTCCCCAATGCTTACTGCCGCAGGATTCGTGAAGGCGGCGCGCTCCTCGATGAAGTGAAGCTCGATCGCGGCGCCTTCGCCTGCATGCTGGGCGGACCCGATCGAACCACCCTCTACATAACTGCCGCCAGATGATTCGGGATGGACAAGATGGACCAGATGAGTGGAACTGGCCAACTGTTGTCCGTCGAGGTCGAGACGGCCGGCGCGGGTTGGCCTCACGGGTAGTCGGCATGTGGTAGCCGCATCGGGACACAAGATCGGATCGTAGCGCGCTCCAGAAGAGGCCCTTGCGACCGAGTTTGTGAAAGCTGTCACCGCGGCTCAACTGGCCCTCGTCCGGTAGGCATGGATGGATTCGCCAAGGCTTTCTCCTTGGCGCTCGCGGCCGTGAACCGACCCAACATCAGACCGACTGCAATGTCACACCAGCTAGAGAACCATGGCAAGGCGAACCCCAGCACCACAAGAGCCGGGATTGAAAAGAGAGCCAAGATCATTTCGCCGAGCTGGCCGCTGTTCTCGAGCAATAGAATAATCGGGAAAAGGATCAGCGACGGAGCGATCCCCCACCAGAAACAGAGCATAAATCCGATCGGATAGATAGCCAAGCGAGGCGCCCGCTTCGCCAAAGCGATTGCCCAGAGCTCGCTGCGATGACGGTAATAGGTGATCCGCTGCCAAAGTTTACCCATCTCACCAAACCCGTATCGCGTTGTGCGGACGTCACCAATCTACGCTGCTTTATCGTAACCGGTGTTGTGACCCCACGTTGTCCGCTGTCGCCTGATCTGGGATCGAGTTTCCATGGACGAGCGACAAGGAGTTTCTCCATGGACACTACATTGGAGGTTCTCACGACGCGGCGGGGCCGACGTGAGGCTCATCGCCAATTTCACTGAGGAGAGGAAAGGACGCGATCACGTTCAGCGACTTGACGGGTCTGGACCGGCCAAAGAGTGTAGTCGCCGCCGAGTTCGCGATTGGCATGTAGCGGCCAGTTGGGATCGTTGAGCGCGCCCCGCGCTAAAGCTATAAAATCTGTATCGCCGTTCTCAATGAACGCTTCGGCTTCATAGGCATCGCCCAATAGCCCGATTGCGATAGTCGGAATACCGGCGCCTTGTTTTACCGCCTTAGCGAAGGGGACTTGATAGGCTGGAGCGGACCTAATGCGGCCCTGAGCAAAGCCGCCGCTAGAGCAATCGATAGCATCAACACCACGTGCCTTCAGTTCCGCGGCCAGCGCAACGCTGTCGTCCACCTGCCAGCCGTCGGCATTGTTGTCACTGACCGAGAGGCGAACGATGAGCGGTTTTTCGGCTGGCCACACGCTGCGGACGGCTTCGGTGACTTCAAGAACCAGCCGCATTCGATTTAGTCGGCTACCGCCATATTCATCAGTTCGATGGTTGGCGAGCGGCGACAGAAATTGATTGAGCAGGTAACCATGCGCGGCATGGATTTCAACCGTGTCAAAGCCTGCCTGGTTGGCGCGCGTAGCAGCAGCCGCGAATCCGTCGACTACACGGCGGATGCCGTCTCTGTCGAGGGCTTTGGGGACCTGATAGTCAGCGTTGGTTGGGTCGTTCGATTGAGCGCTCGGACCTACGGGAATCCAGTGCTCGAAGCCAACGGCGCGGCGCTGCTCTTCTGTTGCGGGCTGATCTGCCTTATCCCGCCAAACCGGCGTCGAGGCTTTGCGGCCTGCATGGCTAAGTTGAATGCCCACGGCGGCACCCTGGCCGTGCAGGAAATTCACGATACGGGCAAGCGGGGCAATGTGCTCGCCCTTCCATAGACCGAGGTCGGCGTACGAAATGCGCCCTTCGGGCAGGACCCCTGTGGCCTCAACCAGAACCAAGCCGAAGCCTCCCATTCCGAAGCGCCCTAGATGTACATAGTGCCATTCATTGGCAAAGCCATCCTGAGCCGAATACTGGCACATCGGGGAAACGACTGTGCGGTTGCGCAGCGTGACACCACGCAGGGTGATCGGTGAAAAGAGCTTGGACATGAGGGCCGCCAGATACAATTGGAAGGAAAATACGCGGCTAGATGCGCATCACTAAGCTGCCTTGGCAACCCCCGATACGCAGATGCAGCTCGCCCGGCCAAGTCACGTTGGCACGCTATTAGTTGGCGACCGTCGCCATCGACTAACGTCCGCTGTTGGCGCATTCTTGCCACCAATGTTGTAGCGGCATTTTTCGGAATGGCCAGCCGAGCTTGGTCAATGTGCGCGGAAAACACCGCTTACGCTTTATCTTGCAAGCAAAATGGAAGGAGCAGCGTTAACAAACGCTCGAAAAGGTTGAGGATGTCACGGAGGCCCGCAGGCGCAGGCGGAATTGCGTCGTCAGGGATTGGAACGCGAAATCTTACCAATCCGTAAGTTGTCGCCAGGCCATCCTCTCGGCTAAATCTCGCCCCAGGCATGCCGGGAACGATCGGACTGATGCGAATCCTGCTTATCGAGGACGACCGGAAAACATCCGATTATATCGCCAAGGGCTTTTCCGAGGCCGGCCATGTCTGTGACGTGTTCGGCGACGGCCGCGATGGGCTGTTTCAGGCGCAGCGCGAGGCCTATGACGTCATCGTCGTCGATCGCATGCTGCCGGGCCTCGATGGGCTGGCGATCGTGCGTTCGCTTCGGGCGGCCAAGGTCGGCACACCGGCGCTGTTCCTGACATCGGTCGGCGGCGTCGACGATCGGGTCGAGGGGCTGGAGGCGGGCGGTGACGATTATCTGGTCAAACCCTTTGCCTTTTCCGAGCTGATGGCGCGCGTCAATGCGCTCGGCCGCCGGCCGCCGGTGCAGGAGCAGAGGACGGTGCTGAAGGTGGCCGATCTCGAGCTCGATCTGATCCGGCGGGAGGCCCGCCGCGCCGGCCAGGTGATCGAGCTGCAGCCGCGCGAATTCACCCTGCTCGAGGTGCTGATGCGCGGCGAAGGCCGGGTCATCACCAAGACGATGCTGCTGGAGCGGGTCTGGGACTTCCACTTCGATCCGAAGACCAGCGTCGTCGAGACCCATATCAGCCGCCTCAGGGCCAAGGTCGACAAGCCGTTCCAGGCCCAGCTTCTGCACACGGTCCGCAACACCGGATACAGCCTGCATGCGCCTCGCTAGAGTAATTCCAGGAAAAGTGCGAAGCGGTTTTCCGTCCGGAATTGCGTAAAAACAAAAAGTTAGAGCGCTTCTGCGTTTCCGTGAAAAGCTGAACCGCTCTAGAACAGGAAAATCTCAAATCCTGTTCGCAATTTGAAGAGCAAGAGCATGATGTCCTCCGAAAACCGCGCACGCTTTTCGGCATCTAGCCTGCGCAGGAGCACGCCGTTCCGGCTTGCCGTGACCTTCGGCGTGCTCTTCGTCGTCGCCTTCATCCTGAGCGGCGCGATCATCTATCACATGCTGCGGCTCGGCCTCGTGCGCGATCTCGAACAGTCGCTGGGCGAAATGAATTCGTTGATCGTCTCGACCTACGAGCCCAATGATCCCGAGGACCTGATCAATACGCTGAACAATTATGCGAACTTCCAGTCGACCTCCGACGGGCTTTATTCGCTGACGGATGCAGGCGGGCGCAAACTTGCCGGCAATTTCGCCGCCCCCCGCATCCCGAACGGCGTCTATACCGTCACCTCAGGCGATGTCGGGCTGAAGGGACATGAGCGCTACCGGATGCAGGTCTCGACCATCGGCCCCTACAGCTTGGTGGTGGCGGAAAATTTCAACGATGTCGACGAGATGCTGCGGATCGTGCTGGTCAGCTTCGAATGGGCCGCCGCGATCGTCGTCGCGACCGCGATCGGAGGCGGCGTCTTCCTCGCCTTCCGGGCCCAGGCACGGCTGGACGGGGTCGCACATACCATGAACCATGTCTCCCACGGCGCGCTCGACGCCCGCATTCCGATCACCGGCAACGGCGACGACCTCGATACGGTGGCGATCCAGATCAATGCGGCGCTGGAGCGGCTGCAGAGACTGGTAGAGAGCATGCGGCAGGTGAGCGCCGATATCGCCCACGATCTGAAGACGCCGCTCAACAGGCTGCGCCTGACGCTGGATGCCGCGGTGGCCGGAAACGACCAGCAGGCGGATGTTTCGGCGCTGCTTGACGAAGCCAGACACGAGAGCGACCGGATCAACGCCACCTTCGAGGCGCTGCTGCGCATTTCCCAGATCGAGGCCGGCGCCCGCAAAGAGCGTTTCCAGGCGACCGATCTCGACGCCGTACTTGCCGTGATTTCCGAGGTCTATGTCGACGTCGCCGAAGACGCGCAGATGGCGTTGACGATCGCCGAACGCTGTCCGGCGCTCATCCGGGGCGACCGCGATCTCTTGACGCAGATGATCGCCAACCTGGTGGAGAACGCCATCAACCATTGCCCGGCCGGAACCGGCATCACGGTTTCGCTCCGCCGCCAGGACGGCCGCGCCAACGTCTCGGTCGCCGATAGCGGCCCCGGCATTCCCGCCGACGAGAGGGACAAGGTTTTCCGGCGCCTCTACCGGGTCGACAAGAGCCGCGCGACGCCGGGAAGCGGCCTCGGGCTCAGCCTCGTCAAGGCGATCGCCGACCTGCATTCGGCTGAGATCGGCATGGCGGACAATCATCCCGGCCTCGTCGTTTCGATCGGCTTCCCGCTGATGCCGGGACTAAACACCTAACCTCTCATCCGCCATGCCGCGAGCCGGCTGAAGCGGGCGGCAAAGCGGCGCAGCTCGGCGGCGGCGCGATATGGCATCACGCTCCACGGCCGGCGGCGGCCAAGCCGGTAGGCCGAGAGCCCTGACTGGATCTGGGAACAGGGATCCGCCCTTTGGCTGACCGGCAGCGGATCGACGAAGCAGGCGCAAAGCCCATCGTCGAACTCCAGATCGAAGGCGAGGTCATAGGGCAGGCGCATGGGGACAAGCACACCGGCAATCCAGCCTGCTGCCTTGCGGTTGATCAGATAGGCGCCGGACCCCTTTTCGCGGGTGAGCGCGATGGCAAGCGAGCGCGACGCAGTCAGCGGCTCCACCTTGTGCTTTTTCCCGGAATTGACGGTGGACAGACGCAGGATGTCCCAGCGCGCCTGGTGCTTGAGGGCGGCTTCGAGCAGCTCGGCCAGGTCGTCATCAAAATCGAGATCGTCTTCCAGAATGAGGGCGAACTCGGCATGGCTGCCGAGGAACCGCTTGGCGCATTCGACGTGGCTCAGATAACAGCCGATCTCGAAAGGGTTCGGCCGGCGGCCGTGCCGGCTGAGATAGGCTGCTTCGTCGAAGCCTGGATGCTGCAGGCTCAGCCCTGCCCCATCGACCGCCGCGACGCGCTCGAAGGCAAGGCCGAAGCTTGCCAGCAGGCGTTCCATTCGGAACCTGCGCAAGGGCGCACGATCGAGATTGATCAGGTAGGTGTTCACCCGCAGGCTGACCGGATGAAGGGCCGGCATAAGGGCGGCAGGTGCGGCGCGCATGTTCATGAGAGAGCTGACCTCGATTTGGCAATGATGGCGCCAAGCTGCGCTCCAAACCTCACGGGGACCTCGCTGGGACTATACATTTTGGTAAAGTGCGGCGGTCGGGCGGACGGGCGGCATTCTTACGGATTGGTATGATCCCGGCAAAGAACGCGTAAGAATACCGCGCTACCAGCTCTCCTGCGGCATGCAGTGGACGCCTCCCTTCCCGCGATCGAAACGACAACCACCGCGCCTTCGATGACGACAGCGACCCACTGCCTGCCGTGCCAGATGACCCTTGGCTTGAGCAAGCCGCTCAGCGCCCCCACTCTCAAACCCGACGGAGACCAACAATGAAACTACGTGCCAGACTGTTGCCGCTTTTTACCGGAGCCGCCATCGCCTGCTCGGCCGGAGCAAGCTTTGCCGCCACGAGCGTGATCAATGTCACGGAAGATGGAGAAGGCGGTGGGGCGATGTCGCTGAAGCTCGACCCGCCAACGGTCAAAGCCGGCCCCGCGACCTTCGCAGTCCATAATGATGCGATGACGGAGCAGCATGAAATGGTCGTCGTTCGCCTGAAATCTCCGGACCTGCCTATTCCGGTCAACGCTGCCAAAAACCGCGTCGATGAATCGAAGCTGAAAAGCCTGGGCGAGGTTTCCGATCTGAAGCCGGGCGCCAGCGGCAAGCTGAATACCAAGCTGGCGCCGGGCACCTATCTACTCTTCTGCAACATGAAGGGCCACTACGAAGCCGGGATGGAAGCCAGGCTGACGGTGACGCCGTAGGGGCGGGCGACTGCCTTTTGCAGCACCCTTGCTGGACCTTCTTCCCCACTCGGCGGCGAGCGGCCCCTCGCCGCCGAGACAGGTATCCCGCCTCCAGCGCATCGGCCCGAAAAAATGCGAGACCTTGAGAATCTCCGGCCTGAGCGAACGGGAAAGCGCGCTTGCGGATCTTGGCTGCTAAATGACGGCGCTGCCGTTCGGGCCGATATACTCGGTCTTGAACCCATTCTTTCGGACTTCGCGCAGGAAGGAATTCGCATGTGACAGATCGATGAGGGTTTCCGGGTCGCAAAGTTCAAGATGGTTGGCGCGCAACCAGTACGATCCGCGGGTACTCACCACCCTCACCTGCCAGCCGCCTCCGTCCTGCTTCTGCAGCCGGAAGTCGGGAACCTTGCCATCCGGGATAACGGGATTGCCTGCCGACAGGTTTTTGGTGGCTGGCGGGGTGGCCGCTCTCATCGCATGTCGCATCGGATGCTCCTTGGATTTTCTGGTGCGGTGATCTCGATCTCTTGGCTATGCTCTTTTTGCTGGTGCCCTTGGGTGCCGCAGACGTGACCTGGCGGCGAACAAACGGGTAATGGCTCGCTTTGAGACAGTCTTTGCGCTGGATCAAACTGTTGGATTTTTTACGGACTGCCGGCTGCCTCGGCCGTTCTCTTCTGAATGGCGTCGGTGACGTCTTCCACCTGGTGAAGCAGGTAGAGAAGGCGACCCTGGGCATCGAAGATGGGACTGTTCACCGGCTTCCAGAATTTGGTCACGAAGAGGCCGCTGGCGTCCCGGACATCATACCGTTGGATGTGCATGGCATTGGGAACGCCTTCCTCCGCGGCATGTTTGAGCGATGCACGGAGATTGCTCACCCCGTCTGCCTCTTCGTCCGAAGGCTTGTCGGGAAAGACGTCGAACATGCAGCTTCCTGCGATCTTGGCGGCGGACGTCAGAGTGGCCTTTTCATAGGCGGCATTGATGTCGACAATGTGCAGCCCCTTGCGCGGGTCCAGCAGGAGGTGGGGGATTGAAGAGTGCTCGAACGAGTCGCGGAAGATTCGCCGCTGCACTTCCGCATGCAACGGATCGATCTCCGCCTCGAAGCCATCCGCGGCTTCGAGGATCGCCAGGTTTCTGACAGCCCGCGAGAGCATGACCTTGAGCACGTGGGTATCGTGCTCGTTCCGCTGCTCCAGCAGCAGCGTGCGAAACCGGCCGATATTTTGCCTGAGAATGAACCGTTGCACAGCAACCTCCCTCAGGCTCTGTTCGCGTCACCCATCTCGTCTTGATTGGCAAGGCGAGTGTCCTATGGCCTTCGGTCGTCGCGCCAGCGTAAGATACCGCGCGGCATCGGCCACTCAAACCGACGTTCCCCGCAAAGCCATGTCCTCGGATGGCGGCAGACCGAACTGCCGAGCGTAATCCCGACTGAACATGTTTAAGCTCGCACAAACCAACGCACCGAGCTTGGGGCCCGAGCTCAAACTTTGCCGGCGAAGCAATCTCTGCCATTTTGCAGGTCGATCGATCAAGCTCCTGGCTTCCCCGAACAGTCTTCGCAAAGGGAAAGATATCGTGGCCGAGAATGATTATGATGCCTTCGCCGCGGCTTATGATGCCGATAACGAGGTCAATGCCTGGAATGCCTATTACGAGCGGCCGGCCATTCTTGCGCTGGTTGGCGACGTCGCCGGGCTTTCCGTGCTCGATGCGGGATGCGGCGGCGGGGCGCATGCAGCGGCGCTGATCGAGCGCGGGGCTGTGGTGACCGGGATCGACGCCAGTGCGGGCATGCTTGAGATCGCGCAACGTCGGCTGGAAGGGCGGGCGCGGCTGCTATCGGCCGATCTCAACGAAGCATTGCCATTTGCGGACAAGGCTTTCGATCTGATCCTTACCTCGCTTGTCATGCATTACCTGCCCGACTGGTCGAGGCCGCTTTCGGAATTCCACCGGCTGCTGCCCGAAGGCGGACGCCTGGTTTTTTCCACCCACCATCCCTTCATGGATCACGCCTCGACCGGCCGCGACAATTATTTCGAGACCTACAGCTTCGATGAGACCTGGCAGCGCGCCGGAAAACATATCGCCATGCGCTTCTGGCATCGGCCGCTGCATGCCATGTTCGATGCGCTGAAGTCGGCCGGATTCCAGATCGATATCGTCAGCGAGCCCCAGCCCGATCCGCGCGCCCGCACGCTTTTCCCGCAGGCCCATCAGAGCCTGACGACCAAGCCGCGGTTCCTGTTCTTCTCGGTGGTGAAAGCATGACGACGGGTGCCGGCGTTGGGGTCTCTTGACTCCATCGGGCGTGGTGTTCCGATCCATATGGTTGTCTGAATGGGAGCTGCCTGCGTTGATCATCGCCCTCCGGTAGCTATTGATCCATACCAAATCGCAAGATCGGTCGAGCGCGACATATGCGGAAGGGCCTAGCTGGTGCGGTCAAAGTCGAAACCGAGAAAGGCAGCCCGAAAATTCTCGCGCTTGGACAGGATAGTGCGCCAGCTCAAATCTGACTGGAAGCCTTCGATGCAAAGCTTCTCAAATAAACGGTGATCATCATCTACCGGAAAGCCCTACTCGGTGTCGTAATAGGGCATGAACTCCGGAGCGGCTGCGCACCAGCGGCAATGCGGCTGCCCATCCGGGCCGAAGATCGTCGCGCTCATTTTCTCACGCCCTGAGAAAGGCCAAGCGGTCGTCGGTTCGGCCCGGTGCAATTTCAAGAATGTCTGCGCTTACGACACCCCCCACAACGAAAGGATCTTGCTGGAGGCGTATTTCGAGATCGGCGCGGGATGTGTTGTGGGCGAGAACCGCTCCGCCCGCACTTTGCTGAAGGCTTCCGGTAAGGAGGAAGATACCATCGTCAAAGCCCTGTTTGATCCAGGCATTATGCCCTTCCATAAGGGCGGAGGCTCGGGCCTTGTTGGCGGAGAATTTAAGTGTAACGACGAACATACAGGGGCCCTTCAGGAATTCTGGATGGAAACGGATTCGGGATGATCGGATAGATTGGGTCGCTGCACTGCCAACCATAGGCACATATCGTCGACTTCACGGCGGATGAAGGCTTCGTCGCGGAAGGCGGTCGCGAGTGCGGCCACACCCTGGCTTCGCATCAGGATGTGCATGGCAAGCGCGTCGGCATCGGTCTCACGGCCAATTGCGGCGAACTGGCGCGAAAGCCAATTGCGAAACAGAGTGAAAAGCTTGGTCGCCTCGTCCTTGGCAGTGTGGTCGAGTTTGGCGAGTTCGTTGCAAAGCGTGCCGACTGGGCAGCCAAAGGCCATGATCTTTGTCTGGTTCATGATGAGCATATAGATGAAGCTTCTGATTCGTTCGCCGGGAGCTTCAGCCCCAGCCTCCCACGCATCTAGCATCGCCTTGGTCTTTGAAAGACGATGGGCGATCACCGCATCGAGAATCTCGTCTTTCGTCTTGAAGTGATAGTAGAAATTGCCTCGCGAAAGTCCGACGACTGCCGCAATGTCGGCGAAGGACGTCGCCTCGAATCCTCGCTCATAAAAGAGCTTGTCTGCAGCCTCAACAATCTGCAGTCGTGTGGTCGCTGCCCCCAAGTGCCCGGTTCTCCATTGCAATTGCCCAGCGAGTAGGACAAATGCCCTACGAAACTCTTTAGGACAATCGACCTAAAGACGTCAAGGGTGGGCCTGAGAGGTGACGGGATTCCTGCCTTCCGGAAGATAGGGATTGTCGTTACAAATGGCTCAAGTGTCTAGCATGTCCCACTCGCCGCCGCTTTCATCCCATTCTCAATACTTTCGGGGCGTCAGGTGAGTTGAGCGAGGATAGCGTCGACGACACTTGGGACGGTACCCGTCGTGTCGATATTGATGCCGATGGGAAGATATTCCCGGGTATGATGGTAGCGGAGCACCAGCGCCCGCTCGGCCGGCTCGAAGCCCGGCTCATTCGGCCGCCCATCCAATCGTCGGTTCAAGGTCTCAACGTCTATATCGAGCACGAAAACCTTGTCGAAAAGGTCCAGGAATTTGTGGAAATTGCGCGAGCCGCCACAGAAGAAGGTGGCAGGATGGCTGGTGTCGGCAGCAATAGCGCGGACCTTGTCGACAGGCCAGATCCAGTGGGCGTATCCCCAAACGATGCGGTCCGCGCCTGCGGGTGGTCCTGCGAGCGCCTGGCCCGTCTCGGGGTCGCCGACATAGGCCAAGACCCGGTCACCATGGACGACATGGTAGCCCCGCCGCTCCAGTTCGGTAGCGACAGACGTTTTCCCAGTCCCGGAACCGCCTTCGATCAGATAGTTCTTGATTCCCATAGGCGCTGCTTATCATGGCCTTCGATCTGGTGAGAAGACACTCTACCTGGGAACGCTTTGTTCCAATCCATCGTCACCCATTGACGTGAACGGTTTTCACCCCAATACGGTCAGGCCAGATCGCGCTCGGCCAATGCGATCATTGGCCTCGATTTTACCGGCGATTTTGGACATGAGGTCGGCGCTCTCAAGATCGCCGCCAACGCAGGCGGCCTGATTCAGCGCATCGACGCCGACCTCGAATAGGCACTGCCTTCAAATGAGCAGGGGGATCAATCCTTTCGCAGTTTTACCGCTGGCGCACTCGTCATGCAGCCACCGGCTTCTGTGGCGTGGTGGTGGCGTGTAGCGCCGCATCCGCATTGATCACCGCTTCCGGTTGTGATCCGGCAGCGCTGAAAACCTGTACGGCTTTCGAGGCGAAACAGATGCCATTTTCATCAAACGCCGCCTTGATCATGACGAGGGCGCGACGGCGGACGGCGGCCTGCTGTCCGGGCTTTGTCTTGAGCTTCAGCCTCAGCTTGACACCATACTCTCCGAACTCCTCGACGCCTTGCATCTTGAGCGGTTCGATGGTGATTGCCTTGAGTTCGGGATCTTCGGCCAGTTCAAGTCCGATCTTCTTGATGAGCTTGCGCGCCTTTTCCAAGTCGGAATCATAGCTGATCGTCAGTGACAGCTTCTCGATCACCCAATCGCGGCTCATGTTCTGGACAGCCCCGAGGACGCCGAACGGCACGGTGAATATTGGTCCCCGACTGTGCCGCAGCTTCACCGAGCGCAGGCTGAAAGACTCAACTGTACCCTTGTAATTGCCGCTCTCGATATATTCACCGACACGGAAGGCATCATCCAACAGATAGAAGACGCCGCTGAGGATGTCTTTCACCAGCGTTTGCGCACCGAAGCCAATGGCAACACCGGCAATACCCGCGCCGGCAATCAACGGCCCGATCTGAACCCCCATCGCCGACAAGGCCATCAGTATCGCAACGATGGCGAGCGTGGCCCAAAGAAAATTCCGCAGAATGGGCAAAAGCGTGTTGAGCCGGCTGCGCCGCTGCGTCTCCTCCGTTGGAACAACCGCGGTATCGCGCACTTTTGCAATTTGATTATCAATGAGGGTGCGTAGGACCCGCCAGACCAAGTCGGCGACCAGAAGAATGATGACAGCAGAGATGATGCCATGAGCGACCCGGACGGGGGGCGTGTCAGCCGCGCTGAGCGCGACAAGGTCGATGCTCCACGCCCAAGCGAGGAGCAGCAACCCGGAAATGATCAGAATGAACCGGATGCCCCGACTGAGAAGAGTTGCGCCGGCACTCGGTGTTGCCGCGCCGATCCCGGACGAAGCAGGCTGTTGCAGCAGGTGGACAACGATCCGTTCTGCAATGGCGATAGCCCAAACGAGGCCGATCGCTATTGCAGCAAGCCAGAATAGCTGTACTGCGCCGAACGCCCACAAGCACCACAGCAGGACGAAATAGGCCGAGATGAGACCCACGGATGTCTTCGCGCGGACAAAAACCTCTCCATCCGTTGCAGCATCCGCGATCGCTGGCCCCGGCGCTCGCCTGACTGTATCGATGCCGACACCGAGAAGCCCCAATCCCAACGAATATGCGACAATCTCGCGGGCTTCGACTGAGAAGCCGAGAAGGCTCAGCGATAGCGTTGTTGCGTAGCTGACGGCGAGGATGATGACAACGAGACCGAGGCGCTGGGTCCAGAACCGAGCCGACTCGCCGTCCATCGGCACGATCCGAAGATCGTTCGCGTCCTTTCCCGGCGGCGACAAAAGAAATCGTAACACAGCGCGCGCGAGGAGCACGATGATGAAGGCGAGAAGGCAAGCGAGCACGATCTTCTCGATGACCTCAGGCCAATAGTGCAGGGCCACGAAGACACCGATGCCAGCCGCCGCGATGACTGCGACGCGCCCGACGTCATGGGCGAGACGGCTAGCGAGTACCATCAGTTGACCGCGCCTTGTCGCAACGTCCAGCTGCGCCACTCGGGTCATGAATCCTGATATGGCATGCCGATACAGCCGCTCGGCACCGAAAGCGGCAGCTGCGAACAGTCCGAAAAGGCCGCCAAGGCCAGCCAGACCAACCTTCTCGGCATCCGCAACAAGGATGGACCAGGCTGCTGCGAACTCATCAGGCAGCGTCGTCAATGCCCGGGCGAGGCCATGGATGTGCGCCCGAACGGCCCTGACATAGTCGGCCAGTGGATGAGAGAGATGCGACGTGGTTATCGGCGGGACGGGAGTCGTCGCCGATGCGGCTTTGTGGGTCTCAAGCCATTTTTGAACTCCAGGATCGGCCAAAAGCGACAGAAGTGCCTCGATATTGGGCGGCAGCTGCTCGCTCGATGGTGCGGGATCGGCTCGCGCCACCAGCGTGACCCCAAGCAGCATGAGGGCAGCAAGAATCAACACACGCATCCTGTTCGTCTCCAGTTAAGCGAATATAGTCTAGCTTCCGCCATCCATCCGTGCCGTAGATCTCGCGGTATAGTCGCGTGCGGATAGTCTTGCGACGAGTAGGTTACACTAACCAACGCCCGGATGCGACATTTCGAGGCGGTCATCGGCGCGCTATTGTCTTTAGTTACAGTGCCTGCTCGAGGATCAGCGTCTTTTCCTCATCGGGCCTGAGGTGGCGGAGCACGAGACGGTGGCGGAACTGTTCCTGCCGTTGAGTGGCTCATCTTCGAAAGCGGAGGAAATGTTCCAATCCATCGTCACCCATTGACGTGAACGGTTTTCACCCCAATAGGGTCAGGCCAGCCAGACGACAACAGGAGTGTAATCGTGAGCGAACCGACCGTAGCAGATGCAACAAACCGCATTTATGAGTCGCTGCAGGCGGACAATGCCGAAATCGACGTGCATATCGCGGTGCTCAAGGCAGCGCTGACGCGGGCGGGTTTGAAAGAGGCGGTATTCGACCCGGCTCGGCTCGTGCAGAATAACCGTTCCGGCAGGAAGCGAATGCAGGCCTACTTTCGCCAGCGCGGTGTCATGGTGAAATTCTCAGCCTAGCCTTCTAGCCGACTGTATTCACCCTCAGTGGGGGCAATGGCGTCGACGCGAATGAAGGTTGCGTCGAAGTTAACCTGCCTCGTGTTGCCGTGGCCGAGGGGGCTGCCCGCCCTTCCCGACACTCGGGCGAATGTGGTCGCTTAGGGTTCTGCTCCTGGGCGCGAAAACGCCTGTGATCAGCGACATCCGGACACTGTGGATTTAGCAAAACTCAACGCTAACGCGCTGTGTGTCGCCGGGTCTTTGCAGGCGATCGAACCATCTGTTTATAATGGCTAGTCGTTGCCAAGCGGCGGCCCAGTGAAACGAAGGTGATGCCTGCCGGCAGATTCTGCAATGCGATCCATATCCTGCGGAATCTGGAAGTTGCCCGCCGCCATATCGGCAAAAAAATCTTCGAATCCCCCCGGCGTCAGTATCACCAGATGGCGCGAAGGCATGCCGCCGATAACCCTGAAGGTATGCTCCATTCCGCGTTGCACGAAGACAGTATCGCCGGCCCTCTTCGTGAACCTTTCGCCTTCCACCCAGAACTCGCAAGAAGGACAAAGGTCTCGTCCTCTCTTTCGTGGATGTGTCGCGGCGGCCCGCTTCCGACGGGAGACAGGCTGTCGACGATGGACATCGCTCCGCCAGTTGCTGCATTCGTTAGAATAGGCCGGTAAGAAACATCGAGCCATTCAATGGTATCTGGACATTCCAGTAGATCAATCATCGTTTCCTCCTCGGTTGGGATGAAACGAAAGCGCTTTCGTGTTGTAGTTTTTACCATCCGATCCATTATTAAGAAAATCGTTTGATCACATAGAAACTATCGGTGAAATGAATTTCGCGACCTTTGATCTCAATCTTGTACGTGTGCTCGACGCCTTGTTGCGGGAAGGGTCGACTGTGAAGGCCGGTGAGAAACTGGGAATGTCTCAGTCAGCGGTTTCCGGCGCACTTTCAAGACTGCGTCATGCGCTCGATGATCAGCTGTTCGTCCGTCGTGGCCAAGGTTTGCGCCCGACGGATTATGCAAGAGGTTTAGCCATGCCTCTTCGTGAGACGCTCGACGGGATGGAGGCGCTGTTCAGTGGCACCTCTTTTGATCCCGGTAGCGCCAGCCTCACTTTCAAGCTTGCAGGAAGCGATTTCTTTGCGGAGATGCTGATGCCGCGGCTGGCGCGTGAGATTCACCAACGTGCTCCGGGTATTCGGGTGCAATTGGTCGACCTCGTCCCAAACAGCTACATCGACTCTCTTGAGCGGTATGAAGCCGACATGGCTCTCATTCCTGATGCAGAATTTCCAGACTGGATCGACCGACATGCGCAATTCCGGTCGTCCTTCATAACTATCGCCCGAAAAGGAAACGCAGCAATCGAAGCAGCCGGAATAAAATCTGGCGCAACCTTGCCGATCGATCTTTTTTGCGATCTCGGGCACATCCTCTTCTCGCCTGAAGGAAAAACAAAAGCCATGGGTGATGCGGCACTGGCCAAGATCGGACGAACTCGGAAGGTGGTCATGACGGTTCCTGTTTTCTTCGGCGTCTGCCGAGCTGTGAGCGAAAGTGATCACATCGCACTCGTCCCTCGACAATTGGCAGAGCGCTTGGCGGATCTTTTCGGGCTCTCCCTCTATAACGCTCCCATGCCGCTTCCGCCGGCCCTCATCGTCGGCGTGTGGCACAAGCGCGCGACAGGCAACCCGGCCCATCGTTGGATTCGGAACCTGATCGCCGAGATATTGCTGCCACTTAATATCGGCGAGCAGCCCCTGCCAAATGAAGTGCGCTGACGGTGCTTTCCCGCGTCGATCGGCAAGAACGTGCCCATGCGGTTTCGACGACGGAGTGATAGGTGCAGGACCTAGACTGAGCTGTCAAAAAGTGACGTCGTCCGTGATTGTAAGGACTGATCGGCGCCGCCGTCATGCCGTGCCTCGTCTGACGCCGAATGGTACTGCGTCCTCCGCAGGATCGGTAGCGGGAGGCATCACCCCTGGACGGCGTGTTGGAACAGGATGCCCGTCACGATGGCCGGCAGGGCCAGCCACCGGCGGTCCATCGTGGCCGCCAGAACAGTTCCCGTCAATGCCAATGTCGATGCGTTCGCCTCGAGCGTTCGTTCGATGTCCCACTCCCGGTCGAGTTCCGCCAGCCTGGATCCGATCTGGTGGGATGAGTCTCGTAGTAGGCGAGCCTCTCCTCCACCTGCCAGCGCAGGCGTCGGTTGATCTCGTTGGATGTGGGCGCTGACCAAGTTTGCTGTCGCGGCCATGGCAATCCGTAAGCGGTGTTTAGACCGCACCTTTCGGATCAGTGCGTGATTGCTTAAAGTTGCGCCGCGATGATTGGGCGAGCGTCGATGAATGAGAGCGGCGAAATTTCCGACATGGGGGAAATGATTTGAACGAGACTCAACAACTGTGGGAATGGCGCGAGAAGATCGCAAATCTCTACTACGCGGTACGTTCTAGCCCGGACGTGGTTGCTGCTTGGGGGCTTTGGTGCGCCACCCGTTCGACCCTGTTTCGCGACCATCCTCAGTCGCCAATTGACCCGGCGGACCGCAAGACGTTCGAAGGGCCGACGACATTTTCTTATGATCCCTCGTTGCGCTTGACGGTACAGCTTGTCCCGGTAACGCCGGAACGGATAACCGTCGCAACAGGAGTGGATGGTGACCTGTCGATGCATGCGTTCTCTCGTACAACGGGGCTGGAGGCCAGATTGGGCGGCGAATTAACTCTTTACTGGATTGAGGGGTACGGGGGTGGCGTGTTCCTGCCGTTTGTCGATGCGACCTCAGGAACCGAGACGTATGGTGGTGGCCGATATCTCCTCGACACCATCAAGGGAGCGGATCTCGGAGTCGTCCGTTCAGACGGCGCACTGGTGCTCGATTTCAATTTTTCCTATTTTCCTTCGTGCGCCTATTCTTCCCGTTATGTCTGTCCACTAGCGCCATCGGGCAATCGACTGAAAGGCGCAGTGAGAGCCGGAGAACGGCTACCTGTCTCGAAACGATAAGCGCAGGGGGCAGAAGCCTGAATCTTCGTAGCCGGGCATTAGAAGTCCCCCTCTCGTTAGCGCTGTTTGCCTGCCGAGCCCTGCCTTTCCTAGCGACCGCTTGAACTTGATTGAGCTGGGATTTGCCGTGACATAGCGGACTCCGCCCGCGTTAAACGTGAAGCTGTTTTCTTCGCACATTGACCAAGCAGTAGGCCGTTCAGAAAACTACTGCTGCGACATCGATGGCAACAATGCGCCAAGAGCAGTCGCACAGCGAGAGTCCCATCAGCGGCCACGATGACCCGTTGCGGAATTTCACCCGGAGCCAATGATGTCCATTACAACGATATCCGAGAAGCTTTGCGTCTCGCCGCAGCCAAGTGTCGAGGACATCCGGTCGCTACGCGACCAAGGATTCAAGAGCCTCATCAACAACCGACCGGACAACGAGGATACGTCTCAGCCGAACACGCGAGTCGAAAGACAGGAAGCGAAGCACTGCGACCTGTCCTATGCGTTTATTCCCGTCACGGCCGACACGATAACCGAGGCGGACGTCCGTGCCTTCCAGCGGGCCGTCGATGAATCGGACGGACCCGTTCTCGCACATTGCCAGACCGGCAAGCGCGCGCTTAACCTCTATCTGATTGGAGAGGTTCTGGACGGCAGCATGTCTGTCGACAAGGTCGTCGAATTCGGACGCAGCCGCGGCTTCGACACCAGCGCCGCCGCAGCCTGGCTCAAGCAACATGCTGCCCGCAGGCCGCAGGTGAAGGGCTTCTTCGACAAGCGCACCTGGAGCGTCCAGTATGTGGTTTCCGATCCGGTAACCTGCAAGTGCGCTATCGTCGATCCGGTACTCGACTTCGACGAGAAATCCGGAGCTACGGCGACCATCAACGCGGACGCGATCCTCGACTACATCCGCGACAATGAGCTGACGGTCGAGTGGATCCTCGACACCCACCCCCATGCCGACCACTTCTCCGCCGCCCATTATCTGCAAGAGAAGACCGGCGCACAAACGGCGATCGGCGAGCGCGTCGTTGATGTCCAGAAGCTGTGGAAGGGCATCTACAACTGGCCTGAGCTTGCCACCGACGGCTCGCAATGGGACCGGCTGTTTGCCCATGGCGAGACCTTCGCGGTCGGCTCGATCGATGCCAAAGTGCTCTTCTCTCCGGGACACACGCTCGCCTCGATTACCTATGTAATCGGCGACGCGGCCTTCGTGCACGACACACTCTTCATGCCCGACAGCGGCACGGCGCGCGCCGACTTCCCCGGCGGCGACGCGCGCGTCCTGTGGAAATCGATCCAGGATATCCTCGCGCTCCCGGATGAGACGCGGATCTTCACCGGTCACGACTACCAGCCAGAGGGTCGGGCACCTCGATGGGAAAGCACGGTGGCCGAGCAGAAGAAGTCCAACCCGCATCTCGCCGGCGTGAACGAGGAGGAGTTCGTGGCGGTCAGGACGAAGCGCGACAAGACGCTGCCTATGCCAAAGCTCATCCTGCATGCCCTGCAGGTGAACATCCGCGGCGGGCGCCTGCCGGAGCCGGAAGCCAACGGCAAGCGCTATCTCAAGTTTCCCCTGGATGCATTGCAGGGAGCGGCATGGGAATGACAAGCGATCTGAAGGCGATGATGAAGGCGGGGCTTTCCCCCGCCGAGATGGCCGGCCGGGCCGGAGAGGTGGCGAACCTCATGAAGACGCTGTCCCATCCGGCGCGCCTGATGATCGTCTGCACGCTGGTGGAAGGCGAGCATTCGGTCGGGGAGCTTGAAGAGAAGATCGACGTCCACCAGCCGCATCTGTCGCAGCATCTGACCGTGCTGCGTGGCTCCGGGATTGTCGAAACGCGGCGGGAGGGGAAGCAGATCTTCTATTGCCTGACGGAGGAGAAGACCGCCCAACTGGTTGCCGCCCTCTATGACATCTTCTGCGTCGGCCAAGGCGAATGAGCACCTATCTTCCATCTTTGGCCGGGGGCATCTTAATCGGCACCTCCGCGGTAATGCTCCTGCTCCTCAACGGCCGCATTGCCGGGATCAGCGGGATCGTCGGGCGTCTTGCTCAAGGCGTCGGCTTGAGCACCAATCTCGCCTTTGTGCTCGGGCTGCTGCTTGGGCCGTTCACCTACCTGCTGGTGTTCGGCGGCTGGCCGGTTGTTCAGATCACCGCCGCTGGCCGCTGATCATCGTCGCGGGGCTGCTCGTCGGCTTCGGCTCGCGCATGGGATCGGGCTGCACCAGCGGCCACGGCGTGCTTGGGCTTGCCCGCCTGTCGCCGCGGTCGATGGTGGCGGTCGCCACGTTCCTGACGGCCGGCGTTATCGCCGTCGCAACACTGCGAGGTCTCGGGCTATGAACCGGAACATTTTCCAATTCGTGGCCGCTCTCGCCTCGGGTATCGTCTTCGGCTTCGGCCTGTCCCTGTCCGGCATGCTGAACCCGGTCCGGGTCCAGGGCTTCCTCAACGTGTTCGGCGCCTGGGATCCGAGCCTTGCCTTCGTTCTCGGCGGCGCGATCGTTGTCGCATTCACCGGCGTCCAGATCATGACACGGATGAAGCGTCCCGCCTTCGACGACAGATTCCACGTGCCGACGAACCGTCGGATCGATGCTCCGCTGGTCGTTGGTTCGGCCTTGTTCGGCCTGGGCTGGGGGATCGGTGGCTTCTGTCCCGGCCCGGCCGTCGCATCCCTATCGGTCGGCCTTCCCCAGACGTTCCTGTTCGTCATCGCCATGCTGGTCGGGATGAGCTTGTATGACAGAGTGTGGAGCAGACGGACGTGAGCACCGTCATTTTGGCGGCCGTTGGCTCCGGCGGAATCGTCGGCTTCATGCTCGGCCTGCTCGGCGGCGGCGGGTCCATCCTGGCGACGCCGCTGCTCCTCTACGTGGTTGGCGTGACCCAGCCGCATATCGCGATCGGAACGGGTGCGCTTGCGGTCTCGGTGAACGCCTTCTCAAATTTTGCCAGCCACGCGATCAAGGGGCACGTCTGGTGGCGCTGCGCGGCCGTCTTCTCCGCGCTCGGCGTGATCGGCGCCCTCGGCGGCTCCAGCCTCGGCAAGGCGATGGATGGAGACAGCCTGATATTGCTATTCGGGGTCCTGATGGCGGTCGTCGGCGCTCTGATGCTGAAGCCCAGGAAGGCGGTGACGGTAGAGTGCCGTCCGGTCGACCTCAGGATGTGCCTTGCCACCGCCGCCGTGGCACTCGCCGCCGGCGCTGCCTCCGGCTTCTTCGGCATCGGCGGGGGCTTTTTGATCGTTCCCGGCCTCATGCTGGCAACGGGCATGCCGATGATCAACGCGATCGGCACATCGCTCCTCTCCGTCGGTGCGTTCGGACTGGCGACGGCCTTGAACTATGCCAGTTCGGGCTTGGTGGACTGGTGGCTTGCCGCCGAATTCATCGGCGGCGGCATCGGCGGCGGCGTACTCGGCATGCTGCTCGCCACCCGGCTCAGCGCCTACAAGAACATTCTCAACCGCCGGTTCGCAGCGCTGATCTTCGCGGTCGCGGGTTACATCCTGTATCGGAACTGGGGGAGGCTAATGGCTGGCTGAGCGCGCAGTGCCGACGGCTACAGGTCGATCCCGAGCCTTGCCGCGGAGCACTCAGTTGCCTGCTTGTTGCGTTGCATTGTGCTTGCAGCGGAGGGTCTCTTGACGTGAAGAGTTTCGGGCGCCGGCAGGCGTGCGAGAAGCAGTTGCAGGCCTCGCCGCGCCCGTGCCGGTTTCCGGCGACATGGCGAGCTCTCACGAACTCGTGATAGCGACTGGTGTAACGAATGTCGGGGAGATTGCGAACCTGAATATGCGCTCAACGAGAGCGTCCATCCATCATCGGGAGAACGCAATGTCCATCAAATCCACCATCAACTCCGTCGTCCTCGCCGGCGCTGTCACCACCGCCCTTGCTTCGATGGCCGGCGCCGCACCGCTCACCAAAGCTGAGGGCGCCGCTGCAACCGCCGCTCACAAGGAAAAATGCTTCGGCGTTGCCCTGAAGGGCCAGAATGATTGTGCAGCCGGCGCCGGCACGTCCTGCCAGGGGACCTCGACAGTCGACTTCCAGGGCGATTCCTGGAAGTTCGTACGGGGCGGCACCTGCACCTCCATCGTCCTGCCGAACGGCAAGCACGGCACGCTGAAGGCAATGTAATTTCTACACGCGACAGCGATGACAATGAGGGGGCGGAGAGACGCCATGACCACCGATCGAATTTCAACGACCGCGTCTGCGGCAACTGCTCTCCGCTTTCCCCGCCATCCGATCGAGGGGCTCGCGGGGACGAGCTTCAAGCACGAGCATTTTGCCGCCATAGCCGCGGAGCGGCCTCATCGCGGGTTCTTCGAAGTCCATGCCGAGAATTATATGGGGGCCGGCGGGCCGCCGCATCGTATTCTCGAACAGATCCGCCGTGACAATCCGGTGTCGCTCCACGGCGTGTGCATGTCGATCGGCGGACCTCAGCCGCTCGACCGGGCCCATCTTGAACGGTTCCGCTCTCTCGTCCAACGCTACGAACCAGCTCTGGTGTCCGAACACTTGGCCTGGTCGACGCATCGGACGACCTTCCTCAACGACCTCCTGCCCCTACCCTACACACGAGAAAGCCTGGCGCGGGTTTGCGAGCATATCGAGGAAGTGCAGGAGACCATCAGCCGCCCGATCCTGCTGGAGAATCCATCCACCTATGTGACATTCCGCCAATCGACGATGAGCGAGACCGATTTCATCGGCGCCATCGTCCGGCGCACCGGCTGCGGTCTTCTGCTCGACGTCAACAATGTATTCGTCTCCGCCACCAATCACGGGTTTTCAGCGCTCGACTACCTGTCCGATTTTCCCATTGCTGCGGTTGGTGAGATCCATCTCGCAGGCCATGCCGAGCAGACCGACGACGAGGACGAGCTGCTGCTGATCGATAGCCATGACGGTCCGGTCGCCGATGCCGTCTGGAAGCTTTACGAGATCGTCATTGGCCGTGGTGGCCCCATTCCAACGCTCATCGAGTGGGACAGCAACATACCCGATTGGCCGATACTGCGTGGCGAGGCCGTCGCAGCGCAGGCGATCATGGATCACCATGGTTCCATCGCGTTGCCGGATCAAAGTCATGCTGCGGCTTGATCCTCCATCTCGCCGCATAGAGCCCCTGACTTATGCGGCGGATTTTGCGCCGGCCCTGACCAACCCGGACGCTCGGACGCCCGACGGCGTTGTCGGGCCAAACGGCAAGGGAGCGATCAAACGCTACAACGTCTACCGCAACAACGTCACCGTCAGTCTGATCGATGCCCTCGCCGGGATTTTCCCGGCAGTGCAACGCCTGACGGGGGCGGAGTTTTTCCGCGCCATGGCGCGCTTTCACCTGCGCGCCACGCCACCGACATCGCCGCTTCTCTTCGAATATGGCCGGGATTTTCCCGCTTTCATCGAACAGTACGAATATGCCCGGTCCTTGCCCTGGCTTCCCGACGTCGCCCGGATCGAACGGGCTTGGCTGGACGCCTACCATGCAACGGATGTCGAGCCGCTTGCCGCTGATGCTCTTGCTTCCGTTCCGCCGGACCGTCTCGGTGATTTGGTCTTTGCGGCGCATCCGGCAACAAGCATCGTTCGGTCGGACTATCCGGCGCTGACGATCTTTGCCGCCAATCGCGGTGACGGCTCCATAGGCCGGATCGAAGTGGTCGACCCGGAAGATGCGCTTATAACGCGGCCGGATATGGAGGTGGCGGTGCGTCATCTTCCTTTGGGCGGCGCAGCGTTCCTGATTTCCCTCATTTCCGGCGAACCGCTTGGCGTCGCAGCCAAGGCCATCGACGCTTGTCCGTCGTTCGACATCGCGGCCAGCGTGGCCGGCATGATCGAAGCGGGGGTATTTTGCGGCATCACTCTCGGAGACGCATGATGATATCGACAACCCAACAGACTTCGATCAACGGCAGGTTTCAGCCGATCGTGACACTTGTAGAGATGGCACAGAGACTGGTTCGGGCCTTTGCGCAGCCGAGCATCGTTCAGGCGGTTGTGCGCGTCGCTCTGGCCGTGCCCTTTTGGAAGTCGGGCATTCTGAAGTGGGATGGTTTCCTGCAATTGAACGATACGGCGATCACATTGTTCACCGACGAATTCATGCTCCATCTGCCGGGCGGTCCCTATGCCTATCCGGCGCCAGTCACCATGGCCTTCCTATCCGGCGCTGCCGAGATCACCTTTCCGATCTTGCTGATTCTGGGTTTCGCTACCCGATTTGCGGCGACCGGCCTGCTGTTCATGACGTTGATCGTCGAGCTGACGGTGCCGGACGGATGGCCGATCCACATTACCTGGGCTGCGATGGCGCTGTCGCTCATGGCTTGGGGGCCGGGAAAACTGTCGATCGACCATTGGCTTGCACGTTGGTTTGACCGCCGGCCTGCCTGATCCAGCTCTTGTGGCAGAGGGCGGCTTCGCAGCTACCTGAAAGCAGATCTTACCGGCGATCACGCTGGAGGCCGTCGTTGCTGATCACCGTCATTGTACGATACCGGCCTTGCGTAGCCCCTCCACGACGAGGTCGAAATCGGCGGGGTTCTTGAAGGGCAAGACTTTGCGACGGTATTCCAGGGAGTAGTCCGGATTGACGCGCATCACCTCTTTCCACGTCGCGCGAGCCTCTTCGAAACGGCCGAGGTGCCCGTAACAGGCGGCCAGAAGCGCGCGCGAGACATCGGTGACGGGGTTGCGGCTGACGCGCTGCAGCAACAGTTCGACGGCCTCTTGGTACCTTCCCAGTTGAAACAAGGCCAAGGCCTGAAAGTGAAGAACGATATCCGGAAAGTACGGGTTCAGGACCCTCGCCCGATCGAAATAGGCGAGTGCCTCCTCAGGCCTGCCCGAATAGATGAGTGTCTCGCCGAGGCTGACCTGCCCTTCGGCGAAGTTCGGATTGAGGACGATCGCACGCTCGGCCTCGCTGATGGCTGCATCGTGCTGTCGCGAGTAAAGCTTGACCATACCGAGCGCCCAGTGCGCCACGGGATCGCTATCATCCCGCGCTACCGCCAGCGTCGCCGCCGCTGCGGCTTGCTCGAGCGAGCGCTGCGGCAACGCGCTCCACCGGTTCAGGTAGTCGAGCCCGTGGGTCAGGGCGAGGAAGGCGTGCGCCGAGGCGAAGTTCGGGTCCAGTTCGATGGCACGTTGCACAAGGTCGCGGGCGTCGCTGTTCGTTTGCCTCGTCAGCCGGTGCCACAGCTCCCGGCCGCGCAGGAAGCAGTCATACGCCTCGGGGTGCCGGGTCTGGCCCGGCGCAAGTCTTTGCCGGTCGCCCTCTGTCAGGTTGACCGCCAGCGCATCGACGATCTGCTGGGTGACATCGTCCTGAACCGCGAATATGTCGGTGAGGTCGCGATCGAACCGCTCCGCCCATAGATGCCCGCCGGTGGTCGCGTCGATGAGCTGCGCGGTGATGCGTACCCTGTTTCCCGACTTGCGTACGCTGCCCTCGAGGACATGCCGCACGCCGAGCTTCGTGCCCACCTCCTGCACTTGGACGTTCTTGCCCTTGAAAGTGAACGACGAATTGCGAGCGATGACGAAGAGCTGCGACAGCTTCGATAGCGCCGTGATGATGTCTTCCGAGATGCCGTCGGCGAAGTAGTCCTGTTCGGCGTCACCGCTCATGTTGGCGAAGGGCAGGACGGCGATCGACAGCTTCGGCGGCGCTGCCGTCGCCGGTTGGCTCGTCGCGGTTTCCGAGGCCGCGGCTGACTTGGTCGCTGCGCTGCCGACTTGCAGCGAATAGACCCGGATCGGCTCGGCGATGTTCTTGAGCTGCGTGCTGCCGAGATCGTTGACCGAGAGGTCGAGCCTCGCCTTAACCTGGCGATAGGCATCCTCGGACAGGCAGATCGCGCCCGCCGCGGCGACGCCCTCCAATCGCGAGGCGATGTTGACGCCGTCGCCCATCAGATCGCCGTCGCTTTCCTCGACGACGTCGCCCAAATGGATACCGATCCGGAACTCGATGCGACGGTCCTGCGGGACGCCGTGATTGCGCTCCACCATGCCGTTCTGCACCTCGATGGCGCAGCGCACGGCGTCCACCACGCTGCGGAACTCGACCAGCGCACCATCGCCGGTGCGCTTCACCACGCGGCCATGGTGCACGGCGATCGTCGGATCGATGAGATCGCTGCGCAGTGTCCGCAATCTCGCCAGGGTGAGGTCCTCGTCGGCGCCCGCAAGGCGGCTGTACCCGACCACGTCCGCGGCCAGGATTGCAGCCAGCTTTCGGTTCTCGCTCATGGCGCTGTCTCCCGACGTCCAAGATAACAGGGAGACAGAGGGCAAGAAAGAACTTTCAGCCGCTGCTCAGAGCGATCCTGGTGAGATCGCGCTGGCCACGGCTGATGTGGACGCAGCTGGTGGTGCAGCCTCATGCAACGACGGCTCCGTGATGCTGCCGGCCGCCCAACGCGGTCGTTCCGGGTCGGGTCATGACGATCTCCGCACCTCTGAACGTCCGCCACCCGTCTCTTTGGGAACCCTGACATCGGGCTTCGCCGACGCACCACCCCGTCACTTCTGTTCCTCCCAATACCTTTCCCAGAGATCGAGCCTCAGCTTCAGCGGATCTTCTCCGAACGTCACGCCGTGATTGCTGAAGTCGATGACCCTGTGGACGAAGGGGTCGTGGTGAGGCCATTTTGGCCGTGAGCCTCCATTGGGGTCACCGCTCGTTGCAAATTCGACCCAGTAAGCACTCGCCAATGTGGCCATGGCCCAGTCGGCAGGTGTCACCTTGTCTTTCACCAGTGCGTCTGGAATGTCGAACGTAAACGGAATTTCGAAGCCGTGCGGAGTGCCTTTCCGTGCCGGATCGTTGCGCAGAGCCTCGGCGACATAGGAGAAACGATACCACCAGGTCGGCTGACCGGCGCGGATCATCTCGTCAGCGAGATGGCGGGATGGTTCAACAAGCGTTTTGTCGGCCAGAACCTGCTGCGTCAGCTCAGCGAGCGTCTGTTGGCCGGTGGGATCGTAGAGGCTGCGGGCTTCGGCCGCATGCTTGCCGAACAGCGCGAAGAGATCGTCTTTCGTCGCGGCCTCACCGATACCGAGATCCCGATCATTTGCCCCGACGATGACCGGAACCTGCGCCTGACGGCCGGCCGCAAAAGCCGCTTCCGGCGTTTCGAGCAAAAACCGTCCGTCAATCATCGCGCCTGAGACGCCGATGACGGGCTTGCCCGTCGACATCCCCGCCAGCACCTCTTGTGCCGATGCGCCTTCGATCAGCTTTTCCGCAGGCAGCGCCCGAAGGGCCGTCAGAGCCTCGGCATCGCTTCCATTGATTCCCAGGGAAGCCGCATAGTCCAACGCGGTTTTTTCGGCTTCTTTCAATGTTGACAAGGGCGTGCTCTCAGCACGCGCGGTCGGCAGGTCAGGTGACTGTAGGATGGCGCCGCGGAAAAGCCCTCGTGACAACGGCGATATCATGTGCGCCATCACCGAGCCGCCACCGGCCGACTCTCCGAATATCGTCACTTTCTTCGGATCGCCGCCGAAGGCTTCGATATTTTTCTGGACCCATTTCAAGGCTGCAAGCTGGTCCATGTAGCCATAGTTGCCGACGGGCTCGTCAGGGGATTCCTTCATCAGTGCAGGATGGGCAAAGTAACCCAGCCGGCCCATGCGGTAGTTCATGCTGACGAACACAACTCTCTGGGCGGCCAGCTGCCCACCGGGATATTGAGGGGTATTTCCATGGGCAAGAGCGCCGCCGTAAATCCAAACCATCACCGGCAGCGGCGTCCGGGGACGCTTGACGGGTGTCCAGACATTGAGGGTCAGACAATCCTCTGACTTCGGCAGGTCGTCGGTCTGCATGCAGGACGGGCCGAAATCGCGGGCATCCTTGATACCGCTCCATGTCTCCACTGGTCTCGGATTGCGCCATCTCAGATCGCCAACCGGCGGCGCCGCATAGGGTATGCCTTTGAAGCTGACGACCGTGCCCGACTTCTCACCCTTCAGCATTCCGCTGTCGATCGTAACGGTGTCGTCTGCCGCACCCAATCGCGGCGCGACAGTCAGCTGACACGATGCGACGGCCAAAAAGAGCAGGAACGTGCGACTGCTGTCCACAAACACTGCACTCTCCAACGCCAAGTTGAGACAGTTTGGGTGCAAAATACTCTGATGGAGCGGCAACGAAAAGGGTCGGTCAGACGTCGACCAGGGGCCGCCATCGGTGGATAGCTGCCGTAGCGCTCCATAGAGCGGACGACGGAAGGCACTCCATTAACCGCATATAAAGCTTTTGAAGCCACGCCTATTATTTTTTCGGCGGGTGGATCATGAAGACGTGGATGACGAAAGCCTTGCTGTTGATGTTGGGGTTGGCATTGTCCATGTCGGGCGTGCTGCTCCGACCTTTCTGGTTATCCGAATGGGGGCCGATCACCTTAATCTTCCTGGTGTGGCTGGTCATGTCCGTTGTTTTCGGCTGGGCAGGAAAAGGCAGACCATACTCGATCCGCTTCGGGCTCATCGTCGGCAGCGGCATCGCCCTGACCTTTCTCGCAACATTCTACACCAACTCCTATGTCGGCATCGGCCTGTTGCTCGCGCTCATTTATCTGGGCGTCAAGACGAAGTTCTTTGAACGGCGGTGGGCCGAGTAGCTCCGGCGTCAACCGGACATGGACCCGCGGCGTTTTGGATACGAGCAGGGGATGTCATCTCATGCGGCAGTCCCGCACAGAGATCGCCGCCTGCCCCTCATCCGGCTGCCGCCACCTTCTCCCCGTAAACGGGGCGAAGGGGATATGCCGCAACCTCTCCGTCCCTCTCTGGCGTCTCGTATGGCACGTCCCCTCTCCCCGTCAGAACGGGGAGAGGGTTAGGGTGAGGGGCAACCCTCGGCGTGGCGCGCCGTGAGAAGGCATTCACACCCTTCACCTCGTCAACCACCCCTCGCCCCCCCGCAAAGCCGTCAATCCCCGCCGCAGCCACAGCAATTGCTGCGTCGGCATCTGGCGCAAATGGTCGTAGTCCATCACCGTGACGTTATAGACCATGCTGCGCACCTGCGGCCCATCCGGGCAGCGGAGCAGGATGCCCTGCAGCGCCATCATGCGGTTGCTGGCCTTGCGGGCGCGGTCGGCGAAGGTTTCGGTCTGCTCGCCTTCGTGGCCTTTGACGGAGAACAGCGATTGCGCCCTCGGGCTCGGGGCCGGGATGCCTGTCGTCTTGTGGTAGCGGGCGATCGCCTCGGCATAGTCGTCGCCGGCTTGGCGCTGTTCGGCGGTGATCAGCCCGTCGAGGAACATGCGGCCGAGGGTGTAGCCGGCAAAGGGGCTCCTGACCGTCTCGTCATCAACCGTCCGGCCGAAGCCGTGGATGCGGCGGCGGGCTGAGATCGCCACGCTGATATTGTCCTTCTCGGTTTCGAAGGGCTTGATCTTGCCGCCGGGAAAACGCTCGACATTTTCCTTGCGCGGCCGGCCGGCGCCCTTGTTGACCCGTCCTGTCTTCACCTTGGTGGCTTTGCCGCCCATGCTGATCGTCCTTCTATCGAATGATGCCGTTTCTGAGTGCCGCGGCGACCAGCGCCGTTTCCTTGAAGACGCCGAGCTTCATCTTGGCGTTGGCGATGTGGGTGTTCACGGTGATCGGCGAGATGCCGAGAATGGTGCCGATCTCGGCGGCCGTCTTGCCCGCCGCCATCCAGCGGATCACTTCGGTTTCGCGTGGGGTGACCTGGCTCATGGCTCTGCAGGCCCATCGATGGACGGCACGCGCGGCATCGTCACATGGGCGCCCGACAGGGTCACCCGCGTGACGCGGTCGGGGTGGCGGATCGGCTGGACGGGCGGGCCCGCCTTCGGCTGCGGATGCCAGGTGTCCTGCCTGGAGGGGAACCTGTCGCGGTTTCGATGCGCCATGTTGATGACGGTGTTCTTCTTCGAGCCGAACAGGTTGGCGATCTCTCTCGCCGACAGCCCTTCCTTCCAGAGCTTTTCCGCCTTGACGATCTTGTCTTCCGTCCAAAAGGTGATGGTCACTTGGTGGCCTCCTGTGTATCTCGTGCGGCGCGGGCGATGATCGGGTTGTCGGGAAACATGCGGGCGAGCTCCCGCTTGGCGTTGCGGCTGCCATTGGCCGCATCGCGCAGCAGCTGCATCTTGTAGGCCGGCACTTTCGGCCGCGGCACCTCGGGCTCGGCTTCCAGGCGCGGCCGGCGCTCGGCCTCGATCGCCGCCTGCTGATGGCGGCACTCTTCGGCAAAGCTGGCACTGCTCGGGGCAAAGGCGCGATTATGGTCCCTCACCTTTCCGGAGATGAAGCGTTTGGCGGCCCGCCAGACCGCCTCTGCCGGCAGGCCCTCGACGGCGACGAGATAGGCGCGGATCTGCATGTCGGGATCAGTGCCGGCGGATGCCGGGAAGCCAGAAAGCATCCCCGAAATGATCTTCACCAGAGGGGAAATCTCGTGCGGCATCCACTGTCGTCCTTCTCGTGCTGCTGTTGATCGACCCGGCTTCCCTCGCCTTCTCCTTGAGGTACCAGTCGCATTTGATTGCCTGCCAGCCGCGGAAGATCTGCATCTCGGCGGCGCCGACCGGATCGCCGGTCATCAGATATTCCCTGGCCTGCATCCGCGCGGCATAGACCGTCAGCGGCTTCTTCAGCGTGCGCTTGCGATGCTCGATGATCGCTGCCGCCAACTCCTCGCCCAGCACCGGGCGGAGGATTTCCATGATCTCCTCACTCACCGTGTCCTTAGCCATGCGATGTCCCTTTCGCGCTTGAGGTGGCCTCTTCAAATCCGCAGCCTCCGCCGCCCGCCGGCAAAATTGACCGGGGCGCCGGGCCCGGCGGTGCGGCGTGCAAACCGCCGGATCTCTGAGCCGGCGTGGTGCTGCTGGGTGGTGTCGCCCTTTTCGGCGCTTCGGAGCCGGTGGATCTCGGTTTCCACCGAGGGCACCGACACCCCAAGGATGGCAGCGATTTCGATATAGTCCCGGCCGGTGCGGAAGAGTTCGAGCGCGTTCATGTCAGTGCTTTGATGCGCCGGCGCGGCCTCGGCCTGGAAGCTCATCGCTTGATCCTTCTTTCCGATTTCGAACGCGGCTCGCCGTTCCCGCCGGAGCGGGGCTAGCCTCGTGCTTCATTTTCAAATTCATCGATGACGACCGGAGCTGGCTCTTGGGCGAGCAAAGGCTCCGGTCGTCTGCCAGGCCGCCGCCTGGGTGGGACACGACATCGTCGCGCCGGTGGGCACGACACAGTCGCGCCCGAGATGCTGGCGTCGCCGAGGGAGGGCAACGACGCCAGCGGCCGATAGCCGTCAGGGAGGGGCTGGGCTATCGGGGTTGGGGATCGGCAGAGCGCCGGGGCATATCTCCCGCATCTCTTTCAGGCTCGTCGGCCGATCGCAATTCTCGCAGTGGCGCTCGATCACCTCGGCAATTGACAGCGCCTTGCTGCACATCGGGCAGCCGCTGTAGCGGGCGGGTGTTGCGGTGGAGACGGTCATAGCGATTCCACCTCTCGGTTGGCGTTCAGCACCTGCTGCAGGGCCCTGGCGAGGAAGGGAATATCCTCGTTGCGAACGGGGATCACCGACATCCGCCCTCCCCTTGGGCCTTGCGGCCGATGAATGATGACGCCGGTCGGCATGACGTCCATGGCGAGCCGCTCTTCCGAGGAAATGGTGAACCTCATGGTGCCGTCTCCCCAGCCGCAGAACGTGGCCCGTCGTTGATGATGTCGCTGTTTGTCATGCCGATTAGGGTACATTTAATACCCGCCATGTCAAGCACATTAGGGCATGACATATACCTTATTTTAGGGTATTTTTTATATCATGTTGAAAGATCAGGAACAATTTGAGCGCGAAGAACGCGCAAAGCGCCTCGTCATGGCCCGAAAGAATGCGGGCTTTGCCGGGCCGAAGGCGATCGTCGATCGGTTCGGCTGGAATGCCAATGTCTACAAGGCGCACGAGTCGGGCCGCAACGGCTTCGGCATTGCCGATGCGAAGAAATATGCCCGCGCTTTCAAGGTCAATCTCAACTGGCTGCAGTTCGGCGCCGGCAACGCACTCGATCCGGATGAGCTGCCGGTCTCCGTCGCCGACGTGCCAAAAATCTCCTGGGTCAGCGCCGGCCAGCTGAGCGAGCAGGCGCCGATCACCGACTTCTCGGAATTCCCGACGGTCGCCGCCCTCGATCTGCCCGATGGCGAATGGATCGCGCTCGAGGTCGAAGGCAATTCGATGAACAAGATCTCGCCGCCCGGCTCGATCATTTTCGTCAATCTGCGCGACAAGCGCCTGGCGCCTAACGCGCTTTATGTCGTCGCCGACGAGACGGGGGCTGCAACCTACAAGCGCTATCGCCCGAACGACGACCCGCCCTTCCAGCCGGCTTCCTACGAAGACGTGCCGCCGCCGGAATTCCAGGGCGCCGTCACCATCGTCGGTCGCGTCCGCCGGTCGATTATCGAGATGTAGGGGCTCGGAATTAATGCCGCGAATCAATCATATTTCAACAGGGAAAACAGGATGATCCGCCCTTCCTCACGCGCCGGCAGAATCTGGTTCTATACCGTCACGATCGCGGTGTTTCTCCTGGCGTACAGCGCCGCGCGGGAGATGTACGGCCTGTAGGATTTCGCTCTGAAGTACGCCGATCCCCAGCCGAGATCACGAGGGGTATCGGACGATTCATCTTATGAAACCACAAATTGCGGAAGGTCCGGATGGCGTTCGCGCACCACTCTCGTCACCACCAGGATGGAACGAATGGCCGCGGGGAACATCGGGCAGCGCCTCCTCCCATGGACCCTTATAAATTCGGTGATCCCAAGCCTGCTTCGATCACGTCGTCGGTGATTTCGATTTTGTGCGACCGCCTCTTTTTTCTCGTAGCTTCATGCTTCAGCTTCAGTTCTCTATCCCATCTCTTCAGCTTAGGAGGAGAAGGTTCCTGAAGGCTGGTGAGGGAGGGTTCCGGCCAAAGCTTCCCCCTACCCCATGAGCAAAGCCCATGAAGCCGGGGGAGCATTGGCCAAGTCCTGAAGGCCGGAGCCGGGATGGGACACGTGCCAGAGGGGCCATTCGCTTCGCCCTCGTCCTGATTTTCTGACAGCGCACTTAAGGACTTTCGCTTCCCGCGCCGCTGGGCTTCGTCAGCTCGGGAGTTGCACCCGGTCGCCCAATCACTGCCCCAGACATAGACCTATGATTCGTACCTCGTCAATCGTTGAGGTATTTTTCGTACCTTTCACGGTTGACGCGATAGGGTATTATATATACCTTTCACAGATAAGCCGATCAGAGGCGCGAGAGGACAGGCGATGCAGCACATTCGCAGGATCGAGACCGAGGAAAGCAGGCGGGACGCCCGCTGGAATGGCGCGCAGACGATCGGCGACTGCCGCGCCTATATGGCGATCGAGGCCCAGCGCATGGGCGCGCTTGGCTTCGCCTTCCTCCGCCGCCCCGAGCATTCGATCCGCGGCCCGTCCTGGCTGCGCGGTGCTGCGGCGTCCGTCGAGGAGCATTACCGCTATGCCCGCGAGATCATGGGCATCGCCAACAACGATCAATTCTACGCCTGAGGGGAACGAAGATGCCTGCCGCCAAGCTTACACCTGGTTCCACCGAGCGCCCTTCCCTTCCTGCCGCCCAACGGGCCGTTGCAACCGAAAGGACCTGCGCCAAGGCCCGCGTCGCCGCCGGGGCACCCGATCTGCTGGCGGCGCTGGTGGAGGCCGAACGCTTTTTCGATGGCAGCGACGATAGCGGCTGCCCGCTTCACCGGAAGATCCTCGCCGCCATCGACACGGTGAAAGGCGGCGCAGTATGAGCGATTGTCTGATCAAGGCCTTTTCCGGCTGCGCCTGCCCGCCCGACGAATGCGCTGAAAAGCCCACCACCCCGACGCCGGTCACCTTCGTCTCGTGGCGGACCCAGGCCATCGCCTGCCTCACCTTCGGCTTCCTCGCCGCGATCATCTCGGCCGTCTGGATGGAGACGCAGTTCAAAACCCGGGATCTGCGAAACCAGGAGCAGGTATCATGGAAGTGAGCCAGGGCCTTTCCGAACACCGCCGGTCAGGAACTGAACTTGATGTCACTCGCCTTCGCCGCCGTGATGAATGCCCGCCGCACCTGCTCGGGCCCGGCCGCATCGTTGAACACATCAAGCACAAGCCGCTCGGCCACCTTGGCCGCTGGCGTCTGCTCGGGCCAGTCATTCAGCAAGGTGTTCCCCGCCTGAACGACATTGTAGACGGTTCTGGTCTTCCCATTGATGGTGATTTTCACCGGCTTGAAGCTTCGTCGCCTGCTCATGATGCAGCCCCCTCACGCTGGACACGCGACTCAACGAATCACTTCGGGACTCGTTCCAGTTGAGATGATTCTTCGTTCGCCGGCCGGGCGCCAAGCCCGATGTCCTCCGCCTGCATGACAGAGCCCGGCTCGGATGCGTGCGAGAATGCGGCAGATGAAACCGGAACCGGGAGGCAACACAATGGACCTTCAGAGTCTCGTCGCCGCACACATGCCAAACCGCCGCCGCCCGACGCCGATGGGTGCTTCGGCCGAGGACCGATACTACCGCAATCAGATCGCCCTGCCCCGCCTGAGGCTTCGGCTCCTCGGGCTGACAGCCGCGACCGTCGGCGTGACGCTGCTTCTGGCCGGCGTCATCCACACATGAGGTGCCGTCATGCTCCGACAGAGCGATCATGCTATGCTGCGATCCGTGTCACGGGGGACCGCGCGATGGACGACGGCGAGCCTGACCGGGCGGCGATCATGGCAGTGATCCGCGCCGAAACCGAGGCCTGGCTGCAGCGGGACTTCGAGGCGCTGGCGAGCCACTGGGTGCAGTCGCCGCAGACCCGGCGGATGGAATACTTCGCCTCGCTCGGCGTCCGGGTGGACGAAGGCTGGGACCCGATCGCCGCGCGAATCAAGAAGATCGTCGAGCGATTCCCGGAGAAACACACCTTTTCGGAGCGCGTCCGCTGGGAAAAAGTCAACATCGTCGTCGACGGCAACATGGCCTGGATGACCTTCGATCAGATCGGCAGCGACACCGGCGAGGATCGCAAGCGCCAGCTCCGGATCCTCCACCGGATCGACGGCGCCTGGAAGATCGGCTGCATGGTGATGATGGAGAGCAGCGTCGAGGAGGCGAACTGCCCGCTGATCGAGGTCGACGCGGATGCAGGGATTCTCTGGACGAACCGGCTGGCGCGGGAGCGGATGCCTGGCCATCCCGGGCTCGTCGCCGCCGCCGGCCGCCTACGTGCCCGGCAGTGCGAACGCGACCCTGCGCTGCGCGAGGCGGTGCGGCTGGCCTTCCGCGAGCTGCAGAGCCAGAGGCCGCTGAACATCGCGCCGAAGCAAGCCTGCGCGGTGGCGCTCGGCGAGGACGCGGCGGGGATTCCGCTCTACTGCTGGGTCCTGCTCGAGGACGGCAAGACGCTGGTGTCCTTCGACGACGCCGAGACCCTGGTGCGCCGGATCGCGAGTGCGCGGGAGGTCTTCGGCCTCTCGCCGGCGCAAACCCGGCTTGCGCGCCTGATCGTCGATGGCCATGACCTCACCGCCGCCGCCGATCTGCTCGGGGTCAGTGTCAACACGTTGCGCACCCAGCTACAGCGCATCTTCGACAAAACCGGCGTCCGCAACCAGGCGGCATTGGTGCGAGCGCTGTTGAGCGCCGGGGCTTCGAGCCAATAGGCTCGACCGCGACCAATGCTCATGACGCGGCACCTCGCGCGAAACACGGCAAGACTCGCTCCCGTTGAGGCGCCTATCTTGCGTGTTATTGTTGATCAGAGAATCAGTGAAATGCCGGTGGCTAAAACGTGCCAGAGCCAGAAAAACGTAGCGACAAGTTTACGTGGACATATGCCCTCTGGCTGTTGCCGTGGCTGGCGCCAATTTGGCTATACTGGCTTCTTCCGACGTGGGATTGGTGGACGATCAGCCTTATCATATGGGTCCTGACCCTGATCGCTGTCGCAGGCTCCCTCTGCATCAATCTGGCGCAGCGACGCTGGCGGCGTCTCGTCTCTCTGCTCATCGCACCCCTTCTGTTGCTGGTCCCGCTCCGTATCCTCGCTGCTGTCGGCATCACCTCCGACAGCGTTCGATTTGCGCTGACCAAGCAATCCTATCTGGCAGAGATCGAACGAACCGATCTGCCGGGCGGAGAGCAACGATTCAGGACATTCGTATGGGACGATACGTTCCTCGAGAAAACCTACTCGACGCTCGTCTACGACGAGAGCGATGAAGTCGCCTTGCTCAGGGGCGAGCAATCCGCGGCCTGGCAACAGCGTGCCCAGACATCATGCTCGGAAAAGAAGGAATGCGTGGATCTCGATCCCGATCCGGACGAGTACGTCAGCGTCAGAAAGATCGGCGAACACTTCTATATTCTGGACAATTATCTGCCGAACTCATTTCCTTGAGCCGCCGCCGCTGCACCCTTGGAAAACTCCCCCTCTTGATTCCGCCTGCGCCAATATCTATTTTGACCATATATGGTCATTTAAGACAGGAGGCCGCAATGTCGACGATCAGCGTGGCGGAGGCAAAGGCCGGTTTCGCCGGTCTGGTGGATGAAGCGGCAAACGGGGAGTTCGTGACGATCACGCGGCACGGGAAGCCCGCTGCCGTGCTTGTGTCCGTCGAAGCGGCCGAGGCGGCGAAAAGGGCTTTGAGGAAGCCACGGCCGAATTTCGGGGATTTCCTGTTGACGTTTCCCGGTGGGGTCGAGCTGGAGCGGAACCCATCGAAAATGCGGGATATCGATCTGTGACCGCCTATCTTCTCGACACCAACATCATTTCGAAGTTCGCGCCGGGCAAGGTGGCGCCGTCCGATCCGGTGCGGGTATGGTTTCATGAGCAGGGCGACGCCGATGCTCTCTTTCTGTCGGCTCTATCAGTCGCGGAGATCGAGAAGGGAATGCGGAGCCTTCACCGTCGCGGCGGAATCGAGCGGGCAAAGCGCCTTTCGGCATGGCTGGACTCCATCACCGACAGTTTCGGCGATCGGATATTGCCGATGGATACCGTTGTCGCGCGCATCGTCGGCGCCCTGGAAGATGACGCCGAGAGCCAGGGCCGTCATCCCGGCCTTGGCAATCTCATCATCGCGGCGACCGCGCGCGCCTATGACCTCACTGTCATTACGGAAAACCTGCGGCATTTCCAGCCGCTTGATGTCGTTGTCGATCTTCCCGCCGCGTTCCGGTCGGAATGATCCGCGCCGCACGTTCCATCGGCCGCGGCTTCTTCCCCATCGCGTCCCGGCTGGATGATCGTTACCGACGCAATTTCCGTCAGATTTGATGAGAATGTGGCCCCCGGCATTGGCGTCGGAATGGTGCAGCATTCGGCGGTCGCCGGGTTTGTCGGCGAAAGCCGTAGAGAAGGGATATGTAGTTCCAGAGCTTGGTCTTGCGGTTCGAGGCGATCCGGCGACCGCCCGTTCAAGCGGTCCCCGATTCAGCTATTTGGCCACGTGCCAAACTCCCCCAACGCCGTCGCCCTTGGCTTCACCGGCTTTCTTATCCTCGACATAGGTGTAGAGCGGCTTGCCCTCGTAGGCCCACATCTCTTTGCCATCCGCAGCTTTGACCAGAGTCCATTCGCCTTCTGCCTTGGCCTTGGCTCCGGCGTGGAAAGCCGGCCACTTCTTCAGGCAATCCTTATCGCAGTTGGATTTGCCGTTTGTATCTTTGTCGAAGGTGTAAAGGACCATGCCTTTTTCAGTCGCCAGGACCTTGCCCATTTTCGTGTCCACCATCTTGGCAGGCTCAGCCGCAAAAGCGGATCCGGCTAAAGCAGTTAACGCGCCTATCGCAATCAATATCGTTCTCATGATTTTTCTCCCATTCGGCAGTGCCGGCGGAATGCCAGCACCCGATCTAACTGGCAAAAACGCCCAACTATGAAAGCAGTTCCATCCACGGGGGACGAATACGACAGGTCCAGCAATGGTTATAACGTCCGCGAGGCGCCAACGACGGCTATTAGCGGCAACGTCTTCCCATAGCTGCGGCCGTCATCTTCCGGCTCTGATTGGTGAGTCCTGACCCCAGATGGAGGCACTCATTGCTGGTCAGCTAGCGCCGAAGGTTTCCGGGTCCATCTGACCGGACCGGGGGCCAAGGCGATCCGTCAAGTTCTGAAGGAGCCTATCCCGGGCGGAGTTCTGGACGAGATCGATGGCAAGGGTCAGGGCGCGGCGGCCTTCGTTGCTATCGATCTCACAGTGGTTCTTTGTACACCACTGCCGAACCGCAGTGATGACGAGTTCGATCTCTTGATCGGACAAAGTAATGAGGGACTGAAGCATTTCGATGCCTCCAAAACCCAGGGCGCCTACGGTCCGCCAGGGGATGAATCCGGACGCTAAAGCGCGTCGCGATCTTTCAGATTCGCTTGTCGCGCTTTAGGTCTTTGTTTTTACGCATGTCGTTGTCGCAAAACCGCTGCACACTTTTGCGCGACATGCTTTAGTGATGAGCAGTGGACGTCGCTGCGTTGACCTGCACCGAATAGGGGCTGTCAAACCTGGTGATCAGCAGCGTAGCCAGTTCCTCCGGCGTCCTGTGCCCTTGGCTATAAAGATCGGCAGCCGCGCTGCAGAGCAATTGCGTTGCTCGTTCCGTCGGCGTGACATGATTATGCCGGTACCAGGTCCGAATAGCCTCCGTAAGCACGTTCACGTCTTTCGTCCGGAGCGAGAGATTGAAATCGATCATATCGTCCTCCTACGTCTCGCCGCTCCGGGTTAATCTTGAGTTCAAGCTCGCGCTAAAAAATTTAAGCCATTGGCTCCTCGCTGCCAACTA
Organism: Rhizobium sp. WSM1274; assembly: GCF_025200775.1. Taxonomy (NCBI): domain Bacteria; kingdom Pseudomonadati; phylum Pseudomonadota; class Alphaproteobacteria; order Hyphomicrobiales; family Rhizobiaceae; genus Rhizobium; species Rhizobium sp. WSM1274. The sequence continues at coordinate 910,435 of NZ_CP104138.1, read as the reverse complement.
TCAGTGCGGTTGCGCACAGTGGCCGTAAGGGCATCGGCATCGATGACGAAAGCATGCCCGATACTGTTGATTTGAAACCTGCTGAACGGCAAAATAAGCGACTTATCCTGCCGGGCTTTGAAGGATTTCGAATGCCACGCTTCTACTTCAATATCCTGTCGGAAGCCGGGTCGCTCGAAGACTGGGAAGGAACCGAGCTTCCTGATTTGGACGCCGCTCGCATGGAAGCGGTGCGTGATGCTCGCGCATTGATGAGCAGTGCCGTGCTGCTTGGATATGACATTGCGTCAAGAAGCATCGAGATCAGAAATGAAGCAGGCGATATCCTGCTCGTGTTGCCCTTTTCGGAAGCGGTTAAGCGAATGGACTGATCTACCTGGCGCGGAGCGGAAGACCCAGCACCTTTTCGTATTCGCGCTCCGGCACTCCATAGCAGCCACCGGCAATTTCGATCAATTTTTCCCTGTCCAGTATTCGCACGTTTCCGCGGGTCGATCGGATCGCGTGGACGCCCTCAAGGACATGTAGTTCATTGGTGACGCCGGAACGCCGGACGCCGAGCATCAATGCCAGAAATTCATGGGTAATGGCCAGGTTGTTGCCTTCAAGGCGGTCGTGACACATCAGGATCCACCGAGCCAGCCGTTCATGCATATTGTAGCGGGCGTTCGCGAGCGCCGAATGGGCAAGCTGCAGCACGGTTGTGTGAACATAGCGAAGGAAGAAATCCTTCATCTCGGGATCATCGGCGAGCGCGCGCTGAAACGTCTCCATCGGCACCATAATTCCCGACCCTGCGACTTGCATGAAGGTGCGCGTGGGGGTGGTCTCTACCGCCAGGACGACGTGCATCCCGGATACGCCTTCGCGCCCGATATGGCCAATTTCCACCACCTCTTCGTCAATGCTGCTGACAACCATGGATGCCAGGCCTCTTTCCAAGAAGCAGACATGCGTGGTCGGCACGTCGTGATCGACAAGAGCATGCCGTAATGGCAGGTCGACGCGCGACATCCCTTCCGAGAGGCGTGCGAAGCGTTCCGCGCTCAACATTTTCAGCAGGGTATTTTCGACAGTCGATTGGTCAATGTGAGTCATAGCGGCTCCGCATGGGAGCTTGGATGTCAAAACCAAACGCCTGTGAGTTGGTGAAAAACTACGGGACGGCCGTTGGTTTGGCCATAGGTCCCGGGGAAGTGTGCGTTTATGACAAAACCGCACATAAGCCGCTGAAATTGTTGATGATCAGCGGCGATAAACCGGCAGCGGTCTTTCGATACCGGCCAAAGACCCTAGCACATTTTGCCTCGGCATGCGCGCTCATTGCGAAAGGACGAGCGATTCACAAAATAAAATATCTGCCTTTTGCGGATCGTTGCTAAAAGCCGCAATCAATCTCGCCAGCCAAGTCGGCGGCAATGCGCTTCGGCGGTCAGGACCGCCGCCTTTCGGTCAACGTAAGGACCTGGCAGATAGACCGTGACGCCGCGGAAACTGACGATCACCGCCTTTGTCACGCTATCGAAGACGATAGCCATATCAGGCTCGTAAGCCATTTTGTTTTCCTGACGACGCTTACTCCATCGAGATGTGCTCTTATTCGAATGAAACAAGGTGCCGACTGCAATCCTTCCCGGGGCTTTTCGCGGCTTGTGACCATCTGACGATTGGTGCGCAACCGCACAGGAACTTTTCCGACTATCGATGGGTTAGCTCAACAGGATCGCACAGGTGCCCCCTCTTGTGACGGGGCCGTACGCCAACCCTTCCTTCCTGTGCGATCCGTCCGTTCCCAATTTGCCCCGTTTCGGCGGGGCTCCTTTTTGATCCATAGCGCGCAAGGCGCGAGGACGGTCAGGGACGCGGCAGGATTTGGCGATGATGCCAGACGCAGGTTCTGCGCCTCACGGAGCCGATGCACCGTTCCTGTTCAGCCGCGCCTGGTTATAACTTTCCTGCAGAAAAATTATAACCAGAGGAAGGACGGGCTTCCGGTCGCCGCGATTGAACCGTGCCCATCCAGGAAGTGTGCTGTTCTGGGATGCCGACATGCATAAAACCAAGAGCTAAAGCGTGTCGCATGAATCGAATGGTGAAATCCGGGGAATTTTGGCTGAGATCAGCAGAATCGAAAAACCCCGCCGGAGCGGGGCTTCAGACTGGTCGGAGTGGAGTGATTCGAACACTCGACCCCCACGTCCCGAATTTTGTGGACGACCTCAGTAATTATGCGGCTTTCCTTGTTTTCTGGGAGTTTACAGACATTCTGATCCGACTTGGTTTTGGCTGATCCGGCTTGTTTCTCCCGGTATCTCCCGGTGCTTTTCCGTCGTAACTGAATTCCTCCCCACCGTCGTCACGTTTCTTGATCTTCCCGATTCCACCCGCAGTGATTGCGTCGTCAATACCGGTCTGATGGCTTGTTCTATGGTGACCGTATACCTTGTCGAGCATTTCCATCGACATCCCAAGGAAACCCGAGATGTCATGGATCGGTAGCTCCGAGCGCTTCATAAGCCACGTTGCTGCCGTGTGCCGGAAAGAGTGAGGCACGACATTCTTGTCCGGCACACACTCCTTCATGAGCTTTCCGAGGGCCTTGCTACGCGTAATAGGTTTGCCTTTATATTCGATTGGATATCGTCGACCGAGCCTATACCAGCGCCGCATATGTCGGAGCAGCCGCAACGGTATGCGGATCGTCGGAGCTTGTTTGTTTTTCGGAACATCCTCGTCGGGAGCAGAACGGTGGAAAACGCCCTCTTCAAGATCGATCCAGGGCCTCCCCTTCTGACGAATGAAGGACGCGGTGAACATACGGTTTGAACGCGTCCCGGTATACATCGCCATGATGATGTACGGCATGAGATGTCGGCGAGGACGATAAAGCCTGCGTACCTGAGTACCGGCCAAACCCGTGTCCTTGGACTTATCAGCATTGTGGGTGTAGATGCCGAGTGCGAGGCAAGCCCACAACATCCGGGCGATGTCTTTTCGCTCAAGGAAATCTGAGCGAGGCTTGGCCTTCTCAGGTAAAAACACTTTCGGCATTGCCGCAATGATACTGTCTTCAAGCGCTAGCGTAAGTGCTCGCCGAAGATATTCAAGTCGATTGCGGGCGGCATTGAGCGTCGTGCATGCCTTCCAATATTTCTGACACGTCACTCGGTTTACGTCCGTGACAGTTTTGTCGCCCCACCAGTCGACCAGGTCCGTCACATATTTCAGCACCTCATCCGGCCGCGAATATGCCTTCTTACCGTCGCCCGGTTCTGTCGTCAGCTTCACGTCAATGAAGTGCGAGAGGACGTCAGCCAGTGGCACCTCGTTGTTCTTACGGTCCCTCTGAATTGGCTCCTCCGAAACATGTTCGATCAACCACTCCGCATAGAATTTCTGAGCTTCTGCGCCTTCGCTAGCGCTAAAGCCTGTGCGCTTTGTTTTCTGTCGGCCAGCTCCCTCGTCATGATATTTGATTGCCCAGACCGGCTTCTCGATGGACCCGTTCTTGTTTTTGTATTCTGGCAAAAGGTCGAGATAGGGTTGTTTGCGTCCACGCGGCATGCGGTCATCCATTCCTTCAAAGATCGACGAGTTACGAAAAGGTTCTTGTTTGGTTTGAAAGCTGTGAGCTGACCGCTGCGGATCGCTTCGCGCACCATTCCCTCGGTCATCGTGTCAGACGGGACCGACGGCCCCAGCAGATATTTCTTGCCGCCCATCTCGGGCATGCAGAGCGCGTCCTCAATCCGAAGGAACTTGTCTTGGTGGGGGTCGTCTTCTTCGAGATTGCGGGACAGCTCTTCGAGTAACTCATTGATGCGCTGGATGGACTTAGAATCCTCCTGAAGCATCCTTTCGATCTCGATCTTCAACTGCTCAATATTCAGTTCTTCATCGTCGTTGTCATTCATTCCTTGCACTCTGTTGCGACGAACGAATGTGTATCTCCCGGTGCACGCGGGAGCAATGGCGATGAAAAAATAATTATTATTTTCCAATTACTTACGTTACAAATGTCCACCATTTTGGGATATGGATGACATTTGTAAATTCAAATTTTAACGACTGACTCTCAAGTCGTTGATTCAGAGAGTGATCAGTAAAAAAAGCTGAATTCCGATTTATTTACTGATCCGATGCCCGAGCAAAATCATGCTACGCGTGCGACATCAGAGACTTCGGAACCCAAGGTAGCTTAGGTTCCGTTAGGCGGCGAAAATGCGTGAATTTAGTCATCCGGCATCTCGTCCCAGCTTTCCGGCGGAGCATTTGGGACCTTTTCCAACGCTGTCAAAGCCGCATCCCGCAGGTGGATCGCATTGAGAATATCGGAGGGATCGGCAACCACCTCGGGTTTAACGATACTCCCGGCGTCGAATCCAAGCGATTGGACGAGATCACTCATCAGTCGGTCGACGGCGTCATCTTGTTCGTCAGTGCCGTCGTTATCCCAACTCACACTATAACCAGGCCTGTGATCGACACACATCTCAAGGCGAAAATTGATGTCGCCGATTTCTGCGATCCGCTCCAAGTATTCGAGCAGAATCGGAAACTGCCGTTCGTCGAGAACAACCTGACAGCCAGGCGCGATCATATCGCCGACCAAAATTCGAGCGTGGTTGTGTAATCAATCAACGTATCGACCGCCCGCATAGTTGTCATCCCGGCTCTCCTTCCCGCTGCTTTCTCGACCAAGCCTCGACGTCTAGAATGATGCCATCGCGCTCAGGATCAAGCTCGCCGACAAGGTGCTTGTGCCGGTCGCAGAGGGTGAGGCAGATCGAGCAGCCAAACTGCAGCCGGGCAAGCTCTCCACATTCCTGGCACGTCCGCAGGCTCTTGCCGTAAGCGATGCCACGCCGCTCGCCCACGTAAGCTGCAATCTCATTATCGCAATCCGTAAAAAGCCGGAGAGCACCAAATTTTTCCTTACCCCACCGAAGCCGTGCTCGGTATCCGGCATTCTGAAACTCACGCAAGCTGTCGCAGAATTCACGTAAGATGCCTGTCCATCCTGGACCGAATTCGAGGCCTCGTGCGCCAGGCCCTTCGTCTTGAACATAGACGTCGGCATAGTCGGACTTGAAATCCAGGAATCGGCGGCGATTAACCTCGGTCTTGAAGCGCTCAATATCGTCCGCAGTGAAGACGATATCTTTAAAGTCCTTCGAAACCGGCGGGGTTGGCAATACGTCACCGACATCAACGATGTGCGCAATCAACATGACATCGGTATCGAGAACAGATGCGGCCTCGCGGATTGAAATCACATCAGCCATTGCCGCGCTCCAGAAGTTTGATCGCACCCGGGAAGTCAAAGTCTTCGTCAACCAATTGCGCGACAGTCAGCGGACAGTCAGCTGGGAAATCCGGAACCTCGATCTTGAGTTCGACAAGCATGTCGACAGCTCCGCGACGCGCGAGCTTGTACGTCCGCGCCAGATCGAGGTGATGCTCCAGCGAGGGAGACGACGCTAATGCTACGTCCGTGTGTGCGGAATAGGCATCTCGAATCCAACGGTTTTGCTCAGGCGCTCCTGCGGCCAGCAGGAGCAGGTTGTTCAATAGCTGATACAAATGACGCGACATATTGCTGATTTCTATCCTGCCGAGCGCTTCGATTTCTTCCGCGAGATTGTCGGCATCGAGACCTGTAGGCGATGGATCGAGAGCACGTAGCAGCGCCGCTTGGTCTCGTGTCCATTGAACGAAGTCGGTTTCATAGGACATCCCGGCTCCTCCGATGAATATCGAGCGCTAGTTCCCTAATCCGACGCTTCAGCTCACGGCTCTGGTTCCCGCTCCACGGCGTGTCGTCGCAGTCGATGACGAGGCCACCCTCTTCGTAAGCAGTGTGCAGGGTAACGCTCGGCCTCGTTTCGCCGTAGATTTCCTTCACCGCTGTGAAGTATTCGGTGATCAAGGTCAGCCATTCGGACCGGACATCGATCTCTGCCTCCGGACGAATGAGATCGGGGTGGAGTGAGCGGAGTTCATCCTCATTCATCGTAGCGACCTCGCGCGTGATCATCGCAGAGTGTCTTCTTCCAACCGCCAGTCCGCGTACGTCCGAGCTTCCCACATTTTTCACAGGTCTGCTGCGACGCCTCGACTGCTTCCTTGTCAGCCGCGCGGCATGCTTCAAGCCCGGCAGGATCGCAGTCGTAACGAAGCTCAAGCGCACCCCATTTCTCGCCAGCCGATTTGAAAAGAAAACCGGGCTGGTCGCGAACGGCGTCAAGGAACTGATGGACGATTGAATTCCACCCTTCTTCGCTACTGATCTTGTCGTCATCGGGCAGTGCGGCCAGGAACTCGCGGTGGATACGACGCGAGACCTCAAACCCGCATTGCGCCGCGATCCAGATACGTGTCTTGACTTCCAGGTGAGCAAAGCGTGGGCGGAAAAATTCCTGGCGGCGTTCGAGGCTCAGACGGTCGGCCTTGTCCAGCCCCGCCGTCTCTGCGAGGTAGTCCGCGACCGCAGCAGCAATGCGATCTGCTTCGGCACGGCGTGTGGCATGAAGATTTTCGACAAATTCAATCATTGAAGGGGTCTCCCTTCCTGCCGCCTGCTACCCACGCTCGACGTTGATCTGCATGCTTCCTACAGAGCGTCTGATAGTAGGCATCAAAATTGTCGAGCTGCCCAACGTCGCCGCAGATTTCGCAAGTCACAATACTCCGGCTCGTGTAGCTATCACGGATGACGGACAGCTCTTCCGAAAGGGCCTGCGGAAAACTCGCAGACTCCCGCCGTGGCCGGACGTAGATGCGGAGGTCTCCGAGCTTTTCCTTGATCTGACGGACGGACGCTTTCGCGATCCAGCCGTGCCGGTCGAGAGCTTGCTCGATCTGATCGAGGCTTTCAGCGATGAGAGGCAGCCAACCGTTCTCGACACTGAAAGCAATGTCCTGCGGCAGGATGCGGGCGTGCTTCTGACGGAGCTGCTGGATAAACTCGTCGCGATTAAAATTCTCAGGGAGCATCGGAGCCTCCCAGATTATGCTTACGTGTCAGCTCATCCGACAGCACTTCGAGATCGGTCAACATCTCGTTGATCGCCATCTGCGTGCGCATGAATACTGCTTCCAAATTCTGATACCGGACCCGAACGGACAGAGCGTCACCGTCGAATTCGATGCGCGTGATCAAGACTTTGCCGTCGATATCCTCGCTCTCGACGAGTTTGAGGATCGAACGCAGCGTTGTCGCGACGAGATCGAACAGGTAGTCGGGGACCGACAGGTCGATTGCCTTGCCGTGGATCGATGGAAACAGGACACGGCACTCGTCGTAGAGAGCCGCTTCCCGGCGAGCCTTATCGGCAAGTTCGCCCGCGTGCCCGATGCACCAGACGTGACCATCTTCCGCAGCGCCAGGATTTCCACAAACTTCGCACGTCTGCTGCGACATTTTGTAAAGCTGGCGCTGGGCGGCTCGTAAAGCGTTGGATTGCTCCGGATGCCAGCGAGAAACTTCTGGGAAAGCAAAGGCCTTGAGGCCTGTCAGCGTCCGTTCGAAGCGCACGGATACGGCCTCGTTCAGATCGCCGATGCCTTCCAACGCGAGGAAGAAATCGTCGATGATCGCGACCCACCCATCCGGGAGCGAGTCCAAGGACGGATGAAAGTAACGCTTATATGTGGTCCGCAGGTGCTGGATATCTTCAAGCTTCATCGCTAGCTCCCGGATTGTGCTCGTCGCAGAAGACGCCCTCGGTATTGCTGCCGAGAATGCGCATCCGCAGAAACGCATCGGCACCGCAGACCACGCAAGTCTCCTGTGTCTGACCGTGGAATTCAGCCAGTGCCTCGACGCACGCCAAAGCGCGATCGGGGTGCCATTTGCCGGGCGGCATCATCGGCGAGGCGAACGCCATCGCACTCGACTGATAGACTGCGACACGAAGTTGGCACCAAGTGATGACGCCCGGGGCCATGAAGTTGCTCGGGCCGACGGTCGAGAGGCGGTACATGCGCTCCAGCAGATTAACGAGCGGTTCAGTCCAGCCATCCGGCAAAGCGGACATGCTGTCATGCCAGAGGAGATCGTATTCGGCATGAAGGCGTTCAGCGATCTCCTTTTTCATTGAACCGACCTCCCCTCGAATTTTGCGAGTCGCTCCTCAGCGCAGTGCTCACATAGCCGTTGTTGATGCAGACCGTTTGGCTCCTTAACGATAATGTGAGACGGTCCCGCGCAGACTTCACAAGTTTCGCAGACTTGCCAATTGAAGCGGCAAACCGCCTGGATCACGTCGAGAGCCTTCTCCTGATTCCAAGTTCCTAGATCGGGGTTCGGCGACACCAGCGCGATGGCAAAGCCGCTGCCGAACTGGATCATCAGGAACAACGGAGAACCGTATTCCCCAGGGATCGGCGGCTGAATCTCGTTGAGGGCTTCCATCAGCTCTTCGGTGATTTTAACCCAGCCGTCAGGCATCTTGGACAGCTCGTGCCGCCAGAGGCGCGGATAAAGGCTACGAAAACGTTTGATATCAGCGTCTTTCATGCGGCAATCTCCGCATCCTGCATGCCCGCCGTCAGCTGCCGGAAGGTGCGCGGGGTGAAGGCGACATCGGCGCAGTCAACACCAACATCGCGGCTGCGACCATAGTTCGGCAGGCGACCATGGGAGTGACCGAAGAAGTGCCAGGAACCGTGATGCGACGCAGGCCACACGCGCATCCCGTAATGGCAGAGCGTCACCCGTTCTCCGTCAACATGGGCCTCCGCCATGTGCGCGGGCTGCTGGTCCCATGCGTGATCTGCCAGGTGCTTGTGAATTCGACCCTTTGAGTCCGTGTCATGATTTCCGATGATCAGGCGAATGCGACCGTGCAACTGCTGAAAAATCTTGCGGGTGCGGTCGGCATCGCCGTAGCCAAAGTCGCCGAGATGCCAGACGATATCCGTCGGCTTGACGGTCCCGTTCCACCGGTCGATGAGAAAGCGATCCATCTCTTCCGTCGTCTCGAACGGCCGGAACTGGAGCATCAACTGATGCCCAAAATGGGTGTCGCCGACAAAATACTGCTGAGTGTAAGCCACGTTGCGAGTCCTCTTTATCCTTCGAATAGTCAGTACGGATACCCGCGTGCACGGGCAGCCAGCGTTAGCTGGTCATAGGTTCCGTAGGTCTATTCGTAGAACTCGCATTTCGACTTTGCCTTTCAGGGCATTTGTGGCTGCCGTATACAACCACAAGGGAGTCCCCGAGTAAAGTGGAAAAACAAGGAAGGTTAACGCTACTCTACTTCTATCATATCGGCGGCATGCACAGCATCGGAACTGATCGCCGAAATCGAAACCATACGGCCGTCATCGTACTCTTCTTCGCCTGGCTCTAAGACTGTCCGTTTAGTGCCGCCTTTCAGCTTGTGATCGATCATGTAACGCATCGCGTGGCGAACGCTCTCGGGACTAGACACGTCGAAGAAGGCTTTGCCGAAAAGCTGGACATGACCGGGCGGGAGATCACGAGGCCGATGGCACATCAACATAAGCGTTTTCGAAACCAGGCCATCGAGCTTTCGGTCGATGTGGTGGATCATTGGCCAATGCACCGACATCTCACCGACAATCCGCTTCTCGACCCATCGTTTGATCTGGTCATCAGACCAACCATATGGCGGCCAGTAGTCGACAAAGTCATAGAACTTCTTGGCCTCGACCTGCAGGGCCGGATCGAGAGCAAAGCGCCAGCTGGGCAGAATTTTATCCAGATCGATCATGAGTAAATCTCCGTACCTTTTTTTACGGCTGAAAGCTTATTCAGAAGAGCGCACCACTCTTCGTATGTCGGGTGAATATCGGTACTCCAGGTGCCATCATGACCGTTCTCGTCAGCGTAGTGGGAGACCAGGGTGAATGTTCTGGAACCCTTCCATCGCAGGGCTTTTAACTTTTCGAAAATCCGGCTCTCCAGTTCGTCCACTGACAAGCTGAAATAGACATGGGCTTTGGTGCAGGTCTCGAAAGTTACCGGCTCCTCGGCCACCAGCTCCGGTACGTGGATCGCGTCGTGTAGCTTCTTACTTACTTTGCGACGCCGGTCGGTTTTCCAACCTACGCGGTCGCGGCGACCGTTATCGGCGTTGATTTCTATGTAGGTCCGTTCATGGCGCGGGAGCATTTCTAGGTGCTCCAGGAGATCGGGCTCGACGACTTCTTCGGAGAGGAAGCCCCAACAAGCAAAGTCCGCTCCTTCTGCTTCGACGGCCATCAGCAGGCTTTCACCGCGATATTGACGCGTCTCGAAGCCTGGCGTCAGAGCCTTGTTGTCGAGCGCTTCCTGGAGCGCAACGAGCCAGAGGTCAAAGATTTTCCAATGGACCAGATGTTGCATCGGTGCACCCTCGACACCGAAAGCTTTCGTCGCTTTTAACCAGGTGTCGGACCGAACCTGATATTTAGGATCGTCCTTACCTCCGCGCCGGAATTCGGTCTTGCCGTAACGAACGCGGACATTGTGCATGGACGGCGGGTTGACGGTGATCGTGAACTTATACGCGCTGATCTTCCTACCTCGGACAGCTTCATAGTCGGGCTTAACAGCGACCGAAAACTTCCGGACATTTTTTGTGTCCTCAACGAAGGTCGATGTCACGAACTTGGTCAGCTTCCCGATGTTGTATTTGCCGGTCTCCTCGTCTTCCGGGAAATCGATCTCTGAAACCAATCGGCCGGGCTCGATCAGAAGTTCAAATGTGTTTGCCTGACCCGGTTTCCATTTCCGCTGGGCGGCTTCAAAGGCAAGCCACTTATATAACGGAGCCGAATATCTGCTGCTCATGCCGTCCGTTGTCAGGGGCACGAGTTCGATATGAGCGTAGCGGCCAACACCCAAATCCCGCATTAGCTCTCGGATAGGTTCCGGCCATTGCCAGCCGATTACGGCATCCTCACCCTTCACCTCCAACCAACTCGTCACGATTTTGACGCCGATGAAGCGTGGACCCGATGCCAGGGTGTAGGATAGCTTGATCTCACCCAGCTTTTCGAGGGATGCTACTATGTCTGCGGTCTTTGCATGAGGCCCCAAGAACCGGCGGAGCGTCGACAGCGACATGCGGTATGCTCGCTGCTCCATGTCCTTGTCATGTTCGTAGGACCAGCTTTGGAGGTATTCGTAGACGCCATGGTCGAAGGCACTCATTGTATGGTCGCTGTCGACCTTCACCCCTTGCAGCATTGCCATTGGTCTCGGACTCTCGGGGGCGAGATCATGGACAAGGTGCGGGGTCTCCGCAATCTTGATCAGGCTACCGCGTGCGGCTGGCTGGAAGTTTTGCCTTTTTGGCAGAGGTCTCCATAGAGCGAGAGAAGGCAGCGGCGGACGGTTTGAAACTGACATTTGTGTTTTACATATTGATTTAGCCCAGTGTCAGTTCATCGGCGGAAATAAATCAAGAAGTATTTATTCCCTCCATTTCTCGGTCACAGGAATAAACGAAACACGTGTCAACAGAGTGTGTGGGAATTTTGGAATAATAAAAAATGTCAACATTGTTGAGTGTGGGGATTGGGGAATATTAATGGTTCCGAATCCCCAGGAAATCGGCTCCCTGTCCACGCTTTTGCTCCCTAATACAAACAGAAGGGGACGCGAGCGCTGCTTGGGTCTGTCTGGCTTGCCGGAGATGCTGCGCATCATTCTGTTTAGAGTGAGACCGGGAGGCGGTGCCAGTTCGTGTTCCTTGCAGCCGTCAGCCGTATCTTTCACGTGGTGAAGTTTCGTAGTGAAAGGCGATAGCGATGCCGCGCAAGCCAGAACCAGGCAATGAATATTTCCGGGCAGCGACCGAGCGCTCCCGGCGCAAGGCTGCTTTCGACGGTCGGCCGGAGGCGTCCTTCGCCGACACTGCACTGGCGGCGGCCGTCTTTGCTTACGCGAAGCGGGTCGAGGAGGAGAAGTCCGACACCGCAGCGTTGCGATGGATCGTAAAAGCGGCAGCGGCGATCCTGGTAGCGCATCCAGGGCGCTCGTTTGACGCCGCCGAGGCTGAGCGAAAGATCATTCAGCGAGCCGGGATGCGCCGCAAACCTGATGCCTATCGCATCAGGCGGGTGACGAAGTTCATCGAACTTCCGAAGGTACTTCATGGAGTTTCAAAATGACGCTTCCAGTTTCCGTAGAGATCAATTCAGTGGCGTTGAATCGGACGCAGCCTCCCCCCATTACTTCATCTTTTTGCATCGTCTTTATCACGTATCACGTAGTGAAATTGATGGCGTCATCAGACAGTGCCACGGGGGTCTGCGGCACGTCGCCGACCACGACCCGGACCACGCCCAACTGCAAAACGGAATCGGATTTTCCGCGTCCGACCAGGTACTCGGTCATAGGCTTGCTAGGGCGTCGGTGAACACCTTTCTCAGAAGCGAAGTGCTTGCCAATACTCTCGTCAAACTGGCAATCAAATACCGACGCCCAGGCGCACTCAGGTTCGATCCGGTTTCAAGGAAATCTTTGGCCATCAGGAAAAAGATATGACCCGGCTTGCGGCCGAACGCGATCCGGGTGAACATTGGATGCAGCGGTTACGTCTGCCACATCTCCAAATCCTTGCCGCCTGAAACCGGCTCTGAGCCGATGACTAAGCCCCCTGGGTCTTGTTCTTCGGGCGTTACTTTTTGGCCGATCATTCGCTGCTTTCTTGCAAGCCGACGCCCGACGCTTTCCTCAGCACAACGCTTGAGGAGACAGGCGGATGGACAAAGTTCCAATAATCGGTGAACGAATAGCAGCCCGGATCAAAGACAGCTGCAAGGCCCAGGGACTTGATCCTCAAATTGGTCTTCGCCGGTATTCTGCCGAACAAATTCTGTCAGGCTTTCGCGCCGTCTACCCAAACCTATTCATCGTCAACGGCGGTCTCATTCACGACCAGCGGGTTCGGCAGACGAATGACGCCGATATCCGCTTCATCCGGAAGGCGACCGCCGAGGAAATTCAACAGGCTTTCATCCGCATGGCCCCGCTGATCGAACGCCTTGGCATCAAGTTCGAGAAGATTTCTCCCCCTGAATACCTGGACATGCCGAGTGGCGTCCCCGGCATGCGGTTCAAGTACCGGTGCTGGATCGGCTCAAACCGGGTCGACAACAAGATCGAGATGGGTTTTTCGGATGGCCGAAAGTGTGCGTTCCCGTCGGAGTGGAATACCGAGCTTCCGACTTGGATCAAGGGTCAGCCTGTCTTCAAGGGTCGCGTCGCCAAGTTCGAGACACAGGTTGCCGAGAAGCTGGTGACAATCCTTACTAGCGGCGCAGCCAACACTCGTATGAAGGATTATGCAGACATCGCGATGATGGCTCCCGATCTCGACAAGACGTTCCTGGCAAAAGAGGTCGCTCGTGCTATCGAAGATCGTCGCCTTGGAAGCTCCATTCTCTCCGATGTTCCTGAAGGCCTCGATATCTCACTCTTGCAATCGGAGCAGAAAGTTGCCGAGTGGAAGAGCATTGTGACCAAGCGTGCTCGGTCCTTGGACATGACGGCCACGTTGTGCGGAGTTAGGCAGGTCTACGCCCACATCCGTGATGCGGCTAGAGAGAAGGTGCTGGCCCGCGAGCTAACAGAACAGGCCAGGGAAGAAGCCGAACTGCAGGAGATGATCAACAAGCCGCACTCAATGCGAAGACTAAGACCCCGCAGAGCTTCGGGCAGTGCAGTGGAAAGCAATGTTATCGAGTTCCAAAGATACCAGCATACACTTCCACGGATGTGAAAATTGCGGTGTCAACACTACTGCTTTGTAGACTGAAATGTTGACATCAACTTCTCATAAATGGCTGGTTTTATTTAATTTTAATTACAGCAATATTTCCTTATTCTCTTGCGACCGACTGTTTTTCTAATCACAATTATTATATTGAATGTCCCGGGAATTGTCCGGCGACACCGTTGGAACGCCCGATGACACGCAAAGAACAATCAACTTGGATCATGCGAAAAGCTTCACGGCTTTCCAGGACGCCGTTCGTTCCTGTTGCTGAAAAGCTGGCTGAGATCGCAACCGCTGTAGTCGAGTTCATCACTCCTATGGTTGTCCTTCGCGCCCGTCGGTTTGCCCGCAGGGGAATGTCCCTCTTCACCCTCCCCGCTCCGGTCGCCTTGGCAGTTGTCACGGTATCCACCTGCAGCGAACATCACCCAAGAGAATAGCATGTCCCAAAACATAACCGCCGTCGGTCTACTGATCGGACCTGCGAGGAAATTTACGGCAAGGGCCGCTGGAAACGCCCCCTCGCTGACCGCTCGGTGTGCCTTCTCGAACCCTTGCAAGATGGTTGAACGGTACACTCGGGTTCGACTTTAGGCATGGCGTTGTCGCCGATCTGCGAGAGGTAGTCGCGGAAGAGGATGATGCCGCGCGGGATCGTATCGCGGCGCTTCGGTGGCTGGATCAACAACTGGGAAAACGGATTGGAGGAGCGGTGATGCCGGGCAGTAAGGGATTTGAATTGGTTGGGAATGTGCCTGCGGCCGGGTTTAAGCGGCACGGTTCTAACCGATGGGTTCGATGGAGCCATGTGCTTGCGTACAATGCTCAGATGCGTGCCCACGCCAGGCGGGTTCGGGCACATCTCGATGCCGAAGGACAAAAGCTTGACGGCGCGGCGACTGCGGTCGAACAGCTGGCCGAGCAGTTCGCCGATGAAGGCCGTGGAGAGGAGCAGGCACGTATTGCCAGCACGCTGCCAAATGCGCAAGATCAGACAGCGAAAAAGGCTAAGACAGATGGCTGGTGCACAGTCATCGTCGACTGCCTGAAAGGTTAGGTTGTCGGATTGAAAGACCCGGGACCCAAAGCACGTTCGCACCTCCACCTCATTCTACTTCAACAACTCGCAACACCTCCTACGAAAGGACAAAAGCGTTGCTTCATTCAATATTTTCAAATCCGGCCCGGCCGCTGACATCTGCCAGAAGGCGGGCTTTAAGATTAACGGCTTCGCGACTTAGAATGAATACACGAGGGGCTTCCAATCGCTGAACGATAAGATTGGTGATGAATTGCGCCAACGGTTTCAGACGCTGCCAGCCTCCTCGGGAGAAACGGCGGTGATCCAAGCGATCCTACACGCCGCCGATTGCGGTTGCTCGGTATGTTGGCTGAACAGATCAAATCTGAGATCGGGGCTGGAATCGAATGCACGGCATCGTCGGAGACCTGACCGGCGAGATGATGGCCGATTACTGAGCGGAAGGAAGTGCTGGATCAGGTCTTTTGCTGATTGATGATGAGGTGAAGGGATGATGACCGAGCGCACGCTCGAAATCACCCCTTAAGCAAGGTCTAATTTTATCTTAACGGTGCACGTGGTACCCTCTCTATCTATACGAGAGGAGGACAGGATGAGCTTGGAACAACGCGTCGCTCTCATGGAGAAGCAGCTGCGCATACAAGGAGACTTCCTTCAGAAGGTCGGCGCTGCCATTGAGGAACGGCAGGGTAAAGACCAAGCTACGCTCAATTTCAGCAAGATTTTGATGGAGTCTGTCCAAGGACACGAAACTCGCATTAAGACCCTAGCTGACGCACTCACCCAACACCAAGTTGATCTCAGCCTAGTAACTCTCGTCGTTTATTTCCTGCTGCAGACACTGGAGCAAATCGAGTATGTGGTGCGGGTCGGGACAGCCGATGCGATCATGACTTCGGTGGAAAAGAGCGGAGATGTAAAATCGGCCCTTTATTACGAGCTTTTTCAAGTCTTAAGAGAAGCTAGTGTCGAAACGGGGTGATTAGCCTCCACTCTGCAGGCAATTTCAACCCATCGCTTGCCGCGCAGCCGATGATTCTGCCTGCAGCCGATCACAAATCCTGGGTCGTCATGATCTTCGAAAAGAAGCCTGCCACGTTCTCCGGCTGAGATGTAAAAATTCCAGCGATTTCCTTTGTGTCAGTTTCCGCCGAAAACAACAATCAAAGGCATCGAAACGCGTTATGGAGATACCTTCAATCTTGAGTCCTGTACCACTTGGCTTTTACAACGAGAACGGTAATCTCCGGCTCTCTAGGCTGGGGAGCTTCCATGACTACTGAAAATACGCTGGTTATCGCGCTTCTGTTCGTCATCGTCATTCCGGTGGCGATGCTATTGTTTATGGCCTTCTGGCTCATTCAGAGGAAAAGAGCGATGCGGGCCACGGCAGCGCTTTCAGACGCCTCCGAGAAGTTGAACACGGCAATGGAGGTGGGACAAACGCTTCTCCAGGAGAAGAACACCCTCACCAGCAGGGTTACAGCCATCGAGACACGGTTCAAAGACGTTTTGGACCTTGACGTCGAGGCAGCATCGCTCAGAGCCCAAAACCAGCAGGAAGCGTCCCTCATCGAACAACTCCGTGCCTCTTATGCAGAAAAGAAAATCGTCTATGACCGACTGCTGAAGGAGGTCGCAATCTTTGATGAGAAACTGGCATTTGCCGAAATGGGCGTCTACGAGCCCCACTTCGATTATTCCGACAGCGAGGAATACAAGCAGAACATCGAGGCGGTTCGAGCAGCCCAGAAGCAAATGGTGTCCTTAAAAACCGCTGTCGTATGCCCGACTGCTTGGACTGTCGATGGCAGCACGGCCAAAGGGCAGACCATGACGAACCGGAACATCAAGTTGACGCTGCGAGCCTTCAATAACGAGTGTGACGCGGCGATTGCCAACACCCGCTGGAGCAACGCCAATGCGATGGAGAAGAGGATGGGCAACGCGCTCGTTCAGATCAACAAGCTGAATGAGTCCAATCGCATATTCATCACCGAGGAGTACGTGAACCTGAAGTTCCAGGAACTGTTTCTCACCCACGAACAACGAGAAAAACTCAAGGCAGAACGGGAGGAACGGGCTGAACTGGCAAGGGCTCAGAAAGAGGAACAGAAGTTGATACGGGACACGGAAAGGGCAGAAGAGGACGAAGCCCGTTATCAGCGTTTACTCGATAAGGCTAAAACCGAAGCTGAGAGGGCAGTGGGGCCAAAGCTCGAAGCCTTCAACGCCCAGATCGAAATGCTGGAGCGCGACCTGGCGGAAGCCCATGCCAAGGTGGAACGCGCCCAAGCGATGGCTGAAAAAACGAGATCAGGCTACGTCTATATCATCTCGAACGTTGGCTCCTTCGGCGGCGACGTGGTCAAGATCGGTTTGACCCGGCGGCTTGATCCGGCCGACCGCATCCGGGAACTCGGAGACGCCAGCGTCCCATTCGTGTTTGACACTCACGCGATCATTTACAGCGATAATGCGCCCACCCTTGAGAGGGCTTTGCACACCGAATTCGAGCCCGTTCGAGTCAATGCCCAGAATTACCGCAAGGAGTTTTTCAAGGCGACCCTGGATCAGGTAGAAGCAGCCGTGAAGCGCCTGGCACCTGACGCGCCATTCTTTAAGGACGTCGAGGCGCAGGACTACCGCGAAACGCTCGCAAAGCGGCGGTCGATTCTTCTCGCCGAGGAGACATCGCATGTTTTGCTGCCGGAGGCCATTTAGCGATTAGGCCGACCCATCTCGTCAGTTGATAACTGCAATTACAGGAATTCCGGCTTCCTCCGCAGCGCGAATGAATGCGGCACGCGCCAGCTTGGCCGGGACATTGCCTTGTATTGCATCAAGGCATGTCCTTATTGCTGCAATGTATTCCTTGCCATCGCCTGTCGGCCAAGCGGCGACAAGGGCCTCGGCAACGTCACCGAGTGATCGGACCACCCTATGTTTTTCTTTAGCGTTGATTACAAGCATCAGAGGAGCGAAGTCTTCGCTTCTTGGCCAAGCCACTATTCCGACTCTTTCCATGTTTTCGTTTCCGGATCGACGACTTGGCGAGTTCATCAGGGAGGTTTTGACTGGAACACAGCAACATTGCTAAAACCTCCCTGATGTCCTTTCAACAAGGAAGTGGAAAATTTAAGCCGGATCGTACCGACGGAAACCCCGACTTAGGTCCGACTGGTGACGTCAGGGCACGCTGCTCATATGTCATGCGAGCTATCGTGAAGACCCTTGGAGGCGCGAGACAGCAGGAGAATATGAGGTTCGGCCCGATAACCACAATCACGAAGTGCGCAGCTCGCAAGGCCACAGTTTGGCGTCGACCATCGCGACGATCGAAGCGGCGCTTTCCGCCGATCCGGATATCGACAGCAGTGCCATCGAGATCGGGATGCTCGGCCCTGTCGTCCTGCTCGAAGGCTACATAACAGATGCGGCAGACAGCGACGAATCATCGCAATTGCAGCGATGATCGTTGGCTTTGAAAACGTCCAAGACCGGATGCTGAGCCGCTTTCCCACGCAATAGTTAGCGATATTCAAACAAGCTGGGACCAAGGTCCGATTTAGCCCGGCATGAAGTCCTACTTCTGGAACACTTCCTCCATCTTTCGGTTTGGCTACGCGGCGGGACCAACCGCATCCAAGGAGGAAAACAGATGAATATCAAAGCAGTAGGAATCGCCGCTAGCATCTTGCTGGCATCGACGTCAGCTTTTGCGCAGTCGTCGACGGTCACGGGTGCAGCAGGTGGTGCCGCAACGGGCGCAGTCGTCGGCGGCCCGGTCGGTGCGGCTGTCGGCGGCATCGTCGGCGGCGTGGCAGGCAGCGTCATCGATCCGCCGCCACAGCAGGTGGTGACCTATGTTCAGCAGGCCCCCGCCCCGACCAAGCGCATCGTGGTTAAGGAGAAGGTCGTCGTCGGACAACCTCTGCCGGAGACCGTGGTCGTCACGCCAGTTCCCGATGACCCCAAATATGCATACGCGATCGTCAACGATCAGCGTGTGATCGTCGAACCTTCCTCCCGGAAGGTCATCCAGGTCATCCAATGACCTTCGGGCGGCTTCGGCCGCCCCCTATCAACAATCAGGGCACGTATGCGACGCATGAGAATGCGGGGCGGCATCGCGTGCTGGCAGATCAGCGTCTCGCCACTTGCAGGAGTGATCAATGATCTACAATGAAGATAAATCGTCCGGCGTCGCCTTTCCCGTCGTCGTCATCTTGATTGCCATGGTCGCCATTGTCGGCAGTCTGGCACTATCCCCGGGCCACCAGACATCGGCTCGGGTTTGGGTTCCTGTAGCTCGGGAGGACCTTCATATGAAGCGTCACGCTGACGGCCCGCCGAACGAGGGTTTTGGATATTCACGGGCGACCGAGTCGAGTGCACGGTCACACCGTTCGGAGGGCTAATCGACGCCATGCGCAGCGGACCATGGAGGACAAGATGATTGCCACTCGTATTTATGTTGCGGTTACGTTCCTCGGCTTCGCCACATCCAGTGCGTTTGGCGAGACCGCCCTCCCACGGGACGATACCAGATGGATATGTCGCCGTTCAGTCGAGCATCTCGCTATCGCTCCCCTTGATCAAAGCGTTGAGGTGGACGAGCAAATCCAACGAGCACAGAAGACGCTATATGGAATTGCGTCTACCAACTGCTCGGTTGTTGTGGAGACAATCGCGGAAGATTGCAAAATCACCGGAATGACGAACAACGTCGATATACAGCGCGGCAATAACCGTGACGCTTCGATTTCTGTGCGCGGCCAGATCGACATGGCGATCAAGCTCAAAACTTCGACGCAAGGTTCGAAGTAGCCTGTCGCTATCACCTGGTCACCAAGCCTTTCCAAATTGGCGTTCTGGTGATGGGGTAAGGTCCATTGGCTATTTCTGGTGGACCTCGTCGCGCAAATCTCTGTACCAAGGGTTGATTATTTCTGGTGCGCACACCAGGATACCGTCGAAATAATCGCGAAAACCAACTCTGAAATCACCCAAGAGACCAAGCCGAATGGACAGCCTCTACATATTCGATGGACATAACGACGCGATCGTATCCATGGTCGACTATAGCGCTGATGGCCGAGACTTCCTGGTTCGTTCGGCGGATGGTCATCTTGATCTGCCTCGGGCACGAGAAGGGCGCATGGCCGGTGGGCTGTTCGCAATCTTGGCCTATCCGGAGCGTGAACCGGAGAACGATCTCACCATCACCCACAATGGATATGAGGTCCGTTACGCCGAGGCCTTGGACCCGGACAATGCACGTCGACAGGTTGAGGGCCAGGTTTCTGCAATAAGAGCCTTGGTCAGCCGCTCAAATGGCCAGATGCGCCTGGCGACTTCCGTGAAGGACATCAGGGCAGCCCTGAACGCGTCGGCCTTTGCAGTCGTGCTCCACATGGAGGGAGCCGAAGCTATCGACCTCGATCTGAGCTACCTCGACACCCTGTACGATCACGGTCTTCGATCCTTAGGCTTAGTCTGGAGCCGCCCCAATATTTTCGGCTACGGCGTACCGTTTGCGTATCCCAGGTCACCTGACACCGGCCCCGGACTGACAGATGCAGGCAAGAGGCTCGTCAAGAAGTGCAACGATCTCGGGATCATGATCGACGTCTCGCATCTGAACGAGCGCGGGTTCTGGGACGTCGCGGCACTAAGCACTGCTCCGCTCGTTGCCACGCATGCTTGCGCTCACGCGATTTGTCCGTCGACCCGAAATCTGACCGACCGGCAATTGGATGCCATTAAGGACACTGATGGCGTCATCGGGCTGAACTTGGCAGTCAACGATGTTCGTCCGGACGCCAATCTCGATCCCGATACGCCGCTTGAGGTCGTTGTTCGTCATATTGAATATTTGGTCCGGCGCGTGGGGATCGACCGGGTTGCCCTGGGATCGGATTTTGACGGCGCGGCCGCGCGAGATCAAGGATGCGAGCGGTTTGCCACGCCTGATCAAAGCTATGCGCAAGGCGGGATTTGACGAGACGGACCTCCGAAAGTTCGCCCTCGACAACTGGCTTCGCGTATTTGGCCTGACGTGGAAGGACAGATAATCCTGAGATAAAGACGCCATGAGGTTTCTCGTCGTCATTGGATCAACGAGGTTAAGAAATGCCGTCTGCCTTCGAGACCGGACTGACTACCGGAAATCTCGGCGCTATTCGCGCCTGCCCGAAGTGCGACCTGCATAATCATGCCTTGCTCGGCGGTAATCGCCAATTCGTGGAAGCCCGAACCGGCCGCAACGTTGAGCCGCTTCAGGACAGGCTCAACTCGATGGCGGAAATGCACGATTGGGTAGGTCGGAATGTCGGTGCAATATTCGAAGGCTGGAAAGGACGTCTCCTTGCGTTCGAAGCGGCCTTTATCCAGGCAAGGGAAGATGGCGTGATCCGCCTGGAGGTCGGAGAAGACGTTTGGGCGATCACACTCTTCGATGGCTCCGCCGACCGATTGACCTATGCCCTCCGGCATATCCACGAAACCGTGGCACCAGAGATTGAATGGGTCCCCCAGCTAGGCATGTCACGACATTGCCCGGTCTCGGCTTTGGAGCGCTGGATCGCGCCCTTTCTTGATCTCGGCACCTATCGAACGCTTGACCATTCGGGCGATGAGTTTGCGCAGTCTATAAGCGTCTTTAAGCCGATCTACCGGAGGGCCGGTGAACGCGACCTAAGGCTGAAAGCCCATGTTGGCGAATGGGGAACTGCTGATGACGTATGGCGAGCAGTCGAAGAGCTTGAGCTGGACGAAGTGCAGCATGGAATCGCCGCCGTCGAATCTTCGGCGGTGATGGGCTTTCTAGCGGATCACCGTATCCGTCTGAATATTTGTCCGACCTCAAATGCAATGTTGGGACGGGTCAAAAGTCTTGCCTCCCATCCGATCCGACGACTCTACGATGCGGGCGTTGTCGTAACGATCAACACCGACGACGTGCTGGTATTCGGGCAAGGCGTCTCAGAGGAGTTCATGTCGCTATTTGATACCGGCCTGTTCGCTGCCGGTGAACTGGATCGGATTAGACTCAACGGCTTGCTGGATGACGATTGAAATTCGATCTGCGACAATCACCTGGAGGTCCATCTCCCCCAACATGAGAACCCCATTCCCCGCCTTAATTTTGCGGAGAGGCTCTCGTAGAAATCGTCCGCTGGCGGAGGATCGATGATGGAAAATCAATGGCTATCTCATGCGAAGCGCTTGCAGGCTATCGCCTCGACCGGGCTTCATTTTTGCAAGGATGAGTTTGACCGCGAGCGATACCAAGAAGTCGCTGATATCGCGCAAGGAATGCTGGCGGACCTCTCCAATGTGCCCATTATCCGCATCAAAGGCCTCGTGTCGGAGTTCGCCAAGGGCTACGCAACGCCGAAGGTCGATGTCCGTGGAGCTTTGATCGAAGATGGCAAGATATTGCTGGTGCGAGAAAGGTGCGACGGACGCTGGACGTTGCCCGGAGGTTTTGCCGACATAGGACGATCAGCCTCCGAAAACGTAATCAGGGAAATTCACGAAGAAGCAGGTCTCAGGGTATCCGCTACCCGCCTTTACAGTGTCCGACACAAGGCAAAGCAACCGTACGATCCAGATGCAAGGGATTTTTACAAACTGTTTTTTCTTTGTGAGCGCCAGGACGAGATGGCTCCGCAGGCGGGCCTGGAAACAAGTGAAGTTGGTTTCTTTCCGCCTGATAAGCTCCCAGACTTGTCGCGCGGACGCGTGATAGAGGGCGACATCCATGCTGGGTTCGCATTCAGCAACGGCGATCAGCAGTTCGCCACTTTTGACTAGCGGTAGTCGCGACGGACTGGCGTCCACGATCTTCATTCGGCTCTCATGATCGGCCCAGGTCGTCGGGGAGATCGAGGGCAGGCAAACCTTTAATCATGAGCGGATTGTTCTTCGATCCATTGATCATCGTCCAGCCAAGCTTTTCGTAGAAGGTGACGGCGTCCGGCGCAGCGTTCACCTCAAGACCAATCACACCGTGCTGCGCAGCGAAAGCTTCGAGCCGTTTCATCAGAACGCGTCCAAGCCCCTTGCGTTGGAACGCCGCCTTGATCGCAACCGTGCGCACCACGCCTTTGCTGTTGGCCTTCAGATCGAGACGGGCGGCTCCGACTGGTAAGTTTCCCTGCAGAAGCAAGAACGGGAAATGCCCATCCCGATGATCATCGGGATGATGCTCGTCGTACCCAGTCAACCCGCGATCTTCAAACAGCACCTGACGACGAATTGCATGATAGGCGTCCCAATGGGCATCGGCCGACACGCGCACAACTTCCAATGTGAGGCTAGCGATATCCTTCCAGAGGTAGGCTATCTGATCAAGAGTGGCCGAACCCAGCGTAGTTGGCCCTGCTGCAGATGGTAGCCCTCCTAACCGCTCAAAGAAGCTGCGATTTGGGTTTAGCCCGAGCGCCACAGCGATTAAGCCTTTGCGTCCCGACCGCTGAAGATCGCTGACCACATGCCGAAAGAGGATCGAGCCAATGTTTTGGTGTTGAAAGGCAGGAAGAATGTAGATCGCGTAAAGTTCATTCTCCTGGGGAAATTCGGGCCGCCTTGTCGGGCCGCCGCTCGCGAAGCCCACTGTGACACCATCGACCGTGGCGACATAATAGCTCGTCGTCGGCGCAGAGAACACCCGATGATGTCGCTGCTCCTGCTTTGCGTGCGACATGTTGTCCAGGAAATCGGCGGAAAGAAGACCTATGAAGGTGGATCGCCAAGCGTCGACAAACACCCGTGCCACGGCTGCGTTATCACCCTCTCCCGCCGGACGAATATCAAGAACCATCGTCAAACCTGATGACAGCCTCCATGATGCCCGAGACGGCCTCCCACAGCTTCTCCGTCTGTTCTCGCGACCTGTCAATCGAATGCGCGACATTGGTGATTACGATCTCCCTCTCAGGCATTACTGCAATCATTTGACCGTATGCACCGTGAGCGAAATACCGGAACGGCGGAAGAAACTCACGGTACTTCGAGGGGCTCTGGTTTTGGGCCTCGCCGTTGTGGCCGGTCGTCCACCACATATAGCCATAACCAGCCTCGCCGTTGAACGAGTGCGCCGCCACGCTGTCACGCACCCATTCGCGCGGAACCACCTCGACCCCTGCCCAATTGCCGTTGTTAAGATAGAGCCAGCCGAAACGCGCGAGGTCCCGCGCCGTCATGTGCATGTGATAGGCAGGATGCTTGGACTCTGATCCTCGCATATAGCTACCGTCCGACAGTTCGAAGTCCTGCATGCCAATCCGGGACGCGATATCGATCATGACCCCGTCATATACAGATCGGCCGGTCGCCTGTTCATAGATTGTGCCGAGCGCGTTGAAATCCCAGTTGTTGTAATGCCAACCACTTCCTGGTGCCTGACTTCCTCTGGGCGGTTTCGCTTCGGTCATGGCCTTCGATTCCGCCAGCGCCGGATGATAGATGCCCGACCGGGCCTGAAGTAGATGGCGGACTGTCGCCTGCCGCTCGGCTGTGGTCAGGCCTTGCACGTCGTCCATACCAAGCTGTTCCATCGTCGCGTCGAGCCGAATAGAACCGCGCTCGACCTCGATGCCGATCAGCGAACTCAATATACTCTTGCGCACGGAACGGATGAGCACTTTCTCGTCAATTGCTCCCACGCCGAAAACAAGGCGGCCCTTGTGAATGACGACGGTGCCAATTGAACCGAAAGCTACCAGCCCTTCCGCCGCGCGGGACAAAAGATCAGATTGCCTTGGTGCGGGGACGGCACGCTCCCACTCACCGTCCGGAAAAACCCCCTCACTCATCGACGATCTTCCATGGCCAGCAGGAGACTATCGGCAAACAAGGTGACGGCATCACGATCCGACAGCACCCACTTCCGGCCTGTAAATGCGGCGTACAATTGCGCGTGCGCGTCAAACGAATTCCAGTTGTTGGTTCGTGTCCTGTATTCTGCCGCCCATTTGAGAAGGCCGATAAACTGCGTCTGGGTCCCACCGCCCTCAATGCCTCTCTCCTTAACGTTAGCGATACATGCCTCTTCGGGTAGATCGAGCCAGATCAACGCCGTCACGCGATTGAGGGCTAGGTTCACTAACTGGCCATAGACCCCCTCCATGATCCAGCGATCCTCAGCAGCTGCAGCTACGACCATCTCGTCTCTAAGCGTCCTGTCACGAGCAGTCCCATAGCCGCCCGGCTCCCAGTGGATATCGTCGAGGTGAGTGATGGGGTGGCGAAGCTGTTCACCGAGGCGGCTGGCGAGCCACGTCTTGCCCGAGCCACCGTTCCCCATGATGAGAACCCGCTCGAAAGTAGTTGATGCGTTAGCGAAATCCATTACGACTCGGTCGCTCCGGGTGACAACTTTGGAGAATCCTAACGGGAATTTTTCGTCATGTTCAAATCAAAAGAAACAAGCATGGGGCTATGAGACGCCGTCCATATGCAGGAGTCTCATTGTCGTCGCTGCCCCTGCGCCTCAATATCCCTTTCTGTTTGTGCTCCGGTGATCGTTCACGATCTTCTCGCGGTAGATATCGCCCAACCTGGCATTCTTCCGCCACTGACGCGCCTTTTGGAGCGGGATATCGTACAGCGGATCACCCCGGTTTATATCTGCTACGGCAAAGCCCTGTTCTGGAGACGCAGGGCACCTAGCCACCCAATTACCGTCTGGACCGATAATGCAGGCGGGTCCCTTATGGGCTTTTTGCACTTGGGTCGCACCGCTAATCCAGATGCAGTTTAGTCCCGCATGAGCCCGGAGTGCGATCTGAAAGTTTTCGGGAATGCCCAGTGATGAAAAAAGGACGCCATCGACCTGAAGGCGCTCATACTCGCTGAAAACTTCCGGAAACTGCGACTCAATGCAGATCGCGCAGCCAAACCGATATCCGTCGACGTCAAAGGTAACTGGTTCCGTTCCGGGTGTGTACCAACCCTCAAGTTCCGAGTTTGACAGAAACCTCTTATCGTACCTCGTGAGCAGAGCCCCGGTATCGGAGAAGACATAAAGGCAGTTATGAGGCGGGTGGCCATCAGACAGTCGATGGGCTCCACCGACAACAACAAAGATGCGATGGCGGGCGCAAAGTTCAGCTATGGCCCGAAGCTCGGTTTCCTGCGATGCCCAGTCGAACGTTTTCCAATCTTCCTGCCTCACGATCTGAAACTTTCCATATCCGGACAGAGCGCCTTCGCAGAAGTTGATAAGCCGCACCCCCTCGCCCGCCGCGCTTGAAACCAGCGTACGAATTGCCTGTCCATTGTCCGCAATATTTGGCGCAACAACAGTTTGTGCTGCAGCAATTTTCATTTCGGCTCCCCTCGTTGCCGACTCATATTCTTCACGGAATTAGGCGGCTGCGACACCCTCAATTGTAGGTGCCCGTCGGTTCGCAGCAATACGACCGGCGTCTGTTGGCCATTACGGGCCACGAAACGACGGCCCGCGTTCAACCTGTGCGCATCCGGTTGCTTTGCACCTTTTAGCTGCTAACTTCACAGCTACAATCCGGTCATATCTGTTGAGTGATCGAGGATGCAGGTCAGGATATTGAATTGGCAAACCATTCGCAGGTCGACCTTGCAGGAGAGGTGCAAGGAACACTAGTCATCCCTGATCGGCCAAACGAATGGGGCATTCTTGTGCTTTCCGGATCAAGCGGTCGCGTAGAAGTCGGACGTGCTCTGCTTTTTGCCAATCTTGGCGTCACGTCGCTGGCATTGCGCTGGTTCGGTGGTGAAGGCCAGCCTCCAGGGATTTGCGAAGTCCCGCTGGAAACGTTCACCCTTGCGGTTGACGGCCTCCGACGACATCGCTGCAAAAGAATTGCAATAATCGGAACATCGAAAGGCGCGGAAGCGGCCCTGCTCACGGCCGTCCACGACAAACGCGTCGAAGCTGTCTTCGCAATTAGCCCGACCTCAGTCATCTGGGGTAATATCGGCCCCGGCCACGATGGTGTCGCCTGGCCGGAGCGCTCATCGTGGACCTGGAACGGCACGCCCCTACCATTCGTGCCTGCTGATCCTTCTTGGCAACCCAAATATCAGGATGGGCTGATTTCGTATCGAGGGTTGTTCGAGCGATGTCTCGAACAGTTTCCCGACGATGTCCCGGCAGCGACCATTCCCGTTGAATTGACCGCCGCTCGCCTCGTTGTAATCGCGGGTGGACGCGACGCTCTCTGGCCGTCAGACGTTTTCGCGCAGTCGATTATTCAACGACGGCAGATGTTCGGCATGCAAGCAGACCTGATCTATGACCCTGGGGCGGGACATCGGGTTCTGTTGCCGGGCGAGACGACGCCTAAGTCGGCGCTTCACGCCCATGGAGGAAATGACGAGGCCGATGCAAGGCTCGGCAAGGCAGCGTGGGCGGTGATTACAAAGGTGCTGCGGTCCTGAATACCAGTACGCCCGCAACTACATGTCGGAATTGCAAGGTGTCCAACCGATTGCTGCCGCCCAACGATCCGCACGACGAATGATATGCCAAAGGTGATCGTCCTTGCCTGATGTGTAAGCAGCTCTATCGTTTCGAAAGCGCTCGGCTAGGCTTCGCTTCAAGGCAGCGTAAGGTTCGTGCTCGTCCACATGCTGGCGCATGTAATCTCGGAACAGCAATGGCCATTGCTCGTGCCAACTTCCTAGACGCCGAACGTGAACGTGGGTGCGTTCCTGGCCTGGAGCTTCCCGAAAATATCGCTTTGTCAGCTCCGCGTTAGAAGATCGCCAGACATAGCCGATGGATTCCAGAGGTTCGATCAGACCATCCATAGGATCGAAGTCATCAACTGACACCTGAATGTCGACGATCGGCTTGGCAGCCAGGCCCCAAATGGCAGTCGATCCGATATGATCTATGCGCTTCGCGCGAGTGCCGAGTGCCTCCCGGATCGTTGCCGCCTTCACTCGGAATTTTTCGGCCCATTCGGCGGACCAGTCACATATCTCGATCAGCTCATTCGATGTCACTGGATGCTCCAACCATGGTGTCGTGGAGATGTTTAGTGGTCCATACGAGGCAATCCGTCGCCCAGCGTTCCATTGCCGCATCGCCGATGCGCGACCCTTGCGCAACGAGAATTCGTTGGCGTTGCAAGATGAAATCGACAATTCGCGCCAAATCCACGTCGGGGTCATAGGCATTGCAGAACGTGGTCAACCGGCGCAGCTGTAAATCAGCTTCGATATCGTCGTCACCGAGATTAAGCCACGTCCATGCTGCATAGCCAAGATCGTGCAGCCGAGGTCCAGGTGATGCGCTGTCGAAGTCGATGATTGCCAGCGGGCGTCCTGAACGAAACACGAAATTACAAGGCGACAGGTCGTTGTGACATACTACTTCGAGGCCAAGGCCCTGGGCAGCGGCTGACGCAACAAGTCCCTCCGTCATATCGTGATATCGGCGTATCAACCGGGCTGCGTCGATCAGGACATCTTCGCTATGCCAGGAAAGGTCCGCTGGTACCTCACCTCCAATGTACGAGAAAACGTCGCGCCCGAATTCGTCACAACCGTATGAGCGCGGGGCAGCGTCAAAGTTCAACGCAGCAAGGTGCTGAAGAAGTTTGTGGACGAACGGCGAGTTGAAGGTCGGCGGACGTCGAACAGTATCACCCGCACGCACGACACCTTTGCTCACTCGGCCACCACTCAGGGGAAATTCGGCTTCCATCGGTCCTGCTCACCCTCCGCAGCATCGCTCCGTTGGGAGCGAGCACATCAGTATTGACAACCTGGCATATTTCTACCAGGGGTAGATAATTCAGTCACCCGATAGGTATCCTATGTTGCCTTTGCACTCTCTTGGCGAGCGCATTGTTGTTCTCGGCCCTTCTAATGCGGGCAAGTCTACGTTGGCGGTCGCCATTTCCAAAAAACTCGGCCTTCCGGCCGTGCATCTCGATCAAC
This sequence comes from Rhizobium sp. WSM1274, assembly GCF_025200775.1. Taxonomy (NCBI): domain Bacteria; kingdom Pseudomonadati; phylum Pseudomonadota; class Alphaproteobacteria; order Hyphomicrobiales; family Rhizobiaceae; genus Rhizobium; species Rhizobium sp. WSM1274. The sequence continues at coordinate 881,713 of NZ_CP104138.1, read as the reverse complement.
TTCAACATCTTCCCCAGACAGACTGGCGGGCACGCACAGAGGCGGAGTTCGCCGCTCTTCATGATGCGGCAATCCTTGGCGACCGGTGGATTATGGAAGGGAACTACTCGCGCCTGATGCCGCAACGTTTAGCCCGAGCCACTGGTGCTATTCTTATAACTTCAAATCGCTGGCTACGCTTTTCCCGCTACCTCAAGCGCACTCTTATCAACCGTTCGGGACGTGCAGGACATCTGGAAGGTGCCAAGGACAGCATCAAATGGGAGATGATCCATTGGATTCTGGTTAAGAGCCGCAACAGTGACGTCAAGTATTCGAAGGCTCTTCATGAATCCGGTCTACCGACTGTGGAATGCCATACGGCGGCGGCCCTCAACAATCTCTATGAGGTTTGGGATTTACCCGCCCGACCGTAAGAGATTGCGAATATCGCAATTGGGACCTGACCGGACATCAGATGGGGCCCGCGTCATTGATGACGTCGCCGAGTTTGACTTCCCGCCCAGTACCCCGTTCAAGTTGACTAACATCGCAACCCCAGTCCGCAGCTTCGTCCCACGACTTATGGCGCGGTCGCTGCCTACTATGCCAACGCTGCTGCCAGGGTTTGCCGATGATTGAGCATCCAGGAGGCACTTCTGGTGCGCCAGGTGATTGCCCATAGCGGTTCCGCATCGTTCGACTCTGGCGTCACAGCCGCCTCTTTCGCCTGCTCGGCCGCATCGTGAACTGCGAACGTGATTAGCTTGTCGACGAAGCCGCCGCGTTGCTTCCGAGACAGACCATAGCCATCTAGCAGCAGGCGAACTTGACGCGCTCTCTTGCCCACAGAGCCTAGTCCGACCCTCTCCGCAATGTCGTCATCGTAGAGCTGGGCATTCAGCCAACAAGCCTGGGCCAATTCGATATCCGCCCTGACAGGCCCAGCCACCTCCCAATCTATCAACCCGACAGGCAATCCTGAGCGGCAAACAATATTCCAGGGGCCGGTATCGCAGTGTCCGATTACGTGTGGACCGTCACCGAGGTTACGCCCGAACCAATCGCGCCACAGCGAGTTTTCGGGAGGTTTGAACGAAGCGGTGGCATCGTGCAGTCGCCGCAACATCATTCCAAGTTGCGGAAAAGACTCGTCTGACCAAGGGGCCGGGTGAACAAACTCACCTTCGATAAACGATAATGTCTCCCGGCCGCGCTCATCGAAACCGGTGCCAGCAACAGAGGGAGCTTCAGTGAAGCCGGAGGATTCCAAATGCCGCAGGAGTGAAATAACCGTTGACGACCAGGGGCCGCCTTCGCGGAAAACCACACCTCCCCGCCGTGTCACCGTCGTTCGTCCGCCACCTGTCAAACAAATCTCCTCCTCCATGTCACCCATCAAGCTCCAGTGGCTCGCCATGCGTGCGAAATGAACGCTGCTCTGCTTTCCCCGCATTTCATGGTTCTTTGCGATCACGAGTAGCAGACGCCCCGAAATGCATAGGAGCTTTACGGCATTGAGCGGACGAGCTTCTCGGCGGCTTTCCGCAATCAGGAGACAAACGCAACCGCTAAGCATTAGCAGCCGGTGGCCGCCTTCGCTCCTGTATAGCCTTTTCAATCTCGCCATCATGCCAGGCCTGCGGAAACTCGATCTTCCAAATGAGTCGGCGCAACTCCTCCGGAGCGATATCCCGATATCCCAGTTCCTCTAAACGCAGCAAAAGAAGCAGGTGGTTCGTATTCACGACCAGCCGCGCATAGGTACTGACATCGTGAAGAACCGGCCGCATAGCGGCATAGGAGTTAAACCCGAGGACGCAGCAATCGCCTCATCGAGGTGCGAAGACCGCACATGCGGATACCCGCTACGCAGAGCCTTTTTCAGAGCAGAAACATTCGATGGAGAGAACCTAACGGAAGCGTTCAGCATAAGACGATCCAATGTTCTTGTCGAAGTCCGCCGATTACGCTTCGACCTTGATGAACTTGGTCGTCAAATAATGCTCATTTGCCCTTCAACCCGGCAGCAAGTTTGGATGGGCATCCAAATATCAATGGTAACCTTTCGGTGCTTTCTACTCAAGAGGTAAGGGGGTTCCAATAGCGCCTCCTTACGGTCCACTTCCATCCACTTCCCGTCCAGAATTCGGTGTCCACCCGCCGCACGCAGTCAGTTTTCGGCATGTCAACGCAGCCATCCCTTTTGGCAAGGCTAACTGCTGCCCGCACTACTGCAGCACAAATCCCCACGCTGACGGATCGAGGTATTCGCGAGGCGGCTGCATTTCGTCGATGTCGACGGGTCGACGCGTAAACGCCACCGTGTCGAAGCTCTCCACTGCGCTCCAGCCGGACCAGTGGTCGTCCTTCAACGGAATACCGTCGGACGTGATGCACTGCTTCTGACTTGCATCGGCCATATTCGGCGTTAGGTCATACCATGTGCAATTCTCGCCAAGAAACTGGCCCTGCTCGCCCAGATTTTCCATTCCAGTTTGGCTGCTGAATTGATCGAAGGGACGCTTCGGGTCCAGCGAAGAGCGACCACCGACAATTCTGCGTTCCCGCTTCGATGAGGAATAGGAAATTCCCTGGTTCTCAAGCTCATTCCAAACTTCGATCCCGATCGACCCGTCCTTGCCATCACGCTGGCGAAACCACCATGGATAATGTCGCAACAGCCTCACCTCAGAGGTCTTGTCTATCGACGGATTGTCAGACGGCCTCGCAACCAATTTCGCCTCGAAGTCGACAGCACTTGGAGGGTGATCCGGGTAGGTACGCAGCGGCTTGAGCCACGTGCTTGCGTCAAAAAGCTGTCTTGGCGGCAACACGTCGGCCTCCGGAACCGGACCTCGCTTGATCTCGGTCAGACGCGCCTCGGACATCAATTTACCCTTGGAAAAGAGAACCTTGGTTGCGACCTCTATTCCGTCGCTGGTCAAGCAGGTCATCCAAATCGGCCTTTCCGCCGGTGGCTTACGAACTATTTCCCACCAGCGGCACTCTTCGCCGCCCACTGTCTCCACATCGTTCGTTTCCTTGACCTGCTTGATGCCGAGGTAGTCAAACGACGGCTCGACTTGCCTGATATTGAAGCGATTGATCTCCTCTCCATCTTTCTTGCCTGTTGACAAAACAACGTTCTGAAAGAAGTGCCCATACCAGATATGTGCCTCGTCACCTTGTGTCTCCTCGACATGCGTCCAGCCGTTGTGATGCTGCACGACCCGCCAGTTGTCCTTCCCATCTAATGTGTCGTGCACAACCAGCTTCGCGGTGTAGTCGGGGACGTTCGTGTTGGGGAAAAACGGAAGCCCGCTCGCATGCGCGGTGGCGGTCGAAAGGCCAACCGCAAGGAAGACGATCAATCGATTCATGAATGCACCCCTGTCATAAACGCCTGCACATCTTCCGGTAGCATTCGGCGCAGCTTCTGACAACCGACGTGCCCTGCAATCCCGAGTACCGGGTCATTGGCAATCTCCAACCCGCCCCTGGTCGCTTGGTAGGTAAGGGCTACTCCTGGTTCGCCGAGTGGAGCGAGTTCGTGCTGACGCAGATACGATATACCGGAATTTTCTACCGGCGGACGATGTCGATGAAGATGGGCGGTCGACGGGAATGCCCGACAGGCGCTATGGTGGCGAACCCGTGATCACTAAATGGGAGCATCAAATGCCAAGCCTCGCCCAAATGACCGGATCATTGCATATTCATCAGTTCTATATCGGCAAGTTGAAAGCTAAACAGGAACAGCTTTTTGACAGCGATCCCGAATTGGCGATGCTTCTCGACAATGTGGCTGCCGTTCTGTCCGAGCACGCCGACGTCCTGGCTGGCGACATAGCTGACATGGAATGCGATGATTGGTAGCGCGTGGCAGCCATTGGGCCACTCAGTCTCTTGGATAGAATTCTATGGACAGAGACGTCTATGGAGCGCGAAAGGCCAGAGCCTCGTCTGCGCCGCAGCACGTCGAAAGACCATTTCCGATGATCAAGCCTGAACTCGCATTCGCCATCATACTTATGAGCAACTTCGCAGCTCCGCTCGTGGCTTTTATCGCTGGCCGCACATGGCCACGTTGCTGGAAGACATTGCATTTTTTCGCGGTGATCTGGATCGTTCTGTCAGTATACGTATGCGACAGAGTTACATTCACGCCAGACATCGCCGATGTGGGCGACGACTCTTATGACGGACTAGATCAGTTTATAGTCGTTGTCACGATCTTCTTGCAGCAGCTAGCCATTCTAGTGACCTATCTAGCTTGGTATGTGTGCAGCGCATTTGTTAAGTGGCAGCGGGCATCTCGAAGAGAAGCAGGACCCTTCGTGGAATAACAATCAACGTCGCTACCCGCTGGGGCGATAATGCTGATCAGTGGGTTCTAAATCGGGCATCATGTGCTTGCGCCCAGACACGACGGTTGGCCAAGCACATCAATTTCGACGCTCGGGTAAGTTTTCTCTTTCACCAATTGAAGGGCTTTCACGTTGCCTTCGATAGGCAACAACCCAGCATCGCCGGGGAGCGCTGGCAACTGTTCCTCGGCCGAGAACCTGAACAATGTGATGTGAGCTATTCGCGGCGGCTTTGGACGCCAATCTTCGAACCAGACGGCATCCGAAATAGCTGAGCGAAGCCGTTGCAGCTCTGGCGGCTCGGGTGCCTTTACGAAGATTGCCGCTTCCGAAGCCTGCACCTCCTGAAAACTGAGATCAATCGGTGGCGTTTCTTTGACCAGTCTCTCCACGATCCCTTTCCATCGCTCTTCGTTCAGCTTCCAAACCTCGTCGTTTGGTATACTGAATTGCGCCACTGCATTATCAAAGTGACGACCGTCATGTGCAGGCTCGTAGCTGGGACGCGCAGCAGCGGCCCATCGCACTCGCGCTCGATGCGGTCCTGCAAGCCACAGAGCTTTGATAGCGTCTCGCGGTCGGGAAAAAACTGCAAATGAAATGCGCAGCAACGCTTGAACCACAGCAGGTCGACCTTAGTTGTGATCACAGCAACATTCCCCCGGTGGAGAATGTCTCAGTGGACAGCGGCACAATTCGCAACCGAGATCGTTCTCGAAGGATCAGACTTGGCATTGTCTCCCCGCAATGTACTTGGATGCCTATGTTATGGCCCCATCGGCCTGAAGACTTAGCGCAAATGCAGCTGCAGGAACCTTCTGGCTTTGATGAAGCTCCACGTCAGAGCGGCGTTCTTGTGCGGACCATTGTCATCGAGAATATCGTCCACGGAGTAAAATAGCAGTTCAGACGCTTCATCTCGGTCAGCTGCCCCATCTGCGCCCGACACGATATCCGCAGCCGTGGATTTGCTCGGCATCAGCAGGAACAGTTCCGGGTGGCAGAAGACCGGATCATAGGCCAGACCGACGGCAACCGCTTCAGATCGAGCTACATCACCAACGGCGATTTCCTCCTCCACTTCGCGGGCAATCTCGTTGAAGAGGTCTACGGGACCGTCGCTCTCACCTGGCTCGGCGTACCCCCGATTAGATAGAGGCCGCCTGGGTTTTGGTCCGCCAGCAGACTTCGCTTCGTGGCAATGACCTTACCGTCGGACGTCAGCACGATAGCGGTCAATCCAAGGGGATCAGCGCGATCCGCGTGCGGATGCTCGGAAGCGAAAGCGGGATGGCGTGTCGCCACGTAGGCAGAAAAGCGGGTTCGGCTGGCAGCAATGCTCAGCCGTTCGCCTTCAACCCGATAAGAGGCCATCCGCAACAATGCCCCGTCGAAAGCAGCTGGACGCTTTGCGCAAACCGCTGCCCAGGTCGATTTCCTGACGTCTTCCACCCGGTCCTGCAGCTGAAAATTTCCAAAGAGGTGGCAGTCGATATGAGCGACGGGAATGCTGAAAGACTGATCTTGGAACACGTTATGCCCATTTCGAAAGTAGTTTAGATTATGCCCCAAGGATATACGAACGCGTCTCCTCATCCGTCCTCAAGCCAACCCATGACATTAAGGTTTGGCCAGAGCTTGACCCATCGACTGACCTTCTGCTCGTAAATCTCCCGGCTGATTTGCCTCTTGTTGGGACGGACAACGCCATCAAGGAGATCGGAAAGCCCAAAGGGAGCGCAAAGGTCCAGGTTGCCATCGCGAGGACAAAGGCCAACGGCCGTTGCCGTTGTCGGGAATGTAGCGATGGCATCAGTGGTCGATGTATACGGCTTGAGCGAATATCCGAATTTCGCCTCATACCAGAGGTGAACCCTGGCCTCGTTTTTTACGTCGATCCAAACAGGAAGATCAGAGAAAGCCCCCTGGACACGAGCGGCGTGTTCCGCTTCGGCGTCCTCGGAAAGATCGCTGGCGTCAAAATAGACGATATCAATGTCGTTGATGCCGTGAGCTGGCGGAAAACCGAACCTCTGGTTCCAGACGGTCTGAGCAATCGCACCAGCAACGAGCCAGGAGTCCGGAAGGGCTACCTTTTCCCAATTGTGCAGAAGGGCTGACAACATCTGGCTCTTGAGAACGATGCCTTGCAACTGCCGAAACTGTTCGTCCTCCATGTCGACTTCTTCCTTCAGACAATTTCGGTGGCAATGTGTGCCCACACGAGTGATTCTGCCACAGCTTCACATTGTCAAAGACACCAAAGGACGCATAGATATGGACGAAGCCGCGCGGACTATGATCGTGATGAACGCAGGCGACTCCCGCTTCCAGTTGCGGGCCTGCGCACTAATACGTTCAAACGGACACATCCTCATTCATCGTGTCGTGGGGGACCCTTGTTGGGTGTTGCCGGGCGGCCGCGTCGAGTTTCATGAGGCAGGTGCGGAAACACTCGCACGCGAAATGGAAGAGGAAATAGGCAGCCAGGCGTCGATTGGGCCACTGCGCTTCGTCATCGAGAATTTTTTCGAATTGGCGGGACGAAGGGTTCATGAAGTAGGCTTCTACTACCAGGTAGAGTTACTGCGACCATTGCCCTTTCATGAGACTAACATCGTCCATCGTGTCAGGGATGGAAGCGCCGATCTGGAATTTCGCTGGGCTTTGCCAACCCGGGCTGTCCTCGATCAATTCGGGCTGTTGCCGATGCCTCTGCGTGTCCTCGTTGAAACAATGCCCGACGGCATCCATCATCTGGTGCGTCGCGATACGGCAGCCGAATAAGCCCTCTTGGAACAGCCGTTTTCCTATTTGTAAATGGCTTATCCCGTTCACACAGGTAGACACAATTAGTTGTGCCGGTGCGCCTGTCGAAGAAATCGACAGCGAAAATGAATTGCCGTCTTTGATCCGAACTCTTGAAGCACTAACGAGCCGATTCGCGCCAAAGAGTCTCTGTTGGCGTTCCCCAGAATATTTGCATCCACAGATGGTTCAGCTTGATGCGTCGCTTAACGTGCCATTGGCGATGCGGCGCATGCGGTGGTTGAAATATTACTCCGCATGCACTACGAAGGCTCCCCTGCAGGAGGAGTGTTATATGCATCAGGTTGCGGACTATCGGGACCATCAAAATCTCGGTCCAATTATTGCTGATCGAATATGGAATGCGTGGTGGAAAGACGCGGGTCTTCATCTTTCCGACGTTACGCATCATCTGACCGAAATGGTCGATGATCGCTCTCTCCCGACGGCGGTCGTTGCTCATGACGAAAGCGGCTATCTCGGATCAGCCTTCCTCATCGATTGCGATTTGGAGGAGCGGCAGCAATACAGGCCATGGATAGCGGCTGTTTGGGTGGAGGAGACCAAACGCAAGCGCGGTGTGGGAAAGTCACTGGTCCAAGAAGCAGCAAAAATTGCCACCGAACTAGGCTATCGAGTCTCGTACATATGCTGCCATCAAGAGTTGGAAGCGTTTTACACCGCTTTTGGCTGTAGCGTTTTGGAGCGTGATGTTGGCCAGCATAGGTTAAGCGTGTTGGCCTTTGAGTTCTAAAGCTTCGCGTTAGCCGTTTGCAGTTAGAGAGATGAAGCGGATTTCGTCGGAGCAAACGGACGGCCATGAAATGCGGGCCTATGGTGGCTCAACCGAATACGTGTCGGCTTGGCTGCGACATGCTTCAGGCTTTAAAGTCCTTTTCCTTTTGGACGGGATGGCCGAGCACGGTCAGGTATTCAACGGGAACGAGCCCACATCTGCCCCGGAAGAGCGGACTTCGCTTCGGCAGGCGTTTAAAGATACAGTTCAGTTTGCAACGCGATAAGTCGAGAAAACCAGGTTGCTTTATCTGGAGTTTTACGAAGAGACGGCGGGATGGACCAAACAGAGTTCATAAAACTCGTAGCTGCGAAGCTTAGCGATGAGACGACAGTTCGGGGTCTTTTCCTTGGTGGTAGTTTTGGTCGAGGCACGCCCGATAGCCACAGCGACGTTGATCTGATCGCGCTTGTCGAGCCCGACCACCAAGATGAAGCGATTGCCACGTGGCGCAGTCTCTTGGAGGGTATCTCGCCTGTTGTTTTCTGGAATCAGCGTGGGCAAGGGCATGTTCTGCTAAATGCGATCACTGAGGACTGGCTGCGGTGCGATCTGTCTATTATGCCGCCTTCGGCCTTCATTGATCGCGCCCAGGACACGGTAAAGCCTCTGATTGACAGAGACGGCTTTTACAACGTTTTGCCAGAAGCCCTGCCCGCAAAAGGCCCCGATCCCGCCAAGGTAAAATACCTGATCAATGAATTTATTCGCGTCCTTGGCCTGCTTCGGGTCGTCGTCGGCAGGGGTGAGTATCTTACAGCTGTCACCGGAATCGGCATGCTACGGGACCATTTTATGAACTTGATGCTGGAAGAGGTGAATGTCCCTGATCGTGGCGGAGCGCTGCACTTAAGCAAGGTGCTCCCTGAAGCCGATATGGACCTGCTGTTGTCTCTGCCGTTCCCCAAGGCAAATAGAGAAGAAGTCATAGACGCCAATTTCGATATTGCTCGGCATTTCCTGCCACGGGCTTATGACTTGGCGGCGAAGCTCAATCTTCCTTGGCCGGACAATTTCGAGAAGGCTACGCTGCGGTTTCTGGCGACCAGCTTAGGCCCGTCACCCGACTGGTATTCGCTATCGCGAAACTCTGTGACGGACTGATGGTAGCGAAAACGCTTCAGATGCTTGTCGCAAAGCTCCGTCGACCGGAAACAAAGCGCATGGATCAATTCGTACCTGCCTCTTCGGAACAACAGTTTGTCGAACAGATAAAGAGAAACGAAACAAACCGTTGGCTATTGGAAGTTCTTCCAGATTTGGAACTGCCCCAGGGCACCCTGACCGCAGGCTGTTTATTTCAAACCGTGTGGAATCTTAAAAGCGGGAACGAGCCAGAGTGGGCTATCAAAGACTATGACGTTTTCTATTTCGATGCCAATGACCTGTCGTGGGAAGCAGAAGACGCTGTAATACAAAAAGCGAGAGAGATGCTTGGCGATCGGGCGGACAAAGTTGAAATCAGGAACCAGGCCCGTGTTCACCTCTGGTACCCGCAGAAATTCGGTGTTGATTGCCCGGCGCTGACACGAGTTGAAGATGGAATTGACCGATACCTAATCTCCTGCACTCGGGTCGGGATCGGTATCGCGAATGGCGCGGTCTACGCCCCCGACGGGTTCTGCGACATGTGGAATGGGACCCTGCGGATGAATCCGAAGAACCCCCAGTTCGACCTCTTCGGGAAAAAATGTCAGGCCTACATATCCAGGTGGCCGTGGCTGTCCGTGGTTGCTTGACTCCTACTGGTGCCGTCGCCTGCTTATCGGGCAATGATGTTGTTTATCATCAAGCCTCCTCAAAAGGATGGTCTCCGCTTTGCGAGATGCGAGAATGCCAAACCTCCGGACCCGGTCTACAAAGGAACGAGGCGGTTCATGAGGTGGTTATGAGATTGAAATGGTCGTTCGCAAAACGCTTGGAATTCGGTATCACCGACAAGACAATGCTTGCACTGTTCGGAATCGTGTTGACGATTTATGCGCCTGAATATCTGCCGCTATTGCTCACGCCATGGCGCTAACGCCGCATCATGGCCCGTTTTCTGATTTGGCTCAGATCGCATAAACGGGACCTCCGAAATAGAAGCACTCGGCCTTTGCCGATAATAAGCCGTTAATACGCTATCTCGGCTTTATATCGCCGTGGAAGACGATATCGCGTGGTGCAGCAGGGTCTGCTCTGCACATGGATCGAACGAAACGAGGTCTTCGAGGGCATGGGCGAATTTAGCTATTTCGCCGCCGTATTATCCGAACATCATAACTCGCGAAAAAGGTGTTCAGAACGAAGTTGTTGAACTCGCTCACAAAGTTCGTGAAGCCAATCAGCCTCGAAAGTGGGGGATCAAGGATAGCTTCGGAGCTTTGACTCTTTCCCAGCAGGGTTTCGAACGGATACTAGCTGGGCATTGGTACGGTGGCACGGTTTCCGGCGGAGAGACTGCCGACTGGAAGACCGTAACCTCTCCAGCCGAGTTGCATTTATGGGAAAGAGCTTGGGGTTCTCAGGGCGGCACCATTTTCCCCAGCACCTTACTTGAGGATCATAGAATTACTTTTGGTTCAAGGGTGAGATAAGCGCAATTGAATCTGGCTTCATCAGCTTTGACACCGGATTTTCGCTTGGGGTATCAAATTGGTTCTCCCTCAAAAGCCAGTCATTCGCGCAGATGGGAGTGCTGAACGCTGCGGGATCGGCTTCACACGGACTACCTATCGTATGCTGGTCTAGGGACGATCTAGGTTGTGAAGGGATGGGGTTGGCAAAACTTGGCCCTCTTCAAGTCTGGATATCTCGGTAATCCAGTGAGCGATCCTTTGGCCGTAGCCCGTCTGGGTCCGCCCTTCGCCAGTCCCGGACATTGAACTATCGCACATTCACAATAATATGGCGGAGCCGCAATGACGTCCGGAGCTTATATGTCGGTCGATGAACCTGATGCCGCGCTGTTTCTCGCCCTGGAGATCAGTCTCCACCGTCCTGAAGTCAGATCGTCGCCTCGATCGGTCAGTGACTTGCTGGCTGACGAGTTCATTGAGTTCGGAAGTTCCGGTCGCGTTTACAACAAAACAATCACGATCAGGGCTCTTGCAGAAGAGGCTGTCTCAGAATCAACTACGCCGCCGCAGGTGTCTGACTTCTCCGTCAGAAGACTGTGCGACGACGTGGTTTTGGTCACGTACAAAAGCATCCGCGCATCGACCGAGCCCGGAGCGAACCGCCAAACCTTGCGAAGCTCGATCTATAAGCTTTTCGATAGCCGTTGGCAGATGATATTTCATCAGGGAACAATCATCCCCGAGGTATGATGGCAACAACCGAACCGGTACTCAGCGCCATACGACAGCCGAGGAGCGCCAGTTGGGTGAGTATCAGGTGACCGCAACGCTCCTCAACAAGGGGGCGCGACATGATCTTTCTGCCCATGGCCGCCGGTCGCGAGGGAGCAAGAAGTGCGGCAACCCTATCCGAGGCAATCTCGGCTACCTTCAACGCGCAAGAACCATGGACGGAGTGCCGACGGAAGCGCATGCAAGAAAAGCAATCCGAGCTTTCCATCAGAAGCTACGGACCTCGGCATTATTGGGCAGTTGCCACAAGAAGATTTTGTTGAAAGCAACAATCCGATAATGTGTCACAGGTTCGATTTCCCAACACAGCGGTCTCACACAGAGGAGAGGTCGGAGCGTGGCCGAGAAACCAATACACCGCCGCCTTGCTGCAATCCTTGTCGCCGATGTGGTTGGTTATTCTCGAATGATGGAAGCCGATGAGGTCGGGACTTTTGAGGCACTGAAGGAACGACGAAGGCATGTGCTCGAACCAGTGGTGAGTGCCCATGGCGGGCGCATTGTCAAATTGATGGGTGACGGGGTGCTGCTTGAATTCCCCAGCGCAATAAACGCCGTCGAGGCCGCGCTCCAGCTTCAGCTGAAGATGACGGAGGCGAATGTCGGCATACCAGCCCCCCGCCAGATCATCCTGCGAATCGGCATCAATATAGGCGATGTGATCGGGGAAGGATCAGATATCTATGGAGAAGGGGTGAACATCGCGGCCCGATTGGAGACACTGGCCGAGCCGGGCGGCATCTGCATGTCCGAAAAGGTCCACAATGAGGTACAAGGCAAAATTTCCATCAGAATGAAGGACTTGGGACTCGTGCAGCTCAAGAACATCGCTGCGCCAGTAAGGACCTTTGGGATGATGACGGCTCGTGCATTACCCTCCACTGCGGTTTTCCCCAGCAAGGAATATACCACCGTCGCCGTTCTACCCCTTACAAATATGTCGGGAAACGCAGATCAGGAATACTTTGCTGATGGCGTTACCGAGGACATCATAACGGAGCTGAGCCGGTTCAAGAATCTATCCGTCGTAGCCAGAAACACCACGTTCAGCTACAAGGGCCAATCGGTGAACGTGGCAGAGGTCGGCAGGCAGCTCGGCGCGGATTTCGTGCTCGAAGGTAGTATTCGGTTAGCTGACCAGCACCTGCGTGCTTCAGTTCAACTGATCGACGCACAGACCGGCGCTCACGTCTTCGCCGAGAGATTTGATCGCGAGATGGCGGAAATTTTCGCTGTCCAGGATCAAATCGTCGAGGCGATTATTGGTCGCTTGTTTTTCAACCTTCAAGAGGTCGCTGGTGTCGTGCGTGGAAGGACTTCCACGACGAGTATCTCCGCCTATACCTCATGGCTCCGAGCTGGGGCGGCTTGGCGCAATGGTGACGAAAGGGGTGCCCGCGAACACATGCACGACGCGATCCGTATCGATCCGACATACGCGCCCGCTCTCGCTTCGCTGGGGTTACTATATGCATATTGGAGGTTCAGTGAGCCGAACGCAGCGACAGACGTCGAACTTGAGAATGAGTGCCAGCATTTCGCCGCACGTGCAATCGCGGCCGACAAGACCGATCCCTTTGTCCTTACTAGCGTCGCTGCATGCTTTTTGCTGGTCGGGAAAATTGACGATGCCATTCGCTATTCTGGTATTGCGATTGCCATCAGCCCACATGACATAAACGTCCTTGTCGCACGAGGCATGATCATTGCCTATGCGGGCAGACACGAGGAAGGGTTGGCTCTTGTCGAACGGGGTTGCAAGTTCGAGCCGCTCCTGCCTCCGGCGTTCGTTTCCAGTCTCGGGGACTGCTACTATCTGGCGCGTAGATTCGACTCGGCACTGGCAGCATACGGTACCCTCATCAACCCGCCATACTTTTTCAGATTGAACCAGGCGGCCTGTCTCGCCCAGCTTGGTAGGGTAGAAGAAGCTGCAGTAATCGCTCGGCAGAAGCCGGACACTTTCGACGCCATTGTCTATGCCCGCAATACTATAAGGATATGCGCTTTGCCGGAAGATGGCGACCTTTGGATGGATGGCTTTCAAAAAGCTGGCATGTTTGTTTCTCGCAATGTCCCTTAGGGATACTACGGAATGAATAGCTCAGTCGGTTCAATGGAACCTTGTGGTACTTGCTCCAGAATGCCGTGCAACCTCGTCAGATTAAAGCTAGGCGGCCCATCGCGGATGTCAGTTAGCCACCACATCATTAGCTACGTCGTGGAGATTGACCGCTGAATCTTCGCTTGCCCACTTAACCAAATTCCTCACGTTCTTCATCCTCAGATCAGCCTGCGCGTCATCGCAATCCTCGTCGCCCAATGTCGCAAGCGCGGCTTCAAAACGCTGAAACACCTGGGCTCCGGTCAATTTGATCATTGTGTCGGCTCCTTGTGAATCGAAGCAGAAGTATCGTCGCAAAATGGCAAATGGTCATCGCCTCCGCTGCGGGTTTGATCACTTTTCCGAGTTATCCCCGCTGTCCATGATGAAGCCCCTCGTCAGTCGTCAGAATGTCGCCTCATGGCTCATTCCGGCCGCTGTCGGCCCAAACCGGAGAACCGACTTGGTTCAGGCAGGAGATCGTTGCTCTCGCGAGGCCTACTCGTTGCGAAGATCGATTGCGTCAGAGGGCGCTTTGATCCGATCTCCTTTCGTCTCAATTAATACCGTCATTGCGGTGAAGCCAGAAGGCGATTTTCCGACGAAATGACTTGTGATTTTGACGAACTTCGCAGTTGTTGTGGCAATCACGACTTCCGATGTGGCATTATATCCGTTTCTTGCCCAGTCAACCTGAAAAGCCTTCACCGGCACTGCGCCATAGAGGCTGTCGGAAGCGTTCGAGCAATGTCGGAAAACAGCCCCGATTCCGTCGACGGTCTTGCGTAGCTCACGGTGCCGCAAATGCCACCTACCAAGCCCCTGTCGATCATAAGCTAAATCGCCAACAAAGATTTCGGTTTCGATTAGTTCGTAATCGCCCGTCGGTTGAACGCCATAGGTGCGGGCCGAGTAATTGCGTCCAAAGGTGCGCTCATAGGAACGGTTTACCAAATCACACGAAGGGTCTTCGCCTGGAAGACTGTCGAGCAAGCCGAAAGACCTACGATCTTCTTGTGCAGCGCAAGGTAATGCGACAGTCGAAATCAATGGGAGAATTAGAGCAAAAAAGCTGAGGCGCACTGGGTCCGTAACCTATTTCCGATATGGCGTTTCCGATCCGTCGGGAGAAACGTCGTTCCAAATGCTATCATCCAACAAACGGGTGAGGATAGCGTCGGCAACGGAAGCCGGGCCCCGGTCAGCATAGCTAAACCAGTTATCGCTGCCCCCGGGTGAACGCGAGTGATCCCCGAGCCGCTTTCTGTAGATTGGGTGTCTATGGTGAGCCGTGGCATTTTTTGCCGGTGTGTGTCCGAGCGGACCGTCGATACCTGAAAGCGAACATTTTGCTATCTCAATCGTCAATGCCCCTCCGTGTCGATCAAACTGAAATGTGACCAGATCGACCACCTCATCACCAATTCTGCGGAGATGAGGAAACGACCCGCTGAATCCCAGATTTCTTAATTTTGAAAGGACATCCGACTTGATAGCCGCGTTGATTTCCTGGCGAGAGGCCATTTCGACACCTTTTAAGCCGATGGGTAACGCAGCCCCTACCGAAAAAGCGGCAACAGTTGCGATTCACTGACAGGCAATCGCCGTTCTTAGCAGTGCTAACCGTAAGTGGGCAATGCTGGCCATCACTCGCGCTGCTACCCCTGGGGAGCGCACGTTGCAATGTCGCCGTCACCGGTAACTCGTCTTTTACGTGTAGCGGAGTATAGTCGCTGATCAAAATTTGCGGCGACCAACATGCCAAAGGAACTACCGGCATTTCTTTTCCGGACACTGATAATTGCGGCGTTTGCCGCCAGTTGCATATTGTCGTCTTCCGCATTCGCAACCAACACGCCATGCAGCGGCAAGAAGGGTGGCATCGATCATTGTCAGGGATCGACCTTCATCTGCCGTGACGGATCGGTGAGCGGAAGCAAGAAATCCTGCGAAATGGAGATGGGTGGCCTCGGCCTCCTGGGGTCCGGCGTAGTTGAGATGAAGCCGACTAACTCGACCAGCTGTTCATGTCGGACTGGCTCATATTGCACCGGCCCGCGAGGTGGCCATTATTGCATCACCGATGAGGGGTCAAAGAGCTATTTGCCGCGTTGAGGTGGCGGGAAGCCCGGGGCCGTCGGTGTTGAAGGTGATCGCGCCCTCGCCTTCCTTAGGCAACAGGTCCCGGCCACTCGCACTCTGGGATCAACTCGCGGAGCGTCTTGGTCCGTTCGCCATCAAGGACGATTTCTGCATCGAGATTTCCTTCATCGACCTGGCGCATGAATTCGCGGCAGACGCCACAAGGCGGCAGGACGTGAAGTTGCCCCGTTTGGTCATTGCGCCAAACCGCCACCAGCTTCCGAAGGCGGTACTCGCCATGTGTGATCATCGCGGCCATTGCACTTCTTTCGGCGCACAGCCCCCAACTGGGGGTGTCCACACAGACGCCCACATATCGGTTTCCTGTGCTGGATATCACCACGGCAGCGACGTCGCCAAACAAGCGACCGCTTGTTGTCTGATAAGGTCTGATTAGCCCTGCAGCTTGCTCGATCAGGTCTTTGTGCTTCATGTGGCCAGGTTAGCATCTGGACCCAATTCACCACAGTCCCTCTGGATGAATGGGCGCATGTTTCTGCCCAGGCTAGACGGAGCCGCGTTGATTCAGGCACTGCGTCTCTGATGCGAGCGGCACTTACGCAAAGGTGGTTGCCAGATCGACACCCGACGGGTAGCGATTATTTGGGTGTGAACTCCACCAGAAGGAGCATCTTTTGATCATCGTCTTGAACGGCTATCCTGGAGTGGGAAAGCTCACAATCGGCGAAGAACTGATCTCCCAAATCTCCGGTCGCCTGCTGGACATTCATAGCGTCTACAATGTCGCTTTTGCTTTGGCAGAGTTCAAATCGCCAGAGTTCATCGAAGCAGTTGAGAAGATCGAAAGCGTCGCACACGACCTAATTTTGAAGCTCCCGTCCGAAATTCCGGTCGTGTTAACGACGGTGCTTGCCGGAACCAGCGACTGGGGAGATGCCGAGTGGAAACGGATTGTACGCCTCGGTGATGAGCGAGGTCCGTTGTTGGTCGTGCACATCCACTGCGATCTTGAAGAGAACATCCGCCGCATCGAGGCGGCCGGACGAGCCGCAAAAAGGAAGCCACGCAATGCTGAAATGGCGAGGAGAAACCACGCCCACGGTAAAGTCCTTGCAGGCATCGACGAGCCCAATCTGCTGCGGCTTGATGTTACGGATTTGTCTCCGGCAGAAGCGGCGACTAAAATTGCAGAATGGGCCAAAAATCTCGGCGGTAGTCGCTCCCCAAGGTATGCGTTCTGATGGAAGAAGAGACTAGAACTGATCGGAGTCGCCGTGTTCACATTGATCGTTGACTACGCCGTCGCACCTGACGGTGGCTCGCTTGCCCTGTCTGTTGAACGACTTGACGGAAAAACGGAGTGTTTCGTCATCAACCGCTCCTTCGCTTCTCGCGGGACCCCCGACTACAACGTAGTCAAATCGACTCTCCGTTCCCTCTCTCAAAACGAATGCGAGGAAATTGCAAACCATTTGGGAGGGCTCGTTACCGACGCGACTTCAATCGATCTAGTCGCTGATTTCATCAAGACCTTAAAAGCTCAGTCATCGAAGGTTCGGGACACCTGAACTGGGCGGCGACCATCTCCTTATATCTCTTCAACGCGGCGGGTTGCTGGTTGCGGCCCCTACTATCTGCCGTATTTTGCCCTTGAGAGAACCAGGTTGCATTCCAAACACGGCTCGTCCCGTTAAATACCCAAAAACCTCATCAGCCAACAAAGCAAATGAAACATAAAATAAAATAACCGCAGGAGAAAACAGCATCAAAACACAGACCATTGCCAGTTCTCCGCCTATCTCAAATTCGAAAGACAATGTTGCTGCAATAGCCACAAAGGGAATCCACGCCAACACCGACAGAAAAAGCCCGACAATTAACGCAGAAACTCCATATATCTGCTCTTGTTTCATCAATAATTGGACTAAACTTAGGAAATACCGTCGCATTAATTGGCCTTGTTGTCCGAAGTCTCTGCTTTAGGCAGTAGCTTCAACTTTTGCGATGATCAAGTTCGCCCAGAAAATCATCCATGCTTTCTCGTCGTGATATTCGGCGGCATCATTTGGTTATGCGGGCCTAGCCCGATCCGCGCGGGTCCAGCCAATATCCGGCACTCATGGGATCGCGCCGCTTCGCACGGAGCGCGGACATTGAATCAAAGGCCACAAAGAGCCATTGTGCAAGTCTTCGCAAGCTATCGAGAGATCATTGCATGCTCCGAAAAGCGGTTCCGAGTGACCTCTTGGCGCTGAAATCTGTCCGTTCGTCAGTTGTCGAAAACGTGTTGGGCGACTCCACAAGGGTTACCGATGATGATTACAACTGGTTTGTAGCCAATCCAGGAGTTGCCGTTTGGGAGGTGAACGGTAATGTGGTCGGTTTTTCTGCGGCTGACCCGCGCACCGGAAACATTTGGGCGCTCTTTGTCGCTCCCGGATTTGAAAGACAAGGGATCGGCTCGACCCTCCTTGCCGAAGCCTGCGCCTGCCTCAAATCTGCCGACGTTGGACGCGCCTGGCTCACCACTGATCCAAACACCCGGGCCGAGAAATTCTATCGAGCGGCTGGTTGGGAACATGTCGGTGAAAAGGATGGTGAGCTACTTTTCGAGCGATCACTGTAAGTCTTCCGCCAATTCCGAGAGAAAAGAAAAGGAGCCCCCAGTTGCAACTGAGCTTGGAGCTATTTGTCGAGAGCCCTGAAAAATCGATTGATTTCTATCGGCGGGTTCTGGGTTTTGAAGTCCAGGGCTCGGCAAGCACCGAATACACGATGTTGGAAAACGGTGACGCGGTGGTCGCGATCAATTCGCGTAGCGTCCTTTCGACCGATCATCCGCTTCTGATCGCATCCGGCCAAAGAGCTGGCCTCGGCGTCGAGATCGTCTTGAAGGTCGCTGACGTCGAGGATGCCTATCGAGCGGCAAAAGAGAGCGGATGGCCAGTCTCCGATCTTGCTCTGCAGCCTTGGGGGCTTCGTGACTTTCGCCTTGTCGACCCTGACGGTTACTATGTGAGAGTGACCAGCCGTAAAACGAACTGATGCCTGTGACGCCGGGCTAGACGAGCCTTTGACGCGATTGTGCGGAAAGCGTCCCGACGTATGATAGCTTAACAGCGTTTTTCACAAGAGGCCGCAGAATGCCTGACAGTCCTATGAATGTCGAATGGGGACCATGCTGCTTCTGCTCGGAAGGCACCGAACCGACGGACGCTGATCCTATCCGGATTACCGCTGAGACCCCAGAGGGCAAATGGCAAGTCTGGTTCGCACACGGAAAGTGCTTTAAGGCCAGCTTGACTGACCAAACCGGATGCTCCCGGATATTTTGCGCCCGCTCACTTCTGAAGACGGAGCGTGTGGGTCTGACCCCCGACGCGTCTGTTAGGATCACAGGCTAAAGTAGAGAAGGTTGATTGCGACCCGGACAGCGACTCTCGGCGGACTTTGTATCGGATCGTGCATACTTGTGCTGCTCATGATTTGGACCGTTAGATCAAGCTTTTCAAACTCCTGGTCTCGCCTCCCTGATCCCCATGAGAACTCCAACGAGCAGTACGACAGCGAGTCGGCCAATCCGTTGTTATCGCCGAACGACTGTCAAAGCAGCAATACCCGCCTCATCGGCCGCACGCAAAAGCGCTTCCCGGAATTGTTCCGGAGCAATCTGTCCGCTAATGGCGTCGACACAGGCTTTTACGGCGGCCACATATTCCTCGCCGTCGTCGCATGGCCAGTCCCTGATCAGAATTTGCGCTGCATCGCCGAGCGTCCGCACGATTCTGCGCGTTCTCGTACCGCGCAAAGCTAGCCCAACCGGCGTAAACGCCGACGACGTGTTCCAACACATTGCGACCCCTCAAGGAACGAATATTGCCATGTTCGGTCAAACTATAATCAGGTTTGCTAATATTCGAAATTGAAGATTCTGTGACCGCTGATTGTTTCGTAAAGACCTAGCCTCAGTAGAATATCTCTTGAATTTTCTAGTTAACCGGGTATTGTCCCCTCATCATCGCGAGACTTACATAGCATTGCATTTCGCCGACTTGAGGGGGTTATCGAAATGAACCGCCTGCGTGCGCTGCTTCTTTCTTCAGTTTTGCTCGCGACCAACTCCTGGGCGGCGGACGTTAAGATAGTTTCCTGGAACATCGCCGCTTCGCCTTACGAGAAGGTTCTCGCGCGAGCGTCCGACTATAAGAAGATGGTCGACACCTTATCGCCTGACGTGATCGTGCTGATCGAACTGACCGGACGACCCGATATCAAGGCAATCGCCGACGCAATCGGCTGGCAGACCTATTTTGCGACGATGTCCGATGGTCAAGTCCAAGGCGACGAAATCCATGCAAGCTTGGAAGTCGGCGTCCTCTCGAAGATACCGATCACATCCGTGATCGAGTTCGATCCGAAGCCGGAAGGACATACCCACCAGGTTCTCACCAACGCCAAGCCAGATGGCGACAGCTCGATACCGGTCACAGAGATGCCGCTGAAAGGCATCGATATGATGGGTTTGGCGGCAACTGATCGTGGAACGCTTCGTGTCGATCTGGCCAATGGCCTGACCGTTTTCCCAGTTCATCTGAAATCGAACTCTAATGACGCCTGCTTTGCTGCGGACGATGCAATCAAGGGCTTGAAAAAGCTCGGCCTGCCTCCGGTCCCTGCCCTCCAAAGCATTCTGGACAACGGTTCAGACGTGAAGGCGAAGGCGGACAAGGACAACGCCTTCAAGCGCGAACGAGTAATAGCGGCAACCAAAATAGTCGCCGACCAAGCTGTCGCTGATGGCCGCACGGTTCTGATTGCTGGGGACTGGAACACGTCCTTCGAGCCAGGCAAATTCGGACAGTCCTTCGATGACTGCCAGCTTGCAGCCTTCACCTGCGCGAAGGCTCCCCTTCCTGCCAGCGCGTGCACAGGTGACGGGTTCGATGACACCTTCGCCATTATGACGGTGCCCCTGTCGGGTAGCCAGAAATGGACGATGCTGACAAAAGACCTGGGTCGGACTTTCAGGGACGTCGAATTTGCCGACAAGGCGATTGACCACATGACCGCCCCTGTCGCCCAGGCTGGCTCGTTCGCTGCGCCCAAAGTGGCACCCGACACATTTGGCTCCGATCATTTCCCGATCTTCACCGTCTGGACCACGGGTCCCTAATCGCTCGTTCTAACGGAGATATCGGCATGGGACGCATGCGCGATGCACGTCCAGACAACGTGCATAGGAAAGTTCGACAGCTCTCGCCTGGAGATCAGCTCCGGCTGACGACCGGTGCATACAAGCAGCCTATCATTCTGTCATCGCTCGTCGGGAGCGAAGCCGATCCGATCACCGTCTTCGGTTCCGGCGCGGTGATCGGGGCTGGATTGACGTTTGACGAGTACAAGAAGACTGGCAACGAGTTGGCCGCCGCTCAGGAGGCCGGAGGGCGCTTTCCGGGTCTCTACTACCTTGCTGACAACGCAGCCCTGGTCCTGAAGAATTGCCAGTGGATCACCATAGAGAAGTTGGACTTCGAAGGCTGTTGGCCAACGGCGGTCTACCTCGAAAATTGCCAGCACATCACGTTGCGGGACCTCAAGATTACCGGCGGCACCTTTGCAATCGGTGCGACCGGCACCACCACACGGCATATCTTGGTTATCGATTGCGATTGGGTGCAGGATCCCAGCGGAAATGGACGAGAAATATGCAAGGCGATCCGCGACGGACGGACTGTCGAGAAGGAGCTTGACGGCACCCCATCGAAGCTTTGGCAAGACGTAGATTGGATTCAGGTGCATGGCGAGCGGCCGGAGACCGGAAAATCAGTTAGCATCGAGGACGACGCGCGAGCATACGATGGCGACTTCTTCCGTGCCTGGAGTATTGCGGGCTATGTCGTCATCAAAAACAACATCATCGCTGACGCATTCAACGGCATTCACTTCTTCAACCAAGTCGCAGAGTCGATTGTCGAAAGCTGTTCTCGCAATGTCCTGATCGAAGGCAACTGGTTCATCCGCATTCGCGATAATGCTGTCGAGCCCGAGCACTTTGCCTGGAATTGGACGATCCGCCACAATATGATCGTCGACTGTTATATTCCGTTCTCGATGCAAATGGCGCGATCCGGCTATTTCTACGTTTACGGAAATGTCGGATGGAATCTCCGAAAATCCGGCCCCGACGAGGACACGCACACGAGGGGGCAGTTCTTCAAATTCCCGACTGAGCACATCGCCGACGGCCCCCACTACTTCTTCAATAACAGTTGGGTTCTGCGTGCACCGCTAGCGAAGAAGATGCGCTTCTCCAATTTCGTGCACCTTAACAACGCTATCGACTACTACGAAGCTGACCCATCGGTAACGGCACCATTTGGCAAGAATTTCAACGATCCAGCTCCAGCCGGATCGCAGAAGGAAGAAACCCTAAAATTTGAGGGTGAACACTTCACAAGGGCATGGCAGCACCTTGGGATCAGCTTCGATGGCGACGTGATCAATCATCCATCATTTCCCGGCATATTGCGGGACGCGGGTTTCCCAATCGGCCCTGACGCCAAAGGCCAATCCCCCAACTTCGCAAATAAGGTGCCGGGGCTTCCACGGGGGTTGATGACTGATAGCTGGATCGACGCCGTTGATCTCACCGTGCTTCGGCCCGATGGCACGACGGCGACGGCAGTCGATGGCACCACGCATCAGATAGGTGCTTGGCAGAGAAACAATCTCATCAGGATGGAAGACCCGCTGTTCTGGTCGTACTGGCCAGGCCGACACGCACGTAGCGAGGTCTCGTGAAACGGTTTAATTTCCTGCTCGTCGTCGCGCTGGCGGTAACCGCTTTTCTTTCGCAGGCAAGCGCGAAGGAGCCGCCCAAGTCACTTCCGATTGCTGCGGCTAAAGGCTCGATGTGATGGAGGCCGCGACACCGAGGAGAACATCGTTGCCGCCTGTCATTACTGCAACAGAACTCGTCATCGGAAGACGCGGCCGAAAGATGCAGCTTCCTATGCCTGCTTTGTTCGATCCAGGATCGAAAAAGGTAGGTGGCATCCTGTCCGTTTAAGGCATCAGGGGTCCGAGGCAGACCTATTGCGATAAGTCGAGGTGGTTCTCTTTCATGCCAAGGTCGCTGGGCGAATAAACAGCCCATTCAGGTTGATCTCCGATCTCCTCTTCGATTGCCTGCTTCCAGTCCGGGGTTATCTGAATTGGAAACGAACTTACGGTTTCCTCGGTATGTCGGGCCTCGATTTCAAAAAATTCCCCAACAATGCTGTCGCATCGGCAGCACCCGTTGCTCATGTACTGTCGGTCTTGGGTCTTGCTGAACCGCTTCTTCAGGCGGCCCATTTTTGAGTCCCAAGGCAGGCGGCTGAACACCTCATCAAAGAGCGCCGGGTACTCACCCAATTGCGGGACCGAGAAGCTGTTCGTATGGGGACCGAACACCACGTCAACTCCCGTGACTATTTTCGTCCTCGCACGGCATTGCCTCTTCCAGCACTCGATCTCCCCAACCCGGATATGAGCAACCGCCCTGCCCTGTGAAGGTATTCCAAACCGGAACCGGCGGCCAAATATTGCGTCCAGCAACGCCTCGACAGGCATCTCCTGGGAACAAGCCACCCGGGCGAAATAGGTCCCATCGTGTTCAACAATCTGTGCGGCGGGCAGAGCTTCAGTCCTTGGAAAGCCCGGCTGCTTAAGCAACCAAAGGCAGCGGATTCCGGATTGGCGGTATCGTTCCTGCCTTCTCATCGTTTCGTCGCTGGTTTGGGTTGACCATTGGATTTCGATTGCGACTCTGGCGTTGTTCTTTCGCGCCAACACGTCAGCTATCCATGCTTCACCGGCCGGATTAGCCCCTGCAACCTCGGTCTTCGCGTCCCATCCGTGCTGGCGAGCAACCTCGACGGCGATACGTTTCAGTCGAAGGTGAGCTTCCGTTTCCGGCGCTGTCGCGCAATCACCAACCACTTTGTGCACGAAATGCGGCGTTCCCCGATGTGACCTCCGCAAATTGACCTCTGCCGAACAGCAAGGCATGCGAAGCGAACGGCATTTGCGGTTTCGCTCCATCAGCGCCTGCCATGCCTCCGGAGACAAATCGAAGGCATAGAGATCGACATCAGTATCATCAACGCATCGCAGGGACATTGGAATCTCTCGCGGTTTACGGTGAGTGTGCCCTTTTATAGTGCACCCAAATAGCGGCGATGAGGGCGACCATTGCGAAGCAATACCAGCCGAACATCAGGCCAAGGACCCATAGATGCTCACGGTCGCGAAGGACTAAAGCCCCTGCGATCAGCGCAATTTGAGCAAGGAGAAATCCAATCGTAGTGAAGAGCACCCAGCGCAACCCTTGTTAGTAATTTGATTGTACGCAAAACAACCACTGCTTCCAAGATGGGGCTGGCCCCGGTTTAAAACCTGGTAAATGCCGAATTTACGAAACGAGTCCGGTCTGCTGGGCATGTGGCCGAGGGTTGTCGCCCAACAATGGCCGCGCCTTCAAAAAGACGACGCGATTGTGATGCCGGAGTTGCAATCTGATCCGAATCTCGTCATCTCGGATTGCTGCCGTCATCCCTCATCGCAACACGGGCCGACGGCAGCTCAGGGCGCTCCGACATGAGGTTGTAGAGCGCCCTTTCCTTGCTTGCGGCAGCCGTGCATCAAAGCAAGTATCCGTCATATTTTTCAATCCAGATTTAAGATGCACGCGTATATTGCGCTTGGGGACCGCAGTATCCGTGCCTTGAGGGGTCGAGGACAATGAACTGGAATACATCGTCGGCATTCGCGCCGGTCGGAGTGGCTCTGCGCGGTCGGGCAACGCACAGGATCGTATGTACGCTCGGCGACGGAGCGCATATCCTCATCAAGGACTGGCCATCCGATGACGGCGAGGAATATGTCGCCGCCGTAAAAGCCTGTGTCGATGCCATTAGCGGACAGATCGCTCCGGAACAATTCAGGGAAGCGCTTTTGCGTGCGGCCGATGAAGCGGGGATCGCGGCTCTGACTGTCGTCCACCAATGATAAGGCGGGAAAGCGGCTGGCTGAGATCATACGGTCGATATCGCCGCAATCAGCATGGTGAATACTATCCCAACCGTTATCCTAAATGTGAAGACTTCGCTTTTTCAATAGTTTAATTCACTCGCGTTATGTTTGCTTGGAACAGGAGAGCGCTCCCATGCCGCGCAGACAGTTTGCCACCTACGCCAGCATACTCACGGTGGCGATGATCACATTTATCCTTGGCTTCCCATTTCTGTTGTTTGCCGTCGCACGTGCGATCCACTGTGCTCCGGATACCTGTGGAGCAGTCGGGCTCGTTCTCGGGTTGTATGGTCGGACGCTCGGTGTGCTCATATACGGCATCGCAATGCTGACCGTCATATCTGCTCGCTGCAGACGCGCTGGATTGAGTTCTTGGTGGGTCGTCGCATCGCTTTTCTGGCTGCTTGCCGCTCGCGACGTTCTGATGGCAGGCCTGAATTTTTGGGCCGTAGGCTTTTCGTTGGGAATTCTGTCGTTCCAATGGCCGGTAACGCTGATCTTCCTCTTTGCCTTCGTTGCCTTCCTCTCGTTCTGGAAAGGCTCCGACGAGAACGGAAGTGAACCACCGCGAAGGAGTTGGACGATGGCCCAGGTTAGCGCGGCTTTGTCTGCGATCATCGGTGTCGTCGTGTGCATCCCGCTTTTTGTGACACTTGCGTGGATTGGCGGACTTAGGTTGATCAGCCCGCTGAGCGCTATTATGTTTCCCGAACATTATCTCTACGTCCGCATCGGGACGCACTTCATCACCCTCACGACCGCGCTCTGGTTGCTCCTGTTGGTCTTTGCGGGCGCATTTATCCACATCCTTGTTTCGCAACGTCGCGAAAATCTCCAACTGCCCCCTACCCGCTTTTCCCGCCCGGCTTCATAGCAAGCCGAGGAGGCTTCCATGACGCGCCGCACTGACGGCTTCTCGTTTCGGCTTGTTGGAAATGACAAATATTTGAGGTTCCTGAATGCAACGTCTCTCTTTGCTAATCCTTTTCCGCGATGGCCTTCACGATTTGAACGATCTGCAGACGGCGCTAACCCGGTACAGCGAACCTCTTCGGCAGGTTGCTCCCGACCACTTGAAATTCGGGACTCCAACACTCGATGTTGAATTGAGCAGCGAGAGCCATGTTCTCATTGAATCCCAAGAGATTGCGGAATTTTTCCCTCACAAAGACAGCAGCGAAATTGAACGCTGCAATCAGCGTATCGAACTGTCATGGGATATGAAGAATGACCCCGGCCTGATGACAAACCTCGTCCTTTTTGTGCAGCCCGAGGTAAGTCGTCTTGTCGGGAAATGTTGGATGTTTGACCCTCAAGCGGGCGTTTGGTTTTAATTGCTCCGCAGCCCAATGAGGAAGCAACTTTCTGCGCCCTGATGTGACCGGCCCGCCTCGGACCAATGTAGCTGCCGCAAATCGCAGGGCGGGCGGCTACAATGCGGTTGGTCCGGCCGTGTTTGTGTTGTCGTCGAACCAAATATCGTCGAGATCGATTGGCGAAACCTGCTTGTCGACAGCCTTGCCATGAAGGTCGCGCTTTTCGTGAAACAAGCGAATCACATAGACCGAAGGACCAACGTCCGGGCCGATATCACGGAATTTCTCGTTCGCACGGTCAACGCCTAGCCAAAATGCAGCGCGGCGGTCATCACTCAGGCCACGGAGATCAAACTCCATGGTAAAGCCCGATCGATTCGACTTATCAATTAGCCAGCGGGCAAGACGAGGGTCGACGTCTGAAATTGCCAACCCTATTTGCTCCAGGGCTCCTGCCACTCCCAAGTTGGACGCGTGAACTGAGTTGTTGTCGTCGAGCGTAATGATCGCTGTCATTGATCGAATAATTCCCATTCGTTCGGCGGAACGTAGCCTATCTTCCTGGAAACACCTTCATGAAACCTCTTTCGCACTCATCGATCTCGCGGGTCAGGTTTTGCGACATTGTAATATGCGGTCCTTCATTGGAATTCATGGTATCCTGCCATGGCCAAACGGGGCTATTCATGGAACAGCGCTTTACATTCGATCAGGTCGCGAGCGTGTACAAGACCTCCCGCCCCGACTATCCCGAAGCTCTCATCGACGATATTGTCACATGCGCTGAGTTGAAACCAAACGACACCGTTCTCGAAGTCGGCTGCGGAACAGGTCAGGCAACGAAGAGTTTCGCGACCCGTGATTTGCAGATTCTTGCACTTGATCCCGGACCAGAAATGGTCCGCGCTGCACGTGAGACCTTGGCGAATTTTACCAATGTTGAACTGGTCGAGGCGACATTCGAGGCGTGGCCTTCCGACAAGGCCGTCTTCCAGCTGATTATTGCCGCACAGTCGTGGCACTGGGTTTCCCCGGAAGTGCGGTTCGCAAAGGCCGCCGAAGTGCTTTCGCCAGATGGGTCATTAGCCGTCTTCGGACATGTCCCTGTAGGACTACCCACATCCTTAGTTGAACAGTTCAAAGGAATATTCCTGCGTCACACAGGTGCCTGGGGAACACCACCTGAAGCGGGGTACCTACCGAGTGGCCCATTCAAAGGCTGGTTTGACGAGCCGAAATTGTTCGGTCCAGTTGAGCATCGGTGCTATTCGTGGGTGTGGCGGCACACAACATCGAGCTATATAAATTTTCTACGCACGCGATCAGATGTTCGGATGCTCACTCCAGCAGTATGCGAAGAATTGCTCGTCGAAATTGCGAAAGCGATAGACGGTCAAGAGGGAGAGTTCGACGTGGATTACGAAACTCATCTTTACGTTGCCCGTCGTGTTGAGCACATCTCCTAGACGCTGTTCCGTTCAGTCGAGCCTAGCGATTCCTGCCATTGATCGAGTAATCCCATTTTGCTCGGCGGATCGTAAAATCGCGCCAACCCAACGTTTGCGGTCGCGCTAACATCTACGTCGCCTCTCCGCCCTCTTCTCGAATGCCGGGAAACACCTGCTTTTTGAACCACCGTCGTGACATAAGGCGAAAGCGCCTGAACGCAGCCGTCAGGCATAGATGTGCCCAAATCAGGCCATCGCAGAAAAAGAAAAGGACGATCAGATAAAATAGCGCCGGTTTCTCTCGCTGCGTCATAACTTCAATAAATAGAACGTCCAGCTTTACGCATCAAATGACCACAAAGGACAGCAGCTACCTCGTCCATGCACATCTCGAAGCGAGCATCGCTTAGAGCAGCGTTGGCTGGGACACCGGCTCCCCGGACGAGGTCACGATGGTCGAACCATAGCGTTCCCGTGACGTCACCACGATCTGGTCGTTCGGAAGCGGCCGGGCGAGCGCCTTCGCCTCCTCCCAGGGTGCACGCATCCATACATCCGCCTCTTCCTGCGTCAGCAAGAGGACCGGCATTGCCTTTGGGTGAATCGGTTTGACGATGTCGTTGGGATCGGTCGTCAAAAATCCGTAGAGATCATCTGTGGTCAAGCCGTCTTTGACCTTCCGAACGCTCTGCCACTGCGGAACGTGCACGCCCGCGAAGAACATAAGCGGCTTGCTTTCGTCGCGAGCGAACCACGCATTCGGCGTGCTTCCACCGTCCTGTTTGCTGGCGGGGTCAGGTTCGGCAAAGCTGGTTACCGGCACGATGCAACGGCTCTGCACACCGAACCATTTCTTCCAGTGGGCAACATTGAGGTTCCGGACGTTGGTGACGCCCTTGTCCGGCTCCATCCGGATGAGCATGTCCATGTCGACGGGCTTGCCCTTCTGCCGCAACTTCTCTGCCCGAGCCTCGGCCGCCTGCTTGATCACGAAAAATGGCGAAGGAAGGCCCCACCGCGCATGCACAAACTGCTTCCGGCCGTCCGCCGTATTGCGAACGATTGGTCCAGCTTGATCCGGATTCATCTGGTAGGCGGGCATCAAGTTAATCAGGCTCTCGGCGTCCAATGCCCATTTGCTGACCCAGTCCTTATCCTCCATGCGGTAAAGATTGCACATGATCGCGACTACCTCCATTTCGCTTGGTTGATAGCCTAATCGTTCCGATCAGGACGTCAAATATTACCCAGCACACGATATTGGTGGGCTGCGATGCTTAAGGCCCCGGCCAAGAAGTCCGATGGACACCGTCACCTTCGAGCGTTTTTGTCTAATAACGGCGACGTTGCCCCTCATGGTGGCAGTTGGTAGACGTGATGCCGTTATTGGAGCACAAAAGAAGAATGCGAACCGATCTCACCAATGCAGAAGAGACCGTCAAGGTTCTTGAGGCCAACGACGGCCTAAAGCGTGTTTGGATCGTCCAGCGATCTGATGCCGTGTACGTCCTTCGACCGGAAGAATGGTATCAAGACGTGTTCGAAGGGGAGATCGTCGCAGAAGGGTGGAAACCCATATATGGCAATTTCGGACTATTCGGAAGCGCTGACTTAGCCGAGAGTGAAGCGATCACCAGTTTTGAATGGCTAGCGCATTCTCCACGTAAGAATGCCTAGTATGCGCCCTGGATTGCACATTGATCGCACGCCCTTCTCACTGATAGCAGCCATCCCTTTCGGACAGGGCGTCAAACTGTCGGCCGAGAGTCCCTATCATCGCCACCCGTGAGGGCCACTCCGGTTTTTGCTCAACTTAGGCGTTTGGCGGAAACCGCTTGTAAGCCCACCATCTCTTGGCGACAGGAGCCTTCGGCCCATCTGAAGGAAGTGACGTAAAGACCGTCCTTATCGTTTCATCGCCGAAGTCCGCGACGACCTCAGATGCGACGACTTCCATACGCTCTCGATCTTCATCGTTGAAGTCCGGGTCAACCAAGAATTCGAGGACAATCTCGTTGCCATTCCAGCCGCACGTAACAGCGGCTACTGCTGATGAGACTGCCCCAAGCAACGCGCGTTGCACGCTAAGTCGAAGTCTTATTTCTCGATCAAGTGTGGGCATCGAACCTCTGTTATGGAGCGCTTTACCGCAACATTCCGACGGACTCTTCAACAGGATCAATCCCGGTAAAGCTATCGAATATCACTCCGTCCTTTCCCTGATCAGCTCGACGTCCGCCACCGGGATAGAAGGGTGCGAAGTCCCTCGACAATGACTTGGTGCTGAGGAATGGCATCCTTATCGAAGCTCAGCCGCGCGTACATTCGCAAATCCTTCAAGTCGACATTTCCCTCACATCTGTGGAATGGGGCATAACATTCGATCACGACATCCTCCCCGGGACCGAATTTATACCAATAGGTCATCTGCAAGCTGCCTATCGGAACCACGGTATGCCAAAGCCCGTGCTCCTCGACGCTCCCCGGGGAACGACCATCGAGCTGTCTTGCCCCCTTCAGCCATTCAATCGATCTTCGCCCATGTGAACGATCATCATCGTACCCAACGATCCAAAAAGCTTCCACGACCGACTCGTCGGGTCCCGGGTTAGGCCTGGCACGCTCCTTTGGTCGGTTTGTCGCTCCGTTATAGATGATCTCTGCTTCAGGCATATCGAGGCTGGGTATCCAATATTGGAGACTGGCCTGTTTCCGTGGAGGGCAGTTGAAGCTCGTCGGGTTCGGGCGACTGGCATAGTAACCCCAAGCAATGTCGTAAGATTGCGAGCCGAGCATGACCTTGACTGGGTGGGTCAGCTCTATGAGCGAACGCCGCCGCCATATCAACTCCCGCTCACCAAGCGTTCCGCCGGAGTATCCCTTGCTGCATGGCAGATTGTAGATTTGCTCTCGCGTCTCATTGCTCGGCAGCACTAGGGCCGGAGCCCTGGTCGCCATCAGCAACATGGGCAAGAGGATTATGGCGGCGCATACCATGAGGATCGCCCAGAGAACAACGCGCAGGACTAGACGGCTCAACGAGTGGAATTTTGAGGAGAGCACGATCTAACGAACTTTCATGGTTTGAGAGAATTGAAGATCGCTCGGGCATTGGCCGCGACAGCCGCCGACTGCGTTATGAAAAGCTCGGCGGTGCTTCTGAAATCGTACGAGATGGCGAGCTTGTCTGATAGTTCCTCTGTTGCCGTGCAGGAGAGCCAAGGTTGGCTCTTCGAACGATGGTCGTGGCATTGGGCGAAATATCCATCCGGCCGCTGCAGATAAGAGTCGTTTTGCGAGCGATAGGTTCTGAGGCCGTCGGACGCCACAATGGCCTGGGTCTTCAACATAGCCTCACGTTCGCGCACCGAAGGATCAAAGCCCGGAGCCTTGACGGAAACGGTCATTTTCACAGGCTTGTCGGGAATAACGTCGGTCGGGATCAGGTGACAGGCCATCTCCGCCCAGGGATATTCAGGGTGCGGGCGCGAACAGAACGGTCGTTTGGTTTCCATCTCTCTCCGCGCCGGGATGCCATCCAGCATAAAGACTACTGACTTCAAGGTTGCGCTGCCTCCATCTGCGTCGTTGCAGAAGGCGCGTGCATCTGGATTGCTCCAGAGAATGTAATGATCGTCACTCATTCCATCGCCGAAGAGCAAGATACCAGGCGCGACCGGAATCGCGATAGCGACATCGGCAATCCGGGCAGGATGCAGGTTGTCGAGGCATGCGGCAGAGGGCGGCGCATAGCGAGCCTCCCTGGTTTTCTGCTGGGTCCAGGTGACCGCGAAAAAACTTCCGAAGCCTAAAATGAAGGCGACAGGAAGCACGTATACGGCCCGCAGCGCCTGGAATCGTGTCGTGAGGCCGATTAATACGACTCCGCTTGCGACGAAACCGCTAGTGGCACCAATCATCATGAAGACGACGAGGATGATCCCAAGTGCTAGGCCAGGCCCATCGGCGGCAGTGACACTCGCGTATTCGAATTTGGCCAGAGCTGCCGCCACGATCCCAGCGGGAACGAGCAACCACCATCGCCACCAAAAGCACAAGGCGAGGAAGCCAATGGCGTAGGGTGGGAGTATGAAACTGAGGAAGTGCATCAAATCCTGGTGCTCCGCGCTGGCATGAGCACCCTTCGCATCAACCTCCAGAGGAATCGTGAAGAACATCGGTTAAATTGCACGAAAGCAGAGTCCGCAACCGCAATGAGGAAGGAAAGCGAGCAATAACACGTTTGGGAACTAGCTCATCGAGCAAGCACTTCGAGCACGGAATTCCGCAACCGATTACAGTCAGCTTCAAAATCACCGCCTTCACCAGCGCTCATCCAAAGTGTTTTCAGTTCCGTTTCCGAAGCGTCCAAACGTTCCAACGCCACCATGATCCGCTGCCTGAGATTTGGGATTTTTAATATTTTCCCGGCATCGCGCTTGATCGCTAGTTTGTGATCGTCGATGGATGGAGGAGCGGGAAACCCTCCCGCGATTGCCACAACCTCACACATTGCCCAAAAGGTCTGTTCTGTCTCCGCCGGAATAGGTTTCCCTAAACCAGAATACTCACCAATTGCTTCAAGCGGGGTGGTGACAGCAAGAAATCCCAGCCGGTCAAACAGTGCAATCCAATCGCTCGCAGCATCATTTTCGAAAACGTCTTTGCCCCAAGTGCCCATTGGATGTCCTGTAGCTTCTGCACTAATGGGCGCGGTTTACGAAAAAATAGGAGCGACCGCAATTGACACCAAGGTCCGATCCAAACGCCGCGTTTCCCTTCTAATGAAAATTCCTGCTCTTCAACTTGAGCTGATCAATGTGAAGGTCCGGCACAAAGAAATCCCGCGATTTCATTCCCTGACGTGACGGCTCGCGCGAATCCGGCCTTCCGGGCGTGCCGTGCCCAAATTCGTCGCCCCTACCCGTCGGCAGGCGGAATGCCAGATCGCGATCCGCCAGACCTGTCAGGCTTCCCGAGAGATCGAACAGTTGCTGGGCAACCAGATGCACAACATCTCCCTCTCGCTGGATACGGCCGTTGATCGCCATCATCGAGGCCCCGAGGGCAATCCGTCGCGACCGCTCGAACAGCTTCGGCCAGATGACGACGTTGGCAACGCCCGTCTCGTCTTCAATGGTCATGAAGATCACACCCTTTGCTGAGCCCGGCCGCTGGCGCACCAACACCAGCCCAGCCGCCATCAACCAGCGACCATCGCGGGCCGACATCGCTTCTGTGCAGGTGACGATCCGGCGCTCCGCAAGTTCTCGGCGCATAAAGCTGACGGGGTGTTCTCTCAAGGTGAGTCCGGTATGCCCATAGTCGAGGACGACGTTGTGCCCTTGCGTCATCTGTCGCAGTTCGACCACTGGTTCCTGCTGCTCTGCAATCGTTCTCGCCTCCCGCTCGGCGGCCGCCGCAAACAGCGGCAAAGGCTCGTCTCGCAATGCTTTGATCGCCCAGAGCGCATCGCGGCGCTCTAGCCCTAGCGATGGCAGAAAGGCGTCCGCTTCGGCAAGCTCCACCAGGGATGCAGCCGGAACGCCCGAACGCCGCCACATGTCGTCGACGCTGTCGAAAGGCTGATCGGCGCGGGCAGCAACGATCCGAGCAACGTTCGCAGTGGAAAGGCCGCGCACCATCCGCATTCCAACCCGCACTGCATGTCGGTCGGTGTCCTCGACTGGTTCCAGCGTGCAATCCCAACGGGAATGGTTGACGCACACCGGGCGAACTTCGACGCCATGTTCCCTGGCATCGCGCACGATTTGGGCGGGAGCATAGAAGCCCATCGGCTGCGAGTTTAGGAGCGCTGCGCAGAAGACATCAGGGAAATGGCATTTGATGTAGCTGCTTGCGTAGGCAATGAGCGCGAAGCTGGCAGCGTGGCTCTCTGGAAAACCATAAGAACCGAAGCCTTCGAGCTGGCTGAAGGTCTTCTCCGCGAACTCCGGCGTATAGCCATTGCGGACCATCCCGTTCACGAGCTTGTCCTTGAAGCGGCTCACGCCTCCGGTGAACTTGAAGGTCGCCATGCTCTTTCTGAGCTGATCCGCCTCACCGCCAGTGAAACCGGCACAAACCATAGCCACCTTCATGGCCGATTCCTGAAACAGCGGCACCCCAAGTGTTTTGTGAAGCACCGCTTCCAGTTCGGGTGTTGGGTATTCGACCTTCTCCTTCCCCTCCCGGCGACGGAGATAGGGATGCACCATGTCGCCCTGGATCGGACCGGGGCGAACAATGGCGACCTGGATCACCAAATCAT
This sequence comes from Rhizobium sp. WSM1274, assembly GCF_025200775.1. Taxonomy (NCBI): domain Bacteria; kingdom Pseudomonadati; phylum Pseudomonadota; class Alphaproteobacteria; order Hyphomicrobiales; family Rhizobiaceae; genus Rhizobium; species Rhizobium sp. WSM1274. The sequence goes on along the minus strand of NZ_CP104138.1, from coordinate 848,090 downwards.
AGAAGGTTCGAGGCTTCAGGCGCGGCAACATCGACATCTGCGCCCGGCTCTCGATCTGGAAGGTGCCGAGCGTGTCGGCCTTGCGGATCATCGCATAGGTCTTAGGCTCCTCTTGCGGGATCGTCGCCAGATCGAGATCGATGTCCTTCTCGTGGGTAAGGAACGCAAAGCTCTTGGCCATACAGGTCAGCATACCGAGTGCCAACACGTCCACCTTCATGAACTTCAGCGCTTCGACATCGTCCTTGTCCCATTCGATGACCTGGCGATCTACCATGGAGGCCGGTTCGATTGGCACCAGGTCGTCGAGCCGCTCATGGGTAAGCACGAAGCCGCCCGGGTGCTGGCCGAGATGGCGTGGGGCCCCCATCAGTTGTTGCGCCAGTTGAAGCGTCAATGCGAGACGGCGGTCGTCGGGATTGAGATTGAGGTCCCTGACCTGCTTTTCGCCGATGGCTTCTGACCATGCCCAGACACCCGAAGACAGAGCCTTGATCAGGTCCTCGGGCAGGCCCAGCGCCTTGCCGACATCCCGTATCGAACCCTTCGTCCGATATCGCGTGACCGTCGCGCAGAGCGCAGCCTTATGGTGTCCATAGGTGTTGTAAATCCATTGTATGACCTCCTCGCGGCGCTCGTGCTCGAAATCGACATCGATGTCCGGCGGTTCATCGCGTTCCTGGCTGACGAAACGCTCGAACAGAAGATCGTTGGTTTCAGGATCGATGGAGGTGACGCCGAGCACGAAACAGACAGCCGAGTTGGCCGCTGATCCCCGTCCCTGACACAGAATGCCTTGGGACCGCGCGAACCGGACGATGGAAAAAACTGTCAAAAAATAGGGGGCATATCGCATCGTTTCGATCAGCGCCAATTCATGCCGGATGGTCTTTTCGACATGGGTGGGCAAACCATCAGGGTAGCGCACCTTTACGCCTTCCCAGGTGTAGTGCTCCAATGACTGTTGCGCGGACATGCCGGGTATCAGGGCTTCTTCCGGATATTGGTAGGTCAGCTCTTCCATGGAGAACTTGCAGCGTTCGACGATCTCAATGGTCCTGGCCACCGCTTCCGGATATCGCTGGAAGAGACGCTCCATCTCTTCTGGTGGCTTCAAATACCTGTCGGCGTGCCGTTCGCGCTCGAAGCCGACATCATCGATGGTAGTTTTCGTCCTGATGCAGGTAACGACATCCTGGAGCTGGCGGCGCGAAGGATCGTGGAAGAGCACGTCGTTGGTGACGACCGTGCGGACCTTGTACCTTGCCGCAAGATTGGAAATCTCGTGCAGCCGCATCTGGTCGTTCGGTCGGCGGCGCAGGCATAGTGAAGCATAGGCCCGGTCTCCGAAAACCTCGGCCATTTTCCGAAGCTGGATCGCGCAGGTCTCGTCGGCCAGGTCCGGCACCAGAATGCCAAGCAGACCTTCGGCGTAAAGCGCTACGTCTTCGAGGTTCAGAATGCACTTCGCCTTCCCGCCCCGCGACTTGCCAATGGTCAGCAATCGGGTCAGACGCGAATAGGCCGCCCGGTCCGTCGGATAGACGAGGATCGACATGCCATCCTGCAGATCAAGACGACAGCCGACCACCAGCCGCAGGCCTGTCGCACGCGATGCTTCCAGCGCCCTCACAATGCCTGCCAGCGAATTTCGGTCGACAACGCCGAGCGCCTCGATCCCGAGTTCCTTAGCCGTGGCGAACAGCTCATCTGCAGATGAGGCTCCGCGCAGGAAGCTGAAATTTGTCGTGACCTGGAGTTCTGCATAGCGCATCACGCAAAGACCCCGTGCAGAAACCATTTGTGCGATCCGGTCTCGGCATCGACACCGTCGCCGGAACGAAAAATCCAGTAGCGCTCACCGGTCTCGTCTTCGACCGTGAAATAGTCACGAACCGCAACCCACTCGGACGTCCGCTGCCACCATTCCCCGTATATCCGCTCGGGTCCGTCGGCACGTTTGACGCGCCTGCGCTTGCCACACCAGGTAAACCAGACAGGTGGATGGTCGGGCAGCAGAGCCATGACCTCGATCAGTTCCGGACGATCCATCAGGCGCACCGGACGCGGCCAGGTCATCGGCCACGTTTGGCCATCCTCCTTGGCAACGGGTGAGACCCGCTGCACCGAGCGTTCGGGCACATCGCTCGCAACAGGTGCCAGCCGATAGATGCGCTGCGTCCCCCTGTTTCCAAGCACGTCGATCAGGGAGGTGACATCGACGTCGGTGTCCTCGACAAGGCTGATCTGTCTGTCGTTCAGCGGCTCCACCATAGTTGCCGCAAGGCTGAGCTTCTCGATGCCAAATCCTGGATCAATCTTCTCAATCCGGTCGTGCAGCAGCTTCGTCAGCCAGACGGCATCTCTCACGGGCTTCGCCGTCCCTGCTCGCAAAGCCTGAATCGTGTTGTCGACCCGGTGGACAATCAGGTCCGTACGGCGGACGCCGAGACCTTTTGCCTGCAGTTCGAGACAGAGCTGCGTCACGAGCCGGGAAACGTACTTTGCAATGGTCTCCGCAGCCCCAATCGGCTCGGCGAACGCTCGATGGACTTCGATGATCTCAGGACAGCGGATTGGATCAATGGGTTCGGCGACACGGCCGAACATCTGGTCGAGACGGCGGCCGATCTCTGGACCGAAGCGCAAGGCAAGCGGCGCACGCGGTGTCGCAGCCAGCTCGCCGACCGTTTTGAACCCGAGCGTGCGCAGGCTTACAATCGCCTCGGCACTCAACCGCAGCGACGACAAGGGAAGTCGGGCAACGGCATCGGCCGTTTTCCCTGCAGGAATGACCTTGGTTTCCGCCGTCATGGATCGCGCCAACCCGAATGCGGCTCCCCATGTATCGGCAATGACAGCACGGGCTGGCAGACCGCGTGCACGAAACCGGTTCACGAGACCGGACAGCGTAAGCGCTTCGCCGCCTTGCAGGTGATCGGCTCCTTCCGTGTCCATGACGATCCCATCAGGAGGATCGATTGCAACAATCGGGGAATATTGAGACAGTGCCCAGAGTGTCAGGCGTTCGAGTGCGGCAAGATCGGCGGCGGGATCGGCGTCAACCATGTGCAAGCCCTGCACAAGCGCCTGCGCTTTTGCAGCGGCCATGCCAACGTGCAAGCCGAGCTTGGCGGCATTCGCATCGACGGCCGACAGCCAGCGTTTCGAACCGCCCCTTGCGACAACTACGAGCGGCGTCTCAGCCGGTATGAACGGATCGGCCCGTCTGACCCGATCCGTCGGCAGCGTCGGAAGAAATACTGATACGACCCTGGTCATCACATGCACCTATGACAAAATCTGCGCTCTCTCCTGCTTTCACCCTGATCAGTTCAGCCAGCCATCGCGCTCGGCCGACACCTGGCACCGGAAGCGGCTCGGACGGCAGGACGGATATTCGCCATCGTGTTGCCGCAGCCGTCGGATGGCCAAAATCCCCAGCCTCGGTCTGCCGCCGCCATCGTCGGATCACCAGGCCGATCGTGCCGGAGCCCTCGGCAGCAAGCTGGAGCCGCCGCGACACCACCATGGGAAGCCGAACCACCTCTCCGACCACAGCCCCAAGGCCGCCAAAACGAAGCGCCTCCTCGAAGCTTTCCAAGACGAACTCCTCTTTAATCGCTTCGACATAGATCACACGATCAGGATGGAGTCCGACCTGGGCCAAGGCCGGAGCGAAGAGGTCGGGTCTAGCAAGGCACCAAACGACCTTGCCTTTGGTTCGGGCAGCAATCCCAGCGGCGAACAACGCTGCGGCCGCACCATCAATCGCGCCTGCTCCTCCCCCGGCGAATTCGTGCAACGCCCCATAGGCTAGCCCGCCACCCGGAAAATGCGCATCGATGTCGGCCACTCCGAATGGGAGGACCGTTTTAGGGCGAGCCACGGCCCCTTCAAGGTGCTGTATGCGATCTCGAAGGTCGGAAATGACGGGGTTTGCGCCAGACTTCGCCATTCGGAGCCTTCTTCAAAATCAAGTTTTCATCTCACTCGAAAGCGGGTATGTTCTTTGTTTGTTCCTTATCGGTATGTGAGTCAATGCGCATGAATGGGCGAGTGTTCCTCGAACTGCAACCTGACCACATGCTGCTGAAGCCGAAGGGCGAATGGATTCAAGCACGTAACGAGGAAGCGTCCACAGGCTCGAAAATGTCATCGATAAGAAAATATACCTACGATGAACAGGCCGCGCTCCATTTCTATGGGGCTCCGCAATTACCATCGAATGCAAAGCGGCAACCAAGGAGGATATCGCGTGACAGAGAATGTGGTCTCATTCGAGGAAAAACGCCTGGAACGTTTAGACGGTACAGTGTTTGGATCGACAGCTGAGGAATCCAAGATTGCTGCTATCGGCTCGCAGATCGAGTTTGCCAAACGCGAGCTTGAAACCGTGCAAGCCTATATCGACCTCGCTTACACCGGAACAATCACAGTCACGATGAGTGATTGCGGTGAACCGCCTCCACAGCAGCCGTTCGCACACCTTGGCAGCATCTTGTCAAACTATGAGCAGGTCCTGTTCGACCGAATTGCCGAGCTTGAATACGAGCAGGAGATGCTCAACTCACCGGCCGATGACGAAGGATATTGAGTGCCATGTCGCAACCTCAGCCGGTGATATGCGACCCAAACCCCAACGCTGCGCAAAAGCAGGGCAAATTCATCCATATCGACATGGATGCCTATTACGCCTCCGTCGAGCAACGCGATCCCGATCTCCGCGACAAGCCAGTCGCTGTCGGCGGTTCGGAGGCCCGTGACCGAAGAGCTGCATGTCCAAGTTGCTCGCCGCAGCATGGCCGTTTGGCGAAAGCGCAATAAATGTCGCTAAACCTAAGACGAAGGCTTTTCCCCGGACCACGTTCCCGCCCGCCCTTGACAAGTGCATCTTGACTTTTGACTTACCAGATTGGCAATCGGAGACCAACGCACGGCCTGGGAATAGCGGCAAGATTTCATCCAGGATAAGCGCATTCATGCTGGGCCAAAGCTGAAGTTAAGTTCCCAAGCCACTACACCCCAGCATCTGTTGTGCCAGTTTAGCGGTTTGTTTACTCGGCATGATACAATGCCAAGCTACTTTGGAGCTGGCGATGGCTGAAACCACAATCGAATGGACGGATGCAACATGGAACCCGGTAGCGGGCTGCTCCATCATGAGCGCTGGCTGCACCAACTGCTATGCTATGCGTATGGCCGCTCGTCTCGAAGCAATGGGCGTGGAGAAATATCGCGGCTTGACACGTAAATCGGGTGGCCGTCCGAAATGGACCGGCGCACTTTTTCTCGACGAGACCGCTCTCCAAGTTCCGCTGAGATGGTCACGGCCCAGAAATGTCTTCGTCAATTCGATGTCCGACCTTTTCCATCCAGATGTTCCGACTGACTTCGTCCGCAAGGTCTGGTCGGTGATGGCGCAGACCCGACGTCATACATATCAGATACTCACAAAGCGACCTGACCGGATGGCCACTGTTCTACAGGATGGCTTCGAAGTGCTCCCCAATGTCTGGCTCGGTGCAAGCGTAGAGGATGGAAAGGTAATCCATCGGCTCGATGAACTGCGCGAAGTTCCAGCAGCCATCCGGTTCGTGTCGTTCGAGCCGCTTATAGGTTCAGTTGCGGCAGGAAGGCTCGAAGGAATTAGCTGGGCAATTGTCGGAGGCGAATCAGGCCCGCAGGCTCGGCCAATGGACCCCGCGTGGATCGACGAAATCTTCGACATGTGCATCGATGCTGACACCGCCTTCTTCTTTAAGCAGTGGGGCGGCTACAACAAGAAGAAAACCGGCAGATCGTATCGAGGCCGCACCTGGGACGACATGCCCGCCGCTGCAGCCTAAGGCCGCTCAATCTGATCATTGTCGTCAGGCTTCTGTCGTCTCGAACGGTTCATGCGCCAAGTTTCCTTGATTTCACCAGATTTCCCTAGCTCGGCACAGATGTCTCTGGCGTCGGTCTTCCTGAGCATGAACTTATCAAGCATCATTGGCCAAATATCAGAAAATGGCTGAGGACAGGTCGGCAATTGCTGGCGAAGCCAATCCTTTGCCTGGTGTTTGACGCTTGCGATCTGCGCCTCCATCGACCCTTCCGCCACGGATGCCGCTCCCTCCGCACCGAAGAGATCAGTTTGCCCGGTCTTCTTCTCTCTGATCATTTCACGAGCTGCTGCGCGGCGCATGCCGTGATCTTTCAGCGCGTCATATTCGACTTGGCGGTAAGCCTCCAAACCCTTTGGGCTACGCGTCCCGTACACAATGTGAAAATGCGTCCGATCCGATATCTTCTCAATCGGAGTGCTGAGAACGTGTGCGAATTTTCCAGCTTTCCAAAACTGCTCGGTGAAAAGTTTCATCAGCGCCTCTTCGCGCGGCAACGACGGCTCAAGTCGCTCTTTCCAGTTTAAGCCAAGAATTCCATCGAATGAGGCAAGCGTTTGGGGGTCTGATGATGCCGTAAACCTGTTGACGAAGTCGAACATGAAGTTGAGCAAAACTTCACCAGGCGCGTGCTCGAAAACTGGTCTGACCTTGTCGAACTCGTATCCGGTCCAGCCGGTCGGATCGATGAACGTCAGAGCGAAGGCGTTAGACATGGTCCGTCGGATTTGGGGCAGCGCATTCTCGAACTTGCCATTGAAGGTCTCGACAAAGAAATCGTTCGCTGCGTCGTGATGGGCAGTCACCGCAGGATGAAGCTGAGCGAACGACGCAGCATTCTCTTCAATGAAAAGGCATTTGACGCGAGGTTTCTTTCCTGACGCCCGCACCTTAGCTTGGGCATCCTTCAGCACTTCTATTGCGATCATGAAAGAGGAGTCAGAATGGTCCGGCGTCTTTGACTGCCATGGTCCTGAAAAGCCGTCGATATAAGCAAGGGTGTTCCAACCGCCGTGTAAGGTTTTGAATGCCAGTGTCTGCAGATACTTCCGCAAGATGAAACGCTTGGCTTCTGTCTGCTCTCTGTGATGATAGACGCCCGTCATGCGAAGATGGTTCCCAGCTGAGTGTTGTCGCAACCTATGACTGGACAATGATTCAGCCAATACACCTCACGGTATCCACGCTTATTTTATCAATATTTCTTGGAAAAGCTGCTCGTCAGTGCTCAGACTTGAAAATATAGGTTGTTCCTACATGACGGATTGGAAAGCCTGAGTGAGAAGCAGGCATGTCTTGGCTGTTACCGGTTTACGCAAATCAACAATTGAAGAAAGGTTTACGCCATCAACGGTTCAGCGCCAAAATGTCAAGATATCGATCAAGCTGCTTGAAAACCTCGATGGGCTCGCCCTTAGAACCAAACTGCGTGGACACCTGCTTTGCGCTCCGACGCTAGTAAGTAGATTTCCCCTAATGATCTTGGCCACTATTCGGTTTTCACGGTTTGAATGAAATGTCCGGTCTCCCCATCAGTTTCGTTTAACCGGTTGCAATTACCTCTCGACTTTTGCATCTATCAATCATGACGTGAATTGCTTGATGGAGCCAACCGTTGAGAATCGATATACCTACGCCCACTTTCCCTGAAGACGACAGACCGCGAGCCCTTTACGCCCGTCTGTCCCGCATCGACTTTTTGAGCGCATCCCCATACCGACGAGCCTCCATAGAATTTGATGGTGTAGACGCCGATCAAATCGATGATTCCAAGGACCCGGAAGGTGAGCTTTTCAACGAGAAGGAGTTCAAGGCTTTCGCGTTGACCCGTATCGTCACGACGCCGCGTCGGTTTGAAGAGGTCATGGGGGCTCCACCGATTGTAGGATCGTGGTTTCGCCTGCAGATTGAGCCGAGCGGAGATGGCTTGATAACTTGGCAAGCGCAACTGGGACCTCTTAGATATTACGCCCAAACGCGCGTCGTCACCGTTGGCGGCAGCCCTCTTGTTGACCCGTTGTCGCCGCCTTCGGGCCCCTCACCCAAATCACTGGGCGCAGCGTCTGCGAAAGAACCGCTGCCGACGAGCATTGCGGAGCTTTCGAACCGCTTCACGGTAGGTAGGAAATGGAGCGATATCGAACGAGTCCTCAAGTCAATCGCTGCTCCTACGGAGATCGTAGTTCGCGACGTCGGACAAGCCAGTTTCGTGTCATTTGTCGACAAGGAGGGGCGATCCTACCTCCATTTCGATACTGGCCTTCCTGTCTCATGGAACGGATACACAGCGCCCAAGAAGCTTGACGTTGACCTTGCGAAAGACCAGATCGTGATACTGTCTCACTGGGACTGGGACCATTTGCATGCTCCCTGTACCATCAAGGACCTCTACGATGCCAAATGGATCGTTCCCAGTCAGCGGCTGGGCCCGGGCGCTGCGCGAATAGCGATTGCGATTGCAAAGCGCGGAAACCTTTTTGTGTGGCCATACGGTGCCGCCTTCACCACTGCCGATTTGTCTATCGCAGAATGCGCTGGGAAAGTTGGAAACGCCAACAATACCGGCCTCACGTTGAGAGCTAGATTGAGTGCAGGACGAGAGGCATTGCTGACTGGCGATGCTGACTATTCAACTCTTCCGGCCACTATGACAGCACCCGTGGATTATCTACTCGTCAGCCATCACGGAGCAGCGATGGCCGTGGGCAGCGTCCCAACAGCGCGAAGCGGGACAGTGGGCTTCGCAGCGGTGTCGTTTGGCGCGGGTAACACCTATCGCCATCCAAACGAAGCAACCGAATTGACCCATTTCAAATCTGGGTGGGGAAATTGGCGGCCAACGGCGCGAAGACCTGGGATTAGGCCTCGCTGGGATCGCAAATTTTTTTAGATTTAACCCACTGGACTGCCGCCAGATGTACAAAGCTGTCGCTATCGCCGTCCTCAAGTTGCACGAAGGGCGGCAGGTGGTATGCCTCAGTTGAAAGAGAGTGCTTAGCTGTGCCAAACGCCGGATTTGGGTTTTCTTCGTCATCTGCAGATGGCCTGCCAAAGCAAAGGCACCAAGGCAACATATATCGCCGTTGAGAATTTGTTTGCTTGAGGGGGCATCTCAATCAGTCTGACCTCAGGCCAAGCAGAATGTTGCCCAAAGGTGATTACGCTCGATCAGAGCCCAAATCGCCAGAACCGATTTCTAGCGTCACGAATTCTGAAGAGAGCCATTCGGCAACGACCTCGGCGGCGACGACTGCATCCTGAGGCTTTCGAAGAGCGCACTCCCAAACGGTAGCAACGCGCCAGCCAGCGCCATTTAGGGCGTCTCGTACTCTGCCATCTCTCTCCACGTTTCCGGTGAACTTCGCGTTCCAGAACTCTACGCGGGTCGCGGGGCTAGTCGCAAATCGGCATCCATGGTGGCGATGCCAGAAACAACCGTGTGTGAATATCGCCGCGCGATACTTCGGGAGGACAATATCAGGCTTTCCCGGCAAACCCTTCACATGGAGCCGGAAGCGAAAACCAAGCCGATGGAGCGCTTTCCGCAGCATCACTTCGGGGCGAGTGTCGCGGCCACGGATGTTGCTCATCATGCGCGACCGCGTCGCTTTATCCACAACGTCCATCAGTTCTCCCTTGCTCTCGGACGCAATACCTGGGAAAGGAAAGTGCGCGGAGTCCGGTATGTTTGAGCCAATACGAATAGTCGATCTTTTTTCAGGACCGGGCGGCCTCAGCGAAGGCTTTGCCACTTGCAAGAATAAGGAGGGCCAGAACGCTTATGCCATTGGCATCTCCGTCGAAAAGGAGAAGGCAGCACACCGGACGCTACGACTGCGGTCATTCCTGCGAGAGTTTTCTGAATTTCCTCCCGAATATTATAGCTGGCTTAAAGATGGTGGCGACGAACCAGATTGGAAAGACCTTTATCCTTGTGAATGGCGGAGGGCTTCTCAGGAGGCACTTTGTGCCGAGCTAGGGACTCCGGACGCGACAGAACTGCTGTCTAGCGCAATCAAGCGGATCGGCGGCGCTGCGAATGGTCGTACGGTCTTGATTGGAGGGCCGCCCTGTCAAGCTTACTCGTTGGTCGGCAGGGCAAGGAATTCCGGAAAAAAGGATTATGTTCCTGCGAAAGATCAACGGCATTTCCTTTACAGGGAATATTGCAGGGTCTTGAATGAATTTTCCCCCGCAGTGTTCGTGATGGAAAACGTGAAGGGAATGTTATCCTCCACCGTGGAGGGGCTGGCAATTTTTGGACAGGTCAGGGCTGACCTCGAAAGCTCGGGTCGCGGTTACAAGCTTTACGCCCTATCGGGTGACGAAAACACCGAACTAACCCCACAACATTTTCTTGTTCAGGCTGAGGATTTCGGAATTCCTCAAGCTCGGCATCGCGTGATCATTGTCGGCGTTCGACGTGATATCGCTTCCCGCCTGCCTCACTGGTTCTCGCCAAAATTGACAAAGTCCAAACGTATCGTGACCGTCGCTGACGTTCTGTCGAACATGCCATTACTGCGAAGCGGCTTGAGCAGGAACGACAGCCCAGCCGCGTGGAGGGAGGCTATGGAAACAGCCATCCAACACGTAGAGGGATCGATAGCGAACTACAGCGGGGAGGATAAAGGCACTTTCGTCGCAACTGTGAATGAGGTTAGGGCTCGTCTCGCATCGAGTTCTCTGCAGGGGCGGTGGTCGCCCGTGCGCACAGCTCTTCCTGCGACTATTCCGTCCAAATTAAGATCATTTCTCAACGACCCGCGACTTAGGACGTTGCATGGCCATGAAACGAGGGCCCATATGCCAAGCGACCTGAGTCGATATCTCTTTGCTGCCTGCTATGCCATTGCGGAGGGATCAAGCCCGAAATCACCCAAATTTCCCCCAGCGATTGCTCCACAACACGTTAACTGGACCAGTGGCAAATTTGATGATCGCTTCCGTGTTCAGCGGTGGAACCATCCTTCGTCAACGGTGACAAGCCACATTTCGAAGGACGGCCACTATTTTATCCACGCTGACCCCTGTCAGTGCCGTTCCCTAACAGTGCGCGAGGCCGCCCGACTCCAGACATTTCCCGATAATTATGTATTCCTGGGAACTCGGACCGAGCAGTATGTTCAAGTTGGAAACGCCGTTCCCCCATTCTTGGCCTTGCAGATTGCCGAAGCCATCTTGCCGATTTTCGATTACGTCTAAACTTCTTCCATGGGTCGCTCGACGATAGCCGGGTGGCGGAACCCTCCTGCAACCAGCTTTTCAAGAATACTGAGCGCGAACTTGCATTGCCTATCGGTGGGCATTTTTCTGGGGATAGCTGCGCAAGTTTCCAGAATTCCCGTATCGGTTGGTGAGAGCCTCTTGTTTTGACGCGCCCACGCAGCGACTTGGGCCCAAAACGCCGCTCCCAGTTGATGAACCTTCACCTCTGCAGAAACACTCACCGACAAAGCCTTATCCGCTCGGGCCTCTCTGACTTCAGCCGCCGCCTCGTCAGGAGCTACAAGCAAGTCTTCGAGATTCTCCGGATATTCGAGCTTACGATCTGCCAAAGCTTTCCAGCAACCTTGCTTTTTTGCCCACTCGCTGAGATTTCTGATACCGCTCGGTGGCGACAGGATAATTGATTGAGCGTCTTCTGCGGCGATCTGAAGCACCCGATCCAGCAATTCGGACGTACCTTGTTGCCGCCATACAGCGTCGAGGTTAATCTGGCGTCCTAGCTTTTCGGCATCGTGCACCAGCTTTGCAATAGCGTAGGTCACAATGTTCGCGCGATAACCTCCTTGGTACCATAACGCGGAGGAGACAAGGTTTTCCGTGCGTCGGAAGATAATTGCCTTGGCGACCAAGCGCCGGAACCAGACTTCGTCGAATGAGGTTCCGTCCTTGCCCCATCGAGTGCCGATGGCTTTTGCAAATTCGGTAAAATTCTTCTGCGCCCCCTTACTGACTTCGTGAGGTAGTTCGCTCCAAGTGTTTTCATACTTCGCAAGGTCAGTCTTGCTGAAGAACTGACTACGGGGGTATTCGGAGTCAAATATCTTGCGCTCCGAAATAGTCCTACGCCCCCGCTCGTCGGCAAACTGTCCGCGTGCACGTTCATAAAACCACTTCGTTTCGCGGTAGCCATCAGAGCCTGCCGGAACGAGCAGCCGCCGCGAGAAGCCTTCGATGCGAATGTGAAACGGGTGGTTGGCGAAGAAGTCGGCGGCAGCTACTTTGTTCTGAGAGTTTGCAAACTGAGAAATGAGCGGAACGACCTCCTCGGACATTTCCTGCGGTACAATGCTCAGTTTCATCTGAACAAACACCTGATTCAGTTGCTCAGGTGCCGCTTTTCGTGCCGCGTGTATTGATGCCGTTGTCTGGCCACCGTTCACAATCTGGAGGTTTTCAGCGCGAGTCAGGACCAATCCTCTCGGTGTTTCCTCGATCTCAACCGAATCTGCTGTTGCGCTCAGCCCATTGTTATACGCAAGGAACATCTCTGGTTTTTTAACGATGGTGTCCCTGATACCTCGGTTAACCGCTCCCCGTGCCTGCAAGAAGCTTCGCACATTGGACTCCAGAAGCCTTGGGCCCCATCTGTCATAGATCGAAGCAAGCTGATGCCCAGGCATCACTGCAATGTACGTTTCTAACGCTGCTTCCCCGGATGACGCTCTCAAGACAGGGACGGGTCCGCCGAAATCCTTGACAAAATCAACTTCCGAGCTTTGCCGCGTTATTCCTTGCTCGACGTATTTAGCAAGCCTCTTCAAGTCCCAGACACTGTAGGTGACAGGTTTCTGATCTATCAAACCTGCGGGCACTGCGTCGGACTTCGCCCGGAATTCGGCATTCGTCACCAGGACGAGCTTGATCTTGTCCACTTCAGACCACGTCGCGGAAATCAAATCAGCCAGCCCGAAACCGGGACTGGATTCTTCCAGGCCAGATCGGAAGGATGCCTTTCGTGCTTGAGTCAGAAACTCCACAAGACGCTTGAAAAGTCGCTTCACATGGTCGGAATTCACTGTTCGTGGTTCCGGCGTTATTTCGAAATCGCATATAATCAGAGACAAAATTCCGTCGGCGTCCCGAGGATCACCGCCATACCCGTGCACTTGTAGCGTCGAACTTGAGGCTTTCCCCTCGAAATACGACCAGCTGGCGCTATCGATTTCGCCAGCTTCGGTCAGATACTCTCCCGTTATTTCGAAGAAGGCCACCGCATTGACTCGACCCAGAGCGTCGGCGTCGCCCTGCACATCCGCGATGATTTGCCGATGGAAATCCTCCAGCTCACTCACGCGCTTTCCTCCCGAATAATGTCCAACAGTGGCTCGGCGAGCGCATAGGGAGCACATTCCGCCAAACCAATCGAATATCTGACGTCCGTGACCCCACTTGCGATTGGAGAGACGATACGTGGAAATCCTTCTAAAACTTCGAATTCTCTACTCTCGCCAATGAACCATCTTCGACCATCGTACTTGTGAACGGGATCGTAACCAAAGTCGAAAATCATCTGATCGAAGCGGGCAACAGCGAATGCCGAAGTCTGAAGCGCAAGCAAGGTCGCCGCAACATGGTCATGCAATGTCAGTCCTTCTGGCGTCATGGCAGCAGTGACATCGGTAACCCTTAGAAACACCCTGGCTCCATCGACATCCGCCAACTGTTCGACCGACGATATCGCTACGTATGGTTTCGCCGCACTTCGCCGCGCTTTCAACTCGACGCAAATATTTGGAAACTCAAAGTCCTTGGACGCTCCGTCCGGGCCTTTCCACGCCTCGATAGCAGCCTCCGGGCCAATCATTGCTGCCAATTCCTGCAGGAAGGCTATCTCTCCGATCAGCCCCCTTTGCTCTTCAAGAGTAAGCTCGCCAGTCGAACCGCCGCGCAACAGATGGTGCCAGCGTCTAGTTCGCTGAACAGTGTGAAACAGCGCATCCTGATGGTTTGCAGCCTGCTCACCACCATCCGCGATGTTTCGGCAAAGCGCCTCGAACAATTCGCTGAGACCATTGTCACCGAGCGAAAGTACGAACGACAGTCGATCACCGACGAGGCGATATCTCGTGTCGATGCTGCGGAGTATTGGTAGAGGTTCGACCAGCAGCTGACCCTCATCGAGCTTCAAGATCAGGCCCGGCCGCAAACCTTCAAGCATGATCCAGAAAAAGTCGTACTTTCCCTGGCTGTTGACCCGACGAGCTTCACCAACACCGAGTCGATCCCAAGGATTATTCTTCGTCACCTTCGGCATCCTCATCGTCATCAGGTTCGCCAAAAAGCTCTCGCATTTTTTGGGTGTTCACCACGTACTCGACACTCTCGTTTGGTCTGCTCGATTTTGGCAGACTTATACTCCATGCAACGACGGGAGAATCGGGTATTTGAGCCCCGCGTGAATCACCGGCAGCGCCCTCTGGTTCCGTGGCCTGAACGAAATGCAAAATGAACAGCGGACGGTCGCGGACCTCCCGGTATATCGTGTCCGGAAAGTTCGTGCTCTCGGCATTGGACAGGCGGTATTCCTCCTCTGCTCTGGCTGCTTTCTCAGGATCGACGCCCGCTTTCTCGATACCCCGCGAAGAGACGCGCATGCCTTTGCCGCTGAAAGACATGTAGCCGTTTTTCAGGTCCCCGAGATCAACATATCGTCTTGCGGGCCAGATATCCCAGCCGAGCGCAGTATCTGCGGCGATCTTCCCGCGTTGAAGAGAAACAACGAGTACGTCCCAGAACCTTAGTTCATCCTCTATCCTATAATGAATGTAACGCCTGATCGGCCCCGTCTCAGTGGTGTTGCTCTGGTCCGCATTGCGCCAACCAGCCAGAAATTCATCGACGATATTGACTGAAACTTTCTCCAGCAGGTAGCTCCCGCTGAAGCGTTTGCTCCCGTCAGGCGTATGGCCTTCAGTTTCCAAAGCAGCCAGAAACCGCTTTGCCAATTCCCTGTTTGCCGTTAGGTCAGTATTCTTCAAACTAACTTTGGCAGTCTCAACGAATTTGTTTGCTAGGCCGACAAGAACAGTCACTTTCTTTCCGGACCCAAGCTTATTCTTTGCTGTAATAAGCAGTGCCGACGGATGGCTCCTTACCGCCAAACCGAACATCCGTGGCGTCGCTTTTACCTTCTCCATGGTTTTCAGCTCTTGATGAAGTTCTTCTGTCGCACCGGCGATAAAAGCATACCAATCAATGGCCTGGAGCGGCATCCAGATACGGCATAGGTCTTCATATCCGGCCCTGTAACCGAACCAACGCCCCATTTGCATTAGTGTGTCGTACATCATGGTGTTGCGAAGAAACCAAGTAACCGTTAGCCCTTCGAGCGTAAGACCGCGTGAAAGCGAAAAGCCACCAACAGCGATGACTGTTTGTCCGCGATCTCCGCCACCGTTGTAGTTGAGATCATTCGCCTTGCTGTTAACTTCAACCACCTTAGCCGCCGCAATCGATTCAAGAAGGTTTTTTTGAATGGAAGGCCAGTCTGGCCATGCCTCGGAGTATTCCTCGGCCCAAACAGAACGGAGTGCTTCGATTTCGGGATCGTTCAGTCCTTGGTTTCCTAATGCGCCATTTATTCGAACTGCGTTTTGAATACGCTCAAGAATTTCATGAAGCCGGTTGCGAAGGAGGCTTTGGACGCGCGTAAACCGACTAGCGTTCACGAGCATCGAGCAATGACTTCTGGTCTGCCCTCTTAAATCTCTGATGGTGCGGGCAACAAGGAAAAGACGAAGCGCTCTCGCCAATGACCCCGGAACAGCTTCCACCTGAAGGTCTATAGTATGCTTGATCGGGAGAGTATCTTCATTATCGGTGATCTGGCGAAGCCAAACAGGCTCGCCATCCTCAGGCAGCCCTTCAATGAAGACCTTCGAGCCGCCGAAATAGTTTGTCGGCGCATCGAGCCCAATGATAAAATCGCGCGGAAAGAGGTCTTCTGCAAACATCTCATCTTCTTGGTCAGGATCGATAAAAATGTTCGCGAAAGGCGTTGCGGTGTAGCCGACGTAGCAGCTTCGGTGAAACATCCCCAGAAGATCGCGTATCTGGCCGTTTATGGTTGTGACAAGCTTCTTGCCATATTTCGTGTTTATGGATGCGTTGTCAGCTTCATCATCGATCAGCAGCATCGGTTGATCGATCATTTCGTTATCACCGCGAGCACTGTTGTCCTTCAACCAACCGAGCAGGTTTTTAAGAGTGCGATGATTCTTCTTGATCACCAGCACAACTGGGACCTTATAGGAGTCGATTTCACTGGTATTGGTCGAGGCGGTCCCGATGTTGAAGTCACTTAGCGTGTTGGTAAGGCTTACTGGCGTTCTATTCGGATCGAACTGACCAACCCCAATTATGTTTTTGCCCAGGCTCGATTTTCCCTGCTGACGGCCGGTGTCGCGACCGATAAAGCCCTCATCAATACGCCCCTGCGTCTGGTTCCGCAGGTTGTTGTGAATCCCCGCAATCACGACGATCAGCCGATATCCAGCGTCTGCCGCTTTGCAGATAAGGCCATTGTAGTTCGCCGTCTTCCCGCTTTGTACGTGACCGACCACCATGCCGCGTCGGTCCCATTGTTGGAGAAGATTTGGATTGCCCAAACGACTGAGGATGGTGTCAGTGACCGTGTCGAGCGAGATGACGACATCCTTGGGCAGTCCCTGCTGGATCAGAAGCTTGCGATATCGTGTCCAGTAATATGGATCGATTGCCGACTTTGCGTCATCCAGCCATGGAAAGAAGTCCGGGCCGTCAACTATTGCACCAAGGCCTGCGCGAATTCCATTTTTCTCCTCGACTGTCCGCGCGACTTGCTCAACCTCGTCGACTGACAAACCCGCTTGGAGTGCCGCGTTCAGCGAAGTTATCAGTGCACGCAGTTCAGGTTCGGTTTTTCGAGGTTGATCAAACAGGGCAGACTCGACGACGCTCAAAAGGCTCGACTGCGCGGGGGTCAAATCACAAATCCTCCAGATATTGATCGATCAACGGCTGTGCCAAGGGCCATGCCTTCCTGAAAAAGTCCTGTCCCTGCAGAACTTCCTTTACCTTCGTCTTCCCAATGCCTGAATCGAGCAGTGTGGCGGCCACGGCCTCGACCATCTCTCGAACCTGTGCTTCGTCTGGCATATCTTCGACAACCGCCTCAGCGTTCCCGAGCAGATCAGCATGAAGAGCGTCTATCGGAAGGCCGGAGCCGAGAAGTTTCAGACATGTCTGGAAGCCAGCTCGATATGCTTCAGGCAATTGGTGTTCAAATTGCCGGAATGTTGGATGGTCCAGATTGGGTCGGAAAATAACCCTACCATCCTGCTGCATGCGGACCCAAAGTGGCAGTCGGTCATGATCGACAAGCTTTTGACCCCGCCTTCGATAAACGCGTCGTGAGGTGCCGAGGAAGCTTTCGATGACACGCCGCAGTCGTGTGGCGACCGCAGGAGGTAGCTGTGCAGAGGCCTTTTTTACATCGATTTTCCATAGAGCGTCCATGCTGTTCGGAATATCAACACGTACGCGGCACAGTTTGGTCAACTCCGTCTGACGCGCCAATCCCATCCAGCCGCCCGCGATGATGAGACGGTCGCCACGGTAGAGGTAGATACCTTGGGACCGGAGATGCCCTTCCGGGCCACCGACCTCCAGCCACTCCGCCTCGGTCATTAGTTTATGATGAGGCAGCGTGTAACACTGGATGGTAACAGCTCCCTGAGAAAGCGGCACAGCTTCCTCTGGCTCGATTTGGGAGGCAGGATTACGAGTTGCCAGGGGATCGATAGGTTGCAGTGCCCGACCATTGAGGAAGATGCGTAACTTCGGCCGATTTCCTTCGAGAAATCGATGAAAAACGAGCCTTATGTGGTGTTCGGCACTGACCAGAGCGGCATTGATGTGCTCTGCACGCTTCTTGCGGTCATTCGCTATACCGCCCCCAAGTCGATCAAGCTTCTCCCAGATCACGGCAGTGCCACTGTCTGAAAGTCGATCAAGGACGTCTATGTCCAAGGGGTTGTCGGTAACTTCGAGCTTCCAGTCATTTCTTTCTGCGACGATATCCAAGTCCCAAGTGGCTGACGTGAGTTTCTGGCCTTTGCGAGAAATCACAGTGAGCCGACGGCACTGTGAGAAGCTGGCGCTCTTCAGCCCCAAGCCAAATCGTCCCAAGTCTTTTGCGTGGCGCACATCAAGCGGATTTTTGGAGCCTAGACGCATTGCGTCAATTAGCTCCACATCGTCCATTCCGTGCCCATCATCGATAATCGCGAGCATAGGATCATCGGAGGTAGTATCAGCGATAATATCTACGCGCCGCGCTTTCGCGGTGATGCAATTATCGATGATGTCAGCAATTGCCGTCTCAATGCTGTAACCAATATCGCGATGACCTTCGATCAGCGACGATGCGAATGGAGTTGCGTCCACACGACGCTTGCCTTGCTCCACCGTTATACCCTTAACGCGATCAAGTTCATCTATTTCACGCTCGTGAGAATCGCCCGCAAACGAGGCTACTAAACTCAATCGTTAATTGCATCAGAATTCGTTGCCGCTTAAAGCTACCCGGGCATTTGTCACTATAGTGTTGATGTCCAATAATGAATGTTATCGGACATCAGGATACAAGCTCTCGAATTCGAGAGTTTTGAAGCTAGCGATCGTTACCTTCGATAGCATACGCGGCAGCGCTGAAAATCCGTGCGTTGTCCACAGTCTGGCAGCTGCGTTCGAGACATCGCTCAAGTTTTCTTGTGAAGAGGCTGGTCAAGCCACAACGCCAACCACATCTTGCGTCGCAATCCTTTTCAGCGGCGCGTGAATGCCGAAAGCCCTCGATTTGTGGCTGGGCTGATCCTATCCCTTGAAAATAGTGGAGTCGGTGCTTTAAGTCAGGTGCGGTTCGTTTTTGGAGATACCGCGTTGCTCGCTTATCATTACACCAGCTCAATGCACCTGCCTTGGATTTTGGCGTCGGGCGAACTTCGCCCATCAGGAAACAACATCCGGAATTTTCCCTCGCCGGATTTCGTGTGGGCAACGACCACAGTCGATGGTGACCGTACGGCGTCGGCGAGCACAAGCCATCGTGCCTATCGCGCTGGCATGATGCTGCAAGTTCGCGTGACGTTTGACGCGTCACACTTTTTCGCCTGGCAAGAGGTTGGCGTAAAGTTCCCCCAATGGACGGGCGCTCATATTGGCACGTTAGAGGCTTCCGCTCGCGCCATGCGGTCAAATCCTGCGACTTGGCTTTGTAGAGACCAGCCACTGAGCCTTCAGCACGCCATGGCATTTGACATCCGTAGCTATGCGAGCAGTAAATGGCGTGCGCTGCGCTCAACGGATGTGAGAATCATTCGAGAAAATGGGCTTTGGCTTGCGATGGACTTCGGCGGGAAAGTATTTGCATCCCATCAGTCACCTGCCTCTCAAGGAGCCTTCGGCTACACTCCTGCTGAAATCAAGGTGCCGTTCGAAACCCTGCCACTCTTAGTGCGCGGCTAAGCAGGATGCGCTGGTAACTCGAAAATGCAAAATTCTGAGCGGCGTCGCCATGCATAACCTCACCACGCTTTTTGGCCACGGTGCGAAAGCTTCGATTGGGCTAGGATTTTCTAAACAGGGGTCCAGTAAGGGAACACCGCCGACGACAGCTGGCGACATAAGTTATCGGCCCTCGCGGCGGAACAGCCTCTCGATTGATTATCTGAAGTACGAACTCAAATTAATCCACACCCCGGCGGCAGATCACTACCAGCGCAAATAAGTTTTCTGACCGACTCAGGTTTCTTTAGAGCCTTTGTAAGCTCTAAACCATGGGTCAAACGCGTCGATGCGATCCGGAACACCTATGTTCATTGTCAGCCGCCCATAGTAACGACCAGTACCGTCAACTACTTTCAACCCTTTGCCAAAATCATTCCACGGGCTACTAGCACAAAAATCGCTGCCGACTCTTCCAAAATCGTTCCAAATACTGTCGTTGCTGAGTTCCGAGCCGAATTTCCCGAATTCGTTGCAAATGGATTGGCTGCTGAAGCTGTTGCAGTTAATGCAGCCATGAAGCCCATCCTCGTCGTCAAAGAGAAGATATGCGGTCTCTGCCACAGCGAAGTTCGTAACTCCAAGAGTTGCAGCAATTGCGAGCAGAAGCCTTCCAACAAACCTCATGTTGTTTCATCCCAATACCCTCGAATCCTACAACGCCATCGCCGTCCTGCAGCGTTTTGGAGGCGGGCAATGACGGGGAGAATCGCAACCGCTGTCAGCATCGTTTTCATCATGGTGCTGATCGGACGAACCAGTCTACTCCGGTCGAAAGAATGTCTCCGCCGCCGACCTATTGAAGTTCACGGACAGGGTTGCCGTTGCCCGTGCAGATTGCCGCGCTCGTTGGAAGGCGGTGAAGATCGTCGACGAGAAATGATTAAAGCTCCCGGTGACGGTGTCCACGGGAGCTTTGACACTAGACGTTATGGTGTTAGGCTGCGATAGCCTCGAACAGTTCATCGACTTCATCACGATGTCGATTCAGGTAGTCATTCAGCTTATCGTTGATGAACATCTTCAAGTGATGACTGAACTGGTGAGCGGAATCGATGTGGCTGTCAGAAACTTCAAGATCACCATCGCTGTCGACCCATTCAAGGGTGGAAATCTTTTCTTCGTCGAGACACAGCGTGAAGTATACAGCGACTTTTTCTTCTTCCCAGAAATCGATACGGATACGCTTGATCTCAATTTCGATAGCTTTGGTTTCGGCAAGAAATTCATCTAATGACTGACCGGTCGTTTCCAGCAGGTCGGCAATACCGCGATACCCGGCATCTGACACTTGTGCTTCGAGAGCTGACATTTTGTCCTCGCCCGGATAAATGCCGTAGCTGTGATCATTAGCGATAATTTCAAACATCTTTTCCATTTCATACCCTTTGTTTTCGTTCTTCTTTGCCGCCATCATTGGCTGACAAATTAATTATTCTGTGAGATTTTATCTCACGCAAGCGCCGCCGAAAATCCGCTGACAGAAATTTCAAAAGTAAAAACGGCCCCGGAATTTCCGACGCTGCCCAGACATAAAAGACATTTTCTTGGTTTCAAGCTTTTCGAACCGGCGCAGGCGCGGTCTTCACGCTGCCTGCCCCAGCCGCGCATGCGCGATATCGTTGAGACTGTAAGCCCGTCGATGTCAGGCGCAGCCAGGTCGACCATCGGCTCTTCGAGTTGCATCGCGACGAGCGCGTATGGGCAGCAATTGAGCACTTGACAGGCTTCTTCAACTGTCACGAGACCGTTTCGCAAATACCGTCGCAAATGGCTTTTGCACTGCGAGCGGAAAGGCAAATCGCGGGGCTCGATCCAGTACCCGTCCTCGACTTGCCAGTGGCCATCCTCCCGATCAGCGATGAATGTTGCGCTAAAGATGGAGTGGACCCTCGTGACCGGATATCCGGTTTCATCATATACCGTGATCGGAACCAGCGGCGTACGCGGAATGACCGCGAACCTGCGAATCGCGGCATCGAAAATTGACAAAAGGTCGCTCGCCGCAATCTGACGTGAATCACTTTTCGCGCGATAACTTTCCATTGCTCGTGCTGAGCGTCGGCGTTGACGTTCGCCGAACCGGTGATGCGCAGCCAGTTCAGGCCGTGATTCAGCATGTCCCGGACCTGATCCGATGACATGTGATGTGAGTATTTAAACATTGATCGTTCCCTTGTTGTTAGAGAGTAAAGCACTCTCAGGAACAATGATTGCCGTGACATTCGACGGCCACAATAGTTCTGTGAGAGGAAATCTCACGGTTATTTAATAAGACCAGGTAGTACCGGATCGCGTTAACAAAATATTTTTGGCCAGTCGTCGGATTTGCTTCATTCGCCGCCGATCAACATGATCAAGCTCTCAAAAGAAAGAAGTAAGGGAGCTTCACATGTTTAGATTTCTCGCCGCCGTTGTTCGAGCGCTCGTTGAGCTGGCGCTAACCACCATCAATACCGCTACCGCATTTCTTGATTGGCTGCTTGCCAAACTGACAGGTGGCGGAGGCGCGGCCCCGGCTGAACCGGTTAGAAACCTGGAGGCCGCATTGCCGGACGAAAGCCGAATTGACGAAGCTCGCGACTTGGAGCGGGGAAAAGCCTCTGTCGCTGATCACATCCGGACTATGTCGCCTGCAATGCAGGTCAAGCTGTTTGCTTGTGCAAGCGAAGAAGACCGATTGCAGGCCGACTTGTCGCTGCTAACACCTGAGCAAACCACCTGGCTTATCGACCTCTCCGATGATCAGCTCAAGTCTGTAGGTGAGACATCAGATCGAAGGATCGCTGCAGCTCTTACAGGTGAGCACAACGTCATCACCGCCATCCAAAGCGTTGGTCAGGCGGAGCCGGACGACAATGCTTGGCTTGGGAACCGGATTGACGCAAAAAGAGCGGCCACTTTGGCGACCTCTCCCTCGTTGGGATATGCCGTCGACTAACGGGCAGCAACTTTCTGTTTCAGACCAAGCCGCTGCGCACGCTCCGAGTAGAGCATACGAATGCAGTTATCCAAGTAGCCTGGCTCCTCTGCGAGCCAGTCTTTCCAGCGGTGCCAGGCCATTGCTTCCACCAGTGCCTTCTCCTGGGCGGCATCATCGTCGCAGCCCCATGTGGAGTTCTCGGCGTCGCGTTCGAGCCGGTCGTTAAGGACCTCGTCGTAGATGGACCGGACCGAACGTAGCCCCGTCGCAAGGAACAGTTCCTTGACCGTCAGTTCGCCTGTCATCCACTTATCGATAGCTTCGTTAATGTCCATCAGGCGGCTGCCTTACGACGGGCGGCTGCCAAATAGGTCGCCGACGCCGCCTTCAAGCGTGCGTTCTCAGCCTTGAGCTGCTCAATCTCGCTCGCCTGCTCAACAGCCACATCGCAGAGCTGCTGAGCGCGGTCGATTGCGATGTTGAGCTGGTAGCGCAGCACATTGCTGTTGTTGCTTTCGCGTGCCTGACGCATGGCGGCCAAACCAGACATGTGCGCGTTAACGGCACCAGCTGCGAGCACGCCAAAAATTGCTGCGGTCTGACCGACGGCGACGCCTGCGGGATTGCGTGAGGTAAACATGTTCGACATTGGTCAGCTCCTTCAATTCAACGCGCCCATGATCGGATCACAGCCGTAAACAACCTATTGGATTGATTGTTAAAAACAAGTTCCAAATGCGGAATTTTCAAAATAAAATGCAAGGATTTCAGTATTTTGTGACAAACACGGGGCAGATTTCGAATTTTGCCCCGGGTTGTCACGACGGCACAAGGCAGCTATACTCCACAACCTACAGCTTATAGTCCTTACATCGCCTAGAACGCATCCGTTATCGCTTCATCTTGCCCGCTGTGAACTTATTCGCGGTGCGGTTTTGGCATTTTATGCAGCGGAGTTTAGGGATCAACGAGGCAATAGAAGTTCGCTTGCCGAAGCGTCGACCTAGTTCCCATCGGTCGAGCCAGCCCTTATGTTGACACGCGCTGCATCGGGCACCCAGAACAAACCAATGCTCCAAGCTCTCAAACGTAACCTGCTCTCGATTTGAGGCCGACACCGCCGCCTGGTCGGCCTTATTAGAGAGGGAGCGGCGGGTCCGGTGCCCTCTCGCACGATATCCTATGCCGCCCGTTCAGATGCACGAGGACCTTGCCTGGCCGAGCCCGAACGGCAGCTTGATATCCCGCAACCGACACCGAGAAATCGGTTGCGCTGCTGATGGTTTCCAGAAGTTCACCCCCAGCTTCTGGCTCTTCAGACCAGACCTCTATCCGGAACGAATGTTCTGATGCACCTTCGCCACGAGCACTGCCCTCGCCCACGGTGTAGCCGCTGTCGCTGCGGACGAGATCGATCCCTTTTCTGTGCTTCATCGAACATACTCGGCGTGCGGAATATGTTCCTATTTTGTTCTCGCGGATATGAATGTCAACACTTCTTCGGGATCGTCCCCAGTCTTCAACGAAAGATATCGGACATCCGGAAGAGCGGACCAATCGCGAGGACGGTCGACATCGATCACCGCGTATGGCTGCGAAGGTTCCAAGGCATCTGCAACATACGGTCCGGCATCGATCACGACGGCAGGATACCGAACCTCATCGCCGACCCGGACTCGGAAGTTGATCAGTACGCGCATGCCGGTGCCTCGAACCGTTGGCCTCAGGATCGCGGCGATATCGGAGATTAAGAGGGATCGGCCTTGCGTCGATCCCTCCAAGGGGACCGGCTGACCGTCAAGGAATTCGTAGCGCCCGGGTTGTTGCACTTCCCATGCCAGGAATTCGTCAATCGTCATTCTGGTTGCTCGCGGATGTGCCGGAGGGTAAGGTCAGTCATCTCCAAAGATGTCAGGATGCCGTCACGACCAAGGGCCGCAATTAGCTCCATTGTCTCGTCACCTTCGATGCCTTCTATTCGACAGAGCTGATCTGCCAGCCACTCCGGATAGCCATTGCGGTCGACAACCCCGTGCTGTTCAGACAGCTCCAAGACCTCCCGCGCGACCGTCATTCCTTATCCCATCGATACCGATCAGGGTTTCGAGCAACACGATCTTCAGTAATCGACCCGGACTTTTCCTCGGCGATTTCGAACCCGATCCGCGACATCAGGAGCTGTTCGTAGAACTCAAGTTCGTCCGGGTGCACCGACTTCATGAATTCGGCTTGCTCAGCTGGAGTGCTGTCGAGAAACACGGCATACTTATCAAGATCGCGCAGTCGGAAACCCGGGCCGGTAGGCATGCGCTTGATGCGAAGATTTCTATTGACCACGGCATGGTGTTCTTCGAAATCCTCGTTAATCTCTATCAACAGACGTTGTTGCTCAGGTGTCACGATGCACCTCCTCGATCCGTCCGTCAGGAAATTCGCGGACGATCTTCTTGCTGATCATGTAGACGCCGGGCAGCATGCGCTTTCTCGATCTCGGTGCGGCCCATCCTCTTTATGGCAGGCATCGCTTCGTTAATGAGTTTGGTGATCATCATTGATCTAGCTACGGTCAGCCCATCGCCCTTTGCTGTTTGCCCATTCGACATATTCCTTTGTGTCTGGTTTGGGGATCGCGTTTAGATCGGGCTCATCCGACATAGTACCAAAGTGACAGTACAATAGGAGCGCGAGGAAGATTAGCCCGATACCCCATGCGAATATAAGCAAGCCACTAACCACGAACATCAGCATTCTTTGCTTAGAATTTGTGGTATTATACCATTTTTGCATATCGATCACACCTGTAGTTTATATTTCATTGAAAAGTCCTGTCGGCGGATTTGTAACATGCAATCTGTGTAACAATCATTCAAGTCCAGTTCGGCGATGACGAGATCGATCCGCATGTTGTGGCATCCAACAATTTCGAAAAACGGGTTCAGGTCCAAGGTCCTGGACAGCGATCACTCTTCGACCGGCAAATGGCTCGTTCCGATTCCGATCCCTGATGTCGGTCTGGTCTGGGAAGATATCGAAGATGCAGCCGTCGGCGGCAGGCTCTTGGCGGTAAAGAAATCGACGCATGAGCTGGTCCGGAGGATCGGTCATCATCTGGTTTGTGTCTACTGCTCGGCGTCGGACGAGCTTACTGTAGCTGAGACCTTGCGGACGTTGCGAGAGATCGATGTTGAAGGCGATCTGCGATACAAGTCAGACCTAGCGACGTTCGATGGTCGCGAGGAATACCTATATAGCTCGTCGGAATTCGAGGCTCTTCTTCCGAGACCGTGAGTATAAATCTCATTTTAAGCAAATGCTGATATACTTTTGTTCATGGTCAAGCGCCCTAGTAAGCCATCATCAAAGCCCCTCCTCCGTGAAGCAGAGACCCCGCTCAAGGGCAGCCGTCGCCGACGCCGCAATCCCGAGCAGCCAGCACTCCCATTCGACCCGATGCCGGATCGTATTGAGCCGTGCCTCGCGCTCTTGAAACCTACCGCACCAAGCGGGCCGGACTGGGTTTATGAAATCAAATGGGATGGATATCGCGTAGCTGTCCACCTCGATTATGGCAAAGTCCGTATCATAACGCGAGGCGGACATGATTGGACGCACCGCTTCCCAACAATCCAAGCTGCCGCAAAGGCCCTGCCCGTCGGGACCGCCATCATAGACGGTGAGGCCGTTGTCCTGGATGCGATGGGACGCTCGGATTTCGGCGCTCTTCAGCAAGCTTTAGGAGGACGGATCGGCAAACGATCCGCCGACGAAGCCCTCTTTATGGCGTTCGATCTTTTGTATTTCGACGGACACGATCTTCGAGGTCTCGAACAAGAGAGCCGTCGCCAACTCCTAGAAGACTTGATCCCGACTGAGGCTGATGGCGGCGTCCGCCTATCGCAAGAAATCGAGGGTGATGGCCCGGCGATCCTCGCTGCTGCATGCGAGCACCGGCTGGAAGGCATCATCGCCAAGCGTCGGGGCGAACCTTATCGGTCTGGTCGAGGCGGCGAGTGGATTAAGATTAAGTGCATCCAGAGCGAAGGTTTCGCGATCATCGGATATGAACGCTCTACTGCGGGCTTCGGTGGGATCGGTCGGCTGCTTCTAGCCGCAATGAAGAGTGGCAACCTGACTTACGTTGGCGGCGTGGGCACCGGTTTCAATGAGCGGTCTGCGACGGAGTTACGCAAACAGCTCGATGAGATCGTGGTCGACAAGCCTGTGGTCGACACCGGAAGGAAAAAGCGGGATGCCGCGTATGTTCGGCCGGTGCTGATTGCCGAGGTCGAGTTCAGGGCATGGACTGCCGACCGGAAGCTGCGGCATGCGAGCTTTAAGGGGCTGCGTGATTCGGATGACGCAGAGGCGATATTTGAGATTGGCGACTTCTCTTAAAGGTTGCTCCCGCCTCATGAGAATTGGCAAGAACGCCGCTCTGTTCGCGTAGTCACCGAGCCTTTTATCCCGGTGTTTATCCCGGTGGAGATTTTGAACCAGTATTAGCAGAATCGAAAAACCCCGCCGGAGCGGGGCTTCAGACTGGTCGGAGTGGAGTGATTCGAACACTCGACCCCCACGTCCCGAACGTGGTGCGCTACCAGACTGCGCTACACTCCGTGACCAGCGGCGCTTCTATAGAACAGCCTATCTGGTTGCACAAGCACCAAATTCCAAAAAGCCGGCGGAAATTTTGACGGGGTTGTGACAGGTCGGGAGGTCGGCGGCTGCAGCAAAAAGACACACCTGCTGCAAATCGAACTTAAGTCTCAATGGGGCAATTTTCTTTTGCCGGGTTCCGCGCTAAAGGGCAGACGGGACAGGCGAAACCGCTCACGGGGGCGGCTTGCCAGCCAATGCGCTAGAGATCAGGGACGACACGATGAATTTCCGCATGATGACCGCGGCCGGGCTTGCCATTGCGCTTGCCGGATGCACGACCATTCCCTCCGCCGGCAATCCGATCGAGGCCCGCTGGGTGGGCAAATCGGCCGGCGTCTTCTTTGCCGCCTACGGGCCGCCGATCAGCGACAGCGAGCAAGGATCGAGCACAATCTATACCTGGCGGGGCGGCTACAAGACCGTGCGCATTCCGGCGAAATATGCCGAAGGCGCCGATGGCAAGCGCGGCAAGCAGATCGCGTCAGCCCGCACCGCCTATCTGCGCTGCCAGGCCGAAATCACCACCAACTCCGATTACACGATCCGCGACATCCGCACCGTCGCCGACATCCCCGGCGTCAACGGCCCGTCCTATTGCGCAGAGTTTCTGGCGCCCGAACAGAAGTAACGGACGGTTTCCTCGGCACGGGGCCATTGTTGCCTGGTGCCGAGAGCCGCCCCTCATCCGGCTGCCGCCACCTTCTCCCCGCTCGCGGGGCGAAGGGACAACGCCGCGACCTCTCCGTTCCACACCAACCTCTGGCAGGGCACGTCCCCTCGCCCCGTTTACGGGGAGAGGGTTAGTGTGAGGGGCTGAGATTTCAACAATCTCATAAGCCGCGCCCTTACGCCGCCTGCTCCCCCTGTGCCGCCATCTCCACCAACTTCCGCGCCGCGACGAAATCCACCTTGCCGGAGCGGAGCACCGGCACCTTGCCGATGGTGACCTCGGCCGGCACCATCATGTCCATGGCGCCCTTGGATTCGGCGAAGGCGAGGAATTCGGCGCGGGTGGCTGTGGGGGCGTCGGTCAGGAGCACCAGGCGCTCGCCCTTTTTGGCGTCGGGTGGATGAAATCCAACGCGGCGACGGACGATCGTCGCGGTCGTTCGAGGATGTGCACCGGACGCCTGAGGCAGCCGGAGACGCAATGTTTGCGTCATCGCGCCGATCAAAAATTGGGCTGGTCCTAGGCTCTTGAACGGTCCGCTGTCGCCCACAATATCATTTCGATCAGGATCATTGGTGGCGTGAAAGGAGGAAAAAATGCCGCTGAACGATGTCCCATGGGTTCGGCCGGTGAGACTCCGGTTGCAGTGCGGTTTGGAGCGCGCCTTCACAAGCGTCTACGACGCCCTGGATTTTCTCGAAAACGAGTGGCCGCTGCGTCATGGAGAGCGCCATGATCGGGCGGTGAAGACGTGTCGCGGTGCCCTCAACGGCATCATACCGAGCATGGTCGCGCGGGAGGCTTTTGTCGCAGCCTGCCTCGAAGCCGGCATGCCGACGGTGCTGACCCCCTGGAAGGCCAAACCCGCCGCGCATCCGCCCAGGCCGGCGCGTCAGGTTGGCGACCGATATCAAAGACGCCAGGCGCATTGACGCGAGGAGAGCGCGAGCAAAGCTCAGGATGCCAGCGCGCGGCGTGACGCCGCTTCCGCCCAGCCGATGCTGGCGGTCTAAAACGTCAGCCGCAGTTGCGGTTCCGCGGCCGGTGCTCGTCCTTCCAGCGAAGAGAGGGTGACGCCGAGCAGCCGTATGCCCTTTCGCGGCGGAAAGATCGGCGCGAGCAGCAGGTTGACCAGATCCTCGAGGTCGGCGATTGCCGGCAGGGGTGTCAGAACCGTCTTGCTGCGCGTGATCTGGCTGAAGTCGGCATATTTCACCTTGAGCGTCACTGTCTTGGCGGCGATGCCGTTGGCCTCGCAGTAAGCCCACACCTTTTCGATCAGCGGCTGGAGCCCTTCGCGAGCAGGCTCGAAGGCGTGGAGATCCTCTGAGAAGGTATCTTCCGCGCCGACGGATTTGCGCACCCGGTCGGGCTTGACCTGGCGCTCGTCGATGCCGCGGGCGATGCCGTAAAAATAAGGCCCCGACTTGCCGAAATGCTCGACGAGGAACTCCAGTGTCTTCTCCTTGAGATCGGCGCCTGTGTCGATCCCGAGTTGATGCATCTTCTCAGTGGTCGCCGGTCCGACTCCATGGAATTTCCGGACGGGAAGCTGCTCGACGAAGGCCGGCCCGTTCTTCGGCGTGATCACAGCCTGGCCGTTCGGCTTGTTGAGGTCACTTGCCATCTTGGCAAGGAACTTGTTGTAGGAAATCCCGGCCGACGCGTTGAGGCCGGTGACTTGCTTAATCTTGGCTCGGATCTCCAGAGCGACCTCGGTGGCGATCGTCATGCCCTTCAGATTTTGCGTCACATCGAGATAGGCCTCGTCGAGCGACAGCGGCTCGATCAGCGGCGTGTATTCGGCAAAGATCTCGCGGATCTGCTGCGACACCGCCTTGTAGACGGCAAAGCGCGGCGGCACGAAGATCAGGTCAGGACATTTGCGCTTGGCGGTCACAGACGGCATTGCCGAGTGAACACCGAATTTGCGGGCCTCATAGCTCGCCGCCGCCACCACACCCCGGGCGGCCGACCCGCCGACGGCAATCGGTTTGCCGCGCAAGTCCGCATTATCGCGCTGCTCGACCGACGCATAAAAAGCATCCATGTCGACATGGACGATTTTCCGGATCGGGGGTGAGCTTGTCTCGTTCATGGCGGCTTCAGCGATCGCGATGGGATCGGCCTCTGAAATTGCGCGCCGAAACAAAAACAGAACATAGCAGGCTTGGAATGCGATATCAACGATTCCAGTCGGCCGCCGGGACCGCCGTCGAAACTACCAGCCGCCCAAGGCGTTCTCATCCTGTGGACATCGATATCAGGAGGCAGCCAATGGCGGACGACAGCACGACCACGATCCGAGCCAGGTTCGAAACACGCGAAGCCGCCGACCTGGCGGTCGAACATCTGGTTCAGCAGCATGGGATTTCGAGGCCCGACATCTTTATCCAATCGGCAAGCGACCGGAACAGCGCCGGCTCGGCGCCATCAGGCGGGGATGCCTCTCATGACGATGGCGCCCGTCGCGATGCGCCACTCGAAAGCGAGATCGAGGTCTCGGTGGATATCGCATCCAGACAGGTCGCCGCCGTCCAGCGCAGTCTCCGAGCTGCCGGCGCAGTGCGTGTATCGAGCCGCTGAGCGCGGCCGATAATCTCTCGAAATCCGCGCCGAGCGCAATTTCAAGACGACCAGCCGCGCGACGAAATCGTCCTAGCCTCACGATGACGGGCTGTTCTTCCAGGTCAGCGCAAAGACGCGCAGCCAGTTGTCGAAAGCGATTTCGACAGGGTCTGCCTGTCGATCCTGCGGGGGATCACCGCGCCGGCGCCCGTCTCAAGACCCCTCCCCAACCCCTCCCCACAACTAGGGCATATACATATCTCGCAAAGCCCATCCATCGGCGACGGCTCGAAAGTATTTGAGGCCGTTGAAGAAGGTGATTGGGCCCGGCGGCTTGGCCGAGGCGTAGCCGTTCCAGCCGCCGAGCTTGGCGATGATCCAGGCGGCCCAAGCCAGCGAGGCCTTAGAGTGGGGATTGGACTGCAGCTTGGTTGTGCCCTTGAAACGGCTTTCGAGGGCGGCGAGGGTATCGATCTCGGCTGCCGTGAAGGTCAGGCTTGCCGGCTGGTGATCGCCGCCGCTGCGGGCTTGGACGAGCTGGAGGACGATTGCTGCGGCCTTGGCGGCGATGGCGACGAGCTTTTCCAGCCGTGCCGCCAGATGCAACTGGCTGTCCTCGATCTTGAAGCCTTGGTTCTTCATCACCCGAAAGAACTGCTCGATCATCCAGCGCTGCTTGTACCAGGCGACGATCTGCCAGGCATCGGCCGGGCTGCTGAGCCAATGGGTGGTCAGGAGCAGCCAGTGCAAGGGCTCGACACCGTCGGGGGCGGCCGGTTCAACGATCTCGACCCAGCTCAGCCTGACGCCATCGGGCAGGCCGGCCTCGCGCAGGTTTTGCGGCCGCCGGATCGTCGCTTCGCCGAAGCGCAGGCACACCGTCGCCTGCCGCGCCGGACGGTCGGCGCGCTCGCGCAGATCAATCGTCTGAGTATCGCAAAACGCCACCGTTTCGACCGCGCGGCGCAGTTTGGAACCGTCGATGAGCGCATGGTCATGCATGACGCGCGACAAAAGATCGAAGCGCCGATCGGGCAGGCGCGCCCACATGATGAAGAAGTCACCCTCCCAGTCGGCGATCGCCGTGACCCGGGCCGCACGCGAAAGCACCAGTTTGGCCGCCTCTGCCGTCTCCACCCAGCGCCGCGATTCCTTTTCGTTCAACGGCCGCTCGGCATGCGGCGTAAGCTCTTCGCTACCCCGCGTCCAGACCCGGCCGCCCACCAGGCCAAGGCAGCTGCCGGTGTCGGCATCGAGCGCCAGCATCGGATGCAGCAAAAGGCCAAAGCAATTGCCTTTTTTGATCTTGCCCAATTCCCGCCGGCTGTCCGGCGTCGTCGCAAACTTGATCTCGCTGGTGTCCTGCAGCGCCAGCACGTGGCGACCCTCAACCGCAGACCGGGTCTCTTGGCTCCAGCCGGCAATGATCTCTTCCACGCTCACCGCACTGTTGTTGAGAAAACGCCCGAACCGGATCTCCTGCGAATGGTTGCCCTCGGCCAACTGGCGAAGGCAAACCGTCTCGCGCAGCACAATGCGACGGAGCAGCACCGCCCCCCTTTATCGAGACGACGATCTCCAAACCGGCCCAACGAAAAATCATGCCCTACATCCATCGGCGACGCTCCCAAATCAAAACGTCGCCAAAACAATCATACGGCCCGCAGTAAAGGAATCCGACCCCCGCAAACCGAGTCAATCCGTCGCACCGACTTATGTATATGCCCTAGCTCCCCACAAGGGGGAGGGGCTAACGTGCCGCACTGCTTCACGTGACCCCGCATCGTACCAAACTAACGGTAACAGCCGGCAGGACCTCTCCTTTGGTCGCCGCCGGGACCACGGCTTGGCCCCTCCCCCTTGTGGGGAGGGGTTGGGGAGGGGTCTTGCAACGCGCCTGCAACAATTCCGGTTTGCGCCTGAGGCCTGCCACACGACGCCTACGCCGCCTCCCCCGGCTGCACCGCACTTTCCGCCAACTTCCGCGCCGCGACGAAATCGACCTTGCCGGAACCCAGCACCGGCACCTTGCCGATATTGACCTCGGCCGGCACCATCATGTCCATGGCGCCCCTGGATTTGGCGAAGGCGAGGAATTCGGCGCGGGTGGCGGTGGGGGCGTCGGTGAGCAGCACCAGGCGCTCGCCCTTCTTGGCGTCGGGCAGCGAGGAAACGACGGAGAGAGCGCCCGGCCAGAGCTCGGCGGCCAGCGTCTCGACGGCGGCGAGCGAGATCATTTCGCCGCCGATCTTGGCGAAGCGTTTGGCGCGGCCGCGGATCTTGACGAAACCGTCCTCGTCGATGGTGACGATGTCGCCGGTGTCGTGCCAGCCGTCGACGAGCGGCTCGAGTATGCCGGGCTTTTCGGCGCGGAGATAGCCGGCCATGACATTGGCGCCGCGCACATGCAGCCGGCCGCCCTCATCGATGCCGGGCACCGGTTCGAGCTTCCATTCCATGCCCGGCAGGATTTTGCCGACGGTGCCCGACTTGTTGTACATCGGCGTGTTGATCGAAATCACCGGCGCCGTCTCGGTGACGCCGTAGCCTTCGAGGATGCGCAGGCCGAATTTTTCCATATAGGTCTGGCGGGTTGCGGCCTTCACCGGCTCGGCGCCCGAGAAGATATAGCGGATCGAGCGGAAGTCGTAGGGATGGGCCGTCCTCGCATAGCCGTTGAGGAAGGTATCGGTGCCGAAGATGATCGTGGCGTTGGAGACATAGATCAGCTCCGGCACGATGCGGTAATGCAGCGGCGACGGATAGAAATAGACCGGCACGCCCGAGATCAGCGGCAGCACGGTGCCGGCCGTCAGCCCGAAGGAATGGAACACCGGCAGGATGTTGAACACCTTGTCGCCGCTGTGGAAATCGATGCGGGCAGCGGCCTGGGCGGCATTCGACAGGATGTTGCGGTGGCTGAGCACCACGCCCTTCGGCGTGCCTTCGGAGCCCGAGGTGAAGAGGATGACGGCGGGATCGTCCGGCCGGCGCTTGACCAGCGGCCGGCTCTTGCGGAGAAGACCGATGATCTTGTCCTTGAATGAGATTTCAGCCCGGAGATCGTCGAGCCAGACGATCGTCACCTGCTTTTCCATCTCGGCAATCACGGGCCCGAGCTTCGCCTGGGTGACGAAGGCGCGCGAGGTCAGCACATGCTTGACCTCAGCCGCCTTGCAGGCGGAGAGGATATTGGCGGCACCGGCGGTGAAGTTCAGCATCGCCGGCACCTTGCCCGCGGTCATCACGCCCAAAAGAGTGGCGGCGGCGCCATTGGCATTCGGCAGCATGACGCCGAGGTTGTTTTCCGGGAACATCGTGCGGAATTTGGCGCCGAGCACGGCAGCCCCGGTGAGCAGCTTGCCATAGGTCAGGCGGCCGGTGACCGGATCTTCGACAGCAAGCTTCTTCATGCCGAATTCGTGGCCCGCCTGAATGACGCGGTCGAGCACGGTCGACGAGGTATCGGCGGTCCGGAACAGCAGGTTCGACATCACCTGGTAGAGGGCGGCACCCGCCGCCGTGCGGCGCTTGCGGCCTTTCAGCTCCGGCGGCACATCGAGCTTCACCGGCTCGAGAATGGTGACCTTGACCTTGGGGAACAGCCGGCGGCGGATCTTGCCATTGTCGAGATAGGAGAGATAGCTCTTCTCCAGCCCGTCGATCTTTACCGGCACCACCATCGAGCCGGTCTTGTCGGCGACCATGGCGGCACCATCATAGACCTTCATCAGCGTGCCGGTCACCGTCAGCCGGCCCTCGGGGAAGATGCCGATCGGGTTGCCGTCCTGCACCACCTTGATAAGCGAACGCGTCGCCATCGGCTTTGTCGGGTCGAGCGGCAGGAATTTGCACATCTTCAGGAAGGGCCGCACCCACCAGGCCTGGGCGATCTTGTAATCGACGGCAAAGGTCGGCTCCTCCTCGGTGATGGCGAGCGCCAGGGCGCCATCGAGCAGGCTGACATGGTTGAGCGCGATGATCGGCGCGCGGCCGGCCTTCTTGATATTCTCAAGCCCTTCGACCTCGAGGCGCATGAAGGCGCGGAACAGGATCGAGATGAAATCGCGGAAGGGATTGGTCGGCAGCATCTTCAGCATCAGCCAGGCAACGGCGAAATTGATGATGCCGAGGCCGATCAGGATCTGAGGGATGGAAGCGCCCATCGCCTGGACGGCGGCAACGAGGCCGAGGCCGACGGTGATGAACAGCGCCGAGAGCACATTGGCGGCGCCGATGACGCGGGCGCGACGGTCCTCATGCGCCCAGGTCTGCAGGGCGGCGAAAGTGGGAACGGCGATGAAGGCGCCCGAGATTGCCATGCCGGCGAGATCGATGGCGACGCGGATGGTATTCTCGCCAGCGAAGAAGGTGGCGATCGTCGTTGCATGGCTCACCGAAGCCAGGCCCCAGAGGTTCCAGGCGAGATCGAGGCTGAAGAGGCCGAGCAGCGCCGTGCCGACAGGGGCCGGCAGCAGCACGATGCGGCCGGAGGACATCCAGGCGGCAATGGCGGAGCCGACGGCGACGGCGATGGCAAAGACGGTGAGATAGGCCGGCACGACGATCTCGGAGCCGCCGAGCAGCTCGGTCACCATGGTCGGCAGGATGGAGAGGACGAAGGCGCCGACCAGCCAGAACCAGCAATTCATCAGCGCCGAGCGCCACAGGCGTTTGTCCTGGCGGATTTCCATGATGAGGGTGTAGCTGGAGCGGATGACATTGCGGTCGATCTGAAGATCCGGCGCCTTGGAGCCGGTGGGCGGGATCATCCGGCTCGCCAGCCAGCAGAGCACCGAAAGCCCCATCATCATCGTGCCGAAGATCAGCACATTGTCGCCGCCTGAGAAGGCGAATGCGGCGATGATCGTGCCGGCGAGGATGGCGATGAAGGTGCCGCCCTCGATCCAGGCATTGGCCTTCGGCAGGTCGCGGCGTTCGAGATGATCGGGCAGGATGCCGTATTTGATCGGCCCGAACAGCGCCGAGACGATGCCGAAGCCGAACAGCGCCGCCATCAATACGAAGATGGACGAGAAGGCCAGGCCGATAACGGCCAGGGCGGCGACCGCGATCTCGCAGCGTTTCAACAGTTCGGCCACCTTGGCCTTGTCATGCTTGTCGGCGAGTTCGCCGCCGAGTGCTGACAGCAGCAGGAAGGGCACGATCAGGATGACGCCGGCGAGCGTCACCAGGGCAGCCCCCTCGCTGGCCGACATCTTGAAGAGAATGAGGAACACCAGGGTGTTCTTGAGGAAATTGTCGTTGAAGGCCGTGAGGAACTGGGTCCAGAACAGCGGCGCGAATTTCCTTGAGGTCATCAGATTGTGTTGCACGGGCTCGTTCCTCTTTCGGCTGACACGAGAAGGCCACAGAGTTGTTACGCAAAAGTTGAATGCGTCAACAACTCTGCGCTGTGGTTAACCAAGATCAATCTTCATCGCTACGATTGAACTTGACGAGCAGCTTTTCGGTGCGGGCATCCTCGACCTTGCGGATCAGCTTCTCGGATTCGGCGTTGTCGCGCAGCGTCTTGGTGATATTCACCGTGGTCTGCACCATCATCAAAATGCCCATGGCGAGATAGCCTTTGCCCCAGAGATCGAGCGGCATCATGTAGAGGCCAAGCGCCAGCATGAAGGCGGCCGAGCCGAAGGAGATGTAGGAGAAGCTGACCCAGCTTGCGGAATGTTTCTGGAAACTGTCGTTCATTGTCTTAGTCCCTAAGGTTCGATGGATGAATGGTTGGATGGATGCGGTTTCAGGCAGCAGGCGTTATGCGGCTCTTCAGCCGCGCCAGTACATCATCGGCGGATGAGCGCAGCGGCGCGCCGAAGCCGGCATTGGCAAGCTTCTCGATAATGCCGGCCGGGCGGATGGCGCCTTCCATGTCCTTCAGGGCAGCCGCCGTCAGATCATTCTGGCTCTGGCGCAGGCGAAGGCGCGCCAGGGTCTCTTCGGCATCGTCGAGCGTCGCAAAGCCTGGGCCGGCGATGGCAATATCGAGCTTCTGCGCCTCCTGCGTGGCACGCGCCAGCCGCTCGCCGCGCTGCAGCTCCTGCAGCCGTGCTTCGGAGGCACGGACGATGCCCTTCAGCTTGTCGATCGCCCCGGTGAACTGACTCTGCGCCTTCTCGGACGCATCGCGCTCGGCTTCGAGATAGGCGATCGCCTCGGCCGCCTCGCGGGCCAGCCCCTCATTGCCCTTCGCCAATGCGGCGGAGGCGCGGCTCTCCAAATCGGAGATGCGGGCAACGATAGCCCCGTGCTGCCCCTTCTCCTGCTCGTTCTGGGCGATGGCGACCGCGACACTGCGCCGCGCCGACTGGATCGATTGGGCGGCATCGCGGATCTGCTGGGAAAGCAGCGGCACGGCGTGGCAGTCGGCGAAAGCCTGTTCGGCATCATGCACCCTGCCCCGCAACAAAATGGAAATCAGTTTGAACATTTCCTTCCTCCGGTTTATGAACGTTGTTCACGAGAGGTGTTATGCCAGAATCATGAACGTCGTTCAAGATAAATTTTGAACGACGTTCAAAAAATCGAAGTGGAATGGTAAATGGCTGGTAGACGAGAGGAAAAACGCGAAGACCTGAAGGCCCGGCTGATCGAGGCGGCGCGTGAGCGGATCGCCAGGGACGGGCTTGATAATCTCAGGGCCCGCGACATCACCCAGGATGCCGGCTGCGCGCTCGGCGGCCTCTACACGGTCTTTTCAGACCTCGCCGAGCTCGTCATCCACGTCAACTCCGCGACGCTGAAGGCGCTGGAGGCGAGGCTCACCCTGCCCGAGACCCGCGACAAACCGCCGACCGACCGGCTGCGCAACCTGGCGCAGGGTTACCTCAGCTTCGCCGTCGAGCACCGGAACCTCTGGAAGGCGCTGTTCGAGCACTTCCCGCCGGAAACCAGCCCGACGCCGCAATGGCATCTTGACGAGCACCTCTTCCTGATGGACGTGATCGCCGAACCGCTGGCCGAACTGCAGCCCGACATGCCCGCGCAAGACCGCGCCATCCGCGCCCGCACCCTCTTCGGCGCCGTGCATGGCGTCATCAGCATCAGCCTCGAAGGCCGCTTCGTCGGCCTGCCGCTGGAGCGGCTGGCGCGCGAGGTGGACGAACTGGTGCAGACGATCGCGGCGGGGGCGGAGCGGCGGCGGGGGTGATGGGGGTGATTTCGTTGGTTTAGTGGTGGGACGCCACCCCACCCTCCGTCATCCTCGGCCTTGAGCCGAGGATCCATGCCCGCTGCTGATGTATGCGGTCGCCAACCTCTCGCATGGCACGTCCCCTCGCCCCGTTTTCACGGGGGTCCGAAGGACGGGTCGAGACGAGTGGCTCGACCCCGGTAGGTTAGGCTGAGGGGCAGCAATCGGCACGAACGGGGCCGTAAATCCTCACGCTGAGAGGACAGACCTGCGAAGCGCCACCAGCCATATTACCGAGCGGGAAAATTCATTAGTCTCAACCCCACTCTACATGCCGAAATATCCCGATCGGTAATTCCCGGGATCCTCACCTGCGCCGGAGCGGAACCCACACCCCAACTCCCGCATTGAGCAACCAGCTAACGGCTGCTTGACTGCCCAACCCGCACGCCCGCGAAAGGAAACCCCATGAGCCGCATCTTCATCACCGGTTCCACCGATGGCCTCGGCCTTGCCGCCGCTCGCACCCTGATGAAGGAGGGCCACGAGGTCGTGCTGCATGCCCGCTCCAGCGAGCGCGCCTCCGATATCTCCGAGATTTCGGCTGCGGCGCTTGGGCTCGTGATCGGCGATCTCGCCAGCGCCGTCGAAACGCGATCGATCGCCCTTCAGGTCAACACTATCGGCCGCATGGACGCCGTCATCCACAATGCCGGCATCTACCTCGAAAGAAGCCGGGGCGAAACGCCGGAAGGTCACGCCAAGACGCTGGCGGTGAATGTGCTTGCCCCCTACCTGCTCACCGCCTGGACCACCCGCCCCGATCGCCTCATCTATCTCACCAGCGGCATGCACCGCGGCGGCAGCAGCGCCCTTGGCGATATCGACTGGAAGAAGCGGCCATGGAACGCCAGCCAAGCCTATTCGGAAAGCAAGCTCTACATCGCCACCCTCGCCGCCGCCGTCGCCCGCCATTGGCCGGATGTTTTCAGCAACGCCGTGGACCCCGGCTGGGTGCCGACAAAGATGGGCGGCGCCGGCGCGCCCGACAACCTCGAAATGGGGCATCTCACGCAGACGTGGCTTGCGACGAGTGAGGACGAAGCTGCGAAGGTGAGCGGTGGTTATTGGTACCATCGCCAGCAGCGGGAGGCGGCGCCGGAGGTTAGCGATCCTGGGTTTCAGGATGCGTTAGTGGAGAAGCTGGCGGAGTTGACTGGGGTTCGGTTGTTTGAAGAGCGCGGGTGAGGCACAGCCGGCGCCTATTCGCGAACAATTCGCAGCAGCGGCTCAAAGCTGTATAGAGCCGGACGCCTGCCTGCGGAGGGCTCCAATGTCTTAACCAGCTCCTTCTCGACCAGGATGCGCGTGAACCGGTGTGCAGTTGCTTCCGGAATCCCCGATTTGCTTGTAAATACGTTGTTCCGGAACACGGGACGCGAGAACAAAAAGTCGAGCGCCGAGGTGCTCCATTGAGATGTGAGGATCTGCGGAAATTCCCGCTTGAGCTCGTCGTAAAGATCACGAATCCGTTCTGCGGTCGCAAGATTCTTATTCGCCTGGGTTTCAAGCGCCTCTAGAAAGAACACAATCCACTCGGTCCACGCACCTGATTTCGAAACCTCGCGCATCCTGTCAATATATTCGTCGCGTCGATCTTCGAAATAGCTGCTGATATAGAAGTGAGGAGCGGATATTGCTCCATATTTCCATAGCATTAGCGTGATGAGCATTCGCCCGATTCGGCCATTGCCGTCCTTAAAAGGATGCAATGCCTCAAACTCAAGGTGGGCGACGGCCGTCTTGATCAGTATCTGCCAATTCCTATCCTCGACGAACGAGAAAAGTCGCTCCATCCCATCATTAAGCTGCTCTGGGCGCATCGGGACAAAATGCACTTTGCGGCGCATGCGGTCGGCCAGGTAATTTTGTTCGATCTTGAACTCACCGGGAGAAAGATGTGCACCTCGACCAAAGCCGAGCAGAACCTTGTGAGCGCTCTTGATAAGGAAGCTTGAAAGGGGCGCGCCTTGCTCGATGCTGCGCTGCGCCGCGGTCAGGGCTCGGCTATAGAGGAAGACTTCGATCGCTTCATTCCGATAATGGCCTTCCGGCTCGTTACCGCTTTCCTCCTGATCTGCCTCATACCGCAGGACTTCGTCGAGAGTGCTTACGGTTCCTTCCATTCGGGATGAGACGACAGCTTCCTGATTGCGCAATGGCGCAAGCAGGATTTCACTATTGTGCATGCCTTTCAGCATCTGATCATAACGGGCAAGCGCGGCTGATGCCGAGGCGATCGGCATTATAAGCTGGTTGGCATCAATCCTCTCTGGAGGAAACTGATCGTAGTGGTATTCTACAGCATCTGATAGGTCGAGAGGATGTTGGACCATATTTGACTTCCAGATTTCGCGAAATTTGCAAGGCAAATAGCCTTGTCTGCACCATGATCAACTCAAGGGCGTTTGTCTATCAAAAAATGCAGATATTGATAGACAAGCAGTTTTGAGTTTGATTCGTGACAGTCAACCTGGCTTGAGGTCTGAAATCGCTATTCTTTGAGAGTCAATGAGCTCGCACCAAAGCTGGCAACGAGAACGGGCAAACGCGCGACGACCGCGAAAGGAAACCCCATGAGCCGCATCTTCATCACCGGTTCCACCGATGGCCTCGGCCTTGCCGCCGCCCGCACGCTGATGAAGGAGGGCCATGAGGTCGTGCTGCATGCCCGCTCCAGCGAGCGCGCCTCCGATATCTCCGAAATTTCGGCTGCGGCGCTCGGCATCGTGATTGGCGATCTCGCCAGCGCCGTCGAGACGCGATCGATCGCCCTTCAGGTCAATACCATCGGCCGCATGGACGCCGTCATCCACAATGCCGGCATCTACCTCGAAAGAAGCCGGGGCGAAACGCCGGAAGGTCACGCCAAGACGCTGGCGGTGAATGTGCTTGCCCCCTACCTGCTCACCGCCTGGATCACCCGTCCCGATCGCCTCATCTATCTCACCAGCGGCATGCACCGCAGCGGCAGCAGCGCCCTTGGCGATATCGACTGGAAGAAGCGGCCGTGGAACGCCAGCCAGGCCTATTCGGAAAGCAAGCTCTACATCGCCACCCTCGCCGCCGCCGTCGCCCGCCATTGGCCGGATGTTTTCAGCAACGCGGTGGACCCCGGCTGGGTGCCGACGAAGATGGGCGGCGCCGGGGCGCCCGATGACCTGGAGATGGGGCATCTTACGCAGACGTGGCTTGCGGCAAGCGAGGAGGAAGCTGCGAAGGTGAGCGGAGGTTACTGGTATCATCGGCAGCGGCGGGAGGCGGCGGTGGAGGTGACGGATCCTGGGTTTCAGGATGCGTTGGTGGGGAGGCTCGCCGAACTGACTGGCGTCCAGCTTTTCGCAGAGCGGGGGTAAGGCACGACCGGCCGGTTATCGGAATTGCCGGCGCTTGTTCGGTGCTCGAACGGATCTTTAAGATTTCGAGTAAGCTGAAGCTCAACCGACACCTTCGGCAAAAAGTTCATCGACGTCTCTGTCTGATGTCGGTGGCGCAAGCATGGCGCAGTCGGCACGCAGCTCGCCAATCTGTCATCCGACTTCGACCCGCGAACCTACGGTTTCCGTAAGCTGAGCGACCTAGTGCGCAAGACGAGTGCATTCGACATCGAACAGATGCAGGGCGGCCATCTGCGAATTCGCCTCAAGCAGCCAACTTCAAAGAAGTAGTGCTTATGTGACTAACGGAGCTCGCTGGCTGACGGAGCACATGTGAGCGTTGCTTCACTCCGGTTGCGGGATGATTGAGCACCTTTTGACCTTGCCCCGCTCAAGCGGTCAACCCGCGACGCGATATCTATATCTTTGTAAAGATATCAATACGATCCTATGGTTATCTTTATAATGACATGGGAGACGGCCCGCGCCGCTTCATGCGGCGCAAAGATCAGGAATAAAAGCGAAATTGAGTGTGGCTGGGGCGCCTGGATTCGAACCAGGGATGACGGTACCAAAAACCGTTGCCTTACCGCTTGGCGACGCCCCACCAGAGCTTGAGCGGAAACCGCCTGCTCAAATCGACGCCTGATTAGCAAAGCTCTTCGCCTGTCACAATGACTAAGTTTAACCCGGCGCAGATTTATATGCGCGAGCCGCCCCCGCCGTGCTAGGAATTGGCGACGTCATCGGCCCGAGATCATTCCTTCATGGACAGTCCCGCATTCGACCTCGCTTTCGAGCCGGCCTATGGGCAGGCCGTGCCGGTTGTTTCAGGGGTCGAGCGGGTTACAGTGAACAATCCCGGGCCTTTCACCTTTTTCGGCACCAACAGCTATATCGTCGGCTCCTCCTCGGTCGCGGTCATCGATCCCGGGCCGGAGGATGAGGCGCATTTTCAGGCGCTGATGGCGGCGCTTGGCGGCCGCGCGGTGACGCATATCTTCGTCAGCCACACGCATCGCGATCACTCGCCGCTGGCCAGGCGGCTGCAGGCGGCAACGGGGGCGGTGACCGTCGGGCAAGGGCCGCACCGGCCGGCGCGGCCGCTGCGCGAGGGCGAGATCAATCCCTTCTCCGAAAGCTCGGATCTATCCTTCGTGCCTGACATTGCGATCGGCGATGGCGAGACGATTTCGGGCGATGGCTGGGCGCTGAGCGCGGTGCTGACGCCGGGGCACACGGCCAATCATGCCGCCTTCGCGCTTGATGGCCGTGACATCCTGTTCTCAGGCGATCACGTCATGGCCTGGTCGACTTCGATCGTCGCGCCGCCGGATGGCTCGATGGCGGATTACATGGCCTCGCTCGAGAAGCTGATCGAGCGCCAGGACCAGCTGCTGCTGCCCGGTCATGGCGGGCCGTTGACGGACCCCGCAAGTTTCCTGCGGGCGCTGAAGGCGCATCGGCTGGGGCGCGAGCAGGCGGTGCTGGCGCGCATCCGGGCGGGCGATCGTGGCATCGCCGAAATGGTGAAGACGATCTATCGCGATACCGATCCGAAGTTGCATGGGGCGGCCGCCCTTTCCGTGCTCGCCCATATCGAGGATCTCTTAGAGCGCGGTATGATTGCGGCGGATGGGCCGCCTTCGCTTGCCGCCAGCTACCGGCCGGCGTAAGGGAGATGAGGGGGAGAAATGAGCATGGGGCGCGCCGAATACAGCTATCGCGAAGATCCTGATGTGCCTGATTTTGCCGATGACCGGCCGCTGATCGTCTTCGATGGCGAATGCGTGTTCTGCTCCGGCTGGGTGAAATTCGCGCTGAAACATGACAAGCGGCAGCGATACCGTTTCCTCGCCGCGCAGACGCCGCTCGGCGAAGCGCTCTACCGGCATTACGGGCCGCACGCGCGCGACTATGAGACCAATATCCTCATCGAAAACGGCCGCGCCTTCTTCAAGTCCGATGGCTCGATCCGCATGGTGGCGGGCCTCGGCTTTCCCTATTCGCTGGTCGAGATCTTCCGGCTGCTGCCGCGGCGGGCGGCCGATGCGCTCTATGAATTCATCGCCCGCAACCGGCTGAAACTTGCCGGCCGGCAAAGCTGCATGGTGCCGACGCCGGAGCAACGGCGCCGCTTCATCACATGAGCGAGGACCGGTTTTCGCTGCTCATCATCGGCGGTTACGGCACCTTTGGCGGGCGGCTTGCCCGGCTGCTTGGCGATGAACCGCGGCTCAGGCTGCTCGTTGTCGGGCGCTCGCTTGAAAAGGCCGACGATTTCGTTGCAGATCTCCGGACGCCGAAAGATGGAGCCGAGGGCCTGGGAAGCAACAATCTCGGCGCGATGGTGCAGGCCGTCAGCTTCGACCGAGACGGCGATCTCACCGAACAGCTGACGCGGCTGAGGCCCCATCTCGTCGTCGATGCCTCGGGGCCGTTCCAGACCTTCGGGAAGGATGCCTATAAGGTGATCGAGGCCTGCATCGATCTCGGCATCGATTATGCCGATATCGCCGACAGCACCGGTTTCGTCGCCGGCATCGGTGGGCTC
Source organism: Rhizobium sp. WSM1274 (assembly GCF_025200775.1). Taxonomy (NCBI): domain Bacteria; kingdom Pseudomonadati; phylum Pseudomonadota; class Alphaproteobacteria; order Hyphomicrobiales; family Rhizobiaceae; genus Rhizobium; species Rhizobium sp. WSM1274. The sequence continues at coordinate 804,687 of NZ_CP104138.1, read as the reverse complement.
GATGCGACGGCCAAGGCCAAGGGTACCTTCGCTCTGTCGGGACTGAGCAGCCTGCCTGCGCTTTCCTTCGCGGCGCTCGAGACGATGGCGCCGCATTTCTCCCGGATCGACAGTGTCGCGGCGGGCATTGCCCCATCGGCGCATGTCAAGATCGGGCTCAATGTCGTGAGGGCGATATCAAGCTATGCCGGCAAGAAGATCACGGTGCTGCGCGATGGGCAGCCGGCTTCCGGGCGCGGGCTGATCGATGCGATGCGGGTGACGGTGGCGCCGCCGGGGGTTAAGCCGCTGCGCAGCCGGAAATTCCTGCTGGTGGATGCGCCCGATCTCAAGCTGCTGCCGGCGCGTTTTGCCGATCTCAAATCGACTTTCACCGGGGTCGGCACCGAGCCGCAGCCGCTGCAGCACCTGCTCAGCTTCTCGGCAAGGCTCGTCCGCCTCCGGCTGCTGCCGTCGCTGCTGCCGTTTGCGCGGCTGCTGCAGCGGGCCAGCCACGCTTTCGCGATCGGCGAACATCGCGGCGGCATGTTTGTCCGCGTCGGCGGCGTCGATCACGCGGGACAAAGACTGACAGCCGGCTGGCATCTGATTGCCGAAGGTGATGACGGGCCGTTCATTCCCGTGATCGGCGTCGAAGCGCTGGTGCGCCGGCTGCTGACCGGCATGCGGCCGGAGAATGGGGCGCGGCCGGCGGCCGGCGAATTGCAGCTTGCGGATTTCGAAGCGGCCTTCCAGCGGTTTTCGATCACGTCCGGCATCACGATGGAAAACGAGGAGGCACGCCAGCCGCTCTACCAGAGAATCCTCGGCAGCGCCTGGGATCAGCTGCCGCCCGCCCTCGCCGCCCTGCATGCCGGCGGCGCCCGCGTCGCCTCCGGCCGGGCGCGGATCGAGCGCGGCGGCGGGCTGCTGGCGAGGATCGTCGCGCGCCTGATCGGCTTTCCCCCCGTGGGCGAGGATGTGCCGGTCACGGTGCGCTTCGCCGCCGATGGCAACAAGGAGATCTGGACACGCGATTTCGGCGGCACGATCTTCCGCAGCTGGCAGGTCGAGGCAAAGGGCCGCGAGCGGCATCTGCTCGCCGAGGTCTTCGGGCCGTTCCGGGTGCTGATGGCACTGGCGCCGGATGGGGAAAAGCTGCGGCTCGTGGTGCGCGGCTGGCGGTTTTTCGGGATTCCGCTGCCGATGTTTCTGGCGCCTGGCGGGGAGACCTATGAGGAGGAGCGGGATGGGCGCTTCCACTTCCACGTGGAGATCGGCGGGCGGCTGACGGGGTTGGTGGTGCGGTATACGGGGTGGTTGGTGGTGGAGTGAGGCTGCCCTTCGCGCGGGTGGCAAATGCGCCGTTCGGTTTGCGCGGATAGCTGCCCCTCACCCTAACCCTCTCCCCGCTCGCGGGGCGAGGGGACGTGCCCTGCGAAAGGTTAGTGGGGAACGGAGAGGTCGCGGCGATTCCCCTTCTCCCCAGCGGGGAGAAGGTGGCCCGAAGGGTCGGATGAGCATCTGTGTTTGGTGTCAAGGTGGATTTGGTGTCCAGATGCGGTTTTTGGTGATGAGGGTGTTTGCCAGGACGATGAGCTTTCTCATGACGGCGACGAGGACGACCTTATTGGGTTTTCCGACTTTCTTCAGCCTTGCGGCGAAGCGTGCGAGGTCCGGGTTGTGACGAGAGGCGGACAGGGCGGCCATGTAGATGGCGTTCCTGGGTGCTGGGCGTCCGCCCCTGATGGAGCGATGTCCGGCCCGCTCGCCACTTTCGCAGGCAATCGGCGCAAGGCCGGTCAGCATGGCGGCCTGCTTGCCGGAGCAGGCGCCAAGTTCGCAAAGGCCAGCGATCAGGCTTGCGGCGGTGACGGCTCCGATGCCAGGAATGGAGATGAGGATGTCGAGGCGGCGGCGCATCTCGGGATCGGCGCAGATGCTGCGCTCGATCTCGGCGTCCAGTCTTGCGATATGGGTGTCGAGCGCGGCAAGCCGGCGCGTCAGTTCCTTGCGCAGGAAAGCGGTCACGGCCGTCTTCATCCGGTTGGACAGGGCGGTGCGTTCGCCATTGGCGGCAGATCGGGCATTGACCAGTTCCTGCAGGGTTTCCAGCGCTTGGTCCGGCGGTGGGGTCTGTGCGGGCTTGAGGGCTTCTCCCATGATGGCCAGAAACCGCGAATCGAGCCGATCGGTCTTGGCGAGAAAGCCGCAGGCTTTGGCAAACAGCCGGGCGCGCAGCGGATCGACGACCGACACGTAAAAGCCATCGGCATGCAGCGAGCGCTGGACGGCGCGATGCCACTTGCCGGTCGCTTCCATGACGATACGCAGCGCCGAGCGCGGCATCTGGTCAAGCGCATCGAGCTCCCGCTTGAGGCGGCGCAGGCCGGCCGTGTCGTTGGTCACCCGAAAACTGCGGCCGAGAGGATGCAGATGAATGTCCAGCCACTCTTTACAGACATCGATGCCGACATAAACTGTCGCCATCGCGGTGCGTTCGGACGATACCTTGCCTTGCATACGGGACCTGCTCCCCACTATCTGTTCAGGACAAACGCGAAGGACGGGCGGACCAGGCTCATCCCCGGTTCACGCCAAGGGGGTTACGGTCCCGCCCGTCCGACCCCTGGGGGATGGCCATCCCCCAGGGGTCGCACCCATCATCAACGGATGCAGTTTGAACATGCAAGGGGGCCGCACGGCACGCCCTCTCATCTTAACTATCCCGCCATGCCGACGCGAGCGCGGTCGAATCCTGCATGAATGTTGTTGGTAAGACCGGCTTCGCCGGCCCCCTCATCCGCCCTACGGGCACCTTCTCCCCGCTGGGGAGAAGAGGGAACCGAGAGGTCGCGGCATAATATCCCCTTCGCCCCGTTTACGGGGAGAAGGTGGCGGCAGCCGGATGAGGGGCTACACGGCACACACCTCTCGTAATAATCTATTCGGCGACTGAGACGACGCGAGCGTTGTGGAACTCACATGGTGTTGTTGAAAAGACCGGCTTCGCCGGCCCCCTCATCCGCCCTACGGGCACCTTCTCCCCGCTGGGGAGAAGAGGGAATCGAGACGCTGCGGTACAAGGCGTCGAGTCCGCCGCACCCTCTCCCGGCCCTTCGCTTGGGCTCAGGGCGTTCGCAACTGCAATCGATTCACTGGATCGATTGCTGCCGCCTGCGGCGGCACCGTTGCTCACCCACCCGCAATTCCCAGCAGCTCAGCATCCAGCGCCTTCAGATAATCGCCGGCGATCTCGGCGCTGAAGCCGAGGTCGTGTTGGCCGTAGCGGGAAGCGACGCGGATGTCGACGAAGGTGGTTTCGGCCTCTTCGCGCAGCCGAATGATGAAATCGAAGCGCAGGCCGAGGATCAGCGTGCGGGTGGTGCCCTGCAGCGTCACGCCGTTGACGCCGCGGATCAGCTTGGCGACATCGTTGTCATAGGGGCGCGGCGTCGGCACGGGGATGATATCGGGCGCATCGGCCACCGCATCGTCGCTCGCCTCCGGCGGCTTGACCGGTCTGTCCTCGGGATCGCGGCCGGGCTCGGTGTCGCCACTGCTCCTGGTGATGGTCATGCCGCTCATCTTGGCGACTTTGCGCACCGCTTCGAGCACGCGGTCGAGCGCGCCCTCATAGCGCCGGCCGGTGAGTTCGGGATAGGCGGCGAGCTGCTTTTCGCGATCCTCGGGCGTCACCTCAACCTTGCGCTTCAGCCAGATCTGGTTGAAATACGGCTGCGAAAGCCAGTCGGGTGCGGCGACCGGATCGGTGGAAACGTCATAGATATCAGGCAGCGTCAGGTAACGCTCGGTGGTATAGGCGCCAAAGGCCAGCGGAAAGGCGGCATAAATCAGCGCCGCCAGCGCCGCCAGCCCGCCTTCGGCCCCCGTCATCCAGAGGCTGCGCAGCCCGAGTGCGGCGAGCATGACAGCGAGAAGCGCGCCGCCGGCGGCGGCAATCAAGAGCAGCACCAGATAAGGTGTGGCGAGGCCACCGAAACGATGGGCGATCATAACAGCCAGCGCCAGCACCAGGGAAAACGCCCCGAGCAGCCGCGAAAAGCGGGCGGCGCTGGAAACGGGGCGGTCATAGCGGATGGCCATCAAACTTACCGGTTGCTCGTCAGCGCCCGCGCGTTCGACCACGCAAATCGCCTCAACCCTGTTTAGAGCATGATGCCGAAAAGTGTGAAGCGGTTTTCGGACGACATCATGCTCTATTCTTTGATTTAGATCGGGATTCAGATTTTAGGCCGGCCCGGCCTAAAGTCATCCGGATCTGGGGCAAGATTCGGCTAAATTGAAACGATTGTCTGAAGCATTGCGTTGGAATCCTGGGCGATGGCCATGGCGAAACGGGGCCTTCTCTATAAGCCCTTGCTGATATGTCAAAAAAAGGCCATTCTGCCGCGGTTTCATCTCCAGATACAGAGGAGAGACGGGATGATTTCACCCGAGATGGCAGCAAGGCCGCAGGCGTCCGCGCTTGGCGGGATCGACCACCAGTCCGAAACGATGCTGCCGCTGGAGCTGCTCGAGCTCGAACTTTCGCTCGAAAGTTATGCCGGCGGCGATACCGACTTCTGCGCGGCGGTGCGCCAGGCCGCCGCACGCTCCGGTGGCGAATTGCTGTTCGACCTGCCAGCCGGCGGCCTCGTCCAGGATTGCCGGCGCATCGCCGTGCTTCGCATTCCGGGCGATGGCCAGGAGATGCGCGTCGTGCTGGCGCTGCTCGATGATAACGGCACGGAAATCCGCATGCAGGCACCCGACGAAGAGACCGCGCCGCTGGTGCGTTTCGCCGATGCCTTCATCGAGGTGCTGCAGCGAATCTGAGTTTCATTTTTTTACGCAATTCCGGACGGAAAACCGCTTCACACTGTTCCTGGAATTGCTCTACCGGCGCTCGGCCGCAGCTTCGGCGACGCTGCGGAAGGGGAACTTGCGTCCGCATTCGCATTTGATGACGAAATTTTCCTGATGATTGGACGGCCGCTGCACGCCAAAGCCGCGCGGCAGCTGATCGACCTTGAAATCCGGATGCTTGCGCTTGGGATCATCGACTTCCGAGGCCTCGGCAAAGCCCTCATTGCCGCATTGCGGACAGTTCAGTTTTTTCGAAAATCGATCGCGAAGGGCCATGCTCGTTCCAAGGTTTGCAAGCTTTCCTCATACATAGGAATGGCCCTGATGCATAGAAAGGTTGGCCGGCAAAAGTGGAACCAAGTGCCAAGCCTGCCGTTCCTTTTTCGAAAAGGAGGCACTCATGCCCAACAAACACCCGATCCCGACACCCAATGCCGATACGCCGCGCGGCCCGACGCCGACATCAGGCACTCCCGATCGCATCCAGCAAAAACCGCCACTGACGCCGGCGCAGAATCCGGATGATACGAAGAACCCTCTGGATCCGCCGGTTGATCCGGCGCTGCTGCCGATCGGGGATCCGGCTGGGGCGGCGTGAAGGGTGAGCCGCAAAGTCGCGAATGCGCTGAGCGCAAGCGAAGGCAACAATGAATGGCGTGCCGTGCGGCCCCCTCATCCGACCCTTCGGGCCACCTTCTCCCCGCTGGGGAGAAGGGAATGTGCCGCAACGTCTCGATGCCCTCTTCTCCCCTCGGGGAGAAGGTGCCCGTAGGGCGGATGAGGGGGCCGCACGGTACACGGCTCGCCTAATCACCCAGTCTCGGCAATATCCGAACCGAGGCACTAGCTTGACGACCCCGCCCGAATGGCCTTTCCTCAGGGAAAAGCAGTCCAAGGACCACACCCATGCGCATCCCTATTCTCATCACCGCCCTCGCCGCCATCGTCGCCGGGCTGTCCGCCTGCCAGACGATGACGCCGGAGGAGCGGCGGGCGGCGGATGACCAGCGGTGCCTGGGCTATGGCTTCCGCCGCGGCACGGATGGGTTTGCCACCTGCCTGCAGCGCATCGATCTCGACCGGCGCGCCGAATCGCGGGCGCAAAGTGCCGAGCTGATGAACGACATGGCCTGGGATCTGAACGGACCTTATGTCTACGGCAATCACTGGCGGCATCACCACTGATTGCCACGGGCGCCCTGCACCAGGCCTCCAGCGAATATCCTACACGATTGCCCGCAGGTCTTTCGCACCGCGCCGGATCTCTTCCAGACTGCCTGCAATCACCGCCTGCGCCGCCGCCAACCTCGCGATCGGCACGCGGAAGGGCGAGCAGGAGACATAATCGAGGCCGATCGTTTCGCAGAAGCGGATCGAGGCCGGGTCGCCGCCATGTTCGCCGCAGATGCCGAGTTTCATGTCGTTGCGGGTGCGCCTGCCGCGTTCGGCGGCGATGCTGATCAATTCGCCGACCCCGTCGAAATCGAGCGAAATGAAGGGGTCGTGCTCGATGATGCCCTTGCGCTGATAGGTGGGGATGAAGGCCGAGGCGTCGTCGCGCGAGATGCCGAAGGTCGTCTGCGTCAGGTCGTTGGTGCCGAAGGAGAAGAATTCGGCGGCCTCGGCAATCACATGGGCGCGGAGCGCTGCGCGCGGCAGCTCGATCATCGTGCCGACGAGATAATCGATCTTCATGCCGGCCTCGCTCATCACCTCGCCGGCGACTTCGTCGATGCGCGCCTTGACGTAATCGAGCTCGGTGCGCAGGCCGACGAGCGGCACCATGATCTCCGGCACGACGGCAGCCCCAGTCTCCTTGGCTGCGGCGACCGCTGCCTCGAAGATGGCGCGGGCCTGCATCTCGACGATTTCGGGATAGGAGATCGCCAGCCGGCAGCCGCGATGGCCGAGCATCGGGTTGAATTCGTGCAGCGCATCGACGCGCTGGCGAAGGGTTGATGCCTCCATGCCCATGGCGAAGGCGACCTCGGCGACCTCGTCGTCGGTCTTCGGCAGGAATTCGTGCAGCGGCGGGTCGAGCAGGCGGATCGTCACCGGCAGGCCGTGCATGACGGTGAAGAGGCCGGTGAAATCCAGCCGCTGCATCGGTAAGAGCTTGTCGAGCGCCACTCGCCTGCCCTTCTCATCGACGGCAAGGATCATCTCGCGCATGACATGAATGCGCTCGCCCTCGAAGAACATGTGCTCGGTGCGGCAAAGGCCGATGCCCTCGGCGCCGAAGGAGCGCGCGGCCAGCGCATCGGCCGGCGTATCGGCATTGGTGCGCACCGTCATGCGCCGGGCGCGATCGGCCCAGCCCATGATGCGGCCGAAATCGCCGGACAGCGCCGGCTGGATCATCGGCACCTCGCCTTTCAGCACCTGGCCGGCAGAACCGTCGATGGTGATGATATCGCCCTTCTTCAGCGTCACGCCGATGCCGAGCAGCCGCTCGTTGCGCTGATCGATGCGCATCGTGCCGGCGCCGACGACGCAGGGGATGCCCATGCCGCGGGCAACGACTGCCGCATGGCTGGTCATGCCGCCGCGGGTCGTCAGAATGCCCTCGGCGGCATGCATGCCGTGAATATCCTCGGGGCTGGTCTCGACTCTGAGCAGGATGACCTTGCGGCCTTCGGCTTCCGCCTCGACCGCCTCTTCGGCGGTGAAGACGATGGCGCCGGTGGCAGCGCCGGGCGAGGCCGGCAATCCGGTGCCGATCACCTGGCGGGTGACGCGCGGATCGATCGTCGGATGCAGCAGCTGGTCGAGGCTGGAGGGCTCGATGCGCAGCACCGCCTCGTCCTCGGTAATCACTCCCTCGTCGACCATGTCGACGGCGATCTTCATGGCCGCCCGGGTCGAGCGCTTGGCCGAGCGGGTCTGCAGCATCCACAGCCTGCCGCGCTCGATGGTGAATTCGATATCCTGCATGTCGCGGTAATGGATTTCGAGCTCGGTGCAGATGCGGCAGAGCTCGCGAAACGCCTCCGGCATCAGCTTTTCCATCGAGGGTTTTTCGGAGCCGGAGGAAATCCGCCCCTCCTCGGTGATGCTTTGCGGCGTGCGGATGCCGGCCACGACATCCTCACCCTGGGCATTGACCAGGAATTCGCCGTAAAGCGCCCTCTCGCCGGTCGAGGGGTTGCGGGTGAAGGCAACGCCGGTTGCCGACGAATTGCCGAGATTGCCGAAGACCATCGCCTGGATGTTGATCGCCGTGCCCCAGCCTTCCGGAATATTGTGGAGCTGGCGGTAGGTGACCGCACGCGCGCTCATCCAGCTGGAAAACACGGCGCCGACCGCGCCCCAGAGCTGGACTTCGGGATCCTGCGGGAATTCCTGCTCCAGCTCCTCCTCGATCAGCTTCTTGTAGAGCGAGACGATATGCTGCCATTCCGAGGCGCTGAGTTCGGTATCGAATTCATGGCCAAGCTTGGCCTTCTCGTCTTCCAGGATCTCCTCGAAGGCGTCGTTGCCGAGACCCATGACGACATCGGCATACATCTGGATGAAACGGCGGTAGCTGTCCCAGGCAAATCGCGCGTCGCCGGCATCGTGGCCGAGCGCCTGCACCGTCTCGTCGTTGAGGCCGAGATTGAGCACAGTGTCCATCATGCCCGGCATCGAGACGCGGGCGCCGGAGCGCACCGAGAGTAGCAGCGGCTGGCTGACGGAACCGAAGTGGCGGCCGGTGACCGCCTCGATCGCCGATATGCCGGCGCGCACCTCGGCTTTCACCGCATCCTCGATGTGGCGGCCGTTCTTGTAATAGGTGTTGCAGGCGTCGCTGACGATCGTCAGCCCCGGCGGCACCGGAAGTCCGAGGGCGCACATTTCCGCCAGATTGGCGCCCTTGCCGCCCAGAATCTCGTGATCGCGCGCCCGGCCCTCAGCCTGCCCGTCGCCGAACCTATAGACCCACTTGGTCATCTTCCCCCCAACACCAAATCGGGGTTAGCTTAATCCGTTGGTGTTGAAATGAAAATCGACAAATGCGGCAGAATGTTGCGCTGCACAATAAATCTTGGCTGCGGCCGGCGTTGAAACGGTTGAAAGCTGCCCAAACAGAAAACGAGGCACAAAAAAAGCTTTGCGGGACAGCAACAATGTCCCGCAAAGCCTTGTTTCCGTCCGGCCAGGAAAACCGGACGGGGGGTCCCTCAACCCAGGAGCGGCTCAGCTTTTTTGTAAAGCAGAACCGCCTGACCTCGTCTTACGCAATTCCTGGAAAAACAGATCGCTACCTTCCCAAGATTTGCTCTCGGTTTCCGGTTCTTGCCCTCGCCCGGAATACCGCACGCAAATTCGACAATGCACAACCGTTGATCGCCCGTTTTCGAGCAGGGTAATTAGGTTGCGTTGAAACAACTTCTAATGCAAGTCAGCGAAAAGAGCATCACCCAAATGGACTACGAGGGGCGAGGAAGCCGACCTTTTTTGGTGTTTATTGCTTGTCAGCTGATTTTGCGCAATTTCTGGGCGCAAAACTGCGCCGTCGCTTTACGGAAATTGCGTCTGCGCGGGCGGCTCCATTGATACTCGGGTCAAGCCCACTGCTGTCCGGTTGGCGCTAATGGCTGCCCCTCACCCTAACCCTCTCCGCGTAGAAACGGGGAGAGGGGACGTGCCTTGCGAGAGCGAGATGGGAACGGAGAGGGCGCGGCATGTCCCTTCGCCCCGTTTACGGGGAGAAGGTGGCGGCAGCCGGATGAGGGGCTGCTCTCGCCAATCCCCGGGCCGGGATGTCCAGTGACAATCACCCTTCCCCCGACGCAGAAAACGCGTTCGTCGAAAACCTCAGGCAATCTCGCGCAGGCGCTCGGCCATTTGCAGGTCGACGGAGACGAGCTGGGAGACGCCCTGCTCGGCCATGGTGACACCGAAGAGGCGGTTCATGCGGGCCATGGTGATCGGATTGTGGGTGATGATGACGAAGCGGGTTTCGGTGGAGGCGGCCATTTCGTCCATCAGATTGCAGTAGCGCTCGACATTGTGGTCGTCGAGCGGCGCGTCCACTTCGTCGAGCACGCAGATCGGCGCCGGATTGGTGAGGAAGACGGCGAAGATCAGCGCCATCGCCGTCAGCGCCTGCTCACCGCCGGAGAGCAGCGTCATGGTCTGCGGCTTCTTGCCGGGCGGGCGGGCGAGGATTTCAAGGCCGGCTTCCAGCGGATCGTCGGATTCGATCAGCTGCAGCTCGGCGGTGCCGCCGCCGAAAAGATGGGTGAACAGCCGCTGGAACTGGGCATTGACGATGTCGAAGGCGGCAATCAGCCGCTCGCGGCCCTCGCGGTTGAGGCTCTGGATGGCGCCGCGCAGCTTGCGGATCGCATCGATGACGTCGTCGCGTTCCTTGATCAGCGCTTCGAGCTTTTCGCTCAACTCCTTCTGTTCCTCGTCGGCGCGCAGGTTGACGGCGCCCAGCCGCTCGCGCTCGATCCTCAGCCGTTCCAGCTCGCGTTCGACTTCGCGCGGATCGGGAAGCGCCTGCATGGTCGGGCGCCCGGTCAGCTGCAGCGCCTCGTGCGGCGCGACGTTCAGGACCTCGCGGATGCGGGCTTCGCTTTCCTGCCGCTTTTCGCGGGCGGAAACCAGGCGCTCCTCGGCGCGGCCGCGGCGTTCACGGCATTCGGCAAGTTCCGACAGAGCCGTCGTCGCCTTTTGGTCGGCTTCGCGCTGGATGCGTTCGGCCTCGGCCAGCAGGTCGCTCGCCTGGCGGCGCGCCTCCTCGGCCTTCTGCAATTCGCTGAGCAGAGCGCGGCGCTTGTCGTCGAATTCATCCGGCGCCAGTTCGAGCTCGGCCGCCTCGTCGCGCGCCTCTTCCTCGCGCTCGCGCAATGTCGCGACATGGTCTTCAGCACTTGCCGCCCGCTGGCGCCATGTCTCGCGCTCCTGGCCGATCGCCACGATGCGGCGCTGGCGGGCTTCGTTTTCGCGGGCGAGGCTCTCATGGCGGGCGCGGCTTTCGGCCAGCGCACCGCGATCGGTCGCAACTTCCGCCTGCTGGAACCGCAGCCGCTCGTCGATATCAGTCAGATCGGGCGCGTCCTCCAGCTCGATGCGGGCATTTTCTTCCTGGACGGCGATCTCCTCCAGCTGCGACCGCAGCTGGCTTGAAGCCTCGCTGACGACATCGCGGCGGCGGATCAGATCGCCGGAGGCACGCTCGGCGGCGGCAAGCGCCTCGCGCGCCTCAGTCAGATGGCGCGCCGACAGACGACTCATGTCGCGTGCCTCGGCAAGCCGGCGCTCCCCAGCGCGGATCGCTTCGGCAGCGGCTTCCTGCTGCTCTTCGGCTTCGGCAAGCACGTCGCGGGCAAGGGCGGCTTCGCCTTCGAGTTCGGCCAGGCGGTTCTTCTGGGCCAGGCGCAGGGCCGCAGCACTCGGGGCATCGGCACCGGTGACGTGGCCATCCCAGCGATAGACCGCACCCTCTTTCGTCACCAGCCGCTGGCCGGGCTTCAGCGCCGACATCAGCGACTGCGCATCGCCTTCCGCCACCAGGCCGATCTGGCGCAGCCGGCGGGTGAGTGCCGCCGGCGCACTTATATGGGCAAGCAGCGGCGCGACACCGGATGGCAGGGCGGGATCGCTGGCACCATCGCCATTGTCCGACCAATGGGCCGGCGCCTCGGGAGCGAGTGGCGATTCCAGATCGTCGCCGAGGGCAGCGCCAAGTGCGGTTTCGAAGCCGCGGTCGACCTTCAGCTCGTCGGCAACCGGCGGAAATTTGCCGGCCGTGGCACCGGCGGCGAGCATGCGGGAAATGGTCCGCGCCTCGGTTTCCAGCGCATTCAGGCTGGAGCGGGCCTGCTCGACCGGGGCGCGCGACAGCGCCTCGGTCTGGCGGGCTGCGGCCAGCGCCTGGTCGACCGCCTGCACCGCCGCCTCCGCCTCGGCGACGGCGATCTCGCCGGCCTCGACGATAGCGCGCTTTTCGTCAGGATCGGGCAGGCCTGATATCTTCTCGCCGATGGCGGAGAGTTCGTGGTTTGCCTCGTCCATCTGCCGTTCGAGGCGCATTCGCCGGTCGGCGAGATCGCGAATGGCGCGTTCCAGCTGGTTGCGGCCGGCAGCGGCCTCGGCGCGCTCGGCCGTCAGCTGGGTGAATATCCGTTCGCTATCGGCCAGTTTTGCCGCCGCGCCCTCGAAGGTCTCGCGGGTTTCCTCGGCGTAACGGCCGGAATCGGCGAGGACTTCCGAAATCTCCGCCTCTTCGGCATCGAGCCTTGCCAGGATGACGGCATTGTCGGCGACCAGCCGCTCTTCGCGGCTGATGTCCTCGGCAAGCTGGGCGAGACGGCGGGTCAGCTCGTCGCGGCGGCGCAGAATGCGGCCGGCATCCTCCTCCAGCTGGCTTCTGGCGATCTGCAGGCGCTGCAGGGCTGCGGCGGCACGCGCTTCGCCCTCGCGCAGTTCCGGCAGCTTCAGGCTGGCGACAGCCTGGTTCTTCGCCGCCTCCATCTGCATCTGCGCCTTTTCGGCGACGACGGATGTCGCCTGGTTCAAGGCACTGTCGGCCTCGGCCTCGGCTTCCTTGGCCTGCACCCAGCGGATATGCAGCAGCATCGCCTCGCGGGCGCGGATATCGGCAGACAGCGTCTTGAAGCGGTTTGCCTGGCGGGCCTGGCGCTTCAGGCTCTCGATCTGGCTTTCGAGCTGCGAGGTGACGTCGTCGAGACGCTCGAGATTGCCTTCGGCGGCGCGCAGCCGCAGCTCGGCCTCGTGGCGGCGGGAATGCAGGCCGGAGATTCCGGCCGCCTCTTCGAGCAGCTGGCGGCGGGCCTGCGGCTTTGCCTGGATCAGCTCGCCGATGCGCCCCTGCCCGACCATCGAGGGCGAACGCGCGCCGGTGGAGGCGTCGGCAAACAGCAGCTGCACGTCCTTGGCGCGGCTTTCCTTGCCGTTGATGCGATAGAGCGAGCCCTGTTCACGCTCGATGCGGCGGGTGACCTGGATCTCGTCGCTGTCGTTGAAGGCGGCAGGCGCGGTGCGCTCGCCATTGTCGAGATAGAGCGCCACTTCGGCGGTGTTGCGCGCCGGGCGGTTGCCCGAGCCCGAAAAGATCACGTCGTCCATGCCGGAGGCGCGCATGTTCTTGTAGGAATTCTCGCCCATCACCCAGCGAAGCGCCTCGACAAGGTTGGACTTGCCGCAGCCGTTCGGGCCGACAACGCCGGTCAGTCCCCGCTCGATGATGAATTCCGTCGGCTCGACGAAGGATTTGAAGCCGACCAGGCGCAGCTTGTTGAACTTCATGCGGAAATATCCACGGCAGGAAGCCCCCTCATCCGCCCTACGGGCACCTTCTCCCCGCTGGGGAGAAGAGGGAATCGAGACGCTGCGGCAAATCCCCTTCGCCCCAGCGGGGAGAAGGTGCCGGCAGGCGGATGAGGGGGCCACACCTGCAAACTGCGCTGAAAACGAAAAACGGGCGCACGGCTTTCGCCGTCGCCCGTTCTATCGAAACGATCCGGTTCAGAGCAGGCTGTCGATGAGCTTCGACATGGTGTCAACCGGCATGTCTCCAGAGTAGCGCTTGCCATTGATAATGAAAGTCGGTGTGGCGTTGACGCCGAAATCCTTGGAACCTCTTTCCCGCGTGGCGTTCACTTCATCCAGAAGCTTCTGGTTCGTCAAGCATTTCGTGAAGCTATCCTCAGTAAATCCGGCAAGCTTCGACATCTGCAGCAGTGCGCCGCGGCCATCATCGGCGGCGGCCCAGACCTGCTGCTGCTTGAAGAGCATCGAAACCATCGGGAAATACTGTTCCGGCGTGCTCAACTGCTCCGGATTGGAAGCGCTGCAGCGGGCAAGCATGAAGGCTGCGGCAGCGCGCGGGTCGAAGGGGAATTCGCGGATGATGAACTGCACCTTGCCGCTGTCGACGTATTTCTGCTTGATCGCATCGAAGGTGGTGTTGTGGAAATGGGCGCAATGCGGGCAGGTCATCGACATATATTCGACGATCTTGACCGGGGCGTCGGCCTTCCCCAGCGCCATTTCCGGCAGCGCGCCAGGCTTCAGCACTTCTGTCATGTCGACATCGCCGTCGGACTGCGGCATGTCGGTCGCCGCCGTCGCGGCCGTCTGCATGGTGTCGACATTGGTGCCGTCAGCCAAGGTCTTGCCGGAGGACGAAGCATCGGCAGCGTCCTTGCTGTCGTTGCAGGCGACAAGCGCGACGGCAGCTGCGGCGATGGCGATACCGCTGAGCAAGCGGCGTTTCGTCAGTTGCATTTCGGACATCTGCATGGATTCCCCATAAATATGAGATTGACGGCATGACTGTGCGATATAACGGCTGGCGGCCGCTCACAAGGCACGGATCACCAACTTCCTTCAAAGAATTGTGACCGCGGGAAGACCATAGATCAAAAATTGCGAGATTGGAGCTTTTGCCCGATTTCACCGGCAGAGATCGCAAGGGTTGCCTACCTCGTACCGGCTGCTCGATGAAACTCAGTTATCCAAGCCATGACGCGCCAACAGCTCGGCCAGCAGCACGGGTATCGCTCTCTTCGCGACGAAACTCTTCCAGGCGTTTTTCGGCAAGATAGATATCTTCGAGGTCGTCGAGATGCCCGATGATGGCTTGCCCCGCATAGAAACTCTTGCTGCGGCCGGCACGCCTCGAAAGCTCAATCAGCCGCGCTTCGATATCAGGGGGCAACTCCAAGACCAGCATGACTTTTCTCCAGTCTGCTCTACAGGTATAGCAGACGACTATTCAGGGGGGAATTTTGAATGCATTCTTTGACTAAGACTTTTCTCTACGGCTTGCTTATTGCCTCTGTCGTATCGGCCATGAACGTCACGAGCGTGCTTGCCTCTGAAGAGGGCGGCAATGTTGTTTTCAATCAGATGCTTAAATGTCTAAAGCTGCCTGCGGACGCGCCGAGCGCTTATGACTTCATGGTTGTTGCGGTAATCAAGGACGGATCTGCAGACTTTTTATCGATCAACTTCCGCACGCCGCCTTCCGAATGGGAAAAAACGGCAGCCCCGTTGATCGCCGATGCAATCACACAGTGCGAGCCTTATAGCTCGATCTCGGGCAGGACGGAATTCGCTGTAACCCGTGAGCTTGTCGAAGCAGGATCAAAAAACTAAGCGCGTTGCCGGTAAACTTGGGCGTCTTGCTCATCAGCGTTGATTCCCCCGCTTGCCCATCACCGCGGTCCCTAAGCGCTGGATCGCTTGGCGCAGCTTGTCGTTCTCTATCCCGTCCATCATGCCTTCGAGCTTGCGGGCGGCTTCGCCCTTTAGCGGCGGCGGGGTGCGGGAGCGGCGGATGGCTTGTGAGACCGGCTTCTGGACGATGCGGATCTGGTGAACGGCGGCAAAGCCGAAGAAGCTGTTGATGCGCTGGATGAGTTCGCCCTGGGCATGGGTGAGAAACAGCGCACGCGCGCCCTCGCAGGCAATCGTCAGCACGCCGGGGCGGAAGCCGCCGGTCTCATTGCCGCCGCGGGCCCAGGCGATCTTTTCCGGCCGGGTGCAATCGGCGAAATCCTCGCCGGCGATTTCGCTCCACGAGCCGAGCAGCGCCGTGTTGATGCCAGCGCGCCGCGCTAGCACGGGATCGATCAGCCCGTTAGCCAGCTCGGAAATCTGTTTTGCACCTTTGCGTGGATAACTCATCGAAACCCTTCAGCGACGCCGCCAATTCGCATGCCAATTCGCACAGGCGACTTGATCGCGCGGCATTGCTTCGCCAAGTATAGGCACTTCCCCCCATTGCGGCAAATCATGACGATCACCACACTCGACACGCCCTCAGCAAAGCCCCTGCTCGACTGGTACGATCGCCACCACCGCGAGCTGCCCTGGCGCGTTTCGCCCGGTATGGCGACCCGCGGCGTCAAGCCCGACCCCTATCGCGTCTGGCTGTCCGAGGTGATGCTGCAGCAGACGACGGTGCAGGCGGTCAAACCCTATTTCGAACGGTTTCTTAAGCGCTGGCCCGAGGTGACCGATCTTGCCGCAGCCGAAAACGATGCTGTCATGGCCGCCTGGGCGGGGCTCGGCTATTATGCGCGGGCCCGCAACCTGAAGAAATGCGCCGAAGCGGTGGCGAACGAGCATGGCGGTATCTTTCCCGGTACCGAAGAGGGCCTCAAATCCCTGCCCGGAATTGGCGACTATACGGCCGCCGCCGTCGCGGCAATCGCCTTTAACCGGCAGGCGGCTGTCATGGATGGCAATGTCGAGCGGGTGATTTCCAGGCTCTATGCGATCGCCACGCCGCTACCGGCCGCCAAACCCGCGATGAGAAAGAAGGTGGCGCTGCTGACGCCTGCCGATCGGCCCGGCGATTTCGCCCAGGCGATGATGGATCTCGGCGCGACGATCTGCACGCCGAAACGACCGGCCTGTTCGCTCTGTCCGTTCCGTGGTGCGTGCGAGGCGCTGAAGCTTTCCGATCCCGAGCTTTTTCCGGTGAAGGCGGCAAAGAAGGAGAAGCCGGTCAGATATGGCGCGGCCTTCATCGCGGTGACCGCTGATGGCGAGATCCTGCTCAGGCGGCGCATCGACAGCGGCCTGCTCGGCGGCATGACCGAGGTGCCGACGACGGCGTGGACGGCGCGCATCGACGGCGAGACCTCGGCTGTCGCCGCGCCCTTCGAAGCGGCGTGGCAGGCCTCCGGCACCGTCATCCATATCTTCACCCATTTCGAACTCAGGCTTTCGATCTGGCGCGCGGCGATTGCGACCAAAGTCGCCATGCATGACGGCCCGAATGACGGATGGTGGGAGCCGGTTACAAATCTTGAAGCCCAGGCGCTGCCGACAATCATGAAAAAAGCGATCGCAGCGGCTATTCCTCTCGCGTTTAAAACATCCAAGGGATGACCATGACAACCGACATAAGACATATCGTTTTCGATATCGGCAAAGTCCTAATTCATTACGATCCGCATCTTCCCTTCAGCCGCCTCATCCCTGATGAGACCGAGCGCAACTGGTTCTTCGCCAATATCTGCACCCATGATTGGAACATCGAGCAGGACCGCGGCCGCACCTGGGCGGAGGCCGAAGCGCTGCTGATTAAACAGCATCCGGCGCGTGAGGAGCATATCCGCGCCTTCCGCAAATATTGGCACGAGATGGTGCCGCACGCCTATGACGACAGCGTCGCGATCATGGAAGGGCTGATTGCCGAAGGGCGCGACGTGACGATGCTGACAAACTTCGCCTCCGACACGTTCCGCGAGGCGCAGCAACGCTTCCCCTTCCTGACCAAACCGCGCGGCGTCACGGTTTCCGGCGATGTCGGCCTGATTAAGCCCGATATCGCCATCTACGAGACCCATACGAAAAGTTTCGGCCTCGATCCGGCAGCGACGATCTTCATCGACGACGCGCCGCTCAATGTCGAAGGCGCCAGGGCTTTCGGCTGGAATGCGGTGTTGTTTTCGGGGCCTGAGAAGCTGCGCAGCGATCTTGCCGCTTATGGATTGAAGGTCTGAGGCTCATGATTTTCGACCCCGCAGAAGAGATCGAACGTTTTCACGCCGCCATCAATGCCCTCGATTTTCCGGCCATCGAGGCCTATTTCGCCGAGGATGCGACCTATGTCTCGAACGGCGTCGGCGATCTCACCGGCCGCGCCGAGATCATGGCCGCCTTCCGGCGTTATTTCGACGACTATCCCGATCAGACGGCGGAAAATTCGCTGGTGGAAACGTTGACGCCGCTCTCCGGCCGGTCGGTCTGGTCGGTGCGCGCCACCCACAGCAAGACGGGCAAACCGCTGATCCGCGACGGTGAGGAGACGATCACCTTCAACGCAGAAGGCCGCGTCACTCGGGTCGAGGTCACCGACTACCGGGATTTTTGAATAGAGGACGCCCGGGTTTGACCCCGGGCGCCTTGGTTTTCTTCCGCAACTGGAGGGAAATCGGAAGAAGTATTTCGATCTGCCAGCGGGGCGCTCACTCCACCTTTGCCAGATCACTGCGGATGACGGACCTGAGATCGTCGATCGGGCGCAGGGACTGCCCGTCTTCGAAATGCCAGAAGGTCCATCCGTTGCATGCATCGAGACCCTGCACCTTGGCGCCGAGACGATGAATGGAGCCGGCCTCGCCGCCTGATGCTACCGTGCCGTCGGCGCGGACAATCGCGCTAAAGCGGCGCTTGGCGTCGGTTAGCACCTGGCCGGGCTTGATCAGGCCGCTTTCAACAAGCACGTTGAAGGCGACGCGGACTTCGGCCTTCTTGCCTGTCATGACGGTCAGCTCCGCCTTGCCGAGCGGCTCGACGGCAGCGATGCGGGCCGAGGCCGCATCGATATAATCCTGCTCGCGCTCGATGCCGACGAAGTGGCGGCCGAGACGCTTGGCGACGGCGCCCGTCGTTCCCGAGCCGAAAAAGGGATCGAGCACGATATCGCCGGGCTTGGTCGAGGCCATGATGACGCGGGCAAGCAGCGCTTCCGGCTTCTGCGTCGGATGCGCCTTCTTGCCGTCCTCGCCCTTCAGCCGCTCGCCGCCGCTGCAGATCGGGAAGAGCCAGTCGGAACGCATCTGTACGTCGTCATTGGCGGCCTTCAGCGCATCGTAATTGAAGGTATAGCCCTTGGCCTTGGCGCTGGGGCTTGCCCAGATCATCGTCTCATGGGCGTTCTGGAAACGGCGGCCCTTGAAATTCGGCATCGGGTTGGTCTTGCGCCAGATGATGTCGTTGAGGATCCAGAAATTCAGATCCTGCAGCGTGGCGCCGACGCGGAAGATATTGTGGTAGGAGCCGATCACCCAGATCGACCCGGTGGGCTTCAGCACGCGGCGGCAAGCCAGCAGCCAGGCGCGGGTGAAGGCGTCATAGGCCTCGAAGGAGGCGAACTGATCCCATTCGTCGTCGACGGCATCGACCAGCGATTGATCGGGACGATGCAGCGTTCCGCCGAGTTGCAGATTATACGGCGGATCGGCAAATATGATATCGACGGAGTGGCTGGGCAGAGCTTCAAGGGCGCTGACGCAGTCGCCCTTGATGATCGTGTCAACCCAGGAATCCGTCCGGGATCCCGGCCGGGAATCCGACTTGACGGAAGCCTTGAGGTCGGCAAGCGGAAAAACTGATGCCATTTAAATACTCACTCATACGCTCTACGCTTAACTGTCCGTTATGGTTACGCAACTTAGTTACCAAAGCCTGAAGCAGTGGCCGATTTCGGGAATTTATTCGGGTGCCCGATGAGTAAGCGGCAAACGTTGCCCGATGCCGGCCGGCCGCCGGCGATCAGGCCGCATCATGAACTTTGCGGCTATCGGCCGGCGCTTCGTCGCGTTCGAACATGCCGTAATCGCGCACCACACTGGCGATGCGCAGGCGATAGTCGGCGAAGATGCCGCCGCGGCCGGCCTGCTGGGCTGCCCGGTGAGCTTCGAGATTGCGCCATTCCTTCACCGCCTCCTCGTCGCGGAAAAACGAGAGCGACAGCAGCTTGCCGCGTGTCGTCAGGCTCTCGAAACGCTCGATCGAGATGAAACCGTCGATCTTTTCGAGTTCGCCGCGCAACTCGCCGGCGAGATCGAGATATTTGTGGCGTTCGCCCATATAGGGCACGACTTCGAAGATGACGGCGATCATGACAGCACCAGCTTGGCGTGAGGAGCGGAGACATTTTTGAGAAAGATGCGATCCTCCTTCAAGATGAAGCCTTCGCGTCTGGCAAATTCGTAATTCTCGCGTCCGAGCGGGTCGGCAGCCAGCCGGGCACGATAGGCTTCGTAAGCGGCGAGGCTTTCGATATTGTAGACGCCGTAAGCCGTCGTCGCCGATCCCTCATGCGGGCCGTAATAGCCGATCAGGTCGGCGCCGTTCTTCGGAATCGCCTGGCCCCAGTTGCGGGCATATTCGGCAAACGCCTCCTTCTTGAAAGGGTCGATCTCGTATCGGATGAAGCAGGTGATCATGGTTTTCTCCTTTGGCTCTTCACGTTTTCGCACATTGCGTGACTGCGATGCTTCGGTTACGATCGAACTATGAAGGAAGGTCCTGACATTGCGCAGATCGGCGCGCTCATCGGCGATCCAGCGCGCGCCAACATGCTGGCGGCACTCACCGGCGGCCGGGCGCTGACGGCGACCGAGCTTGCCGGCGTCGGCGGCATCACCGTACAGACGGCGAGCACGCATCTTGCCAAGCTTGAGGCCGGCGGGCTGCTCGCCCAGCGCAAGCAGGGCCGCCACCGTTATTTCACGCTGGCCGACGAAGCCGCTGCCCGGCTGATCGAAAGCATGATGGGTTTTGCCGCCGGGCGCGGCCATCTGCGTCACCAGCCGGGCCCGAAGGAGCCGGGGCTGCGCAAGGCGCGCATCTGCTACGATCACCTTGCCGGCGATTACGGCGTGCGCATGCTCGACAGCCTGATCGCTTCCGGATCGATCGACGCGGTCGGCGATGGCCTGGCGCTGACGGAAAAAGGTGAAAGCGACCTCAAATGCATCGGCATCGATGTCAGCGACCTCAGATCCTCGCGCCGCCCGCTCTGCCGCTCCTGCCTCGACTGGAGCGAAAGACGCGCCCATCTGGCCGGCAGCCTCGGCAAGGCCCTACTCTCGAGCTTCCTCGACAAAGGCTGGGCGCGGCGCACGGCGGAAAGCCGCTCCATCCTGTTTTCACCGGAAGGCGACCGGCAATTTCTGATGCTCTTTCCGGTCGATTCATAGGTCGGGACGGATCTAAAAAATGTTGGCGCGCGATCCCGGCTCTAGCTCTTCACCACCCATCCGGCTCCCATTGCGCCAATGCCCCAGAACGCCAGCACCCAAGAGAGCCTCACCTGAGGTGCCCGCAGGGCCTCGAAGGGCGAGGCGGGTGCACCGGCGTTGATAGAGGCAAGGAGAAGCGTCTCGGCGTGTCCTTCGAGGCTTCGCCCTGCGGGCTGCGCACCTCAGGATGAGGTCTGGTGGAGCGTGCCGACCGCAGATGAGCAGCATTCTGCGGATGACAGCTCGCCAGTCATAGCTTTTCACAAATAGGCACAACCGGAGCATGGCGTCAGCTCAGGCAGCTTGCCGTGGAGGCGCTGCCAGGGATCCAGTCATAATCGGATGCGTCTTCTATTGGCAGGCGGTGGCGGAATCCGGCTTGTTTGTCGTCGTGCCGGAGGGTGCCGAATTGCCGGGCTGGCCTGCCTGCTGACGCTGGCAATCGTCCGGATCGCCGCCGGAGTTGTTGACGCCGTTCATTCCTCCTGCGCCTCCTCCATCTGTCGAATTCGCGCCCGAATTGCCAGAGCCCGAATTGCCGGAGCCCGAATTGCCGGATCCCGTGCCGCCGGAACCGGAATCCGACCCGCTGCCGCTACCGGAGCCGGACGCGCCGCTGCTGCTGCCGGAGCCGGATCCGGAACCGCCGCTGCCGCCGCCGGATTGTGCGATGGCGGCCGTTGTCAGGCCAAGTGAAAGCGCTGTTACTGCGAGCAGTCTCAGAAGCATTGGAATCTCCTTTTTGCTTCACCAGGGATGGTGTGCGAACCGGGATTCCTTCGATTTGTTCCGATGAAAATGCGCGGGATCTTGCCGTCTCACGACGGTTTCAAGCGCGCCGCTTAACCTTCCCGGCCCTCACGCAGCTGCCCTCTTTTCATCTTCCTGCCGCACATGCGCCCGCCGTGCCGCCGGCGTGAGGGCCAGCGCCGCGTGATTGCTCTCGGCTGCACCGAGGATGCTTTCATCCTCCTTGATTTCGCGCAGCTACGCACCCGTCGTCGGCTCTCGCAGGTTACCCAGCGCTTAGCAGCCCTTCTTCCTCATCTTCTTTTCGAGCTTGGCTCTCTTTTCGGGCCCATCCCCGACATGTTTGCCGCCGGTCAGACCATGATCCATCATCGCCTGCATCTGGGCGCAGGTTCGGTTGTGGTGGTGCTTGCCGCCCTTGGCGGTGACGTCGGTGGATGTGGAGGCAAACAGCAGCGCTACGGCTGCCGCCGACCGGACGAACGCTGCAAGCCTCATGTCCCCTCTCCTCTTGCCCCGCATGCTACGCCCGAGCCGGTGAGCCCGCAATGAGGATGGTGTCGCGCCAGCCAGGAAATGTCGGAGTTCCGAACAGCCGGACGGGCGGGAACGCGCTCCCATCGTGCTCGATCGTCAACCATGGCGGCGAGGATCGGACCAAGGTCTGAGGCCCATCCGACTGAGGGCCTAAGACAGGAACAGTGGGGTGAGAGCCAAGTTTGTCAGACAGCTATCCATCCATTCCGGATGCGACGGCACGTTAGAAACAAACGGAGGAATACACCATGATGAAGGCAACACATCTGGCCTTGGCGGCCGCCCTTCTGGCCGGCACGGCTGTTTCCGGCTTCGCCCAATCGTCTAGCACCGTCGGCACCGGCGGTTCGTCGGCCGGCGGCGGAACTGCGAGCAGCACGATCGGTACTGGTGGCAGCTCTGCCGGGGGCACCTGCCCTGCCGGCGCTACCAACTGTAATTCCGGCTCGTCCTCGACGCTCGGCACCGGCGGCTCATCGGCCGGCGGCGGTACATCGAGCAGCTCCGTCGGCACCGGCGGCTCCGCTGCGGGCTCGGGCTCCGGCTCTGGGTCTGCTTCGACGCTTGGCACCGGCGGTTCGTCGGCCGGCGGCGGCACCTCCAGCAGCTCGGTCGGCACCGGCGGCTCCGCCGCAGGCTCGGGCGACGCGAACTCGGCCTCGAGCGTCGGAACCGGTGCTTCGTCAGCGGACGGAGACAAGACCGGCAGCACAGTCGGCACCGGCGGCAGCGCTGCGGGAAGCTCTCACGATAATAAGGGCAAGAAGGGCTGTGCACCCGGACAGGTCAAGAAGGACGCCGCCGGCACCAAAGACTGCTGACGATGTCGGCCGGCGCCTTGATGGCGTCGGCCAATCCCTTGGAGATAGACCAATGACCAACTTTTCCACAATCGCAATGGGCGCTTCACTCGCCCTGATCGCCGGACAGGCAATGTCCGAGGAGATCAAGCTCGACGACGGCACGACGTGCACCATCGTCCAGTCTCAGTCGTCGCAGGGAGACATGTCGTCCACCGTAACCGCCGGCAACGGTCATGTTTCCTCATCGACCACGACCGGCGGCGGATCGACCGGTACCTCTTCGTCATCCTCCTCCGCCGGCTCCTCGGCTGGATCGGGAAGCGTCGACAGCTTTTCGACCGCGAGCATCACCCGGCCTGACGGCACCGTCATCACCAAACGGTCCGACGGAACCTGCTCGGTTACGAAACCCAAGAAGTAGGAGATGGCAATGAAACCTATCAACCTTATCGCGGCCGCCTCGATCGCGCTGCTGGCGTCGACCCCGGCCGTCCTTGCCGAGGATTGCATCGCGGCCGGAACGGTCGGATCGGCCGGAAGCGCCTCGGCAGGCGGCACATCCGCCAGTTCGCTCGGAACGGCCGGCACTTGCCGTACCGACGACGGCACCACCTCTTCGATCGGATCGGGGGGAAGTGCAGCCACGACCGATGGAAAGGCGCAAAGCAAGACCCACGTCAACGACAATGGCGACCAGCTGAAGGCCCAGACCAAAGCCCAGGCTGTGGACAAAGGGACGTTCAGCAAGTCTCGCACAAAGACCAGCACCGACGGCAGCACGCTGGATAGCACGACGCGCACGATGTCGCACGTCCCCGGCGAGAAGCCGGTCAAGAGCACCACCAATAAGAAGATCATCCTGCCGGAACAATAGCCGGATAGGGCTCGCCCTCGCAGACAAGTATCGCGCATCGCCTTCTGGCGCCCGAGGCGGTCCGCTGCAGACATCCGCTCCACGGCGCCAGACGGATCAGCATTGCCGGGAGTTACGGGGGATGCAACCTGTTGTTTTAATTCAGCCAAGCGAGGTAACGCTGAGAAATCATTAAGCATGTTCCGGTATTCTCACGTTCTGAATTAACGTGAGAATCCTGTCATGGCATCGATCCAGCATAAGATCATCATCGCGAGCATTGCGATTTTCGGGTTGGCAGGCGGCGCAACAGGCGTCGGTATCTGGTCGGCCTCCATTCTTACCGCAAACAGCGCCGATGTCAGCCAGTCAGCGCAAATTCTGCGCAACCACATGCAGGCCGACATGATGCACGACGCGCTGCGCGCCGACGTACTCGCATCGATGCTGGCATCCAACCCGGCAGCGGGCATCGGCGCTGACGCGGTGAAGGCAGATCTGGTGGAGCACGAGGCGTCGTTCCGCGAGATGATCGACGCCAACAAGGCGCTTGCCACCGACGACAAGACCAAAACGATCCTCGCCGGCGTCGAACGTCCCCTGCTTGCCTATATGGAAAGCGCCACTGCGATGGTCGATCTCGCCGGCAAGGATCCCACCGCGGCGTTGAAGGCATTGCCGGATTTCATGGCGCAGTTCTCGACGCTGGAAACGGCCATGGAACAGGCCGGAGACCAGATCACGGCGGCGTCGGACGATATTTCCAAGCACAGCTCCGAGATAAAAGCTTCGGTCGATATCGTTCTGAAAGCACTTCTGGGCTTGGCCGCGCTCTTCGCCTATGGCCTCTATTTCCTGACCCGCAAGACCGTCACCAAGCCGATCCTTTCGCTTTCCAACGATATGCAAAAGCTCGCCGGCGGTGACACAGCCATTGCCTGCAGCGGGATCGGCCGCACCGATGAAATCGGAACGATGGCATCGGCCGTCGAAGTCTTCCGCCAGGCGGCGATTGCCAACAAGCAACTCGAGCAGGACGCCGAGGCAGCCCGATTGCAGGGCGAAGCCGAGCGGATCACGGCCCGAAAGCAGGCTGACGAAGATGCAGCCGTTCGGCTGCGGGCAGCGACATCAGGCCTCGCCGCAGGCCTGAAGCGGCTTGCATCCGGCGATCTCGCCTTCCAGATCGACGAGCCCTTCGCCCCGGACTTTGAAAACCTCCGGCATGATTTCAACATGTCGATCCGGCAGCTCGATCAGACGCTCGGCGCGATCGCGACCGCTGTTGCCGCGATCGACGAAGGCACCAGGGAAATCGCGTCCGGGGCCGGCGATCTGTCCAAACGAACCGAACAGCAGGCAGCCGCTCTCGAAGAAACCGCCGCGGCACTCGACCAGATCACCGCCAATGTCTCGAACTCGAGCAAGCGCACCGACGAGGCACGCACTGAAGCGACCGATGCAAACCGCAATGCCGTCAAGTCTTCGGAGGTCGTGTCGCATGCCGAAGAGGCCATGCGCCGCATCGAGGCTTCGTCCCAGCAGATCTCCAGCATTATCGGCGTGATCGACGAGATCGCCTTCCAGACCAATCTGCTGGCGCTGAACGCCGGCGTCGAAGCGGCGCGCGCCGGAGACGCCGGCAAGGGCTTTGCGGTGGTGGCCCAGGAAGTTCGCGAGCTCGCCCAGCGATCGGCCCAGGCGGCAAAGGAAATCAAAGGCCACATCCAGAAATCCTCGGTGGAAGTGGAAAGCGGCGTCAAACTGGTTCTCGACACCAGCCAGGTTCTGAAGGCGATCAGCGAACAGATTGCCCGCATCAATCAGCACATGGATGCAATTGCCGTGTCGGCCAGAGAGCAGTCGACCGGCCTTGCCGAAGTCAACACCGCGGTCAACTCCATGGACCAGGTGACCCAGCAGAACGCGGCAATGGTGGAGCAATCCACCGCGGCATCCGGCCAGCTTGCCCAGGAAGCCGCCACGCTGCGCGAACTCGTTTCCCGGTTCAAGCTTCGGGCGACAGCGCCGACGCAATCTGTAACTGGACGTCGGGGTGGGCAGCTGGCGGCCTGACGGCTGCTATCTGCTCGCCATTGTTCGGTCCCAAGTCAACCCGACACGACCGATCCGGCAACCGCCAGGGAGCCGGGCGGCTGCCGCATCGCAGCCATGCTTGAGATCAGGTTGAGCTTTGGCCGGGCATCGTGTAAAGCCGCAGCATTCCCGGACAAGACCCAGACTTTCAGCAAGGCGTGAAACATTATGGACGGCTTCGACCTCATCATCTTCGATTGCGACGGCGTTCTCGTCGATTCGGAAATCATCGCGGCTGAGGTCGAATCCGGACTTCTGACAGAGGCCGGATATCCGATCAGCGCCGAGGAAATGGGCGAGCGCTTCGCCGGCATGACGTGGCGCAACATCCTGCTGCAGATCGAGCGCGAGGCAAGCATCCCGTTTTCGGCCTCCCTGCTCGACAAGTCGGAGCATCTGCTCGACCTCAGATTGGCGCAGGACGTCCAAGCCATTCCGGGCATCGAATTCGCCGTCTCCAGGCTGGCAATGAAGCGCTGCATCTGCTCGAATTCGAGCACCAAGCGGCTCGACATGATGCTCACCAAGGTGGGCCTCAAGCCGCTGTTTGCGCCGAATATTTTCTCCGCCAAGGATCTTGGCCCCGACCGCGTCAAGCCGAAGCCCGACATCTTCCTGCATGGCGCAAGCCAGATGGGCGTTTCGCCCGACAAGGTCGTCGTGGTCGAGGATTCCGTCCACGGCGTGCATGCGGCGCGTGCCGCCGGCATGCGCGTCATCGGCTTTACCGGCGCCTCGCACAGCTATCCCGCCCATGCCGACAAATTGACGGATGCCGGCGCCGAAACGGCAATCTCCCGCATGAACGACCTGCCAGGCGTCGTTGCCGCACTGGCGGCCTGGGAAGGCGTTCTCTGAGGCGCCTTAGGTTCTGAGCCGCGATCTGTGACTATGCCGACGATTCTGATCGGGACAGCGGCAGCTTCAAGCCCCGCTGACATCGGTGTTCTAGAACCTGAATAAATCGAAGCTGAGAAATGGGTTTCGCACCTCTGCGCCAATCGGCGCGGAATTGAGGACGGCAATGAAGCTGTCGTTCGATCTTTCCTTGCTACGCGCTTAAATCATCCCTATATTGGAGATCAATTAGCAAGGGAACGCTTATGCCTGCTACCCACGCTCTCACTTTGACTGAGGCCGGTTACGTCCTGAACCGGTCCGCGACCGCTCTCAACAAGGCTGTCGATACAGGTGTTATCCGCGCGCGCCAGCGCAAGGTCGGTAGCGCTGTTCAGCGGCTTTTGGGCCCCGCAGAAATGCGTTTTTTGCTCGTCGCCGACGGCCTCGATAAGGACCTAACTCCTGCCGGCCGTCGCAGACTATACGATGCGATCCGTCAACTCTCTTTCGACGCTCATCGTGTCAGTCTCGGGGAAATCGAGCTCGACCTGGGGAAGATAGATGCAGATCTCGAAACTCGGCTTCAGCGCCTGGAAGCTTTGCGAGAGTGGGTAGACGTAGAGCGTGGAGAACCGCTGATAAAGGCTACGCGCGTTCCGGTCCATATGGTGGCAGCACTTGCCCGCGGACAGACAGTCGCGGAGATCGTCGAGGATTTTCCTTCTCTCAGCCGCGAGCAGGTCGAGGCCGCCATCGAATACGCGAAAGCATATCCGAAGCGGGGGCGACCCTATCCATCCCGCAGTCTCAAGCGATCGCTCGCCGACCTCGCCGAACTTGGGGCCTTCGATGAAGTCGACGGAGCAGCCGATGTTGCAGGCCCGCGAATAATTCCGTGACCGGCTACTTGCTGGACGAGAATGTCTTGCGTGAGTTCAGCCCGCGAGGGAACGCCAACGTCCGCAAGTGGATCGCCGGCGTCGATGACGCGGAACTGCGCCTCAGCGTAGCGACGCTATTCGAGAAGCGCCGAGGTGCTGAAATGCTCAAACGGCGCGACCCGGAACGCGCCGCTGCTATCATTCGAGGAATTGCCAACCTGGAGAAAGCGTTTGCAGATCGGATTTTGCCGGTGGACGCCCCAGTTGTGGAAGAATGGACGCGCCTGCTCGGAGCCAAGAACAAGGACCGCTGGGACTTGGCGCTTGCAGCGACTGCGCGCGTTCACCGCCTCGTGCTTGTCACGCGTAACATCAAAGATTTCGAGGGCCGCGGTACGCGGCTGCTCAATCCGTTCACCGATCCCCCGGAGCGGATCGAGCCCTAGAATAGGACGTCGTCCGAAAACCGCTTCCCGCCTTTCCTGAGATTGGCTTTCCTTTTCACGCAATTCCGGACGGAAAACCGCTGCGCACTTTTCCTGGAATTGCTCTAGCTGCTCTTCTTGGTCTTTGCCGGCTGGGTGTCGAAGCCGATGTTGACGCGCACCAGGGCGCCGGAGCCGACCGGCATCTTGATGCCGTCCTTGCGAAAGACCACCTGGGTGCCCGGCGCACCCGGTGGGATCTCGGTCGGGAACTTGGTGACCTCGGAATAGAGCACGGTCTCGCCATCGACGACGGAGATGCGGATCGGCAGCGTCACGGGGCCCGGCGTGCCGGCTGGGCCGGTGATGAGGCGCAGTTGGGCAACGACCGTCATCGTCAGGTTCGTGTCGTTCAGCGTGCACTGGCGGGTGTAATCGCCGAAGGAGGCCTGGAAGACGATCTGCTGCGGATCGTCCTTCTTGCCCTTGGCATAGGTGCGGAAGATCGCATCCTGATCACGCATGAAGATCTGTGGGCAGGCGCCCTGGACGACGGGAGCGACCGTGCCCTGCGCCGTCGTCGCCGTGCCGATCGAGGGATTGTTCGAGGATGGGTTGGCGGGCGCCAGCGGCATGATCTGGGCGGTGCCGTTCGACTGCGTCGCCGGCGCCGACGACTTGCTGTCGCCACCTATACCGAGCGAGTTGCAACCAGTGAGCAAGGCAAGAAAAGATGCGGAGACGATGAGACGCGAGACCTTGCCGAGCACCATATTCCATCCCTTGTACAAGCGTTTCTTGGAGGCCCCATGTCTTTTTCGCGGGGCCTTTCATGACGGTTTGCGATGGTCTATATCAGCGGCGTAAACAAAAATCGATTGGGTAAGCGCCGTTTTGATGCACTTTTCGCCGCCGGATGCGGGCAACCTCAACAGCATATCCGCGATGCCATGCCTGCAGGGCGGCCTCTTTTCGATTTCCAGCGGACCGGGCCACGGCGGCGCCCGGCCGGATTTCCTTCAGCGATAGATTAAGGATGACGAACGTGGACTATATCTCGACCCGCGGCGAGGCCCCTTCCCTCGGCTTTTGCGACGCCCTGCTGACGGGGCTGGCGCGCGATGGCGGGCTCTACGTTCCGCGCAAATGGCCGAGCTTTTCGAAGAAGGAGATTCGCGCGCTGCGCGGCAAGTCTTATCAGGAAATCGCCTTCACCATCCTGTCGCCCTTCACCAACGGCGAAATCCCCGACGACACCTTCCGGGCGATGATCGACGAGGCCTACGGCACCTTCCGCCATCCGGCAATCGCGCCGCTCGTCCAGACCGGGCCGAACAGCTTCGTCATGGAGCTGTTCCACGGCACGACGCTCGCCTTCAAGGACGTGGCGATGCAATTGCTCGCCCGGCTGATGGACTATGCGCTCGAGAAGCGCGGCGAGCGCGCGACGATCGTCGGCGCCACCTCGGGCGACACCGGCGGGGCGGCAATCGACGCTTTCGCCGGCCGCGAGCGCACCGACATCTTCATCCTCTTCCCGCATGGCAAGGTCTCGCCGGTGCAGCAGCGGCAGATGACGACCTCTTCGTCGCCGAACGTGCATGCGCTTGCCGTCGAGGGCAATTTCGACGATTGCCAGAACCTCGTGAAGGCGATGTTCAACGACGTGGTCTTCCGCGACAGGGTTCGGCTTTCCGGCGTCAACTCGATCAACTGGGCGCGCATCATGGCCCAGATCGTCTATT
Organism: Rhizobium sp. WSM1274; assembly: GCF_025200775.1. Lineage (NCBI taxonomy): Bacteria > Pseudomonadati > Pseudomonadota > Alphaproteobacteria > Hyphomicrobiales > Rhizobiaceae > Rhizobium > Rhizobium sp. WSM1274. Next base: position 775,183 of record NZ_CP104138.1, on the reverse strand, counting down.
ATTTCACGGCGGCGGTGGCGCTCGGCGGCCCCGACCGGAAGATCTCGTTCACGGTGCCCACCGGCAATTTCGGCGATATATTCGCCGGCTACTGCGCCAAGCGCATGGGCCTGCCGATCGACCGGCTGGTGATCGCCACCAATGAAAACGACATCCTGGCGCGGATGCTGAAGACCGGTCGTTACGACATGAAAGCGGTCAAGGCGACGAGTTCGCCGTCGATGGACATCCAGATCTCCTCGAACTTCGAACGGCTGCTGTTCGAAGCCTATGACCGCGACGCCTCGAAGGTGCGCGCGGCAATGGAAAGCCTCAAGCAATCCAACGGCTTCGAGATCGGTGCGCAAGCGCTGAAGGCGATCCGCCGCGACTTCCGCGCCGGGCGCGCCAGCGAGAAGCAGGCTGCCGAGACGATCCGCAAGACCCATGCCGAGACCGGCTATCTGCTGGATCCGCATTCGGCGATCGGCGTCTTCGTCGCTGCCAAGAAAGAAAAGCCGAATACGCCGATGGTGACGCTTTCGACCGCGCATCCGGCGAAATTCCCCGCCGCCGTAAAATCCGCCTGCGGTATTGACCCGGCGCTTCCGACGTGGCTTGCTGATCTGATGCACAGGGAGGAGCGTTTCCAGATCATCAAACCGGAGCTGAAAGCCGTTGAGACTTTTATCGGCCAGCATGCCCGCGGCGAGACGACAGCAGGCGCAGAAAGATAGCCAATGACAGTTGAGTGCACCCGGCTGAAATCCGGGCTGACAGTAGTCACAGAGACCATGCCGCATCTTGAAAGCGTTGCGCTCGGAGTCTGGATCAAATCGGGATCGCGTAACGAGACGGACAACGAGCACGGCATCGCTCACCTGCTCGAACACATGGCCTTCAAGGGCACGGCGCGCCGCACGGCCCGCCAGATTGCCGAGGAGATCGAGGATGTCGGCGGCGAAGTCAATGCCGCGACCTCGACCGAGACGACCTCCTATTATGCCCGCGTGCTCAAGGACTACGTGCCGCTCGCCGTCGATATCCTCGCCGACATCCTGACGGAATCGGCCTTCGAGGAAGAGGAGCTGGAGCGCGAGAAGCAGGTGATCCTGCAGGAGATCAACGCCGCCAACGACACGCCCGACGACGTGGTGTTCGACCGGTTCTCCGAGGCCGCCTATCGCGACCAGACGCTCGGCCGGGCGATCCTCGGCACGCCGGAGACCGTCGTCTCCTTCACGCCGCAGCAGATCCGTGGCTATCTCGGCCGCAACTATACGACCGACCGCATGTTCGTGGTCGCCACCGGCGCCGTCGAACATGAAGAATTCCTGCGCATGGTCGAGGATCGCTTCGCCAGCCTGCCGACGACCCCTTCCGCCCCGCCGGTCATGGAACCGGCGCGTTATATCGGCGGCAGCGTGCGCGAACCGCGCGACCTGATGGACGCGCAAATCCTGCTCGGCTTCGAAGGCAAGCCCTATCACGCCCGCGATTTTTACTGTTCGCAGATCCTCGCCAATATCCTTGGCGGCGGCATGTCCTCCAGGCTCTTCCAGGAGGTGCGCGAGTTCCGCGGCCTCTGTTATTCGGTCTATGCCTTCCACTGGGGCTTTTCCGACACCGGCATCTTCGGCATTCATGCCGCGACCGGCGGCGAAAACCTGCCGGAGCTGGTGCCGGTCATCATCGACGAGCTGCACAAGTCGGCCGATGCGATCCACCAGAAGGAAATCGAGCGCGCCCGCGCCCAGATCCGCGCCCAGCTGTTGATGGGTGCGGAAAGCCCGGCTGCCCGCGCCGGCCAGATCGCCAGGCAGATGATGCTTTACGGCCGGCCGATCTCCAATCCGGAGATGATGGAGCGGCTGGAAGGCATCACCATCGAGCGGCTGACCGACCTCGCCGGCCGGCTGTTCTATGATACGGTGCCGACGCTTTCGGCGATCGGTCCACTGGAACAGCTCGCGCCGATGGAAGACATCACTGCCTCGCTTTCGGTCCCGGCGTCGAAGACGCTGCAGGCAAGCCGCTGAGCCGACGTCCGTCCTGCCGGGAGTGATCGATGCCAAAATCGGTTTTTCGGTTCCTGCAGCGGCAGCCGGAAGCGGTGCAGCTGGAGAACGACAGATATCTCCTGCGCCTGCCGCGCTACCAGGATTTCAACCAGTGGCACCGGTTGCGCGCCGACAGCCGCAAATTCCTGGAACCCTGGGAGCCGACCTGGCGGCGCGACGAGCTGACGGAGGGCGCATATCGTGCACGCGTCGTCCGCGGCAAGCAGGAATATGCCTCGGGCCAGGCGGTGCCGCTGTTCATTTTCCTCAAAGACGACATGACGCTCGTCGGCGGCGTCACCATCGGCTACATCAGAAGGGGGGCGGCACAAAGCTGCATGATCGGCTACTGGATGGGCGAACGTCATGCCGGCCAGGGGCATATGTTTGCCGCTCTTCAAATGGTTATTCCTTACATCTTCACCGGGCTTGAGTTGCACCGTATCGAAGCAGCCTGTATTCCAGATAACGCGCGCAGCATCCGTCTGCTTGAAAAAGCCGGGTTTCAACAGGAAGGCTATCTGCGCGGATATTTGAAGATCAACGGTCAGTGGCACGACCATGTGATGTTTTCACGTCTCGCCACCGATCCGGATAAAGGCAGGAAAACCGACAGCCGATGACAAGAGACCGCATGCTGCCCAAGTCACCGTCCGGACAAGTGATCGCGGTGATCGCAGCCCTTTTCCTGGCGGCATTCGCCTTCATGGCGGGCGTTGCCCAAGCGGCCGAACCGGTAAAAATTTCCCGTGACGATACCGCGCTCGATCTGACGGCGACGACCGAGATCTACGCCAACCAGGGCGAGGCCTTCCAGGTTTCGACGGCCGCCGGCGCCGACGGCATCCGCCGCCGCATCGAGGTCAGGGCGAGCTCGGAGAACCATCAGGGCGACTGGGCGGTGTTTGCGCTTGCCAACGTTTCGGAAGAACAGCTCGAGCGCGTCATCGTCGCGCCGCATTTCCGTCTGGTCAATTCCAAGCTGTTCTGGCCGGATCTCGGCTCGCAGCGCATCAGCGCGATTACGCCCAGCGAAGGTTTTGCGCTCGATCGGCAGCCGAGCGACGAGGCCGACGTCTTCCGCATCACGCTGAACCCCGGCGCCGTCATCACCTTCGTCGCCGAACTGTCGACACCGGAACTGCCGCAGATCTATCTCTGGGAACCGAACGCCTACAAGGATACGATCAACGCCTTCACGCTCTATCGCGGCATCGTGCTCGGCATTGCCGGCCTGCTCGCCGTGTTTCTGACCATCCTCTTCGTCGTCAAGGGCACCTCGATGCTGCCGGCGACGGCAGCCCTTGCCTGGGCGGTGCTCGGTTATATCTGCGTCGACTTCGGTTTTCTCGGCAAGCTGATCAGCGTCGCCTCGGCCGACCAGCGAATATGGCGCGCCTGCGCCGAAGTGGCGCTGGCGTCGAGTTTCGTCATCTTCCTCTTCACCTATCTCAACCTCAACCGGTGGCATGCGCATCTCGGCTACGCGACACTTGCCTGGGTGCTCGGCCTTGCCCTGCTCTTTGGCGTCGCGATCTACGATCCGTCGATCGCCGCCGGCATCGCCCGGCTTTCCTTCGCGTTGACGGCCGCGACGGGACTGCTCTTGATCATCTATCTCGGCTTCAACCGCTACGACCGCGCCATTCTGCTGGTGCCGGCCTGGGCGCTGACGCTCGTCTGGCTGTTCGGGGCGTGGCTGACGGTCACCGGCCGGCTCGACAACGACATCATCCAGCCGGCACTCGGCGGCGGCCTGGTGCTGATCGTGCTTTTGATCGGCTTCACCGTCATGCAGCATGCATTCGCCGGCGGCGCCTTCCAGCAGGGGCTGTTTTCCGATCTCGAGCGGCAATCGCTGGCGCTGACCGGCTCCGGCGACATGGTGTGGGATTGGGACGTGGCGCGCGACCGCGTCGTCACCATTCCCGACGTCTCGATCAAGCTCGGCCTTTCCCAGGGCGCCATGCATGGTGCGGCGCGCAACTGGCTGCCGCGGCTGCATCCCGACGACCGCGACCGTTTCCGCGCCACGCTCGATGTGCTGCTCGAACACCGCCGCGGGCGGCTGAACCATGAGTTCCGCATCCGCGCCGAAGACGGGCATTTCCACTGGTTATTGATCCGCGCCCGGCCGGTGCTCGGCTCGAACGGCGAGATCATCCGCTGCGTCGGCACGATCGTCGATGTGACCGAACAGAAGAATTCCGTCGAACGGCTGCTGCACGATGCGCTGCACGACAATCTGACCGGCCTGCCGAACCGGCAGGTCTTCCTCGACCGCCTGCAGTCGGTGCTGGCGCTGGCGCCTGGCGGCGACACGCTCAGGCCGACGGTGATGGTGATCGACATCGACCGTTACAAGCTGGTCAATGATTCGCTCGGCGTCGCCGCCGGTGACAACATCCTCATCGCGCTGACGCGGCGGCTGCGCCGGCTGTTGAAACCGCAGGACACGCTGGCGCGGCTTGCCGGCGACCAGTTCGGCCTCATCCTGGTTTCCGAGCACAATCCGGCCAAGGTCGCCGATTTTGCCGATGCGATCAGCAAGGCGATCATGGTGCCGATCAACTTTTCCAATCGCGAGATCATCCTGACGGCCTCGGTCGGACTCGCCTCCTGGGTCGACCGGCAGGAGAGCGCCACCGGCCTGCTCAGCGATGCGGAGCTTGCGATGTACCGGGCAAAACGGGCCGGCGGCAACCGCGTCGAGCCGTTCCAGCCGGCCTTCCGCGACTTCGGCACCGACCGGCTGCAGCTGGAAACGGATCTGCGCCGCGCCATCGAGCGCAAGGAATTGTCGATGGTCTACCAGCCGATCGCACGGCTGGAGGATGTCGAGGTCGCCGGTTTCGAGGCATTGATGCGCTGGGAACATCCCAAGCGCGGCAATATCCCGCCATCCGAATTCATTCCGATCGCCGAGGCCTCCGATCTTATCGGGCCCCTCGGCATGTTCGCACTGGAACAGGCGACCAACGATCTGATGAGCTGGCAGCACCAGACCGGCGAATTGCCGATCTTCGTCTCGATCAACCTGTCGAGCGTGCAGTTGCTCAATAACGAGCTCTATGACGATGTGCGTTCGGTTCTCGCCAAGACGCATTGCCAGCCCTCGCGCCTCAAGCTCGAACTGACGGAATCCATGGTGATGGAAAATCCGGAACAGGCCCGCCTCGTGCTGCAGAAGCTGAAGGAGGCTGGCATCGGCCTGGCGCTCGACGATTTCGGCACCGGATATTCGTCGCTCGCCTATCTCACGCGCTTCCCCTTCGACACGATCAAGCTCGACAAGACTTTGGTGCGCGACAGCAGCGACAAGAAGGCGATCGTGCTCAGATCGGTGATATCGATGGCACGCGAACTTGAGATGAAGGTGGTGGCGGAAGGGATCGAATCCAACGAGGATGCGATCGAGCTTGCCAAGATGGGCTGCAACTACGGCCAGAGCTACCTTTTCGGCCCACCGATCCCTTCGGAATCGGTGCTGCGGCTGCTGCGGGACCGCTTTCCGCTGACGAAACGGGCCTGAGCCGAGCGGCTGGTCGATTTCCTCGGTAGCGACAAAAGGCCGGCTTCGGCCCGAGGCGGACATCTGTTTGCTGTTGAAGGATGCGGCTGCCTTGCGCCCTCATCTCGGTCGTTGAAGTTTTCTGGGCTTTTACCGAAAGCAGACCATGGTCGATCCTCGAACGCGATGTTCCGTCGCAATTTCTAAGCACGGCGTTTCTTCCCTCCTGTCAGCCAGCCCCTGGCGATCGCCGACGTAACGCTTCTCGTGAAATGAACGGTGGGCAAGCGCGTGCAATACTGCTTGGCGTATCAATGGGGCGGAGTGGCTATTGACAGCGCCATAACATTCCTTTCATCTATGTTGTAAGACATCTTACATACTTCATGTGATGGAAAAGGAGGATTTCGATGAGGAGACTTTTGACATGGCTGGCACTTGGTGCGGCCGCAATGACGCTTTCGACGCAGGCTCAAGCTGGGGCGACGCTCGATCGGGTGATGGAAAAGAAGGCAATGGTCGTCGCCACCAACAGTGGTTGGCCGCCGCAGAGCTATCTTGACGACAGCAACCAAATGGTCGGTTTCGATATCGATGTTTCCCGCGAGATCGCCAAGCGTCTTGGCGTCGAAATTAGCTTCGAAACGCCGGATTGGGCGACGCTCACCGGCGGTCGGTGGCAGGGCCGCTACGATCTCGGCGTCGGCTCAGTGACACCGACCAAACCGCGTGCGCAAGTGATCGATTTCGTCGGCGTCTATTACTACAGCCCCTATGTCTATGTCGTGCACAAGGACAATACCGCCAAGACCGTCACCGACCTCAACGGCAAGGTGATCGGCGTCGAGACCGCGACGACCTCGGAGGATTTCATCAATCGCCGCCTGGAGATAGACGCGCCGGGCGTTCCACCGATCGAGTACAAGCTCGAGCCTGGTGAAGTGCGCACGTTCGCCGATTCCATGCTGCCCTTCGATGACCTTCGCCTCGGTGACGGCGTTCGCCTGTCCGCCGTTATCGCGCCGGAACAGACGGCCAGGAACGCGATCAAGAACGGCTATCCGGTCCGCGTTCTCGAAGGCGAGTATGCCTTCCGCGAGCCGCTCGTCGTGATCGCCGAAAAGGTCGACCCGGACTGGACCGCGAAGGTCGGCGACATCATCGCCGAGATGAAGAAGGATGGCACGCTCGCCAAGCTGACCACCAAGTGGTACGGCAAGGACTATAGCGCAGATTGATTTGCGGCGTCGCACGGGCGGTTTTGCCCGCCCGTGCCTTCCATTTCGAAGAGCATGCAATGTCCTACCCCGATACGTATTACAAGAGAACCATTGCCGAAGATCGGTCGCGGTCTTCCCTCTCTGGGCCGGAGGATTGCGACGCGGTCGTGATCGGCGCAGGGCTGGCTGGTCTGACAACTGCGCTGCAACTCGTCCGCGCCGGCCAGAAAGCGGTCGTGCTGGAAGCCGAGATCGTGGGCTTCGGCGCGTCCGGCCGCAACGGTGGTTTCGTAGCCCCCGGCTTCGCCACCGGCAGCGATGACATCGCCCGGACGGCGGGCAAGGATGCCGCCAAAAAGCTCTTCCATCTCTCGACGGAGGGTGTCGAATTCATCCGCGACACCATCCGCGATCTCAATATCGAGAGTGCAGCGCCGCAGCCCGGCATCACCAGTGTGTTGCGCCATGATGATGCCGCGTCGCTCAAGACCTACCGCGAGCAGTTGCTCAAAGACTACGACTACGAACTTGACTATCTCGACACCGAGCAGGTGCGGGCGATGCTGAAGTCGCAACGATATTTTCAGGCGCTCCGCAATCCCAAAGCCTTTCACATGCATCCACTGAATTATCTCCGCGCCATCGCCGCCGAAATCGAACGGCTCGGCGGCAAGATCTTCGAGGGTTCGGCAGCGATCTCGACCAGCCTTTCAGGCGCGGAGAAACGCGTGCGCACCGCCAATGGCGAAGTCCGAGCCCGGCACATGGTCTTCACGACAGGCGGCTACACCGGCAGCCTGGAGCCGCGGCTCCAGCGCGCTTTCCTGCCGATCGCGACCTATGTGATGGTCAGCGAGGAGGCGCCTGATCTGATCGCCAATGCGATCGCGACCGGCGATGCGGTCGGCGACAACCGCCGCGCCGGCGATTACTACCGGCTTGTGGACAATGGAAAACGCATCCTCTGGGGCGGCCGGATCACCACACGCGCGGCCTCCACGGCCGGCGTCGTTGCTGAACTCCGCCGCGAGATGACCGGCACCTATCCGCAGCTCTCCGGCCTCAAGACAGAACTCGCCTGGTCGGGCCTGATGTCCTATGCCCGCCACCTGATGCCACAGATTGGCGAGGTCGAGCCCGGCGTCTGGCACTGCACGGCCTTTGGCGGCCACGGGCTCAACACCACCGCGATCGGCGGCAAACTCGTGGCCGAGGCCATACTCGGCCAGGGCGATCGTTACAAGCTGTTTGCGCCATTCGGCCTGGTCTGGGCTGGAGGCGTCGCCGGCCTTGCCGTGGCGCAGCTCACCTACTGGAAACTTCAAGCACAGGACTGGTGGCGCGAACGCACTGCCTGAACCAAGGGACGCAGCGCATGCTGGCTCGACTCATTCTCACCTATCCTGATGCCATGAGGCGCCTCGGCGTGGCGCTGATTATCCTGGTGATTACGCTCGGCCTGTTCCAGCTTGGCGTCAGTTCGCATTGGCTCGGGTATATGCTGCCGTCGAGCGCGCCATGGGTGACCGATAATCCGCTCGTCAGCCGCCTTGTGTCCTCATTGCTGATCGCCTTGATTCTCGCAGCCAATTGGACGCTGCTGCGGCTCCTACCGCGCCGCTGGCAGATCATCGGCGTGTGGATCGAACTCTTCGTCCTGCTAATGCTCTTCTTCTATTCGTTCAATCTTTCCTTCGCCTTCATCGCGAAGAAAATCGGCTTCCTCATCACCCAGGGAGTCACAACGACGCTGTTCATTTCGGCGATCTCAATCGCGGTCGCCACTGTAATCGCGCTGGCTGGCGCTATTGCCAAGCTCTCGCGCAACGGCGTGATCTATGGGCTTGCGACCTTTTACACTTCGCTCTTTCGCGGCCTGCCGCTGCTCATGCAGATCTACATCATTTATCTCGGCCTGCCGCAGGTCGGCTATGTCATCGGCGCGATACCGGCGGGCATCCTTGCCCTGTCGCTCTGCTATGGCGCCTATATGACCGAGATTTTCCGCGCCGGCATTGAAAGCATCGACAGGGGCCAGTCGGAAGCGGCGACCGCGCTCGGTCTCAAGCCCGGCCAGACCATGGCCTTGGTGATTCTGCCACAAGCCATGCGCATCATCATCCCGCCGACCGGCAACCAGTTTATTGCCATGCTGAAGGATTCCTCGCTCGTGTCGGTCGTTGGGGTATGGGAGATCATGTATCTCGCCCGCACCCAGGGACAGACCGAGTTCCGCCATATTGAAATGCTGATCACCGCTTCCATGATCTATTGGCTGCTTTCAATCGGGCTGGAATATACCCAATCCCGCATCGAAGAGCGGTTCGGCCGTTTCAATGTCCGCTGAGACCTCCTTCATCAGGACACTCCAATAGGCGTGCCGCCGGTATCGCCGTTCTTGCCTTGCCGGTGGCGCTGCGACCCGGCACCGCCGAATTCAATATCGGCCACGTCGCCGCCTTCGTCTCGACGGTCGTCTTCGCACATTCGCTGCTATTGTTGCGACGCGCCAAGGCTGCGGAAAGCGATAAAGCACTGATTGCGACCCTGCTGGTGGTCATGACCCCCTTGAGCCTCCTGACAGCGCTCAGCAGCACCGGCCTCTCGGCCATGGATTTCAACCATACGGGCATTGTTGTTATGCCGGCATTTTGGGTCTTGCCGGCCACGTGCTACTGGTGCGGGCCTGGTAGTGTGCGGAAGGTTCTGCAAATTCACTAAGAGGGGCGGTCATGGCAGGCTGGTGATGTTCAACGTCACCTGATTCCCTGGAAGGAACGCCACCATGACCAAGACTGAAGATAAGACTGCTGTTGCCGCCGTCAAAGATATTCTGCTTTCGAATCCAGATGGGCTGCACGAGGTGCTGCGCGCGGTGATGCAGGAGGTCCTTGAAGCCGAGATGGACGAGGCTTTAGGAGCCGCGAAAGGCGAACGAACACCCGAACGGCTCGGCTACCGCTCCGGCCATTACGGCCGCACGCTGATGACGCGGGTGGGTAAATTGGAGCTCAGGGTGCCGCAGGACCGCTCGGGGCACTTCTCCACCGAGCTGTTCGAACGCTACCAGCGCTCGGAGCGGGCGCTGGTCGCCACGCTGGCCGAGATGTATGTGCAGGGGGTGTCGACGTGCAAGGTCAAGGCGATCACCGAAGAACTGTGTGGGCATGCGTTCTCGGCCTCATCGATCTCGGCGATCAACAAGCGGCTCGATGAAAGCCTGAAGGCCTTTGCCTGCCGCCCGCTTCAAGAGCCCTTTCCCTACCTCATCCTCGATGCCCGTTATGAGAAGGTCAGAGAGGCCGGCGTCGTCAGGAGCCAGGCGGTGCTGATCGCCGTCGGCATCGATTGGGATGGCCGGCGGCAAATCCTGTCCGTCGAGATGGCCAGCCGCGAGAGCCGCTCGGCCTGGAAGGACTTCCTGCTGGGATTGAAAGCCCGCGGCCTCAAGGGTGTCGAATTCGTCGTCTCCGACGATCATGCCGGCCTCGTCGCGGCCATCGGCGAGGTCATTCCGGAAGCCGCCTGGCAGCGCTGCTATGTGCACTTCCTGCGCAATGCGCTCGACCATCTGCCGCGCAAGCACGGCGACGATTGCCTGCAGGAACTGCGATGGATCTACGACCGGCGCGACCTCGCAGAGGCGAAGGCCGATCTGTCCGCCTGGCTTGGTAAATGGTCGGGAAAATATCCACGGCTGACCGGCTGGGTCGAGGAAGCCATCGAGCAGACGCTGACCTTCTTCCGCCTGCCGCGCACCCACCACAAGCATCTCAAGAGCACCAACATGCTCGAGCGCCTCAACGAGGAGATTCGCCGCAGAACCTACGTCGTGCGGATCTTTCCCAACACCGAAAGCTGCCTGCGCCTGGTCAGGGCGCTGGCCGTCGAAACCCACGAAAACTGGATGGAGGCCAATCGATACATCAACATGGACGATCTCAGAGAGCATAAGAAACTCGCTCTCCGCAACGCCGCATGACCAGTCTCATGACCGCCCATTTTGCTGAACTTGACGCACATAACCTCCTTTTGCGGCACCGGTCGATCCCTACACGATCGCTGGCGCGCTGATCATCATTCTGTTCGGCTGGCTGGTACTCCAATAGGTATCACAGCGCCGTCGGCTTCTGTGGAAAGCCGCCGACATGGCTGCAGGTGAGCGCTGCCCGGTCTCGTCCAGCCTTGACCGCGTCCTGCAACGATCCACCGCCAACATGCACGGACAGAAATCCCGCGATGAAGCTGTCGCCGGCGCCGGTGGTGTCTACGACCTCGACCTGCATGATGCCCGTCTCTGCCCGCTCTTCAAGCGTCGCCGCCACCGACCCCTTCGCGCCCCGCGTAACCACTGCGACCCGAACACCGGCGGAAAGAAAGCGGTCGATCATCGCGTCGACCGCCGTGTCGTCCTCGCCCGCCGAGCCAAAGGCAATCGTCAGGCCCTCAATGCCGAGATTGGCCGGGCCGGCGTTGACGGAGACATCCTGCGAGACACTGACACCGGCTGCAGCGAGCGTGTGTCTCAGAGCACCGCCATCATCCAGCCAACCTATATGGACGTGGTCCATGGTCTTCAGCGCGGCGATATCTTCTTCCGATGGCCGGTAGCCAGCGCAGACGCCGAAATCCTCAAACAGAAACACGCGCTCGCCCGACGGCAGGACCTCGATGTCCGTATGGGCAGTCTTGCCTAGCCGTTCCTGCATATGCGCAACAGCAACGCCATTCTCGATCAGGGCAGTTCGCGTCCGCCGGCCATCGAGATCAGGGCCGACGGCTCCGAGATAGAATGCCTCATGGCCAAGCGTCGCGAGATGTACTGCGACATTTACCGCATTGCCGCCAACAAGTGCCTCGCCGATCGACGGCGACAGGAACTTGTCGATGCAATTGTCGCCAACCGCTGCAACGCGAAGTCTCTTCATACAGCTCATCCCCGACAATGCCGCGCCTGCCTCTAGGAGCATTCGCGGCGCGCTGTCAAACTCGCGTCAATAGTTGACCCGCTTATAGTAGCGTCGCGTGGTCAGCGGATGATTTCGCATGACTTCGAGATGCGCGCTGATGCGTTCGAGCACCGTGGCGAGCAACGCTGGCGAGACCAGCCCGCGGACCTCGGGTGAAATGCCGGGCAGCGCAAATTCGGCCGTATCGAGCACGGTCAACCGGTCGGTATATTCAGGTGCGAAATTCTCCACCCGGTCGGCCAGTGGACGCAAGGCATCCTCGCCCTTGAACAGGATGACGGAAACGCCCTCCTCGACCAGTTCCAGCGTGCCGTGGAAGAAATCGGATGCATGCACCGGCCGAGTACGGATCCACTGCATCTCCTCGAGAATGCACATGCCGTAATAGAAGGCTTGCGGCCAGACATTCCCGGCACCGGTGATGATGTGATATTCGGCTCCGGCAAGCACCCTCGCAAAAGCCTCGGCCTTCGGCTCATAAGCGCGCTTCACTTCGAGCAGTAGCGCCGGCAACCTGTCGAGTTCACCCGCGATCTGATTGTAGTTCTCGATCTCCCCGCGATGGCGCATGATCGAAAGCGCGATGAACAGCGATTGCAGATAGAAGGATTCGCAGGACGTATCGTCCTCGGCGAAGTTCACGAAGACATGATCGCCACCTTTGCCGATCGGCGTTTCCTCATGGCCGACCAGAGTGATCACCATAGCGCCGGCTTCCTTCGCCTTGGCGAGGAGTGCCACGCTTTCCCTCGTCGTGCCCGACAGCGAGGGTATGACGACGATCGATTTGCCATTCAGGTTTGCCGATCCGGTCAGGACCAGCTCGGCCGGCATGTCGAAAAAGACCGGAAACCGCGACTGGCGTAGCAGCAATTGGGCTGCCGGCTGCATCAGGATCGCAGCGCCGCCCGTTCCGAGGAAATGGATGTTTTCGGCACCGGCGGCCAGGCAATCGGCGATCACCCGGTCCAACCGTTCGCGCAGGGCCACCGCGCCGGACTGGATGCGGAGAAACCTCTGTTCGTCAAAATTCAGCATGCAAGCCTCCGTTCGCGATAGTGTCAGCGACTAACACCGACAATGTTGTAAGACAACTGACATCTTGATTTAGATGTGTCAATAACTCGACTGTGAATTTGCACTGGCTTTAGCAATACCCTTGGTTAATGCGACGCTGTCGGGACACCAGAAATTTGTTGACCACGCTGCCAATGTCAGACAAGCACATTCAGGACGGTAGAGAGGATTGCGGTCTTGGACGAGCCCTTGCGTGACAAACAGACCCTTGTGATCAAGCTGCGCGACAGGATCCTGGATCTCATCCGCGACGCGAGCCTGAAGCCCGGTGACAAGCTGCCAACCGAGGCCGAACTTACCCAGCGCTTCAGGATTTCCCGCCCCGTCGTCCGCGAGGCTCTCAAACTCCTCGAACAAGACAACCTGATTTATGCCGAACATGGCCGCGGCCGCTTCGTTTCGCCGATGTCCGCGGTGCAAGTCGATCGGCCGATTACGGTGTTCGAGAGCGTGACCGACATGGTCCGGCACTATGGCTATGAGATAGTCAACAAGGTGCTGTCCATTGCCGAAGAAGCGCCGGATGAGCTCGTCGCAAGGCAATTGCAGATGCGGGTCTCGGATCGCGTGATCCGCATCGAACGCCTGCGGCTCCAGCGCGATGAGCCGATCATGTACTGCGTCGATTACGTGCCGCGCAGCCTCATTTCCGCTCGTCTCTACGACATCGACTGGAGCGGTTCGCTGCTCGCGCTGCTCGAGGAGCACAAGAACAAGCCACGAATGTCGGCAGCGAGCGTATCCGCCGTCGTGCTGCCGAACGACGTTGTCGAGCGCAACGATCTAAGGGACTTCGGCCCGGCTCTCCTGATCACCGAAACCTGCTTCAATGCTGCCGGCATACCGGTGATCTACGCGATTGATTATCACCGAGGCAGCCACTTCTCGTTCAGCCTGGCGAGAAAATAAGGTTCAACCGCAACGTTTGAAGTGCAGGTTAAGAGACATCCTACTCAAAACGGTATGGGATTTTGTGACGATAGCTGCTCAAGACCTTGGCGCCGAGGACCGAAGCGTCCGCTTTCCGCTGACGAAACGGGCCCGAGCGGAACGCCCAGTCTCGTCGATTTCCTCGGTAGCAACAAAAGGCCGACGTCAGCCCGAGACGGCCACTGCTTTGCGCCCCCTTGTCGGCCACAGAGGGGATCTTTGCCTTCGCCCGGAAGCCGACATTGCTGTGACCACCTGGCGTTCATAGTCGCGCCACAACCGGCCATTCCCGCAAGTTCTGTGTGCGTCACGCCCGGCTCGCCCGAACACTCAGCCACCGATCATGGGGCCTTCCGACGCACCGACGTACCTCGCTGACGATCCAGCCGGCGTCTGTGAGTGCGGACCGCAGGGCAGGCTCGCGCCAATACGTCTCGACGTAGCGCCGAGGCGCTGCAGCACTGCCGTGTGTGGACACATCCTCGCCTTCGCCCTCTCTAACCGAGGCGTGCAGTCGGCCACCGGTCCGGGTCGCCTCGGCAAGCCGTCCAAGCACCGTGCCGAAATCCTCGCGGGCGACATGAATCAGGCAGGCACAGGCCCAGATCCCGTCATACGGCGTGCCGGGACGCTGCGGGTCGACCAAATCATCGGTCAGCGGGTCCAACAGGTCGGCTTCGAAGCCGCTTTCGCGAAGCAGTTCGACGAAACCCTTTGCAATGTCGGTGCGCCGGACGCTCATTCCCCGCTTCTCAAGCTCAAGTGCATCTCGCCCGCCACCGCTTCCGATCTCCAGCACCCTGCCCGAGCCGCCTAGCTCGGTCACGAACGCATCGATCTCTGTCGCGACCCATTCTGGCATCGCCGCGGCCTCCGCAGCGTACTCCGCCGCAACCGTATCATAGGACCGCACGGTATCCAGGTCGGTGCTCATCCTAGCGCTCCTCCTTCAAGACAAGAGGCCTGATGAGCGAGAGGCCCATCAGTCCGTTGCGCCGTTCACACTTCGGCAGTTGGTGATATCGCGGGCGATTTGCTTCCGAGCTTTAGCAGAAATGCGGCCAGAGACACCACCGACCGCGCCAATGCTGCCGGGCGGCAAGGCGCCCTCATAATGGTCATCGAGCCACCCTTCGCTGCTGCTGCAAAGCGGACATGACGCAGTGACGACGCGGGTCGCGGTTGCGCCAAAAGCCGCCATTCCGCCCCATGCGGGTGATTAGATTACGAATTCCTCGTCATACGTCTGTGGCTCGGGAACGACCGTAACCTCCACCGGCACGATCCAATTGGCCGCGTAGCTCTCGCAGTCGGAACGCTGGAGCTCGGGCTGCACGCACCCCGCCCCATCGATCGCGCGACATCGCAGTATATAACGCCCCACCTCTTCAGGGGTCCACATGTACTCCCACAAGCGCCATGCAAAGGGACGTTCTGTTTCGAGGAGCCTCCCCTCGCGCCAGCCCCTGCCATCTCCGGTGCAGACCTGCACCTGCCGGATAGCAGCCTCTCCGCTCCAGGCGGCTCCGAAAATCCGGTACGGTTGGCCGGCGATGAGATGCGCCCCCTGTACGGGACGCGCGATCTGCGCTTTGACCTCCATCTCCGCAAGGGGGACCAGCGTGGGTTCCCCGAGGCTGCGCTCCCAACGGAAATAGTCGCGCGCCTGCCAGTAGCCAAGGAACGGTTCCTCCAAAACCGTGATATGCGTGATCCACTTGACCCATGCCATGCCGAACCAGCCACCCACGACCGCGCGTAGCGGGTAGCCGTGATCGCGCGTCAACGGCTGCTCGTTCATCGAATAGGCAAGGATCGTGCTGTCAGCTATGGCCTTCTCAAGCGGTAAACTGCGCGCAAAAGCGATGGGGCCGGGAGAAGCCGTTTTCTTGTTCGTGTCGACGACGCCGCTGTCTGCGCCTATGAGCAGAACCTCACGCGCGCTTCGCTTAACGCCCGCCATTTCTAAAATCTCGCGCAGAAGAATACCTGTCCACGCGGCATTGCCGACGGCTCCGTTCTGCCACTGCAACCCCTCCTTCGGCGGCTCATAGTAGACGCGCCCGTTCCCTGCACACTCGACCACGGCGGTGAAAGTCGTGCTCCGCATCGCCTTGATGCTGTCGAGGTCAAGTTCGATCGGCCGCTCCACCGCCCCGCCAACGCGCAATCTCCAGTCGCGCGCATTGAGGTCCGGCGACGGGAAATGGTTTCGCACGAAGAACAGCTCGGTTGGGATCAGCCAATCGGAGAGCGACGCAAACGGAAACTCGATGTTCTGTGGGGATTTCTGTCGAACTATCAGACTGGGTTGCTGTGGTGTCGGCATCGTCCTCGTCTCCCCTTTCAAGAGCACAACGTTGGCACTCGGTCGCGCGAATTCCGGTTCGATCACACCGCCCCTCGCAGCGTGTCTGTCGCGTTCCGCCTTCGGCCGCATTCTAGCACATACCGCACGTTCCTCGGATCGACCTCGAACGGCAGCAAAGGAGCCGAATGCTGCTTGGGCCCACGTCTCTTTGGCGCCCGCTTGTCGTTCAGGCACTGCCGCTGGAGAAGACCAGCAACGTATTGTTGGTAGGCATCTCGATCGTCTCGCGGAGATTAAGTCCAGCGGCCTCACCCACTTGTTCAAGATCAGCGATATCACGCACCCCCCAGGATGGGTTGCGCTCCTTTAGAGCCGCGTCGAAAGCAGCGTTCGAGGGGGCGTTGTGTGCCCCGTCGCGCATGAATGGGCCGTAGAGAAGAAGAAGCCCACCAGCGTGAAGCAAACGGCCAGCTCCTGCGAACAATCCTAAGCTTGCCGCCCACGGCGCGATATGGATCATATTGATCGACACGATGGCGTCAAAATGCCCCGTTTGTTCGACGCCCCATTGTCCTGAGCACACATCAATATCCCGCGGTGCCAGCACATTCTTCAGCCCTGCGAATTTGATCCAGCTAGACGTGCTGGTGCGGGCGTCGGCATCCGGATCGCTCGGCTGCCAGGTGAGGTTGGGCATTGCTCCCGCAAAACACACGGCGTGCTCGCCGGTCCCGCATCCAATCTCCAGCACGGCGCCACGTGTTGGAAGGACACGTTTTAGGACCGCGACGATCGGCGCCGAATTTCGCGCAACGGAAGGTGAGAACATGCGCTGGTCGGCGCTTATGTCGCGCTGTTCCAGCGCAACCGGTGAACGGTCCTTCTTCTCTGGGGTCATTGGCCTTGAATCCCCTTGGGCGATGTCTCCCACCTTATAGCTGAATTGATGGGACAGAAACCAAGGATTTCGGACGAAGGGGGTCGCCGGCGCGTGCGTTCGGCCGAGGGCGACCGAACGTCCACTTCGCGTCAGATCACGCGACCGCCAGGCTCAAAGTCTGCTTTCGAAAATCTGAGCCCGGAAGCCGACCGACGGCTTTCAGTCCTGTAGCAGACGTTCATGGCCGTAGTGCGACCTTTGCAATTGCGTTTACCACACTTCAAAGTTCGCGGTTGAATGCTCGGAAAAATTGATATTACAGGGCGAGACCACCTCAATATTCGGCAACCTCCGGGACACATCATGCTGTGGAAGCTATTTGCAGGGGCGCTTTCTCTCTACCTCTTAGATTGTATCTATATTCTCTATACCAACGAGCCCACTGTTGACATGCTCGTCGGCGGCGTAATGCAGTTTTTTGGCGTTGCCGCCGTCATAACGTATGGGTTTGACATCGAGACATTCGACCGTCGGTTTTGGACCTACTTGTCCAAGTTATTTGCAGTTTACATTGTCTACAGCATAGTCCGACCGCTTTGGGTTCTCTGGGGCATGCCTTCATTTGGGACTGATCCAACACCAATGTTATTGCTATGGATTGCACTAGGATTGGCACTCTCGCTCATCGTCGTCGCAGGTTACTTTCAGTGGCTCGCAATGCTGCGTTGTGCGCGAGGTGAAGCGGTGGACCGGCAGTGACCGTCCGCAATTGGACGCGATCCTGACGAGCATCCTCACCTGTCGGCCCAAAGCTGCCATAGTCGGTACTATTTTCCGCGCAAAGCGAAGTTGAACCACACCGTAAAGAGACGCGAAAACTCGGCGAACAGCAGAAGTATGAAGCAACCTCCCCACCGCGGTTCCAAAAATCATCGTGCTTATGAGCGCCACCAGAAAATAGGCCGCTGCAAAGAAAACGTACCTTAATAGCGCCACCTGTATCCTCCTTCGGCTATCCGTTTATTTAATCATTTCATCTCAAAATACAACCTAAGGCCGTATCTGGTTCCCGTGACCGCAATTGGCGCAATCCGGCCAGTTGAGTTGTGGGAAAGGGCCGGTGGCATTTGCGACGCAATTACGAATCCCGGTGGCGGGCCGAGGTCTGTTTCCTGCGCGCCACCCTCTTTTTTTGAGGGCCATTGACCAACGGCCTGCGATGTGCGCCACTCATGGCTTGCACAAGGAAAATCCCATGCTCAAATTTCTGCTCGCCCTCTCGATGGGTGTTTTTTGCGTCTCGCCGCTTCAGGCCGGCGATATCACTCCGGTGACCAAAAGCTGCCAGCCGGGGCCAAAACAGGCGCAATGCGAGCGATGGGTCACGGATATCAAGAAAGCCGTCGAGCTGGCCTATAAGGGCGACCATGGTGCGCAGGTGACCGTTGCCTTCTGCCTGTCCACAGGTTGCCATGGCGCCGTCGCCATCGACAAGGTCGCTTCCTGCAGCTGGCATCTCGTCATCGCCAATTCGGGCGTTGCGACAGTGCTCGACGCTTCCAATCTCAGGAACACCTGCCGGCCGATGACGCCGGCTGAGAAAGACCAGGCCCGCGCCTCGTCCCGCGATCTCGTCCAGAAGATCTACAAGCGCCCGATGGTCGCGACCGACCAGATGTAATCTGGTTGGGGTGCCGGCTCGCGGCGCAACGCCTGCGTGAAAATAAATCTCATTGCTCTCCCGGCTTTCGCCGCTATTCTCCACCCAAAGAAAATCGGGCCAAAGAAAATAGTGCCGAAGAAAATAGGGAGGACGACTGATGATCCTGCACTGCGTATTCCTGCGGTTGAAGACCGCGATGACGAGCGAAGACAAGCAGTCGCTGTTTGCGGCGATCGTCGCCCTGAAACAGGTCATTCCCGGCATATTGGATATTAAATACGGGCCGAATGTCTCGCCCGAAGGATTGCATGGCGGCTTCGTCGACGGGTTTGCCGTAACCTTCGAAAGCGCCGAGGCCCGCGACGCCTATCTCATTCATCCCGAGCACGTGACGGTCGGCGAGCGCATCGTCTCGTCGACGGATGGAGGCCTTGCCGGCATTCTGGTCTTCGACCTTAATTTGTGAGGGCCGCAGGATAACCTGCAGCCCTTAATCCTCAGCTCGATTTCGCCATGGCGGCGGCGAGCTGATCGACATTGTACTTGAACATCTTCTCGTAGGTCGGCGCCGGCCCCTTGGCGTCGGACAGGGATTCGACATAGAGCTCGCCGCCGGGCTCGGCCCCGGTTGCCTTGGCGACCTGCTTGACCAAGCGCGGATCGTTGGAATTCTCGAAGAAATAGGCCTTCACGCGCTCGCCGTTGATCTGTTCGATCAGCTTGGCGACGTCGGCGGCCGAGGCCTCGCTTTCGGTGGACAGACCGAGCGGCGCCAGGAAGCTGACATTATATTCGCGGCCGAAATAGCCGAAGGCATCATGGCTGGTCAGCACCTTGCGGCGATCGTCCGCCACCTTGTCGAATTTCGCATGGGCATAGGCGTTCAATTCATCCAGCGTCCTGGTGTACTTCTCGGCATTGACCTTGAAGGCGGCGGCGTCCGTGGGATCGGCCGATGACAACGCCTTTTCGATATTGGCGACCCAGACCTTGACGTTGACGGGGCTGTTCCAGACATGCGGATCGGTGATTTCCGCGCCGTCCTCTTCCATGGTGCGGGTGTCGATGCCTGCGGAGACGGTGACCGGTTTGCCCTTATAACCCGAGGCGGTGATCAGCCGGTCCATCCAGCCTTCCAGCCCCTCGCCGCTGACGAAGGTCACTGCAGCCGCCTTCAAATTCTTCGCATCGGCCGGCGACGGCTCGAATTCATGGGGGTCGCCGTTCGGCCCGACGAGGCTTGTCACCTTGACGTGCTCGCCGCCGACCTGTTTGACGACGTCGGCAAGCACGGTGAAGGAGGCCACAACCTTCAGTGTCTCGGCGGAGGCGGGCATGGCCGACAGCGCCATCAAAGCGGGGATTGCTGCGGAGAGAAGCAGTCTGTGCGGTGTCATCGAAATCTCCTTGAGATCAGCCCTTCAAATGCGGGCGGGGAAAGACGCGCCGGACCAAGCCGGAAGGCGCGAAAAGAATAGAAAAGCCGTAGAGGATCGCCGCCGTCATGATGATCGTCGGGCCGGAGGCGAGCTCGAGATGATAGGAGGCGATCAGGCCGAGATAGCCCGATGCGGCCGCACTGACGGCTGCTATCGCCATCATCACGGGCAGACTGCGCGACCAGAGCTGGGCGACGGCTGCCGGCAGCATCATCAGGCCGACGGCCATCAGCGTGCCGAGCGCCTGGAAGCTGGCGACGAGGTTGAGCACCACGAGCAGCAGGAAGAGCAGGTGATAGACCGGCCCGCGCCCGCCGACGGCGCGCAGAAAACCCGGATCGAAACATTCGGCCACCAGCGGCCGATAGATGAAGGCGAGGATGACGATGGTCAGCGAGGTGATCGCGCCGATCAGATAAAGGGCCGGAGCATCGATCGCCAGGATGGTGCCGAAGAGCACATGCAGGAGATCGATATTCGAGCCTCGCAGCGAGACGATCAGCACGCCGAGCGCCAGCGAGGCGAGATAGAAGCTGGCAAAGCTCGCATCCTCCTGCAGCACGGTCATCCGGCTGACGGCGCCGGACAGCAGCGCCACCGACAGGCCGGCGATGAGACCGCCGAGGCCCATCGCCGTCAGCGACAGGGAGCCGGCGACGAGGTAACCGATCGCAGCCCCCGGCAGCACGGCATGGCTCATGGCATCACCCATCAGGCTCATGCGCCGCAGCATCAGGAAGACGCCGATCGGTCCCGAACCGAGCCCAAGACAAAGGCAGGCAACGAGGGCGCGGCGCATGAAGCCGTAATCGGCAAAGGGGGCGAGGAAGAGATCGTAAACCGTCATGCCGCCGGCGCCTCTTCGGGTGCGCAGGCATTCGCATCCTCGTCCCAGCGCTCGGCCATGGCGCGGGCCTTCAGGAGATTGACCGAGGACATGACGTCTGCGGTCGCACCCCAGCCGACCAGTTCGCGGGCGAGCAGCAGGGTTTGCGGGAAATGGGCGCGGACCAGCTCGAAATCGTGCAGCACGGCAATCACCGTGCGGCCTTCACCATGCCAGCGGGTGACGATATCGATGAGGTCCCTGGTGGTGCGAGCATCGATTGCCGTAAACGGCTCGTCGAGCAGGATGATGCCGGCATCCTGCAGCAGCAGCCGGGCAAAAAGCACACGCTGGAACTGGCCGGCCGACAGCGAGCCGACATGGCGCCGGCCGAAGCCTTCGAGCCCGACGGCCGAGAGCGCCTCGCCTGCCCTTTTCACCTCGGCGGGCGCGATGCGGCCGAAGGCGCCGGTCTTCTTCCAGGCGCCGAGCATGACGGTGTCGATCACCGAGATCGGAAAGCGCCGGTCGATCTCGGCCGCCTGCGGGAGGTAACCGAATTCCGCCCGCCCCAGCCGATGCTCGATCCTGCCTTCGGCCGGGCGAAGCTCGCCCATGATCGCCTTCAGCAGCGTCGACTTGCCCGCCCCATTCGGCCCGGCAATCGCCGTCAGGCTGCCCAAGGCGAAGGCGCCGGAGACATGGTGGACGGCGGGGTGCCGGTTATAGGCGACGGTCAAATTATCAAGACGGATCAGCGGCGTCATGGCAAGACAACCGCCCAGTGGATCGCCAGCCAAAGGAGCGCAATGACCAGCGCCATGCCGATCACCCTAGAGAATGCCGACTGTCCCAGCAGGCTGACGGAGGGGCGGTCGGGGCTCGGGGGCATGGCGCATCCTACAATGTAATAACATTACTGTTATGTTATAACGATTGCGGCGAGATTGAGGCGGAGCCTGGCAGTTATTCACACTTGAAAGGAGGCGACAATCGGCCGCCCTTTATTTGTCAGGATGCTCGTATGCGGCCCCGCTATCCTTGCTCCAGAGGCCACCCTCCCTCCGTCTTCCTTGGGCTTGACCCGAGGATCCACCCTCGCCTCCATCAGCGTGGGCATGGATCCCAGGCTCAAGGCCTGGGATGATGGAGGTTGGGGGTGCCTTCCAGCCAAACTTCCCGCCGGCACAGCGGAAGCGATAGCCGCTATGTGCCGAAACGACTGTGGAAATCCTGATCCCGTGCATCGCGCTGCGAGGAAGAGCGAGGTGCCCCTAGGCCCATACCCTCAGAGCCCGTTCCATCCGGTCGGCGGCGTAGGTGACGATATAGGCGATCATCATGTAGATGACGACAGCGATCAGGAAGGCTTCGAGGTAGTAGAAGTTCAGCGCCGCGGTCAGTTGCGACTGCGCGAAGATGTCGACGACCTCGATCGCAAATCCCAGCGACAGCGCCTTCATGATCACCATGATGGAGTTGGCAAGATCCGGGATGGCGGCGACGATCACCTGAGGCAGCATCACCCGGCGGAACAGCTGGCTGCGCTTGTAGCCCAGGGAATAGGCCGCATCGGCCTGACCGTTGTCGAAGGAGTTGAGGGCGCCCTTCACGACCTCAGCCTGGAAGGCTGCGACGCAGGCGGTCAGGGCGACGATAAGCGTGATCCAGTTCGGCGTCGAGTGACCATTATAGTCGATGCCGACGAGCGAGGTCAGGAACTGCAGCGTCGGCGGCAGGCCGTAATAGGCGAGGAAGATCACGATGACCATCGGAACGCCCTTGAAGACGACCTTGTAGGCGACGACCAGTTCCCGAAGCAGCGGGACGCGCCGATATTCAACCATCGCGAAAAGGCTGCCGACGATGGTGGAGAAGACGAAGATTCCAAGCGCCATGGCGAGCGTCACCGGGACCGCGCCAAGGATGTCCCAGAGATCGGGAAGAAGGACTTCGGAATCGAACATGTGATGACCTCCTATTCGATCAGACGCTTGCCATCATGGTGGCCTTGGCCGGTGCGGTATTGGGCGCGAATTTTGCGTTTCGCGTTTCGAAAAAGCGCACGACGATCCATGCGACAAGGCATAGCAGCGAATAGATCACCGCCAGCACAAGGTAGGTCTCGAACTGGTATTGGTTGTAGTCGCGCTCCATGACGAGATGGGCGGTCGCCATGACATCTGCGGCGCCGATGTACATCACCAGTGCGACGTTGTGGATGAGGTAGATGATCGAGTTGCCGTAGCCTGGCAGGGCGATGTGCACCGCCTGAGGCCCGACGACCCGAAGGATCTTCTGAAGGAAGCTGTATCCGAGACTATCGGCGGCGTCGTGCTGGCCGCGTTCCACGACGAGGTAGGCCGGCCGCAGAACCTCGGAAAGATAGCCTCCATGGTAGAGGCTGAGGCCGACGATCGCCGCGACGTTCGGGGACACGAAGTCCTCGACCTCGAACAGAGCGACGACCAGCGGCAGCCCGTAGAAGGCGACGAACAACTGGAGCACGACGGGGACGCTCCGGGCATAGGAGACGTAGAGGTCAGCCAGCTGACTGACAACCGGTATCCTGCGCACCCGGAACGTCGTCGCAATCAGGGCCAGCAGGAAGCCAGCGATCATGGCCGTGAACGTGATCGCAAGCGTCAGCGGCAGCGCCTTGAGCAGCTCGGGGATCATGATGGATAGGTCCACTTCGGAACACTCCTTGTTTCGGTCTTGGGCCTGATCGCCGATCGTTTCTCAGCGTTACTTCATGTAGGTGGTGATGTCCTCGCCGAACCATTTCTGCGAGAGCTTGGCCAGCGTGCCGTCGGCCTTGAGCTCCTTCAGAGCCTTGTCGATGTCTTCGGCGAGTGCCTTGTTCTCCTCGGAGCGATGGATCAGGACGAAGGTATTGTTGATCGCGACCGGCTCGCTCGCCTTGACGTCGAGCTTCTGCTGGTCGATGACCGTCTGCTCGCCGAGGTTCGACGGCAGAACCAGCGCGTCGTATTTGCCGTTCTCGACCTCTTTCAGGCGATCCGGATAGGGAATGCCGGCGCTGGACGCGGTGATCTCGATCTTGAAGTCGGGGTTCTTTTTCTGCCAGGCAGTGGCGAACTTGTAGATACCGCCGCCGGCCGTCACGGGCACGATCTTCTTGCCAACGAGATCCTTCATCTCGTTGATGCCGCTGTCCTTGCGGCTGTAGATCTTGATCAGGCTGGCGCCGATCGGGCTCTCCGGAATGAGGAACTGCTTTTCGCGGGCGGGCGCCCGGTAGTAGCCGCCGGTCGCGATGTCGTACTTTCCGGTGGCAAGGCCGGTCTCCTGAGCGATGTCGGCAGCACCCTCCATCACGAATTTGTACTGCGGCAGCTTGGCGTTGATCGCCTTCAGGACGTCGGGCTCGTAACCCTGCGGCTCGACCCCGATGGCACCCCAGGAGAGCGGCTTGGATTCGGCAGCCGTCGCGATCTTGATGGTACGCACGTCCTCGGCATGCGATAGGCCCGCGGCTGCGAGGGCAAAGGCAACGCCAGCGACAGCGAGGCCGAAGCTACGGCGGGAAGTCGACTTGATGGAAGACATGTCAGGCATCCTTTCTTTACTGGATGGAGTGTTCGGAATTCAGGAACTGGGCAAGGCGCGGGTTGGAGGGCGTGTCGAAGATCTCGGCAGGGCTGCCTTGAGCGGCGACGACGCCCCGATCCATGAAGACGATGCGGTTCGAGATATTCTTTGCGAACTGCATCTCGTGGGTGACGAGGAGCGAGGTGATGCCGGATGACGTGACGTCCCTGATCACCTTCAAAACCTCGCCGACGAGTTCGGGGTCGAGCGACGACGTCGGTTCGTCGAAGAGCATGACATCCGGCTTGACGGCCAGCGCACGCGCAATGCCGGTCCGCTGCAGCTGGCCGCCGGAAAGCTGGGAGGGGTAGCTGTCGATCTTGTTCGACAGGCCGACCCGCTCAAGCTCCTGCAAAGCGATCGAGCGCGCTTCGTCCTTCGACTTGCGCTGCACGACCACGAGCGGATCCATCACGTTCTGAATGACCGTCATGTTCTTGAAGACGTTGAACTGCTGGAAGACCATCGCGGTCCGCAGCCGGATCGCCTGGACCGCGGTGCTGTTCGGTTTCCGGTAATCCATCCTGACCTGATCGAAGGCGATCGTGCCCGACGCCGGCTTTGCCAGATAGTTGATGCACTTCAGCAACGTCGTCTTGCCGGTACCGCTGGGGCCGATGATCGACACCACGTCGCCCCGGTTCACCGAGAGATCGACGCCGTTCAGGACCTGCGTGTTTCCGTAGGACAGCTTTAGGTTTTTGAGCTCAAGCATTTCAGGTCGGGGTCCTTTCGGCAGATAGGTCGGAAAACGTCGCGGTCTCGTCGTCGGCCCACTCGTCTCCGAGCAGCTCGGGCGTGTCGAAGGCCTGGAGATCGGCGAAATGACGCTCGCGGTCGGCGACGAAGAGCGCCCTGACGATGCCGCGCGCAAGCCGGTCGGCGCCTTCGCTGATTGCGGGAATGTCGCCCGTGAGCTTGCCGTGGCTGAGCGTCGCCGGGAAGTTGAAGCAGTGGATGCGGGCGAGCGCCGGGCAGGCGCCGGGCTCGGCCTCGAGGAACTCGAACGCCTCGCCGAGGTCGGGCGAGGTTTCCAGCTCGTCGTTTCGCAGGTCCGCGGGCACGGGAAAGCGGTCGCGCCAGAGGCGGATATGGGATGCGACGGCAGCGAGTTCCGGCCGGTTCGTCAGGTCGACCTTGAAGCCGGTGCCGAAGATCAGGAAATCGACGGGATAGCTGCCTTTCGGCGTCGTCACAACGATATGGTCGCCTTGCTGCTGCAATCGATCGATCGGGCTTCCGAGATGAAGATGAGCCTGCGGGAATGCGCTGACACGCAGGACGCTCGGGCGCGGAGGCGGCGTCTGCGAGCGCATGGCGTAGTCGAGAAAGCGCCACTTCCAGTCATCCGGCAGACCAGCAAAGCCGTGCACCACGCCCTGGCTGCCGATGCCGGTGAACTTGTTGATCCGCGGCAGGTCGGTCCTGCGCACGAACATGTCAAGCCGGGCAGCGCCGGCCTCGAGCGCGGTGGCGGCGTTGTCCATCGCCGAGGCGCCGGCTCCGACGACACCGACCCGCTTGCCGCGCAATGCGGCGAAATCGATAGGGTCGGCGGTATGAGCCCAGAACTTGCGCTCTATGTCGTCGGTGATCGAGGGTACGAAGGGCCCGCCCAGACCGTCGCGGCCCGTTGCCAGCACCACATGGCGCGCTATCATCGTTTCGGACCGGCCATCGTGATGGCAGACAACATCGAGCAGGCCGTCGCCGCGCGGACGAATGGCATTGACGGCGACCCCATTGCGCACCGGCAGGTCAAGCACGCGCCGGTACCACACGAGGTAGTCCATCCATGTCTGACGCGGCGCCCTATCGAGCGCGACCCAGGCATCGCGGCCATGCAGCGCCTCGTAATAGGCGCGAAACGTCAGCGCCGGCAGGCCCATTGCCGGTCCGGTCAGTTGTTTGGGAGAGCGAAGGGTTCGCATCCTGGCGAAGGTGACCCAGGGACCCTCGCTTCCGGCAGGCGCCTTGTCGAGAACGGTGTGGTTGGCGACGCCGAGCCGCTTCAGCATGGCGGAGGCCACGAGCCCGGCCATGCCCGCACCGATAATCACGACGTCAATGACCGCTTGGCCGTCGACGAGGCGGGGCGGAACCCAGGACTTGGCCGGCAGCTCCAGCCAGGCGAGGTCCTGGCGCAGGCGTGCCTCGAGCGCTTCGAGATTGTTCGGAAACGTCGAGAGATCGCTCATGACGGCACAACCTCGGTCATCGGGCTACCGCCGTAGACGGTATCGGCCAAGGCTTCGACGCCACCTGCGTCGTGCAGCCGGCAACCGGGCATCGCCAGGGCCACGGCGCGCGCCGCATCGATCACGGCGGCGACCGTCGGGGTCAGCGGCATCGCGGCAGGCGAGATGGCGCCGAACAGGAAGGGGATGGTGTGGTCGAGGACGCGCATTACGATCCCCTCGAGCGGAACGCCGCAGACGGTCGCCGGCTCGACGATGGCGACGCCCAGTCCGGCCCGGACCATCGTCAGGGCGGTCAGCGAGGCGTTGACGTCGATCATCCGTTGCGGCGCCACACCCGCGCGCTCCAGGGCCTCGTCGATGCGGTGCCGCAGGCGGTAGGGATTGGCGAGCGTGATGATGCATCGCTCGGCGAGATCGGAGAGACGCACCATGTCATCGTTGGCCAACGGATCGTTGGCGGCGAGAGCGACGACACACGACGCTTCGGCAACCCAGTGCACGTCGAGGCCGGGATGTTCCAGCGGCAGGCTTGATATCCCGAAGTCCGCCGAGCGGGCGAGCACCGCCTGCACGACATTCTCGGCCGCCAGCGCCTGCACATGGAGATGACGCGGTATCAGGTCCGGCGCGACGGCCGCGATCGCCTGGGGCAGAACGCCCGCCGCAAGTGAAGGCGTGGCCGCGATCGTCAGCGACGGCGGTTCATCGAGACCGATGGCATTCGCCCGCTCGCGGATGTGGGCGAGGCTGGCAAGATGGCGCTCCACCTCGGCGTGAAAGAGCAGACCGCGCGCGGTCGGGCTGATGCGCGGGCCGCTTCGATGCAGCAGCGCATAACCGATATCGGCTTCGAGATCCTGGATCAGCCGCGTGACCGCCGGCTGCGACCGGCCCAGCAGCCTTGCCGCCCCGGTCACGCTACCGGCGGACATCACCGCCGCGAAGGCTTCAAGTTGCCGGATATCGAAAGAGTCAGAATGCATAGTGGACATCAAACACTCTCCTTCATGTCAGTAAAGCATGACAATTCTCATTTGACGACCGGCTGTAGATAAAAAATTCACATCAAGATCTGTTTAGCATTCCAATTTGACATAATGAGAGGGCAGGCCTACCTAGAGCTTATGTCCGCGACGTATTGAGGAGCTTGTTTTGACACTCATCGAAACTCTTGCCTCTGTGAGGCCGGGTTCCGCGCTCGCGGAAGCCATGGGGAAACGCGCGGAGATCCTGCGCCTCAGTGAAGCGGCCCACGACGCTGTGCTTCTGCCACGCGATCCCGGCGGACTGTCGCACGGCCTGAGGGCGGCACTCGCCGCCCGGATGGCGCGCCACAATCGCAGCCCGGCGCTCACGGGCCACTACGACACGCTCGTTGCCCGCGCCGACGAACCGGCGACAGCCTTGCTCGCCGAGCCGAACACGAACGTGTCGGATCCGCGTACCGCCGAGATCGTTCGCCATGCCGACCGGCTCACGGTCGCGCCGCGCGATGCCACGCGCACCCATGTGGACGCATTGCGCCAAGTCGGCGTAACCGACGCCGACATCGTCCGGCTCGCAGAGCTTGCGGCTTTCGTCAATTACCAGGTGCGGGTTCTCGCCGGCCTGAAGCTGCTGGGAGAGATGCGATGAGCGAGGTCGTCCACACCTTCACCACCACGGTGCCGCGCTGGCAGCCCTACGTCGTTCCGGTCGATTTCGCGACCGCCACCGACGAGCAGCATGCAGCGATGCAGACGACGCCGTCGAACAAGGGCATCTCGCCGTATGTGCTGACCCTGGCGCACGACCCCGAGACGCTCGCGGTCCGCTCACCCCTGTTCAACCTGATCATGTACGGCAAGGACGGACTGGCAGCGAGCGAGCGTGAACTGGGTGCCGTCGCCGCCTCTGTCGTCAACCGCTGCGTCTACTGCGCCGCCGTCCATGCATCCCGGTTCAACAATTTGACAAAACGCACCGATGTCATCGACGCCGTGTTCGCCGATGGTCTCGAGGCGACGCTCGACGAGCACCTCCAGGCAATCTTCAACTTCTCGGCCCGACTGTCGACGACGCCTCCCGAGGCCGTCGCGACCGATGCGCAGGCGTTGGCGGACGTCGGGCTCGACGAGTTGCAGGCTCTCGATCTCGTCCTCTCCTCGGCGATCTTCGGCTGGGCGAACCGCCTGATGCATACGCTCGGCGAGCCGATGAAGGACTGAAGTGTTTCCTGGGGAGCGACAGCATGGATACCCGAATCCGGATTCAGCCGCTGCTTACGGGGCGTTTATTACAATGACGAGTATGTGTGTCAGGACGGTCGGTGGCTGATCTCGAAGCGCATTTCGCATTTCACATGGCGTGACACTATGGAGATGGTGGCCGGCTGACCGAGACCGCGGGTGCCGACGCGCGACCTGCGACCGCTCGAGCTCTAGCAAGCGTAGAGACGTCGGCGCGTGCCCCTCATCCGCCTGCCTGCACCGACCGGGGTCGAGCCACGGGTCTCGCCCCGTCCTTCGGACCCCCGCTCGCGGGGCGAAGGGAGATAGCCGCAACCTCTCCAGTCCCACCAACCTCTCGCAGGGCACGTCCCCTCGCCCCGTTTTTACGGGGAGAGGGTTAGGGTGAGGGGCAGACTTTCTCTAACGCTCAGAGCTGTTCCAGCATCGCGGCAGCGCCCGAGACGGTGGCCTGGCCGGGGCTCTCCTCGACGTTCAGGGCCTTGACGACGCCGTCTTCCACCAGCATCGAATAACGCTTGGAGCGGAGGCCGAGGCCGCCGGCGGAGAGGTCGGCGTCGAGGCCGACGGCCTTGGTGAAGCCGGCATCCCAATCGGCGAGGAAATGGATCTTGCCCATGCCGCCTGACGATTGCGCCCAGGCGCCCATCACATGCCAGTCGTTGACGGAGACGACGGCGATGTCGTCGACGCCCTTGCCAAGGATGGTATCTCGGTTTTCGAGATAACCCGGCAGGTGGTTCAGCGAGCAGGTGGGCGTAAACGCGCCCGGCACGGCAAAGAGCACGACGCGCTTGCCGGCGAAGAGCTGATCGGTGGTGATTTCGACCGGGCCGTCAGCCGTCTTTTCCTTGAAGGTGGCGGCAGGAAGCTTGTCGCCGATCGCGATGGTCATGGTCTTCTCCTTGAGCTCTGGATTTGGCGGTTCTGCTTGGCGGCGGGCGCCGCAGGGGATTGGAGGCGACTATAGGAGCCCGTCATTGAAAGGCAAGAGTGGTCTCCATCGCCCTTTCGCCATCGATGACCAGCACGCCCCAGCGCTTGCCGGATAGGTCGTAATTCTCAGGCAGTTTGCCGATAGCGACGTCGACCTTGAAGGTGGCGCCGTCGCGCTTGCCGGCGATCTGCTTGGTGAAGGCATGGCCGCTCGGGCCGGTGACGATGATATCCGGCGCGCCGTTCCCCTCGCCCGCCCCCCGCCCGGCAGAGCGAGTGTCAACGACAGCGTCTTCCTGTCGGGCGACATCGCATGCGCCGTGACGCCGAAATCCGGCGACGGCGGCTTCGGCAGGCTCGCATCGGCGGCCTGAAGGATCGCCTCCTCTTGCGGGTGCGACTGGATGGCGGGGCCAAGCTTCAGCTGAAAATTCGCCTGGAAGGGAACGCAGATATCCTTGCAGATGCCGATGAAGGCGGAAGCGTCGATTGCCACCGGGCCTTTGCTGCCCGCCGTCAGCGACAGCGGCAGCGTCACCGGTGCGTCATAGGCGATATCCTCGACTGTGCCGTTGAAAAAATGCTTTGGAACGGGATAGGCGATGGCATCGAGGCTGACCCCACTCGCCGCCGCGATGGTGATCTGCGGCGGAATGCCATTGCCGCCGGGCTCTTTCCAATAGGTGATCCAGCCGGGTTTCGGCTCGATCTGAAGGGCGGCGCGGATTTTGCCGCCGGCATCGGGCGCGAGCGCCACCAGGCGCATGCGGCCGCCCTCATTGTCCGCCCAGGCGCTCATTTCCGCACGGGCGGAATAAAACGGCACAAGGGCTGCGACCACTGACACAACCGCGATTAAAAGCCCGCGCGGGCCTGAGGAAATAATCATCATGGAACAAAGGTTTACCGAAAATGCTGTTTGGCTGCCACAAGTCGCGGCGATTTAAATCTTCATTTTCAGTTGATTGATGTGTGACATTGGCCCATGTTTCTCTTGTCGAGGCCTTGGTGCGGTCTAGCAGCAGGAGGAACGATGTCCTTATCGACGCTGAAGAACAGACGGGAACGTGGCTTCTTCGATGGCCAGTTCCTCATCGCCATGCCGGGCATGGAAGACCGCAATTTTGCGCGCACCGTCATCTACATCTGCGCGCATTCGGATGCCGGCGCCATGGGCTTCGTCATCAACCGGCCACAGAGCCTCACCTTCACCGATGTGCTGCTGCATCTCGACATGATCAAGCAGGAAGATTCGATCGTGCTGCCGAAGCGGGCGCGCGACTTCCCGATCCAGACCGGCGGCCCTGTGGAAAGCGGCCGCGGCTTCGTGCTGCATTCGGACGATTATGCCAGCGACTCCTCGATCCCCGTCAGCGACGACATTTGCCTGACGGCGACGCTCGACATCGTTCGCGCCATCTCCAAGGGCGCCGGACCGACACGGGCGACAATGCTGCTCGGCTATTCCTCCTGGGCGGCCGGCCAGCTCGAAAACGAGGTCGTCAACAATGGCTGGCTCACCTGCCCGGCCAATGAGGAATTGATCTTCGACCGCAGCCTCGACGACAAATACGAGCGGGCGCTCGCCGGCATGGGCGTGACCGCTGCTATGCTGTCGGCCGAAGCCGGCCATGCTTGAGAGGCTGGCCTGACGGTCGCTGACCTGGCGGCAGCGGGAACGAATAGCCGAGAGTGACGTTTCATTCGGCGAGCATGGACAAAAAGCCCATGCCAACCAAGGAGACATCACAGATGGGTAGCACCAGCGACAAGATTTCCGGCAAGGCAAATGAAATTGCCGGCAAGACCAAGCAGGCCGTCGGCAAGGCGACGGACGATCGCGACATGAAGGCCAAGGGCGCCGTCCAGGAAGCCAAGGGCAAGGGACAGGTCGCAACCGGCAAGGTCAAGGACAAGCTCAAGGGGGCCGTCGACCGGCTCTGAGCGACAGCAATAAGACGAGCAAAGGACGCTGTGCTTCCGATTTAAGGAATGCGCAGTAGACGCTCATCCTTTATCACCATGCCTGTCGCGCCCTCACGCGGCAGGCATTTTTAGTCCGTCACCCTCATGCTCTGCAGAGATAGACCCAATGAAGCTTTTTGCCTGCGACAATTGCGATCAGGTCGTCCACTTCGACAACCGTCGATGCGTGCGCTGCAACCATCGCCTCGGCTTCCTGCCCGGCGATCTCGCCATGCATGCGCTGGAGCCGCGCGACGAGACGCTCTGGCAGCTCGTTTCCAATCCCGATCGCGAGGTCCGCTTCTGCGCCAATGCCGGCCTCGATATCTGCAACTGGCTGGTGGACGGTGACGGCGAGAGCGAATTCTGCGTTGCCTGCCGCCATAACCGGCTGGTTCCGAACACCGACACCCAGGACGGCATCGATCGCTGGCGGCGCATCAGCCAGGCGCAGCGCCATCTGTTTTATTCGCTGCTGCGCTGGAAGCTGCCGCATCCGGATCGCGCGCAAGATCCGCAAGGCGGGCTGGTCTTCGATTTCCTCGAGGATTCGATCGAGAGCAACGGTTATGTCGTGCCTGCCATGACCGGCCACGAGGAAGGCCTGATCACCATCCGCGCCGCAGAGGCCGACGATGCGACGCGCGAACAGGCGCGCAGCTCGATGAACGAACCCTATCGCACGCTGCTCGGCCATTTCCGCCACGAGGCCGGCCATTTCATCTGGAACAAGCTGGTGCGCGATCGGGGCGGCCTTGCCGATTTCCGCGCCGTCTTCGGCGACGAACGGCAGGATTATGCAGCAGCCCTGCAGACCCATTATGCCGGCGGCGCGCCCTTGGGATGGCAGGATAATTTCATCAGCGCCTATGCCGCCTCGCACCCCTGGGAGGATTTCGCCGAATGTTTCGCGCATTACCTCCATATCGTCGATACGCTCGAAACCGCGCGCGCCTTCGGCATCGCCATCGATCCGAGCGGCCATGAGGAAATATCAGGCGAGGTGGATTTCATCCCTTACCGGGCAAGAAGCGCCGAACAGCTGGTCAGCGCCTGGGTGCCGCTCAGCATCGCGATCAACGCCATCCAGCGCAGCATGGGCCAGCCCGACTCCTACCCCTTCGTGCTGTCTTCGCCGGTTGTGGCCAAGCTCGAATATTTGCACCGGTTGATCCAGGGCGTGGCGACGGCGCAGTAGCTGCAGGCGGCTTGAGGAGATGGAAAGCCGTCGCTATCGTGAGGCGCCACAATATCTCCACCCTCATTCCTGTGCTCGTCACAGGAATGAGGGTGCAAGAGGAGTGACAATCCTGCCTATCGTCGGCTCTCCGAAGCCCGATTGGTTCGCGGCAAGCGTTACCGCGGCGGAGAGTTTGGCGAGAACGCCACCCCAATCTCCGTCATCCTCGGCCTTGAGCCGAGGATCTATGCCCGATGCTGATGGACACCAGTGTGGATCCTCGGGTCAAGCCCGAGGATGACGGAGGGTGGGGTGGGCGGAAGGCTTTTTTTCTAGCGAATGCCTGAGGTCGCTATTTAAAACGAAACCGCCTTGCCCTTCTTGAACGGCTCCATGCCCTTCCGAGCGAGTTCGTCGGCGCGTTCGTTTTCCGGGTGGCCGGCGTGGCCCTTGACCCAGTGCAGTGTCACCTTGTGGCGGTCGCGGGCCGCCTCCAGCGCCTGCCAGAGCTCGGCATTCTTCACCGGCTTCTTGTCTGATGTCTTCCAGCCGTTTTTCTTCCAGCCGAAAATCCACTTGGAGATACCGTCCTTGACGTAGGCGCTGTCGGTATAGAGATCGACCTCGCAAGGGCTCTTCAGGGCCGACAGCGCCGAGATTGCCGCCAGCAGCTCCATGCGATTGTTGGTCGTGTCGGCCTCGCCGCCGAAAAGCTCCTTTTCGACGTCGCCATAACGCAGCACCGCGCCCCAGCCGCCGGGGCCGGGATTGCCGGAACATGCGCCGTCGGTAAAGATATCGACGTGCTTCATAGGCTCAATCCATATTCGGCGGGCGATTTGATCTGGCGGTGGAACCGCAGCTTGCGGAGATATTCGAGCGGGTCCTTCTTGGTGACCATGGCGCCTTCCGGCGTCGTCAGCCAATCATAAAGCCGGGTCAGCAAGAACCGCAGCGCCGACCCACGCGACAGCACCGGCAAAGCTGCGATTTCGGCATCGCTCAGCGGCCGAACGCTCTGGTACCCCTCGAGCATCGCCGTGCCCTTGGTGATGTTGTAGGCGCCGTCCTTCTCGAAGCACCAGGCATTCAGGCAGATCGAGACGTCATAGGCGAGCAGATCGTTGCAGGCGAAATAGAAATCGATCAGGCCGGAGAGCTGGTCGCCGAGGAAGAAGACGTTGTCGGGGAAGAGGTCGGCATGGATGACGCCGGCAGGCAGGCCACTCGGCCAGGCGGCGGAGAGGAAATCGAGTTCGCTGCGGATCTCGGTCTGCAGCCCGGGCTCGATCTCGCCGGCGCGCGCCTCGGATTTTTCCCACAGCCCCCGCCAGCCGTCGATCGACAGCGCATTCGCCCGCTTCAACTGGAAATCATCACCGGCCACATGCATCTCGGCCAGCGCTCGGCCGACCTCGCGGCAGTGCCTGGCCTCCGGCTTTCTCAGCCACATGCCTTCGAGGAAGGAGATCAGCGCCGCCGGACGGCCGGACAGCGAGCCGAGCAGCGCGCCGTCGCGACGCGGCAGCGGCAGCGGGCAGGACAGGCCGCGAGCTGCGAGATGCTGCATCAGGCCGAGGAAGAAAGGCAGATCGCTCTTTTCGACGCGCTTTTCATAGAGCGTCAGGATCAGCGGATCCTTGGAGGTGTGAAGCAGGAAGTTGGAGTTTTCGACGCCTTCGGCGATCCCCTTGTAGGAAAGCAGCGTGCCTGCGTCATATTCCGTCAGGAACCACTTCAGATCGTCTTCGGCGATATCGGTATAGACTGCCAAGTGAGGTCTCGCCTTCATGCCTTGTTGATATTGGATTTGCCGGAGTGGACGCCAGGCCGAAGGCCGGTCTAGCCGTTGACGAAGGCCATGTCTGCTGCCGTCAGCTCGATACTGCGCAGTTCGCGGTTGACGAGGAAGTTTTCGGTTTCCTGCACCGTTTCGGCCAGTTCGACGCGGGCATCGAAGCGGGCGCGGAAAGCCTCTATGATCTCGTTGACGATGACCTCGGGTGCCGAGGCGCCGGCGGAGAGACCGAGCGTCGAAATCGTGCCGATCTCGTCCCAGTCGAGCTCGGCGGCGCGCTGCACGAGGATCGATTTCTTCGCCCCTGCCCTCAGCGCCACTTCGACGAGGCGCTTGGAGTTGGATGAATTCGGCGCGCCGACGATGATGAAGAGATCGCAGCCGGGAGCTGCCTGCTTCACCACTTCCTGGCGGTTGGTCGTCGCATAACAGATCGAGTCCGCTGCCGGCGCCGTCAGGTTGGGGAAGCGCTCGTGCAGTCGGGTGATGACGCCGGCGGTGTCGTCGACGGACAGTGTCGTCTGGGTGACATAGCCGAGATTATCGGGGTCCGTGGGAATATAGGCGTCGGCGTCCTCGATCGTCTCGATCAGCGAAACCGACCCCTCCGGCAGTTGACCCATCGTGCCGATTACTTCGGGGTGGCCGGCATGGCCGATGAGGACGACATGGCGGCCGAGGCGATTGTGGCGCATCGCCTGCTTGTGGACCTTGGAGACCAGCGGGCAGGTGGCGTCGAGATAGAAGAGGTTGCGGCTTGCCGCATCCTCCGGCACGGATTTCGGCACGCCATGGGCGGAGAAGACCACCGGCTGGGCGCGATGTTCGGCCGGGATCTCGTCCAGCTCCTCGACGA
The DNA here is from genome assembly GCF_025200775.1 of Rhizobium sp. WSM1274. Lineage (NCBI taxonomy): Bacteria > Pseudomonadati > Pseudomonadota > Alphaproteobacteria > Hyphomicrobiales > Rhizobiaceae > Rhizobium > Rhizobium sp. WSM1274. Next base: position 739,538 of record NZ_CP104138.1, on the reverse strand, counting down.
AGACGGCGCCCTTGGCCTCCAGCCCTTCGACGACATAACGATTATGGACGATCTCGTGGCGCACATAGACCGGCGCACCATAGGATTTCAGCGCCAGCACGACGATCTGGATGGCGCGGTCGACGCCGGCGCAGAAGCCGCGCGGCCCGCAGAGCCTGATCGTCAAAGGAGGTTTCGCCGCAATATTCATGTCTGTTCCGTCAAAATTCCGTACCGCGTCGGGATAAGCGACCTCTAGCCCAATATGACCGGGAATTGAAGCGATACTATTGCCGAGGCTGCTTGCCGGGTTTGCGGAACCAGGAGATCGCCACCACCGCGGTGAGCACCGCGGCCAGCCCGTACCAGGTGAAAGCATATTGCAGATGGTCGTTCGGCAGATCCACCTGGGTAACGCCCCCGATCGGCAGGCCGGCCGGATTCAGGGTGGAATCGGCATCGACGAAAAAGGGAATGACCTTCGCTTTCTCGAGGCCGACGCTCTCGGCCATGACGTCGAGATCCTTCCAGTAGAAGATGTTCTTGGCGACGTCGTTATCGGGCACCACCCAGGAAGGCTTGCCGGGAAGCTTTTCGCGCGCTAGGCCGGTGACGGTCTGCTGATCCGTCAACTGGCCCTGCATGCGCGTTTCCGGCTCCTTGTTGTCATAGGGAACGAAGCCGCGATTGACGAAGAGAATGCGCCCGTCGGCAAGCTCCAGCGGCGTATAGATGTAAAAGCCGGTCTGGCCGCGCCAGGTGGCGAAGAAGTGCCGCTCCTTGTTGTTGATGTAGCGGCCGGTGGCGGTCACCTTGCGATATTCGATGTTGCCGCCTGCAGCCGCCATCGCCTCGATGTCGGCGAGCGGCACGGGGGCTGCTGCCTGCCGCGCAGCAATATCGGCGATCAGGCCCTCTTTCCAGTGCAGGCGCTCCACCTGCCAGGTGCCCAGCGAAATCAGGATGGCAAGGGCGATCAGCACCAGGATGCCGGTCAAGACAGGCAGCCGGCGGCGCGGCGCGGCATGATCGATATCAGTCACTCAGGCGTCCTTCGCGGGCATTATGGCGGTATTGCATGGCGATCAGGATGCCTTTGAACCAGCGTAGTGTCAGCAGCGACAGGATAATCGTCAGCGGCGCGAAGAGCAGGATATGCACCCAAATCGGCGGCCCGTAATTCACCTGCAGCCACAGCACCATGCCGATGACGATGAAGCCGACGATGAGAATGACGAAGACGGCCGGGCCGTCACCGGAATCGGCAAAGGAATAATCGAGGCAGCAGGCAGCACAGCGCGGCTTCACGCCGAGCAGGCCATCGAAGAGCTTGCCCTGGCCGCAGCGCGGGCAGCAGCCCTTGATGCCGGTCTTCACCGGATCGACGGGGGGAAAATGGGCGCTGTCCTCGTTCATGGCAATTCCTTTTAGGCGCTCCACGCTGCCTTAACTCTCCCATAAAGTATTTGCATCCCGGATGGAAAGGCCTGCGCGGTCTCCGCCGAGTGATTCGCGCCAAACAGAAGAAGAACTGATGACCGATGATAGCCATTCCGTACAGATCATTATCCTGAACGGCGCACCGCGGAGCGGCAAATCCAGCATTGCGCGCGCAATCCAGGACGAATTCGAGGGACCGTGGATCAACCTCGGCGTCGACGGCTACAATGCCATGACACCGAAGCGTTATCTGCCGGGCATCGGACTGCGGCCAGGCGGCGAGCGGCCGGACCTGGAGGAACTGGTGCCGTTCTTTTATGCGGCGCTCTACGAATCGATCGCCATCCATGCCAGTCTGGGGCTCAATGTCATCGCCGATCTCGGCCACCATGACAGCTATTCGCAGCCGCTCGGCATCCTCGGCGATTGCGCCCGGCGACTGGAAGACTTTCCCGTGCTGTTCGTCGGCGTGCGCTGTCCGATCGAGACGATCATGCAGCGGCGCGACATTGCCCAGGAAGGGCGCGAGACGCTTTATCTCAGCGCCACGGAGGAGGTGCCCGTTCCAGAACCGGTGCAACGCTGGCAGGATGAGGTTCATCGCCCCGGCATCTACGATATGGAGGTCGATACGTCGGTGCTGACGCCGCTCGAATGCGCCGAAGCGATCCGCCACCAGTTGGATCTCGGCATTCCCGCGCCTTCGGCCTTCGAACGGATCGCCGGGGCGCGCTGAGGCGATAAAAAGCGGGTACAGAGCCCTTACCTCGGCCGAAGAGATTGCCGATGGCGCCCCTCATCCGGCTGCCGCCACCTTCTCCCCGTAAACGGGGTGAAGGGGATATGCCGCAGCGTCTCGAATCCCTCTTCTCCCCAGCGGGGAGAAGGTGGCCCGAAGGGTCGGATGAGCATCTGTGTTTGGTGTCAAGGTGGATTTGGTGTCCAGATGCGGTTTTTGGTGATGAGGGTGTTTGCCAGGACGATGAGCTTTCTCATGACGGCGACGAGGACGACCTTATTGGGTTTTCCGACTTTCTTCAGCCTTGCGGCGAAGCGTGCGAGGTCCGGGTTGTGACGAGAGGCGGACAGGGCGGCCATGTAGATGGCGTTCCTGGGTGCTGGGCGTCCGCCCCTGATGGAGCGATGTCCGGCCCGCTCGCCACTTTCGCAGGCAATCGGCGCAAGGCCGGTCAGCATGGCGGCCTGCTTGCCGGAGCAGGCGCCAAGTTCGCAAAGGCCAGCGATCAGGCTTGCGGCGGTGACGGCTCCGATGCCAGGAATGGAGATGAGGATGTCGAGGCGGCGGCGCATCTCGGGATCGGCGCAGATGCTGCGCTCGATCTCGGCGTCCAGTCTTGCGATATGGGTGTCGAGCGCGGCAAGCCGGCGCGTCAGTTCCTTGCGCAGGAAAGCGGTCACGGCCGTCTTCATCCGGTTGGACAGGGCGGTGCGTTCGCCATTGGCGGCAGATCGGGCATTGACCAGTTCCTGCAGGGTTTCCAGCGCTTGGTCCGGCGGTGGGGTCTGTGCGGGCTTGAGGGCTTCTCCCATGATGGCCAGAAACCGCGAGATCGAGCCGATCGGTCTTGGCGAGAAAGCCGCAGGCTTTGGCAAACAGCCGGGCGCGCAGCGGATCGACGACCGACACGTAAAAGCCATCGGCATGCAGCGAGCGCTGGACGGCGCGATGCCACTTGCCGGTCGCTTCCATGACGATACGCAGCGCCGAGCGCGGCATCTGGTCAAGCGCATCGAGCTCCCGCTTGAGGCGGCGCAGGCCGGCCGTGTCGTTGGTCACCCGAAAACTGCGGCCGAGAGGATGCAGATGAATGTCCAGCCACTCTTTACAGACATCGATGCCGACATAAACTGTCGCCATCGCGGTGCGTTCGGACGATACCTTGCCTTGCATACGGGACCTGCTCCCCACTATCTGTTCAGGACAAACGCGAAGGACGGGCGGACCAGGCTCATCCCCGGTTCACGCCAAGGGGGTTACGGTCCCGCCCGTCCGACCCCTGGGGGATGGCCATCCCCCAGGGGTCGCACCCATCATCAACGGATGCAGTTTGAACATGCAAGGGGGCCGGCGAAGCCGGTCTTTCCAACAATATTCATGCGGATTCGAACGCATTCGTGTCGACATAGCGGATAGTTAAGATGAGAGGGCGTGCCGTGTGGCCCCCTCATCCGACCCTTCGGGCCACCTTCTCCCCGCTGGGGAGAAGAGGAGACATGCCGGAGCCTCTCCGTTCCTCGCCCGCCCGGATGGCGCGTCCCTCTCGTCTCCGAAAAGGTGCGGGCTGTCGCGGACCCCACCAAAAAAAAGGCGGGCACGAGGCCCGCCTTTTGCTTGACTATCGTTCCGATCAGCCGGCTGCGACGGGTGCGCCCCAGCCGCCCCAGACGTAGATGCAGAAGAACAAGAACAGCCAGACGACGTCGACGAAGTGCCAGTACCAGGCAGCCGCCTCGAAGCCGAAATGCTGCTTCGGGGTGAAGTCGCCGCGCAGCGCGCGGATCAGGCAGACACCCAGGAAGATCGTGCCGACGAGGACGTGGAAACCGTGGAAGCCGGTCGCCATGAAGAAGGTCGCGCCGTAGATCGAATTCTTGAAGGCGAAGGGCGCGTGGGCATATTCATAGGCCTGGACGGAGGAGAACAACACGCCGAGCAGCACCGTCAGCGTCAGGCCCTGAATCAGGCCTTTGCGGTCGTTGTGCAGCAGCGCGTGGTGCGCCCAGGTGACCGTTGTGCCCGACAGGAGCAGGATGACGGTGTTATAGATCGGCAGGTGCCAGGGATCGAGAACCTCGATGCCCTTCGGCGGCCAGACGCCGCCGGTATAGGCCAGGCGCGAGGCCTGGATCGCCTCGTTCGGAAACAGGCTGGCGTCGAAATAGGCCCAGAACCAGGCGACGAAGAACATCACTTCCGAAGCGATGAACATGATCATGCCGTAGCGCAGATGCAGCGAGACGACGCGGGTGTGGGCGCCCTCATGGGCTTCCTTCACCGTATCGGCCCACCAGCCGTACATCACGTAGAGAACCAGCGCGAAGCCGATATAAAAGAGCCAGGGATTGGCGAGCTCGGCACCGGCGACCTTGAACGAACCGCCGTTCAGGTAGCGCATGTAGCAGACGCCGCCGATCGCCATGAGGAAGGCGCCGAGCGAAGCGATAATCGGCCACGGGCTCGGATCGATGATGTGATAGTCGTGATTCTTCTGGTGAGCATCGGCCATGTAGTTATCCCCGGATGTCTTCCTTCACTCCGCTCCCGGCATAGCCGGAAACGAGCCTTGATCAAAGTTTCTTTTCAATCTTCTCCGCTCCACCCTCATTCGAAGCCACCGGCTTCGGACCCTCTTTCGGGTAGAACGTATATGACAGCGTAACCGTGTGGATATCCTTGGATTCCACGGCCTTGACGATTTCCGGATCGATGTAGAACACGACCGGCATGTCGAGCTTCTCGCCCGGCTTCAGGTCCGTTTCCGTAAAGCAGAAACATTGCACCTTGTTGAAATAGACGCCCGCTTCGCCCGGGGTGACGTTGAAAACCGCCTGGCCGCGCTGGGTCTCGTTCGAACGATTCTCGGCGGTGAAATTGACCTGGATCGTTTCGCCGATCTTCGGATTGACCTCGCGCTGGACCGGCTTGAATTCCCATTGCAGACCGGGGGCGACATTGGCGTCGAAGGTGACGCGCATCGTGCGGTCGAGCACGACGCTCGACACCTGGTCGACGCGCTGCGTCGTGCCGTTATAGCCGGTCACCTGGCAGAAGATGCGATAGAGCGGCACGGCGGCATAACTCATCGCGCCCATGCCGAAGACGAAGCTCAGGCACATCATCACGACGGCGCCGTTGTTGCGGCCGGGCTTTTTCGGTGCGGCGGGGTTATCGCTCATCCGGCAGTTCCCCCGCCGATCTTCACGATTGCCATCACGTAGAAGAGAACGACGAGGCCGGCAAGCACCAGCCCCAGCGCGATGTTGCGGTTGCGGCGCGACTTGAGCTGCTTTTCCGTGAGCTTGACCAATTCCATCAGAACCAACCTCCCGCATGCGAGACCAGCAGCAAGGCCAGCCGGTCGATCATCAAGGCAGAGAACACGGCGAAGAGATAGAAGATCGAGAAGCCGAACAGCTTCTTCGCCGGGATCATCTTCAGATCGCCGTCGGGCATGCGCCAGACGGCGATGGAACAGTATATGAAGATCGCGCCGAGGGCGGCAGCAACGAGGCCGTAACCGAGGCTCGCAAAGCCGAGGAACGACGGCAAGACCGCGCAGACGGCGGTCAGCACCGCATAAGCGACGATCTGATGCTTGGTCACCCGCTCGCCGGCGACGTTCGGCAGCATCGGCACGCCGACGGCCTCGTAATCGCGCATCTTGAAGAGCGCCAGCGCCCAGAAATGCGCCGGCGTCCAAAGGAAGATGATGAGGAAGAGAACGGTGCTCTCGATCGTCACGCTGTTGGTCACGCAAGCCCAGCCGATCATCGGCGGGAAGGCGCCGGCGGCACCGCCGATGACGATGTTCTGTGGCGTCGAGCGCTTCAGCCACATGGTGTAGACGACGGCATAGAAGAAGATGGTGAAGGCGAGGATGCCGGCCGAGAGCCAGTTGACCGCAAGGCCGAGGATCACGACCGAGAAGCCCGACAGCACCAGGCCGAAGGCCAGAGCCTCCGAAGGCGCGATACGGCCGGCCGGGATCGGACGGTTGGCCGTGCGGCTCATGATGGCGTCGATATCGGCGTCATACCACATGTTCAGCGCGCCGGAGGCGCCGGCGCCGACGGCGATGCAGAGAATGGCGATCAGGCCGAGGACGGGATGGATGTGGCCCGGCGCCAGCAGCAGACCGGCAAAGGCTGTGAAGACCACGAGCGACATCACTCGCGGCTTCAGCAATTCGAAATAATCGCGCGCACTCGCTTCCGACAATTCGCCGTCCTTTGCAAGCACCTCGTGATTGTCGATGACCGTCATCATTCCGTCCTGAATGTCTTACCATCAGGACGCCGTACCGCATGCGGCGTCCCGATGTCCGCGCAAATTACTTGATGCGCGGAAGCTGTTCCCACTGGTGATAGGGCGGCGGCGAAGGCAGCTGCCATTCGAGCGTCGTTGCACCCTCACCCCACGGATTGTCGCCGGCGACGCGCTTCCTGGCGAAGGCTTCGAAGACGCCGAAGAGGAAGATCAGCACACCGAAGGCCGAGATGTAGGAGCCGATCGAGGACACGTAGTTCCAGCCGGCAAAGGCATCCGGATAATCGATATAGCGGCGCGGCATGCCGGCGAGGCCGAGGAAGTGCTGCGGGAAGAACACCAGGTTGACGCCGATGAACATGACCCAGAAATGCAGCTTGCCGACGAACTCGTTGTACATGTAGCCGGTCATCTTCGGGAACCAGTAGTACCAGCCGGCGAAGATCGCAAAGACGGCGCCGAGCGACAGAACGTAATGGAAGTGGGCCACGACGTAATAGGTGTCATGCAGCGAGCGGTCGAGACCGGCATTGGCAAGCTGGACGCCGGTGACGCCGCCGACCGTGAACAGGAAAATGAAGCCGATTGCCCAGAGCATCGGCGTGCGGAACGAGATCGAGCCGCCCCACATCGTCGCGATCCAGGAGAAGATCTTCACGCCCGTCGGAACGGCGATGACCATCGTCGCGAAGACGAAGTAGCGCTGCGCATCGAGCGACAGGCCGACCGTGTACATGTGGTGAGCCCAGACGACAAAGCCGACGGCGCCGATCGCGACCATGGCATAGGCCATGCCGAGATAGCCGAAGATCGGCTTCTTCGAGAAAGTCGAGATGATGTGGCTGACCATGCCGAAGCCCGGCAGGATGAGGATGTAGACCTCGGGGTGACCGAAAAACCAGAACAGGTGCTGGTAGAGGATCGGGTCGCCGCCGCCTTCCGGAGAGAAGAAGGAGGTGCCGAAGTTGCGGTCGGTGAGCAGCATGGTGATGCCGCCTGCCAGAACCGGCAGCGACAGCAGCAGCAGGAAGGCGGTGATCAGCACGGACCAGGCAAACAGCGGCATCTTGTGCAGCGTCATGCCGGGAGCGCGCATGTTGAGGATCGTGGTGATGAAGTTGATCGCACCGAGGATCGACGAGGCGCCGGCAATGTGCAACGCAAAGATCGCAAGGTCGACCGCCGGTCCCGGTGTGCCGCTTGTCGCCAGCGGCGGATACATCGTCCAGCCGCCGCCCGTGCCGTAGGCGCCTGCCGGGCCTTCGACGAACATCGACAGCAGCAGCAGCGCGAAAGCGGGAACGATCAGCCAGAAGGAAATGTTGTTCAGACGCGGGAAGGCCATGTCGGGCGCGCCGATCATGATCGGCACCATCCAGTTGGCGAAACCGCCGATCATCGCCGGCATGACCATGAAGAAGATCATGATCAGCGCGTGCGCTGTGGTGAACATGTTGAACATCTGCTTGGCGCCGTCGATCGCGGCATCGCCTTCATAGCCGTAGACCATCGAGGCCAGGCCGTGGAAGATCTGAATGCCAGGCTCCTGCAGCTCCATGCGCATGGCAACCGACAGTGCGCCGCCGATGATGCCGGCAATGATCGCGAAGATCAGGTAGAGCGTGCCGATGTCCTTGTGGTTCGTCGAGAACAGCCAGCGATTGGCAAAGCTCGGCTTGTGCCCGTGATCGTGATCGTCATGCGCGTGGTCATGATGGGCGGCGTGATCGCCATGCGTGCGATCGTGATCATGAGAATGATCGTCGTGAGCGGAAGGTCCAGCCATTGTCCCGATCCCCTTAATTACTGTGCTTCGGCGACGTCGAGGGTCTTTGCGGGACCATCGGTTGCGGCCATGAGTGTCTTGTAGGCGCCGGGCAGGTCGCTGGCGGCTGCGGTCAGCCACTGCTTGTACTTGTCCTCGGAGACGACGCGGATGGCGATCGGCATGAACGCATGGTCCTTGCCGCAGAGCTCGGAACACTGGCCGTAGAACAGGCCTTCGCGTTCGGCCCTGAACCAGGTCTCGTTCAGGCGGCCCGGCACGGCATCGATCTTGACGCCGAAGGACGGCATGGCGAAGGCGTGGATGACGTCGGTCGGCGCAGAGGTCACGAGAACGCGGACCGTCTTGTTGACCGGCAGGACCAGCTCGTTGTCGACGGCGAGAAGTCTGGGATAGATCGACTTGTCTTCCTTGCCGGCGGCGGCGCGATCCTGATCCTTCAAGAGGTAGGAATCGAAAGCCAGCGGGCTTTCGCCCGAACCTTCATATTCGTAGTTCCACTGCCACTGGGTGGCGGTCGCCTTGATCGTCACGTCGGGATTTTCGGGCAGCGTCAGCTGCGCCGTCAGCAGGTTGAACGAAGGAATAGCGAGAAGAAGCAGCACCAGAACCGGCCCCACGGTCCAGGCAATCTCGATCATCGTATTGTGGCTCGTCCTCGAGGGGACCGGGTTCGCGCTGGCGCGGAACTTGAAACAAACGACGATGAGCAGGACCAGAACGAAAAGCGTGATCGGAACGATAAACCAAAGGGTATATTGTTCGAACCAGTGGATTTCCCGCATGATCGGCGTTGCCGCCGGCTGCAGCGTCGCCTGCCACGGCATGGGCTGGTCGGCATATGTGCCGGAAGCAAAAAGCAGACAGACCAGCGTGGTCAGGGCTGCATAAGCCTTCTTCATCACCTTATTATCTCCCTCGAGCGCTTGACCTGCAAAATAGAACGCAGAATCCTTGCCATCTTCAGCGCTTCAAACCACAGTTTGGCATTTGCCGCAACAGGTCAGAGCAATTGTCTATGCGGCATTTTTGCTCAAAGCATAGGCAGGCTGGAACGGCAAAACATACCAAGTTTTTCATCAGCATATGAAAAATCGGCTTTCCGGCCAATCCGCGCGCGACACATTATTTCGCAAAGGTCCAATTTCCGCCGCAGTCCCCCGGTTTTCACGGGGTGGGGCTTTTCATTTTTGGTGGGCAGCTTCAACAATAGCCGCAATGATTCGATATCCAGAGGTTTCCATGGGTTTCCGTTCCCTCGCGCAGTCGCTTCTCCTGACTGCCAGCATCGCGGCCGCAGCGACGACGCCCGTTTTCGCACAGCAGCAACCCACTCCGTCGGAGGCCAAGCCGCCCGCTTCGGCGCCAGCTCCGGCGCCGACCCCTGCTCCGGCGCCGCAACAGCCGAGCGCCGCCAAACCGAATGTCGAACAGGTGACACCCGGCCAGACGCAGCCGCCGGCGCCCGGCACGGTGAAATCCAATCACGGCGCATGGTCTGTCGTCTGCGACAAGCCGGCAGGTGCAGCGACCGAACAATGCGCGCTGATGCAGAATGTCATCGCCGAGGATCGGCCGGAGGTCGGCCTTTCCGTCGTCGTCTTGAAGACGGCCGACCGGAAATCGAAGATTCTGCGTGTGCTCGCGCCGCTCGGCGTGCTGCTGCCGAACGGCCTCGGCCTCAATGTCGACGGCAAGGATATCGGCCGCGCCTATTTCGTCCGCTGCTTCGCCGATGGCTGCTATGCCGAGGTCGTGCTCGAGGACGAGTTGCTCAAGACCTTCCGCAGCGGCGCCCAGGCAACCTTCATCGTCTTCCAGACCCCGGAAGAAGGTATCGGCATCCCCGTCGACCTCAAGGGCTTCGCCGAAGGTTTCGACGCCCTGCCGTGAGGCGGGCTGCCGTCTGCCGTGGGTCCGCCCCTCATCCGCCTGCCGCCACCTTCTCCCCGTAAACGGGGCGAAGGGGGTCGCCGCAACCTCTCCGTTCCTTGCTCAACTCTCGTAGGGCACGTCCCCTCGCCCCGTTTACGGGGAGAGGGTTAGGGTGAGGGGCGGATATTTTCTCGACATTTCGAACAAATCAGCTCTCAAAGTGATTATGCAAAAAAGCCGCGTCGCCACACAGCGCAAAGCGATGGAAACGCTCCCATCCCATTAAAAAAGAATAATTCGACGGTGGGGCTTCACTCCTTATTATGTGGAGCCCTATCTAGGGAGTAAGTGCACTCCTGAACGTATGCCCATTGGAGCCCTATCATGACCACCGATCTCCTGACGCTTTTCGATGCCGATGAAGCGACGATGCGCAAGCACGTCGCCGAGGCCCTGTCCGGCGCCGATGACGGCGAACTGTTCATCGAGCATGCGCAGGCGGAAGCGCTGACCTTCGACAATGGCCGGCTCAAGGGTGGCAGCTTCAACACCGAACAGGGTTTCGGCCTGCGCGCCGTTGCCGGCGAAGCGGTGGGTTATGCCCATGCCGGCGATCTCTCGGTGGCGGCGCTGAAGCGGGCGGCCGATGCCGTCGGCGCGGTGACGCGCGGCTATTCCGGCTCCTATGCGGCAGCGCCTCAGGGCACAAATAAGAAATTCTACAGCGACGAGAACCCGATCGGCCAGCCGAGCTTCGAGGAGAAGGTCAAGGTCCTGCAGGACATCGACGCCTATCTCAGGGGCAAGAACGGCAAGGTGCGGCAGGTGACGGCCTCGGTCGCCGCGAGCTGGCAAGTCGTCGACATCCTGCGCGCCGACGGACATCGTGTGCGCGACATCAGGCCGATGACGCGCATCAATATCTCGGTCATGGTCGGCGAGGGCGATCGGCAGGAGAGCGGCTCCTATGGCCACGGCGGGCGCATCGGCTTCGGCGACTTCATCGCCGAGGGCAGCTGGCAATACGGCGCCGACGAGGCGCTGCGCCAGGCGCTCGTCAATCTCGAGGCGATCGATGCACCGGCTGGCACGATGGATGTCGTGCTCGGTTCGGGCTGGCCGGGCGTGATGCTGCACGAGGCTGTTGGCCATGGGCTGGAAGGCGATTTCAACCGCAAGAAGACGTCGGCATTCGCCGGTCTTCTCGGCCAGATGGTCGCCGCTCCCGGTGTCACCGTCGTCGACGACGGAACGATCGACAATCGCCGCGGCTCGATCACCATCGACGACGAGGGTACGCCGTCTGCCTACAACGTGCTGATCGAAAACGGCAAGCTCGTCGGTTATATGCAGGATCGGCAGAATGCCCGGCTGATGGGCATGGCGCCCACCGGCAACGGTCGCCGCCAGGGTTATGCGCATGTGCCGATGCCGCGCATGACCAACACCTATATGCTCGGCGGCGACAAGACGCCCGAGGAGATCATCGCTTCGGTGAAGAAGGGCATCTACGCCGTCTCCTTCGGCGGCGGCCAGGTTGATATCACCTCCGGCAAGTTCGTCTTCGGCTGCACCGAGGCCTATCTGATCGAGAACGGCAAGGTCGGCGCGCCGATCAAGGGCGCCATGCTGATCGGCAACGGCCCGGATGCGATGAAGCGGGTGTCGATGATCGGCAACGACATGAAGCTCGATACGGGTATCGGCAATTGCGGCAAGGCCGGCCAATGGGTTCCCGTCGGCGTCGGCCAGCCGCATCTGCGCATGGATCAGGTGACGGTCGGCGGCACGCAGACCTGAGGCAAAAGGAACTGTGATGGCGGACATCGAAATCAGGACCTTCACAGCCGATGACGCCGATGCCGTGCTTTCGGTGATCCTGCCGATCCAGCGCGAGGAGTTCGGCATAGACATCACCGCGGATGCACAGCCGGATCTCCGGGTCATCCCGGATTTCTATCAGTCCGGCAAGGGACAGTTCTGGGTTGCCGTCCAGGATGGCGCCATCGTCGGCACCGTCGGGCTCAAGGATATCGGCAATAATCAGGCGGCGCTGCGCAAGATGTTCGTCTCAGCTGCGGTTCGCGGCCGCGAGCACGGCGTGGCGGCGCGGCTTTTCGATCGCCTCTTTGCCCACGCCAGGGATGCCGGCATTACCGATATCTTCCTCGGCACGACAGACAAATTCGTCGCGGCGCATCGCTTCTACGAGAAGAACGGCTTTAGCGAGATTGCCAAGAGCGCCCTGCCCCGCTCCTTCCCGCTGATGGCGGTGGACAGCAAATTCTACCGGCATAAGGTCGGCTGATTTAGCCTTTAGGAAGATCGCGATGCGGCTGAACACCAACAGCCTCGCCTAAAGCGACTATGCCGTCGTCTGAAAAACCGCCGCACGTTTTGGCCGCCCTGCATTAGCTCTCCGACGTTTGCGCCGGCTGAAACAGCCACTTCCGTTCGATCGCGGCGGCAAGGTCGATATCGTTGCGTCGGGCGAAGAGCAGGAGGTGGCCGAGAACGTCGGCGGTCTCCTCGGCTAGGTCTTGCTGCATATCTTCCGGTGAACGCCCCTTTGCACGGCCGCGCCCGGTCAGCCGGTTCCAGGCCTGTGTCAGCTCGCCCATTTCCTCCTGCAGTTTCAGAAGGAACCAATCGGCATCACGCTCAATGCCGTTGGCGGCGACATGGGTGGAGGAAGAAATTTCGAACTGATCGGCGAGACGGCGCAGCATGAGCGTTCTCCTTTTGTTTATGGAGGAGACGCTGATTCCCGATGATTGTCCAGACAGGGATTGTCCAGAGTGCCGGGCGGCGATCAGCCGCGATCCGGCAGCAGCATGCAATCATACGAACGCTGTTTCAGCGCATCGCAGGCCGAGACGGCGGCATCTTTGCTGGCGAAACCGACGAAGCGGGCGCGATAGATCTTGTTGGCCCCCTGCCCGACCGCCTCGGTATAGGGCGAAGCGGAAACGAGCGGTGCGCCGCCTTCCGACTTCGCCTGGGCCAGAAGCGCGCGTGCGGCGTCGGCGCTCGGAGCGGCCGAGATCTGGATCTGCCAGTCGCCATCGGCCTTCCCTGCTGATGTTTTCGGTGTCTTGCCGGCGTTCAGGATCTCGTCCATCGCGACGGGACGCTCCAGCGGCACGACGGCGTCATCGGCATAGGCCAGGCTCTTGGCTGCGAGATCGTCGGCCGGGCGCGGTGCGTTGAGCGGCACCGGAACATCGGAGGCGTCGGCGGCGGACGCGACTTCGACAGTTTCTTTGGCGCCAACGCTCGCCACCAGCTTTGCGCCGCCGGAAGATGAGGCACGGCCGAGATAACGGTCGAGCAAACCAGCCATCTTGGCGTCGCGACTGCGGGCGGTGCGACCGCCGAGCACGACGCCGACCACGCGGCGGTTGCCGTCCCGGACGGCGCTCACGAGGTTGAAGCCGGAAGCGTTGGTATAACCCGTCTTAATGCCGTCCATGCCCTGATAGCGGTACATGAGATTGTTGTGGCCGCGCACGGTTCGGCCGCGGAAATTGAAGCTTGCCATCGAAAACAGCCGGTATTCGTTCGGATAGTTCTTCATCAAGGCGACGGCGAGCGTCGACATGTCACGCGCCGTCGTGACCTGGCGGCCGTCCGGCAGGCCGGAGGCATTGACAAAGACGGTGCGGCTCATGCCAAGCTGGCGGGCCCTGGCCGTCATCATCCGGGCAAAACCGCTTTCCGAGCCGGCGAGCTTCTCGCCCATGGCGGAGGCGGCGTCATTGGCGGATTTGACGATCATGCCATAGACCGCCTCACGAACGGTGATCGTGCCGCCCGCCTTGACGCCAAGCTTGGTCGGCGGCCGGGCGGCGGCGTATTTCGATATCCTGATCGGAGTGTCCCAGGCGATCTTGCCGCGTTTCAATGCCTCGAAGGTGAGATAGAGCGTCATCATCTTCGTCAGCGAGGCCGGATGGTTCAGCGTATCGGCGTTTTCGGCAGCGAGAACCTTGCCTGTGCGGGCATCGAGGATCAGCGAAGCATTTCCGGCAAGGGCCGCAAGCGGCGCCGAAACGGCAAGCGTTACGGTCAAAACAGCCGCCAAAAGCTTTCTCATCCACTTCCCTCATACGCTTGCCCTGATGCTCGGCACTTGATGCACCGGCTCTCGGTCAGACCGGCGTTTGTGTCGTAATGTGACAGAAGCCGTAAGTTTGGCGCGACTTTGAGGCAACGCCTATCATTTTTCTATTCTTTTCATCACCTTGGTTAACAGGAAATCAAGGACATGTTCCGAACAGGGATTCAGCAAGGCTTAAGTCGCACTTGCTAATTTCCGGCAAAGGCAAGGAACGGGCGCCGCATGACGGGACAATTCAAGCGACTGGCAAAACGCGCAGCGATCGGCGCCGGGCTTGAGCTTTCCTGGCTGCTTGGCTCGGCCGGGCTGATGCGCGAAGCGCGCGGGCGCGGCGTCGTCTTCACGCTGCATCATGTCCGCCCGCACGTGCCCGAAACCTTCGAACCGAATGCGCATCTCGAAATCACCCCGCGTTTTCTCGACGCGGCGCTGCAACGGCTGAGGCGGCAGGGCTATCGCTTCGTGCCGCTCGATCAGGTGCCGGCGCTGCTGGCAGAGCCCGAGGGCGCACAGCCGTTTGCGGCCTTCACGCTCGACGACGGATACGGCAACAATCTGGAACATGCGCTGCCGGTGTTCGAGCGGCATCAGGCGCCGTTCACGGTGTTCGTCGCCAAGGGTTTTGCCGAGGGCTCTCACAGTGTCTGGTGGGAGACGCTGGCGATCCTCTTGCGCCACGCGCCGGAAATCCGCTTCGATTTCGGCCGCGGCATGGAGCGCCTGGTGCTCGACAGCCTACAGCAGCAATGGCATGCCTTCGAACGCTTCGCCTGGTATATCCACCGCTCCGACGAGGCGCGCGCCATCGCCGCGATCGATCTGCTGGCGCGGGAAAACGATATCGAGCCGACAGACATCGTTCGCGAACTGGTGATGGGGCCTGGCGAATTGCAACGGCTCGCCAGCCATCCGCTTGCAGCGCTTGGCGCCCATACGATCAGCCATCGCGCGCTCGCCCGCCTGCCGGAAGCCGAAGCGCGAATCGAAATGCAGGCTTCAGCGGATTACCTCGAGGCGATGACCGGCATCCGTCCCGAGACGATCGCCTATCCCTACGGCACGCCGGAGGCTGCGACTGCCCGCGAGGCGCGCATCGCACGCAATCTCGGCTTTACTCTCGCGGTCACCACGCAACCCGGGCTGCCGGCAGCGCGGCTCACCGGTTATCTCCCGCGCATTTCGCTCAACGGCTTCTACCAGAAGCGACGCTACGTCTCGGCGCTTGCTTCCGGCATACCGTTGAAGCTGATGGGCCGGTAAAGCCCGTTACGGATACATCCGCACCTTGTCCCATTCGCCTTCCGGTGATGGCCGGCGAAATTCGACCCGATCATGCAGGCGGAATTTCTGGTCCTTCCAGAATTCGATCGAGGTCGGCCGGATGCGGAAGCCCGACCAGTGGGCGGGGCGCGGAATCTCGCCGATGGCATAACGCGCGGTATATTCAGCCACGGCCTTCTCCAGCGCGAAACGGCTTTCGAGCGGACGGGATTGTTTAGAGGCCCAGGCGCCGATGCGGCTGCCGCGCGCACGTGTCTTGAAATAGGCGTCGGCTTCGGCGTCGGTGACGATCTCGACGGGACCGCGCAGCCGCACTTGACGGCGCAGGCTTTTCCAGTGAAAGCACATGGCGGCCTTTTTCTGGCCAAGAATTTCGCGGCCTTTCTGGCTCTCGAAATTGGTGTAGAAGACGAAACCGTCGTCGTCGAATCCCTTCAGGAGAACCATGCGGACATTCGGAAGACCATCTTCATCGACCGTCGCCAGCGCCACCGCATTGGGGTCGTTGGGCTCGGAGGCCTCCGCTTCTTTCAGCCATTCGGCAAAGAGCTTGAAGGGCTCGCCACTTTCGGTAAAGTCACCGCTTGTTAACTCGTTTGCCGACATATTGGTCCAAATGCCCCGGATTATTCAAAACTCGCCCAGCTTTCGATAACTGGACAGGATGCAGGGTGGAAGTCATAGCAAAGTCATCTCGCTATACAAAGGGGCTGCGGCGACGCAGCAGCGCCTCGTTCGTCATCGGCGTCGCGATGTTGTCGCTTTCCGGCTGCGTCGGCGGCGGCATGGATTTCCTAAGTGACGCCAAGGTCGACCGGTCGGTGGCAACCGGCACCGTGCCGCAGACGCCGCCGAGCACGGACACGCTCTCCGACGAGATGACCGTGCGCAACGCCGTCACATCGGCCGATGTGGAAAGGCTGGAGGGCCAGCCGCTTCCCTGGGCGAACGCATCGACCGGCAGTGCCGGCGTCATCGAAACGATCGTCGAGAACAATGAGTCCGGCCAGGTCTGCCGGCAGTTCCGCACGACCCGCCATTCCTATGTCGGCATCGCCAAATTCTACGGCAAGACCTGCCTTGTCGGCGGCGGCAACTGGCAGCTTCTGAGCTTCCAGCCGGAAAGTTGATCCGGCGGGAAAGTTGATCTGCCTCTGCATAATCAAATGTGTGACAGCGTCCTTTTGCGCGCCCGAAAAGACGGGTAGCGCCGTCGCCGACAGGTTAACGCCCGTCCGCTTTCTGCCACGTGCTTAGCAAAGAGCTAACCATTCGCCGCGAAACACCCCACATGTCTCCACAGAAATAACAAGTGATTAGCAACTCCGCCGCAGAATCGGCGTTGAGAGTGGCTGTTCCTGCCTATGTAGCGGGCGGCGCCACATACGTTTTATTGGACGGGGATGCTGGGCAAGGACGAGGCTTGCCGCATCGCAACACCGGCGGTTTTAACATGCGCGATCCTTATAAAATTCTGGGCGTCAAGCGCGACGCGGCAGTAGACGAGATCAAGGCGGCTTGGCGCAACATGGCCAAATCAGCCCATCCCGACCACAATCAGGACGATCCGACAGCGACGGCCCGATTCGCCGAGATCGGCCGCGCCTATGAAACGCTGAAGGACCCGCGCAAACGCAGCCTGTTCGACAATGCCCTGCGGATGGCCGAAGCCAAGAAGCACGAACAGACGATCATGCAGCAGCGCCAGGCCGCCCGCGAGGCGGCCGTGCGCGCCAAGGCGGCGCAGGCCAATGCCGAGCGCGTGATGGAAGAGCTGGCGCGCGCCGCCGCCCAGAAGGCTGCCGCCGACGGCTCCAGGCAACAGGCAGGTTCCGCTGAGGCGGCCGATGAGATGGTGGATCGCATTTTCGGCGCCCAGGCTCGCGCGGCTGCCGGCGGCCAGGCGCAGGGTCGCGCCCAGCAGACGCAATACCAGCAGGCCCAAAACGCCCAGGGCGACGCCGGCAAGCGCATGGATGGCGACACCGCCGAGGCCGACACCAAGGGCGACGAGGAAGCGGGCGAAGCGGGGGCAAATGCCGCCGCCAACCTGTCGCTGCCACTCAGCATCCTGACAAACCTGGTGCGCCGTTTCACCGGCGCTAAGGACACCGGCCTCGAAAGGGCGCCGGATGAGGTGACAACGGCGACCGTCACGATCGACGACGTGTTGAAGAGCGGCTGGATCACCGCGTCATTGCCGGAGGGCCGCGAAGTCGGCTTCGCGTTGCCGGCAGGCACGACCGACGGTCACGAGATCAGGCTCAAGGGACAGGGCTTCAAACTGCCGGGCATGCAGCGCGGCGACGCCGTCGTCAACATTCGCATTGCACCCGATCCGCGCTTCACGGTCGATGGTTTCGATCTGCACGCCGTGCTGCCGCTCAGCATCGAAAATGCCGTGCTCGGCACCGAGGCGCGTATCGAAGGACCGAGCGGCCCGCTGAACGTGACGATCCCGGCATGGTCGGGCTCGGACAAGACGATCCGTGTTCCCGGCCAGGGATTGCCCCGCGAAGAGGGCGGCAGAGGCGATCTCGTCGTCGAATTGCGCATTATCTTGTGGGAAAAACCCGACGACAAAATCACCGATCTCATGCGGAGCATGCGCGAAGGCCTGTTCCTATGAAATTTTTATGACATTCGCACCCTTTATTACGATCCCTAACAGTTGATGATCCCGGCCAAGCTTGAACCGATTAACGGCCTATGCCATAGGCAGGATCGATCAGAATCCTAGGGAGCGAAATATGGCTCAAGCATCCGGCCTCATGGCAGGCAAACGCGGCGTCATCATGGGTGTCGCCAACAATCGTTCGATTGCGTGGGGTATTGCCAAGGCCATTCATGCGCAGGGCGGAGAAGTTGCGCTCACCTACCAGGGCGATGCGCTGAAGAAGCGCGTCGAGCCGCTCGCCGCCGAAATCGGCGCGACGCTCGTCGGCCATTGTGACGTCGCCGACGAAGCAACCATCGACGCCGTTTTCGAAAACGTCGAAAAGCTCTGGGGCAAGATCGATTTCCTCGTGCATGCGATCGGCTTTTCCGACAAGGACGAGCTGACCGGCCGCTACGTCGACACCTCGCCCGACAATTTCACCAAGACGATGCAGATCTCCGTCTACTCCTTCACCTCGGTCGCACGCCGCGCCGAGAAGCTGATGACGGATGGCGGCGCCATGCTGACGCTGACCTATTACGGCGCCGAAAAGGTGATGCCGAACTATAACGTCATGGGCGTCGCCAAGGCCGCGCTCGAAGCCAGCGTCAAGTATCTTGCCGTCGATCTCGGCCCCCAGAACATCCGCGTCAACGCCGTTTCGGCCGGACCGATCAAGACGCTTGCCGCCTCCGGCATCGGCGATTTCCGCTATATTCTGAAGTGGAACGAATATAACGCGCCGTTGCGCCGTACCGTCACCATCGAGGAAGTCGGCGATGTCGGCCTCTATCTCCTGTCGGATCTCTCGCGCTCCGTCACCGGCGAAGTGCATCACGCCGACAGCGGCTATCATGTCATCGGCATGAAGGCGGTCGACGCGCCCGACATTTCCGTCATCAAGGACTGATTTCTCCATATGGATGCGAGACCGTGCTTATCTACGTGATCAGACACGGCCAGACCGCCTGGAATGCCGAGCGCCGCCTGCAGGGTCAGAAGGATATCCCGATGAATGCCACGGGCCTGGAACAGGCCCGGCAGAACGGCATCGCGCTGGCGGAGATTCTCGGCGACACGATCGACCAGTTCGATTTCGTCGCAAGCCCGCTCCAGCGCACGCGCGCGACGATGGAAATCATGCGCACCGCCATGGGCCTGCCGCCGCTGGCCTATCGCACCGATCCAAGGCTGGTGGAAATTTCCTTCGGCGACTGGGAAGGCTCGACGATCAAGGAGTTGAAGGCGACGCAGCGCGAGCGGGTAGCGGAGCGCAACGCCTCGAAATGGGATTTTATCCCGCCCGGCGATGATGCGGAAAGCTATGAAATCCTCTCCTGGCGCACCGGCTCTTGGCTGAACTCGGTCGATCGGCCGACGGTCTGCGTGACGCATGGCGGCGTCATCCGCACGCTGTTCCAGACGATCGCCGACCTGCCGAAAAGCACTGCTGCGGAAGGTGCGATCCCACAGGATCGGATCATCAGGATCGAAACCACGGAGCGGACGATCGTCTGGCTGTAGGCATTGCCATTGCGCCTCGATCAAAAAGCCTTCGGAAGTCCGGCCTGTTTTAGCGTTTCATTGGCCGTATGGCGGGATTTTACACCATGGTCGACCGTGAAGTGGCGGTTAGAAATCGGGCTGTACCAGATTTCATGATCACCCTTTCCCGGTCGCACGTATTCGCAGCCGGCTTTCAGCAATAACTCTTTGAGTTCGCGGAGATAGCCGGCCATGCGCTCAGTAGGTCGGATTGGGGATGCGAACGAGCTGTTCGGCCATGATATGGACGGGGATTTCCGGCAGACTCGAGGTGAAGCCGTTAAGCTCGAAAAGGTCGGTTATAGCTGCCACAACTTTAGGCTCGAGGGCTTCGAGGGTGTCGGCCTCGACGGCCAGCCCTTCGATATCGTTGCTACTGGCAACCCAAACACCAGCCTCTTCATCCCAATCCGCGCGCACTATGATCGAGGCGTGCTTCATACGATCAGTCTCCATAGCGGACACGATTGTCCTACGAGGTTGCGCACCACTGTGGGCACTACGCCGACGTGGCATAGTGTACATATGTAGTGGAATGGAAGTGAATTTTATACGCCGATCTAGGCGTTACGCTGCCTATTTGACGATATCGAGATCGTTGATGACGCGCTTGCCGTCGACCTCGGTATAGAAGACGATCACCTTCACGCCGGCTTCGAGGCCGTCGAAATTGAATTCCTCGGGCGCCTGATAGGTTTTGCCGTCATCTAGGGTCAGCACAAGGTTGGCCGTGTCGACCTTCTTGATCGTCGCCTCGACGTCGGCGCTCTCGGCAAAACCGCTCATCGGTGACAGGAAGCTTGCTGTTGCCAAAAGCGTGGCGACGACGAAACGCATGGCGACAATCCTTATAAGACGCTGCACGAGAAACTGACTGGCCACAGATAAGCTCCTGAATATGGCGAAAATTGCCCGGAAGAATGGCTTTCCCCGCCCAATTGATGAATAGGATTTTAAATATAATCAAGATGCCGTGTTAACCCGGGTTTTTACGCCTTTCCTCGCCTTCCCGGAATCGACGGCGGGCAATCGTAAATTAACCCGCGCGCCCTACAGTTGCTCGTCAACATGGGGGTTTCATTTTGTTATCCAGGCTCAGCGACAGCAAGCAGTTGCGGCGCGTGTTGAAGAATAGCCGCGTCTCGTTTGTGGTTTCGTCGCTTGTCGCCCTGGTCGTCATCGTGGTCGGCTTCGGGCTCGACCAGGCCAATACTGCGTCTCATGTGCGCGAACTTCATATCCGCACCGAAAACGAGACGAACCTGATCCGCGCCCGCGTCATGGCCGAGATCAATATGGACCTCAGCGTCGTGCGCGACCTGACGAACCTGATCTCCGTCAGCACGGCAAACGGAGAGGAGATGGAACGCCAGATCAACTGGCTGCTGATCCAGAACCCCTCTTTCATTCATATCGCCGTCGCGCCTGATTTCATCGTCGGCGACATCCACCCGCCGCAATCCGGCAATGAGCGGATCGGCCGCGACGTGCGAGAGGCTCTGTTCTTCCGCCAGGCGATGACCGGCGCGGCCGGCGACCAGTCGGCGCGCTTCTACGGCCCGATCAGCATTGACAGCCGCGACGCCTTTGCCATCTTCTTTCCGGTTTTCGTCAGGGAGAACGGCGAACGGCGGCTCTGGGGGGCGGTCGAAGTCGCCATCGACCAGACGATGTTCTACCAGGCGACCGGGCTGATGCCGGCACGCGACCGCGAGAACCGGGAACGCTATCCGCATCTCGACCATCTGTCGATCGCCATCCGCGATATCGGCGCGGTGGCCGCGACCAATGCTGCTCTGCCGGCACCGTTCTTCGGTTCGTCCGATATCGATGACAAGCATCCGATGCGCCAGAAGATCGGCTTTGCCGGCGGCAAGTGGGAGCTTTCCGCGGTCCCCAACAGCGGCTGGGACGCGATACCCGAAAACCGCACCGAGCTGCGCCTGATCATCCTTGCCGGCGGCTTCGTCATCATCGTGCCGATCTTCTTCGCGACCCTCCTGCTCGGCGAGCGCAATCGCAACATTATGGCGCTGGAGACGCGCGAGGCAAAACTGCTGGAACTGTCGCAGCGGCTCAATCTGGCGCTGGAATCCTCGAATATCGGCATCTGGGAGCTGCAGGATGATTCGAGCAGCCTGCTCTGGGACACGCGCGCCGCGGCCCTGCACGGCAAGCCGGCCGAGGAAGGAAGCTGGGCGCTCGACGAATGGCTGGCGGCTGTTCTGCCCGAGGACCGCGACATCGCCGAAGTGCATTTCTTCAGCTGCAGCATCGCCGGTGCTGCCTGCACGGCGCAATACCGCATCCTGCTTGCCGACGGCGGTATCCGCCACCTGCGCTCGGTCGGCGCCTTCTATACGGATGCCGGCGGCGTCAGCAAGACGATCGGCATCGTCTGGGACGTGACAGCCGATGCGGAGATCACCGACAGGCTGCGCAAGGCCAAGGATATGAGCGAGGTCAAGAATGCCGAGCTGGAGCTGGCGCTTGAAGAGCTCTCGAGCCGCGAGGGGCAGCTGGCCGAGCTTTCCAGCCGGCTCGACCTGGCGCTCGATTCCTATCAGTGCGGCATATGGGAAGCCCGGCCCGGCCGAGGCGGCTCGATCTGGAACGAGCGGATGCACGAGCTCTATGGGCTTGCGCCGCGCAACGGCTTCATGACCGAGGAGATCTGGCTTGGCTGCATCCACCCCGAGGATCGAGCCTTAGCGCTCGAAAGCGCACGCCACTTCAAGAAGAACGGCGATACGCACACGCTCGTCTGCCGCGTGCTGGTCGACGACGGCTCGGTGCGTTATGTGCGCTCGGTCGGCAAGGTCCACCAGACGGGGACCGGCGAGATGAAGGTCATGGGCATCGCCTTCGATGCCACCGAAGACGTGCTGATGACGATCCGGCTGAAGGCCGCCAAGGACGAGGCGGTCGCCAAGAATATCGAGCTCGAGCTTGCCAAGAACAGGATCGAGCACAACTCGCTGCACGACCCGCTGACCGCACTCGCCAACCGCCGCAAGCTCGACATCGCGCTCGAAAACCTGACCCATGACGGACGCCGAGAGCGGCAGAAATTCTCGATCCTGCATATCGATCTCGACCGCTTCAAGGACATCAACGATACGCTCGGCCATGCCGCCGGCGATGCGATGCTGGTGCACGCCTCGAAGGTGCTTGCCAAGAACGTCCGCGGCAGCGACGTCGTCGCGCGCATCGGCGGCGACGAGTTCGTCATCCTCGCCCTCGACGTCGGCGACAAGGAGATGGCGCAGCTTTCAACGCGAATCATCGAGGAGATGCGCCAGCCGATCGATTTCCAGGGCTTTTCCTGCCGCTGCGGCGTGTCGATCGGCATTGCGCTCGCCAACGGCATCAATGTCGATGCGCGCAAGATGCTGATCAACGCCGATATCGCGCTCTACCGCGCCAAGAGCATGGGCCGCAACCGCTTCGAATTCTTCAATCACAATCTCCAGGCCGATATCATCAACACCAAGCGCACCGCCGACGAGATCCTCGCCGGCATCGACAATGGCGAATTCACCGCATGGTATCAGCCGCAATTCTCGGCCCGGACGATGGAGCTGACGGGCGTCGAGGCGCTGGTGCGCTGGAACCACCCGTCCAAGGGGTGGCTCGCCCCCGACAAGTTCCTGCGCATTGCCGACGAAATCAATGTCGTGCAGATGCTCGACCGGATCGTGCTCGAAACGGCGCTGCACGACAAGATGCGCTGGACGGCGCGCGGTATTGCCGTGCCCAAAGTCTCGGTCAATGTTTCGGCGCGGCGGCTGCATGACGGCAGCCTGTTGGAATCGCTCGCCGACCTGCATATCCGTCCGGGCGAGATCTCCTTCGAACTGGTGGAATCGATCTTCCTCGACGAGAGCGAGGACGTCGTCTCGCAGAACCTCGAACGCATCAAGGCGCTCGGCATCGATATCGAGATCGACGATTTCGGCACCGGCCATACCTCGATCGTCAGCCTGTTGAAGCTGAAACCGAAGCGGCTGAAGATCGACCGCCAGCTGGTGCAGCCGATCGTCAATGCCTCGCAGGAGCGGGCACTCGTCAGCTCGATCATCGAAATCGCCCGCTCGCTCGGGGTCGAGACGGTGGCCGAAGGGGTGGAGACGGCGGCACATGCCGCACTGCTGCGCGATCTCGGCTGCGATATCCTGCAAGGTTATGCCTTCTCGCGGCCGCTCTCCTTCGACGACTTCACCGAGGAAGCCACCGGAACGGGGTGGCGGCTGGCGTCCTGATCGCTGCCTGCCGATCGCCCCCAGCCCTGACCCCTCCCCGCCTGCGCAGAGAGAATGGCGGCACAATGCACCGCCCGTCCCTGACAACGGACGGAAACAGCATTTCCTGAGCTGCCGGTTTGGCGCAAAGAAAGGCTTTTGCCTCGGCGGTTTTTTGGCCTATGAGTGTCGCGCCTTTTCAAGCAATGGCGCGGCCGGCAGCGACCGGCTTTGGCGCGCCACCGTGGGAACACATGTCGCACAATACATTCGGTCACCTTTTCCGCGTAACCACCTGGGGCGAAAGCCATGGTCCGGCGCTCGGCTGTGTCGTCGACGGCTGCCCTCCGGGGTTGCGCTTCAAGCTCGAGGACCTGCAAGTCTGGCTCGACAAGCGCAAGCCCGGGCAATCCCGCTTCGTGACGCAGCGGCGCGAGGACGATCTGGTGAAGGTGCTGTCCGGCGTCATGCTGGACGCCGATGGCGAGACGATGACGACCACCGGCACGCCGATCTCCATGCTGATCGAAAACACCGACCAGCGCTCCAAGGATTACGGCGAGATCGCCCGGCAATACCGCCCCGGCCATGCCGATTATACCTATGACCTCAAATACGGCATTCGCGACTATCGCGGCGGCGGCCGCTCCTCGGCGCGCGAGACCGCTGCGCGGGTTGCCGCCGGCGGCATCGCCCGCCTCGTCGTGCCTGGCGTCACGGTGCGCGGGGCGCTGGTGCAGATCGGCAAACACAAGATCGACCGCCGCAACTGGGATTGGGACCAGATCGATCAGAACCCGTTCTTCTCGCCCGATGCGGCGATCGTGCCGGTCTGGGAGGAGTATCTCGACGGCATCCGCAAGAACGGCTCCTCGATCGGCGCGGTCATCGAGGTGATCGCCGAAGGTGTGCCGGCCGGCCTCGGCGCGCCGATCTATGCCAAGCTCGACCAGGATATCGCCTCGCTGCTGATGTCGATCAACGCCGTCAAGGGCGTCGAGATCGGCAATGGTTTTGCCGCTGCCGAAACGTCAGGCGAAGATAATGCCGACGAGATGCGCATGGGCAATGACGGCACGCCGATCTTTCTTTCCAACAATGCCGGCGGTATTCTCGGTGGCATCTCCACCGGGCAGCCGGTGGTGGCGCGCTTCGCCGTCAAGCCGACCTCGTCGATCCTGACCGAACGCCAGTCGATCGATGCGGAGGGCAAGAATGTCGATATCCGCACCAAGGGCCGGCACGACCCCTGCGTCGGCATCCGCGCCGTGCCGATCGGCGAGGCGATGGTCGCCTGCGCCATCGCCGATCATTATCTTCGCGACCGCGGCCAGACCGGCCGCCTGAAATAGGAGCGCTTGCCCCATGTCTTATGACCAGAAGCGTGTCGTCGACGCCATCCGGGCCTTCGAGGCCGGCGAGATCGTCGTCGTCATGGACGACAATGACCGCGAGAACGAAGGCGACCTGATCGTCGCCGCGGTGCATTGCACACCCGAGAAGATGGCCTTCATCGTGCGTCACACTTCCGGCATCGTCTGCGCGCCGATGCCGAAGGAAGAGGCCAAGCGCCTCAACCTCAACGCCATGGTGGCGGAAAACGATTCGGCCCATACGACGGCCTTCACCGTCTCGGTCGATTTCAAGCACGGCACGACGACCGGCATCTCCGCCGACGACCGGACGCTGACGGTGCGCAACCTCGCCAATCCGAATGTCGGCGCTTCGGATTTCGTCCGTCCCGGCCATATCTTCCCGCTCGTTTCCCGCGAAGGCGGCGTGCTGATGCGCTCCGGCCATACGGAAGCCGCCGTCGACCTCTGCAAGCTCGCCGGCCTGCCGCTGATCGGCGTCATCTCCGAGCTCGTCAACGATGATGGCACGGTGACGCGCGGGCCTGAGGTGGTCGAGTTCGCGGAACAGCACGGGCTGAAGCTCGTCTCCGTCGCCGATCTCATCGCCTATCGTCAGCGCAAGGAAACACTGATCGAGCTCGGCACCAGCTTCGACATCGAGACGCCGTTCGGCAAGGCCAAGGCCCATACCTACTCCCTGCCCTGGGATCCGATGCAGCATCTCGCCGTCGTCTTCGGCGACATCCGCGACGGCGTCGACATCCCGGTCCGTCTGCATCCGGAGAATGTCGCCGAGGATCTCTTCGGCAAGAACAGCCCGGTCGATTTCTACATGCAGAAGATTGCCGAGCAAGGCCGCGGCGTCATCGTCTATCTGCGCGAGGGCTCCGTCGGGGTCGGTCACCACGATAACGGCCGCAAAGGCCGCAGCCAGGGCCGCGAGGCCCATGCCGAAGCGCAGACGCGCGACAGCGAATGGCTGGAAATCGGCCTCGGCGCACAGATCCTCAGGGATCTCGGCGTCAGCTCGATCAAGCTGCTCACCAGCCGCGAACGTCACTATGTCGGCCTCGAAGGTTTCGGCATCAAGATCAGCACGACGGAGATCTGCTAGAAGGAGCTTTCCCTTCTCCCCAGCGGGGAGAAGGTGGCCCGAAGGGTCGGATGAGGGGGTGAGCGACGTTAGGAGCGAGTGCACGGAGCGCAAGTGAAGGGCAATATTGAGCGGCGTGCCATGAAGCCCCCTCATCCGGCTGCCGCCACCTTCTCCCCGAGGGGAGAAGGGATTACCCTCTCCACCCATCGAGCAAGACGACCTTCTCCACGCCGGCGAACCGCGCGACCCGCTCCAACTCCGCTTCCAGCCTCTCCAGCCGCCCGGCCGACGGTTTCACGCCCGGCTCCAGCCACAGCCGCTTGATGTCGAGCGTCGATTTCTTCCGATCCGCCTTCATGTCGATGCGGCCGATCAGCCGGTCGCCTTCGAGCAGCGGGAAGACGTAATAGCCATATTCGCGCTTCGGCTCGGGCACGAAGACTTCGATGCGGTAGAAGAAGCCGAACAGGCGTTCGGTGCGGTTGCGGTCGCGGATCATCGGATCGAAGGGGCTGAGAACGCGGATGCGCGGCGGAGCATCGGGATAGCTGTCGAGCGTCGACGGGAAATCGGCAAAGGCCCAGGATGGGCGCGCCTTGCCGTCGAGCGCCGGTTCGATCAGCACTTCGGTCAGCTCGTCGCGATGGGCCGATACCCAGGCCTTGGACTCATCGGGCGAGACCAGGTTCCAGAAGGCCGATATCTCGCCGTGGGTGGCGAAGCCGAGGCGGGTGAGCGCGCTGCGGCAGGCCCAGTCGATGAATTCCTCGCGGCTCACCTCGGGCTCGCGGAACTCGGCCGGGATGACGCGCTCCGCCAGGTCATAGATCTTCTGGAAGTTCGAGCGGCCGGCGATGGCGAACTTGCCGGTGTGCCAGAAATATTCGAGCGCCGTCTTGTTCGGATGCCAGTTCCACCAGCCGCCGGAAACGTGGCCGTCGGCCTTGACGTCGCGCGCCAGCATCGCGCCGTCGCGACGCACGCGCTCATAGGTCTCCTCGAAGGCTGCCTCGAAACCCTCACCGCGCCATTTGCGCCAGCGTTCGACGAGGACCTTTTCCTGATGGCGGAACTTGTGTTTCCAATAGACGAAGAAGGCGCTCGGCAAAATCGAGGCATCGTGCGTCCAGTGCTCGAACAACGCGCGTTCCTTTTCGAGCAGCGCCTTCAGATGCTCGCGCCTGTAGGTCTGGTTGCGGGAAAACAGGATCTGATGATGCGCCCGCTCCACCGTCTGGATGCTGTCCACCTGGACGAAACCCAGCTCATGGATGAGCTGCAGCAGGCCGGCCTTGGTCAAGGCGCGGTTCGGCGGGGCGCTGAGGCCCTGCTTGGCAAGAAAGACACGGCGGGCGTCGGAATTGGAAAGCAGATTCGTCATGACCCCATCATAATCCGGAAAATCTTCCTAGCCACCCGATATCGACAGCGCAATTTGCTCTTTCATCAGGCTGATGTCCCCGTATAGAAGCATTGCTATCCGGTTGGCGCCAATGGCTGCCCCTCACCCTAACCCTCTCCCCGCCTGCGGGGAGAGGGGACGTGCCAAACGCAGCGTCGAGGTTAAGGGAGCGGGTGCGGCATATCCCCTTCTCCCCGCGAGCGGGGGTCCGAAGGACGGGTCGAGACATGTGGCTCGACCCAGGCAGAGGTGCCGGCAGGCGGATGAGGGGCCGGCATCGGCAATCTCCTCCGGTGAAAAATGCGAGGGATTGGTTTGGATATTCGTTTCGAAGGTGCCGGTGTCAGTTTCGGGGCGCGGGTGGCGCTGCAGCCGCTGACGCTTGGCATCAGTGGAAAACGCATCGGCGTCATCGGGCTGAACGGTTCGGGCAAGACCACTTTTGCGCGGCTGATCAACGGGTTGACCAAACCATCGGTCGGCCGCGTCACAGTCAACGGCCGCGACACCAGCGATGAAAAGACTGCGGTGGCCGATGTCGGCTTCATCTTCCAGTCGCCGCAGAACCAGATCATCCTGCCTATCGTCAAAGACGACATCGCCTTCGGGCTGAAGCGGCGCGGCTTCAGCAAGGCGGAGATCGAGGCGAAGGTCGAGGGCGTGCTGGCCCGCTTCGGCGCCGAGGCGCTGGCCGATCGCCGCGCGCATGAGCTTTCCGGCGGCGAGTTGCAGGTGGCGGCCCTCTGCTCGGTGCTGGCGACGGGGCCTGGCATTCTGATCCTCGACGAACCGACCAACCAGCTCGACCTCAAGAACCGGGCGCTGGTCGAGAAGATTATCGCCGGGCTGCCGGAAAGCGCCATTATCATCACCCATGATCTGGAACTGATCGCCGGTTTCGAGCGGGTGCTGCTGTTTCATGAAGGCCGGCTTGCCGCCGATGCGCCGGCTACCGAGGCGATCGCCCGCTACAAGGAGATCGCCGCTTGATGCAGTCACTCTATGTCGAAGGCAACAGCGTGATGCACCGGCTTTCGCCGCGGCTAAAACTGTTGTCGCTGACGATCTTCGGCGTGGTGCTGTTCATCAGCGGGAACCTCGCCCTGCTTTCGAGCGCCGTGCTGCTGACGGCGGTTCTCTACCGCATGGTCGGCCTGCCGTTTGCCGATGGGCTCAGGCGGCTGCGGCCCGTCTTCCTGACGATCGCGGTCGTGGCACTCTTCAACCTCATCTTCAATCCCTGGCAGGAGGCGCTCGTGCCCCTGCTGCGTCTGACGGCGCTGATGCTGCTTGCCGCCACCGTGACGGCGACGACGTCGATCACCGCGTTCATCGATGAGGTGACGGCGCTTGCCCGCCCGCTCGAACGCACCGGTTGGCTGCAGGCCGACGATATCGGCCTGGCGCTGGGGCTGGTGCTGCGTTTTGTGCCGGAGATCGTCGGCCGTTATCAGGCGATCCGCGAGGCGCACAAGGCACGCGGGCTGAAGGTGCAGCCGACGACGCTGCTTGCGCCGCTGATCATCCTCACGCTCAAGGATGCGGATAATATCGCCGCGGCGATTGACGCGCGCGGCATTCGGCGGCATGTGAGTTAACGATTGATAAACACGGAATTGATGATGAGCACTCGCGACCTCGTTCTTACCGCCCTCTTTGCCGCGATCATCGTGGCGCTTGGCCTGCTGCCGCCGATTTCGCTCGGCTTCATTCCGGTGCCGATCACCGCCCAATCCCTCGGCGTGATGATGGCCGGCGTCGTGCTCGGCGCCCGGCGCGGCGCGATTGCCGTGCTGATCGTGCTGGTGCTGGTCGCAATCGGCCTGCCCGTGCTTTCCGGCGGTCGCGGCGGGCTTGCCATTTTCGCATCGCCAACGGCCGGCTTCCTGATCGGCTGGATCTTTGCCGCCTTCGTCACCGGCTGGCTCAGCGAACGGCTGGTCAACCATCAGCAATCCGGCCTGGTGCAGACGGTCAGCTTCTTCCTCACCGCCATGGTCGGCGGCATCGTCGTGCTCTACGCCTTCGGCATCACCTATCTGGCGACCGTCGCCGGCCTCGGCTTCACGAAAGCCTTCATCGGCTCGATGGCTTTCATTCCCGGCGATGTGATCAAGGCTTTCGTCGCAGCCCTGCTCGGCCGCGCCGTCATGGTCGGCTATCCCCTGCTGCCGTCGCGCGCCTGAGGCATAGGCCAGTCTTGTCCGGTGAACACCCCCAACGGCCCCTTCGGGGGCCGTTGCGCTTCCGGTCCGCATAAACGGGAACTTCCGAACCTTCATTTCATTTTTCCGCAATGAACATCCCTGGAGGAGAACCCATGCGAGGCGACCGGCAGGAGGAGATGGCTGCCTGGTTCCGCTCGCTGGATCCTGTCCAGCCGAAGGACATGGTCGGCCTTTGGAGCGGCGTCGGCATTCCGTCGGGTCATCCGCTAGACGGCGTGCTCGAGAACCTCAACTGGTTTGGCAAGCGCTTCCATTCCGACATGCGGGCGGACGCCCTGCTCTTCACATGGAAACCGGGCCGACTCGTGCCGCTCGAGCCAAGCTTGTTACCCATTGGTCTGGCGATCAAGATGGCGCCCTTTGGCCGGACATTCGTTGCCCGCGGCTGGTTCTCATACCTGCAGAAGGTGCTTCGAGCGAGAGGCACCACAGCTTCGTTGCGGCTTCAGGCCCTCGACGGCATCGAAACGGCTGCGATGATCTACGACAAACAGCCGATCGTGGACTATTTCCGCAGGATTGACGATGACGAGATTGCCGGAATGATGTGCGTGCGCGGCGACCCTCGGCGGTTCTTCTTCAAGCTCCGGAAATTGACGGACTGAGGTATGCAGCAAACGGCTGGCGGCCACCTCCGGAACATCGCAGCACACGATCATCGAACCCATTGCCCAATTCTTTCCTCAATCCAAAACAGGCTGAACATGCTATGAAAGCAGGGCAGAGGGCGAGATGACCGTCATCGATCGAAATCATGTTCAAGTCCGGGGCGATGGCCAGCGTGCGATGATCTTTTCGCATGGATTCGGGTGCGACCAAAATATGGGGCGCTCCGTGGCCCCAGTCGGCGAATTCGTCCATCAGCAGGTCCCAAACAGTCAATTGGTCGTGCCGAACGCCAGGGGCCACTGCCTTAACCTCAGCGCTCCCTACGAGGTCATATCCGCAATCCGGCGGTTCGTCCGATGACCGGTGGCGACATGCAGATCGTCATGCCGGCGGAAGACCTTGAGGACCTGTACGAAAACGCGCCATGCGGCTATCTTTCGGTGCAGCCGGACGGGCGCATCGTCAAGGTGAACCGAACGCTATCGACCTGGATCGGCATCCCTGCCGAGCAACTTCTTGGCAAACAACTTCGCGACCTGCTCAACACGTCGGGGCGGACATTCTACGAGACCCATTTTGCGCCTCTGCTGCGCATGCAGGGGGTTTTCAATGAGGTTGCTCTCGATCTTGTGACGGCCGACGGCAGGACCTTGCCCGTGCTCGCCAATGCAATGGAAAGACGCGCAGAAGACGGCGCCCTGCTTTTCACCCGCGTGACGATGTTCCAGGCTGCCGAGCGTCGCCGTTATGAACGGGAGCTGGTCGAGGCGCGCGCAGCCGCGGACGCGGCCGGCGCCATCGTCAAATCCCAGCTCCACCTTGAACAGCAAACTGCCGAATTGCGGGAGCAGTTCATTGCTGTCCTTGGCCATGATCTGCGCAATCCGCTTGCCTCGATTGCCGCGGCGGCGCGCATGCTGCGAAAGGAGGAGCAGACCGATCGCTCGATCAACATTCTCGATTTGATGCAGGGCAGCGTCGTTCGCATGTCCGGCCTGATCGACAACGTTCTCGACTTCGCGCGCGGACGATTGGGTGGCGGCATCACGATCGAGAGGCGAGCGGAGCATCTCGAACCGATCCTGCGACAGGTCATCGGAGAACTCCGCTCCTGTCATCTCGACCGCGCAATTGAGGTGAGTATCGACTTCGCCGGACCGATAAACTGCGACAGCGGCCGGATCGGCCAGCTGGTGTCCAACCTGCTCGGAAACGCCCTGACCCACGGGACGCCGGACGAACCGGTGCGGCTCTCGGCGGCAACTGTCGGCGGAAGACTGGAACTTTGGATCGCCAACAGCGGCCCTCCGATTGCCTGCGATGCGATGACAAGGCTTTTTCAGCCTTATTTCAGAGGCGAAATCGGTACAAATCAAAGAGGATTGGGGCTGGGTCTGCACATCGCTTCGGAAATCGCCCGCGCCCATGGCGGGACAATCACGGTCAGTTCCGATGATAAGGAGACGCGCTTCACCTTTGTGATGCCGTTGGATTGATCCGGACGGTAGATCGGTTCGTCCACTTGCCCCTCGGATAGCTTTCGGTAGCTCTGCCTGCGTTCCCGCCTGTGGCCGTCTCGACACTGTAGAATGCCGTTCGATGTGCGTTTCGATGGCCCTGGATCATCGCCGGATTGGACCGGGCGTTGAGCCGATGGGAAGGGCGATCAAGATGGCTGCAAGCAGCGTTGCGACGAGCACGCCGACACAGGCCGGCCAGCCCACCTGATCATAGATCTGGCCGAGTACGAGGCTGCCTGCGAGACCCCCGGTGTAATAGGAGGCGAGGTAAATTCCGCTGGCGCCTGCCTTGTCCGTAACCGCGCGTCGGCCAACCAAACCGGTGGCGATCGCTTGGGCGAGGAATGTCCCTATTGCCACCAGCGCCAGTCCGGCCAACACCAGAGGCAAGCTGACACTCAGAAGTGCCGCGACGCCGACAATGGCGAGCCCAAGCGTCGAGATGATCCCGAGTTTTGCTCCGATTCGGACCGCGAGCTTGCCTGCCATCGGCGTGGTCAGCATCGACGGCAGGAATACCAGATAGACGAGGCCGAGCGTCATCGGCGACAGGCCGAGAGCCACGAGCTGGAAATTCACATAGGTGAAAGTTCCGATGAAGACGAAAAGGATGAGGAAGCCGATCGCGAAGACACGGCGCAGCTCACCATCGGCGAAATGATAAGTCCAGCGGCGCATGTTGAATGAGCCGTCTTCGCTGGTCTGCATCATGGCCGAGGTCTTTTTGAGGGTGAGCCGGACAAGCAGCGCGCCGGCGATGTTGAGGGCCGCGAAGGTGAGGAAGTTGATTTCAAGCCCACCGAACCCGACGACTATTGCAGAGAGGATGCGGCCGAAGAAATTGCTCGCGACATTGCCGGTGACATAGGCCGCCAAGGCGCCTGTCGCCTGGGTTGGCGAGAAGTGTTCCGAGAGATAGGCAATGGTCAGCGTGAAGGCTGCCGACATGCAGAGGCCCTGGACGATACGGAGGACGGCAAAAACCGTCAGATCGTGGGTAAAGGCCAGAGCTGTCGTGGGAAGTGAAAGCAGCGCAAGGCTGATCCAGATACCGCTGCGGCGATCGATCCTGCGACCGAAGAAAGCTATGCCAAGCCCGGCGACGGCCATGCCGAAAGTGCTGGCATTGACGGCAAAGCCCATGGCGGCGCGGCTGACCTGAAATCTCTCCACAAGCGCGGGCAGGATCGCCTGAGCCGCGAAGAGATCGACCAATGTCAGGAAAGAAATCAGCGCGATGACGGCAAAGCGCCAGCCATCGGCGGCGGTAGCGCCGAGGGTCGTTCTCGGCGGATTGAGGACATGCTCGATGCCGGTCATGGCGATCACTCCAAGTGTCGGGTGAATGCGTGTGGCGTCTCCGGCTTGGGGGTCGGAGACGGCTGTCAGCGAGCTCGGAAGCGGCTCACATGGATTCGTTCTTTTGCTCTTCCGAGGTCAGGATGTCGGCGGAGTAGAGAACAGCCGGCTTGCTGCCGTTGTTCTTCCACCAATGCGACAGCATGCCGAATTCGGCAGTCACGTCGCCAGCCTTATGCTCGATCGGCACTTTGCACGTGCTGCGGTATTCGGTGATCGAGCCCGAAACGATCAGGATGTTGGCCGGACGGCTCTCATGCGAATGCCACGGCACGACGCCGCCAGGCTGCACAACCAGCTTGCGCATCCGCAGGGCGCTGTTCTTCCAGGCGTCTCCCTTGGAGGCGAGGTCAATCGATGAGATGAGCTTGTCAGTCACACCCTTCGGCATCATTTCGCCGGGTTGCATGCCGTTTTCGGCGACCTGGCCGGCCGGGCATTCGCCGGCATAGGCTTGGCCTGTGGAAATGGTGGTGAAGGACGCGAGAGCGAGGACGGAGGCGAGCGTCAGGCGCTTGGCATTCAGTTCGAATTTCATCAGAGTTCTCCTTGTTGGGCCCGGATGAAGCGTTCGCGCCGGGCATGACAAGGAGCATGGAGAAGGTGATGGCGAATGAGAAATGCCGCCTCATTCTCAATTCCATAGCCTGAGGCTATCGTGAAACGCAGGACGTGCGGACGCTCCGCATCGCCAGGACACGGAGCACAGTTCATTATTCGTTATGCTTTCAATGTGAGCGGCCTGGCAGCGCGGCCCAACCGTAAGATTTGACAGCGCCGACGAAAGTCGAGACGGCCGGGGAGAAGCGGCGGCCAGCTACGGTTACAAGGCAGACTTCGCGGGTTACCTCCGGTTCGGCGACCGGCCGGACTTGCAGGCCAGGCACGACGGCGCTGTATTCAGGAATGAAACAGATACCGAGACCACCAGCGACAAGATTCTGAATCCAGTCCTCACGTTCGCTCGAATAGGAGACGATAGTGCTCACACCCTGAGCGTCACAGAGATCCGTCAGGTAGTCCCAGTACTCGCAATTGACACGGCGAAGATAGATCTCACCATCGATCGCGGCGATGGGAATGGCATCGTATTGGCTAAGCCGGTGCCCCGCCGGAAAGGCCAGCATAAACCGTTCCCGAAACAGCGGCGTCACATCGAAGCGCTCCGGAAAATTGTCGGCGCTCGACATGATCGCGATATCGAGTTCGCCCTGCTCCAGCAATCCCGCCAACTTGGCCGGAATGCCCTCGACGAGTTGGAGCTGGATACCCTTGTGGCGCATGTTGAAATCGGTGAGCAGGCCGGTAAAGCGCCGCGGTCCGATCGTGCACATGATGCCGACCTTGAGGTGCGCGTCGTTGAGACAGAGAAATTTCGATGCCTCGGTTTTGACGCCCAGGAGTTCGTCCTGCACTTGCTGGAAACGCGGACGCAAGAGATTGCCGAGATCGGTGATGTGGGTGAGGTTTCGTTCGCGACGGAAAAGCAGCCCGCCCACCTCGTCCTCGAGCTGCTGAACCGCTCTGCTCAGCGCGGGCTGAGTGACATTGCAGTTCTGCGCCGCGCGCGTGAAGTTGCGCGTTTCGCAAACGGCCAGAAAATACCGGATGTGATGGATATCCATATCCGCTCCCCAACAATTCCAAAGTAAGCCAATGCATCTACTCTGGTCCCCGGCGCTATATTCGGCCAATGCCACTGAATTATCAATTCCATTAGTGAGCGGCATTTCTCTTATGACTGCAACCGCGCCATTTTGAACGGGAAGCTACACATCGTGGCGTCTAAAAATGGAGAACGCAATGCTCAATCTGCTTGCTACCGAAACCGAACCCCTGGCTGGCCGCAAGATGCTCGAGGGTCGTACGGCGATCGTGACCGGCTCGACCAGCGGTATCGGCCTTGGCATTGCCCATGCGCTGGCAAGGGCGGGTGCCTCGATCATGCTCAATGGATTCGGCGATCCCGCCGGCATTGAAACGTTGCGCGCCGAGATGGCCGAGAGCAACGATGTCGATGTCGCCTATGACAGCGCCGACATGTCGAAGCGCGACGCTATCCTGATGATGGTGGAGCGCGCCAAGGCTCGATTCGGCCAAATCGATATCATCGTCAACAATGCCGGCATCCAGCACGTTTCTCCCATCGGCGAATTTCCGCCTGAGAAGTGGGATGCGATCATGGCGATCAACTTGTCGGCCGCCTTTCATCTTGTCCAGGCCACTTTCGACGGCATGTGCGAGCGCGGTTATGGCCGCATCATCAATGTCGCCTCGGCGCACGGCCTTGTCGCCTCGCCATTCAAGTCGGCCTATGTCGCAGCAAAGCACGGCATGGTGGGGTTCACCAAGTCGATTGCACTTGAGGGTGCCGAATTCGGCGTGACGTCGAATGCAGTCTGCCCCGGCTATGTCTGGACGCCGCTTGTCGAGCAGCAGATCGACGCGCAGGCGAAGTCGCATAACATCGCACGCGACGCAGTAATCCGCGACGTGTTTCTCAAGAACCAGCCGACCAAGCGGTTCGCGACGGTCGAGGAAATGGGCGCGCTCAGCGTCTTTCTCTGCTGCGATCTCGCAGGCTCCATCACCGGCACGGCCATTCCGGTCGATGGTGGCTGGACGGCGCATTGAAAATGTCAACACGAAGAAATCGGGGAGTGAGGACCATGAACAAGCACACAGGTGTGAAGAAAATTATCGCCGACAGCGCGGTTGTCGCCTCCTCTGAGCGAGAGCCGCGGACGCTCAATCTGGCGCTCCAGGGCGGAGGCGCGCATGGCGCCTTCACCTGGGGCGTGCTCGACCGGCTGCTCGAGGAGCCGAACCTGTCGTTGGAAGGTGTCGTCGCAACCAGCGCCGGCGCAATGAATGCCGCCGTATTGGCCTATGGCCTGGCCGAAGGCGGGCGGAGCGGGGCGCAGACCGCGCTCGCCAATTTCTGGCGGCGCGTCAGCCATGCGTCGGCATCCGGACCTCTGCAGCCGACGATCTTCGACAAGATAACCGGATCGCGGGCGCTGGAATTTTCGCCGGCCTTCATGATGTTCGACATGGTGACGCGACTGATGTCGCCCTACCAGTTCAACCCTTTCAATTTCAATCCGCTCCGGCAGATCTTGGAGCAATCGGTCGACATGGATGCGATCCGCACGGCGCGCTGTCCGGTGAAACTCAGCATCTGCGCTACCAATGTCCGAACCGGCAAGGTCAAGGTGTTCGGCAATGACGAACTGTCGATCGACGCCGTCATGGCATCGGCTTGCCTGCCCTTTCTGTTTCAGGCTGTCGAAATCGACGGCGAGTCCTATTGGGATGGCGGCTATATGGGCAATCCGGCAATCTTTCCGCTGATCTATGGCTGCCACACGCCGGATGTGCTGGTCGTCCATATCAATCCGATCGAGCGGGCCGAGGTGCCGCACACCGCCTCCGAGATACTCAATCGCATCAACGAGATCAGTTTCAATTCGTCGCTGCTGCGGGAAATGCGGGCGGTGGCTTTCGTCACCGATTTGATCGATGCATCTCCTGAAAGTACCGGCAATCTCAAGCGCATCTTCGTGCACGGCATCTCCGATGACGAGACGATGAAGAGCCTTTCCGTGTCGAGCAAGCTCAATGCCGATTGGGGGGCGTTGGTCGATCTGCGCGACCGCGGCCGGGAATGCGCCGACATGTGGCTGCTGGCCAACTACCAGGACATCGGCAAGCGATCGACGGTCGACATTCGCGAACGATATCTCTGATTTTCCAAGGACTTCCTCCCGCGTCGCCGGTTCCGCTCCGCTCCCTCCGTCGCGGGCCACGCCACTTCTCCCCCGGTCGTCCCCGGGGGTATTTTTTGCCTTCTCGCCAGCCGCCGCCGCGCATAGCGCCAGCCTATCAAAACCATGCCGCAACAGCATTTCAAACATCACCGGCAATGCGGGAAAGTAATTCCAGTCAAGCCGAAAACCGGTTTGATCCAACCTCAACCAGGAGACATTTCCATGAACTCGACCCGCATCCTCATCGGCTCCGCCCTTGCTGCCATCACCTCCATGGCTGCCTCCAGCGCCTTTGCCGGCCCTGCTGCACAGCCCGAATTCTCATTCGAGAAGTGCTACGGCGTCGTCAAGGCCGGCCTCAACGATTGCCAGACGGCCACCCATTCCTGCGCCGGCACCTCGACGGCCGACAACCAGGGTGATGCCTGGGTCTACGTGCCGGCCGGCACCTGCGCCAAGATTTCCGGCGGCGCGATCGAACCCAAGGCCTGAGGCCTCCCTGGCTTCATTCAACCCATATGAAGGAGTGACCAATGTCCAAGATATTTCCCAACCTTCCAGTACCGGATGCCGCGGGCATTGGTCTGCGCTCCCCGCATATTTCCGATATGATCTCCCGCCGGCCTTCGGCGGGATGGCTGGAGGTCCATGCTGAAAACTACATGGGCGATTCCGCCGCCGTCGATGCTTTGGAAAACTTGCGCGAGACCTATCCGCTGTCGGTGCACGGCGTCGGTCTCTCGCTGGGCAGCGCTTCGGGCCTTGATCGGGACCATCTGGAACGGTTGCGGAGCGTGTGCATCCGGTTTCAGCCAGCATTGGTCTCGGAACATCTGGCCTGGAGCGTTGCCGACGGCGCCTATCTCAACGATCTCCTGCCGCTCCGTTATGACGACGATGCGCTCGATAGCGTTGCAGCCAATGTCGATCAGTTGCAGGACAGGCTGCAGCGCCGCGTCTTCATCGAGAACCTGTCGGCCTATATCGCCTTCGCCAATTCCACGATGACCGAGGCGCAATTCCTCGCCGAGCTCGTCAAGCGTACCGGCTGCGGCCTGCTGCTCGACGTCAACAATGTCTATGTCTCGGCCTGCAATCTCGATTTCGATGCCAAGGCCTTCATCGACGACCTGCCCGCCGATGCCATCGGCGAAATCCATCTCGCCGGCCATGCAGTCAACGAAGTCGAGGGCGACATCGTGCTGATCGACGATCATGGCTCCCGCGTGCCGCCGGCCGTCTGGTCGCTCTATGCGCATGTATTGCGCAAGATCGGCCCACGACCGACGCTGATTGAATGGGACACCGAGGTTCCCGCGCTCGATGTGCTGCTCGGCGAAGCAATGTGGGCCGACATGATGGCCGCCTCGATCGAATTCGAAAAGCGTGGCCCGCCGCAGATCGCCCAGCAGCCGGACCGCCGGTTCCACGGCATCGAGCTGTTCTCCACGAGCAATCTCGCACGCGGCGCCATGCCGGCGATCTCGGCCTTGACGACGATCACACCGTCGGTCTTCGCGAGCAACTCCGTCACACGGAGGGCGCGTTATGCTGCCTGAACTCGAACTGCAGCAAGCCGTCGCGGATGCTATCCTTAACCGCCGAGGGCCGGATCTCGGCCCCTCATTCGATACGGGCGGCCGCTTCGACCCGATGCGCCGCTTCAACATCTACCGCAACAACACATTCGCATCGCTGAGTGCCACGCTCGTGTCGGTCTTTCCTGTCGCCGTCAGCCTGATTGGAGAGCGGTATTTCCGCCATATTGCCGCGAGCTTCATTCGCGTGAGCCCGCCCTCCGAAGCGCGGCTGGTACGCTATGGTGGCGACTTCGCCGACTTCCTCGGCCGGCTCGAAGACCTCAAGCCTATGCCCTTCATCGCCGATACGGCGCGGCTTGAATGGTTGATCGCCGAGGCGCTCGATGCGCCGGCGCTGCCGCCTGCGAATATGGCGGAACTCTCCCGGGGTGGCGAAGACACCATGCCCGACCTGATCCTCCAGCCGTCGTTGCGACTGCTGTCTTGCCGTTGGCCGGCGCTCGACATCTGGTCGGCGCACCAGGCAAGCGGCGATCTCGAACAGCTTGGCGATATCAGAAGGAAACCGCAGCGGATCGCGCTGTGGCGGAACCGGGACAGCGTTCGCTTTCTCCGCCTCAGCGGCGCCCATTACGTCTTTCTGCAGGCGCTGAAGAGCGGCCGCGGACTTGAACATGCCGTTCAGAAAGCCGCCGCGCGCGATCCGAATTTCGACCTCGTCGCCTCGCTCGGCGGTCTCTTTGCTGACGGCCTCGTCACCCGCGTCCGCCACCAACCTGCAAACATCAACTGAGAAGGAATGGATCGATGACCATGATGACCCCGACATCCATGCCCGAACGAGGCGGTTTCGCCGGCCTTTATTCGCAGGCACTCCGGCTGGCCTCGTCCGTACCGCTTTCGGCGGTGCAGTTCGTCGCCCGGCTCACTGTTGCGAACGTGTTTTGGCAATCGTCGCAGAGCAAGCTCGCCTCCTGGCCCGTCACGGTCCAGCTCTTCGCCTTGGAATACCGGCTGCCGGTGCTCGATCCCGGTGTCGCGGCCGTGCTCGCCACGGCCGCCGAACTGTCGGGTGCAATCCTGATCTTCTTCGGACTCTGCTCGCGTCTCGCGGCACTGATGCTGCTCGGCGTTGTCGCCACAATCCAGATCTTCGTCTATCCCACCCATTGGGGCGAACATCTGACCTGGGCGGCTCCGCTGCTGTTGATTTTTGCGCGTGGCGCGGGCGTCATCTCGCTCGACCATCTCGCCGGCCGCTTTTTCTCGCGGGAGCGCTGAGCCATGCGGATCGAAACCGAGGGGGCGATGACGGGCGGTGCGCCGAACATGATCCGCCCAATGCCCGGGAATGGCCG
This sequence comes from Rhizobium sp. WSM1274, assembly GCF_025200775.1. Taxonomy (NCBI): domain Bacteria; kingdom Pseudomonadati; phylum Pseudomonadota; class Alphaproteobacteria; order Hyphomicrobiales; family Rhizobiaceae; genus Rhizobium; species Rhizobium sp. WSM1274. Next base: position 699,366 of record NZ_CP104138.1, on the reverse strand, counting down.
TCCGCGCGTGGTCATTCTCGGGGCCGGCTTCGGCGGGCTTGCCGCAGCCATGGCGCTCAAGAGCATCCAAGTCGATATCACCGTCATCGACCGTCGCAATTATCACCTGTTCCAGCCGCTGCTCTACCAGGTGGCAACCGCAGGCCTTTCCCCCGCTCAAGTCGCGATGCCGATCCGCCGCATCCTGTCGCGCCAGAAGAATGTGACGGTATTGATGCAAAGGGTAGAGCGGATCGAGAAAGCCACGCAGCTTGTTCACACCGCCGAGCGGACCATCCCTTACGACTATCTTGTTGTCGCGACCGGCGCCCGTCATGCCTATTTCGGCCATGAAGAGTGGGCTGAAAGCGCGCCGGGCCTCAAGACGATCGGCGATGCGACGGAGATCCGCGCCCGGATTCTCTCCGCTTTCGAACGCGCCGAAGTCACTGAGGATGATCAGCGGCGCGAGGCATTACTGACCTTCGTTGTGGTCGGCGGCGGCCCGACAGGCGTCGAAATGGCCGGTGCGATTGCCGAACTTGCCCGCAAGGTCGTGGTTCGCGACTTCCGTCACATCAATGCCGCTTCGGCACGCGTCGTTCTGGTCGAAGCCGGCAACCGTATCCTGCCAACCATGCCGGTCTGCCTTTCGGCAAAGGCGCAGCGTCATCTCGAAGGCCTGGGCGTGGAAGTGTTACGCACCGCTGCCGTCACCCATTGCGATAGCGAAGGCGTCATGCTCGCCGACGGGCGCCAGATTCGCTCGGCATGCGTGCTTTGGGCCGCAGGTGTCATGGCATCCAAAGCGGCCAAATGGCTCGGCGCCGGGGCCGACCGCGCCGGCCGCACGGTGGTCGACGAACGGCTGAATGTCAACGGCCACAACAACATCTTCGTCATCGGCGATACCGCTGCGGCGAAGAAAGCGGATGGCCATCCCGTGCCAGGCACAGCGCCGGCCGCCAAGCAGATGGGCGAGCATGCCGCGCATGCCATCCGGGCGCTCATCGCGGGCAATCCGGTCAAGCCGTTCCGCTATCGGCATTTCGGCAATCTCGCCACGATCGGCCGCAAGGCGGCGGTCGCCGATTTCGGACGGATCAGGCTATCCGGGTTTTCGGCCTGGCTGATCTGGAACCTCGCCCATCTCTGGTTCCTCATCGGTTTCCGCAATCGCCTCGTGGTTTTCATGGATTGGGGCCTGGCCTATCTTCGCTATGAGCGGAGCGCCCGCCTCATCACCGACCGCCATGAGCGCTGATTTCCTTCCACGCGTGAAGATGGGCCGCGCAGTCACTATGCTGCTGCTGCTTGCCGTCATCTCGACGGCGACCCTCGTCCATCTGATCTGGCAACGCACCGCGAGTGCCAATGTCGATAATGTCGTGGCGGCCCTCGATGCGCAAAGCACCGGCGCCGTTCGCAACGAACTCGCCTCGCAACTCGCACTGGTATCGAGCACCGCGGAAATTATCCGCTCGGTCTTCTCCCAGGGCGCCATCAAGCCCGATGACGAGGTCAAGCGCGAGTTCCTGTTTCTCTCGCTGCTGCGTGAGCAGCCGGCGATCGCCTGGATCGGGTTCGGTTTCACCGATGGGCGCTTCTTCGGCTCGCATGCCGCCGCCGATGGCCGGATCGAGATGGTCGAAATCGGCAAAGCCGCGCCCGGCGAACCTCGAACATTGCGCCGTGACCGATACAAGCCGATCCCCGGCGACATATTCTTCGAAGAGCGCGTCAAGACCGAGAGCGCCTATGTGACGGAGGGCTCATCCTGGTATCGCAAGGGCAAGGAGAGCACCGATCCGGCCTGGACCGTCGTGGACATCTTGCCAAGCGGTTTCGAACCTTCGATCGTTCTTTCAAAACGGGTCGAAGCCTTCGGGCGGCTCGAAGGTGTCGTCATGGTAGCGGTCAGCCTGCGACAACTGTCACTGACGTTGCGGGATCTCAACATGCCCTCCGAGAGCAAAATCTATGTGCTCGCGAAGGACGATGTGGTCCTCGCCACATCTGAACCGTCGGACGGCATCATGGCCGCCCATCTCGCCGATTTTCCGAAGACCGACGTGCTTTCTGCTGCCGTCGCATCCGCGCGCCGAAGCCATCCTCAAAACGTCTTCCGCACGCTGCAACAGAGTGCCGCTCTTGGGCCGGTGTTCATTTCATCCAGTGCACTGCCGTTTGAAGACTGGCGGCTGCTGACGGCGATTCCGCGCTCCACCTTTGCCGGCGATATCGATGAAAACACCAAGCGCGTGCTCTTCATCATCGCTGGCATCGCGCTGCTTGCCGCTGTCACCGCAATTATCTTCGCCCGCCTGCTTTTCGCCCGGCCGCTCGCCCGCCTTGCCCAACAGTTGCATGCGGTCGAACGCTTCGAACTCGATACCGTCAGCCACACGCCCACCGTGCTGGTTGAACTCAATGACTTCTCCGTCGCGCTGAAACGGATGTCTTCGGGGCTATCGGCCTTCGCCCGCTTCATGCCGCTCGATGTCGTCAGGCCGCTCGTCAACGGCGGTATCGAGCCCAGGCCCGGCGGCAAGCTTACCGACATCACGGTTTTCTTCGCCGATCTGCCGGGCTTTACGGAGATGACCGAGGAACTCGGCGCCGGTGTCGAACCGCATCTCACCCGCTTCCTCACGCTTTCCATCGCCGCGATCCACGCCGAGGGCGGCACGGTCGACAAATTCATCGGCGACGCTGTGATGGCGATCTGGAATGCCCCGAACGACGAGCCCGATCACGCGTCGCGTGCCTGCCGTGCGGCGGCAGCGATCCGTGACGCGATGCATGCCATCCCGCCGCTCGCGCCCCAGCATGACGCAGTGCGGGTCAGGATCGGCATCAACAGCGGGACGGCACTCGTCGGCAATATCGGCTCGGCCGAACGCCTGAGCTACACGGCGATTGGCGATGTCGTAAACCTCGCAAGCCGCCTGGTCGGCGTCGCCAAAGACAAAGGCGTTGAAATCGTGTTGAGTGGCGAGACGTGGGAACGGGCGAACCGGCGGCTCGATGCCCGCTCGCTGGGAGAGACGGTGGTGCGCGGCAAATCGCAACCGGTGCCGATCTTTACCCTGGACCGGAAATCGCCCCCGATTTGAGGGAGGATGGATCATGGAAAGTGCATCTTTCCTTATTGGCTTACTCGCCTGGCTGCAGGTCAAGCATTTCGCCGCCGACTATCTCTTGCAGCCGGCCTGGATTCTGCAGGGCAAGGGCGATATCCGCCACCCGGGAGGCTATATTCATGCCGCGATCCACGTAGCGGGCACCCTTCCGGGATTGCTTCTGTTCGGGCTGGATGGCGTGACGATCACGGTTTTGGCGCTAGGCGAATTTCTAATTCACTTTACCGTTGATCACGTAAAGGCCGTTCACGCGCGCTGCCATCCGGCTGCCATGACAAGCCGTCCTTACTGGGCCGCGCACGGAGCCGATCAGTTGTTGCATCATCTGACCTACACTGGAATTTTGGCTGTTGCGATGTGACCGAAGACGGACGTCTTGTCGATCCTGCAGATCATGCGAATGTCCGCTGTCAGCCAGTCCAGACTGGGGTGACTGCCCTCTCCTGCCGTCTCCAAGCGGGCTGGAGGGCTGTACGCACGAACCCGCCACGGCAGGTAGCTCGCTGGACTCTTGTTGATTCAAGTCCTGGAGCAAGCATCAGCGATACGCGCAGGTCTCCATCAGGAAAAATTCTCCAGTACGGCCAGGAATGTGTGCCGGTCACCCTGCCCTTCGGTCAGGCGCACACGGCCTTCGATGTCGGCGAGGTGGTGGTCCATCAATTGTTGCGCCTTGGCGAGGTCTTTCGCCTTCAAGGCGGCAACGATCATGCGATGGTGGTCCGCGCCGCAGTCGTCCTTGCGGTCTTCCTCGTAGAGCGACATGACCAGCGAGAGCCGGGCGACGATCTTGGCGAGCACTTCGGTCAGCACCGGGTTGCCGGCGATTTCGGCAAGCACGATGTGGAACTTGCCGGACAGAACCGTCTTCGACTTTTCGTCGCCATGGTGATGGATGTGCTCTTCTTCGTCCGTCAGCTTTTGCAATGCATCCAGCTGCTCCGGCGTGACACGGGCGATAACGAGTTCCAGAAGCAGCCTCTCTATCTTCCGCCGCGCTTCGAAAAGGCTCTTCGCCTGCTCGACGCTCGGCTCGGCGACGAAGGTGCCGCGATTTCTCTTGCGTTCCAGCAGGTGGTCGCTCTCAAGCACACCGAGCGCCCCGCGCACGACGGTTCGGCTGACACCGAAATGCTCGGCGATCGCCTCCTCCAGAATTTTGGTACCGGGCTTGAGCGCACCCTCTCCGATGGCGGCGGCAAGTGTGGCGCGGATACGTTCCGAAACATCGTCATGGGTATCGGCGCTCTCCACCGACCCATTGGCCGCTGTCATCGCCTTGGGACTCTGACGGCGCATCTTTCTCATTTCAGTCTCCAAATTGCCTCTGGCGGCCTTGCATGGATTCGATCGATCACCAGATATCCGTGCCCGATAATTATTTCCATAAGAATATTCCTGCGTAGATCATCTCGGCACATGCATTTCGATCGGCGGTACCGGCGAAAACGCCGACACCGCCTTGGGAAATCAAGCCGCTTTCTGCTTCTTCACCGATGCGGACAGGGCAATGCCCTTTTCGGCGCAAACCGCCTCGACATGAAGCGCCGATTGCTGGATGAAGCCGATCGCCTCGGCAAAGCCGTAGGACTGATTTTCGTAAGTCGGGTAGCCGTATAGGCTGCTTTCATAGGCGACCCAGTCCGGAATTTCACCTGAGGCGACCCGTTTCTCATAGGCATCCACCATCGCCATATAGGCCGCAAACTCATCCGCCGTCAGGTCGGGGTGGCCGGCGCGCCAGATAGGATCGTCGATCTCGATGCACTGGCGCGGATTGGCTTTGCGGGGCTTGTCGGCGACAGACTGGGCGACCTCCAGCGACAGATTCAGCGCGGCGTTGGCGTCGGCAAGAATGGGAAGGATCGCGGCGAAATCGACGATGCCGCCGCCAACGGGTCTGGTCTGGAAATCGAGACCGCCCGGAGCGCGCCCGACATACGCATCCTTGATATGAGTTTGGCGGATATAGGGAGCCAGCCGCTTGGCGGCGAAGACCGGATGCTCGCCCCGCTGCAGTCCGTTTGCCGTGTCGAAGACGACGCCGACGCAATCGGCGCCGACCTTCTCTATCAGTCTCAGGATCTCGAAGGAGGTGATCTCGTCATGGGTTTCGATGTTCATGTGCGCGCCATTGGCACGGGCGACGGGAGCGAGCTTGCGGAGGACCTTTTCGATCCCGAGCAACTGATCTTCCCAGGTCACATCGGTGCGGAAGCGGTCATTGGCCAGCCGGCCGCGATATTCGCTCTTGAAATTGCCCGGAGCAACCCAGAGCTCATGGCAGCCGATCGCGGCGCTTGCCTCGATCATGCGCGTGAAACCGGCAATGATATCGCCGCCGCCGGCTGCCCGCAGGGCCGGTTCCTCGGCGCTGCAATAGGGATTGATCTTGCCGATGCCGCTTTCGAGATAGAGGCCAAGGTCGTCAGCCTTCGCCCTGATCTCGCGCAGCAGGCCGCTGTCGAGGTCAGGACTCATGTCCAGCGCCGTACTGAAGAAAAGGCCTGCGAGCCCAAGTTCCTTGACGTGATCAAGGCTTGCCAGAGGCCCCCGCTTCTTCGCCTCGGGCAGCTTTATGCTGTCGATACCCAATTTCATGTCATGCTCCTTTGCTGTTTCCTGATGGGGCGCGCTGCACTGGCGACCCCTTCGTTGTTGATCTCAATTCACGTCGATGGATCCGCGATCACACCCGTCCGGGAGCGCGAGGCTTCGTTGCCGTCCGGCCTTTCGGAACAAGACTCTTTTCGAGATAGTGCTGGCCTATGGATGCGACGCTCGTGATGGCGAGGTACCAGATCGAAGCGACGAACAGCAGTTCGATGACCAGGAAGTTCCGGGCGTAGATCGCCTGGGCTTGCGTCAGCAGATCCTGCATGCCGATGACCGAGACGATGGCACTGGCTTTCAGCATGCCGATGGCCTGGTTCCCCGTCGGCGGCACGATGATACGCGTGGCCTGGGGCATGATGACGGTGAAAAAAGTCTGTGTCTTTTTTAGCCCGAGCGCCGTGGCCGCTTCGCGCTGGCCGCGATCGACCGCGATCAGGCCACCGCGGATGATCTCCGACATGTTCGCGGCTTCGTGCAGTCCGAGTGCGAGGAAGCCGGCCAGGGCCGGCGTCACCAGATCGTTGATCGAAATGGTGAAGCTCCCCATCCCGATCTGCGGGACGAAGAGGGCGATATTGAACCAGAAGAAGATCTGGACGATGAGCGGCACGCCGCGAAACCACCAGACGAAGCCGGCGGCGATCACCTTGAGAACGAGGTTATGGCTCGTCGCCATCAGCGCCAGCAGGCATCCGAGCACAATGCCGAACACCATGGCGCCAGCCGTCAGTTCAAGCGTCAGCAGCACGCCGCGCAGGATCGAAGGATCCACCAGATAGCGGGGGATCTCGGACCACTGGATGCTCTGGCTCTGCCCGACGACGAGCGCGAAGAAGGCCAGCGCTGACATCGCGATGGCACCGGTTGCGATCTGCCACCAATGCATCGGTCTTCCGACCGATGGCGCAAGGGAGAGCGATATGGGTGACGCTTGAAACAGGGCCATCGGCGTCAATCCGCAGGCATGCTGGCGGCATCATTGACCTTGACGGTCTTCACGGCCAGCGGTCCGAGGCTCCACTTCTTCATGATGGTCTCGTAGGCGCCGGAGTCCACCATCTGCTGCAAGGCGGCTACGACGCTGTCGCGCAGCTGCGAATTGTCCTTGGCCGTCAGCATGCCGAGATAACCGACGGCAAGGCGGATATCCGGCAGCGCCTGCAGGCCCTTGCCGTTTCCGGTCTGGTGCTCGGTCGTGTAGACGCTGGTGGCGTAACCATTGACCGTGGCATCGGCCCGCCCCGTGCGGACGGCCTGCAGCACATCCGGCATTTTCGGGATCGACATGATATTGACCGGGTTCGCGCATTTGGCCGATGCCGCCTCGACCATCTTCGCCTGGAAGGTGCCGACGGGAACGGCGACCTTCTTGCCGCACAGATCCTCCATGCCCTTGATGGCGAGAGGATTGTCCTTGATCGTCATGATCGTCGTTGCGTCATACATATAGTCGATGACGTCGACCTGCTTTTCCAGCTCCGGATCGTCGTTGATGCCCGAGATCGAGATGTCGAAGCGCTTTGCCAATATCGACGGCACGATCGCCGCACCCGCCCCGACATCGGTCATCTCAACATCGACGCCCAGGATGACGCCGAGTGCTGCAGCGATATCGGCATCGATGCCGATCAGCTTGCCCTCCTCGCCGTGAAAGCTGATCGGCGGCGTCAGGTCGGTCGCGACCTTCAATACGCCCGACGACTTGATGGAGGGCGGCAGACCGTCGGCCAGTTTCTGCGTGAGGGCGACGCCGGGGAGCTTGGCGACATCGGCATCGGCCGTCATCTTCTCAGCGGCACCTCCGGCAGCGTAAGCAGAGGCCGAGATCAAAGTGATCATCGCTCCGGCAACTCCGGCCTTCAAGATTTTCTGGATGCGCATCATGTGATCCCCTTTTTGTGTCGGTGAATTCTCGGGATCATCCATGCAATCGCCGTGCCACCTGCAGTGGCGCATCGATAATTGTCTGATATCCATAGTCTTTTTGTTGATGACGACATTTCGGATAGAGTTTCGCAACATAATTCGCATTAAGTTTCGAACGTATGATGCACAATTTTTACGCTCCCCTGCCCTGCCGCATCACTTTTGACCGCCCCATTCGCCTAAGAGGCCTAAAAACACCTCTTCAGATGCCAAATCCGCTCTTTTCGGCGCTTGATCGCCGGCTCAGGGGCCGTGGCTGTTTCTATCTGATGCCCATTTAATATACGACACTGGCGAAAATTTATACAAAAGCTAAATGCGAATTCTAAATCTCATATGTATTATTATGAATTTGCGAAACTTTATAAATCTAAAATGTTGCTTAATTTTCATCGGCTTAGAATTGACAACAATGACGAACGGCAAAACTGGCATGCCGCTTGCAATTCGTTTCTCATGAACAAGCTCGACGCAAAATTTCTCGCCGGACCGCATCTCCGTCTTGTGCCGGAGACGGCACAGCAATCCGTGACCTCGACCCAGAACCAGGGAGGCCCTATGCCAGGCATACCGAATATGGCTGAACGCAAGCGGCTCAGCGTTCAGGGCCTCACCCACAGTTACGGTGGCCAGAACGCCATCAGCGACGTGGCCTTCGATATCGAGGCCGGCGAGATCGTTGCTCTGCTCGGGCCGAGCGGCTGCGGCAAGTCGACCGTGCTGCGCGCCATCGCCGGGCTGATCCAGCCGAAGACCGGCAGGATTGTGCTCGGAGAGAAAGACTTGGCAGAGGTCTCGGCCCGCTCACGCGGCGTCGGCATGGTCTTCCAGAACTATGCTCTGTTTCCGCATCTGACGGTCGCAGAAAACATCGCCTATCCGCTGGCCTGCCAGAAGCTTCCTCGCGCCGAGCGCAAGGTGCGCGTCGAGGAGATGCTGTCTCTCGTCAGGCTCAAGGATTATGGCAACCGCCTGCCGCGCGAACTCTCCGGCGGCCAACAGCAGCGCGTCGCCGTTGCGCGTGCCATCGCCGGGCGCCCGTCCCTTCTTCTGCTCGACGAACCCTTCGGCGCGCTCGACCGCGCCTTGCGTTTCGATCTGCAGGTGGAGCTGCTGCACGTGCAGAAGACGCTCGGCATCACGACGCTGATCGTCACGCACGACCAGGAGGAGGCCCAGAGCCTCGCAAACCGCCTGGTGCTGATGAACAAGGGCAATGTCGAACAGATCGACACGCCGATGACCGTCTATGACCGCCCGAAGACGCTCTTCGTCAACACCTTCATCGGCCAGGCCAACCTGCTCAATGGAACGGTGCTGCGGCTCGATGCCGAGAGCTCGCTGATCGGCCTTGCGAATGACCGGACCCTGCTGCTGCCGCGCCGGCTGAATTTCACCCTCGGCTCGAAGGTCATGATCACCTTCCGGCCGGAAGAGGTTCGCCTGTCGACGCAGCCGGGCGAGAGTACCCTGCCCGTTCACATGACGGTTTCCGTGCCGCTCGGCCCTTCCCTCGTCCATGACCTTGTTCTGGAAGACGGCACGGGCCTGCGCGCCTCCGAGGTCAGAGGCCCCACCACATTCATTCCCGAACCGGGAACGCAGCTATTTGCCGAGATCGACACCGCAAGGTGTCACGCCTTTCCGGCCGAACCGGAAATCATGAGTGAAGAAACAATTCAACAGAGGTGAACGAGATGAAGGACTTTCAGATTACCCGCCGTGGGTTCGGTTTCCTGGCAGCCGGTGTTGCCGCATCGGCCATACTTCCATTTGCCGCCCGCGCCGCCGGCAGCGGAGCCGTTGCCGCCACTTTCCCAGGCAGTTGGGAGGATGCCTACCGCACAGTGCTGACGCCGATGGTCAAGGATGCAGGCTACGACCTGACCATTGCGCCGGCGATGGCGCAGGACCAGCTTGCCAAAATCATGGCAAGCCCCGGCAACCCGCCCTATGACACGCTGCTGATGTCGCCCGGCCAGATGGCCGTCGCCATCGAGAAGGATCTCATCCAGAAGATCGATCCGAGCAAGCTCAAGAACTGGGGCATGCTCGATCCGTCCTTCCAGGGCGAATATGGCCCGACCGTGACCATCGAAGTCAACGGCATTGCCTACAATCCCGACCTCGTTCCGAAACCGAAGGGTTATCGCGATCTCTTCGAAAACCCGGCCTATAGCGGCAAGGTTTCCTGGACCGGCTTTGCCTCGAACACCGCCGTCATGGCCTATACCGAGATCGCCAAGATCTTCGGCTCCGGCCCCAACGACATGGACGCCGTCTTCAAGCTGTTCAAGGATCATCCGGAGCATCTGAAGGGCGTGGTCGACAGCACCAACCATCAGATGACGCTGTTCCAGCAGGGCGAAATCGCCGTCTTCATGTGCTCGACCGGCAACGTCGCCCACCTGAAGAGCCTCGGCCTCAATGCCGAATTCGTCCACCCCGAAACCGGCTCGCCGGCAGCCCCCGTCAACATCCACCTGACCAAGGGCTCGGCCAATCTCGACGCGGCCTATGCCTATATGGATGCCGCCATTTCCAAGGCCGCCCAGGACCAGCTCAAGGAGCCGCCGACCGAGATGTTCCCGACCAACAAGGACGTGGCGCTGACACCCGGCATCGAAGCCTATGTCACCCGCGACCAGATCAAGACCATGGTCTATCCGGACTGGGTGGCGATCAACAAGAACCGCGACGACTGGATCCGCCAGTTCGACGCTCTCGTCGCCGGTTGAGGTGATCTGATGAAGGTGAGCGGCTTCCCATACGTCCTGCCGATGCTGTTGCTTTCCGTGGCGTTCTTCGCAACGCCGCTCGCCGTCCTCGTCGGTTTCAGCTTCGCCGGTCCCGGCGGAGCAACCCTCGAACATTATGCCCGCTTCTTCGGCGACGCGTTCAATTTCCGCGTCCTTGTCAATACCGCAAGGCTCGGGCTCGAAACCGTCATCGGCACGACCTTGCTCGGCGTGCCGATCGCACTCCTCTACTGGCACGGCGGCCGAAACCTGCGGCAGGTGCTGATCTTCCTGACGCTGATTCCAATGCTGACCAGCAATGTCGTGCGCACCTTCGCCTGGATCGTCATCCTCGGGCGCCAGGGGCCGATCAGCGAAGCGCTGGTCGGGCTCGGCCTGACGGGAATGCCGACCAGCCTGCTGTTTACCGAACTCGGCCTTGTGATGGCCATGTGCCAGATCGACCTGCCGCTGATCATCCTGCCGCTGATCGCGATCCTGTCGCGTACGCCCGTCCAGCTGACGGAAGCCGCCCAGGTTTCCGGCGCCGGTCCCTGGCGCATCTTTGTCACCGTGCTTTTGCCGCTGATGCTGCCCGGCCTGCTGGCGGGCTGGATCCTGGTCTTTGCCAGCACCAGCAGTTCCTTCGTTACCCAGGCGGTCATCGGCGGTGCGCGCAACGTCTATGTTCCGCAACTGATCTACCGCGAAGTCGGCACGTTGTTCGACTGGCCGCTGGCCTCGGCCATCGCCGTCGTCCTGCTGCTGTCCACCGGTTGCCTGCTGGTCGCCCTTACCATGATGTCCCGCCACAGGAGGTTGGTCGGTCATGCCTGATCGTCGCGAAAATCCCATTCCCGTCATGCTCTACAAGGCGTTCGTCTACGGTTTCGGCGGGCTCTGCGTCATCTATCTCGTGGCACCCATCGTGATTGCGCTGACGATGTCGTTCACCTCGGGGCAGACATTGAAATATCCGCCGCAGGGCTTTTCGCTCCGGTGGTACGCGGCGCTGCTCGATCCCGTGCGCTCGGCAACCGAACATATCGCCGCCTGGAACTCGCTGAAGATTGCCGGCCTTGCCGTCCTCGGATCGCTGATCTTTGCGGTTCCGGCAACCATCGGCATGACGCGCATGAAGCGCAGCGCCGCCGGCACCATCGAGCCGCTGCTGCTCGCCCCGCTCGTCCTGCCGAGCCTGGTCTACGGCCTTGCCGCCCTGATCGTCGCCAACTTCATCGGCTTCAAGCCGTCGCTCTGGCTGACCGTATCAGGCCATGTCGTCGTCTTCGGGCCGCTGATGTACCGCGCCGCCTCCGTCGTCGCCCAGGGTGTCAACCCCTCGCTTGCCGAGGCATCGACGACGATGGGCGCGAGCTGGTTCATGACGCTGCGGCGCGTCACCCTGCCGCTATTGATGCCCGGCATCCTGGCCGGCGCATTCCTCGTCTTCATCCAGTCGCTCGACAATGTGTCGGTATCGCTTTTCCTCGCCGACGCCCGAACGACCGTCTTGCCGCTGCGGATGTTCGCTTTGATCGAGGAATCGCTCGATGTGCGCGTCGCGGCAATCTCCGGAATTCTGATCGCCGTGACGCTGGTCGGACTGCTGGTTGCCCGGCGCGTTCTCGCGCCGCCGCGGCAGGCCTGAACGATCCGCCATTTGATCGATGCTTGAACTAGAAGGAATAAACTCATGAACATGCGCGCGACAAACGCAGGCGGCGGGATGGGATCGCTGCTGGCCGATTTCCAGCCGAATTTCGATTTCTCCGCGCCCTTGCCGCTTCCTGTCGAAGAGTTCGAGGATCGCCTTCGCAGAATTCGCCGTCAGGCGGTCGAAGCCGGTCATGACGCGCTGATCGTCCATGCCGGCAGCGTCGGCTGGTTCCACGCTTCGAACGCCTATCTGCGCTATATTTGCGATTGGATGCGCGAAGGCGTGCTGATCATTCCGACCGACGCCGACAAGGCGATGGTGCTTCTCTCCTTCTTCACCCAGTCCGTTCTGCTGCCGCCGGGCGGCGAGCCTGTGCTCGTCGACGAAATCTGGCAGATCGGCCCGATCGGCCGCGAATATGCCGACCGTCCCGGCGATTCCGTCCTCAAGACCGCCGAGAAATGCGCCGAGGTTCTCGCCGGTCTCGGTCTTGCCAAGGCCCAGATCGGCAGAATCGGCGACCGTACGTCGCTGACCTTCTGGTCTGCCCTCGACGAGTTGATGCCGAAGAGCAAGTTCGTCGCCGACAACACCATTCTCGACCGCATGCAGAAGGTCCGCTCACCGCGCGAGATCAAGATGTTTCGCGCCGCCGCCCAACTGGTCAGCATCGGCACGCAGGCCGCCTATCATGTGGCGAAGTCAGGCGTCACCGACCATGAAATCCTGGCCGCCTTTACCTATGCGCAGATGGCGCTCGGCGGTGAAACCGGCGACGGCTATCAGATCGGCATCAATGAATTCGGCACCCATTGCGGCAAGCCCTATGGCCACATCGTCCGCCCGGGCGACCTCATCAACCTCTATATCTCCAACGTGACCTATCGCGGCTATACCGCCCAGACCGCCCGTATGATCGCGATCGGCGACATCACCAGCCGTCAGGAGGATGTGCTTGCCGCCTGCACCGAGGGCGTCAAGCGGGCCGAAGAGCTGATCAGGCCCGGCGCCTTGATGCGCGACGTCAACAATGCCGCCTTCGAACCGATGATCGAGCGCGGCATGCTTTCGTCACCGGAAGCGCGCACCATGCCCTATAACTGGTCGCCGATGCCGGATGGCGGCGCACGCCTGATCCCCCATCAGTATGTGAAGGACATCGACTGGGAGGCGCAGGGCCGCAAGCTCATGCACGTCTATCCGGCAACGCACGGACCACACAATCCGAACCTCGGCCATTCGGTTGGCATGGCCGGCGGCCAGAACAGCTTCAACATCTCCTCGCATAACTACGACAGGATGGAGGAGGGCATGGTCTTCGTGCTGCACACGCAGTGGCTGGAACCGCTGTCGGCCGGCTGCAATATCGGAGACATGTATGTCGTGACCAAGGACGGTTTTGAGAACCTCAGCCGCCATACCCCGCTTGAAACCCACCGCGTCGCTGCCGAGGCCTGACATGAGCAATCATAAACAACACACGCATTTCGATTTCGCCAAGCTGACCGAGCGCGAGCGTTACAAGATCCTCATCGGCACGGTCATTCCCCGCCCCATCGCGCTGGTCACCACCCTGAGCAAGGAAGGCCTGCCGAATGCCGGCCCGTTCAGCTTCTTCAACGTCCTGACCCACGACCCTGCAATCGTTGCCATCGGCGTCGAGAATTATGCCGACATGCGCTTCAAGGATACCGCCCGCAACATCCGCGAAACCGGCGAATTCACGGTCCATATCTGCGATGATGCCCTTGTCGACCAGATGGAAATCTGCGCCATCAAGTTCGGGCCCGAGGTCGACGAACTCTCCGAAGCCGGGCTGGCAACGGCGCCGGGACAGATGGTCAGAAGCCCGCGCATCCTGGCCGCGCCCGCAGCACTCGAATGCCGCCGCCACACGACCCTGCAGGTCGGCCCGGCGCGCGAAATCATCCTCGGCGAAGTGCTTGGCGTCTATGTCAGAAGCGATGCGGTCAATCCGACAAACCTGCATATCGACCAGCAACTGATGGACGCCGTCGGCAGGATGGGCGGCCACACATATGCGAGGACACGCGACCAATTCGACGTCAAGACGCAGACCAACGAAGAGTGGAGTTCGCGAAAGAGCGTTTCGGAGCCGGTCATCGCATAGCCGGGCATTGGCTCCGGCCGGCTATTCAGCTGTCGGAAAGACTGCTCCCGTTTCTCAAAGGCACTGAAATGCCTTCTTTTGGTTCTCGCCCAGCTCACAGGGACCGTTTTGCCTTTGGAACCCTTTAATTCAAAAACCGATAAAGCCAGTCGCGCGTCTCCTCCGGCAACGGAGCCGGCGATTCGTCTTCGGGGGCGTGGGCCTGCCAGATGATTTCCACCTCGGCGGCGCGCTCCTCGCCCGTCTCGATCGAGATGAGGAAGCCGATGGAGCGCACGCCGATCTTGTCGACGGTGGCGGTGAAGGTTGCCGTCTCATCATAGTGCAGCGGGCGGTGGAGAAAGCAGGAAACCTTGCTGGGGCTATAGACGGGTTCGTCGTCGACATCGGGCCGTGAGGACCAGAAGCCTGCGAGCACGGACTCGGCATAGGAAATATAGGAGGCCAGAAACATCCGGCCGGTCATATCGACATCGCGAAACGGCACGCGTATTTCCGCCACATCAGGACGTTTCGACTGACTCATCAACAGATCTGCCTTACAGAGTTCCCATGGCAACAGTACTTCATAATAGCTTATACCGGAACCGGCTTAAGGATAAAATTACGCAATAGTTCAAAGTGTTACAGTGTCCTCCACGTACCGGTAACATGCAGGGCCTTGCAAGGGACCTGATCGACGGGAACGGCGCAAAAGAGACAGTCCTGATAGGCGAACGGTCGGACGGCGCGACAAGAGCGCTTGTTGAAATCGTCAGGCGACGCCCCATCTGCTGTGGCACATGACATAAGCGACCGATAGAGTGTCTTCATGAGCACCCGTCTTTATGAACACCCGATCTTCCTGGAACATGTGACGCCCGCCGGCCATCCGGAACGATCGGACAGGATCCGCGCCATCAATGTCGCGCTGGAACATCCGAATTTCGAGCGGCTGGAGCGCCGGCAGGCGCCGCAGGCGAACGAGGATGCGGTGCTGCTGGCCCATCCCGAAGAACATCTCATCGCCGTCATGCGGGAGATCCCCGAGGAAGAGGGTGAGATCAACCAGATCGAAGCCGATACCTATGCCAGCAGCAAGAGCCTGCAGGCGGCACTGACCGGCATCGGCGGGGCGATGGCGGCGGTCGACGACGTCTTTACCGGCCGGGCCGACAATGTCTTCGTCGCCGCCCGTCCGCCGGGACACCATGCCGAGAAGATGACGGCGATGGGCTTCTGCTTCTTCAACAATGCGGCGATCGCCGCCCGCCATGCGCAGAAGACGCATGGCGCCGAGCGCATCGCCATTGTCGACTGGGACGTTCATCACGGCAACGGCACGCAGGATATCTTCTGGGACGATCCTTCGGTGCTGTTCTGCTCGACGCATCAGATGCCGCTCTATCCCGGCACCGGCGCCAAGGACGAGAAGGGCAAGCACAACACCATCGTCAATGCGCCGCTGTCGCCGAATGTCGGCAGCGACCATTTCCGCGAGGCGTTCAAATCGCGCGTGCTGCCCGCCCTTGACGATTTCCGGCCGGATCTCGTCATCATCTCCGCCGGCTTCGACGCGCATCACCGCGATCCGCTGGCACAGATCAATCTGACCGGTGAGGATTTCGACTGGGCGACCGGGCGTGTGCTCGAACTGGCGGACCGGCACGCGAAGAACCGGGTCGTCAGCCTGCTCGAAGGCGGTTATGATCTCGAGGGACTCGCCGAATCGGCGGGCATGCATATTCTGAGAATGATGAAGGGTTGAGAATGACTGACAGCGGCAAGCCTGAGGTATCAGGCCTTTCCTTCGAAAAGGCGGTCGCCGAACTCGAAAGCATCGTCGCCCGGCTGGAACGCGGCGATGTGGCGCTGGATGAATCGATCGAGATCTATGAGCGCGGCGAAGCGCTGAAGAAACATTGCGAGACCCTGCTTTCGGCCGCCGAAAACCGCATCGAGAAGATCCGGCTCGACCGTGCCGGCAAACCGCAGGGCGTCGAGCCGCTGGACGGCGCCTGAGGCGCAGCAAACTCCCTTTTGAAGACGCTTGGCTATCGGCTTCAGACCGATCTATGATCCCCATCCAAAACGATGAGGGGACAAGGAAATGACAGACAGGTTGAAGGGCAAGGTCGCCATTATCTCGGGCGGCGCAACCGGCATGGGCGGTGCCGCCTCGAAGCTTTTTGCGGCGGAAGGCGCGCGCGTTGCGATCATCGACCGCAATGGGCAAGCAGCAGCCGAGACAGCCCAGGCGATCCGTGATGCCGGCGGCGAGGCCGATTGCTGGACGGCCGATGTCTCGGACGAAGCCGCCGTCAAGGCCGCCGTCGCCGGCGTCGAGGAACGCTACGGCGCAGTCACCGTGCTCTTCAATCACGCGGGCACGATCGTCATCAAACCTTTTCTCGAAACAACCGTCGAGGAATGGGACTGGCTGCACGCCGTCAATGTGCGCTCGATGTTCCTGATGACCAAGGCCGTGCTGCCGAAGATGATTGAAAGCGGCGGCGGGTCGATCGTCTGCACCTCGTCGATCTCGGCGGTCGCCGCCACGCCGATGGAAGTGCTTTACGACACGACCAAAGGGGCGGTGCATATGTTTGCCCGCGCCATTGCGGTGGAATTTCGCGACCGCAACATCCGCTGCAACGCCGTCTGCCCCGGCTTCATCCGTACGCCGCATGGCCTGCGCGAGGTGGCCGACCTGCAGGCGCTCGGCGTCGACGTTTCGGATGCCGCCATTGCCGCCCAGCAGGGGCGGATCGGCGAGCCGGAAGACGTGGCGCGGGCCGCGCTTTATCTCGCCAGCGATGAGTCGAGCTTCGTCAATGGCGCCCATCTCTTTGTCGACAACGGTTTTACCGCGATCTGAACCAATCGCGACGCGCTTTAAAGTGCCGGAGCGTCCTTTGCGCATCCGATTGGACGCGCGGCGCTCCAGGCGCTATTTGTGGGCGATGACGCGCGGCCCTGTAGCGATCGGAGATCCCATGTCCTTCTTTCCCGGTAAAGACCCCCTGCCCGGCGATGCCTTTGCCTGCGACGCGATCGAGAACCTGATCATCCCGCGCACCAGCGATATCGGTGGTTTCCAGGTGCGCCGCGCGCTGCCCAGCCGGCAGCGGCGGCTGGTCGGGCCGTTCATCTTCTTCGACCGCATGGGTCCGGCGATCCTGAAGCCCGACGAGGCGCTCGACGTCAAACCGCATCCGCATATCGGACTGTCGACGGTCACCTATCTGTTCGACGGCGAGATCCGCCATCGCGACAGCCTCGGCACCGAAAAGGTCATCCGTCCCGGCGATATCAACCTGATGACGGCCGGCCGCGGCATCGTGCACTCCGAGCGCACGCCCGACAATCTGCGTGGCCATCCGCTGCTGATGTCGGGGCTGCAGACTTGGCTGGCTCTGCCCGACGACAAGGAGGAGATCGATCCCGCCTTCGCCCATACGGAAAAGTCCGCCATGCCGCTGATAGAGACGGCAGGCGTGCGCGGGCGCGTGGTCGTCGGCTCGTTCGAAGGCATGACATCGCCGGTCGGTGTTTTCTCCGACACGCTCTATGTCGATCTCGACCTGCAGCCGGGCGCCAAATTTCCCTTCGGCGCAGGCCACGAAGAGCGCGCCGTCTATGTGCTGTCGGGCGAGGTCGTCATATCAGGCGACCGTTTTGCCGCCGACCAGTTGCTAGTCTTCCGGCCGGGCGATCAGATCACGCTGGAAGCCGGCCGCGACGGCTGCCACCTGATGCTCTTCGGCGGGGCGGCGCTCAATTCGAAACGTTATATCTGGTGGAATTTCGTCTCCTCCTCGAAGGAGCGGATCGAACAGGCCAAGGAGGAATGGCGCAGCGGTCGCTTCGATATCGTTCCCGGTGACGAAGAGGAATTCGTGCCTTTGCCGGAAGGCTAAATGGATCCCAATGATCCGAATCCTCCGGATCGGGATCGAGAAATAGAGCTGGATCTCCGCCGAAAACCGCTCACACTTTTCGGCATCATGCTCTAAGGTGAAAACCTTCGGTTCCTGAAATGCACTTGTTTTGCCGCAATCTAATCGAATAAAAGCGGAACAAGGAAAAGCAAGAAAGAGCGCCCGCCCGTGACACAACTGCCGAAGACCCCCCTGCTCGACCAGGTCATCTATCCCGCCGACCTGCGCAAGCTCGAGGATCGCGACCTGCCGCAGCTTGCCCGCGAAGTCCGGGACGAAATGATCGATGCGGTGTCGCGCACCGGCGGCCATCTCGGCGCCGGTCTCGGCGTCGTCGAATTGACGATCGCCATCCACAGCGTCTTCGACACGCCTGATGACCGGCTGATCTTCGATGTCGGCCATCAATGTTATCCGCACAAGATTCTCACCGGCCGGCGTGACCGCATCCGGACGCTGCGCCAGGAAGACGGGCTGTCCGGCTTCACCCGCCGGGCGGAGAGCGAATATGATCCCTTCGGGGCCGCGCATTCCTCGACCTCGATCTCGGCCGGCCTCGGCATGGCGATTGCCGCCGACCTCGACAAATCAGACCGCCGCGTCATCGCCGTCATCGGCGACGGGGCGATGTCGGCCGGCATGGCCTATGAGGCGCTGAACAATGCCGGGGCGCTGGACGCGCGCCTCATCGTCATCCTCAACGACAACGACATGTCGATTGCGCCGCCGACGGGCGCAATGAGCGCCTATCTCGCCCGCCTCGCCTCGGGACGCACCTATATGGGCTTCCGCGATCTCGGCAAGAAGCTGACGGCCTATCTCGGCAAGAACATCGACCGGGCGATCACCCGCGCCGTCGAGCATGCGCGCGGCTATGTCACCGGCGGCACGATGTTCGAGGAGATGGGCTTCTATCATATCGGCCCGATCGACGGGCATTCCTTCGACCACCTGCTGCCGGTGTTGCGCAATGTGCGCGACAATGGGCGCGGACCGGTGCTGATCCATGTCGTCACCCAGAAGGGCAAGGGCTATCCGCCGGCGGAAGCCGCGGCCGACAAATATCACGGCGTCAACAAGTTCGACGTCATCACCGGTGCCCAGGCAAGGGTCAAGCCGAATGCGCCGAGCTATACCAGCGTCTTTGCCGAAGCGCTGGTGCAGGAAGCCGCCCTCGACGACAAGATCGTCGGCATCACCGCCGCCATGCCGAACGGTACCGGCCTCGACAAGCTCGCCGAGGCCTTTCCGTCGCGCTGTTTCGACGTCGGTATTGCCGAACAGCATGCCGTGACCTTCGCTGCCGGCCTGGCCGCAGAAGGCTACAAGCCGTTCGCAGCGCTTTATTCGACCTTCCTGCAGCGCGCCTACGACCAGGTCGTGCACGACGTGGCGATCCAGGGACTGCCGGTGCGTTTTCCGATCGACCGTGCCGGCTTTGTCGGCGCCGACGGGCCGACGCATGCCGGCTCCTTCGACACCACGTTCCTCACCACCCTGCCCGGCTTCGTGGTGATGGCAGCCGCCGATGAGGCCGAACTCAAGCACATGGTGCGCACGGCTGTCGCCTATGATGGCGGGCCGATCTCGTTCCGTTATCCGCGCGGCGAAGGCGTCGGCGTCGACATGCCGGCGCGCGGCGAAATCCTGCAGATCGGCAAGGGCCGCATCGTCAAGGAAGGCACCAAGGTGGCGCTGCTCTCCTTCGGCACGCGGCTTGCCGACTGTCTGCTTGCCGCCGAGGATCTCGATGCCGCGGGGCTTTCGACGACGGTCGCCGATGCGCGTTTCGCCAAGCCGCTCGATCACGACCTGATCCGCCAGCTTGCCCGCCACCACGAGATGGTGATCACCGTCGAAGAAGGCGCAATCGGCGGCTTCGGCAGCCATGTGATGCACTTCCTCGCCACCGAAGGCCTGCTCGACAACGGCCTGAAGCTGCGCTCACTCGTCATGCCCGACATCTGGATGGAGCAGGCCAAGCCCGAAGCCATGAACGCCCACGCTGGCCTCGACCGCGCCGGCATCGTCTCAACGGTGTTCAGGGCGCTGGGGCGCGGCGTGGCGGTTGGGGTTGGGGTTGCGGGGTAAGATTTGGGTGAGGGCGTGCCGTGTGGCCCCCTCATCCGCCTGCCGGCACCTTCTCCCCGAGGGGAGAAGAGATATGCCGCAACGTCTCGATTCCCTCTTCTCCCCTCGGGGAGAAGGTGCCCGTAGGGCGGATGAGGGGGCTGCTCGGCAGGTCCTCTCAATAAAAAGGCGGCGCATCACTGCACCGCCTTGTTCATTTAACATCCCTTCCTAAGAAGGCCGCCCTCTCAGAACTCCGTCCAGTCTTCCTTCACGGCTGCAGCGCTCGCCTGTCTTCCGCCGAAAGCCTTGGCGACGGTGCGGGTCAGGGCGTGGGCCGGGGAGGCGACCGGGCGGGCGTTGGTGCCGGCAACGCTTGCGCGCGGCGCCGGGGCCAGCTGGCCGAGCTTGAACTGGCGCAGCAATTCTTCGAGAGCGTTTGCCTCCTGAGCGAGCGCATGGCTGGCGGCAGTCTGCTCCTCGACCATGGCCGCGTTCTGCTGCGTGCCCTGGTCCATGTTGTTGACGGCAGTGTTGATCTCCTGCAGGCCGATCGACTGTTCGCGGGTGGCGGTGACGATGGCGCTGACGTGGTGGTTGATCTCCTGCACCTCGGAGACGATGACCTCCAGCGCCTTGCCGGTTTCGCCGACCAGGCCGACGCCGGCAACGACTTGTTCGCCCGAGGTGGTGATCAGCGCCTTGATCTCCTTGGCGGCCTTGGCCGAGCGCTGGGCAAGCTCGCGCACTTCCTGGGCGACGACCGCAAAGCCCTTGCCGGCATCGCCGGCGCGGGCGGCTTCGACGCCGGCGTTCAGGGCCAAAAGGTTGGTCTGGAAGGCGATGTCGTCGATGACGCCGATGATGTTGGAGATTTCGCCCGAGGACTTCTCGATCTGCTGCATGGCGGAGACCGCCTTGCGGACGACTTCGCCTGACTTTTCGGCGCCGAGGCGGGCGCGCTCGACGAGATTGCCGACATCCTCGGCGCGCTTGGCGCTGTCGCGAACGGTCGTCGTCACTTCCTCGAGTGCCGCGGCGGTCTGTTCGACGGCGGCAGCCTGCTGCTCGGTGCGGTGGGCCAGATCGTCGGCAGCCGAGCGGATTTCGCCGGCGCCGGCATTGATCGCCGAGGCGTTGCGGCCGACCGATTGCAGCGCCGCCTGCAGCTTTTCGACGGCATGGTTGAAGTCATTGCGCAGGCTGTCATATTGCGAGGCGAACGGCGTCTGGAGGCGGCCGGCCATATCGCCGTTGGCAAGCTCGGCAAGGCCGCCCGCCAAAGCGTCGATGGCATAGCGAATCTCGCCTTCCTCGCGCGCCTTCTGCTCATCACCTGCCCGGCGCTGACGCTCGGCGTCGTCGCGCATGCGGTCGGTCTCGCCGGCAAGGCGCAGCTTCTCGATCGCCGCCTGCTTGAAGACCAGGACCGACTGGGCCATGCGGCCGATTTCGTCGCCGCGGTCGGTCGCCGGAACCTCGATGTCGTTCTGACCGCCGGCGAGGCGATCCATGGCGCTCGTCATGCCGACGACCGGGCGGACGATGATGCGCGACATCAGCCAGGCGAGCATAGCAGCGGCAAGCGAGGCGAGGATGCCGCCGGCAAGCAGCGTGATCTTCAGATCGCTGTTGGCATCAGCCCGGATCTCGGCAAGCGCTTCCGACTTTTCACGCGCGGTGGCCTTGATCTTGGCCGAGGCCTGGCGGAAACCGTCGAGCTGGCCCTTGGTGGCGTTGACGCCGATCTTGACGACCTCTTCGATCGGCATATCGGTTTCCTTGCGCGCCTTGGTCTGCGGCTCGGCAAGTTCATGGAAATAGAGATCGGCGGCCTTCTGCATGCCGTCGATCATCTCGACCAGCTGCGGCTCGCCGGCCGCCGTCTGCTTGGCGGCGGCAATCGCCTTCAGCATGCGCTCGCGATTGGCGAAAACATCACCATAGGTGCTGTCGCTGCGGAAGAGGATGAAGCCACGCAGGTTCACAGCCTGTTCGAGCATCGCCTGCAGCGCATCGTCGATCTGGTTGACGAGCAGCTCGGACTTTTCCTGCTCGGCAGACGCGGCCGCGGACGCCGTCGCCTTGGAGTAAACGAAAGCGGAAACGGCGACGAAAATGAGAATGAGGGCTGCGAACGTGGCCGCAAGTTTACCGTTCAAGGATATGTTTTTGGCGGACATCGGTGATTTCTCCTGACGACAGTCGACGCGGCGAGAGGCAGGTCGCGCGAGACGCAACCGCCGGGATGTTTGAAACTGAGAACATGATTGGCGTGGAAACGCGTGCGCCTTCATGGCGCCGAGCAGTTCAGATGAACCGCCGCAATCACGCCGAACCTATCCGGGCAGGCTTTAAATTTGTTTAAATTTGTGCACTGCAACCGAGGCCGAGCGCGCGGATTATTGTGCCGTTTCCGGAGGATTGAGGATCAAGATGTCGAAATCCTTTGTGGGATCGAAATCCTCTGATGTCATCCGGAAGGTCGTCGGACCGATCTTCCGAACGTTGCTGCCGCAGAAGCTGATGAGGCTGCCCGGCTTCCCCTTGTCGATCGTCAGTTGGAAGCGCCTGATCGGTCCCGCCCAGTTGGCGCCGGTCGACAGCACATAGGAGATCCAGCTTTCGGTATAGTTGGCGCCCCCGGCCTCGGCTTCCCGAGCACGCTGCTGGGCAACTTTGACGAAATCTCCGTCGAGGCAGTATTTGCGCGAATAGTCATCGAAACGCTCGCCCTTCGGCTCGCCACCTTCGAGAAAGCTGATGGCAACGGTGCCGCCGACGGCCGGTTTGTAGCGATGCTGGACGCTGACCTTCTTCTTCGCCGGGAAAGTGGTACGCCACCAATAGGTCGAGCGCAGCGTCCAGAGCGGCACGAGATCAACCTTTGCGACGCCATCGGCATCGCCCTCGGCCATGGGATAGACGAGCCCGCGGGCGGTCCAGTCCTTGCGGACGGATTCGGATAGCTTGGCGAGCGCCTCGGTCGTCTTCTGGCTATAGGGAAGGACGGGAATGCCCAGCTTGGCGAACTCGTCGGTCACATCGATGCCGAGCGAGACGACACGCTGCTGCAGCTTGGCAGTGATCGGCCTGCCGTCCTGCACAGTGGAGAAATGCAAGAAATTGTCGCTGTCGTAATCGGAGATGGCGGAATCGTTGTCGACCTGGCCAGTGATGTCGGGCATCGGAAAGGCGACCAGGCTTTCGACATCCTTGTCGGAGCTATTCTCGAAGATATAGTCGACGCGCACTTCCGAAGCGGAGATGAAGAGATCCTCTTCAGCCATGCTGACATCGTCGGATTGGGCAAAGATCAGCCCGCCGGTCTTGACCTCGGCCATCGTGTCATTCGCGAGCGCGGGCGATGCGATCACTGCCGCGGCAATCAGCGTGAAGAGCTTCAGCATGGAATACCCCCGTGTCTGCGGCGCGGTCGCCGCGGCAGGATTATCGCCGAAAGCTTTTGAGGGTCAATGACGGTCTTGGGAACAAAATGCTTGCAACCGGCGGCTTTGCCGGTCATGCACAGCCGATGTCAGATCAAAACACCCAACGCCTCGACCAACTTCTCGTCTCCCTCGGCCTCTTTGCTAGCCGCTCGCGCGCCCGCGACGCCGTGCAGCGCGGCACCGTCAAGATCGGCGGCCAAGTGGTGACGAAAGCTGGCGCGCTGTTTGGCGCAGACGCGGCAATCGAGATCGACGATCCGGCGCAGGACTATGTCTCGCGCGCCGCACTGAAGCTTGCCGCCGCACTCGACCATTTCCGGCTCGATCCTGCCGGCCATCACTGTCTCGATGTCGGGGCCTCCACTGGCGGCTTCACCGAGGTGCTGCTGCAGCGCGGGGCTGCGCATGTCACCGCGATCGATGTCGGCCACGGGCAGATGCATCCGCGCATTTCAGGCGATCCGCGCGTCACCAACAGGGAAGGCCTCAACGCCCGCAATCTGACCGCAGAGGATATCGGCCATCCCGCCACCTTCATCGTTTCAGACGTCTCCTTCATCACGCTGAGGCTGGCGCTTGCGCCGGCTCTCGAGATCGCCGAACCCGGCGCTATCGCCGTGCTGCTGGTCAAGCCGCAGTTCGAGGCCGGGCGCGAGGCGATCGGCAAGGGCGGGATGCTGAAGGACCCCTCGTCCGCTCCCGCCGTTGCGGCGGAACTGGAGCGCTGGTTCACAGAGGACATGGGCTGGAAAAGCCTCGGCCTCATCCCTTCCCCGATTTCCGGCGGCGATGGCAATCAGGAATTTCTTCTGGCAGGATTGAAACCGTGAGCACCGAAACCGTCAAGATCGAGAAGCTCGGCGCCCAGGGCGACGGCATCGCCAGCAGCGCCGGCGGGCCTGTCTACGTGCCCTTTTCCCTGCCAGGCGAAACGGTGGCGATTGCCCGGGTCAAGAGCCAGGGCACGATCATGTCGATCACGACGCCCTCGCCCAACCGGCAGGAGTCGCCTTGCCGGCATTTCGGCCCGGATGGCGTCAACGGCACCTGCGGCGGCTGCACACTGCAGCATATGGCCGATGCGCCCTACCGCGCCTTCAAGCGCCAGCTTGTGATCGATGCGCTGAAATCGAAGGGTCTGACGTCAGAGGTCGGCGAGATCGTTCCGGCTCGGCCGGGCGAGCGCCGGCGCCTCGTCTTTGCGGCGCGCAAGACCGAGAAGGACATGCTTGTTGGATTCAACCAGGCCGAAAGCCACCATATCGTCGCGATCGAGGAATGTCCGATCTCGTCGGCAGGGATCATCGCCCGGCTGCCGGCGATCAGGGCGATTGCTGCATCGCTGGCGACCAGCGCCGAACCCTTCCGCGTCGCCGTGCTCGAAACGCTTTCCGGCCTGGACATATCAGTCGACGAGGTGAAGAAACTCTCCGACCCGCAGCGGCGCAAGGCGATCGAGACCGCGCTCAGCCTGCGCGGCATCGCCCGTGTTTCGCTGAACGGCGAAATCCTCGTCGAGCCGTCGAAGCCGATGGTCGAATTCGGTGGCATCCAGGTTTCACCGCCGCCGGGCGGCTTCACCCAGGCAACCAAGCCCGCGGAAGAGGCGATGGCCGAACTGGTACTTGCTCATGTCGGCAAGTCGAAGCGGATCGCCGATCTCTTTGCCGGCGCTGGCACGTTTTCGCTGCGGCTGGCGCGGATCGGCCGTGTGCACGCCGTCGAAGCCGAGGCAAAGGCGCTCGCAGCCCTCGATCATGCGGCCCGCAACACACAGGGGCTGAAACCGGTCACCGTCGAAAAGCGCGATCTCTTCCGCCGCCCCTTGATGACGCAGGAGTTCAAGCCCTATGACGCCGTCGTCTTCGATCCGCCGCGGGCCGGCGCCGAGTTCCAGTGCCAGGAGCTCGCCCGCTCAGGCGTGAAGAAGATCGTGGCCGTCAGCTGCAATCCGCTGACGCTGGCGCGCGATCTGGCGATCCTCGTCGAGGGCGGCTACCGCATTACCGGCGTGACGCCGATCGACCAGTTCCTCTGGACTTCGCATGTCGAGGTGGTGGCGACGCTGGAGAAATAGGCGTGCCTGTCGGCTAAGTTTTTGCTCTCTGTGCCGGCGGTGTGGTGCCCGAACCGTCTTCCTAGCGTTGGAGCTACCTTGTCGGTTTCCGGTTTTCGTGTCCCGATCCGAGCTGCGTCGCATTGCCCGAGTCCCGGCTTGTGTGCCTGAAACGGCATCTGTTGCAATGGGTTGGATCTCCGAGCCTGCCATAGTGGTCACGATGCCGCGGCTCTTCCTATATTGGTAGAACCGGATGAGGCCCCGATGTGCATCCTGCAAGACGAGAATGCTCCACGCACATCGCCACAGATAAGGCCGCAGCGGAAAGGCATCGCGGAATCGATAGGCTTTTATCGGTATCTTTTCGATAGTGACGCGATATCGAAAAGATAGTAACAAATTGGCCAACAGTGATCCACACGTTGAAATGTGAAACATGATCGACAGAAACAGAAGCGTTGCCCTAGTCACCGGCCATGGTAAGGCCAAAAGACGCAACCCTTATTATAAGGGTCCAGTGTCCGATCATTTCGACGGCACGCATTTCTTCAATCCCGAAGGTATCGAACCTCTTGGTTTCCGCGATGTGTTGCGGTGGCAATTCGGCGGTGGCCGTGAGCCCTGGCCGAGGTCGGTCGCAAGTCCGTACGCGGCGGCCAAACCGGATTCATGCGTCGACGGCGAGGACCTAAGAGTGACCATGGTCGGCCATGCGACTATGCTCGTGCAGGTCGCTGGGCTCAATATCCTCACCGACCCGGTATGGTCAGAGCGCGCGAGTCCCTTCGCCTTTGCCGGACCCAAGCGCGTCGTCCAACCGGGCATCGCATTCGATGATTTGCCGCCAATCGATCTCGTGCTGGTGTCGCACAATCATTATGATCATCTCGATATCGCAACGCTCAGGCGGTTGGGTGCGAAGCATCGGCCACTTGTCGTGACGCCGCTCGGCAATGACACAATCATTCGCCGTGCCGTGCCCGATATACAGACGACATCGATGGACTGGGGCGAACGGATTTCGCACGCCGGAATAAGCATTGATGCCGAGCCTGCACACCATTGGTCCGCTCGCGGAACCGCCGATCGCCGGATGGCACTCTGGGCGTCGTTCGTTTTATCGACTCCAGCCGGAAAGATTTATCACGTCGGAGATACGGGCTTTCACGACGGCATCAACTACAAAGCGGCACAGCAGAAGCATGGCGGCTTTCGCCTGGCCATTTTACCCTTCGGCGCCTATGAGCCGCGCTGGTTCATGAAAGGGCAACACCAGAATCCGCAGGAGGCGGTGGCCGGGATGAAGTTGGCAAATGCGGCCTATGTGGCCGGACACCACTTCGCCACGTTCCAACTGACGAATGAAGCGGTCGACGCGCCGGCAAGAGCGTTGCAAGACGCCATGAGCGAGCATGATATTCCCCCGGAACGGTTCCGGCCGCTCAGGGCCGGCGAGGTATTCAATGTGCCGGCGGTCTGATCAGTGTCCGTTTGCTCCCGGACTGGTGTTGGTACCGGTCTGCTTGCCATAGATTCCTCGGAAACGACCGAGATCGGCGCTCAGCGGCGCATGAAGGCTTCGAAGGCCGCCCGAGCTTCGGCGCTCTTCAGCCGCGCGGAGAAATAGCGGGCCTCTTCATCGATGCGGGCGATGATCTCGCCACGATCGCCGCGAATGAGATCGCGGGCGATGCGCAGCGCCTCCGGCGGCTTGGCCGCGAGCTTTGCGGCGAGGCCAAGCGTCAGTGAATCGACCTCGCCTGGGTCGACGACCTTCCAGACCAGACCGGCTTCCCTCGCCTCCTCGGCCGAAAATGCTTTGCCGGCGGCAAGCATAGCGAAGGCGCGCTGGTGGCCCATCAGGCGCGGCGCGACGAGGCTGGAACCGGCCTCCGGCACCAGCGCCAGATCGACGAAGGGTGTGCGGAACTGGCTGCGGCTGGAGGCGATGGTCAGGTCGCAATGGAAATGGATCGTCGTGCCGATGCCGACCGCAAGGCCGTCGACGCCGGAGACGACGGGTTTTTCGGCCTTCACCAGCGCATAGAGGAAATCGAGAATCTCCTGCTCCAGGCCGCGGCCGCCCATCGCGGCAGCAAGAAAATCGTTCAGGTCGTTGCCGGCCGAGAAGCAGCCTTCGGTGCCGAGCAAGGCGGTGGCGCGGATGTCGGGGTTCGTGTTGGCCGCAGTCAACGCATCGGCCATGGTGCGGTACATGGGGCGGGTGATGGCGTTCTTCTTTTCCGGCCGGTTGAAGCGGATGGACTGCACGCCGGGATAAGCGGAAGGCTGCTCGACGATGATGTGGTCGGTCATAAGGTCTCCTCAGGCAAGCAGGATGCGGGCGGCGGCAAGGCTTGCCGCGCCATTGACGACCCGGTCGCAAAGGGCTGCGGTCTCGGCAAGCAGGTTTTCGGCGGCGAAGCGGCAGAGCGCGATGCGGTTTTCGCCCGCCCCATCGACTCCCTCGGCGAGACCACCCTTGGCGAGATAACAGCCGGTGAGCACCAGCCCGAACAGGCGCTGATAGGGTGTCGCTCCCGAGAGCGCCTCGGTAACCCTGTTGTCGGCAAGCGTCTTCAGCAGCCAGGCGGTCGCCTGTTCGAGATCGGCAATCGCAGCCTCGAGCCTGGCAGCGGTCTCGCCGAAACCATTGAGATTGGAGCGGCGGACGCCATCGGCGATCTCTCTAAGCTCGGCGATGAAGCCCTTCACTTGGTCACCGCCGGAGAGCGGCAGCTTCCGGGTGACGAGGTCGATCGCCTGGATGCCGTTGGTGCCCTCGTAGATCGGCGCAATGCGGGCATCGCGGAGATAACGCGCCGCACCCGTCTCCTCGATAAAACCCATGCCGCCATGCACCTGAATGCCGAGCGAGGCGACATCGACGCCGGCATCGGTCGAAAAGGACTTGGCAATCGGCGTCAAAAGGGCGGCGCGCTCCTGCCAGTGGCGGCTGGTGTCCCCTGCCCGGTGCGACATGTCGATCGCGTGGGCGCAGGCATAGGAAATGGCGCGGGCGCCTTGCGTCAGAGCCTTCATGGTGAGGAGCATGCGGGCGACATCGGGATGGTCGACGATCGGGCTCATGCCGGCGCCGCTTGAGCCCGGCGCCCTGCCCTGGGTGCGTTCCCTGGCATAGGCGAGCGCCTTCTGGGTGGCGGCCTCGGCGATCGCCACGCCCTGCATGCCGACGGCAAGGCGGGCATTGTTCATCATCGTGAACATGCAGGCGAGCCCCTTGTTCTCCTCGCCGACCAGCCATCCCACAGCGCCCTTTTCGCCGCCGAATTTTCCGTCGCCGTAGATCATCGTGCAGGTCGGCGAGCCATGGATGCCGAGCTTGTGCTCCAGCGAGTGGCAGAAGAGATCGTTGCGGAGCCCAAGCGAACCGTCGTCGTTCACCAGGAACTTCGGCACCAGAAAGAGCGAGATGCCGCGGGTGCCGGCCGGCGCATCCGGCAGACGGGCCAGCACCAGATGGATGATGTTGTCGGCCGCGTCATGTTCGCCCCAGGTGATGAAGATCTTCTGGCCGAACAGGCGGTAGCTGCCGTCGTCGCGGCGCTCGGCGCGGGCTTTCAGGGCGCCGAGATCGGAGCCCGCATGCGGCTCGGTCAGGTTCATCGTACCGGTCCATTCGCCGGAGACCATCTTTTCCAGATATTTGTCCTTCAGCGCAGCACTGCCATGGGTGTTGACGGCCTCGACGGCACCCATCGTCAGCGTCGGGGCGAGGGCGAAGGCCATGGAGCCGGAATTCCACATTTCGAGTGCTGCGACATTCAGCATATGCGGCAAGGCCTGGCCGCCGAAAGCTTCGGGCGCCGTCAGGCCGTTCCAGCCGCCGGCAATCCAATGGCGGTACAGATCGCGCCAGCCATCCGGCAGCCGGACCTCGCCATCGATCAGACGAGCGCCGTGACGATCACCGATGTCGGCCAGCGGCGCCACTTCCTCTGTGGCAAAACGTCCCGCCTCGGCAAGGATCGCATCGACCAGATCTTCGCCGAGATCGCCGAGCAGCCCCTTGGAAATTGCCTCGCCCATGCCCGCTACGTGCTTCAACGTGAACGCGATTTCCTCGACGGGCGCTTTGTACATGGTTTTTCCTCCGCAGACCGGCCTCACAGCGGCAAAGCCCCTCCGAGACAAGGGCTAATTGATTTTTACGTAAACGTCAATTTCGATTTCCTCGGCCGTCATGCGATAAGTCGCATGACGTGACGCTTTGCTCTTGCACCCTTGCACAAATGCACGTCATGGAGACACTCTAAGGAATGACATCGCCTTCGCAAAGGACCGGCGAACAATGGACACGTTGCCCGTCAACATACCCGGTTTCGTCTGGGCTTATCGCTTCTCACCCGAAGAAAAGACCGCGGTGCGACTGAACAATAGTGCGACGGTGGCGGAACTGACCGCCGACAATTGTTTCTACTGGCTGCACCTCAACCTTGTCGACGCCCGCGTGCCAGCCTTGCTCGATACGCTGGACGGGCTGACGGAGGACGCGAAATCGGCGCTGACGACGCGCGATACGCATGCGACCATCACTGTCGACGAGCAGATGCTCTATGGCACGCTCGTCGATTGCCAGCGCGATTTCGCCCAGGATACCAACAATCTCGGCTGGCTGCATTTCGCCATGTCCGACCGCTTCATCATCACCACGAGGCTGCAGCCGCTGCGCAGCGTCGAACGGGCACGCGCCCTGATCGAGAAGAATCCAGGCAAATTCTCCCGGCCAGTCGATCTCTTCGAACTGCTGGTGATCGAATTCCAGCGCACGCTGATCGCGGTCGTCATCGAACTCACCGAAGAGCTGAACCAGATCGAGGATATCGTCTACGACAGCGCGCAGCGCGACGAGCGCCGGCGCCTGGCGCCGGTGCGGCGAACCGTGGTCAGGCTGCATCGCCATCTGCGCACCGTGCTGGCGCTGATGCGCCGGGCGGCGGCGGCCGACGACGACGAGATGCCCTTCGGCTTCGACGATGTGGCGCGGCGGCTGACGAGCCGGCTGGAAACGGTCGACCACGATATCTATGCGCTGCAGGACCGGGCACGCCTGCTGCACGAAGAAATCGATTCGAAGCAATCCTCCGAAACCAACCGCCACCTCTATCTGCTGTCGATCATGACGGCCTTCCTGCTGCCGCCGACGCTGGTGACCGGCTTCTTCGGCATGAACACGGCAAACCTGCCCTTCGCCGTCGGCGACTACGGCACCGAATATGCCGTCGCCCTCATCGTCGCCTCCATCGCCTTTGCCTGGTGGCTGCTGAGGCGCGTGGATATTCTTTGAGGGTGAAGCGCCGGCATCCAGTTTGAGTGGACGTGACCGCCGTCGTTGGCTCCCGCCCCTCATCCGCCTGCCGGCACCTTCTCCCCGTAAACGGGGCGAAGGGACCATGCCGCGACCTCTCCGTTCGCACCAACCTGTCGCGGGGGCACGTCCCCTCTCCCCGTTTTTACGGGGAGAGGGTTGGGGTGAGGGGCAGACGTTTCTCGAAAACAGCACGTTTATCAATACGGCGAATAGCACTGCTGGCGTGGGCCGTTATAGGGCTGGAAGGTATTGTCGTAGGCGCGATAGGACCGGTAGCGGTTGGCGCACCAGGCGACGTGGCTCGAACCCATGCTGGGGGCCGGCGCAACGTAACGCGGCTGCGCGACAATGGCGCCGCCGATGACTGCACCGGCGCCGAAGGCGGCGAGCGGATACCAATAACCGTTATAATGGCGATAGCCCGGACGGTAATAGGAATATCCGCGATAGCCGCCGTAATAGCCGGGCCGGTAGTAGGCGCCGGGACGATAGCCAGGCCGGTAGTAGGCGCCCGGACGGTAACCGGGGCGATAATAGCGGCGGTATTGGACGTTCTCGACGGCGGAGGATTTTTCCACCCGCGGGGCGGTCGGCATCTGCATGGCCTGCGACGGCACGAAGCCTGTCAGAACGACGGCCGCAGCCAGAACTGCAGTCGCGATCTTGTTACTCAAACCGAACATTCTTCTCTCCCATTCAACAGCGATAACCGCCTGCTCAGCAACGCTTTCGTGCCGGAACGGTTCCGAAAGCGGCCGGGGCCGGCTGCTTTCGTATGTCTAAAGAAATCGATCTGAACCGGGCATTAACCGCGAGGCCTTCCTCGATGATCTCGCCCGGAACGCACTTCAGTCCTCTGTTCATGCATATCGTGATCCCGGAACCGCTGACAGTTCCGGGCCGATGGATCAGGCCACGGCGGAAATTTTCACCTGGTCGCCCTGCAGACGGTTCACCATGAAGTTCGAATACCATTCGAGGAACTGCATGACGCCGCCCTCATGCAGGGTGGAATAGGGGCCGGGCTCATAGGCGGGCGAGTGAATGCCGAAGGCGTTTTCCTCGACGATGCGGCGATCCTGATCGTTGGTCTCGGTCCAGACGTGGGTCAGTTCCTCGAGATCGTAATCCACGCCTTCGACGGCGTCCTTGTGGACAAGCCACTTGGTCGTCACCGCCGTCTCGTTGGCGCTGAGCGGCAGTACGCGGAAGGAGATGGCGTGGTCTCCGAGCAGGTGGTTCCACGTCGTCGGGTAGTGGAAGAGCAGCATGGTGCCGATATGGCCGATCGAGATATCGTCGGAGAGCGGACGCTTGACGGCGCGCTTGCCCGACATTGTGTAGCTTTCGGCATCCTCGATCAGCGGCATGCGGGCGGTGCGGAACTGACCGTCCGGCGAAATCTGGAACTTGCTCGGCAGGCCGGCGGCCTCGCAGCGCGCCCAATGGCCGGCGATCTCGGGATCGTCGGCGCCGCCATCCGTGCCGGTCACGCTCGGCGCTTCGGGATAGGTGCGGCAGAGTTCGGGGTGATTGGCGGCGCAGTGGTAGCACTCGCGGTTGTTTTCCCAGACAAGCTTCCAGTTGCCCTTTTCGATGATCGTGCTTTGGAAGGCAACCTTGCTCTCGCTGATCCGGTGCGGTGCGACATAGGGTTCGATCTTGTCGCGCACCGTCTGGAAATCCGGAGCGGTGTTGGCAAGGCAGATGAAGACAAAGCCTGCGACGGTTTCGCAGTGGACAGGCTTCAGGTTGAAACCCGATTTGTCGAAATCATCGCCCATGTGGCGGGCGAAGGCGAGCTTGCCTTCGAGATCATAGGTCCATTGATGGTAGGGGCAGACGAGACGCACGGAGGAGCCGTGCTCCTTGGTGCAGACGCGCGAGCCGCGATGACGACAGCTGTTGTGGAAGGCGCGGATGATATTGTCGCGCCCGCGGACGATGACGACGGGATAGCTGCCGATCTGGACGGTGAAATAGGCGCCCGGCTTCGGCAGTTCGCAATCATGGCCGATGAACAGCCAGTCGCGATAATAGATCATCTCCATGTCGAGCTGGAAATATTCCTCGTCGATATAGAACGGCTGTTCGAGGCTGAAGCCCTCACGGCGGCTCTTGAGCTGACGCAAAACGTTGCTGCGAATATCCATCTTCATGTCCTCGTGCACCCGGCTGCCGCCTTCCGGCAAGAAGGCCGGCGGAAGCGCGCCCGCTTCCTTCTCCTTCGGGAGAATTGTTCATGGCGTCATTTAATCACCGAGCATGGCTGCCGCTTGGTTGTAATGCGACATCGGCTTCGAAATTGACGACAGGATGCGGCAAGGCTTGAAGCGGCCCATCCCGGTCGATCACCTCGCCCGACTCTCCCGGCAATTATCCTCAATTGCGACATGGCGTAAAGACCCGTTGCGCAAAGAGGTCCACTGCCTGATATCGATGTCAGTCGTGTTTGCGACATCTACCGGCATTTGCCTTCAGCCGGCCTGCCGCCATGGCGATTTTTAACATCGCCTTAAGCATACCGTCCTATCCTGCTGTTGATTCAGACCGACCGAAGAATGCGAACTATGGCCAAACTCCGGTATTTCGACGCGAAAGAAGCAGGTAAACTGCAAGAGCCGCAGCTGATTGCCGCGCATTCCGAATTTTTGCGCACCGGCCGCATTCCCCGCGAGCGGCGGCACTGGCTGGCCGAGGAAAAGCGCTATTTCACCCATGACGAGGTCGCCGCAAAGACCGGCCGCAAGCTGCAGGTCGCCGGCGAAAAGACGCATCAGCACATCAACGGCTATCACCACTCGATCCAGTTTCCGAAGATGATCTTTCACCGGACGCTGGAGGACAGCCCGCATCTCGGCTATTGCCACGTCACCGCCGCGCGGACGAAATTCGCGCATTACGAAGAGGTAAGCTGGGCCTTCTACATCGCCAATTTCTATTCCGACATCGGCGACAACGATAATTTCTTCGAGCGCATCGATGTCGGTTATTCCCGCATGTATTTCGCCGTCGCCATCAAACCTGGCGAGAACTCCGCGGAAAAGATGACCATCGACCGGTCGGTGCGCGGCAACGGCCTGCTCTTCCGCACCCATGATCCGCAGGCTGCGATCCGCAACATCCTCTTGCTCGGTGCCCGCAACGAACAGCTGCGCGAAATCATCCGGCAGCTCTAAAGCGATTGATCGCGAGCGGCGGAAAGCCTAATGACTGCCAGGACCAACACGGGCAGGATATGGCACGCATAATCGACATCACGGCAGACAGGCAGGCAGCGCTTGAGGCGGCCTCAGCTGCTCTTGCCGACGGCTTTGCCATCGCCATCCCGACGGAGACCGTCTACGGCCTTGCGGCCGACGCCACCAATCCCGCAGCCATCACCCGCATCTACGAGACAAAGGGTCGGCCGCGCTTCAACCCGCTGATCTGCCACATGGCCGATCTCGCCATGGCCGAAGAGCACGCCGAGTTCGACCCGGTCTCACGGGCGCTGGCCAGAGCCTTCTGGCCCGGTCCGCTGACCCTCGTGCTGCCGCTGAAGCCAGAAAGCCCGATCCATTTGCTGGCGACCGCCGGGCTTGACACCGTCGGCATCCGCGTGCCGAAGGGCTTTGCGGGCGCGTTGATCGGCGCCTTCGGACGGCCGCTCGCAGCCCCGAGCGCCAATACCTCGGGCGGGATCAGCGCGACGAGTGCTGCCCATGTCGAAGCCGATCTCGGGGCGCGGATCCCGTTGATCCTCGATGCGGGCCCAAGTGCTGTCGGCGTCGAATCGACGATCGTCAAAGCAGAGGGCGGCCGGTTGCGGCTGCTTCGCCCGGGGGGACTGGCGGCGCGCGAGATCGAGCGTGTCGCGGGCCAGCCGCTGCTGCGGCCGAAAACGGCATCGGCGGCGATCGAAGCGCCGGGCATGCTCGCCTCACATTACGCGCCGGGCGCTTCCGTGCGCCTCAATGCGACGGCGGTGGAACCCGGCGAGGCACTGATTGCCTTCGGGAGCGCTGCGGTTTCCGGCGCGAACGGTGCCCTGATCGTCCTTGATCTCAGCCCGCGCGGCGACCTGGCGGAGGCGGCGGCCAATCTTTTCGACTATATGAAGCGGGCCGATGCCAGCGGCGCCCAGAGCATCGCCTTTTCGCCGATTCCAGAGGATGGGCTCGGCGAAGCGATCAACGACCGGCTGCAGCGGGCAGCCGCGCCCCGCGACTGAGGGACAGTGCATCACGATGGAGAACCGAGGCCGATGAGCAATTCCAGCATTTCCACCGAACTCCTCGATCGCTTCGCGGCCATCGTCGGTGAAAAATACGCGTTGCGTAGCGAGGCCGATCTTGCACCGCATCTGATCGAAAACCGCGGGCTCTATCACGGCTCCTCTCCTCTCCTCTTGAAACCCGGTTCGGTCGAAGAAGTCTCCGATATCATGAAGCTTGCGACGGAGACCGGAACGGCGATCGTGCCGCAAACCGGCAATACCGGCCTCGTCGGCGGCCAGACGCCGCGTCAGGGCAAGTGCGATATCATCCTGTCACTCGAGCGCATGAACAGGATTCGTGATGTCGATCCCGTGGCGAACGTGCTGGTGGCCGATGGCGGCGCCATCCTTGCCGAGGTGCAGAAGGCGGCCGAGGCGCATGGACGGCTGTTTCCGCTGTCGCTCGGCTCGGAGGGCTCCTGCCGCATCGGCGGCAACCTTTCCACCAATGCCGGCGGCACGGCCGTGCTTGCCTATGGCAATATGCGCCAGCTCTGCCTCGGCCTCGAAGTGGTGTTGCCGACCGGCGAGATCTGGGACGGCCTGCGCCGCCTGAAGAAGGACAATACCGGCTACGATCTGCGCGATCTCTTCATCGGCGCCGAGGGCACGCTCGGCATCATCACCGGTGCGGTGCTGAAGCTCTTTCCCCAGCCGCTCGGCCATCAGGTGGCCTTCGCCGGCCTGAATTCGGTGGCGGACGCGCTTGCCCTGTTCAACCTCGCCTCCAGTCTCTGCGGCGCCTCGCTCACCGGTTTCGAGCTGATGCCGCGTTTCGGCGTCGAAATCACCACCCGCCATATCGACGGCGTGCGCGATCCGCTGGAGACCGCCTATCCCTGGTATGTGCTGATCGACATTTCGACGTCGGACTCGGCCGAGACGGCGGAGCGGATGATGAGTGGCGTGCTGGAACAGGGATTCGAGGCCGGGCTGGTGCTGGATGCGGCAATCGCCTCGTCGGTAGCACAGCAGAAGGCGCTCTGGCACATGCGCGAGAGCATGTCGGATGCGCAAAAGCCGGAAGGCGGCTCGATCAAGCACGATGTTTCCGTGCCCGTATCGAAGATCCCGCATTTCATGGCCGAGGCCGAAGAAGCCGTCATGGCGGCGATGCCGGGCGCCCGCATCTGCGCCTTCGGCCATATGGGCGACGGCAATATTCATTACAATATTTCCCAGCCGCTCGGCGCCGACAAGGACGCCTTCATCGCCCGCTGGCACGAGATGAACCATATCGTGCATGGACGGGTGCTTGCGCATGGCGGCTCGATCTCGGCCGAGCACGGCATCGGCCAGCTGAAGCGCGACGAACTGGCGGCGATCCGGCCTGTGATCGAAATCGAGCTGATGCGCCGCATCAAGCGCGCGTTCGACCCCGCCGATATCATGAACCCGGGAAAGGTCGTCAGCCTCGATCCGTGAGGCCGACGATCGGAGGGATCGCCAACGTTTGCCCCTCATCCGCCTGCCGGCACCTTCTCCCCGCAGGCGGGGCGAAGGGAATATGACACAACCTTTCGGTTCCCACCAACCTTTCGCGGGGCACGTCCCCTCGCCCCGTTTACGGGGAGAGGGTTAGGGTGAGGGGCAGCCATCCGTGTCAAGCGCTCTGCTGGGAATTGCCTTAGGACTGTTGCGTGCCGCCGCCGGTCAGGATCATCAGCGCCGGCGACTGCTGGGTGGCGTTCTGGACGTCGTACATCGCGGTAAACCGGCGCAGCAGCTTGTCGACCTTCTTCGGATCCTGGAGATCCTCGAGCTTGACGAAGCGGTTGATGAGATCGGCCTGCTTGGCGACATCCATGCCCGAGATCTGCGACGGCAGGCTGTAGGCTGTTGTGATGACCTGATAGAGCGCCTTGTCGCCGAGGATCGAATAGATCGAGGTGATGCTCGGGGCCTTGCGGCTGAAATAGAGCGCCAGGCGCACGCCGTCGTTGGTTTCGCCTTCCTGGGTTTCCATCGTCTGCTTGACGTAGAGCTCCTGGGTGTGCTCCTCGGCCGCCTTGTTCTGGATGGTGCCGATCTTGGCGCGGGTCAGATTGCCATCCTTGTCGAAGTTGAAGGCGGCGACGATATCCTTGAAACGTGCATCGGCGGTGGCGTTGAGATAGCTCTTCTTGTCGTCTGGATCGGATGTGAAGATCTTCTTGAGCGTCGCCTTGTCGTAATCCTTCGGATCAAGGTTGTTCGCCTTCAGCACCAGGCCGGTCAGGCGGCTGTCGTCGAGGAAATCGTCGAGCGACTTCACCTTCGCCATGCCCTTGGCGAAATAGTTGACTTCAGCCGTCGCGTCCTTCGCCGCCTTGTCCTTCACCGGACCGTCCTTCATCAGCATGGTGATATGCGATCGATAGTCGGTGGCATATTTGGCCATGGTCGCGTCGGGGAGCGCCTGGAAGGGTGATGCCGCCTTGCCGTCGGGGCCGAAATTGAAGGCCCGGGCAAGATTGGTGATGCGTTCATCCTTGAGCGAGGCGACATAGCCATTCGGATCATAGGCATCGCTCGTCAGGATCTTGCGCATCATCGAGCGCGAGACCTCCTGGTCGGTCAGACCGAAGGCCTGCAGCGCCACATGGAAAAGATCCGGCAGCTTGTCGTTGCTCTTGCTGAAATCGGCCGACGAATTGCTGCGCAGGAAATCATTGACACTGTTGACGTCGGAGAAATTCAGCAGACTGCTGCTGTCGGCCATAAGCTTCTGGTAGTTGGATGCAACCTCGTCGATCGCCTCGTCGCGTTCGTCGTCGTAGCGCGCCGCATAATTGTCGTTGGTGGTCTGTGCCTGATCGGCCGTCTGGGCCGAACTGAGGACAGGAAGCGATCCGTCGGCGGCAAAATTGAAGTCGGCATTGAGATCGGCATGGCCGGCTGCGGCAGCGGCCGTCGCATCGGTCAGGATGCTCTTCAGATCGGCGTCCGAAATACTGAACGGCAGATTGTAGGTGCTCTTCAGGAAATTGGTCATGGCGCTGTCGGCAAGCAGATCATCGACATTGCCGATCGTCGACATCCTGGCGGAATAATCATCGGTGCGCGCCGCGGCGGCAAATTTGGTGCTGCTGATCTGGGTCGCGGTCTGCGCCGCCATGCCGTCCTCAAGAGTGCCGTCCGCCTTGAAATTGAAGGCCGCGGCGACGTCGGCATAGGTTCCGGTGCCGCTCTGATCGGTCAGGATAGCGCGAAGAGCGACGTCGCCGACGGTCGACGGGATGCCGTAGGCGTTGCGGACGAAATTGTTCAGCTTCTGGTCCGCCAGCAACTGATCGACGTTTGAGATGCCGGCGATGGTCGACTGGTAGTAGACTGCCGCATTGTCGGCCTTGCTGGTGGTGCTGGCGCTTTGCGTCGCGCTCTGCGAGGCGTAAAGGGTCGCGACCGAACCGTCCGCTTTGAAATTGAAGAGGTTGTGAACGTCGCTGTAGCCCTGGACGCTGGCCGCGGTGGGATCGACGAGGAAAGTCCTCAATGTCGCATCGGAGACGCTGTCTGCGATCTGCATGCTGTTTCTGATATAGCTGACCGAAACCGCATCGGACATGATGTCGTCGACATTGGTGACGTTGCCGATCATGCTGTTGAAATGTGCTGCATTCGCCGCCGACTTGTCGGTCGTCGATTTCCGCTGCGCCGCGGTCTGGATCACGGAACCGTTGATCGAACCGTCTGCCTGGAAGTTGAAGTCGGCATTGAGATCGGCATGGCCCTGGGCCGCGGCATAGGCCGAATCGGTCAGGATGTTCTTCAGGTCGGCATTGCTGAAACTCGCGCCGAGACCGTAGGCATCCTTGATGTAGCGCGCCAGCACGCTGTCGGCGAGCAGGTCGTCGACATTGGTGATGCCACTCGACTGCGATGTGACGGTATAATAGTTGTTCGTGTTCGATGCGGCCGCCTTCAGACTGTTTGCCTGATCGAGCGTCTGGACGCGCGCCGTGCTGG
This sequence comes from Rhizobium sp. WSM1274, assembly GCF_025200775.1. Lineage (NCBI taxonomy): Bacteria > Pseudomonadati > Pseudomonadota > Alphaproteobacteria > Hyphomicrobiales > Rhizobiaceae > Rhizobium > Rhizobium sp. WSM1274. Next base: position 660,134 of record NZ_CP104138.1, on the reverse strand, counting down.
AGGCCGACCCGTCAGCCTTGAAGTTGAAAGCGTTGTAAACATTGGTAAAGCCCATCAGCTGGGCATAACTGGGATCGGTCAGCACCGTGCGCAGCGCTGCGGCGGTGAAGTCGGCGCCCATGCTGTAGGCCGTCGTGATATAAGAGGTCAGGCGCTTGTCGGCGACCAGATCGTCGACATTGGTGATCGTGCCGATCTTCGCCGTGTAATAGGCCTTGTTGTAATCGGCCGCCGTCTGGCCGACGTAATAGACGTCCGAACCGACCGAATTGTCGATGATGACGGACTGGGAATTCAGGGTGTAGGATTCGATGACCGAGGCCTTCTGCGCGGCGGTCTGCGCCGTGCCGGTGACGGTGCCGTCGGCATTGAAGCTGAACTGGGCGGCAAGCGCCTTGTATTTGTCGCCGCCTTGCGTGTTGACGACGCTCGTGGGGTCGCTGAGATCGCTCGTCAGCACCTGCCGCAGAAAATCCTTCGACGCATAGGTCGGATCGATCTTGAAGGTCTTCAGCACATAGGTGCGCAGCCGGGCGTTGTTGACCAGGTCGTCGACGGTCTGCACGCTATCGATATTGTTGCTGTAGTAGGTGCTCTCAGCGCTGGCGGCCTTGTCGGCATCGACGAAGGACTGTTTGTAGAGACCGATCAGGTCGTCCTCCTGCGCGTCGGTCTGCACATCCTTGGCCGGCGCGTTGAAATTGAAGGCGGCGGCAAACTCGCGATAACGCGTATCGGAAAGCTTGTTGGCGTAGCTGTTGGGGTCTGTGAGGTCGCTTTCGAGCACCTTCTTCATGAAGGCCTTGGCATAGGTCATGTCCTCGAGACCATAGGCCTTCATTGCATAGCTGTAGAGCTTGTAGTCGCCGAGGAAATCGTCGACGTTTTCGACCTTGTTGATATGGTCGGCGTAGTACTGAGCATCCTTCTTGACCGTCGCCTGCGACGCAACCTTGTTGAGGCTGGACGTCATATCCCGCGACAGGATCGTGTAAGCGAGGGAAGCCGAGATCATGAAAAGCGCCCTTTTCACCCAAATTTCTAAAAGAAAGACGAACTGCTGGTGAGCACATTTTGCCATGGAAAGCTTACCTGAGGCTTACCTCTGGATGCATCATTTCAGGACACCACATCGTTCACCTTCCGGAAACCCTGCCGGATTCGGTTTTGATAACCATCAGAGGAGGCAAAGTTTTCTTAACCGCAATTTTTAAGCTGTACGGAACGGCGGCTGCCTATTGTCGGCCATAGAGGACGAAAAGTCCCAAGGAGAAGACCGGAAATCGGCTCTCAGGTAAGACAAGGGTAGAATGAAATGAACAATCCCGTTATGAAGCCCGCCTGGGCTGGCACGACGTTGCGCCTCGATCCGACCCGCTTTCCCCAGCAGGTCAGCTATGCCATCCACGATTGTTCGGATGACGTCAATATCACGATAGACGAACGCGGTGCGGTCCTGCGCAAGGTCCTCCCCTCCAGCGGCCTGCCGCTCTCGATTGCGCTGCCGAAGCGCGTTTTCAAAGGTGTCGCCGCCCGCGCCATCGACCATGGCGACGGCGATGTCACCGTAACCCTCGAACTCCATCACACCGATCCGGAGCTCTGCATTCCGCTGCTCGTCGCCCATGATCTCAGCGATATCGCTGCCGACTGGCGCAGTTGGTCCGAAGCCTTCCGGATCCCGATGCTGATGGTCGAGGCCGATGGTGTCGCCCGGCCGCTCGAAGACCATATTGGTGCCTTACGCACCAGCGATCTCAAGCCGCGCCGCCGTCATTCCTACTTCGCCAATCGCCGTCCGCGCTTCCTCGTGCGCCGCACCACCGGCCGGCTGGGCGTCGCCATGAAGATCGAAGGTAAGGAAATCATCGCCCGCAATTGAGCGAAATCGCGAAAGTCCCGATTTGGCAATACGATTTTGAACCCGGCGCCCGCGCCGGGTTTATCGTTTTCATCCATTGTCCCAATCAGGGAATAGCAAACAGCAGCGATATGAAGAGGCCGAAGAAGATGATCAGGCCGACGCGGTTGTTCGATTTGAAGAGCGCCAGGCACTGGTCGGCATCGTTGATATCGAGCCGGACGATCTGCCAGGCGAACATGCCGGCCGCACCGAGCAAGGCCAGGAAAGCGATGAGATTAGCGCCGGCGAGAGCGAAAGCGATAAACATCAGCACCAGCGTCAGCCCATAAAGGCCGATCAGCCATCGCCGTGTCCTATCGCCGAACAGGCGCGCAGTGGAGCGGACGCCGATCAGCTCGTCATCCTCCTTGTCCTGATGCGCATAGATCGTATCGTAACCGATCGTCCAGGCGACGGAGGCGGCGTAGAGCAGGATGGCGGCAAAGGAGAGGCCGCCGAGAATGCCGGCCCAGCCCATCAGCGCGCCCCAGGAGAAGGCAAGTCCGAGGTAGAATTGCGGCCAGTCGGTGAACCGTTTGGCATAGGGATAGAACGCCACGATCCCGAGCGAGAGTACGCCGAGGAAGACGTTGAGCCAGTTGAACTGCAGCAGCACGAAGAGGCCGACCAACGCCTGCAAGCCGATGAAGATCTTCGCCCGTCGGCGGCTGACGCGGCCGGAGGGGAGCGGACGCGACCGCGTGCGCGCCACCTCCATGTCGATCTGGTGGTCGACGAGATCGTTATAGGTGCAGCCGGCGCCGCGCATGGCGACCGCGCCGATGAAATAGAGGAACAGGTGAGACACCAGCACACTGCCGGAATAGATCCCCTCACCGATCGCCGCATTGGCGGCAAGCGTCGCCGACCAGAAGCACGGCCACATCAGCAACTGCCAGCCGATCGGGCGATCCCAGCGCGCCAACTGCGCATAGGGCCAAAGCCATGACGGCAGGATCCGGTAGACCCAGTTATCGGAAGGTGCGTCGGAGACGCGATCGTTGAAATCGCCGGTATCGTGCATGCCGCTCATCTAGCGGCGGGCCGCCGACCCGGTCAAGACGCGATCATTGCAATGCCACTTGCATCATTCCTCAGACCGGAATCGATCCCGGCGAAGTCATGTGGCAATTCAAAGCGTTACAGCGCCGCATGTCCGGAAAGGCCCGCGGCGCCGTCAATCACTGCAGTGAAAAATTGAACTTGTAGGTCGCCGAGACCCCGATTACGACCTGGTTCTTCGAGCCGCGCTCGCGCACGAGACTGCTGTCAGCGGCAGGACCTGCCAGCCGCTTGTATTCGAGGAAGGAACTGGCAGAGAGGTTTTCCGTCGCCTTCCAAGTGAGCGCCGTGCCGGCGCCATAGGACTGGATGCCCGACGACGGCTTATAAGGATCAAGACCGCTTGCCGCCGCCTGCTTGGCGTTGACGCCGTAATAGGCGTCGTAATAGCCGCTGGTGGCGAAGGTCGCGCGCGGACCGCCTGATAGTTGCAGGTCGGGCGCGATATCGGTGAAGGCATCGACCGCGAGATCGGCGACGATGCCGTCATGCGCGCGGATGCCCTGGCGGACTTCGGCGCGGGCGCGCAGGAAATCTGTGGGGTAGACCTCGACGAAACCGCCGGCTTCCGCGCCCCATTTGACCTTCTTCAAGCCCTTCAGCTCGCTGCCGTCGCCGTCATCGCGCGACGGCACGAATTTACCGACGATGCCGGCACGGAAGGCCCCCTTGTCAATCAGGGCGAAAGAAGGATTATCGTTGCGCGAGGAAAAACGCTGGCCGGCGCCCTGGCGGCCAACCGAGATCAGCGGGCTGAACTTGAATTCGTTGTGCGACGAGCCCTCGAATTTCGGGGCGGAGAAGCCGGCGACGCCGACGCTCAGATACCAGTCGCCGGACCAGAAGTGCTGGCCGCTTTCCTGCGCGGCGGCCGCCGAACCTAGAGATGAAATGGCAATAGCTAAAGAGATCGATACGACTGATCGATGAGACACGTCCGCACTCCAGAAAAAGCAAAAACAAAGCCGCGGAGAGCGGCGCTCGCTACATCTATCCTGATGTCGTTACCCCAATGTTAACCACGGTGAAACAATGGGCGCTCATGAAAGGTGGCTGCCTTTAGCGGTCGTACACGACATCCCGCCTCGATATTGGCGAGAGCAGCCCCTCACCGCCTGCCGGCACCTTCTCCCCGTAAACGGGGCGAAGGGGATGTGCCGTGACCTCTCCGTTCCCCACAGGCCTCTCGCGTGGCACGTCCCCTCGCCCCGTTTACGGGGAGAGGGTTAGGGTGAGGGGCCGCCATTGGTGCGAAGAAAGTCATAAACAGCTGCCGCTATTTCCCTATCTCTGGTTCCAGCGGCGGATGACCGGTTCGATCAGATCGTGCTCGTAGCCGAGCACGCTGATACTCGTCGTATCGAGCGAGAAATACGCGCCGCCTTCCGGCGGCAGACCCAGCCAGCGGGCAGCGAGGACGCGCAGGAAATGCGAGCTGGAGAAGATCAGGATGGTGCCGGCCGTTTCGCGAAGCGCATGGATGACGGCGTCGGCGCGGGCGCCGACATCGGCGGCGAATTCGCCATTCGGGCAACCGTCGCGAAAGAGCTGCCAGCCGGGGCGCTCCGCCAGAATCGCCTTTGTGGTGATGCCTTCATAAGCGCCGTAGTCCCATTCGGCGAGATTGTCCTTGATCACCGCGTCCGATCCGAAGCCGGCGAGCGCGCAGGTCTTGCGAGCCCGCTCGGACGGGCTCGACCAGACGGCGGAGAAGGTAAGGCCCGCCAGCCGGCCGGCGAGTTTGCGGGCGGCAGCCTCGCCGTTCGCCGTCAAGGGAATATCGCTGCGTCCGGTATGGCGCCCGGACAGGCTCCATTCGGTTTCACCGTGGCGGACTAGATAGGTCTCGGGAAACGCACTGCTCATCGGCACGTCCTTTCATGAGAATCGGTCCCTCGGCTAAACCGCCAGCGGAAGCAGCACTTCCGCGGGATTAGAACGTCACCTTTTCCAGCGGGGCGCGCCTCGCCTCGAATTCCTTCAGCTTGGCTTCGTTGCGGGCAATGTAATTGCGATTGTCGGGAACGGCGAACTGGTTCTTGGCGATCTGGATCTGTAGGATGAAGAGCTCGTCCCAGCGGAAGCCCATTTCGGAACCGGCCAGATAGAATTCCCACATGCGAAAGAATTGCTCGTCGTAAAGCGCCACCGCTTCGGCCTTGCGTGCCACGAAACGCTCGCGCCAATGGCGCAGCGTATAGGCATAATGCATCGGCAGGATTTCGATATCCTTGACCAGCAGCCCTGCTTTTTCGAGCGGCGGCACGACCTCGCCGACGGATGGGATATAGCCGCCGGGAAAGATATATTTCTCGATGAAGGCATTGGTGGCAAAGCTCGGCTTCGGGCGGCCGATCGAATGCAGCACCATCACACCGTTGTCGTCGAGGAGATCCGACACCTTACGGAAGAAGTTGCCGTAATTGCCGATGCCGACATGTTCGAACATGCCGACCGAGACGATGCGGTCGAACTTCCGGCCCGTCATGGTGCGGTAGTCCTGCAGTTCGAATCGCACCCGGTCGGCAAGGCCCCGCTTTTCGGCGCGCGTGCGCGAGACCTTGAGCTGCTCCTCGCTCAGTGTGATGCCGGTGAACTCCGCACCTTCGGTCGCCTCCGTCAGGTACATGCCCATGCCACCCCAGCCGGATCCGATCTCCAGGATGCGCTGGTTCGGCTCGAGCAGAAGCTTGGCGGCGATATGGCGCTTCTTGGCGAGCTGCGCCTCATCGAGACTGATGCCGGCGGGTTCGAAATAGGCGCAGGAATATTGCCAGTCCTCGTCGAGGAAAAGATCGAAGAGCTTGGCCGAAAGGTCGTAATGATGGGCGACATTGTGCTTGTTGCGATTGACCGGCACGCGGCTCTTCAGCTGCTGCCAGGCAATGCGGCCAAGCAGCAGTGCCGCCATCTTGAAATCGAAGATTTCATTGGTGGTGTTCTGTTTCACCAGCGACAGGAAATCGTAGATGTTGCCCTGTTCGAGAATGAACCGGCCTTGCATGTACATTTCACCGAGCTTCATGGTCGGGTCGCGCCGGATGGCGTCCTCGGCCTCCTGATCGGCAAGGCGAGCGACAACGGGTTCACCCGTGCCGTCGCCGATCGTGTGGGTTTCGCCATTGGCAAGGGTAAGTTTCAACGAACCCTTGCGGACGATTTGCTGGACGATCGATAAGAATGCCGACGCCATGCACGCCTCGCAAATGTGACAGGATGGTCACATCAACTTAGTCGCTCTCTTTCGCCTTACAAGCGCCGGATTTAGCACTCCGTTCAGAACGCTGCCAAACTGTTGCATTTTTGCCGAAATGCCGGCTAAACCCCTATTTTCGCTTCATGGCTTCGGCAAGTGCCGCGCCGAATGCGCCCTGGCTTCCCGGGTTCTGAGCCGCAGGCCGGCGTTCGTTCTGCGGCCGCGCCCCTTGGTTTGGACGAGAATCACCGCGCGGCGGCGGCGCCGATGAACCATCGTCGCGTCGCATGGAAAGACCGATGCGCTTGCGCTTGGCATCGACTTCGACAACCCGCACCTTGACGACATCGCCCGCCTTGACGACCTCGTGGGGATCCTTGACGAAGCGATCGGCAAGCTGGGACACATGCACCAGACCATCCTGGTGCACGCCGATATCGACGAAGGCGCCGAAGGCGGCGACATTGGTCACCGTGCCTTCCAGCACCATGCCGGGCGTCAGGTCGGAAATTTCGTTGACGCCCTCGGCGAAGGTCGCGGTCTTGAAGCTCGGACGCGGGTCACGGCCGGGCTTTTCCAGCTCCGCGATGATGTCCCTGACCGTCGGCAGGCCAAATTTCTCGTCGATAAACTGGCGTGGATCGACCGATTTCAAGACGGCACTATCACCCATCAGCGCGCGCAGATCCCGGCCGCAGGCGTCGACGATCTTTTTGGCGACGCCGTAAGCCTCCGGATGCACCGAAGAGGAATCGAGCGGCTCCTTGCCGTTGGGAATGCGCAGGAAGCCGGCGCATTGCTCGAAGGTGCGGCCGCCGAGGCGGGCGACCTTCAGGAGATCCTTTCTCGTCTCGAAACGGCCTTCGCTGTCGCGGTGGCGGACGATGGCGTCGGCAATCGACGGGCCGAGGCCGGAGACGCGCGAGAGCAGCGGCGCAGACGCGGTGTTGAGATCGACACCGACGGCATTCACCGCATCTTCCACCACCGCATCGAGCGAACGCGACAGCTTCTGCTGATCGACGTCATGCTGATACTGGCCGACGCCGATCGACTTCGGCTCGATCTTGACGAGTTCGGCCAACGGATCCTGCAGGCGCCGCGCGATGGAGACGGCGCCGCGCAGCGACACGTCGAGATCAGGGAATTCAGCAGCAGCGGTCGCCGAGGCGGAATAGACCGAGGCGCCGGCTTCCGAAACGATGACCTTGGTCGGCTTCGGCGCCGGCAAATCGGCCAGCATGTCGGCCACCAGTTTTTCGGTTTCGCGGCTGCCGGTGCCGTTGCCGATCGAGATCAGCTCGACATTGTGCTTGCGGACCAGCGAGGCCAGCTCGACCTGGGCGCCGCGCACATCGTTCCTCGGCTGGAAGGGATAGACGGTCGATGTCGCCACCACCTTGCCGGTGCCGTCGACCACGGCGACCTTAACGCCGGTGCGGATGCCCGGATCGAGACCCATCGTCGCGCGCGAGCCGGCGGGCGCGGCCAGCAGCAGATCCTTGAGATTGCGGGCGAAGACATGGATCGCCTCCTCTTCCGCCCTTTCGCGCAGTTCCCGCATCAGGTCGAGCGAGAGCGACATGGAAAGCTTGACGCGCCAGGTCCAGCTTGCGACCTCCATCAGCCAGCGGTCGCCGGGACGGCTGGTACCGATCTCGTATGCCGCCACGATCATGCGCTCGACCGGCTTGTTCGGGGAGGCCGTCTCGGCGTCGGCCTCGATCGTCAACGTCAGCACCTCCTCGTTCCAGCCGCGCAGCATGGCGAGCGCGCGGTGGCCGGGGGCGGTCGCCCAGCGTTCGGAATGGTCGAAATAATCGGAAAACTTCTCGCCCGTCGCCTGCTTGCCGTCGACGACTTTCGCCTTCAGCAATGAGGCTTGGCGCATATGAGCGCGCAACCTGCCGAGCAGGTCGGCATTTTCGGCAATGCCTTCGGCGATGATATCGCGCGCGCCCTCGAGCGCCGTCTTCACATCGGGCACATCAGCGGTGACGAAGCCTTCGGCCAGCACCGCCGGTTCCCTGGCGCGGTCGGCGAGGATCCTCTCGGCGAGCGGGCCGAGGCCGCGTTCACGGGCGATTTCTGCCCGCGTGCGGCGCTTCGGCTTGTAGGGCAGATAGAGATCTTCAAGCTCGGCCTTGGTTTCGGCGCCTGCGACCTTGGCCATCAGCTCGTCGGTCATCTTGCCCTGGCCGGTGATCGATTCGACGATCGCGTCGCGCCGGGCTTCGAGTTCGCGCAGATAGACCAGCCGCTCGGCGAGATTGCGCAGCTGCGTATCATCCAGCCCGCCCGTCACTTCCTTGCGGTAGCGGGCGATGAAGGGCACGGTTGCGCCCTCGTCAAGCAGCTCGATGGCGGCTTTGGCCTGTTCGGGCCGGGCGTTGATTTCGGCGGAGATGCGGGCTGCGAGAAAACGGAGGTCTGCGGCCATGGGGTTCCTGGGGATTTCCTGTTTCGACAGAGGTGGCGGGACCATAGCGGCGAAAAGCGGCAAGGCAATGCCCGACTGTGGTTTTCACAGCGGAAGTTAATGGATTGGGGGATCCATCGGCGTGTTGCCGTGTGGCCCCCTCATCTGCCTGCCGGCATCTTCTCCCCGAGGGGAGAAGGGATATGCCGCACTGCTTTCCTCCATCACAAACGGCAGTGGCAAGAATGGATCGCTGCCGCAACTCCCCTTCTACCCATCGGGGAGAAGGTGCCCGGCAGGGCGGATGAGGGGGCCACGCGGCAACACGCCCCCGGTCGCCCCACCCCATCGCTCTCGTCCGTTTTTGCGGTTGTGCAGATGCGGCATTCTTTGATAGCAGAAGCAACGTTTTTGGATCGCCCTGCCCGCGGGCGCAAGGAAAAAGATTGACATGCCAAACCTTCTTCTCGAACTCCGCTCCGAAGAGCTTCCGGCCCGCATGCAGCGCAAGGCTGCTGGCGACCTGAAGAAGCTCGTCACCGATGCGCTTGTCGAAGCGGGCCTGTCCTACGAGGGCGCGCGCGAATATTGGACGCCGCGGCGGCTTGCGCTCGACATCCATGGCCTGACGGCCCGCTCCGCCGATGTGCGCGAGGAACGCAAGGGACCGCGGACCGACGCCAACGAAAAGGCGATCGAAGGCTTTTTGCGCGGCGCCGGCCTTTCCTCGGTCTCCGAGGCGCAGGTGGTGAGCGATCCGAAGAAGGGCGATTTCTACGTCGCGGTCATCTCCAAGCCCGGCCGTGCGACCGAAGAGATCGTCACCGATGTGATGCCCGGCATCATCCGCGATTTTCCCTGGCCGAAGTCGATGCGCTGGGGCAAGGCCTCGTCGAAGCCCGGTGCGCTGCGCTGGGTGCGGCCGCTGCAGTCGATCGTCTGCACCTTCGGCCCGGAGCATGAAGAGACCACCATCATCCCCTTCGAGATCGACGGCATCACTGCCTCCAACATCACCTACGGCCACCGTTTTCACGCGCCCGAGGTGATCACGGTGCGACGCTTCGACGATTATGCGGCGAACCTGGAAAAGGCGAAGGTTATCCTCGATGCCGAGCGGCGCAAGGACATGATCCTGCACGACGCCCGCGATATCGCCTTTGCCAACGGGCTTGAGCTGGTGGAAGACGAAGGCCTGCTGGAGGAAGTCTCCGGCCTCGTCGAATGGCCGCAGGTGCTGATGGGCAGTTTCGAGGAGGATTACCTCTCGATCCCCTCCGAAATTATCCGGCTGACGATCAAGACCAACCAAAAGTGTTTCGTGACGCGCGCGAGCGGCAGCGAGACGCTGTCGAACAAGTTCATCCTCGTCTCCAACATCCAGGCGAGCGACGGCGGCAAGGAAATCGTCCACGGCAACGGCAAGGTGGTGCGGGCAAGGCTTTCCGATGCGCTGCATTTCTGGAAGCGCGACCAGGGCAATCTGCCGGATCTTGAGATGCTCTCCGCTTCAGCGGCAAAGTTCGGCCTCGACATCAACAAGCCGCTCGACCAGCGCATGGCCAAGCTCGATGCGCTCGATGTGACCTTCCATGCCAAGCTCGGCACGCAGGGCGCACGCGTCGCCCGCATCCGAGCCCTGGCCAAGCAATTGGCTGATATCACCGGCGCCGATGCGGCTCTCACCGATCGCGCCGCCGTGCTTGCAAAGGCCGATCTGCGCACCGAAGCGGTTGGCGAATTCCCGGAACTGCAGGGCTTGATGGGCCGCAAATATGCGGTGCTGCAGGGTGAGGATGCCTCTGTTGCCGCAGCGATCGAGGATCACTACAAGCCGCAGGGGCCGTCGGACCGCGTGCCGGAGGACAGAGTGGCGATCACGATCGCCCTTGCCGACAAGCTCGATACGCTGATCGGCTTCTGGGCGATCGATGAAAAGCCGACAGGGTCGAAGGATCCATTCGCACTGAGGCGTGCCGCACTCGGCGTCGTCAGGATCCTGCTGGAGCGAAGGATCCGCCTGCCGCTGCTGGCAACAACAAGGGATGGCGACCTGCTCTCCTTCTTCCATGACCGCCTCAAGGTCTATCTGCGCGATCAGGGCGCTCGCCACGATCTGATCGACGCCGTGCTGACTTCAGATGCCGACGACCTGCTGATGGTGGCGCGCCGCGTCGAAGCGCTGACGGCCTTCATCACCTCGGAAGACGGCAAGAACCTGCTCGCCGGCACCAAGCGGGCGACGCAGTTGCTTGCCGCCGAGGAAAAGAAGGGCACGGTGATCGCCGACGGCGTGTCGCAGGCGCTTCTGTCGCTCGATGCCGAAAAGGAGCTCTTCGCCGCCATCTCCAGCGCCTCGAAGGATGCGTCGGAGGCCGTCGCCCGCGAGGATTTCCGCTCGGCGATGGAAGCGCTCTCCAAGCTGCGCGGCCCGGTCGACCGCTTCTTCGAAGACGTGCTCGTCAACGACGAGGACGCCGCCATCCGCGCCAACCGTCTCGCCCTGCTGCGGCTGATCCGCGAGGCGACGGGAACGGTTGCGGATTTCTCGAAAATTTCGGGGTGATTTGCCGGCATGAAGAGGGCGCTTGCCGGGTGCATCCTCGGGTCAAGCCCACCTTGTCCACTCTGCGCCGATGTGGCGCCGTCTCGAAAAACAACGGCCCCTCACCCTAACCCTCTCCCCGCTCGCGGGGCGAGGGGACGTGCCGCGCGAGAGGCTGGCGGGGAACGGGGAGCGTGCGGCATATCCCCTTCGCCCCGTTTACGGGGAGAAGGTGCCGGCAGGCGGATGAGGGGCGGATGCGGTTCACTACCGCCTTAGATAAGCTCATTCAACACTGGCATCGCCCCGGTTACCGCGTTATCCAAGCACACATGCAGAGAAAGATTCTCGTCAGCGCCTGTCTCATGGGGCACGCCGTTCGGTATGACGGGCGGGCGAAGCCGTTGCTTCATCCGGTAATCGAGACATGGCGGTCCGAGGGTCGGTTGGTGACGATCTGTCCGGAGATGTCGGCGGGCATGATGGTGCCGCGGCCGCCGGCGGAGATCGCAGAGGCGGCAACCGGCGAAGAGGTGCTGGCCGGCACGGCGCGGGTTGTCGAGCTGACGGGCGCCGACGTAACGGAAGAATTCCTGCTGGCGGCGAAAAATGCCGTGGCGCTCGCAAGGGAGGCCGGCTGCCGTTATGCGCTGCTCATCGACGGCAGCCCGTCCTGCGGATCCGATTTCATCTATGACGGCACGTTTTCCGGCCGCAAGCGTGCCGGCAACGGCGTGACGGCGGCGGCGCTGAAAGCTGATGGCGTCGAGGTGTATTCCGATCGCGAAATCGAGCGGCTGATTGATCGTGTCGCGCAATGAGCTTCAAACGGCACGGCCGCCGGAGAACCGACGGCCGCTAAGAATTTGGTGATGAAAACGCTTTCGTCTCCGTGCCGTTTAAGCGGCACGGCGACCCTGATGTGTGGCGGGAGCGGTGCGTTCGCCACTGACGCGGAATCCGCGGATGAGGTCGATCAGCTCGTCGGTATCGGTGGCCAGCGTCTCGGCCGATGCCGTGGTCTCTTCGGCCATGGCGGCATTCTGCTGCGTGGCGGCGTCGAGCTGGTTCATCGACGAGGAGATCGAGCGCAGCGTCGTGTCCTGTTCGGAGGCGCTGTGGGCAATCTTGGCGACGATCTCGTTGGCGGCCTTGATCTGGTCGGAGATCCGTTTCAGCGCTTCGCCTGCCTCGCCGACCAGACGGACGCCATGGTCGACCTGGCTGGAGGAGCGGGCGATCTGGTCCTTTATCTCCTTGGCGGCCGCGGCGGAACGCTGGGCAAGTTCGCGCACTTCCTGGGCGACGACCGCAAAACCCTTGCCGGATTCGCCGGCACGCGCTGCCTCGACGCCGGCATTCAGCGCCAGAAGGTTGGTCTGGAAGGCGATCTCGTCGATGACGCCGATGATCTTGGTGATCTCCGAGGACGACTTCTCGATGCCGCTCATCGCCTCGATCGCCTGGGTGACGATCGCATCGCTATGGGTGGCCTCGGTGCTGACCGAGTGGACGCGCTTGCTGGCTTCGTGCGCGCCATCGGCCGTCTGGCGGACGGCGACGGTGAGCTCATCGAGGGCGGCCGAAGTCTCTTCCAGGCTGGCCGCCTGGCGCTCGGTGCGCTGCGATAACTCGTTGGAGGCGCGGCGGATCTCTTCCTTGCTGGTGCCGATGTCGGTGCCCTTGGCACTGACCTTGGCCATGGCGGCTTCGAGATGCGACAGCGCATCGTTGAAGTTATCGCGGAGGGCGGCATACTTCTGGCCGAGATCGGCGCAGCGGACGGTGAGATCGCCACGGGCAATCATCGCCAGTGCCTGGCCAATCGTTGCCACCACCCGCGCCTGGAGCGTCGTCTCATCCTGCTGCTGGCGCAGATTGTTCTCGCGCTCGCTTTCCAGAGCCAGCTGCTGAGCCGCCTCGCGATCGGACATCTGATGGCGTTCCCTGATCTTTTCCTGCAGCGACAACGTCGCCTTCGCCATCATGCCGACTTCGTTGTTCATCCCGGTATGCGGGATGGCTATCGAAACATCCTCTTCGGCGACGGCCTTCAGGGCGGCATGGACGTTGTTGAGAGGTCCCGATATGCCGCGGATGACAAAGTATGCGGCTGTCATGGCAAGGAAGAACAGAACGATGCTGCCGGAGAGCGCGGTCAGGATCGTGCTGTTTATCTGAGCATCGAGATCGTCCATATAGACGCCGGTGACGACGACGACCTTCCAGGGATCGAAGGCCTGTGCATAGGCCGTCTTGCGAAAATCGCCAGCGGGGTGGCCCGGTTTGGCTGTGGAATAATATTCGACGAGACCGCCGCCCTGCTGCCCGAGCTTGACCAGCTCTTCTCGATAGAGCTTGCCTTTGCTGTCCGGCTGACCCTTGTTGACCTGACCGACTTTCGCGGCATCATAGTGGAACATCATCTGGATGTCGTAGCTATAGCCGAAGAAATAGCCATCGGGGTCGTATTTCATCGCATTGACGGTGGCGTAGGCCTGCTTCTGGGCGTCTTCCAGCGTCATTTCGCCGGCAGTCACTTTGGCCTGGTAGATTTTGAGAACAGAGACCGCAGACTGCACCTCCGCCCGCAGCATGTCGTAGCGTTCGTTGTAGATCGCGTTGACGGAGGAGCGGATCTGCAGGGAGGTGGCGATCGCAAAGGCGATCATCAGGCCGACGACCAGCAATATGAGCTGCTTCGATATCTTCAAATTTTTCATGACGCCTCGCAACGGGAATGGATGGCTGCATTCCGGTGCGGTCTTCTACCGCCTGTGCGAGCGCGCCGAAAAAGAGGACGCGTCTACCGCTGCTAAAATAAACATGCTGCGACCGGGTAAAGTATCAATTAATGCTCACCCTATAAAAAAGCTTTAATTTTGTTGTTCGCGATGTGAACTTCCCTGAAAATCAGGGGGTAAAGTTACAAGGCAGACCGCCGGATTTTCATCCGCCGGCCAAATATCATTTCTCTTTTGAATTCTCAGCGTGCCCGGTGCATCAAAACATGAATGCACCCCCGCTGCTCATCGAGGGTGCATTCGGCCCACCTGTGGTGGACCCCCAAACGATCGAAACCTTGATCAGGCGGGGGCAGGGAATTTGTTGTTTAGGCAATTCCGGACGCAAAACCGCTCAACACTTTTGCCGGAAGTTGCTCCTAGAAACGCAGCTTGAATTCGGAAGCGTTTAGCGCTGCCGGTTGTTCCACCATACCTGCCGCAACGGGCCTGGCGTCGCCGCCAATGACGGCCGCGGTGGTTGAATTCATGTCGATGCCGTCGACCGGCGGCGCCGGCGGCGCGGCCGCAATCATGGATTCAGGCGTCGCCTTGCTGACGAAAACGACGGGCGAGCCACCCATCCAGCCTTCGGTGCGGTAAATCTTCTTTTCACCGCCGACATCGCGGATTTCACTCGCCTCGAGGACGCCGGGCTTCAGCTCCGGCACCGTATAGTCCCTCTTGGTCAGCTCGGTCTGGAGCGGCGGGCAATGGGCGCAGGTTTCGGTGACGATGCTGCCTTCAGCACGCGGCGCAGTCTTGCCGACCACCTCGATCGAGGACGCCATCGCAGAACCTGCCATCAGCAGGATTGCCGCACCGAGGAAAATCTGACGCATCAACGCTACTCCGTCTCATCTTGGGAGCAAATTAGCGCAGCTTTGTTTCTATCCCGTCAGGGGAAAGGGTAAAAATTTAAAGAACGGGCCGGTTTATACTCATTCCGCGCCGGTTTCGCGCTCGATCGCCCGCCAGCCGATGTCGCGCCGGCAAAAGCCGTTTTCCCATCTTACCCTGTCGAGCAGCGCATAGGCGCGGTCCTTGGCCTCGGCGACCGTGCCACCTGACGCGGTGACGTTCAGCACGCGGCCGCCGGTCGCAACCAGCACACCGTCTTTCAGACCCGTGCCGGCATGAAACACCTTCTCGCCCTCGCCCGTATCAGGCAGGGAGAGGATCGGCGTATTCTTCTCGTAGGCGCCGGGGTAACCCTTGGACGCCATGACCACCGTCAGCGCCGGATCGTCGTTCCATTCGGCGTTGACCTGATCGAGCGTGCCGTTGGCGGTGGCGAGCAGCAGCGGCAGAAGGTCGCTTTTCAACCGCATCATCATCACCTGGCATTCGGGGTCGCCGAAGCGGACATTGTATTCGATGAGTTCAGGCCCCTTCTTAGTGATCATCAGCCCGGCGAAAAAGACACCGGAGAAGGGATGGCCGCTCTCGGCCATGCCGCGCATCGTCGGCTCGATGATCTCCTTCATCGTCCGCTCGACCATTTCGGCGGTCATCACAGGCGCCGGCGAATAGGCGCCCATGCCGCCGGTATTGACGCCGGTATCGCCCTCGCCCACCCGCTTGTGATCCTGGGCGGTTGCGAGCGGCAGCACATGTTTGCCATCGCAGAGGCAGAAGAAGCTCGCCTCCTCGCCATCAAGATAGGCTTCGACGACGACTTCGGCGCCGGCAACGCCAAAGGCGCCTTCGAAGCAGTCGTCGACAGCAGCCAAAGCTTCCTCGAGCGTCATCGCAACCGTGACGCCCTTGCCGGCGGCAAGGCCATCGGCCTTGACGACGATCGGCACACCCTCGGCGCGGATATAGGCTTTGGCCTTCGGTCCATTGTTGAAGCGCTGGTAGGCGCCTGTCGGGATGCCGTAGCGGGCGCAGATATCCTTGGTGAAGCCTTTGGAACCCTCGAGCTGGGCTGCGGCAGCGGAGGGACCGAAGACCGCCAGGCCATCGGCGCGCAGCCGGTCGGCGAGGCCGGCAACCAGCGGCGCCTCCGGACCGACGACGACCAAATCGATCGCCTTGTCCTTGCAGAAGGCCGCGACCGCTTGGTGATCCTCGATGTCAAGGGGCACCAGCACGGCGTGTTCGGCAATGCCGGGATTGCCGGGTGCAGCATAGAATTCCGTCATCAACGGCGATTGCGCCAGCTTCCAGGCGAGCGCATGCTCGCGTCCGCCCGATCCGATCAACAGAACCTTCATGCGCGACCCTTTCCTGTTTCGTCTGGCGGTTAAGGGCGAAGGACCGAAAGGTCAAGCGGGAAAGCTCACCAACCCCCGCCTCCGCCGCCTCCGCCGCCCCCGCCGGACGAGCCGCCGCCGGAAAAACCGGAGGATGAACTAGACGGCGGCGGCGAAGGAATCGTCGAAGCGATGGTCGAGGCCATCGACGAGGAAAAGCCGCCGATACGATCGGAGAAACCGCCGCTGTTGAAATTGCCGGAATACCAGGCGGGTGCATAGGCGGCAGCCGCGCCGGCGGCAGCTGCCGCAAGCCAGGCCTCGAAAGTGCGCGACCAGGGCTTTTCGACGCCGAGCGCCACCGCATAGGGCAGTAGCGTCTCGAAATGCTGCGGCGACATAGAGGGCGCGCCAGCCGTGTTCATCCGGTCCTTCTCGGCAAGCGTCAGATACTGGCGCAGGCCATCTATGCCGTCCATCATCTTGGCGCCGAGCGGGGTCGGGGCGCCCATGATGAAGAAATACAGGATGTTCAAAAGCACGATGCCGCCGACGGCAAAGAGCATCGGCGTTTCATGCAGCTCCATCAGCGACGAGGTGAGCACCATCACCATGATCGCCAGGATGCTGACGCCGACGAAAACGCCGATCGCCGTGGAGATGATGGCGATGATCTTGCCGAACAGCGACTTGCCGCGATGCACCGATCTGACGAGGCCGGCGGCAAACACCGCGACGAAGACCGAGATGGCGATTGGAATCAGCATCAGCGCGATCGTCTCGGGCTCCAGCGAACCGAAGAAGAACAGTATCACCAGGGCGGCGGCACTGAGCACGATGCCGCCTGCGGTATAACCGAGGTTGGAATTGTAATATTTGCCGCGGTGTTCCTTCTCGATCGCCGAGCGAAAGGCCTGGCCGACGGACTTCACCCGCTCGCCATTGGCCTTGTCGATCGTCAGCGTCGAGCCGGCGCCGCCGGCAACCTTCAGCAATTCGATCTCGCCGGCCTGGAATTTCTCCTTGCCGAGCGGCTTGCCAGTGCCGTGGATAACGATCGAATTCTTCAGGTCCTCGAGCTTGACGTAACCGCGAACGGCGAGATTGAGCGCAGTGGCGGACAGCGCCGTCCAGCCTCCGCCGGAGAAGCCCTTATTGTCGATGTAGTTGACCAGTGCCGGCGAGATGCCGTCTGGCGCATCCCAGCGCGGCACGACGACGCCGCGGGCGGGATCGCGGCCGACCTTCAGCCAGGAGCGCGTATAGTAGGCGAAGACGAGGATCAGGCCGCCGAAGCCGATGAAATAATTGCGGTTGTCCTTCAACCACCAGCTGCTTTCCATATCGGCGCTCGGCGCATCGATGGCGCCCTTCGCCATCTTGATCGAGAAGGTCAGGCCTTCGTGTGCGTCGAGCGGCTCGGTCGTCGAAAAGACCAGGCCGGCGCCGGTTTCGCTGACGCGGGCATTCTTGCCGGTCGCGCCTTCCGGGCCGGTGAAGAAGATCGTATCAGTGGCGCCGACACCGGGCGGCAGGTGCACCGTCGCCGTTGCCGAGCGGATCGGGAAGATCCAGCCATTGCCGGTGACGTTCCAGTAGAGTTCGTCATGATCGTCGAAATAGCGGATCTGGCGGTTGGTCTTGTAGGTGAAGACATATTGATGACGGCCCGGCGTCACCGTCACATCGGCAGAACCGGCATAGATGCGGATGCCGCCTGATATCGACTCGGTGTGCCAGGGCTCGTTATCGCCATCACGCTGGACCGAGACCATATCGAAATCGACGCTGCGGCGGCGGCCCGCGGCATCGGTGAAATAGAGCGGGAAGTCACGGAAGATGCCGTGGTCGATCTGGTTGTTCTCTGCATTAACGGTGATCGTTTCCGTCACCGTCATCGCTCCGCTCTTTTCGAGCGCGATATCGGAGGCGAAACTGTCGATCACCTCGGCGGCAAACACCGCCGGAGCGGCGAGCATCAACAGCAGCGCAAAGCAAAATCCGAAAACCCGACGCCCCATCCCTGTCTCCTCGCCGGCAGCCTCGGCTGCGCGTTCCGTCAATCGTTGTCCTGGTATTTCACGCCGAGTGCCGCGAGCGTCCGCCAATAGGCGGGGAAGGTTTTGCCGACGCAATCGGGATCGAGAATGGTAATGCCGTCGATCTTGAGCCCTGCCAGCGCGAAGCTCATGGCAATGCGGTGATCGGCGAAACTGTCGATCTCCGCCGATAGACGCTTTCCCGCAAGTGCGGGATCGGACTGCACGATCAGATCGTCGCCCTCTTCGCGGGCAAGGCCTGAAACAATGCGGTTGAGGCCGGTCGAGAGCGCCCGGATGCGATCGCATTCCTTGACGCGCAGATTGGCGATGCCGACGAAGCGAACCGGCGTCTCGTTGAAGGCGGCAAGCACGGCAAGGGTCGGAACGGCATCCTGCATCTGCGAGCCGTCGATCGCTGCCGGCAGATGCGGGAATTTGGCGATGATGTCATAGGCGCGCGCATCGGGCTGCGAGAAGCTATCGGAGGGAACACCGAGATCGATCGCGCCGCCGGTGAGAACCTCGGCCGCCCAGAGATAGGTCGCAGCCGAGGCATCCGGCTCGACGATGAAATCGGCGGCGCGGTAGCCGGTCGGCTCGACCCGCCATGTGACGGGGCTGGTCTTCTCGACCTTGGCGCCGAAGGCCTTCATCGCCGCCGTGGTCAGGTCGATATAGCCGAGTGCGCCGATATCCTCGCCGACGAGTTCGATATCGACCGGCCGGTCGCCGCCGGCCGCCATCATCAGCAGTGCCGAAACATACTGGCTGGACAGGCCGCCATCGATGCGGATGCGGTCGGCCTGGAAGCGGCCGGTGCCCTTGACGGTGACCGGCGGGCAGCCGGTCTCGGCGGTCACGTCGATGCCGAGCGTGCGCATCGCCTCGACCAGCGGGCCGATCGGCCGCTTGCGCATATGCTCGTCGCCATCGACGATGACGGTGCCGTCGACCAAAGCCGCAGCCGCCGTCAGGAAGCGTGTCGCCGTGCCGGCATTGCCGAGGAAGAGCGGCGCCTTCGGCGGCAGCAGCTTGCCGCTGCCGGTGACGACAAAGGTGGTATCGTCTGGCTCGTCGATCGAAACACCCATGGCCCGCAGCGCTTCGGCCATATAGCGCGTATCGTCGCTCTTCAGCGCCCCGGTCAGCCGGCTGGTGCCCTTCGCCAGGCCGGCAAGCAGCAGGGCGCGATTGGTGATCGACTTTGAGCCCGGCGGCATGGCGGGGCCCGAAAGCGGCCGGCCCGGCGGAATGATCGTGAGTTTGGCTGTGCGTGTCATGCTATTTTCTTCCGTCCATGGGGCGTCCCTAAAGCGCGTGCCGCGCTTTAGGTCTTTGGTTTTGCGCATGTCGTTATCGCAAAACCGCTGCACACTTTTGCGCGACATGCTCAGAGCATGATGCCGAAAAGTGTGCAGCGGTTTTCGGGCGACATCATGCTCTAACTCTTTAATTGAGAACAGGATTCAGATTTTAGGCCGACCTGGCCTAAAATCATCCTGTTCTCGCCGGCCGCAAACTGCCCTTGCTCTTAATTGCTTTCTGGCAAAGGCAAAATGCCGGATCGTCAGAATTTCACGGTGGGGACAGCGCGGTCGGCCTCGTTGGTGATTTCGAAATATTCCCGCTTGGCAAAACCAAACTGGCCGGCGACGAGATTGGACGGGAAGCTTTCGACCTTGACGTTGAGATCGCGGGCGGCGCCGTTGTAGTAACGCCGCGCCATTTGCAGCTCGCCCTCCATGGTTTCCAGCGAAGCCTGCAGCTCGGCAAAGTTCTGGTTGGCCTTGAGATCCGGATAGGCTTCGGCGAGCGCCATAACACGACCGAGCGCCTGGCCGAGCAGGCCTTCCGCCTGCGCCCTGCCGGCGACATCGCCTGATGGCACGGCTTGCGCCTTGTTGCGGAGCTCAACCACCTCTTCGAGCGTCGACTTTTCATGGGCGGCATAGCCCTTGACCGTCTCGATCAGGTTCGGGATCAGGTCGGCGCGGCGCTTGAGCTGGACATCGATGCCCGACCAGGCCTCTTCCGCCATCTGCCGCGCGCGAACCAGGCCGTTGTAGATGAAGATGAGATAGAGCGCGACCAGAACGATGACGCCAAGTGCAATATACATCGCGAATCCCCCGCAGCGAAGTAATGTCGGGGCGGACACTAAGCGGTTTTGCCGGCTGCCGTCAAACGCCGATATCTCCGAGGATTCGGGCCGTC
Source organism: Rhizobium sp. WSM1274 (assembly GCF_025200775.1). NCBI lineage: Bacteria > Pseudomonadati > Pseudomonadota > Alphaproteobacteria > Hyphomicrobiales > Rhizobiaceae > Rhizobium > Rhizobium sp. WSM1274. The sequence continues at coordinate 639,772 of NZ_CP104138.1, read as the reverse complement.
GTCTGCTCCGGCAAAAGGCCTGTCGTGTCGATTTCGACGGTGCGTTCAGCCAGCCCGCGCAGCAGCCTGTGGTTTGCCCGCAGCCGTTGCAGTACCGCAATATCCGTCAGCTTGAGCGCCTCGGACCGGCCGGGAGAGGCAAGGCGCCTGGCGTTCTCTTCCGGGGCGCAATCGAGCAGGATTGCCACCAGATCGGCGCCTCTTGCGGCAGCCAGATCGCGATACCAGGAAAACGTCGCAGTGTCTTGTGCATCGTCCGATAAGGCATCGGTGAAGACGAAGCTTTCAGCCGGGTCTGCGCGCACGGCATGATCGAAAACCGCCTGGCGGATCTGCCCACGCAGCGATGCGTGCAGCGGATCGCTGCGCGAGAACAGGGCCTCAGCCGGATTGAGCAGCATGTGATTATCAACGAGCCGCGCGCCGAGCCTCTTCGCCAGCAGGCGGCCGACAGTCAGCTTTCCAGTGCCCGGCCAGCCGTTGATATGGATGATGCGGCTGGCTGGCTGTTGCGTCACGCCGCCTCTTTGGCCAGATTGACGCCGCCGGCATCGGTCAGCAGGAAGGCTTCGCCACAGGCCTTGGCGAGCGTGCGTACGCGCAGGATGTAGCTCTGCCGCTCGGTAACCGAGATGACGCCGCGGGCATCGAGCAGGTTGAAGACGTGGCTAGCCTTGATGCACTGGTCATAGGCCGGGAAGACGCATTTGTGCAGGCGCTGGTTGGCGTTGTCGCCGGGTGCGCCGGCATCGAGCAGCGCCCGGCATTCCTTCTCGGCATCGACGAAGTGGCGATGCAGCATCTCGGTGTTGGCGAATTCGAAATTATGGCGCGAATATTCCTGCTCGGCCTGCAGGAAAACATCGCCATAGCTGATCTTCTCGTCGCCTTCGCGGCCGTTGAAGTTCAGGTCATAGACATTGTCGACGCCCTGGACATACATGGCGAGGCGTTCGAGACCATAGGTCAGTTCGCCCGCGACGGGTGAGCATTCGATGCCGCAGACCTGCTGGAAATAGGTGAACTGCGAGACTTCCATGCCATCGCACCAGCACTCCCAGCCGAGGCCCCAGGCGCCGAGCGTCGGGCTTTCCCAGTCGTCCTCGACGAAACGGATATCATGCAGCAGCGGATCGAGACCGATCGCCGCCAGCGAGCCGAGATAAAGCTCCTGCAGATTTGGCGGGTTCGGCTTCAGGATGACCTGGTACTGGTAATAATGCTGCAGCCGGTTCGGATTCTCGCCATAGCGACCGTCGGAAGGGCGGCGGGATGGCTGAACGTAAGCGGCCTTCCAGGGCTTGGGGCCGAGGGCGCGCAGCGTGGTGGCCGGATGGAAGGTGCCGGCGCCGACTTCCATGTCGTAGGGCTGCAGTACCGCGCAACCCTTATCCGCCCAGTAATGATGCAGGGTCAGGATCAGCGCCTGAAAGGAGCGCTTCGGGTTCATATGGTCTGGGATAGCTGACATCAACGGCACCGATTGCGTGGGATTTATCGGCGCGACAGGTGCCATGGAGGGCGGCAGGGGTCAAGACTTTTGCGGCGGCGGAGAGATCTAAAACCCCTCCCCAACCCCTCCCCACAAGGGGGAGGGGTTAACTTGCTGCGCCCGCTTTCCAGATCTTCGACGTTCAAGGAGGAGCGAGGCGGGTACTCCGGGTTAGTCCCTCCCCCTTGTGGGGAGGGGTTGGGGAGGGGTCTAGGATGCTGGATGGGGCAGAGCAGTGGCGAGACCCTTCAATTTGTGCTCTTAATTTTATTCGCCCTCGCGCTTCAGCCGGTATTCACCGGTCTCCGGGTCCTTGACCAGCGTGCCGATCGCGCCGGTCTGGCGCTCCTTTTCGGCGCGGCGCGACTTTTCGGCGAGCTTGCGGGCGTCAGAGACGAAGCGGCGGTAGAGCCACCAGGCTGAGAAGATCAGGATCAGAATGGTAATTAACTGCGGCATGCCCCTCTCTTGCTCCCTTCAAAGCCCGAAACGGCTCCACAATGCTCTCTCTTCCGCCGCTTCGACAAGCCCTGTTGCGAGACCGGATGCAGCGCCCTCGAGCGACACCGGGGACACGCCGGGAATTCGGCGGCCGAACAGGCCGCGGCCGGCGGTGACGAGCTCCAGCTTGGTCTTCTGGCCGTAGCGCCTTTTCAGTTCCTGGCGCATGTCGCCGAGGCCATCGATGAGGCCGAGCTCCAGGCCGCGCGTGCCGCTCCAGAACAGGCCGGAAAAGACCGTCGCATCGTCTGTCAGCTTGCCGGCGCGACGCTCGCGCACCATGGAGATGAAGACTTGATGAATTTCGAGCTGCAGGCTCTTCAGATATTCGATGTCCTTTTCCTTTTCCGGCTGGAACGGATCGAGGATCACCTTGTTTTCGCCGGCGGTATAGACGCGGCGCTCGACGCCGATCTTCTTCAAGAGTTCGGGAAAACCGAAACCGCCGGAGACGACGCCGATCGAGCCGACGATGGAGGTGGCATCGGCAATGATCTCGTCGCCGGCCAGCGCGATCATGTAGCCGCCGGAGGCGGCGACATCCTCGACGAAGACCAGAACCTTCTTCTGCTTCTCGCGGGCAAGCTCGCGAATGCGGGTGAAGATCAGGCGCGACTGGACGGGCGAACCGCCCGGCGAATTGATGGAGATGGCAATCGCCGGCGCGTCCTTCATAGCGAAGGCCTTTTCCAGAACCGGAGAGACATTGGCCAGATTGAGGGTCGGCCGGAACTGGCCGCCGCCGCTGATGATCGCCCCCTGCAGCCGGACGACCGGGATGGTGATGCCGTCCTTGCGGAACCGTTTCGGCAGCAGTTTTCTCAAGAATCCGGCCATTTCCCATCCTTCGCTTCGGGTCGCACGATCGCAGTTTGCGATCGGCATCCATGTATGCGTTGGAACGGCAAACGCAATCCCCGCGTTCCCGAAAATAGCGGGTTTGAATTTGTTGTTGCGAATGACTTGCATTATCATTCTAATTCGTCATAGTGCGCTGACGATAGAACAGGTGGAAATCGCATGGACGTCCTTAATCCGAATGCAAAGAGCGGTTGGCGGCACGAACGCGGCGAGGCGTCGCTGTCCGATGTCTACCGCACCGTCGGAACCGGGCGTCACAGCTCGATGTGGCGAAGGGCGGCAGCCTTCGCCGGGCCGGGCTACATGGTCGCCGTCGGCTACATGGACCCCGGTAATTGGGCGACATCCCTCGCCGGCGGCTCGAAATTCGGCTATGCGCTGCTCACTGTCGCGCTGCTTTCCAACCTGATGGCCATCGTGCTGCAATCGCTCTGCGCGCGTCTGGCGATCGCGTCGGGCCGTGACCTCGCCCAGGCCTGCCGCGACGCCTTTCCGAAATATGTCTCGCTGCCGCTCTGGGCTTTTGCGGAAATCGCCATCATCGCCACCGACATCGCCGAGGTGATCGGCACGGCGATCGGCCTCAACCTCTTGATGGGCATCCCGCTTGAACTCGGCGTGCTGATCACCGCACTCGACGTCTTCGTTATCCTCTTCCTGCAGAAGCTCGGCTTCCGCTGGGTGGAAGCCTTCATCATCGCGCTGCTCGGCGTCATCGCGGTCTGCTTCGGTGTGCAGATCCTGCTGGCCGACCCGCAATGGGGCGCCGTTCTCACCGGCTTCTTCCCGACCACGGAGATCGTCACCAATCCCGAGATGCTCTATCTGGCACTCGGCATTCTCGGCGCGACCGTCATGCCGCACAATCTCTACCTCCACTCCGGCATCGTACAGACGCGGGCCTACGGCCATACGGTTCCCGAAAAGAGGGAAGCGCTGACCTTTGCGACGATCGACTCGACGGTGGCGCTGTGTTTCGCGCTGCTGATCAACGCCTCGATCCTGATCCTGGCGGCCGCCGCCTTCAATGCGCACGGCAAGACCGACGTCGTCGAACTCGGCGATGCCTATTCGCTGCTGTCGCCGCTGCTTGGCCTCGCCATCGCGCCGACGCTGTTCGGCATCGCGCTTCTCTGCTGCGGTCTCAATTCGACGGTAACGGCAACGCTTGCCGGCCAGATCGTCATGGAAGGCTTTCTCAAGATCCGGCTGAAGCCATGGATACGCCGGCTGATCACCCGCGCCATCGCCATCGTGCCGGCGGCGATCGTCACCATCTGGTATGGCGACCAGGGCACGGCCGAGCTTTTGATCCTCACCCAGGTGGTGCTCAGCCTGCAGCTTTCCTTCGCCGTCTTCCCGCTTGTCATGTTTACCGGCAACAAGGCCAAGATGGGCGAACTCGTGGCGCCCCGCTGGCTGAGCGGCATCGCCTATCTGATCGCGATCGTCATTGCAGGACTGAACGTCAAGCTGCTCTTCGACTTCGTCACCGGCTGAAGCAATTCCAGGAAAAGTGTGGCGCCAGTCTAAAGCCTGGCGTAGGCCGCCCGGCCATTGTTGAAATCATCGACGAGAGGGGAGAACTTGTGGCTCCCCTCTTCGTGCATGATGAGGCCCGCACGCAGCGACAGCCGCGCCCGCGATCCCTTGATACCAGTCACCAGGATACGCACGGCGTTTTCACCCGGACGCGGGTGGATAGCGGTGATCTCGATGCCGCCGAAGCGCCGGCCGCAGGCGGCAACGATCTCGGCGATCGACTGAGGCCTGGCGATCAGCGACAATTGCCCGCCTGGGATCATGATGGCGCCGGCCGTGCGGATCCAGCTTTCGAACAGGCCCTCGGTCATCGCATGGGCTTCGGCCTTCAGCGCATCCGGCGTGCGCCGATCACCGGCGTCATTGAAGGGCGGGTTCATGATGACGTGGTGGAAGCTCTCATCGGTGAGCCCCGCATCGTTGCGCGCCTTGGAGGTCAGCGTCACATCGGCCTCGACGACGCTGACGCGGCCCGCGACATGGGCATTGTCGGGCAAGAGGATGCTGCGGCGGGCATAATCGGCCATCTCGGCCGAGCGCTCGAAGAGCACCACTTGCGAATTGGCAAGCCGTGAGGCGACGGCAAGACCGGCGGCACCGGCGCCGGCGCCGAGATCGGCAACCCTGACCGGGCGATCGTCGGCGACCAGAGCTGCAAGCAGCATCGCATCCATGCCGGAGCGATGGCCCCTGCCCTTCGGCTGCATCACGTGGAAGGCGCCGCGATGAAAGGCATCGATGGTGTCAGTGGTTTCCCCGGTCATCGGAGCTCACTTCCGCTCGCGCAACTCGCCACCGAGACCGGCATCGATGAGGATGCGGCGCGCCTGATCGGCCATCTCCTCATCCACCAGCAGGCGGCGCGACAGCATGCCGAGCGAGCCCTCCAGCACGCTCATGCCCTGATCGGCGATGAAGCAGTGAATTCCGGCATCCTTCATCAAACTCTCGGCATAGGAGAGAAGAACGGGGTCGTTGGCGCGGATAAGTTCATGCATTTGCCGTCGTTTTCCTTCCAATTTCGCTCAGCGCGACAATTCACCCCTTGCCGCGTCCATCGCCCCTTTCTATTGTCAGATGCAAAGAATGAACAGGAGTCCGGGTCGTTGGGCGTGGTCATACCGCTTGAAGAAAGCAAAAACAAACTGGCATCCATCAAGCCATTGGTCGATCTCACCAGGGCGGACATGGAGCGAGTGAACCAGCTCATTCTGTCCAAGGCCGGCTCCGACGTGCAGATGATCCCCGAAGTGGCGAACCATCTTATCTCATCGGGCGGCAAGCGGCTGCGGCCGATGCTGACGCTGGCTTCCGCCTCGCTGTTCGACTACAGGGGCGAAAACCACGTCAAGCTCGCCACCTCAGTCGAGTTCATGCACACGGCGACGCTGCTGCATGACGACGTCGTTGACGAGAGCGATCTTCGCCGCGGCAAATCGACGGCGAGGATGATCTGGGGCAACCAGGCAAGCGTGCTGGTCGGCGACTTCCTGCTCGGCCAGGCCTTCCGGATGATGGTCGATGTCGGCTCGCTCGATGCGCTCGACGTCTTGTCTTCCGCGGCTTGCGTGATCGCGGAAGGCGAAGTGCTGCAGCTTTCCGTCGCCAAGAACATGGAGACGACCGAGGACGATTATCTCTCCGTCATTCGCGCCAAGACGGCGGCCCTCTTTGCCGCTGCCGCCGAAGTCGGGCCGATCGTCGCCGAGATCGGCCGGTCCGGCCGCAATGCGTTGAAATCCTACGGCATGAATCTTGGGCTCGCCTTCCAGCTCGTCGACGATGCGCTTGATTACGGCGGCAAGGCGGCCGATCTCGGCAAGAATGTCGGCGACGATTTCCGCGAAGGCAAGATCACCCTGCCAGTCATTCTGGCCTATCGCCGCGGCACCGAGGACGAGCGCGCCTTCTGGCGCGATGCGATCGAAGCCGGCAACAGCACCGACGCCAATCTCGAAAAAGCGCTGGGGCTGATCACCAAATATGGCACGCTCAGCGACACGATCGGCCGCGCGATCCATTACGGAACGATCGCACGGGACGCGCTTGCGCCCCTTCCCGATACGGTCTGGAAATCCGCCCTGATGGAAGTGATCGACTTCTGCATCGAGCGCGTCAATTGATCAAACGTCCTTGATCGCAGGCTGATTTTCTTGCAGCGCCGCTTCAAAAAAGCCATCCTGTTGTGAATCAGTGATCGCAACTGGTTTTGCGACCGGCAGCATTTGTCGGGACGCCGTCGAAGAAAGGTTTCCTAATGCGGCAGAGACTTGCCATCCGTCTTCTTACGAGCGCAGCGCTTGCAGCTGTCCTTTCGCTGGGCAGTGTCGCCGGCGTGAACGCCGAGGATGCGGCCAAGGCAGACGATGCCGGTACGGCCGCTCACTTTGATGCGGACAGCGTCACCACTTTCTCCGGCGCCTTCCTTGCCGCGCGCACCGCCGATGTCGATCATGACTACGAAACGGCGATCGAGCTCTACAAGAAGGCGCTGCAGATCGAGCCAGGCAATCCCGAGATCCGCCAGCGGCTGATGATCTCGCTGCTGCTCAGTGGCGACATCAAGGAGGGCGTCAAATATGCCAACGACCTGAAAGGCGATCCTTCCGTCGAGCGCATCACCACGATCGTGCGCGGCATGGATGCCGTGCGCCGCGACGACTACAAGACCGCCGAGTCCATCCTGAAATATAAGGGGCCGAACGATCTCGACCGGATGATGAACGACCTGCTGCTCGCCTGGGCCCGCGTCGGCGCCGACCGCGGCAAGGAAGCACTCACCATGGTCGAGAAGATGAAGGGGCCGGACTGGTTCCGCATCTTCCAGAATTACAATGCCGGGGCGATCGCCATCGTCACCGGCGACGTGAAAGCCGCCCGTCAGCATCTGAACGATGCCGTGCTCGACAAGGAAGGCGGCGCAACGGCGCCGGATACCTTCATGCGCGCGGTGATGGCGCTTGCCCGCCTCGAAGCAACACAAGGCAACAAGCAGAAGGCGCTCGACGCCGTTTCCGTCGGCGACAACCTGTTGCCGAACTATGCGCCGCTGAACGCGCTGCGCGACAGCATTGAAAAGAACGAGAAGCAGGAACAGCAGGTCAAGACGGCCGAAGAAGGGGCTGCCGGCGTGCTCTTCTCCGTCGGCGGCGCGCTGAACCGCGACGGCGCCGAGGACATCGTCTCGCTGTACCTGCAGACGGCCAATGCGCTCGATCCGAACAGCGCCGATACGCTGGTGCTGCTCGGCGGCATCGCCGAGAAACAGAATCAGATGGACCGCGCCATCGCGCTCTACAAGAAGGTGCCGGAGAATTCGCCGATGCGGCGCATCTCCGAGTTGCAGCTCGGTCTTGCCCTTGCCCAGGGCGGCAAGGTGGACGAGGCGCGCAAGCACCTGCAGGCGCTGATCGCCTCCGACCCGAAGGACATCCGCAGTTACCTCGCCTATGGCAGCGTCCTCTCCGACGCCAAGGACTACGAGGCGATGGCCACCAATTACGACAAGGCCGTCGAAGCGATCGGCCCCATTCCCGGCCGCGCCAACTGGAGCGTCTTCTTCCAGCGCGGCATTGCCTATGAGCGGCTGAAGAAGTGGGACCAGGCGGAGCCGAACTTCCGCAAGGCGCTGGAGCTCAATCCCGACCAGCCGCAGGTGCTGAACTATCTCGGCTATTCCTGGATCGACATGAACCGGAACCTCGACGAAGGTCTCGGCATGATCAAGAAGGCCGTCGACCTTCGCCCCGACGACGGCTACATCATCGATTCGCTCGGCTGGGCCTATTTCCGCCTCAACCGCTTCGATGATGCCGTCGACGAGCTGGAGCGCGCCGCCCAGATCAAGGCCGGCGACGCGACGATCAACGACCATCTCGGCGACGCCTACTGGCGCGTCGGCCGCAAGCTCGAGGCCGTCTACCAGTGGAACCGGGCGCTCAGCTCCGAGCCCGAAGCTGCCGAGATCCCGAAGATCAAGGACAAAGTCGCCAACGGCCTGCCTCCCGCCAGCGACGATGCCAAGGCGGCCGACAAGAAGCAGCCGGATCCGGCGCCCGTCATCCCGCCGCCGGTCGACAAGAAATCCTGACGGGCGGAAGGCATGCCTGATAAGGGCTTGGCCGGAAACAGATCAAAGAAATAGAGCATGATGTCGTCCGAAAATCTCTCACACTTTTCGGCATCATGCTCCAGCATCACCGAGGAAGCTCGCGCGAAGATCAACCTGGCCCTGCATGTGACGGGCCAGCGGCCGGACGGTTATCATCTGCTCGATATGCTGGTGACCTTCGCAGATCATGGCGACCGGCTGGCCTTCACGCGGTCGCCGGCCGACGAATTTTTTCTGTCTGGCCGTTTCGGCGAAACACTTGCCGGCGATGGCGGCACCAACCTGGTGCTGAAGGCGCGCGACCTCCTGCGAGAGGCGATCGGTCCCCTCGCCTTCCCCGTCCGCATCCATTTGGAAAAGAACCTGCCTGTTGCCTCCGGTATCGGCGGCGGCTCGGCCGATGCGGCTGCGACGCTGCGCGGGCTGATGCGACTCTGGGGCGCGACATTGCCCGAGGAGGCGCTCGCAGCTCTCGCCCTGAAGCTCGGCGCCGACGTGCCGATGTGCCTTGCGAGCCGGCCGCTGATTGCCCGCGGCATCGGCGAAGAGCTCGAACCCGTGCCGGAGCTGCCGGCCTTTGCCATGGTGCTCGCCAATCCGCTGAAGGGCGTCTCGACGCCCGAGGTCTTCCGCCGGCTGGCGGAGAAAAACAATCCGGCTCTGCGCCTGGCACCGAGCCGGCTTCAGACTGCCGACTGGCTCGCGGCAATTGCTGCTGCCCGCAACGACCTGGAGCCGCCGGCGCGCGAACTCGTGCCCGAGATCACGGCGATCTCGGCGATGCTGCAAGCGAAGGGCGCGCTTTTGACCCGCATGTCCGGTTCCGGTGCCACCTGTTTCGGCATATTTGCGAGCATGACTGCTGCCAAAGATGCGGCGGCAGCACTTCACGACGCGCGCCCTGACTGGTATTTCCAGGCGACGGAAACCGTTTCGGGAGGCGCATGATGGCAGATCTGGACGAAAAACGGCCCTTCGTCGCGGTCGGCATTGCGGTTCTGACTGTCTCGGATACCCGCACGCCGGAGACGGACAAGTCAGGCGATACGCTGGCGGCGCGGATCACGGAGGCGGGCCACAGGCTGGTCGACCGGGGAATTGTGCCCGATGATCGCGAAAAGATTGCCGCTCGAGTGAAGGCCTGGACTGAGAACGAAGATATAGACGTCGTCATCACCACTGGCGGCACCGGCTTTACCGGCCGCGATGTGACGCCCGAGGCGCTGGAACCTTTATTCGAAAAGCGGATGGACGGCTTTTCCGCCATATTCCACCGGATCTCCTACGAGAAGATCGGCACGGCGACGATCCAGTCGCGCGCCACGGCAGGTGTTGCCAACGCCACCTTCATCTTCGTGCTGCCGGGTTCGCCCGGCGCCTGCCGGGATGCCTGGGACGGCATTCTGAAAGGACAGCTCGACTATCGCAGCGTGCCGTGCAATTTCGTCGAGATCATGCCGCGTCTGGACGAGCACCTGAAACGCGGCGCGACCAAATAGACTGCCTGCAACAGCGGCATCGCCTAAAGCGCGTAATCTTTCAGATTCGCTCCTTGCGCTTCAGGTCATCGTTTTTACGCATGTCGTTATTGCAAAACCGCAGCACACTTTTGCGGGACATGCGTTATGTCGCAATGCCTGGCAGGATGGGCATCGTGTCCCAGCTATCACCCGACAGCAGGACGCAGCTTATGCCATGAACATCCGTGACGATGAGTGTCCAGGTGCCGCTTTCGGCGGCATAGACCTCGAGAATGGCGTTCTGGTTGATCAGTCCGACTGCCGTGAGCTTTTCAGCGAAGTTCTTGTCCAGGAAATTGGCGATTTCGGGTCGGCCTGCGCAACTGCGCATCATCTGCGATGCTGCCGAATGCGGATGCGCGATCACCATTGTCGGCAATATGACGGCTATGAGGCCGAAGACCATACCGCGTGTCATGACGCACCTCCTTTCGCCGGGAACCCGGCAGAAGAGGAGATTGTCACTGACCTGTTCTGCCGTTCACCGGCATTCCATGGCCATTCCGTTGCGAAGCGAGGCGCTTCGACGGCGCCATATTTGAATTATAGCGCGAAATCCTATTGGGTGCCATCTTTTGCGCGAACGGTGGAGAGAGTCGCGAACCTACCGCGCAGCGCGGGCGACCCAGGAGGGAATGAGTTCACTCGCCAGCCGGCGCGGCTTCTGGCCCTTGACGAATTCGGTGAGCCGCATGCCGCTTTTGGCGATGGCGAGCGCCTGCTTCTTCGGCAGGAGAAAGCCGAGTTCCAGCGGCGGCACGGTCCGGCCGACACGCTGGAAGAACGGGCGCCGGTAGCCGCGCGATGCGGTGAAGCGCGCCGGCAGCTTGTTCAGCGCCACATATTCGGCGATCTCATCGATCCAGCCGGCCTGGGGTCTTGCACCCGGCTCGACGAAAAGCAGCCATTCGCCGCGGGCAGCGCGGACGATGTCCTTGATATCCCATTGCGAATGGAAGCGGCAACCGGCGGCGTCGGCCACCCGCGAGGTGCCGTCGCGCGAGCCGTGATCGAGCACGACCACATCGCTCACCAGCCCCTCCACCGCGCCCGCCACCAGTACCGATAAAGTCTGTGCCAGCTCAGATTCCTGATCCTGACATTCGAGAACAACCGTCAACATTGACTATTTATAATGCGCCGCACAAATTTTTGCCAGCGCCGTTTTCCTCATTTTGTTCTTGCATTGTTCTCTTTTTGCGGATAGGAATTTAATCAGCAAAACGGGCGACGGCGATGGCTTTTCGCCGCGGGAGAATCCGATGAGAGAGCAGTCCCTGGCAGGGCAGGCCGCATTCGCGCCTGCCAATACGGCAGATATTGCCGATGCGATGATCGTTTCCTCCGGTCTGAGGGTCGAGGTCGATCGGCGTCGTGGGCGTGGGGCGGGACTGAACCCGACAGGTCGATTCGAAGCGCAGCAGCGCGAGACCGTCGACGACGGCTGGCAGACGTGGGAAGAATTGCCGCCGTTCAAGACGGAAGTGCAGGTCGAAAAACCGCGCACGGCGATCACCCGTAACGAATCGCCGGACATTTCCTTCGACCGCTCGATCAATCCTTATCGCGGCTGCGAGCACGGCTGCATCTATTGTTTCGCCCGGCCGACACACGCCTATATGGGGCTTTCTGCGGGGCTCGATTTCGAGACGAAGCTGTTTGCCAAGCCCGATGCGGCAAAACTCTTGGAGCGGGAACTCGCCAAGCCCGGCTACAAGGTGCGGGTGATCGCGATCGGCACCAATACCGATCCCTATCAGCCGATCGAGAAGGAATGGCGCATCATGCGCGGCATCCTCGAGGTGTTGAACAAGGCGAACCATCCAGTATCGATTGTCACCAAGTCGGCGATGATCCTGCGTGATCTCGACATTCTGCAGGAGATGGCAAGCAAGAATCTAGTGCGTGTAGGCATCTCGGTGACCACGCTGGATCGCAAGCTTGCCCGGACGATGGAGCCGCGTGCCGCCACGCCGCCGCGGCGCCTGGAGACGATCCACACGCTGGCCGAAGCAGGCATCCAGACGGCTGTGATGGCCGCCCCGCTCATCCCGGCGCTGAACGACCACGAGCTGGAGCGCATCCTCGAATCGGCCAAGGCTGCCGGTGCTGCCGAGGCGAGCTATGTCATCCTCAGACTGCCGCTCGAGGTCAGTCCGCTGTTTCGCGATTGGCTGCTGCAGCATTATCCCGATCGTTATCGGCATGTGATGTCGCTGGTGCGCTCGATGCGCGGCGGCAAGGATTATGACGCCGAATTCGGCAAGCGCATGAAAGGCGCCGGTCCCTATGCTTGGCAGATCGCCCGGCGCTTTGAAATGGCAGCCCGGCGTTTCGAGCTGACGCGACGCAGCGTGCCGCTACGCGATGATCTGTTCGTGCCGCCGGATGGCAGCGGCGTGCAACTATCGCTGCTCTAACTTTTTTTCTCGCAATTCGGACAAAGCCGCTTCGCGCTTTGTCTGGAATTTCCTCTAACCTTTTACGCAATTCCGGACGGAGAACCGCTGCACACTTTTCCTGGAATTGCTTCTAGCTTGCGCATCGGCAGCTCGACAAAACCGCCCTGTTTTCGAGCCCCGAGCGCAATTCCCGCGGATGGCCCTGACCGCCACCATCCGCCGGAGCGTCCCCGGCCGCCGCCCTGATCCGGGGACTTGCGGGAAATCGGGTTGGCGTGCGAGGTTCAGCCGCATGAAACCTCGCACGCCACCCGATTCTCCCCTGCTTTTCGACACGGTTCCGCTCGTGCCGGATTTTCGACTGGAGCTCAAAGCCCGCAAGGCCGGCCACTGGCCGGTCGCGGGTGCCGACGAGGCAGGCCGCGGGCCGCTGGCGGGACCCGTCGTGGCTGCCGCCGTCATCCTTGATCCCCGGCGCATCCCTGAGGGTCTGAACGATTCCAAGCAGCTTTCGGCGCAACGGCGCGAGGAACTGTTCGTGCAGATTCTGGCAACTGCGACCGTTTCCATCGCCTCCTCCAGTTCGACGCGTATCGACGAGACGGATATCCGCAAGGCAAGCCTCGACGCCATGCGCCGCGCCATCTGCAGCCTCGCCATTCCGGCAAGCTACGTGCTGACCGACGGCCTCGACGTGCCGCCCGGCCTCGATTGCCCCGGACAGGCCGTGGTCAAGGGTGATGCCCGCTCGGTCTCGATCGCCGCCGCTTCGATTGTCGCCAAGGTGACGCGTGACCGGATGATGGCGCGAGCGCATAAGGTATTTCCGGATTACGGCTTTGCCGCGCATGTGGGCTATGGCACGGCGCAGCACCGCGCCGGCATCGAGAGACACGGCCCCTGCTCGCTGCACCGGATGAGCTTCAGGCCGTTGCGCAAGGTCGAAGATGATCCTGAGACGGATGAACTGCTTTCCGAATAGATCGCCCACAGAAGACCTGGCAAATGAACAGTCCGCGGTATGCTCTGTGAAAGGGGCGCGAGGAACGGAGAGGTCGCGACATGTCCTCTTCTCCCCAGCGGGGAGAAGGTGCCGGCAGGCGGATGAGGGGGCCGCACGGCACAATCACGCTCCCACTTACCTATCCGCCGCGACGGCAACGCCATGTGTCCCAGCGCGCGCATCGGCATTGTAGGAAAGATCGGATTCGCGGCCCCCTCATCCGCCCTACGGGCACCTTCTCCCCGCTGGGGAGAAGAGGGAATCGAGACGTTGCGGCATGTCCCTTCGCCCTGTTTACAACGGTTCGAAGACGGCTCGAGAAACGTGATTCGACCCAGGCGAAGGTGGCGATGCCGGTTCAACGGTACCGCATTGTCCTCGGCCCCAAGCCGAGTAAAGACCAAGCCTTGCCAGCAAAAGAAGAGGCCGGGACATGCCCGGCCTTCCTCTCAATCTTTTCAAAGTTGCTTAGTTCAGCCGCGTCTTGACCTGGCCGACGGCGTTGCCGAAGAGCTCGGACTGAACCTTGACGTCGGCCCTTTTGGAAAGCACGGTTTCGGCGGCCGCGATTGCGAGATCGACGGCGGCGGAGCGCACCGCCTTCATCGCCTCGACCTCGGCCTGCTTGATCTTCTGCTCGGACAGCGCCGTGCGGTTGGCGACGAATTCTTCCGTCTTCTTCTTCGCTTCGGCAGTCAGCATTTCGGCTTCGCGTTCGGCGGCGGCAACGATGTGGGCCGCTTCGGCTTCCGCTTCCTTGCGCTTGCGTTGGTATTCGGCGAGCAGGTGCTGGGCTTCCTCGCGCAGACGCTTGGCTTCGGCCAGATCGTTGCGGATCTGGTCGGCGCGGTCGTCGAGCGACTTCGCCATCATGCCCGGAACCTTCAGGTAGACGACCAGCGCCAGAAAGAGGACGAGGCCGACAAAGGCGAAGAAAGTCGCATCAAGAAATTCCATCGATCAAGCCTCCTTCTTGGCGGCCGCAACGGCGGCGGCGACATCGGCCTTGGCGACGGTGCCGCCGATCAGCTGATCAATAACGGCAGCGGCCGTTTCCTCGGCAATGGTGCCGACATCGGCGAAGGCCTTGGCCTTGATCTCGCCGATACGAAGCTCGGCAGCCTTGATCTTTTCCGACAGGCTTGCCTCGACGGCGCGGCGATCCTCTTCGGCCTTGGCCTTGGCAGCGTCGCGTGCGGCAGTGCCGATCGCATTGGACTTGGCACGGGCAGCGGCCAGTTCACCTTCATAGGTCCGAACGGCAGCGTCGGCCTCCGCCTTCAGGCGACCTGCTTCTTCCACATCCTGGGAGAGGCGCGTGTGACGCTGATCGAGAATCGCCCCGATGCGCGGCGCGATGACCTTTTGCATGAGCAAATAGAAGACGCCGAACGTGATCACCAGCCAGAGCAGCTGGGACGCGTAGGTCGTCGAATCGAAAGGCGGGAAGGGGCCGCGGGCGTGTCCGCCTTCGGCAACACCAGTCTCGGTATGGACCTCGCCTGCGGCCGGAGCGGCATGCGCATCCGTACCCGTCGCTGCCGCCGGTGCTTCCTCAGCGTAAGCCGGGGTCACAAAAAACATGCTCACCTCCAGGTGGACTGCAAATGCAAAGGATCACGGCTTGCGATCGCAGGCCGTGATCCATCTATTCGCCGATATCAGACGGCGAAGAGGAGGAGGAGAGCGACGAGCAGCGAGAAGATGCCCAGAGCTTCCGTAACTGCGAAGCCGAATACCAGACGGCCGAACTGGCTGTCAGCGGCAGACGGATTGCGCAGAGCGCCGGAGAGGTAGCTGCCGAAAATATTGCCGAGGCCGAGAGCCGTACCGGCCATACCAAAGCAAGCCAGGCCTGCACCGATGTACTTTGCTGCTTCCGCTTCCATGTTGAACTCCTTTGAAATGGTTGTTGCGGCGAATGACTGACGCCCTTTGACGTCGATGTCGTTATCCTTAGTGCCCGCCCGGATGGATCGCGTCATTGAGGTACATGCAAGTCAGCACCGCAAAGACGTAAGCCTGGAGGAAGGCGACGAGGAACTCGAGACCGGTCAGGGCGACGGTCATGATGAGGGGAAGAACGGCGCCACCGACACCGACAGCACCGAGGGCTCCAAGCGAGGCGACGAAGCCTGCGAACACCTTCAGCGTGATGTGACCGGCGAGCATGTTGGCGAAAAGACGAACCGAGAGCGAAATCGGTCGCGACAGGAAGGAGATGATTTCGATCGTGACGACCAGCGGCAGCAGAATGCCCGGTACGCCCGAGGGCACAAAGACATTCAGAAACTTGAAGCCGTGCTTGTAGAAACCGTAGACGAGAACCGTGCCGATGACGAGGAGCGCCAGCGCGGCGGTAACGATGATCTGGCTCGTCACCGTGAAGAAATACGGGAACATGCCGAGCAGGTTCGCCGTCAGCACGAACATGAAGAGCGAAAAGACCAGGGGGAAAAACTGCAGTCCCTGCTTGCCCGCGCCTTCCGTCAGCATTTTGGCGATGAATTCATAGAAAATTTCCGCGATCGACTGTGAACGGCCCGGCACAATGGCGCGGTTCGAGGTCGCGAAATAAAGGAAACCTGCGGCGATGGCAGCCGAAGCGGCCATGAAGAGCGATGCATTGGTAAACGAAAAATCAATTCCGCCGATTTCGATCGGCACAATCTTCTGGATCAGGAACTGATGAGTCGGATCGCTAGACACCGCTTGTTCTCTCTCTCTTTGGCCCGCAGAACGCGGGGTCATTGCACTGGACCGGACCCGGTCCTTATTTCTTGTCGTCGTCCAGGGGATGGGCCACCACCCCCGCAGAACGCAGCACGTTCAGAACGCCGGCACAAAATCCGAGAAGCAGAAGAACAATCAAACCCCAAGGCGCCGTGCCAACAAAACGGTCGAGGACATAGCCAAGGACGGCACCGACGACGATTGCGGAAATGAACTCGCTGGAAAGCTTCATCGCCTGGGCATAACCTTTGCGGCTTACCTCGGCACGGGCTTCCCTGGCCTCGTCCTCTCCCGTCTCGACGCGTTTGGTCGCGAGTTTCGCTTCCAATTGCGCACGGCGCTTCTCAAGACTTTCCTCGCGGTCATCCGCCATGGATCTATCCTCGCATGCCCGTCGCCCGCACTCCCGCTACCCCGGTCATTCGGACCCCGGACGCGAAGGTTGAGACCCTTCCGGCCCGTTCTGAAGTCGCGCGCAACATAGTTTTAGGGATTAGCATAGTCAAGGCGTAGACAGCTTCTGTCCAGCGAGAAAATAATTCCATCAAATCAAAGAGATAAATCGACTCTGGGTCGATCGCGCAAATTCGACGGAAAGAATCCGCTTTTCCGGGCCGGAAATCGGCTTGCCCAAGCGATTTATCTCAGCTCCAGCCGCCGCCATAGGTGCGATAGAAGACATGAAGTCCGATGCGGCCGACCTTTTCCATGGTCTTTGCCCATTTCGGTCTGACATAGACGGCATGATAGTGCGTCGCCGAGCCCACCTGCGGCAGCCAGATCTTGCCTGATGTCACCGCCATCGCAACGTCGCGGGCGACTCGCCAGTGATCTTCCGAGTTCACCCTGTCCTTGATGCTGTCGCAGGCGAAGGAAAACTGGCAGCGGTTGCGCCAATCCTCGTTCTGATAGACGACGCCGCAGATGGTCTTGGGATAGGAGGGGTTGCGGACGCGGTTGAGGATAACCTGGGCGACGGCCGCCTGGCCCTTCACCGATTCTCCACGCGCTTCGAAATAGATACCGGAGGCAAGGCACTGCTGTTCGCGAGCGGAAAAGACGCTCGGCGCCAGCACGCTTGCGGCCCAGGCATGGTCGCGCGGGCCGATCTCCGGAACGAAGCGGCCGCTGTCCTGTTCGGCCAGGATCGAATCGAAGGGCGATTGGCGGGCATAATCAGGTGCTGCCGGTGCGTAGGCCGTGGCCAGCACATCGGCCTTGTTGCTGGTGACGAGGCTTGCGAGCATGGCCGGCACGCCGATATCGGTCACAACAGGCTGCGTCTTATAGAAAGATGTGGCGATCTCGATTTCCCTGCCCTGGATCTTCGGCTTGACGAAGGCCGAGCGGTCCTTGAGATCGAAGCTCGGGGTGAAGAGCATCTTGGTACGTTCGAGGATCGAGCCGGCGGAAAAATCCTTCGGCGGCTGCATCTGCTCGACGGCGACGACCCGGCCTTTCTTAGCGCTGCGTTTGACGCGATCCTCGTCCGGCGTATCCTCGCGGCCCCTATCCTTGGCAGCGCCCTTGTCCTTGGCGGTGAAGGCGACCTTGCGGCCATCGGGCAGCACCATGCCGGCACCGGCAGAGATCGAACCCGTCACGATCGGCTCGGCGAAGGCGAGTTCGGCCTGGTGGATGGAGCCGGCCGGCGAATTGGTCAGCACCATGCGCCAGTTCTCACCCTCATGATCGAGGCCGGCAAGCATGGCGGCGAGATCGGCATGGGATGCGACGCTCGGGAAAATCAGCCAGCCGGCGAGACCGAAGATTGCGGGCGACACCCAATTCTCGGGAATAAGACGCAGCTTGCTACGGGAAGGGCTCTTTCGACGCAACACGGACTCCGGCATGGAACGCGGGAACATTCCATTGAAAATCTCGCATTAACCTTGATGTCCGGTTAACAGCCCGTGCCGGAATGTGACCATGAGAATCTAATGTGGGGTAATTCGAGGGATGAGGTGTGTCGCAGCCTCGCGAAAGGCCCCTCCCCACAAGGGGGAGGGACTTAGCGCGGCACCGCCTCGCTTATTCTGAAACGTCGAAAAGCTGGCAGACGGCGCAACTGGTTAAGCCCTCCCCCTTGTGGGGAAGGGTTTGCGGCGGGGTCTTTGCCCCACGCAATCAAATAATAACGTGCGAGCCAAGTTCCACTACGCGGTTCGCCGGCAGGCGGAAGTAATCCGAGGGGTTGGCGGCGGCGTTGGCGAGCGCGATGTAGAGCCGGTCCTGCCAGTAGGGCATGCCCGACTTGGCGTCCGGCACCAGCTTGCGCCGGCCGAGATAGAAGGAGGTCGACATGATGTCGAATTTCAGTCCCGTCTTGCGCAGCGTCGCCAAGGCCTGCGAGACGTTCTGCGATTCCATGAAGCCGAACAGCAGCTCGACGCGGGAGAAACGCTCGGAAATCTGCTCGACCCTGTAGCGGTCGTGGCTCGGGACGCGCGGTTTGTTGACCGTGCGGATCGTCAGGATGACGTTGCGGTCGTGCAGCACGTGGTTGTGCTTGAGATTGTGCAGCAAGGCGGCGGGGGCGGATTCCGGATCGCTGGTCAGGAAGATCGCGGTGCCCGGAACCTGGGCCGGCGAATGTTCGCTCTTGCGCTCGATCGAGCTGACGAAGGAGGCGAGCGGGATATCGGTGTGGCGGGTCTTTTCCATCAGGATCGCCGTGCCGCGACGCCAGGTCCACATGACGACGGTAAAGGCCGTGGCGATCATGATCGGGATATAGCCGCCGTCGTGGATCTTCAAAAGGTTGGCGCCGAGGAAGATCATTTCGAGCACCACCAGCGGCGCGAGCGCGATCACCGCAACCGGAAGCGACCAGTTCCAGCGGGCGCGGACGAATTCGAAGGCCATGATCGAGGTGACGACCATGGCGCCGGTGACGGAGATACCGTAGGCGGTCGCCAGCGCGTCCGATGTTTTGAAACTCAGCACCAGGAAGATGACGCCGATGAACAGCACGGCGTTGACCGAAGGCACGAAGATCTGCCCGGTATTGGTTTCCGAGGTGAAGAGGATTTCCATGCGCGGCAGGAAGCCGAGGTTGATGCCCTGGCGCACCATCGAGAAGGCGCCGGTGATGACAGCCTGGCTGGCGATGATCGTCGCGGCAGTCGCCAGGATGACGACCGGCAGCAGCGCCCATTTCGGATACATCAGATAGAAGGGATCGGACATCGTCGCCGGATTGCCGAGAACCAGCGCCCCCTGCCCCAGATAGTTCAGCGTCAGCGACGGGAAAACCAGCAGGAACCAGGCCCACTGGATCGGACGACGGCCGAAATGGCCGAGATCGGCGTAGAGCGCCTCGGCGCCCGTCACCGTCAGGAAGACGGCGCCAAGTACGACGACGCCGTAGAAGCCCTCATGCAGCAGGAAGCTGACGGCATAATAGGGATTGAAGGCGGCAAGGATTCCGTAATCGTCCGAGATATGAGAAATGCCGGCGGCGGCCATGACGAGGAACCAGACGGCGGTGATCGGGCCGAAGAACCTTGCAACGGCACCGGTGCCGCGCGATTGCACGACGAAAAGCAGCGCCAGGATCACCACCGAGATCGGCACGATATATTCCGCGAGGCTGGGTGTGACGAGCTTCAGGCCCTCGACGGCCGACAGCACCGATAGAGCCGGCGTGATCATCGCATCGCCGAGAAAGAGGGCAGCACCCATCAGGCCAAGCAGCATCAGGATGGCGGTATGGCCGTTGGCGGTCTTCATCAGCAGGGCAAGCAGTGACAGCGTGCCGCCCTCGCCGTCGTTGTCGGCGCGCAGCAGGAAGAGCACATATTTGATGGTGACGATGATCGTCAGCGCCCAGATCATCAGCGAGATCAGGCTGATGACTTCAAAACGGGTGACGCCGTCATGGGCCACCGGCTTCAGCGCCTCGCGAAAGGCATAGAGCGGGCTGGTCCCGATATCGCCGTAGACGACACCGACGGAACCCAGCGCGAGATAGAACAGTTTTCGCGGCGTCATATGGCTTTCGTTCGGATGGCTCTCTTCGGACATGAAGTTGTAACAAGCTCCTTAGAGCCAGCCTTTCCAGCGGAAAAAGAAAAAGGGGATGACGGCTGAAATCACCATCAAGGCCAGCGAATAGGGATAACCCGCGGCCCAGGTCAACTCCGGCATGACCTGAAAGTTCATACCATAGATGGAGGCGACCAATGTCGGCGGCAAGAACACCACCGAGGCAATCGAGAAAATCTTGATGATCGAGTTCTGCTCGATGTTGATCAGCCCGAGCGAAGCATCGAGCAGGAAGGTGATGTTGCCTGCGACGAAGGAAGCATGCTCCGACAGCGACTGGACATCGCGCGAGACGGTGCGGCAGAGCTCCTTCGCCTCGCGGTCCTGCTGGATCGCCGGGATCGTGTGAAAGAACGTCAGCAGGCGAGTAAGCGACCCGAGACTGTCGCGCACCTTGCTGATCATCCGGTGATGGCCGGCAATATCGAGCAACTTCTCCTCGAGGTAGTTCGAGGGCTTGCGCACCTTCCTTGCCCGATCGCCGAAGACATGCGTCGAGAGGATGTCGATACGGGAGATGGAGATTTCGAGGATTTCGGCGGTGCGGTCGACGATCGTCTCCAAGAGCTTGGCGAGAAGGGCAGCGCCGCTGCGCCAGTTTTCCGGCAGCCGGTGGAGGGCAGCGATGAACAGCGCAAAGGATTTGGGATGGGCGTAGCGAATGGTGACCAGGCGATTTCCAGCCAGGATGAAGGCGACATCGGTCAGCGTCGGCACGTCGGTGTCAGCCTTCCAGAGCAGCGAAGCGGTCATGAAGACGGCGTCGTTTTCGACATAAAGACGGGCGGAAGGCTCGATATCCTTGAGATCGTCGCGAGTCGGGACCTCGATGCCGAGAACCTTCTCGACATAGAGTTCCTCGTCGCGGGTCGGCTCGATCATGTCGATCCATACGACATCCTCGGGAAAGGAGGCGGCATGCGACAGATCGCGGATCTCGACCGACTTGCAATTGGAACAGTAAGCGGTAATCACCGGTAGTCTCTCCGGCTGCATCCAACCTCAAAGGCCGGCATGCGCATTGTGCTCAACTGCATCGCAGTTCCCAATCCTTCGATCGACAAGACAACTCCGAACTTGCAGGCGGGCCGGACCCTTCGAAACGGGGACGGCCTCATTGAGCATCTGCAGCAAAACGCCATCATGGCGCCGCGGCATATGAAGCAAAGCCGTGAAATAATCAAGACATCTTCCGTGAAGCGCGGCTTTTCACCACGTTTCCCCCACAATTTGGGGTATCCGCTGCGGTGATTCGGCTCGCTAAAGCACCTCGCGTCGAACCCGATTCATGCGACGCGCGCCAGCTCTTTGTCTTATGCATGCCGTTATCCCGGAACCGCTTCACACTTCCGGGCGGCATGCATTTTGTCTTATGCATGCCGTTATCCCGGAACCGCTGCACACTTCCGGGCGGCATGCATTTTGTCTTATGCATGCCGTCATCCCGGAAACCGCTGCACACTTCCGGGCGGCATGCATTATTCGAAGACGATCGCCGGCGCCGGGCGCTGGGACTGGCCGGCGAGCTGCTCCCAGACCTTGGCGGCGATACCGCGATAGATGCCGGCGACGATGCCGTTCGGCTCGGAGGCGACGAGCGGCGTGCCGGCGTCAGAGGTTTCGCGGATGTTCATCGTCAGCGGCACTTCGCCGAGGAAGGGAACGCCGATGCGCTCGGCCTCCCTGCGGGCGCCGCCATGGCCGAAGATGTCGTAGCGGGTGCCGGTATCAGGGGCGATGAAGTAGCTCATATTCTCGACGATGCCGAGCACAGGCACCTCGACCTTGCGGAACATGTTGAGGCCCTTGCGGGCATCGATCAGAGCGAGATCCTGCGGTGTGGAGACGATGACCGCACCGGCAAGCGGCACCTGCTGGGCCATGGTCAGCTGCGCGTCGCCGGTGCCGGGCGGCATGTCGACGACGAGGACGTCGAGCTCGCCCCAGGCGACTTCGCGCAGCATCTGCAACAACGCCGACTGCACCATCGGCCCGCGCCAGATCATCGCCGTCTCCTCGTCGACAAGGAAGCCCATCGACATGACCTTGAGGCCATAATTCTCCATCGGATTGATGATGCGGCCGTCGATCTGCGTCGGGCGGCCCGATATCTTCAGCAGGCGCGGCATCGAGGGACCGTAGATGTCTGCATCGAGAATGCCGACGCGAAGACCGTTGGCGAGCAGGCCGAGTGCGAGATTGACGGCGGTGGTCGACTTGCCGACCCCACCCTTGCCCGAGGCGACCGCGATGATGGCGCCGATGCCGGGCACACCGATCTTGCCGGCGCGCGGCGGCTGTTGAGGGACGTGAGCCCCGTGATCGTGGCCGGCATGGCCGTGCGGCGGGTTCGGCGCAGGGCGGGCAGCCGGAGCGGCGGCGGCCGCCTTCTTGTCCGCCGTTAGTGTGACGAGGGCGCCCTTGACGCCCGGCATTTCCTTGATGACGCGCTCGGCGGCGAGCCGCATCGGCTCCAGCTCCTTGGCGCGATCGGCCGGGACGGTGATGGAGAAATAAACCTTGCCGTCGGAGATGAAGACGTCGGAGACCATGCCGAGCTCGACGATATCGTGCTCGAGATCCGGTCCACGCACGGTCTTCAGCGTTTCGAGAACCTGTTCCTTGGTGACGTCGGCCATTTCACCCTCAATGCTTCTTGCAGACTACAGCGTCGCGCGTCTCTCAAGACGCGCAAGGACGCTGTAGCACTTGAATTGCTGCATGACTCAGCCCAATCAATTCCGATTGGGCTAAGTCATGCAGTAGAAATAGTGGAGACCGAAGCCTTCGCCAAACAAAATCATCGGGAGGAAAATCCGGCGGGCCAAAAAGAACGCCGGGGAGAATTGGCAGTCCGTTGCGGCCATCAAGTCCGCCGGGCTTTCGCCCTGATGGCCGCAACGGTCTCCCCTAGAACCGGCGCAATCCGGGGCGAACTAGCGCAAGCCGAAAAAAAGACCAGCGAAAAGTGAACAAGGAAGATGAAATCGCCAACAGCTGCGAAAGAAGCGGTGCCAAAACGCAACAACCGCCGCCGACGCCGAAGGGCCGGGAGAAAAGCGGCATCGGCGTCGGGCAGCGGTGTGTCGGCCGCGCCATTTCCTGGCGCTGGTCTCAAAGTCCCCTCTGGACCTCTCGCCGAAGAGATGCAGAAAGCGTGCCAGATGAAAAATCAGGGAAAAGAGCGCAAAAGCGCTTGCGGCAGCCCCTCAGCGGGAAAGGTATGCCTACGCGCTGGGCGGCTCGGAAAGCAGTCGGTTGTTTTTGCAACTTATTTGATCAGGCCGATGCGCAGCGCCTTGGCGACGGCCTGGGTGCGGTTGACCGTGTCGAGCTTCTTGGTGGCGCGGTTGAGGTAGTGATTGACCGTGTGCTCGGAGAGGGTGAGGATTTCGGCGATTTCAGCACTGGTCTTGCCGGCTGCCGTCCAGTTGAGGCAATCGATCTCGCGGTCGGTCAGCGTGTCCGTCATGCGCGTATCGAGGTTGCGGATCTCCCCAAGCCTGTCGAAGACGTGGATGGCGATGTAGCACAGCTCGCGCATCTCGGCCGGATTGAAGGGCTCGCGGTCGCCGGCGAAAGAGACGGCGCCGCGCAGGCCGGAAGGATCATGCGTCGGGAAATAGGCGCAGCGCATCATCTTGAAACGTTCGAACAGCGAGGCAACGAGAATGGACTTGCCGTCGTCCCGCGACCAGTTCTGACGCGACATGTCGTAGAAAAAGGGTCGCGCGGATGTTCTGAGGCGCCTCAGAACCGGACTGTTCACCATCAGGCCTTCCTGGTCGTAGAGAGCCAGAAGCTCGGCCGGCCAGCTGGTAATGACGGTGCTGCCCTGAAGATCGAGGGAGGTGATCGGCGGCAGGTTGAGGACCATGAAGGCACGGCTGCGATAGGCTTCCGTCACCCGTTTCATGAAACGAAAAATATCGAACTGGGTCTTCAGGCCCGCAATTTCCTGAACATAATCGTCTTCTTCCGTGGATGTTTGCGACAAGGGTGCCATCACATTTCTTCATCTTCGGCACAGCGGCCGGCAAACCGTTTGCGAAACCTGCCCGCTAGGGGTGTTTCAATTGCATGGGGAACGACGATCGCTTGTGGAATCGGCTTCAGCGTTGAGCGTTCAGCCGATGACTGGTTGTAGATTTCGCGGACCGTTCTAGTTGTGGTGATTCGTCGGCAAATCTCAATATCGCGCTCATCATAAGCATGCTCTGCTCGCGTCCGGCAGCGGGCCGATTGTGATTTTTCCCTCAGCGGCGCGGACCGAGACGAACGCGCATGCCTTCCATGATCCTCCCAGCCGCCAGTCGAACCGGAACGGCCCACTGGTGCAGAAGTTCCATCGACAACCGATAGGCCGGGCCGGTAATCGAAATGCCACCCATAAAGGTCCGATCCTCCGACCAGACGGGTGCGGCAACGCAGCGGATGCCGGCCTCATGCTCCTCACGGTCGAAGGCATAGCCCTGATCGGCAATCTCGCGGATTTCCGCAAGCAGCGTTTCGGCTGAGACATGGGTCGAGGCGGTAAAGCTGGTGAAGCTCAAGCCGGCGACGAGATTGGCAAGGCCTTCGGCCGGCAGCAGCGACAAGGCGGCCTTGCCGACGCCGGTGCAATAACAGGGCGAGGCATTGCCGATCTGCGAATACATGCGCACAGGCTGACGGCCTTCGACCTTATCGAGATAGATGATCGACTGTCCGCGGAGAACGCCGAGATGCACCGTCTCGCCGGTCGCCCGCTGCAGATCGGCGAGGTGCGGCTCGGCGATCAAGCGGAAATCGTTGCGCGCCCAGCTGCGCGCGGCGAAATCGAGCAGGCGCAGGCCTGGCGCATAGCGGCCGTCACCATCGAGCTCGATCAGCCCTTCCTCCACCAGGTGGCTCAGCTGGCGATGCAGCGTGCCGCGCGGCTGGCCGGCGAGAGCCAGGATATCGGTGAAACGCAACGGGGCGTCGGCATGGGTGACGAGATCGAGCAGAACCATCAGTTTGCCGAGCGTGCCGGTCTCGCGTGCCTGTGCTGCGCCGTCGCCGTTCGAATTCATCGCGTCACTCACCCTTGACAGAAAGGGCACTGTAATTCGATAATTCCATATAGTCAAATTAAGTTCCAAATAATGGAACAACGATAAGGTCGGGAGGCGACGGTGACCATGATGCCAGCAGCACAATTTCCCGAGTTCAAAAACCGAACCGTGCTGGTGACCGGCGGCGGATCAGGCATCGGTGCTGCGATCGTCGAAGGTTTCGCGCGCCAAGGCGCCAAGGTCTCATTCATCGATATCGCCGAGGCCGCCGGCCGCGAGCTCGCCGAAAGGCTGTCGCGGGAGACCACGCATCCGGTCTCCTTTCACCATGCCGACCTGCGCGACATCGAGGCGATCCGGCGCACGGTCGATACCGTCATTACCAGGTCAGGGCCGATCCGCGTGCTGGTCAACAATGCCGCCTGGGACGACCGCCATGAATTTGACGCGGTCACCGAGGCCTATTGGGACAATAACCAGGCGGTCAACCTCAAGCATGTGTTCTTCACCTCGCAGGCAGTCGTGCCGTCGATGCGGACGGCCGGCGGCGGGGCGATCATCAATATGTCGTCAATCGCCTTCAAGCTGAACATGGGTGGTTTTCCCGCCTATGCGGCCGCCAAGGCAGCGGTCGTCGGACTGACGAAGAGCCTGGCGGGCAGGCTCGGGCCGGAGAATATCCGGGTCAATTGCATCCTGCCCGGCATGGTGGTCACCGAGCGGCAGATGCAGCACTGGCTCACCGAGGAGAGCATTGCGCGCTCGATTGAGGATCAGTGCCTGAAAGTCGCGCTCAAACCCGATGCGATCGTCGGTCCCTGCCTGTTTCTTGCATCCGACTGTGCGGCTGGAATGACCGCCCAGTCCCTGATTGTCGATGGAGGCGTTCTGTAATGGCAAATCCCGCTTATGTCGCGGTGGACTGGGGCACCAGCAGCTTTCGGCTCTGGCTGATCGACAGAGACGGCACCGTCCTTGCCCAACGTCGCAGCGGCGAAGGCATGACGAGCGCGGCAAAGACCGGCTTTTCCGCGGTGCTTGCCAGCCATCTCACCGCCATCGAGGCGCCGGAAAACCTGCCGGTGATCGTCTGCGGCATGGCCGGCGCCAGGCAGGGCTGGGTTGAGGCCGGTTATATCGACGTGCCGGCGCCGCTCGTCTCGATCCTGACCGGGGCGGTCTCCGTGCCAGGCGAAAGCCGCGACATCCGCATCCTGCCGGGCCTTGCCCAGCGGGACATGGCGAGGCCCGACGTCATGCGCGGTGAGGAAACCCAGCTTCTCGGCGCGCTCGGCCGCGCAAGCTCGGGGGCGCAGGCGGTCTGTATGCCCGGCACGCATTCGAAATGGGTGCATGTGACGGACGCCAAGGTCACCGGCTTTTCGACCTTCATGACCGGCGAGCTTTTCGACGTCGTCAGCAAACACACGATCCTTTCGCACGCCGTTGCCGGCGCGGGAGAGCGGCAGGCGGATGCGGCAGCCTTCGAGGCGGCGGTCTCGGCCGCTTTTACGCGCCCGGCCCTTGCCTCCAACCTGCTGTTCACCGCCCGCTCGGGCCAGCTCCTTCACGGCATATCAGCCGCTGCCGCGCAAGCCCGGCTTTCCGGCACGCTGATCGGCCTCGAGATCGCCGGGGCGCTGCAGGATGCGGCAAACGGCACCGACATCACCCTCGTCGCCTCCGGGCGGCTGCAGGCACTTTACGAACAGGCCTTCAGAACCCTCTCCCTTGCCTTCACCGCCATCGACGCCGACGCCGCCGTGCGCCGCGGGCTTTCGGCTGCCGCCGAATCCATCTGGCCGAATTGAGAAAGCTGACACGATGAACCGCATCCCCTTCCCCGATATGAAGCGCCCGCTGATCGCCATCCTTCGCGGCATCCGGCCTGACGAGACCGAAAGCGTCGTCGGTGCTCTGATCGAAAATGGCCTGACGGCGATCGAGATTCCGCTCAACTCGCCGGAACCGTTCAAGTCCATCGAGATCGCCGCAAAGATGGCGCCGGCCGAGGTGCTGATCGGCGCCGGCACGGTGTTGACCGTCGAGGCGGTCGACAGCCTGCATGCGGCCGGCGGCAAGCTGCTCGTCACCCCGAATGTCGAGCCTGAGGTGATCATCCGGGCGCGCGAATATGGCATGGTGACGATGCCGGGTGTCTTTACGCCGACCGAGGCGCTGGCGGCAGCGCGCGCCGGGGCCACCGGTCTCAAATTCTTTCCGGCAAGCGTGCTCGGCCCTTCCGGCATCACGGCGATCCGGGCAATCCTGCCGGCTGAGCTGATGATTGCCGCCGTCGGCGGTGTGTCGGACAAGAATTTCGGCGATTATACCAAGGCCGGCATCTTCTCCTTCGGCCTCGGCACCAGCATCTACAAGCCAGGAATGACCGCATCAGAGGTTGCCGAGCGCGCCAAGGCGACCATTTACGCCTATGATGCAGCCATTGGGAGCGTGAACGTATGACCGATATTTATGAGTTCGAGGGCAAAACACTTTGCAATACCAATTCCGTTCTCGGTGAAGGCCCGACCTATGATCCGGACAGCAATACCGTCTGGTGGTTCAACATCCTCGGCAAGGAACTGCACGAGCTCAATCTTTCGACGGGCGCGAAAAAGGTGCATCCGCTGCCTGTGATGGCGAGCGTGCTTGCACGCATCGACGCAGCGCGGCAGCTGATCGCGACGGAAGAAGGGCTTTTCGTGCGCGACGTGGCAAGCGACAACCTCACCTTCTACGCCGCGCTCGAAAACGACAGGCCGGAAAACCGTTCGAACGACGGCCGCACGCATCCTTCCGGCGCGCTCTGGATCGGCACGATGAGCAAGCGGGCGGAAAACCAGGCCGGCGCCATCTATCATGTCGCCAGCGGCAAGGTGACGAAGATTTTCAACGGCATCAGCATCCCGAATTCGATCTGCTTCTCGCCTGACGGCACGATCGGCTATTACACGGATTCCCGCATCAACCGGCTGATGCGAGTCATGGTCGATCCGCTGACCGGCCTGCCCTCGGGCGAGCCTATCGTGCTGGTCGACAGCATGAACGAGCCCGGCGACATCGACGGCTCGGTGGTCGATGCCGACGGTTATATCTGGAATGCGCGCTGGGGTGCGGGTGTCGTCGACCGCTACAATCCCGATGGCCTTCGTATTTCGCGCTACAAGGTCCCCGCCGTCCAGCCTTCCTGCCCTGCCTTTATCGGCGTCAATGCCGACCGGCTTGCGGTAACGACCGCCTGGGAAGGGCTCGACGAGGATGCCCGTTCGGCCCAGCCCAGTGCCGGCGCGCTTCTGGAGCTCGGCATCGAGGTCAAGGGCGTGTTTGATCCCGTCTATGTGCTCTGAACACGGGGGGCCGAGGCCATCTGAGGCGCTCCCCGACCGGGGCGCCTTTTCTGGGTTTGGCGGCAGCTCCTCGATAAATGTTCCGTGAGAATCGAGAAATTTTCCGTGTTTTCAACCGGAACCAATCGGCCCACCACTCATTTTCCTTTCGAACCGGCGCTGCAATCAAACAGGCGTTGCCGGTCAGCGATTACTCCAGGGAAATGAAAGTAGGTTCGAAATGACACGCAAACTCTTGACGACCGTTGCCGCTGGCGCACTGTTTGCCACGGCTTTCGCACCGGCGGCATTTTCGCAGGCGGCGCCGCAGCCAGCGAATCCCGCCGCTCCAACCCAGGCAGCTCCGGCCAACCCGGCAGCACCTAAGCCGATGACGCCCGATGTCACCAAGCCCGCAGGCGATGCCGCACAGGCTCCGGCCGCAGCACCGACCGCAGACACAGCTCAGGTCGGCTATCTGACGGAGCAGGCTCCGGATCAGATCAGTGCCAACACCTATATCGGCCAGTCGGTCTATAACGCCAAGAATGAAAGCATCGGCAGCGTCAACGACCTGATCATGAAGAAGGACGGCGGCATTGTTGCTGCGATCGTTGGCGTCGGCGGCTTCCTCGGTATCGGCGAAAAGGATGTCGCCGTTCCGATGGAAAAGATCACCGTCGCGCAGAACACTCAGGACGGCAGCGTCAAGCTGACGACCAGCGAAACGGCTGAATCGCTGAAGGCCGCACCGGAGTTCAAGACGCTGGCAATGCAGTCGGCCGAAAGGGCTCCGGCTCCGGCTGCGAACGGTACCGATACCACGGCGACCGGCTCGACCACGCCTAAATAATCCGTGCGCGGTAGTATAGCGTAGGCGATGGCGCTCCTAGAACTGGATGATTTTAGGCCAGATCGGCCTAAAAGCATCATGCTCTAGGGGCGCCATCGTTTTATGGGGCGCCATCGTTTTATGCGCTGACACGCTCCATCATAGTCGGATCGTAGTAGTTCTCGTGTAGGAAGCGCAGCGTGGCGATACCATCGGCCGGACGGCCGAAGTGATAGCCCTGGCCCATGCCACAGCCGAGCATACGCAACTTCACTGCCTCCGCATAATCCTCGATGCCTTCCGCCACGACCTCCAGCTCCAAACCCTCGCACATGGTGAGGATCGCCTTGATGATGTGTTCGGAGGCGCGATCGGAATTGATGCGCGAGACGAAGGCACGGTCGATCTTGATCTTGTCGAAGATAAAGTCGCGCAGGCGTCCGAGGCTCGACTGGCCGGTGCCGAAATCGTCGAGCGAGATGCGCACACCGGCGGCGCGCAGATCGGCGATGATCCGATGAGCGGTATCGGCCGAACTCATCACGGCGGTCTCAGTGATCTCCAGCTCCAGCCGATGCGGATCGAAGCCGACGCGGCCGAGGATCGACAGGACGCTGCTGCTCGTTCCCGGATCCATCAGCTGGGCCGAGGATAGATTGAACGACAGAAAGAGTTCGCGCGGCCAGGACAGTGCTGCTTCGGCGGCTTTACGCAGCAACGCCTCCGACAGCGCATCGATGAAGCCGCGCTCTTCGGCGAGCGGCACGAAGACGCCGGGCGGCACGAAGCCGAGATCGGGGTCGTTCCAGCGGGCGAGCGCCTCAAAGCCGACGACCTGATTGTTGGACAACGAGACGATCGGCTGGAAATGCACGTCGATCGCATCCGAGATGATGGCGTTTCTGAGCGCCTGCTCCAGTTGCGTCGCGCGTTTCATTTCCTGCGCTATCTCGCGCGAATAGACGGTGATCTGGCCGCGACCGCGGCGCTTGGAGCGGTAGAGGGCGGTTTCGGCACTCTTCAGCAGTTCCTCGCAATCCTCTCCGGCGAACGGATAGATAGAGAAGCCGAGGGAAGCGGAGAGACGGACGTTGCGGTCACCGAGGTCATAGGGGGCTGATAGCACCTCGCGGATCATCTGGCCGAACTTCTCGGCACTCGCCCGCTCGAAGATCAATGGCAGCACGAAGGCGAATTCGTCACCATCGTGGCGGGTGACAAGCGCGCCGTCCGGAATACAGGCCCTGAGACGATGAGCGACCTGGCAGAGGATTTCATCGCCGGCTGTCGAGCCGAACAGGTCGTTGATCGGCTTGAAGCTGTCGAGGTTGACGATGCCGATGGTGAAGGGGGCCGGATCGCTGGCGCGCTCGGAAGAGATCTGCAAGACCTTGTCCCGCATGCGATTGCGGTTTCCCAATCCGGTCAGCGGATCGGTGTAGGCCATCGCCTGAAGCTCATTCTGACCCACGGTCAAGAAAGCTATTTCCGCCGATTTTATCATGCAAACCCGAGCTTTCCCCCGCAGCTATGCAAAAGAATGACCGGCATGTCTTAACAATTCGATAGGAAATCAGCGATCTCTGCCGCCTGGAACACCCAAAATCTAGGAGTTGACGGGTATCTCTGTTAGAGCGGTTCAGCTTCTCATGGAAGGGCCGAACCGCTCTAACATTTGTTTTACGCAATTCCGGACGGAAAACCGCTTCACACTTTTCCTGAAATTGCTCTAAAGCGCGTCGCGATCTTTCAGATTCGCTCCTCGCGCTTTAGGTCTTTGTTTTTACGCATGTCGTTAGCGCAAAACCGCTGCACACTTTTGCGCGACATGCTTTAGTTTCGCGCCCGCAAAGCCTCGGCCATCAGGTACTTCTGAAATACCAGTTCGAGCATGTCCGGGCTGACGGGTTTCATGATGACGTCGTCCATGCCTGATTTGACGCATTCGGCGCGGTCGCGCTCGAAGGCCTGGGTGAGCACGCCGATGATCGGGGTGCGGGTTCCGCCGCCGGTTTCCTCCATCTGCCGGATGAGGCGGGCGGCCTCGAAACCGTTGAAACCCGGCAGGGAAATATCCATCAGTACGATCTGCGGCCGGTGCTCGGCCCAGAGGCGCACGGCCTCGTCACCGGTCGCCGCAAGCATATGGCGGTAGCCGAGGCCTTCGAGGATCTGCGAGAAGACGATCTGGTTGATATCGTTGTCTTCGGCGACAAGAATCTGCAGGCCGACCACATCGTCGGACGTGCTGATTTCCCAATCCGCATCCGAACCGGCGGCGCTGCGGCTGTTGCGGTTGAAATGGCGGGCGATCTGGAATGTGAGCTCGTTGGCGATCTGGAAGCCGTCCATGACGAGCGCCGGGATGCCGTATTGCTCGGCAAGCTCGAGGCAGCGCATGCCCATCTGGTTGTCGATGATCAAAAGATCGAGCGAGATGCCGGAGGAGGTGGCGATTTCCAGGAACCGCTCCTCTTCGTCCTCGCCGCGGACCGAGCAGGATTCGAAGCCGTATTTCGTCAGTGTCCGCAGCGCGGCGGTTTCGGCTGCGAGGTCGGCGGTGACGACGAGGACCTTGCGGCCGGAGAAATTCTCCGGAACAATCGCTTCCATCGCCGCTGGTTCGCGCCGCCCGACACTCGTTGGTACCGGCACATAGGCCCGGCGATAGCTTTGATTGCTGGAGGCGGTGATCGCGGACGCTTGGCCGAACTCGTCGAGATCGGCGCCGTCGCGCGGCAGGTCCTGCGTGGTCGACACCAGGAAATAGCGGCCGGGCTTGCCGATGCGGTGTTTGCGGCTGACGATGTCGCGCTCGACACCGTCGCGGGAGATCTGACGCTGGCGGGAGACGGACATCTCGCCGGTCTCCAGCACGTGGCGATCACTCTCCTCGAAGCGCTCGGCGATCTCCTCTGAAAACAGATCACCGCTCTTACGGCCGAGCACCTCGTCGGCGCTCGTCTGATATTTCTCGCAGAAGGCGAGATTCACCGCGACATAGGTGAGGTTGCGATCCTTGACGAAAAGCGGAAACGGCAGATTGTCGAGAATGTCCTCGGTGAGCTGCACGCGCTCCAGATCGGAGCGCCATTGCTCTTCGCGCTTCTTGTTCTCGGAAATGTCGGAGATGATGGTGACGCCGTAGCCGCCCGGCAGCCTGCGCTTGACGAAGCGGACCCAGCTGTCGGTGCCATGGCGCTCGACGGCGTCGAAACGCTCGCGCCAATGCGAGGCGATTTTCTCCGACAGCCAGTCTTCGCGGCTGAGCGAGCCACCTCGCCTGACATCATACTGCTGGCGAATGCCGGTGTCGTACATTGCGCCGAGGAAATCGCGAAGCCGCGTGCCCGGCTTCAGCATTTCGGCGGGCAGCGGAAAGAATTCGAGGGTCTGGCGGCTTGCGAAGATGAGATGATCGTTCTTGTCGTAGATGATGAAAGCTGCGGAAAGGCTGTCGCACACGACATCGAAAAGCGCCGTCTGCAGATCGGCCTCGGCGGGAGCCCCATCGATTCCTGATGATGTGTCCGCCTTTTCGAAGCCGGCACTCATTCTATTCCGTCCCACATCTGTTCGATTTCGCAGCTTCCGGAGGCATATAAATAGAAATGCCATTTTTATGTTAAAACCGGCTTAACATTACCTACCCCCACATTTGGGGAAGCCCCCGGATCACGGTTCGGGAAAGCGCTTGGAAAGCCCTTCCCTCCGGCCCGCGAATCTCCGAAAATAGCCCATGGCCATCAGACAGCTCTCCGAAACGCTCATCAACCAGATCGCCGCCGGCGAAGTCATCGAACGGCCGGCGAGCGCTGCCAAGGAACTGATCGAAAACGCGCTCGACGCGGGGGCGACGCGCATCGAGATCGCCACATCAGGCGGCGGCAAGGCGCTGCTGCGCGTCAGCGACAATGGCTCGGGCATGGACGCGGCCGATCTGGAACTGGCGGTCAGGCGCCACTGCACTTCGAAGATCTCCGAGACGCTCGAGGATATCCGCACGCTCGGCTTCCGCGGCGAGGCGCTGCCCTCGATCGGCTCGGTTGCAAGGCTCAGCATCGCAAGCCGCAGGCGCGACAGCGCTGGCGGCCACGAGATCGCCGTTGCCGGCGGCAAGATCGCGCATATCAGGCCGGCTGCCGCCAATCCCGGGACGATCGTCGAAGTGCGCGACCTGTTTTTTGCCACACCCGCCCGCCTCAAATTCCTGAAGACGGAGAAAGCCGAGGCTGGCGCCATCACCGAGATCGTCAAGCGCATGGCGATCGCCTTTCCGGCCGTGCGCTTCGTGCTGTCGGGCTCGGACCGCACGACGCTGGAATTCCCGGCGACCGGCGATGATCATCTGGCGCGCATGGCGCAGGTACTCGGCAAGGAATTCCGCGACAACGCCATTGCGCTCGACGCCGTGCGCGAAGAGATCTCGCTCACCGGCTTTGCCGGCGTGCCGACCTTCAATCGCGGCAACTCCGCCCATCAATACGCCTTCGTCAACGGCCGGCCGGTGCAGGACAAGCTGATCCTCTCGGCGATCCGCGGCGCCTATGCCGAGACGATCCCATCCGGACGCCATCCGGTGGCGGTGCTATCGATCACGCTTGATCCCGCTCTGGTCGACGTCAACGTGCATCCGGCGAAATCCGACGTGCGGTTTCGCGACCCTGGCCTGGTGCGCGGCCTGATCGTCGGCGCCATCCGCGAGGCCTTGGCGCGCGACGGCAGCCGGGCGGCGACGACCGGGGCGAGCGACATGCTGCGTTCCTTCCGCCCCGGCTTCCAGCCGAATAGCCAGCGGCCGCAAACGCCATGGTCGGCCGAAACGTCGCCCTCCCGGCCCTATCAGCCGACAACGGGTTTCGGCGAGCGGCCCCAGGCGTCCTTCGACGGACTTTCGATGCCGACGGCGCGAGCCGAGCCGCAATTTTCGCCGCAGCCGGCAGCGACCGAACCAAATGCACGGTATCCGCTCGGCGCGGCACGGGCGCAGATCCACGCAAACTACATCGTCGCCCAGACCGAGGACGGGCTCGTCATCGTCGATCAACATGCCGCGCATGAGCGGCTGGTCTTCGAAGCGATGCGCAAGGCGCTGCATTCGAAGCGGCTGGCCTCGCAGGTGCTGCTCATCCCCGAGATCATCGACATTCCGGAAGAGGATTGCGACCGGCTGATGCAGCATGCGGCCGAGCTTTCCGAACTCGGCCTGGCGATCGAGCGTTTCGGCCCAGGCGCGATCGCCGTGCGCGAGACGCCTGCCATGCTCGGCGAGGTCGATGCGCATGGCCTGATCCGCCAGCTCGCCGACGAGATTGCCGAATGGGACACGGCGTCCGGTCTGTCGGCCAAGCTCGAATATGTGGCAGCGACCATGGCCTGCCACGGGTCGGTGCGCTCCGGACGGCGATTGCGGCCCGAGGAAATGAACGCGCTACTGCGGGAGATGGAAGTGACGCCCGGCTCCGGCCAGTGCAATCACGGCCGGCCGACCTATATCGAATTGAAGCTCAGCGATATCGAACGGCTTTTCGGCAGAAGCTAAAAAAGCTGGAAAAGCAGCCCTTGCGGGAGTATGGCAGACGGATGACAGACTGCAGGGAACGGAGCGCATGAATTTGTTCGAAGGACACGGAAACCGCGAGGCGAAGATCCGGTATCTCGATGGCGATTTCCAGATTCTCTCGCCCGGCTCCTATGTCGTCTGCGCGATGACGGGAAAACAGATTCCGCTCGACGAATTACGCTATTGGAGCGTCGCCCGGCAGGAGCCCTATGCCGACGTGATCTCGGCAATCGATGCCGACAAACGCGCCGGTGTGCTGCCGAACCAGCGGCGCTAGAGCCTTTCCGGGTTAGATTGAAGCATTCTGCCGGAGCAGGTTTTCGTCAGGGCAGAGGCGATTGGCGAAGGGCATACCTTTTGGTACGTCCGAGCCGATCGCCTCTGATCCTGGCGGAAAGATGCCCGGCCCTTCGGGTTGGCTGAAACGGGCCGGCTGATCGACCGGCCTGCTCCAGGGAGAATATCCGCTCCGGTTACCCGGCGACTTCAAATATCATAGGCTCATCCACGACAACGCCCGTATCGGCTGGCCACGTGGCTCCGGGCCGCAAGGCTCGACGATATCATTCCCGACAGCGGGGAGCTTTGACCCCCCGCCTACGCGATCGACATGGGGCAACGGTTCACTTGAACTTCGCCATATTCTCAGGCGTCACGAGCGCAGCGCCGGAATCGATCAAAGACTCAACCTTCTCTCCGCGAATCGATTTTACCAGCGCATCCACACCGAGTTCGGCCATCTTGGTGGGGAACTGCGCCACCGACGCATCCTCGACTCCACTCTTCAGCGCTTCCTCTTCGCCGCAGCAGAAGTCGAAACCGACCAGCACAATCTTGTCATTGGCAGTGCCAGCGTTCTTGATTGCGCGCGCCGCGCCAGCAGCGGGCGGGCCGCAAGCGGCATAAATGGCCTTGAGATCCGGGTTTTTCGTGAGCAGATCCTCGGCGACACTGATCCCTAACTCCTCGGTGCAGTTTGTTGCGCCTTTCCCGACGATCTTGACGTCAAGGCCGTTTAGCCCCTCAAGCATACCGTTCACGCGGTCATCAAGCGCCGGCACACCGGGCACGCCCTCGAGAATCCCGAGCGTGTCGCCGGCTTTAAGAACAGTTTTGAGATATTCGCCGGCGATTTTGCCCGCAGCGAAATTATTGGTCGTGGCAAGCGCCGTCCTGCCTTTCCAATCCGGAATGTTGTTATCCATCAGCACGACCTTGACGCCGGCCGCCACCGCCTTGTCCAGCGCAGTCGACACGGTAGGGTCGACGGGCGTGAGGGCAATCCCCTGCACGCCTCGTGTCACCATGGATTCGATCTGTGCAATCTGGCCCTCGATGTCGGTTGCTGATGTGCCCTGCCCGTAGATGATCTCGACGCCGGGATTTCTCTTCGCATAATCTTTGGCGGCGTTCTCCATTGTTGCGAAGAATGGTACAGGGAATTTGGTTATAAAGCCGAGCTTGACCGGCTCCTGCGCCAAGGCCGGCACTGCAGCGACGGCCAGAAGCGCAAGAGCTCCCAGCAGGGATTGCGGTTTCATGATAGACCTCCCATGTTTCGACCGCCCTCCTCTAGAGCGATCTCGTTGTCCGCTGCCCCAACGAAGCAGCGATCTCCCTTAAGCCTCGGCGCCGACAATCATCGCGACAAGGTCCTGCTTGTTCGCTTCCGTCGGCTTCAGTTCACCCACTTTGCGACCCTGCCGCAGCACAACCGCCCGATCGGCGATTTCGACGACATGCTCCATATTGTGCGTGATGATGATCACGGCATTGCCGTCGGCCTTGAGCTGATGGATAAGGTCAAGAACCTGGCGCGACTCGCGAAGCCCGAGGGCGGCCGTTGGTTCGTCAAGGACCACCAGCTTGCGCGCAAAAACAATGGCGCGCGCGACCGCGATCGCCTGCCGCTGCCCCCCAGACATCAGCGCAACCGGCGCGTCGAATCTCGGCAGTTTAACCTTCAGGCGATCGATGACACTTGCTGCCTCCCGCTTCATCGCGCCCGTGTTGAGGAAGCGGAGCGGACGCGGCAGCCAGGAGGGGAAAGTGATTTCTCGTCCGCAATAGAA
The DNA here is from genome assembly GCF_025200775.1 of Rhizobium sp. WSM1274. Classification (NCBI taxonomy): domain Bacteria; kingdom Pseudomonadati; phylum Pseudomonadota; class Alphaproteobacteria; order Hyphomicrobiales; family Rhizobiaceae; genus Rhizobium; species Rhizobium sp. WSM1274. The sequence goes on along the minus strand of NZ_CP104138.1, from coordinate 602,728 downwards.
ATTCTGCACCGGGGTCAGGTTGTCGAAAAGCGCCAGATCCTGATAGACGGTTTCAATACCGGCGCGGCGGGCGGCCGCCGTTGAATGGAGCGATACGGGCGCACCATCCACGAGGATCTCTCCCTCGTCGAGACTATGAAGCCCACTGATGCACTTGACGAGCGTTGACTTGCCTGCGCCATTGTCACCCAAGAGAGCGGTTACCTCACCTGCATAGGCATCAAAGCTTACATTATTCAGGGCATGGATGGCGCCGAAGCGCTTCTGGGCGTTTCGAACCGAAAGTGCCGGTGTGGTCGATGCAGGGTTCATTGCACTCTGGCCGATTGAAGCACACGCGCGCGCGCCTCGAGATGGTTACGAAGCACGTCGGCCTCTACGGCGATGACGATGACGAGCCCAATGGCGATCATTTGAAAGAACACGTCGACCCCGAGAAGGTTAAGGGCGTTGCGGATAACGCCGATCAGCACGGCGCCGATCAGGGCGTGGCCGAGATGGCCTCGTCCGCCAAGGAAGCTGGCGCCGCCGATAATCACTGCAGCAATCGTGTCGAGTTCCAAAAGGTTGCCGTAAATTGGCGAGGCGGCGGCGGTCCGTCCTGCGAGCAGCACCGCGCCGACACCTGCACAAAAGCCGCAAATAACGTAGGTTGCGAGCAGAACACCCTTTACCGGTATACCCATGCTTCTGGCGGCATTCGGCGCGCCGCCGACCGCATAGACCCATCGGCCAAAGACCATCGACTTCGTCAGGATCAGAAAAAGAAGCCCGAACATCGCAACGGCAAAGAAGGAATTGGGCACACCAAACGTCGTGCCGCCGCCGATTGCTGTCACCGCATCGGGCATCCCGCGCATGGTGGTGTGGCCGGGCGCCAATGCAAGTGCGAGGCCGCGGCAGATACTCAAAGTCGCAAGTGTAATGATAAAGGGGTGTGGCAGCCGGCCATAGACAAAGACCAGGCCGTTGACCGCACCGATAGCAGCACCGGCAATCAGCATGGCCAAAATGACGACGATCGAGGAATCGACCTGCTGGTAGACCAATCCGCCGATGACCGTCGCGAGCGCAAGATTCGAGCCTACGGACAGGTCGATGCCGCGCGTCAGGATAACGAGCTGCTGCCCCATTGCCACAACAGCAATCACTGCTGTCTGGGCGAGGATGTTCCCGAGATTAACGGGCTTTAGAAACGCCGGCGTGATCAAACTGACGACGGCGATGAGCATAATCAGGATCAATAGAGGGCCCAGGCTCAATAGCCTCAGCCCCAAAGTGATGCCGGATTGTCTCGGATGGAAAGCGGCATCCCGCGAACCACCAGGCCGCGACGAATTCTGAGGCAGAATCCCGGAGTCTTCCAAATTCCCCTAGCCTCCCCCGTTTTTTTATACATAAGAAACATATGATACACGTGCGTCAACTTGTTTTTTATGGATAAGTAACCATTCCAGGAGTTGTGCCATGCGAACGGATACGACCTTCAAGCGGGCATTCAATGATATGATCGATATCATTTGGACGCTCGATGTTGGGGAGGAATTGCCGTCCGAAAATGTACTGCGCGCCCAGCTTGGCGTGAGCAGAACAACGGTGCGGAAGGTGCTGGCCGGGATGTCCGCACGTGGGATCATCGTATCTGAAGCGCACAGGCGGATCATAGGTGAACAACCGCAGCAGATAGCGCGCTATCCGAAGGAAGAGACCTTAGCGATTTCGGAACAGGTCGAGACGAGCTTCATGGAATGGATGCTGCGCGGCGATGCCTGTCCGGGTACAGAAATCAATGAGACGGAATTGGCTCGGAAATTCGGCGTCGCGACAACGATTGTCCGTGAGTTTCTTAATCGATTTCAGAAATATGGGCTGATCGAGAAGCGTCAGAATGCGGGCTGGGTTTTTAAAGGGTTCACAGCCAGTTTCGCACTCGAATTGTTCGAGATCAGAGAGATGTTCGAAATGCGCTCCGCACGGCTTTTCGCTGCCCTGCCCGACGGGTCGCCCCTCTGGAAACAGATCCAATCGATGCGGGCGGCACATTTGGAACTGCTCGCGGATATCGACGCTCGGTTTCAGGATTTCTCGGAGCTGGACAGCCGCTTCCACCGGCTGATTACGGCAGTCGCGCCAAACCGCTTTATCGAAAGCTTCCAAGACGTGATAGCCATGGTCTTCCACTATCACTATCAGTGGAACAAGCGTGATGAACGCGCGCGGAATGAGGTCGCCATTGGCGAACATCTCGCGCTGATCGAAGCCCTCGAAAGCCGCAATATCGCGTTGATTGATCGCGCATACCGGTTGCATCTGACTTCCGCCCGCGAAACTTTGCTTCACTCGATCGCGTGATCGCATTGCATATACAAGATGTGCGCAGGACAAGACGTTTTGCAGCAGCCTGTCAGAGCGGCTCAGTCTTTCCCGGAATCGATTTAACCCCGGCCTTCATCTCCCGCAGCCGTCGCTCGCGGCAGGCGGCGATCGCCCGGTCGATGATGAGGCTGGGGGCGAGGTGATCCTCGAAAACCATATCGACCTCGATCACCCGGCTCCTTTCGGCGAGCTGCGCCGCCTTGCCGTGATGGCCGGAGAGGCGGACGAAATCCTTGGAGGTGGTGACGATCAGAAGGCCCTGCCGTTCGGCGGTCGTCAGGATGTCATCGATCTCCTCCTCGGTCAGGTGCTCGTGATCTCCGAAGGACTTGGCGATGATAATTTCGGCGCCGCGGGATTCGACCGTGCGGAAGAATTTGGCGGGATCGGCGATGCCGGCGAAGGCAAGCACCTTGCTGCCGGCCAGCGTATTGTCGCCGCGCACTTTCAGCGATGCGGTGAAATAGGGCTTTGCCGCGCGCGCCGCCATGCGGACGATCCTGTCGGCGGCATTGCCGCCGCCGACCTTCAGCAGCGCCGTCGCAGAGCGCAGTTGCTGGCGGATCGGAGCGCGGACCGGGCCGCCGGGCACGATATGGCCGTTGCCGAGGCCGCGCGTCGCGTCGATGACGAGCAGGGCATAATCGATCGCCAGCCGGGCGCTCTGGAACCCGTCATCCATGATGATGAGGTCGGCACCCTCCGCCACCAGGCGCTGAGCCCCTTCGACGCGCCGGCGGGAAATCACCGTCAGCGCTTCCTGAGCAAGCAGCAAGGGCTCGTCGCCGACGGCAATCGCCCAGTGATGACCGGGATCGACGACGGTGGTCACATCGAGCGAGCCGCCGTAGCCCCTGCTGAGAAAGCCGGGCTTCAGCCCCTTCGCCTTGGCGGCGCGGGCGATCGTCAGCGCCGTCGGCGTCTTGCCGGCGCCTCCGACGGTGAAATTGCCGACGCAGATGACCGGAATGGGAACGGAGGCGCGACGCGCATGGGCCATGCGGTGGCCGGCGATACGGCCATAGAGAAAAGAAAGCGGCAGCAGCAGCCAGGCCCGCCAATCGGCTTTCCTCCACCAGAACGGCGGCGCTTCGGATATCATCTTGCCGTCCCGCTCCCCTGCCCGCCTCTGTTTACGGCCAGTCCCCTGCTTCTCGACGGAGGAATTGAGAAGCCAAAACCTGAAAAAATGCAAGCCCTTACCCGTCAGGCCGGCTGCAGGTCCGGCAGCAGGGTCTCGATGGCGGTGATATCGTCGAGTACATGATCGGCCGCGGCGGCCAGCGTCTCCCGCGAACCGGTGCCGGTCAGCACCGCGATCCGCAGGCCAGTGCCGGCATTCAGACCCATGTGCAGATCGTGATTGTTGTCGCCGACCATGGCGACCTCTTCAGGCGAAAGACCGGTCGCGGCACAGAAGCCGAGCACCATGCCCGGCTCCGGCTTGACGCCGAAACCGCTGTCGTAGCCGGCGATATAATCGACATAGCGGGCGAAACCCAAGCGTTCGGCCGTTTGGCGGATCGACCGTTCATTGTCGCTGGAGGCGACACCGAGCTTGAAGCCGCGCCGATGCAGCCGGGCGAAGAAGCCGGCAAGGTCGGTCACCGGCACGGAAAATTCGGCGGCGCTGGAAAAGAGATCGTCGAGGCGGACCGTCAACTCGTCGACATCGACCATCGAGCCCGCGGCAACGAGGCCCGAAGCGATCTGGCGGGTATTGCCGGCGGCAAGCAGGCTGTCGGGAATGATATGACCGGTCACCGGATCCATACCGCAGGCCGAAAGCAGCCGGTTGGCGAGAAGCTCATCCCCCTGGGCGGCGATGCGGGCAAGCTCGCGGTTGACCGGCAGCCAGCTCTCATCATAGTCGAGCAGTGTGCCGTCCTTATCGAAGAGGATGCCTTTGATAGGCGCCACAGCCGACATGTTCGCTCCTCAGACCTGGGCCGCGGCCTTGGGCAGCAACCGCGCCTTCACCGTCAGCGGATTGATATAGGGTTCCAGCCCCTTGACTGTCGCAGTCAGCGCGCCGCGCATCTCGTGCACGGCGGTGATGCCGGCTTCGATCATAGTGCGGCGGGCTTCGTCATTGGTCAGCAGGTAATGCACGCCCTTGGCCAGCATTTCGGTATCGCGCACCATGCGGGCGCTGCCGCTGCGGGCAAGCTTCTGATAGGCATCGCGGAAATTCTGCACATGGCCGCCGGAGAGAATGGCGCAGCCGAGCATGGCCGGCTCCAGTGGGTTCTGGCCACCTTCGGCAAAAAGCGAGCGGCCGACGAAGGCAATTTCGGTCAGTCTCAAATAGAGGCCCATTTCGCCGATCGTATCGCCGAGGAAGATATCGACATCGGCGGACAAGACATCATCGCGAGTGCGGCGGGCGACCTTCAGCCCCTGCTTGACCAGGGCCGCCTCGATCTCGTCGCTACGCTCGGGATGGCGCGGCACGATGATCGTCAATTGCCGGTCGCGCTCCCTCAACGCCCGGTGAACGATGGCGGCGGCGTTCTCCTCGCCGTCGAAGGTCGAGATCGCCGCCCAGGTCTTTCTCTCGCCGATCTGCTTCTTATAGCGGGCGAAGACAGCGCTGTCATAAGGTGGTGCGTCGGTATCGACCTTCAGATTGCCCGACGTGATGACGGGGACGGCGCCGAGATCGCGGAAACGTTCGGCATCGACATCCGACTGGGCGATGACGAGGGCAAGATTCTCGAACAAGGCTTCGGCGATCGCCGGGCGGCGGCGCCAGCGGGCGAAGGAGCGGTCCGACATGCGGGCATTGATCAGGATCTGCGGAATGCGGCGGCGGCCAAGCTCCAGCACCGTTGCCGGCCAGATCTCGGATTCGGCGATGATGGCGCAATCGGGCTGCCAATAGTCAAGGAAACGGCTGACGGAGGGCTTCAGGTCGAGCGGCACATATTGATGGATCGCTTCCTGGCCGAGGCGCTCGGCAGCGAGCTTGGCGGATGTGATGGTGCCGGTCGTCAGGACGACATGGATGTCGCGGCGGCGGATTTCGCGGATCAGCGGGATGACGGCATTGGTTTCACCGACGCTTGCGGCGTGGAACCAGAGGAGCGGGCCCTGCGGCCGGTTGGCACTCGGATAGCCGAAGCGCTCCAGGCGGCGCGCGCGGTCTTCCTTGCCTTTGGCCGTGCGGTAGTGGAGATAAAGGCCGACAACAGGAGAGGCAACGGTTCCCGCCAGACGATATGCGCTCAGACCGAACCGCGCCATTCGCGAGCTCATTGCGCCAGCCTCCGATCCAAACCGATCGACATCAAACCCATTCCCTCATTATCGTTGCGGCCGCAATGACCGATCAATTTGTTCAGAATGCGTCAAACAATCCGGATCGACGGGCGTCGATGCACGAAAACCCCGCTCGCCGAGCGGTCGGTCGGCAGCACTTGTCGAGGTCAGTTGCCCTTGGCCTTTTCCTGCGGATCAAGGAGACGATGCATGTGGACGATGAAGTAGCGCATATGCGCATTGTCGACCGTCTGCTGCGCCTTCGCCTTCCAGGCTGTCAGCGCCGTGGCATAATCCGGGAAAATGCCGACGATATCGAGACCCTGCAGATCACGGAACTGGACGTCATCGAGGCTTTCCAGTTCGCCGCCAAAAACGAGATGCAAAAGCTGCTTCTTGTCACCGGATTCAGTCATTTTTTGTTCTCTTTCTGCCTATTCTCCTCCGCCACCCCATCTGCGGGATTTTGACGGAAACGTCAACTGTCTCGTCGTCCCGCAAAGGCCGCGAGGAATTCGCCAAGGCGGTGCGTCGGGGCCGCGCAGAGGACTTTATGGGTGGCATCGGCGCGGTTGTAGACGATCGGCCTGCCTTCGAGGTCGACGAGACCGCCGCCGGCGCAAACGAGGATCAGATCGGCGGCGGCAAGGTCCCAATCATGTGAATTGCCCTTGACGAAGGTGCCTTCCAGACGACCGTCCGCGACCATGGCGATGCGATAGGCGAGCGAAGGAATGTATTTCTCGCGCGTGACCCGGTCACGAAACTCCGACGGGAAGGCCTTCAGCAGGTCTTCGCCGATCGCAAGGCGGCTCATCTCTTCCGGTCCGGCGGCCGAGACGGTGAAGGGGACGCCGTTCTTCAGCGCGACGCCGCCCTCGACCGCCTCATAAAACTCCTCGAGCGCCGGGGCATAGAGCACACCGGCGACCGGCCGGCCGCGATGAACCACCGCGACGCTGACGCACCAGACCCTCTGGCCGCCAAGGAAGGCGCGCGTGCCGTCGATCGGATCGATGATGAACAGCGTCTCGCGTGAGAGACGGTCGGCATCGTCCTCGGTTTCTTCCGACAGCCAGCCATAATCCGGCCGGGCTTTGCGCAGGATGGTCTCGAGCGTCTTGTTTGCGGCGAAATCGGCGGCGCTGACGGGAGAGCGATCCTTATTCTTCCACCAGACCTCAGGAGACTGGTTGAAGAAGCTGAAAGCGACGGCGCCCGCCTCTTTCGCAGCATCGGCGATCAGCGCGAGATCGCTCTGCCAGCGGGCCTTTTCCACGTCGCTCATCAGATCAATCCATTTCTCAATTCAATAGTGAGAGCATGATGTCGCCCGAAAACCGCTCACATTTTTCGGCATCATGCTCTAGCGCCCTGCGAGCGTCATGCCTTCGATGGCGAAGGTGGGGGCCGCGACGCCGAATTTGCGGTCGATGTCGTTTGCCGGCGTCAGGCGCATGAACATCTCCTTGAGGTTCGAGGCGATCGTCACCTCGGAGACCGGGAAGGTGAGTTCGCCGTTCTCGATCCAGAAGCCGGTGGCGCCGCGGCTGTATTCGCCGGTGATCATGTTGACGCCGTGGCCGATCAATTCGGTGACGTAAAAACCGTTGCCGATGCTGCGGATCAGTTCCTCCGGCGAGATGTCGCCCGGCTCCAGGGCAAGGTTGGTGGAGGAGGGCGAGACGGCAGTGCCACCGCGCACGCCGCGGCCGTTGGTCTCCAGACCCAACTCGCGCGCGGTCGACGTCGAGAGGAACCAGTGCTTCAAGATGCCGTCCTCGATCATCACCAGCCGCTCGCCGGACACACCCTCGCCGTCGAAGGGCCGCGAGGAAGGCCCCCGCACGATCAGCGGATCGTCGGTGATCGACAGGCCGGATTTCAGCACCTGTTGACCCATCTTGTCGCGCAGGAAGCTCGACTTGCGGGCGACGGCAGCGCCATTGATCGCACCGGCGATATGGCCGATGAAGCCGCGGGCGACACGCGGGTCGAAGATCACCGTGACGTCCTTGCCGGTCGGCACCTGGCGCGGATTGATGCGCTTGATCACCCGTTCGCCGGCGCGACGGCCGATTTCAGCGGGGTCGTCGAGCTCGGCATAATAGAGGCGGCTGTCGAAATCATAGTCGCGTTCCATGCCGGTGCCTTCGCCAGCGATGACGCTGACGGAATGGCCGAAACGCGAGGCCATGTAACTGCCCTCGAAACCGTGCGAGGTGACAAGAACGAGGCCACCCATGCCAGCCGACGCACCGGCGCCGGAGGAATTGGTCACGCCCTTGACCGCAAGGGCGGCTGCTTCTGCGGCAAGGCTCGCCTCGCGCAGCATCTCGGAGGAGACGTCGGTGGTGTCGAGCAATTGCAGGTCGGGATAGGATTTCGAAAGGCTCGCCTCATCCGCAAGGCAGGCGAAGGGGTCTTCCGGGGAAACCTTGGCCATGGCGACGGCGCGTTCGGCCAGCGCCTGGAGATCGAAGCCCGGATTGGCCGAAACGCTGGCGACACGCTTGCCGATGAAGACGCGCAGGGAAAAATCGTCGCTTTCGGAGGATTCCGTGCCCTCGACCTTGCCGAGGCGGACGCTGACCGACTGTGAGCGCGACCGGACGACGACAGCGTCGGCGGCATCGGCCCCTGCCTTCCTCGCCAGATCGATCAATTGACTTGCGCGGGAAAGAAGTGTCGAGGAATCGATTTCAGAGGACATGATTTGGCCTTTCCTTCGGCTTCCATTTATTGTGCACTCTCCAAAGCATCAAGGCCGCCGCCGCCGATTCTTTGTCGGGGCTGCTTGCTTGCTCCCCGCCGTTGAAAGAAATTGCCAGCATGTCAGCGCCCAATGCCCTTTTTTCCGAAACGATCCTGCTGCTTGGCGGCGCGGTGGTCGCCGCGCCGATCTTCAAGAAACTCGGGCTCGGCACGGTGCTCGGCTACCTCGCCGCGGGCATCGTCATCGGCCCGGTCTTCCACGGCATTACCGATGGCGAACAGATCCTCGCCGTCGCCGAACTCGGCGTCGTTTTCCTGCTCTTCATCATCGGGCTGGAGTTGAAACCCACCCGCCTCTGGCAGATGCGGCGCGACATCTTCGGCCTCGGCACGGCGCAGGTGGTGGTGACGGGGCTGGCGCTGACTGCACTTGCCTGGTTTTCCCAGGTTCTCGACTGGCGCGGCGGCATCATTGCCGGCTTCGGCCTGGCGCTGTCTTCGACGGCCTTTGCCATGCAGATCCTAGAGGGCGACGGCGACGTCAATACGAGATACGGGCAGCGCTCCTTTTCGATGCTACTGTTCCAGGACCTGGCGATCGTGCCGCTGCTGGCGCTGATCACCATCCTCGACGGCGGCGACAAGGGCAACAACGCGCCGCTCTTCGATTTCGCCGTCGCCGTCGGCGCGGTTGCGGCGATGATCGTCATGGGGCGCTACCTGCTGACGCCGCTTTTCCAGATCATCGCCCGCACCGGCGCGCGCGAGGCGATGATCGCCGCAGCCCTCTTCGTCGTCATGGGATCGGCGAGCCTGATGCAGCTTGCAGGGCTTTCGATGGCGATGGGCGCCTTCCTATCCGGCGTGATGCTTGCCGAATCCTCCTATCGGCACGAGTTGGAGGCGGATATCGAGCCGTTCCGCGGCGTGTTGCTCGCCATCTTCTTCATCGCCGTCGGCCTGTCGCTGGAACTCGACGTCCTCGCTGACAATGCGCTCTTCGTCATCATCGCCGTGCCGATCATCATGGGCGTGAAGGCGATCGTCATCTATGGGCTCTGCCGGATCTCGGGGTCCCCGCACAACGATGCGATCCGCATCGCCTTCCTGCTGCCGCAGGGCGGCGAATTCGGCTTCGTGCTGTTCACCGCAGCAGGTACGACCGGGCTGATGTCGACGAGCACCGCCTCGCTGCTGATCGCAATCGTCACGCTGTCGATGGCGCTGACGCCGATCGGGGCGGCCCTTTCGAAGCGGCTGCTCAACGGCGACGAACAGGAGGAACTGGACGAGGATTTCGAAGGCGCGGGCGCCGACGTGCTGATGGTCGGCTTCTCCCGTTTCGGCCAGATCGCCGCCCAGATCCTGCTTGCCGGCGGGCGCAGCGTCACCGTCATCGATTTTTCGGCCGACCGCATCCGCCAGGCCTCCTCCTTCGGCTTTCGCATCTATTTCGGCGACGGCGCCCGCAAGGACGTGTTGCGCTCGGCCGGCATCGACCGGGCAAAGATCGTGCTTGTCTGCACGCAGAAGAAGGAACTCACCGACAAGATAGTAGAGCTGGTGCAGGCCGACTATCCGCACACGCGGCTCTACGTGCGCTCCTACGACCGCATCCACTCAATCGAACTGCGCAACAAGGGCGTCGACTACGAGCTGCGTGAAACGCTGGAATCGGGGCTGCTCTTCGGACGGCGAACACTGGAGGCGCTCGGCGTTTCCGAGGTTGATGCCTATGAGATCGGTGAGGATATCCGCAAGCGCGATGAGGCGCGCCTGGTGCTGCAGGTGTCCGAAGGGTTGCAGGCCGGGCGCGACATGCTGTTTTCCCACCCCGTCCGCCCCGAACCGCTGGTCAAGCCGAAGCGCGCTGCCGATCCCTTCGAGGACGACCCGCTAGCTGGAACCGTGGATGCAGCGGCGGACGCTTAGACGAAGGAATGGAGCATTATTTCTTCAGCCGAGCCTCGATTTCCCGGTCAAGGGCGAATTTCAGGTCGTCCTTGACGCCGACGGACATGGCGAGGACTTCGCGGGCCTTGAGGAAATCCATGACGCCGGTGCGGCCGACCGTCGGGCGCAGGAAGATATGCGGCGGGCGAAGCTTCAGCTTCAGCGAGATCGCCGTCTGCATCATCAGCTGGCCGGAACCGAAGATGCTCTCCATGCGGTTCGGAATATGGGTGCCGTCACCTTCCGGCGCGCCGACGACATCGATGCCGATGACGATGTCGGCAAGATCCATCAGGCATTCATAGGGCACCGGATTGCTGATGCCGCCGTCGATCATCACGCGGTCGCGCAGGCGCACCGGCATGAAGACGGCGGGGATGGCGGAAGAGGCGGCGAGTGCCGGAAACAGCTCGCCCTGTTCGATGATGACTTCGCACTGGCCGTAATAATCCGTGGTGATGACCTTCATCGGGACCAGCAGATCCTCGAAGCGGGCCGGCAGCTCGGACGGCAGGAAGGCTTTCAGGATCCGCTCCAGGTTGAACTGGCCGATGCGGATACCCTTGGCCACCGCATCGCGCACCGTCGCCGGCCTCAGACCCCAGATGCGGGCGACGACCGCCGTCTTGTTGCCGACGGTCGTCAGCGCATGTTCGCGGATTTCGGCGCCCGACATGCCAGCCGCCATGCCGGCCGCCATGATCGCGCCGATCGACGAGCCTGATACCGCCACCGGGCGGATGCCGAGTTCATCGAGCGTCTCGATGACATGGATATGGGAAAGCCCACGCGCACCGCCGCCGCCAAAAGCGACTGCGACCGTCGGCACATCGCTGATCGCAGGCAATTTCGGGCTGATGATCTCTGCCTGCTGCACGCCCGCCCCCGCTTATTGCGGCTGATATCGGAAGAAATGCACCCTCGTATCGCCAAAGATGCGGCTTTCGAGGAAAACATAGGAAGGATGGACGGAAACGACAACATCGGCGCGTTCTTCGAGCACCGCAATGGCGCCTGGCCGCAGCCAGCCCCCTTCGGCCGCCGCCGCCATCGCCTTTTCGCCGAGACCCTTGCCATAGGGCGGGTCGGCAAAGAGCACGTCGAAGGATTCGAGATTGCCGACGCTGCCGAGATCGGTCGCATCCCGGCGCAGGATGCGGGTGCGGCCGTGCAGGCCGAGCGCATCGATGTTCTCCCAGAGCAGCGCCCTGCCCTCGACGCTGTTTTCGACGAAGAGCGCATGGCGACAGCCGCGTGAAACCGCTTCGAGGCCGACGGCGCCGGTTCCGGCAAAAAGATCGAGGATCCGGGTGCCATCGACGCATTCCGGATAGGCATGACTCAATATATTGAACAGGCTCTCGCGCGTCCGGTCGGCAGTCGGCCGAATCTCGTTGGATTTTGGCACGGCGAGAGGCCGTCCGCGAAACTCACCGCCGACGATCCGCACCGCGCGTCATTCCTTTTCCTTTAGCACCACCTCTGGACGGCCCGCCCGCAGGCCTGTCGCCGCCCGGCCTGTCACCGCCCGGCTTGGCGCCTTTCGGCTTGCCGGAAAAATTCTTAGGCCCGCCGGGCTTGCCCGCGAAGCTCTTGCCGCGGGGCTTGTCACCAGAAGGCTTGTCGCCGAACGATCTCTCGCCGCGCGGACGCTCGGAGCGGCCCTCACTGGCAAAACTTCTGGCTGCCCGCGGACGTTCGTCGCCTTCCTCGCGCGGCCTGCGATCACCACGCGGCTTGTCGCCGAAGGGCCGGTCTCCACGCGACGGCCGATCGCCGAACGGCCGGTCGCCGCGCGGACGCTCCGAACGGCCCTCACCGGCGGAGCTTCTCGCCGCCCGAGGCCGCTCGTCACCATCCGCACGCGGCTTGCGATCACCGCGAGGCTTGTCGCCAAAGGGACGATCTCCACGCGAGGGACGATCGCCGAACGGCCGGTCGCCGCGCGGACGCTCCGAACGGCCCTCACCGGCGGAGCTTCTCGCCGCCCGAGGCCGCTCGTCACCATCCGCACGCGGCTTGCGATCACCCCGCGGCTTGTCGCCGAAGGGACGATCTCCACGCGAGGGACGATCACCGAACGGCCGGTCGCCGCGCGCCGGGCGGTCGCCAGAACCGCGGTCTTCGCGGGCGGAGCGATCGCCAAAGCCGCGCTTGCGGCCGAAGCCCTCGCCCTCATCCTTGCGGCGGGGCTCTTCGCTCGAGCGGATCCATTCGCCATCCTCTTCGCGCACACGGTTCACCTGGGTGCGCGGGCGATCTTCGATGCGATCGAAACCAGTGCCTTTTGCAGGCGGCTGCTCGCCGCGCTTGCGTGCGGTCTGCGCATTCTTGGCAGCTTTCGCCGCGGCCTTTTCGCCGAGCGGCCGGGCGCCCGGCGCCATCCAGACATTGGCGCTGCGGCGCTGGCCGAGCGGCTGGGGACGCTTCGGCTTCTCGTCGTCCCGGCGGCCGCCGTCACGGCGATCGTCGTCTCTGCGCGCGCCGCCGTGGCGGTCGTCGCGTTTGGTGTCGAGGCGGCTCAGCGCCCGTTCGCGCTTGTCCTCGTCGCGGCGCGGCCGTTCGCGCTTTTCCGGTGCTGCCGGCTCCGCCTCTTCCTCGGCGGCAACCGCCGTCGCATTGTAGATGGGCGCGTCGAAATTCGCCTTGGCTTCCTCGATGAGGCGCGGGCCGAGCTGGTCGCGCAGCGTGCGGCCGCGCACTTCGACGACATGGCCTTCCGGCAGGTCGCCGAGCTGGAACGGGCCATAGGAAATACGGATCAGGCGATTGACGTCGAGACCGAGCGCCCCGAGCACGTTCTTGATTTCGCGGTTCTTGCCTTCGCGAAGACCCATGGTAATCCAGACGTTCGAGCCTTGTGTGCGGTCGAGCGTCGCCTCGATCGAGCCGTAGAGCACGCCGTCGACGGCGATGCCGTCCTTCAGCTTGTCGAGCGCGTCCTGATCGATCTCGCCATGGGCGCGGACCCGGTAACGTCTCAGCCAGCCGGTCGCCGGCAGCTCGAGCGCCCGGGCGAGACCGCCGTCATTGGTCAAAAGCAGCAGGCCTTCGGTATTGATGTCGAGCCGGCCGATCGACATGACGCGCGGCAGTTCTTCCGGTAGGTTGTCGAAGACAGTCGGCCGGCCTTCCGGATCGGCATTGGTGGTCACCAGCCCGGTGGGCTTATGATAGAGCCACAGCCTGGTCCGCTCGATGCCGCGGATCGGCACGCCGTCGACTTCGATGCGGTCGGCGAGCGTGACGTTGACGACGGGAGTTTCGAGAACCCCGCCGTTCAGCGTCACACGGCCTTCCATGATCATGCGTTCAATGTCGCGGCGGGAGGCGACGCCGGCGCGCGCCATCACCTTGGAAATGCGTTCGGCCTTGGCCTCGCCGTCGGTCTCGGCCGCGATTGGACGTGCGGCTGCAGCCTTTGCCGGCTTCGCATCGCCCGGCTTCGGCCCGGTGCCCCGTGAAAAGGGCTTTGCGCCCGGGCGTTTTGGCTTGTCTTTGGGTGTCATTTGTTGTTTGCCTGCCTTTTCGGCCTGTCTATCAGGTCACGCATCTGCGGTTAAGTGGAAATTCTTGCGATCGTGAAGACAAATCGTTTCATGGAGATGGCCCTCGAAGAGGCGCGTGCCGCCGGAGAACGCGGCGAGGTACCGATCGGCGCCGTCGTCGTTGTCGACGATATTGCCGTTTCACGCTCCGGAAACCGCACGCGCGAGCTGAAAGACGTGACCGCGCATGCCGAAATCGCCGCGATCCGGCTCGCCTGCGAAGCGCTCGGGCAGGAACGTCTTGTCGGCGCCGATCTCTACGTGACGCTGGAGCCTTGCACCATGTGCGCAGCAGCCATCTCGTTTGCGCGTATCCGCAGGCTCTATTACGGCGCCGAGGACCCGAAGGGCGGCGCCGTCGACAATGGCGTGCGATTCTATGCGCAACCGACCTGTCACCACGCTCCGGAGGTCTATTCCGGTTTCAACGAGGTCCAATCGGCCAATATGCTGCGAAGGTTCTTTTCGCAAAAGAGAGAGGCGCCGTAATCCCAGCGCCGGTGCGCGGCGCCGTCATCCTTGCCGGCGCGCCGAACATGCTATTGCAGGAGGTTCCACCACTGCTTGCCGGTGTTGGCGACAGCTGCATCCTTCTTGCGCTTTTTCTGCTTCTTGAGTTCGGGCTCGCCGACATCATCGAGCTTTGCCGGATCGTCGACAGTGCGGTAGCCGGGCGGCGGATCCGATATATAGCGGCGCTGATCGATATAGGAGCCCTTCTGCAAGGCGCGGGCTTCGCGATAGGCCTTGGTCTGTTCTTCCGTCGTGCGCCGGCCGCCTTCGATCGCAGAGCTTGCGAGCGGCGAGCGGTAATTCGGATTGTCCGAATTCGCGTCGGCTTCCGAAACGAGACGGGCGCGGGTCTCCTCCGGCGATTCCAGCCATTGCGGATTGTCCTTGTTGGCGACCGTCTGCTGCGGCGCAACGAGGGTCTCCTTCTGCGCCTGCGCCGGCAGCACCAGCGTCGGACGCGGCGTGTACTTGACGCCCTTGTTCTTCGGGTCCGGACCGGTCAACGAGACGGACTGGCCGAGATCGTCGGTCAACTGTTCCATGGCGGTCTTGTCGGTGCCGTAGGTGGGGCTGCTGGCGCAACCGGACACCAGGGAACATCCCGCCACGACGACAGACAGGCAGGCGCCCATACGGAACCAATGCGTTGCTAACATGAAAACCCTTCCAGCCCAGCCGGTGCAATCGTCGCCCAATCGGACAACCGTCCCCCTGACGCAAAAATCCGGCCATTTTCAGGCAGCTTTTACCGGATGAACCGCGAAAGCGCAATTCACCCGGCAATATTCTTCACGTGAGCGCGGCGAGTTCGCGAAGGGCAGCAGCGTCGCGGGCCGAAACATCGGGATATTCCGGATCAGAACCGACATCCCTGGTGATGCGCCAGGAGCGGGCGCATTTTTCACCCTCTGCAAGCTTCGGCACGACGCTGACCTGAGGCACCTCAGCTAGGCGGAAAGCATCCGCTGGGCCTTCGCCGGCCTTGATCTCGATTGCCGAGGTGATGCAGACTTCGGTGAAGTCCTGGCCTTCCAGCGCCTTCAGCAATTCCGGATCGGCGATATGGACGACGGGAGCCGCTTCCAGCGAGGAGCCGATGCGCTTGTCCTTGCGCTCGATTTCCAGGGCGCCGGTCACGACCGAACGCACGGCGCGGATCTTCTTCCACTTCTCGGCAAGGACATCGTTGCGCCATTCCTTTGCAACCGGGGCAAACTGCTCCAAATGCACTGAAACGGCGGACGGGTTGCGCGACAGCCAGGCCTCCTCCGTGGTGAAGGGCAGCATCGGGGCAAGCCATGTCACCATGCAATCGAAGATCTGGCGGATGACGTGCAAGCTGGCGCGCCGACGCAGGCTCGAAGGCGCGTCGCAATAGAGCGCATCCTTGCGGACATCGAAATAGAAGGCCGACAGCTCGACATTGGCGAAATCGATCAGCGCGCGGGCGATCTTCTTGAAGTCGAAGGCATCGTAGTTCTCGCGCACCAGCTCGTCGAGTTCGGCCAGCCGGTGCAGCATCAGCTGCTCCAGCTCCGGCAGGTCGGCAAGCGCGATCTCCTCGCCCTTGTCGTGGGCGAGCGTGCCGAGCATCCAGCGGATGGTGTTGCGCAGTTTGCGATAGGCATCGACATTGGTCTGGATGATCGTCTTGCCGACGCGCAGGTCGTCGGCATAATCCGAGGTCATCACCCAGAGGCGCAGGATATCGGCGCCGGCATCCTTCATCACCTCCTGAGGGGCTGTGACGTTGCCCTTCGACTTCGACATCTTCTCGCCCTTCTCGTCCATGGTGAAACCATGGGTGAGGACGGCGTTGTAAGGCGCACGGCCGCGGGTGGCCGCCGATTCCAGCAGCGACGAATGGAACCAACCGCGATGCTGGTCGGAACCTTCGAGATAAAGATCGGCCGGCCACTTCAGATCCGGGCGGTCTTCGAGCGTGAAGGTGTGCGTCGAGCCAGAGTCGAACCAGACGTCGAGGATATCCATGACCTGGGTCCAGCGGGAATGGTCGTGATCATTGCCGAGGAAACGCTCCTTGGCGCCTTCGGCAAACCAGGCGTCGGCGCCCTCATGTTCGAAGGCTTCGAGGATACGGGCGTTGACGGCTTCATCGACCAGAACCTCGCCCTCATCGTCGGCAAAGACGGCGATCGGCACGCCCCAGGCGCGCTGGCGCGAGAGCACCCAGTCCGGGCGGCCCTCGATCATGGCGCGCAGGCGGTTCTGGCCGGCGGCCGGCACGAAGCGCGTCTCATCGATCGCACCGAGCGCGCGCGAGCGCAGCGTCGTGCCGTCGGCAAGGGTCTTGTCCATATAGACGAACCATTGCGGCGTGTTGCGGAAGATGACCGGCTTCTTCGAGCGCCAGGAATGCGGATACTGGTGCTTCAGCCGGCCGCGGGCAAAGAGCGCGCCGCGGGCGATCAATTCCCTGATGACACGGTCGTTGGCATCGCCCTTCTTGCCGTTGTCGTCGATGACGCGGGCGCCCTCGAAGCCGGGAGCGTCCGATGTGTAGAAGCCGCCGTCGTCGACCGGGAACGGGATCTTGGTGTCGATGCCGCGCGCCTCAAGCGTGCGGACAGCCGACATCCAGGCATCGAAGTCTTCGCGGCCGTGGCTGGGTGCGGTGTGGACGAAGCCGGTGCCGGCGTCATCGGTGACGTGGTCGCCATCGAGCAGCGGCACGAGGAATTCATAGCCGTCGCCGAGACCCTTGAAGGGATGGGCACAGGTCATTTCTGCGAAGTCGGCCGCAGAGACATCACGCAAGCGCTTGTATTGCAGCTTGGCCTTGGCAAAAGATTCTTCGGCCAATTTATCGGCAAAGATCAGCTTCTCGCCAGGACGCGGGCCAAAATCGTTCTCGGCGACCGTTACTTCATAGAGGCCGTAGGAGATGCGCGGTGAAAAGGAGACCGCGCGGTTGCCGGGGATTGTCCAGGGCGTGGTCGTCCAGATGACGACGAACGCATCCTTGAGCGCGGCCGGACCTTCGACGACGGGGAATTTCACCCAGATCGTGTCGCTCTCATAATCCTGGTATTCGACCTCGGCCTCGGCCAGCGCCGTACGCTCGACGACCGACCACATGATCGGCTTGGAGCCGCGATAAAGCTGACCGCTTGCGGCGATCTTCAAAAGTTCGCCGGCGATGCGCGATTCCGCATGGAAGTTCATCGTCGTATAGGGATTGTCGAAGTCGCCCTCGATGCCGAGACGCTTGAACTCTTCCGCCTGGACCTTGATCCAGCCGGCGGCGAATTCACGGCATTCCCGGCGGAATTCATTGACCGGGACCTCGTCCTTGTTCTTGCCCTTCTCGCGGTACTTCTCCTCGATCTTCCATTCGATCGGCAGGCCGTGGCAATCCCAGCCGGGCACGTAATTGGCGTCGTAGCCGCGCATCTGGAACGAACGGTTGATGACGTCCTTGAGGATCTTGTTCAGCGCGTGGCCGATATGGATGTTGCCGTTGGCATAGGGCGGGCCATCGTGAAGGACGAATTTCTCGCGGCCGGCGGCGGAAGCACGCAGTTTCTTGTAAAGACCCATCTCCTGCCAGCGCTTGACGAGTTCCGGTTCCTTCTGCGGCAGGCCGGCGCGCATGGGAAAATCGGTCTCGGGCAAATAGAGGGTCTTCGAATAGTCGATCTTTTCGGCTGTGTCGGTCATATGTCTGACAATCGTTTTCTGGCGGCCCAGGAAGGGGCGCAACGGGCGTGAAATAGCTGGTGACGGAAGCGCTCGTATCCAAGCGCCAAAAACCCGGACCTTCCGGCCGCTTAGCGCGCGCGGAAGGCCGGGCCGATAATTCGCATCATCATTGCCAGCCGATATTTCTTCATCGCGCCGGTTCATAGGCGTTTTTGCCGGGAAAAGGAAGAGGCCGGCTTGCCACAACGGAAGCAATTGAAGTTGGCGCCAAATGCTCATATATATAGGGGCAAGTGGCACAGAGGTTGGCAATGCTCGGTTTTCCTCAGACATCAGAATCGATGACCATACGCGAGCGCCTCGAGATCGCTTCGCACGGCTCCGTGCAGGTTTATGACGGAGCGATGGCATTGAAATTGACAGAGCTCGGCTTTTCCGTGGAGGAAATATATCGTTTCGTCGCACCGCGCCGAACTCTGGCGAGACGCAATGCGAACGGCGAGCCGCTGACAGTCGAGGAAAACGATGGCGCATTGCGAATCGTGCGGATCGCGGACATGGCTAAGCGCATTTTCGGCGACAGAGCCGTTGCGTTCGATTGGCTGCGCAAGCCCAATCGCGGAATGGACGGCATTACCCCGATCGATCTACTGGAATCGGAAACCGGCGCCCGCCTCGTCGAGCAGGCCCTGCACCAGATCGACCACGGGATTTACGTCTAGGCGATGATCTTATGGCGTATCTCGAATTATGCCGATCTTTCCGGACGCGGCGGGCTGCTTGCACCAGGACGATGGCATCATCAGGGAATTCCCGTCGTCTATTGCTGTGATCACCCGTCGACTGCGCTCCTCGAAATTCTGGTACAGGTCGACCTGCATCAAATTCCGAGAGATTTTCAGCTCCTGAAAATCCATTGCCCGGACGACATCGAAGTCTTCGATATCGGGATCGATCCTGCTGCGATCAACCAGACCAGCCTGACGCGCGACCGTGGCAGCAAATTACTGGAAGACAATGATTTCTGTCTCCTGCGCGTCCCATCGGCAATCATGCCGGAGGCCGCGAATATCCTTGTCAATCCACGTCATCCGGACGCGTCGCGCCTGACAATCGAAAAAACGATCCGCTATCCTTTCGACAGCCGACTATTGCGCTGAGGAAAAACAGAGTTTCCGATCAAGCGCGCCGAGCGGCTTAACACCCGCAAGCAGTGCCCTCGCCTCTTCCTCGTCGCGCTTGATCTGGGCGACCAGCGGATCGAGGCCGTCGAATTTCAGCTCAGGTCTAATATAGCCGAAGAAGGAGACGGAGCAGAGCTGGCCGTAGAGATCGCCGTTGAAATCGAAAAGATAGGTTTCGAGCAGCGCCGCGCCGTTTTCCGTCACCGTCGGACGGCGGCCGTAGCTTGCGACGGCGTCGTGGAGCGTGCCGTCCTGACGGCGGAAGCGGACGGCGTAGATGCCGGCGGCAAGATCGACCTCCGGCGGCAGGCGCATGTTGGCCGTCGGGAAACCGAGTTGGCGGCCGAGCTTTTCGCCGTCGATCACCTCGGCTTCCACCGTATAGCGGTAACCGAGCATGCCGGCGGCTTCGCTGACATTGCCCTCGTTGAGGAGCGCGCGGATATGGCTCGAAGAGACGACATCGGCGTTTTCGTCGCGGAAGGCATCGATCAGGGTGACGCCGAAGCCGTAGGTATTGCCGGCATTCATCAGGAAGGCGGGACCGCCCTCGCGGCCGCGGCCGAAATGGAAATCGAAGCCGGTGACGACTTCGGAGGCGCCGAGCCAATCCTTCAGGATCGAATGGATGAAATCATCGGCCGAGCGCTGCGAGAATTCGTAATCGAAGGGATATTCGATAACGGCGCTGAAACCCAGCGTTTCCAGGATGCGGGCCTTCAGGGGCGCCGGCGTCAGCCGAAAGACCGGCGTCTGCGGCCGGAAGACCGTGCGCGGATGCGGCTCGAAGGTCAGCACCAAAGCGGGGATGCCGCGCGCCTTGGAGATTTCGAGCGCTCGGTTCAGCACCGACTGATGGCCGCGGTGCACGCCGTCGAAATTGCCGATGGCAATGACGCCGCCCTTCAGATGGGCTGGCAGGGGTTCGCGGGTTTCATTGCGGTGGAAGACGGTCATCGGCTGGCTTCTCTTCATGCAAGGCGTGTCTTCATGCAAGGCGGGGCATCCACCACTTCGGCGCGGCGTTTTCCCGTTCGAGATAGGCGTTGAGGATCGCCTCGTCGGTCTCGCCGTTGAGAGTATATTCCTTGGCGTGGATACCGCCGCTGATGTAGAGAAGGTCGAGGCCGTAATTCAAGGCGCCGCGCACATCGGTCGGCATGCCGTCGCCGATCGCCAGCACGCGCTCGACGGGGAAATCGCCGCGAAGCTCGCGGGCCGCCGAAAGTGTTGCCTCGTAGATCGGCCGGTGCGGTTTGCCGGCGATGCGGGTACTGCCGCCGAGCTGCTGGTAGTAGGCGGCCATAGCGCCGGCGCAGGGGATGATGCGATGGCCGCGCTCGACAATGAGGTCGGGATTGGCGCAGATCATCGGCACGTCGCGGGCTTTGAAATCGAGAAGAATATCGGTGTAATCTTCCGGCTTCTCCGTCTCGTCGTCGAAAAAGCCGGTGCAGACCAGCGATTGCGCTTCGCCCGCCGGCCGGCGTTCGACGCCAATGCCTTCGAGTAGCGCTTTGTCGCGCTCGGGGCCGAGCAGAAAGACGGTCTTCGGCCCTTCGGCGATCAAACCGCGCGTGACGTCGCCAGAGGTGACGATCCTGTCATAGGCGCTGTCGGGAACGCCGATATGGCGCAGCTGCTCGACCACCTGCCAGGAAAGGCGCGGCGAATTGGTGATGAGGACGACGGCGACGCCGTTCTCGCGCGCCGCTTCAAGGGCCGCGGCCGCCTTCGGGAACGGATCGACGCCGTTGTGAACGACGCCCCAGACATCGCAGAGCACCACATCATAGTGACCTGATATCTCCGAGAAGTTTTCTATCCGCCTGGCCATTCCGATTTCCCGATTTGCTTCAGTCACCGGTGACATTGCAAAGGCGCAAGGCGATGGCAAGGAAATTTCTTCGCTGCCCGGCTCCTGCGAAGAACTCGGGAAGGCGATCCGAGCGTGCGGATCGGCAAGGGGTTTGACGATTATCCCGAAGCGGCAGCTCGCCGACGGCGGACGACTTCGGCAAAGTTCGGCCGCGCCGGCGTTTCGGCCGCAATCTCAGACTATTCTCAGGCCTCTTCACAATTCCGGCACAAAAATTCGTGACTGCTCTCATTGACTCCTTTCGGAGCCATCCCTAAATGCTCGTCGCTAGCACTCACCGCAAGGGAGTGCTAACATCTGTCCATGTGGGCCACTCCGGTCCGCGAATGTCATTCGATCGAGGGATTAGACAATGGCAAGCACCAACTTCCGCCCCCTTCACGACCGCGTCGTTGTTCGCCGCGTTGAGTCCGAAGCCAAGACCAAGGGCGGCATCATCATTCCCGATACCGCCAAGGAAAAGCCGCAGGAAGGCGAAATCGTCGCCGTCGGCTCCGGCGCACGCGATGAGTCCGGCAAGGTCGTCGCACTCGACGTCAAGGCTGGCGACCGCATCCTGTTCGGCAAGTGGTCCGGCACCGAAGTCAAGATCGACGGCGAAGACCTTCTGATCATGAAGGAAGCCGACATCATGGGCATCATCGGCTGATCGGCCGACCTGCTTTCCCGAAATGGCTGACGGGCGTTTTGCCCGAACAACTCGAATTCAGGAGTTACTAATATGGCATCTAAAGAAATCAAGTTTGGCCGCACCGCGCGCGAAAAGATGCTGCGCGGCGTCGACATTCTCGCCGATGCAGTGAAGGTCACGCTCGGCCCCAAGGGTCGTAACGTCATCATCGACAAGTCCTTCGGCGCTCCGCGCATCACCAAGGACGGCGTTTCGGTCGCCAAGGAAATCGAACTCGAAGACAAGTTCGAAAACATGGGCGCCCAGATGGTCCGCGAAGTTGCTTCGAAGACCAACGACATCGCCGGCGACGGCACCACGACGGCAACCGTTCTTGCCCAGGCGATCGTTCGCGAAGGCAACAAGGCCGTTGCAGCCGGCATGAACCCGATGGACCTGAAGCGCGGCATCGATCTTGCTGTTGCCGACGTCGTGAAGGATCTCCAGGCCAAGGCCAAGAAGATCTCGACCTCGGAAGAAGTTGCACAGGTCGGCACGATTTCGGCAAATGGCGACAAGCAGGTCGGTCTCGACATTGCTGAAGCCATGCAGAAGGTCGGCAACGAAGGCGTCATCACCGTCGAAGAAGCCAAGACCGCCGAAACCGAACTCGAAGTCGTCGAAGGCATGCAGTTCGACCGCGGCTACCTCAGCCCCTACTTCGTCACCAATCCGGAAAAGATGATCGCCGACCTCGAAGACGTCTTCATTCTCCTCCACGAGAAGAAGCTGTCGAACCTGCAGTCGATGCTGCCGGTTCTCGAAGCCGTCGTCCAGACCGGCAAGCCGCTCCTCATCGTCGCTGAAGACGTCGAAGGCGAAGCCCTCGCAACGCTCGTCGTCAACAAGCTGCGCGGCGGCCTCAAGATCGCTGCCGTCAAGGCGCCTGGCTTCGGCGACCGCCGCAAGGCCATGCTCGAAGACATCGCCATCCTGACGGGCGGTACGGTCATCTCCGAAGATCTCGGCATCAAGCTCGAATCCGTCACGCTCGACATGCTTGGCCGTGCCAAGAAGGTTTCGATCTCCAAGGAAAACACCACGATCGTCGACGGTTCGGGCGCCAAGTCCGATATCGAAGGCCGTGTTGCCCAGATCAAGGCCCAGATCGAGGAAACCACCTCCGACTACGACCGCGAGAAGCTGCAGGAGCGCCTTGCCAAGCTCGCCGGCGGCGTTGCCGTCATCCGCGTCGGCGGCTCGACCGAAGTCGAAGTGAAGGAAAAGAAGGACCGCATCGACGACGCGCTCAACGCGACCCGCGCTGCTGTTCAGGAAGGTATCGTCCCCGGCGGCGGTATCGCTCTGCTCCGCTCCTCCACGAAGATCACCGTCAAGGGTGTAAACGACGACCAGGAAGCCGGCATCAATATCGTTCGCCGCGCCCTGCAGTCGCTCGTTCGTCAGATCGCTGAAAACGCAGGCGACGAAGCCTCGATCGTTGTCGGCAAGGTCCTCGACAAGAACGAAGACAACTTCGGCTACAACGCCCAGACATCCGAATATGGCGACATGATCGCCATGGGTATCGTCGACCCGCTCAAGGTCGTTCGCACGGCGCTGCAGAACGCTGCTTCTGTTGCATCGCTGCTGATCACCACCGAAGCCATGATCGCCGAACTGCCGAAGAAAGAATCGGCTGGCGGCGGCATGCCGGGCGGCATGGGCGGCATGGGCGGAATGGACATGATGTGATAGGGCAACGGCCTTTCACAGCATCGTTCATGAATCCGCCCATCATTTAAAGATGGTTCAGCGCGTCAAGCGCGCTGAACCGGCGGAATGGACATGATGTGATAGGCGAAAGCCATCACTGACAACCATTCCGGAATCCGGAATAGGAAGGGCGGCTCTCGGGTCGCCCTTTTCTTTTGCCCAAAGCGATTCGACGTGCGGCACACTGACTGGCATGGCCGACGAAACGTTTATCCGGCCCTCTGTTGCAACCCCAGGGGGCGAAACTTGCGCTAGGCTTGCGTTGCCCGCGCCTTTCTCAGTCTAGCGACATGCGAGAGATCACTGCGTTGCGGTACGATTTCCGACCTGACGCAGAGTGAAAACGTTTGCAACACTCTCAAAGATGATCTTCCTGTGCCAATTCTCGCGAAACAGGCCGAAGATGCAGGCATCCTAAGAAATGAGGCGATCCGAAGACCCCTTAAAAAGCCGTTGCCGTTTGTCCAAAAGCCCCTATAAATCCGCGCTGCACTTCAAACGCGCTCGGCGATAGACGAGGCCGGAGCGCGGAAAGCGATACGTTAACGTTCGGCTTCGAGGGCTCCGGTTACGGAGGCCAGATGGCCGTGGCAATAACCGCCGAAGGTAAGCGCGGGCATCATGCCCGCTGCTGCGTGATCCTGTTTCTTTGTGTTTGCCGAGCGTGCGGCCGAGGAGCCGCATCCGAACGGGGGAACGCCTTGTTTAACATCGCCAGAGCCAATGCAGCCGAACCGCTAACGCCCGGCTCGTTTGATGACGCCAATCAAAATCACGAGATGCTGGCACAGTTTTCCGTTTCCGAAGCCTGGACGGGCGATTTTTCGAGCGGCATGCTTCGTCTCGGCGAATGGAGCGCAATGATGCACGGCCTTGCCGCGCAGGAATGCGGACTCCTAAGCCTGATCCGCTGCTACGATGCCAAGGACCGCAGCCACATATTGGAGCTGTTCGAGCAGGCGGCAACGCTCTGCTCCTCCTTCTGTTTTTCGACGACAATCAACATGCCGAACGGCTTTCGCCAGCCGCTCTTCTGCATGGGCGAGTCCCACGGGCTAGAGCAGAAATACAGCGGCAGCATGGTCGGCGTCTTCGTCTTTCCGCGCTTCAAGCTGGAAGGCGCAAAGCAGATCTCAAGCTGGCGATAAGGGTGGAATGGCTGCCCCTCACCCTAACCCTCTCCGCACTCGCGGGGCGAGGGGACGTGCCCTGCGATAGGTAGGCGGGATACGGACAGCTTGCGGCATGGTCCCTTCGCCCCGTTTACCGGGGTCCGAAGGACGGGTCGAGACCCGTGGCTCGACCCCGGTGGCAGCAGCCGGATGAGGGGCCGGGATCGGCGATCTCTTGGGTCGTTCGTTACTCCGGCTTGGCCGGTATATTGAGGCCCCTGGCACTTGCCGGACGAGCGATGCAGCGCTCCAGCCAATCCGAGACGGCGGGGAATTTCGCATATTCGAGCACCTCGCGGCCGCCATAGAAGATGTCGGCGCCACGAACCCAGGTGAAGGTGGTGATGTCGGCGATCGCATAGAGATCGCCCATGATCCACTGGCGACCTTTCAGCCGGTCTTCGAGCACGCCGAGCAGGCGTTTGGATTCATCACGATAACGCTCCACCGGGTAGGAATTGTTGGCGACCTTGTCGGCGGCGAATTTATAAAAATGTCCAAACTGGCCGAACATCGGGCCGATGCCCGCCATCTGGAAAAACACCCACTGGATGGTTTCATAGCGGCCGGCGGCATCGGCAGGGATGAGCTTGCCGGTTTTTTCCGCGAGATAAAGCAGAATGGCGCCGGATTCGAAAAGGCCGATCGGTTTTCCGTCCGGCCCGTTCGGATCGATGATCGCCGGAATGCGGCCGTTGGGATTGAGAGATTCGAATTCCGCCGACTTCTGCTCGTTGGCGGCGAAGGAAACATAATGCGGCTCATAGGCGAGGCCGAGCTCTTCGAGGGCGACGGAAACCTTCACCCCGTTCGGCGTCTGCAGGGAATAGAGCTGGATGATATCGGGATTTTTCGCCGGCCAGCGCGTCGTGATCGGAAATGCGGAAAGATCTGCCATCGGATTCTCCATGTTATCAGCCGACCATAAAAGACCCGGCTTGGCAAAGGCAAGCGGGGGGCAGCCAATGCATGTCGCCCAAAGGTGCGCAGCGGTTTTGGGACAACGACATGCATGACAACAAAGATCTAAGCGCGTCGCATGAATGCAGTCGAACGCGACGCGCTTTGGAGATCGTTCCATATTAGTGAACGAAGTGTCCCCTTTCGTTTATCTTTCCACAACGCGAGAAAAGAGCGACATAGAGGCATCCGAGGTCGAAGCGGTGCCGGGGCACCAAGATCTCCAGAGTCCTTGAAACGGAGACAAGTCCATGTCGAACAACGTCATCATCCTGATTGCCCGTATCCTGCTTTCCTTCATGTTCATCCTTTCCGGCTTCATGAAGCTCACCGATCCTGCCGGTACTGCGGGCATGATCGCCGGTGCCGGCCTGCCGGCAGCATCCCTGCTGGCCTATGTCGCAGGCCTTTTCGAACTGCTGGCCGGCCTTGCGGTTCTCACAGGCTTCCAGGTCCGCATTGCCGGTTGGCTGCTCGCCGCCTTCTGTGTCTTCACGGGCATTGCCTTCCACCTGCCCTACGCAAGTGGCACGGAACTCGTGAACATTCTCAACCAGATCATGGTCATGAAGAATATCACGCTGGCCGGCGCGTACATACTGCTCGCCACCGCCGGTGCCGGCGCCTACTCGCTCGATGCCCGCCGCGGCGCTTACGCAGCTGCCTGACACCAGCAGACATCCTCCCAGAAGCAGAAAAACCCGCCGTCATCCGACGGCGGGTTTTCTTATGCCTTGGCGGCCGGGATCAGAGGGCCGCGCGCACTGCCTCAATGATTGCTTGCACGGCGGGTTCACCGGCGTGGTTTTCCTTGCGGGCACGCACGAGGCAGGCCTGCGAATGCAGGATGACACCGTCCTGGAGCACCTTCAGGTGATTGGCGCGCAGCGTCGAGCCGGTGGAGGTGATATCGACGATGATATCGGCCGAGCCTGCGGCGGGAGCGCCCTCGGTAGCGCCCAGGCTTTCGACGATGCGATAAAGCTGGATGCCGTGCTGGCTCGAAAAGAACTGCTGGGTCAGCCGCCAGTATTTGGTGGCGATGGCAAGGCGTCGGCCGTGGCGGGCGCGGAAATCGGCGGCGACATCGACGAGATCGGCCATGGTGTCGACATCGAACCAGATCTCCGGCACGGCGACGACGACATCGGCATGGCCGAAGCCGAGACGGGCACAGAATTCGACGCGTTTGTCGACCTCGGCAAAACCCTCCCGCATCAGATCCTCGCCGGTGACGCCGAAATCGACGGTGCCATTGCCGATTTCACGGGAGATTTCGGAGGCCGAGAGGAAGGCGATCTCCACATCGTCCCAGCCTTCGACGCGGCCGCGATAGGAGCGATCGTTGCCGACCGCAGAAATCGTCATGCCGGCACGTTCGAAGATCGCCGAAGCGTCTTCCTTCATCCGGCCCTTGGAGGGAAGCGCAATGGTGATGGTCATGCGGCTGCCCTTTCGGTTTCGATGCGGTCGAGCCAGAAGGAGAAGCCGACGGCCGGAATACGGTCCGTCGCACCGAGGAAGGTCAGGAGCCGGTCGAAACGGCCGCCACCGGCCAGAACCGCGCTTGAACCTTCCACCGTCACCTCGAAGACGAGGCCGGTGTAATAATCGAGCGGCCGTCCGAAAGCGGCGCGGTAGTCGAGGCAGGAAAGATCGACACCGGCATTGAAAAGTGCTGCAACGCGGCCATTAAAGCGGGAAAGCGCATTGCCTAGTTTCAGGCCGGCAGCATCGGCAAAACCGGAAAGGGCTGCGGAAGCATTGACCAGCGGCACGTCGAGCGACAGGAACTCTTCCAGCACATGGAAGGCTGCATCGTCGAGGCGCGTTTCGGACAGGATGAGCTTTTCCTTGAGCCGTCGGGCGATCTCCAGGGCCGAGCGGCCGGCATTCGTCGAATAGCCGGTCTTCTGCATCTCCCGCTCGAGATGGGCGACCAGCGCCTGCTCGTCGCCCGATGCGACAAGCCTGGCGATATCGTCGTCCAGCCCGGTGACGAATTGCGGGCTGACGAGGCCGGCAAGCAGTGCTTCCAGTTGCGTCATACTGCCGAAGGCGTGGATCAGGCGCTTCTGCCAGCCGAGCGGCAGGCCGAGCGCCTGGACCACAGCCTCGAAGACTGCCTGGTCGCCCAATGTCACGGCTAAGCGCCGGCCCGGCAGCAGGCGGGCGAGAATGCCGGTGGCATCGCCAATGGCGCGAGCGTCGGCGTTTGACAGGTCGATATCGCCAAGATCCTCGATGCCGGCCTGATAGAATTCATTGGCGCCGTCGCGACGCTGGCGGAAAACCTCGCCGAGATAGGCATAACGCTTCGGCGTGCCGGTCGCCGTCTCGATGTGACGCAGACAGACTGGAATGGTGAATTCGGGACGCAGGCAGAGGCTGGCGCCGGTTTCGCTCTCCGTCATGAAGATGCGGCGACGCAGATCTTCGCCGGCAATATCAAGGAAAGGCTCGGCCGGCTGAATAACAGGCGTATCGATGCGCTCGGCGTTGCGCGCATCGAATTCGGCGATGAGGTCATTGGCGAATTCGGGGAGATTGATCAGGGGCATTGGCTGAACTTCCCTCTTCTCCCCAGCGGGGAGAAGATGCCCGAGAGGGCAGATGAGGGGGATGAGGAGTGTAAACGACGAATGTCCTGAGCCGCAAGCGAAGGACAGCTTCTGCCGCGGTGCGCCCTCATCCGACCCTTCGGGCCACCTTCTCCCCGAGGGGAGAAGGGGAGATTTCTCTCAAACGTCGTCATCTGTGTCACCGGCTTGAGCGGGATCATATGGAGTTTCGAAGCCGGAGCCTGCCCTTTTCCGATCCTCGGCCTGCGCAGCAAGGATCTCCCTGACCTTCGCGACGAGGTCGGCTTCCGGCGCCGTCTCCTGTGCCACGCGCGCTTCGCGCCAGCTGGCATTGTCCTCGATCTCGCCGGAGAGCCGCTTGCCTTCGATCAGATCCTTGATCTGCACGACGCTTGTCGCGCGCTCATCGCCGCCCTGGATGATGGCGACGGGGCAGCCGCGGCGATCGGCATATTTCAGCTGGTTGCCGAACTTCTTCCAGTTGCCCTGGAACATCTCGGCGCGAATGCCGGCGGCGCGCAGTTCCTGCGTCATCTTCTGGTAGCGGCCCATCGCCTCGACATCGCCGTCCATGACGGTCACCAGCACCGGCTCAATGACCTCGCTGGCGCCGAGCTTGCCGAGGTTCTTCAGCGCCGTCATCAGCCTGGAGACGCCGATCGAAAAGCCCGTCGCCGGAACCGGCTGGCCCATGAAGCGGGAGACGAGGCCATCATAACGACCGCCGCCGCCGACCGAACCGAAGACGACTTTCTCGCCCTTTTCATTGGTGACGTCGAAGGTCAGTTCGGCCTCATAGACCGGGCCGGTATAATATTCGAGGCCGCGCACGACGGAGGGGTCGATCTTGATGCGGTCAGGGCCATAGCCGGCGCTGGTCACCAGCGCACCGATGAAATTCAGCTCCTCGACGCCTTCGCCACCCCTGGCGGTTCCCGCCACCAGCTCGGCGAGACGGAGAGCGCTTTCGGCATAGTCCGTGATGCCGACAAAGAACAGCACCTTGTCGATCTGCTCCTTATCGAGACCAGCGCCCTTGGTGAAGTCGCCGGATTCATCCTTGCGGCCGGGACCGAGCAGCAATGCCACGCCTTCCGGGCCGAACTTGTCGAGCTTGTCGATGGCCCTCAGCACGTTCAGCCGCTGGCCGGCCTTGTCGTCGCCGCCGAGACCGATCGCCTCGAGCACACCATCCAGAACCTTGCGGTTGTTGACGCGGATGACATAGTCGCCGCGCTTGATGCCGAGGGCTTCCAGCGTATCGGCCATCATCATGCACATTTCGGCATCGGCCTGAACACCCGGCGCCCCGACGGTATCGGCATCGAACTGCATGAACTGGCGGAACCGACCTGGGCCCGGCTTCTCGTTGCGGAAGACGTAGCCGGCGCGATAAGTGCGGTAAGGCAGCTGGATCTCGTTGAAATTCTCGGCGACATGACGGGCGAGTGGCGCCGTCAGGTCGTAACGCAGCGACATCCATTGCTCGTCATCGTCCTGCAGCGAGAAGACGCCTTCATTCGGCCGGTCGCTATCGGGCAGAAACTTGCCAAGCGCATCGGTATATTCGAACAGCGGCGTTTCGAGCGGATCGAAACCATAATGCTCATAGACTTCCCGGATCTTTGCCGTCATCTCGTTGACGGCGCGGATATCGCCGGCCGTCCGGTCGACGAAGCCGCGCGGCAGGCGGGCCTTGAGCTTTTGCGGTTTCTTCTGCTTGTCGTTCATTTCCGGGGATTCCACTGACTGTGACAGTGGCGGTTTCCTAGCGGATTGGGCGGGGAGCGGCAAGGGCGAAGGGTCTTGATGTGGCTGCGAGAATCGATTGAACGAAGGAGTTCCATCAGAAATGCGGATATGCTCATGATCACCGAGGCGCTTCTCTATGCCGCGACCTTGCCGCTGACCGGCAAGCCGCATCGAAAGTTCATCCGCTATTCCGTCAATCTCTGGTCACGGGCCGAGCGCTGCGCGGCGGATTGGGCAGAACATGAGGAGATGAGCCGGAAGGTGATCCTGGCGGCAGCGGCCGACCTCAGGCAGAAGCGGACCGCCATCGTCCTCGGCTCCGGCCTGTTGCGCGACGTCCCGATCGAAGCGCTGGCGCGAGATTTCGACACCGTCGTCCTGGTCGACCTCGTTCATCTCGCCTCGGTGCGCCTGTGGCTGTCGGCCAAATTCTATCGCAATGTCCGGCTGATCGAGCGCGATCTCTCCGGATATGATGAGCTTGCTGCCGGCTGCGAACCCGAACCGCTCGGCTTCATGCGCCGCGTGCCCTATCTCGATTTTGTGGTTTCCGCCAACCTCTTGTCACAGATCGGTCGCGGCGTGAAACGACGCCATGAGGCCGAGGCCGGGCGAATGCCTGAAGACACGGTGGAAAAGCTGATCGCGGCACATCTGACCGGTCTTGCGGGACTTCCCTGCCGCAGCTGCCTGGTGACCGACATCGCCTATGCCGTCATCGACCGCAACGGCAAGACGCATGAAGAGGCCGACCTGCTGCATGGCGTCTTGCCGCCGCCGGCAAAAGCCGCCTGGACATGGCCGGTCGCGCCACTGGGTGAAGAGAGCAAGGATTATAGGATCGAGCACAAGGTCATGGCCGCTTGGTGACCGGGATGTGACCGCCGGTCGCCTTGGCTTGTATCAGGCATTCGCCTGTAAAACGGCATGCGCATGCTTGCCCTCATCACGATGTTTCTTAGCTGGCTGATCTTTAGCGCCATGTCCGCATGGGCGGGCTGTCCAACCTGTGCGTCGATGAATGCAGCCGCCATCGAAACCGGCATGCATCATGAGATGGCAGGCATGGAAAGGCCTTGGATGGCTGATAAGACCGATCCCTTGAAGGACCCCTGCGCCACCGGCAATTCCGCGCATATTCCGCTTTGCGCCGCCTGTCTTCTGCTGCCACCGACGGTGATGGTCATGGATGGCGGAAAGCCCATTTTCGGCTACCCCGCCCCGGCGCCTGCCCGCGCCCTGGACGACGACAGGCCGGTACCGACGCCGCCCCCTCCCCGACTGTCCTGACACCACAGCAATCCATGCCAATCGGCTGGCCCAGCCGCCCGGCAAACCTATTGTCAGACAGAGGAAGGAACTCTCATGTCTTTGAAAATCATCGCCCTCACCGCAATGCTCACCATCGTCGCCGCTCCCGTCCTTGCCGAAGACAAGCCGATAGATATGAGCAAGCCGATGGGCAACCACGATGCGGCAAGCCACGCCTTCAGCAAGGCGAATGCCAAGATGCACAAGGATATGATGATCGAGTATAGCGGCGATGCCGATGCGGATTTCGTCCGCGGCATGATCCCGCACCATCGGGGGGCGATCGATATGGCCAAGATCGAGCTGCAATACGGAAAAGATCCCGATATCCGCAAGCTCGCCGAATCCGTCATCAAGGCGCAGGAAGCCGAGATCGCCGCGATGAACGCCTGGCTCAGGACCGAGGGCAAGTAGTCGATCACCCGTGAAAAGGGAACGCCGGGAGAAATCTGGCGCTCCCCAAGACTTATGTGGGCGAAGTCAGTCCTTCGGCTCGAAATCGGCCGGGCGGCGGCCGGCGCCCTGTCGCGCCAGCATCCAGCCCGGATATTCCGGAGCAAGGGCGCTCACCTCGTCTAGACTCTTCAAATCATCTTCATCGAGCTTCAGTTTGACGGCGGCCAGGTTCTGGTCGAGCTGATCTACCCGCTTGGCGCCGATGATGACTGTGGTGACGAAGGGCTTGGCGAGGATATAGGCGAGCGCCACGGTGGCGACGCTGACGCCGTGCTTTTCGGCGACTTCGCGCATGACGGCAACACAGGCCCAGGCCTTGTCCTTGTCGACGGGCGGGAAATCGAAACTGGCGCGGCGGCCCTCGCCGTTGCCGGGCGCGCCGGGACCATACTTGCCGGAGAGCAGACCGCCGGCGAGCGGCGACCAGACCATCAGGCCGAGCTTTTCCTCCTGCATCATCGGCACGATGTCGCGTTCGAGATCGCGGCCGGCGATGGAGTAATAAGCCTGCACGGTCTCGAAGCGGGCAAAGCCGCGGCGTTCCGACAGGCCGAGCGCCTTGGAAATGCGCCAAGCCTGCCAGTTGGAGACGCCGATATAGCGCACGAGACCACGGGAAACGAGATCGTCGAAGGCGCGCAGCGTCTCCTCGATCGGCGTCACCGTATCGGTCGCGTGGATCTGATAGAGGTCGATATGGTCGGTCTGCAGGCGCTTGAGGCTCGCCTCGACCGAATCCATGATGTGACCGCGCGATGCGCCGCGGTCATTCGGCTTATCGCCCATGACGCCGTAGACCTTGGTCGCGATGACGACGTCCTTGCGTGGGATGTCCAGGTTCTTCAGCGCCTGGCCGAGCAACCTTTCGGACTCGCCGGATGAATAGACGTCGGCCGTGTCGATGAAATTGACGCCGGATGCAAGCGAACGCTCGATGATCCGATCGGCGGCATTCTGGTCGACGTCGGCGATGGCGCCCCACATACTGCCCTGTTTGGCTTCGCCGAAGGTCATTGTGCCCAGGCAGATTTCCGAGACGAAAAGTCCCGTATTTCCGAGTTGATTGTAACGCATCGTTGAAAAATTCCTTTGTGTCTGCCGCAGGGGGCTTGCGAACTGAAGAACTTCATTTTTTGATTATTGGCCTGCATATGACAGGCACAGCCGTGGCTGGCTGCAAGGTGAGGCGATTTTCATGTAGTGCAGCGGCGGCGCTTTTCAACGCTAAGCCTTGTCGCATCGGAAGTTGACGCCCTTGTCTCGACACAGGCGGCCGTTAGATTGTCGGCCATATTTCAAGAGGTGCGCATGTGACGACGCGAGCACTGACGACGATCGGCTTCGATGCCGACGACACGCTTTGGCAGAACGAACAATATTACCGGCTGACGGAAGCCCATTTTACCGAGCTTCTTGCGGACTTCGCCGAAGGCCCGAAGATTTCCGAGCGGCTGCTGGAGGCCGAGAAACGCAACCTTCGCCACTATGGCTTCGGCATCAAGGGTTTCACGCTGTCGATGATCGAAACGGCGATCGAGATCACCGAGGGCAGGATTCCCTCAGGTGTGATCGCCAAGATCCTCGATACCGGCCGCGACCTCCTCAACCATCCGGTCGAGACCCTGCCGCATGCGCGCGACACGCTGGAAGCGCTTGCCGGCAAATATCTGCTTGTCATGATCACCAAGGGCGATCTCTTCGACCAAGAGCGCAAGCTCGCCCAATCCGGGCTCGGCGACTTCTTCGATGCCGTCGAGATCGTCTCCGACAAGACGGCCGTCACCTATCGCCGCATCTTCGCCAAGGTCGGCGACGGGCCGGAACGGGCGATGATGGTCGGCAATTCGCTGAAATCGGACATCGTGCCGGCAATCGCCGCCGGCAGCTACGGCGTCTTCGTGCCACACGAACTGACCTGGGTGCTGGAACATGTCGACGAACCGACGGAAGCGCCACGTTTCCGCAAGATCGGCCATCTCGGCGAGTTGCGCGAGCTGATCGACCGGCTCGGCTAGGCCGGGCGCACTCTCTGCCTCATTGCGGCTTCGGCGGGGCCTTCGGGAACAGCGACGGGCGCTCCGGCTCGGCCGGCGGTTTCGGCTGCTGCGGGGCAGCCGCCAACGGCTCGATCAGAATGCTGAAGGGAGCGCCGAGACCGCGGCGCGGCGAAACCTTGGAATAGTAGGGACGCAGCAGCCAGGTCGCGTTTTCCTTGACCGTCGTTTCGAAGCTCATGCCGTCCTCGTCGGTACCGAAGAAGGCCTCGTCATCCGGTTTCGACAGGTCGAAGATCGCCAGGAAGGCAAATTTGCTCTTGCTGGAAAAACTGATCTTCATGTGCTGGCCGGCGCGCACCGGCAGCGTATAGACATGGCCATTGCCGAACTTCGTCCAGCCCTTCAACTGCATGGTGACGGCCGGAAACTGCAGCTTCTCCAGCTTCTCTCCGGGATCGAGCTGCGGCGTCTGCGCCATGGCGGAGACCGTCAGGAGGAAAAGGGCGGCGGCGGCGATCAATGTTCTCACGGAGTGATCTTTCATGGGCGAACCAGGGCGGTGCGCATCGCCTCGACCTCGGGCCGGCAGAAGCAGCCTTCCAGATGATCGTTGACGAGACCCATCGCCTGCATGAAAGCATAAACTGTGGTCGGGCCGACAAAGGTCCAGCCGCGTTTCTTCAGATCCTTCGAAATGACCACGGATGTCGGCGTGGTCGGATTGGCGACGACGTGATCACGATCGACCACTGCCGGCCGCTCGTCATGGCCGGGTTCGTAGCGCCAGAAATAATGGGCGAGCGAGCCGAATTCGTCCCTGAGTTCTATTGCACGCTTGGCATTGTTGATGGTCGATACGATCTTGCCGCGATGACGGATGATGCCGGCATCGGCAAGGCAGCGCGCGACATCGCCTTCCCTGAAGAGAGCGACCTTCTCGAAGTCGAAACCTGAAAAGGCAGCGCGGAAATTCTCGCGCTTGCGCAGGATAGTCAGCCAGGAAAGGCCGGACTGGAAACCTTCGAGGCAGATCTTCTCGAAGAGGCGGACGTCGTCGGTGACAGGGCGGCCCCATTCCTCGTCATGATACCTGAGATAGTCGGGCAGATTGGCGTGCCAGTGGCAGCGGCTCCTGCCGTCCTCGCCGATGATGATACCTGTCGCGCTCATGATCCTTCATTCCGCGGGGGTCCGCTTCTTTCTCCGGTCTTGATTCCGGCTTTACCATTTGCAAACCGTCTTTCCAAACCGAACGGTAACCCTGACGAAAAGTTTATCCGATCGGTCGGCTTTTCATGAATCGATCTTTACCATTCGCTGGCGGATTAGGTGGCAGCGTCTTCCCGGGCGGAACATCTCCGCCCGGGCGGACATGTCCCGCCAGCGCATTTTCGGTCATTTGTAGAGAGTTCGTCCGATGATGAAACAGCTTGTTCTTGCCGCAGCCCTCTTCGGCATCTTCTCCACGGCCGCCCTTGCAGACGACCGCTACGCCACCCGTCCGCCCGTCGTGCTCAGCCCCGATCTGACCGCGCCCTGGATCAACCAGTTGGGCGGCGGCACGGTTCGTCCCGTCGTCTACCAGCGGCCGGTCATCCAGCCGCAGCAGCGCGGCCTTTTCCAGCGCCGCGTGCTGCGCCAGGCGCCTCAGGTGTCACCGCAGACCGTTTCGGCGATCAATCCTGGCATCCCGTCGATCCGCCATCCGATCGAGCCGCAATACCTGCCACAGATGGTTGACTACGACACCACGGAAAAGCCCGGCACGATCGTCATCGATACCAACAACCGCTTCCTCTATCTGGTGATGCAAGGCGGCAAGGCGCGCCGCTACGGCGTCGGCGTCGGCAAGCCTGGCTTCGAATGGGCCGGCGCCCACAAGATCAGCCGCAAGACCGAATGGCCGGACTGGACGCCGCCTTCCGAGATGATCAGCCGCGAGGCCGCCAAGGGTCATTACCTGCCGGCGCGCATGGATGGCGGCGCGGAGAACCCGCTCGGCGCGCGCGCCATGTATCTCGGCTCGACGCTTTACCGCATCCACGGCACTAATGCGCCCTGGTCGATCGGCAGCGCCGTCTCTTCCGGATGCATTCGCCTGCGCAACGAAGACGTCGTCGATCTCTACGACCGCGTCAGTGTGGGAACCCGCGTCATCGTCATGTAAAGGTGGGCCAATACCTACAGCGACGCATGTCTTTTCAGATGCGCAAAGGACGCGGTAACCTTTAAATTGCTGCATAATTTTTCCTAAAGTCGATTCCGATTTGAAGATAAGTTATGCAGTCGGAGCCGCAAGAACAGTCGGCTCCCCTTCTCCAAAATTGCTGTATCGGGCCACGCCGATCTTGAATCAGGCAGAAGTTCATGTAGCTTCGAGCGAATTTGCTTGAGGGGAATCGATCATGATCAAACTAATGCCGGGTCTGGCTGCTGCCGGACTTGTCCTGTCCTTGATGTCTACATCAGCCGTGGCTGCACCCGCCGGCTCTGCTCCTGACAACGCGCAGCGCCCGGCACAGGTCGTGCGTGTGGCGCAGATGCCGAAATATGTGAAGCCGGAATTCAAGCGCAAGAAAGTGCGCTTGGTGACAACGGAAGCGGCAGGCACCGTCATTATCGATACCAACAACAAATATCTCTACCTCATCGAGGGCAACAACCGCGCCACCCGCTACGGCATCGGCGTCGGCCGCGACGGCTTCGGCTGGTCGGGCGTCGTTAAGATCGGCCGCAAGGCGGAATGGCCGGCATGGACGCCGCCGGCCGAGATGCGCCGCCGCGAAGCCGCCAAGGGACATATGATTCCTGCTTTCCAGGAAGGTGGCGAGGACAATCCGCTCGGCGCCCGCGCCATGTATCTTTACCAGGGTGGCCGCGACACGATCTTCCGTATTCACGGCACCAATCAGCCCTGGACGATCGGCCTCAACATGTCTTCCGGCTGTATCCGGATGATGAACGAGGATGTGACGCATCTCTACGACCGCGCACCCGTCGGCACCAAGGTGATCGTCATTGGCCCCGGCAACAAGCAGGGCAAGGTCGCGTTCGAAGACAGAGGCATTGACGTGCTGCGAACGCTTTTCGGCGGCTGAGCAACACTTCAGAAAAAAATGATAGGCGCTTTTCGTCGCGCCTTTTATTTTTCTTAGACTTTGCGGCGGAAAGCTGGCACACCAGCCTCAGAGTCGACATATTTGCAATATCGGGGCTATTCAATGACATATGGGCTGCGCTCGTCCGTTTCCGTGCTTGCGGGCATCGCTTTTTTCACGATCTGTTCGGCAGCATCCGCCTCGGCGGAAGATCTGCAATTCTCCGTCTACGGCGGCTATCAGACCGCACCGCATAGCGGCGTCGATCTCTCCGACGGCACGCATTTCACCGCCGGCTGGGAAGGCAAGTCCTTCGGCGCCCCGCCCTATTACGGCGGCCGCGTCACCTGGTGGCTCGAGAACTTCAACAAACCGAATTGGGGTATCTCGCTCGATTATACCCATGACAAGGTCTATGCCGACGACGATACGCTGGCCAAGACCGGCTGGTCGCATTTCGAATTCACCGACGGCCTGAACCTGATCACGCTGAATGGTCTCTACCGTTTCCAGGATCCGACCCGCCGCTGGACGCCCTATCTCGGCGCCGGTATCGGCGTGAACATTCCGCATGTCGAAGTGATTCGCCCTGAGGGCAAGACCTGGGCCTATGAATTCGGCGGCGTGACGCTGCAGGCCCAGGCCGGCGTCGACTTCAAGGTGACCGAGCGCTGGTCGACCTTCGTCGAATACAAGGGCACCTATTCGCGCATCGACGTTCCGATCGACAGCGGCGTCGACCTGAAGACCAACATCTTCACGAATGCCGTCAACGTCGGCGTTTCATTCCACTGGTAAGAATAAAATTTCGGCTGCGGTGTTAGAGCGGTTCAGCGCGTAGAAGCGCAGAACCGCTCTAACCTTTTATTGTTACGCAACTCCGGACGGAAACCGCTTCGCACTTTTCCTGAAATTGCTCTATTTGGTGCCGCAGCTGACCTTGCCCTCGACGGCATAGGGTTTTGCGCCGCCTGCGATCGTCAGGGAATAGGTGCCGCTGAAATTTGCCGCCGGCTTGCCGCGCTCGCCGGCGACGACCACCAGATCCAGTGTCGCTCCGCCGGTATCATCTTCGCCGCCGTCAAAGACCTCCATAAGCAGTTCGCCGTCGCGCGACCAGTGATTGGTCAGGTGCTGCGATTCGAAAACACGCTTTCCGAATACGGTTGATTCCTTGACGATGAGCGCGCCGCGGAAATGATTGAGCTTGTGGCCGGCGGTACTTTCGAAACCGCTTTCCAGCGTGAAGCGCGCTTCCTTGTCATCGGCGGAACAGAAGTAACGACTGTCGGCATGGGCAGTGCCTGCCGCACCGAGCAGTCCCGCAAGTACAATCATTCCCCGCCACATCGTCTAAACTCCCGAGACCGGCCCGACGGGCCTTCGCAAGCTTCAACCTAACGGCAAACCTGTTAATTTTTCCGGCACAGCGCCGCCATAGGCCCAATCGAGAAGTTCGACCGTATGGAGGATTGGCATGCCGGTGCCGGTGGCGATCTGGGTGATGCAGCCGATATTGCCGGTGGCGATAATATCGGCCTTGGTCGCCTCGATGTTCTTGACCTTGCGCGCCTTCAGCGCCGCCGAGATTTCCGGCTGCATGATGTTGTAGGTGCCGGCAGAGCCGCAGCACAGATGGCCTTCGGCCGGATCGCGCACGGCAAAGCCCGCCGCTTTCAGCAATTGCTTCGGCGCGAGCGTGATCCGCTGGCCGTGCTGCATCGAACAGGCGGAATGATAGGCGACCGTGATGCCCTTCGGCATGTGTGCCGGCAGGTCGAGGGTTGCGAGATATTCGGTGACGTCCTTGGCCAGTGCCGAAACCCTGGCCGCCTTTTCGGCATAGGCGGGATCGAGGCGCAGCATGTGACCGTAATCCTTGATCGTCGTGCCGCAGCCCGAGGCGGTGATGATGATCGCATCAAGGCCCTGCCCGTCGATCTCGCGCGTCCAGATATCGACATTGGCACGGGCGCTTTCGAGCGCCTGTTCGGCGCGGCCCATGTGATGGACCAGCGAGCCGCAGCAGACCTCGCCTTCCGGCAGCACGACCTCGACGCCGAGGCGCGTCAACAGCCGGATCGCTGCCGCGTTGATGCCGGGATCGAGCACCGGCTGCGCGCAGCCGGAAAGGATCGCCACCCGGCCGCGCCGTTCCGTCTCGGGCAGGTAGCTGCCGGGCTTTGCGAAGGGCGAAACAGCGGGGATGCGGCGCGGCGCAAGCGCCAGCATGGCGGCGAAGGGTTTCAGCGCGCCGCCCCGCATCAGACCGGCGAAGGGCCGGCCGAGACGGGCGAGATTGAGCGCCAGGCGGAAGCGGCCGGGATAGGGCAGCACGGCAGCAAGAATGGCGCGCGTCAGCCGGTTCATGAACGGGCGTTTGTAGGTCTTTTCGATATGGGCGCGGGCGTGATCGACCAGATGCATGTAATCGACGCCGGAGGGACAGGTGGTGACGCAGGCAAGGCAGGAGAGGCAGCGGTCGATATGAGTGACGACCTCGGCGTCGGCGGGCCGGCCATTTTCCAGCATGTCCTTGATCAGGTAGATGCGGCCGCGCGGGCTGTCGAGCTCGTTGCCGAGCGTCACATAGGTAGGACAGGTGGCGGTGCAGAAACCGCAATGGACACATTTGCGCAGGATCTGCTC
Source organism: Rhizobium sp. WSM1274 (assembly GCF_025200775.1). Lineage (NCBI taxonomy): Bacteria > Pseudomonadati > Pseudomonadota > Alphaproteobacteria > Hyphomicrobiales > Rhizobiaceae > Rhizobium > Rhizobium sp. WSM1274. The sequence goes on along the minus strand of NZ_CP104138.1, from coordinate 563,273 downwards.
GGATTCTGCGACATTGGGATCGGAGAGCTGAGCCGGGGTGAAGTTGGTTTGCATCTAGCGGTGCCTCCGCTTGGGGAGGATGTCGGGCGTTGTGCCTGGGGCACCCCCCTCTGTCCTGCCGGACATCTCCCCCACGAGGGGGGAGATTGGCTGGGGGCAACGGCTTGCCCAAACGACTGAGACACTGCAGTTTCGATACGGCAGTGAGAGAGCGATGGTCCAACCTCTTGCCGATCTTTCCCCTTGTGGGGGAGATGTCGGGCAGGACAGAGGGGGGTAACTCGCGCGCAGAGCCATCTCATCCCTCACCCCATCTTCCCCGGACTAAAAATCCCCATCGGATCGAATTTCTCCTTCACCCGCCGCGACAGCATCGCCACCGCCTCGGGCTCGGGATGGAAGGCCGATGTAACCGCCCTCGCCTCACCCGATGCACGGATCAGCGTCGCGTGGCCGCCGCCGAGCGCCTTGATGTAGCGACGGACCTGCTCGGCTTCAGGGCCGGCCTCCATGCGCATCCAGACGAGGCCGCCCTGCCAATCGTAGAAGGCGTCGATGCCGGCCTCGAGGCGGAGGGCTGCGACCAGTTGATGGCCGGTGCCGGGGGCGACCGAGACACGCCAGACCGGTCGCGCAGTGCCGTCGGCATAGGGCAGCACGTCGCGGATTTCCTGCCAGAGCCTGTGGCTTTCCGGCTGCTCCAGCCGCGTGACGGTGGCGAAGGCCGACATTGCCGCGGCAAGCTTTTCGATGCGCACGTCGACCGAGCCCGGCAAGCCTTCGATGCGCAGAACCGTCGCCTCGCCCTCGGGCAATTTGCCGGCGAGGAATTTCCAGGTCACCGTCAGCGGCAGATGCGCCGTACCCGAGACTTCGACCGGCAGGGCCATCCCCGCCGCCATGGCGTTCGCCGCCTCGGCGTCGTTGAGGCATGATAGTACCACCGTCCGCTCCGTCTTCGGGCGCGGCGGCACACGGAAGGTGACTTCGGTGAGGAAACCCAGCGTGCCATGCGAGCCGGCAATCAGTTTGGCGAGGTCGAGGCCGGTGACGTTCTTCATCACGCGGCCGCCGGCCTTGATGATCTCGCCCTTGCCGTTAACGAAGCGCACACCGAGCAGGCTGTCGCGGGCGGCACCTGCGATCAGGCGGCGCGGGCCGGAGACATTGGCGGCGAAGACGCCGCCGATGGTCGGCTCGCCCGATGTTCCCATGAGAGGGCGATGATCCATCGGCTCGAAGGCGAGCATCTGGCCGCTCTCCGAAAGTGCGGCCTCGACCTCAGCAAGCGGCGTGCCGGATCGGACGGTCATGACCATTTCACCGGGATTATAAGCGACGATGCCGGAAAGTCCGGTCGAGCGCAGCCGGTCTTCGGCGGCAACCGCATTGCCGAAGCCCGAGCGGGTATTGCCGCCGCAGATATCAAGCGGCCGACCGGCTTCCGCGTGGGCGCGGACGATCGCCGCTGCCTCTTCCTCGCTCTTCGGCATCAGGTCGATCATGCGGCGGGGCGCCCTTCGAGCGGGAAGACCTTCGACGGGTTGAGGATCCAGCCGGGATCGAAGGCGGCACGCGCCGCCATCTGTTGGGCAAGGTCGGTCTCGGAATATTGATGCCGCATCAGGTCGCGCTTCTCGATGCCGACGCCATGTTCGCCGGTGAGGCAGCCGCCGGCATCGACGCAGAGCCTCAGAATATCGTTGCCGGCCGCCTCGGCACGGGCGGCATCTTCGGGATCATTGGCGTTGAAGAGGATCAGCGGATGCATATTGCCGTCGCCGGCATGGAAGACATTGGCGACGCGCAGGCCATAACGATCGACGATCTCGGCAGTCCTCTTCAGCACGTGGGAGAGCTGGCTGAGCGGCACGGTGCCGTCCATGCAGATATAGTCGGCGATGCGGCCGGTGGCGCCGAAGGCGGATTTGCGGCCCTTCCAGATCAGTGCCGCCTCGGTCGCCGACTGGCATTCGCGTACGGTCTTCACAGCGTGCCGGCGGGCGATCGCGACGATGTCCTTCAGCGTCGCGTCCATCTCCGCTTCCGATCCCTCGACCTCGACGATCAACAGCGCGCCGACATCGAGCGGGTATCCGGCATGGGCGAAGGCCTCGCAGATCTCGATCGCCGGCTTGTCCATGAATTCGATCGCGACCGGGATGATGCCGGCGGCGATGACATCGGCAACGCAGGCGCCGGCCTCTTCCGAGCTCTCGAATCCGAAGAGCACCGGGCGCGTACCTTCCGGCTTGGCGATCAGCCGCACCGTCGCCTCGGTGACGATGCCGAGCTGGCCCTCGTGGCCGCAGACGAGGCCGAGCAGATCATAACCTGCCGAATCCAGCGCCTTGCCCCCAAGCTCGATCACCGTGCCGTCGACCAGCACCATCCTGACGCCGAGCAGATTGTTGGTGGTGACCCCGTATTTCAGGCAGTGGGCGCCGCCGGAATTCATGCCGATATTGCCGCCGATGGTGCAGGCAAGCTGCGAACTCGGATCGGGTGCGTAGAAAAAGCCGTCCGCGGAGACGGATTCGGAAATATTGAGATTGGTAACGCCCGCCTGAACCACGGCGACGCGGTTCGGCAGATCGATTTCGAGGATGCTGTTCATCTTCGACAGGCCGAGCACGACGGCATCTTCCTGCGGAATGGCGCCGCCGGAGAGCGAGGTGCCGGCGCCGCGCGGCACGACGGGAATGCCGTAGCGGTTGCAATAGCGCATGATGGCCGAAACCTCGGCCGTGGTGCGCGGCAGGGCGACGGCGAGCGGCAGGCGACGATAGGACACGAAGGCGTCGGTCTCGAACGGCACCAGCTCGCGCGCCTCATGCACCAGGCATTCCGGCGGCAGAAGATCGGTCAGATCGGCAACGATCTGGGCGCGCCGTGCCAAGACATCGGCGCGGGGCTCGAGAAACGAAATGGCGTCGGACATGGCGTTCTCCCAGCGGGAAGATGACAGCGGAAACCGGCCGCGAACCTCCCTGCTGCCGAGAAAACGGCTTAGCACTTTCCCGAAAGTGGCGCAAATGCTAAGCACTTATGCCAAAAGGGGAAAAAGTCACAAAACCTTATGACCAATCTGGGTGATCTCGAAATCTTTGCCAAGGTGGTTGCAACGGGAAGCATGTCGCTGGCCGGGCGGGCACTCGGCTTTTCGCCGGCCGTCGTCTCCAAACGGATCAAGCGGCTGGAGGATCGGCTCGGCACCCGGCTTCTGCAGCGCACGACGCGACAAATCTCGCTGACGGAAGCCGGACAGGGCTTCTACGACCGCGTTCTCGGCATTCTCGCCGGGCTTGAGGAGGCGGAATTCTATATTTCCGGCCGCTCGGCACAGATGCACGGCACGCTGAAGATCTCGGCCCCGACCTCCTTCGGGCGCATGCATATCGCGCCGCATCTGAAGGCTTTCATGGAGACGCATCCGGAGCTGGCGATCAACCTGGTGCTGACCGACGAATTCAGCGACATCGTCGGCGGCGGTTTCGATCTGGCGATCCGCATCGCCGAACTTACCGATTCGAGCCTCGTTGCCCGAAGGCTGGCGCCGGTACGCCGGCTGCTCTGCGCTTCACCGGATTACCTTGCGGCGCATGGCGAGCCGAAGCACATCGACGAGTTGAAACGCCACCGCTGCCTGCCGGCCCACAATAACGACACCTGGCGGCTGAACGGGCCGGACGGGGCGCTGAGTCTCAGGCCGGAAGGCATGCTGATCACCAATTCCAGCGAGGTGATCCGCGAGGCTGTCATCGCCGGCCTCGGGGTCGCGCTGCGCTCCACCTGGGACATCGGTGAAGAGCTCAAAGCCGGCCGGCTGGTGCAGGTACTGCCGGCCTATGAAAGCTCCCACAATGTCGCGCTGTCGGCCGTCTATCCCAGCCGGCAGTTCCTGCCGGCCAAGGTGCGGTTGTTCATCGACTATCTGGCAGGGCTTTATGGCCCCGTCCCCTATTGGGAGCGCTGATCGCTGCGCCGGTTCAGCGCGCCAGCCTCTCGATGACGAGATCCAGCAGGGCGCGCAGCCGCGCCAGGCGCTTCATGTCGCGGTGATAGCCGACCCAGGTGTCGCGACCGGGCGGCGGTTCGCCGAGATCGACCAGTTCGATGGCAGCATGCGAATCGCCGAGCGGTCGTGGCAGGACGGCGAGCCCGGCGCCATTGGCACAGAGCGCCGCCTGCACATCGCGGCTGTTGCTGCACATGACGATCTCGGCCCGCGGCAACAGGCGACGCAGCCAGCTGACATCAGGCATGTCGCCGAAAGCCTCGTCCATGGTGACGAGGCGGGCGCCCGCTCCGTCGCCGGCTTCGGGGTGCAGCGCACCGCGGCTGATGTAAAGGCCGTATTCGATATGGATAAGCTTGCGCGATATGACCTCTGCTTCCGCGAAGGGCTGGATGCGAAAGACGAGGTCGGCTTCGCGTCGTGACAGGCTGAGAAGCCGGCTGTCGGTCAACAATTCGACCACCACCTTCGGATGGACTTGCGAGAATTCCGCCAGCACCGGCGAAAGCACATGCGCGCCGAACCAGTCGGATGAGGATAGCCTGAGAAAACCATCGAGTTGACGGCTGCCGCCGGCAAGGACGCGCTCGACGGCGAGCGCCTCCTCTTCGATGCGTTCGGCGCCGGCGAACACGGCCGCGCCTTCATCGGTCAGGACGAAGCCATCGGTCGTTCGCTGAAAGAGCGTCTGGCCGAGAGAGGTTTCAAGGGCACGCAGCCGCCTGCCCATCGTCGGCTGCGTCAGTCCGAGGCTGCGGGCCGCTGCCCCCAGCGTGCCGAACCGCGCGATCGCCAGAAATAGTTTGAGGTCGCTCCATTCCATCGCTAGAGCCTTTCCGGGTTAGATTGAAGCATCTGCCGGAGCAGGTTTTCGTCAGGGCAGAGGCGATTGGCGAAGGGCATACCTTTTGGTACGTCCGAGCCGATCGCCTCTGATCCTGGCGGAAAGATGCCCGGCCCTTCGGGTTGGCTGAAACGGGCCGGCTGATCGACCGGCCGGCTTGGCCGTAGAGCCGGGCTACGACACGCGCCGGCCGGTCGACCATCCGACTCCGTTTGAGCCAACAGAATGCTGCAATCTAACGCGGAAAGGCTCTAGCATCCGCCAAACAAAAATGCATGGACTTCAGTCGTTATCTTTCATTTTCATTCGTGTTTCAATGAACCATCTTCTTAGAGAACAACTTGCTGCGGCGCGCTACGGACGCCACGATGCAAACGAAGGAGAGTTCGATGTCTGTACAATCAACAATGAAAGCGCTGCTGGCTGAAGCGCCGAATTCGCCATTGCGCGTCGCCGATATTGCAAAACCGGTTCCCGGCGCAGGCCAGGTTCTGGTGCGCATCAAGGCAAGCGGCGTCAATCCGCTCGACCTCAAGATCCGGGCCGGCAATGCGGCCCATGCCCGCCATCCGCTTCCCGCCATTGTCGGCATCGATATGGCCGGCATCGTCGAAGAGATCGGGGCTGGCGTCAGCGGTTTCCGCCAGGGCGACGCGGTCTACGGCATGACCGGCGGGGTCGGCGGCATTCAGGGATCGCTTGCCGAATTTGCAGCTGTCGACGCCGTGCTCTTGGCGCCAAAGCCGCAGAATCTGTCGATGCGCGAGGCAGCCGCCCTGCCGCTGATCTCGATCACCGCCGGGGAAGGGCTGGTCGACCGCGCCGGGGTCAAGGCCGGCCAGAAGGTTCTCGTGCTCGGCGGCGGCGGTGTCGGCCATATCGTCGCGCAGATCGCCAAGGCTGTGGGAGCCGAGGTTTATGTCGTCGACAGCGCTTCGAAAGCGGACTATCTCGCCGGCCTTGGTGCAACGCCGATCGATCGCGATGCGGAAACGGTGGAAACCTACGTCGCAGGACACACCGGCGGCAGGGGTTTCGATCTGGTCTACGATACGGTCGGCGGCCAGGGGCTCGATACGGCATTCCGAGCCGTCAGCCGGTTCGGTCATGTCGTGAGTTGCCTCGGCTGGGGAAGCCACGCGCTGGCGCCGCTCTCCTTCAAGGCCGCCAGCTATTCCGGCGTCTTCACGCTGCTGCCGCTTCTGACCGGCGAGGGACGCGCCCATCACGGTGAAATCATGCGGGAGATGACGAAGCTCGCCGAAGCCGGCAAGGTGATGCCGAAGCTCGACCCGCGCCGCTTCAGCCTTGCCGATACAGATGAGGCGCATCGGCTGATCGAAGACCGGCAGGCGGACGGAAAGCTCGTCGTCGAGATCGACTGATTTTAATCCGTCGGCTCTTAATCCGTCAGCCGAATCAGCGCGCCAGATCGAGATAGGCGTTCGCCACCCTAGCATCGATATCAGCGGGCACAGGCACGATGCAGGAATGGGGATCGGCCTCGCCCCTGGCGATGCGTTCCAGGCAGCGGGCCTGGAGGGTGAAGCCGAGATCCATCGACTCGACGGTATTGCCGAGCGGCCGCGGGCCGGCGAGATTGGCCATGTGACCGCCGCCGAGCACATGGAAGGATCGGCCGTCGCTCAGATGGAAGCTCTCGATATGATCGGCCTCATAGCTGTCGATGCCGGCGACATTCGGATGGCGGCGGAAGGCCTCGACATTGATCTCATGCGGGAAATGGCCGCCGTTCATCAGGATCGCGCCGTCCTTGACGAGCGGCAGGTCGGCTGCCGTCACGATGCCGGCAGAACCGGTGACGGTGACGATGATATCGGCCGAGCGGATCGCCGAGTCGCGCAGCGGTGTGATGAAACCATCGAGATGAGCTTCGAGCGTCGTCACCGGGTCGAAATCGACGACGCTGACGGCGGAAAAGCCATTGCGGAAACAGGCGGCTGTGCCCTTGCCGCAGGCGCCGTAGCCGAAGACCGTCACGCGCTTGCCGTTGGTGGAGCGGTTGGTGAAGCGCAGGTAGCTTTCAAACAGGCTCTGGCCGACGGCATGCCTGTTTTCGGCGAACTGCTTGATCGGGCTATCGTTGATGACGAGGATCGGCAGGTTCAGCCGCTCGCGCAGCGGCAGCAGACGGGTGCGGCCCGAGGTGGTTTCCTCTGTACCGCCACGGAGATTGGCATAGGGCTTTTCTGCCGCGATGGCGAAAAGATCGCCGCCATTGTCGAGCAGCAGATCCGGCTTTTCAGCAATGACCGCTTCGAGGCTCTGATGATGAGCGGCAGGATCGGTCGTCTGCGTGGCAAAAACAGTGATGCCTTGGGAACGCAGGAACTCGACGGTCGAAGGCTGGGTGCTGTTGAGATTGCCGGTGCAGACGAGACGTGCTCCGCCGGCGCGAAGCGTCATCAGCAGCGCCACCGTCTTCGGCTCGAGGTGAATGCCGGTGCCGATCGACAGGCCCTCGAAAGGACGCGTCCGCTCGAATTCGGCCGCCGTCGCCTTGAGCAGCCGGCAGCCGTTGCCGATCCAGTCGATGCGGGTTGCGGTCTTTTCCATTGTCTCTTCCTATTTGCGTATCGTGCTGTTTTTAGCGGAGCAACAGGGCTGCGAATATGGAAGTAATTCTGACGAAGGAGCAGAAAATCTGCCGTTTTCAGGTAGGCGTCCCGCAACGAAGCAGCCAGCCGGACAGGGTCGCGAAGGCCGGCCGCTTCGCATCCGGCGTACGGCAGCAGAGGCTGTAACCCGGCAGCCGGGAGATGAAGCCATAGGGCGCGACCAGATACCCGCGCTGAAGATCGTCCTCGATCGAAGCGCGTGGCGCAAGCGCGATGCCAAGCCCGGAGCGGGCGGCACCCAGCGCCAGCAGCAGATCCTCGAATTCCTGGACGCGGCAAAAGACGACCGGCGGCGTGCCGCTTTCGGCAAACCATTCGTCCCAGAGCTTCGGAACGCTGCGGCTGGCGAGCATCGTCAGCGCGCCCATCGCCCCCGGATCGCTCGATAGTGTCGCGGCAAGCGAAGGCGTCGCGACCGGGCCGAACTCGTCCTCCATGAACCGCAGGGCCGAAATGCCTGCCGCCGGCCGGTATTCGCCGCCCATGATCACAGCGTCCAATTCGGGGTGCATCCGCAGCGGCTCGACCATCGTCATCGGCACGATGTCTACGGTATCGCCGAGGCTCGCCTGCATGTCTGCCATACGCGGCATCAGCCACCAGACCGCGAAGGCGGAGGGCACGCCGAGCCGAATACGGCTCGGCACGGCGCCTTAAAGTTTCAAAGCGGCGCGCTGCAGAATGTCGAAAGCCGCACTCGAAGCTTCGGCAAAAGCCCTAGCCTGCAAGGTCGGGACCAGCCCGCGGCCGTCACGCGTGAAGAGCTTGCGGCCGAAATGATTCTCTAGCGTATCGATCTGCTGGCGCACGGCGCCACGCACCACATTCAGCTCTTCGGCAGCCTTGAGAATGCTGCCGTGACGACAGACGGCTTCGAAGGCGCGGATGGCGTTGAGCGGTGGCAGACGCATGAGGACGACATTCAAAAAATCACGGTTGACCACTAGATCTCGCCATTGAACGAAAGGCAAGATCACGCCATATTGTACAGCTGTGCAATGTGACGCATTCGAGACAGGGCGTGACGGATTTTCCGGACCTGTCCGGCCTCGATTTCCCTATGAACGGCGTTAATCGCGGTGCAAATCGTTCTGCGGCCTTTTGGATTGCGTAAGCTTTCCGTGATATATGTATATGAGTGATTCCTAACGACGACTGCGAAGGTGACCCGACCATTGACTCTTCTGGCCCGACTGGCTTCCGATGTGCAACTGATGTTCCGGCGACCGCCGCGACAGCAATACGGCGCCCTCTGCTATCGGGCAAAGAAGAAGAGCGGCGAGGTCGAGGTGCTATTGATGACCAGCCGCGACACCGGCCGCTGGGTCATTCCCAAGGGCTGGCCGATGACGGGCAAATGCGCCCATGAGGTCGCGATGCAGGAAGCCTTCGAAGAAGCGGGCGTCCGCGGCGTTGTCGAAACCGAGACGCTCGGCGCCTATAGCTATCCGAAGGTGCTGCGCGACGGAGTGCAGGTGATCTGCAAGGTGCAGGTCTATGCCCTCGAAGTCACCGAGATGGCGAAGAATTTCAAGGAAAAAGGCGAGCGCCGCATTGAATGGGTTTCGCTTGATGAGGCTGCAACGCGCGTGCGTGAACCGGAGCTCCGCCACCTTTTCCTCGCCTTCAAGCAAAGGATGACCGACAGGCTTTCGGCCAAGGCGGCGAAGCAAATTCCAGCGGAATGAATCCTGCCATCTTGCGCTGCTAAGAAAGCAGCGTAGAAGCAGCTTTATTCTCAGGAAAAAGAATGCCGCCACGTCCCGTAGTTCTCACGAAACGCACGCTCGACAAGGACCTTGACAAGATCACCCATGTCGAGGACGCGGCAAAGCATGTTTTGCGGCGGCTGGTGACGCCCGGTCTCGGATTGATCTTCGTCGGTCTGGCCATGCTCTTTGCCGGTGTCTATGTGTTCGACCAGCCGGGAGCGGTTCTCGTGGTGGCGGCGGCAGCCCTTGCCGGCTACATGGCGATGAATATCGGCGCCAATGATGTGACCAACAATGTTGGTGCCGCCGTCGGCGCGCGCGCCATGACGATGGGCCAGGCGCTGGTCATCGCCGCGATTTTCGAGGTGCTTGGCGCCACGGTCGCCGGCGGCGACGTCGTCAAGACGATTTCCGCAAACCTTGTCGATACGGTGCATGTGCCGCAGGCGATGACGGGCTGGATCATGATGGCGGCGCTGACGGCCGCTGCCCTCTGGGTCAATCTTGCAACCTGGATGAAGGCGCCGGTTTCCACCACCCATGCGATCGTCGGGGCGGTGATCGGCGCCGGCATCTCAGCCGTCGGGCCGGAGCCGGTGAACTGGCGTGTGATACTAGAGATCACAACGAGCTGGATTACCTCGCCGCTGATCGGCGGGCTGATCGCCGCCGGGCTGCTTTATTTCGTCAAGACCTTCATTATCTATCGCGACGACAAGCTCGCAGCCGCGCGGCGCTGGGTGCCGGTCCTGGTCGCGGTGATGGCCGGCGGTTTCATGGCTTATATGGTGCTGCAGGTGTCACCCCCGGGCAGGTTTCAGCCGCTGACCGTCCTCCTCGTCGGGATCGGCATCGGGCTGGTGAGCTGGCTTGCCGCCCGGCCGCTCGTGCTCGCCCAAGCGCAGGATCTCGAAAACCGCAACAGCTCATTGCGGACGCTGTTCCGGCTGCCCCTGATCGGCTCCGCGGCGCTGCTATCCTTCGCGCATGGCGCAAACGACGTTTCGAACGCGATCGGGCCGCTTTCGGCGATCGTCCAATCGGTCGGTATCGGCGGCAACGGCGGCGTCGGCCATCCGCCGCTCTGGGTGATGCTGATCGGCGCCCTCGGCATCTCCGTCGGGCTGCTGCTCTTCGGACCGCGCCTCATTCGCCTCGTCGGCGAGGAGATCACCAAGCTTAATCCGATGCGAGCCTATTGCGTCGCGCTGTCGACCGCCTTTACCGTCATCGTCGCCTCCTGGCTCGGCCTGCCGGTCAGCACCACGCATATCGCCGTCGGCGCCGTCTTCGGCGTCGGATTCTTCCGCGAATGGTACACGCGCCATTCGAAGACCCGCATCGCCTATATCAGACGCAAGGCCGAGAGCTTCGATATCGACGAGCCGGAAGAGCCGAACATCTATGAGACGCGCCGGCGCTATCTCGTGCGCCGCTCGCATTTCATGACGATCGTCGCCGCCTGGATCGTTACCGTGCCGGTTTCAGGTGCGCTTGCGGCAATGATTTATTGGGTTATGTTCGCGATCTTCGTCTGAAACCCCGAGTTTTTTAAATGCGCGCCAATTTCCGCATGCAACGGCTTTTCGTCGATGCGCCGCTTACGAGCGGCGCCGTCGTAGAAGCGAATGCCGATCAGTTCAACTATCTCTCCAACGTCCTGAGGATGGAGGACGGTGCAGAGATCCTGCTCTTCAACGGCCGCGACGGCGAGTGGAAGGCTGCCCTTTCCTTCCCGACGCGCAAACGTATCCTTTTGACGGCAACCGAAGAGACGCGGCCGCAGCCGCAGCCTTGCGACCTGCATTATCTTTTTGCGCCGCTCAAAGTCGGCCGCATGGACTACCTCGTGCAGAAGGCGGTCGAAATGGGCGCCGGCCTGCTGCAGCCGGTCATGACCCAACACGTGCAGGGCAAGATCACCAATCTCGACAAGCTGCGCGCCAATGTCGTCGAAGCGGCGGAGCAATGCGGCATCCTCGGCATTCCCGATGTGGCCGAGCCGGTGAGGCTTTTCGACCTGCTCGACCGCTGGCCGAGCGAGCGCCGCATCATCTATTGCGACGAGGGCGATGCCGGGCAGAACCCGCTGCCGGTGCTATCGGCGGTCCGGGAAAGACATCTCGCCCTGCTGGTCGGGCCGGAAGGCGGCTTTTCGGAGGAAGAACGGGCACGGCTTCGAAGCCTCGATTTCGTCACCGCCATTCCGCTCGGACCGCGCATCCTGCGGGCCGATACGGCAGCTGTCGCGGCCCTGGCGGTGGTGCAGGCGGCAATCGGCGACTGGAACTGACTTGGAAAACGGGTTGACATGGAAACCGGCGCTATTTTTTTGATGCGTCGTTGAAAGAATTTCACTTGCAACATAGGTGGCTTGGGTCCAAATCAGCCTTCCAATTGCCCGGCCCCCTGGGCGCCTTTTTGAATACAGGTATCCCGCATGGCCCGCGACACTACCGACCAGACACCGCTCTCTTCGGTCCAGGATCTGACCGATTATATCGCCGCGGGCAACAAGCCGCGGGAGCGCTTTCGGATCGGCACCGAACATGAGAAATTCGCTTTCTTCCGCGCCGACAACAGCCCGGTTCCCTATTTCGGCGATGCCAGCATCTCGGCCCTGTTGACCGGCTTGCAGAGAAAAAGTGGCTGGGAGCCGATCACCGACGGCGGCAACATCATCGGGCTTGCCGAGCAGAACGGCATGGGCGCGATCTCGATCGAGCCCGGCGGCCAGTTCGAACTCTCCGGCGCACCGCTGGAGACGATCCATGAGACCTGTCGGGAATCGAACCAGCATCTGGCGACGCTGCGCGAAATCGCCGAACCGATGGGCATCCGCTTCCTTGGCATCGGCGGCAGTCCCAAATGGACCTATGTGGAAACCCCGCAAATGCCGAAGTCACGCTACGAGATCATGACCCGCTATATGCCGAAGGTCGGCACCCAGGGTCTCGACATGATGTACCGCACCTGCACGATCCAGGTGAACCTCGATTTCTCGTCGGAAGCCGACATGCGCAAGAAAATGCGCGTCTCGATGAAGTTGCAGTCGCTGGCGACCGCGCTCTTTGCATCCTCGCCCTTCACCGAGGGCGAGCCGAACGGGCTGCTCTCCTGGCGCGGCGATATCTGGCGCGATGTCGACAACCGGCGCTCCGGCCTGCTCGATTTCACCTTCCGCGACGATTTCGGCTTCCGCGACTATGCCGAATGGGCGCTCGATGTGCCAATGTATTTCATCGTCCGCGACGGCCGCTATCACGACTGTACCCATGTCACCTTCCGCCAGTTCATGAACGGCGCATTGAAGGGCGAGGTCGCCGATCCGGCGCCGACCATGGGCGACTGGACGAACCATCTTTCGACACTCTTCCCCGACGTGCGGCTGAAGCGTTTCCTCGAAATGCGCGGCGCCGACGGCGGCCCGTGGCGGCGCATCTGCGCGCTGCCGGCCTTCTGGGTCGGCCTGCTCTATGATGATGCGGCACTCGAAGCCGCCGACGAACTGACAAAGGATTGGAGTTTTGGCGAGGTCCAGGCACTGCGCAATGCCGTTCCCGCCGAGGGGTTGACGGCTCAGTTTCGCGGACACCCGCTCTTCGACATGGCCCGCGAGGTGATCGGTATTTCGAGGGCCGGCCTCAAGGCGCGCGGCAGGCTCAACGGGGAAGGCCAGAACGAGAGCATCTTCCTGGCGCCGCTCGAAGAAGTGCTTGCCAAGAAGGCGACGCTCGCCGAGGATCTGCTGGCACTCTATCACGGCCGCTGGCACGGCTCCGTGGAACCGGTCTTCGAGGACTATCAGTATTGAGCCTGACACAAAGCGGTTCCGCTTCCCCGGAATCGCTCTGACAGCCACTATTGTCGACGGTCTCCGAGCACGGACGTAGAGGCCGGCGGCATGGTGCTCCACGCGACCTGCCGCTGGAACCTTAGCCGAACGCTCTAGCGAAATTCCTCCCTAAGTTCTTATGGCAAAAAGCCGTTTGCGCATTGCCATTTCCGGTTATAGTGGCGTTACAATGCGTCACGACCTGGGGAAAGGGACTTCCATGCTGCCACTCTTCGACATGATGATGCAGGCGCAGAACGGCGCGGCGATGGAGGCGATCGCCCGGCAGTTCAACCTCGCACAGGAACAGGCGACGAAGGCGATGGCGGCACTGATGCCGGCCTTTTCCGCCGGGCTGAAGCGCAGCACCAGCAATCCCTATGATTTCGTTGGGCTGATGCAGGCGGTCTCCTCCGGCAACTATGCGCGATATTTCGAGGATATGAACCGGGCCTTCACGCCGGAGGGCATTTCCGACGGCAACAACATCCTTGCCCAGCTTTTCGGCTCGAAGGAGGTTTCGCGCGCGGTCGCCGCCCAGGCCGCACAAATGACCGGCATCGGCCAGGATATCTACAAGCAGATGCTGCCGGTGCTGGCCGATACGCTGATGGGCGGGCTCTTCAAGCAGACGACCGGCCAGATGGCGTCGCCGGTCAATCCCTTCTTCAACACGGCGATGGGCGAAACCATCCAGAAATGGCTGGAGAGTACCGGCTTCGCCCCGAAGCCGGCCCCAGAGCCCAGCGTCTTCGACAATCCCTTTACGCAGGCGATGCAGCAGATGTTTTCGATGCCGAAGCCTGCGCCAACGCAGACGCCGAACCCCTTCCTCGACAATCCCTTCGCCAAGGCCTTCCAGGAGATGATGGGCGGGCTCGGCCAGCAGCCGGCAGCCCAGACTAAGACCAAGACCAAGACGCCTGAAGCGCCGAAGGAAGAGGCGAAGGTCAATGCCGACAGCTATACCGAGATGCTGAACGCCATGTTCGACAGCGGACTGGAAGTGCAGAAGAACTACCAGCGGAACCTGGAAGCGATCTTCGAGACCTATCGGCCGAAGCCCCCGTCCAAGACGAGCGAATAACCCCGTCGGGGCTTTAGCACGTAAAAAAACCCGGAGATGGCTTGGGAAAGCCGATCACCGGGTCAAGCGGCAGGGCTATTGGCTATCACCCTGCGGGGAAACGCGACGCTCCTACTGTTCGTGGGAGCGGAAGAGCGACAGGCGCCAGCGATTGCGCGCCGAGCGCGTCAGATGCTCCGACGGGTCCTCGAAGAAGGTCGAGGCCAGGAATGCGGAGGTCAGGTCGGCCCGGCTAAGGCCGATATCCCTCAGCTGCGTGTCGTTCAGATCGTGCAGCGCATTGATCTCCATGCGATTGCGGAACACGCGAAAGAGGGAGGCCAACGGTGCGAGGCCTGCCGCCAGACGCTGGGAAAACGTCGGGGTGAGCTTGCCGCAGTCGAGTTCTATTGTTCGGTCTGTCATGCGCATGGGACTCTCCTTTCTTTCGAATTCTTTTAGGCGCGCAACAACCCACCCCTCCCGCGAGGTCATACGGGAAGGAGCAAGGCTGAAGTCGGCTCGGACAGGCGGGGCGTCTGTCCTTCACTTTGCTTGATTTGCATCCCGAAGATGCCAAAGACCTATTGATCAGTCCAACGAATGTTTCTAATGATTATCATCAGCTATCTTTATGGGTGAAAACATGTCCGCGCCCCTTGATCTCGACCAATTGCAGACTTTCATCGCCATCGTCGATTCCGGCAGCTTCACCAAGGCCGCCGACCGGGTCTACAAGACCCAATCGGCCGTCTCCATGCAGATGCGCCGTCTCGAGGAACGCATCGGCAAGCAGCTGTTCATCAAGGACGGACGCGGCAACCGGCTGACGGTCGAGGGCGAAAAACTGCTCAACTATGCCCGGCGCATCATTCGCCTCAACAATGAGGCGATTGCGGCCTTCGACGACAACAGGCTGGAGGGGATGCTGCGCATCGGCACGCCGGACGATTATGCCGACCGCTACATGCCCGAAATCATCGGCCGCTTCGCCAAGACGCATCCAAATGTCGAGCTCTATATCGTCTGCGAGCCCTCGGTGGATCTTGCCGAGCGCATGCATAAGGGCGAGCTCGACATCGCGCTCGTCACCCACAACCCGCGCGAACGCATGTCCGACGTGGTGAGAACCGAGCCGCTCTGCTGGGTGGGCTCGGCCAACCATCCGATCCGCGACGACGCGCCGGTGCCGCTCGCCGTCGGCCGGCGCGACTGCCAGTGGCGCCAGCTCGCCTGCTCGGCGCTCGATGCTGTGGGGCGCGAGCACCAGATCCTGTTCACCAGCTGGTCCTGCACCGTCGTTGCCGCTGCCGTGCTTGCCGGCATGGCGGTTTCGGTGATGCCGGAATCGGCGCTGCGGACGGGCATGAAGGTGCTGAGCCAGGCGGACGGCTTTCCGGCGCTGCCGCCGGTGCAGATCGGCATCATGAAGCGGCCGGGCGTTTCGCTCTCGCTGATGAACGCGATCACGGCGCATATCACCGCCTGTCTCGACAACATCACGCCGGCTGTCGTCGACGACAGCCTCGAGGCGGACGTCAAATCCGCCCAGGCGCGGCTTTATCCGCGGCTGAAGGCGGCCAATATGGTCCCAAGCTGGTAAGAATTCTCAGGCGGCGCGCTGCACGGTGGTGGCGAAAAGGGAGGCGCGAATGACGCGCTTCCACTCATCGAGCATGCGCCGCGCCAAGGCCTCTTCGCTGACGGCGGCAAGCCGGATAACGGCGCCGATCAGGTGGCTGAACAGGTAAGTGCGCGCATACATGTCTTCGTCGCAAAGGTCCGGAGCCAGCTGGCGCACGGCGTCATGGAAGACACCGGCGACGCGACCGCTATGTTCGATATTCAGCTGCAACAGATCCTGATCGGTCTCCGTTCCCATCCAGACGCCGAGATAGACGGGATCGTTGTGGTAGGAATCGTAATACCAGTCGATGATGGCGCAGACGCGGTCCAGCGCCTGGTCGAGTGACTGGACGTCGGCAAACATCGCCGCCATCTTCGCCTGGATCGCCGAGGCGTGCTGGTCGAACAGGGCTTTGACGATTGCCGCCTTCTCCGGGAAATACTGGTAAACCGAACCGATCGGCACCTTGGCGGCAATGGCGAGTTCCGTCATCCGCATGGCGCTGACGCCCTTTTCGGCGATGATCTTGGCGGCGGCAGCGAGAATGAGGTCCAGCCTCTGGATGCTGCGCTCCTGCTTCGGCTTCCTGCGCAAGCCGATGCGTTCCATGCTTTCCGCGCCCATGTCGTTCCCACTCTTTTTGTTCACGGCGAAAGGCATGTGCCAAACCACCGCGTCGAGCCGATATGACATGCAGGCCTTCATCCGCGGTAAATGGAAACACTCGCATTTTAACGGCTGGGAAAAGCGTGTGAAAACGGTGCGCTATCGTACAATTCGAAGTGCAACGGCGTCCTGTGCACGACTGAAACAGACGCTCGGCGCCGCACGCATATCGAGTCAGAATTTCACCGGCAGCGCCGCTTGCGCCCCATGCTGCTGTGTGTTGTCTGCGATCTTGGGAATGGCCCAACGTGCGGCGGCCATCTTGCCGCCGATGCCGGCATGTTCGGTCGTCGCGCTGCAGCACTTTGAATTGCTGCAGATCTTATCCTTAGATCGATCCCGATTTAAGGAATTATGTAGCAGGTGGCGGGCAAATGATGGGGCAGTAGCGCCTGCCGCCTCAGCTCATTACCATCCATGCGCCGAGCCAGACCCACATGGCGGCAAGCACCAGGTAACCGGCGGCGAAGATCGGGCTGCGATAACGCAGGTCGTTGCTGGTGACATGGATGGCGGCGTGGGCGTAGCGCAGGGCGACGAAGGCCCAGGCGAGGCCGGCGGAAACGAGATTGTCGGCCTCGGTGATATAGAGAAGAATGCAGCAGGCGTAGAAGAGAACCGGCAGTTCGAACTGGTTGGCGAGACAGTTCTTGACGGCAAGGCTTTCGGCCGGCTCGCGGCGGTTTTCGCGATAATCCGATTTCGCGATGGTGCCGGCGCGGACCATTTTTGCGCGCCGAAGCCCAAGAAGCGCATACAGACCATAGACCAGGGCCACATGGGCAAGGAGTGGCCAGAAGATTTGATAGCCGGTCATATGGCCGCTTCCTTTCTGCTTCCGCATTTGTTGCGCGTATGTCAGCGCCGCGCGTCTTTCAGGCACGCAAAGGACGCTGTAATACTTTGAGTTGCTGCATAATTTTCTCCTTAAATCGATGCCGAATTAAGGACTTATGCAGTAGCCGAAAGGAGAACCGGACACCAGCGCCGCTCAGGCTGAAAGCGGCCTCAATCCTGGCGCGGCGAGAGCCAGCGACCGATGGCAAGCCGGACGATGAGGATGAAGCAGATGGCGAGGCTTGCGAATTTCAGCCGTGTCATCCACGGCAGTAGCTGCGTTGCAACAGTAGAGGGCGCACCGTTGCCGAAGGCGATGAGGCTCGAGATATTCTCGCCGTAGTCGGCAATGCCGTAGATGAACGGCAGCAGGTAAACCGCTTTGCCAATGACCGGATGCAGCGATTGGCCGAACCACGAACCAACAGGACCGAGCTTGAGGAAGGCGAAGAACAGCAGCGCCGTCAGCAGTGCCGGAAAGATCAGCTCTGGCCCGAAATACATGGCGCGTAGCAGCCTGGTCGCTGTCTCGTTCTCATCGAGCAGCTTCTGCATGTGGAAGACGGCCGACTCGTCGTAACCGGCGAAATAGGTGTCGAGCACCGCCTGGCCGGTTTCATGCTTGAAGGGAACGACGAAGCCGAAGGTCGTCCAGGCAAGCACGGCAAGGCAAAGGGCTGCGAGCAGCGCGACGATCCAGAGAGGAATCCCGCTGCCCGCCTTCATGATCAGAGGCCGGCGCCCGGATAGTTCGGGCTCTCGCGGGTGATCGTCACGTCATGGGCGTGGCTTTCGCGAAGACCGGCACCGGAGATGCGCACGAACGTGGCGCGGTCCTGGAATTCCTTGAGATCCTTGCCGCCAACATAGCCCATGGCCGCCTTGAGGCCGCCGGCAAGCTGGTGGATGACGCCCGAGACCGGCCCCTTGTACGGCACCTGACCTTCGATGCCCTCAGGCACGAGCTTCAGCGTGTCGCGCACCTCAGCCTGGAAATAGCGATCAGCGGAGCCACGGGCCATGGCGCCGACGGAACCCATCCCGCGATAGGCCTTGAAGGAGCGTCCCTGGTAAAGATAGACCTCGCCCGGGCTCTCATCGGTACCGGCAAGCAGCGAGCCGATCATGACGGCGGAAGCGCCGGCGGCGATCGCCTTGGCAAGATCGCCGGAGAACTTGATGCCGCCATCGGCGATGACGGGCACGTCCTGATCATTCGCCGCCTGCACCGCCGACATGATGGCGGCAAGCTGCGGCACGCCGACACCGGCGACAATGCGCGTCGTGCAGATCGAGCCCGGACCGATGCCGACCTTGACGGCATCCGCACCGGCATCGATCAGCGCCCTGGTGCCGTCATAAGTGGCGACGTTGCCCGCCATGATGCGCACCGAGTTGGAAAGCTTCTTGACGCGGGAGACGGCATCGAGGACGCGCTGCGAATGGCCATGGGCGGTATCGACGACCAGAAGGTCGACGCCGGCTTCGATCAGGCGCTCGGCCCGCTCGAAGCCGTCATCGCCGACGCTGATGGCGGCGGCGGCGCGAAGCCTGCCCTGCGCATCCTTGGAAGCGTTCGGGTTCAGCTGCGACTTCTCGATGTCCTTGACGGTGATCAGGCCGACGCAGCGGCCCTCGGTATCGACGACCAGCAGCTTCTCGATGCGATGCGAATGCAGCAGGCGCTTGGCCTCCTGCTGATCGACGTTTTCCTTGACGGTGACCAGATTGTCCTTGGTCATCAATTCGTGGATCTTCTGTTCCGGATCGGAAGCGAAGCGGACGTCACGGTTGGTCAGGATGCCGACGAGGCGGCCGGACTTCTCGACGACTGGGATGCCGGAGATGCTGTAGGACTTCATGAGCGCGAGCGCATCGGCAAGCGTCGCATCGGGGCCGATCGTTACCGGATTGACGACCATTCCGCTTTCAAACTTCTTCACCTGCCGGACCTGCTCGGCCTGCTCGATCGGCGTCAGGTTACGATGAATGACGCCGAGCCCGCCGGCCTGGGCCATGGCGATCGCCAGGCGGCTCTCGGTGACGGTATCCATGGCGGATGAGATGATCGGGATGTTGAGTTCGAAATCGCGGGCGATACGGGTGGAGATATTCGTCTGGCCGGGCATGACCTCGGAATGTCCCGGCTGCAGCAGCACGTCGTCGAAGGTAAGCGCGTCTGCGCCGGTTGCCGTTTCAATGATGCGTGCCATGGCCAAATTCCTTCATTTAATAAAAATGCGACCCTGTCCGGAAACGAATCGTCCGCCCCGTCGGTCTGCATTGGGTTGCTTGGAAGTTGGCGAGGGCTGGTAACACGTCTATGACAGGAAGGAAATAGCAAAAAGCCCGGCATGTCAGCCGGGTTCGTCATGGGTGCCATGCGCGAGGAGCATTCCGGGAAAAGTGCTAAGCATTTTTCGGTCCGGAATGGTTTAAATACGATATGTTACAGCGGCCAGCGCTTCCGTGAAAGCCTGAACCGCTTCGGATCAGATGTCGAACTGATAAGTCTTCGGTACGAAGCGATAGCCTCCATCCTGCCTCTCGACGAAGCCGACTGCCGGAAACGGCATGTGGTAGCCAAGGAAGGCGATCTTTTCGGTCGCGATCCATCTCGATAGCGGGCATTCTTGAAGGCAGCCGCGCCGCCAGCAAGCCAAAGCCTGCGGCGAAGACGGTGCGCCGCTTCATTCGCGTCGAAATTGGCATATATCCATTCTCCCATGACCCGCGGTGTTCGCAGCCCGGCCTCGATGACATTTCCGGCCGGATTTCTTGCCCCGGCCAAGTAAACATATGTCAATCTGACGGGCGACGTTGATGCGCAAGCCGTCTCACGCAGACGTGAAGCAAACGTGCCGTCGACCTGGATTTGGGGATTGGCAGAACTCGCAGCTGGGACTAAACAGCACGGGCCTTTCCAGCTCCAATCCGCTGCCCCATCAAGGCTCCCGCCTATGAATCGCATCGTCCCGCTGATCCTTGCCGTCGCCCTTTTCATGGAACAGATGGATTCGACCGTCATTGCGACGGCGCTGCCGGCGATTGCCGCGGATTTGCATGTCGGGCCGATCACGCTGAAGCTGGCGCTGACCTCCTACATGGTGGCGCTGGCGGTGTTCATCCCGGTCAGCGGCTGGATAGCCGACAGGTTCGGCGCCAAGAAGATCTTCCGCCTTGCCATCTCCGTCTTCGTCATCGGCTCGATTTTCTGTGCCGTCTCGTCCAACCTCGTGGAATTCGTCTTTGCCCGCTTCCTGCAGGGCATGGGCGGCGCAATGATGACGCCGGTCGGCCGGCTCGTGCTGGTGCGCACGACGAAGCGCAGTGATCTGGTCTCGGCCATGGCGCTGCTCACCATCCCCGCGCTTGTCGGCCCGCTCACCGGCCCGCCGCTCGGCGGCTTCATCACCACCTATTTCAACTGGCACTGGATCTTCCTGATCAACGTACCGGTCGGCATCATCGGCATCTGGCTTGCGACGATCTTTCTGCCGGAGGTGGAAGCGACTGCGCCGCCGCGGCTCGATTTCACCGGTTTTGTGCTGACCTCGCTATCGGCAGCGGGCGTCGTCTTCGGTCTGTCGGTGGTCAGTCTGCCGGCCCTGCCCCCGATCATTGGCGTCACCGCCACCGTAATCGGCCTCATCTGCGGCTTCCTCTACGTGCGCCATGCCAAGCGGCATCCGGCGCCGATCCTCAACCTCAACCTGTTCAAGAACCCGACGTTTCGGGCCTCCACCTTGGGCGGCACGCTGTTTCGCATTTGCGTCGGTGCCATGCCCTTCCTGACGCCGTTGATGCTGCAGCTCGGCTTCGGGCTGACGCCATTCCAATCCGGCCTCATCACCTTTGCCGGAGCGATCGGGGCGATCACCACCAAGTTCATGGCAAAGCGCGTCTTCGCCGCTGCCGGCTTCCGCACGACGCTTCTCGGCGCCGCCATGGTGACGACCCTGGTGACTGTCATCACCGGCCTGTTCACGCCGTCGACGCCGCACCTCGTCATCATCGGCGTGCTGCTGCTCGGCGGCTTCTCCCGCTCCTTCATGTTCACCGGGGTGAATGCGCTTGCCTTCGCCGAGATCGATGATGCCGAAGCGAGCCAAGCGACATCGATGAGCTCGGTGATGCAGCAGGTCAGCCTAGCGCTCGGCGTTGCGGTCGCCGCCGCGATCCTGGAGAGCTCGATCTATATCAGGGGCGAAGCGCTACAGGTTGCCGATTTCCACCTTGCCTTCTACATCATTGCCGGACTGACCGTCATTGCAACCATTCCCTTCGTCAGAATGGACCGCAATGCCGGCGCACTTGTTTCCGGCCACCGCTCGAAGGCGGTGACGGCGGCAACTGTCGAAGCCGAACAACAGGCGGTGAAATAGGCAACCGCTACTCCGGGCTTTCGCAAACCGCAGAGAGCTTGTTGCCGTCGAGATCACGGATATAGGCGGCATAGAAATGGGCATGGTAGGAGCGCAGGCCGGGCTCGCCCTCATCCACGGCGCCTGCCGCAATCGCCGCGGCATGGAAGGCATCGACATCCGCCCGCGTTTCGGCCGCCAGCGCGACCATGGCGCCATTGCCCGAGGTCGCCCGGCGGTGATTGAACGGCGTCACCACCCAAAAGCGGCAGCGCGTATCGCCCTCGGCGGAATAGCCGATTTCCTCTTCGGAAGAGCGCTGGCGGCGATAGCCGAGGGGAGACAGCACGGCATCATAAAAATGCCCTGCGCGATATAGATCGTTGGTTCCGAGCGTGACGTACAGAAGCATGGGATCAGCGGGTTCAAATCCTCACAGCGCCGCGTGTCCTTTCAGACGCGCAAAGGACGTGGCAACGCTTTCCATTGCTGCATATCTTATCCTCAAATCGATACCGTTTTAAGGAGTCATGCAGTCGATCGCCATCATCCATCAGGACCTGCCTGAAGATCAAGCTTCCTCTGCTTGGCCTTCGGCCTTGCGCCCCTTGAACCCCTTGGCCAACAGGAACATCTCGACCGATTCGGCGCGCGACGAGTTCGGCTTGACATGGACGACCTGGCGGAAGTTCTGCTTGAGCATGGCGAGCAACTCGCGCTCGGTGCCGCCCTGAAAGGTCTTGGTGAGGAAGTGCCCGCCTTCCCCCAGCACTTCGACGGCGAAATGCGCTGCCACTTCGCACAGATGCATGGTGCGCAGATGGTCGGTGCGGTGGTGGCCGGTGGTGGGTGCTGCCATGTCTGATATGACAAGGTCGGGTGTGCCGCCGACGGCCTCCAACAGCTTTTCCGGCGCGGTCGGATCGAGGAAATCGAGCTGCAGGATCTTGACGCCCGGCAGCTGGGTCATTTCAAGGAAATCGATCGCAGCCACACGAATATCATCATCTGTCGAGCCGGTGACCTTGGCGGCGATCTGCGACCAACTGCCGGGGGCAGCGCCGAGATCGATGATGCGCCTGGCGCCGCGCAGGATATGATGTTTCTCGTCGATCTCCAGCAGCTTGAAGGCGGCACGGGCGCGATAACCTTCAAGCTGGGCGCGCTGCACATAGGGATCGTTGATGTGGCGCTCCAGCCATTGGCGGGAGGAGGCCTTCATCTTCTTGTTCTTGACGCGCTGGCCGAGCTTGCGGCCGGTGCGGTTTCCCGCGATCGGTGCCTTGGTCATGCCTATTCCTTATCTCGCGCGCTGGCCGCGGCGGTTGCGGTTGCGCCGCCACACGCCGTCATCGGCCATCATGTCGGTGAGCAAGCCTTCCCTCAAGCCGCGATCGGCAACGCGCATGCGCGGGCTTGGCCAGCGGCGGCGGATCGCCTCGAGAATGGCGCAGCCGGCCAGCACCAGATCGGCCCGGTCCGGCCCGATGCAGGGATTGGCGGCGCGGCTTGCGAAATCCCAGGAGAGAAGCTTTGCCTGCATGGCGGAGACCTCGTCATCGGACAGCCAGATTCCATCGACCTTGCGCCGGTCATAACGCGGCAGGTCGAGATGGACGCCGGCAAGCGTCGTCACCGTGCCCGATGTACCGATCAGGTGGAAGTCGCCGGTCTGGGCGACCTCGATCTCCGGGCAATCGAAGCTTCCAAGCATGCCTTCGACTTCGCGCACCATGCCTTCGAAAGCTTCCGGCGTGACGTCGTGCCCGCCATGGCGCTCCGACAGCGTCACGACGCCGACCGGCAGCGAGGTCCAGTGGGTGATGTGATTGGCAAGGCGGCTGAAGCGATTGTCGCCGATGCGGATGACGGCGATCTCCGACGAGCCGCCGCCGATATCGAAGAGCACGACGGAGCGCGTCTCGCGACCGACCAGCGACGAGCAGCCGGAGACCGCAAGCCGCGCCTCAGTCTCGCGATCGATGATTTCGAGCACAAGGCCGGTTTCGGCAACGACCCGGCTGAGGAAGTCCTCGCCATTGATCGCCTGGCGGCAGGCTTCGGTGGCGATCAGCCGCATGCGGCGGATTTCCCGGTTCCTGAGCTTGGAGGCGCAGATCCTCAATGCCTCGATCGCCCGCTCCATCGCCTCATCGGACAGACGGCCGCTGGCCGCAAGGCCTTCGCCGAGGCGTACGATGCGGGAAAAAGCGTCGACGACACGGAACTGACCAGGACGGGTCGGCTGGGCAATGAGGAGACGGCAATTATTGGTGCCGAGATCGAGAGCAGCGTAGAGCTCCTCCGGCCACACATACTCGCCGCCCTGGCGGTCACCCTGATAACCGGGATTGATATGGCCGTCTTGGCGGCCCTTGCGGCTGGCGGCCGCGCCGTTCTGCATTTCGCGCGGGACGGCGACGCGCGCCGTCTCTTCCGCGCGGCTTTCCTGCTGCGGGGCACCTGCTGGTTTTGCCGATGTCAGCGGCCGGCCCTGCAGACCGCGCTTGCCGCGATGCTTGCGGCGGTTGCGACGGCTCGGCGCCGAATCGCCATCGGACCGGGCGGCATGATCTGCCGCTCCGGCCTGTTCCAACACATGAGGTTGAGGTGAACCGTCCTGCGCAGCACCATGGCCGCCACGACGGCGACGCTTGCGCTTGCGAGCCGGATTGCCGGCTGCATCTTCCATCGGGCGCGCAGGCTGTCCGGCACCGCCGGAAGGCTCATGCGAAGCGGGATGAGCCGCGTTGCGGGATTGCCCGCCACGTTTGCCCTTGCGGCGCCTGGACTTCTTGCCGTCCTTGCGCCCTACCGCCGACGCCCCGTCAAATTGCGGTTTTACGCCGCCTTCGGGGTCTTCCACGTTCTTTTTCCATCGCGCCGCGCAAGTCCTGGGATATGCAGCAGGCGCTCATTCGATTTTTGCGTTGCCGCAAGAATATCAGCGCCCGCCGAAATCGCCAAATTCTTTTTTGGACAGGGGATTTGCGACGGTTTCACCCTTCCGCGGCAGTACCGATTTTTTTCAAAACAGCTATTTGCAATTCCCCGGCTTTTGGTTATAAGCGCCGCACACCAGCCGACCGCCCGCCGGTTCGCTTATGCTGGGGAATAGTTCAATGGTAGAACGACGGACTCTGACTCCGTTAATCTTGGTTCGAATCCAGGTTCCCCAGCCAATTTCTCTTTTTTATTATTTTTCAAGCACTTACGGGATCATACCCTGAGGCAACCGGAACAGTTATGCGCATCATTTTTCCGGATCAGAACACTTCTGGCCTAGGACGGCACGGTGGATCGTTCCGCATCGCCATCTCGCGGAAAACGTCGAAGCGCGAAGCAAGACGGTGGCGGTGTTTGCCCTGGAATCCGCGAGCACCGACCCACACACATTCGCCTTTGACCTAGGCTTGATTCCGCGTGAAGTAATCCTCACCATCACTCATCCACAACCGGATAGAAAGGCACCCCCCAATCCTCGTGAGGATTATCCATCATAAGGTCGATAAAGACGGGCAGCAGAAATCCAAGAATAGCGGCCCCGTCACGCACTTGGTGTCGATTAACTTTTCCGCTCCATGTAGAACCGCCGTGAACCATTTGATTGCGCAGCACATACAACCGATCGAATAAAAGACTGAGGATTCTCACTGTGTCTCCCGAAGCTAGCGCGGAAGCCACGACTTTCTGAGCTGCCGCAAAGCGTTTCTCCCAATCCGCATATCCTTCAACCCCGTTGTGGAATTGCCAGAAAGGATTGAAAACGTACTTGTTCGCAAGAAGAAGGCGAATTGGACCTGAGAACTGCTGCCAGATAGCTCCGTAGATGCATTTCTCATTGTCGAGATGAACCAGGCGCGCAAAGAAGTCCGCAAAGGTAGCCCTCTCCCCTGCAGCGATACCGGCAAGAGCTCGCTCATCGGCGTAGGCTGCATTAAAGGCTATCCAGAAGAAGACAAATTGGGCATCTGTATCGTCAACCTCCTTCTCTGCCCTGCCGATCCAACTGATCGAGCGATGTACGCGAAGACCCATTGTCGGGGGAAACGCAACCCGAAGTTCACGCTGCTTCGACTTCAGAATTGCGTATTGGATAGAGCTCACGAACGTACCGAATAAAGATTGAACCAAACCTCGCAAGCAAATCCAACGATCAGAGCTCTGCAAGGTACCGCGCCAGCCGCGGCCTGAACACATTAACGAACTGATTGGCTGTTAACGAGAACCACTCTATGGCGCGTTGGCGCTCTTTCTCGTCAGAAAGATCGGAATACTGCGAACTGATCCCGACCCTGTGCCTACCGTCTTTACTTTCCCAAGTGGTGCCCGCAGGGAGCTCAACCTCGATTCCGTTGCGCTCGTTCGAAAGGCGATTGTAGAACGAATCGCCTGGTTCGCCGCGATTAAACGTTAGGAACACTCTCTTCAGCCTGGGGTTTTTCAAGAAATCGAGCGTAACCCACGCGGACGGCGACGGCATTCGGAGACTAGTATTTGGCGCTCTCGCGATTGTAATGGGTGGTTGGTTTCCGTCGTCGAGGACCATTGCCTTTTCAAGATCCGTCCAAAACTGAACATAAACTGCTTGATCTGCAGATAAACGCGGGTCCGGTTCCTCTGCCTCTGCTTGCTCGAGGACCGAATAATTGCTGTTCTCAATTCGGAAGACCTGTCGTCTGATTGTCACCGTCTTTGCCAAAACTCGCGGCAATACCAGCCGCCGACGATCTGCCGTACCAAAGATAGCAAGCTCAACGAGACCGAACGTCAAGTCCAGGTTCGTGCACCGATCGAGGAATTCCGCGATGCTTGTAAGTTCTTCACGAATTCCGTCACCGCAGATGAGCAGGAGAAAGCGTCCCTGCCTCAGGCTCTTGGACACATTGTCGACGAATTCGGCTTCATCGAGATCAGGATATCTCGAGCGCACAAGGGAGAATAATGTGTTCGACGAAACGGCAAGCCGCTTGGCGACTTCTCGCTCGAGGTCGGTATATGTCCAGCGAGCGAGTTCGGCCGCGTAATCGATAATCTGTGCCACTACCTTGCGCCGCGCCTCGGGGTTCCGCCAGAGCTTTGCCTCGACGATTACTAGGCGTCCTTCCGGCGTGACATACAAAACGTCCAGAGCGCCTACACGCGTAGATAGCTGGGTACATATCGGTACGGGGCGGGCATACGCAGCATCAATCTCTCGTATTGGTAAAGCGGACGGGTGCTGAAACAATAATTCCTCTACGAAAGCCTCGTCGTAATTAACGCCGATTCCGTTGTCAGCGAGTGGAATTCGAAGAAGTTCTTCGGCCGCATCATCGGCGGACAAGAGCAGCGGCGTAGCATGCTGTGTCATGGCAAGGACCTACCGAAATGCACCACGAATCTTTGGCACATTGAGCTTAAAGTTGCGTTTCGCGTGCGGTGCCGCTCATTTTGGAATAGCTGCAGATTACTGTGTGATTCGCGTGTTTCCCGCAGATCCCGTCAAACGGCGGTCGTGTGATGCGTTTCATTTCCAAAGTAGCCCCGCCTGCAGCAGGATCTTCTGCTTGATCCAACCGGGTCTCGCTCGAGTTTCTCTCCAAGTCGTGCATCCAACGTGACGTAGAAACATTGATAAATTGGCCACTAATTGCAGGTGGTGTGGGAGACGACCAGTTGGGTAGTGGCGACCGAATATTTGCTTCAGCTGGACTGGTAAGCTTACGCCGACCTTCCGCCACCCATTTGCCCACGGGAGAATGACAAAAACGGTCACCTTTCAACGGTCCCGGTTAATCGACCTCAGTGCTCCAAACTATGCACATCCCAAAAAAGGCGCTGGACTAGCCACATGGAATCGTCGACCTTCTCGCAAGAGTTGATTTTTTGGCGATGCCAAGGGGAGTTGAGGGCCAAAATACATAGAGAAGTTAACGAGACTGACCACTGCGTCGAGGTCGAAGCGCAAGGGACGCGGATTTTGATCGACGTGGGGCTGCCATTGTGCGGCAACCCTGGAGACTCCACGCTTCAGATTTTCGATGCGCCTGTGCTTTGGACTAATTTTGCCAACGATTTGAACTCACCAGTCGTGGAAGCCTAATGTCGTTCGAGAAAGCCCTTGTTCTGCTGGAGTTAGCAGAAATGGCGCGCGCCAGCCATGAAGGCGTCACTTTGGAACAAGTCCGAGATCGCTTTGGAGTGTCGCATCGCACCGCGCAGCGGATGACCGATGCGCTTGAGGCAGCATTTCCCCACGCGGTTCTCGTCACAGCCGACCACGAGCGACGCAATCGCTGGCGTATCCGCGGTACTACGCTGGCAACGCTCGCCCTCAGGGGTGACCGCGAACTCGCCGCCCTTGATCTTGTAATCGCGCAACTCGCTAGCTCTGGTGACAAGGACACGGCCTTCGTACTTGAATCTTTGCGAGACCGCCTCCTCGCCGCGCTACCTGAGCGGACGGCGCTCCGTACAGAGGCTGATGCAGAAGCACTTATAGCGGCGCATGGCTTGCTCGCTCGTCCCGGACCTATCGCGAAGTTCGACAGTAAAACTGCTGAAATTATCTCCGAGGCGCTGCGCGGTCCTTTTCGCCTCAGTTTAACATACCGCGGCAGACGGCGAACCATCGAGCCCCATGGCATCCTAGTGGGCACGCGACGCTATCTCGTCGCCCGCGATCCCGAGCGTGCGGATGGGAATCTTCGTCGTTTTCGCATTGACCTGATAGAAGAACCGCAGGTGCTTTCAGAGTCGTTTGCTCTTCCACCAGACTTCTCACTGGCTCGACACGCTATGCTTGGTTTCGGTTCATATCACGCCCCGGACGAATATCAGGAAACGATCTGGCGCTTTTCGAAGGCAGCCGCACCCCATGCGCGCGAATGGCGCTTTCATCCTGAGCAGACCACCAACGAACTCTCCGACGGCAGACTCGAGGTCCGATTTTCAGCGTCGGGATGGGTCGAAATGGCCTGGCACCTCTTGCAATGGGGTTCTCATGTCGAGGTCTTTGCCCCCGAGCGCCTGAGACAGTTATTCGAAGAGGTGAGAAGTGGGGTCGTCGAGGTCTTTCCCTGACCATGCCCGAATCTGACACCCCTCTCTGCTAGAACACCAAAGACTTGTTAAACACCACGCCATCCGGAGTTCAGATGCGCCTTTCCCCAGTGCAGACCCGTTCCCCGGCAACCGGCGCGGAACGCCCGATTACTACCGATCTCCTCGCTGCGACTTTCTTGGTTCCACATGCCCCGCCCTATCCGCTGGAGGATGTGCTCCAGGATTTCGTCGCGCCGTGGAGCAGCAGCTACCGAATGGCCCCTGAAGAGGTGGGCCAACTTGTCTCCTTCGCCTTACGGGATCTTGCGGTCGCATCGCCCGGCCTTTCCGTACAATCAGTTGATGTCTCTGCCCTGCCCGATGGCCGCGCGCGCGACCACCTCGCAGCGCTGAAGTCACTCTGGGTGCGGATGAATGATGCCCTTCCTGAAAATCTCCATGTAATCCGACACATACTCTCCTGTTCGAAAGAAGACGCGCTCGAACCGCTGCCCATCATCGGCGGTCCCTGCCATTTCGAGTCGCGCGCTGAAGCCGACCTGCGCGCCCATCTTTCCGCGCTCTTCGACACACTCCCTGAGCCAGTCACCTGCAATGCGGCTGCCGGAGCGCTTGGTCACGTCCAGCGGCATCTTCTCGATGCAAGCTTCCCGGCCGCCCTAGATGAGACTCTTCTCGCATTCTGCTTGCGCGACCCACGCGAGGAAGTGGCCTTTGCCGCAGCTCGTGCCCAGGCCCTCGTGAGGGCTGGTTACCGACCACAAGATATCGGCCTGCTGGTGCCTGAGGACTCGGCCTATCTCTCCGCACTGGCACCTGCCTTTAATCGTGTGGGCTTGCCGCTCTCCGGTCTGCCCGTCGAGCCATCCCTACGCGACCACCCGGGTGAATTTCTGAGTAATCTCCTGGCGGTCATGCGCGGTCCTGCTCCTCGCCTAGCGCTTGCAAGCCTTTGCCTGTCGCCGCTAGTGCCGTGGTCGATCGACGACGGCCGCATTTTCGCAAACGAGTACGCCGAAAAAGGCTGGTCACCGGCCGCTCGCGCATACGGGAGGCGCGGTGCCAAGATCTTCGATGAACTGCACTCTGTCAGCTCGCCCGCGCAGCTTATCGCAAGGCTCTACGCTATCGCTGCTGAACTTGTGGAAGCTGCCATGCTTGTTCCACGTATTAACGCGCTCAGGCCGCTGCTTTCGGATGATAGCATTGATTGGGGCTTGCTCAATCGCGCCGCTGCCCCCGTTGCTCTCGCTCCGGACTCCGAAAAACGTTTTGTGGAAGGCGTCTCTATCTTCGGCGAGACGGCGCTTCCCTGGCGCCCGGTCCGACACCTCATCGTGGTCGGACTCGCCGGCGCGAACTGGCCGCGGCCCGTCGCCTCCAATCCATTTTTCACGGAAAGCGAGATCGCCCAGATCGAGGTTGCAGCCGGCCTCAGATTGCCGTCGCGCCACCGCACTCTTGCGCGCCGACTTGAGCTTTTTCGCCGCCAGCTCTGTTCTGCCACGGAAGGCGCCACGCTCACCGCCTCCGTCCGTGACCTCGAAGGTAATCCGCTCGCTCCGGCGACCGCGCTTTCTTTGATAGCGCGCGCCCTCGGCGCGAAAAACGCCAAAAGCCTACTCAAGCCACCCTTCACCCACGATCAAACTTCGCGCCCGCTCAACGGCACCGTGACCTCGCTGGCCAACTGGAAAGAAGAAAACGCTCGTGCGGTCCTGCCTCACGAGGGCGAGGTTGCCATCCCTAGCAATCCATTCATGCTCCGGAAATCGGAGAGCGGCGCGGTCAGTCTGCAATCGCCTTCGCGGCTCGAGACCTTGCTCGTCTCGCCGTTTGCGTGGCTCCTTGGCGAAATGGGCGCCGAGGACCGCACCTGGAGCCCGGAGACACTCGACGTTCTAACCCTTGGTAGCCTCATTCACGGCACGCTCGAGGGGCTCTTTCCAGAAGGCGCACATGACTTGGACGAAGCAACAATCCGAACAGGCTTTTCGGCGGCTTTCGAGGCCGCGATCGCCCGAAACGCGCCATGGCTAGCGAGCGAGGGATGGGTCACCGAACGGACAAACCTTGCCCGCGAAGCACTTGAGACGGCTCTCACTTGGGGTCGCTTCCTTGCGGACAACGGAGCTCAAATCCGCCAAGTCGAAACGAAGTTGTCCGGCACGTATCACTTCAATCTTCCCATCCATGGGCGCGCAGACTGCTTGCTCGATCTGCCTGACGGCCGCGTCATTGTCGTGGACCACAAGCGCTCAAGCTCTTCCTCCCGCCGCAAACGTATGGAAGCGGGAGCTGACCTGCAGGTCGAGTTGTATCGCCGTATGATCGCGACGACGCCGGACTTCGCTCATCTCTCGCCGAGCTACATCATCACCGCCTATCACTGCACACTCGACGGTCGGCTCCTGACAGGGCCCGAGGGTGCAGGCCTCAAGAGTGCGCGCCTGGTCCCAGGTCCAATCGGAGCGGTAGCCGATCAAATTGTGGCAGAACGTATAAGCGCGCTCTCCGCCGGCCGGCTTGCCCTCAACCGCGCTTCGGATGCCGAGACGTTTGAAAAGAAGCTCGGCATCAAGGCCTATGGACTCGAGAACCCTCTGATCGCCGCCTTTCTCATCCCCGACACGAGCCTGGAGGACGCTGATGTCTGACCGCCTCACTCTCGTCCCTGCCGGCGCCGGCTCGGGCAAAACCTATCGCATTGAAACCACGCTCGCCGATCTGGTCGTCAACGGTGATATCTCCGCCGACCGCATACTCGCCGTGACCTTCACTGAAGCCGCTGCGTCCGACCTGCGTACCCGGATCCGCGGTGCATTGCTCGATCGGGGGCAAATCAAAGAGGCTCTGGCGATTGACCGCGCTTACGTTGGGACGATTCACGCGCTTGGGCTGCGGCTTCTCACTGAACATGCCTTCGCCGCCGGTCGCTCTCCCGCAAGTCGCCTCCTCTCAGACTCCGAACGCGACTTGCTGATCCGTCTCCAGGTCGGCCGCGCTGCTGCCCTCGTCCCTGTCCTGAATGCACTTCCTCGCTTCGGTTACGAGTGGAATCGCAACACGGGCGAAACAGGCGAAGAACAGCTGCGCAAGAAGGTGATGCGGACCATAGATCTGCTGCGTTCGCTGGGGCAGCGCGGCTTCGAAACCGACATTATCGATCAAGCCATTGAGGAGCTGCGCACAACCTACGGCCCGACTAAGGACGCGGCGCGTCTCGAAAAGGCTTTGTCCCATGCTGTGGATGCACTGCTTACCTCATTTCCTGAAAGCATTGCCGACACTGTATCCGCCAAAACCGCCAAAGAAGAATTCGACAAGGACTTTGATGCGCTCCGGCGCGCATCACGCACGGATAGTCTGGCCCATGACTGGTCGCTCTGGCAAAGGCTGCGCGGGCTGCGGCTGTCAAACAGCAGAACCAAAACTCCGGCAGGCTACGACCATCTTGCAAGCGCGGTTATCGCCGCCGTCAGCGAACTTCGGCACCATCCTGGGCCGCTCAAGGACGCCGAGACGCACTTTACAGCTCTCGTGCACGGTGCCCAGCAAATCATGGCGGCCTACGAAGCTGAGAAGCGTACTCGGGGCCTGATGGACTACGCGGACATGATCGTGGAAACCGAGGCACTGCTCCGTGCCCGCCCCGACATTCTCGATGCGGTCTTGGCCGAGATCGACTGCGTGGTAATCGATGAATTCCAGGACACGAACCCGGTGCAATTCGCCATGCTCTGGCGTCTCGCCGCTCGCGCGCCGCGCGCGCTGATCGTGGGAGACCGTAAACAGGCGATCATGGGCTTCCAAGGCGCTGACCCGCGTCTGTCGGACGCGCTTCACGCCGCCCATGCTAGTTGCGTCGAGCCCCTCACTCAGAACTGGCGATCCGATCCGAGAATAATGGCCCTCGTCAACGCGATCGGTCCCATATTATTTCCCGAGGGCTATGATCCACTCTCCCCAACCCGAAGAGAGACAGGCCAGACGGCAATCGAAGTTGTCGAGTTCGAAGGAAAAAAGGCGAAAGTCTTCGAAGGGATCGCCGCTCATGCCCGCGAGCTGATCGATCGGAAAGTCCTCGTTACCGATCGGGTGACGGAAGAACTGCGCCCGATACGCCCGGCGGACATCGCGGTCCTTGTTTACACGCACCTTGATGCCGCAGAGCTCGGCAACGCAATTCGCGATTTCGGGCTTCCCGTTCGCCTGCCGGAAGACGGCTGGTTTCTCTCTCAAGTAATTCAGGTTGCCAGGGCAGCGCTTGCTGTTGCCGCCAACCCGACGGACCGCTTCGCGACTCTCCTCCTGCTCTCTCTTGGCCCCAGTCGAATGCCCCTGGACCTCTCATTGCCTGCCGCGATCAACAACAGCTTTCTTCAAATCGACTGCATTCGCAAACTTGCCGATTTCGCCGAGGAGGGGCGTCACCTTACTGTCTCAGCCGCCCTACCTCGCATTCTCGACATCGCCGGGATCGAGGACTGGATCGCGACCCTTCCGGAGCGCGCAGCAGCGGAGGCTGATCTCGGTCGTCTCTTCGCCGAAGCCATCGCTTTCGACAGCGCTGCGACCGGTCTGCGTGAAGCTGCGGGTTTCCACGGTAATTCGATTCAATCCTTTCTCGGCTGGCTCGCTGATCAGGCAGAACGGGGACTCGACCATCGCCCCGACCGCGAGGGGTGGGAAGTGGAAGGTATCGAAGTCTCAACCTGGCATGCCTCCAAGGGGCGCGAGTGGCCCGTTACGATCGTCGGAGGCATGGACTTCGCCATCACCGCACGTGGCAATATGATGCGCGCGGAGTTCGCGTCATTCGACAAGCTTGACGCCGTGCTCAAGGGCGCCGGCCTGAGCTGGTTTCCGGCATTCGACTGCCCTGAGACGCAGGCTGCCTTCGCCGATAAACGCATCGCCGAGGATGAACGCGAAGCGGCCCGGGCTCTCTACGTAGCTCTCACACGTGCCCGCGATCGGCTGATACTGGCGTTGCCGTCCAGGCAGGGCAACTCTGACGAGCGTCCAAAAACTATGGCCGATCTACTACGCCGACGCACCGGCCTCATCTTTGGCGCCGGCACGCTCACGGTTTGCGGCGAAAAGCTCCCAGCGGCCTGCCGCATCATCACAAAGGACACTGAATACACCTATCCCGACCTTCTCGAATCATCCGGTGTTCACAAGATCTGGGGCAGCCGCGTGCCCCTACCAACCACAGAGCGCACGACTTGGCGCATTAGCCCGTCAAGCCTCGCTGATCAGAACGGTGCGTCGATTTCGGCCTTGACCCATATCGATCTTGGTGCCCCTGCCGGCAGACAGGCGCTCAATTCCGCCACCGACCGCGGCACGGCCTACCACCTCGCTTTCCGCACACTCGCGGAGCGGCCCGACCTCTCCGCCCGGCTCCCGGCTGCGACGGGTCTGTCGAACGAAACGATTAGTGCTATCGAGAAGCAGGTGCACGCGCTCCGTAGCTGGCTCGCAAGCCTCGGTTTCAATCGCCTGAGCTTCGAATTGCCGCTCCAGGTGCGCGCCGATGACGGCTCAGAAACCAACGCCATCATCGACCTCCTCGCGGAAAGCGACGACGCCCTCGCTATTGTCGATCACAAGACTGGCCCCTGCCCCAATCCGGAGATTCGGTTTGGAAGCTACGTGCCCCAGCTCGAGGTCTACGCCGGACTGCTCGCCGCCCGCTACCCCAACAAACCCGTCCGCTTCCTTGTCATCAACTGGATGGACGAGGGTCAAATCAGCTTTGCGGACGCTGCCAGTCTTATTACAGAGAAAGCCGCCTGATGTCTTACCTTGCCTGGATCGATTTCGACCCTGAGGAACGCCGTCGTGCTCAAGCTTTAATCGACCTCTTCAAGCAGCCCGAGGCCCGTGATGAACTTGGCCTGAGCACCATCCGTGATGGGATTGCAGACCTTCTCTTCCCTGGCACCAGCACCATTCAGACCAGGCTGCGCTACATGCTCTTTATTCCATGGATCTACCGCGATGCCCACGGACGGCGCGGCACCCAGGTTGAGCGCGCCCATTTCGCTCGAGAGGCCGAATTCCTGCTTAGTGAAGCGCTCCTCAAAGGAGGCGAGATGGTTGGCGTGATCGGGCGCGACGCGGGACGCGGGCTCAAGCGGTTGCCTTCGAGCGTTTATTGGGCTGGGCTGGCCACCCTCGGCATCCGGCTCATGAGCGGCACTCAGCGAAGTTGTCTTGCCTTTGGCCCGGACAGCCTGAACGATCGCGATATGCCAATTTGGTCCCCGCGCCTCCCCGAGCGCCCTACCGATCTCTATGAGGAAACCACCTTCAATCTCACGTTTGAGGAGGCCGAGTTTCTCCGTGACCGGATTGCAACCCGTGCGCATCGAAGCCTGTTCGCAGAACTCGCGGGCACCGCGGAGACCTTCCAAGAGGACTGGGTCTGGAGGCTGACTCACAAAGCCATCTCTAAGGAAAACCGGGAAATCCTCCGTCATGCGGAGCGTTTCTCGACGATCATGTATGGCGCAAGTCTTCTCTACAACGTCATGCTCGCAGAGCGAGCAAAAGAGCGCCCAAAAGCGAAAATGCACCCGGAGGCTGCCGGGCTCTTCGATGAGTATGAGGATGGCATCCGTCGATGGAGCGACGAGATGAAAGCGCTCTCCTTCGATGATTGGGACCTCAAGGCGCTGTTTAGCCTCGTCGGACGCACCAGTCACCGCCTGCATGAGCGCACGCGCAGTTTTGTGATCGACTGGGCGACGATAGCAATCCGCAATACCCAATCAATCGCAAAACTACCGGAAGCTCGCGACCTCCTGCGTCGCCGGGAGCGCTCACTCAAGGGTCCCAAGGCGCGCCTTGTAGAGGATGCCCCACTTGATCGGTGGTCGGGCGCTTCGGGGAATAATCGCCTCGGCTTCCGCTGGAGCATGGCGCGCGGCTATCTTGGAGAACTCGCAGATGCCGGCTGACAGCTTTTTTGACCCTGATAATCGCCAGCTCTACACCGACCTCTTGCGTCCGCCGGAGAGCTATCGTTTCGAAGATGCAATCGCTACGACCTACTCGCTCGATTTCGAAACCGCACTAGTGATCCCAACATCGATCGTATTCCGCGATGCCGAAAACCGCGAGGAGATGCTTGCCAATCCAATGGCCCTCCTCGAGGGGGTCGAACGCATGGCGAGCCGTCTTGCGATCTACTGTGATCGCGGCAGGATCAAAGGCGCCCGACCCGACGCAGCTCGCCTCATGGCTCTGTACGAGAACACAATCACAGAGGTGAGCGCTCCAGGCGGAGGCGCATTCCATCCCAAAATCTGGTGCGTGCGTTTTCGGTCTGACACGGCTGACGTCCCCGTCCGGATGCGGCTCGGGATCCTCTCGCGCAACCTAACAAGCGACCGCTCCTGGGACCTTTGTCTCTGCCTCGATGGCGTCGTAGGCAACACCGCAAATCCGTCGAACGCGCCGCTCGAACGATTGTTGCGCAAGCTTCCGGAACTGGCCAATGTGGCAACTCGTCCATCTGTGCCGATGTTCTTGCCCTCCTTGCTTACAGATTTGCAACGATGCCATTGGGAGCTGCCGCTCGGCGCTACCCGCGTGAGCTTTTCGGTCAATGGCCTCGGTGGAGAGGCCTGGCCGTTGCCGAATGGTGAACGCCTCGCCATTCTCTCGCCCTTTGTGTCGGCTGATGCGCTCGCCGCACTTCGAGATGGCTTTCCGCAGGAGAGCCTATGCAGCCTCGTCGCTCGCGCGGAGGAACTCGATTGTCTGTCTCCGGAGATACTTGACCGCTTCCGGATTCATACCTTGGATGAACGGGCAACCGAAAACGATGGCGAGGACAACGAGGCCCGGCCGTCCGTTGACCTCGACGGACTACACGCCAAAGCCTATGTCGTGGAGCGCCGACAACGGTTGCAGATCAGCGTTGGCTCGGCCAATGCAACAACTCCTGCCTTGTTGCCACAGAAGGCCCACAGGTCGAATATCGAGTTCATGGCCAACCTCGAAGGCCCGATCAGCCGCATGGGGGGGGATCGACACCGTCCTGTTTTCAGATTCGTTCAGCAAACTGCTCGCCGACTATGTGCCCTCCGGTCCTCCTGTGACCGACGACATCCGCACAGCCGAACGTCTCCTCGAGGATCTCAGAAACGCAATCGCTCGGCTCGCCCTGGAGCTTGATTGCAGGGACGAAGGTGATTTGGTTCGTCTAAGGCTCGTTCTGGCAGGCCGACCTCCTCCAATCGCTTTCCCCGACAATGTGACCTGCGGCATACGGCCTCTGACACATGAGAATACCGCAGGCTTCAACGCCACCGCTTTTTTCGAGGGCGAAAGCGCGAGCCTGGAACTCGGAAAACTGGCACTCGGAGATCTTACGCGGTGGCTTGGCGTGCGGTTACGCCACGAGCCCACGGGAACGCAACTGCACTTCACCCTCGGTGCCCGGCTCGTCGGTCTCCCCGACGGACGGGATGCTGCTGTCCTGCGCGCGATGATTGCGAATTCGGAAAATTTCTTCCGCTATCTCAGCCTCCTTCTCGGTACACTTGGCGAGGGACTTTTCGGGACCGAATCGACTGGCGAGGGACAATGGGTGCGGCAACTTGGCCAACCCGGCGCTTCGCTCCTAGAGCCCCTCGTGCGCGCTCTTTGTCAGGGCGGCCCGGAACTCGAACAAATCGACCGCCTGATCAAACGCCTGGAAGACCCTTCGGGCGGCGCCAGCGTCGTTCCCGGCGAATTTCTCGAACTGTGGGAAAGCTTCGCGCGCTTCGTGAAGACGACGACGAACAAAAAGAAGAAAGGACGGACGTCGTGAAATACCGAGCCGACGAGCATCTGGAACTGCTCAAACCCTTCCAGCGCGCGACGACAGACTATGTCTTCCGGCGCCTCTTCACCGATCGCCAGCCTACAAGGCAGTTTCTCGTGGCCGACGAGGTTGGACTTGGCAAGACCATGATCGCGCGCGGAGTCATCGCCAAGGCCATCGAAGCCCTCGTCGATGAAGTCGAGCGTGTCGACGTGGTCTATATCTGCTCAAATCAAGCAATTGCCGAACAGAACCTCAAAGCGCTCAACGTGATCGGCGCGGACGTCAGTCCATTCAATACTCGTCTCACGCTGCTGCCGCTGCAGCTGGAAGGCAAGAAAGGTATCGCCGCCCGCAAAATCAACCTGATAAGCCTCACTCCCGGTACTGCGCTCGACCTCAAATCCTCTCTCGGCACCGCGGAAGAGCGCGCACTCATCTTCGAGATGCTGCGAAAGGCTATCGGCCTCAGACACGCCGGAATCCGTCGGATATTCCGCGGTGGCGTCGGCGAGGAGAAATGGAAAGGATGGATGGAGCGGATGCATCGCCGGGACGATATCTCGCAGACTATCCGCTCAGCTTTCGTGAACGCCGTCGGCCCGGAAATCCTGGGCCGCATTCGAGAAGCCGCGGACCTCGCGCGCACCCGCGTGAAACCGGATTACCGCGACGACCTGCGTCCCGCTCGCCTCATCGGTGAGCTGCGACGCACCCTGGCGCGGATCTGCGTCGACGCCCTGCAGCCCGACCTCATCATCCTCGACGAGTTCCAGCGCTTCGCCGAACTTCTGCACGAGCACGACGAGGCACAAGCACCCGAGAAAGCGGCTGCCGCGGAACTCGCGCGGGCGCTTTTTTCTTATAGCGATAATTGCGGAAACTCGGCCCGCCTCCTCCTCCTTTCGGCCACGCCCTATCGGATGCTCTCCCGCAGCACTGACGACCCCGAGCAAGGCGACCATTACGCCGACTTTCTTCGCACGATGCGCTTCCTCTTTGGCGATGCGGAGGGTGCGGCGCGCGCCGAAGATCTGAAGCGAGAGCTCGTCGCCTTCCGCCGCACTCTCCAGTCTTTACCCGACGCTCACACGGCGGCACGCGATAGCCGCGACCGTGTACAAACAATATTGCGGCAAGTCATCGCCAGGACAGAGCGTGTGCGCCTTACCGAGGATGGAAATTCCCTTATCCTGGAACACCGCCCCAAACTTGCGATCGATCCGGATGATCTCAGGGAAGCGAAGGCGGTCGCACGCGTGGCTCGCCTCGTAGATGCGCCGGGGCTCGTCGAATTCTGGAAGTCAGCCCCTTACCTTCTGAACTTCATGCGGGATTATAAGCTGCGCACAAAGCTGCAAGAGAAAAAACTCGCCCCCCCAGCGGAACTTAAGCAGGCGATCCGCGAAGCGCAGCCATTCATGATCACGGAAGAGCAGGTGGAAGGCTACGAATCGATCCCGCCGCGTAACGCCAGGATGCGAGCGCTCCATGATACGACCTTCCGAGATGGGCTGGAGCGTGAATTGTGGCTTCCACCCTGTCGTCCCTCCTTCGGCTTCCCAAGGTCTGCAACCAAGACGCTTGTCTTCTCCGACTGGTCGTTGGTTCCCGACGCCATTGCCGCGCTCCTTTCTCACGATGCAAGCCGCCGGATGGGAATGACCAAGGAGATGGCGAGCCGGGCCAGTCGTCCGATCGGCATTGAAGACATGCTTCCAATGCTCTATCCGAGCGCGACGCTCGCCGCGCTTATCGATCCCCTTGAGCTTGAGGCTCGTTTCGGACGCGCTCATAGCTCCCACGGCCTGCGCGAGCACGCCCGTGGCGTCCTTTCCGAAGCACTTGAACCGGCTCTGCTTTCTCGCCTAGCTGAGGATCGGCGGCTTGCTGTCCTTCACCTCGATCGAGAAAGAGGGCGAGACACGGACTGGCGACAGGTTCCAGCTCTCGAGTCAAACGAGGAGCAGGACGAGAGCAACGCGTCTGTTCGCACCATCAATGCGATCAGCGATGCGTTCAGAGCCGAAGCGGCGCCCGGCCATGCCGAGCCAGCTATTGTCGACCTCCTAGTTGACCATGCGCTTGGCTCGCCTGCAACCTGCGCGCTGAGAGCGCTTGGCCGTTTCGCGCCCGAGCTTCCCTTTGACGACCCGGATCTCAGTGCCGCAGCCATCGGTGTCGCACTTGGCTTTCGCAGTCTCTTCAATCAGCCGGAGAGCCGCGCATTGCTCGATGAGACATCTCCCACCAACTACTGGCGTGACATCCTGTCGTATTGCCTCGACCATGATCTTTCCTCCGTGCTCGATGAATATATCCACCTCATTATCGAGAGCGATCGCCTTCAATATGTAGCCCCGAAAGATCGGGTCCGTTCCATCGCGAGAACGATCCTCAACGTGGTCTCCATGCGCCCTGCCCAGATCACGCTCGACCATTGGAGTGCCGGCCGTACCCGCCTGCGCGAAAACCGCTTCGAGATTCGAGCGCGCTACGCTATGCGCTTCGCTGCCAAGACCGAAGACGAGAAGGGTATTCGTCGGACCGGAATCGTGCAGGCTGCGTTCAAATCCCCTTTTCGTCCGTTCGTCCTGGCGACAACTTCGATCGGACAAGAGGGCCTCGACTTTCACCCTTATTGTTCCCGCGTCGTCCACTGGAATCTTCCCCGTAACCCTGTCGAAATCGAGCAGCGCGAGGGCCGTGTCCATCGCTACAAGAATCATGCCGTGCGGAGAAACGTCGCTTCGGCATTCGGCAAGGTCGTTGGTCAGCAAGGTGGTCCGAGGCACGATCCTTGGAGTCTCATCTTCGAGACCGCTCGACTCCAGGAAGTTGCCAACGGTGGGATGGGTGACCTCATTCCATTCTGGCTGTACCCCGGTGATGCCAAGATCGAGCGTGTGGTTCTACTCCCCCCCTTCAGCCGCGAGATTGAGCGTTACGAAGAGCTGAAGTCCTCAATCGCGAACTACCGTTTGGCATTCGGTCAACCTCGGCAGGATGAACTGCTGGAACTCTTCGCGAAGCTCCCCCCGGAGGCAAAAGATAAGCTATCAGAACTACAAATCTGTCTGCTGCCAAGGGCTGCTGAATTGGCTGACAAAGAAGAGGTTGGCGATGGTCGAACTGAGAACGAAAACCCAATTCTGACTCAGACAGCCTCTAACTGACCGCACTTCAAACTGACGATTTGAATGGCGCACTTTAACAGGATACCCGATGTCGCCCGAGTTCACCCACGACACCGAACCGGCGGAACGGTTCGTTCTCGAAACCGATCAGGCACCTGAATTCTGGCAGTTCCTTAACGGGCTGCGCGGCGATGATCTGCTTGTCGAACTGATTGTCAACGAACTCGACGCGCGTTCGTCGCGTACCGAGATTCGCTTCGAGCTGGACCGGCTAATCTGTGCCGGGAACGGTGCCCCCATTGATGACCTCGGCTGGCGTCGTCTGAGTTTCATCAAGGGAGCCGGCCACGCAGTGCGGGCCAAGGTCGGCATGTTTGGCGTCAAGAACCACGGGCTCAAGGCTTGCTTCACGCTGGGCAATGGCATCACTTTGCGCTCGGCGAGACACCAGATCCTGCAATCATTGTTCGCCAACGGGGAGGACGAGCCTCCCTACCCTGGCGTGCGCGTTCCTCCACGTCCTGACCCAACCGCTCCCGCGACCGGCACGCAAATCGAGGTTCCCTACAGACGTAAGCCCTTTTCTGTTCGGCATGGCGAGGCGATCGAATTTGCAGCGGTCAGCGACGAACAGATAGCAGGCGTCTTCACCGACGCAATCGCTACGTTGCCCAAGCGGCTGCTCGGGATCATGCGCCCAGGCATGCTCGAGAGCTACAGGCTCGTCCTCTCACATCACGCGCTAGGATCACACACTTTCGTCTTTTCCGCTGGTCGCATTCGACGCGAACAAGGGCTTATCACGTACTTCCGCGACTGCAAGGAGATGCTGGACGGTGGTGACAGGTTACTGGAACGCGAGCAGGCCTGCCTTGCGGTTTCGGGAGAGCGCTCGCCGAACAAGGCGCGTTTTTTCCAAGCGGCGGAGTATTGTTCGGGCGGCAAAAGGCTTTTTGCGCGCGACGAGCTCCTGATCGAGGTAGCTTGGGGCGTCGATGCGAGCGGCAGACTCAAGCTTGGGAGCGGCCGCTTGCGCTATCCAGTCGCCTATCCCGGCGACGATCCACGTTCCGCGAGCGGCACGAAGGCGCATTATTCGGGTGCATTCCTCTCCGACACCGAACGTCACGAACTCGCCGCACAATCGAGTGCGTGGAACGAAAGGATCGTCGCAGCGAGCGACGCTGCATTCGCTCAAGTGCTAATCAAGCTGCTCGTCCCACGGCACGGCGCCAAGGCGCTGGAGCTCCTCGGGGTGCTCGACGGGGAACGGCTGCGGCTCTTTGCCAACCGCCTCCTTGCCGCCCGGGCATTTCCGGTGATCGATACGCGGGGAAAGCGGGCCCAGCATAAGCGAGGCACCACCCTGATCGTGCCGGCCTACAAGGGTGCTGAGGGTGAATGGTCGGAAGCGCTCGCGAAGATCGCCCCCGCCGCGCTGCCGCTCCTCCATCCTAAGACGCCGCCCGCGCTGGTTGAGTTGCTCGGCACGGGAAAGTGCGAAGGCTGGAACTCGAACCATCTACGGTTCGACGGCCAGGATGTGCTCCACCGCCTTGAAGCGCCTGACGCAGGATGGTTTCCTTGGCGCAGTGAGG
Source organism: Rhizobium sp. WSM1274 (assembly GCF_025200775.1). Classification (NCBI taxonomy): domain Bacteria; kingdom Pseudomonadati; phylum Pseudomonadota; class Alphaproteobacteria; order Hyphomicrobiales; family Rhizobiaceae; genus Rhizobium; species Rhizobium sp. WSM1274. The sequence continues at coordinate 521,056 of NZ_CP104138.1, read as the reverse complement.
CGGAGTGGCGGCGGGTGCTCAGCGATGCCGTCACTGCTAGAGCGCATCTCGATGCCCTCTATCCTTATATAACCAAACAGGCACCCTCGGACCGTCCGAACGCGAGCGCCGTGCATCTGCCCGATGGCGAAGGTAGGATCCATCCGCTGTCACGGCTAAGGCGCGGCGCATCAATCCCTGCCGAGTTGCTAGAGCTCGACGTGCCGCCGACGATACATCCGGGGCTACGAAGCCACCCCATATTCAAGCTCAATGGTTGGAGGCTCGAGGGATATGCACTGCGCAACTTGTTGCGAGACGGCAGCCTCGAGACCAAACCGATAGCGGTCCGCAAGCGTTTCTTCAGCTGGCTTGCGGCCAATCCCGACGAGCTCGCTCGCGACGATTGGCCAGCGGTCAAGGCTCTTCCGATTTGGCCAGCAGTGAATGGGACGGTGCGTCCTTTTGAGGAGCTGTGCTTGCCCGAAGCCAAGGTTGCGAACCTGCTTGGCGAGCATATTGCCAAGCCGACACACGAGGTACGCGCACTGTGCACGAGTCTCAAGCCTAGCCGTGCCAACCTAACGCTGCGGCACGAGCCAAGTCCCGCCGAGATTCTCGCGTTCTATGCGCATCTTACCGGCGCGTTTCCAGTGGATCGTGCTCTCGATGCCGGAGAGCGCACTCGGTTTCACGCGTTGGAGGCAGCATTGACAATACTCGCCAATTCGAAGCGCGCGGCGGGTGCGTTGCGGGCGTTGCGGGGCTCCGCGGTTGCGCTCAATCTGGCGGGCGAACTGAAGCCGGTGCATCTGCTGGTTCGCGGGAGGGGCGAGATTGCAAGGCTGGCGCTCCAGCCGAAAGACCTCATCGACCGGCCGGCGCTGAGCCTCGATGCAGTGTTACCGCCAGGGCGCAAACCATCGGCGCGGATGGCGCTCGAGGCCATGCGTGATGATGCGGGTAACGAATCCGCCCGCCTGCCCCGGCTTGCGGCCATTACCGATGCTGACGATCCTGATATTGCCGACGAGCTGCGTCAGATACCATGCCTCCCCTATCAGGGAAAGTTGGTCGCCCCGGAGCGACTCGCCTTTAAAGGCAATCTGGGCGAGTTTTGGGGCGGGTGGAAGCTGCAGATCAGCGGCGACGGCCTCGCTGACAACGTTCAGGATCTCTACCGTAAAGCTGGCGTCATCCGCGGCTTACCGACACCCGAAACTTCGCGCGGCTATTTCGAATGGCTCGACACGCAGCCGCGAACGACGGTAGCCGTGCAAATTGCCTGTGTGATGCGGCATATCCATCATCCGAAGGGTGTCGATGCATGGGTGTTGCAGCCTCCGGAGCTCCCCTGCATCCCGGTTGAGAACGGCTCCGCAGGCGAGTTGCTAACGCTATCGGCTGCGCGTCGGCAGGCAGTGGTCGACGATTTCCCAGAACTGGCAGAGGCCATCCGGCGCGATACACTCAACCCGCGGCTGCGTCTCGCGATCCACAGTGTCCAGATGGTTAGAAATCCCATCGCCGATGAGCTGCGACAATGGCAGATCCAGACCCTGTCGTCGCTCGCGACGGAGCCGGTCAACCCTGCCGGACGAGATCAGGCACCGGCCCCCGCGGACTGTCTCGACGCGGTTCATGCGATCGGCAGCGCGGCCGGAGCGCGGCATTTCCGCAAGCAGCTGCAGGAGGTCGATGTCACCCAGCATATGATCGAGCCGCAGTTCCAGCGCCGTCTGCTGGCGATCAACCGAATCGTAATCGCCACCGGCCTTTCCATCCAATATCGGATTCGCGGGCGCCGGTATCGTGCAGCGCGGCAGTGGGCGGTGCTACCCAATGAGATCTGGCTTGATCGCGGGGGCGACCAGGACGATTTGTTGATGAAGGCGATCGCCGACATAGTGTTTGTGAAGCCGAGGCCGCGGTGGTTGAGCTCGGTCCTGAAGGACGCACTCAACCACCGCGGGCGGGAGTTTCGACCAGGGGAGATACCAGACAGCTACGAGCCGGACACATCCGACGAGCGGCCCGGCGACAAGGAAACGAGTGAATCCTCTAGGCCGCATCCCGGATCAACACCGGATCCAAAGCGAAACGAGCCTAATCCCGGCGAACTTTATTCAGGCGCCGGGGCCCGCCCTGGTGATCGCCATGCGGGAAGCACCCGGCCCCAAGTGATCGCCGAGGACATTCAGCGTCGCCAGCTCAAAATGGACCATTACGCGTCGCACTGTCAGATCGAATTAGCACGGCGATCGCCAAACACGCTAGCGCCGGGCGGGTCCTATGCCGAGTTCGCCGAGAACCGTATCCTAATGCTACAGGCGCACCACCCTGACAAAACTTCGGCCAGTGGCGCGCGTCATGCTGGCAACCTCATAATCCTATCAAAGGTCAATCACGACGCGATCGGCACGCGGCTGAGCCGCAAGGACATCACCGATGCCTTGCGCAAGCGCTGGACAGTTCACAGTATCTTGAAGATGGACGGAAAGGTCTGGCTCACCGGTGGGATCGCGGCGGCGATCGACAAGGTGTCCGGTGAGGCGATCCCGATCTTCTTCACCGATTGGCACCGCGACTATTGGCTGAAAATGGACCCGACCTGACCGTCACCGCCGCAGCTTTTGGTTGCTTCGCGGCTTCGTCATGCGGGAGATATCCGACTTGCGGATCGCGTCGTGAAGAGACTTGGAGCGGTCAGGAGGAATGGCAGCAATCCTAGGGATCGACCGTCTTTTGCCACTATAAAAACAACACCGGCTTGATAAGCGGTTACGCGGAAGTCTAAGGTTTAGGCGAATGCCCACACGAGGCTCTTGGCCATCCCGCTCGGGAGATAAATTTGGGAATCAAAATCGACATACCAGCTAGCGGTTTCCATTCTAAGTGAATAGCTGGCATGTAGTGTGTTTTGTGAAAGCATACTGAATCGCAGGGCTATGCATGATTGCGGAATGGGGGCCTTCTTGGTGGGGTCGAAATATAACAGGGTCCCCGAAATGGCGCCTGCTCCGAAATGACCAGGAACTTTCGCTGGTAGTCGATGGTCAATCAAGCGCAATCGATATTGGGAATGGAACCTCGTGCCAGGTACGCCCAGGCCTGTTTTGGACGAGCATCACACTCCACCCGGGACGCCCTGACGTGCTGAAAGTTGATGGCTTGCCAAATGCGCAAGGGGTAAACCTGATCGCGTCCATGGCTGCCATTTTGGCTGAGGTGGAACTTCGCGAAGACGTCGCGTTTCTTCAACATGCCGATCAGGTCATGTCAGAGTGGTTTCGTCAGAAGCAAGCCCAAGAGAATACGGCTAAGACTGAGCGACGATGGCTCACCCACGAGATGCACGCGGCATTGGAAACGACCCGTCCGGCGATTGACGTTCAGGATGTTCGCGCGCGCCTGACGAAAACCGGCGTGCGATCGAGACTGGGCAACAAAGCCGCAGGCATAGACCTTTCCCTACTAATGTGGGAAATCGCCCCCCAGGTTTTGTGGCATATCCTAAATATGGCTCATACCGAACGCGAACTGAAGATCTGCAAGGGTCTATTCGATAGCGTGGAAAGCAAACCATTGACCGAAGAACAGGCGCGAGCGGTAATCTGCTTCGACAACCGCGTGCAGGTAGTGGCCTCGGCTGGCTCGGGCAAGACATCCACACTGGTCGCCAAGGCCGCATATGCTATCCACCGAGGTTTCGTTGCACCCGAACGTATCGTGTTGCTGGCATTCAACAAGCAGGCGGCAGAGGAACTCAAAGATCGTGCCGCTAAATCATTTGAAAGGTTGGGGATGGACGGCGTTTCGGTGGAAGCCTCGACCTTCCACGCGCTGGGTCTCCGGATAATAGGGAAGGCTACCGGGGAAAAGCCCGACATTCCAGACTGGGCAATTGATGCAGCTGGTGGCTTTCGAAAACTGACCGAGATCATCGATCAGCTCAAAGATCAATCTCCGATTTTCAAAACACAGTGGGATCTCTTCCGCTTCGTTTTCTTTCGTGATCTGCCCAAATTTGGCTCATCTAGCCCAGCCGATGTATGGGATGATCTTGGCGCAGGGCGCACGCTCACCGCTGACGGGAAGCGGGTACGCAGTCAGGAGGAGGCGATCATATCCAACTGGCTTTTTTACAACGGCGTGAACTACCTCTACGAGGAGCCTTACAAGTTCCGGACCGCTGACGCGGCCCACCGCCAATACCGCCCGGATTTCTACTATCCGGACATCGATCTTTATCACGAGCATTTCGCGCTTAACGCCAACGGCGACGCCCCGCCGCATTTTAGAGATTATGTCGCAGGTGTTGAATGGAAGCGGAAGCTGCATGAAGAGCTTGGTACTTCCTTGATCGAAACAACCTCGCACCAGATCCGCACCGGCATATTGTTCGAGCACCTAACTGACGAACTGACTAAAGGCGGCATCGAACTCGATCCAGATCCAGATCGCGCAATTCCGGACGGGGGGCAAAAGCCGATAGCGCCTGAGGAACTTGCAGGGCTTGTCCGAACCTTCATCAGCCACGCCAAGAGCAATTGCCTGACAATTTCCGCCTTGCGTCAGCGGTTGGATGCCATGCCCGAAGACACCTTCAAGCACCGTTACCGGATGTTCTTGGATATTGTCGCTCCCATCCTAGTTGCGTGGGACGCCGCTTTGGTGGCCGAGGGCGGCATAGATTTCGAAGATATGCTCAACCGTGCAGCCGAACATCTCGAAAGCGGTCATCACGAGGAGCCATACGATCTGGTCATGGCGGATGAGTTTCAGGACGCTTCCCGGGCACGTGCCCGCCTTTGTCGCGCCCTGGTCCGCAAACGTGGACGGTTTTTCTTCGCCGTGGGCGACGACTGGCAATCCATCAACCGATTCGCTGGCGCGGATGTTTCAGTTATGACAGGTTTTCGCGAATGGTTTGGCCATGGGCAAATCCTTAAGCTAGAGCAAACATTCCGCTGCCCTCAGGAGCTTTGCGACGTGTCGAGCAGGTTCATATCCAAGAACCCTGCCCAGATCCGCAAAGGGGTACGGTCAGTCACTCCGGCCGTTGGACCAGTTCTCCAGGCCGTTCAGGTGGATAGTAAAGAAAAATTGACCGGCGCCATTGACCGATTCCTGGAGCAATTGGCAACCGGCATTCAAGAAGGCACAATCAAGCCCGGCCCTAACGGAAAGGTGTCAGTCTATGTATTAGGTCGCTACAACGCCGACAGGCAATATATACCAAGGCGCAAATTCCGCTTCGAGCGCTGGGTTGATCTGTCGTTTCTTACCATTCACCGTTCCAAGGGCAGCGAGGCCGACTACATAATTCTGCCTGAGATGCTTACCGTTCTGCGAGGTCGCAGTTTCCCGAACACCCGAACGGATGATCCTGTATTGACCTTAGCGATGCCTGCAGGGGACGACTACCCTTTGGGTGAGGAGCGCCGCCTTTTTTACGTTGCCTTGACCCGAGCACGACGCAGTGTCGTCTTATTCACCGTGCGTGGGCAGTGCTCCAGCTTTCTCCGGGAGCTTGAGGCGGATGGGGGCGTGGCAATCACCTCCACAGATGGAAATGCCGTCCAAGAGGAAAGCTGCCCCGCGTGTAAAATGGGAGCCCTGATTTGGAGGAACGGTCGCTACGGCGAGTTCCGCTCCTGTTCAAACTTCCCAGCTTGCCATTACAAGCCCCGGCGAAGTGGCGAACGAGCAAGTTAGGGTTATCTTTGCATGGTTAGCGATTTCTTATGAGCTGTTTGAGCGAAAATTACGGTGAGATTTTCGGCAACCTAGATATCAAGCCGAGATCAAAGGGATGACGATAGAATATGATCACTATAGCCGGTAGGGATTTCGCGCGGCCACCACAAAGCGTAGAAGACGTTATTCAATTGACAGCCCAAGTCATGCCAGCGTTGCTGAGGCACCTCTCTACTGAGCAAGATTTCTACTGGTTCGTGATCGAGCAATATGATCGGCTTTACGGTTATCATGATACGCTAGACGAAATGCTCGAGACCATTGGGCTCTTAGAGATTGAATATGAAGGACAGCGCTCAGAAACTTCGTATATTGGAAAGCCTAATCCGGGCATCGTCTTTGTTGAAGATCAGATACGGAAGCCGCTTTCTCGTGAACTTGATGAAGGGGCCATGCATTTCGTGCTCGTTGGGATTCTCACTGCGGTCGCCAGCTCCAGCGCGGTAAAACTATTGGAAATTCGCCGTAAGCACGCAACGCATTATCACAACAACTGCATCGAGAAGGGGCACTTCAACATGGCCGACAAGTGGGTCGAAGTTCTCGATGCCATCGATAAGCAATAAATGCAGTTACTGAATTGCCGCTTGGAAGCCATGGACACGATCGAGGAGAAAGATTTCCTCACTACACGCTGGCATTAACCAGTGCCCGCACGAGACGCTTGGCCATCGCACTTGGTTCTCCAACGGGACTATCAGCCGCCGACCGAATTTCGTAAAGCCACTTCTGCTCCTCCTTCGTCATGGGCGTGCCGAGCATCCGCTCAAAGAGGCGAATTGCGTCCTCATCGTAGAACTGTCGCGCGGCCATACGAAAGAGCTGCCCCCCATCGACGCCGATGACCGAGCCAACCTCTTCCACCCGATCGAGGGGAAGCTTGGCATCTCCCCGTAAAACCATATGGAAGAGCGGGCTTGCCAGAAAGCTTCCGGCAGGGGCCGGCACCGACATTTCTGCCATTCGTCCCTTCAAGAAAGCAACTAGGTTGAGGCTGCTGTTAGTCATTGATTGCTCCTGCGCTTGCATCGATATTTCATTTATAGCGCGCGACGGTTGGGGTAGCTGAACTCCCTATGATGTGCCTTCTGGAGCACTCGAAGGTTGAGAGCGCGCTCTTGGCGCATCTCTCTGAGATGGCGCGCATGGCATCCGTCATGATTGACATCGGCCGCTGTCGCGTGTCTGACTTTGTCATCAGGTGTTGGAGGGATCTGTGGGGAGAAATACCTTTAATGGCGGCGGCACCATTTTGCATCCCGGCAGCAGCTTTTTTAGCCATAAGGGCGGTCCTGGGCGAAAGCGAAAGCCGGCAGATGGAAGTGACACCCCAGGGCCTGCGAAGCCCGGAAGCATTTGCGACTTCGGCCCCTGGCGACCCAAACGGCGGAAGGTAGTCGTAGTCGTCGCCAAGTCAAAAACCCGAACAGTCAACGATGTTCAACAATCCGAAGCGGAGCGACTAAGGGCTACAGCGAAGGGTCGTATCGCTCGGGCAGAAAAGCTCGCTCGGCGGAAAGACGCCCAAATAGCTGATCTGAAGAAACAGCTAGCGATTGTGCAACGAGAGTATGAGACAATCAACGTAGCTCTTGGCTTGGCACGTGTGATCGACCTCGACGGTAGCAATCTTAATGATGCGAATGCCAAGCTTGACCTTCTTCTGCGTCCACTGCTTTCTGCCACGTCGAACGCGCACGTGAAGTCAGCGAAGAAGGCAGCTCGGCGCAAGAAGGCTTTAGGTCGAGTGCGCTAGGCTTGATCACGGATCATTATGCTTTGATAGCCACATTTCACGCTGAAAGGTTAAGCCAACTCCCCGCGTTTCCGCGACTTCATATGTCTTAGAAACAACCCCATTACCCGATTGTCATGGATCTGGGCCAGACACATCATCAAGACGCGCCGTTCATCAACCTGGAGGGTGCGAGCCACATAAGGGACCTGCCAGAGCGAAAGGTTGGAATAGCCCCTTAGGTAGCAGGTAAAAGTAGACTCCTTGGTGAAACCAACCGCCTTCATGAAATACTCGCGCTCAATACCAAGCTCTACTATGCGGTCGGCAATCAGCTTAGCAAGCGCAAGGCGCGCCTCGGGGTTAGACATTATCCACCTCCCGTGCTTGCTTGCGCTTTGCTGCTTTTGGCTTCTTTCGCCAAACTTTCAGCATAGCGTCGATCCGTGGCTGTACACGGTCGCGGGCTTCACTTCGTTCTATACCGAGGAGAAGGAGCGTGTCGTAGTCTGTCATTTCGTGTCGGAGAAATGTCTGCATGGTGATACCCACTGCCTGACCAAGCGAGGCATCCCGCCAGTTTCTCTGAGCGATTTCACTGGAAAAATATGAAATAGCGAAATCGGGGCAGCCCGGATGATGGTGTCGGATGTGCTGCTCGATGGCATCCAAAGGGAATTTCGCCATGTTGCCCTCCAATAAAGAGGACGTCTATATAGTATGATATGCGAGCGAATGATACGAAAGTAAGTATTTACTTAAGTACCTTTTCCACAGATTTGTCGCCGTCCGATCAATACTTTAATAGAGGTAGCTTTTTGGATGCAGCTGAACACCAACGTGAAAAACACGAAGTCCTAGGTAAAGTGCGCTCGCGCGATGGGGATGCCTTCCGCGTCGGCAAGCTCCGGGCATCCTATCCTCCTCAGCCGACGAACACGCGCCCTCTGATTGCATCGAGACCTTTACATGCAATCGACCCGACCTTTACATATGTAAAGGTCGGACCGTGGATTTAGCGAAAAACAGCTTTCGATGGGGTAAACCTGTAAAGGTCCGACCGGCCAAAAACCCTGCATTTCCGGGCACGACCTTGACACAACTTTCCGAAAACTTGACAGAAATGGCGATTTTCGCAGTTTTTGGAAAAACGTAAAGGTCACAGTTCTTGAACGCTTCGTTGAACAGCGCGCATTTCGTTCTGAAACCCGATTTGCCTCAGCGCAATTGCGGATAATGAATACATATGACACGCAAACATGCCGGGGGCGGATTACGCATTTATGGATTGCCTTACTAGGCCGAGCCGAAAACATATTGGCTGATCCGATCAGATTGGCCCTCAGTCGCAGCAGAGAAAAGCTTAAAAGCACCGGAAGGCAGCATTGATGGAGGACGGTAGCTATTCTGGCGAAATTGACCACCATATATTTGGTGCTATTCAGAGGAGCATTCGAGGGAGCAAGCAGGATCTGTCCTGATCAAGACTCCCGCCCTATACCTCCTTAAGCAGCTGGCCGGCGTTAACCGGCCAGCGCTGCCCCGGCTAAAGTGAAATCTCGCTCAGCTCCCGACGCACGCGCGTTACGTCATCGCTAGTCTCGTAATGATAGGTGGCCTTTTCCAATTCGTGGCGGAGCCAATCGAGCGCGGCGATTGCAGCGTTGGCATTTCCCCGATGGATCTTCTGCTCGTCAGTCAGTTCGTCCCAGTCGTTGGCGTCGCCAACCATGTTACCGCGGCTATCGCGCTCGACGAGCTCCCCGCCGTCTACGTCAGGGTAATAGTCGGCGATCTCCCGCAGCGCAGCAGCCTCCTGGGGATCGGTGTCCTCAACCTTACGGGCAAGAAGCAGATAGTGCTCCCGGATGGAGAAGACCATTCCTGATGAACCCGTCTTCTTCGCAATTTCCTCCGGATAGGGAAGCATGAAGTTCGCGCAGTTCATCTCGGGAAGGTGATGTTCGGACATTTGGAGAATCCTTGTTGAATACCAGGGCCGGCACCACGCCGGAATCCTTGCCTCTTCAAAGCATTCTGCTGCCAGTGCCGGGAGGCGTTTTCTTCAGAGCTTGATGAAGTCTGCTTTTTCATGGTCTTCCGTTCTCCATTCTATGTGCTGGTTATAGCGAGCTGCCCAAGCAGGCGCATTGATAGTTGTGGCTTTTGGGCAACAATGTTGGATTACGGCGGTAGGAAACTAAACGAACTCGGGCACCTTTGCGGCCAACCTGTTTCCGCGAGAAGAATCACCTTAATGACCCCGCGGACGCCACATTGGCGCCTACTGCGGAGGAATGGAGTTGATGCACGAGGTCACTCTTTATCGGGAAAAGGGGAACAAGGCTCCAGTGGCTCTTAGCTATGGCGAGGAGACTCTCAGCAGCTCGCAGGCGCGCTTGATCAATCGGACGACTCTCACCCCGCAGATCGATCTCGAAGCCTACCGGTGCCGCGCTGTGGTCGATTGGATCGATATCCATTTCGAGCTGTCTCGGCGCACACAGTATTGGCACTTGAACGACCGCATCGAAAAGCTGACAGGCCGGAAAGAATATCCTGAAGCCTTGGATCTTGGCGACGGCAAGACAGCTACCCGATACAAGCTGCGCGTCCAGGAGCCAGATCTTGAGGCCGTCCGGAAAGTGCTCCGCGACCTGGAGAGCGCCTATGGTTTCGTTGCGCCGGCCAGCGTCACTGGGATTGAAATCAGCATCGACTTCTACCCGGAAAAGCCGAGCGAGGAAGCTCGAGCGCGAATGCACGGTGTTCTGATCCGGCATTTCTACCCAACGACGCGGGTCTTACGGAGCAAAAGGATGTGGCCGCGTTTCATGCCTGGGAGCGTCAAAAGCACCGACTACACTGTGAGCCGCAACGATAGTGACAGCAGCCTCGATATCGGAGACCGCATGGCACCTGGATTGGACCGCCCGGCCCTCTACGGTTCCACCTACTACGTCGGCGAGCGAGACAATCCAAGAGCCTTCTGGCGCATTCAGAACAAAGTGTTCGACAAACAGAACAAGGCTGCGGCCACCTGGGATGAGCTACCTGATGACAAGAAGCGAGTCCGGATTGAGGTGACGCTGGGACACGAGGGCTGCCGGGAAATAGGGCTGCGAAAATTCAGTGATCTTGAAACGCTCAAGATCACCCGCCTGCAGAAAGGCTTCTTCCAATTCATGAAGCCGACTTTCGCAATCATCCGTCCGGCAAGTTCGCGGGCCGGATCAGCGGCAGTGAAGCAGAAGGGCGAGGAATACCAAAAGCAAAGGTTTTTGAATGCAGGGGTGCTTGGGCTGCAGATTCGTGAGGACGCGAAAGGAGAGCTACGAGCGTTGGAAATGCCAAAGATCAGAAAGTGGCATAGAACGAGCGGAAGCAAGATGCCGCCCAAGATGAGAGCAGGCGCCGGCGCGTACGGAACGATGATTGCGTACGAGGAGCTGACGAGGATGGTGGAGCGGGCACTGGCTGGGCTTCAGAGGAAGGTAAGGAAGGAGATGGGTGAGTGAGGAGGATTGGATACAATAGTGATCAGTCAACAAGTTACTAGATGTAATCCGTCTTTGATGCGCTTTCCTGCACGAGACGTGGCTTTTTAACGATGACCACCATGATTTGTCTCGGGAAAAACCTGCAAACTTTAGGGCGTATGCCGTATCTCGACTACAAACGAAGGTCGCTTTTTTGCTGCGTTGCGCGAGTGACAAGGCGACGCTTGTGGCGTGGCCCTTGAGCTAGATGAGTAATTCAACACAAATCGACACGCCTCGAATCGGACCGCGATCTGATGCAGATCGCGTCAAGCGTGTCAGGAGTGTGATTATCCTAACTCGACATATCCAATCAACTCGGCCGAAAAACTCCCTTCCCCATTTACAGCTCCTTTGTGCCTCAGTTCCCGCTGCAAGGTAGGCTCGACGGAGCTCGCGAAAAGTGACACCCGCTCGTCGAACGATAAAGTAGGCTGCATTTCGGCAGCGTGGAAAACCTGACTGATTTGGCGCTCGATACTGGGGTTACGTGTCCCATCTTGCCTGACCGCGATCGGTTGAACTGAAACTCGCCTTTCGCCAGTCCCCAGGGAAGTCTCGATGAGCCAGATCGAGAGAAGCGTTGACCCAGTCTCGGTCCCGTTGAGCGCGACTCCAAGCTGGTCAGGCGGCAGGCTGCGCCACCGACTCAGCTCACCTTGCACAAGAGGATGATCGAGCCCCATCAGGTCAACGTCTTCCTGTGAAGTTGCTATGTCGCGATCTAGCGTAAACCGCTTCTTTTGCGTTCCCTCTGAGGAGATCAAATCGTACGTAAGCTCGTCAACCTTGATAAGCCTCCATTGCCGATCGGTCAGTGCAGCGCTGAGGAAACGGACTAAACGATCCATCCCCAGTGAGGTATCCGAAAGCGGTTTGTAGTCATCAAGGCTAAACCCATCGAGATCCTGAAATAGATCGAACACGACCTCGCGTGCCTCGCGGGCATTAGAAAGTGCCGCTTCCAACTCAACGGCCGTTCTCTTCAACTCTGGGTCAGAAAGTGCTTCTTGATAAAGTCGGCCGTAGTTTAGTCGCTCTGACAACTGGCCCAATATCTGAGAACGCAGATCTTCTGCTATGTTCCCCTGATCGTCCACCTTTCCGAGCGTTCGTGCAATCTCGGTGAGCTTGTCGTCCAGAAGAAGAAAAATGCGTCCCTCGATCGTGTCGGACAGGACAAGATTGTAGACTTGAGCCGTATGAGCCTGCCCATACCGATGGATACGGCCGATCCGCTGCTCCATATCCATCGGATTCCAAGGCAGGTCGAAATTAAAGAGAATGCGCGCAAACTGAAGGTTTATGCCTTCGCGGCCTGCTGCTGTGCAGATCAGGACCCGCGGCCCGTCCTTGAGTCGAAAGCGCCGTTCGGCAGCGACTTTTGCGCCGTGATCTCCACCCCGCAGGACGACGACGCCCTGACCTGGATAGGCTTGTTCGATTTCGCTGGCGAGCAGGTCCACCGTGCCCAGATAGGTGGCGAAGATAACAATCTTCTCGTTTGGATTTTGGCGCCATAACGTGCCCAATCCATCGAGCAGCTTTTGGACCTTGGTTTCGCGTTGCTCCGGAAACACCGACAGCAGATCGGCAATACGATGCCGCTCCTCAGGCAGATGGATATCCACTGCGGCTGAGGCGGCGTCCTCCATATGCGACGTAGCGAATTCACTGCCATACGGGTCGGACGCCATTTCAAGCGCCTCTTCGTCCAGCTTTTTCGCCAGTCGATATTTGAGGTCGGCCATCACTCGGTCGACCTCCGTTCGGCCAACGGGATCGCGCCCGAGGCTCCACTCGACGTGGATCAACTCGCGGGCTTCATCGTAAAGGCCTTCCCGACCCTCGATGTCGAGGTTGCGATCACGGATGAGTGCCTCGTGCAACGTCAGCATCAGCATACGGCGCTTCAACGTCCGCCGCACGGCGGCGAAGCTCGACGCAGCGATCTTCTGGAAGATGGCCATAAGGAAGCCGAGGGCGCGGCCCTGATTCCCCTGCCTCTTCGCGAGGTCGAAGCCATCTTCGAGATATTCCCGGAGCTTCTCATAGAACCGGCGTTCCTCATCCCGCATGAGGAACGATTCCGTATGCACCAACCGGCGTGCGAAAAGCGGGTCACCGTCCGGTCGGCAGGCATCGGCCTTCGTTCGACGGAACATAACAGTATTCAATCGATGACGGTTCTCCACCATCTCTTCGGGGCTGCCGAAGAGGGTCGGATTGAGAAGTTGAACAAGCATCCAAAACTGAAAATGATTGCCTTGGTGTGGCGTCGCCGATAGCAGGAGGAGATCTCGCGTGTGCCCCTTCAGCGCCTCACCGAGCTTGTAGTTCTCCGTCTTTCGGACCTTCCCGCCGATACGATATGCTGTCAGGTGGTGCGCCTCATCGAAAACGACCAGATCCCAGCGCGGGGCTTTGAGAAGCCGCGTGATACGCGCCGGCCTCTTGAGCGTATCTATGCTAGCGATCAGTCGATCGTGCTTTGCGAAAGCGTTGGTCTTCCGATCGGTGATGTCGCCTTCCGATCCGAAGACCTCGAAACCGAGATTGAAGACCTCGTTTAGCTCACGGTGCCAATTATTTACGAGGCCCGCCGGAACCACCATCAACGCCCGGTCGAGTTCGCCTCGGCTGGCGAGTTCCCGCAAGATCAGCGCAGTTTCGATGGTCTTGCCAAGGCCGACCTCGTCGGCGATCAGGAAACGGCGGGGCGATGCCGTGGCGATCCTATGCGTCAGAACGACTTGGTGCGGAAGCAGATCAATTCGCGCCGACGTCAGAGCCGACGCGCTTTCCATGACCGGCAGGGCATGGGCTTCATAGGAAAGCCAGACAGCCCGCGCCCGCTCGGGCGTGCCTTCGACCGATCGCAGAATTCGCTCCGTGCGGGATATTTCGCGCCGGACGCTTTCTACCGGAACACGCCGTTCTCCGATGCTGAAGAACGCCCGGAGATAGCCTTCGAGCGGGGGATCGAGCACAACACCCGCCCCGAAATCGGTGTGCGTTATCCGCTGGCCCGAGCTGAGATTTGCACCATCCATTAAGCCGCCGCCTTCAGGTGATCCGCAAATGGAACAAGCCGACCGGCTTGCCACCTTCGGAGAGGATGATTTCCTGGGGGTATTCCCGAGCCTCTCCCCAAAGGAGGCGGCCAAACTCGATTTGCTGGTCGGCGTGGGGCGCCGAGCAACGCCAGCGGACCGCATCCGTAGCCATGTCGGTGTGAAAACGTCGATGTCCGGCTGGTAGCCAGAAAACCAGAGCGGCCTCACCCGAATATTCATCTTGGAACGACAAGATGGCGGACTTCAGCTCGTTCGCCAACCAACCGTCGGCATCGGCGGGCGCGAGCAGGTCGAGACAGGCATCTAGCCCCGCGACCACTAACGTATTTCCGCTGTTGCTCGGCAGATCGACCGGCCATTTCTTGGCGGCACGGAGGAGTTCGCGCAAGCTATAGACTTCGACGGGCTTCGTGACGATTGAGAGCGCCTCATCGTCCCAAATCCAACTCACGCCGCGCCGCTGCCAGACGCTGTCGAGCAACTGCTTCATGCCCCATCCTCCTGGAATAGAGACATCTGCGCGACCGCCTCTTTGTGGCTGGAGGCCCAGTTGTTGTAGATCGTCAGCGCCCGTGACGACGCATTCCGCTTGGGCTGCGTCGCGCCATGCCAGCTAAGCCATTCCAAGAGACTCTTCAGTGCGGGATGCGGCTTGAAATTTTCGTTCTTCAATGTGTCTGACGCATTGATGCCGCTGCCATCATAGCACGCACCTACAAGCACCAGCGCCTGATCGAGATCGGCGGTCAATCGTCGACGATGCCTGCCTTGCCAGTCCCGAGCAAAGGCCAACGGATCGGCAAGATGGAAAACCTTTTTTTCCTCCGTTGCCCAGCCACGATTGGTAAATTCGTCTGGCGAGATGCCAGAGCCACGCAGAAGCTTTTGCATCTGATCGCGCGCGAGTTCGGTTTGGCCGTTGAAGATACGCAGAAACTGCCGGGTAATCGGCTCGGCTGTCACGGGCGGTGACTCGGTAGTTTTGTTCGCATCCTCGTCGATCAGTTGGTTGATGCCAACCAAAGCGTCCTTTACCGATATCGCGCGACCTTCATCGACGAACACCTTGCCGTAGTGACGAGAGAAATACTCGAGTGCCTTACCTCGGCGAATGACTTGGAGGTCGGCGGCAGGCAATCCGGCGCGGGCATGGTTTTCCAATAGCCCCTGTAACTGGCGCACGTCGGCAAGAACCTCGCGTCGCATTCGCCCCCAGCTCACCGGCTTCGGCTCTTCGGTCCGCTTCCGGCAGACATGTACTATGTCGTACTCAACCTTCTGCGAACCATATTGGCCATCGCCCTTAGTTTCATCGCCTCTCACAGGGAATGTTGCTTCAAGAATAAAGCCAGCTTCAAACAGGCTTTCTAGAACATCAATCCAAGGCTCATCCTGACTATGGTGGAACGTGAAGGCCAATATGCCGCCAGCTTTGAGCTTACGCCGGACGGCACTCCAGCAGCTAGTTAGCAGGCGGCGATAAAATTCGTCCGGCCCTTCTGGATTCCTCGCTTTATTTGAAACTACCTCCAGGTCTTTTGGAGTTTGAACGCCTCCAAAAACGTTGGGATATTTTTCCTTCAGAATTGGCCGAAGCCAAACGTAAAAGAAATCCGACCACTCTGCATATTGCATTAGATCGCCGAACGGAGGATCTGTTATGCACAAATCTAATTCTTCATCGTCTAAATATTCAATATCTGTAGATGATCCGCAGCTAATTACAACCGCGTCGGACTTCACCTTGTCTCCGGTATATACCTTTTCACTCTTCCCGGAGATTCCATCAACGTTCAAACTTTCATTTGCAACAAGCTCCCAGGGCGCACGCGCCCATTCAACAGTCTCTATTATTTTCTCGCAGCAAGATGTCCAGTTGCCGCGACCGTCCTGACCAAAGAAGCTATTCTCGACAGGCATTGCCTTTGGTCGAAAGTTGTTCTTAGCAAATTGCGGTTCAAGCGTATCTCTCTGCATGTTCCATATTGTCATCATGCATTGATTTCTCAGATATTGCTGAAACGCCGATATGACTAAATCGACAGCCGAGTCAGAATATCTACCGCGGCCTTCATGTATAGCTTTTGACAGAATCGAGAGACCCAACAACTGCCGATGATTAAACATCGTATACCAATGCGTGTAGCCATGCCTACGAACTGACCAAAAATCCGCTTCAAGACCGTAAGGAAGCTCTTCCTTTGGCCAGAAAGGGGACAGGTCTCGATCCTTGCGGTGCTGCCATTCCCTTTCCGCGGCATCCAACGATTTCGTGTTTGTAACGGGCGAAAAGAATCTGCCTCCATAAGGCTTCGACATTTCTTTCCTTCGGGGGGACGAACCTTGGATGGCAATTGCTTGATATGGAGCTGTCTTTCTCGTCCGATATGTACTATCCAGGACATCTTGAACGGCACCACAATGGGCACAGGCGAAGTTCGATTTTTTGGGGACAGTCCCGCCGCCCTCATCTGTCCTGAAACGTTTCTTTGTTTCCGGGCATTCGACCCAGATAGGGATCACTGTTTGTGTTTTGACGACACCCGTCACGGCGTCGGTAAGTTCGATCGTCTCCGTTCCACGAACCTCAAGCAACCTCATAGACCGGGCGCGATGAACATTCCATGCTGAGGTTGTCTCATCATTATCCTGAGCAGATCCACCAAATGGCACACCTTTGGAGTCAAGACCGGAGCTACCAGACAACCAGTCGGGATGGACGACTAGCGCCAGCTCAATCTTCTTATTTTTGCCCTTGCCGAGCTTAACCATCGAGCTATAGCCGCAGGACGGGCAGACAACACGCCCTTTTGGATCGAGAATCGAATAAGGCTTCTCATCTGGCGCCACGTAAAGCGGAACGTCTGGCGCCATTCGAGCATCGGCTCCTTCGACATCAAACGTCGCCCGGCAGGACGCACACTCATGCTCCCAACTCTTCACCGTCAGCGTCTTCACCGCCATGACCGGGTTCGTCATTATGGGAGTGCGGTGGCCGCATCCTGTTACTTGACATGGGACATGTTTGGACCAAAACGTGCAGATAATTTCTGGCCCCTCATATGCGTAGTCCTTGCGTTCCTCTGGCGCAATTGACAGCGGATCGAAGTCCAGCCCCATCACCTTGCTGGAAGGCTTGTGCTTCCAGGTTCCTTTCTCGCCGTTCGGACCGTCGCAGCAGTAGAACGGCGCAATCTGTGGCTTCACCTCAGCCTCAATATCCGCGAGCAATCGCTTCACCTCGTCAAGGTCGACGTCTGCCAGTTCCTGCTTCACCACAAACCAAGCGACCGGATTGAGGTCGTTGCCTGACATTTGCATGCCGAGGCGCGAGCCCTCCACGAGCGTCGTTCCCCCGCCCATGAAGATGTCAGCAACCTTCAGATCCTTGAAGGAACCCTTCTTCTGATGGTTGGCGTAGTAATTGTCCCAGACGAGCTTTGCAGCCAACGCCGGATCTTCTGGAGCCTTCGTCGCAGCAGCGATAAGCATTGAACGAAACACACTAGAGCGACGGCGTGCCCACCATTTCGACATCTGGTAGATAGGCTTACCGGCATTGCCTTCGATTGCGGCCACTTGGTTGACAGGAAGGATCGGAAAGTCGACCTCGAGACAAGTCTTCGGCCGGTTTGGATCGCTGAAATCAACGGTCTCTAAGGCGACTGGTTTGCCGGCACTAACAGCGCGCGCTACCTCTTGGGCGATAATTTCTTTTTTTGTGGCCATGCGCGGCGTCCCTACTTCGTAATTTCTACAAATGGTGACAGCATCTCAAGTACCGAGAGTCCACCGTGCGCCAGCGTCGGGTATCCCCCCTGGCTACGCCATTTCCACCTGCCGACAGCGAGCAGGTGCTGGCCGTGGGGACTGATTGCTTGCATCGCAACCGGAGGCACAAATGGTCCGGGATCATGTTCGCCAGCGACGACGCGACCGCTCCTGAGGCTGGCCTTGAGGAAGGCGGCCTGTTCGTCCGCAGCATCAAAGAACAAGCCGGTTGCAGCATACCCGTGGTCCGACGTAACTACCAACCGCCTGCCCGTTGCGAGACGCTCAATAAATACCCAAAAATCATCGCTAGTCAGTTGAGCCGCAATGTCACGGGTAAGGGTATCAAGCCCCTGACCTGCGCCCGAGCCATCGTGCAGCTTACTGTCCGGCCACTGGTGCCAGAAAATCCAATTGGGAGACGCATCGATGAGATCGGCGCAGTCCTTCCACGGCAAATCGACGCACTCGGTTCTTGCGGGGACGAAGCGATGCGCCGTGCCGCCGCCGTTATTCTGAAGCTGGCTTCGGCTGTTGAAGCCGAGGGCGCGAGCAAAGGCATTTGTCTCGCTCGGCACCTCCGCCCCATAAGCGATCGTTCTGTGAACGGTCAAGCCACGCGCCTTTGCACCTTCGGTCAGCCAAGGAAGCTCCCGCAGGCTTAGCCCGTCGAGAACGAGGATGGCCTTGGCGCTGTAAGGCGATGACCACCAATCCACGAGACGATCGGCGTTCCGATCGACAGCGTCGCCGTACTGCTCCCAAAGATCCCACCCCGCCGCCGCTAGAAAGTGGTCAAGCGCGCCAATGGCGCGGTCCCGCTTGGTGACTTCGCCCGAGGCGTTAGACGTGGAC
Organism: Rhizobium sp. WSM1274; assembly: GCF_025200775.1. Lineage (NCBI taxonomy): Bacteria > Pseudomonadati > Pseudomonadota > Alphaproteobacteria > Hyphomicrobiales > Rhizobiaceae > Rhizobium > Rhizobium sp. WSM1274. The sequence continues at coordinate 502,340 of NZ_CP104138.1, read as the reverse complement.
AAGGGCTGAGCGCAGATCGAAATCGCGCTGTTTATAATCGCGCGCCACGCATCGGCAGGCGCCGCGGTCGTGAGTGAGCGAAACTGATCCGGGCCGAGCGCCATCAGTTGCTGTCCTTGTCGAGGGAGAGTTCGAAGGTCATTCCGTCAGGCAGCTTCTTCAGCAGCTCTTTCAACTGCGCACCGGTCGCGGCCGAGACCTTCAACGTCACTTCCCGAACCGGCGTTGCAGGGCCGATTCCCCAACCCTCGAGCTTGCCAATGAGGTTGAGTGGTGAGGTCGCCGAGTTAGACAGAGTCATCCGCGGGCCAGCTGACGTTCCTCCGAAAATACTGCCGCTGGGAGAGTCCGATCCGGGACCTAAAGGTGGATAAGGGACGCCGTCTCCCGGCTCTGGGACCGGCTGCGGCGTCGCACCGCCACCGAACAATCCTCCTGTAGGAAGATCGCTAGCGGACGGCGGCGTTGATCCGCCGGTGGAAGGCACGGCCGAAGGAGGAAGCAGGAAAATCTCATCAAGCTGGCGTCCGGTATAAGCCAGCTTGGGCCGCAGACGCCTCCACGCCGAATCCTCGTCCTCGCCCGCTTGAGCTTGCAGATACTCCATGCCACGGAGATTGATCGCCACCTTGCCACGCGCGCACATGCGTACGATGCGCTCTTTCATCGCCGTCTCGCCAAGCCACGGGATGCAATCCTGTCCCGCCGGCCGCGGCTCCTGCAGCTCTCGCAACAGCTTGCCCACGGGGGCATTGTCACTAGCCGCCTCCAGCACGAGAGCTTCGAAATCCTCGGGTACGAAGAGATCGTTGACTAGGGCCTGCTCGACAGCATCGGGAATCTTCGCGCCTTGTTCGCGAAGCGTCTCAACGTGGAATTCGCATTTGGCGGGTTCTGTGAAGTTCCAGCGGTGCAGCACTGCGAAGCGGTCAAAACGCTTCTTCAAAATATCTCGAAGCTCATTTTGATACTTCGTTTGGAGTTTCCGATATTCCGGATTCTGGAAACCCCATTCCTGAGCCTTCATTTCGGCCCGGGCGAGGACCAAAAGGTCACGGTCATAAAACGCATTTGACGTTCCGGCGCGTGGCAGCAGGAAACGAATCGTGTTGCGCCGCTTCTGCAGATTATCTTTCAACCAGCGCCCTAGTCGTTCATTGAGGCGGTCCGGTTCCTCCGGCAAAACGAGAATGGGCAAGCGCTCATCCCATTTCTCTGGCTGCTCCCCCTCATCGACACCGGACCACGGATCGTTCAACCATGTACGTGGCAGGGCAATCACCCGAAAGGTGCGTGCGACCTCCTCGGAGCCGCCAATCACATAGCGCGTTTCCCTCGCCAATTGGGCAAGGTCAGACCCATCCGCGAAGAGCTTGTCATTCCGGGCCGAGGCCATGACCTTGGCCTGCGGGTTCTCCTCCTCCTTGAAGACGAGCCGGGGGCCATCCTGATGGATGTTGAAGCTGTTCTCGATGATCGTGGCCAACTCGACCTGAAAGGCGTTGTCATCGATCGGCTTGTTCTGAGTGATATCCACCTGAAGAACGGCTGGTTCGGCGCCCGCGAGGTTTCCAACGGCGATCGAGCGAAGCCACAACGCGCCCACGATTTCCTGCAAATGGGGAACCCTTGAGGCATGATCAGAAACCGCCTCAGTGACCGAAGTCAGATTCCGAAGTGCCTTGTCGCGAAGCGTCCGGTGCTGCTGGTTGGCGACCGAATCCAAGAGCGCACCGATACCTGAGGCGTCGTCATCCAGTCTGAAGTCCGCCGCTGTCAACACAGTCGTTTCGTCGCCACGGCTCTTGAACAGATTCGCCAGGATTCTGATCAGATCTCGCGTCTCTTGCGCATCAGTGGCGACGAGTACCTGGTCTTCCAGCAACTGAAGGAGATGCGGGGCGAAGGGCCAAGACTCGATAAAGTCCCGCCGCTTGCGATCCTGCTCCGCCGCCGGCGTGCTCAAGAGCCGAACATATTCCGCTATGTGACGCGCAAGGGCGGCTTCGATCGACGACGACGAGATCTGGAGCCTGTTCTCGAAGAGGCGGTGCAACAACATCCGTCGGCGATCGTGCTGGATGCGCTCCGGGCTTCCGCCGGCCTTGAAATCAATCTGCACAGGGTTGACGCGATGTATCTGCTGATATGCGTCAGTTTCGCCGTTTCGTACTGAAACGACGAGAACTAGGAGCTCAGGATGCTCCTTGGCGATCTCGGACAGAATCTGGATGAAATTGAACGCCCACTGTTTCCACGGATATTGTTTGGTGTTCGTAAGGCCATCGTACCAAGTCTGAAATTCATCCAGCAGCAGCATGACAGGCTTATGCCGAAGGAGTTCGAGGATGAGTTGGTCAGACGGAATATCCGTCTTCGCCGCGCCCATGCCTTCCCACTTGCCTTTAATGTAGGCACCGTGCGGATGCTGCTCGAACAAAAGATCCCAAAGAAACTTGTAGCGCTGCCGATGCAGGCTCTCGCCGATGACGAGCACCCCATTGCGCAACTGGATGTCGCCGATGTGTCGATCGCCCAGCGTGGTCGACCAATTCTTGAGCCAAGCACCGGTTGAAGCCGCATCGTTGACCGCGTGAAACAGCGCAGCCATCAAGTGGGATTTACCAAGACCGCGCTCGCCAATAACAACGACTGGACGACCTTGATTCGGCCCGACAGCTTCGATGCCCTTCAACAAGTCATGCGTCGGATAGGTGATTTCCAAGAAGTCCTTCGCCGCGATCTGCGTGGCGCCGGTATTTGCTTCGTTAGAAAGTTCGATCGCCGTCCCTTTGAGGCGTCGGCCCCGGAACTCCTCTCTAAGCTTCAAACCCAACATAAAATTGTTCCTAATTTCTTTGATGTCAGTGCCTCGCCCGAGACAGTCCGTGATCGGCTCAAGAAATTCCGAGAAAGCTCAGAACAAACGCAGCAAGCCCTGCTACGCCAGTTGTCCCTGCGATCGTCACGATATCACTTGTAACCGCACTAACGTTGAGAGCGACTCCACGGGATGACCTGAGCCATCGATGCCAGTTCCCCTTTGCCGCAGCTATCTCCTCCCCACTCTCCGCAGAGGCTAGATTCTTCAGGTGCGCTGCAAATGCAAGCTGATCTCTCGAATTCAAAGAAGATTGCGGGACATTCGCCAATTCGGAAAAAACAGACCGTACCTCTGCGGTCAATTTCTTCGCCTCACCCTCACTTACGAATATGTCACCTTCGACACCTTGAATTATCGTGGCGCCGCTGCCCGATATGACATTGTGAAAACTGTTCCGCACCTTCGCCTCATCATGCATGATCGTAATGTAGGCATCGGACCTGGCGATTAGCTCGTCCAACTCCATACCATTTTTGATTCCCACAACTAAATGATCGAAAACGTTAATTATGTCGACTTCCCGCAGCCCCGCGAGTCCTATTAGGCGCCCATGTCGAACGTCCGACGACCAGATCGCTAGAGCTGGGAGCTCCACAAATTCTGACCGACTAATGAACTGATCCCGGATGTCCGAACCGCCGTTTTCCCGTATGTATTTTGCGGAACGAAAAACATTGAGGTGCTCACCTGAGCGAAAATGAAAGAAATCACTTCGTTCAGAAATGAATTTTTCGAATTTTCGATGAAAATTGTGATATAGAAAGAGGCAGCTTAGCCTCTCCCGCGCTAAAAATTGTACATATTCCGCGGGTGATCGTAGACTAGTACAAAGCCTTCGGTTTTCTTGACGAATAAATCCTTCCCAAATTGTTCGCCATCCTCCCGAGACGGAGCCATTGAACCACTCAATTAAGTATTTTGCGGTTTTAGTTGGATTCGGAAAATTACTTGAAAATTCCTCAATTAATGCAGTGATGGTTGACGTATTGTGTTCTCTATCGACGATAATCTTGACTCGCAACCATTCTAAAAATGTGGCGAGCGTGACCGGATCGTAATATTCCTTGAACATGAGCCTGCCTGGTCAACGAGTTTCAACGTTTCATAACTCGCATTGGTTGAGATAACCTGAAGCAATGTTGCAAAGTCACGCAGTTGCCGGTTCAAATTTCTCTAGCGGGAGAGGCATTCTCCACCCGAGTGCCTGATCGACTATCTATCCTAAGATGATCGATAATCAGACCCGGATAAGCGATCGAGTTAATAAGTTCGACCCTTTGGTCAAGCATACCTTGGGGCAACGTCCCGTAGCGCTGGGTCATTGTTCCTGAGGTGTGCCCCAGTATGAAGCCAAACTGCTCATCCAGGTATCCTGCACGCCGAAGCGCGTCTGCTGCTCCGTGCCGAAAACTGTAGAGAGAAAGACCGCGACCTTCCTTCAGGCCGATCTTCGTCAGATAGCGGGGGAAATCTCGGCTGAATTCAGCAATCATCTGCCCACGCCCATTGCGCTCTGCCACCGGGAACAGACGCTTCTCTCCCTGCTTCTTCAGGTCGGCATGGTACTTCAGCAAGCCGAGCTTCACCAATTCGGGATGCAGCGGTACGACGCGCATAGAGCCAGCAGTCTTCACGGACTTATCATCGCCTCCTTCTGTCGTGATGTGCATGATCCAATGGCCGCGATCTTCGCGCATGTCGTCTATGCCAAGCTGCGCAATCTCTGCCGGTCGTGCACCGGAATAGAGCATGATCAGCGGCACCCAAAAGCGATGGTCCCGGATAAGGATGTTGCCCGGCTTGCTCCAAAATCGGGGCGCTTCATCGTTCTGGCATCCGGTAAAGAAGGGCGATTTGAACAAGGTGTTCATCTCCTCAACCGTGAACGGTTTCGTGGTCTTCTCTTTCGATTTCTTCAGAAACATATCGGCGGCGGGGTTCGCCGCGATATAGCCATGGTTCGTCAACCAGGTGCAGAACGCGCTGAAGCCGGAAAGATAACGGTTGACGGTCGTCGTGCTGATCGTCGGCTTCTTCACCGTCTCGTTGTGCTTGACGATTTGCGTAAGCTTCATGCCTTCAAATGCATTCGTCTCGGTCGCCTTTACGGGGTATTGGAGCAAGAGCGCCTTCCACTCGCGGACGGCTTTCTTGTCTATCCGATGCACCGGGAAGGTGTTGCCAACAGATTCGACAAACAGACCCACGTCTCGGCGAGCCTGCGCAAGAGTGTCGGGCTTGATCTGGTTCGGGTTCTCGCGGGAGTAGCTTTCGAACAGCTCCATGATGGTTTCGCCTGGCGCTGCAGCTTCGCGAGCTCTACCGCTCGCAGGCGTGACGATCGGATCTTTCGGGGCTCCGGTGAAATCGCCCTGGTCGCGCTCAAGGGTGCGCTGCAGGCCCTCGATTTCAGCTCGTGTCATGAGGACACAAAGCTCACGGTATTCCTCAGAACCTGTATCGACAAGAAGCCGATGCCTGGCTACAAAATCCTTCACTGCCGGTTCGATCAAGGTGCCGTCGCCGGCCGTGAGTGCGGTCTTCAAGGCGGCAAGACGGCGGGTGCGCAGGTTTGCGTCGTCGGTTCGTGCCCGAAGCATCAGCTCGTAGTCGGTATAGGCGTTGATCATGCCGAAGAAGTTGTCGGACGTGATTTCCCCGAGATCGATGCGGCGATAGAGGCGCTGCAACTCGGCGTCCATCTGCTCGGGTGTCGGCATGGATCGCTGCTTGCGGTCATAGCCGCCGACAGTAGCCTCGTAGTGCTGCCAGACGGCAATCGCCTTGTCGTCAGACGTGATTTCACGGCGGGTGCGAACCTCCTCGAATTCAGCGCGCCACCCCTCTATCACGGGCCAGAGGCGCTTCTTCGCTTCGTTCTCATCCTTGGTGCGCAGAGACTTCTTGCGCGTCGTGGTTCCGAAATGCCCAACGAGATCAAGCGGGACGTCCAGCCTCGCATAGTAGGTAGCGTTTCGCCGTTCGAGATATGTAACCCTTGCCAAATCCGCCCATCCGTAGCACTATTCCGGAACACCCAACCGGAACAGTCGTAGAAAATAAGCTGTTTGTTTGCAATAGGTTGTTTTGCATCATGGGCTTAATGAAGGTTGGATTACTTTCCAGGTTCCCCAGCCAATTCTCCCTAAAAGCCCTTAATTCCTTGATTTTCCAGTCGTGCCGGATATCGTTTTGGCGTCATTGGCGACCTGATGCCCAGAACTGTAGCCCACAGGTGATGCCCACGCGCGAACAAGCGCGGCGGCGTCGCAGGTGGCAGGCAAGGGCAAACACCTTATGGCGGTCCGCCACGACGTCGAGAACCTTATTCGCCGCGGCAACATCTTCTACTGGCGCGCTCGTGTTACTACAACGCGACCAAGGATGCCGTCGTCGACGCGCTGGCCGAGCATAAGAGCCGGCCGAGATTGATGCGGATCGATGCTTTCGAAGCCGAAGACGAAGACGGCACGCCACTATTATTGAGGGCGAGGTCGGACGCGTCTTCGGCGCGATCGGCCGCAGCTTCCGCTGCCGCTACGATCGCCGAAGACGCCTGGTCGCTGATGAGCCGGAACTCGCTGCCCTGCTGGCGGCCGAGCACGATCATACCGCCGGGCAGGCCGCCGACTACCGGATCATTGCCGGGATTGGTCTTGATAGTGAGCGCCGATCCGCCGTTGAAGGCAACCGTGACAGGCGTGGTCGTGTTAGTGGCAAAAATCGGAAGCCAGATCAGCGCCGTTTCGGAGATCGGAATGTCCGTCGTCGCCTGGATCGCGCTAGCCGTGCCGGCTCCGACGTTCGAAGCCGGGATGAACGGGAACGGCAGATCGGCGACGCGCGCCCACGTGCCGAGGCCGGAAGCCCCAGACTTCTGATAGAGGCCGTTATATGCGGTCGTCGGGTCGGCGATGACCCACGCCATCGTGTTATCGTCGTGGGCCACATCGGCAAGCAGAAGAGCCTTCGTCAAAAAAACTGGGCTTTTGACGACTGATGATCCTGTGATGAAGCTTTCGAGGTAGGTGCCCCAAGCTCGGACATCCGGTTTTGATGGCTTGTGGTTTCCAGACGCCGGAATGCCGTCCGAAACGAAGTCGCGCCAAACCTGCCTTGCAGTTAATGGCATTCAATTCTCCATGAAAAAAAGCCGCGCAGAGGCGGCTGTGAAACTGTGATTTTGGTGACGTGGCGTTGGGCTATGCCCAGCCGGCTCCGTCGCTGAAGGTGGTTTCGTCGTCGAAGGGAATGCCCGTGTCTTCTGTCGCCTCGGCAGGCGGCGGGTTTGTTTCGTCTTCAGCTTCGGGCGCAGGTTTTGGGTCGCTCGTTGGGGCGGTGGTGATTGTCATGGGATTTCCTTTGATTAAACTGCGAAGAGGCTCAAGCGGCCCGTGACCCCTTGGCGGGGACATGCTGAAGAAGCGACCCATGCTGGTCCAAGCCTTTTTACGGGAAATTGACGACCGACCGGGGGTGTGCGACTTTGGTGTGAAACGTGAGGGTCCGACAATGGTCGACATAGTCAGAGAAGGCTCTTTTAGAGATGGTTTCGAAGTTGGCTACAGAACCGTACGCGGGACAGCCGTAGCCCTTCCTAGTATTCCGGAACAACCTGTCACTCGCGGCAACAGCACACCGTTTCTGATGGGAGTGCGCAGAGGCATTGAGGGTGCCTTGGGTAAGGATATCGACGACTCGTCGCAGGACTAACGCCCAAAGCCACCCACGCTCTTGATAGCCTTCCGCCTGGAGTTGACTAACGACGCCGCTTGCCGCGGCGAACTGTCGGCTGCCCGAACTCTTTCAGCGCCCACGGCTCGCCTTGCTCAGGGTGGCGCGGGATTTCAAGAAAGGAGTCACCAAGTCGGCGCCAGGCTGCCTCAGCAACATCGATCGATGGACGGTGGTAGGCATCTGTCTCGATTCCGAGCTCTGCCAGTTCGTCGAAGAAATCGTGGCCGCTGGAGAACACGAAAAACCACTGATCGAGCCCATCGATCGAGCGGCGCTTGCCAGCTTTTCGTCTGACTGGCATATCCGATGCCGAATATGACGTGATCCTTGCTGTCGGCTTCGCGCATGGGAGGCGAGATCGCGAACGGCCGGCGCCGGATCTGGTCGAGGAAGCGCCCATCGAATTAGGGAGAACCCGCAGACGCCCTACGAAATTGACACTTTTGATCGCTGTGGATCGTCTCCCAGGTTCTGCAACGCCTTTCCGGGACCGAGCGCTCTCCGCGGCCATCAAGTCGGCTTCCAGGACACCTGTACCGAGGTCATGCTTACCTATCGCATTAGCGGTGTTCCGGTCATCGACGATGCGGGTTGCCTCGTCGGGATCATCAGTGAGGGTGATCTGCTGCGCAGAACGGAATTGGGGCGGGGAACCATCGCCGAACTCGGAACGTCAGTACTTACCGCCGGGGAGCAAGCTACAGATTACGTCAAGAGTAACTCGTGGCGGGTTGCAGACGTCATGAGCCGCGCGCCAGTGGTCGTGGAAGAGGACGCGTCGCTTGGACGGGTTTCCGGGTTGATGCAAAAGCATGGCATCAAGCGCATTCCCGTTATGAGAGAGGGCGTGCTGGTCGGCATCATCAGTCGTGCAGATCTTCTGAAAGTGATTGTTAGAGCCGACCTAGACGAAACCGCGCGAGGTGACGAAGCCGTCCGTCGCAGCATCGCGATACGGCTCAGCGAAAATACGGGTCTTCTCGGAAGAGACGTGACCGTAGCCGTAACCGACGGTGTGGCTCATCTATGGGGAAACGTTGACACGGCAGAGTGCAAGAAGGCGGCGCGCGTTGCTGCCAAAAGTGTTCGCGTCGTGAGAGGAGTGGTTGAGCATTTCTCCGAAGATCCGAAAGGATCTGCGATCGCGCGTTCGGATTAAACGTCAGGCACCGTCGATTTTAACTGTGCTTCGGATGCATTTCGTGCGAGTATTAGAACGCGTGAATATTTGCAAACTGGGACGAAGCTGTTTTGGATAGCCGAGCGGGACATATGCTGGGCGATAATCACGGACGCGCCAGCGTTTCATGCTGATGTCCAAACATGCTGCTGTGGCAATATTCGGTCGATAACGACTGCGCTACGAACTGTGCCCTTGCGGCCAGCATCCCAATGCCAGGGCGTTCGCCCCAGTCGCTAGCAGTTTTGAAAATTCGACGATTTCTCACCTTGAAAGATCTTACCGCAGCAATCTGGGCTCAGAGGAGGAGGCACCCATGGTTTCGCTCAAGACGGCAGGAGACGTAAAGGTCGCCATGAAGGAGAACACGGCAGCGGGCGGCCCCCTTTCGGCGGAAGAATTGCAGTCGATGGATGCCTACTGGCGGGCATCGAACTATCTGTCGGTCGGACAGATCTATCTTCTCGACAATCCTTTGCTGAAAGAACCGCTAAAGCGCGAGCACATAAAGCCGCGACTGCTTGGTCACTGGGGCACGTCGCCAGGCTTGAACATGCTCTACGCCCACCTCAACCGCGTTATCAAACGCGATGATCTCAACATGATCTACGTCATCGGGCCGGGACATGGCGGGCCATCGTTGGTCGCGCACGCCTATCTCGAAGGCACCTACAGCGAAGTCTACCCTAACATTGGCCAAGACACGGAAGGCATGAAGAGGCTGTTCAAACAGTTCAGTTTTCCAGGCGGCATCCCAAGCCACGTTGCTCCGGAAACACCCGGCAGCATTCACGAGGGCGGGGAACTGGGCTATGCCCTCAGCCACGCCTACGGCGCGGCGTTCGACAACCCGGATCTAATTGTCGCCTGCGTCGTCGGCGACGGAGAAGCCGAGACGGGGCCGCTTGCAACAGGCTGGCAAAGCAACAAGTTCCTGAATCCTGCTCGCGATGGCTGTGTGCTGCCGATCCTGCACCTGAACGGCTACAAGATCGCCAACCCGTGCTTTCTAGCCCGCATTCCCCGCGACGAGCTAAGGAAATTTTTCGAAGGCATGGGTTACACGCCATATTTCGTCGAGGGCGATGAGCCCGCGAGCGTGCACCAGCATCTGGCAGGCGCCCTTGATACCGCAGTGGCGGATATCCAGGAGATCTGGGCAGATGCCCGCGACAGGGGCAACGTGAAGCGTCCCATGTGGCCGATGATCGTTTTCCGCACACCGAAGGGCTGGACCTGCCCGCCTGAGATAGACGGCAAGAAGTCGGAGGGCTATTGGCGGTCGCACCAGGTGCCGATGGGCGACATGGACAAGCCGGAACACCTCCGCATTCTCGAAGCATGGATGAAGAGCTACCGCCCCGAGGAACTGTTTGACGACGGAGGCCGGTTCAAACCGGAGCTGGCAGCGCTTGCCCCCGCAGGGCATCGTCGAATGAGCGACAACCCGCACGCCAACGGCGGATTGCTGCTGCAGGACCTGAAGATGCCCGACTTCCAGGACTACGCGGTATCCGTGCCGAGCCCTGGAGCAACCATCGCCGAATCGGCGCGGATGATGGGGGCGTTTCTCCGCGATATCATGAAGATGAACATGGAGAGCAACAACTTCCGCCTGTTCAGCCCTGACGAAAACAACTCGAATCGCTGGCAGGATGTGCTCGAAGTCACCAACCGCTGCTACATGGCGGATATCTATCCGGAGGACGATCATCTGGCGCCGGACGGACGGGTGATGGAGGTGCTCAGCGAGCATCAATGCCAGGGCTGGCTGGAAGGCTACCTGCTAACCGGCCGGCACGGCTTCTTCTCCTGCTACGAAGCGTTCATTCACATCATTGATTCGATGTTCAATCAGCACGCCAAATGGCTGAAGGTCTGCCACGAGATCCCATGGCGGCGGTCGATCGCCTCCCTCAACTACTTCCTGAGCTCCCACGTCTGGCGGCAGGATCACAATGGCTTCAGCCACCAGGATCCGGGGTTCATCGATCATGTGGTCAACAAGAAGGCAGATGTTGTCCGGATTTATCTGCCGCCGGACGCCAATACGCTGCTCTCCGTGACCGATCACTGCCTGCGCAGCCGCAACTACGTCAACGTCATTGTCGCCGGCAAGCAGCCTGCCCCGCAGTGGCTCACGATGGATCAGGCCATCAAGCATTGCAGTGAGGGCCTTGGCATTTGGGAATGGGCAAGCAACGACAAGGGCACCGAGCCTGACGTCGTGATGGCATGTTGTGGGGATGTTCCAACACTTGAGACGCTGGCAGCGGTCGAGCTAATCCGGGAGCATCTGCCGGAGCTGAAGGTCCGCGTCATCAATGTGGTTAACCTGATGAAGCTGCAGCCGCCGGAAGAGCATCCGCACGGGCTGCCGGACCGCGATTTCGATGCTCTGTTCACCAAGAACAAGCCGATAATCTTCGCCTTCCATGGCTATCCTTGGCTCATCCACCGGCTCACTTACCGCCGCACCAACCACGGCAATCTGCACGTCCGCGGCTACAAGGAAGAAGGCACGACGACGACGCCGTTCGACATGGTGGTGCTGAATGAGATGGATCGCTTCCATCTGGTCGAGGACGTGATCGACCGGTTGCCGCAACTCGGTGCGCGCGCAGCCTATTTCAAACAGGCTATTCACCATAAGCTGATCGAACACCGGCAGCACATCGAAAAATATGGCGACGACGTGCCCGAAATCTCGAGCTGGACGTGGGGACAGTCGGCTGCCTTGGGAGAGCTGCGATCGACAGAGGCAGACAACGTCTGAGCCAGGAGGGCTGGACGTGAAAGTATTCGTGATCAGGCATGGGGAGACCGAGTGGAGCCTAAGCGGGCAACACACGGGCATGACAGACGTCCCCTTGACCGACAACGGACGACAACAAGCGGAACGGATGCGGCCATTGTTGGCTCGGCAAACATTCGCGCTCGTTCTTGTGAGTCCGCTGCAGCGGGCACGGGAGACGTGTGACTTGGTAGGCTTCGGCACCAAGGCCATCATCGAACCAGGCCTGATGGAGTGGAACTACGGCGAATATGAGGGCCTGCTGCCCCAGCAAATTCAGGCGAAAAGACCGGGTTGGTTGGTTTTCCGTGATGGATGCCCCGGAGGCGAGACGCCGGGGCAAATTGGTGCTCGGGTGGATCAAGTCGTGGCGCGCACACGGGCTGCAGATGGCGACGTTGCGTTGTTCGCGCATGGGCACGTGCTGCGCGTGCTTGCAGCACGATGGATCGGCCTGCCACCGGGTGCCGGACAGCATTTTCTCCTGAATACCGGCACGTTGAGCATCCTTACCTACTACCACGAGATACCGGCAGTGAGGGTCTGGAATGGACAAGTCTATGAGTAGTGTGCGGGACAGCTGCCAGCAGTTGGTGATGGTCTTGCTTTCGTGGTGGGCGTCGTCGTTCTAAGTGGGAAAACGTTGATGGTAAAATCAATTCACGGCCACAGAAACCCCGAGGCGGCGGCGAGACACGATAGCGTCGCGGAAATGGCGGATCCGAGTTCCGCTGTCGCGTTGCTTTCCAACGATCGGTACAGTGTCCTGGTTACAGCCGCCGGGGCGGGTTACGGAACATGGCAAGGGCTCGACATCACCCGGTGGCGCGAGGACAGCACCCGTGATTGCTGGGGCCAATTTTGTTACGTTCGGGATCTGACTGACAACGAGCTCTGGTCCATCGGAAAGCAGCCATTGTTTCGGTCCTCGAATGTCTATGAGCACGCCTTTTACGGAGACAGGGCCGAATTCCGCTGTCATGCCGGTGACATTGATATCCTCACGAAAATCTGTGTCGTACCCGATCTGGATGCGGAAGTGCGTATGCTCACGGTCACGAACCATGGCACACGGGAGCGAATCCTCGAACTGACAAGCTATGCCGAAGTTTGCCTGAACAATCGTCGCGCGGACATGGCGCATCCGGGTTTTGCCAAGCTTTTTGTCGAAACACGATATGACGAGGCGACAGGCGCCTTATTTGCGCGCCGCAGGCCCCGTGCTGCCGAGGAGAAAGCCACATGGGCAGTTCACGTTTCTTCATCGAACCCGCCGTCTTCCCAAGCGGTCCAATATGAAACCGATCGGCTGAGATTTCTTGGCCGGGGCCGGACAACGGCCAACCCCGTCGTATTCGACGCGGGTGCATCGCTCTCCGGAACGACTGGCCCCGTCCTCGATCCGATTTTCTGTCTGCGGCGGACGGTTCGTCTGGCGCCAGGCGCCAAGGCACGCGTGGCCTTTGTCACAGGCGCTACAGATGACAAGTCAGCCGTGCAACTCATCGCCGAAAGATATGCCAAGTTCGACACGGTCGAGCGAGCGTTCTCCGACGCTTCAGAGACATACGAAAATGAGCTTCGCACGTCGAACCTGAAATCTGGCGATGTCTCGCTGTTCAATCGGCTGGCCGGGAATGTCGTATTCGCGAACCCGGCCATGCGGCAGGCGGCTGGGCAGCCCCAGAGAGATCGATTGGATCGAACCGCTCTGTGGGCCCATGGTATCTCCGGCGACCTTCCGATCGTGCTTCTCCGAGCCATTGGCGACAGGGATGATGCCTTGGTTAGCCAAGTGACGATGGGCCACGATTTCGCCGGTCGTAGGGGCCTGAGATTCGACCTGGTACTACTCGACGACAGCGCAGCCAGCGCCAAGCGACAGACTGAAACGCTGCAGTCAGGCCCGCACGCCGAAATGATCGGCAAACCTGGCGGAATCTTTGTCCTTTCCGAACCCGATACCGAAAGCGATCACGTGGCGACCATCGCCGCGGCAGCGCGCATCGTCCTGCTGGGAAGCAGCGGCACACTTGCCCATCAGCTCAACCTGCCTTCCCCCGCTCTGCCACCTCTTTCACAGACGTTAGCCGTTCGGGTGAGCGGGCAACCTGCGGCCCCACATCCCGACGCGCTCGAGGATTTACAGCACTGGAACGGATTCGGGGGCTTCACGCCCGACGGACGCGAGTATGTCGTGCGCGTGGATGCGGTCAGCCCCAGAGCCCCCGCCTTGCCACCGGCGCCTTGGACCAATGTGATCGCAAATCCTAATTATGGCTGTCTGACAACCGAAGCCGGTCTTGGCTACACCTGGTCAGAGAACAGCCAGATGAACCGGCTGACGCCGTGGTCGAACGATCCGGTTACGGATGCACCGGGCGAGGTCCTCTATTTGCGGGATGAGGAAACCGGCGATGTCTGGACGCCGACGCCCCTACCGCTCGGTCCCGGTGCGGTCGTGACTGTTCGTCACGGCCAAGGTTACAGCCGGTATGCAAGTTACAGTCGTCATCTCAAGCAAGAGCTGACGGTATCGGTCGCGCCTAACGATCCGGTCAAAATCATGCGTCTCAGGCTTAGCAACGAGGACACCCGCGTTCGGCATGTGACCGCAACCTATTTCGCCGAGTGGGTGCTTGGGTCGCAGCGCGAAGAGACAGCAACGCGGATCGTCTGCGAGCGGGATGCCAGATCCGGTGCGATCGTAGCCAACAATCCCTGGGCCGGCGATTTTGCCGGAAAGCTGGCGTTTGCAGGCGCCAGTCAGCCGGCAAGGTCGGCCACGGCCGACCGTAGAGAGTTTCTCGGCAAATATGGTTTCGTGTTTCAGCCGTCGGCCCTGGAGCGAATAGATCTGGCGGAACGTTTTGGTCCGCTACTGGATCCCTGCGCCGCGCTGATGGTCGATATCTCCCTGCCCCCCGGCGAAAGCAGAGAGGTTGTCTTCGTCCTTGGAGAGGCTGCCGGCCTCGATGAGGTCCGTAGGCTCGTCCATGAGCATAGCGACCTCGAGCGCGCAGCCGCGAGCCTGTCGGCTGTCTGCCGCCAGTGGGATGACATTCTGAACACAATTCAGGTCTCGACGCCGGACGCGGGCTTGAACTTGATGATGAACCGCTGGCTGTTGTACCAGGTTTTGGCATGCCGCGTATGGGCGCGCACGTCCAACTATCAGTCTGGCGGCGCGTATGGATTCAGGGACCAACTGCAGGACGTGATGGCACTGGTCTACAGCGTGCCGAGCGAGGCCCGCTCACACATCCTGCGATCGGCGGCGCGCCAATTTGAGGAGGGGGATGTCCAGCACTGGTGGCACCCGCCATCTGGCGTCGGCGTTCGCACCCGGATCACCGACGACTTGTATTTCCTGCCTCTCGTCGTTCACCATTATGTCTCCACGACGGGCGACGTTCAACTGCTTGACGAGACTGTTCCCTTCATCACGTCACCGGTGCTGAGAGACGACCAGGAGGAAGACTTCAACCAACCAGCGACCAGCGAACAGTCCGGCACCATCTACGAGCATTGCGTCCGGGCGCTGGAGCATGGCTACCGTTTAGGCAGTCACGGACTTCCCCTTATGGGAACAGGTGACTGGAACGATGGCATGAATAAGGTCGGCGCCGAAGGCAAGGGCGAGAGCGTCTGGAACGGCTGGTTCTTTCTCACGGTCCTAAATTCATTTGCCACGATTTCAGCGTCACGCGGAGATGAAAGCCGTGCCGCCTGGTGCCGCGAACGAGCCGAGGCCCTGCGCATTGCCTTGGAAGCCAAAGCCTGGGACGGTGGCTGGTATCGCCGGGCATATTTTGACGATGGCACGCCGCTTGGGTCATCCCTGAACGACGAATGCCAGATCGACGCCATTCCGCAAGCCTGGGCCGTCATCTCCGGCGAGGCCGATGTGAAACGCACTTCGCAGGCAATGCGTGCGGTCCACGACCGGCTGGTGCGCCAGCAAGACAAGCTGATCAAGTTGTTCGACCCGCCTTTCGACGAAGGCGTGCTGCAGCCCGGTTACATCAAGGGCTATGTCCCCGGCATCCGTGAAAATGGCGGGCAATACACGCATGCGGCAACCTGGGTTGTCTGGGCGACGGCCTTGCAGGGCGACGGCGATCTCGCGCTAAAGCTTTGGAACCTGATCAATCCGATTTGTCATGGCGCGACGAGAGATCAAGTCGAATGCTACAAGGTGGAACCATATGCGGTCAGCGCCGATATCTACGGCGCGCCCCCACACACCGGGCGCGGTGGATGGACCTGGTACACTGGATCGGCCAGTTGGTTCTATCGCGCGGCGCTCGAGGCGATCCTTGGGTTTCGCCAGCAAGGGCGGTTGCTGCGGTTTGAACCGTGCGTTCCGGAAAGCTGGCCATCCTATGAGATCACATACCGAGCTGGATCGACGACCTATCGAATCCGTTTCGACAACGCAAAGGGCATCGGCCGAGGCGTCCATTCAGTCACGCTGGACGGTGAACCCGTCGCGAACGGAGCCGTCCGGCTTGCGGAAGACGGACGTACGCACGATGTCCACGTCATAGTCGGTTAGCGGCCATGCCCGAAACGCTCTCAACCGACGCCGATCTCGACCGCATGCCAACCGACCAGGATCTCGGTCGGCTGCAATTCACGACATTGTTGTACTATCTCCACTGCACGAACCCTGACAACGGCCTGGTGCGCGACAAGACAGAACCGAACGCCCCGGCAAGCATCGCGGCGATCGGCATGGCGCTGGCGACCATCCCCGTGGTTGTGGAGCGCGGCGTCCTCATCCGCGAATTTGCGGCAAAGATCACCCGCAGCCGCCTGAGATACCTGATGGCATGCCCGCAGGGACCTGAGCCGGATTCATCAGGTTACAAGGGCTTCTTCTATCATTTTCTGGATATCGAAACGGGCCGCCGAGTTTGGCAATGCGAGCTGTCGACAATCGACTCCGCCTTCCTGTTTGCGGGTGCCTTGACCGTTGCCACCTACTTTGATGGCGACACGGCCGACGAAGTGGAAATCCGCCAGCTCGCGATGGCGCTTTACGAGCGTGCAGACTGGAATTGGGCGTGCGATGGCGGGGCAACTTTGACGCACGGCTGGCGTCCCGAAAGTGGTTTCATCCCCTACAGGTGGCGTGGCTATGATGAAGGCCTGCTGCTCTACATCATTGGTTTGGGATCCCCAACTCACCCGTTGCCGCCCGAAACCTATGCCGCCTACACCGAGTCCTACGAATTGAGAAATATCTACGGCCGAGAGCTGCTGTATTCGGGGCCGCTTTTTACTCACCAACTGTCGCACATGTGGATAGACTTTCGAGGCATTCGAGATGCGTTCATGCGCCAACATGACACCGATTATTTCGAAAACAGCCGGCATGCGACGTATGTCCAGCAGGAATACGCAATTCGCAACCCGATGAACTTCGCAGGCTATGGGGAGCATTGTTGGGGATTCACCGCCTGCGATGGACCCGGCTGGGGCAAGCGAACGATCGATGGGGTCGATCGGGAGTTCTTCGACTACATTGCCCGAGGCGCCCCCTTCGGACCTGATGATGGGACCGTGGCGCCCTGGGTCGTTGTCGCCTCGCTGCCGTTCGCGCCGGAGATCGTCGTGCCGACGGTGGGCAATTTTGCGCGGATGAATCTCGGCATGAGCCGGCTTTACGGTTTCAAACCGTCGTTCAACCAGACCTATTCCATGGAAGCCAGTCCGACCGGATGGTGGGTAAGTCCCTATCACTTTGGCATTGACCAAGGACCGGTGGTGCTGATGATCGAAAACTATCGGACCGGCTTGCTCTGGAACATCATGCGCCAATGCAAGCCCATTGTGACCGGGTTGCGCCGAGCAGGTTTTTCGGGGGGATGGCTCTAGGTCGGATGTGTGTATCGTCTCGCGCGGATAGAGCCGACTACCGCCCTCGTTTCAAAGCAGAGGATGGGCTTCAGGTGAGGCGCCCGATTTCGAGGGGTCGAACAACGCATCGCCGGCTATTTCGTTCACCACGAAATCCCGTTTTTCGGCTCCAAGCGAAAGGAAGGCGCTCTCTTGGCTAGAGACTGGTCATCGTTGACATGGCTGCGGGACATATTCCCCGCGGCTGCCCTGTTTTGCGCGCTCGGCCTTATTAGTTTGCGCCAATTAATCCCTCATGAAAATTACATGCTGAACCGCTGGGCCACGTTTATCCGGTTCCTCGATGGCGGCCGCATCTGCTCGTCGAATTATTGTGCAGAGCGATCGCTGCGCGGCGTGGCTTTGGGAAGAAAAGCATGGCTGTTTGCCGGTTCTGACCGCGGTGGTCAGCGGGCCGCGATTTATAGCTTGATCGTCACAGCGAAAAATGAACCACATAATCCGCAGGCTTGGCTTGCCGATGTACTTGCCCGTATCGCCGACCATCCGGCCGGCATGACCGACGATTTTCTATCGTGGAATTGGAAGGCGCAAGGCCGGCAGCTATTGCTGCGGCCGCGTAAACAATTCCCGAAACAGCTCCTCTGACCGTTGCAGGCCTTCTTGACCGTGATTGGTCGGTAGTTCTTGCGGGCCATTTCAGTAAAGATCAGGCTCGGTTCGGTGCCCACGTCCAGCGACCATCCTCACTGTACTCAAGGACCGCGTGATACAGATCACGCGCGTCGTTGGCTTCTCCGCTATTGATGCAGGTGATCGAACGGTCGGAAAGGAGGCGCAGGATCTTGCGGAGTTTTTCGGACCCCAGCGTCGTGTCGACTCGATCCAGGAAGACGACCTGCGGCGGCGCGAGCAGAACTTTCGCAACGGCTAAGAGCTGCTGCTCAGTCAGCGAAAGCGACATTTCCCAGCCTTGTTCCTTATCCAACCCGCCCGCCTGGCTCACGACCCGTTCGAGATCAAGTTCGCGCAACACCTGGAACATTCGGTCATCCGAAATTTCGCCTGCATTCTCCAGAGGCACAAGAATCTGGCGCAACGTCCCTGGCGGCAGATAAGGGCGTTGCTTGAGAAACACGATGTCGTTGGAACCAGGGCGAATTATGCGCCCTGTGCCGGGCGTCGGAATGCCCGCCGTCGCTCTGAACAACGCCGTCCCCGGAGCCTGGCTAGGTCCGGTGAGCAACACGAGGGTCCCGAGCGGGATCGATACCGACAACTCCTTCAGCAGAGGAGTGCCGTTTGATGACAGCAAGGATAGCCGCTCGTAGGCCAAACACCCCCCTCGCTCGACAATCTCGATGGTCGACTCCGCGGTTGTTTGTGATTGTTCGATTGCCTCCAGTAAGGAGTTGAGCCGAGCGACCAGTACGGCAAAGTTCGAGATAGAGTGGAACTGGGTGACAATCAGCGAGAACGCGCCTACGAGCATCGCGAAGGCTGCGGCCGACTGTGTGATCACGCCAAACTCGATGTCTCCTCTTATGAATGCCGGAGCGACGATCAGAGCCGGAATAATCTGGATTAGCCAGTTATAGCCGGTGGTGAAGAACCCCACGTTGCGATTGACGGCCGTAATTCGGCGAAAGTTTGCGACCACATCGTCAAGTCGATGCGACAGGAGAATTTGCTGTCGCCCCTCGCCGCGCTCCAGGATGATCGACTCGGCGTTTTCCCGAACATGAATGAGGCTGGAGCGGAAGTTGGCCTCCTTGTCGAGTTGATCGTAGTTCAGATTGATCAGCGGCCGTCCGAGCAGAACCGTCAGATAAGAGCCGCTAGCCGCATAGAGGACAGCCACGACAAACAGCAATGGGCTGATTGACCACAGCACGCTGGAAAAGGCCACTATCGTCAGAGTGCCGTTGAACAGTAACAGGACAAAGGAGAGCGTCGTGCTGGTGAACGCGCGAACGTCATCCGCGATCCGCTGGTCCGGGTTGGTAAGTTGCCCCGAGACATCCAGGCGGTAATAGGTGCCATTGGCGAGATAAAGTGTCACAGCGCGCCGGGCTATAAATTCGCGCCAAAGTAGTGCCAGTCGTTCTTCGACAAATCGTGCGATGACCGAAAAAACTGTCAATGCAGCGAACACACCGACGTAAAAGATCGCTTGCCGGATGAACTCGGGGGTCTGGCGGTCTGCAATCGCGGTCATGAAGTTTCGGCCGACGTAGCTGTTGACAACGTTGAGGCCGCTTACGCCGAATAACAGCGCAGCGAGCCCCGCAAACATCAAATTGGCCTTCTTGCCGACATCGGAGCTCGAAAAATCCCGGACCGCGCGCGCAAAGCGAACTGCTGTTACCTTGAGCGGAATTTTCTGGCTATTCATGTCATCCTCCCTTTGGCAAACTCAATGACCTACGACCCAGCTGCAACCGGCGAACGATCGTCTTAACTTGAAATCGTCTTGCCGCTGCTTGACCCTAGGTCTCTATCGCGATTAGCCAGCATTCGACTTACGGAATTCCCGTCTGCTGTCATTTGCCCGCTCTGCTGTCCCATCGACTCCGCGCTCGAGCGAAGAACTGCTCCTCTGGGTTTTGCGGACCTTCCCGGGCAGCAACACGAAGGTCAGGATCGGGTCGAGAGCGGCTGAAGAAGCCGCCAAGCGCAATCCCAGCGTTTGCTTTCAGGACGTTGTGATGAGCGCAAGCGTATGGCGCGCGATCATCAGTTCCTCATCCGTCGGCAGAACATAGAGTGCAACGCGGCTTGCCGGAGCGGAAATGAGAGTCGCGCCCGCTTCATTGGCCGCGGGATCGAGTTCGGCGCCGAGCCAAGCAAGCCGTTCGCTGATGCGGGCGCGAATCTGGGCTGAGTTCTCCCCGACGCCGGCTGTAAACACGAATGCGTCGAGACCTCCGAGCGCGGCGGCAAGCGTGCCGACACTCAGCCCACAGCGATGGACGAAGTGATCGATCGCGAAGGCGGCACGCGCGTCGGCGCTGACAAGAAGATCGCGCATATCACCTGAGAAGCCGGAAAGGCCCTTCAGGCCGGACGACCTGTAGAGGAGATCGGTCACCTCCGCTGCGGTCATGCCCTTTTGATCGATCAAGTACAGAACGACACCGGGATCCATCTGTCCCGGCCGGGTGCTCATCGGCAAGCCGTCGAGCGCAGTGAAGCCCATCGTCGTCTCCACGCTGCGCGCCTCCTTCAGCGCACACATGGAGGCGCCGCTGCCGAGGTGGGCAACAATAACGCGTCCACCTGCGATGCCGGGCGCGACTTCGGTCAACCGCTCGGCGATATATTCGTAGGACAGGCCGTGGAAGCCGTATCGGCGCACGCCATGATCGTAATAGCTCGATGGCAAGGCGTAACAATCCGTATGCGGGGCGTGACCGCGATGGAAAGCCGTGTCGAAACAAGCGACCTGCGGCAGATCCGGATTGATCTCCATGGCGAGCCGGATGGGCGCCAGATTGTTTGGCTGGTGCAGCGGCGCAAGCTCCTGGAAAGTGGCGAGCGTGTCCAGGATGTCGTGGTTGATCAGGATCGGTTTTGCGTAGTCCGGACCGCCATGGACGACGCGGTGACCAATTGCCCGGAGCGTGAACCCCTCGAGGGTCTGCAACCAGGCACGGGTTTCGGAGATGGCCGCCGGCAGGTGGTCGACCACGTCTGGCGTATATCGGCGATCGACTAGGACCGTTCCATCGGCGGCGCTCGCCACGAGACGAGGTCGTATGCCGATGCCATCGATCTGGCCCCGGATGCAGCGTTTGGGGCCAGTGTCGGCGATCTCGAAGATCTGAAATTTCAGGCTCGACGAGCCTGCATTGATGACAAGAATTGCGTCCATAGCTCAGGCCGCCACTTCTATTTTACGCCGACGGGCGGCGGCGTAGAGCGTCGTGAGCGAGCACGATGCCAGTCGGCTGCGCACGGAAACCCGAATGCAAGATTAGCACAATTCCCGCGGCGTCGGCATGCCTCCATTGATCGTTGATCAGGGTTCTCATCTTACTGGCTGCTTTTTGTCACCGCGCATCTAAGTGGTCTCCCGGCCAGATAGTTCTCGAGGATTGGACTTGTGCCAAATGCCGGCCGCTTTTTGCGCGAAGTTGCTCCCCGTACGATGCGGAGCCGGGCTTTTATATTTGCTGAGGTCGCAGTAACGCTTCGGGTTTCGACCAATCCGCGCTACAATGAGGATACATGCACTTATCTTCTGCCCCATTTCGGGCTGCTCAGAAGGAGAGAGCTTGATGGCACGCATTACATTAAGACAGTTGCTCGATCACGCCGCAGAAAAATGCTACGGAGTGCCAGCATTCAATATCAACAATATGGAACAGGCCCTCGCGATTATGGAGGCGGCCGATTCGCTCGACGCGCCCGCGATCATGCAGGCTTCTCGGGGCGCCCGAGCCTATGCCAACGACATCATGCTGAAGCACATAATGGATGCCGTCGTCGAAATCTATCCCCACATCCCGGTCTGCGTGCACCTCGATCACGGCAACGCACCGTCCAGTTGCATAACCGCCATTCAAGCCGGCTTCACATCCGTCATGATGGACGGCTCGCTGAAGGCGGATGCCAAAACACCGGCCGATTGGGACTACAATGTCGGGGTCACCAAACAGGTGACGGAGATGGCTCATCTCGGCGGCGTTTCCGTGGAGGGAGAACTCGGCGTCCTAGGTTCGCTGGAGACCGGCATGGGCGAAGCCGAGGACGGCCACGGAGCCGAAGGCAAGCTCTCGCAAGATCAGCTTCTGACTAATCCGGACGAAGCTGTCAAATTCGTCCGCGAAACCAGGGTCGATGCGCTTGCGGTTGCGATGGGCGCATCGCACGGCGCCTACAAGTTCAGCCGCAAGCCGGACGGGTCGGTGCTGGCGATGAACGTCATCGAAGAAATTCACCGTAAGCTCCCGAACACACATCTCGTCATGCATGGCTCGTCCTCGGTCCCGATCGAACTGCAGGAGATCATCAACCAGTACGGCGGCCAGATGAAGCCGACATGGGGCGTGCCGGTCGAGGAAATACAGGGCGGTATCAAGAATGGTGTTCGCAAGATCAACATCGATACCGATGTCCGAATGGCGATGACCGGCCAGGTCCGGCGTATTCTGCAGGAAGACCCCAGCGAATTCGATCCACGCAAATATCTGAAGCCGGCGATGACGGCGCTGACGAAGCTCTGCAAGGAACGGTTCGAACAGTTCGGAACGGCGGGCAAGGCTTCGCAAATCCGGCCGATTCCCCTTTCGGAAATGGCAAAGCGTTACAACTCAGGCGCGCTAGACCCGACTTTTTATTGATAGCGAATGGGCAGCGGACGCCGGAGCGTCCGCTGCCCTGCCCTCTGCTATTTCATCCAGGCTCTGGCCATGGAAGTCTTCAACGACGTCACGACGTCGATCTCCGCGGCAAGTCGCTGTTCCGTCCATCCGAGCCCCGCTGCGGCAATCCCGCCGACCTCGCCCAGGCCTTCCATCCTCAGCGTTCCCTCAATCGCACGCGTGCTGCGCCTGAGCACGATGTCGGACAGTGGACGACGAGTTCCTGCGTGACGGCCACAACGATCTCGCCACCTCATTGCCGTGGTGACTCGTGAGTGCCATCATGAATGCCATGTGTGTACGCAGTGTCGCTTGCATCCGGGTGGGCGAATGAGGTTAGTGTCGCGGCAGTGGTCGCTATCTCAAAAACAAGATAAAGTACATGCCAACATCGATGGCACACAGCGGTAATTGACACCAATCGAATTCATACGTCTCCAGCTAATCCTGAACTGATGCCGGATTATGTAAGGACATGACCATCAGTTCCCACTGCAACCAATAATCATCGTCAGAGCGGTCGCCGTCACGCGTCTCTCATGGCTCGCCATGTGTCAGGGCCGACAATGGCCCCTCGATGCAGAGCGCAGGTGAAGGGTAAGCATGCACCGGGGGCATTCTTGGTACGGCAACGGACAGGAACGCAATTCCGGGGCCGTTTTTCCCAGCGAGAATTCATCGGTTCTTGGGACGAGGACACGCGATGAACCTGCTCGATACGCTTATACCGGCTGTTCAGAAATCCGAGCACGCTGTTACCGCGGCGATACCGTAAGGCGTGGCAATCGTCGGAAATGCCAGCCGTGCAAGGGCCAGTTTCAGATCTGGCGGTTGGCCTGGCTCAGTCGGTCGGTCCAGCAGGCCAGCAGACTGCTGCAAGACGCTGCCACGAGAAACAATCTGACGCCTCAGGCATCGCCAGTGCGGGCAAGGTGGGGCAAAAGTGCCCTTCAGCGAACGTGTCTATAAAGTCCGCTTTGGGTCGAAAGCGGAAATAATTGCCGCAATAGTCTTCCTGTTGACTGAGGCCCAAAGCCAGGGCACAAAGGTGACATCCACGGTCGCTCGCGGCGGGAAAACAGAGGGTATTTCGATAAGCCATTGAAATCATGTGAGAATCCATGTTCCCCAGCCAATTCTTGTTTTCCGCTTAACTAATTAGGCCCTGCGGCAACCGGAACAGTTATCCGCATCATTTTCCCGGATCATCGTCGGATTATCGCGTAAATAAATCGTGGGTCGCGTTCCTGCCTCCGGGAAGCTCTTTATTCGCTTCTATGAATCCCGTTCGGACGAATTTGCCATCCACCATTGGGTTGGCCGCCGATGGTCTCGATCGGTTCTTTTGTAACCGCGGATCTCGCTTGAATACGTAGAAGGCGCCACGAGGGCGCCTTCTCGGCTTTGGGAGTAGCAGCTCGTGCAGTTGCCAACTCCTAATGAACCGCATCTCGCGGGTTCGGGTCGCTTTATCCTTCCAGGATGGTTTTGACCGCGTCCAGCTTCCCGCTCATGTTCTGCTGCACTTGGATGAGCGAGCCATAGCTCAGGGGATTTTCCCCATGATCGCCTCCCGAACAATTCTCATGCAGCATATTGACCATAGTTCTCAACCCCTCTTGCACGGCGTCGATCTGTTGCCCGCGTTTGGCGATTTGCCAACGGCCAAGGCCACTCGTAGATCTCCCAGTTGCTTATTCACCTCGTTACTCTTTTTCACAAACGCTTTTCAAATAACCGCCGGGGTTCCTGGGTCCAGTTGAACTCAGCGTCGATGTCCTCAAGCCAGTCCGCATACCCCTGCTTGAATAGGTCGAGCAGCGAGGTCCAGTACGTGGAACGATCACCGCTTCTTTCCCAAAAGGTCTTTCAAGGCAGCATTGTCGAGCATCGCATCCGCCAGAAGTCGCTTCAGCTTCGTGTTCTCGTCCTCAAGCGTCTTCAGCCGCTTGGCCTCGGACATCTCCATGCCGCCGAACTTGGCCTTCCATTTATAGATGCTGGCATCGCTGACGCCATGCTTGCGGCAAAGCTCCGAGACCGGCGTGCCTGCCTCGTGCTCCTTAATATCACTTGCCAACACTGCCCGCGCTGAAACAAAGTGACTTGGAAATCCGACGATCAGGCGGCAAATCAGCGGATGAGACGAGTTTGAACGTCGCGATCGTGCCTACCGCTGGCCGAGAAGTGTCTTGACGCAAAGTACGATTTTCTATCCAACATGAGGTGTTTGGGACGCCAACACGGACGCATATGGAAATCGGTTTTGTTGCGGTTGCGGGTGTAGTTGGCTTTGCCGTCGGAAGTGGGCAAGGCAGTTTGGTTGACGGGCTCGTCACCGCCGTAGCAGCCATGGCTGTGGCATTTATATTTGTCACCCTCACCTGAAGCCCAGCATCCTCAGCGTGCAGAAGCTCTCTCGCTGGCGCGCTTCCTCGGCTGTGATCGATCCCGACTTTCATAATTATCGCCGAAATTCATTGGCATCTCACGCCGCAGTCGGTCTCAAATATACTGTATACGATCTTTTGCGGGCAGCTCTTGAGCCCGCCTCACATGGCGTGGTGAAATGGATGACATTGTCGGTGAGAACAGTGTGGATTTTGTATGGAACAGCTATGATCAGACGGAGCAGAAACTGTCTGGAAACGCTGTCGGAGCCTTCTCCTGCAGTTCGACGTAGCGAACCTCGATGTTCGGTCGATGGCGACGAACATATGGAGCTTCCCTCGCTCGGTGCGGACTTCGGCAATGTCAATGTGGAAGTAGCCGAGCGGATAGGCTTCGAACTTCTGGCGGGCCGGCTTGTCGCCTTCGACATCGGCAAGCTTGGAGATGCCATGCCGCTGAAGGCGACGATGCAGTGACGAGCGTGTCAGAGGGTTCCCGGGTTTCATTGCGGTGGAAGACGGTCATCGGCTGGCTTCTCTTCATGCAAGGCGTGTCTTCATGCAAGGCGGGGCATCCACCACTTCGGAGCGGCGTTTTCCCGCTCGAGATAGGCGTTGAGGATCGCCTCGTCGGTCTCGCCGTTGAGAGTATATTCCTTAGCGTGGATACCACCGCTGATGTAGAGGAGGTCGAGGCCGTAATTCAAGGCGCCGCGCACATCGGTCGGCATGCCGTCGCCGATCGCCAGCACGCGCTCGACCGGGAAATCGCCGCGAAGCTCGCGGGCAGCCGCAAGTGTTGCCTCGTAGATCGGCCGATGCGGCTTGCCGGCGATGCGGGTTTGGCCGCCAAGCTGCTGGTAATAGGCGGCTATGGCGCCGGCGCAGGGGATGATGCGATGGCCGCGTTCGACGACGAGATCGGGATTGGCGCAGATCATCGGCACGTCGCGGGCTTTGAAATCGAGAAGCATGTCGGTGTAATCCTCCGGCTTCTCAGTCTCGTCGTCGAAAAAGCCGGTGCAGACGAGCGATTGCGCTTCGCCCGCCGGCCGGCGCTCGATGTCGAGGCCATCAAGGAGCGGGCTGTTTCGCTCGTGGCCTAGCAGAAAGACCGTCTTCGGCCCTTCGGCGATCAAACCGCGCGTGACGTCGCCAGAGGTGACGATCCTGTCATAGGCGCTGTCGGGAACGCCGATCTGGCGCAACTGCTCGACCACCTGCCAGGAAAGGCGCGGCGAATTGGTGATGAGGACGACGGCGAGGCCGCTGTCGCGTACCGCTTCAAGGGCGGCTGCCGCCTTCGGGAACGGATCGACGCCGTTGTGAACGACGCCCCAGACATCGCAGAGCACCACATCATATCGACCTGATATCTCCGAGAAGTTTTTTATCCGCCTGGCCATTCCGATTTCCCGATTTGTTTCAATCACCGGTGACATTGCAAAGGCGCAAGACGATGGCAAGGAATTTTCTTCGCTGCCCGGCCCATGCGAAGAACTCGAACGCGATCCGACAGCAGCTTTCGAAATTGCAAATCTTGGAGACGGACGGAGCATCTAGGCTAGGGTCTAGCGCGCGGCACCGATGGCGGCTTAACCGCCCGCAAATTCCAACTTCCGCTGGCCTGATTTTGGGGCGGCTCATTTAAGAATTGCTTCGCGTTTGGGGATCAGGTCATCCTGCTTATGTCAGGCGTGCGACCGAGATGTTTTGTGAAGTATCGCATCATACTTGAGACATGCCATCGCATGTATTTCGGGTCGGTGTGGCTTGCGCGGCGAGCGTCGTGAACCACAGAGACCGTTGGCTGCAGAATGACCTTCCAGCCTGCCTTCCATAGCCTCGCACAGATGTCCACATCCTCGTAGTAGAGGAAGAAGCCTTCATCAAACCCGCCGACTTCAGCGAAGGCTTCGGACCGAAAAAGCATGAACATGCCAGCAGTCCAATCAACTGCTGAAGGTCGGTTCGGATCTATCGGAAATCTTCCATCACCGTTGCCCAACACCTTCCTGAGAAGCCCGGAAGGCGTAGGAAAGTATCGAGCGCTGTCTTCGAGGTTTCCCACGGGATTGACTATCAGAGGGGCTACAAGGCCGACCCTAGGGTCACCCATCGCCGCTTTCAGGTCGTCAAACGGATCCGCCTGAAGTCGGATGTCAGGATTTGCGACGCAGAACAAACTACTGTCGCAGCGCCTGAATGCCTGGTTGTGGTTTGCTCCGAAGCCCTTGGCAGAAGGGTTCTCGATTTGTAGGAGCGGATATCGTCTATCTCGAACAGGCCATTCTTCCGGAATGTTTTTAGTCACGACAACATTGAGCCCGGAACAGCGACGGTCTAAATCGTCCAGTAGCAGGTCCGCAATTTTGCCCTGTCCGTGGCTCACGATAGACACGCATAGATCGCTCATGCTCGCTTCAACCCTTCGAGGGTTTCTAGTGTCAGTTGGGCCGTGCGTTCCCAGGAGAATGATTTTGCCCGCTCGCGGCCTTGGGCGGACAGGGCGCCAAGCAGCTCTGGTTCCGTCAGCAGCCTCGCAAGTCCGCCACGGATGTCATCCACATTCGTCGGGTCGACAAGGATCGCCGCGCCTTCGGCGATCTCCGCGGTAGCGCCGGTATTGCTGGTCAACAGCGGTATTCCGCGCGCCATCGCTTCAACCACCGGCAAACCAAACCCTTCGTAGAGTGATGGATAGAGAAGGGCCCTAGCGCCTTGCAGCAGTTCTGCCAGAGTGGAATCGCTGACGTGCCCCAGAAAATCTATGGTATCGTTCGTCTTAAGGCTTTGTAGCAAGTCGCTCACCATCCATCCCGTGGCGCCGACGATAACAAGCCGCGTGTTGCCCCGTGTGGCATCATCGAGCATCTGCCAGGCGGCTAGCAATCGTGGAAGATTCTTTCGTGGCTCTAAAGTTCCGACGAAGAGGAGGTAGTCGCTTGAGTTGCGTTGGTCGCGGGGAGCCTGCGAATCCGAGCCCAGCTTGCGCGCCGCCAGCAGCGTGACGGTTGTCTTTCCTCTACTCTCTGGAATGATCCGTTTTAGGTCCGTTTCTGTGGTCCGCGACACCGCAAATACAGCCTGCGCCTTTGCCACTGACCGTTGCATAATTGCCGGAAAGTAAAAGCGCTTTAAGCGCTCGTGCACCTCGGGAAACAGTTGGAAGGTTAGGTCATGTATTGTGACGGCCATTGGCCTTTGCGAAGCCACCGGTAATACGAAGGCCGTCCCCCAATGCACATCGATTCCAAGTCGGCGCATATGCCATGGCATCATTAGCTGCTGCCAGATCACTCTGATATGGCGGTTGTTGGGTGCACGGACGAAACGAAACCGATGGTCCAACCCGGCTTCCGAGCAGAGCGAAACGGCCTTCTCGCTCGCGAAGATCGTGAACTCGTGGTTGATGGACCTATTTCGACTCCAGCGCGATAAGATCTCGATGAGATAGACCGATGTTCCAGTCTTGGGGCCGCCCAATCCGGTTGCGTCAATACTAATTCTCACGTCGCTCTCCGGTCTGAGGGCCCCCCATGAGGTCCTCTGCGGGGTAGATGAAGGGCGTTCCCGCGATAATGCCGTTGCATACGATGTCGAGCCCGGACGACTTGCCGGGTGCAAGGTCGTTTAGACTATCTATATGCACGGCGAATGGCGGCCAACCCTTTCGCTCCTTGATGCAATCGAGCGGGATCATGCGTCGAAAGAAGAAGTGATAAGCATATTTCTGCGCCCGTTCGATCGTGGTGTCGTCCAGCTTTTCCGGCAGCGGCAGGGCATCGAGCAAGCGCAGGTAATTTTCTTCCGAGGTTGCATCCATCGTAACGCCTTTGCCACGGATCCAGGCCTCACCGGCGACAATGACCGGTATTCCCATGGCCGAAAGCTCAACGCCCATTTTCGTGCCATAGATCAGGACGGCGTTGCAGTGAGACATGGCGACGTACGTACTTGCTTTGCTTTCGGGCGGAATGACGAAGACATTTGCCGGCAGGTTAGGAAACTGGCACCTAATTTCGTCAACGGCAGGCTGCCGGGATGGAAGCGTCCCTGTAAGTTCGGCCGGATGAACCCGTATCAGCAACTGCAGGTCGGGCCGCTTTTCGAAGTAGGCAATAGTCTTGATCAACCAGTCAACCATGTTCGGAAAGGCGTTTGCCTTGTAATGCAGCTGCGCGTCCCAAATCACGTTTGTGAGCAACCCGATGGTCGGACGTCGAAAATCAATGCCGATTTCTTCCTCAATCGAGCGGGTATCGAACTCCGGCTGATCGTGAAACTTCACCCAGTCTTGCTGGCCAACCCATCTGCTACGGAGATACTGCGTGATCTGCTGCTGCTGCATACCGTTCCAAGACATGTCCTCCCAAGACGATACCGGTTCGTTCATCAAGCCATGATGATAGGTTTCGTGGTGATTGAAGATAAAGCATCCTCGTCTGTAGGCCGGATGCCATGTCACCACGCGCACGCCGAGGTGTCGGGCTGTTTCCGATATGATGCCCTGAGGAACGTATATCCCGTGATTTAACACCACGGCATCGTACTGACCTTCGCCAAGCAGGCGGCGTGTGCCGTAATAGGTGAGAAGCGCCGCCTCCAGGTAGCGCCTCAGGATCGGTTCAGCTCCAGACACCTTCTCGAGGTCGCCTCTTGAAAAAAAACGAAGAGCGCCCGCCACGGCGTGCTCCCCGATAGGAATACCGTCCTCTTCATACGCCGCGAGCTCGCTTTGCGGCGTCTGCATTGAAATCGTCTTCGCCTTAGAGCGATCGCCGTCAGTCAGTTTCGAATTGAGCCCGATCGCGTTGAGGCCAGCACGGTCGAGCATTTCAGCCGATGGTCGGTAGCAGGTCACACAGCGGTCTTTTGGGCCATGCTTGACCAGCCTGTCGACGTCAGAATACCAACTGATCTCGCACATCATGCAGGCAGGCAGGGCCGCATCGCAGAGCAGGAAGTCAACACCGACGCCTCGAACCGCCAATGCCATTCCAAGCAGGCTTTCCATCGTCATCGACGGCAAGTGTCCGGCAGTGCCTGTTGCAATCAACACGCGCTTCGCGCCCTCGGTCAAAGGTGGGCGTATCGGGCCGAGCCCTGCTTGTGGCTGCAATGCCGCCCAGTCGGGCAGTCCACCGTGCCGCGCGCGCCATCTTGCATATGCGAGATGAAAGCGGCGATACCAGCTGTCGCGCAACAATCGGTTCCGAATGCCGCGCAAATCCGGCTTGAGCAGTCTGGCAGCTGCGGCAGAGAAGGTATCAATTTTCACTTGTCGTCTTCATTCGTTCACTAGACCGGCATCCGAGCCACCGATCAACTGAACGGAGTAGCTTTCGTTGCCAAAAATGATCGTTTCAACAAGCCAAAGAGCTCGGCGAACTTTGTTGACTTTGATCCCAGACAGCGAAATCGCAGACCTCACCGAACCTACCATGCCGCGACAAGGAAGTGCGCTACGCTTTGTAGTTTCTATGCAGCGACTGATGGCCTCATGCAACCCCTGAGCACTGCAGAGCTATTAAACGTCATGGGAAACCTGCTTAAGCGTAGTAGGCGATCGCGATTGAATTTCTGAGCCGAACCTCAGCCGTGCTCCAACGTAAGAACAACAACAAGCCTCCATTCCAGCGCGAGACTCGCGCACCGGCATTAATGGAAATTCCTGCGGTTGCGGGATCCATCGCTTATTCAATCGAGACTAAGGCCCTCAACCGTCTTATTGCCGCTCTCTTGCGCTTCTGAATACGCCTGCTCAATGCGCTGCCGTCCCGCGGCAATTCTCTGAACCAAATGGTATGGCTTATTCCAAGTCAGGACAGGATCCATAAAATTTATATATTTAGCCGTCGTGACATTGAGAAAGTCTCTCGCCAATGCGCTGTTTCGCAAGGAGGCTCGTGCAAAGAAGAAACGCCCAGCTCGCTTCAGAACGTTGCGGAATTTGGAGGCGGGCCTGCCGCTGCCCGTAGCCTCAGGAGAATAGCGGCTAAGGTAGAGCGCCTTTGCGCGTGCGTGGCGCTCCCTGATCCATTGGCGGTTTTCAGATTTTGGATCTTCATTCCAGTTTCTATAGTGCAGCAGTGCAACTTCACGGGTGTAGACGATCTTGTAACCCGAGAAGAGAACTTCTGCGGTTAATGCTGGATCTATACCGTAGTCCCGAAATTCTTCGGAGAAGCCACCAACTTCCCTGAGCACGGACGTGGGAAGCATCCCCTGATTGACGTTAAGAATGCCCGCCGGAGATATTCCTCCAATATAAGGAGTTCCGAGGAATGGCCCTTGAACGTCCCTGGTCTTCAGCGCGACCATCCCTATACGAGGGTCGCTTTCCAAAATCCCTATTGCACGGTCTAATCCGGCCCCCGTAACCTCGTTGTCATCGCTCAACCAGCAGACATACGGGGTATCCACGATCTCGAAGACGTCGTTATAGGCCTTCGCCTGACCGAGCTTCTCCCCAACGAGGATCGGGATGATGGTCTCGGACGCAATCGACTGAAGATATTCGATTGTGCCGTCGGTGGAGCCCGCATCCGTCACGTAGATCTTTGTAAGCACCCTCGTTTCGCGAACGATACTTTCTACGCACCGTTTGAGCTGATCGAGGCGGTTGTAGGTTCCAAGTACGACGGAAAGCTTCATCGTGAATAGTCTATTTTCGGAGTTGTAGGTTCGGACTCTAAAATGAAGTCCGGCAGCGAGAGCGCAACATTCTTTGTGACCATGAAGACTTCCCGGCGGTGGAGTCGCTCGGGGCTGTCGATAAAATCGCTATGTTGCACTACACCCGTATGTCTATACACCGAGGTAAAACCCGCCACATAAAGCATCTTCACGAGCGCACGCCGTGATGGAATGAGGGCGTGAAATTTTAACCCCTGTGTTTGGTTTTGGCCTTCGGAAACCAGCACAAGATCGTTGCCCTCGCCGAGGGCGATCTGTGTTTCAATAAACAGATATTGCGCGGTGATCCGATGGAGATTTCGAATTGCAGCGAAGGGATTTTCAAGATGATAAAGGAGGCCAAAGCAAAAAACCAGTCCCGCGGGCTGCAGATCCTGAAGTGCATTTGGGTCCGTAATATCCTGAGTTATAAACTTCCCTTTTGGAACTCTGGCCGAGGCTTCCACGATAAGCTCTTCGCGCCCGTCCAAGCCAAGTACATCCAAACCCCGGTTGATCAATCGCTCAGAGAACCATCCAGGCCCGCAGCCGACATCAATGCAGTGGTCCAGGCGGGGCAAGCGGTCTAGTACCGCTTCCGCCATTGCCCAGCGGGCGCGATTGATTTCTATATAATAAGCTTTATCAAAGAACGTCACAGAGCTCGACATGGTAGATAACACCTATCGTTCAACATCGTTTACGGACCAATCCAACAGCGGCCTGACTGGCCCAGGAAACTGCCGCGGCATCAGGCCTCGAGCGGATTTCTCCCCAATAGCGGATTCCACGACGTGAAAGGACAAATATCTTTCCTCAGAAAAGTACCGTTTGAACGGCGCCTCCTTTGGGCTGAAGACGACAAGGCTCACCGAATACGTTCCAATATTGAACAAATGAGCCGGCATCCACACCACCGCCTTTACCCGAGTCGCCTGACCCTTCTCAAAGTCGGCGATGTTAGTGCTCGGGTGCGTGGCAGCGAATGCCAGCGTACCCGATGGACAATAGACATGGATTGCCGGCGCATAAAATCCAGGACCCTTCACATCGTAGACCAGCTCTACCCCAACCTGCTCGGCGACGGAAACCAGCGTCGCCTTGTTTCCGGTGGCATTAATGATCCTCGCGGAAACCAGCTCCGCCCCATCTCGATATTCGATGGTTTCTCGAGCGACGGTCGAGCCGGTTGACTCGGCCTTGACCTCGTGCTGGCTATCCGCCGTGCTGGGCCCATCAATCGCCCCGATTGACACAACAGTTCGTTCCGAGCGAACCTTCAACACTTCCTCGACATAGGCCTCGGTCACTTCGCGTGTATCGCCGTCCATCCGCAGTTTCCCACCGTCGATCCAGAGGCATCGGGTGCAATAGCGGAGAACCGAATCCATGCTGTGCGAGACGAAGAAGAGTGTTTTGCCTGCTGACGTCAACTCATCCACGCGTTCAAGACATTTTTGCTGGAACGACATGTCCCCGACCGCGAGAACCTCGTCCAAAAGCAGGATATCGGGTTCAAGATGAGCCGCAACCGAGAACGCCAGCCGCATGCGCATCCCGCTGCTATAATGCTTGATCGGAGTATCGATGAACCGGCCGATCTCGGAGAACGCAACAATCTGATCGAACCGCTGCGCTATAAGGCTGCGGCTCATGCCGTACAGTGACGCGTTAAGATAGATATTTTCGTGTCCGGTAAGATTATCGTTAAATCCGGTTCCTACCTCCAACAGCGACGCCAAGCTCCCCCGAATTCGCACTTCACCGGCGGTCGGATAGGAAACCCGCGACATTATCTTCAGAAGCGTCGATTTGCCGGCACCGTTCTTGCCAATAACGCCAACTCTCTGACCCGGCTCAACCGAAAAATTCACATCTTGCAGCGCCCAGAACTTACTGGATTCATCTTCCCCGAACCGCAACTTATGCGCGAGACGCCGCCACTTTCCGCCCTTAATGCCAGCCTTCTCAATTGAGTAGCACTTGCCGAGGCCATTCACTTCAACTGCAAGCTCAGACAAATTTACAACCTATCAACAAAGTGGCGCTCCATATGTTGAAATGCAATGAAACCGACCAGACCGACAGCGAAACTAACCATCGCCGCTATCGTCCAATCATAAAGTGGAAAGGGCCAATCAGCAAAAAGGCATGCGCGAAAGGCGCCTAACGTTCCTACCATTGGATTGAGGGCGTAGAGCGTCTGGAAATCCGCTGGGATCATCCCCGGCGCGTAAATAACCGGAGAAACGAAGAGACCCACATAGAGAGCGAACCCTAGGAAGCGCTCCCAGTCATTGCTCTGCAAGCCCAAAGCAGCAAACAGACAGCCAAGCCCAAAAATGAGACTGGCGAACTGCAGGATGAAGACCGGCAGCAGCAGGATCTTCAGTCCGGGGAAGCCCCCATAATACAGCATCATCAGCACCAATGGCACGACGTTGAGCGAGAATATCACCACATTCGAAATAATATCGGAGATGGGAACGATCACTTTGGGGAAATAGATCTTCTTCACAATATCAGCTTCGCGCCGGATAGAACCGGCGGTCTGCATCACCGCTTCTGTAAACATGAACCAGAGAACAAGCCCCGAATACACGTACAAAGGATAAGGTATTGAGACCCCGGTCTTCGCGTCCGAAAGATGCCTGAACAAGGTGAACAAGACTACCATGAGTACGGGACGGAAGACCGGCCAGACGAACGCTAGATACTGCTGATCGAACTCCGATTTGAGTTGCCGGCTGATCATCGAATAGATGAGGGAGCGGCATTCCCAAAGCTCCCGGACGCTGAACTGCGCGAGAAGCTTGGGCGGGCGGATGATAATTTCGTTGTTAGACACTCGATACTCGCTATTGCAAACGTTGCCGTACGGCCACCCTAGCCTCGCTTGGAGAGGGTGTTGATGAGCTCCAAGGCATACGTTCTGAATATTTGCTGGGCGTTGCGCCGATTACGCAATCTTTCGAGAAGCCTAAACACCGGCGGTTCCTTGAACGGGAAATAGTTCAGCCGTGCTGACACGATTTGCGCATCAAATTTCTTCAGCTTCGGAGAACCTTCCTTTATGAAGAAGTAGTTGCCGTTGAGCAGCCCTCGGAAAATAGCCTTCGCATTCGGCAATTTTAGGAACTCGTCCTGTTTCGCCGACAGATGGCGGCAGGTATAGCCACTCTTGAAGAGCCGTGCAAGGAGTAGAAACATCTCATCGTGCTTTGACCGCGGCAGGTTCTTGTGCGTCAGTTCCAGCATGATTAGAGGCTGAAATTTCGCGATCGTTTCCATGGCACCTTCGAGAACCTCCGGTTCATGGCCCTCAACGTCTATCTTGATCGCATCGACACTTGTCAGACCGTTTTCCGCGACGACCCAATCGACCGTGTGGATGGGGAGAGTAACCTCGCCAAATTGACGTGCGCGACCAGTGTCGCTCATTCCACTCAAGCTTGGTTCGGACGACAAGCTGAAACTGGTCGTCCCATTGTGGCTCCCTATGCAGTAGTCGAACACGCGAACTTTGTCTGAAAGCGAATTCAACTGGATATTTTCGGAAAGAAGTTTTAGCGAACGGGCATCGGGCTCGAATGAATAAACCTTGCCTTTTCCTCCAAGAGCCAGACCACTGGCTACCGTATAAAGGCCGATATTCGCGCCGATATCCAAGATAACGTCGGTCGGTCTGATTGCACCGAGGAAGGCCCGCAGGTCTTGGACCTCGGTCATGACGCCGTAGTAGAAATCGCATCCCATGCGATCGCCCATGTTCACGTAGTATTTTGCTCCGTCAGACGCCTTAACGATTCGCCTGTCCAGGACACCCGTGGGATGTATCTGCTCCCTGAGGTTGCGGAGTTTGCGCGCATAGAATGCGTCGAAACGGGCAGATGTCTGCGCTTCAGGTATGAGCCGGTGCAATTCGCCCAGAATACCCTCATCCATGCCAATGTTGATGGGATCGAAGACGAAGTCATTCAGGCGCTCCTGATCTCCGATCCAAATTGCATGACTTCTGGACATGCCAGCATGGGCAGCGTTACCCAGCTGTTGCATGTTCAGGCTGCGAAGGCGTTCCCAGTCCTGATCCGGGGATACAAGCAGCGCTGTCATGGGTGTGCCTCCGGCGGCGGCGTCCGTGACAGTTTCAAGGAATATCCCGTTGACACCATCCTCGATGTAATCCGTCATCGTCGGTTGCTTCACCGAAAGAACAGTGCAGCCGCGCGCCATAGCCTCCAGGAAAGAGAGGCCAACGCCCTCGACAGGCCGCGGCGCTATCACGATGTTGGCACGGCGCACGAACTGGTCGGCTTCCGCTGGGTCATCGAAGAACGGCACCTCCACGACCGGAATGTCGACCGGAATGTCGCTTACCTGGTACCCCCGGTCCTCCGGGACGCCCGGATCCAGACGGGGCTTGAAGTACAGCGTCTTTACATCGAGTTCCTTGCAAATCTTCGCAAGGACATCCGGCTTCACCAATCCAACCCTGTTCCAGTAATAAAGGATGTTGCCATCAGACCAGCTGATCTCGCCATCGGCTGGTACATCGGGGACATATTGAACCTCAAGCACCCGAAGCCCCGCCCTTCGGGCAGGTGCCGTGATTGATGGGCTATAGGAGATGATCTTGTAGTGCTTGGGAAGCCTTGCCCATTGCATGTGATTCATCTGCATCACGTTATTCCACATGGGAATCCAAGTAACGCGAGCATGAGGGTACTTCTTAAAATGATGATCCGGCGGCCGTTTTTGACAGAAAATGAACGCAGACTCGGCGTCGATATTTTTCCACTCGTCACGGATCGACTTGCCATCCCAGACAACCTCCACGACATCAGTGCTGCCGCGGAGATAGTTGACGAATATGCGATGGAATGCCGGACTGGATGTCTTATGCCATTCAAGCATGTAGATGTATGTTGTCATATTCGCCTCAGATGCAGACACACCACCGCCTCTGCGGCAGCAAGATTTGAAGAACGGGAATCGGCGTCTTTCGAATGGACATCGAAGTAGATAGCGTCTGCGGACGTCTGCCTATTAGATAGCTGCCACCCCGTTGGCCCATGCCGGTATATGGTCTCGGCGATTAGCTGACAGCCGGTACTCGAGATCAGCCTGTCCACCATCGCACCGTCAAAAACCTGGAGCCACCCATGATTCTTAAATTTGCCGAATGGAACCGTAATATAAAGATTGCCGTTGGTCCTTGTGACGCGAGCTAACTCTGAGGCAACCTT
This sequence comes from Rhizobium sp. WSM1274, assembly GCF_025200775.1. Classification (NCBI taxonomy): domain Bacteria; kingdom Pseudomonadati; phylum Pseudomonadota; class Alphaproteobacteria; order Hyphomicrobiales; family Rhizobiaceae; genus Rhizobium; species Rhizobium sp. WSM1274. The sequence continues at coordinate 465,200 of NZ_CP104138.1, read as the reverse complement.
CAAATAGTCATCAGCTTTGTTTTCCCGGAACATATCGTTGCTGGTATACAGCTGCGTGTTGTCCATCCCCACGTGCTCAATCGTGGAAATACATATGGCGTTGTCAAAGGACTCGCTGGGCAGGGGAATCTCGCGGAGGTCAGCTTGTACTCGATCAACCGATCGCGCCTTTAGATCGAAGGTCATATCCTTGGCATCGAGCGCAATGAGGGTAACCGAATTCTGCTCGGAGATTCGTTCCCTTGCTGCTGGATATTTGAAGAAAGCGCACCCGGCGTCGAGAACGCTGTTGCCCGGCCCTAGACGCGACGCGACCCAGGGCAATTCAACGACCCTTTCATCAATTTTAAATCCGAAGTTATCGGGCAGCGGCAGGGAATCTTCAAAAGCGCTGAGTACGTCGGGTGACTTAAGGACGCTGGTGACGAGCGCACTCCGATATTTAGAATAGCCCTCCGACCAAGGGATGCGTCCGCCCTGCTCATAAGAATTGAACCTCACTCTCGCCGTAGTCTTGAGGACTGCTGGGCGTAGCAATTTTGCTATTTTGGCCAGAAGCGTCATTGAACCTCCGCAGGGTAGATGAACGGCGTTCGCCGAAGAATCCCATCGCAAATAACGTCGAGTCCAATATCACCACCTGGCAACAACGTCTCGGCCGTCGGGGGCTCGATCTTGTACGGCGGCGATGCCTTGTCCTCGTTGACAAAATCCATCGGGATAAAGCGCCGGAAAAAGAAGTGATAGGCATATTTCCGCGCCCGGCTGACTTGGGCCTCGTTCATACGTGAATCCAAGGGAAGCTTTTCAAGTAAGCGCAGATAGTTTTCAGGAGTATCCGCATCGAGTGTCAGCCCCTTGTTTCGTATCCATGCCTCGCCGGCTACGATGACAGGGATGCCTTTCGCTGTCATCTCAACGCCGGTCTTAGTGCCGTAGATGATTACAGCATTCGAACCTTCGCAGAGGGAGTAGGTGCTGGCTTGGCTTTCAGGCGGGATGATAAACACATTGGCCGGAAGTTCCGGGAACAGCTTCCGTATTTCTTCAACAAGTGGCTGCTTAGACGGAATCGCCCCCCGCACTTCAGCAGGATGAATTCTAATGGCCAACTGAAGATCAGTCCGGGTGCCGAAATAAGCTATCGTTGTCTGAAGCCATTCCAGCATATCCTTGAAGGCGTTGGCCTTGTAATGCAGTTGAGCGTCCCAGAATACGTTGGTCAGCGCCGCGACTACTGGTTTGGTAAAGTCGATACCAATTTCATCCTCTATGGCTTTTAGTGAGTGCTGAGGCTGATCGTGAAACCAAATCCAGTCGCTCGTTCCGTACCAGCGACTCTTCAAATAGGCGTCGAGCTCTTTGTCCAGCTTACCGTCGAGTGAGATATTCTCCCAAACGGACGTAGGCTCTTCAATGAGCGTGTGGTGGTAAGTGTCGTCATGCGAAAATATGAAGCACTTGCTCTTGTACGCGACATTCCAAGTGACGACACGAATTGCGTTGCTGCGCGCAACGTCGGAGATCACTCCGTGTGGGACGTAGATACCATGATTGTAGACAGCTACCTTCGGCTGCAGCACATTGATTACAGATTGCGTGACTTCCTGCGTAATGAGGGCGGCTTCGAAGTAGCGCCTCAAAACCGCCTCGCCCTCCGGTGTTGGCGGCAGGTGGCCTCGGGAAAAAAACCGGAGTGTGCCTGACAAGGCGTGCTGTCCGACATTGACGCCACGGTGTACGTAGTCCGGTATCTCATTGAGATCGATCCGATGAGCAAGATCGCGCAGTTCGCGGGCTCTGCTTGAGGAAAGATGATCGCTATATCGGATGATCGGCAGACCAAGTGGTTCAAGAAGTTTTGCGCCTCTTTTTATACAGCCAGGGCAGACTTTATCCTTCATCCTATAGTCGGTAACGATGTCAACGCTCTCGATCTTGCCTTGGTGAACCTGCAGACAGGTAGGCATCTGCGCATCGCAAATCAAATAATGCACACGCGCTCCGCGAAGCGTCAGTGCAATTCCCAGGAGGCTCTCAACCAACACACCGGCATGGAAGCCGCTGACCGTTGTAGCGATCAGCACAACGTCACCCTTCTTCGTTTCGGTAAGCGCCCGTTTCCAAAACTTCGTCGTAACCACGACATGCGGCCAGCCAAGTTCGCCGTCAGGGGCTGAGTCGCTGCGCGCGGTATGATAGAGACGGCTCAGATATCGGCGACAGCGAGAGATAAAACCTTTGATCATTTACGGGAACTCACGGTGATGCAGACGAAAGCTCGTGAGACACGAGCCGATCGATGATGTCGTCCAGACTCAACGTCGAAGTCCAACCCAATTGAGCTCTCGCTTTTGCGGGATTGGCGTGGCCTTCTGCAATGTCTGAGGGACGCCTAAACTCAGCAGACGTTTCCACATATTCTTGCCATTCCAGCCCAAGCCGGCGAAAGGTCTTGTCCAGAAACTCTTCGAGACTATGGCTGCGACCTGTCGCGATTACATAATCATCAGGAATCTCTTGCTGAAGCATCAGCCACATGGCCTGAACATATTCGGGTGCCCAGCCCCAGTCTCGTGTAATTTCTATATTACCAAGCTTCAGCTTCTGTTTCGAACCTTGGGCAATTTTGCAGGCCGTCGAGACGATCTTCTTTGTGACAAATCGCTCGGGTCGCAAAGGTGATTCATGGTTGAACAGTATGCCTGTGCATGCAAACTGCCCGTAGGCGTCACGGTAGTTGGCCACCTCCCACTGCGCAGCGGCCTTGGCCACTGCGTAGGGGCTACGGGGGCGAAAAGGTGTGTTCTCATCAGCCGGATGTCCACCGGTATTGCCGAAACATTCGCTTGAACCCGCATTGTAAAAGCGCATATCCAGACCGAGAAATCGGATGGCTTCCAGGATATGCAAAGTTCCAAAAGCAATGCTTTCCATCGTTTCGACGGGCTGCTCGAAAGATAAGCCGACAGAACTCTGGCCTGCGAGATTGTAAATCTCATGGGGCTGGAATCGCGATAGCGTCTGGAGCACGCTACGGAAGTCCGTCGGCGCCATCGAAACAAGTTGTACGCGATCCCTTAGTTCAAGCCGCTCAAGATTGCGAAACGATGCTGTCGCTGCATCTCGAGACGTGCCTATAACCTCATAACCCTCGCGCAGTAGCAGATCGGCCAAAAACGTGCCGTCTTGCCCAGAGATGCCACAGATCAGAGCTTTTTTTGACGTCATTCAAACCAATCCGCGAGAGGTGCACCAACCTCACGCCCGTTTATTTCCTTGATCGACCGCCCCAGCGAGGTTCACAGATGGGCAAACTACTACGATAAGCTATGACCCTACTTTGATCGACATTGCTGCTACAGCCTCGACGATGGCCATTGCATCGAGGCCCAATGCGCCAAGAACTTGCGCATTTGTCCCACTTGGAGGGACATCACCTACGCCCAAGCAAACTACTGGCACTTTACCGCCCGTCTGCACCATCGCTCTGGCAATTGCGTCACCCTGTCCACCGATAACGTAGTGATTGTCAAGCGAGACTATTGCCCTGCAGCCCGAAACTGCCGACCGCAGCCATTCCGCGTCTACATGATTGAGCCATGGCAGGTTGATGACTTTGGCACTGACACCGTGCTTTTCAGCGAGCATTTTTGAGGCGGCGATCGCATTGCTCAGGAGCACCGGGCCGTAACCGATGATGGCGACGTCCTCTCCTTCGGCCAAGGTGAGTCCCCGGCCTTTTGACGGCCGGTAGTCGGCCGGAAGTGAATACGGGATTTCCCAAGGTACCGAAATCAGCCGGATATAGCTGCTGCCAGGCGCTTCGTTCACGCACCAATCCAGAAGCAGACCAACTTCCGCATCGCAAGACGGCTCCACCAGCGCCATCCCGGGCATGGCTGCCAGCGCCGAGATATCTCGAACGGATTGATGCGAGTGCCCCGGGCCGCCGGGAACGACACCTGCAAGGGAGCCGACATAGATGATCTTCGTCTTTTCCGTGGCGTTGTTGTAGATCTGCTCATTTGGCCGCGTCGACAAAAAGCACGCGAATGAGTGGACGATCGGCAGCAGGCCGTTCAGCGCCATGCCGCCGGCTGTAGAAACCATATCCTGTTCTGCGATACCGCATTCGACAAATCGATCGGGAAACTGCTCGCGGAATGGGATGAGGCCGGTATCCAGCACCAGGTCTGCGTCAAGGGCAACGAGGTTCGAATGCTTCTCAGCCTGTGCGATCAGAGCCTTGCTGTAGGCGGCAACCAGGCGCTGAGCCTTTTCCGACGGGGCCGCGGATGCAGGCCGCTCGAGCGTTTCAAATTCCAGCCCGGGGATACCGGCGCTGCTCAGATTGGCTTGCAGACGATCCATGATTTCCTGCGCGGCAGCGCGATAATTACTCGCATCAGGCGCGCCGCTGTGGAAGCGGTACATGGCCACATCGGAATCCAGTGACGTGTGCTCCATGAAGGAGACGCCCTTGCCCTTGACGGTATCGGCAACGATAACCTTCGGACGCGGATCGTCTTGGATGGCGGCCAGGGTGGCGGCAAAAGCAGCGATATCGTTTCCGTCGCAGCGAGCGACACACCATCCAAACGCCCTGAGCTTTGCCTCAAGGTCACCAAGGTCAGACACGTTCTTCACGAAAGTGTCCGACTGCAGCTTGTTGTGATCGACGATGACCGTAATCTCCTGCAGCCCAGAATTGGCTGCCGAGACCAGGGATTCCCAGAACTGGCCTTCCTGAAGTTCGCCGTCGCCCGTCATCACGAAGATGCGCCCCGGGCGGTTGTTCAGCCTGTTCGCAATCACCATGCCCTTGGCCTTGGAGACGCCCATGCCGAGCGAGCCGGTATTTGTCACCATGCCCGGGGTGCCGACGTCGGGATGGCCGGGCAGACCATCAATCTGGCGAAGTTTGTGGGTAAGCTCGAAATCGAGCTTACCGGCGCCAATCAGTGCCGCGTAATAGCCTGGCGCATCGTGCCCCTTGGAGCTGAAATAGACATCATCGCCCGTCATTCCTTCGAGGAGAAGCCAGCTGACGATATCGAGACTGCTGAAACTGCTGCCGATATGACCGGAGCCGGCCCGACCGATCATGTAGAGCGCGTTCAGGCGACACATGTCAGAAAATAGAGCTGCTCTCTGCTCGCGAGGCGCGTTGATCGCACGTACCCGCTGGAATTCCTTATATGGCAGGTAATAAAGGGTGCCTTCTACCGCTTGTCCTACGAGATCGCCCACGATTTACTCCGGTCTATTCAATATAGGGGTTGATTGAGATATTTGGGAGAACCGCCGATTGCGTTGCCAGCAATCGCTCGGCCATCCACCAGTCGTCCGGTTCGTTGATATCGAAGCCTTCATAGCCTTGGCTGACGAAAGGGATGATCGATTCGCCGGCGATGCTGTTGCTTTCGAGCGGGACACGCGACCACGCAATCTCAAGGCTGGCATCCTGCGCATAGACTTCGGGCAGAGCCGCATACTGACTGCTGTGCCATGGCGTCGTGCCGATGCTAAATGGCATTAGCGGGAGCATCCTGTTCTCGCGTATGACCCACATCTTGCCGGGATGCTGCTTGCATTTCTCGATTGCGCGAAGAGAATCTGCTCTTGGATCGGCCGTGAACTGCTGCCATGCGCGCTGGATCGTCTCTGGAAGACGAAACGGGCTGGTGGGGCGCAGAATGCTGAATATGTCGAACTCGCGCCCTTGGGCACGAAGTTGTTCCAGCATCCAAACCACCCATTCGATATCCGGCGATTTGTCGGTGGAGATCTCCGCTGCGCGCAGAAACGGCACTTCGGCGCCATAGTGGCGGGCGATGTCCGCATAAATCTCGCTGTCCGTTGCACAGATAACCGCGTCAAAAACACCGCTGTCGATGGCGGCGCGGATCGAATAGGCGATCATGGGATGGTCGGCCAGCGGCCGGACATTCTTGTTGGGTACCCGCTTTGAACCAGAGCGTGCGGGAATAAAGGCAACAGAGCGCGGTTTCGTCGTCATGATCAAAGCATCCCCGGGCGGACAAGGAAGGAGATGTTTTTCAGTTCCGAATACACATCGAGCGCCTCAACTCCAGGCTCGCGCGTGCCATTCCCGGATGATCCGAAGCCGCCGAACGGCATGTGCGGCTCGCTGCCATACGTACCCATGTTGACATTGGCGACGCCGGCTTTGACCCTTTGGGCGAACCACATCGCGCGGTCGACGTTGCGGGTGTGCACAGCAGCGGTCAATCCGTATTCGGTGGCGTTTGCTACATCCAGCGCCTCGGTCATGCTGCCGACGGGATGGAGTGTCGTCACCGGACCGAAGACTTCCTTGCAACTGAGATCCGACGTGGTGGCAAGGCCATCGATAACTGTAGGCTCGACATAATAGCCTCCGGCCAACTCCGGTGCGTCCGGTGTGCGCCCCCCGCAAAGCACCTGGCCGCCTTGTTCTTTTGCGCGTTCGATGGCGGAAAGCACGGACTGCTGTTGGCGGAGGCTGACGAGCGGCCCGAGATCGCATCCGGCGGCAACACCCAGCTTGAGGCTCCTGGCCTTTGCGGTCAGTCGGTTCCGAAACTCCTCGTAGACCGATTTAAAGACCAGCATGCGGCTACCGGCGGCGCAGCGCTGGCCGGCATTGCTGAAGGCCGACAGCGCCGCCCAGTGCACCGCCTGATCGAGATCGGCGTCATCACAGACGACGAAGGGGTTCTTGCCGCCCAGTTCGAGAGAAATACGTGCGAGACGCTTTCCAGCGACTTCCGCAATCCTGCGGCCTACTCCGGTCGAGCCCGTGAAGCTGATAATGTCGACCCGCTCGTCTGTGACCAACGTCGAGCCAGCCGGCTCGCCACGCCCATGTACGACGTTGAATACGCCGTCGGGCAATCCCGCCTCCTTGGTCAGCTCGGCAAAGAGTTGGGCTATGCGTGGAGAGTCCTCGGCAGCTTTTAGAACCACCGTGTTGCCGCAAATAAGCGCAGGAAAAGTCTTCCATGCGATATTGGCGATCGGCGTATTTGCCGGCACGATCAGGCCGGCGACGCCACGAGGTTGGCGCACCGTATGGCTGTATTTGCCGGGCGTGCCCGAGGTGAGCGACCGGGCGTATAGGCGCATACCCTCGCCGGCGAAATATTCCGCCTGCATGATCGCTCCGCCCGTCTCGCCTTTGGCGTCCTGGGGAGGTTTGCCGGTTTCAAGCGCAATGCATTCCGCCAGCTCATCGGAACGCCGCTTCATCAGGGCGACGATATCCATCAGAATCTGGCCGCGCTTTACGGGTGTAAGTTCCGCCCAGGCAGGGAACGCCGAACGCCCTGCCGTTATCGCTTGCTCAACATCACCCTGCGAGGAGTCAGCCACGTGATAAAGGAGTTCGCCACTGTGCGGATTGAATTTCTCAAGCCATCCTTCACTAGAGGCACTAATGGCTTGGCCGTTGACCCAATTGAGAATGCGAGGTGTCGTCATGTTCAGATTGCCGTCCAGCCGCCGTCGATGATGAGATTCGAGCCTGTCATATATCGGGATGCAGGGCTCGCCAAGAATAACATAGCGCCGTTGTATTCATCGACGCTCGCCATACGGCCGATCGGAATCCGGCTGCAGTAGACGTCGAGGAAGTCCTGCTCCTGATTATTAAAGACGCCGGCGATCGTCAGTGAATTTACGCGCACGTTCCGCTTCGCCCAGTAGGCCGCCAGGTATCGCGTCAGATTCAGGATGCCGGATTTCGACGCTGAATAGGCCACCGGCTTGAAGAATACCTCTCCGCGTTCTCTGCGATATTCGTAGAGGCTCTGGTCGGGAGAAACGAGCCCATAAATGGAAGCGACGTTGATGATCGACCCATTGCCGGCATAGGCCATCGCGGCGCCGAATACCTGGCATGAGAGATAGACGCCCTTGAGGTTCACGTCGATAACCTTGTCCCAAGACGCTTCCGGGTAGTCTTCGAACGGCCCGTTTTCCTCGGGCGGGGCGGAAGGCGGAGAATCGATAGCGGCATTGTTGATGAGGACGGTGGGGGTACCGAATCTACCGGTCACGGCCTGAAGCGCCTGCTCCAATGACGCCTTCTTGGTCACATCCGCCGAACAAAACATGAAATTGTCGGGGTATTCATCCTGCATCGCGAGGCTGCCGGCAGAGTGGCGGAGATCAAAGCCAACCACGCGCGCATTGCGCGCAAGAAAAGCCTTGGCATACTCACCGCCCAGTTGGCCGGAAACACCGGTCACAAGGACGACGTTGCCACTCACGTCAAAAAGTCCATCGACATTCATGATTGCCACCTCGTCTCGATGCAGGCCGGGCAGGCGGAGAGCGATTGGGCGCCGCTCTCCTTACCAGATCTGCCAACCTGTGGATTCTTCGGGGACGTTCCGTATTGAGCTCGGTGCGTATCCCCTTGACGCCTCGGATAGGAAGCTCAGCCGAAATCGGAGTATTGAATGGGTTCACCCTTTGCAATATCCCGCTTCACCGTCTTTCCGAGAACCTTATTGCTCTCCCGCACAGGTATGTAATGGGTATTGAAAATGCGACCCGAAAGCTTATCCAGGGTCAGCTCTTCGCCGACGCGGATGTCCGAATATGCGATGATCGACTTGCCCAGCTTCTTGAACACTCTTTCGTTGCCGATCTCGTCCGCCGGTTTCTGAGGCATCATCGCGCGGACGCGCTTGATGTCACGCACGAACTTGCGGAAGCCATCAGGCTCTAGTGCAAAGCTGTGGTCGGTGCCCTTCCAGGCACGGTTGAGGGTAACGTGCTTTTCGAACACGCGCGCGCCCTTCATGTAGGCAATCGGGCCTGACAAGGTCCCGTTGAAGTGATCGGACGAGCCGATGATACAATCCGGAAACTCCTTGATGAGAACCTCAATATTGTCCAGCCCAAGGCGGTTGTACTCGCACGGGTATTCGGAGACGCAGTGCAGGATGGCCAACTGATCGTGATGCTTCAATACCACCTCGACGCTGGACCGAATCTGTTCGATCTTGCCGCCGCCAATGCTCATGACAACGGGCTTACCGAGTTTCGCGATCCGATTGAGGAAGGGAAGGTTGCCAAGATCGAACGAAGCCACTTTCAACAGGTCGACATCAATCTGCTGGAGGATCTCGAGGCTAGGCTCGTCGAAGGGTGTCGACATGAACTTCACGCCGTGCTTTTCGCAATCAGCCTTCAGAATGGGCAACCATTCCGGTTTTAGCTCCAGCTTCTCTCGATGAGCGCCGTAGGTTTCTGCAAAAGCATTTTCGCTGTCATACCCCGCCGCATAAGCATCCTCCGAAAAAAGGTACCTATTATTGCGCGTCTGAAATTTGATCGCATCCGCACCTTCGAATGCATAAATTCGAATATATTCCCGGGCGATATCCAGGTCTCCCTGATGATTTTGGCCTACTTCGGCAATCACGAAGGGCGATTCATCGAGAACATCTTTGCGAAACATTTTAACCTCTGTCGTTGGATTCTTCTGCAGCCAGCAAATTCGTTGGTCTGGGAGGACGCCCAGGCGGCACGCAGCGTCAATTTCCTATGCTTCTCACGGCCGCCGGGGTGTCAGATGCAACCTGTGTTTTAAGTTTGGCCGCCGAGTAAGGCCGGATAGTCCCTTCTTTCAATCACCCCATTTAGAGCGCCGCTACCGTTCGAAACAGCAACTGCCATCTGAGATCTATGGCTTTGGCCGGTCCGACGCGCGGGTAGGAAAGCTGGCAAAAAGCCCAGACCAAGCTCGGCATCAGCCAATAGCGGCGGCTCGCAGAAATGACAAGCCGTTTCGTAACGTTTTACTCATGTGATTCTGCGTGTGCAGGTTTGGGAGGGCCCGACAGGACAGGAGCAAAAAAATTTCACATATCGTGCCGCATCAAAGACGCCGGTGTCGGCCCCGATCGTGTGGCCGTCGAAAACTCAGTGAACAAGCCGTAGTTGCGTCGCAAAGCGCGCAGATAATGACCAAACAGTAGAACGATCCGCTCGAAAAATAGTCCAGCCCAACCTGTCCGCGCTGCCCGAAGGTTGTTCATTTACAATTCGCAGATGCGCGGATACAACGCCCAGCAATTCGAAAGATCTACCTTGAGAGACATGTGACATGAAAAGAGCCCTCATCACAGGCATCACGGGCCAGGACGGCTCCTATCTTGCAGAGCTTCTCATCGAGAAGGGATATGAGGTACACGGCATCAAGCGCCGCACGTCCCTATTCAATACCGACCGCATCGACCATCTCTACCAGGATCCACACGACACCAACCGCAGGCTTGTGTTGCACTACGGGGACATGACGGATTCATCGAGCCTCGTTCGCATCATCCAGCAGGTCCAGCCCGACGAGATCTATAACCTCGCGGCGCAGTCGCATGTCGCCGTCTCATTCGAAGAGCCGGAATATACGGCCAATTCCGACGCGCTCGGCGCGCTACGCATCCTCGAGGCGATCCGCATTCTCGGCCTTGAGAAGAAGGCGCGTTTCTACCAGGCGTCCACCTCCGAACTCTACGGCCTGGTGCAGGAAATCCCGCAACGCGAAACGACCCCTTTTTATCCGCGCTCGCCTTACGCTGTCGCCAAACTCTACGCCTACTGGATTACGGTTAACTATCGGGAAGCCTATGGCATTTATGCCTGCAACGGCATCCTCTTCAACCACGAGAGCCCGGTGCGGGGCGAGACCTTTGTGACCCGCAAGATCACCCGTGCACTGGCGCGCATCAAGCTTGGCCTTCAGGAATGCCTCTATCTCGGCAACCTAGACGCAAAGCGTGACTGGGGGCACGCCAAAGACTACGTCGAGATGCAATGGCTGATGCTGCAGCAGGACGCGCCGGAGGATTTCGTCATCGCCACTGGCGTGCAGTACAGCGTCCGCGAATTCGTTAACGCCGCGGCCCATGAGATTGGGCTTCCAATCTCATGGAAGGGATCAGGCGCCGAGGAAAAAGGCCACGACCAGAACGGTCGCTGCATCGTCGCGGTCGACCCCCGATACTTCCGTCCCACAGAGGTCGAGACCCTGCTGGGCGATCCGTCGAAGGCGAAGGAAAAACTCGGCTGGGAACCAAGGATAACGTTTAAGCAGCTTGTCGAGGAAATGATGCGCGAGGATCTTAAGTCCGCAGAGCGGGACGAACTGGTGAAACGCCACGGCTTCTCCGCATACGACTATCACGAGTGATCCAATGAACAGAGACGTGAAGATCTATGTTGCAGGCCATCGAGGCATGGTGGGGTCGGCCATTGTGCGGAGGCTGAAGGCTGGCGGCTACACGAACATCGTCACCAGAAGCCACGCCGAGCTGGATCTCGTCAATCAGGCGGCCGTTGCCGAATTCATGAAGGCGGAGCGGCCGGACTACATCTTCATGGCCGCTGCAAGGGTTGGCGGCATCCATGCAAATAACGTTTATCGTGCTGAGTTCCTCTACCAGAATCTGATGATCGAGACGAATGTTGTTCATGCCGCCTGGCAGGCTGGTGTGGAACGCATGCTTTTTCTTGGCTCGAGTTGCATCTACCCACGCGACTGCCCTCAGCCCATTCGCGAGGAGTATTTGCTAACCGGCCCCCTGGAGGAGACGAACGAGCCCTATGCGATCGCCAAGATAGCGGGCGTCAAGCTGTGCGAGAGCTACAATCGGCAATATGGAACCCGCTATGTGTCGGGGATGCCGACTAATCTGTACGGGCCGAATGACAACTACGATTTGGATAGTAGCCATGTTATGCCGGCCCTGATCAGAAAGGTCCATGAGGCCAAAATTCGCGGTGACAGGCAGTTGGTCGTCTGGGGATCCGGTCGGCCAATGCGTGAGTTCCTGTATGTCGACGACATGGCTGACGCCTGCGTTTTTTTGATGGAAAGCGACGTCAGCGAGGGGCTCATCAATATCGGGACGGGCGAAGACATTACCATCCGCGAACTTGCCGAGACCATCATGAGGGTTATCGGCTTCACGGGCGAGATTGTTTACGACCAGACGAAGCCGGACGGAACGCCGCGCAAACTGATGAGCGTTGACCGTTTGTCGGCACTTGGGTGGAAGGCGACCACATCACTTGGCGATGGTATTGCGCGAGCATACGCCGATTTCGCGTCCTGATATCTTTGCTTCCGCCAGCGACTGAAGCAAATCCTCTACGCCTTTCGTGCTGGGGTGACTTGCACCATTTCACAAGCACGAAGCGCCCTCGACTACGGCCAGCGCCAGCACAGACACGACGACGTAAGCGGGTATCGTCCTCACTACTGCTCACTTAGAACTCAAAATCGATAAATTGCGCATCATCTACATAGTAAATGAGTGAGAACGCAAACATCGCCAAAAGGAAGAGCTTATAACGAGCCTAATATCGGGTTGCAGGTCCTGAATTTGTCGGTTTATTGCAGTGCGCGGCAGCACAATTAGTTGTGCGCCGGAGTTGGTCGCCGTCACAATCCGGCGATCGAGCCCAATGCGAGGATGTACGCGTTGAAGGTAGAACAGCTGAAGATCGGTGACGTTAAAAGAATCACACCCACCAAATTCGGTGACTCACGCGGCTATTTCAGCGAAGTCTTTAAAGATTCTTCGTTCCGCACGAATTTGGTCGACGTTTCTTTCGTGCAGGACAACGAGGCGTTTTCAGCGCAACCCGGGACCGTCCGGGGACTCCATTTCCAATTGCCTCCGTTCGCACAGGGCAAACTTGTACGCTGCCTTCGCGACGCGCTCCTAGATGTGGCGGTCGATATCAGACATGGCTCTCCGACATATGGGAAATGGGTCTCCGTAGAACTGTCCCCTGAGAACGGCTCACAACTTTGGGTGCCGGTCGGATTTGCGCATGGGTTCGTAACTTTGCAGCCTGATACGATCATAAGCTACAAGATCACAGCTCCCTACAGCGCGGAGCATGACTGTGGCGTGCGGTGGAACGACGCCGAGATCGGGATCGAGTGGCCACAGATGGATGCCTACGTTCTGTCTGATAAGGACAACAAGCAGCCGCTGCTTTCCGAACTCCCCAAATATTTTCAGTTTTCGTGAAACGGAGGGCCTCATGCGTGTTCTTGTAACGGGTGGCGCGGGCTTCATCGGTTCGGCATTGGTGCGCTATCTCGTCAGCGACATCGGCGCCGAAGTACTCAATATCGACAAGCTGACCTATGCCGGCAATCTCGCTTCGCTGAAGGCAATCGAGAATGCTCCCAACTACAGGTTTCTCAAAGCCGACATTTGCGACAGAGGCGCTGTCTGCAATGCTTTCGAGGAGTTTCGCCCCGATTACGTCATGCATCTGGCGGCGGAAAGCCACGTCGACCGGTCGATCACCGGAGCGGCGGATTTTATTGAAACGAATATAATCGGCACCTTCAGCGTCCTGGAGGCCGCGCGGCAATATTGGGAGCGCCTTCCCGCGGATGCAATGGCAGCATTCAAGATGCTGCACGTCTCCACCGACGAAGTCTATGGTTCCCTCGGTGAAGACGGGTTCTTTGCCGAGACGACAGCTTACGATCCGTCCTCTCCCTACTCCGCGTCCAAGGCGGCGAGCGATCATCTCGCGACGGCGTGGGAAAGGACTTACGGCCTGCCGGTGATCATTTCCAACTGTTCGAACAATTACGGTCCCTTTCATTTCCCGGAAAAGCTCATTCCTCTCATCATATTGAACGCGCTGGAACGGAAGCCATTGCCCGTCTATGGAAGCGGCGCAAACATTCGCGATTGGCTGTATGTCGATGACCATGCACGAGCGCTCTGGCTCATCGTGCAACGAGGCCGTCCGGGCGAAAAATACAATGTCGGCGGGCGCAACGAGCGGCGAAACATCGAGGTTGTCGAGCGCGTGTGCGCGATCATGGATGAAGTCCGGCCAGGAACCGCACCGCATAGCGATCTTATAAGCTATGTTGCCGATCGGCCGGGCCACGATGCCCGCTATGCTATCGATGTCACAAAGCTCGAGACCGAACTCGGCTGGAGAGCACAGGAGAATTTCGACAGCGGAATCCACAAGACCGTTGAGTGGTATCTGGAAAATGCATGGTGGTGGCAGCCGCTGCGTGAGCGTGTGTATTCCGGTGAACGGCTTGGCGTGTCGAAAAAGGTTTGAGATACGCATCGCGGTAATAGGCAAGAGCGGCCAGATCACGTCTGCGTTGCAAGCGCTGGAGATCGCAGGTATCGAGATCATCGCCATCGGCAGGCCCGAGCTGGATTTGCTCGAGCCTTCGCCGGTGAGCGAAATCATTGCGAAAATAAAACCTGACGTCGTCGTCTCGTCGGCGGCCTTCACCGCCGTTGACAAAGCCGAAAGCGACGAGGCGGCAGCTTTCGCGATCAATCGAGACGGCGCAAGAGCCATCGCCGCAGCTGCTGCCGAGCTGTCCCTTCCCGTCATCCATCTTTCGACTGATTATGTGTTCGATGGAGACAAGCCCGAACGGTATCCATCCGAGGTAGGCCGCAGGGATCTTTGCGGTCGCGCGTGGTAAGCTTGCGCCTTTACCCCGGCGCGCACTGCGAGAGACGTCGGCCAGCTCGAAGAACTTCCGGCGCGCATGGGCAAAACAGAAGGCCGGCGTCACCGGTATTTGTTTCTTTGTCCGATCGAACAGCGGATTGAAGCCATTGTAGCAGTCAGCCTGCAGGATACCGGTGAACTCGGCCAGATGTCGTTGCGGATGTGCGCCACGCCGGTCGCTGGAGGCGTAGAAGACGGCGGCCGGTGGCGACTGTCCCCCAAAGGGCCTATCGTCGCAAACGTAAGTCCATATGCGGCCGGTGATGCACTGCCCTTTGGCGAGAATCGGGATAGTGGTGTCGTCGCCATGCAATCGCTCGGCCGCAAACACGTGGGTCTCGATGAGATCGAAGAGCGGCTTGACGGCGGCGCTGACGTAGCCAACCTGGTCGGCAAGCGTCTGGGTGGACAGATCAATTCCCTCGCTGCGGAAACGCCGGCTCTGGCGGTTGAGCGGCTGATGCTCGGAGAATTTGTCGAAGACGATAGTGGCGAGAAGGTTGGGGCCGAGAAAGCCGCGCGGTGTGGCATGGAACGGCGCCGGCGCCTGGCTGATGCAGCCGCACTCCCGGCAAGTAACCTTATCCCGGACGGTCTCGACCACCTTGAAGCGGCGTGGGATCTCCTCCAGCGTCTCGGTAGTATCCTCGCCCAGCTTCGACAGCCGTTCGCTACCGCAATGGGTGCAGGCGGTCGGCGCGTCGATGACGATGCGCTCGCGCTCGATATTCTCTGGCCAAGGCTTGCGCACTGGTCGCTTGCGGGTGAAGGCACGCACAGCTTGGGTTTTGGCGGCAGACGTTTCTGAAGCGAGCTCGTCCTCGGTCGCGTCGGCGACCAGCTCTTCGAGCTGCAATTCCATCTGGTCGATCAGCCGCTGGGTGCGCTCCCGGCTCGGACCGTGTTTGTCGCGTTCCAACTGGGCGATCAGCAATTGCAGATGGGCGTTGAGCGCCTCGATGCTGGAAAGCTCTGCCTTGGCTTTGATCGCTTCGGCCTCGGCCTGCAACCGCGCCTCGCGTTCTGCCAGCAGCGCGGCGTGGGCGCTGGCAAGATCGTCAGGAAGGGAAAGCGGCGGTAACGACATGCAAATTTTAGAGCATATTTCCTGAACAAATTCAATGGCGAGGGTGCTCAAACCCGTGTCGGACGCCAGGTTTCCTGAGGAGCTCGCCAATCGATTCCTGACAGCAAATAGGAAAGCTGCGCCGGTGTGATCGCCACCGCGCCGCCCTCTGCATTCGGCCAGATAAACCGGCCGCGTTCCAATTTTTTCGTGAACAGGCATGCGCCCTGGCCATCATGCCAGATCAATTTTACCAGATCACCTCGACGGCCCCGGAAGCAGAACAGATGACCGCCCAGAGGGTCATGCTTCAACACTTCCTGCACCCGAAGGGCCAGCGAAGGAAAGCCGCACCGCATATCCGTATGACCCGTCGCCAGCCACACCTTGATCCCCGTTCCCATCGGAAACGGGTTCATCGCAACGTCTCCAGACTACAAATGAGCCGCAGCAGGACGTCCACGTCGACATCCCGACCGACGATCACACGCCGGCCGTTCGCACTCACCACCTCCATGCGACCGGGTGCGGTGACAGAAGGCGGCACAGCGACAGTCGCCGCAGGTGGCGTATTCGCAACATCAGGCTCGGCAACAACGATCGCTGGAACAAATCCGTTCGCCGAGCGGGGGACAAGCCGTCCTTCCCGCGCGGCCCTGCGCCAGGCATTCAACTGCCAACGCGTGATCCCATGACGCTGCGCCGTGGCCGTCACCTGCCGCGGGCTGTTATAACTCTCAGCCACGATCGCCAGCTTCGCTTCATCCGTGAGACGCCGGCGACGCCCGCTATCGACAATCTCCATCCGGCTGAAACGCCCGGTCAGATCATTTATCCCGTCCATATGTGAAGAACCGTCTATATTGCCGTCTATATAGACAGCATCCACACTCTCACTCACTGCACAACGCGGCCCAACTCGGATGCGTACCCCGAACGCTATGTAGAGAGCGACCCGGTCGGACCGGTATCCGTCTATGGCAGATCGAAGCTCGGGGGAGAATATGGGTCGCCGCAGCGAATGAAAACCATGTCATCCTGCGGGCGGCCTGGGTCTATTCGACGGTTGGCCACAACTTCGTGAAAACGATTTTGAGGCTCGCAGAGACGCGGGAAGAGTTGAGCGTTGTCAGCGATCAACTGGGTTGCCCGACCTCCGCCAACGACATAGCCGAGGCTATCGTCAAAATAACAGACAGGCTAACAAAGGATTCCAGCCCGGACTTGCGAGGCGTTTTTCATTTGGCCGGCAGCGGCGAAGCGAACTGGGCCGAATTTGCTCGATACATATTGTCCATTCTCGAGGAAAAGACCGGTAGGCGTGTCACCGTCAGGGGCATTGCGACCGCCGAGGGCTTCAAAATCGCTTGCCCGGAGGAAATTGCACTGGCGAAAGGCTTCAATCACGATGGAGCACTTCGCCCAGATTGCCGCCAAAGCGGGCAAAGGCGATTGCGGCCAATAGTTGTGCGGTCTGGTGGATTAGAGCATTCCGGCAAAAGTGCGCGGCGGTTTCGCGGCCAGAATTGCGCAAAACAAAAAGATGAGAATTTCCGTACCCGAAGAAAAACGGAAATGCTCTCAATAACTACGATTCGTCAGAATATAGAGATCAGGCCGAAAGCCTCCCCCTGACCCCATCCGCAATTGCCGTCATCCTGTCCGCCGCGGCATGGCCGATCAGCATGAAGGCGTGCGTGCCGTTCGACCAGTAGACGACGTTCATGCCCTTGCGGCTTTCGAGATCCGGCGCTTTGGGACCGGCATCGGAGCGGACGATGCAGAGCGCCATCGGGCCGGTCTCGGGGTCGAGATAGGCGACCTGAGCAAGCGCCTTACCGTCATATTGCAGCAGCAGGGCGCGTTTGAAATCGATCCCCGGGAGCGAGACGGCTTCGGGGGAGAGTGACAGGCCGAGCTTTTCGTCAAGACTGGCGAGCTGGGCGGCCTGGTCCTCCCTGCCAGGGACGGGGCCGGCCAGCGTCTCCGGGGTATAGAGCGAGATATAATCGGCGACCACGGCGCGCCATTCGCTGTTTTCGTCCTTTGCCGAGAAGCCTCTGCCGATGCCGATGACAGCGCGGTCGATCGCGATGCCGGCGACCAGCGAGGCGGCGAGCGCGCCGAGGAAGCGGCGTCGGCTGGCGAAGACGGGCGTGGAGGCGGGTCCTGCACTCGGCTGCGCCGGGATGGCGGCAAGCATCGTCTCCAGCTTCTCGCGCGGGGCTTCCGACAGCAACGGGGCGAAGGCCTGCTTGAACGGCAGGCTGGCGCGCGCCAGGAATTCCAACCGTTCGGCGGTGCTCTCGTCTTCCTCCACAATGGTTTGAATGCGCGCGGCCTCTTCGGCCGTCAATTCGCCGTCGATGAAGGCGGTCAGGTCCTCGTCGGAGGGAATGGTGTGTTTCGTGTTCATTGCCGTCCCCCTTCCGGTCCGGCGCCGGAGAGCTTGGCGCGGGCAGCAGCCAGCCGGCTCATCACGGTTCCGATCGGGATATCCAGTATGCCTGCAACCTCGCGATAGGAAAGTCCTTCCACATAGGCGAGGAAAACCACCGTCCTCTGCGCCTCAGGCAGCGCATTCACCTGTTTCAGCACCTGATGGGCCATCACATGCGTTTCGGTGTCGTTTGCGCCGTCAAAGGTCAGCGTCTCCCCGGCATCGACGGAACCATGACCCTGTCGCACCCGGCGGGAGCGGATCTCGTTCAGCCAGATCGAGTGCAGGATCGAAAACAGCCAGCGGTCGAGCCGGGTGCCGGAGATGAACTGATCGGCGCGCTCCAGCGCACGAAGGCAGGTCGCCTGGACCAGGTCGTCGGCGACATCGCGCTGATGCGAGAGAACGAGACCATAACGCCAGAGCCTTGCCAGATTTTCCGTCAGGCCGCTTCTGATATCCGCTTCGCTCGCGATGGCCGCCTCCGCCAATCCTGCATCCCTCGGAACCGCCGGATGAACCGGCGATTCCATTCTCGCGCGACTATAGGCAGGAAATATGCTGCGCGCGACCGACATTCTCACATCCCTTTTGTGGTTCCGTTTTCCCGCCCGTGACCGGCCGATCAGATCTTCGAAGGGTCGAGGATCGCGGCGTTCAAGTCCTGATATTCCTCGCAACCGGTGCCGCAGATCGCCTTGATCGTGTTCAACTGGTCCTTGGCGAGATCGAGCTGGCCCTTGATGACATAGGCTTCGCCGAGATATTCGCGGACCTTGGCATATTGCGGGTCCATCTTCACCGATTGCAGATAGTAGGAGATGCCTTCGTCAGTGCGGCCGAGCTTGCGGGTGGCATAGCCGCGATAATTGAGCACTTCCGCGGTGTTCTGGTCCTTGACGGTGTCGAGCACGGCAAGCGCCTCTTCATAACGACCGGCCTTGGCCAGCGAATAGGCATAATCGACGCGGTTCTCGTCCGAGACGTTGGCGCTCTGCTGCTTGACGCATTTCTTGGTCTTCTGGTCGTAGATCTCGCCCTTCTTGCAGGTGGGCGTTGTGCTACTGTTATCGCCGACCGCAAAGACCGGGCCGGAGAAAACAGCAGCGACAAGGCAGCCGCCGAGAACGATGGAAGCAATGCGAGCTGGCGTGATCGTCATGGGGAAACTCCTCTAGAAGTGACGTTGCGAGGAGAGAACACCGCTGCTTCGGGCTTTATTCGGCTGCTCCTCGCATTTCTTTCATCACGGTTTCGTGAAGCACGCTGATCCGAATAATTTTGGCGTAGGCGTGTTTTCAGTCGTTGCGCCGGGAACGACAAGGAGAACTCCATGACCGATACCGTGAAACTCGTCAGCCTCGCCGTCGCGACACCCGGACATGTCATTTTCCAGAAACAGGCGGTCGAAGCCTCTGCCCGCCTGTTTGCCGACCGCTTCGAGGATTTCCGGCATCTTGCCCGCGTCTTCGACAGCGCCGGTATCGAAAAGCGTCATGCGGCGCGGCCGCTCGCCTGGTTCAACGAGCCGCATGGTTGGAAGGACCGGATGCAGGCCTTTGCAGAGGTGGCGGGCAGGCTTTTCGTGGAGGCTGCCAACTCGGCCCTTCGCCAGGCGGGGCTTGAGGCCGGCGATGTCGACTGTGTCGTGACCGTCTCCTCCACTGGTTTTACGACACCGAGCCTCGATGCGCAGCTAGCCGGCCGGATGGGTTTCAGACCCGATATCGAACGCGTGCCTGTCTTCGGGCTCGGCTGTGCGGCTGGCGTGTCGGGTTTTGCAATCGCCTCACGGCTTGCGAAAGGCCGGCCGGGCACTGTTGTGCTTTTCGTCTCGATCGAGCTTTGCACGCTCGCCTTCCGGCTGGACGAGCTGACGCGCCCGAACATCATCGCGACAGCGCTTTTCGGCGACGGCGCAGCCGCCTGCGTGCTGCGATCAGGCGAAGACGGGCTGGCGGAGGTGGAATCGACCGGCGAACATCTCTTTCCCGAGACGCTCGATATCATGGGCTGGAAGATAGACGACGGCGGCTTCGGCATCGTACTGGCGCAATCGCTGCCGCCCTTTGCCGAAAAGGAGCTTGGCCCGGCGGTGGGGGCTATTCTGGCGCGTAATAGGTTGAAGGTGGAGGATATCGACCGCTTCATCTGCCATCCCGGCGGCACCAAGGTGCTGGCGGCGATGGAGAGCGCGCTTTCGCTGTTGCCCGGCACGCTCGATCACGAGCGCGCCGTGCTTGCCGAATATGGCAACATGTCCTCGCCGACCATCCTGTTCGTGCTGGAGCGGGCAATCCGCGCCGGGTTGCCGGCGCGCTCGGCGATGATCGCCATGGGGCCGGGCTTTTCGGCCAGCTGCGTGACGCTGCGGAGGGCCGCATGATGTGGCCGTCGATCGCGCTTCTGGCATTCGTGACGCTGCAGCGGCTGGCGGAACTCGCGCTCGCCCGGCGCAACACGGCGGCGCTTCTTGCCGGAGGCGCCAGGGAGGTGGCACCCGAGCATTATCCTGTCATGGTGGCGCTGCATGCAGGCTGGATCATCGGCCTTTGGCTCACTGCACCGGGCAGGCCCATCGCGCTCTTCTGGTTTCTGGTGTTCATGGGGCTGCAGGCGCTGCGGCTCTGGGTGCTGGCGACGCTGAAGGGCCGCTGGACGACGCGTATCATCATCCTGCCCGGTGCGCCGCTCGTCAGCTCCGGGCCCTATCGCTTCCTCCGCCATCCGAACTATGCGATCGTCGTCGGCGAAATCGCCGTCCTTCCCCTCGCCTTCGGCCTGCCGCTTTACGCGATCGTCTTTTCCCTTTTCAACGCGCTTATCGTCCATGTCCGCGTGAAGGCTGAAAATGCCGCACTGAAAAGCGCAATGGTTTTGAAATGAATGCGATTTTCCGTTTGCGTCGCGGCATCGGCGCGGGCATTTTCACCGCGTAAGACAAAGCGGAATGCAAGCGGAAATGACGAAAAACGCAATCGTGCTCGGCGCCGGCATCGTCGGGGTTTCCACGGCCATCCATCTTCAGCGGCGCGGCCGCCAGGTGACGCTGATCGACCGCAAGAATCCGGGCAACGAAACCTCCTTCGGCAATGCCGGCCTGATCCAGCGCGAAGGTGTGGCACCTTACGGCTTTCCCCAGCAGCTCGGGCTTTTGCTGCGTTATGCGCTGAATAATCGCATCGACGCGCATTATCACCTGCGCACGCTGCCGAGTCAGATCGCCTTTCTCGCCCGCTACTGGTGGAATTCCAATGCGCGGCGCCACACCATCATCACCCGGGCCTATGCGCCGCTGATCCAAAATTCGATTGTGGAGCACAAGGACCTGATCGAAGCGTCGCAGGCCGAAGGGCTGATCCGCAAGGACGGATGGATAAAGATTTTCCGCACTGAGGCCAAGCGCGACGCGGCTTTCGCAGAGGCAGCACTTTGGCGGAATGAATTCGACGTGGCGTACGACAGCCTGACCTCGGCCGACATCGCCCGCATGGAACCTCATATGACCGGCGATTTCGCCGGCGGTATTCGCTGGCGCGATCCCTGGTCGGTGCTCGATCCGCATGCGCTGACATCGGCCTATCGCCGCTATTTCGAAAGTATCGGCGGCCGGTTCGTCACGGGCGACGCCGCCTCGCTCGGTCCGTTCGGCTCCGGCTGGAAGATCATGACCGCGGAAGGTGCGCTCGAAGCCGATGATGCTGTGATGGCACTCGGCCCTTGGGCGGCCGTTGCGACGCGCCGGCTCGGCTATTCCTTCCCGCTCGGCGTCAAGCGTGGCTATCACATGCACTATGCCGCCGAGGGCAATGCCGTGCTCAACAACTGGACGCTCGATGCCGAACGCGGCTACCTCCTTGCGCCGATGAACCGCGGCATCCGCCTGACGACCGGGGCGGAGTTTGCAACGCTCGACGCGCCGAAGACGCCGGTCCAGCTCGACCGCGCCGAAGCCGTGGCGCGCACGATCTTCCCGCTCGGAGGCAGGCTCGATCCCGAACCCTGGATGGGCGCGCGCCCCTGCACGCCGGATATGATGCCGATCATCGGCAAGGCGCCGCGTCATCAGGGCCTGTGGTTTGCCTTCGGCCATGCCCATCACGGGCTGACGCTCGGACCGGTGACCGGCCGCGTGCTTGCCGAACTCATCACCGGCGAGAAGCCGTTCATCGATATCGCGGCCTATTCGCCGCAGCGTTTCAACCCGTAACGCCGAGTGTTGCAAGACCTTCGAGGGCCGTTGCTGCAATGCCGTCCACGGTGTCGTCGATATCGACAGTGACGACGCCCGGCTCGCCTGTGGGCACCTCAAGCGTCGCCAGTTGGCTGTCGAGCAGCGAGACCGGCATGAAGTGCCCCTTGCGCTCGCCCATCCTTTTCATCAGCAGCGCCCTGGAACCTTCGAGATAGACGAAGAGCAGATTGCCGCCGGCAGCAGCCCTGAGCCTGTCGCGATAGAGACGCTTCAGCGCCGAGCAGGAAACAATGATGCCCTCGCTCTTTTCCAGCGAGGACTTCATCTCTTCGCCGATGCGGTCGAGCCAGGGCATCCGGTCGTCATCGGTCAGCGGAATGCCCTTCGACATCTTCTCGACATTGGCGGCCGGATGAAGCGCATCGCCCTCCATAAACTGCAGGTGCAGCGCTTCGGCGAGTTTTTCGCCGACGGAGGACTTGCCGCAGCCGCTGACGCCCATGACGACGATCGCATGGGGTCTGTTCATCTGCTCATCCGGCATGTTTGCTCCTCAGCTTATCTCCCCGCTCAGTCGAGCGGGAAATGACAGGCATATTGTTGTGCGCCTTCTCCACTTAATTCGGGAGAAACCTGGCGGCAATAGTCCTGCGCCTTCCAGCAGCGCGGATTGAAGTGGCAGCCCGTCGGCGGCTTCAGCGGCGACGGCAGTTCACCCTGCAGGCGAATGCGGGTCTTCGCACGGTCGGGATCGGCAATTGGTGTGGCCGACAGCAAGGCCGCTGTATAGGGATGGCGCGGCCGGGCGAAGACTTCGGCGGCAGGACCGGTTTCGATTGGGCGGCCGAGATACATCACCATTATCTCGTCGGCGATGTGATGGACAACCGAGAGGCCGTGCGAGATGAAGAGATAGGCAAGACCCATCTCCTTCTGCAGGTCCATGAGCAAGTTCAGCACCTGCGCCTGGATCGACAGGTCGAGCGCCGAAACCGGCTCGTCGAGCACCAGCACCTTCGGCCGCAGCATCAGGGCGCGGGCAATGGCGATGCGCTGGCGCTGGCCGCCGGAGAACATATGGGGGTAACGGCCATAGTGCTCCGGACGCAGGCCGACGCGGGCCATCATCTCCTCCACTTTGCGGCGGCGGGCGGCGGCGTCGAGACTGGTGTTGATCTTCAGCGGCTCTTCAAGGATCGAGCCAACCTTCTGGCGCGGGTTGAGCGAGCCGTAGGGATTCTGGAAGACGATCTGCACTTGGCTGCGCAGGCTGCGGTCGCCGACATGGGCAGGCTTGCCATCGATCAGCAATTCTCCCGAAGTCGGGTTCTCGATCATGGTGACCAGGCGGGCGAGCGTCGACTTGCCGCAGCCGGATTCGCCGACGACGGCGAGCGTCTTGCCGGAATGCAGGCTGAAGCTGACGCCGTTCAGCGCCTTGACGGTGGCATCGGCTTTGAAGAGGCCGCGGTTGACGGTGTAGAAGCGGGCGAGATCCCTGCCCTCGAGAACAGCGCTCGTCATACGAGGTCTCCTGCGGTTTCAACGGCCATGATGCCGGGATGCCCGAGCGGCTTGCCGTCCTTCAAGGGATAGTTGCAGAGCGCCAGTCCAAGCTCCGGTCCCTGGCGGACCACGCCACGGTCGCATTCGACCGTGGCGAAGCCGCAGCGCGGCGCAAAGAGACAGCCTGTCGGGCGACCATGCTGCCCGGGAACGACACCGGCGATCGAGGGAAGACGCTGGCCGACCTTGGCGCGCTCGGGCAGCGCTGCGAGCAGGGCTGCGGTATAGGGATGATGCGGGTCGCGGAACAGCGCCCTCACCGGCTGTTCCTCGACCTTCTGGCCGGCATATTGCACCTGCACCCGTTCGGCAGTTTCGGCAACGACACCCATGTCGTGGGTGATCAGCACCAGCGCCATGCCCTGCTCCTTCTGCAGGCGAACAAGCAGATCCAGAATCTGCGCCTGGATTGTCACGTCGAGCGCGGTCGTCGGCTCGTCGGCGATCAAGAGCTTCGGATTGCAGGCGAGCGCCATGGCGATCATGACGCGCTGGCTCATGCCGCCGGACATCTGATGCGGGAAGTTCGACAGGCGCTCTTCCGGCGCCGGAATGCCGACGAGGTTCAAGAGCTCGATCGAGCGTTGGCGGCGCTCCTTGCGGTTGAGGCCCATATGCACGCGCAGGGTCTCGCCGAGCTGGAAACCGACCGTGAAGCAAGGATTGAGGCTCGACATCGGCTCCTGGAAGATCATCGCCATATCCTTGCCGACGATCCTGCGGCGCTGGCGGGCGGAGATGTCGCGCAGGTCCTTGCCGTCGAACTGCATCCGGTCGGCGGTGATCTTCGCCGTC
The DNA here is from genome assembly GCF_025200775.1 of Rhizobium sp. WSM1274. Classification (NCBI taxonomy): domain Bacteria; kingdom Pseudomonadati; phylum Pseudomonadota; class Alphaproteobacteria; order Hyphomicrobiales; family Rhizobiaceae; genus Rhizobium; species Rhizobium sp. WSM1274. The sequence goes on along the minus strand of NZ_CP104138.1, from coordinate 440,600 downwards.
CAGGGCAGAAGCCCCATGAGGGCCAGCATGGCAACGGATTTACCCGAGCCGGATTCGCCGACGACCGACAGGATCTCGCCCTTGTCGCAGGCAAGCGATACGCCGTCGACGGCGCGGAAGAGACCGGAAGAGGTCTGGAATTCGACAGTCAGATTTTCAATCTCGAGGAGTGGCATCACGACCTCTTCAGTTTGGGATCGAGTGCGTCGCGCAGACCGTCGCCCATCAGATTGATGGCGAGAACGGTGATGAGGATGGCAAGACCAGGGAATGTCACCACCCACCAGGCGCGCGATATGAACTCACGGGATTCGGCCAGCATCGTCCCCCATTCGGGTGTCGGCGGCTGAGCGCCCATGCCGAGAAAGCCGAGGGCGGCAGCATCGAGAATCGCCGCCGAGAAGGCGAGCGTCGCCTGAACGATCAGCGGCCCAAGACAGTTCGGCAGGATCGTCTTGAACATCAACCGGAAGGTGCCGGCACCGGCAACACGCGAGGCGATCACATATTCCTTCTCGCGTTCTGAAATGACCGAGGCGCGCGTCAACCGGACGAAATGCGGCTGGTTGACCAGCGAAATCGCGATCATCGCATTGGTAAGCCCTGGCCCGAGCACGGCCACCAGCACCAGAGCGAGCAGCAGTGACGGGAAGGCCAGGATGATATCCATCAGGCGCATGATCGCCGTATCGACCTTGCCGCGGAAAAATCCGGCGACGAGGCCGATCAGCACGCCTGAAATGACCGAAAGCGTGACGACGACGACGCCGATGAACAGCGAAAACCGCGCGCCGTAGATCAGGCGCGAGAGGATATCGCGGCCGACGGCATCCGTTCCAAGCGGGAAGGAGGCGCTGCCGCCATCCATCCAGAATGGCACGGCGAGCAGTACCGCACGGTTCTGCTCGTTCGGCTCATGCGGCGCAAAGAGCGGCGCGAAGACTGCGACGATCAGGATGATGATGAAAACCACCAGGCCGATGACGGCGCCCTTGTTGCGGGAGAAATAATGCCAGAAATCCGCAAGAGCGGATGGCTGGCCGGTTTTGACGGTGACCGTGCTCATGGACCGCTCCTAATGACGAATGCGCGGATTGATGAAGCCGTAGAGAACATCAACAATCAGATTGACCAGCATGATGACGCCGGCGATCAGCAGAAGACCGCCCTGGACCACGGCGTAATCGCGCTTGAAGACCGAATCGACCATCCATTTGCCGATGCCCGGCCAGGAGAAGATCGTCTCGGTGAGGATGGCGCCGGCAAGAAGAACGCCGATCTGCAGACCGATCGTGGTGATGACAGGGATCATCGCATTGCGCAGCGCATGCACGCCGACAACGCGCAGCGGCTTCAGGCCCTTCGAGCGCGCGGTGCGGACATAGTCCTCGCCCAGAACCTCGAGCATTGCCGAACGCGTCTGGCGCGCGATGACGGCAAGCGGAATGGTCGCCAGCACGATGGTCGGCAGGATGAGATAGCTGACGGCGGAGGCGAAAGCCCCCTTTTGGCCTGACAGCAGGCTGTCGATCAGCATGAAACCGGTGACCGGCTTGAAGAAATACATCAGCGAGATTCGACCGGAAACCGGCGTCCAGCCGAGATAGCCGGAGAAGAAGATAATGAGCAGCAGACCCCACCAGAAGATCGGCATGGAATAACCGATGAGGGCAACACCCATTACGCTCTGATCGAACCACGTGCCACGCTTGACCGCCGCAAAGACCCCGGCGGGCACGCCAAGACAGACCGCAATGATGATGGCACAGAGCGAAAGCTCCAGCGTTGCCGGAAACAGGGTCAGGAATTCGCCGAGAACCGGCCGCTTAGTGACGATAGAGGTGCCGAGATCGCCGTGCAGCACTTTTACGAGGTAGTCGAAATACTGCACATACATAGGCCGGTCGAAGCCGAGATCGTGCATGATCTGGGCGTGACGCTCCGGCGCCATGACACGTTCACCCGACAGGAGCATGACGGGATCGCCGGGAAGCATGCGGATGAACGAGAAGGCAATGAGGGAAACGCCGAGAAATGTCGGGATCAGCACCGCGAAGCGGCTGATGAAAAAACGCAACATGGCAGGTATCCAATAGTTTCCGGCGGTCAGGAGACCCTGACCGCCGGCTGCGCCCAGCTCTGCCGGGCATTCTTACATTATTCTTGTTATTCGGATACGTCGACGCCGTCGAAGCGGTGAATGCCGAGCGGGTCCATCTGGAAGCCGGAGACCTTCTTGCTCATCGGAACGAAGACGAGCGAGTGGTCGAGGGTCGCCCAGGGAGCTTCCTTCTTGAAGATCAGCTGCGCCTGCTCATAGGCCTTCGTACGCTCGCCGACATCGGCCGTCAGCTTGGCCTTGGTCATCAAGTCGTCATATTCCTTGTTGCACCACTGAGCACGGTTGTTGCCGCCGACGGCATCGCAGCCGAGCAGCGTATCCATGAAGTTATCGGGATCACCGTTATCGCCCGTCCAGCCGAGGATGACGGCGCCGTCGCGCTTCACGTCGGAGGAGAGCTTCAGGTATTCGGCCCACTCATGGGTGACGATCTCGACCTTGACACCGATCTTGGCGAAATCCGCCTGCATCAATTCGGCGGCGCGGCGCGCGTTCAGCATATAGGGGCGCGAAACCGGCATCGCCCAGATCTTCATGCTGAGATCCGTGACGCCGGCATCGGCGAGAGCCTTCTTGGCAGCATCCGGATCGTACTTGTCGTCTACGACGGCGTCGTTATAGGACCACATCGTCGGCGGGATCGGGTTCTTGGCAACGGCGGCAGCACCCTGGAAGACGGCGTCGATGATCGCCTGCTTGTTGATCGCCATGTTGAGCGCACGGCGAACTTCCGGCTTGTCGAACGGAGCCATCTGCGTGTTGTAGGCGAGGAAGCCGACATTGAGACCGGCCTGCTCCAGCACGGTCAGATTGTTATCCTTCTTCAGCTCGGAGACGTCGGCTGCATTCGGATAGGGGATCAGATGGCATTCGCCGGCCTTCAGCTTCTGAGCACGGACAGCCGCATCAGAGGTGATGGCGAAAACCAGATCGTCGATCTTTTCCTTGCCCTTGAAATAGGTTTCGTTCGCTTTGTAGCGGATGACGGCATCCGGCTGGTAGGCGACGAAGGTGAACGGGCCGGTGCCGAGCGGCTGCTGGTTCATCTGCGCCATCTTGCCGTCGGCGGCGAGTTTGTCGGCATATTCCTTGGAGACGATCGAGGCGAAGTCCATGGCGAGGTCGGCGAGGAACGGCGCTTCGGGATGGTTGAGCGTGAACTTGACCGTGAGGTCGTCGACCTTTGCGATCGACTTGATCAGCTCCGGGAAGCCCATGCCGGCGGCGTATTCGTAGGAACCGCCCTCGACATACTTGTTCCAAGGATTGTCGGACTTCAGCTGGCGCTCGAAGGAGAACACGACGTCGTCGGCGTTGAAATCACGCGTCGGCGTGAAGAAGTCGGTGGTCTGGTACTTGACGCCGGGATGAAGCTTGAAGGTGTATTCCGTGCCGTCGGCCGAAACGCTCCAGCTGTCAGCCAGACCGGGCTCGATCTCGGTCCCGCCATGCTTGAATTCGACGAGGCGGCTATAGACCGTGCGCGACGACGCGTCGAAGGTCGTGCCTGCCGTATAGAGGCTCGGGTCGAAGCCTTCCGGCGAGCCCTCGGAGCAATAAACAAGGGTCTTGGACCAGGCCGACGTCGCCATGACGGAAATCAGGGCCGTCGCTGCCAGGAGGACAGAGATCTTTTTCATAATATTGTTTCCCGGTTGTTCTTCTTGATGTTTGGAGATCGTAGAATGCATCTCGATCGACGGTTGATGGAACGATATTTATCTACTGAAAGCAACGGGCTATGCAGAAAAATTTTCCAGCTGGACAATTTTAGAAATTTTCAGTCAAAAATCAGCCGCATTTGGAAATATTCGGACAAAAATGACCGAAATTTTGTCGCATTTGGTATAAAAGCGCGCCTATCGCGACATGCAACGGGCATTTTCCCAGCGTCCAGAGGCCGATGAGACGTCCGCAAAAACAAAAAACCGCGGTTGCCAGGCAACCGCGGTTCAGAAGCAAATTCTGCTCTTTAAATCAGGCGGCGGGGGCAACGATCGCGGGCTTGCGATATGCCGGCTCGCCGGTAATGCCGAGAAGGAAATTGATCTGCGGACGCGCCTTGACGAGGTCGTCGATGGAATATTCCGACAGCACGGCGAAGAAGGCGTTGAGCGCCTTGCGCAGCGCCGAATTCAAACCACAACTGTCGACCAGCGGGCATTCGACCTCACCGTCATCCTCGAAGCATTCGGCCATGGCGAAGTTATCTTCCGTCACCCGAACGACATCGAAAAGACTAATGTCGGCGGCCGGCTTGCCCAAGCGCACGCCACCATTGCGACCGCGCACGGTTTCGACCAGACCCGCCTTGTTCAGCGGCTGGAGGATCTTGAAAAGAAAGAGCTCGGAAACGCCATAGGCCCTGGCGATTTCCGGAATCCGGCTCAAGTGCCCGTCATTGGCAGCACAATACATCAACATGCGAACCGCATAGTTCGTCTGCTTCGTCAACCGCATGCCATTCTCCTGACTCGTCTGTTCAGACCTATATAGGCGGTTTGCTAGTTTTGAACAATTCCAAAATATGAAATTCGCATTCAGCTTATGAGGCCATTTGCCGCGACGTCAATCCCGCTCCAGGATCCCGACGTCATCGAGGATCGCCCCGCCTGCGCTCGGGCGTGCCCTGCGCATCAGTTTGACCTCGGCACTGGTGAAATGGGAGATGGCGAACAGATTACGCCCTTGTCTCAGAATATTCTCGATGCCGACCGACATCGCCGGCAATCAGCATGACGAGGAAAAATTCGGGGGCCGAAAGGCCCCCGAATTGCAGATTTCTTGGAATGTCGTGACGATCACTTCATCGTCGGCATGACGAATTCCGCGCCGCTCTTGATGCCGGAAGGCCAGCGGGCGGTGACGGTCTTGGTCTTCGTCCAGAACTTGATCGAATCCGTGCCGTGCTGGTTGAGGTCGCCGAAGCTCGAGGCCTTCCAGCCGCCGAAGGAGTGATAGGCGAGCGGAACCGGGATCGGAACATTGATGCCGATCATGCCGATATTGATACGCGAGGCAAAATCGCGGGCGGCATCGCCGTCGCGGGTGTAGATCGCAACGCCGTTGCCGTATTCGTGCTTCATCGGCAACGACAGCGCTTCCTCATAGTTGTTGGCGCGGACGACGGAGAGCACAGGTCCGAAGATCTCGGTCTTGTAGATATCCATCTCCGGCGTGACGTGATCGAACAGGCAGCCGCCGACGAAATAGCCGTCTTCATAACCCTGGAGCTTGAAATCGCGGCCGTCGACGACGAGCTTGGCGCCTTCCTCGATGCCACGGTCGATCAGGCCGCGAACACGGGTATAGGCTTCCTTGGTGACGAGCGGGCCCATGTCGGCCTTGTCATCGGTATAGGGGCCAATGCGCAAGGATTCGATCTTCGGCGTCAGCTTCTCGACGAGGCGGTTGGCGGTCTCCTCGCCGACCGGAACGGCAACCGAGATCGCCATGCAGCGCTCGCCGGCCGAGCCGTAGCCTGCGCCCATCAAGGCGTTGACGGCCTGATCCAGGTCTGCATCCGGCATGATGATCATGTGGTTCTTGGCGCCGCCGAAGCACTGGGCGCGCTTGCCGTTCATCGCCGCGGTGCCATAGACGTAGCGGGCGATCGGCGTCGAGCCGACGAAGGAGACGGCGCCGATATCGGGATCGGTGAGGATCGCGTCGACCGCACCCTTGTCGCCATTGACGACGTTGAGGATGCCGGCGGGCAGGCCGGCCTCGATCATCAGTTCGGCGAGGCGGATCGGCAGGGAGGGATCACGCTCGGAGGGTTTCAGGATAAAGGCGTTGCCACAGGCGATCGCCGGCGCAAACATCCACATCGGGATCATGCCCGGGAAATTGAAGGGGGTAATGCCGGCGCCGATGCCGACCGGCTGGCGGATCGAATACATGTCGATCGCAGGCCCGGCGCCCTCGGTGAACTCGCCCTTGGCGAGATGGGGAATGCCGCAGACGAATTCGCAGACTTCGAGGCCGCGAATGACGTCGCCCTTGGCATCCTCGATCGTCTTGCCGTGCTCCTTGGAGAGGATTTCGGCAAGCTCGTCCATGTGCTTGTTCAAGAGTTCGACGAACTTGAAGAAGACGCGGGCACGGCGCTGCGGATTGGTGGCAGCCCATTTCGGCTGTGCAGCCTTGGCGTTTTCGACGGCAGCGCGCAGTTCCTCGACGCTTGCGAGTGCGACCGTCGCCTGTACTTCGCCTGTTGCCGGATTATAGACGTTGCTTACGCGGCCGCTGGTGCCGGCAACCTGCTTGCCGCCGATGAAATGACCGATCTCACGCATGGGTGTTCCTCCTGTTATTCGATGGCCGACAATCGCACTTCAATTTGCACAAATCAATGCGCTGATATAAGCAACCGTTGTGCGTAAATTATAGCTCCGATCATCACATCGGGCGCTGCGGCTGCTTCCAAACTTGGCACCGCGCGCCAACAAGTCAAATCCCAAGGGAGGTCAAATCGATGAGCCGGAAACCCATCGTCAGAATGGCGGAGCTGGAGATCGATCCGGACACGCTTGAAACCTATCGCGCATTGCTCACGGAAGAAATCGAAGCATCTCTAGCGCTGGAAGACGGCGTCCTTTCCCTGAACGCTGTTTCCATCAGGGACAACCCGAACCAGATCCGTATTCTTGAAATCTACGCCGACCAGGAAGCATACGAGGCCCATCTGCGAACACCGCATTTCCTTAAGTACAAGAACCAGACGGCGCACATGGTGACATCGTTGACGCTGATCGAGGTCGATCCGATCGCTATGCGTGCCAAGCCATGAACTGGGACGATGTTCGTATTTTCCTCGCCGTCGCCCGCACCGGACAGATCCTTGCCGCCTCGAAGCGGCTGGGGCTCAATCACGCCACGCTCTCACGTCGACTGACTTCGCTGGAAGAGGCGCTGAAGACGCGGCTTTTCATCCGCCGCACGAATGGCTGCGAGCTGACGGCCGAAGGCGAAGTGTTCCTGGCATCCGCAGAACGGATGGAAACGGAAATGCTCGCAGCACAGGCCAGCCTCGGCCACACAGATACGGCGATTGCCGGGACGGTGCGCGTCGGCGCGCCCGACGGCTTTGGTGTTTCCTTTCTTGCGCCGCGCATTGGCAGGTTGATCGAGCGCCATCCGGCGCTGAAGATCCAGCTCGTGCCGGTGCCGCGCTCTTTCTCTCTGTCGCAGCGCGAGGCGGATATCGCCATCACGCTGGAGCGGCCGGACCAAGGCCGGCTCGTTTCCTCGAAGCTGACGGACTACACGCTCGGCCTTTATGCCTCACGGGATTATCTGGCTTTAAAGGGAGCACCCGCCGATATCGACGCGCTCAAGGCGCATTGCCGTATTGGCTATGTCGAAGACCTTATCTTCACCGCGTCCCTGAATTTTTCTAGCGCAGTCATGCGGAGCTGGGATGCAGGTTTCGAGATTTCGACGGCGATCGGGCAGACGGAGGCGGTACGATCAGGCGCCGGAATTGGCATCCTGCACGATTATATCGCCCGGCAATATCCGGAACTGCAGCGCATCCTGCCTGATATTTCGATCCGCCGCGCCTACTGGACGACCTATCACGAAACGGCGCGCGACCTCATGCGGGTCAGGAGCGTCGCCGATTTCCTCCAGGAACTCGTCAGCGCCGAACGGCACATCTTTCTTTAAGTTTGGAAGTGTGTTTTGCCGGCTCGTCGTTCTCATCCGGATTGGGAACCGGCGCCTCGTCGGGCATCCGATCCGGCTCCGGCTCCTTGATCGGAGGCACTGGCTTCCAGCCGGGCGCCGGCATCGGCGGCTGATCGGGAATGGGTTCGTTGGGCAAGGACATGACCGCCTCCCTTTCATGATCTTGGTTCTACGCGACGTTCGGGCTATTTGTCTGGCTTCAGCGATTCGGCAGCACGCATCGGCATGCTGTCGATGATAGCGAAGAGCTCGCCATCTGTAATTGGCTCGCTGAGTTTGAGCTTGACGGTGCCATCCTTGCCGAGAAGGAAAGCGGCGAATTCGCCCACCTCCGGCGCCTCGAGATCACAGCGGATCGCTTCGCCGTCGAGGCTGTCAGCCGCACCAAAGAGCGATCGAACGCCGGCGCCGGAAACCTTGAGCACCACCAGATCACGCTCGTCGAGCGCTGAGCGATCGGCTAGCAACTGATTTTCCTGGCGGGCGGCGCGAGAATTATCCCTGTCGGCGAAAATTACGAAGACGCGGTTCTTCCACTGGAACTGGGCGAGGCTTTCGGCCGCCGCATAAGCGCTGTTTGTCTCGTCGATCTTCGTCGCACCGTAGAGAAGGGTTTTCGACATGCATATTCTCCCGTTAACATGGAGAACGGTCCGAGATGGCACGGGTTCCGTCGAAACTTCAGGAACCATATTTTTATCGGCGACGATCCTCTTCATTTCCAGCAACGGCATCCGACTTCAATCGGAACTAGGCGTTTGGATTTTCGCCGGCACACCCCTTATCGCCTACGCGTCTGCATGAGCGCATTCTGCTCGTCTGAGCTGCGATACCTTCTTTGCCTTCTGTTCGTTTCCCAGCCGGGGTAATGCAACCGGAACACTCCAGCCAAGGCTGATCCATTTTGATTCAGATCAAAGGACAATGGCCTCTCTTGTTTTGTTTAAAGGCCATTCATATCGACGCCGCGGCCACGGCTGACGGCCCTCTGACGCCGTTCTGAGATGATCTGCTCGCTGCTATCCTTGCGGACGGCCTGCTGCAGAACCTTCAGCTTTTCCTGCATCGCCTCGAAGGCATTGCGCTGCATCTGTGGCACGCGGTGGATGAGATCCTTTTCGCCGCGAATGATGGCATTGCGGCCGAAGCGCTCATCGAGCGCCCTGCTGACGGCTGCAAATTCCTGGTGAATGTCGGGATCGAGAGAAGCGGCCGATGCATTCAGCTTGCGACCGTTGTTCCTCGCCTCGGCGGTCAGCCGCATGAGCACCTCCTCGGCCGCCTTCGACAGGCCGGGAATGGCGACCGCCATGCGCCGCCGCTCTTCGGCAACAGCCTGGCGTTCGGCATCGAGCACATTGACGTAGGCCGAACCGAGCGCGCGCAGGCGGGCGGCGGCCTCAGGCACGGCCTGCACTGCCACTTTCCGCTCGCGGCCGGCGGCCAGCATCCGGTCCATCAGGCGATCGGAACCGCGCAAGGCACCATAGGCGGCCGGGTCATTAATCACCGCAGCGGCGATGCGCTCGCCAGCAAATCCTTTGGCAAGCAGGTCTTCGATCTTGCCGACAGCGTCGGCCGGATCGCGCCAGATCGTTGATGCCACGGCCGCCAGCGCGGCACGCTGCTGGCGATAGAGAGGGTCTGAGAGCACCCGCGAGCGCGCCTCCTCGTCGATCGGGGTCTTGAACTCGGTGATAGCGGCAAGCATGGGCAGCACGGCGGCATTCTCCTTGTCTGCCTCCATCCCCTGATCGGCACTGGCCGCCGCAACGATCTTCGAACGATCCCGCCGCTCGACCTGATGCTGCTCGTCGGCAAAGCGCTTCACGGCCTCGAACAGCCGGATCAGCTTCTCGCCGCTGATGCTCGCAAGGTCTTCCGGCATGCGCTCGATCATGTTGCGTTCGGCAACTGCATCGGTCTTCGAGGTAAAGGCGCTCCAGCCGAAGCGGGCGCTCAGCGCCTCGCTCACCGCTTTGACCTCCTGGACGAACGAGCGATCCTCGGCGGCAAGCGCAAAGGCGGTCTTGTAGGCATCGTCACCACCTTGCCTGCGCACCGCCTCGATTTCCATGAGACGTGTCATCGCTGTTTTCGAGAGCGCCGGGATCGGCAATGACATATGGGTGCGACGCTGTTGCTCGCGGCTTTCGAACCGCTCGGCGTTTCTTCGGAACTCGGTGGCATGGGCGCGTGCGAGTGGCAGCAGGTCCGTCAAGGCGGTAATCACGGAATTTCGTTCGTCGCGGGCCGCACGACCGTCGACGATGAGATCAGAACCCCGCAGCCGGCCAAGCCGATCCGGTGCTGCGGCAAGACCGTCGGCAAGCCTGCGGGGCTCGATCTTCATATCCGATGAAAACGCGTTCAGCGCTGACAGCGCCGCATCCGGGTCACGATAGATCTTCTCCAGCAACGGCCGCAGGATCGCCTCCCGCTCTTTCCACGCCGGCGACGAAAGCTGTGCCAGCCGAGCGTCTTCCTCCACGCTCCTGGCAAAGACCGTGGTGGGCGCGATCAGATGCCGCGCACGGTCAGCATCGGCATCCGAGATGGTTTGCGTTTCAATTCGCTCCTCATTGTAGGAGACGCGCCGCTCCCGCTCGATCGCAAAACCGAGCGCCATGCTGGCCCGCTCCCAGAGCTCAGCCACCTGCTCCCTCTTTTCCGCAATCCACGCCCACTGCCGGGAAAGGCTTTCCTCCATCCCGGCGGCAGCTTGAGAAAGATGATCGAGACCACGGCGTCGGGCAAAGTCGTCAGCATGGGCGCGATAACCGGCCTCGCTCTCAAAATCGAGCGTTGTCGTCTTGGCGCCGGAGCGCGACAGCCGCAGGGCGAGCTGCTTGAACACTTCCGGCCGATGGCTTTCCCGCTCGATGCGCTCCAGGCGAGCTTCGGCGGTTTCGATCTGCTTGGCAGTCCAGACATTGCGATCGACTTCTTTTTCCTCGAACCGTTTCTGGCCGGTTTGCTCGTCAACGATCTGAACCTGAACCTTGACCTTCTCGACACCGTCCTTGCGCAGGGTCACTGTATCGCCTTCTGAGACCCCACCCTGCTCGAGCGCCTTCGGCAGGCTCACACCCCAGAGACGATGAACGGTTCCGTCATCCGCCTTCACGTCGGCATAGGGACTGTCGTCGGCATCCTCATCATTCGGTCGGAATTTGGCTTGTCCGGTTTCGACAAGCGCACCGGTGACGCCGGCGGCATGATCGACACGTGGTTTCCTGCCCCATTCCGGCCTCGCTTCAAAATCGTCCTTTGCGGCATAGAGATCGGCCCGGTCGCGATGGCGGGTCATCGACACATAGGTCAAATGTTGGTCCATCATGCCGGTGGCAAGCACGAAGGTTCGCTCGACGGTGACACCTTGTGATTTGTGAATGGTCGCGGCGTAGCCATGATCGACATTGCGATAGCTGTTCTCGCTGATGACGACATCACGACCATTGTCGAGACGGACCGAGAGCAATGTGTCGCCACGTTTGTCGCCGGTGGACACGACCGTGCCGAGCATGCCGTTCTTGACATATTGCGGACCAAGACGGGGAGCACGGGGCTCGAGGAAACGGGCATTCTCCAGGAAGATGATGCGGTCGCCGGCGGCAAATTCCCGCGCCCCGCGTTCGGTCCGGAATGAGCGACCCGCACCCAGCGCGCCCTCGTCCGTCATCACCGATCGCAGCGCTTCGTTCAGACGCTTCACGTCTTGATTGGTATGGGCAAGCACAAGCAGTTCGTCGCCGCGAAGGCGGGTCGTGTTTGCGCCTTCGGCAGTTTCCCGAACGAGCGCGCGACGGGCATCCGTCCAGTCGGAAACAATCCGCCCGATGATTTCGTCGCGCGTCGCCGCCTCGATGAGGTGACCCTGCTGCGCATAGGCGTCGAGACCTTTCTCGACCTCGCCACGGGCGAACAGCCGCGAGGCATCGCGCGCCCAATCGTCGCGCTGGCGGCGCACGCCGGCGAGTTCGGCAAAACCGATCCGCTCGGTGATCGCCCGGAACGCCGCACCCGCCTGGATCGGCTGGAGCTGCATCGCATCGCCGACCAAAACGACTTTCGCCCCTGCTTCTTCGGCAATCTTCAACACACGCGCCATTTGCTGCGACGACACCATGCCGGCCTCGTCGATGACCAGCACATCGCCGCGGTGAAGCGTCTCGTGTCCATTGGCCCAGATGAGTTCCCAGGAGGCGAGTGTTCGCGACCTGATGCCGGAACTATCCTCCAGTCCTTCCGCCGCCTTGCCCGCGAGCGCCGCACCGATCACCCGGCGACCTTCGCTTTCCCAGGCAACACGTGCGCCGGCAAGCAAGGTCGACTTGCCAGCGCCGGCAAGGCCGACCACCGCGGCAATGCCATTGTCGCCGGTGACATGACGAATGGCGTCGACCTGTTCTGCATCGAGCTTGAAAGGCTTTTCGGGATCGCCGGTCTCGACGTGTCTGACGGCGGCCGCGACATGCCGTGACGAAACGGCAAAACCACGACGTTCCGATAAAACCTGCGCCGACCGCGCCATGTCATATTCGATGCGCAGGATCTCGCGCGTGGTAAAGACGGCAGGTTCGCTCGCCTTGCCCGTTTCGGCGTCGATCTGCTGCGGCTTCAGCATGATGAGATCGTCCGATGCCATCAGCCGCGCGCGGATATTGGCGAAGACCAAGGGATCGTCGACGTATCGATGCAGCGCCTTGGCGATATCGCGCTCATCGAAGGTGGAGCGTTCGTTGCCGAGCTGCTTCAGCAGAAGCTCCGGTTCGGCCAGCAGCCGGTCGGCCATCTCCTGGCGACGGGCGAGATCGGCCGGCGCGAAGTAGAGTTCCCTGCCCTTCCTGGCCAATGCTGCCTTTTCCGGACCGAGATGTTTTTGAGCGATGCCGTCCAGCCCCTGCTCGGCATAGGAGCGTCCGTCGAGCCGGATCTCATGGCCGGCAAGCGCCAGGTGCCGGTTGGCCGTCTCCGCCCAGGCGATCTTCCAGGCCTGCAAGGTTTCCTTGTCGCCGCCCCAGGACTTATAGATAATCCGACCCGTGGACCGTCTGGGCGTGAAAAAACGCAGTGGCTCGCCATCCTCCCCCAAAACAGGAGCGTGTTTCGGCCCGAAGCCCTCCTCCGTCAGCGGTCTCACCGTCGTCATCAGATGGATGTGCGGATTGCCGTCCTTGTCGTGAAACACCCAGTCGGCCACCATTCCCTCGGGTATGAAATTATCACGGACGAACTCGCGCACCAGCGCGATGTTCTCGGCCCGCGTCAGCTCTTCCGGCAGCGCGATGATCAGCTCGCGCGCCAGCCGCGCGTTTGCCTGTTTCTCGAAAGCTTCAACAGCATTCCACAGCGCTTCACTGGCACCGGCAACAGAACGCCCCTCGACCGCCGACCGCAGCCATTCCGGTACCTGCGTCGGCAAAGCCAACTCCTCATGCACCAGCTCGGAGGCCCCGCGCCGATAGCTGAACGACATGCCGGCCTGTTCGTCCATCATCCTAGTGCGATGACGATAGGCGGCGGCCGCGACGACGTTGCGTCCCGCTCCCCGGCTGATCACCTGCGCTCTGACGAACATGATCGCCATGATTGTCCTCGCATATCCGGAGCAGCTGCACCAACGAGAGACGTCGCTCTCTTACAATGGTCGGGGCCGAACGACTGACGCGCTCCGCGCTTGTCTCCGGTTTTCGCGCGGGTCCACATCAACTGCGACCAATAAGCGATTTAACTGTTTTATTCAAGGTAGTTTAATTTGAAACCTATTTCACGCTTTGTTCGCCAGTTGCACGGCGATCCAACCACGCCGGGATCGGATAATCCTTGTCCCTAGGCGCTTGAAACTTTTCATCAATCCCCCAGCGTGGGTTGGCAACCGAATGGGACACAGGGGCAAAACGGGAGTCGAGCGATGCTAAAATTGCCAGTAGACGATATTGGATCTTTCGCCTATCGATTACTCATGAAATCGTCACTTGAACATATGCCGCTTCGCAAGCAGCGCGAACTCGGCCGGGTTCTCGAAATCGTCCATGAGGAATTCGAGGATGCGCTGAAAGAGGGCGTCGCCGAATTCAAGAAGCGCGGCAGGATCTTGAAGATCATCCTCTTCGGCTCCTACGCCAAGGGTGGATGGGTCGATGAACCTTTCACCATGAAGGGATATCGCTCCGATTTCGATCTGCTGATCATCGTTAACAACCGCAAGCTCTGCGAGTTCGCCGGATACTGGCACAAGGCAGCGGACCGGCTGATCCACGAAGCCTCTATCGAAACACCAGTGAGCTTCATCGTCCATTCCAGACGTGAGGTGAACACCTACCTGAAGGAAGGGCAGTATTTCTTCTCTGACATTCGCAAGGAAGGCATAGTTCTCTACGAACTCGACGATGAGCCGCTGGCGGAGCCCGAGCCCCTTTCGAAGGAGGATCGGCTGCGGTTGGCCAAGGAACATTTTGAGCAAAGGTTTAGCGAAGCCAGCGCTTTTCTCGCAACAGCTCAATTTCAACTCAGCAAGTCGGAAAGGACCGGGGACGCCTGGTCAAACCTGTCCGCATTCAGCCTGCATCAAGCACTCGAACAAGCCTATTCTTGCGTTCTGCTCACTCTGACCAATTACGGCCCACCATCGCACAACATCAAATTTCTGCGCTCGCTCGCGGAGGAACAGGACCGTCGTCTGGCCGAGGCCTTTCCGCGTGATCAGCACAAGGAACGCGCCTGGTTCAACACGTTGAACGAGGCCTATGTGAAGGCGCGCTATTCGAAGTATTTCGAAATCAGCGAGGAAGCGCTTGGGTGGCTTGCAGAAAGAACTGCGTTACTGCTGAGGCTGGTCAAGACGGTTTGCAAAGGGCACCTGGAGATCCTTAGAGGAATAATTGGCAGCGACATAGTCAAGCGAGATTCGCAGTCATGCTGTTAACCTTCTGCGTGAGTGGATTCACAAAATCGTGGAACCCTTGACGAAAGTTTTGATCATGTCAGCAGCCTAAACGCTTGCGTTTTAGCGTAAGGCAAATCGGAATAGTTTTGAACCGAGCCCATATGACAGCACTCTCGATCGGTTACACTGGTCTTCCGAGGGTTGCTCGGACAGGCCGAGCCGATCCTCACGACAGGAGTACGAATCGGGGCAGACTATGAAGAAGCTTTTGTCGGAATCGATGTTGCCAAGCTGAAGAATGCACTGCGATTGCTGAAATTTGCCGGAATGGAGAGATCCGCGGCGAGGTTGAGGCGTCGGATGCCAGCATACGCCGCGTATCCCGCGAATAGTCGCCAAGTTTGATCACGTGCATTTCTGCTACGAGCCCGGCCGCACGGGTTACGGCATCCACCGGCTCATCAAGTCGCTTGGCCATGACTGCATGGTTGTGGCTCCGTCGGTGATCCCGAGGAAGCCTGGCGACCAGGTCAAGACGAACCCTCGAGACGCGATCGCGCTCGCCCGGCTACTGGGGGCCTGCGAGCTCACGTACTTCTGGGTTCCCGACAGTGCGCTCTGGGCGGTCACCTTCGTCAGTGAGCCTAGTTTCGTGGAAACAATGACCAACTCTGAGTTCATGGAGATGGCATCCGGGAAAGCGCGGCTCGGTTGCTGATCGCAATTCGATGAGACTACTCCATGAGAGGTCGATATCAGCCAAAGTTCGAATGGCGCGAGACGTGGCCAGGAGAAGGACATCAGGATTTCACCAGATTCGACGGCGAAGAGTCTTTCGGTCGCATCCAGCTTGACCAAACGAGCGACGGCAAGTCGGACATGTGGAAGTGGAACGCCACCCACGTAAGTTGGGTCCGAGAAACGCCTTACAACGGATAGCAGGAGACCTCGCGGGAGGAATGCCGGAGGGTCGAGGAGCAGTATGACAAGCTGTTGGAACTGCATGGCCGGCAGGAAAATGGTCCATAACGGACTAAAGCGACGCTATCGTATTCTCGAAGGAAGTGCATGACAAGAGTGTTATTACTCTACCATTTCACGCTGAAACCGACCTTGACG
Organism: Rhizobium sp. WSM1274; assembly: GCF_025200775.1. Classification (NCBI taxonomy): domain Bacteria; kingdom Pseudomonadati; phylum Pseudomonadota; class Alphaproteobacteria; order Hyphomicrobiales; family Rhizobiaceae; genus Rhizobium; species Rhizobium sp. WSM1274. The sequence continues at coordinate 424,779 of NZ_CP104138.1, read as the reverse complement.
CCGAAGGCGCTGCTGTCGCCGAAGTCCTTGAGGCTGGTTCGGGCGAAGGCTTCGCCGTTGACTGCATAACGGTCGCCCGCCCAACTGAGCGAGCCACCCATGCTAAGGCCGCCCCAGAGCGTCTGGTTCTCGCTGACGAGGCTGGTCCCTGAGACATCGACATCCGAGCCGTCGAGGAAGTCGTAATAGAGATTGGCGATGCCGTAGAGCTTCGAGCGGCCGATCTTTCCGAAGGCATCCCTCCAGTCGTTGTCGTAATCTGCCGAGATGCCGAGGCGGCCGGTCAGGCTGTCGCCATCATCAAGCGATACCGCACCGCGATATTGATCGGTGAAGTCGTCGAAACGCACGGAGGAATAGGCAAGCTGCGCCTGCGGCGTCAGCGACCACCGGTTAGACAACGCAATCTTCTGGCCGGCTTCGACACTCACGCCATAGCCAAAGCCGTCATTGTCGTCGGCAAGCGTGGCGTGGAGCGTCGAGGATTTGAGATCACTGCTATACCACGTCAAGCCAGCCTGAGTATCGATGTAGAAGCCGCTGTTCCCGTACCAGGTCAAGGTGCCGTCGAAGCCGTAGCCTGTCGTATCGATGTCGCCCTTGCCAAAGCGCGAGGAGACGTCCGCCGAGGCAGCATCGACATGGAAGCTGAGCCCGCCGATCAGCGCGCCGGCTCCGCTTTCATGCAGCATTCCGTCGACGCCCGCCTGCAGCGTCCAGCTATTTACATCGTATTCGGTGCCCGTCGTCGAGGTCTCCGGCTCGAAATGCGAATGCATTCCATCGATACGCGTCCAGACCGCCCTGGCAGGCCCATTCCCGGCGTCGTCGGCGGATTGACTATCGTCCACCTCGGGCCCGCCAGTGCGCTGGCGCAGCGTACCGAACTCGTTGAGGCTCTGCAGCACGCCGGCATAGGCTTCGTACAGCGGCACACCAGGCGCATAGAGCAGGGCCGAGCGAAGATACCAGTCGCCGTCAGCCGGGATGCTTACGCCACCTTGGAAAAGTCGATAGGCATACGCCCCGCCGACCACGGCTTGATCCCCTTCGAACACGTAGTCACCGAGCAGCGAGAAGCTGCCGGCCGAGGTGCCACCGACATCGACGATCTTGATGCCTTCGACGGTCTGCGCGCCATTGCCACCGAGGTTGATCACTTTGACATTGGTCGTGCCTGACGTGTTGCCGGTGACGACGAGGCGGTCGGTCGATGACGTATCGTCCCCGAGCACGCTCTCGATTTCGAGGGTGCCGCCGCTGCCGGTATAGTCGCCTGAAACCATCAGCGTTCCGATCGAGTTGCCGGGCGCGATGGTGCCGGCGTTGTCGGTGGTGCCGACCTGCCCGGTGCCCTGCAGCCGTCCGCCCGCCAGAACATCCAGCGTGCCGCCGAGGATACCATTCACCGACAGCGTGCCGGCTTCCACGATCGTGTTCCCCGCAAAGCTGGAATTGTCACCGGTGAGAATCGTTTTACCGCTGCCGAGCTGGCGGATGGTGCCGTTGCCAAAAATAAGATTGTCGAAAGTGAAGACGTCCGAGCCGTTGAAGGCGAGCGTTGCATTGTTCGTTATATCACCGATGACGCTGCCATCGCCGATCTGCAAGGTGCCGTCCTGAATATCCCAGTCCGTTGCAACCGTGCCGGTTCCAATCAGCGACCAGGTGCCAGTGCCGGTCTTCTCGAAGGTGTCGAAGTTCCGGTATTTTTGGCCGATTTCCGAAACATCGAAACTGTCGGTGCCGCTTCCGCCGAGCCGCAGCGTGTCGTTGGCCGCGGCTGCATTGCCGACGACCTCACCGAAGATTTTCGAGCCGGCCTGAAGTTCCAGCGTGATGCCGTTCGTGGCACCCGGCGTCAAAAGGATCGCAATCTCTTCCCTGGGGCCCGATACGATTGTGCCGCTGTTGATCAAATTGAGGCTGACGGCTGCTGAGTTGGCGAAAATTGCGACTGACCAGTCTCCGCCATAAATAGTTCCGGTATTGACGATTGCGCCGTTGGTGGCAGAGGCGACCACAATACCGTTGCCGCCGAACGGGTTGCCGTCCCCGCCTCGCACCGTTCCATTGTTAATGAAGGTCACGCCAGGAGCTGCGCTCACATCAATGAATACGCCGTCCCCGCCATCGTTGTCCGGGCCGAATCCGCCTTCGATGGTGCCGTTATTGATCACACTTGCGCTCTGCTCGAGTTTTATGCCGCTGCCTCCCTCTCCGCGCAAAGGAAACGACCCCTCTCCGCCCACCACATTACCCATGAGCGTGAACGACCCGCTTCCTCCTTGAAAGAGAGGCGCGAGGCCGTCGCCGCTCGGGTCGACGGAGCCGGACAGCGTGAAGCCCTGGGTGTCTATGGTGATCGGCTTGCTGGGTGAATTGAGAGCTGCGCTTGAAACCGAGAAACTCGTGGTCAGCTGGATCGTCGCGGTTGGGTCGGCGTCGGCATTCGCCGCCGTAATGGCTGCGTTTAGCTGCGCCTGACTGCTCGCACTGTAGGTCGCAGCCGGAGCCGGAGTTGCGAACGAAGTGAGGCTCAAGGCCGCCAAGCAAATCCCTGAAAAAAGCTTCTGTTTCCTTCTCTTGTGAAACACATTGCACGCCGGCATTTATATCGCCCCTAAAATACTCTTCAGGATTGACTTAAGGCCAGATTCAACTGGAATTAACAACCGTTCGCGATAAGAATTGGGGAGTGTTAGGCATTTACCACAGTAAAATCCCGCCCCTGGCAGTTGGCGCAGTCAAGCGCCTGGCGCTCGCGGGCGAGGACAGCGATCAGCGCCTGGTCTTCCTCAACGGGTGCGTGGACTTCCTCCTTGCGGAAATCGTTGGGAAGCGGCGGAAGACAATGCAGGCTTGCGCCTGCCGTTTGATCGTAGCCGCACGGTTGAGGCGCTCAGTGGCGGAGCAGCCAGTCAACATCAGCAGCAGTAACAGCGCAAGCGCGGTTCTTTTCCGAAAGCTGAAGCTCATAGGATTGGATCTCGATTTCGGGGGAGTCTCTGGCAAGGCGCTTGCGGTGCTCGTCACTAAATTAGCTTGGGCAGCCGCGTTGCGCTGGCGTTCCATGTGAAAAGCTCTGGCCTCTACTGCAGTCATTTCGGCCACGAGGACACATATCCTGCCCTCGCCTCGCCCGCTGCGGACGGATAGCCGATCGAGACGGCGTAGAGGGATACAGCCCAGCAGCCACGCCTGCCTCGAGCTTGAGCGCGTCGAGGAAGCCCATCATAAGCCCTCAATGCAGAACTGACGTTCTTTCTGCCTGCGTCTTGGTTAAACCGGGAAAGACGATGCCGGCGGCACGGTTCCACTTCAAAAGGGCTTCGCAGCCTTCAGCAGTCTTCCCTTGGTTGATCAGTTTGACCGCGCTAGCCCGCTTTTCTCACAGCGCCTCTTGTATTGATTGGGCGCGCTATGGGCTGGCGTGGGGCCTGACCGAAGACGCGCGCGGTCGTCGCCGCTATGTGGGGCGTTTTGTCTAGGCCGGTGCTGTATCCTTTATCGTTGGCGGCAAAGGCTCGGGTTCGGCGGCATCATCGGGCCGCAGCGCATATTCGGGCGTGAGCCAGAGCAAACTCCTCGGCATAGGGGCAGGCCGAAGCCATCGCCACCTTGATGCGGCGGACTGAGACGCGGACCTGGGCGCCGATCTTCAACAGCTTCAATCGGATCGTGCCGCAGGTGGCATCGGCAAGCCGGGTATGAGCGAGGCCGAGGCGGCGTAGCGCCCCGATCAAGACATAGGCCAACGATGCAAACCAGAGCCGCAACTGATTGGCGCGCATGGTGTGGGCGCTGGTGCGGTCGGCATAGAGATCGAGCTGGCATTCCTTGATGCGGTTTTCCATGTCGCCGCGTGCGCAGTAAAGTTCCTCGTAAAGCGGTTGGGCCGCCCAGCACTCCGGTTCCAGCGAGGTGACGACGAAGCGCGGATTGGGGGCCGGGTCGTGGCGCAGCGTGTCGTGATCATCGACATCCTCGTAGCCCAGCGCGATCGCCGCAATGCGCTGCCCGACCAGCGTGCGCGTGCTGTGGACCGTGCACTTGCGATCGCGGCCATCAACGAAGCAGCCGGCCACCCGGTCGAACAGCCCGATGGCCGCATCGACATGGCGAAGCAGCAGCGCACCGGCATCCGAGGTGATCGCGCCACCGTCGAAACCGGCGACGACTTTGTGGCCGTCGAAGCACTTTAAATGCGAGCTGAGTGGAGATACAGTCTGTTTGCATCGGGGCTCCGTTTCGAATCTGGTAAGCCTTTGTCGTAAAAGCAGTTTCTCAGATTCTCGGCCCCGATGCACCCTTTACTTTGAGAGATTCGGGCTAGATTCACACGCAGCTTCGCCACCGACATTTTAGCTGAACGAGGTCACTGCGACAAAACGGCATCTGGCAATGGAACCTTGACGCACTTCTCTGTCCCGCCGCATAGGTCTCAGTTCCGGAGACAGCAGCGCCTTGCACTGCTCCATTGTCTTGTAATCCCCTCGGCTAGACGCCATTGGTGCTGCCATAGCAGATCGCCCAAGGCTGTCCCTGCGTTGCCGGATCGCGATAGGCATTCTGGCGCGGTCTCTCAAAACTTCCGACCACCGCAACGGCCATGGCCGCGGCGGCACTACGCTTCTGCAGGCGGTTTCCCATTCAAGTCTCCTGAGATTTGCTGCTGGAAAAAGATGCGGGCGACGATCGCCGCCCGTCAGCTGGATAGGCCCGCGCCCGGCATTCTTCTTGCCGTCGCCGTCGACCCCAGGCGTGTTGCCGAGGTCCGTCCGCGTGTCATAGCGCTTCTGCGCTGGCGTCGGCCCCCAGATCTCCCGGTCATAGCGAAAGTCACCACTTTCGTGCATCAGCTGCGCGAAGTACTGCACCAGGCGATGCAGCCGGTTCATCCCGAAATCGTCGCCGTAGCGATCGAGCGCGATGAGGACGGATTTCATGTTGCTCTCATTTACGGGACCTTTGGCGGCCGCGCGAATTTGCTGAGCGGTGATTCTGCTCAGAAACTCCAGATTGTTGAAAAACGGGCGGCGCCACGAATGGCGCGATTGACGGTTGTAGGGCGCTATGCAATGACCGCTTGACTAAAGTTCGGACCAGCGAATGCTATTTTCATCGCCTGTATTTCTCAGTTTCTTTCTGCCTCTTTCGATTGCAGCTTACTTCCTGCTGCCCTTCCGAAGCATCGCCCTCCTAGTTTTAAGCTTGGCGTTCTATGCTTGGGGCGAACCGGTCGTGGTCTGGCTTCTCGTCGCCGTGATCGTGGTGAATTATGGACTGGGACTACTGATCGACAGCGGGGTGGGAGGATCGCGCCGGCTGTGGCTGATTGTGGGATTGACGGCAAATCTGCTCGTACTGATCATCTTCAAGTATTCTGCCTTCCTAGCGATGAACCTGAACGCCGGGCTGGTTGCTCTTGGGATTGATCCTGTAACCGTGCCCCATCTTCCGCTGCCGCTCGGCGTGTCGTTCTTCACGTTTCAGGCCATTAGTTATCTCGTGGACATCTATCGAGGGGACGCCCATGCGGAACGTAACATTATCCGGATGGGCGTCTTCAAAGCCTTCTTTCCGCAACTAATTGCCGGCCCGATCGTCCGTTACCGCGAGATCGCCGGAGAACTAAAAAACAGGAAGGTCAGCGCTGACGATTTCATGATTGGAATGGAGCGCTTCACCATCGGCCTCGGTAAAAAGCTCCTCATCGCCGACCCACTATCGATCGCAGTCGACAGTATTTTTGCAACATCTCCGGACCTCCTGCCGGCACCCTTGGCTTGGATGGGCATCGTTTCCTTCGGCCTGCAAATTTACTTCGACTTCTCCGGATATTCCGACATGGCAATCGGGCTAGCCCGCATGTTTGGTTTTCATTTCCCTGAAAACTTCGATCTTCCATACGATTCCACGAGCGTGCAGGAGTTTTGGCGACGCTGGCATATGACGCTGTCACGTTGGTTCAGGGACTATCTCTACATTCCTTTGGGCGGCAATCGTCGGGGCGCATTTCGCACATCCCTTAATCTCTGGATCGTATTCGCGACAACTGGATTATGGCATGGAGCCAGTTGGACCTTCCTTATCTGGGGCCTCTGGCATGGCGGGTTACTCACGCTGGAGCGTAGCTCCTTTGGGCGCTTGATGGAGACAATGCCAACTGTCGTGCGGCGGACCTATCTGTTGATTGCCGTGCTGCTAGGATGGGTGTGGTTCCGCGCCCAAAGCCTTGACGACGCCATAGGCTACTTTCATGCTCTGTTCTTTGGCGGGTTCAGCGGCGGCTTGGCTGGTATCCTCCGCGTTTACAATCCTGCGCTCCTTCTGGCCCTGGTCGCCGGTCTCGTATTCGCATTCGCCAGCGCGTCATGGATGTCTCGTCTACTCGCCTATCGGCCGCAGGGCGATGGACTGCCAAAACATATCCTTCAGGACATCACGCGAACCATTGCTGTTTTCGCCGTGGCGACTGTGGCGCTCAGCGCCTCGGCGGCAAGCACACTTCAAGCCTTTCTCTATTTCAGGTTCTAGCCATGCTGAAGCACTTCAGACTGCTGTTCCCAATTGCCTTCCTATCGGCAGTGACCTTGAACGCCGCCCTGACGATCGCCGGATGGCGGGCGCCAGGCAGCGTTGATGAAAATCGAACGATGGCGCCTCCTCCCCACTGGGCAGGAGATGTCACTGCGTTCGTCCGCGGCATCGACGCTTGGCTCACGGATAACTTTGCATTCCGCAAACCCCTGGTCTTAGCATTCAATGAAGCCCTCTATTCCCGCCTCGATTCTACGTTCGCCCGAAACGTCGTTGTCGGCCGCGATGGATGGATCTTCGGTGCCGAATTCGATGGGCAGCGTTCAGTCGGCCCTAGACGTTTGACCGACGAGTACGTCGCGAAGGCCAAGCAATCTATCATTGAACGCAAGAACTGGCTCGAAAAGCGCGGCATTCACATGCTCGTTCTCTTCATGCCGACCAAGTTTGCGATCTACGGGAACCGGCATTTGCCAGCCAGCTGGCATTTCGATGAGAACTTGCCGACTGAGTCTGAGCAGATATTCCATGCGCTGGAGGATACGATGCCCGAGAGCATCGTGCCTGTTAGGCAGGCCATGATGAAGGCTTCCGAGAATGCGGAACTCTATTATCGCACAGATCCGCACGCTACACAGAACGGCACGTTTGTCGCCTTCCAACAATTGGCTGCTCACATCCAGAAGTATTTTCCGGAAAGCGCGCCATCTGCATACCCGCCATACACGCTTAAGATCGATTATTACCAGCCAACCGCTTTCGGAAGGATGATGGCCTTGCCTTTCCGGGATGAAAGCTGGGTTCCAGTTCCGGATGGGGAATACCGGTTCACATCACCCGGGCCGCCGGAATGGGGCAAGCTGGTGCCCAAAGGTAGTCGCTTGACATATTACGCCAACAGCCACGTTCGAAACGTCAAAGTGGCACTAATGGGAGACTCTTTCACCAATCGCATGGCGGCAATTTTTGGCGAGGTTTTCAGCCAAACTGCCACCGTCAATTTGAATAACGTGCCGAACGATCCGGAAGCCAAATTTCCATCGGCTTTCCTGGATGCCTACCGGCCCGATTTTGCCGTCTTCCTGTATGTCGAGTCTCGTTTGGTTGAGTGCGACCCGAGCTGCGGAGAGTTCCCTATCGTCAATCCCGAAAGTGTTCGGGCTGGCCGGTAAGGCCGCTACATCGATCCGTTCTGCTGGCCGCTGACATAGTCGTAGAACCTATTGTTATTCTCCGACCGCTGCACATGTGTCGCGCCATCCCATTGGTTGTCATAGGTGTAGCCACCGCCGGCGCTCGACGGGTGTCGGAAATGGCGGCTCCGGAGCGGGCGGTTCCAACGATCACCGCTGCAAATTCTACCGCATCCCAGGCGCGGGCAGAACAAGCTTGCCCTGCCGCCCCAACCCGCCGGGCATGCGATGAGCCTGGAGCGCCTGCACCCAAACCATCGACTACCCGTTCGGCACGAGGTTGTCACCCATGTCTTAGGGACGATGTATACCTATGTCTTCGGTATGGACAAAGGGGAGATGGTACGGTTGGGGGGTCTCGAACCTCCGACCTCAGGTGCCACAAACCTGCGCTCTAACCAACTGAGCTACAACCGCATAAATCGCGCTTGGCGCGACGGGGGTCACATACGAGGACTTGGCGAGGAATTCAAGCCCCATTCCTCGTCAATATACAAAAAGGCCGGACGCGAGGTCCAGCCTTTTGTTTCTGGTCGATAAAGACCGATCAGGCAACCTTGAAGGATGCCATGGCCTTTTCGGCGGCGTCCTTGGAAGGCTTTGCGAGCTTTTCGGCAACCTGCTTGGTGGTTTCCTGCATCGACTTCGCCTGTTCGACAGCCAGCTCGGCCTGCTTGCGCAGGAACGAGGTCTGCAGTTCGAAGAATTCGGCGGGAGACTTGACGCCGAGCAGCGCTTCCAGGTGCGAGATCGAGCTCTCGGCGTTGACACGCAGAGCGTCGATCGCCTTCAGGCCGATCTCGACCGTGCCGGCCTGTGCCGTCTGGACGGTGGCTTCGAGCGTCTTGCCGGCTTCTTCGCCGGCGGTCTTCAGCTTGGCATAGGCGTCCTTCGACTGCTGGGCGCCCTTTTCGGCGAATTCACGAAAGGATTCCGTGAACTTGGACGGGTCGAAAGAAGCGATTGAAAAAACGTCATCGGTCTTTATGGTAGCCATGGGTCGCATCCTTTGGGCTGAGGCAGTCGCTGCCTGGTAGTTGGGATGATGCTTATATAAGACATTTAATTGTGCATTGCAACAATTATTGTGCAATGCACAAGACGTTAACCTTTCCGGCCGAAAACCCCCTCCTCTGCTGGACCGGCATGCGCCCCGCAGTTATTAATAAGCCGTTAATTAAGAAGGCCGACAGCGACAAGGTTCGAACATGCCCGCAGTCCAATATCCGTTCATCGACATCGCCGTGCATGCACGGGTGCGGGAACGCTTTTCACGCGGCGAGGCCATGGTGCTGTTTTCGGCCGATCTTGCCCGTCTGCTCTGGGCGAATGGTGCAGGTGCGGAGCTTTTCGGCCATTCGGCGGTCTATGATCTGCTCGATCAGGGCGTCGACCGCGCCGACATCACCTTCCGCCAGCTGGAAACGGCGGCGCGCCAGCTCACCGATATCGGCGACAGCCGCAGCCTGATGATCCGCGTTTCAAAGGGCTTTCAGCGTGCACAGGCACAGGCGGCTGCCGAACTGATCCGCCTTTCCCAGGGCGAAAAGGCCATCCTGTTTTCGGTGCCAGTCTCGGCAAAGCCGCTCGCGTCAGGCGCATCGGCGGCCCAGATGCTGCAGGGGCTTGATGATCCCGATACGCATATGGCGGTGATCGGCGCCAATGGCGAGGTCATCGCGGCTTCGCCGGGCTTTGCCTCGCTCGGGATCTCCGAGCAGACGGCAAAGACCTTGATCAATCTTGCCGGCGCACATCCCGACCGGTTGGTGAAGCGTCCCGTCGCCACCGCCAGAGGCAATCTTCCGGCCGCGGTCGGCAAGCTCAGCGACGATCCGGCCCTCAATCTGCTCTTTGCTGTGGAGGCCGCGATCGGTCATCTTGACACGGTCGATACGCCCGCGCTCGACCCCGTCGATGCGCCCGCACAGGAAGAAAGCCCGTCACCTGCCGAAGCGTTTCAGGACGAGCCTCTCGCCACCGCAGGCTTCACCGAGATTATCGACGCGGTCGCGGGGATCGAAGAGGTCGAGGAGACGCTGGAGGAGATCGCCGGCGAAAGCGAACAGCCGACGGAGACTGCGGCGGCATCCGCTGACGAGGCGGTTGAAGCGACGCATCCTGCCGGGCATGCGGAGTCCGAGAGCGACGGCGGCGTGATCGACGGTGGCGCGGATGAGGCCGATGAGCCTGCCGCGGTCATCGAGGACGACTTGGCCTCCGTTGCCGAGACGGTGGAAACAGCGGCGACGGCGGAAGCGCCTGTCGAAACCAGCCAAACGCCTATCGAAGGCACGCCGGATGCGGTCCACGAAGAAACCGTCATCGCAGCGCCTGTCCCCGGCGCGCGCCCTGCCGTTGAGCTTGCGGCTGAGCCCGGCTTCGTCTTCAGGCCGAACAGCCGCGCCACGCGCTTCGTCTGGAAGATCGATGCGGAAGGCCGGTTCAATGAAGTCAGCCACGAATTTGCCCAGGCCGTCGGCCCGCATGCGTCCGACATTATCGGCTCTTCCTTCGGCGACGTCGCCGCCCTCTTTAATCTCGATCCTGACGGCAAGATTTCCGAAGCGCTCGCCCGCCGCGACACATGGTCGGGCAAGACGATCCTCTGGCCGGTCGAAGGCACCAGCCTCGTCGTTCCGGTCGATTTGGCGGCGCTGCCGACCTATACCCGCAACCGCGACTTCGATGGTTTCCGCGGCTTCGGCGTCGTCCGGCTTTCCGATACCCAGGAAGATCCGCTGGCACTCGGCATGACACTCGGCCCGGACGGCATCGGCCATGAGGCAGCGAGCCTCGGCCCGCCCGCCGAGACCATTGCCGAGGTGGCACACGAAGCGGAGACAGCGCTTGAAGAGCCCCTGATCGAACCTGCGTTGACGCAAGAGGTCGAGGATCAGGCGCTTGCAACAAGCGAGCCGCAGACGGAGCCAACGCCGGAAGAGATGTCTACCGAGCAGGCGACTATCGAGACACCTGCTCCGGAAAGTGCTGCAGAAAAAGCGGAAGGCAGCGCCGATGCCGGCGGCGTTTCCGCCGCCGAGCCGGTAGCAGAACTTTCGCAAGAGCCGCCGGCGCTTCGGATTTCGGAAACGCCCAATCGCCGTTTCTCCGACAAGATCGTTCAGCTCCACAACAGCGGCGCCGGACTGACGGCTGCCGAACAGGCCAATTTCCGCGAGATCGCCAAACGTCTGGAAGCCTTCGGTACCCGCAAGGAAGAGCCTGCCGCCGCAGCATCGATGGAACCCAGCGCCGCGGCGCCGGCGGAACCCGCCGCCACGGAAACCGCGGGCTTCGACGAGGCCTCCGGACCCAAAGAGTTCGAGGCCGAAACGCCCACCGCCGACAAGACGGAAATACCGTCGATCGAGGAAATCGCGCCACAGGAGGCGATCTTCGAGAATGCCATCGAGGCGCAGCGCGAAGACGACGGCGCCGCCGAAGAACCGGCTGTCATCGCCGAGGACGAAGCGACGGAAGGGCTGGAGGAGACGGTCAGCCAGATCGAGGTTCTCACAAGCTTCATCCCGCCGCGCGTCAAAATGACGGACGGGCTTTCGGTCGGAACGGTCGACCAGCTGCCTGTTGCCGTGCTGATCCATGTCGGCGATGTGCTGCTCCATGCCAATCCGGAATTCATGCGGCTGACCGGCTACAATTCGCTCGAGGCATTGCGCGAGGTCGGCGGCATCGAAGCCCTGCTGCAACGCCGCGAACTCGAGGAAAATGCCGCAGGCTCCGGCACCATGATGCTCGTCAAGGCCGATGATACGCTGGTGCCGGTGACCGCGCGGCTGCAATCGGTGCGCTGGGAAGATGCCAACGCCCTCATGCTGGCGCTGATGCCGGTGGAAGGCAAGGAAGACACGCGCGGCGAAGCAAGCCGTTCCGAAGGTCGCCCCGAGCGGATGGTCGAGAAGGTCGCCAAACTCCAGGTCGAAGTGGAAGAATTGCGCTCCATCCTCGAAACGGCGACCGACGGCGTCGTCGTCATCGGCACGGAAGGCGACATCCGCTCGATGAACCGCTCGGCCAGCGCGCTTTTCAATTACGACGAGCAGGAGACGCGCGGCAAACCCTTCGTCATGCTGTTTGCCCATGAGAGCCAGAAGGCGGTCATGGACTATCTGAACGGCCTCTCCGGCCATGGCGTGGCAAGTGTGTTGAACGACGGACGCGAAGTGATCGGCCGCGAGGCCGCCGGCGGTTTCGTGCCGCTGTTCATGACGATGGGCCAGCTCACCTCCTCCAATGGCTATTGCGCCGTCATACGCGACATCACCCAGTGGAAGCGCACCGAGGACGAACTGCGCAACGCCAAAGGTGCGGCCGAAACCGCCAACGCTCACAAGACCGATTTCCTTGCCCGTGTCAGTCATGAGATCCGCACACCGCTCAACGCCATCATCGGCTTTTCCGACATGATGGCGGGCGAGCGCTTCGGCCCGATCGGCCATCCGCGTTATATCGAATATGCCAACGACATCGGCCGCTCCGGCCGGCACGTGCTCGACATCGTCAACGACCTGCTCGACATTTCGAAGATCGAAGCGGGCGAGATGGATCTCGATTTTGATGCCGTCGGTCTCAACGAAGCGGTCTCCGAGGCAGTGGCACTGATACAGCCGCAGGCGAATGGCCAGCGCGTCATCATCCGCACGGCGCTGTCGCAATCGGTCCCCGAGGTCGTGGCCGATCTCCGCTCGATCAAGCAGATCGCCCTGAACATCCTGTCGAACGCCATCCGCTTCACCCCATCAGGCGGGCAGATCGTCGTTTCCACCTCCTATGAGGCCAATGGCAGCGTCGTCCTCAGGGTCCGCGATACCGGCATCGGCATGACGCGCAGCGAACTCGACCAGGCGATGAAGCCGTTCCGGCAGGTCTCCTCGACCCAATCGCGCCATCGCGGCGACGGCACCGGGCTCGGCCTGCCGCTGACCAAGGCGATGGTGGATGCCAACCGGGCAACGTTCTCGATCAGTTCGACGCCGAACGAGGGCACGCTCGTCGAGATCACCTTCCCGTCGCAGCGGGTGCTGGCCGGCTGATCGGAGCGCAAAGAAAAGGCAGCCAGAGGCTGCCTAGAATTTAGTGCTGTTCAACAAGAGCTCAGTCGATCAACGTCATGTTTCGAAGGCCCGAAAGCCCCAGCCCGCGTCGTTCATGTGCGGCCCCCAAGTTAGCTTCACGTTTGACAAACCTTTCTTAACGAAAGGTTTTCATGACAGGAGATTGATAGAGGGTGAAAGCTTGTAGTTTCCGATCGCAGTCAATCCCTCAGTTCGCTTAGTCCGGCGAAGAGCCGCAGCGCCTCGGGATTGGCAAGCGCTTCCAAGTTCTTCACCGGCCGGCCGTGAACGACCTCCCGCACGGCAAGCTCGACGATCTTGCCGGATTTGGTGCGGGGAATGTCGGCAACCGCGATGATCTTCGCCGGCACGTGGCGCGGCGAGGCGCCGGTGCGCACACGCGTCTTGATTGCCTTGACGAGATCCTCCGTCAGCGTCACACCAGCGGCAAGGCGAACGAAGAGGATGACGCGCACGTCGTCGTCCCACTCCTGGCCGATGCACAGCGCCTCGGCCACCTCCTCCATCTGCTCTACCTGATTGTAGATCTCGGCCGTGCCGATGCGCACGCCGCCGGGATTGAGCGTCGCATCCGAACGGCCGTGGATGACCAGGCCGCCATGCTCCGTCCACTCGGCGAAATCGCCGTGGCACCAGACATTGTCGAACCGGTCGAAATAGGCGGCGCGATATTTGGCGCCATCGGGATCGTTCCAGAACATCACCGGCATCGACGGGAAGGCCTTGGTGCAGACGAGTTCGCCCTTCTCCCCGCGCACCGGCTTGCCATCATCGTTCCAGACGTCGACCGCAAGGCCGAGGCCGGCCCCCTGGATCTCGCCGCGCCAGACCGGCTGCAGCGGATTGCCGAGCACGAAGCAGGAGACGATATCGGTGCCGCCCGATATCGAGGCGAGTTGCACGTCCTCCTTGATGCCGTCGTAGACGAAGGTGAACCCTTCCGGCGATAGCGGCGAACCGGTGGAGGTCATCAGCCGGAGGCTGGAGAGATCGTGGCTCGCGCGCGGCGTCAGCCCGCTCTTGCGCACCGCGTCGATATATTTCGCCGAGGTGCCGAAGATGGCGAATTTTTCAGCCTCGGCGTAGTCGAACAGCACATTGCCATTGGGGGCGAAGGGCGAGCCGTCGAACAGGCAGAGCGTCGCGCCGCTGGCAAGGCCGCTGACCAGCCAATTCCACATCATCCAGCCGCAGGTGGTGAAGTAAAACAGCTTCTCGCCGGCCTGCAGGCCGCAATGCAACCGGTGCTCCTTGAGGTGCTGCAGCAGCGTGCCGCCGGCCGAATGCACGATGCATTTCGGCACGCCCGTGGTGCCCGATGAAAACAGGATGTAAAGCGGGTGCGAAAAACCGAGCCGTGTGAACTCGACCTCCCTTGCCTCGTAAGGCGCGACAAAGGCGTCGAGCGTTAAAGCCCCCGGTGTCTTGAGCGCCACCGCCTCGGCATCGCCGGCGTAATGGACGATGATCGTCGGGACATCTAAGCTTTTTGCGACCGTCGCGACCTTGGCGCCGACATCCTGCAGCTTGCCGGAATACCAATAGGCGTCGCAGGCGATGAAGAGCCTTGGCTCAATCTGGCCGAAGCGGTCGAGCACACCCTGCTCGCCGAAATCAGGCGAACACGACGACCAGATGGCGCCGATCGAGGCGGCGGCGAGCATGGCGGCGACGGTCTCCGGCATGTTCGGCATCATCGCGGCGACGCGGTCGCCCTTGCCGATGCCGAGCGCTGCGAAAGCCTGCTGCAGCTTCGAGACCAGCGCGCGGAGCCGATCCCACGACCAGCGGTCCTCGGCCTTGTCCTCGCCGCGGAAGATGATCGCATCACCCTCACCGCGGCCAGACAGCAGGTTTTCGGCAAAGTTCAGCGTCGCATCAGGAAAGAAGCGCGCGTCCAACATGCGGTCACCATTGGCAAGCACCTTTGCGCCACGCTCTCCCTGCACGTCGCAAAAATCCCAGACGGTCGACCAGAAGCTCTCCCGCTCGGCCACCGACCATGCATGCAGATCCTCAAAGCCCGAAAGAGAAAGCCCGAAATCGGCATTGCAGCGCTCCATGAAGGCATGGATCGGGCTTTTTGCAATGGCATCCTGCGAGGGCACCCAAAGTGGTTTGTTATCCTGCATTCAATCCTCCTCCCCAATGCCGTCCTTATATCATGCTGCATTGCATTATAAAGCGTGGAACCGACGCGATCCGACGCCTGGAGTACGATGCCGAAAAGTGTGAGCGGTTTTCGGACGACATCATGCTCCAACTATTTATTTGAAAGTGCTACAGCGTCCTTTACGCGTCTGAAAAGACGCGCGGCGCTGTAGGGATTTGCATATGCCCGATATTTCCTATATCCGGCGAAATCAGCGCATAACGGGATGACCGGCTGAATTTGCCGGCGGAGATCATGAGCACGTCAAGACATCGCAGGTGGCGCAGGAAGATCGGACCCGTTTCGCGCTGGCTTCCGGCCTTCGCCCGCCTGTCGACGGTATTCCTGCTGATCGCGCTGGCGCTTTTCGTGGCGCTCAGGGTTGCCGCGCCCTATCTCATTTCAACCGGATTCGTGCGCTCCGGCATAGAGGACGCGCTGTCGAAATGGACGGGCTACCATGCCGAGATCAAGGGTAGCCCGGTTCTCGAATTCTGGCCGACACCGCGCATCACGCTGAACCAGATCACCATCCGCCAGCCGCGCGAAAATGGCGATAAGCTGCTCGGCAGCATTGAAAGCCTGTCGGCCGATTTCAGCCTCATCGATGCTTTGCGAGGCCGGACGAGCTTCCACGAGTTCCATTTGGTACGCCCCAACCTGGCGCTGACGCGCGACGAGAAAGGCCTGATCGACTGGAGTTATGCCGGACTGCTTGCACGCGCGATCAGTGGCGTACGCTACGAAAACGGCGCCGAGGTGCTTAATCCTGATCTCGATGCCGAGATCGGCGCAGTGACCGTCGAGGACGGCACGCTTGTGGTCACCGACATCAAGACCGCCAAGGCCTATCATTTCGGCAGCGTCACCGCAGATATTGCCTGGCCGAGACTTTCCGGCGCGATCTCGGCGGTCGTCATCGCCCGCATCAACGGCGAGGATCTGAAGGTCGATTTCGCCTCGCGGCAGCCGCTGCTCGCCTTTGCCGGCAGGAATGCCGAGGCACGGACGTCGCTTACATCGAACCTTTTGACCGCGCACTTTCAGGGCATTGCCAGCATCGCCAGCCTTTCGGCCCTTTCCGGCAATATCACCGCCAGCATTCCCGATGTGCCGGCGCTGCTGACATGGTCGGGCAAGTCGATCCCCGGTATCGCAACGCTGAAGAGCGCTTCGGTGGAATCCGACATCATGTCGTCGGGCAATGGGCTGCGCTTTAACAATCTCAGTCTCTCGCTGAACGAAGCGAGTGCCACCGGGGTGATGGACCTTTTCACTCAACCCGGCAAACGACCGAAAATCGGCGGCACGCTCGCCTTCGACCAGATGAACCTCAAGCCCTTCCTCGATGCCTTCGCGCTGAGGCTCGCCGCCGGCGAGGCAGAGGAAATCTCCGCTGGCATAGGTGGGCCGCTGCAGGCGCTCGACGTCGACGTCAGGCTTTCGGCGCGGCGCGCCCAGATGGGGCTCTTCGAGCTTTCCGACGTTGGCGCCAGCATGATCGTTGCCGGCGGCGAGGCCAAATTCGATATTGGCGACAGCCAGTTCGAGGGCGGCGAGATGACCGCGCATCTGGAAGCGACGCAGCGCGACTTCGACGGCGGCGGCAAGCTGCAGCTGTCGATTCGCAATGCCGACTTCGCAGCCCTTGCCGAGCGCCTCGCGTTGAAGGGCCCACTGCCGCTTGCAACAGGATCGCTCGATCTCGAACTGCAGTCGCCAAAGGCGATCTGGACGACCGGCCTTGCCGACGTCACCGGCAAGCTGCACTTCTGGACAGGCGAAGGTACCATTCCCGGCATCGATGCCGCAGCACTCCGGACGCAGGCGGCCGAAAAGCCGTTCTTTCCGCTGAGCGCGGCAGCAGGCGGCGCCTTCGCCTTCAACCAGCTGAACCTTCAGGCCGATTTCGCCAACGGCACCGCCGAGATGCACGACGCCCATATAGCCGGTGCCACACAGACGCTGACGCTTTCCGGCGTCATCACCTATCAGTCGAACGGGCTGGCGCTTTCCGGATCGCTGGAGCCAACAGATCCGGCGAAGGCCGCGGAACTGCCGCTTCTGCCGTTCTTCATTGGCGGTTCATGGCCGAACCCGGTAATCTCGCCGGTGCCGCTGTTTGGCAATACACCTCACGCGCAATAATGCATGTCGCGCAAAAGTGTGCGCGGTTTTGCGATAACGACATGCGTAAAATAGAGACATAAAGCGCGAGGAGCACGCGCTTTAGACCTCAGGCGCCGGCAGCAGCGGCGCGTTCGTCCCTCTGGCGCTGCGTTTCGCGGCGCTTGGTGATGATCGAGGCGCAGATGACGCCGACTGCGACGATGCCGATCAGGATCGTGCACACCGCGTTGATCTCAGGCGTCACGCCGAGGCGGACCTGACTATAAATCCTCATCGGCAGCGTGGTGGCGCCGGGCCCCGACGTGAAGCTCGCAATCACCAGATCGTCGAGCGACAGGGTGAAGGCAAGGATCCAGCCTGAGGCGACGGCGGGCGCGATGATCGGCAGGGTGATCTCGAAAAAGGTGCGCACCGGCGGGGCGCCGAGATCCTGGGCCGCCTCCTCGATCGAATGATCGAAGCTCAGCAGGCGCGACTGCACGACGACGGCGACGAAACACATGGTCAGCGTCGTATGCGCGAGCGTGATCGTCCAGAAGCCGCGGTCGAGGCCGATTGCCACGAAGAGCAGCAACAATGACAGGCCGGTGATGACCTCGGGCATGACCAGGGGCGCATAGACCATGCCCGAAAACAGCATGCGGCCGCGAAAGCGGGTGTAGCGCACCAATGTCAGCGCCGCCATCGTGCCGAGGATGGTTGCTAACGTTGCCGACAACAGCCCGACGCGCAGCGTTACCCAGGCAGCGTCGAGCAGGGCTTGATTGCTCATCAACGAGACATACCATTTCGTCGAGAAGCCGCCCCAAACGGTCACGAGCTTGGATTCGTTGAAGGAGAAAATCACCAGAAGCACGATTGGCAGATAGAGGAAGGCGAAGCCGAGGGTGACGGAGAGGATGTTGAAGCGGGTCCATTTCAGCATGGCTTATTTCCCCCGCTCTTCGGCTTTGGCCTGGACATTCTGAAAAAAGACGATCGGAATGACCAGGATCAGCAACAGGATGGTTGCCACTGCCGAGGAGACCGGCCAGTCGCGGTTGGAATTGAACTCGCTCCACAGCGTCTTGCCGATCATCAGCGTCTGCGACCCGCCGAGCAGGTCGGGAATGACGAATTCGCCGACGGCTGGGATGAAGACCAGCATGCAGCCGGCCACCACGCCGGGGATCGACAGCGGGAAGGTGACGCGCCAGAAGGCGGTGATCGGCGGGCAGCCGAGATCCTGCGCGGCCTCGATCAGCGTGCCGTCCATCTTCTCGAGCGCCGAATAAAGCGGCAGCACCATGAAGGGCAGATAGGAATAGACGATGCCGATATAGACGGCGGTATTGGTGTTGAGGATGATCAGCGGCGTGTCGATGAGGTGCAGCGACAGCAGCAACTGGTTGAACAGTCCCTCTGGCTTCAGGATGGCGATCCAGGCGTAGACGCGGATCAGAAAGCTCGTCCAGAAGGGCAGGATCACCAGCATCACCAGCGTCGGGCGCAGGCCACGCGGCGCCTGCGCCATGCCGTAGGCGATCGGATAGGCGATCAGCAGCGTCAGGAAGGTGGAGATCGCGGCGATCACCACGCTCGACACATAGGCGTTGAAATAGAGCGGGTCGTCGGTGAGGTAGGTGTAATTGTCGAAGGAGAGTTCACCGAGCTTGCTTAATAGGCCAGCCCAGCCGTCGGCAAAAGAGAAGACGGGCTCGTAGGGCGGCATGGCGATCGCCGTCGCCGACATCGAAATGCGGAAGACGATGAAGAAGGGCGCCAGAAAGAAGAGCAGCAGCCAAGCATAAGGGATGACGATGACGAGGCGATTGTAGAGGCCGGACGTAAACTTGCCCATGATGTCAATCCTTCAGCAGAACGCCGGCATTTTCGTCGAAGGAGACCCAGACGTCCTGATCGTAGGTGAAGGGGTCGTCGACCAAGCGCTGCGCGTTGAGGGAGGAGGCCTTGACGACCTTGCCGCTCTGCAATTTCACATGGAAGACGGTCATGTCGCCGAGATAGGCGATATCCCAGAGTTCGCCCCTGGCAGCGTTGATCGAAGCGTTGGCGGGAGGCGTGCGCCCGACCCGCATCTTTTCCGGCCGGATGGCAAAGCCGACGGCGCCGCCTGCAGAAGGTGTCTCGGAAGCGGCGACGCGCACGCTGAAGCCGCTATCGACTGATATCTCGACGGTGCCGTTGCCCGATGAGGCAACCTTGCCATCGAAGATGTTCACATCGCCGATGAAATCCGCGACGAAACGGCAATTCGGCGCTTCGTAGATCTCCGCCGGCGTCGCCACCTGCACGACCTTGCCGTGGCTCATGACGGCAATACGGTCGGCCATGGTCATCGCCTCTTCCTGATCGTGGGTAACGACGACGAAGGTGAGGCCAAGGTTCTGCTGCAGGTCCATCAACTCGAACTGGGTTTCCTCGCGCAGCTTCTTGTCGAGTGCGCCGAGCGGTTCGTCGAGCAACAGCACCTTCGGGCGCTTGGCAAGAGATCGGGCCAGCGCCACGCGCTGGCGCTGGCCGCCGGAAAGCTGGTTCGGCTTGCGGGATGCAAATTGCTCCAGCTTGACGAGTTTCAGCATCTGCAAGACGCGGTCAGTCATCTCGTCCTTCGCCATGCCGTCCTGTCTCAGGCCGAAGGCAATGTTCTTCTCGACCGTCATGTGCGGGAAAAGCGCATAGGACTGGAACATCATGTTGACGGGGCGCCGATAGGGCGGCGTGCCGGCCATGTCGGTGCCGTCGAGCACGATTTCGCCCGAGGTCGGCTGCTCGAAGCCGGCGAGCATGCGCAGAAGCGTCGACTTGCCGCAGCCGGAAGCGCCGAGCAGCGCGAAGAACTCGCGGTGATAAATATCGAGCGACAGGTTATCGACGGCAGTGAAATTGCCGAAATTCTTGGTGACGTTCTTGATTGATATGAAGGGCTTGGCGGTCGGATCGGTCCAAGGTGCGAAAGAGCGGCGAATATTGCCTAGAGACTTCATATTGTTCCCCGAAAATGCATTCTTTGCTTTTGTTATTGGCTTTTATTCCCGGTTTCACCCGGCCGGGATCGTCAAAAAAGGCCCGGACGTTTCCGTCCGGGCCACTATCAGATCATTGGCCGGTGACGACGGTGGTCCATAGCCGCGTCACGATCCGCTGGGTCTTCGGATCGAGCGGCGGAACGGTGAAGAGTTTCGCCATCACCTCGGGCGTCGGGTAGATCGCCGTATCGTCGAGGACCTCCTTGTCGAGGAACTGCTGCGACGCCTTGTTGCCGTTGGCGTAGAAGACGAAGTTCGAGGCCTTGGCGATCACTTCCGGCTTCATCATGTAGTTGATGAATTCATGGGCTTCGGCGACATGCGGCGCATCCTTCGGAATGCCAAAGACGTCGAAGAAGATCTGGGCGCCCTGCGACGGCACCGAATAGTCGACCTTTACCCCGGCATTGGCTTCTGCGGCACGGTCGCGGGCCTGGAACATGTCACCGGAATAACCGAGCGCGATGCAGATATCGCCGTTCGCCAGCGCGCTGATATATTCGGAAGAGTGGAACTTGCGGACGAAGGGACGAACAGCCGTGAGGACTTCCTGCGCCTTCTTGAGATCGGCGGGATCGGTGCTGTTCGGATTGAGCCCGAGATAGGCGAGCACCGAGGGCACGACATCAGTCGGGGAATCCAGCATGTAGATGCCGCAATCCTTGAGCTTTGCTGCTTTCGCCGGATCGAACAACGCGTCCCAATTCGGCTTTTCGTCGGTGCCGAGGGCGGCCTTGACTTTGTCGACATTGTAGCCGATGCCGGTCGTGCCCCACATGTAGTCGACGCTGTATTCATTGCCGGGGTCGAAGGACGCCACGCCCTTCATGATGACGTCCCACATATTGACCAGGTTCGGCAACTTCGACTTGTCGAGCTTTTGGTAGACGCCGGCGGCGATCTGGCGCTGCATGAAGGATACCGTGGGGACGACAACGTCATAGCCCGAACCGCCGGCCAGGAGCTTGGTTTCCAGCGTCTCGTTGGAATCGAAGGTGTCGTAGACGACCTTGATCCCGGTTTCCTTGGTGAAATCCTCGAGGATGGAACTGTCGATATAATCCGACCAGTTGTAGACGTTGACCACACGCTCCTGCGCAAAGGCCGGCACGGCAGCAAGGAGCGCGGTAACGGCGGCGGCCGTCACGCTTAGGATGGTTGACCTCATGACTTCTCCTGTTTGTTCAAAGATTCCGCACCCTCGGAGATCTTTTCCCTCTGGTTTTCCACGCAGACTAAGAAGGAATTTCTAAGCCCACAAGCGCAAAATCCTGCGCCCTCAATGATTTCACAATCACTGGAAGTCGAAGGCGCTGAGCCCGGCGACCATCTCGTCGAGCCCGAGCGGTCTCGTCACCGGCGGCTCGGCCCGGGAAAGGCAACCGCGCCGCTCGCAAAGGCGACAGGCCGGACCGATCGCGACCGGATCGAGCGCCGTCGCCTGCCCGTAGACCACCCCCTCGCCAAGGGCACCGTCGCAGCCGATCAGGATCGCGGTGCGCCTGATCCTTTCGCCGAATTCGACGCTCGGCCCTTCCTGGGTTCGGGAAACCGTCAGGAAGGATGCGCCGTCAGGCATGACGACCGTTTCGGCGAGGATCTGGCCCGGCTGCAGGAAGGCGGCATGGAGATTGAGCTTCGGACAGCCGCCGCCGAAACGGGCGTGCGGAAAGCCCTGGGCACCTGCCCTGCGCAACCGGTGGCCCGCAGCATCGATCTCGATCAGGAAGAAGGGGATGGCGGCTGCCCCCGGGCGTTGCAGCATGGCAAGACGCGCAGCCGCCTGGCCGAAGGAGACGCCGAAGCGCGCACGCAGAATATCGATATCGTAGCGCGTTGCTTTGGCCGCCGAGAGAAAGGCTTCATAGGGCATTGCGAGCGCTAAGGCCGCGATGCGGGCAAGCTCGAAGCGGGCGATGCGGCGCGCCTCGGCGGAGGAGAGCGAGAGATCGTCGAGCTCGGCATCGATTGCCGGCAACAGGGCCAGAGTCGCGGCCTCGACCGCAATCTCGTGCGCACGGTCGGCCTGCGACAGGCGCTCAGAGATGAAAAGCCGCATCGAATGGCGATCGAAACGGCGGCGCAGATCCGGCATCACATGAACGGGCAAGACGCGCACCGCGATGCCGCGCTCCGAGCGCAGCCAATCCTTCAGTCCGGCAGCAAGATCGAGGCCGCCAGGGAGCGTTGCGGCAAAAGCTTCCGCCGCCGTCTCAATCTGTCCGAAATAGCCGGACCTGCGCTCCAGCGTCTCGCGCACCTCGTCCAGCGGCAAGCGGCCGGCGGCGATCGGCGCATGCCCTTCGGCGGCCATCAGCGCCGTCAGATCGGACAGCCTTGCCGCCTGCTCGCGATAGGCGCGGTAGAGTTTGATCATGCCGCTCGCGGCATTGGGTGCTGCCTCGGCCACCTCCACCAATTCCTGATCACCCGGCAACTCGCCCGACAACAGCGGATCGGCAAAGATCTCCTTGAGCTGGTCAAGACTGCCGCCAGTCTGCCCCCGCAACTCCTCCAGATCGACCCTGTAGACGCTTGCAAGCTTGAGAAGGAGCTGCACCGTCAACGGCCGCTGGTTGCGCTCGATCAGGTTCAGGTAGGACGGCGATATTTCAAGCGCCTCGGCCATGGCGGTCTGCGTCAGCGCCAGCGCATTGCGGATGCGCCTGACTTTCGGGCCTGCGAATATCTTTCGTTCCGCCATGTCACACCCTTTGACAGGCAGGGAGCGCCGTATTTACAAAACTTTACAAATTCACAGCGCCGCTCTGTCAATCTTCGTCATCTTAACCTCTTTCCGAGCAGGAAATCAAAGGTTTTCCTGGTCATATCGGTGCAAATTGTCAATCTTGTCATGCAGCACCTTTGTCAGGCTTTTTAGTGAGGAGAGCAGCATGACGGATTTCTACAAGCTTGTTCCAAATGCATCAGCAGGCCGCTTCGATGGCATCGAGAGACCGTATTCGGCCGCGGACGTGCAGCGGCTCAGAGGCTCGGTGGCGCTCAGCCATACGCTGGCCGAAATGGGGGCGGACCGGTTGTGGCGGCTCATTCACCAGGAGGATTTCGTCAATGCGCTCGGCGCGCTTTCCGGCAACCAGGCCATGCAGATGGTGCGCGCCGGACTGAAGGCGATCTATCTTTCCGGCTGGCAGGTGGCGGCCGACGCCAATACGGCATCGGCGATGTATCCCGACCAGTCGCTCTATCCGGCCAATGCCGGTCCGGAACTGGCCAAACGCATCAACCGCACGCTGCAGCGCGCCGACCAGATCGAGACCGCGGAAGCAAAGGGACTTTCCGTCGAGACCTGGTTCGCACCGATCGTTGCCGATGCGGAGGCAGGCTTCGGCGGACCGCTCAACGCCTTCGAGATCATGAAGGCCTATATCGAGGCGGGTGCTGCGGGCGTCCACTTCGAGGACCAGCTCGCTTCGGAGAAGAAATGCGGCCATCTTGGCGGCAAAGTGCTGATCCCGACGGCCGCCCATATCCGCAATCTCGATGCCGCGCGGCTTGCCGCCGACGTCTTGGGCGTTGCGACGCTCGTCATCGCCCGCACCGACGCGGAGGCGGCGAAGCTCTTGACGTCGGACATCGACGAGCGCGACCAGCCCTTCGTCGACTATGATGCCGGCCGCACGGTCGAAGGTTTCTATCAGGTGCGAAACGGCATCGAGCCCTGCATCGCGCGCGCCGTCGCCTATGCGCCGCACTGCGATCTCATCTGGTGCGAGACCTCGAAGCCGGACCTCGATCAGGCGCGGCGCTTTGCCGAAGGCGTACACAAGGTCCATCCCGGCAAGCTGCTCGCCTATAATTGTTCGCCTTCCTTCAACTGGAAGAAGAACCTCGACGAGGCGACGATTGCGCGGTTCCAGCGCGAACTCGGCGCGATGGGCTACAAGTTCCAGTTCATCACGCTCGCCGGCTTCCACCAGCTGAATTACGGCATGTACGAACTGGCGCGTGGCTACCGGCAGCGGCAGATGTCGGCTTATTCCGAGCTGCAGCAGGCGGAATTCGCCGCCGAGGTCAATGGCTATACCGCGACCAAACATCAGCGCGAGGTCGGCACCGGCTATTTCGACGCCGTGTCGCTCGCCATCACCGGCGGCCGGTCGTCGACCACGGCGATGCACGGTTCGACCGAACATGCGCAGTTCAAACCGGCTGCGGAATAACTCGAAGAGGAGGAGAAGATCATGGCATCCATTACACGCGTCAGGGAACGGGCCGAGGAACAGGCAAGCAGCATGAGCGAGGATCAGCAGACGACGATCCGCATGCTCGCCAACGACCTGCATCGGCTGAACCAATCGGTCATGAAAGCCGTCGAGGCCGGTGTCTCGGTCGAACTGGTGCGCTCGGCCCGTCATCATGGCGGCGACGGCCACTGGGGGGACCTGCTGATTCCCGTCGTCGTCACCAACCGGCATTGACGAAAAGGCGACCGTTGGCGGGCCGGTGAAGTCGGCCCGCTTCTTCAATCGCCGCGCGACCTATCGGGCGCGGCGATTTACGTCTCGATTTGATGCATGTTGTGGCGCCAAAGCCGCTGCACAGTTCTGGGCGACACGCTTCAGCCGCGACTCGGTCGTTTTCCGGCGAAGAGATCGGCATAACTTTTGATGAGCTTGGTCATGCGGTCGGCGACTGTGCGGATCTCCGGGCGGTGGCGGTCCTCGGCATTCATGACGATCCATTGCCGGTGGCGCAGTTCCGGCAACTCGCCGCCCTGCCGCTGCAATTCGGGTTGGAGATCGCCGACGAAACAGGGAAGCACGGTCTTGCCGGCGCCGGCGCGCACCAGATCCGGCAGCGAACGCGGCCGATTGACGGTGGCGACGATTGCCGTCCCGGCATGGGCGTGCGGCCAGCGCAGATAGGCCGATATCGCCTCGTCCTCGGCGACTGCAATCCAGCGCTCGTCGGTCTCGGCGGCGTTGCGCCTGATATAGACGGCGTAGGCCACCTCCCCGAGCTGACGTGCGGCGAGATTTGCCTCCTCGGGCTCGAAGGCGCGAATACCGATATCGCTCTCGCGATAGGCAAGGCTTGCCCGCGCCTCGCCGATGGTCAGCGAAATGGCGAAGGCATCGCCCGGCATGCGGATTGCGGCGAAATTCTCGGTCAGCAGCCAGGCGAGCCAGGTGCCGGCGGCGACCCTGACGGTCGTGCCGCCCTCGCCGGATTGCCGCCACGCCGCCACCTTGCGGGCGGCGGCCTCCATCTCCTGCAGGTGATCGAGCAGCGCCTGGCCATCCTGGGTCAGACGGTATCCGGTCTGGCTTCGCGAAAACAAGGCGCGGCCGATCTCCTGCTCGAGATCGAGCATGCGCCGACCGACGGTCGCCGGGCTGAGCCCGCTTGCGGTGCTTGCCCCCGTCAAACCGCCGAGCCGGGCGACCTGCAGGAAAAGCTGATAGGAATCCCAACTCGCGTTTTTCATGGATGAAAAACATAGCGGGATTTTCCCCGTTTATAAAGAGAAATTCGATGCCTAAATCAGGCGATGTCTGACATAGGAAAGGACATTGTCATGATCGACATGCTCACCATCGCAGTCACCATCGGCTATCGGCACTATCCCCAACGAAGTGGTGGCAAGGAGGAAGAGGACAGATTTTATGCCGAGTTCGGAAACAATAGCATTATTGGCTTTGCCGCCTGGCTGACGTCGCTCGACCTCAACCTCGGAAGGCGCCGCAGGGCCACTGCGCAATCCCGCAGCCGCTGCGGCTGCGCAGTTCAGGCGACTCTTCTTGCTCCGAGATGAGCCGGTGCCGATTCTGCGACGATGCGGAACCGCTCGATCAGCGCCATCAGCGTATCGGCTTCGCCGGCAAGCAGGCGGCTTGCCTGGGTCGTCTCGGCAACCATCGATGCGTTCTTCTGGGTCATCTGGTCCATGGCGTTCACGGAACCGTTGACCTCCTGGAGCGCAGCCGACTGATCACGGCTGGCGGTGGCGATGGTCTCGACATGGCCGCTGATCGCGATGATCTCCTGGCTGATCGAGGCAAGGACGCTGCCGGTCTTCTGGACCAGTTCGGAACCTGCCGTCACCTCCCGGCTCGATGTCTCGATCAGCGACTTGATCTCGCGCGCCGCATCGGCCGAACGCTGGGCGAGTTCGCGGACCTCCTGGGCGACGACGGCAAAACCCTTGCCCGCCTCGCCGGCCCGCGCCGCCTCGATGCCGGCATTCAGCGCCAGAAGATTGGTCTGGAAGGCGATGTCGTCGATCACCTCGATGATCTGCTCGATGCGCTGCGAGGCCTGCTCGATGCGATCCATGGCGGCGACGGCATCGCCGACGACGGCGCCGGAACTGTCGGCCGTCTTCTTGGTCGCAGCCACGACATTGTTGGCTTCACGGGCACGCTCGGCGGAGGAACGAACCGTCACGGTGATCTCTTCCACCGCGGCCGCGGTCTCCTCGAGGTTCGCCGCCTGCGCCTCGGTGCGTTTCGAAAGCTCGCCGGCAGAGGCGGAGACGGCGCCGCTGTTGCGCTGGATCGTCGAGGCACTGTCGCGGATACCGGAAAGGGTATCCTGGAGCCGCAAGAGAGAAGCGTTGAAATCGACGCGCAGCTGCTCAAGCCGGCCGACGAAGGGCGTGCCGATCGTTTGCGAGACGTCGCCCTGCGACAGGCGCCCGAGGCCGGCGGCAAGCTGGTTGACGGCAAAGTCGATCTGGCCGTCGAGCGAACGCTTGTCTGCATCGTTCCTGGCGCGTTCGGCATCGCTCAAGGCGCGCTGTTCGCCAGCCTGGGTTTCCAGATCGCGCCTGGCGCGGGCACTGTCGCGGAAAAGCGCCAAGGCCCGGCCGATATCGCCGAACTGGTTCTTCTTTTCGATACAGGGAATCGCTCCTTCGAGATCGCCGGAGGAAATCGAGTGAACGCTCGCAGTCAGCGCCTGCAAAGGCTTCACCGACAGGCGGATCGCATAGAAGGCGAGAACGCCGACGATGAGCATGAGGATGAAGCCAACGCCGAGAACCAGCATCTGCAGCTCATTCACGCGCTGGTAATAGAGCTCCATCGGAATGCCGATGAAGAGAATGCCGACATTGGCGTTCGACGCATTCTTGATGGGGAAATAACCAGTCATGAACTTGCGGCCGAAAAGCTCCGCCGGACCGTAGTAAGCCTGGCCCCTGGCGAGAACCGGCTGGGCCGGATGATCGGCGACCAGCTTGGTGCCGACGGCGCGGTCGCCGTTTTCCTTCTTGACGTTTGTGGATATGCGGACGTAATCGCTGCCCTGCTTCTGGAAGATGGTCGCAACGCCGGCGATCGATTGCGCAGTGCGATCGACCAGGGAATGGTCGGCAAGGGCCGGAATGGCGTCTTCCGTGACAGCCGAGAGCTGATTGTCCTTCAATTCGATCTTTGCAGCCTGATCGGCAGCACCGTAGAGGACGGCCATGGCGCGAGTGGCATCCCTGGCGTCGGAGACGGCCCCGTCCATGACCTGACGGCTCAGATTGTAGTAGGTCACGCCGACGATGGCGGCCGTGCTGATCGCCAGCAGAAAAAGCGTGATCGCAACGATCTGGCGTATGATCGACGTAGAGAAAAGGCGCAGCATCGAGACCCCCGGGGAGATAGACCAAGGTTAAATTAGATTAAAAGCATTAAGGAAGATTCTCCGTAAATCTTGGCTGTCGGAGATATTCATCGCCTCGTTTGCGAGCGTTTTCCGATGATCCCAGCGTGATAGGCTGCGTCATTCGACCTATTCTCCATCGTTCAAACCCTCTTAATCGAGGCGCTATTTTGCAGAATAAATGGAAACGGCCCCGGAAACTCCGGGGCCGTTCGCATGAAGACGGATTGATCAACGATCAGGCGGCGCGGTAGACCGGCGCGGCGGCCGCCTCGCCGTCGATCTTGAACTGCTGGATGAGCCGGCGCAGCGAACCGGCCTCGTCGGCCAGTTCGCGGCTGGCGGCGGTGGTCTCCTCCACCATGGCGGCGTTCTGCTGAGTCATCTGGTCCATCTGGTTGACCGTCGCGTTGACGCTCTGCAGCGCGTTGGACTGGTCGTGGCTGGCGCGAGCGATCATCTCGACATGCTGGCTGATCGTGACGATCTGGGCGCTGATCTTGGCGAGCACCGTGCCGGTCTCCTGCACGAATTGCGAACCTGAATTGACCTCGTTGGTCGACTTGTTGATCAGCCCCTTGATCTCCTGAGCTGCTGCTGCGGAGCGTTGGGCCAGTTCACGGACTTCCATCGCGACCACCGCGAAGCCCTTGCCGGCTTCACCGGCGCGCGCCGCCTCGATCCCGGCGTTGAGCGCCAGCAAGTTGGTCTGGAAGGCGATCTCGTCGATGACGCCGATGATCTGCTCGATCTGGCGCGAGGCATCCTCGATGCGACCCATTGCGTCGATCGCATTGCTGACGACGACGGCGGAATCATCGGCGCTGCGCTTGGCCTGGCGGACGATCTGGTCGGCATCCTTGGCGCGTTCGGCCGACGAACGGACCGTCACGGTGATTTCATCGACGGCAGCCGCGGTCTCTTCGAGCGATGCAGCCTGCTGTTCGGTGCGCTTGGAGAGGTCCTCGGCCGACTGGGCCATCTGGTTGCCGTTGCCCTGGATCAGTTCGACATTGTCGCGGATCTGGCTCATCGTCGCCTGCAGGCGCATCATCGAACCGTTGAAATCCTGGCGCAGCTGTTCGAGACGGCCGATGAAGGGCGTTTCGATCGTCGTCGAGATATCGCCCTGCGACATGCGTTCGAGGCCGGCGGCGAGCGCGTTGACCGCGTATTCGATCTGACGATCCATCTCGCGCTTTTCGGCGTCGTTGCGCTGACGCTCGTGTTCGGCGGCGGCGCGCTCCTCGTCGCTCTGCTCCTCGATGCGGATTTTCGAGATGGCGTTTTCCTTGAAGATCCCGAGCGCGCGGGCCATGTCGCCGATTTCATCGTGGCGCTGTTCGCCGGAGATGCTGGTATCCAGCGCCCCTTCGGCGATGCGGCGCATGGCGGCGGTGATATGGCTGATCGGGCGCTGCAGCGTCAGCACCAGGGCAATGCCGCCCAGGATCGACAGCAGGATGCCGAGACCGGTGGTCATGACGGAGATGCTGTTTGCCTGGGTACGCTCGGTGCCGGCCGTCTGCTTCTGCAGTTCGGCAAAATCGGTCAGCTTTTTCCAGATCTGGTCGAGTTCCTGGCGGGCCGCGGCATAGGCCGTGACGCGCTCGCCGATCGTGTCGACGATCTTCGAGCCGCCGCCGGAGATGACGTCGAGCGCCGGCTGGATCGCACCTGATATGCCTTCGGCAAAGCCCATGCCCTTGGCGCTGGTGACCAGCACCTGCATGTCCTTGCCGAGCGTGCCGGCCTGCTGCTGCAGGCGCACGAGATTTTCCTTGCTGGAATCGGCGAGAAAGTCGGAAAGAACGATCTGCAGCGAATAGACGGAATTTTCGAGGCGCCTGGTATCCTGCAGCACCGAATTGGCCTGGGCGATCCGGCCGTCGAGCGCGGCGAATTCCTGAGTCGCGTCACGCATTTTCTGCGTGGCGGTCAGCTGCGTATAGGTCGAGGTCTGGCGGAAGCGCGAAACGAGACGGCCGAGCTCCGTGGCGGTTTCGTCGGTCGGATTGGGTGTCTGCACGATCGCCTTGATGCCGTCAATGGTCGCAGCCAGTGCCTCGATGACATTCTTCTGATTGGTCGGAACCGAGATGGCGATCAGCCGCTGCGATTTGATGATCTCCGGCATCTGTTCGTTGATGAAGGCGATCTTGTCCTGCGGTGTCTGCGGCTTGCTGAAGCCGCTGGCGACGGTGCCGAGAAAATCGCCGCCCTTCAGCAAACGGTCGGCCGTGCGAAGGGTGCTGGTGGCGGCGCTTTCGTCGCTCTGGACGGTGCTCTGCAATTCTTCGGCCTGGTAGGACACGGTGAAGCGGGTGCTGATGACGCTTTTTTGCGCCGCGTCGATCTGCTCATGCAATGCCTGCTCCTGCTCGTGCAGCGCCCAGAGCTTGTCGACGACGCCCGAAATCTCTTTGGTGCGGCGCGAGGCCTCCGCAAGGCTGTCGCGGCCGGCGGCCTCGTCACCAACCTGGTTCAGCGTCTGGTCGAGCACGCCTTGCTGGGTCTTCAGATCCGCGATCAGCTTGTCGCGCGCCTCAGGACTGGTGACGCGCAGGAAATCATCCATCGAACCATAGAGATCCTTGAAGCCGCTCAGCGACTGCAGCACGCTGTTGGATATTTCCATGCGGCCCTGCAGAAGTCCGGAAGCATAGAGGCCAGTCAGGCCCACTGCCGAAATGGTGACGACGAAAGGCAGAACGAAGATCAAAACCTTCGTCTTGATCCTGAAGCGGGAAAGAATCTTGTCAATCAACATGGCGTTCCGGGCCTTTCATACACCACTCCTCCCGCAGGCAGCCACATGGCGCCAGCCGGGTGCACATCGAGCTATTCTTATTTACATTGGGGAACCCGGAGGCCAGGCGGCAGTCATTGCCAGTTCATGTCCAAACAACTTGGAGATGCCCAAATATTCGCGAGCAATTGTGTCAGATTAGATATTAATTTTCGGATAAGTTGTTATGGCGGGTTAAGCCAAGGCAGTGAATAGTTGCAATTTATGAACCGCGACGCCGCGGTGCGACAGTTGGCATGTCGCAACGTTGGTTCCAGGTCTGCGGACAGGATCAGATGAAGTGCGAGAGCAGCAGCGCGAGGGCGGCGGCGGTGGCGCCGGCGGCGAGCATCAGATAACGCAGGGCGACCATCCGGGCGTTCGGCTTTGCCTCTGCGATTGCGATGGCGCGGGCGCGTCGTGTGTTTCTGTTCATGGTCGAAACCTCACTTCTCTCTGACACAACAACAATCCAACAAAACGGCTTGCCGGTAAAGCTTAATTTAGGAACAGCTTCGCAAACCGCCAATTGAGACAGGATGGCGCACCTCTATTAAGAAGTCTTGAATCGGTATCTCCGGATACTTCCAATGCATATCAAAAAATTTGCAGCGGCTTTAGGCCCACTACATGCATCGAAACAAGGAGCTTTAGACGCATTCGCCCGCGGCAAAACCGGAAGCCCAGGCCCACTGGAAATTATAGCCGCCGAGCCAGCCGGTGACGTCGACGCACTCGCCGATGAAGTAAAGGCCGGGCACGGCTTTTGCCTCCATGCTGCGTGAATCGAGCGTTGCCGTGTCGATACCGCCGAGCGTCACTTCGGCGGTGCGATAACCTTCCGAGCCGGACGGTTTGACGGCCCAGTTCTGGGCACCGGCGGCAAGGCGCAGCAGCGCCTTGTCAGGCAGGTCGGCCATGTTGCCGGAGATCTTTTCGCGTTCAACGAGAAATTGTGCCAGCCGCTTCGGCAGGAGGTCGCCAAGGGCTGTTTGCGGCGACTGGCGGCCATTGAGCTGCTTTGCCGCCTTCAGATGCGCCGCAATGTCGATATCCGGTTCGATCGCAACCACAATCTCGTCGCCTTCGCGCCAGTGCGAGGAGATCTGCAGGATAGCGGGTCCGCTCAGCCCCCGATGGGTGAACAGCAGCGCTTCGCGGAAGGCGGTCCTGCCGTGACGGATTTCGGCTGGGGCGGCAATGCCGGCCAGCGGCGCGATGCTCTCCAGCAGGCCGGGATCGAGCGTCAGCGGCACGAGGCCGGGGCGGGTTTCGAGCACGGTCAGGCCGAACTGCTCGGCGAGGCGATAGGCAAAGCCGGTGGCGCCCATCTTCGGGATCGACTTGCCGCCGGTGGCGACGATCAGCGACGTTGCTTCACAATGGCCTTCGCTCGTCGATACCCGGAAGCCGGCTTCGGTCTTTTCAACGCCTGATATCTCGGTGCCAAGATGCAGTACTGCGCCGGCCATGCGCATCTCAGCCAGCAGCATGCGGATGATGTCTTTGGCACTATCGTCGCAGAAAAGCTGGCCCAACGTCTTCTCGTGCCAGGCAATGCCATGGCGGTCGACCATGGCGATGAAATCGGCGGGCGTGAAACGGGCGAGCGCCGACTTGCAGAAATGCGGGTTGGCGGAGAGGAAATTCTTTGGTCCGGCATGGATATTGGTGAAATTGCAGCGGCCGCCGCCGGATATGCGGATCTTCTCACCAGGCGCCCTGGCATGGTCGAGGACCACGACCGAGCGGCCGCGTTTTCCCGCGCGGATGGCCGCCATCATGCCCGCCGCCCCGGCGCCGATGACGATGACGTCGCTTTTGCGCTGCAAACCCGTTTCCCCGATCAAAATCACGTCTTCTTTTTCCATCGGAGGTCGAAAGTCAACGTTCTCAACCCCTCGCCAATTGGCAAAGTCTGGTTATGATGGCGCCACGATCAACGCAAACCGGTGTGTCATGTCCCCAAAAAAGACGACGCTGAAGCCTGCCAGAAACGTACCCGCCTCGAAGAAAACTCCCCCGGAGCCCGGATCCCTGCGCGGCGTTGCGAACTGGAAGGAAGCAGCGCGGTGGCTGAGGGACAGGGGCATCGAAGACATCGAATGCATTACGCCGGACCTCGCCGGCGTTGCACGCGGCAAAATGATGCCGAGCTCGAAATTCACGTCCAACACCTCGCTAGCACTGCCTTCAGCGATCTACCGGCACACAATTTCGGGCGAATATCCAGACGAGACGGAGAGCTTCCGATATGAGCCGCGCGACAGCGACCTGAAGCTGATGCCCGACCTTTCGACGCTTTCGGTCGTGCCCTGGGAAACCGACCCGACGGCGCAAGTGATCTGCGACATCGTCGATTCGGACGGCGGCGAAGTGCCCTATACGCCGCGCAACGTGCTGAAGCGGATCATGAGCCTCTATCACGAGCGCGGCTGGAAGCCGATCGTGGCGCCCGAGATCGAATTCTACCTGGTCGCCAAGAACGACGATCCCGACTATCCGCTACACCCGCCCAAAGGCCGGTCCGGCCGCTCGATCCTCGGCGGCCAGGGCTATTCGATCGCTGGCATCAATGAGTTCGACGAGTTGATCGACGACGTCTATCACTTTTCGGAGAAGCAGGGGCTGGAGATCGATACGCTGATCCATGAAGAGGGACCGGCGCAGATGGAGATCAACCTGCGCCACGGCAATCCGATCGAGCTTGCCGACCAGGTATTCCTGTTCAAGCGGACGATCCGCGAGGCGGCGCTGAAGCACGACATCTACGCGACCTTCATGGCCAAGCCGATGCAGGGTCAGCCGGGTTCGGCGATGCATATCCACCAGTCAGTGGTCGATATCGAGACGGGCAAGAACATTTTCTCCAATCCCGACGGATCGGCCTCGAAGGAATTCTTCCATTTCATCGGCGGCATGCAGAAATTCGTGCCGAGCGCGATGGCGATGCTTGCACCCTACGTGAACTCCTACCGGCGCCTGCAGCCCGATATGTCCTGCCCGGTCAACAATGCCTGGGGTTACGACAACCGGACGACGGCCTTCCGTGTCCCGGTCTCCGATCCGCAGGCGCGGCGTGTGGAAAACCGGCTGCCGAGCTCGGACGCCAACCCCTATCTCGCACTCGCTGCCTCGCTCGCCTCCGGCCTGCTCGGAATCACGAACGAGATCGAGCCGACGGCGCCGACGGAAGATTCGGCCAATGAGGGCTCGATCGACCTGCCGCGCGGCCTGCTGGAAGCCGTGGCGCTGCTCGAGGACGAACCCGCCTTCGAGGAGATGTTCGGCAAGCAGTTCATCGGCCTTTATGCCGGCGTCAAGCGCGGCGAGTTCGAAACCTTCATGCAGGTGATCAGCCCTTGGGAGCGGGAATTCCTTCTGCTCAACGTGTGAGGGACCATCATGACA
This sequence comes from Rhizobium sp. WSM1274, assembly GCF_025200775.1. Lineage (NCBI taxonomy): Bacteria > Pseudomonadati > Pseudomonadota > Alphaproteobacteria > Hyphomicrobiales > Rhizobiaceae > Rhizobium > Rhizobium sp. WSM1274. The sequence goes on along the minus strand of NZ_CP104138.1, from coordinate 390,820 downwards.
TCGCAGGAGACATGGCAGAGCCCGATCGCGCCCGGGCTGTCCTGGTATCAGGCAACAGTCGGCGAGCGGCCCACCTATGCCGCTATCGACGGCTCGAGAACATGCGACGTCGCCATCGTCGGCGGCGGCTATACGGGCCTGCAGGCCGCCTATAATCTTGCCAAAGCAGGTGTTTCAGTGGTGCTGATCGAGGCCTGCCGCTTCGGCGACGGGGCGTCCGGGCGCAATGGCGGTCAACTCGGCACCGGCCAGCGATGGTGGCCGGAAGAACTCGAGGAGAAGATCGGCTACGAACGCTCGAAGGCGCTGTTCGACCTTGCCGAGGCGGCCAAACGCCATCTCATCGATTTCGCCCGCGAGCATCAGATCGAGATCGACTATGTGCCCGGCCAGCTCAATGTCGCACACAAGGCGAGCTACAAGCGCGACTACTATGAAAATGCCGAAATCGCCGCCTTACGCTACGGCTATCCGCATCTCAGCTTCATGGACGAGGAGGAAACGCAGGAGAGGCTCGGCTCGAAGCGTTTCCATTGCGGCGTGCGCGATGTCGGCACCGGCCACATTCATCCACTGAAGCTGCTGGTGGGGCTGGCGCGGGTTGCTGCCAATGCCGGCGCTGAAATCTTCGAGATCACCAAGGCGACGGCGATCCGCCAGGGCGGCGGCAAGGTGACGATCGAAACCGAAAGGGGAACGATCACCGCTGAGCGCGCGCTGATCGCCTGCAACGGCTATATCGGCAATCTGGAGCCGGTAACGGCAAGCCATGTCATGCCTATCCGCTCCTTCATCGGCGCCACGGCGCCGCTTGACGGGCATCCCGATGTGCTGCCCGGGGGCGAGGCCGTGGCCGATTCGCGTTTCGTCGTGCGTTATTTCCGCAAATTCGGCGACGGACGCCTGCTGTTCGGCGGGCGTGAAGCCTATACGTCGGACAATCCGCGGGACATTTCGCAGCACATCCGCCGGCAGATCGCCGAGGTCTATCCTGATCTCAAGGACATCGAGATCACCCATGCCTGGGGCGGCAGCGTCGGCATCACCCTGCCGCGCCAGCCTTTCGTGCGTGAGGTCATGCCCGGCGTCATCTCGATCGGCGGTTATTCCGGCCATGGCGTCATGCTGTCAAACTACTGTGGCAAGCTCTATGCGGAAACGGTGCTTGGAAAATCCGGCGATCTCGACCTCTTCACGTCGCTCGATATTCCCGCCTTTCCCGGCGGATCCCGCATGCGCGCACCGCTGCTTTTCCTCGCCTTGTCGTGGTTTGCGCTTCGCGACAAGTTTTAGTCCGATTGCGGATTTCCTCTTCCGGAAATTCGCTCTAAAACCGGTGCCTGACAGATTCATTGCACTGCACACTGGCTTTTTTAAATCGATTAGATTAAAAGAGCCGCCAACCAGCCTGATTGAGAGACAAGCTCATGAGCAGCCAAATCATTCCCGTTGAGCCTTTTGATTATGTCGTCTTCGGCGGCAGCGGCGACCTTGCCGAACGCAAGCTTCTGCCCGCTCTTTATCATCGCCAGATCGAAGGCCAGTTTACGGAACCGACCCGCGTGATCGGCGCCTCTCGCAGCCCGCTGACTCATGAGGAATATCGCAAATTCGCCAGGGACGCGCTGAAGGAGCACCTGAAGAAGGGGGAATATGACGAGGCTGAGGTGGAGAAGTTCTGTGCCCGCCTCTACTACGTCTCGGTCGATGCCCGCACGGATGCCGGCTGGGATCAGCTGAAGAAACTGCTGGACGAGGGCAAGGAGCGTGTGCGCTCATTCTATCTGGCGGTCGCGCCCGGCATTTTCGGCGACATTTCGCAGAAGATCCACGACCATAAGCTGATCACCAAATCGACCCGCATAGTCGTCGAGAAGCCGATCGGCCGCGACCTCGCCTCGGCGCTGCAGCTCAACGACACGATCGGCCGCGCCTTCAAGGAAGAGCAGATCTTCCGCATCGATCATTATCTCGGCAAGGAGACGGTGCAGAACCTGATGGCGCTGCGCTTCGCCAACGCGCTCTACGAGCCGCTCTGGAACGCCAACTACATCGACCACGTGCAGATCACCGTAGCTGAATCGGTCGGGCTCGAGGGCCGCGCCGGCTATTACGACACGGCGGGCGCACTGCGCGATATGGTGCAGAACCACATCCTGCAGCTGCTTTGCCTGACGGCGATGGAAGTGCCCTCGTCGATGGATTCGGAAGCCGTGCGCGACGAGAAGCTGAAGGTGCTGCGCGCGCTGAAGCCGCTCAATGCCTCCAACGTCGAGCAGGCGACGGTGCGCGGCCAGTATCGCGCCGGCGCATCTGGCACCGGCCCGGTCAAGGGCTACCTCGAAGAACTGGAAGGCGGCGTCTCGAACACCGAGACCTTCGTTGCCATCAAGGCCGAGATCAACAACTGGCGCTGGGCGGGCGTTCCCTTCTACATCCGCACAGGCAAGCGCCTGACCGGGCGCATGTCCGAGATTGTCATCACCTTCAAGCCGATCCCGCACGCGATTTTCGACCAGGCGGCCGGGCGCATCGTCGCCAACCAGCTGATTATCCGCCTGCAGCCGGACGAGGGCGTGAAGCAGTCACTGATGATCAAGGATCCAGGTCCGGGCGGCATGCGCCTGCGCAATGTCTCGCTCGACATGAGCTTTGCCCAGGCCTTCAACGTCCGCAATCCCGACGCCTACGAGCGCCTGCTGATGGACGTGATCCGCTCCAATCAGACATTGTTCATGCGCCGCGACGAAGTCGAAGCCGCATGGAAATGGGTGGATCCGATCCTCAAGGGTTGGGAAACGACCGGCCAGCAGGTGCAGGGCTATACGGCCGGCACCTGGGGCCCGAGCCAGGCCATCGCGCTGATCGAGCGCGACGGCCGCACCTGGCATGACGAGATCTAGGACGAAATCGATGGCATCGACCCTGCATTCCTTCGCCAGCGCCGCAGATCTCGCCGGCAGTCTCGCCGACAAGGTCGCCGATACGCTTGCAGCTGCGATTGCCGCCCGCGGAACGGCGTCCATCGCCGTTTCCGGCGGCTCCACACCGAAGGCCTTCTTCCAGGCGCTTTCGACACGCGACATCGCCTGGGAAAAAGTGACGATCACGCTTGTCGACGAACGCTTCGTGCCGGCCGACAATCCGCGCTCGAACCATCTGCTGGTCGACGCCAATCTTCTTCAAAACAAGGCAAAGGCGGCGCGCTTCGTGCCGCTGTACCAGCCGGCACCATCCGTCGAGGAAGCTGCAAGACTTGCGACGGCAAAAAGCGCCGAGATCGGCATCCCCTTCGACATCGTCATCCTCGGCATGGGTGGCGATGGACACACCGCCTCGTTCTTTCCTGGCGGCAGCAATCTTGCCAAGGCGCTCGATGCATCCACGCCGCGCGGCATCATCACCATGGAAGCGGAAGGAGCCGGCGAGCCGCGCCTGACCTTCACCTTCTCCAGTCTTGAGGATGCCGCACTCCTGGTTCTCCATATCGAGGGCGAAGGCAAAAAAGACGTTCTCGCCAAGGCGGAAGGCAGCGGTGACGAGGCAGAAATGCCGATCCGCGCCATTCTGCGCCGGGCCACTTCCCCGGTCGAGGTCTATTGGGCTCCCTGATCCGCCGTCATCCGGATTGAGATTCAGGCCAGAGCCGCCGAAACAGATAGAGACAACGAACAAGGCAGGGATTTTCCATGTCCGCTCACGCACGCATTTCTGTAATCACCGATCGTATCGTCGAACGCTCGAAGCCGAGCCGCGAGCGCTACCTGGAACGCCTGCGCGCCGCCGCCTCGCAGGGCGTGCAGCGCTCCGTGCTTGGCTGCGCCAATCTTGCCCATGGCTTCGCGGTCTGTTCCCCCGCCGACAAGGATGCGCTCGCTGGCGACCGCATTCCCAATCTCGGCATCATTACCGCCTATAACGACATGCTCTCGGCCCACCAGCCGTTCGAGACCTATCCGGCGATCATCCGTGAGGCCGCCGCCCGGGCTGGCGGCGTGGCGCAGGTGGCCGGCGGAGTGCCGGCGATGTGCGACGGCGTCACCCAAGGACAGCCGGGCATGGAGCTCTCGCTGTTCTCGCGCGACCTGATCGCGATGTCGGCGGGCGTCGGCCTGTCGCACAACATGTTCGATGCCGCCCTCTTCCTCGGCGTCTGTGACAAGATCGTGCCCGGCCTGGTGATCGCGGCCCTGTCCTTCGGGCATCTGCCGTCGATCTTCGTTCCGGCCGGTCCGATGACGACAGGGCTGCCGAACGACGAGAAGTCGCGCGTGCGCCAGCTCTTCGCCGAGGGCAAGGTCGGACGCGCCGAACTGCTGGAGGCGGAATCGAAATCCTATCACGGCCCCGGCACCTGCACCTTCTACGGCACCGCCAATTCCAACCAGATGCTGATGGAGATCATGGGCTTCCACATGCCCGGCTCGTCCTTCATCAATCCTGGCACGCCATTGCGTGAAGCGCTGACGCGCGAAGCCGCCAAGCGGGCGCTGGCGATCACCGCGCTCGGCAACGAATTCACGCCGGCGGGCGAGATGATCGACGAGCGCTCGGTCGTCAACGGCGTCGTCGGCCTGCATGCGACCGGCGGCTCGACCAACCACACGCTGCACCTTGTCGCGATGGCACGGGCGGCCGGCATCCAGCTCACCTGGCAGGACATTGCCGAGCTTTCGGAAATCGTCCCGCTGCTTGCCCGCGTCTATCCGAACGGGCTTGCCGACGTGAACCATTTCCAGGCGGCCGGCGGCATGGGTTTCCTCATCAAGGAACTCTTGAAGCACGGACTGGTGCATGACGACGTGCGCACCGTCTTTGGCCAGGGCCTCCAAGCCTATACGGTCGACGCCCGTCTCGGCGAAAACGGCGCCGTCCTGCGCGAGCCGTCGCCGGAAAAAAGCGTCGATCCCAAAGTGCTCTCCAGCATCGAGACACCGTTCCAGGCCAATGGCGGGCTGAAGATGCTGCGCGGCAATCTCGGCAAAGCGGTTATCAAGATATCCGCCGTCAAGCCGGAGCGCCACATCATCGAGGCGCCGGCGATCATCTTCCACAGCCAGCAGGAGCTGCAGGACGCCTTCAAGGAAGGCAAGCTCAACCGCGACTTCATCGCTGTCGTGCGCTTTCAGGGCCCGAAGGCGAACGGCATGCCGGAACTGCACAAGCTGACGCCGCCGCTCGGCGTGTTGCAGGATCGCGGCTTCCGCGTGGCGCTCCTCACCGACGGGCGCATGTCGGGCGCATCCGGCAAGGTGCCGGCAGCGATCCACGTCACGCCGGAAGCGGTTGACGGCGGTCCGATCGCCCGCATCCGCGAGGGCGACATCATTCGCCTGGACGCGGTCAAGGGCACGCTCGAGCTGCTCGTCGATGCAGCTGACATGGCCGAGCGCGAGCCGGTGACTGTCGATCTCTCCGACAATGAATTCGGCATGGGCCGCGAACTCTTCGCCCCGTTCCGCCGCGCCGTTGGACCTTCGGACCAGGGTGCGAGCGTGCTCTTCCACCACTGAGCGGGTGGCTTCTGGCAAAAAAACCCGCGGGGAGCTTCAAGCCCCCGCGGGTTCTTGTTTTCAATCCAGTGATGGTGCCGCGTCCTGGCGGACGGGCGGCTTCAGGCTCGAATATCGAGAACGTAGTCGCGATGCGCCGGATGGGTGCTGTAGACGAAGATTTTGTTCAGCTCCTTCTGCGTCAGCAGGCGCAGGAAGCGGACGTCGATCGTATTGTTGGCGTTGACCTTCATCAGCAGGCAGCCGACCTTGGTGATGCGGGCATCCGGAATATCCAGATAGAACTGCTTCGGCAGGCTGAACTGGGTCAGGATCGCGAGCGTCGCGCTGCTCATCGAAATACGGACAATGTCGCAGCGGCGCGAAGCCGCGTGCATGACGCCCTTTTCCGTATATTCGATGCGCGCGGCGTTCATGGTGTCCTCCATCTTGAACCGCGCCTCGCGGTCATACATGAAGGATTCTTCCTTGCTCAGGAAATGAGATTTTGGCTGTGACGGATTGGAAGCGGCCACGTGCTTATCCCCCTCATAAATTGACGAGGAAAAGGTAGCAGCCGATCTTTAACAGAAAGTGAGAATTCGGCCCTTCCCGCACAATTCTTGCGACCATCACCCCAAAAATGGCCGCCTCACTTCCGGTAGGTATGGCCGGTTGCGTCAAACAGATGCAACTTCTGCCTGTCGGCGGCAAACCGCATCCTCTGTCCCTTCTTCACATCATAGATGCCGGGCAGCTTGACGACGATCGGCTCGCCCGGGACCAGGCCCTCGATATAAAGCAACGTCACTTCGCCGAGCGCTTCGACGATCGACACTTCACCTTCGAAAAGGTAGTCGGCGCCATCGGCAATCCGGAGATCCTCCGGACGGACGCCGAAGCTTGCCTGCTTGCCGGTTTCCGACGCGTCGGTCGCCACATCGAGGGTCACCGACATGCCGCCGGTCAGCGTCACCGTCGTCTGGCTTCCGGTTCCGGCGACCGTCGCCGGAATGATGTTCATGGCCGGCGAGCCGATGAATTTCGCGACGAAGAGGTTTGCCGGGCGCTCGTAGAGGTCCAGCGGCGCGCCGACCTGCTCGATATTGCCGGCGGAGAGAACGACGATACGGTCGGCAAGCGTCATCGCCTCGACCTGATCGTGGGTGACGTAGATCATCGTCGTATCGGCCATCTGTTCGTTCAGGCGGGCAATCTCGATGCGGGTCGCGACGCGCAGCGCGGCATCGAGGTTGGACAGTGGCTCGTCGAACAGAAAGACCTTCGGATCGCGGCAGATGGCGCGGCCGATCGCCACGCGCTGGCGCTGGCCGCCGGACAGCGCCTTTGGCAGGCGATCGAGATAGTTGGTCAACTGCAGGCTCTCGGCCGCCGCCCGGACGCGGCGGTCGATCTCCTGGCGGCTTTCGCCGGCGATCTTCATGCCGAAAGCCATGTTATCGAACACGGTCATATGCGGGTAGAGCGCATAGGACTGGAAGACCATGGCGATGCCGCGCTTGGAAGGTGGCACGTCATTGACGAGATGGCCGTCGATATACATCTCGCCGCCGGTGATCGCCTCGAGACCGGCGATCATGCGCAGAAGCGTTGACTTGCCACAGCCGGATGGACCGACGAAGACGATGAATTCGCCCTGCTTGATATCGAGGTCGATACCATGGAGAACGTCCACGGAACCGTAGGATTTGCGGATATCCTTCAGCGTCAGTCCAGTCATTTCTCTCTCCCCTTAGGCGAGACGGGCGAAATACGCCCCCCAGGCCGGAATGTCGATCTTGTCGCCATAGTTGTTGCTGGTAAAGCCGTGCCCCGTCAATGCCTGCCATTCTCCCGCCGGCAAGGCGACGCCGGTCTCGGCCGGGCTCATGTTGAAAATGCAGAGCAGCTTCTCGTTGCCGTATTCACGGGTAAAGACCAGGCTATCTCCCTGCGGCTCTTCGAATTCGATCTCGCCCTTGGCAAAAGCGGGGTGCAGCTTGCGGAAGGCGATGAAGCGGCGATAGTGCTCCAACACCGAGGCCTCGTCGCCCTGCTGGACGCTGACGGCGCGCAGGATATGCTCGACCGGCACCGGCAGCCACGGCTTGACCGTCGAGAAGCCGCCCTGGGCGACCTGGCTGTCCCAGACCATCGGCGTGCGGCAGCCGTCGCGGCCCTTGAATTCCGGCCAGAACTGGATGCCATAGGGATCCTGCAGATCCTGATAGGCGAGATCGGCCTCGGTCAGCGCCAACTCCTCACCCTGATAGAGGCAGACCGAGCCGCGCAGCGTCATCAACAACGAGGCATAGAGCTTGGCGAAGGCATCGTGATCGGCGACCAGCCCGCCCCAGCGGCTGACATGGCGCATGACGTCATGATTGGAGAAGGCCCAGCAGGCCCAGCCATCGGGTGCGGCGGCTTCGAAATCTTGCATCACCTCTTCGACGCGCTCGGCCGTCAGCGGATCGGGCGCCAGGAACTCGAAGGCGTAGCACATGTGCATCTTGTCGTTGCCGGAGGTGTATTCGCCGACGATTTCAAGGCCGCGCTGGCTGTCGCCGACTTCGCCGACGGCGGCAATTGCCGGGAATTCTTCGAGAACGGCGCGGAAGCGCTTCAGGAAGGCAAGGTTCTCCGGCCGGTTCTTGTCGTAGATATGCTCCTGGAAATTATAGGGATTGACCGCCGGCGCCGTCGAAGCGTTGCGGCGCTCAGGCGCAAGCGCCGGATTGTCGCGCAGTTGCGTATCGTGGAAATAGAAGTTGATGGTGTCGAGGCGGAAGCCGTCGACGCCGCGGTTGAGCCAGAAGCGGACGACATCAAGCAGACGGTCCTGCACCTCAGGATTATGCAGGTTCATGTCCGGCTGCGAGGTGAGGAAGTTGTGCAAGTAATATTGCATGCGCGTCGGATCCCACGCCCATGCCGAGCCGCCGAAGATCGACAGCCAGTTGTTCGGCGGCGTGCCATCCGGCTTGGCGTCGGCCCAGACATACCAGTCGGCCTTGGCGTTGGACTTGCTCGAGCGGCTTTGTACGAACCAGGGATGCTGATCCGAGCTGTGGGAGATGACGAGGTCGATCATCACCCGGATGCCGAGACGATGGGCCTCTGATATCATCGTGTCGAAATCCACCAGCGTGCCGAAGATCGAATCGACATTCTCGTAGTCGGAAACGTCATAACCGAAATCGCGCATCGGCGAGGTGAAGAATGGCGAGATCCAGATGGCATCGACGCCAAGGCTTGCCACATGCGGCAGGCGGGCGGTGATGCCCTTCAGGTCGCCGATGCCGTCGCCGTTCGAATCCTGGTAGGAGCGCGGGTAGATCTGATAGATCACCGCGCCACGCCACCAGTCCTTGTCGGGGGTCGAAATCGATAGGGGAGCCACGTTCATGGAATATCCTGTTTGAAGTCACGTTCGGAAATGGTCAGCCCCCTTTAACCGAGCCCGCCAGCAGGCCACGCACCAGATAACGCTGCAGCCCAAAGAAGACGAGCAGCGGCACGATGATGGTGACGAAGGCCGACGCCGTCAAAATCTCCCAATTGCCGCCGCGTGAGCCAAGCAACGCGTTGAGGCTGCCGGTCAGCACGAGGTGGTCCTTGTCGGTGCCGAGAAAGACCATGGCGACGAGCAGGTCGTTCCACACCCACAGGAACTGGAAGATGGCGAAGGAGGCGAGTGCCGGAAAGGACAGAGGCAATACGATGCGGACGAAGATCTCGAAGTCGCTGGCGCCGTCGACGCGGGCGGATTCGATGATCTCCTTCGGCAGGCCGGCGATATAGGCCCGCAGGAGGTAGATGGCGAGCGGCATGCCGAAGGCGGTATGGGCCATCCAGATGCCGGGATAGGTCTTGGACGGCTGGCCGAGCAGGTTGCCGATCTCGTTGTAGAGGCGAAGCAGCGGGATCAGCGACATCTGCAGCGGCACGACGATGAGGCCGACGACGAGGGCAATCAGCAGCCCGCGGCCGGGAAACTCCATCCAGCTGAGCGCATAGGCTGCGAACGCGGCGATCAGGATCGGAATGATCGTCGCTGGAATCGTCACAGTCAGGGAGTTGATGAAGGACTGACCGATGCCCTCGCCGGTCAGAACCGTTTTATAGTTCTGCAGCGTGAATTCCGGCGGTGCGGAGACGGACGCATAGATGCGCCGCGGGCGTTCGTCGGGCGAGAAGGCGACGTTCTTCATATAGCGATAACTGCCGTCGCTGTTGATCTGCAGGCTTTCGCCATCGCCGAGATCGGCCGTCATGCCGGCCTTGAAGGCGGCGGGCTGCTGCACCCGGTTGCCGAAGGCCCTCACCGAGCGGCCGGTCTGGCCTTCGAGCACATTGCCTGAAATGACGTAGGCTGCACCTTCCTGCTGCTGCTGATCGGCTGTGCCGAGGCGGACAGCGAGCGTCTGGGTCGAGCCGACGAAGGCCGTCCACCAGCCGGAGACGACGATCTGGTCCTTGTCGCGCAGCGCGCTGACGAAGATTCCGAGCGTCGGGATCAGCCAGACGATGACGATCAGCAGAACGGCGGCGTGAACGAAGAGACGGGCGGGGCCGATCTTGAAATAGCTTCCAACAGCGGTCATCTCAGTGGCCCTTCAGTTCGCGATTGGCGCGCCGCACATTCCAGACCATGATCGGCGTGACGGCGAGCATGATGATGATGGCAATGACGGCGCTTCGGCCGGAATCGCCGCCGCCGCGAAACAGCCAGTTGAACATCAAATTCGCCAGCACCATCGTCTGCCACTGGCCGTTGGTCATGGTCAGCACGATATCGAAGACCTTGAGGACGAGGATGGTGATCGTCGTCCAGACGACCGCGATGGAGCCCCAGATCTGCGGCACCATGATGCGCCAGAAGATCTGCCAGCCATTGGCGCCGTCGATGACGGCGGCCTCTATCGTCTCCTCGGGAATGCCGCGAAGGGCAGCCGACAGGATGACCATGGCGAAACCGGTCTGGATCCAGATCAGGATGATCATCAGGAAGAAGTTGTTCCAGAAGGGAACCGAGATCCAAACCTCAGGTGTGCCGCCGAACGTCTGGACGATGGCGTTCAGCAGGCCGATCTGGACGTCGTTGCCGCCGCGATATTCGTAGATGAATTTCCAGATGACCGAGGCGCCGACGAAGGAGATCGCCATCGGCATGAAGACGATGCTCTTGGCGATATTGCCCCACCAGATGCGATCGGTCATTACGGCGATGACGAGGCCGAAAAAGGTGCAGGCGGCCGGCACCACGGCAAGCCAGAGGATGTTGTTGAAGATCGACTGGCGGAATTCGCGGTCGCCGAGCGCCCATTTGTAATTGGCAAGGCCGACGAACTGCAGACCGGCACGGTCGTAGAAGGAGAGGATGAAGGTCGCAACGACGGGATAGACGAGATAGACGATCAGCAGGAAGAGCGCCGGACCAATGAACAGCCACGGCCGGACGAGCGCCCGGCGGTTGAGATTGCGCGATGCGGCGCGGATGTCGCCGTCCTTCACCGGCAGAGCGAGGTCCAGGATCTTGTTCGAAAAATAGAAATAGGCCGAGCACGCGACAACGGCGACGACCACGACGCCCAAAGCGGACACTATCTGCGACAGCATTTCGTCCCTCCCCTGCTTCCCCTGATCTTATTCCGACCGGTTGTTATTCTGACGGGTCAGCGCCGGTCATCGTCAATCTCTTTGATTGCCTGATCACAATATATCCTGCGATGGCCGGGCTCTTTGCGAGCCCGGCCAGTCATGCAAGCCATGCCGCCGGCAAGCCGGCGGCATAATTTTAAAAGATTACTTGATGCCGTCCCAGGCGCTCTGGATCTCGCCTGCAGACTCTTCGGCCGACTTGCCGCCGACGAAATCGACCATGCCGGTCCAGAAGGCGCCGGCGCCGATCTTGCCCGGCATCAGGTCGGAACCGTCGAAGCGGAAGGTGGTGGCGGAGGTCAGGATCTCGCCTTCCTTCTTCATCTGCGGGTTGGCATAGGCCTCGGTGCTGACGCCCTTATACGGCGTCAGGAAGCTCGACTGCGCCATCCAGACCTCATGGGCGATCGGGGTTTTCAGGAAGTCGATGAAGGCGCGGGCCGTCTTCGAGTCCTTGGCGATCGAGACGAGCGTGCCGGCGCCGAGAACCGGCTTGCCGAGTTCGGGATGCGAAGCAAAGGTCGGCATGTAGAAGAAGTCGGCATCCTGGCCGAGCTTCGTGCCCTCGGGGAAGAAGGACGGGATGAATGAGGCCTGATGGTGCATGTAGCACTTCGGCGGAACCGCGAAGAGGCCCTTCGGGCTGTCGCGGAAATCGGTCGAGGCCACGGCCGCGACGCCGCCATCGACGTATTTCGCGTTCTTGGCGAATTTGCCGAACTCGTCGATCGCGGCGACGACGGCCGGATCGGTGAACTTCAACTCGTTGGTCGTCCACTTGTCGTAGGCTTCCGGCGGCTGCATGCGCAGCATGATGTCCTCGACCCAGTCGGTCGCCGGCCAGCCGGTGGCGCCGCCGGAACCGAGACCGATGCACCAGGGAACGCCGCCATCCTTGACGATCTGATCGGTCAGGGCATGCAGTTCTTCCATGGTCGTCGGGATCTTGTAGCCGGCTTCCTCGAAGTTCTCCGGAACATACCAGACCAGCGACTTTACGTCGGCCTTGTAAGGGAAGGCGTAGAAGGCTTCCTTGCCGTCCTTGCCCTTATAGGTGCCGTAACCGACCCAGCTGTCGCCGGCGCCGTAATTGTCCTTGATCCACTTGGAGTTGTCATCGCCGAGCGGCGTCAGGAAGCCCTTGCTGGCGAGATCGGCCAACAGGCCCGGCTGCGGCAGAACGGCAATGTTCGGCGGCGAGCCTGCCTGCGTATCGATGACGATCTGCTGTTCGTAGTTTTCGGAAGAGGAGTATTTGGCATCGATGCCGGTGGCTTCGGTGAAATAGGCAAGAACGCTCAGGAAGAACGCCTCGTCCTCGCCGCGCCACGGCCCGAAGATCGTCAGCGGCTGGCCCTTCAGATCGGCATGAGCAGCCTTGAACTCGTCATAGCTCTTCCAGTTGAACTTGGAATCCTGTCCCGGGGCAAATTTCAAATCGGCCGCGGACGCAGCACCGGCAAAAAGCGCTGCCACGGCAACGCCCATCAAAAATGACTTTTTCATGTGATCAACCTCCCATCACAATCCGCGCCGAATTCCCTCCAAAAAGAAATTTCAAAGCGCTTTGACACCCAACTCATTCCACTGTCGGTGGAATGGAGTCAAGTCAATTCGCGAAAACCCGCCGTATACATGCTGGATAGCGCGGCGCAGCAATGCCTATCGGGAAATATGGAGCGATTTTTCTTGAGTCAAGCGCGCCAGATGATACATAATTGAAAGCGCTTTGGATGCCACTGGGAGGCGGCAGGTCTTTTCAGGACGGCTGACAGGCGGGCCGGGAGGAAGCATAGCAGGTGAATCTCAAACAGCTATCGGAATTGCTGGGACTGTCGCAGACGACGGTGAGCCGAGCGCTGAACGGCTATCCCGAGGTCAACGAGGCGACCCGGGAGCGTGTGCTCCAGGCTGTCAAGGAGACGGGCTACCGGCCGAACAAGGCAGCGCAGCGGCTTGCGACCGGCAAGGCAGGCTCGATCGGCCTCGTCATGCCGACGGCGCCCGGCCACCAGTCCGACGTGCATTTCGGTGAATTCCTGGCCGGGCTCGGCGAAGAGGCCGTCCGCCACGATTTCCACTTCGTCATCATGCCGGCCGATCCGGATGACGAGGTAGCGGCCCTTCGCCGCCTTGCGATCAGCGGCAATGTCGATGCCCTGTTCGTCGCCTATATGCGCGGCCACGACCCGCGGCTCGCCATGTTGAAATCACTGTCGATGCCCTATGTCGTGCACGGCCGCTCCTTCGGTTCGGAGCCGGACTATCCCTATCTCGACATCGACAATGAAGGCGCCTTCTACGATGCGACGCGGCTCTTGCTGCAGCTCGGCCATACCCGCTTTGCGCTAATGAACGGACCGATGCATCTCGATTTCGCCATCCGCAGGAAGAACGGCGTCATATCAGCCCTTGCCGAACGCGGGCTCGCGCTCGCGGAGGGTTGCATGAGCCACGCGCTGATGACGGACGAGCAAGGCCTGCTGGCGATGGAACATTTTCTGCAATTGCCGGAGCGGCCAACGGCGATCCTCTGTTCCAGTACGGTGCTGGCGCTCGGCGCGATCCGCGCGGTCAACCAGGCCGGATTGCGGCTCGGTGAGGATATCTCGCTGATCGCCCATGACGACGTGCTGCCGCTGCTGAAACCGGAAAGCTTTTCCGTGCCGCTGACGACGACGCGCTCTTCATTGCGGGCGGCGGGTGTGCGCATCGCGCAGCGGCTGATCGGCACCGTGAAGCAGGCCGGCCCCTTCCCCGACCAGGAGCTCTGGAAGACCGAGCTGATCGTCAGGGCCTCGACCGGTCCTGTTCCCCAGGCCTAGAACAGGATGATTTTAGGCCGGATCGGCCTAAATCTGAATCCTGCTCTACATCATATAGTTAGAGCATGATGTCGTCCGAAAGCCGCTCACACTTTTCGGCATCATGCTCTCATCAAAACTGTGGCGGTGTCTGCCCTGCAGTGCGGTGGGCGGCGATAACCGTGTTGGCCATCAGCATGGCGATGGTCATCGGTCCGACGCCGCCGGGAACCGGGGTGATGGTGCTGGCGACCGCCGAGACCTCCTCGAAGGCAACATCGCCGACGAGCCGGGTCTTGCCCTCGCCTCTTTCGGGGGCTGCCACCCGATTGATGCCGACGTCGATGACCGTCGCACCGGGCTTGACCCAATCGGCCCTGACCATCTCCGGCCGGCCGACGGCGGCCACCAGGATATCGGCGTTGCGGCAGACCTCGGCGAGATTCCTAGTCCTGGAATGCGCGATCGTCACCGTCGCATTGGCGTTGAGCAGCAATTGCGCCATCGGCTTGCCGAACAGGTTGGAGCGGCCGATGACGACGGCGTTGAGGCCGGAGAGATCCTCGCCGTGGGTGCGGCGGACGAACACCATGGCGCCGGCCGGGGTGCAGGAGACCAGTCCGGTCTTCAGGTCGCCGGTGGCGAGCTTGCCGGCATTGACGACGCTCAGGCCGTCGACATCCTTTTCCGGCAGGATCGACTGGATGATCGCCTCGCTGTCGAGCGGCTTCGGCAGGGGCAACTGCACCAGAATGCCGTGGATCGACGGATCGGCGTTGAGTGTGGCGACAAGGGCTGCCAACTCCTCCTGCTTCGTTTCGGCCGGCAGCGTGTGCTGAACGGACTTGAAGCCGCACTCCTTGGCCATGCGGCCCTTGGAGCCGACATAGGCGTGGCTTGCCGGATCGTCGCCGACGATGACGACAGCAAGGCCGGTGGTGACGCCGGTACTTTTTTCCAACGCTGCCGTCGCACTCTTGACCGTCTGAATGACCGATGCAGCTACGTTCTTGCCGTCGATTACTGTCGTCACGCGTCTCTCCGCCCTGTTTCGCGTCAATCTATGGATAGTTGACGAGCTTCAAATGCTCGCTAACGCCCTATCCTGTCGGAAAGCAGCAATGCAATATCAAAAATGCAAGGAAATGTTCCTTCAACGCAGCGGCTGTCGCGCTTCGAACGCATGAACACGAAGCCGGTCGCGCAGGCCGGAGATCTCGGAGCGCAGCACCTCCATTTCGTCGACTGGCGCGGGGTCCTGCGCGGGCATCGACGGCAGTGGAACCTGTGGCCGGGGCGCCTGCGTTTTCTTCATTGCGGGATCGGCGACGGGCCGACGCAGCCGCAGCAGGAAAGCCGCGGCAATGCCTATCGCAAGGCCCGCCGCGGCACCAGCCAGCCAACGGCCGGTCGGGCCATCGGTGCCCAAGACTGCGGTTGCCAATGCCGGCTTCAGGAGAACGATACGACCGTCGGTGGCGGTTTCCACCGCCGCGGACGTCGCCTCTTCGAGGCGCGAGCGCGCGGCATTGGCCTTTTCGCTAAGCTCGGTCAGGCGTGACAAATCGACGCCGGTGTCCCGGCTCTGGGCGATCAGCGTATTGCGGCGGTCGTTCAGGCCCTTGCGCGCATCGACGGCGGCCTTGGCAGCGAGGTTGGCAGTCTGGGCAAGACGGGTCAGCTCCTTGCCCATATTGTCCCTCAGGCCGTCGGTTTCAGCCTGCTGCTGCAAGAGGCGCGGATGGCGCGGGCCAAGCTCGGCCGAAAGCTGCGCAAGCGCTGTCCTGGCGACGGCATATTTGTCGCGCCAGTCCTGCAGCGCCGGCGAAAGCATATCGGAGGGAAGCGAACCGTCGAGCACTTCGGCAAGTTTTGCCGCCTTGAGCCGGTCGGTCTGCGCCTTGGCGGCAAGGATATTCTGGTCGGCCGCTTTCAGATCGGCATCGAGCTGGTCGATCTGGCGGCGAAGATCGATCGCCACCTTGACGTTGCCCTCGCCACTCTTTGCAGTGAAGGCGGCAAGCTCCGCCTTCGCCTCGTCATAGGTTTTGCGCAAGGCGGCATCGGTTTCGACGTCGCGGGGTCCGTCTGCCGTAGAAACCGCTTTGGCAAGCCCTGCGGCGATGCGCATGGATTTGCCGCTGTCGCCGGTCGTCACCCTCACGAGGATCGTGCCGGCAGCGGCATCGGGCAGTATCTCGACCGCATGCTTCAGCGTCGCCTCGGCGCGCGAGGCCGGATCGGCGGCAGCACCGGTCGCCGAGAGGAGATCGAGCGCGACGCCGAGCGCATTGGCGCTGGTGCCGGCAAATTCGGGATCACGATCGAGTTTCAGGGCGGCGACCGTCGATGCAACCATGCGCGCCGACAGCAGCCCTTTTGCCGCAGCCTGGGTGAAGGCAGCGCGGCTTGCAGCATCGCTCTTCACCGCAAGTGTCGCCTCGGCACGGTAGAGGGCCGGCGAAGCCGGCATCAGCGCCGGCAGGCCCGCGCCGACGATCGTCGCGGCGGCCACCATCATCGCAAGACCAATGCCGCCGACGCGGCGGCGCGGCGCGGCCGGTCGGGGCTCGACGGGTTCTTCACGAACCGCGGCCAGCGGTTCGGGTGAGATCACAGGCTCGTCGGCCACAACACTCAGCTCTTCATCGCCCGCCGGCTCCTGAAGAAGCGGATGGCCGACGTCGTTGGCGGCCCGGAGGCGGTTGCCGAGGATGGTTTCGATGCGGTCGACCAGAGGTGCGGTGCGCACCGTCCTGGCGCGCTGCTCCTCCAGCACGCGGCCGATGGCGCGCAACAATTCGGCCTCGGGCGGCGCGATATCAGGCCGGCTCGATCGGGGCGCCGCATAGGAATCGTCATGGGGGCGCGGTCCTGTGGCTGCGCGATCCTGGAAGTTGTTTCTAGCCCTGATATCGTACATTTGCGCCACATCTCATGCACATGATGGCCGGGTTCGCTCATCCGCACGGACGCAGATGATTAAGCCACTCTAAATATTCATGGCAAAGAAATGGTTAACCGCAGCGGGCAAGAATTGTTGAGTCGCGCGACGCTATGAGGTCAGCTTGCCCTCTTATGGTCCGACCGCGGCTGCAGCGCGCTGCCGTGCTCTTCCGGATGGCTAAGGATCCTTTCGCGTCGGCGGAAGCGGTAGCGCAGGACATGGAAAAGGAAGACCGGGATGCCGACAACGTAACGGCGCCAGAGGCGCGTCGGCTCCTGCAGCAGGCGATAGGCCCATTCCAGGCGCATCATCCGCACCGTCCTCGGCGCACGCGGGACGGCGCCGGAGACGAAGTCGAAGAGAGCGCCCACCGTCAACACCAGGCGCGCATGATCGGCGCGAATATGATCGTGAACCCATTTCTCCTGCAGCGGCGTCCCCATGCCGACGATCAGGATATCGACCTTCTGGCGCTCGAGCTCCTCGATGACATCCGTAGGATCGACCTTGTCGAAGTAACCGTCGGAAACGACGACGAATTCGTGCCAGGGCGTGTGCCTGCGGAAGTTTTCCGCCGCCGCCTCGACGACCGAACGCTCGCCGCCGATGAGGCCGATGCGACGCGGCGCCTCCATGAAGGTCAGGAAGGCCGGCACGAAATCGGTGCCGTTCAGATTGGCGGGAAACGGCGAACCATGGGCGATCTGCGATGCGATATTGAGGCCGATGCCGTCCGGCAGCACCAGATTGTGCGACATGATCCGGTAGTATTCGTTGTCGCGCAGTGCCGTCAGCATGTTGTGGGCGTTGACGAAGCAAACCACGGTCTGGCCGACGGGAATGGAGGCCAGCTCGTTGATGAAAACGAGGGCGTCGTCCCAGCCGAGATCGCAGACCGGCAGATCGAAGATCGTCCGCCGCGATGCGAGCACCGCGAAGTTTGCAATCAGATTCATTCCTACCTCCTGCCGAGGGTGCTGCATGCGCCCGACATCCCGGAAAACAAGCCCATATTTCCGCACCGGAGGTCTCGAAAGGACCGGTCGCGTCCCGCCGGACGGCGTCGCTCCGATCTCGGATAAGCGGCGCATGCCAAGCTGTGACTCCTGATATAACAGGACGGCTTCAAACAACCCTTAGGAAAATTCCTTGAATTTCCATGCTCGTATAAGTGGATTATTAACCACGTGGCCCAACGACAAACGGCGCCCTTGGGCGCGGTTTGTCGTCGATGAGCAGACGATGTTTAGTGGGCCGCCGGCGCCGGTGCTTCGGCGGCCGGTGCGGTCTCGACGATCTTGACGGGCGCGCCCACCTTCTTCGGCTGACCGGCGGAGCTTTCCTTGACCTCTTCCTTGGAGAGATAGTCGAGCTGTTCCAGCATCACGTCGGCGACGTATTCGCCGCCGAGGCGCTCGTTCATGCCCTTCTTGATTTCCTCGCGGAAGGCCTTCGGATCGAAGGACTTGATGTGGGCGATATCGACCATCTTGTTGCCGACGAGCAGGCTGAAAAGCTCGTCCGTCGTCATCTCGCTCAGCGGCAGCGTCACGCCTTTCAGCATGTCCTTGTTCATCATGAACGAAACGCGGCCGAGGAAGTAACCGGTGATCGCACCGTTGCCGATGATCGGCACCGTGATCGTTTCGCCCTTCACCAGTTCAAGAGCGCTCTGCTTGGAATCCGTTGCTGCGGGCGCCGGCGCCGTCGCCAGGTACACCGAGAAATAGACCGATGCCAAGGTGATGGCGCAAACCCAGACACCGGTGAGGACGAGCTTGATCATCAGTTTCCACGCGCGGCGAATTGTTCCTGGGAATAGGTGCCGTCGGCATCGGCGTCCTGAACCGCGTTCTTCAGGAGGTCGGCGACGGCGCGAACCGCTTCGAGATGCGCCTCGACGCGACGGGCATTCAGAACCAGTTTCTTCTTCAGTCCGTGCAACTGATCGAGATGGGCAGCGGCAAGCTCGGACGGATCGGTGTCGCGGAAAAGCATCGACAGCTCGTAGAGGCAGCGGCTCTTATGCGCGTTGGAGACCTTGAGATCGAACTGCGGATCATTGCCGATCCGGGTGTTCTCATTGTCGATGATCATTTCGAGGCGTCCGAGAACGGATTTGATCCTGTATTCGTTCGAAACTATTTCCATTGTAACCCCGGTTATGCGTCGTTTGGAGCATGATGCCGAAAAGTATGCGCGGTTTTCGGACCACGTCATGCTCTAACTATTTAATTGAGAACAGGATTCGGATTTTAGGCCAACGGGCCTCAAATCATCTTGTTCTGTCGGTCTTGGCTTCGGCGGTCGGCGTGCCAAAGGTCTTGCGCTGGAAGTCGTCGATCATGCTGAGCGCAGTGTTGCGGTCATCATCGTTGGTGGAGGCATTGACGACTTTGCCTTCCTGCCGGCGCAATTGCTCGCTGTACATCTGCTTGGCGATACCGATGCCGTCTCCCTTGGCCATGGTGTTGCCGAGCTGTTCGGCCATCATGCCCTTCCAGATATCGCCGGTCGCGCCCTTGCCGTATACGTCTTCACTTTCGCTCGGCAGCATGGACTTGACGAAATTCTGCAGGACCATGGCCTCGAACTTCCGGTAGCTTTCCGGAACGTCCTCCGCCTTGGTGCGGTTCTGGATGTTTGCGAGGCCGCTCTTCTGGCCGATATGATCGAGAACGTCGACCGTATTGGAGAAGCCCTTGCCATTCTCGGCGAGGCTTGTTGCGGCAAAGGCCGCACGATTTGCCTTCAACTTTTCCTGGGCTGCCTGAACCTCCATGGGGTCGGCAGCTTTGACAACGTCCAGGACCAAATCACTGGGGGGCGAAATAGCCACGTTACAATCCTCTGAATTTAAGATCGTAACGACTATGGTTTTTGAAGCTTGCTGGAGGCTGGCGTTGCGAATTGCTGATCGATGACATCGTAGATGGCGTTGTCATCTGCCTCGCGGCGCTCGGCCTCGAGAGCTTCCTTCATGCCGTCTTCGAGGCGGTCGCCCTTGGCCCGCTCGCGTGTCAGCCGCATCTCGTGGACCTGCTGCATGCCGGTCAGCTGCTGGTCCTTGATGGTGAGCCTGCCGAATCGATCGGCGTAATTCTGCGAGAAGGCGTGGTGGACGGGGTCCATCGAGCCGAGCGCCAGGATGACATCGTCCATCGCCACATTGACCTCGACACGCTGACGGCTGGTTTCGGCCAGGTCGTTCTCGGCCATTCTTTCGATATGCCGCTGCACTGAGAGCAGCCGCTTGAGCTTTTGGGAGCGCTTCTTTTCGATCATCGCCTCATCGCCCGATATAGATCGAGCCGAAGGACTGGCCGAACTGGTTGACCAACGCCGCGATCGAGAAATAGATCAGGAAGAGCCCGCCCATCAGCAGATAGGGCGTGGAAATGAAGTAGACCGGGATCTGCGGCGCCAGCTTGTTGATGAAACCGATCGAGACGTTGAAGATCATGCCGTAGATCAAAAACGGGCTCGACAGCCGCAGCATGATGTAGGTGGTCTGCTCCAGCGTGTCGGTAAAGGAGATGAGCGTCGCGCGCATCTGTATCAGGCCGCCGAAGGGCATGGTCGTGTAGGAATCGATCAGCGCGCGGAAGACGATGTGATGGAAATCCATGATGAAGAGAATCATGATGCCGGCAAAGGTAATGAAGCCGGAAAGACTGGTCTCCGGCGTGTCTTCGAGGATGTCGGCGGAACCCGGCTGGGTGTAGCCGACCATCATCGCGATGATCGTCGCGGCGAACTGCATGCCGATCGTGTAGATCCTCGCCAGCATGCCGTACATCACGCCGATCAGCGATTCGCTGAAGATCAGGCCGATATAGGTTCCGGCACCGGTGTGAACGGCCGGATAGACGGTGTCCCAGAGCAACGGCATGACGGCGATCGAGAGCGCGCCGGCGATGAAGACGCGCAGCTGGTCGGGCACGCGCGCCGAGGAAAAACCCGGAAGAGCCAGCACACAGCCACCGATCCGGCAGAAAACCAGAAACAGCGCGAGAACGGTCCCTTGCGGGTCTGCTATCATGAAATAGAGCCCAAAATCTTTATCTCGATGCCCTTGGCCAGTTCGACATGCGACAGGACCGGGAGCGTGGCGAACAGCCGTTCGATGATCATGCGCACATAGGAGCGTGTTTCCGGCGATGTGACAAGGGCGAATGGTAGGCCCCGATCCATGAACTCACGGATAACTTTGGTGGCCTGCTCGCTGAACTCTTCCAGGCTGCGCGGATCGATGTCGAATTCGATCACCTCGCCCTTGGCGTCGCGCTTCAGCGCCTGGTGGAAAGCCAGATCCCACTTGCTGCCCAGCCGCAGCACACGCAGCACGCCGTTGTCGGCGAGGTCGCCGCAGAGCTGCTGCGCCATGCGGATGCGGACGTGCTCGACAATCTGCTCCGTTTTCCTGACATGCGGGGCAAGCTCGGCCACCGCTTCGAGAATGAGGTGCAGGTTGCGGATCGAGACGCGTTCGGCAAGCAGCAGCTTGAGCACCGCCTGCAGGCCCGAATAGGACATGTGCGACGAGCAGATCTCGTCGGCAAGCTTCTTGTATTCGGGATCGAGCCGATCGATCAGCACCTTCACGTCCTTGTAGGACAGAAGCTGCGGCAAGTTGTTGCGGATGACCTCGCTCATATGGGTCAGCACGACGGAGACGTTGTCGATCGGCTGGAAGCCCTCGCGTTTCAGATCGTCGGCGAAGTTTTCGAGGATCGAGACGGCAGGCATACCGAAAGCGGGTTCACGGATTTCGTCGCCGGGAATGCTCGGCCGGCGGCCGGCGCCGGTCACGACGAGAACTTCGCCGACGCGCAGCAGGTTGGAGGCGACCGTCGTGCCGTGGATGCGGATCTGATAGGATTTCTCGGCAATGGCGATATCGTCGGTCACCTTGATTTCGGGCACGACGAAACCGTATTGTGTGGCGAACTTCTTGCGCATCTTCCCGACGCGGAAGGCGAGCTCCTGGTGGGCGCCAAGCAGGCGCGTCGAGACCATCTTGCCGAGTGCGAGCTCAATCTCCGAGGTGCGCAGCACCGACTTGACCGAATCCTTTTCCAGCTCCTTGCTCTGGACGACCTTCTTTTCTTCCTGCTCGCGGCGAAGCTTGTTTTCAGCTTCGACCTGACGCGGGATGAACCAGGCGCCGAAAGCGAGAAGACCGCCGAGGATTACGAAGGGGACAAACGGCAGGCCCGGCATCAGGGCCAGCACGAACATCAGCACGGCCGAGACGGAAAGCGCGCGGGGATACCCGCTCAACTGGTTGACGACCGCCTGGTCGGTCGAGCCAACGGTGCCGCCGCGAGAGACGAGAAGGCCGGCGGCGAGCGAAACGATGAGGGCCGGCATCTGCGAGACGAGGCCGTCGCCGACGGAGAGCTTGACGAAGACGTCGGCCGCTTCGCCGATCGGCATGCCGTGGCGGAAGTAGCCGATGATGATGCCGCCGAAGACGTTGATGCAGGTGATGATGAGGCCAGCGACGGCATCGCCGCGCACGAACTTCGACGCACCGTCCATCGCACCGAAGAAGGAGCTTTCCTCCTCGAGTTCCTTGCGCCGGCGCTGGGCTTCCTTTTCGTCGATGATACCGGCCGAGAGATCGGCGTCGATCGACATCTGCTTGCCGGGGATGGCATCGAGGGTGAAACGCGCACCGACTTCGGCGATACGCGTGGCGCCCTTGGTGATGACGATGAAGTTGATGGTGATGAGGATCAGGAAGACGATCAGACCGATGACGAAGTCGCCGGACATCACCAGGCTTGCGAAACCGGCGATGACGCCGCCCGCTGCTTCATGGCCCTCATTGCCGTGGGACAGGATGACGCGTGTCGTCGCGATGTTCAGCGCCAGCCGGGTCATCGTCGCGATCAGCAGAATGGTCGGGAACGACGAGAAGTCGAGTGGTTTCTGGATCCACAGCGAGACCATCAGGATCAGCACCGAAAAGGCGATCGAGAAGGCCAGTCCCATATCGATCAGGAAAGGCGGGATCGGCAGAAAGAGAATGCAGATGATGCCGATGATGCCCAGGGCAAAACCGACATCGCGCAGGCTCGGGGCGACTTTTGGAAGGGGCAGTGCAGGTGGTTGCGCCATGACGATTCCGTCTCTTCATGAGAGGAGGCGGACATGCGGCCCGCCCAATTCGGATCGAGAGTTAAATGGCGAAGCTTGCGCGAAGGTGGCCCGACCGTTGCGCACTTTTGCTGGAACTGCTCCAGAGCATGATGCCGAAAAGTGTGAGCGGTTTTCGGGCGACATCATGCTCTAACTATATAATGTAGAACAGGATTCAGATTTTGGGCCGACCCGGCCTAAAATCATCCTTTTCTAGAAGCCGGACTGGATGCGCGAAAAGACCAGATTGGTGAAAATGGAGATCTGCGAGCCGGCGAAAGGTGCGGTGACGCCGACCGTGATCAGCACCGCGACGATCTTCGGCACGAAGGTCAGCGTCGCTTCCTGCACCTGGGTCAGCGCCTGGATCAACGCAATGATGAGACCAACTGCCATCGCGACGATGACGGCGGGACCCGCGGCAATCAGGACGGTCCAGATCGCCGCCTGGAACAGATCCAATGCATCAGCTTCATTCATTTGAAGGCAACCTCATATCGCCTTGAAGTGGCCCCGCCGTGGCCGGACCGCCATTGATTGGTATCAAGCGCGCCATACGGCGCACCGGCGCCGTTAGTATCAGGTATCGCTGGTCGGCGCCTTGTCGGCAACAGTGATTCCCGCCTGCACGAGTATATTACCGCCAGCCGAGGTTGTCGCAATGATTCCATCGGAATAAACCTTGACGGATTCGATGGTGCCTTTGACGGTGCCGTCGGCGCTTTCCATGTATTTGCCGACGTAGCCGCTGGCCTGGGTGAGGCTCGAGCTGGCGAGCAGCGTATCCAGCTTGGTGTTGGTCTGGATCGTCTGCTCGACCTGCGAGAAGCTCGCCAGCTGCGACATCTGCTCGCTGGCGTCGACCGGATCGGTCGGATCCTGGTTCTTCATCTGCGCGATCAGCAGCTGAAGGAAATTGTCGTAGTTCAGCGTCGCCTTCTGCTGGGCCGTGTTCGTCGTACTCGTCGAACTCGTTTTGGCCACGCTTGACGTTGCATCTACCGCCATGGTGCAATCTCCCTGCGAATCTGCTCGACCATCGTCGGCGGCATTTCGTGGTTGTTGAGGATATTGTCTTCGATCGCGTAGAGGCCGCGGATCGCCTTCAACGCATCGAAGGCGCGGCCCGTCGAGACGAGTGCATCGATGCGCTTCAGTTCGGCGAGGATCTCCTCGTTCTTGAAGCAGGAGAGCAGCATGGTGATCGACTTGCGGAACAACGCCGTCGAGTGATCCTTGCCCTCAGGGTTGATGAGGATCATCTGCGCAATGAAATAGAGCTGACGCAGCGGCGTTGTGGCGCCCTCCGGCTGGAGGACGTGATTTTCCAGAAGGAACGTCACATCATTCAGGAATTCCAGCGCGACCTTGCGGTCGACGCGCAGGACAGCGCCGTTGATGAAGATTCTTTCTCCGGCTTTCAGAGAAATGCGAAGTGTACTTTTCATTTAAGTCCATCCCTGATGATGGTGGTAACGTCGATGATGCCCTGGTAGTTATTGGACTGACGTTTTCTGATCCTGTCGCATTCCTTCAATATCCAGATTGCGATCGAGATGAGGTTGGCCCTGAGCCCGATCTCCAGCTGGTTGTCGGGATGTTTGAGATCCTCGATGAAACTGATCCACACCCGGCGGGTATAAAACAGGGCTTCAATGGCTTCCCGGCCGTATTTTTCCTTTTCGCGCGCCAACGACAGCAGGTCTATGGACCGGTCGAGAACCTGCCATTCCCGCTCTTTCGCGTCGGCCACCGAGTCCTGCATGACTTCGGCATATGAGAACTGATACATTCATGCATCCTTCTTTATTGCGCGCCTTTGCTCATCAAAGGTAGTTTACTAGACTCAACTGCTGGATCTTCGAGACGATCGTGTAAGCGGTTTCAAGCTGCGTTTCCAAAGTCTTGACGAGGGTCGAGGCTTCGTAAGGATCGACGCCCTGGAGATCGACGAGCTTGTTCTTGATGATATTCGACTGGGCGTCGAGGGCGTCATTGGACTTCTTGACGCGCTCCTGCGAAAGGCCGAGCTGGCTTGCCTGCGTCACGAGGCCGCTGGTTGCCTTCGTCGTATAGCTGATCGCCTGCTTGGACACCGTGCTCATCGCATCGCTGCTGAGATCCTGGCCCAACAACGCCGAGGTCATCACCGAGGCGAGCGCGAAGTAACGCATGCCCTCGGAATTGGCATTGGTCGAGGATTCGATCACTTCGGAGTTGCTGATGCGGCTCGTCATGTTCTGGTTCGATGCCTGCGACCAGCCGGTGGTCGCGTTGGTCCAGTTGGTCTGGCTAAACATCGGCTCCACCGTCGTGGTGATGAAGGTGCTCATTTCGGCGCCAGTCAGATCTTTGACCGCCTTCGGGAGTCCTGCCGCATAAGCGTTCAGGGCCGTAACGATCGCGGCACTCGTCGCGGTGGTCTTGTCGGTCAGCGGCTGCACATCGGTATTGATGCCGGAGAACAGATATTCGCCGTTTACCATGGTATTGGCTGTGTCCATCATCGTGGACAAGGCGCTGGTCGCCGACTGGATGGCGACGGTGATGCTGCCGGGATCGTGGCTGCCCTGGAGCGCCGTCAGCTTCGAAACCAGGCCATCGCCGACATCCTTCATCTTGGAAAGGCCGAGCTGCGAGGATTCCATGCGCGCAGTGACGAGCGAATTGCTTGCTTTGATCGAGTCTATCCTGTCGACCTCGCGGCTGAAGTCGACGCTCCTGGCAGCGTTGCCGCCGAGCGAGATACCGATATCCGCATAGACTCCCGTCGTCGCTTCCATCGTTGCCTTGGTCATCTGGTTCTGCCCCTGACGGATCGTCAAGCGCATCGCGTTCTGAATGGCCGAACTTGAAATAAAAGAGCTCTTCATGGCTTAACTCGCAATATCCAGCAATGACTTCAACATTTCGTCAACGGCGTTGAGGATCTTGGTCGCCGCCTTGTAGGACTGCTCGATATCGAGGAGCAGCGTCAGCTCCTCGTCGAGGTTGACGCCCGTCTCATTCGAATAGGCTTCGTCGGAGCGTGACAGCGCCGCCGAGGTGTTTTCCGCCGCCGTCGTGGCGTTGCTGCGGTACTGCTCGAGCCAGCCAAGTGAATTCGTGGCGAATTCCATGATGCTGACGTTCGAATCGATGCCCGTCGTGGCGTCGAAGCCGACCGCCGGTCCCGCCGCCGGATCGAAATCGATGTCGGAGCCCAAGGCGGTATAGAGACGATCGAGGTCCGTCGTGTAGCCGCTGAGGTGGGTAGGATTGTTGACGAGGCCGGTAGCATTGATGCCGCCATCGCGCAGGCGCATCGGATCGCCGTTCTGCGAGGTGATGACGGTGCTGCTGACGCTGATGGTCGACGCCATGCCGGCAACCGCGGTGGCGCCGGTATCGACCGTGCCGCCGCTCCAGGTGAAGAGACCGGGCACATAGGCCGGGCCAGCCGCCGTGTTCTGCTCCTTGAAGAGCGAGACCAGGCCGCGGGCGATTTCGTCGAGCTGCTTCTGGAAGTTCGGGGCGATCTCGTCGCGGACCTGGAGGAGAGACTGAAGGCTTCCCTGCCCTGTCGTCGTCGATCCGCTGCCGCGCGGAAGGGCCACACCGTCGACATAAACCGAATTGCCAACAGTGGTGGCGGTATAGATATCCTGAGACTTGAACGTCACGGTGCGCGGAACCGTCTCGAACAGGATCGTCCCGTCAGACGTGCTCAGCACCATGTCGTTATTGTCGCGCGTCGTCGTGTTGATGCCGACGATCTGCGAAATCTGCTTGAGAGCCTTCTCACGTTCGTCGAGAGCTCCGGATACATCCGCACCCGAGGCCGTGGCGGTCTTCACCGCATTGTTGGCCTTCTCGAAGTCGCTGAGAAGCGTATTCAGCTTATCGACGTCGGTGGCGATCTGCTTGTCGGCGGTGGCGCGAACGTCCTGAACGGATTGCGAGGCATTGTTCAGCGAGTTGGCGACGTCCTGGGCGGCGGTGATGGCGCCCTGGGCGGCGACGGTGCTGCCCGGCGTCGTGCGGAAGGCCTGAAGCTTCTGCTGAAAAACACCGAGATAGGTGGATGGCGACGTTTCGTAGTCGTTGCCACCCACGATCGACTTCAGGTCCTCGAGACCGCCGAGCAACGCCTGCTGGGCGCTGTCCTGAGAGGATGTCTTCAGGTATTGACGCAGCAGCGCATCTTCCTGCGCCCGGTCGATCTTGACGACCTGGGCACCGTTCAAGGACGTGGTGAGCATCGCCTGCCGGCGCACATAATCTTTGTTGCCCGCATTGGAGATATTGTTCGATACCACGCTGCTCTGAGTGCCGGTATTGTTGAATATGTTCTGCGCGGTATTAAGTGCGGATGTGAGCGACATGGCTTACCCGGTACCTTGCTTATCTCTTGAGGTTGACGAGGACGTCCATAATGTCGGACCCCGTCTGGAACACCTTGGAATTGGCGGTATAGCTGCGCTGCGATTCGATCATCTCGGTCAATTCGCCGGCAAGGTCGACGTTCGAGCCTTCGAGGGCGCCTGACTTGATGGTGCCGAGACCGTTGGTCTGCGGGAAGCCGGTAACGGTGACGCCGGACTGACCGTTGGCGCTGTAGACGTTGCCGCTCTGGAGCGTCAGCTTGTCAGGGCTGGCGACGTTGGCGAGCGGGATACGGTAGAGCGGCTTGTTGGTGCCATCCTCGTACTTGGCGTAGACGATGCCGTCGCCATCGATCGTGACGTCCTTGACCGGGCTTGCCGCCTGGCCGTTCGGCGTACCCGTGCCGGCAAAAGCGGCGCCGAGCTGCGTGAAGCCGGAGAGATCCATTTTGATGGTCTGACCGGTCACAGTATCGGCGATGTTAACAGAGCCCGTCGAGTTGGTTATTTTGCCGTTGGCGTCGAAATCGAGCGTGGTTGTGCCAACGGCGCCGCCAGCGCTGTAGGGAAAGGAGGTCGTGCCGCCCGTTGCCGCATTGGCGTTGCGGAAGATCGCAACCTGCCAGCTGCTATTAACGGCAGGAGGTGCCGGCGGCGGCGTCGCCGCGACCGAGGTCTTGGTGAAGTAGAAGTCGTACATCACCTTGTTGCCGAGCGTGTCGTAGGCGACCATCGAGAACTTCTTGGTGTCGGCCGTCGTGGTGGCGGCGTTGGCGCTCGGCAGCGTCGCAGGAGCAACCGGGGCGACGTTGGCGCCGGAATCGAGATTGCCCTTGAAGACCCCGGATGTCGAGGCGATGGCGGTCAGCCCTTCCTGGTTGACGTTGACAGGAACGAGGCCATCGAAGCCGTTGACGACGACGGCAGGAGAGCCGGCGTCGTAGGAATAGCCCATCAGCATGAAGCCGGCGGCGTTGACGAGATTGCCTTCGTCGTCCTTGGTGAAGTCACCGGCGCGGGTCAGAACCGGCGTGCCGTCCGCACCCTGAACGATGAAGAAGCCGTCGCCCGAGATCGCAAGGTCGGTACCCGAGGTGGTGTAGGAAATATCGCCCTGGTCGGAGACAGACTGGCGGACCGAGGACTGAACGCCGCCGGAATTGTAATTGCCGCCCGAGGAAGGCAGAACCAGCGACGAGAAGCTCGTCGACACGGACTTGTAACCGGTGGTGTTAACGTTGGCGATGTTGTCGGCGACCGTGCTCAAGCGGTTGGCCTGAGCGTTCATCCCCGATACTGCCGTCTTCATGCTGCCGAAAATGCTCATCTGAAAACCTCGTTTTACCTGTTATGCACGAGAGTATTTGTCGGGCCTTGCGTGAAGCTGTCTGTCATGTGAGCTGCGAGGCCGACTTTGAGGTTCAGCCGGGCGCCGCCGCCCGGCCGAGAAAATCAGGCCCAATCGATGCAGTAGCCAAGGAAGCGCTTGGAATCGACCGGATCGACGCCGAGCTTCTTGCGCAGCTTTTTGCGCAGCTTCGAGATGTGGCTTTCGACGACGTTCTCCTCGACCTCTTCATCGAAGATGCCGTAGATAGCGTTGAAGATCTGGGTCTTGGTGACCCGGCGACCGCGATTGGCGATCAAATATTCGAGGATGCGGCGCTCGCGGCGGGGAAGTGCGAAGACTTCGCCGTTGATCTCGGGGTCACGACCATCCGAGTAGACGCGGATCCCGCCGATCTCGGTGTAATTGGCGATCGCCTTCAGCCTGCGCCGGATCGCAGCCGCCCTTGCGAGGATCTCGCGGGGATGCACCGGTTTGCGCACCACGTCGTCGACGCCGCAGTCGAACAGCGCAAGGGTGTTTTCGAGCGAGTGCTGGTCGCTGACCGCAATCACCGGCGCCATCGACCGATCCCGGATCGCCCGGGGCAGTTCGAAGTTGCGCTGGCCCTGCCCGATCAGGAAGGCCTCGACTGCAGCTATGTCGGAATCGGCGGCGGTCTGTACCCACTCGCCGAATTCCGCCGGATCAAAGCCAGTGGAGGGAATACCCTCACGCCCGAACAGAGATGTGTATCCGTCTTTCACAAGCTCACGCTCATCAACCACTACGATCATTCGTCCGCCTCCGAATCAGTGTGGCACTTCGATGATCTATGGGTACGAATCGCACGAATCGGCGACAACTCGTTAAAGTTAATGGCAGAAATTAATAATTGATTAAGATCTGCGTAGCGATTTGATCTATATCTAGTGGGTATGTCTGACTATGCACACCAAAATTTCGTGGAAAAGTTAACGGTCGGTTAAATATGACTTGCGCAGGGGATTCACGCCGGATTCCTGCCACATTGTGGCACAATTTCGTCACAATATGCCTCTTCCATCTTTGGTTGAGTCAATTTTGGCAAAAGTTACTCGCATTGGGAGTCCACTTACCGTAGCCCGTGGCGACCAGGTTGGCGATGACGCGGCAGACATATTGCTTCTGTGCCGGATTATTGTTGGGCCCGGCATGGTATCTTGCTACCGCCATCGTCCATGTCTCATGACGGTCATGCAGGTTGCGGAGGAATTTTGCAGCATACTCCACATTGCGATGCGGGTCGAACATCTCCTCGGCGGAACTGAAATTCTCGCCGTGATAATAATGGTTGATCTGCATGCAGCCGATGTCGATGAGCTTCGCGCCGCTGCCACGGGCGACATCGAACTGCCGCATCGCGTCCTGCTCCGAGGGCGGAAAGATCGCTTTGCCTTCGATGTTCATGGCATAGGGATAGAGCGAGCCCTTGCGGCCGGTCTCCGTCAGACCGACCGAATAGAGGATGCCTTCCGGGATGCCGTATTTAGCCGCTGCCGACTGGATTTCGCGTTCGCAGGCCCCGGTGGAGGCAACCGCCTCAGAGGTAAACACCGCCAGTGCCGCTGCTGCCGCCAGTACGAGCGTCCTCAATACCCGTCTCGCCTGCGCCATTGAAGCCTCCGTCCGTCCGCTGTGCCGTCTGGTTGTGGCGCTCGCGCGCCTCGCCGCCCTGCCCCTGCTGAGGAGGCGATTGCTGCTGGGAGGCCTGGCCCTGGTTGCCGGCGTCGGGACGCTCGACCGGCGCCATGCTGATGGTGACGTTTTCGACCGCATAGCCCTGGCTGCGCAGAGCTTCGAGAATCTTGCCGTGATCTTCCTTCATTTGACGGTAAGCCGCCCCGGTTTCGACCTTGAGGTCGACGTTCAGAGCATCGCCGGACAGGCGCATGGTCGCCGTCACCAGGCCGAGGTCGAGTGGGTTCATCTGGATCTTCAGCGTATTGACCACCTTGCCGGTGGTCGTCCATTCCGCTGCGTTGGAGAGCGCCGAGCTCGGCTCCATGGCCCGCGCCCATTCGGAATCGCCCGAGAGAGCAGCGGTCACGGCGGCGGAATTCGAATTCTGCATCAGGCCGATATAACGGCGCGATTCGAGCACCGAAACGTTTTCGACATCGGCTTTCTTCGACCCATCCTTCGGTCCGGCCTGATCGGCGCCGATCTGGACATCCATCGAGACGCCGCGGCCATCGGCACGGCTGATCCTGAATGTCTTGCCATCGGCAGCTTCGGCGGCCTCCGATCCGGGAACCTCGATGTCATCCGCCGTGCCGCTCCCGATGTTGCTGCTGACCGCCGCCAGGGCGTCGGACGCATGGCCGCCCGCCTTGGCGTCGAGTTTCTTGTCGGCCGTTCCAGCCTCGTCGACCTTTGCGGAGACGTGATGCGCGGCTGCCACCGTCGGCAAGGTCACTGCACCATCGGCAGGTTCCTGCTTCAGCAGGCCGAGAACATCGGAAATGCCGCCGTCATCATCGTCGCTGGCGTTGTCCGTATCGGTTTCCAGCGCGTCGGCCTTGGTGTGTTTGCCGCCCTTGGCTGCCGGAGCGACCTCGTCTGCGGGACTGTCCTTCGGATCGCGCTTGCCGAAGGCGAGATCGGCCGGCATTTTGATCTCGGCCTTTACGGGTTTTGCCGCGGCCTTTTCAACACTGGCAATCGTTTCCGGCTGAACATCAGCCTGCGCCCTCAGAACGGCGTCGCCAAGATCGATCAACGGCTTTGCGCCGTTGCGGCCGCGGATCGTCTGCGCCGCTTTCTCGGCGCTGCCATCGGCAACCACGCCCTGATCCGGCTGCGCATCGTCGGCATCGTCATTGGCAGCACTGCCGCTTGCCTTGGCCAGCGCGTCGGAGAAGCCGTTCTTTTGGCCGGCGGCATCGTCTTTTCCGGCCGGTCGCGCAGATTTCGCAATCGCGGCGGACTCCGCACCGGGGGCTCCGCCCGAGACGCTCATATCCATCATTGTTCGTTGCCTTCCTGCGCCAGAAGACCGTCGATCTCGTCGAGCTTGGATCGATTGGTCGTCACAAATGCGTTGAATGAGGGGTCTGTATCCCGGCTTTGGCCAGTCGATGCCACACCTCCTGGAACAGGCTCGGGAAGCGCGCTTGGCGCTCCCGGTTGCGTAGCTATAGCCACAGCCTTTTCAGAAGTGATTTCTTGATGGTCAGTGTTAGGATCCGAGGCTTGCGTCAGGCTTGCCGGGTCGGGAGCGCGCAGGATCTGCTCGGCAACCGATCGCGCCGCCTCCTGCAGCGCCTGATCCCGCGGCGAAAGCGCGTTGCCGTCGATGCCGCTGACATTCTTCGCTGCCCGGTCGATATCCTCTGTCGGAAGGCCGGCCATACCGCCATAGAAATCCGCGAGCGGACCGAAGGCATTGTCGGTGCCGGCGCCCAGCGACTGCACACGTCCGACCGCCATGCGCGCCAGTTCCGGCTTGCCTGATATCGCGGCTGCGCGGGCAATGCGCAAATAGACCTCGCGCTGGCGCGGAGCGTCCATGAAGGACAGAATGTCGATGACGTCCTGTGGTTTCACGTCGTGATCGTGACCGACGACGAGCGTGACGAAAAGATCGGCGAACTGGCTGGCATAGGGCGAATGCAGGAAGCGTCTGACATAACGCTGCGAATAGGCCATTCCCTTATCAAGCATTCCCTTGTCGACGCAGATGGCCACGGAGCGGCGCAACGCCGCCTCCTCGACGATCGTACCGGGTGCTGCAAGACGCGCCTGGTCGTAGAGATCCAGCGCGTCAGCCGGTTTCGTCGCGATCAACACGTTGCCGCCGATCAGCGCAAGATAGGGGCCGATCTTCTTGTCGCGATATTCCCTGGCCGTCTCCACCAGCGTCTTGGCGACGAGGAGCCCCTTGCCGCTCAGATATTTGCGCAGCACATCGGTGACGCGGTTGTCGAAATAGCCGTTGACGTCGTGGGCAATCAGATATTCGAGCGTCTGGGGATTGCCGCCGCTCATCGCGTAGATCAGCGCTGCGTCGACATTGCGGTCGTCGTCGAAGATCGAAGGATCGACGGTGCGCAGCCGTTCGTCGATCGTACCCAGCATGAAGCGCTGCATCTCGCCGGCCGAATGATCGCCACTGACGACGGAATCCTGCACGAATTGCAGCGACCGCAGCATCTTGTACGGCGCGAGATCATCCGGATCCTGTGCATTGCCTGCGGCCGGCGAAAACATCGCCAGGCCAAGGGCCACAAATCCGACGTAGCGATGCTGCCGACGCGCCATTCGACTATCCTTGATCCGCCTGCACCAGAATCTCGATCCGGCGGTTGGTCGCGTTGAACGGGTCAGACGGCAGCTTCAGCCGACGGTCGGCGAAGCCGGAGACCTGCGAGATGCGTTTCTCGTCGAGCCCGCCGCGCACAAGCATGTAGTAGGCGCTCTGGGCACGATCCATCGAAAGCCGCCAGTTCTCGTTCTGCGTGCCCTTATACTGGCGCCCGTCCGTGTGGCCGCGGATGGCAACCGCACCACCCCTCGCCTTCAGGATCGCGCCGATCTTTTCCATGGCGAGCACCATTTCCTGGCGCGGAACTGCAGAACCGATATTGAACATCGAATCGTCGGTCTGGTCGGAGATGCTGACCAGCAATCCGCCCTCGGACGCCGTCACGCTCAGGCCTTCGGCGAGCTTGCCTGCAACGCCGCCGATCTGCTGGGCGATCTCTGCCTGCAATTGCTCGGCTTCCTTCTGCTGCTCGGTCTCGGCGGCGCGCTTGTCCGCATCCTTCTGGTGATCGGCGTCTTTCTGAGCTTCGGCCTTCTTGTTCTCGGCCGACTTGCCGGCCGGCGCCTTGCCGTCCCTGGCGTCGACCGCGCCCTTGGTTTCCTTGGTTTCCTTGGTCTCCTTGGTTTCCTTGGCGGCCTTCTGATCGGTGGTCAGCGGTACAGGCTTCATATCCTCGACCTTGGCGATCTCGCTTGTCTCGCTCTCGACCGCCTGCTGGTCGCTCTTGCCGGGCGCCAACGTCTTGCCTGCCGTCGTGACCTCAACCTGTTTCGTCCAGAAATCCGGATCGAAGGGATCACGATAGGCCTCGCCGCCGTCGGCGCCGGTGGCCGGGCCGGAATCGGCGGCGCCGCCGTCGCCCTTGGCGCTGACATTGGCCTGCTGGCCGACTTCCTGGGCGATCTCGGCCAGAACCGAATAAGGATTTTCGAAGAAATCGGCCTCGGAATAATTGGTTTGGTCGCCTGATGTCGATGTCTGGTCGTCACCATCGGCCGCAGCCTTGCCGTCGTTCGGATCTTCTTCCTTCTGTTTCGACTTCTCCTGCTTCTCCTCGCCCTCGGCGTTGTCGACGGGCTTCTTCAGGCCCTTCTCGGTCGGCTTTTCGTCGGAGAGTTTGATCGGATTGAAATAGGTCGCGACCGAGGCCTTGGTCTCCTCGTTGGCGGCATTGACCAGCCACATGACCAGGAAGAACGCCATCATCGCCGTCATGAAGTCGGCATAGGCAATTTTCCACGCACCGCCATG
Source organism: Rhizobium sp. WSM1274 (assembly GCF_025200775.1). NCBI lineage: Bacteria > Pseudomonadati > Pseudomonadota > Alphaproteobacteria > Hyphomicrobiales > Rhizobiaceae > Rhizobium > Rhizobium sp. WSM1274. Next base: position 356,521 of record NZ_CP104138.1, on the reverse strand, counting down.
GGCGCCATCGTGATCACCGCCGCCATGTCTCTTGACGATGATGATCTCGTTCTTGCCGTGGTGGTGGTTTTCGCCTTCGCTCATTCGAGAACTTTCTTCAAGCTGGCCGCCCAGGCGGACATACGGGTGACGATAACGGAATCACCGATTTCGACGGCAAGATCGATATCGTCGGTCTCAATGTGGCGAACCGCGCTGGCATGTTCACCGAGCTCGGCCTTCAAGATGTCGAAAAGCCGGGTCGGCCCCCTGACGACGACCGCTCCAGCCGCGCCTTCGAGGATCGCGTCACGCAGCAGAGAGGCGAGGCTCTCGGCAGCCTTGGCGGCAAGCGCCTCGGTCATCACAGGCGCGATGGCAACGGCGGCGCCGGCGCTGACCAGCTGCGCGACCTCTTCGGCGATATCGCGGATGCGGGATGCAATGACCGCCGCCGCCTCGACTTCGTAACGCAGCTTCAGCTCTTCGAGTTCACGCGCATGGACCTCCGCCAGCATCCGCGCCTCGAGTTCGTATTTCTCAGTCAATACCACGGTCGCTGCGGCATGACCTTCCGCATAGGCTTCGCGGCGCTCCGCCTCGACGTCGATCGCCGGTTCGCTCGGCATTTCGGGGAAAGCGTCGCCGCCGAAATCGTCCATATCAAGGATCGGCGCTGACGATTCCGGTTCACCGAAATCCTTCAAATACCGGGAAAGCGTAATGCTCATAAAAAACCATCCAGCATTCGGGAGGCATGCAGCATGCCCGCCCCCGCCCAAAGTGACCTTGCGCGCCGGCATCGCCCTTCGAAACGGGCAAGGGCCTGACCCTGCGCCGGCACGGATTCGAACGATGCCTTCATGCCGGAAACTAAGAAGTCAAACTTGCGCGAGGATGAATGGCGCCGCCACCCGTGATCGCGCCCACCCCCTACTCCAGCAGGATCAGGACCTTGCTGGCGGCGGTGTTGAGGATCGAGATCGCTTCGACGGCCATCTGCTTCTGGGTTTCGATCGCCTTCTGCCGGATCGAAGCCTCGTCCATGTCGGTATCGACGAGCGCACCGACGCTCTTGTCGATCGAATCGGACAGATCGGCGGCATAGTCGATCTGATCGTCGATGCGGGTCTTCATCACGCCGATGGACGCGGCCGTCGTCGTCAGCGAGGAGAGCAGCGAGTCGGTGACGTCAAGCATGTCGGTAAGTTGCGCATCGGTCGTATTCTTGCCAATCGCAATTTCCGTACCGATAGCCGGCGTGGTGGAATTGGCGTTCAGCAAATAGTAATTCCGCGACGTCGTGCCGCTGTTATTGATGGCGTTGGCATCGACCGGCTTGGTCAGCAGACCGCCGCTCGCATTGTTCTTATCGACGAGAATGGTCTGCGAGGATGGGAAATCGATGGTCTGGGCCTGATATTCGCCGGTCGGAGCGCGCACGAAACCAGAGATGACCTGCCAGTTCGGCGGCGCGGCGGTATCGCCGTTCAACAGCCAGTTTTCACCCGCAAACGACGTCGATTCGACGACAGTCTGCAGTTGCTCCTTGTATTCGCCGATCTCGGCGTTAATCTTGTCCTTGTCGGCGCCCGGCTCTCTTGCCGAAACCAACTTGGCGCGAATATCGCCTATGAGATCGATCGCCGAGTTCATCGCCGTGTAGGTGGCATCCACCTTGGCAGCGCCGAGACCGAGCGCATCTCCGATCGTTCCGAGATTGGTGCTGTCCGAGCGCATGACGGTCGCGACCGACCAGTAGGACGCATCGTCGGCGGCCGTCTCGATACGATACCCCGAGGACACCTGCTGTTGGGTCTGGTTGGCTTCTTTGTTGATGCTGCGCAGCACCGCAAGCGCATTCACCGCGGCCGCGCTGGTAATCTTAACGGTCATCGACAGGTCTCGGAATCGGGGTGATAGGGCAGGCCGGATTGCCGGCGGCGACTGAAGTGGCGTCATGCCTCCGGCAGAGTTTCTACCGGCGTGTCGCAAAAGCAAATCAACTCAAGGCGAAGTTAACTCGATAACAACCTATTGGGCAAGAGCGCAGCACTGAGCCTGGCACAGCGATCGCAATGCCGACCAAACCTTTGATATAAAAGAATAAACCGCGCCGTTTCGGGCGCGGTCCGGGAGGGTTTTCGATTGCTGCCAGACGATGGCGCAAGATTCGGTCCAGCTTCAGCGTCTGATTTAGCTGCGGAACAGCGTGAGGATGTTCTGAGCGCTGGAGTTGGCGATCGACAGTGACTGGATGGCCAGCTGCTGCTGCGTTTGCAGCGCCGTCAGCTTGCTCGATTCCTCTTCCATGTCGGCATCGACGAGGCGGCCGACGCCCGAGTCGATCGAGTCGCTGAGCGCGCCGACGAAGTTTTCCTGCAGCTCGATGCGAGTGGAAATCGAGCCGAGCTGCGACGCAGCCTTGGTCATCGCTTCGAGGCCGGCCTCGATTGAGGTCAGGGCCATGGCGATCTCAGGTGAGCCGAACGTGCTGATATCCATCGAGTAGATCGACCCGATTGTACCGGATGATGTGCCGAGAATGCCGGAGCTCGTCTCGATCGTGCCAGTCGAGGTCATACCGAAGAGGACGTTGCCCGCGGAGCCCGAGTTCAGAATGTAGTCCGTTGTCTTGACCGAGACATTGCCGTTGCCATCGCGCACGAAGGTGGAAACGACGCTCTTGGTGCCGTCAGCGCCGGCAACCCAGTTTTCACCGGAGAAGGAAGCCGATTGCGCGATGCTCAGGAGCTGCTGCTGCAGCTGGCTGATTTCTTCCTGAATCTTGGTCTTGTCGACGCCCTTTTCGGTCGCGGCAACTATCTTCGCCTTGATTTCGCTGATGATGTCGATGGCGCTGTCCATGGCAGAGTAAGCGGTGTCGACCTTGGCGGCGCCGAGGCCGAGAGCGTCGGAAACGGCGGAAAGTGCCTTGTTGTCCGAACGCATGGTCGTTGCGATCGACCAATAGGCGGCGTTATCGGCGGCCTTTTCGACGCGGTAGCCCGACGATACGTGGTTCTGCGTCGTCTCAAGGCTGTCGTTGATGCCGCGGAGTGTCTGAAGAGCGGCCATCGCCGCGACGTTCGTCAAAATGCTGGTCATAAAATGATTGCCCCTTGTTGGCAGATGGAAAAAAGGGACATTCCGGAAAGCTACCGGGAACGGGGACCAGCCTCATGCCTGTTAACCGGTTCTTAAATTTGGTTAACCCGCCGTCTCGTTGACCGCAGAAGACAGCATTATGGTTAATCAACAGTTAACGGAAATTAAAAAAGCCGCGCTCCATGGAAGCGCGGCTCGATTCCTGGCTGCCCGCCGGAGACCGGCGGGCCGATGTTTCCAAGGGTTATTAGCCGCGGAACAGCGTGAGGATGGTCTGCGAAGAGGAGTTCGCGATCGACAGCGACTGGACCGCCAGCTGCTGCTGGGTCTGCAGGGCGCTGAGCTTGGAAGACTCTTCTTCCATGTTGGCATCGACGAGACGGCCGACACCGGAGTCGATCGAGTCGCTGAGAGCGGATACGAAGTTTTCCTGCAGTTCGATGCGCTTGGAGATCGAGCCGAGCTGAGCGCCGGCGCTGGTCATGGCCTTCAGAGCCGATTCAACGTTGGTCAGAGCCGACTGGATCTGGCCGAGGGTGAAGTTGGTGATGTCCATTGCGTAGACAGAACCGGTCGCACCATTCGAAGTACCGAGGATACCCGTGGAGGTTTCGACCGCGCCGCCGCTCATGCCGAACAGAACGTTGCCCGTGGAGCTGTCGTCGAGAATATAGTCGGTCATCACGACCGAAACGGCGTTGGAGCCGTCGCGGACGAACGAGGAAACAACGTTCTTGGTGCCGTCAGCGCCAGCAACCCAGTTTTCACCGGAGAAGGAAGCCGACTGAGCGACGCTCAGGAGCTGCTGCTGCAGCTGGCTGATTTCTTCCTGGACCTTGGCCTTGTCGACGCCGTTTTCAGTGGCGGCAACCAGCTTGGCCTTGATGTCGCCGACGACGTCGATGGCGCTGTCCATGGCGGAGTAAGCGGTATCAACCTTGGCAGCGCCGAGGCCGAGAGCGTCGGAAACAGCCGAGAGAGCCTTGTTGTCAGAACGCATGGTCGTTGCGATCGACCAGTAAGCAGCGTTGTCGGAAGCCTTGCCGACGCGATATCCGGACGAAACGTGGGCCTGGGTTTCCTGGAGACCCTGGTTGATGCCACGAAGAGTCTGGAGGGCTGCCATTGCAGCGTTATTGGTGTTGATGCTCGTCATAGTTTGCTTGCCCCTTGTTGGCAGATTTTAAGAAGGGACATTCCGGATTTTCGGCCGGCCCACAGCGATCAGCATCATGCCTGTTAACCATCTCTGTTAGGGTTAACTCGCCGTTTCGATGGGCCTAGAAAACAGCAAGATGGTTAAGGAAAGCTAAATCATGATCGGAAATTAATCAAAAATATCTGAGACTTAGAATGTTTTTCATTAACCTTATATTAAAACATTTCGCGGCCGGGGATGACCCGGCCGCGAAACTTGGAAACCTTGTGCCGACCGGTCTTAACGGAAGAGCGACAGGATGTTCTGCGAAGAAGAGTTCGCGATCGACAGCGACTGGATCGCCAGCTGCTGCTGGGTCTGCAGGGCGCTGAGCTTGGAGGACTCTTCTTCCATGTTGGCATCAACGAGACGGCCGACACCGGAGTCGATCGAGTCGCTGAGAGCGGACACGAAGTTGTCCTGGGCGTCGATGCGGCTGGAGAGCGAACCGAGAGCAGCGCCGGCGCTGGTCATGGCCTTCAGAGCCGCTTCAACGTTGGTCAGAGCCGACGCGATCTGGCCGGAGGTGAAGTTGGTGATGTCCATTGCGTAGACAGAACCGGTCGCACCGTTCGAAGTACCGAGGATACCCGTGGAGGTTTCGACCGAGCCGCCGCTCATGCCGAACAAAACGTTGCCCGCAGAGCCGCTGTTGAGAACGTAGTCGGTCGTCTTGATCGAAACGGCGTTGGAGCCGTCGCGGACGAACGAGGAGACGACGCTCTTGGTGCCGCTAGCGCCGGCAACCCAGTTTTCGCCGTTGAAGGAAGCCGACTGAGAGATGCTCAGGAGCTGCTGCTGCAGCTGGCCGATTTCTTCCTGGACCTTGGCCTTGTCGACGCCGTTTTCAGTGGCGGCAACCAGCTTCGCCTTGATATCGCCGACGACGTCGATAGCGCTGTCCATTGCGGTGTAAGCGGTATCAACCTTGGCAGCGCCGACGCCGAGAGCGTCGGAAACAGCCGAGAGAGCCTTGTTGTCCGAACGCATGGTCGTTGCGATCGACCAGTAAGCGGCGTTGTCGGAAGCCTTTTCGACGCGATAGCCCGACGAAACGTGGTTCTGCGTCTGGTTGAGGCCCTGGTTGACGTTACGCAGCGTCTGGAGAGCGGCCATTGCGGAAGTATTCGTGTTAATGCTTGTCATAAGTCTGTCCCCTGGAAAACTAGATACAAAAAGGAGGACATACCGGACTATAGTACCGGCGATGACGGACCAGCTTCATGCTACTCGGCGCCTTTTTTGTTTGGCCCAAACCCGTCATGTCCAGGGCAATCTCGCAGCCAATGCTTGCCAACTCCTTAAAAATACAGGGCCCAGACCGGCTCCTCGCGGGCATAGTTAATGCTTGCTGAATATATTCCTTGGCATTCTATTTTCCTTGAAAACCAAGCGCTTTCCGCAGGCAAAAGTCGGCATTTTCCCGCAAAAACAAAGGCTCATCAAGCGCACCGGTTTCAAGCAAGCTTCGAATGCCAATGTGGCAGGCGCCGGGATAGCACCATCGGACCGATCCGCCCGTTTTGCGGCGGACGGCCTGTCCGTGCCTCGGCTGTCGACGCCAGAACATTTCCTTCACGGAGTTGGGTTTTGAACAGCAAAGTTTCGTTCTCTGCGGCATCCAAGGATTACCAGATGGGCCGCTACACACAGTCCTTGGCGACGCTCAATCAGCTGATGGATATTCAGCAAGACGCCAAGACCTATGCGCTGCTGGCCAAGAACCTCGTGCAACTCGGTTTCAAGGCCGATGCCGCGAAAGCCTATGGCCTGGCCGGCAGCTGTGAAGGACCGAATTCCTACGAATACCAGAAGCAAGCGGCCAAGCTGCACTACGAGACCGGCAGCGAGGACGATGCTCTGCTGATCGCCATGCGAAACCTTAGCAAGGCGCAGGAAGACCCGGAACTCGCCTTCATCATCACCGCGATCTATCTGAAGCGGCAGCAGCGCGATATCATCCGCCCGTTCAAGACGGTGCTGTCGCAGAGTGCCAATCCCGATCATATGCGCCTGGCAGCCCTGCTTCTGAGCGACGATCTGAACGACGCAACCAACCAGAGCCTGTCGCGAAACCTCTTCAAGCGGTTTCCAGGCAATCTCGCATTCCGCTTCCTGCATCTGGTTTTCGCTCGCGAATTCAATGAGTTCGAAGAGGCAAGCAAACACCAGGCAGTGATCGATGCCTCACTCGCAAAGGGCGATGTCGAGATCCTGCGCAAGGATAACCCGTTCTATCATCTGCACTGGTGCGGCAACGAGGATTTCAATCGATATGCGACGATCGGCACCACTCCCCTCAACCCGGAACAGGTGGCTTTCCGCCGCAACCAGCCGCACAGCTGGTCGGACAAGATCCGGATCGGCTACATGTCATCTGACTTCTGGGACCGCCACGCGACGATGAAGCTCTTGCAGCGCATCCTCGAACTGCACGACAAGGACCGGTTCGAGGTGACGCTCTTCTGCCATACAGGCCCTGAGTACCTCAAGCATAACAATACCGACCGCAGCCGCTGGGGCCGGGTCGTCACCGTTCACGGCTTCTCCGACCAGGGGATGCTCGCAGCGGTGCGCGAGCATAATATCGACATCATGGTCGACCTGAAGGGTCATACTTCAGGCAGCCGCGCGTCGGCCTTCAATTTGCCGCTCGCGCCGGTGCATGTCGGCTGGCTCGGTTTCCCCGGCAGCACGGTCAATATCGATCTCGACTACGTCATCGGCGACCATTCGGTATTGCCCGAGGTGGCCAAGCCCTTCTACCATGAGAAATTCTGCCGGCTGCCGGAGAGCTACCAGCCGAACGACCCGATGCATCGCCCGAAGCCGCGTCCTGTCACCCGCGAGCAGCTCGGCCTCCCGGAAGACGCCTTCATCTTCGCGTCCTTCAACGGCAACCGCAAAATCACGCCGGAGACGATCGACAGCTGGTGCCGCATTCTCAAGCGCGCGCCGAACAGCGTGCTCTGGCTGATGGCGAACACGCCGCGCAACCAGGCGAACCTCCTGAAGCAATTCCAAGCGGCAGGGATCTCCGCCAAGCGGATCATCTTCTGCCCGCGCGCGCCCTATGAAGAGCACATCGACCGTCAGCAGGCGGCCGACATCGGCATCGACACCTTCCCCGTCAACGGCCACACGACCACCTCGGAGCAACTCTGGGGCGGCCTGCCGGTCCTGACCGTCAAGGGCACCAACTTCGCCTCACGCGTCAGCGAGAGCCTGCTCAGGGCCATCGACCTGCCCGAACTCGTTGCAGCCGACCTGCAGGCCTATGAGGATATTGCCGTCGAACTGGCGCAGAACCCCGCGCGGATCGCGCAATACAAGGCGCATCTCAAGGAGAAGCGCTATATCGCGCCGCTCTTCGATGCCGAACGGTTCTGCGACCATCTGGAGCAGGCCTATGAAGCCATGGCCGACCGTGCCAAGCAGGGTCTTGCACCCGATCACATGGACATTCCGGCGCTGCCGCCGCGCACGGCGCCGTTCGCGGCCGAGTGAGGGCTTTTCGATCCGCATAAAAGAACCCGCCGGAGGGATCCGGCGGGTTTCTCATTGGCGAATATCAACCGGCGGCAGCCGGTCAGTTGAACGAACGCACCAGGCTGCCGACCAGCAGGTTCCAGCCGTCGATCAGCACGAAGAAGAGAATCTTGAAAGGCAACGAGATCGAGGTCGGCGGCAGCATCATCATGCCCATCGCCATGGTGATGGTCGCGACGATCAGGTCGATGACCAGGAACGGCAGCACGACGAGGAAACCGATCTCGAAGCCGCGGCGAATTTCGGAAATCATGAAGGCCGGGATCAGCACCCGATAGTCGATCGGATTGGTCGTCTGGATATTCTGTCCGCGTTCGCGCGCCAGATCGACGAAAAGCGCCAGATCCTTGTCGCGGGTATTGGCCGCCATGAAGGTGCGGAAGGGTTCGGCGATACGCTGGACCGCCTCGGTCTCATTGATCTGATTGGCAAGCAGCGGCTGCACGCCGTTCTGCCAGGCCTGATCGAAGGTCGGCGACATGACGTAGAAGGTCATGAACAGCGACAGCGACAAAAGGATCATGTTGGAAGGCGTCGAGGAGAGGCCCATCCCTGAGCGCAGGATCGAGAAGGCGATGACGAAGCGCGGGAAGCTCGTCACCATGATCAGGATGCCCGGCGCGACCGAAAGAATGGTCAGCAGGCCGAATGTGCGGATGATCCAGGCGGCGACGGAGCCATCGACCGGGACGTTCAACAAGTCAGTCGGCAGCTGCTGTGCCACCGCCAGTTCCGGTACCGCCATCATGGCGGCAAGGAAAACTATGAGACGAATCATTCGATGACAAATGTCCTGAACATGACCTTCGATATCCGCCCTTGCGAGCGAAGGTCAACACGTTCCTGTATGTCATCCTTGAGATATTGAAAGCCGCGCGGCCCCTCGATCTGCTGAAGGGAAACGGTTCTGATATAGGCGAGGATATCCTGATGAATATCCTCTGAAACCTTGACATCCGGCGGCCCGTTGAACAGCAGCGCGACTTCGAGTCGGACCCAGTTTTCCGAGGGGTAGGCGAGGTTCGAGGTGATCGGTTCGAGTTGGACGACGTTGTTGGCCTCGGTCGAGATCCGCGCCAGACCTTCCTCGGCCTTCTTCTTGGCCTCGGCACCCTTGGCCTGCTCGACCTCCTTGGCACCGTTGATGTTGGGTGCGACGATCGTGCCGACTGCCCAGCCGCCGCCGGCGCCGACGAGCGTCAGGACGGCGATGCCGATGATCGTCATCAACGAGCCGGATTTCTTGTTCGGTTGACCTGCGCTTACGTCTGGCTCTGCCATCGTCGTTCAGCCTCAAAGCGGCGAGAAAAGATCGACGGCCTGCTGGCCGCGCGGAGGCTGCTGCACTTCCATCAGGCGGCCACGGCCGCCGTAGGAGATGCGGGCTTCGGCGATCTTGTCATAGGAAATCTGATTTTCGGCATTGACGTCCTGCGGACGAACGATACCGGCGACGTTCAGGATGCGCAGTTCCTGGTTCAGGCGGACTTCCTGGGAGCCCGATATGACGAGGTTGCCGTTTTCGAGAATGCCGGTGACGACGGCGGCGACCAGAAGGGTGAGCTTGTCGGTGCGCTCGATCTTGCCTTTGCCGTCGGTGCTGGTGTCGGACCCATAGGTCAGGTCGGTCTTGGACTCGGGCGTCCAACCGAAGATCTGGGCGTTGACGTCCCAGTTCATGCCGCTCGAATTCTTGCGGCTGCGGTTGGTCTCGTTGTCGAAGGAGCCTTTGTCGTTGATCTGGATGTCGACGGTCAGGATGTCGCCGACGTTGAGCGCGCGCGCGTCCTTGAAAAGGGCGGCCTGCGAATCGCTCCACAGCGAATAGCCCTGCGCGACGGCGCGCGGCTGCTTCGGATAAAGCGCCATCTGCGGCGTCTGGCCATAGGCGAGGCCGCTGCCGATCGGGCTCATGGCGGGCGCACGGCCGATCTCGCTGACCGCCGTCGGAGACTGGCAACCTGCAAGGAGTGCGAGGGCGGCGATCGCGGCCGGGAAACGCATATTCATGAAGGATCCTTCGACGTATTGGGATCGGACGCACTGGCAATGACGCTGGCGATGACCGCGGCCTTTTGCGGGTCCATCTCGTTGAGGATGAGGCTCGACTGCCGTGGGCCGAGCCGCATGATCACGGCTGAGGCCACCTCGATCTTCATGTCCTGCAACTGGAGTGCGGCCGCATCCGGTTTCATCTTCCTGTAGATCTCGGTGAGGCCGGCTTCCGCCTGCTTCAGGAAATCGTCGCGCCGCTTCAGCCAGTCCTGGTATTCGGCCTTGCGCTTGTCCATCTCCGCCATGCGAGCGTCGATGTCGGCGCGAAGCTTTTCCAGTTCCTGCTTCTGCAAGAGGTAACGCTGGTCGCGGGCGGGATCGGCAATGTTGGTGCAGAACTGCTTGACCTCGTCCTGGGAGGTGATGTCTCCAGCCGGCGCATGTTCCTGCGCGAAGGCGCCGGGGATCGACAGAAGGACGAGGCCCGCGGCCGGCAGCGCCAGCCGGCGCAGCAGTTGCAGAACCGTCATGTCACGGTTGATGATATCAATCATTGCAGCACAAGCTCCGCCTGCAGGGCGCCCGCCGACTTGATGCCCTGGAGAATGGCGATGATGCCATCCGGTTTCACGCCGATATTGTTGAGGCCGGCGACGAGAGTCCTGAGGTCGGGGCCATCGATGATGGCGACGCGCCCGCCGGTCTGCTCGGCGGAAATATCGGTCTGCGGTTGGACGGCGGTCCGGCCTTGCGAGAAGGGTTCGGGCTGAATGATCTGCGGCGTCTCGGTGACCTGAACCGTAAGCGTGCCGTAGCTGACGGCGACCGGCGAGACGCGGACGTCCGAGCCGATGACGATCGTTCCGGTGCGTTCGTTGATGACCACCTTGGCCGGCGTATCGGTTTCGACGATGAGATTTTCGATATCGGCCATCAGTCGGGTGAGATCGGCCGTGCGCGGCTTCTGGATCACGACTTCCTGCGAATCCTTGGCTTCGGCAACCGGGCCGCCGAAGCGCGCCGAGGCATAACCGTTGACGATGTCGGCGATACGAATCGCCGTCGAGAAGTCGGGGTTGCGCAGTTGCAGGACGAGATTGACAGAGTCCTCGAAGCGGGACGGCAGTTCGCGCTCGATAATCGCACCGCCCGGCACGCGGCCGGCAGTGGTGACGCCTTCGGTCACGGTCGCCGCCTGGCCCTGCGCCTGAAAACCGGAAACGATGGCGGCACCCTGCGCAACGGCATAGATTTGTCCGTCGGCGCCGGAAAGCGAGGTCATGACGAGCGTGCCGCCTCGCAGCGACGTCGCATCACCGAGCGAGCTCACCGTCACGTCGATACGGCTGCCGGGGCTTGCGAAAGGGGGCAGGTTGGCGGTGACCATCACGGCCGCAGTGTTCTTGGCGTTGGACTGGCCGCCCTGCGTCGAGATGCCGAGATTCTGCAGCATCGCGCGCATCGACTGTTCAGTGAAGGGCGAGGACCGGAAGCCGTCGCCGGTCCCCTGGAGGCCGACAATGAGTCCATAGCCGATCAGCTGGTTATCGCGGCCAGCCTGAAGGGAGGCGATGTCCTTGATGCGGGAGGTCAGCGCCCAGGCGGGCGCGACATCAGCCAAACTCATGGCGAGAACCGCGACAAGAGTGACGAAACGGAAGAACAATTTCATTTTGCCCTCACATGGACCGTGCCGTCCGCAAGCACGGTGCCGCTGACGATGACGCCGGAATCCATATTGCGGGCGCGGACGACCTGCCCGGTCGCGCCGTCTTCAAGCGGCGTGCCAGCGGCGGAAATCGTCATCGCACCGAGCGTGAAGACCAGGCGGATCGAAGAGCCGCGGGTCACCGTATAGGCCTCGCGCAGGGCCGAGACCGAGATCGTGCGGCCCGGTAACAGCGTGCGCTTGGAAACCATGCCTTCGACCTGCGAAACGGACTTGGCATAATCGCCGGCGAGGTTAGGGTTGGTGACCTCGACCTCCTGGAGCTGGCTGGCCGACAATGTGTCGCCGGGGTAGATGATCGTGGTCGGGACGACGGCATAACCCATGCCGGCATCCGCCGACGCGGGCAAGACAATGCCCGCGACTGCGATCGTGGCTGCCGCCACCCATCCTGAGATGTGTGCTGCCCGGCAAAACATCATGTTTCGGCCCTTCCCTTACTTCAGGTTCTTGCTGACGATGGAGGCCATTTCATCAGCGGTGGTGATCACCTTGGAATTCATTTCGTAAGCGCGCTGGGCCGAAATCAGCTCGGTGATTTCCTTCACCGGGTCGACGTTCGAGGATTCTAGATAGCCCTGTTTCATGTAGGCGAAACCTTCCTCATCGGGATTGCCGATGACCGCTTCGCCGGAGGCCGCCGTTTCTTGGAAGAGATTGTCGCCGAGCGGCTGGAGACCCGCCTCGTTGACGAAGTCGGCAAGCGTCAACTGCCCGAGTACGGTCGCGTCCGCCGCACCCGGCAGCTTGGCCGAAACCTGGCCGGAGCGGCTGATCGTCAGCTCGGTCGAGCCCGTCGGAATAGTGATGCCGGGAAGGACCTCGTAGCCATCGATGGTGACGAGTTGGCCCTGGTCGTTCTTGTTGAAGGCGCCGGCGCGGCTGTAAAGCGTCGTACCGTCGGTCGACTGGATCTGGAAGAAGCCCTTGCCGATCAGCGCCACGTCGAGATCGTTGCCGGTCTGGGTCAGTTCGCCCTGGAGATGCAGGTTGCGGACCGCCGAGGTCTGGACGCCGAGGCCGATATTGGCACCTTCCGGAACGACGGCCTGGTTGGCACGGTTGGCGACACCCTTGGCACGTTCGGTCTGGTAGAGAAGATCGGAGAATTCGGCGCGGGCGCGCTTGAAACCCGTCGTATTGATGTTCGCGATATTGTTCGCGATGACTTCCAGATTGGTCTGCTGGGCATCCATGCCCGTTGCTGCGATGGCGAGCGCTCTCATGTGTTCGTCCTCAAATCAGTTACATCTGCATCTTGGTGACTTCGAGAAAGGCCGAGACGACCTTGTCGCGGATGGAAATCGCGGTCTGCAGCGTCTGCTCGGCCTGGAGCATGGAATCGACGACTTCACGCGTCGTCGCCGTTCCCTTGATACCGGCAAAGGACATGCTTTCCGCACCCTTCAGGCTGCTGACCGCGTCGCTCGCCATGTTGCCCATGACGGAGGCGAAGCTCATGCCGTTGGCGGCAGCCGCGGTGCCCGGCATGGTGGCGGCAGACGAGGAGGCGGAATTTTCGGTGTCGACGGCGCCAAGCGCACGGGTCATCGACAGGTTGCTGACATTCTGGACGCTGCTGATCATTGATTATTGGCTCTTCAGGAGGTCGATCGTGGAGGAGATGAGATCGCGGGTCTGTTTGATGGTCTGCAGATTGGCGTCATACGAGCGATTGGCTTCGCGCATGTCGGCCATCTCGACCAGGATGTTGACGTTCGGCAGCTTGACGACGCCCTTCTTGTCCGCGGCCGGATTGCTGGGATCGAATTCGGTGCTGAAGTCGCCTTCGTCGACGCCGACCTTCTTGACGCCGACCGTCTCGACGCCGCTGGTGCGATCCATCTGCTGGCCGAAGGTGATCGTCTTGCGCCGATAGGGCTCGGCGCCGGGTGTGTCGCCGGTCGAGCGGGCGTTGGCGATGTTTTCCGAGACGATGCGTAACCGCGTCGACTGGGCCTCGAGCCCGGAACCGGCGATTTTCATTGCTGCTGAAAGCGGATCCATGACTTTTACTTCCTGACGGTCATCAACATCATGCGATTGAAGGAACTGACCAGCGAGGTGTTCAGATCGTACTGGCGCTTGATATCGCCCGACTTGGAAAGCTCCTCGGCCAAACCGACCGTATTGCCGGATTCCTGGACGCCGATTTCCTGGTCGAGTGCGGCCTCCTTGACGTCGATATCGCCGCTGTTGCTGAAATCGTTACCGCTGAGATGCGCCGGATTGGTGCGCGCCATGGCGATGTCGGACTTGTCGAGCACCGCGTCAAAGGGCGTGACGTCCTTCGCGTGGAACTTCGGGGTATTGGCATTCGCGATGTTGCCGGCAACAACCTGCTGACGGATCGTCAGCCATTCCGCCTGTCGCGAAGCCAAGTCGAAAAGTTGGATTGGTTGCATGAAACTCTCCGTTTTTACTGTCCCGAACCTAGTGCGGTAATCTTGCGTGGGACTTACGGGAATTCAGGCTTCGAGAGGCTTTTCTGCGAACGCCGCCGCTATCGAAAGAACAGGGGCAAAAGAACAGGGGCTCCGGCCGGTTCGCGGCGGAGCCCCTGTTGCCAGGATTTGCGGTCAGGCTCAGTTGTTCTGGTAGGTCTCACCCTTTGAGGTGACGATCACCCATTTGCCATCGCGCTGCTCGAGTGTCGCAAGGCGGCTTTCATCGGGCAGGATCGAGCCGATGCGCACCACATACATGCCGGAGGGATCCTCGATCAGCGCCCGGCCGTTGGAGACATGCAGCAGGCGAAAAGAAGACTTCCCGGGGAAGGGCTGATCCTCCAATATGGGGCCGCCATCGCGCTCCTTGCCGAGATCAGACACCGTTGCGGTCGTCAGCGGATCGATCGGCGGGGCCTTCTTGTCCCCCTCGTTCTTGTTGACCATGGCAAGCGGCGAGACGCTAAAGACATTGCGGGCCGGCCAATCCGGCAGTTCGCGCGAATTGTTGCTGGTGGCAACATTGATGCCGAACTTGTCCGCGTTGAAGAACACGTACCAGGGGAAAAAAGCGGAGGCGCCGGCAAGCGCCAGGCCGCTGAAGGTCAGCACACGATCCAGGATGACGGTTTTCCTGCGCTGGTTCAGGGAAGCGATGCGTTCGTCGTCGAATTCAGCCACGTCTAGCCTCTCCTCTGAATGGGTGCGCCCTGATTGCCCATGCCGGCCGCAGCCTTGAGTGCGCCGGCGAGATCGGCGAAGGCATCAAGCGAGTCGCGATCGCCCGGAGACTGTTTCAGAACGTCGTAAATGATCGGCACCTGCTTGATCGCCATGTCGAGATCGGGGTCGGCCCCCTGGCGGTAACCGCCGATCATGCGCAGGTCGCGCGTCTCTTCGAAACGATGGATCAGTACCTTCAGCCGCGACACCAGCTTTTCCTGATCCGGCGTCCAGGCCTTGCGGGCAAGACGCGAGATCGAGGCGAGCGGATCGATCGGAGGATAACGCCCCTCTTCGGCGAGACTGCGCTGCAGGACGATATGACCGTCGAGGATGCCGCGCGTCGAATCGGCAATCGGGTCGTTGTGATTGTCGCCGTCGACAAGGATCGAGATGATCGCAGTGATGGTGCCGGCGCCCTCGGGGCCGGGGCCGGCGCGTTCCAACAGGCGCGGCAGCTCGGTGAAGACGGAAGCGGGATAGCCGCGCGCGATCGGCGGCTCGCCGGAGGCGGTCGCCACCTCGCGGATCGCATGGGCGAAACGCGTGACACTGTCGACGATGAAGAGAACGTTCTCGCCCTTGTCGCGGAAATGTTCGGCGATGGTGACGGCCGTCAGCGGCGCCATCTTGCGCAGCATCGGGCTCTCATCGCTGGTTGCGACGACGGCGATCGCCTTCCTCATATTGCTGCCGAGCGTATCCTCGATGAATTCGCGCACCTCGCGGCCGCGCTCGCCGACGAGCGCAATGACAACCTTGTCGAAAGCATCGGCGCGGGCGAGCATGGACAGGAGCGTCGATTTGCCAACACCGGAGCCGGCGAAGATGCCGAGGCGCTGCCCGAGGCAGAGCGGCGAGAAGATGTCGATGGCGCGAACGCCGGTCTTGAAGCCGGTCTCGACACGCTTGCGGGTCATCGAGGGCGGCGCGGTATTGGAGATCGAGCGGCGATCGAGCCCCTCGGTGATCGGACCCAGCCCGTCGATCGGCTCGCCGAGCGAGTTGACGGTGCGCCCACACCAGCTGTCCGACGGCGAAATGCGGAAGGCGCCCTTGCGGATCACGGTATCGTGGATGCCGATCGGCTCGCCGGGTTCGATCGGGCAGACATAGATCAGCTCCGGTTCGACGCGCACGACTTCGCCGAGATGGATGCCGGTCGCGGATTTATGGGCCACGAACTCGCCGAGACGAACATGGCGGGAGAGACCGTGAACCGTGTAGTGGCCGGCGGCGATGGTCTGCACGCGACCGCCATGGGCAACCGCAAATTCCGGCGATGCGTATCGGTCGACGAGGTTCGCCAGGTGCGCCAGCTTCGGGGAAAGGCCGTCCTCAGACAGTAGCGTGGTGCTCATGCTTTAACTCTCGCCCTAAAATACGCCGCGTGCAGCTTGCTGCATGCGACGTATTTTTGGTCTTTGTTCTTGTGCATGTCGTCCTTCCAAAACCGCCGGACACTTTTGAGCGACATGCATTAGCGGCTGCCCCCAAGTGTCTGGACGGCTTCCTTGAAGGAATCTTCGCTGTCGCGCATCAGCGACGAGACGCTTTCGAAGGCGCGGTTGACTTCGATCAGCTGGGTGATTTCACGCATGGCGTTGACGTTGGAGTTTTCGAGATAACCCTGCTCGACACCGACATTGAAGCGGTCGACGACGGCGCGTGGCTGGTCGGTGGTCATGATGCCGCTGTTTTCGTAGCGCAGGTAACCCTTGCTGATATCGGCCTCGAACAGGCCGAGGGAGCCGACCTGGCGGCCGCCCTGATAGATGATGCCGTCGGTGCCGACGGCGGGCTCGCCCCCTTTGGTGTTGAGCTGGATCGGGGCACCGCCGGCATCGAGAACCGGGTATCCCCGGATCGAAACAAGTTCGCCGGTTTCCTTGATGGTGAAGCGGCCATCCCTCGTCAGCACGCGGCCGGCCGGCGTATCGAGCGAAAACCAGGCATCACCCTTGATGGCGAAATCGAGCATGTTGCCGGTGTGCTGCAGTTCGCCGTTTCCCTCGTTCAGGTAGTCGTTGCCTTGGGAAACGAAGGCGACCTTGGTGTTCAGCTTGTTCTGGGTATTCGCCACCATTTCGTCAAACTTCACCTCAGTGGCGCGAAAACCGGTCGTATTCACGTTCGCCATGTTGTCTGCGATGGTGTTTAGACGCTTTTCGAGGGCCATCTGCGACGACAGAGAAACATAAAGACCGGATTGCATGTCGGTAAGCTCCAAGCATTGGCGATGAACGGGACGAAAAGCCGGGCGTCGTCACATCTGGTTCGGCCGGGATTTCGCTGAGGCAGCATCTCAGAAACGGGTGCGGGCACCCATTCGTCTCCTTTAGACTGACGGCAGATGCTTGCGCGAAGCTGGCACGCGGAAATGCTTGGCGACCGGGCCTTTCATCAGCCTCACGCAAGGCAGAAACCCTATCCGTCTCAAAGAAAAGCAACGTTCAGATTGGGCTGACGATGAATATCATTATCGGATTTATAGTGACTTGCGGCTGTATCGTCGGCAGCTTCATGGCGATGGGCGGCGAAGTGGATGCGCTGCTCCAGCCCTTCGAATTCCTCATCATCGGTGGCGCCGGCCTCGGCAGCTTCATCATGGCGAACCCGATGAAGGTGGTGAAGGATTCCGGCAAGGCGCTCAGCGAAGCCTTCAGGCACGCCGTGCCGAAGGAACGCAACTATCTCGATACGCTCGGCGTGCTCTATTCGCTGATGCGCGACCTGCGCACCAAGTCGCGAAACGAGATCGAAGCCCATATCGACAATCCGGCCGAATCGACAATTTTTCAGTCGGCTCCGACGGTTCTGAAGAACAAGGAGCTGACGGCGTTCATCTGCGACTACGTCCGCCTGATCATCATCGGCAACGCCCGCAGCCACGAGATCGAGGCGCTGATGGACGAAGAGCTCAACACCATCATGCACGACAAGATGAAGCCCTACCACTCGATCCAGATCATGAGCGATTCCTTCCCGGCGATCGGCATCGTTGCGGCCGTTCTCGGCGTCATCAAGGCGATGGCGCACATCAACGATTCGCCTGAGGTGCTCGGTCACCTGATCGGCTCGGCGCTCGTCGGCACCTTCCTCGGCATTCTCTTGTCCTACTGCGTCTGCTCGCCGCTGGTCTCCCAGATCAAGGTCGTGCGCAACAAGCAGCACCGTCTCTACGTCATCGTCAAGCAGACGCTGCTTGCCTATATGAACGGCTCGGTGCCGCAGGTCGCGCTCGAATACGGCCGCAAGACGATCTCGGCTTACGAGCGTCCGTCCATCGATGCGGTCGAGCAGGAAATGATGAACCCAGGTGGCGAAAACAAGGCGGCTTAAATGACTATGAGCAATGCTTCGCACGACAAACCGGCAATGGATCCTGCCCTCCTTGCCAAGCTGACAGGCGGGCTTGGCGACAGAGGCAGGGTCGCCAAGATCTGCAGTTCCTTCGGGGAAATCTACAGCGAATTCTTTCCCGACGTCATCAAAAGCGAGACCGGCCTCGACGTGACGGTCAACTATCTCGGCTGCGAGATCGGCTACAAGACCCACCTCATCGAAGACCTGAGCGCGAACGTCACACTCGTCGACGCGACGCTGCGCAACTGGTCGCAGAACATTACGCTTGCCTGCGGCAATGGCTTCGTCATCACACTGATGGAGCATCTGCTCGGGGCCACAGCCGATACGATCGAGGAACCGGCCGAACGGCTGCTTTCGATCATCGAGCTCGATCTGGCGGTCATGGTCTTCGACAAGATCGCCAAGGTGCTGCGCTCGGCCGTCAACGCGCCGGGCGGTTTCGAACCGAGCCTTTCGGCCCCGCACGCCCATGACATGCGCGCCCGGCCGCCGGAGGATCGTCCGGACGAATTCGCGGCTGCCATCAACATGTCGATCACGCTTGCCGGCATCGTTTCGGAATTTTCGTTGATCGTTCCGCAGACGGCACTGCTCAAGACCAAGGTGACACCGCCGAAGCCGAAACGCCAGGCCAGCAGCAACTCAGCGGAATGGGCCGAACAGCTCGGCGATCAGGTCCGCCGCTCCCATGTCACGCTCGAGGCCAAGATCAGGCTGCAGGACTTGACGCTGCGGACAATATCGAAGCTGATGGTCGGCGACGTCATTCCGTTCCGCGATCACGGCGATGTGCGCGTCGAGGTCAGCGCCAACACCAAGGAATTGTATGTGTGCGAGTTCGGGCGTTCAGGCGAAAATTACATGGTCCGCGTCAAGGATACGATGAACTCGGATGATGAACTCATCCGTCATTTAATGAATTAATCGGTTCTCTGGCTTTTGGGCTGCAAAGGCAGTTTGAGGCAAGTTTCAACTGGAATAGTGATTTCATGGCGACGAAGAAAACACAGCAGAACAGCGACCTCTCCCTGGATCTTCCGGGCAGCGAAGCAGATCTCGACCAGGCGATCGACGATCTGCGCGGCGTGCTGAAGCAGGATGCCGATGGCGACCTGTCGCAGTTTGGCGACGACCTGCAGAGCGACCCCTTCGCAGCAGGAACGGACCTGGCGGCCTTTGGCGGCGAGACTTCGGAAACCTCCTTTGGCAGCGACGAATTCGGCGGCGACTTCGGCGGCGATGCCAGCTCGGCTGCCGGCATGGATTTCGGCAGTAGCTCCTCCTTCGAGGCGTCGCCGGCCCCGCTCGGCAGCGCTTTGAACTCCAACTTCGACCTGATCATGGACATCCCGATCGACGTCCAGATCATGCTCGGCACCAGCCGGATGCAGGTCTCCGGCCTGATGAACCTCAATGAAGGGGCGACGATCGCCCTCGACAAGAAGATCGGCGAACCGGTCGAGATCATGGTGAATGGCCGCAGGATTGCCCGCGGCGAGATTACGGTGCTCGATAACGACGACACACGATTCGGTGTGAAACTGATAGAAGTTTTGAGTACGAAAAAAGCCTGATCCCTGTGTGGGACGGAGAG
The DNA here is from genome assembly GCF_025200775.1 of Rhizobium sp. WSM1274. Classification (NCBI taxonomy): domain Bacteria; kingdom Pseudomonadati; phylum Pseudomonadota; class Alphaproteobacteria; order Hyphomicrobiales; family Rhizobiaceae; genus Rhizobium; species Rhizobium sp. WSM1274. The sequence goes on along the minus strand of NZ_CP104138.1, from coordinate 336,830 downwards.
GTTAGACCATGATGGACTTTGACGATTTCGGCGGCGCGCTAGCCGGGAAACCGTTGACCCAGGCTGAAAAAGCAGCGGCTGTTCTTCTCGCTATGGGAAAAGGAGTCGCCGGCCGGCTGTTGAAATATTTCACCCAGGCTGAACTGCAGACCATTATCTCTTCCGCCCAGTCGCTGCGCGCCATTCCGCCGGACGAACTGCTGCTGCTCGTCTCCGAGTTCGAAGACCTCTTCACCGAGGGCGCCGGACTGATGGACAACGCCAAGGCGATCGAGGCCATTCTGGAAGAAGGCCTGACGCCTGACGAGGTCGACAGCCTGCTCGGCCGCCGCACCGCATTCCAGGCCTACGAAACCTCGATCTGGGATCGCCTCAGTGAGGCGGAGCCGACATTCGTCGCGCAGTTCCTGCTGCGCGAACATCCGCAGACCGTCGCCTATATTCTTTCGATGATGCCCTCCTCCTTCGGCGCCAAGGTGCTGCTGCAGCTTCCCGACAACCGCCGCGCCGACATCATGAACAGAACGGTCAACATGAAGGCGGTCAGCCCGAAGGCTGCGCAGATCATCGAAAACCAGGTCATGACGCTGCTTGCCGAGGTCGAGGCAGAGCGCAACGCAGCCGGCTCGACGAAGGTCGCCGATCTGATGAACGAACTCGACAAGCCGCAGGTCGACACGCTGCTCACCTCGCTCGAATCGATCAGCCGCGAGTCGGTCAACAAGGTTCGCCCGAAGATTTTCCTGTTCGAGGATCTCATGTACATGCCGCAGCGCAGCCGCGTCATGCTGCTCAACGACATCTCGACGGATGTGCTCACCGTCGCGCTGCGCGGGTCGCCGCCCGAGATCCGCGAGTCGGTTCTCTCCGCCATCAGCCCACGCCAGCGCCGCATGATCGAATCGGATCTGCAGAGCGGCATGGGCGGCGTCAATCCGCGCGAGATCGCGATTGCCCGCCGCGCCGTGGCACAGGAAGCGATTCGCCTGGCCAATTCCGGCCAGATCGAGCTCAAGGAAAAGGAAGGCGACGCTTCGGCAGCCGCCTAAAGCGCGTGCGATCTTTCGGATTCGCTCCTCGCGCCTTAGGTCTCTAGTTTACGCATGTCGTTGTCGCACCGCTGCACACTTATGCGCGACATGCTTTGGCTCTTCGAGACTGTTGACAAATCCGGCATGCCGAAAGGCCGCTGTTGATCGCCGTGCCGCAGGCGACTACCCTTCCCGCAACAGGCTCCGCTCTAAAGCGCGTCGCATAGAGCTCGGTTCGTGCGACGCGCTTTAGATCTTTGTTTTGATGCATGTCGTCATCCCAAACCGCTGCACGTTTTTGGGCGATATGCATTAGCTGCGGCCTATTTCTTTGACGGAGAGCCGCGACTTGGCAGACGATGACAAGGACAGCAAAACAGAAGCCCCAACCGCGAAAAAGCAAAGCGATGCCGCGGAAAAGGGCAACGTGCCGTCTTCGCGCGAACTTTCGATTTTTGCGACGATCCTCGCTACCTTTATTTATCTCGTATTCTTCCTTCCCGACAGCGTCGGGCGCATGAGTGAAACGCTACGCGACATCTTCGAACAGCCCGACCAATGGAAGATCGAGACGGGACCGGATGTGCTGGCGCTGTTCGGGCGGCTCGGCTGGGCAAGTGCGGCGCTGGTGGCGCCCGCCTTCATCCTGTTTATGGTGTTCGGCATCGCCTCCTCGGTCTTCCAGAATCTGCCGACACTGGTGCTTGAACGCATCCGCCCGCAGGCCTCGCGTATCTCGCCGATCAAAGGCTGGTCACGGCTGTTCAGCGTGCCCGGCCTGGTCGAATTCGGAAAATCGCTGTTCAAGGTCGTCGTCGTCGGGGTGATCCTGTTCTTCGTGCTCAGGAGCGAATATTTCGGCTCGATCGACGCGATGTTCTCCGATCCGCAGACGATTCTCGTGCGAATAATGGCAGCGATGCGCAAGATCATCATCGTCATGCTGATCGCCACCGCGATCGTGGCCATCGCCGATCTTTTCTGGACGCGCCATCACTGGTTCACCGAGTTGAAGATGACGCGGCACGAAATAAAGGAAGAAAACAAGCAGGCGCAGGGCGACCCCTTCGTCAAGAGCCGGCAGCGCTCGCTGATGCGCGACCGCGCGCGCCGGCGCATGATCGCCAACGTGCACCGGGCGACGCTAGTGATTGCAAACCCGACGCACTTTGCGGTGGCGCTGCGTTACTCGCGTGAAGAGAACGATGCGCCGGTGGTGCTGGCCAAGGGTCAGGACCTGATCGCGCTCAAAATCAGGGAGATTGCCGAGCAGAACGGCATACCGGTGTTCGAGGATCCGCCGCTTGCGCGCTCCATGTTTGCGCAAGTCTCGATCGATAGTGTCATCCCGTCAGTCTTCTATAAGGCGGTTGCGGAGCTGATCCACCGGGTCTATGCCGCGGACGCCAAGAACAAACGGGTCAGATAAGCCGAATGAAAAAATGTCCCCACTCTACCCAGCGTGAAAAGATCCTCGCAGACGCCATCAGCCCGGTCGCCACTGAACTGCGCCTTCTGGATGCTTCTGACCTTATTTCACTGCTGCGCTTCGAGTATTACGGCAATCTTTCCGATCTCGTCGCTTCGGCGGCGGAGCTTTTCTTTCATCCGGGCACCGTGAATTTCGGCCTGGGCGGCAATTATACGCTGGAGTGGGGCGGCAAGCCCGAAGTCGTTCTCGACCTGGAAATCAAGCCGCGCGGCGTCACCGTCTACGCCCAGCTCACCCTTGCCGAAGATCACGCCGGCATCGAGATCAATCATATCGCTTTCCAGGATCCCTCGGTCGATCCCGACGAGAACACCATCTTCCTCAAAAAGAGCCTTCGGGAAGCGCGTTACAGCGTCAACCAGCCGCCTCAGGCGCTGGCCGGCTAACCTCTTTCATGACAACCAAGCTTTCATTCGCCTTGCAATTCGAAGCGTTACAGCGTCCTAAAGCACATCGCGATTTTTCAGATTCGCTTGTCGCGCTTTAGAGCATTTCCGTTTTTCTCCGAATCCCGGAAATGCTCTACCTCTTTGTTTTCACGCAATTCCGGACGCAAAACCGCTACGCACTTTTGCTGGAATTGCTCTAGGTCTTTGTTTTACGCCTGTCGTTATCGCAAAGCCGCTGCACACTTGTGCGCGATATGCTCTCGCGGGTCTGAAGGACGCGCGACGCTGTAAGCGATGGCACGCGTTCAGCTGATATAGCCGAGCCGGATCGCCTTGGCGATCGCCTGGATGCGATTGACGGAATCGAGCTTGATGGTCGCCGAGCCGAGATAGGCGTTCACGGTGTGCACGGACAGGCCAAGCTTGTCGGCAATCTCTTCGCTGATGCGGCCGTCGCCGGCAAGCTGCAGACAGGCGATCTCGCGTTCGCTGAGCGCCTCGGCGGCAGCCGTGCGGCGTTCGTCGAGCGAGAGAAGATCCATCATGATGTGGCAGCAGCGACCGTGCAGCTCGACGATGGTATCGCTCGAGGGATCGAGTTCATCACCGGTGAAAAGGATGAAGCCATTGCCGACGGCGCCGAGCCGCACTGGAAAGGCAAGGCCGGAGAATGGCAGAATACCGTCCTGCAGCCGCGTCATGAACGGCGAGAAGTCCGCCGGTCCGGGTGCCGTGCGGTCGTAACCGCCGGCCCATGAGAGCGGCAGCAGCGACTTGTCGATATGGTCGAGAAGAATATCGCCGTAAGCATCCGTGAAGGCCTTATTGAAACCGGCGTTGGAAGGCCCCCAGTTCTCGAGCTCGCAGATAAGGCGCTGCTTTGCCGGAAGACCCGAGCCGCTGACGCGGAAGATTGCGAACCCTTGCGCATCGGTGAGCTTCTGCATCGCAATCAGCCGCGGAAAAAGATCGGACCGACTGGAAATCCTGTTCACACGCACCATGCGCAGCTGCTCAGCACTGCTCATGGTCCTGCCTGCTGGATACGCCATAGATCCCCCTATACGAGATTATTGCGGACGGCGAAGGCAATGGCCTCGGACCGGGTCTTGGTCGCTGTCTTGCGCATCACGCTGGTGATGTAGTTGTTGATGGTATTGCGAGAGATTCCGAGGATCATCGCGATCTCGTCGCTGGTCTTGCCCTCGGCGATCCAGAACAGGCATTCCAGCTCGCGGTCGGTCAATTCGAAATCGCGATCGACCTTCGTACCACCGCAGCGCAGGAAGCTCGCGACATAACCTGCAAGCAGGCCTACATCCCGCAGGCGCTCCGGCGAAAGGATGAACCCCTCGCCGAACAGGAACATCAGAGCCAGCCGCGACCGGCCGACATTGAAGGTCACCGAACAATATTGGCGGCTAGCGCCGTCCGGAATCTCGGCACTGTCAGGCAGGAGGGCAAAATTCGGCTGGAAAACCTGCATGCATTTTTCCAACTCGGTCGAGCGGGCATAACCGCGGACCAGATCATTGGCGATGTCCCTGACCAGGTCGAAGGGCCAGTCCGACGAGACGATGAAATCGAGGCCACTTTCCTGGAGGAGATCGCAGCGCGCCAGAAGGTAGTGCGAAGCACCCACGTAATCCGTCAGTGCGCGCAAACCAGACTGCAACCTACCGGTGCTAGCGACACCGTGAAGGCGCTGGAGCAGCTCATCACGTGGCAGCAGATCCGGCACCACCGCACTCGCGAAATTCGCCATATGCCTCTCGCCTTTGCTCGCCTGAATTACATTCATATCCATTGGCAATGTCCTGCGGCTGAGAAACGATCGAACTCGGTGCAACAGCAATTTTTCTGTAGGGGATTCAACTCAAGTCCCACTCGAATCCCATTTCGAATCACCCAAGGGTAAGCCAGTCGATGCAAATCACCATCTCCGACTTCTAGGGATTTACTTTCGCAGTCGCCAATGCACTGATTCGACCATTCATTCCAGCCTTCAAGATAGAGGGAGGCTAAGGTGATTCTGGCGGCATCGCAACTCGCTTCGCGTTTTACGCGAGTCTGCCTCGTCCGGTCGCTCTGCAGTCGCATTTCAACGCGGTCGGTTATACGGTCCTGTTCAAATTCCGGACCCTGATTGCCATGCCCGAGTTTCTCGCATCCCAGTCACGGCTTTTCAGCAAACAGTGGTTGGGGAAACAAGCTTCGGTACCGACATAAAAAAGGCCGGTTGCCCGGCCTTTGTTTTACGCTGCCTCGTCGATCGCCCATTTCCTGAGGATTTTCGCGGCGCGTTCCTCGTTGATCTCGACCATCCGGGAAAGCTTGCGTTCCGGGCCTTCCTTGACGCGCCGATTGAAGTTTCCGTCGTCGTCGCCGAGGCTGAGCAGGTCCTCGGTACTGTCGAAGCCGAAATCGGACCCGAAGCCGTCCATAAGAGCGCCCCCGCCTGCTCCCGATGCCGGCGCGAAGTCCGGAAGTTCGAGACCGGCCGCTTCCGGCGTGGCGTCGCCGAAAGCCGCAGAGCTGCCGTTGCCGCTGACGCTGCGCACCAGAGGCCGCAGGCCCATCCAGACGACCACGAAGGCGACCGCGACAAAGGCGAGCGAGTTGATGATGCCGGCAAGGTTGCGGCTCAGCATGTCCATGACGCGGACACCGCCGGTGGCGTCTTCGAGCAGCTGGTTCTCGAGGAAGTCCATGGCCGTGACGGTGACGACGTCGCCGCGCTTGGCGTCGATGCCGGCCGCCGAGGCGACGATCTTCTGCATTTCGGCAAGATAGGCGTCGACCTTGGTCTGGTCGGCGGGTTCTCCGACCATCTTGGCGATGCGGCCCTTGTTGACCACGACAGCGATCGAAAGCTTCTCGACCTTATAGCTGTTGCGGGTCGTCGCCGTTGTCCTGCTGTTGATTTCGTAGTTGGTCTGCTCTTCGCGCTTGTCGGATTTGTCCTGCGATTCGGGCCCGGCGGAACCGCCCGCCGCAGGGGCCGCCTGCGGAATGTTCTGCTCGACCGTCGTCGCGCTATCGGACTGCTTCTGCTGCGACTGCTGGGCTTCCTTCGTCGAGCGAACCGAGCGTTCGACCTTGGATTCGGGATCGTAGGTCGTTTCCTGGATCTGCTGGGCGTCGGTGTTGAGATCGGCGGTGACGCTGGAGCGGAAGTTGTCCATGCCGAGGAAGGGTGCCAGCGCCTTGTCGATGTTGGATTCGACTTCCTGCTGAACGTTCTGAACGATGTTGAGCGAACGATTCAGCGAGCTGTTGCTCGCCTCGTCGCCGGAAGCGAGCAGCTGGCCGGCGGAATCGAGAATGGTCACGTCATCGACGTCAAGCCCCGGCACGGCCGAGGCGACGAGGTGGCGGATCGAGGTCGCTGCGCTGCGTCCAGTTGTGGCGGTGGCGCGAATCATGACGGAGGCAGTCGGTTTCTGCTCCGCCTTCCGAAAGTTTCCGACCTCCGGCATGACGATATGGACGCGTGCGGCCGTTATACCCGAGATCGACTGGATGGTGCGGGCGATTTCGCCTTCCAGAGCGCGAACCCGCGTCACCTCCTGCATGAAGGAGGTCAGGCCGAGGGAGCCGACATTGTCGAAGAGTTCGTAACCGGCGTTGGCGCTGTTCGGCAGGCCGCGCTCGGCAAGCATCAGGCGGGCCTTGCCCGTCATCCCCGCGGGGACGCTGATGCTGGAGCCGTCCGTGCCGACCTGGAAATCGACGTTGGCTTCGGCAAGCGCCATGCTGATCTGGTTGAGATCCGGCGAGTCCAGACCGACGTAGAGCGTTTCCTGTGCCGGCTTGTTGACGAAAAGGGCGGCCGCAAGGACGATTGCGATGGAGACGGCACCGACGCCTCCGAGAATCATCAGGCGTGTTCGGCCAAGGGAACCGAAGTTCTTAAAGATCTGAACTAATTGATTTAACAGATTCATTCTGTTCTCGCACAATCCGTCAAAGACAAAGCAGGCTTATTGCCTCATCTGACGAATAGTCGGCGAAACTTGTGCGAGCGTTTCGTGAAGCGGGTGCGGGCCGAAAAGACCCTAGAAGAAATCGCAGTCGCCGGCTGCCTTGCTCAATGGCTGGGAGTGGCCGTGGCGCGTGGCGCCGCCCAATGCCTTCTGCATCTCGGCCAGCTTGACGAGGCTGAGCGCGGTCGCGACGTCGACTGCCCAGCCGTGCGGGATTTCGCCGGTGATGGTGTCGATGAATTCGGCAAGGCCGCGCGATTTCTGCACGGCCAGATCGATGCCCTGCATGACCTTCATGGCATCCGGCGAGTTCAGGATTTCGGCGCCGCCGAGGTCGAGAAGCTGCGGCTCGATACGCTCGATGAGATAGGCGACATCGTGCAGTTCGGACACGATGCGCATCAGGATGTCGCTCAGCGCTTCGACAGGCGCAGGCGGCTCCATCATCTGGGTAAATGTCATATGAAAATCCTCGCCATCAAAAAAATTCGATACTGGTTTCGACGGGCTTCTGCGGAGCGGCGGGGCGCTGCTCGAGAGCGACGGTTCTCTGCGTTTCGGCACCGGTCAGGGGGTATTGCCGGGCACGACCGGAGACCGGCCAATATTCAAGCTTGCGTCCATGCTCTCCGCCTGTGGAGGAGCCGACCACCGGAATGCCTTCATCCCTCAGGAACTGCACGGCGAAGGCCGCGTTCTGCTCACCGACATTGGAGAATGTCGAGATCGTCTTCGCGCCGCCGAAGATCTTTGCCTCCAGTCGATCACGCCGGGCGCCCTGCTTCAAGAGACCGTTGATCAGCAGTTCCATCAGATGCACGCCGTACCGCGTGGCATCGCCACCTGTTGTCGGCGACGTCGCCGAACCGGGCAGCAAAAAGTGGTTCATGCCGCCGACACCGGCGACAGGATCTCTGAGGCACGCAGCCACGCACGAACCGAGAATGGTCGAGAGGACCGCATTCGGATCGTTCAGGACCTTGTACTCGCCCTGAATGATGTGCACGCGGCGGGCTGCCCCCTCAGTGATCATTTCAGGGCTCCAAACACGGCTTCGATGGCCGCTTTCATCTTCTCGATCGTGAACGGCTTGGCGAGCACGTTGTTGGCGCCGAGCTGGGCCGCCTTCTGCACCAGTGCGCGGTCGCCCTGGGCGGTGAGGATGATGAAGGCCGCCTTCTTGGTGTTCGGGTTGGTGCGCACGGCCTGAAGGAAGCCGATGCCATCCATCTTCGGCATGTTGAAGTCCGAGATCACCAGGTGGTGCGGCTGCTCGGCCATGATCTTCATGCCCTGCTCGCCGTCGCCGGCCGACGTGATCTGCTTGAAACCGAGCTGGGTCAGCGCATCGCTGAGCAGCAACCGGCTCGTTACCTGATCATCGACGATCAGAACTTTGATTTTCTCCGCGATCGACATTTATTCGGTCCCTTCCTTTCGGGCGGCTGTCATTTTCAATATTTCTTCACCGATGGCAGACAGCGGAAGCTGCTGCTCAACGGCGCCAAGTTCGTGAGCAACCCTTGGCATTCCGTAAACGACACAGGTTTTTTCGTTCTGGCCGAGCGTTCTGGCGCCTGCGTGGCGCATTTTCAACAATCCGGCGGCGCCATCGCGGCCCATGCCGGTCAAGATCACGCCGACGGCGTTGCGGCCCGCTAGTTCCGCGACCGAATCGAAAAGTACGTCCACCGAGGGGCGGTGACCGTTGACCGGCGCACGGTCGATGAGACGGCAGCACGGCGCCGAGGCACCGCTGACCTGCAGATGACGCTCTCCGCCGGGTGCCAGATAGATCTTGCCGATTTCGAGACGGGCACCATCGGTCGCTTCCTGCACCACCGGCGCACAGAGGCGGTTCAGCCGTTCGGCGAAGCTCTTGGTGAAGGTCGGCGGCATATGCTGGGTGATGACGGTCGGCGGGCAGTTCGCCGGGAATTTCTGCAGCACGGCAATCAGCGCCTCGACGCCGCCGGTCGACGAGCCGATCGCGACGATCTTGCGGCCGACGCGGAAATCGGCGACCGAGGGCGGTGGCACAGCGGCAACAGGCTGGGAATACTGGCGTTGCGTGCGCGCGGCGGCCTTGACCTTCTCGGCGAGATCGCCGAAGGGCCTGGTTTCGCCCGGAGCCGGCTTGCCGACGCAGTCGAACGCGCCGATCTCCAGCGCCGCAAGCGTCGCCTCGGCGCCGCGATGGGTCATTGTGGATACCATGATCACCGGCATCGGACGCAGCGTCATGATCTTTTCGAGAAAATCGAGACCGTTCATGTTCGGCATCTCGATGTCGAGCGTCAGGACGTCGGGGTTCAGCCGCTTGATTGCCTCGCGCGCCTCCAACGCGTCGCCGGCCTGGCCGATGACGTTGACCTCCGGGTCGGAACTCAGAACAGCGGTGATCAGGCCCCGCATCGTCGGGGAGTCGTCAACAACGAGAACCCTTGCCGGAGCGCTCATGCCTTCCTCCCGAGACCTTTGGCCGTATAGCGATAGGTCGTGATGCCGATATTGTCGAAGACGTGTTTTGCCTCACCCGAAACACGTTCCGAATGGCCGATATAGAGGTGGCCGCCTTCCGGCAGCAGGCCAGCGAAACGCTGCCAGATCTTCGTCTGCGTCGGCTCGTCGAAATAGATGACGACGTTGCGGCAGAAGATGACGTCGAACTTGCCCTTGAACGGCCATTGCGCCATCAGGTTCAGCTCGTTGTAGGTGATCAGCCGCTTTACGCGGTCGTCGACCTGAAACTTCCTGCGGCCCTGAACCTCGACTTCACTGAACCATTGCTTGCGCATGGCCGGCGAAACGGTTTCGAGCGCGCTCTCGTCATAGGCGCCGGCCCGGGCGATCGCGAGGATCTTCGGGTCGATGTCGGTTGCCAGGATCTTGAAGTCGTAGTCCGCGACATTCGGCATCAGCGACAGCACCGTCAGCGCGATCGAATAGGGCTCCTGCCCATCGGAGGAGGCGGCCGACCAGATGCGCACTCTGCCGCCCGATCTCGCCCGCTGCAGAAGTTCCGGCAGGACATGGTCGCGCAGGTGGTCGAAATGGTGGTTCTCGCGGAAGAAGCGGGTAAAATTAGTGGTCAGGTGCGAAAGCATCTCGCGGCGCGCTGCGGCGCCGGCCGGCGAAGCGACGAGGTCGCAATATTCCCGAAAGCCGGACAGACCGAGATTGCGGATATGCTTCGACAGGCGCGAATAGACGAGCGACGCCTTCGTCTCGTTGAGGAAGATGCCGGCATCCGAATAGATCATTGCGGCGATCTCAGTGAGGTCGCGGCGCGTCAGCGGATATTCTCCGCTCGCCAGGACCTCGTCGGATCCCTGTCTCTGATCTTTTGCGCCCATTACACTCATGCGGCTTCGCTTTCGGTCTCTGGAAAGAGGGATTCGAGTTCGATCAGGCAGATCATGCGCTTCTCGATCGCGAGAATGCCGCGGGCAAATTGACGCTCGAGTTCGGAGGAGATTTCGGGCGTCGGCTGGATGGTTTCGTCGGTCACCGTCAGGATATCGGAAACGGCGTCGACCAGCAGGCCGACGACCTTACGCCAGACCTGGGCGACGATGATGACATGACGGGCTGTGGGATCAGCCGGCTTCATGCCGAGCCGAGCCGCAAGATCGATGATCGGCAGCACCGCGCCGCGCAGGTTGATGACACCCAGCATATAGCCAGGCGAATGCGGCATCGCGGTCGCCGGGGTCCAGCCCCGGATTTCGCGAACCGACATGATGTTCACGCAAAATTCCTGATCCCCGATGCGGAACGCGATCAGCTCGCGATCCCCCTCGTTCAGATTTTTTACCGTGTACGACATTCGCTTATCCCACCGCTGCTAGCGACATTTCCGCTTTGAGCGACTGGCCGCGCGAGGCGCCGACAACCGCGTCGACATCGAGGATGAGAGCGACGCGGCCGTCACCGAGAATGGTGGCGGCGGCAATGCCCGGCACATGGGTGTAGTTCGCTTCCAGGCTCTTGATGACCACCTGGCGCTGACCCTGAATGGCATCGACCATCAGAGCCCGCTGGCCGCCGCCTTCAGATTCCACCAGAAGCGCCACGCCCTCGACCGGATTGGCCTGGGTGGCGCGGAAGTTCAGGATGCGGCCGACATCGACCAGCGGGCAAAAGCTGTTGCGGATCGAGATCAGCCGGTGGTTCGCACCGAAGGAGTGGATCGCGGCAGCTTCCGGCTGCAGGGTTTCGACGATTGCCGTCAGCGGCACGACCAGCGTCTGGCCGGCGACGGTGACCACCATGCCGTCGAGGACGGCGAGCGTCAGCGGCAGGCTCATGGTGAAGACCGAGCCGTGGCCCGGTTTCGAGGTGATGTTGATGCGGCCGCCAAGCGCCTGGATCGAGCGCTTGACGACGTCCATGCCGACGCCGCGGCCGGAAATGTCGGAGATCTTGTCGGCCGTCGAGAAGCCCGGCAGGAAGATCAGGTTGTCAATTTCCTCGTCGGACAGGTTGGAATCGGCCGGGATGAGGTCGTTGTCGATCGCCTTCTGGCGGACCTTCTCGCGGTTGATGCCGGCGCCGTCGTCGGCAAGCTCGATCAGGATGCGTCCGGAACGATGCTTGGCGGTGAGGCGGACCGTGCCCTCGGTGTTCTTGCCGGCGGCTGCACGCTTTTCGGGCGTTTCGATGCCGTGGTCGACGGCGTTGCGGATCATGTGAGTCAGCGGCTCGGCCAGCTTGTCGATGACCGTCTTGTCGACTTCGGTGTTTTCACCTTCGGTGATCAGGCGGATCGACTTGCCGGTCATGTCGGCGATTTCGCGGACGATACGCGACATGCGCTGGAAGACCGGCTTTACCGGCTGCGCGCGGATCGCCATGACCGAGTCCTGGATCTCGCGGGTGAGCTGCTGCAGCTCCTCGAGGCCCATATTGATCGAGGAGGTGCCGGTCGTGTCGTTCTCGATGACGCTCTGCGACAGCATCGCCTGGTTGATGACCAATTCGCCGACGAGGTTGATCAGGCGGTCGACACGGTCGAGATCGACGCGGATCGTCTGGCCGGCACCGGCGGCATTGTTCTGGGCGGCAGCACTTGCAGCGGCCGCTGCGGCGGCTGCCGATTCCTTCTTCTCGACGCGGGCGGCGACCATCTGCGTGACGTTGGAGGCAGTCTCGGCGGCGGCAACGGCGGCGGCCGTCTCTTCGGCGCGCGCGTCTGAGGGGGAAAGCTCTTCCGTTGCGCCCGTTTCATCGAGGATCGACAGATCGAAGGGAACCGGCACCATCGGCAGTTCGTCGTTGCTGGTCGCGTCGGTCCTTGCTTCTTCGACCGGCTTCACGGTCAGTTCGCAATCCCACTCGGCGAATTCGAAAACGGTGCGAATGGCGTCCTCGCCCTTGTCCGTCTTGATCGTGATGTTCCAAAAGAAATAAGCGCCTTCCGGATCGAGTTCCTCGAGACCCGGCAGGTCACCCGCATTGCAATAGATCGTCATTTCACCGAGGCGCGAGAGATCACGCAGCAGCAGGGTGGCGTCATTGCCCTTGGAATAGAGTTCGTAGCGCGGCTTGAAGATGACTTCATAGGCCGGCATGCTACCCGCATCGTCCTCGCCGCCAAAATCGTCGAAGGAAAAGGGGACTGGCTGGAAGCCGCTGTCGTCCGTCGGCTTGGGGGTCGGCGCCGGAGCGGCCTTTGCGGCGGCCCTCGGCGCAGGCGCCTCGGCTGAGGCCGAGGGAGACGGCATTTCACCGTTGGCCAATGCCTCGAGCTCCCTGACGAGGCCGCGGCTGCGGCTTTCATCGACGCTGCCGCCGTCGCGCGCAACGTTCGTCAGGTCGGCGAGCACGTCGGCCGACTTCAGCATCACCTTCAGGACATCCTGGTTCGGCTCAAGCTTGTTGGATCGAACGCAATCGAGAGTGGTCTCGAAGACATGGGCGAAGGCTACCAGATCGTCAAGGCCGAAGGCGCCGGCGCCACCCTTGATCGAATGCACGGCACGGAACACCGCATTGACGGTTTCCGGATCGCGATCGCCATCATTCATTTTCAGAAGACCGGATTCCAACTCGGCGAGCTGTTCCTCGCACTCCTGGAAAAAGATCTCTTTGATTTCGTTCATATCCATAGGAGCAAATCCTGGGTTTAAGCGGTTACACGCTCAATGGCATCGATCAGCTTGGCCGGGTCGAAAGGCTTGACGATCCAGCCCGTGGCACCGGCCTGGCGGGCGCGGTTCTTCTTTTCCGCGTCGCTTTCGGTGGTCAGAACCAGGATCGGGATCGCCCGATATTTCTCGTTGCGGCGGACACCTTCGATGAAGCCGAAACCGTCGAGGCGCGGCATGTTGATGTCGGTCACGATGACGTCAGGGTTGGACTCTTCGAGGATCTCGAGGCCCTCGATGCCGTCTTCCGCCTGGATCGTCTCGAAGCCGGCATTGTTCAGCGTCACGAGAAGCATGTTTCGGATTGTGCGGGAATCATCCACGGTCAGCACTTTTTTCTTCATTGCCGAATCTCCTTGGCAAGCAGGTGGTCAATATTGACGCCCACCAACTGCATGGTTTTCTGAAATGCGTCGGACACCTTGGTGAAGGTGAACGGCTGCTTGTCCTGTTCCCAGGTCTTCTCGGCGGACATCAGAACCTGGGCGCAAAGAGCACCGATCCGTTCAACGCCGGAAGCGTCTATCGAAAGACCGCTACCCCTGAGAGAGAGGAGCTTATCGCGCAAGGCGGAAGCCTCGTTGAGGTCGAGCACCGCTGTCAAATCCAGCGTCTTGCCACTCTTCTTTGCTGCCATCAGCTTTTCCTTGTCCCCTTATCCCCGGCCCGAGAAGACGAGCTGAGGCGATCATCCGATAGGTTAGTAAACATTCCGCCCACGTCCGACGCTTGCGAAGGGCTGCGGAAGGCTAAAATCGTCATTTTCGTATCCGTCCTCGGCCAGTGCCGGACGAGCGGCGACCTCGATGGCGCGCGGCGGCGTCACGCGAACCGGCGCAGGGCGCCCGGCAGCGGCGTTTTCCCGGGCGATGCGGAATTCGCGAATCGTCTGGCCGAGTTCGAGAATGACGGTGTGGAGGTGGTCGGCGCCTTCAGCCGAGCGCTCCGCAAGGCCGGCACTATCGGCCACCTCGCCACCCAGGCCCTTGATGTCGGCTGTTACGCTGTCGAGGCTTTCGGCATGTTCGCCGGTTCGGGTGGCGATGCCTGATATGGCGGCGTTGATGTCGGTGACCTGACGTACGATGCTGCCGATCGAATCCTGTGTGCGGCCGACCATCTGCACGCCGGCATCGACCTGCGCCTTGGTCGTCGTCACCAGCGTCTTGATCTCGCGGGCGGCTTCGGCCGAGCGCTGGGCAAGGGCGCGGACTTCCTGGGCGACGACGGCAAAACCGCGGCCGGAATCGCCGGCGCGAGCAGCTTCGATGCCGGCATTCAGCGCCAGGAGATTGGTCTGGAAGGCGATCTCGTCGATCGCACCGATGATCTGGCCGATCTTTTCGGCCGACTGCTCGATATCGGCCATGGCGCTGATCGCGCGGCCGACGACCTCGCCGCTTTCCTCGACGACAGCGCGCGTCGTGGCGGCCGCTTGTTGGGCAGCGCGGCTGTGGGCGGCGCCATCGCGGACGCTACCGGCGATGCCGGCAAGGGCCGCCGCGGAAAGCTGCAGCCGCTCGGTCTGGCCGGAAGCCGTGCCGGCAAACTGCCGTGACAGGCCGGCAAGCGCGCCCGTCGCCGCTTCGGCCTTGACCGTGCGCTCGGTAATGGCGGTGAACTCAGCCTGGAGGCCGTCCAACGCGCCGTTCAGCGCGGCGGCGATCCCGCCATAGGCGCCATCGCCGTCGACAGGCGCGCGTCGCGTCAGGTCGCGTGCGGACAGGCCCTCGATGACGTCGCCGAATATCCGGGCGATCTCGGCTTCGTTGTCGACGCGCTGATCGGCGAGCGCGCGCTGCTCGCCGGCACGCAGCGCATTGAAGCGAAGCGAGACGGCAATTTCCACATCGACCATGACGATACGGATGATCGCTGTCATCAGATCGGAGATCTCACGGGTGCGGCGTTTGGCCGACGGCAGCAGTGGACGGCCGGCAATCTGCTCGGCGAGGCCGGAAACGACATGCTCCAGCATGACGCCATGGCCGGCCACGTGCCAGCGCGGGTCAAGACCCATCTTGCTTTCGGTATCGGAGAGAACCTTGACGCGCTCGGCATAGAGGCTGTCGAATCGTGCGTCCGTCAGCACGTCCCAATGCGAGGACTGCAGATCATGCAGGCGCTCGACCTGGCGCTCGCTCTCGAAATTGCGCGAGGCGTCGGGGAATGACTGGAACCTGCGGAAGAGATCCCCGAGGCCTGCCTTCAGATGCGCTTCGAGGGCTGGCCGGTTACGGCGCACCAACTCGCACTGTTCGGCATCGAGACCGGCAAAGCGCAGGCGGTCGCGCAAGCTGCCTGCCTGCGCGCCACGAGCCTGATCTGATGGCATGTCCTGCCTCAACGCCTGTCCCCAACCACTTTCCGGGCGAAGGCCCGGCCAAAAACTTGCGCAGCATCCGTTGAACGCGAAGCGTGGAGACGGTCCTCACCACCGGTTACAACCGGCGGATCGAGCCCCCTGATCAGCTATGTTTCGGAGCTGTCTGAAGAGATGGATACCGGATCAACCGGTACGGCGGGACGGCGTCATGCCTGGTGGGAACGAGTGCATCTTCCCATTCCGACGTGTAAACCAATGTTTATGGTTAATTCCTTGCCTGAAGGTTAATAAGCCTTTCGCGGTGCAGGCTTTTGAAGCAATTCAACGCCGTTCACAGCAAATACTGCTGCGGAGTTGCACGGCTGCTACAAGGCACACGCAAGCTCCGTGTTATATGCCGGTCGATAACCAAGACATGACGTCGACAAGGACTGAGCAATGATTGTTCTCGGATTGGGTTCCTGCTTGATTGCAATGACGCTGCTTGCCGCCGTCGCCCGTCTCGATTTTCTCGCTGCAAATCGCGATCTCCGCGCACTTCGGGTGTTCTGAAGCGCGTCGCGATCTTTCAGATACGCTCTTCGCGCATTGGATTTTTACTTTTACGCATGTCGTTACCGCAGCTGCACAGTTTTGCGCGCCATGCTTTAAACTGATCTCCGCCCTTCCCCGTTGGCAGTCCGGCACCTTTGGTGTATCGCACTCGCGCCTTTCATGTCAGCGGAACTATCGGTTCATGTCCCCCAGATCTGGTCTCCTCATCGTTCTTGGCTTCACGCTCTGGCGCGTGGTCACGCTCAATTTCGATGCGACGGACCTTTTCGTCGACGAGGCGCAGTACTGGTTCTGGTCGCAGAATCTCGATCTCGGCTACTATTCCAAGCCGCCGATGATTGCCTGGGTGATCCGGGCGATGACCGAGCTTTCCGGGTCCAACGCCATCTATTGGATCAGGCTGCTCGGACCGCTGATCCACATGGCGGCCGCACTGGTGCTGATGAAGACGGCAAAACGTTTCGTCGGGCCGGAGATCGAAGGCTGGACGGGCGCCACCTACATCACGCTTCCGGGCGTGGCGCTTTCTTCGGTGTTCTTCTCGACCGACGTGATCCTGCTGTTTTTTATCGCGATCGCTTTGCTTGCCTATTTCGGCTTGACGCAGCGACGCTCGGTCGGGCTGGCGCTCGTCATGGGCCTTAGCGTCGGCCTCGCCTTCCTGACCAAATATGCCGTGCTGTTCGTCGTTCCGGGCGGCGCGCTTGCCCTCCTCCTCATTCCGGCGGCGCGCATCGCCATTCGGGATTTCATCATCGCGGTCGCGGTCGCGGCGGTCGTCGCCTTGCCGAACCTCTGGTGGAACCTGCAGCACGACAACACGACGGTGCGGCATACGCAGGACATCGCCCATTGGAGCGAACTCGGTATCAACTTGCGTCGCGGGCTTGAATTTTTCGCCGCCCAATTCGGCGTCGTTGGGCCGATCATCTTCTTTGCGATGCTCTGGGCAGTCTATCGCATGATCAAGGGTAGGAGCGACGATCGCGAGAAGATACTGGTCTGGCTGTCGATACCGGTGGTGGTGCTGATCACGCTGCAGGCAACGGTCGCCAAGGCCTATGCCAACTGGGCCGTGACTGCCTATGTCGCAGGGACCATCCTTGCCGTCTGGCTGCTTTACCGGATGTGGCCCATGGGGCTCAGGCTGTCGCTGGCCATCAACGGCATCGCCAGCCTGCTCTTTCCGCTGGCGACGATCTTTCCGCATCAGTTGCTGCTGCCGAACGGCGACGCGCTGATGAAGCGCTATCTCGGCCGTGCCGAAGTCAGCCGCGAGGCGGCCGCTCTCGCAGCTCAGGCCGGCACCGACATCATCGTCACCGACAATCGCGACATGGTCGCCGATCTTTTCTATACGCTGCGCGATCAATCCTATCGGATCTATGCGCGGGCGCCCGCAGGCCTTCCGGAGAGCTATTACGAGCAGGAATTCGCTCTGCCGGCCGACACCACTGGCAAGGTGCTTTTCCTGACGGACGGACCCTTCACCTGCGCCAGCGAGACGCCCGAGGTGCTGAAGAACTGGCAGCCGACGGAAGGCAACTATAAGGGCAAAGCGCTTTCCGCCTACAAGGTCTCTGCCGCCTGCCTGGCGCCTGAGCCGGTTCAGCCTGCCCGATGACAGAGCTGCCACGTCTTTTCGAGAGGCGCAGCGGGCACTGTAGCCCTTTGAATTATGCACGCGCCGCGCGGCAGAGAGCAGGAGTGAGAATTGTTTCCCTTGCGCCTTGACCCATGATTTCAAGCCTCCTCGTCGCCCGCGCTCATTCCGATGCCGAGGTCGACGAGCTGAATCACTATGCGCCGACACCGTCATCATGGGTGAGCGTGAAATCGCGCTGGGCATGGTTGACCGGCTCGCCCAAGTGCATCATGAGAGTGTGCCCTATGAAGACGGGCATGGGCCTGATACAATTATGCCGACGGATGACCCTCCGCCGGGAAGAGAATGAGAGATTGGCGCGCTTTTGAGCCGATACGGGAGTGACATCGCCGGGACGGAGAGGATGGAGCTGGACCAGCGCCGTCTGACGAGCCGTATCGCCGCTTCCCTTCTCGTCGCTGTCCTTGCCTATCTCGGCCTGCTTTTCGGCGGCAATCTGGTGATCTCGCCGGCCGCCACCGCCAATACGCTTTCCTCTTCCGATCGGGATTTGCAGCCGCCGCAACTGACTGCGCGCGATGCCGTGCGCGGGCTGCTTGCGTCTGAACGCAAGCTTGCACCGAAGCAGGCGGCGCATGACGCCGGACCGCTTGCCCTTGCCGCCGCCCCGGTTGTCGATTTTTCCGGCTGGACCATGGCCGCGCCTTTTCCGGCATTTGAAGCTTCGCTTCATGCCGCAGTCTCCAGGACCCATCAGCCGCGCGCACCGCCGGTCGCTACCTGACGCTCGCGCCGATCGGCGCTTCCGACCATTGACGACATGCCGCCAGCGCCCGAGCGCCGGCCCTCGATATCAAGGAATACAACATGCGTACTTCACGATGGCTGGTGGTCACCTATACGGTGATCATCCTACTCGGCCTATTGATCGCCCTGCCGAACGCCCTGCCGCAATCCGTCCTCCAGCGCGTGCCGGCCTGGCTGCCGCATCAGCAGGTGTCGCTCGGCCTCGACCTTCGCGGTGGTTCGCACCTCGTTCTGGAAGTCGACGAAGCCGACCTGACCAAGGAGCGGCTGCAGTCGCTGCTTCAGGACGCGCGGCGCGTGCTGCGCGAAAAGGGCATCCAGCCGAAAGCCGTGGTCCGCAGCCAGAACCAGATCGTCGTGACGCTTGCCGATGCCGCGCAGAGCGATGCTGCCGTCACCGAGCTCAAGACGCTTGCCAACCCGATCAGCACCGGCCTCAGCGCCGGCCAGTCGGATCTGGCCGTCACTGCGAACGGCGCCACCATCACGGTCGGCTTCTCGCCGGCCGGCATCTCCGCCAATGTGGACAATGCCGTCCAGCAAAGCCTTGAAGTCATCCGCCAGCGCGTCGACCAGGTCGGCGTCTCCGAGCCCACCATCCAGCGCATCGGCGCCAATCGCGTGCTCGTCCAGCTTCCGGGCGCACAGGATCCGTCACGCCTGCGCGAACTGCTCGGCTCCACCGCGAAGATGTCGTTCCACATGCTGTCGCCGAACAATGCGCCCGGACCCGGCGTGACCATGCTGAAGGACGATGAAGGCAGGTCCTATCCGGTCCTCGACCGCGTCGAAATCTCCGGCGACCGCCTTTCGGATGCCCGCGTCAGCTTCGACCCGAACACGCATGAGCCGATCGTCAGCTTCCGCTTCGACAGCGCCGGCGCCAGCCGCTTTGCCGAGATCACCCGCCAGAACGTCGGCAATCCCTTCGCCATCGTCCTCGACGACAAGGTGCTGAGCGCGCCTGTTATCCGCGAGCCGATCACCGGCGGTTCCGGCCAGATCTCCGGCAGTTTCTCGGCCGATAGCGCCACGACGCTGGCCGCCATGTTGCGCGCCGGCGCCCTGCCCGCCAAGCTGACGGTCATCGAAGAGCGCACCGTCGGCGCCGACCTCGGAGCCGATGCCATCAAGATGGGCATTTATTCCGGCATCGTCGGCTTTGTGCTCGTCGCAGCCTTCATCTTCGTTCTCTATGGCACCTGGGGCTTCCTGGCGAATATCGCGCTGTTGATCCACACGATCCTGACCTTTTCGGCGCTAACGCTGGTCGGTGCGACGCTAACGCTCCCGGGCATTGCCGGTGTCGTTCTCGGCATCGGCCTTGCGGTCGACGCCAACGTTCTCATCAACGAGCGCATCCGCGAAGAAACGCGCAAGGGCAAGAGCGCCTTCGCCGCGATAGACACCGGCTTCCGCCGCGCCTATTCGACCATTATCGACGGCAACATGACGGCCCTGATCGCTGCGGCCATCCTGTTCTTTTTCGGCTCCGGACCGGTTCGCGGCTTTGCCGTGACCATGGCGCTCGGCCTGATCATCTCGATGTTCACATCGGTCGCCTTCGTGCGTGTCGCGATGATCGAGATCACCCGCCGCAGCAAGATCAAGGTGCTGAACATCCGGCCGTTGATCCCGTTCAGCCCCTATGACAAGCACATCCAGTTCATGAAGGCGCGCTTCTTCGGCCTCACCGTTTCAGCGCTGCTTTCGATCGCCTCCGTCGTGCTTTTCATTCATCCGGGCCTCAACTACGGCGTCGATTTCCGCGGCGGCATCCAGATGGCCGTCAAGACCACCGGCCCGGCCGATCTCGGGACGTTCCGTGAAGGCTTGAACACGCTTGGTCTCGGCGAAATCTCGCTGCAGTCCTTCGGCGACAAGAACAGCATTCTCGTTCGTGCCCAGCGGCAGGAAGGTGGCGAAGAGGCGCAGACGGCAGCGGTGACCAAGCTGAAGGCCGAGGTCGCCAAGATCGATCCGACCGCCACCGTCGAAGGTACCGACGTCATCGGTCCGAAGGTCAGCGGCGAGCTTGCCTGGGCCGGTATCCTGTCGGTGGTGATCGCAAGCTTGGCGATGCTCATTTACATCTGGGTGCGGTTCGAATGGCCATTTGCCGTGGGTGCCATCGTCACGCTGGTACTCGATGTCACCAAGGCGATTGGCTTCTTCGCGATCACCGGCCTCGACTTCAACCTGACGGCGATCGCCGCCATCCTGACGCTTGTCGGTTATTCGGTGAACGACAAAGTCGTCGTCTATGACCGCATGCGCGAAAACATGCGGCTCTACAAGTCGATGCCGTTGCGCGAGATCATCGACAAGTCGATCAACGAGACGCTGGCGCGAAGCCTTTACACCAATGCGACGGCCTTCCTCGCGCTCGTGCCGATGGCGATCTGGGGCGGTAGTGCCGTCTCGAGCTTCGCAATCCCGATGGTCTTCGGCATTCTCGTGGCCGGCGCCTCGTCGATCTTCATCGCGGCACCCATCCTGCTCTTCCTCGGCGACTGGCGCCGCCGCCATGCCAAGTCAGCGGCAACCGATACGGCAGTCGAGATCATCCCCCCGGAACAGGGTCGCCCGCGCAAGTCCGCGAGCTAGCGCATAACCCCGAAAATCGGAATCGATTTTCGGAAAGGATCATGCGCAATTCAAAGTGATAGAGCGTCCTTTGCGTGTCTGAAAAGACGCGCGGCGCTCTATTCCGTCTTTAACGCATCCCTGAAGGGGGCGCCGGTTGCAGAGCCGGCGCCCTCTTTCTATTGTCGGCTGCTGCATTATGTGCCAATTCAAAGTGTTACAGCGCCCTTTGCGCGTCTGAAAGGACGCGCGGCGCTGCAATTGAGATCGGGGAAACCGCCAGATGTCATCGAACCCGACAAGACCGCCGGAAACCCATAGTGCCAGTGACAGCGAGGAGCGCATCAAGCGTTTTCTCGCGACCGCTTCGCACGACCTGCAATCGCCGCTCCGCCATATCGCCATGTATGCCGAGCTGCTGCTCGACGATCTCGAGGAGACGCTCGATGGCGAACAGCTTCAGAGCCTCCGGATGATCCTGGAAAAGGCGCAGACGGCGCAGCGCCTTACCAAGGCGTTGATGAGCCTTGCCGGCGGCATACCTCAGGTGACGCCTGAAGAGGTCGATCTGCAGGCGCTGACCGAAAATATCTGGGACGAACTGACCGACGAGGCGGCGGTCCGCGAGGCGACGCTTGAAAGCAACGGCCTGCCCTCCATCCGTACCGACCCTGCCCTCTTCGGTCTGGTGCTGCGGCATCTTTTGACCAATACCCTCACCTATCGCGGGGAAGCGCCGCCGCATGTCGCCATCGCCGCGGAGCGCACGGGGACGGACTGGTTTTTCCGGATTTCCGACAATGGGACGGGCATCGATCCGGCTTATCGGCAGCGAATATTCGAGCCGTTCTGGAAATTGCCGAAGGCGGGAGCTGTTCAGGGCGCCGGTCTCGGATTGACGATGGCGCGGGAGTTTCTAACGGCGCTTGGGGGCGATATCAGCCTCGAACATTCGGATGCGAGCGGCAGCTGTTTCATCATCCGCCTTCCGATTGCCTGATGGTTAGATACTGTAATCGTCCTTCCAGAAATCCGGGACGTCATAGGTCACATATTCGCGGATGATGTGCTGCAGCGCCTGGGCGTCGATTTCGTCCTTGCCGATGCGGAAATCCACGCCGTAATCCGGGAATTCCTGGAAATAGCCACCCGATATATCGGTCGAGACGACGCCAATCGGGCCAGTGTAACCGATGCCGCGCAGCTCCGGCATCGTTTCGCGGAAATCGGCATTGGGCAGCAGGCGGTTGTCGAGCAGGATGAGATCGAAGCGCGCCAGGCGGATCTTTTCCAGCGCGTCACCGATCGATGGCGAATATTCAACCTCGACGGCCGGCTCGGAGAGATCGGCGATCTTCTTCTTGAGCGCGCGGAATTCGATGAATTCGTCATCGACAAAGAGAACTTTGACGGTGTTCCTCCGGCCCGCTTCGGTGATCATCGTCTCATTTCCCCAATCCGAAACCAATTTCACGAAACCAAACCATTCCTCAAGGCGATCGCCACCATATGAACGCGGTTGACGGCGTCAAGTTTGCGCGCGGCCGCAGTGATGTGCGAATTGACCGTGTGTTCGGAGAGACCGAGAATAATGGCGATTTCCGCCGACGTCTTGCCTTCGCTCGTCCATTTGACGATTTCCGATTCGCGCTGGGTCAGCCGTCCGGACATTTCCGGCGCCAGGATTTCCTCGTACAGCTTGTCGAAAATGCGCATGGCGTCGAGAAGCATGTCGGCGATCTCACTCTGATCCGGCTCCTGACGCTCGCCGCTGAGCACGAGGCAGTATCGCCGCCCTTCCGGCGTAAACAGCGGGATGAAGAGAAAGACGCCAGCGAGGAATTCGTTGAAAACAAGATCGGACGGATAAACTTCCGGCTGTGCGCTCCTGCTATGGACCGGCGTTGCCAGGAAATGGGCGGTCTTTGCCCGGACCGTTCCCAGCGCTTCCTTCAACGTCGTGATGAAAAGGCCGACACGCCGCTCAGCGACATTGGTGATGACGATATCGCGTTCACCGAAAGGGGCCGAAGCCTCGGAAATGCGGGCAAGCGCGAAATTGTCGAAGTTGTAATGCTGCGCCGCCGACTTCAGCAGGCGGAAAAAATCGGTGCGGTTGATCGCCCGGCTCAATTCCGGTCCGGCATGAAAGGGAATTGCCGGGGCATTGTTCATTCCCACTCTTCCTCTCCTCCCGCCAATGCATCCGATCCCTAAATCTTGGGATATACGTCTTAAAGGCGAAGAGCTACAAAAATTGCGAGACAGGTTGATGAGAGATATCGAAAACGGGGACTTTCGGTATGCAAGGCGGAAATCATCAATTATCTCAACTTGAGGTGATGCACGGGCAGATTTTACTGAGGGGCAGTAGTTCTTACCTGGGTATCGTATTCTTCCTGCATTCAACATCCATGAATGCGAGAAGGCAGTGCCAGACGTAAGCGCGAGAGAGCCGATAGACCCATTCAGCTAAGGGGTTGGCTGATGTTCGTGGCGGCGAACGCGGGTTGATCGGTTCTCTCAGCGCTTATTTTTGCGTTCTAGTTTCTTCGCTCCGGTTGCATCTTGTGATGCGTCCTTGACCTTGTCAATTGCGGTTTGTCATATGGCTTGGACGAATGAGGGGGAGCAGGTCATCCGGCTTTCGCCGTTTTCTACATCTCGAGATTGTGAATGATCGCGGCAAGGTCAAGTGGCTTTTCCAGATAGGCATCGGCGCCGGCCTCGAGCGAACGCGCGCGATCCTCGGCAGCATCCGATCCGCTGCAGATAGCAAGCCGCATCGCCTTGAAACGATCATCCAGGCGCAACCGAGTGATCAGGCCGATGCCGCTATCGAGTGGCATGTAGAGATCGGCGACTAGCAGGTCAGGCGAGGTCTTGCCTTCCGCCGCGCGCATCGCCAGCGCTTCCAGCGCCATTTCGGCCGTGGGAAAACAGAATAGATCGACGTCTATCTGCTGCCTTCTGCAGATATAGTCGAGATAGAAGAGGTCATCCTTGCTGTCGTCGACATAAAATAGGGTGGTCATCTAGCACCGTAATTTGGATATTGTTCGAATGAACCTCGCTGTCCTTCGACGCCACCATATCGCGGTTCCACTGAAATTCGATATACCTTATCGCAGATCATTTCGCAAAAAGCGTGGCACCGCCCTGCCTTGCCTATTGAGTATTCCTCGATTTCGGAAAAAATGGCCGCGCGAACCGAAGGAGGAGACACGGGTGCAGGATCAGGGCAACGTGGACCTGCAGGACCAGCCAAGGCGGCACTACCGTGCCTTTGCGATTGCGGTCGGCTGCCTGATGTTCCTTCTCGGCGTGATTGCCCTTGCCGGCTGGCTTCTGCGGGTCGAGATTGTCATTTCGCTGGTTCCCGGCTTTCCGTCGATGGCCTTCAACACCGCTCTCTGCTTCGTGCTTTCCGGCGTGGGGCTTGCCGCCTCGACACTGACGGCCAGCCGTTTTCGCGTAACGGCAACGATCATGGCGGGGCTCGCGGCAGCGATCGCTGCGGCCCGGCTCGTGGAAATCGTCACCATCGGGCGGGCTTTTCACAATGTCGACATGTCGATCACGCGCTTCCTGGTTCCGCCCGATTTCATCGCCAAGATCGGCGGCGGCATGGGGCCGAACACCGCTTTGGTCTTCCTGATCGCCAATCTTTCGCTGCTGCTCTCGCTCCATATGGAGAAGTCGATAAGCCAAGTGATGCAGGAACTGACGAGCTATGTCGTCATCACGCTCGGCATGATCGCGCTTGCCGGCTATGTCACCGATGCCGAACTGGGTTACCGCTGGGGACCCTATGCGGCGATGGCCCTGCATACGGCGATCGGCATAGTGATCTTCGGCTCTGGGCTTCTCGCCCGCTCCTGGTGGATGCAGCCGACAAACCGGGCGCAGATCCCACTGTGGATCCCGGCTGCGGTCTGCTTCACTGGCATTCTTGTCGATCTTTATACGCCGCTGGGTGTTGCCAACGGCATTCTCTATGTGCCGCTGGTGTTGACGGCCCTCTGGTTCGGAAACAGAAATGCGCCGCTTTTCTTCGCCTTTGCCTGCACCGTGCTCCTGATGCTCGGCTTCTTCGCCGTCAAACACAACGAGGCGGCGTTCTGGCAGGAAATCGCCAACCGCACTATTACGGCTGCCACGCTTTGGCTGATCGCGATCCTCGTCTTCTATTTCATGCGCAACAACTATAACTTGGAAAGCGAGCGCGTCCGCTTCGGCGCGCTGGTGCGCGGTACTCCTGATGCCGTCGTCGTCATCGACGAGCGTGGAACGGTCAAGAATTTCAATCCGGCGGCTGAAAGCATGTTCGGTTACTCCGCGCAGGAGACGATCGGCAAAAACATCAAGATGCTGATGCCAGAACCCTACCATTCCGAGCACGACGGCTACCTCGCCCATTACCGGCAGACCGGCGAGGAGCGCATCATCGGCACGACGCGCACGGTTTCCGGACGACGCAAGAACGGCATCGTCTTTCCGATCGATGTTTCCATCAGCGCCGTCGTCACCGGCCAAGCGAAGACCTTTGTCGGTATCGTGCGCGACATCAGCGAACGCGTCCGCCAGGAAGAACGGATGAAAACGACGCTTTCCCAGCTCGAGGCCTATACGGCCGAGCTCGAGCGCAGCAACCACGACCTCGATGAATTCGCCTATATCGCCTCGCATGATCTCAAAGAACCGCTGCGCGGCCTGCACAACCATTCCCGCTTCCTCCTGGAAGACTATGAAGACAAGCTCGACGAGGACGGCGTGCGCCGGCTGAACCGGCTCGTACGCCTCAGCCAGCGCATGGAGAAACTCGTCAACGACCTTCTTTATTTCTCCCGGCTCGGGCGGCAGCAACTGGCGGTCAAACGCACCGATATCGGCCTGATCGTCAAGGATGTCGTCGCGACGATGGAGCTGTTGCTGGAGGAGCGGCATGCCAAGGTCATCATCGACGGCCGGCTGCCGGAGGTGGTCTGCGACGCGCCGCGGCTGACCGAAGTGTTCCGCAATCTCATCACCAATGCGATCAAATACAATGACAAGCCGGCGCCGCTCGTCTCGATCGGTTACCTCGATCGGTTCGTCGGCAAGGACGGCACGGTTGCCCGCAACGTGTTTTTCGTTAAGGATAACGGCAAGGGCATTCCGCAGGAATTCCACGAGGATATTTTCCGCATTTTCAAGCGGCTGGAAAAGTCGCAGGATTCCGACGACGGCACCGGAGCAGGCCTTACCTTCGTCCGCAAGATCATCGCGCGGCACAATGGCGATATCTGGCTGGAATCCGAAGTCGGCACCGGCACGACATTTTATTTCACCCTGGGAAAAAAGCGCGAGGGGCAGAATGCAGCAGCGTGACACGCAACCGATCCTGATCGTCGAGGATAGCGAGGACGATTTCGAAGCGACGATGCGCGCCTTCAAACGCACCAACCTGCGCAACTCGATCCGCTGGGCGGCCTCCGGTCAAGAAGCGCTCGACATGCTCGCCTCGATGGTGCCGAAACCTGGACTGATCCTGCTCGATCTCAACATGCCGGGTCTTGACGGCCGCAAGACGCTGGAGGCGATCAAGTCGAACGCCGGCTGGCGCAAGATCCCGGTGGTGATCCTCACGACCTCCGACGACGAGCGCGATATCGACGGCTGCTATGCGCTCGGCGCCAATACCTATGTGCAGAAGCCGGTCGATCTCGACGGGCTCTTCGCTGCGATCCAGCGGCTGAAGGAATACTGGTTCGAAATCGCGATCCTGCCGCTCGAGGACTGACAGATTGGCGGAACACTGCTGCATTCTCATCATCGACGACAACATCGACGATCGCGAGGTCTATCGCCGCATATTGGGCCGCGTCTCCAGTACTGCCTATACCGTCGTGGAGGCGGAGACGGGCGAAGAGGGCCTTGCACTGAACGGACGGAAACGGCCGGACTGCATCCTGCTCGACTATTCGCTGCCGGGTCGCGACGGGCTCGGCGTTCTCGCCGATATCCTGGAGGATGATCCCGCCGCCAACGTCATCATGCTGACCGGCCAGGGCAACGAAACCGTGGCCGTCGAGGTGATGAAGAGCGGCGCGCGCGACTATCTGACAAAGGATTCGCTGTCGCCTGAAACACTGCACCGCTGCATCCAGAACGCCATCATGCATGGCATGCTGGAAGCAAAGCTGGAGCAGAAGCGGCAATCGCTTGAGATCTTCACCCGCGCCATGGCCCATGATCTGAAGGAGCCGCTCCGGACGATCAAATCCTTCAGCCGCATCCTGCACGGTTCTGCCGCGCTTCCGGCCGAAGACCGGGAACTGCTCGATTACGTGCTCAGCGCCGCCGATCATATGGAAGACCTGATCGTCAAGGTCTCGGGCTTCACCAGGCTGGAGGCCTCCGGCGGGCTGGAGCTCAGGCCGGTCTCGCTCTCTGATGTGCTCGACCAAGTGGAAGACAATCTGCGTCAGCAGACCGAAAGCCGTGGCGCCATCATCATCCGCGGGGCACTGCCGGAGGTGATGGGCGATGCGACGCTGCTGACCCAGCTCCTGCAGAACCTGGTGTCGAATGCCATCCGCTATTGCGAGCAGAAAGTTCCGGAGATCAGCATCGCAGGCGAAACGCAGGGCGATATCTTCCGCCTCACCGTGCGTGACAACGGGCCCGGCATCGATCCTGAGCATCGCGAGCTGATCTTCCAGCCGTTCAAGCGCCTCGTCGGCCGCGGCATCGAGGGCACCGGGCTCGGCCTTGCCATCTGCCGCCGCATCGCACAGATGCATGGCGGCTCTATCTGGTGCGAGGCAGAAAACGGGCCGGGCGCCACCTTCATTCTCGAAGTGCCGCGCGCCGAGGCGAGGTCCACGCCGCCTGCCGCATCGGCCATCCCGCACAGCGCCAGGCCAGCGGAGCAGCCAGGCGAAGGTTCGGGCAGGCTGGCCGAAGTGCTGCTGGTGGAAGACAGCCCGGCCGACATCCAGATTCTGAAGATCAAGCTGATGCGGCGGGAGAAGGTGAATTTCAACCTGCATGTCGCCACCAATGGACGCGAGGCAATGCGGCTGCTCGAAGAACGCGCCGGCATCGCCGATGTGCCGCAGATCGACCTGATGCTGCTCGACATCAACATGCCGATCATGGACGGCTTCGAGGTGCTGCATGCGCTTTCAGCCGATGTCCGCCTCAAGCAAATTCCCGTCTGCATTCTCAGCACATCAAGCGACGAGAGCGACATGCGGCGGGCCAGAAGTCTCGGCGCGCGCGCCTATATGGTCAAGCCGCCGACCCTGCAGCAACTGGAAGAGGCGCTCGAAGATGTCGAACATTTGGAGTTGTTGCAGCGCGGCGATTCGCTTGCGCTTTGTGCGGAACAAAACTAAGCGATCGTCATTGGCAACGGTATGACCTTTGCAGCTCTCATACTGGCGCTCCTGACGACGCCGCTTCAATCAGGACTGCTCTCGATGGTATCAGGCATACATCACGTCACGGCCGTCACCCGAAAGGTGCAGGCGAACGTGGACTTCTACGCTGGATTTCTCGGCATGCGGCTCGTCAAGCAGACGGCCGGTTACGAGGACGCGACGCAACTTCATCTTTTCTATGGCGATGCTGCAGGAACACCAGGTTCTCTGCTGACCTTCCTCGCCTGGGAAGATGGTACGCCCGGCCGGGCCGGCTATGGCCAGATCAGCGAAATATCGCTGTCGATAAACCCCGCCAGCATCGGCTACTGGCTGACGCGCGCCATGAGCTTCGGCCTGCGTTCGGAAGGACCGGCCGACGAATTCGGCGAGCCTGTGCTGCGGCTGAAGGACCCCGACAACATCATCCTCAAGCTCGCAGGCGCAAAGAACCTGGTATCGCCGGCCGCCTGGGATGGCGCCTCGATCCCAGTCGAGCATGCCATCCAGCGCGTTCGTGGCGCGACCATGCTGACGGAGAAGCCCGCCGAAAGCCGCAGCTTCATCGAGAGCCATTTCGGTTACCGTTTCCAGGCCAACCGCGGCACGATCGACAGGCTGGTGTCGCAGTCCGGCGACATCATCGACGTGCGCGATGCGCGCGGCTTCTGGTCCGGCGCGCCGGGCACCGGCACGGTCGATCACGTCGCCTTCCGCGCCGCCGACGAGGAGACGCTGCTTTCGGTGCGCAAGGCGCTCGAGGCGACCGACGCGTCACCGACCAACATGCACGACCGCAAATATTTCCGCTCGCTCTACGCCCGCGAGCCCGGAGGCACGCTGGTGGAGCTCGCGACCGACAAGCCGGGCATGACCGTGGACGAAGAGCACGCCGCCCTCGGAGGCAAGCTGTTCGCGCCACCCGAAGCCATCACCAATCTCCATGACCTGAAGGTGATGCTGCCGCAATTTTCAATGCCCGGTCAGCCGCGCATCAATTATCGCGAGCTGCCATTCGTCCATCGCTTCTATACGCCCCCCGACCCAGACGGCAGCGTCTTCGTGCTCCTGCACGGATCCGGCGGCAATGAGACGACGCTGATGCCGCTCTTGAACAAGGTGGCGCCGCGGGCAACGCTGCTCGGCGTGCGCGGCCGGGCGACGGAGGAAGGTTTTCCGCGCTGGTACAAGCGCATTACCCCCTTTTCCTTCGACCAGAACGACATCAAGACCGAGGCCGAGGCCTTTGCGGCCTTCATCGAGGGGGCCGTCAAATCCTACGGGCTCGATCCTGATAAGGTCGTCTATGTCGGCTACTCCAATGGCGCCAATCTTTTGAACTCGCTGCTCTATCTGCATCCAAACCTGGTTCATAAGGCGGTGCTGCTGCGCTCCATGCCCGTTCTCAGCGACTATCCGCATGCCGATCTGAAGGGCACGGACCTGCTCGTCATCAGCGGCAAGACGGATGCCTACGGCAAATATGCGAGCGAGTTGGAGGAGAGGCTGAAGAGTTCGGGCGCCACCGTCGATTCCGACGTCATCCCCGGCGGCCACGATCTCGGTGATGCCGATGTGCCGATCATCCAGAAATGGCTGCTGCAGGAAAATCGCTGACGATCGGGCTCGGCTTCACACCTGAACGCGGGATGTCCGGGCAACCATGATGCCGGCAAGCACCACGGCGCCGCCGAGCGCCTGCATCGTCCCGATCGCCTCGTTGAGCAGCGCCCAGGCAAGGATGGCCGCGACCACCGGCTGCAGCAGCAGTGTCAGCGAGGAGAAGGCTGGCGGCAGATAGGCGAGCGCATAGGTGATCGCCACCTGCCCGCCGGCATGGCTGATAAAGGCGAGGCCGAAGACGATCGACCAGCCATAGACGGTCGCGGGCAGCATGTGACCTTCGTAGAAGAAGCCGACCGGAAAGATGAAGGCGGCAGCCGATGCCGTGCTCCACAACATGATGCGGATGGTATCGAAGCGGCTGCGCAGCCTGCCGATTGCGAGGATGTAGCAGGCATAGAAGAAGGCGGCGATCATCGCGATGCCATCGCCGCGAAGGTCGCCATTGCCGATGGCTGCCGGTCCACCCTTCAGAATGACGACGCCTGACAGCGCCAGGACAAGCCCGAACAGGAAGATGCGGCTGATCCTCGCGCTGAAAAAGAGGAAAGCGATCAGCGTAACGAAAACCGGTGCGAGGTTGGCAAGCAGCGTTGCGTTGGCGACCGACGTCATGGTGAGCGAAAGATGCCAGGCGCCGAGGTCGAGCGCCAACATCACGCCTGGCAGGACCAGCATGCCATAGTCGGAAAGGCTTTGCGGCTTCGGCCCCGCATCCTTCTTCATGAGCGAGACGATGACGATCGGGATCAGCGCCAGCGCCACGCGCCAGAAGGCCGTCGCCATCGGGCCGACCTCAGACAGCCTGACGAAGATCGGCGAGCCGCCGATCGCCGCCCCGCCGAGAAGAAGCGACGCAAGGGCGAAACGATTGGAAGGCGGGGCTTCGGAAAGGGTGGAGGCAGCCTGCGACATAGTCTCGATATTTCTGGTCGCCCGAATGCCGGGCCGGCGAGATATTACAGCGCCGCGCGTCTTTCCAGACGCGCAAAGGACGCTGTAACACTTAAAATTGCTGCATAATTTTATCCTTAAATCGATTCCGATTTAAGGAATTATGCAGTAGTGGCCGAGTGACTATCAGAAGTCGATGACCGACGACAGTCGAAGAGCGACATATTGGTGGAGAATCAGGCAGGATGCCTATTCGTCGCGCTCGTCCGTAGCTTTTCGGCGATCTCGCCGGCGACGAAGAAGGCATGCTCGGTCACCTGCGGCAGTCCCATCAGCTCGCCGAAGGTGCCGCGCGCCAGCGGGCCGGAGATCAGCAGCGAAGGGTCTGTCGTTCCCGACGGGCCGATCGCCTCAGAACGCTCGGTGCAGGCAAGGCCAAGGCCGGTGGGATCAAGCGACAGGTGACCGCTTGCCGCGAGTGCCGCGAGCCACGGCTGGGTCTCGAGAATGCCGCCATGCGCCGGGCCGGTGGTGACGACGACGGCGTCATAGCGCCGCTCCAACGGCTGGCGCTGATGACGCGGCTGCAGGATGCAAAGCATGAACTCGCCTTCGATGCGGGCATCGGCGACCGAGCCGGCCAGGATATCGAGGCGGCCCGAGGCAATCGCCGCGTCGAGCACGACCTCTACCTGCGGGGCGATACGGAAACGGTGCACGTCCCAATAGGGACGCAGATGGCGCACGAGGCGGCGTCGTTCGGCAACCGGCAGCACCTGCCAGAGATCGTATCCCTGCGCCCGCACTTGGTCGATCACACCATGCCAGCTTATGCCCTCTTCCTTCGCGGCTTTTATGGCGGCGCGGATCCCTCTCAGCAGCGACACGGCGGAATGGGTCGCATCGGAGACGAAATCGCCGAAAAGCTGCTGCGGCACCGGCGCATGCCCGCGAGACCGCAGACCGCGGCGCGAGATCGCGGTTACCGGACCGTCATGCCCGCGCCCAGCAAGCGAGGCAATGACATCGGCAGCCGTCAGGCCGTTGCCGATGACCAGCACCCGATCATGCGGACGGATCACCTCGAGCGCGCCGGGCTTGGTGGTATCGGCGATGAAACGGGGATGGGCCGCAAGCCGGCTTGCAAGCCGGCCGGGGGCTGCCGGCGCCGGATGGCTGGTGGCGATCGCGACAATATCGGCCTCCGTCACGCCGCCTCTGTCGTCGAGGATCAACCAGCGGCCGGCACCGCGCTCGACCCCAGTCACTGCGGCGCGGCAATGACGCACGGCACCATCTTCCAGCAGCGGCTTCAGCAGCGAGGCGACATAATCGCCGAACAGCCGGCGCCGGGGGAAGAGCAGGCCCTCGGGCTGCTTGGCCTCAGGGTCGTCGGCGACGGCGTTGCGGGCTTCGATCCAGGCCTGGAATTCCCCCAGGTCGTCGGGCTGCAGGCTCATCTTGGCGGCAGGAACATTGATGCGGTGGGCCGGATCGGCGGTGTCATAGGCAAGGCCGTGGCCGAGCTCGGCGCGCGGCTCGAAGACCACGATGGCAGGGCGCTCGCCGCAGTCGGCTCTCGCGAGATGATAGGCGACGCCGGCGCCGGAGACACCGCCGCCTATGATGGCGACGACGGGCTGTTCAGACGTCGGGAGAGGCTTGGGCTGCATGATGGCCGGGATCATTGCTTTCGATGCCCGAGCATAGAAGCGGGGCATTGGTCACGCAATCCTCCTCCTCCAGTTGTCTATAATTATTATATGATTTAGCCCGATATCGTCGTCGAGAACTCGGGATCGCCGCGGATGGTGTTGCTCACCGTGCAGATCTCGTCTTCGGCGGCATGGGCGATTTTCTGCCGGGTTTCCTCATCGATATCGCCCTTGATGGAGAAGGCGATATTGAACTTGGCAACGCGCGAAAGGCCTTCCGTCGCCTTCTCGCCGGTAACCTCGGCAGTGATCTCGCTGATCTTGTCGAGAATGCCCATCTGGCTGGCGGCGATGCGGGCGCTGAGCACCAGGCAGGCCGAGAGCGAGGAATAGAGCAGATCGAGCGGATTGAAACCCGGCTGCGACGGCGCGGTGACGATATCGATTTCGCCCTTGGTGGCGGAAGTGACGTGCGGGAAACCCGTCCGGCCGAGAACGGCGGTAGCGCCGGTCGGGCGGGGACGAGCCTTGAGATCGGCCATGTTGAAATCCTCTTGCGAAAATCCTGCAGATGGTGATTTCCTCCCAGCGCGGCAATGGCAATGGCCCGCCCATCGGTTTCGGAACCTTTCCATCCCTCATCAGTTGAATACACCTGAACGAAATCAGTGACAAAGGTGGATTGCGATGCCTGATGTCCGCAGCGTGGATAACCAGAGCCGGCGGATGGATGCTCGCGATCGTCTGATCGTTGCGCTCTATGCGCAGCTGAAGGCCGAGCGGGCAACGCGCGAAACGCTGGAATGGGCGATTCGCAATGGCGCGATCTCGCGAGAGGTGCTGGAAGCCATCGCTGCCGATCCGGTTGCCGTCGTCACCAGCGAGGACATCGCATCGCTG
This sequence comes from Rhizobium sp. WSM1274, assembly GCF_025200775.1. NCBI lineage: Bacteria > Pseudomonadati > Pseudomonadota > Alphaproteobacteria > Hyphomicrobiales > Rhizobiaceae > Rhizobium > Rhizobium sp. WSM1274. The sequence continues at coordinate 303,425 of NZ_CP104138.1, read as the reverse complement.
GAGAAGATCATTGCGCTCGACGAACGGCGCAAACCACATCGGAAGTAGAACATGATACCGAAAACCGTGAGCAGTTTTCGGCATCATGTTCTCACTGTTGAATAAAAGAGGAGATCCGAAATGGCCGATATCACCTATCAGGTCGTGCCGCATGACAATGGTTGGGCCTATAAGCTCGGCGACACACTTTCGGAAACCTATGCGACAGCGGATGAAGCAATTATCCATGCCAAGGACGCTGCATCGAGGCAGAAGATCGGCGATGGCGATGCGCTGCTCGCCTATCCCGCGCCTGATGGCGGCTGGGAAGTCCAGCCAATCGACACCGACAAGAGCGGCAGCCGGCTCTGATTGGCCGCGGAGGATGGAATGGCCGCCCGGGCAAGCTGGAAAGGTCATCTCAAGGTGGGCGACCTTGCCTGCGCCGTCGGGCTCTATACCGCTGTTTCCTCCTCCGACCGTGTCTCTTTCAATATCATCAACCGCAGGACCGGCCACCGGGTAGAACGGCAATTCGTCGACAGCGAGACCGGCAAACCGGTTGAGCGGGGCGACCAGGTCAAGGGCTACCAGATGGAGAATGGCGATTACATCGTCATCGAGGGCGACGAGATCGCCGAAATCATGCCGGAAAGCGACAAGGTCCTCAATATCAAGGCTTTCATCGCCTATGACGATATCGACAAGCTTTATTTCGACCGCCCTTACTATCTCGCGCCCGTCGACGAACACGACGAGAAGGCGCTGTCGCTGATCGCCAGGGGCATGCGTGACGGCAAGGTCGCGGCGCTGGCCGAAGCCGTGCTTTTCCGGCGCAACCGGACGCTGCTGATCCGTCCTCATGACGACTACATCGTCGCGACCATGCTGAATTTCGACTACGAGGTGCGCTCGGCCGATACCATCTTCAAGGACATTCCAGACATCAAGTTCGACAAGGAGATGCTCGAACTCGCAGGCCATATCCTGGAGACCAAGCGTGGCAGCTTCGAACCGAGCGAATACGAAGATCGCTACGAGGCTGCCCTCGTCGAACTGGTGAAGGCGAAGATCGAGGGCCGGGCACCACCGAAGAAGAAACGGCCGCCGGAACGCAAGGTCGTCGACCTGATGGAAGCGCTGCGACAGAGCGCGAAGATGAGCGGCAAGGCTCCAACAAAGAAGGCCCTGGCGAAGAAGAAGGCGCCGGCGCGCAGCGACAGCCGCAGCAAGAAGGCAAGCTGAGATGGCCTCGCCCGTTGGCGGGCGATAGGCATCTCAGGCGCACCCGACCTCGCGCGAATGCATCAGCTTGTCGTGCCGGCGAAGCCGCTGGACCTGAAGCGCGTCAAAGTGGATTCCCGCAGTGCGTTTTAAGTCTTTGATTTAGAAATGTCGTTTCCCCAAAATTGCTGGCCGCTTCTTCATTGGCGCGACTTCTGGCCGCCTTCCGCGGCCAGGCTCTTTTTCAGCGCATCCATGATATTGATGACATTGCCCGTCGATTTCACGGGTGCAGGTTTTTTCGCGGGCGCGGCCTTCTTCAAACTCTTCTGCTGCCACGGAGCATCGATTTCAGGCGTTTCTGGATTGGGTCCTGCACCATGATGGGGCTCCAATCCTTCGTCTCTTCCTTCACAAGTTTCGTCATCAGCGTCAGCAGCTTGCTGTCGATCTCGGTCTTCTCGTCGAGTTCAGCCACGGGTTCACGCACCTCGTCGCCATAGCGCAGGGTCCAGAGAACGATGCCTTTGCCTTGCGGCTCCAACAGCACGGCACGCTCACGACGGTAAAGGACAAGGCGGGCGATGCCCGACCACGTCATTCGCCTTCATCGCCTCGCGGATCACGCAGAAGGCTTCCACCCCGACCTTGTCCTCGGGCGCCAGAAAATGCGGTTTGTCGTACCAGATCCAATCGATCGATCCGCGCGGCACGAAACTGTCGATCTCGATGGTGCGGGTGCTTTCGAGCCCGACTTCCTCGATCTCCTCGTCTTCGAGAAGAACATAGTCGTCCTCGCCGCGCGGATAGCCCTTCACCTGGTCCCGCTCGGCCACCGGTTTATGCGTGACGCTGTCGACATAGCGGCTTTCGACGCGGTTCTTCGTCTGGCGATTGAGGACATGGAAACGGACCTTGTTGCTTTCGGTCGTCGCCGGCGTCAGCGAGACGGCGGCAGTGACGAGCGAGAGCTTGAGATAACCTTTCCAGAATGTCTGACGTGCCATGTCTGTCCTGTCTCCCGCGCACAGTTGGGCATGGCAATCAACGGGCTGGTTCGATCTTTGGTTCCGGCAATTGAAGACTTCGTTGATCAGTTGCGGTCAGTGATTTCCATTTCATGGATCGGCTGCCAACGGGGCCGAGCATTGTGGGCGGAGAGACACAGCCACTCTTTCCTTGCCACCGCCATTTTCCTCTTCAATAATGAAAGCCCCAAGACGTCAGGATATCGGTAATCTGAATGTTGCGACTCTTCGCCAACCTTGTCATCGTCCTCGCATTGAATTTCCTTTTCATGGTCAGCAATGCTGGCCCGTCCTTCGCACAGGAATGCCCCGACCCTGAAAAAGCGTCGAATGTGTCGGCTCAACAAAAGCCGGCAAACAAGAGATATGATCGAGCTCTTCCCAGCTACCGCGACAAATCGGCCCGATACAATCTGGCTCTTGTCGGCGATTCACTTGTCGAGCTCTGGCAGCCTTGGATCAAGGACAGCTTTCCCACGCGCCCAGTGATGAACCTCGGGGTCGCTGGCGATACCACGCAAAATGCACTGTACCGCCTCGATGGTCTAAACCTTCCGGATTTCCATCCCGCCGATGTCGTCGTGCTTATCGGCACGAACAATCTGGGGGCGAAAACTGCGCCATGCGCCGTGGCAGCTGGTGTTGTCGCTGTTGTCAGCAAGGTTCGCGCTCTTTGGCCAGGCGCCCACATTTATGCGTTATCCATACCGCCCCGGGGCAAGCGCTATGCCTTCTACGAGAATGTACGAATTCCGGCCAACCAGCTTGTCGCATCGTCATTGGCTGAAATGCCGGGTGTCACGTTTGTTCAAATGAACGATGATATGTTGCGGTGCGGTAAGCCAAGCGATAAAGAATGTTCCAACTACAAGCCTGACCATCTTCATTTTAATGAAGGGGCATACAAGCTGATCACGAGCTTCCTCGCCGCAGCGGGTCTACAGCTTTGATTTTTGCCGCTCAGGTGGTTACCAAAACGCAAGGCGGAATGTCATGAGCACCTCATTTGACAGCTACCAACCGATTGGCCTGCAAAGACATAGACCCAGAGCTCGCGCGCAATATCGCATTCGGCGTGAAACCTTCGTGCGGATCGTCCTCTCGGCAATATTTTATATTTCGCTCTGGAGAGCGACCGGCATGTGGTATGGGCTGCCGGCCGACTTCCAGGAGGGCGTCGGCAAAGACCCCATGCCGATGCGACTGTTGCTGATGTCGCTCGTTCCACTCATTGGCCTCTACTGCATCCTGGAGCCCAGGCGCATCTTCGAATTGATTCGCAGCGCCTCGCCGCTGGTCGGCATAGTCTGCTTATGCGTCTTCCTCTCGATTGCTTTTTCCGTCAGCGTCGGAGCCTCGCTCCGAGCCCTCGTCGCCGTCGCATTGCTGACAGCTGGACCCATTCTTTACCGGGCCCGTTACGGAGCCGTTGACACATTTGAAAGCCTGGCGAAGTTTGCGATTGCAACGGCTTTCATCAATATTCTTTACACAGCAGCCTTTCCGCGGTTCGCGGTGATGAGAGGCAGTTATGCCGGGATGGTGAAAGGGGCCTTTTACCACAAAAACATGCTCGGCCAGTTCTCGGCAACAAACTTCATCTTGCTGCTGCCGGCCCTGCCGATGTGGCGTCTGCGCTACTATGATCTCCTGCGATGGGCGGCAATGCTGCTCTACCTCGTGCTCATCGTGCTGGCGAAATCATCGACGGCGATCATCCTGCTTTCGATCGGAATAGCCGTATACTATGGAATGAGCTGGATTCAGCGCTTTCCAGGCCGGATTTTCAGATCCTTCGTCGTTCTTCTTGCATTCGCCCTGCTGGGCTTTGTCGTCTCCGTCGCGTTGATGGGTGTGGCACAGGCGATTGCCGAGTCATTCGGGAAAGACCTTACGCTCAGCGGACGTACGAATGTCTGGGAACAGTTGCTGCCGTTGATCTTCGAGCGGCCCCTTACAGGCTGGGGATTTGCCTTGTTCCGACAGCCCGAAATCATGGAGCAATATGTTCGCCTTACCTGGGACGCTCAATCCACCCACAACACCTATATCGAACTTGCGCTGAACATGGGCATACCCGCCACCATCATCTGGACGTCGTTCGTGGTGGTGCGGCTCGTGGGGAAGATGACCTCGTCACCCCTCAATCAAGCGCTCGCCATCACCAAGAGGAAGGAGGTTGTCATTATCCTCCTGATCCTGATCGGCGCGTTCACCGAAGCCGGAATGATGCTGGCCCCCTTCATCCTATGGCCCCATACCGTGATTGCACTGACGAGCCTCGGCCCGGAGTTCCTGTCCCGCTTCCGCAAACCGACCCAGGCAGGAGCGCAACATGCATCAGGCTAAAAAGATGAGTTCAAATAATCGTAGACTGGTTGGCCTCGATGGAATTCGCGGCCTGGCGGCTATTTGTGTGGCAATGCATCACACCGAAGGGTTTGTCGGCTTTGATGCAGCACCTGCTGCCTACCTCGCCGTCGACCTGTTTTTTTGTCTGAGCGGCTTCGTGATCGGCCACGCCTATGAGAGGAAACTCATTCAGGAGTCTACGCTCTCTGCCAATGATTTCGCCATCAAGCGTCTCATCCGCTTGTATCCCCTCTATCTGCTCGGATTGTTGCTCGGCGTACTCGCATATGCAGGTATGTCGCTCAGCAGAAATCAGCAAATGGATCCCATGCTGTTTGCCACCTCGTTGCTTGCCTCGATGTTCTTCCTGCCGGCGATCGGTGGAACATCGCTGAAGGCGCCGAACTTGTTCCCCTTCAACGGTCCGTCATGGTCCCTGTTCCTGGAGATCGTGATCAACCTCGCCTACGGCTATGCGGCGAGAATGCTGTCCAGCGGCGTGCTCGCACTCATCCTGCTGGCGTCATGGGTTTGGCTGGCGGCGCAAACGCTGGCCCATGGAAGCGCCGACCTGATCCCGCTCGACGGCGCTTTGCTCTCCGGTTTTCCCCGCGTTCTCTTTTCCTTCACCCTCGGCATCTTGATGTACCGCTACCGTGAGCGGCTTTCCCCTTCAGGCATCGGAAAAGCAGTAGCAGTGGCTGTCATCGTCGTCGCGACTGCACTTCTCGTTTTCCAGGCGCCCGCCGCCTTGGTTGGCATTAAGGACCTGATTGTCATCACTGCTCTATTTCCGATCGCCGTGCTTGTCCTTTACACAGCCAACTTCGATGGCGTGCTGCGACAGCCGCTTCTTATTGCGGGAGAGGCGTCTTACGCGCTCTATGCAATTCATGTTCCGCTGCTCGGCTTGCTATTGGGAGCATTGAAAGCCGCTGGCCTGGGGCAACCGCCGGCTTGGGCGATCTTTGCCATCGTTCTTCCATTGATCGTCCTATTGGCCATCATCGTCACCCGCCTCTACGATGAACCGGTGCGCAAAGCGCTCAGCGCCGGAAAGGCCATGAGACTTCGCTGGCGTCGATCCTGATTTTGGCGCGATCAGGGTCACCGGTCACACCGCTTAAATCGAGAGATAGCGCTTCTGCCAATGCAGCCTATGTTCTTGCCATGCGCGCGGCGTGAAGTCGTCATAGGCAGTCTCAGCGATCGCCAGCATCCAGTTCTGCGCCTTGCGGGCCAGCAAGACGCATGACAATTCCGTGCCAGGCTCAACCGTAATGGAAGGCCGATTGGCACCTGGAATGTCGATCCCCTTGTCACGCCACTGGATGCGGATTTCGTCGGGCTCGGATGTCCACTCGCCGGAGGCAACGGAAGCCTTGCCGTCAGGCTTCAAGCGAAGTGGCGGCGGGGTGACATTCAGAAAGCTGCCATCGTTGCGATAGTTGCCATCGATATCACCCGCAGTCGCTCTGCCGTTTCTCTCGAGAACGATGTCCTGTTCGCACCGCAGGAATATGTTGCGCCGAAAGCTGCCGGACCACGGTCGATTGGCGAAGAAGGCGATGTCGCATTGGCTGATGACGTTGTCGTGGATATCGATGTCTTTGCGAAATGCCAGCTCCTGATCCGAAAAGCCGCTCAGGCTGACGCCACGATTGGTGTTTTCGATCCAGTTGTCGTAAACGTGATGCCCGGCGTGGTCCGCCTTGTCGCCGATGCCGTAGCCGAAGGAATAATCATTCATCCTGCCATCGCGCATGATATTGCTGCGCACCACGGCGTCATCCCCAATCGACGAAAAGGAGAAATTCTTGCCGCCGATGAAATTGTATTCGACCAGGTATTTGCGAGTTCTGTCGCAGACCAGCGCGCCCTTGTTCGATGCGCTCGCCGGCGACTGCAGAAAGAGATTGCCGCGGATCACGATATCGGAGCTGATATTGTCGTCGCTGTTTTGATAGGCGAACTGGCAGCAGTCTGCTCCCTCGCCCGGCGCCGCGCCGATGCGATTATTCTCCAGCAACACGTGCGTCGTCTTTGTCAGGTAGATGCCGTCGCCGTTTACATTCTCCGTTTCACAGCGCCTGACGGTGAGATTCTTGCCATTGTGAAATTTGAAGCCTCGAGGAGAATTCTTGACGATAACGTCTTCGATCACCGTATCGGAAAACACCTGATAGGCGACGCCGACATCGGGCGCACCATCGATGACCTGTCCGCGTGTAGACGCGCCGTGAACTTTCTTTCGCAGGATGGCGGTCATTGCATTTCCTTCGATACCGGTGCCGCGGGGAATTAAGCAGAGGGCATGTGGCGGATGTTTGAATATGTGGATATTCAGCTTGTAAACCGCCCATCTCGCAAAAACGACAGTGTCTGGCTCCACATCGTCTTGTTGACGGGTAAGAAAGTGTGGTTTGCCGGAATGACGATATGCGCCGACGCGCCGTCGAGACGGGTGCTCTCCACCGAAACCTTTCCATCATTCGGAACCCTGAGGCCGATGATAAGGGAGGAGACCGGGTCGATGGTCCGATTCCCGGCGATGATGCCAAGTTCATAATCCACAGTGCCAAACAGCTCCGTCATCGCGGTTTGATCGGTAATTAGCTGCTGTCCTGCCGGTCCATAGACCTTCCTGAACAAGGGCCAGTTCTTGAGGAAATCGGCAATCTGACTGCCGCTGTTCGGCGTTCCGACCATCACAACTCTCCCCAGGTTGGCTGGGCGATAGTTCCTGAGAAAAGCGCGGACAATCAGCCCGCCCATCGAATAACCGACGAAATGGACCCGGTCGTCGCCTGCCTCCTTCGCAGCGCCGTCGATCTCAGGTCGGATGATGTCGACGAGGTCGCTGATCGAAAACTTGGTGGAGGGGTAACCGACGTTCACAACCCGATACCCGTGGGCCGACAGGAAGCCGGCGAGCTTCGCCATGCTTTTCTTCGTCCGGGCAATTCCGTGAAACAGGAGAACTGTGTCGTTCATCAGTATCCGCTCAACGGGCTGCTATCGATCAGGCGCCTATCCTTCTAGCTCTCACGGTGAAGCTTGTCACGACAGCCGGCGTTCTCGAATAGCGGCGCGCTTGATGCGGCGTCCCGCTAGTGATCTAGTGGATGCTGAAATGAAGGTGAACTTCAGCAGTCCTTCTGATGAATGTTCGACCGCTCCTGTGCTAGCCTCCTATGCGCGTCTTAAAGACGCCGGCGCTGTAGAGAAAGAAATGCGTGTACGTGACGACCAGCATCCGACATATCGCTAAGCTTGCAGGAACGTCAGTCTCTTCGGTCTCGCGCGTGCTCAACAACAGCGGTTATGCCTCGCCAGAGCTCAGGGAGCGGGTCGAGGCGGCCATCCGAACGCTGAACTACACGCCCAGCAAGGGTGCCCGTATGCTGCGCGGTGCACCAAGCCGGATGATCGGACTGATGCTGCCGTCGATCGAGGTGCCTTTCTTCGGCATCCTCGCCCATGCGATCGAACAGGAACTGTTCCAGCACGGCTATCAGACGCTGATCTGCAGCACGGCGGAAAACATGGACCATGAGGTGCGCTACATCTCCATGCTGCTCGCCCAGCGCATCGACGGCGTCATCGTGGCAAGCGCCTTCGGCAGCATCGAGCATTTCGGGGTGCTGCGGGACGCTGGCATTCCGATCATCGCCATTGACCGCGAGCTGAACGGCATCGCTGACGACGCTGTCATGGCCGATCACGAGGAAGGTGGACGGCTGATGGCGCGCCATCTGATGGGCCTCGGCCACCGGGCAATCGCCATCGTCGGCGCGCCGGCCCACAGTCAGCCGATCCAGCTTCGCCTTCAGGGCATCACGGCGGAGATGGCGAAAAATGCGATCGCGCCTGCCACCGTGGCGATGGCGGAAGAGCACAGCTTTGCAGAGACCTACCGGCTGGCGCGGGAGCTGCTGGCCTCTCGACCTGAGGTCACCGCGATCATCGGCACGACCGACGTTTCGGCGATTGCCGCAATCCATGCCATCCAGGATCGCGGGTTTTCCGTTCCGGGCGACTATTCGGTCGTGGGCTTCGACGATCTGCCGGAGGCTGCCTACGTCTTTCCACGGCTGACAACGGTCGCGCAGCCGATCCGCGATGTCGGACGGCAGGCAGCACAGCTGCTGGAAGCGCTGATCGAAGAGCACCAAACAGGGTACGAATCTCGGCAAGGCGCGATCGTAAAAGTGCCGGTCACGCTGATCGAGCGCGATTCCACCGGCACTGTTCGCAGGACGCGGCCAAGCTAGGGCCGGACGATGACCTTGATCTCGCCCGGCAATGGCGCGTTGCCCACCACGTCGGCGACCTCATCGAGGCTTATGGTTTTGGTGACCAATGCATCCAGTTCCAACGCCCCGCTCGCGACCATTGCCGCAGCGCGCGAATGGGTGAAGGGGTTGAGGTAGGCCGGCCTGATATCGACTTCGTTTACCAGCAGATCGAAGGGCAGAACCGGCACCTCGACACCTGCCGGCGTCACCCCGAAAAGCACGAAGGTGCCACCGCGCCGCGCCATGTTCAGACCGCTTTGCAGCGTGTCGCTGACGCCGGCGCACTCGATGACCACGTCTGCGCCGCCTTTGGTGACCTCCCGAACAGAAGCGATTGTATCCGAAGCGGCCGGTTCGAAGGCGTGCGTGGCTCCCAGGCGCAAAGCGGTTTGGCGTCTGGATAGCTGGCGCGTAATCAAAATGATCTCGCCTGCCCCAGCCAGGCGGGCCAGTTGCACCATGAGCAGGCCGATCACGCCCCCGCCGAGGATAGCAACGCTGTCGCCCGGACGGATCCTTGCCTTGTCGATGGCGTGGATACAGCAGGCCAGCGGTTCACTGAAGGCGCCGTGAACGGGGTCGAGGTCAGCCGGCAGTATGAAGGCCTGGGCCTGCGGCACCGCCACATATTCGGCAAAGCCGCCATCCCGCGTCACCCCGATGGCGGTCAAGCTCTCGCACAAGTTCGGCCGCGCCTGCCTGCAAGCCCGACAGGTGCCGCAGGCAATATTCGGGTCGACCGTCACGAACTCGCCGCCGGTAAACCGTGTCACCCCATCGCCGATCCTTTCGACGATGCCGCAGAATTCGTGGCCGAGCGTCACGGGGATCGCCGTCGGATACTCGCCCTTGTACATGTGGCGATCGGAACCGCAGATGCCGGCCACGGCGACCCGGACAAGCAGCTCGCCCGGCCCGGCAACCGGTTTCTCGACGCTGCGCATGGTCAATGACCCGATCGACTCCAAGCGTACAGCCCTCATTTCACTCCTCCAAAACTCAAGTGATTGTGCTGATGACACGTCCGCCCCCTTGGCATCGACCATCCCGGGCACGGCTCAAGCACTCAGCTCATGACATTGCCGCCGTCGACATTGTAGCACTGCGCCACGATGTACGCTGCATCGGGCCCGGCCAGGAAGGCCGCCATGGCAGCTTGTTCGTGGGGCGCGCCGAATCGTCCGGCGGGGACAGCGGCCGCCACGCGGCGCTTGACGTCACCGGGTTTCAAACCTTCCCGGCTGCCGAGTTTTGCATCGACGACGTCCCACATCGGCGTATCGACGACGCCGGGAGCGATGGCGTTGACGTTGATGCCGCAACGGATCAGCTCCAAAGCGCAGCTTTGCGTGATGCTGATGACGGCCGCCTTGGAAGCGCAGTAAGCCACAGCCGGTCCTTCGCCCCGACGGCCAGCCTGGGACGAGAAGTTGATGATGCGTCCACCTTCCCCTCTCTCCACCATGTGTCGGGCAACGGCCTGCGTCATGAAGATCAGCCCTTCGATATTGACCTGAAATACCCTTGCGGTGCGCTCTCGGGATATTTCCAGAATGGACTCGACGTCGTAAATGCCTGCAGCATTGACCAGGATGTCGATCTTGCCGGCGGTTGATATGGTGAAGCGGACAGCTTCTTCGATGCTGTCCTGGCTGGTCACGTCAAGCGCCACACCCCAGGCATGCGGGCCGATCGCTTCGGCCACCCGTGCGCATCGTTCACCGTCGAGGTCCGCCACGACAACCCTCGCGCCTTCGGCGGCGAACCGTTCGCAGACCGCCTTGCCGATGCCGCTCGCTCCTCCCGTGACCAATGCCACCTTGCCGGAGAGCCGCGCCGTTTCCGCATATGTCATCGCACTGCCTCCATGTTTGCGCCTAGATCGGCAAAGGTGCTGTGTGCGGCTGCCGTAACGAATAGCTTCATGTTTGCTCCTCCCTTTTTGACTGAACGATAATCGGAGCCGCCCTCCTGAGGCGACGCCAATGGGCTAAGCGGATTGCGGGTTCGTCTCCTTCGCCTCGCGAAAAAGGACGGACATGTCGGGGATGCCATCGGTGGCCGTCGCCCCCTTGAGGCAACGCGCAGCTGCGGCATGGGCGACGGCGCAGATATGCTCGACCGGCCAGTTCTCATGCAGGCCGTAGAGCACGGCGGCGCAGAAGGCGTCTCCTGCGCCGACGGTACTGACGATGTCATCGGGATCGACAGGTCGTGAACGCGTGATGATCGTGGAAGCGCCTGATGCAAACCAGAAGCAGGTTTCCGGTGCATGGATGATCGCGCCCTTGGCGACACCAGCCGCAAGCAGGCGCTCGCCCGCTTCCAAAAGCCCCGCCTCGATCAAATCTCCCCTCGCATCGCGAACGATAACGCCGGTTGCCCGCCCCGCCTCCATCTCGTTGATGATCAGATAATCGCAGAAGGGCAGAGCGACACCGACCTTCTTCGCAAATTCCGGGTCTTCGCTCGATACGAAATCCACACAGGTCGTAAGCCCGGCGCGGCGCGCCGCTTCCAGCAGGCGCGACGCTCCCGAACGACCGTCGGGACCAATGCCGTCGAGACCCGGCAACAGCATGAGATAACCGAGATAGAACAGCCGATAGCCGGCCTTGGCGAAGGCTGCGGGTGAGACAAGCTCGTCCGTGACGGCATCGTTGGCGCCGCCATGATAGAAGAAGGTCCGGTTCTGACCGGGCACATTCATGACATGCGTATGCGCCGTCACCCGGTCGGCAAGCGCGATCAGCCCACCGACATCGACGCCGGCAACTGCCAGGCGGGCCTTGACGATTTCGCCGTCCTGATCAGCGCCGATGCATCCCGCCGCCGCCAGCTTTCCGGGAAACCCAAGCGAGGTCAGATCGGTGACGACATTGGCCGCCCCGCCCCCCACGCCCAGATCCTGGTGCAGGATATGCGCGAGATTGCCCTGTTCGGGCCAATAGGACAGGGTGTGGACGCGATCGACAATGAAGTTTCCCGCGCAGACGATGCCGCCATGCTTCTGACCGTCGCGATCGCAAACCTCCTCCCCGGCTCGCATCAGTTGACTCCTTCGTTCCACAAGGGTCTCAGCGGCGGCTCGTCTTCCTCGATCGCGGCGAAGCGTGCGATCGGCTCCAGAAAGAAATTGTCGCTGTTGTCGTCGTTGACCTGACTGACCTCGCCGACAAGCACAGGTCCGCCCTCTTTCCTGCCGTAGAAGCGGTGGTAGAGCCCGGTGCGGATCGTCACGCTCTGCCCAGGCTGGAGAACCAGCGGTTCCCATGCAGCGAGCCGGTGCGCCAGCCCGTCTACCGGCACCGTTAGATCCTCCGCCAGCACATTGCCATCGGCATCGGTTGCGGCGAATTCGATGACGAGATCGCCGCCGGCGCGATTGATGATGTCTTCCATCTTCGCCGCATGACGGTGGGTCGGCGTGACCTGCCCTTCGCCAACGAAGAGCAGCTTTTCGGCATAGGTCCGTTCACCCAAGACATCGACGATGCCATTGCGCAGGCTAAACAGCACGAGACCGCATTCGGCAAACCGGTTCGAGCCGAAATCGGTGACATCCCAACCCAGCTGATGGGCGCGCAAATAGGCTGATGCCTCGGGATGAGCGGCAAAATCCGCCGCCGTCCAGGAACCCCATGCCGGCAGGGACCAGTGCCAGCGCTCGAGGCTCTCGGTTGCCCGCAGCAACGCGGCGTTGATCTCGGAGCGCTGCATCAGGCTGACGCCCCGTCATACTCGACCGGCACCACGACGTCCTCGCGACCGGATTTGAGAGCTGCCGTCAGGACTGCGTGATGCGCCTGCGCCTCGGCCGGCGTCGCGCAGCCGAAACCGTTGGCATTGCCGCCGGCAAGCTCATCGACGAAGGCCGCCCACATCTGCTGTATGGCGTCGGCAAAACCGAATTCGAAGATCTTGCCTGTTATGGCCGGAAATAGCGAGCCATAACCCAGATCCTCGGTACTCCAAGCCTGCGCTCCGCCATTATAGTCCATCCACTGCCATTGGCGCGGCGACTTCGTGCTGAAGAACGCGCTTTTCTTCATGCCGAGAACTCTTAGGTACCAGGTGTTGGATTCGCCGGGCGCGATGCGCCAGGTTTTCAGCACCATCGGGAAATCCTGATCCCCGGTGCGCACGCGGCTGCTGATCGTGGCATTGTCCCAGGTGGTGCAGGGCAACATGCCGCCCTTGCCGTCAGGACGTTCGGTGACCTTTTTGACCAATTGTGCATGCAGGGTCGTCGGGCGCCAGCCGAGACGCAGCGGCACGTGCAGCACATGCATGCCGAGATCACCCATGCAGCCGTAGTCGCCATTGATATCGGCCATGCGCTTCCAGTTGATCGGCTTCTGCCGGTCGATATCCGAAGAGTGCAGGAAACCCGCCTCGACTTCGATTATATCCCCCATCTCGCCGCTTTTTGCGAGCGCGATGACCTTCTGCGCGCCGGGGAAGAAAGGCATTTCCGACGAGCAGCGGACCAGAAGTTCCGGATGCTCGGCGAGAACCGCCATCATCTCCCGGTTCTGCGCGGCGTCCATGCCGAAGGGCTTTTCACCGAGAAGATGTTTTCCGGCCTTCAGGATGTCGATGTAGAATTGCTGGTGCAGCACATGCGGGACGGCGCAATAGACCGCATCGACCTCGGGATTGGCCAGAAGCTCCTTATAGTCAGCGGTGAACTGGCGAACAGTCGGCACATGATCCCTGAACCAGTCGAGCAGCGTCGCGTTGGTATCACAGACGGCGACGATTTCCGGTCGCGCTTTCACATCGGCCAGATGCAGCCAGCGCGCCGCAGCGCTCGCAAACTCGCGTCCCATCAGACCGCAGCCGATGACGCCGAAGCGGAATATTTTCGTCATGACATCTCCTCCCAGACGCGCATCAGCCAATATGCAGCGAAGCTTGCTCGACGGAAGCCTTGTCATGGACGATGGCCATCAAGGCCCGCGTCATGCCGGCGGGATTGTGATGCTGGATAACGTTGCGGCCATAGACGATGCCACGGGCGCCCTGCTCCATCAACTCTCTGGTGCGGATCAGGATTTCCTGATCCGAAACGCGGCCGCCGCCGCGCACGAGCACCGGCAGACCTTGGGCGATCTCGACCACGCGGTGATATTCCTCGACATTGTCGCAGGGGTCGGCCTTGATGATATCGGCGCCAAGTTCAGCCGCCTGGCGCACCAGCGGCAAGATCTTGTCGATCGCGCCATCGACCATGTAGGCGCCCTTGGAATTGTCCTGCATGACGAGCGGCTCGACCATCAGCGGCATGCCGTAGATCTCGCATTCACGTTTCAGGCTGTTCACATTGCGCACGCAGGCGCGATAGACTTCCGGCTGGTCCGGAAGCATCAAAAGATTGACGACGACACAAGCAGCATCCAATGCGACGCCCTGCTCCACCGCCCTGTCAATCATTTCGGAAAACAGCTGAGACGGCAGGGGATTGCCATAGATGTTGGCGATGTCGGTGCGCAGCACCAGTGCCGGACGCTGCTTGCCGGGGATCGCCTGCAGAAGGGGTGCCGTGCCCGGCGGCAGCTGAATGGCATCCGGCGCCGCTTGCGCGATCACCTCGATGGCGGTCTTCATGTTCTCGATGCCGGCGAGGAAGGTTCGTTCATTGAACATGCCGTGATCGATGGCCACGTCAAAACAATTTCCAGACACGCCGAAAAGTCGGTTCAATCGCGCGGATTTCATCGAATTCCTCCCAGATATGGTAACGTTTCCACATTCGAATAAACGGAGCAAGATGGCGAGTCAAGAAAATGTGGAAACGTTTCCATGCCGCCTCGTCCTGGAAGGACTACCAACAGGTGAATCCTGCATCGACGTTGACGATCGCCCCGGTCATGAGGCTGGAGGCGCCTGACGCAAGGAAGAGGACCGCGCTGGCAACCTCCTCCGGCGTTCCCATTCTTCCCATCGGCGTGTCGGCGAGCCAAAGCGGGATACGCTCGCGATTGGCTTCGACGGCCACCACCATCGGCGTCTCGATGTAGGTGGGTGCGACGGCGTTTACCCTGATGCCGTGATGCGCCCACTCGGCGGCCAACGAGCGCGTGAGGTGATGGACCGCCGCCTTGGAAACGTTATAGGCGGTCTGAGGCTGGGGCCGGTTGCAGATGTGCCCCGACATCGAGCCGAGGTTGACGATGGCGCCGCGTTTCATCGAAATCATCGGACGACCGAAGGCGCGCGAGCACCAGAAGACGCCATTGAGATTGACGTCCATCATGCGCAGCCAATCGGCGTCGGTGAGATCCTGCGCCGGGATGCCGTTCTGGCCAATTCCGGCATTGTTCACCAGGATCGTCGCCGGCCGCCCGCCATCGGCAAGCTCGGTTGCGATCGCCTCCATTCGGGCCGCGTCGGTGACGTCGCCGACCCGGACTTCGACGTCGTAGCCTCTATCCCGGAGAGCAAGCGCTTGCTCAGCGTCGCTCTCACTGCGTTCGATGACAACGACAGCGGCGCCCGCTTCGGCCAGCGCCTCGGCGCAGCAGAGCCCGATCGCACGCCCTCCGCCCGTGACCACTGCCCGTTCACTGTCAACGCGAAATTTCTGCTGGTAGCTCATCTCACCTCTCCTCAAATGTCAAAGGCGCTGGGAAGCACGACGATATCGCGGATGGTAACGTTGCGCGGCCGGGTCAGCATGAAGATGATCGCGTCGGCGACTTCCTTGGGCTCGATCAAGGCTCCGGCCTCCTTGGCCTTGCGAAGGTTTTCCTCCGGCCAATCCGCAAGCAAAGCGCTGATCACCGGCCCGGGAGAAACCGATCCCACACGAATGCCGTTTTTCAGAAGCTGGCGTCGCATCGTTTGGACGAAGCAGGTCATCGCCCATTTCGACGACGAATAGACCGGTTCCCATGGAATCGCCGAATGTCCGGCGACGGAACTGGTGACGACAATGTCGCCGGTGCCACGTTCGATCATGTGCGGAATGACGTTTCGAACGTTCTTGATGACGACATTGACGTTGAGATTGAGCATTCGATCGATGGTATCGAGATCGGTTTCCATCAGGTCGCCGCCGATATAGGTGCCTGCATTGGCATGCAGGATGTCGAGCTTGCCGGCCTTCGACAGGATGCCCTCGAGCAGCCCCGCGCACTGGTGCGGATCCAGCAAGTTGACCACCAACGGAATAGCGCGTTCGCCAAGCCGGGCACAAACCGTCTCAAGGGCCTTCTCATCGCGGTCGACCAGCACGACCATCGCGCCAGCGGCAAGCATTGCCTCCGTCGAAGCCAATCCTATTCCGGACGCAGCACCCGTGACCGCCGCGATCTTCCCGTTCAATTCGTTCATCGTTTTCTCCTCCTGTCTTGATCCTGATTGTCAATTCTTCCCGACGCCGCAGGCGGCGTGATAGTCCGAGAGACTCTTCGTCACTCTCCAGATCAAAACCTGTTCCGGATCGAGCGGCGCATCTGCGAAATCCTGTGCCGCCGGCATGTGTTGCCACAGCAAGGGCAGCGGTACGATTTGCCCTCGAAGGGCCTCGCACAAGCGTCGGACGGCTTCTTGCGCTTCAGCCGACGCCCAATAATAGCGGATACGGTCAGACAGCGAATAGTGCCGCAGCCAGCGCATCTCGGCGTTTGTGCCGTCGTAGTGGCGTCTCCAGTTGCCTGGCTGGTCGACCATCAGCGCTTCCATCGCCTGATAAAGCGGACGCTGGCCGTAATCGGGCAAAAGATCCGAAGCGATCACATCCAGCGCATAGAGCGCTTCGCGCAGGACGAAGGTCAGCTCGGGACCGACCTTCAGAATGGGAAACCCGTCCTCCACCAGCGCGGTCAACGGCCGGGCTCCCTGATAGTCCGTCGAGTGCGCCTCGAAGACGAATTGCGGCTCGTCGGTGAGCACCGATTTCAGCGCGTCTATCTTGCTCCGGTCGTAAAGGACGACATTCTGATTGCCGAACTCGACGCCCGGCTGCACGACCAGCCCGATGGCTCTTTCAAACGCCTGGCCGAGTCCGGCCTCCGCAAAGATCCGGCGGTGGACTTCGATCGTCTTCAACGCCGCCGCGGCAGCCGTTGGTTCGATGGTTGTCAGGGCATGATCGGCCCCGCCTGGCGGCGGCACTTCGGTGCCGATGACATAAACCGGCATTGCGCCGCCGGCCCTCTTCGCCGAGACCTCGGCGACCGCCGCAAGCCGGGCGGCGCGATGGGCGGTGGTTTCGTCATCGAGCGCCACCGGCTCGCCCTTGCAGCCCATCGAGGCATCGAGGTGAATCTTGCGGAATCCGGCCTCGACATAGGCGGCAACCATCTTCTCCGCCTCGGCCATGGCCTCTTCCACCGGGCGGTCGCGCCAAGGATTGGGGCCGAGGTGATCGCCGCCGAGAATGATGAGTTTTTCGGGGCACCCCTCTTCGACGGCTATTTTGCCGACGAGGGACGCGAAGTCGTTTGGCGTCATCCCGGTGTAGCCGCCGAGGTGGTTGACCTGGTTGCAGGTCGCTTCGATCAGGACGGTGCTCTCATGTTGCCGCCCGTGTCGGAGTGCGGCCCGAAGCACGATTGGGTGGGCGGAGCATACGGAGGTCACGCCTTTGGGGCGGCCCTCCATCCTCAGCTTGGCCAGGTCGTTGAGATGCACCTGCATCATGGGCGCCTTTCCGTTGAAGCGATAAATGCATCGAGTTCCTGACGGGTGCCGGCGCCCTCCATCGGACCCAGGACCGTCACGTTACGGGCGCCGGCGGCCGAGGCATAGGTCAGAGATTGCTGCGGAGACATTCCGAGCCGCCGGCAGGTGAGATAGGCACCGCCGAAGCAGTCGCCGGCGCCGGTGGGGTCGACCTCTTGAACGACGAATGCCGGTGCGTCGATGCGATCTCCTTGCCTGCCGAAATAGGTCGCGCCTTCGGCTCCGCGCTTCAGCACGATCTCCTTGACGCCCATCTCGAACAAGCGGCGGATCGCTTCTGCCTCGCCTTCGACACCTGCGGCGCGCTCAAGCTCCTCTCCGGACGGCAGAAGCAGATCGGCGGCGGCGATAAGCTTGGAAAACCGGCGCTCGGTGTCCTTGTCCAGCTTCAATTCCTTGCGAATGTTCGGATCCACCGAGAGCGTTCCCCCGCGGGCCTTGACGATGTCGACCGCCTGGTGGATCACCTCACGCGCACTGCGAACCGAGAGAGCCGAGCCCATCACGTGAACATGACCGCTCCGATTGATGAGGTCGCCGACCGTTTGAGACCAGCCGAAGCGCGCAGCTGCCGATGTGGCGATGTTGTAGACGAAATCCCGGGAGCCATCCCTGCGGTAGCGGACAAAGGCGCTTCCTGTGGGATAATCCGGATCGATCGAGATCGTCGAAATATCGACGCCGTCGCGTTTGAGGCGATCCGTATTGACACGACCGAAATCGTCATCGCCGACGGCGCCCACCATGGCGGCCTTGCCGCCGAGGCGGCCGCACTGCGAGATGAAGATCGCCGGCGCTCCGCTCGCAAACGGACCGACAAGCGGCTGCGCTTCGAGAAACCCGTCTCCGACCGTCGTGGCGACGATCTCGACGAGGATCTCCCCTACGCAAACCGTGGGACCAAGCGCGTCCGGAGCCAGTACTGTAGCCATTTGCAATCCTGCTTTCGATCGTTCTTGTCGTCAACTCGTCGGTGCCTGGACCGGCGCACCGTCTTCGCTGCCGAACTCCTCGCTCTCCAATGACAGAAAGCGCTGGTGCAACATGCATGCCGCCCCGAAGGCGGAACCGAACTCCGCATCACCATCCACGACGACCTCCGGCGTGGGAAAAGGGATGTTCTGCCCCTCCGACATGTGAACCGCCACGCGGGCGGCCACCATCGGGTAGAGGGATGCCACGGAGCCACCCAGCACGATCCTGTCGGGGTCGAGCAGGCGACAGGCCTGCAGCAATGCGTATGCGAGATGGCGCGACCAGGTTTCGGCGATATTGACGGCAGCTGGGACACGGTCGCGAACACCGCTGAGGAAATCCTGCAGATCCGCGTCCTCTCGGCCGACAACCTCACGATACTGCCTGATGAGCACCTCGCGACCGATCAGTTGTTCAAACTTCTGACCGCCGCTCCCCGGCACCAGGGTGTGGCCGATTTCTCCCGCCAGGCCGTGGCCGCCCCGGAACAGCTTGCCATCGATCATGATGCCGCCGCCGACGCCCGTTTCCATCAGCAGGAACAGGGTCACGCCTGCGGCGCCGTGACGATAGCTGTCACCGATCGCAAATGCGTTGGCATCGTTTTCAACCGCGATCGGGACGGCGGCCGGGAAGGCGGCCAGGAAGGCGGATTGGCCAATCTCCTTCAACGACACCTCTCGCCAGCCGATGATGGGTGCGAGGGTGACAATTCCGTCGGGCCGGATGTGGGCCGGCGCCGATATGCCGAGACCTTTGCACCGCCCGATCATCCTCTTTTCCATCGCACTGACAATCAGCTCGACGCCCTGCGCCACGGCCTCCTCCACCGTCGAAGACATGCTGTCGAACGCCATCTTCCGACATGCCCGGACGTCGGCGGAGAGATCGATAACTGCCGCCGAGATATGCTCGACGCCAATCTCTATCCCGACGAAGAATGCCGCATCGGGGACCAGTTCGAGCATGATGCCCGGGCGCCCGGCACGGGAATGTTCCAGGCGCTGCCTGCCGCTCTCGTCCGACTCCTGAACGAACCCGCCTTCCGTCAGTTCGGCGACGATCTCTCCCGAGGATGAGCGATTCATCCCGAGCTTCCGGGCGAGATCCGCGCGGCTGAGGCTTCGGTGAGCATAGATCGTCTGCAAGGCGGCGACGATATTGTTCTGCCGGATCCTGCGCGGCGAACTTCCGATGGAGACGGTGTCGTTCATATTTCAATTCCCTTCAAGTCGCCCAACCCTTACACGACTGGAACAGGCTGTCAGAAGGATAATCAGGGCCGCGCGTTTGTGGCGCGGCGACGCTTGGCCTCGTCATATTTCAGCTCGATGTAGCGCTTCGCGTGCGCCGCAAGCGGATCATTATCCTCCCAGGTGTCGCGCCAGATCGCGCAGGCGAGCGACAGGCCTTCGTCGACGACCGTCGTCGAGAAGCTCTCGAATACGATGTCGCCGATGTAGTCGATGTCGAGCAGAGCGTCGAAGATCAGTTCGAAGTTGATGACGCCGTCGCCGAGATAGCCGCGATTGCTCTCGCCGATGTGGAAGTAGCCGATCTTGTCGCCGGCCAGGCGGATCGCCGCCGCCGGATTGGCTTCCTCGATGTTCATATGGAACGTGTCGAGGTGGAGACGAACATGTTCCGATCCCGTCTCGGCGATGAACTTCAGCCCCTGCGCCGCCGTGTTCAGCAGGTTCGTCTCGAACCGGTTGACAACCTCCAGGACCAGGTCGACGTTCGCTTGTCTCGCGACTTCGGCGGTCGCGGCGATCGCGGCGACGCTGTTATCCCAGCCCTTCTTCGTCGGCTGGCGATTGTATTTGGTGTGCGCGGAATAGAGAATCCCGCCGAGCTTGTTGCCGCCGATATCGCGGACCGCACGAACGGCGTCGGCCAGCGTCTGCTTGCCAGCGGATACCGCAGAGGTATCCTCGCTCGATACGTCCTTGTCGAGCGGCAGACCCATCGTCACGCCAATCTCGACATCAAGCGACTGCGCAAGCTTTGCCAGTCGATCCAGATTGAATTTCTCGGGGCGCAGATAGGCAAATTCGATGGTGCGATATCCGTGTTCGGCCGTCTTGTTGAGGGCCATCTCCAGCCCTTCCTGCGTTTGGCCGCCTGTCCATACAAATGAATGGATACCCAATCGACGCATAGCCTTTTCCTCCAAAAAATGCCTTTGGCTGCGCACAGTGCTATGCCATTTAGTTTGGCAAGACAACAAATAATTTTGGTTGAAATTTTTTTGCTGCTTTGCGAAATGACCTTGCAATGCAATATTTTAAGCTTCTCGCCGTTACATTCCACTCTATACGAGAAATTAGTTTCTGCAAAAATCAATGGGATAGACCCGTGATTTGCATGTTTAGACAACAAATGTTGCGCTGCCAGTTTTTTTGGCCTACACAAAGGACCGGCGAAATGATCTCGCTGCAATTTGGGAGGATTGAAAATGAATTATGCTTTGAAGGCTAGCGCGCTTGCGCTGACGCTCAGCCTCGCCGCCACTGCTTCGCCTGCCTGGGCTGACTTCTGGTCCGACGCCGGCGCCAAATTCAAAGGCGTGACGCTGCACGGCGTCACCGAAAGCACCCCGCCATCGAACTACATCAAGAACGTGCTCGCTCCGGAATTCGAAAAGAAGACCGGCATCAAGGTCGACATCGAGACGACGTCCTGGGATCAGATGTATGACAAGGCCATCAAGGACATGGAAGCCAAGACCGGCATCTATGACATGGTCTATATCGAGCAGGACATCATCTATTCCTATCTCGCCAGGAATTTCCTCGTCGACATCACCAAGACGCTGAAAGACCAGGCTGATCTGAAGGCGCCGACCTACGACGATGCGAACTTCACCAGCTTTGCCAACTACTTCAAGGACGCGAGCGGCGATCTCTTCGGCGTTCCGATGGAAGCCTTCCTGAAGACCTATCTCTATCGCAAGGACCTCTTCGAAGATCCGAAGATCAAGGAAGCCTTCAAGAAGGAAACCGGCAAGGACTTGAAGCCGGCCACCACACACGCGGAATACACCCAGATCGCCGAATTCTTC
Source organism: Rhizobium sp. WSM1274 (assembly GCF_025200775.1). Lineage (NCBI taxonomy): Bacteria > Pseudomonadati > Pseudomonadota > Alphaproteobacteria > Hyphomicrobiales > Rhizobiaceae > Rhizobium > Rhizobium sp. WSM1274. The sequence goes on along the minus strand of NZ_CP104138.1, from coordinate 281,814 downwards.
ACGAAGTACGGCAAGGATAACGGCATGGAGCTCTGGGGCACGACCGCCCAGGCACATACAGGCCATCCGGCGTCCTGGTATGAATTCTTCGAGTCCATCGTGCCGACCTTCGGCGTCTACAATTGGGGCATCGACGCCAAGAACAACTATGCGGCGACGGTCGAACATGGCGGCGCGATGAACAGCGACAAGGCGAAGGCCGCGTTGAAGTACTGGCTGCACCTGCGCGACATTGCTCCTCCGGAATCGACGCAGTCAACCTGGACGGAAACAGCAACGACCTTCGCCGCCGGCCGTGTCGCCCAGGGGCTGATCTACGGTGAGAATGCCGCCTGGATCGCAAGCGATCCAGCGCAGTCGAAGGTGGTCGGCCAGGTCGGGTTTGCTCTGCCGCCGCTCGAGCCGGGCGTGCTGGACGACGCGAAAGCCGGAAAGGGCTATATCGGCTACTACGACGGCGGCGCCTTCGGCGTGCCGGTCACGTCCAAGAACAAGGAAGCCTCGCTGCTCTTCCTCGAATTCATCGGCCAAAACGACGTGCAGCCCGATTGGGCGATCGCCGCACCGCGCATCACCAATACGGCGACGTTCGACGATCCGAAGGTGAAGGAGATGGACGTCAAGCTCGGCGGCTTCTACACAATGCTGAAGGACGAGGGCAAGCTCTTCGCCGGCGCTCCTCCCTACCCCTTCCATGCGCAGGTACGTGAAGCGACCGCGCCTATCTTCTATGACATCCTGACCGGCAAGATCGGGCCCGATGAAGGCCTCGATCAGATGGCGGCCAAGGCCGAAGAGGAGCTCACCTCGCTCGGCTATCGCAAATAAGACATCCTCCCCAACTTGACGGGTCGCTCCGGCGACCCGTCATCTTCCGTTCCAGATGGAGCGGACATCCACTTAGTGTTCAATGGGGGACAGGCGATGCATTCGCAGAAGCTCGGGTGGCTGTTGCTGTCACCGACCATAGTGATCCTCGGATTGTTCGGGATCTTTCCTTTCATCTACGTCCTCTGGGTCTCTTTCCATTCATGGAACCCGTTCGCGGCCAATCCGGGCATGATTTTCAACTGGGCTGAGAACTATCGGCGGCTCGTCTTCGACCCGCAGTTTCTGGCATCGCTCGGCATCACCCTGGCATTCGTCTTCTTCGCGGTCGTGTCGGAACTGGTCCTCGGCTACATCCTCGCCCAGGCGCTGCTCAAGGACTTTCCCGGAAAGGCAGTGTTTCGCACGATCCATACTCTACCGCTGATCATGGCGCCGATCATCGTCGGCTCAGTCTGGAAGCTGATGACCACCCCGTCCATCGGCATCATTCCCTATCTTCTCAGAAGCTGGTTCGGCTACGATCTGAATATTGGCCAGAGCGCCGTTGCGGCCTTCACGGTCACTGTCATCATGGACATCTGGCACTGGACGCCGCTCGTCACCCTCTCGCTGATCGCCGCACTCGTCTCGCTTCCATCAGACCCGTTCGAGCAGGCGCAGATCGACGGCGCCGGCAAGAGCCAGATCTTCTGGCACATCACGCTCCCCTTGATCCGGCCGGCCATGCTGGCCACCGTGTTCATCAGGCTCATGGACGCGCTGCGCACCGTCGACGAAGTCCTGATGCTGACCGGAGGCGGTCCGGGTTCATCGACGCGCTACATCGGTGTCCATATCTTCAGGGAAGTCTTTCCCAAGACGAATTACGGCTACGGTTCGGCGATCTCCGTCATCGTCCTCTATCTCACCATCGTCGTCTGCTGGCTGCTCTACGTCGGCCTGATTGCACCCCGCGTGAAGAGAGGTTGAATCGATGAAGACCAAAAATCCCTGGCTTCCAGCCCTCCTGTGGACCTTGATAAGCTTCATCACCCTTTTCCCGATCTACTGGCTCTTCGTCATATCGGTGAAACAGCCCTTCGACCTGTTCTCGACGCCCGATGTCATTCTCAGGAGCTTCTTCTGGAAGAATTATCAGGACGTGCTGACCAATCCGACCTTGCGCGGCTACATGCTCAACTCGCTGATCATTTCGTCAGGCAACGCGCTGCTCGTCACCACGCTCGGCTTCCTTGCCTGCTACGCCCTGACGCGCTTCGACCTCGCCGGCAAGGAAAGCATCTTCTTCTGGACGATCACCAACCGCATGGCGCCGCCGGCGGTCTTCCTGCTGCCGCTTTTCCTGCTTTTGACGCAGGTCTACAGGATCGGCGACTTCTCGCTCGCCGATTCCAAGCTGGGCATGATCCTGGTTTATTGCTCTTTCAACCTCCCCTTCGCCATCTGGACCCTGCGCCCGACCGTGGACGGCATTCCGAAGGAGTTGGACGAGGCGGCCTATATGGACGGCGCGAGCCCATGGACCGTCCTCTATGACATCATCTTTCCTTTGGCACGGCCCGGACTTGCGGTGACGCTGATCCTGACCTGGGTGTTTGCGTGGAACGAATACCTGCTGGCGGCGACGCTCACCAACTTCCATGCGCGGACTCTGACCACCGGCTTGTCGGAATATGTGACGACCACGGGCACGGCCTGGGGCATCATGGCCGCGATCTCCATGCTGACATTGGTTCCGGCGCTCATCGTCTTTTCGGTGGTGCAGCGTCACATCGTCGCCGGCCTGACCTTCGGTGCCGTGAAAGGATGAAACGATGACGTCTCAATCAGGAAATAACGAACGCAAGCCGGGGTTTCTGCCGATCGAAACGAACTGGTTCGACCGGCTCTTCATCTCAGTCGTCATCTGGGTCGCGCTCTCGCTGTTCTGGATGCGGTTCATTGAACCCATCGGCCTTTCCGTATGGTTCGCGGCGGCGATCTCGGCAGTCCTTGGCGCCTACGTCGTCTGGAAGGGATGAGCCGATGAATTCTGTCAACGACATCAAGTCACAAGCCGCGCTGCTTTAGGGGGAACGACATTGGCAAACGTACAGGTTAGCGACGTCACCAAGAAATATGGCTCTCTTCAGGTCATGCATGGCGTCAGCGTCGACATCGAGGACGGCGAATTCGTCGTGCTGGTCGGTCCATCCGGTTGCGGCAAATCCACCCTGCTCCGGATGATCGCCGGGCTGGAGACGGTCAGCAGCGGAGACATCCGGATCGGCAGCCGTGTCGTCACCAACGCTCCCCCGAAGGAGCGTGACATCGCGATGGTGTTTCAGAGCTACGCGCTCTATCCCCACAAGACGGTCGCCGAGAATATGGGCTTTCCGCTGAAGATGGCCAAGCGACCGAAAGCGGAGATCGACGAGAAGGTCGGCAGGGCAGCCGAGATCCTCGACCTGACGCCCTATCTCGACCGCTATCCGAAGCAACTATCGGGCGGCCAGCGTCAACGCGTGGCAATGGGCCGTGCCATCGTTCGCGATCCGCAAGTCTTCCTGTTCGACGAACCGTTGTCGAACCTCGACGCCAAACTCCGCGTCACCATGCGCGTCGAAATCAAGGAGCTTCACCAGCGACTGAAGACCACCACGGTTTACGTCACGCACGATCAGATCGAAGCGATGACGATGGCCAACAAGATCGTGGTGATGCGCGACGGCAGGGTCGAGCAGATCGGCAAGCCTCTCGATCTTTACGACTTCCCGGTCAACCTCTTCGTCGCCGGCTTCATCGGCAGCCCATCGATGAACTTCCTCCAGGGCCGCATAGCCATCCGCGACGGCAGGAAGATCGTCGTCACCGACCAGGGCATCGCCCTTCCGATGGCAGACACAAATGCGGATGAAGGAAGAGCCGTTACCTACGGCATCCGACCGGAACACATCACGATCGGCGAAGAAGGCGTTCCGGTGGAGGTGTCGGTGTTCGAGCCGACGGGTTCGGAAACATTGATCTTCGGCCGGACGGGAGGCGTGCCGATCGACGCCCTGATCCGCGAGCGTATCGAGGTCGATCCCGGACGGACGATGTACTTCCATATCGATCCCCGACGTGCGCATATCTTCGATCGGGAAACAGGCCAGAGACTATAGGAGGACGCCCCATGGAGTTCAAAGGTAAGACGGTGATCGTGACCGGCGCCGGAAAAGGCATCGGACGCGAAATTGTAAGGATGCTCGCCGGACGGGGTGCGTATATCGTCGCCCTGACCCGCAGTGCCGCCGACGTCGACGCGCTGCGAGGGGAATTCGGCTGCCGGGCAATCCAGGTCGATCTCGCCGACGCCGATGCGACCAGAGAGGCTGTCATCGCTGCCCTTCCCGCAGATTTCCTTGTCAACTGCGCCGGCACGACCGAGCTTCAGCCGTTTCTCGAGACAACCGTCGAAGCCTTCGACCGTCTCGTCGCGGTCAACACGCGTGCTCCGATGATCGTCGCCCAGGAATATGCCCGCTCGCTGATCAAGGAGGGCCGTCCAGGTGCCATCGTCAACGTCTCGTCGGTCGCATCCTTCGTCGGCATCCCCGACCACGCTGCCTATTGTGCATCGAAGGGTGGGTTGGATGGCTTGACGCGGGTCATGGCCAAGGAGCTCGCGCCGCACGGCATCCGCGCGAACGGCGTCCACCCAACGGTGACGTTGACGCCGATGGCGGTGAAGGCGTGGAGCGATCCCGAGAAGGCCGCGGGGATGATGAAGCGAATTCCGGCTGGTCGCTTCGCGGAGCCGGCAGACATTGCCGAGGTTGTTCTTTTCCTGCTGTCCGATGAGGCTGCCATGGTGAACGGCATCTCGATGCCGGTGGACGGCGGTTACATGATTGCTTGAGGCTCAGGACGAACGTGCAGTGCGGCCCGGCGATTGCAACACCGGAAGCGGCGACGTTGACCGCCGCACCAATCGGCGCAGTTCATCCTGATCAACAAAGTGATCCGTCACGCCGGCCTCTTTATCCGGATGGCTGAAAACAAGACCATCAGCATCCTCAAGCTTCAGAGCTTGCTCCGTATTCATGATCCCGAGCGCCTGGCGCTCGTACTCGGACTCGAGCGCCGCCTCGACGATGGCTTTTCTCTTGCGCATGTCCATGTCCTCCGTTCCTCAAAGGGTAACGGGCGGCCGGACTCGCGGTTCCGATCATGGCATCACGATATGAGACAAGTTGAAACGAACACCCGCCGATACGCCAGTACTGGCGACGCCGCCTAACTCGGCGAGGCGTCAGGCTCGCTGGCGGCTCTTTGAATCAAGCGGGCAACCACTTCAGTGCGGTTCTGCGCCTGTAACTTGCGCATGATGTGTTGCAGATGCATCTTCACCGTATGCCCCGACAAATTGAGTTTTCCTGCAATGACCTTATTTGAACAGCCGCATTGCAGCTCTGCGAGGACATCCGCTTCCCGGGGAGTGAAATCAGCAATCGCCAAGTACTGCGTCCTGTCATCCAAGCTCTTTTCGGCCTCATTTCTGACCGGAATATGCTCGCTTGCGCCTGCTGTAACAGCTCCCAATAGCTGCGGGAAAAATGTTCCTCCTGCCAGAACGAGACGAAGACCGGCAAGAGCAATGTCAACGGGAAGTGAGGTCGAGAAAAAGCCGCGGATGCCCATCTTGAGTGCTTGACGGGCTATGATGGCGTCATCCGTACCTGAGAGCAACGTGACAGGAGCCTCAGGAAAACGCGCGGCAATCGCCGCGAGATCATCACGCAGGCTGGTGCTCTCAACACTTCTGCCGGCCAGACCCAATACAATCAAACGCACCTCAGTTCCAAGAGCACTATCGAGACTCTCAGTCGAGATCAAATCTATAACGTTCCATCCGCCGAGTTCACGCTCCAGAAGCTTCACCACGGTGGTGCGCGCCAATGTAGAATGCTCGACGATGATCACAGTTGGTGCATTGCGCCCCATACGGCGCCTAGTTCCATTAATGTCGGACACTTGCGTGCTCCCCACGAATATTTGCAACGCAACAGCTATTCATATTATTCCTGTTCTCATTACATGTCATGATAAAAAGTGAGTGTATTTCAGATATTAATAGTCTGATCTCGCATGATAATTCTTATAGTCTATAAGATATCAACGATAGATAACTGGGCTTGCAGAGAACAGTTAAGAGATTTTTCATGACGTCCTGCTGGTTCGACTTGTCGCTGCAGACTTTCCAGCCTTCGCCGAATTCACGTATGGCAAGCGGGTCAACAAAGCTTTCAAAGGCATTGAAAAGCCAATCGATCTGCTACAGACCCATTTCGGAAAGCGCCAGTGGATATAACGAGCTGCCGATCGGCTCGGCTTTGTTTCCATGTCTCAATTCAAAGCAGTCGCAGACCCGACAACAAGACGACAAACGCGAAAAGCAGCAAAAGCCTGGGATCGCTGACTACCCGTTATGATTAGTAAAATCGTGCTCTAGTGACGCATTAATACCAGTTAGCATTGTTCTGCCGCAGGCAGCACTGCGCCGGCACCGACCGATAGCGGCCGGAGGTCACGGCCGCTGGCGGCCGAAATCGGCGACAATGCGGATGAGGTCATTGTGGAATGTTCGGGATCTCAGTGAGCCCGCCGCTCAGTGCCATGTCGGCCCAAGGAGCCGAATGCCGGGCGGAGGAAACAATTCAACACATGGCTTGAAAGATCGCACGAAGAACGGTTTCGTGCAGTTGAGCCTCTGCAATGCAAGCCGGGATTCTGTCCCCTGGAGAATGATGCCGTGTGAGCGGTTTCGGCGACCCGGCTTAAAATCATCCTGCTCTAGCTATGCATGAAGGCCAGAATGTCGTCTACGAGAGCCGAATGGGCGTCGGTGAGGTTGCCTTCTCCGCCGTGACCCGCGATGCCGGCCAACTGGAGCGCATGTTGGTCATAGAGAACATGGTCGATCTGTTGGGCGTCCGCCGTCCCGCCAGCCGGAACGGCAATGTTGATGGGATGGAAATAGCCGAAATTGACATCGACCATGCTGCCGGCCGACGATCCTACGCCGCCACCGCCGCCCGCATGGTTGCCGGTGAAAATCGTGTCTGACGACAGGTTGAAGCCACCGCCATTGCCGCCGATGCCTGCGATCTGCACAGCGCCTTGATCGAAAATGACATTGTTTGTCTGATGGGCCTCCGCCGAGCCGCCCGCGGCGCCGATGGCGATGTTGATCGGCGAGAAGATGGCGATACTCACGTCGACCATAGTGCCGACGAAATATCCATCGCCGCCGTGGCCTGCATAATAGTCGCCGGTCAATGTGAGCGCAGTTCCAGGGCTCATCGACGGGCCATGGCTCGCGACGTTATGATCTCCGCCCGAGCCCCCCATGCCGCCGATCTGGGTTGCGCCCTGCAGGAACAGGGCGTTGTTCGATTGCTCGGCGTGAGCCTCCGCGCCAGGGCCCGCAGCCACGGCGGTATTGACGGGGGCAAACAGCGCGACTTCGGTGCTGACGAGTCCACCGTAGAAGAGCCCATTGCCGCCGGTGCCGGCATGATTGGCGCCATCGCCGCTGCCGACGGCAACATTGCCGCTTCCGCCATTTCCGCCTATCCCAGCCATTTCGGTGGGATGCTGATTGATGAGCGCATCACTGCCCTGGAAGGCGTCGGCACCCGAATGAGGTCCCGCAATGGCGGCATTGGACGGCATGAAGACGGCCAGCGCGTTGCTGCTGATCACGCCTTCGCTTATCCCGTCACCACCGCTGCCGGCTGAATTATGGCTCGGACCGGAAGCGACATCCAATGGAAGCCAAGTCGGCACCAGCGCCAGATGCCCCGCGGCCACATTGGAGGCGAGGTGTTGATCGGTGCCCGCCTTGGGCAGGTCCAATAAGGAACGAGTTTCCGCCATTACCGTCTCCATCCACGGTCAACCGCATGTCCCCCGAGCGTGCGGCGCCATGCAGCCTGAATTGTTCAGGCATTGTGCCTCTGAACGTCAGAAAAGCAGAGCCTGCAATTCGTCTACATCCCATCGGCTAGTTCTGTAGCCATTTGGCCGTCATGACCGCAGCATCCCTTGTGCGAGTTGCAAGCACGCAATCGGCCTTTGGATCAGAGGCCCCGGCGTCGCTTCGGCGAGGTCGAAGGCTTGATCATGACATGCCACCCTGCGCCAAATCGCCAACACCAATCAAATAACGCTCGGCTATATCAAAAATACATCCGAAGGAATGTCCCCGAATATCTAGGTAGTTCGAAGTTTAAATCGCGGGCAATATTCGTCCGCGGTCGTATTGACTGCGGCGATATGCCGGAACGCACGTCGTAGTGGGACGCCGTAAAAAAACTAACTCGCAAACCAACTAGAAGGAGTGACATCAATGCCTATTCCACAAATATCCGACACGATTCATCTCAATCATCCGGATGCGGGTGACGCGAATGCCGGCAACGGTGGTGATGGCCACAACGATGGGAACATCAACTACAACCCGGTCGCCTATGTCGACCCCACACAAAAGGTCTACGGGGCAACGACCGATGTGCACAACGGCGATCACGTTTGGCAGACGGCAGACTGGGACGCCGGCCATGGCGGAAACGGTGGCTTTAGCCAAGCCCAGAACAACTTCCTAGCGGCAATCGCGCATAGCGGCGCCGGCGGCGCGGGCGGAGATTCCAACTCCAACGGCAGTCAAGGAAACACAAGCGGCGGCGACACGGCTGCGGTGGCTGCGGCGACGACCGCGACACAATATACGCAGCTTATGGCCGATCAGCATGCCACCATCCTCGCCGGTGTCGGCGGCAACGGCGGCAACGGAAACATGGCTCACGGCGGCGATATCTCGTCGGCATTGGTTCACACGGATCCCGAAACGACGACGGTGACCAATTCTCTCGATCACTTCATCAACGCCTTCGGCCATATCGACGTCGACCATCTCGGCTCCTGAACTCAGACCTCAAGGGCCGCTGGTTTCGGCCGGCGGCCCTCAAGGTAAGCATCCTCTTCTTGTCAGTATCAAGTGCAGCGAGATCTGATAATGACAACAATTTCCATAAAGCCACCGTGCCCGCCGACGCAGCTCGTTGTTGCACTCCGGGCCTGTGCCGGAGCCTTCGGCTTGGTCTTCGTTTACAGCTTCGGCTACAATCTCTTTCTTCTCACGCCTTCCATCTATCTCCTGCAGATCTACGATAGGGTCCTGTCGAGCCGAAGCGCCGACACGCTCCTGATGCTGACGATGATCATCGCCATCGCCGTGTTGGTCGGGTCGACGCTCGATATCGTGCGCAGGGCAGCTCTTTCGCGCATCGGCAGCTGGCTGGACCACAGGCTACGGCCCATGGTGCTCACCGCATCGTTCGAATATGCCGCTCACGCCGATACGGGAGCCGCCACAGAGTGTTACAGGGATCTCTCCGCGCTACGCCAGTTCCTCGATTCACCGGCCAGCTCGCTTTTATTTGACGTTCCCTGGGCGCCGGTATTCCTGCTTCTGCTCTTTCTTGTTCACCCGCTGCTTGGGACCATCGGTCTTCTGTGCGCAGTTGCACTTCTGCTGTTTGCGTTCATGACGGAACTGGCGACACGCGAGCCGCTTGCCCACGCCAATCTCGCCCTTTCGAGGAGCTATATCCGATTTGCGACCGCCCTCAAAAACATCGAGGTGATCCGGGCAATGGGCATGCAGGATGGCGCAGCGCTGATCGTCTATCGCGATGCGGAGATGGCAAGAAGGGCCCAGGACATAGCGATGCATCGCACGGAGATCATTCTTGGTTTCTCCAAATCGATCCGCACACTGGCGCAGATCCTGATGATGGGATCGGCGACCTGGCTGGTGCTCGTCAACAGCGGCAGTCCGGGAATCATCTTCGTTGCGAGCCTGCTGCTCGGGCGCGGGCTCGCACCGATCGAGGGCGCAATAGGCGCATGGCGCTCCTTTATGTTTGCGCGCAACGCCTTCAATCGCTTGAACAGAATGCTGATTACAGTTGCATCGGAACGCGACGCCCGAATGGTGCCGCGACCGGAACCCAATGGCCTCGTTCTCGAAAACGTCAGCTATTTCAAGCCATTCGCCGATCGGCCAATACTGACTGATATCACATTGCGGCTCGCGCCAGGCGATTGCATAGCTCTCATCGGTCCGTCGGGATCGGGAAAATCGACATTGGGTCGCATCATGGCAGGCGTTGTGCCGGCAACGAGCGGATATGCTCTTCTCGGTGGGGTCGATATCTCGGCTCTGCGCCTTTGCGGGGGGACTTGCCACGTCGGATACCTGCCGCAGGATATCGAACTCTTCGGCGGAGCAATCAAGGATGTGATCGGCCGGCTGGACGGGGGAGACCCCGGCAAAGCCATCGACGCCGCAAAGCTAGTTGGATTGCATGAAGCCATCATGCGGCTGCCGCAGGGCTACGAGACCGATATCGGTGACGGTGGAAACCTGCTCCTTCGGGCTCAGCGCCAACAGCTGGGGCTGGCACGGGCGGCTTATGGGAATCCGTCACTTATCGTTCTCGACGATCCGAATTCGAGCTTGGATTATGACGGCGAACGCATGCTGTTTGCGGCAATCGAGCGCATGAAATCCAGGGGAATGACCGTCGTTATCATAACGCACCGGATGGGTATCCTGCCGGCCACCAACAAGATTGCCATCATGCGTAACGGGACGGTGGCTGCCTTCGGCGACAGCGAGCGGATTTACGAAACCTATCTTCAACCACCGTCGCGAACAGGAACCTAGGGAGAAATGCTGCCATGACCCTTGTTCAACTGGATGCAACGCCGGCGAAATTATCAAATTCGTCAAGGACAGGTCGGCAGTTGGCTCAACGACCGGCAGCGACAGCCAGGCAACAGACGGCCTATTTGCCGGTGATCGAACAGAAACAGCGCGGACCCGCCGCCCCTTCGCCGATGCCGGGACTCAGAGGGGTTGTCTGGACGGGGAACATGTTGATCCTGGTCTTCATCGTCGGATTGGGAATCTGGTCGGTCCTGGCGCCGCTGCAAAGCGCTGCGGTCGCATCGGGCGTTATCGAACCGGAGTCCAGCCGCAAGACCATTCAGCATCTCGAGGGCGGAATCGTCCGACGGATCCTCGTCAGGAACGGCGATACGGTGGTGGCCGGGCAAATCGTGATAGCACTCGACGATACGAAGTCTCGCTCGGAGCGCGACAGCATCCAAGGGCAGCTTTGGGACGCCGAAGGAAGCCGCGCCCGCCTACTTGCCGAGCAGACGGGCGGCGACCATGTCGCCTATCCCGAGGATCTCAGGGTAGCCATGGACAAATATCCTTCGGTCAGCGCGATTCTGATCGGGCAACAGAAAATCTTCGAGGCCCGCCGCCGGGTCATGCGGGCGGAAATTCAGATCGGCAATGAAAAAATCGCGCAGGTGCGGCAGGAAATCGTCGGGCTTGGCGCGCAGAAGGCGGCACTGGCCGACAGAGCCGCAATCTCGCAGGAGGAACTGGATCAGGTTACGGTGCTCGCCGCCAAGGGCCTGGAACGAAGGAGCAGGCTTCTCAACCTCGAGCGCGAAAAAGCAGACCTTGACGGCCAGCAGGGCCAGGTCGAGGCACAGATCTCTCGCGCCTACCAGGTGATCAGCGAGTCGCAGGCCGATCTCGCAAAGCTTGAGAGCGACCGGTTGAGCGAAGTCGCCCAAGGCATGCGCGATACGGAAAGCCGGATCATGCAATTGCGCGAGCGCCTGCGGGCGATCGACGACCAACTTTCAAGGACCGATATCCGGGCTCCCGAAGATGGAACAATCATGAACCTGCGCATCCACACATCAGGTGGCGTGATCGGCGCGGGCGAACCGCTGGTCGATCTTCTGCCACGCTCCGACCGCCTGATCGTGTCTGCCCATGTCAGACCGGAGGACATCAATCTTGTCCATGCGGGGCTGGAGGCACAGGTGCACCTTCTTCCATACAATCAGCGGCGCGTTCCCCTCCTGAAAGGACGGGTGGAGTATGTGTCAGCCGACCGCCTCACCGATACGCAGAACGGCCAACCCTACTTTGCCGCGACAATCCGTGTCACGGACGAGCGGTTGGCGAAAATGAAAGACGTCGCGCTGGTCGCCGGCATGCCCGCACAGACACTGATCGAAACCGGCAAAAGCAGCGTAGCGCTCTATGCTGTCAGACCACTCCTCGACAGTTTCAACAGAGCATTTCGCGAGGACTGAGACCGTGATGGGCAAACGAAAATTCGACGACGACCAGATTACCGGTATTCTGAAGGAGCACCAAGCCGGGGTGACGGTGGCAGATGTTTGCCACAAGCACGGTATCAGCGAGCCGACCTTCTATCGGTGGCAATCCCTGCAGTGCGGGAATGTCGGTCTCCATGCCAAAAGGTTGAGAGCACTGGAGGAGGAGAACCAGAAGCTCAAGAAACTTTTGGCCGAATCGATGCTTTCGGCGGCAACACTGAGCGAGATGCTGGCCAAGACATTGAAAGGGCGACACTAAGGCGACTTCGAACAATAATCGCACGATTACGGCAGCTGGCGCGGTTTGATCGTGTAATTCCTTTGGGGTGGAAGGGGTCGCCAGCGATGTTGAGGCTCGCCATCTCGGCGTCGAGCGTGCGGATAACGCCCACACTCCAATGCGCTGGCGCCACGTGCGGTTTCGGCAGCCACGAACTCGGTCGTGCGGGCGGTGATGCCGACACTGACGAAGCCCCCGTTGGCGGCCACGTCGTTGACCCCCGTAGGGCGCCACTTGCCGAGGGCCTGGCACCCAAAGTCGCGGACCTTGACGCTCGGAGGCGCCTTCCGGCGGGAGCCGGCCGAACGGCCAGGCGGCAATGGTGCCGCCTGGCCTGATCCTCTATTGGCTTGGGGCGGTCGTCGGATCGCATGACACCTTCGGATTCATGTCGGCGAAAGTACCTGTCGGGTTGCCCTTCCAGGCCCAGACATGCAGTTCGTAGAATTCACCCAGGCCGTAGCGGTTGGGCGCGCTGTTGAAATTGAACAGATGTCCGTCCAGCGCGGCCGGCCCCTTCGAGGTAATGTATTCGACCGCTATCAGCTTGAGCGTGCCGTCGGCCATCGGCTCGTACATGACGGCTTCGGGGCGAGCCAGATCGATCTTGTCGTCTTTCAAGTACTGGCCATTGACATAGTGGATGCCCATGGCCCCGCCGGTGATGCCGCTGGCGCAGGGGATGGGCACATAGCCCTCCGATGTGGCAGCCTTGACGTCAAGAAAACGGCTGTTCGCAGCCCGAACCTTGTCGGCCAGCGGATTGGGACCGGTTTCAGGCGCGGCGGCCTTCTGATGCGCCTGTGCGAATGTGGCGCAGGCGGACAGCACGGCCGCGGCCATGAGAAGCCTGTTGTAAAAGTTGATTGTCATATTCATTCCATTCTTCCTGAGAAGCACAGCGGGCCGGCCATCGAAAATATGGAGGTCCGATAGGCAAGCGCTGCGACTGTTGTTGCTTGGTGATCCGAATTCGAGGCTACGAGTTCCAGGAAGAATCATCCCTTCGGCAGATAGGAAATCGTTCCAGCCAGATCGGTGTTGTCGATCAACTGGAAACGGCTGTCGCTGCCGCCCTGACGGGCCGACACGAAGGGAGAGTAGGCGGGATCGTTGGTGAAGGCGCGCGCCGCCACCTCCGACGGGAACTCCATCAGGGCGATCAGGGTTGTGTCGAGCGGCTTGCCTTCAAGCGTCTCCACGTTGCCGCTGCGCGACAGATATCTGCCTCCGTGCTTGTGAACGAGGTCGTGGACCGAAGCGGCGTAGGCCGGCATCCACTGTGGGTCCTTCACCTTGATGTCTGCAATGACGTAAACGGTCATGGGTTATGTCTCCTGGTTGCCGCGCACAGGCCATCCCGTGCACCGGACAAAGGGCTCGCACGGTAAGGGCCCGCCAGCCAGTCCTCGAACTGTACTGGGCCGGTACAGTTTCTGTACTCGCCGCGCCGCGGGCGAAGGCCTATGGTTCCCGAGAGGTTGGAAGGAGAGGCTAAAATCATGACTCAGCACGGATACAAACAGTTCTGCCCACTATCGATGGCCGCCGAGGTGCTGTGCACCCGCTGGACGATGGTGCTGATGCGCGAATTGGTGGCGGGGTCGACCCGTTTCAACGATCTGCGCCGGGGCGTGCCAAAAATGTCGCCGACCCTTCTGTCGCAACGGCTCAAGGAGCTGGAGCTGTCGGGAATCGTCGTGCGCAAGGAGATCCAGGGCGAGAAGGGCATCTTCGAATATCAGCTGACGGAAGCGGGCCGTGATTTGCGCCCCGTTGTCGAGGCGATGGGCTTCTGGGGACAGAAATGGGTCGAATCCCGGCTGTCCCTGAAGAATCTCGATCCGTCGCTTCTGATGTGGGACATGCGGCGCAATCTGAACCCCTCCCCGCTACCCGAGGGCAGAACGGTGATACAATTTCTGTATCAGGACCTGCCGGCGTCCAAACGGTCGTGGTGGCTGATCGTCGAAAAGCGTGGTGAGGTCGATCTGTGCTGGTACGATCCGGGGTTCGACGTTGACCTTTATGTTTCGACCGACCTGCACACCATGACCGAGATCTGGATGGGGCTGGTCACGGTCGAGAAGGCCGGAGCGAAGGTCGCCTTGACCGGCGACCATGATATCGCAAAGAAAATGCAGACGTGGTTGGGGCTCAGCCCCTTTGCGATCGAACCGAAGCGCGCGGCCTAGCAGAGGCGAGTGCTCCCCCCCTGCATATCAGGCGTGAGGCATAGACTAAGCCACTGAAATATCTATACTATTCCGATACTGTGTATATGACATTGGTTTTAGGGGGCTGAGTGGTGCCCAGGACCGGAATCGAACCAGTGACACGCGGATTTTCAATCCGCTGCTCTACCAACTGAGCTACCTGGGCTAACCTACTTCCAATGGTTCTTTTCAGAAAAGAACCGCGGGGCCTTGGTTCACCCCGGAAGCGAGCGGGGTTATAGCATCTTGTTCGCCCATGGCAAGCGTCAAATGACTCTTTTTTGACGGTCTTGTCGGCTTTGCGGATTCGTGAGGAAAAATAAGAGCTTCGCTGGCGGAATTCTTTCAAGCGCGTCGCGCCGATAGCGGATTCATGCGCCCCGCTTTGGATCTTTGATTGATGCTGTCGTTGTCCCAAAACCGCGGCGCACCTTTGCGCGAAATGCACTAGTTTTCCTCATCCGGATATTCGGCCTTCGTCTCGTCGTCGGCAACCGGAATGGCATAGGCGCCGGTCAGCCAGCGGGAGAGGTCGGCCTCGCGGCAGCGGTTGGAGCAGAAGGGGTAATGTTCGCGATGGGAGGGTTTGCCGCATTCGGGGCAGGGGCGCGTCTTGCGCAGCGGTTCGACCTTGGCGGCCGCTTTCTTGTCTTCAGGCATATCGGTTCATCCTATGGGATTAGCCGTCGGGCTCAGCCCTCGGGCCACCGGCTATGCACATCGAAGCCTTCGCCGGTCAAAAGCAGAATGGTTTCATAAAGCGGCAGGCCGACGACATTGGTGTAGGAGCCCACCATCTTCTGCACGAAGGTGCCGGCAAGGCCCTGGATGCCGTAGGCGCCTGCCTTGCCGCGCCACTGGCCGGAGGCCAGGTAGTTCTCGATCTCGAAGCCGGAGAGACGCTTGAAGCGGACCTTGGTCTCGACGATCTTCTGACGGATCTTTCGATCCGGCGTCACCAGGCAAACGCCGGTGTAGACCATATGGTTGCGTCCCGACAAGAGATGCAGCGAGTTCAACGCCTCATCGGCGAACTCAGCCTTGCCGAGGATGCGCCGTCCAACGGCGACCACCGTATCGGCAGACAGGATATAGCTGCCCTTCCAGGTGATATCGCCCTTGATGGCGGCAAGGGCTGCTTCCGCCTTCTCAGCCGAAAGCCTGCGGGCGAGCGACCGCGGATGCTCCGATTTCTTCGGCGCCTCGTCGATATCCATCGGCATCAGGCGCGAGGGCTCGATGCCGGCCTGGTTGAGCAGGTCGACGCGACGGGGCGAGCCCGAGGCCAGAATGAGCTTGTATTTCAGCGCCATGGAACCTCGACCACCGGCAGACGGGAGTGGGGCAAGCTTATTTGAAACGGTAGGTGATACGGCCCTTGGTCAAATCGTAGGGCGTCATTTCCACAAGCACCTTGTCGCCAGCGAGAACGCGGATGCGGTTCTTGCGCATGCGGCCGGCGGTGTGGGCGATGATCTCGTGTTCATTTTCGAGCTTCACGCGGAACGTCGCATTCGGCAGAAGTTCGGTGACAATTCCCGGGAATTCGAGGACTTCTTCTTTAGGCATATAAGTGTTTTCTTCCTGTGAGTTGAATAGGCAGCGCAGCGCGCGCCTTGAAATTTGCGCGGAAACTACACAATCAACGAAGGTTTGTGAACCTTGTTGATCAGGCTTTCCTTTATTTGTTTTCATGCCGATTGCGCGGCAATGCCATTTCGCTTGAGTAGCCGGCTTTCGATGAGGCCGGCCAGGTGATCGCGGACCTCGCGATAGCTTTGCAGAATCTGCTCGCGCGTTCCGCTCGCAACCGTTGGATCCATGGTCGGCCAGTAGATGACATCGACCGCACTCGACCGCGTCAGTTCGAGTGCTGCGTGATGGGCCTGCGGCGACAGCGTGATGATCAGATCGAAATAATCGTCCTCGAGCTCTTCCAGCGTCTGCGGCTGGCGGCGCCCGAGGGAAAGCCCGATCTCCTCGAGCACTGCATCCACGAAGGGATCGCGCTCGCCGGCGCGAACGCCAGCGGACCTGATATAAGTATTGGCGGGCAGAATACCACGGGCGATCGCTTCTGCCATCGGCGAGCGGATGGCATTCATCCCGCACATGAAGAGTATGGCGCCTGGCCGCTTTCCCTCTTCGATGTCGACGGCGCGCTCCATCGCCGTCATCCGCGCCAGTAGAGCACGCAGACCAGCGTGAAAAGGCGCCGGGCGGTATCGAAATCGACCTCTATCTTGCCGGCCAGCCTATCCTTCAGCGTCTGCGAGCCTTCATTGTGGATGCCGCGCCGGCCCATGTCGATCGCCTCGATGCGGCTCGGCGTCGACGAACGGATCGCTTCGTAATAGCTCTCGCAGATCATGAAGTAATCCTTGACGATCCGCCGGAAGGGCGTGAGCGACAGGATATGGGTGGCGACGCCGCCACCCTCTTCGGTGGTGATGGCGAAAACCAGCTTCGAATCGACCAGCGAGATGTTCAGCCGGTAAGGCCCGCCGGCATGGCCGAGCGGCTCGAACCTGTTCTCCTCGATCAGATCGAAGATGGCGACGGCGCGTTCATGCTCGACGTCGGGCGTCGAACGGCCGATCGTATCGTCAAGGACGACGTCGCAAAGCCGGAAATCGCCCTTCGCCATGCCCTCACCTTTCGAGGTTGAGGCGGATCGCGACCGATCGCGCATGGGCATCTAGGCCTTCGGAAACGGCAAGGGCGAGCGCCGCCGGGCCGAGGGTGCGGAGCTGCTGCGGGCCGAGACGCAGGATCGAGGTGCGCTTGACGAAATCGAGCACCGAAAGACCGGAGGAGAAGCGCGCCGACCGCGCCGTCGGCAGCACATGGTTCGAACCGCCGACATAATCGCCGATCACCTCAGGCGTATGGGCGCCGATGAAGATCGCGCCGGCATTACGAATGCCGTCGAGCAGCCGGTCCGGATCGGCGACGGCGAGTTCCAGATGCTCGGCAGCGATACGGTTTGCCAGCGGAATGGCCTGTTTCAGATCAGCAACGAGGATGACCGCGCCGAAATCGCGCCAACTCGCTGCCGCCGTCTCGGCCCTGGTGAGCGTCTTCAGCTGGCGTTCGACCGCCTGCTCCACCGCTTTGCCGAATGCGGCGTCGTCGGTAATCAGGATCGCCTGGGAACTAACGTCGTGCTCGGCCTGTGCCAAGAGGTCGGCGGCGATCCAATCCGGATTGTTGTCCTTGTCTGCAATGACCAGCACTTCGGAAGGGCCGGCGATCATATCGATGCCGACGGTGCCGAAGACATGGCGCTTCGCAGCGGCGACATAGGCATTGCCGGGGCCGGTGATCTTGGCGACCGGGGCGATCGTCTCGGTGCCATAGGCAAGAGCCGCGATCGCCTGGGCGCCGCCGACACGATAAATCTCCGTGACGCCGACCAGCTTGGCAGCGGCAAGCACCGCCGGGTTGACGGCGCCGCCGGTGGCGGGAACGGCGATAACGATGCGATCGACGCCGGCGACCTTGGCCGGTACGGCGTTCATCAGCACCGAGCTTGGATAGCTCGCAGTGCCGCCCGGAACATAGAGCCCGACCGCTTCGATCGCCGTCCATCGCGAGCCGAGACCGACGCCCATATCGTCCTCGTAGATATCGTCCTTCGGCAGCTGCCGGCGATGATGGGATTCGATGCGCAGTGCGGCGAGCTTCAGCGCGCCCAGCACTTCCGAAGGCACGGCCTCGATCGCCGCGTCGATCTCTTCAGCTGTGACGCGCATCGGCACGGTGGCGTAATCGATGCCGTCGAATTTCAGCGAATATTCGGCCAGCGCGACATCGCCGCGGGCTCTGATATCATCGATGATGGCGCGAACGACGACGTTCACATCCTCGGAGACTTCACGTTTCGTCGTCAGAAAAGCAGCAAAATGCTGCTCGAAACCTTCCGATGCCTGATCCAGCCAGATTGCCAAGGCCGATATTCCTTCTCAACTCGAAACTGCGATGTTCAAACTCAAGGCGTCAGGCACTAGCGGTGGCGAGGCTTGGCGACAGCCGCCCAGGCGCCGCCGATATCGGCCATCTGGACCTCGATGCATTCGACATCCAGCGCAATCGACGCCGTGCCCGACAGCGCCAGCTCAACCGTACCATCAGGCCCCTCGCCCTTCTTTTCGAAGCGCAGCGCCAGCAGCGACAGCACCTCGTCACGTTTGCCACGATCGATGCCGAGCGAACGGACGGCAAGCACGCGCTTGAAGACCAGGGCAGCGCGGCGGCGCTCGAAACCCCTGCGCTTGCGCTCGGCACCTTCCCAGACGAAACGATTGACGGCAAGCGCGAACTGCGCGTCGCGCGGCGACCAGTCGATGTCGCCGACCTTGAAGACGCTGTCCTGCATATGCGCGGAAATGATCGCAAGATCCTCGTCATCGAGCGCAACAAGTTTCAGGTCGGTCATTCCGTCTCATCCCATTGGCGGCCAAGGCCGGGCACCGCCGGAATGGCGATGCGTCAGACAAGGGAAATAAGGCGCTGCGGCCAATTACGCAACCAGGATAAAGGGCGCCTTAGCACCCTCTCCTCATTCGCTGATGCGCTCGACGATGGCGCCGCAGCGGGTCAGCTTTTCCTCGAGCCGCTCGAAACCGCGGTCGAGGTGATAGACGCGGGAGACGGTGGTTTCGCCCTCGGCGGCAAGGCCGGCGATGACGAGCGAGACTGAGGCGCGCAGATCGGTCGCCATAACAGGCGCGCCGCGCAGGCGTTGGACACCCTCGATCTTCGCCGTCTGGCCGGACAGCGAGATCCTGGCGCCAAGGCGGGCAAGCTCCTGCACATGCATGAAGCGGTTTTCGAAGATGGTCTCGGTGACATGCGAGACGCCGGAAGAACGGGTCATCAGCGCCATGAACTGCGCCTGCAGATCTGTGGGGAAACCCGGGAAAGGATCGGTGACGATATCGACCGGTCTGATGCCGGCGCCGTTGCGCTTGATGCGCATGCCGTTGTTGGTCGACGAGATTTCCGCACCGGCGCGGCGCAGCGTTTCAAGCGCGGTTTCGAGCAACGCCATGTCGGTATTTTCGAGCACGACGTCGCCGCCGGCCATGGCGACGGCCATGGCATAGGTGCCGGTCTCGATGCGATCCGGCAGAACGCGATGGCGAGCGCCGGAGAGCGAGGTGACACCTTCGATGGTGATCGTCGCCGTGCCGGCGCCGGTAATTTTGGCGCCCATGGCGTTCAGGCAGTTGGCGAGATCGACGACCTCAGGCTCGCGGGCGGCATTGCCGATGACAGTCGTGCCGCGGGCAAGCGTTGCCGCCATCATCACCACATGGGTGGCGCCGACGGAGACCTTCGGGAAGGTGTAGCGTGCGCCGATCAGGCCGCCGGCAGGCGCCTTGGCGTTGATATAACCGGCATCGATCTCCATGGTCGCGCCGAGCGCCGTCAGGCCCTCGATGAAGAGATCGACGGGGCGCGTGCCGATGGCACAGCCGCCCGGCAGCGAAACGCGGCAATGGCCTTCGCGCGCCAAGAGCGGCCCGATGACCCAGAAGGAGGCGCGCATCTTCGAGACCAGTTCATAGGATGCGGTGGTATCGACGATGGTGCGGCAGGTGAAATGGATCGTGCGCGCATAGGAGTCTTCCTGGCGCTCGCGCCGCCCGTTGACGGCGACGTCGACGCCGTGGTTGCCGAGGATGCGCATCAGCAGCTCGACATCGGCCAGGTGCGGCACGTTTTCGAGCGTCAGCGTGTCGCTGGTCAGAAGCGAGGCGATCATCAGCGGCAGTGCAGCATTCTTGGCGCCGGAAATCGGAATGATGCCATTCAGCTCATTACCGCCGACGATTCTGATACGATCCATGTGCGCTTACGGGCAGCGCCCGCCTTTCCTGAAAGTTCTGCCTTGAAATAAGGAGTGAGGTGTTTAGGGGATTTATCGACACGCTTCAATTCGCGACGGACGGAACATTACGATTCGTCCATTTTTGCGGCGGGCAGTCCATTTGTTTCGTCGGCTTGGCCGGAACGGCGGGCGCGGACCTGCTGTTTGCGTCTCCCCAGATTTTCCCTGAGCTTTTCGGCGGCGCGTTCACGGCGCAGTTTCGCCTGTGCCTCGATCGCCTCTTTACGGCTCTTCTGGCCGGTTTCGGTCTTGTCGTTCATGTGAGCAGAATTAGCTGAATTCGCGCCAATCCAAAAGTCCCTTGCATCTCTATCCACGCGAAGTTTGATTTTGCGGCTTGCGCTTGTCGTCAAGCTGTGGCAATAGCCGCCCCGTTCCCGCAATTGAGCCGCTCGGCTCCGCGGTCTGGTCCTGCTGCCGTAGCTCAGTGGTAGAGCACACCCTTGGTAAGGGTGAGGTCGGTGGTTCAATCCCACTCGGCAGCACCAGTTTTCTCTCAAGTATCGGACATTATTTCTCGCCGCGCGGCTAGACAAGCAGGAAGCCGTGTGCTGCCATAAGAATGTGGACTGGGCGCAAGACCGGCCCCTCATCCGGCTGCCGCCACCTTCTCCCCGCTTGCGGGGCGAAGGGGATATGCCGCTACCTCTCCGTCCCCCACTCACCTCTCGCAGGGCACGTCCCCTCGCCCCGTTTTTACGGGGAGAGGGTTAGGGTGAGGGGCTGCCATCGGCATGAATTGGACAGCATTGCAGTACAATCGGGAATGTCGTTGACTTCCAGATAATAAGGTAGGAAAGGGGATAACTGCCACTGTTGGATCAGTTCGCCTGTTACCACCACCTCTTCACCTGGGATTGGCGGATGGGGCAGGGCATTAACCCCATCAAAAATGCCCTCGACATACCATCGATCAACGCTCTCTGATAGAATATAGACGGCGATATCTATCGTCTCCCCCTTCCCCAGCCGCTCAAGGTTGGTACGCAAATATTCACGCTGCATTCTAGGGATAACCTCGCTGGAAATACGCGCCAGCAAGGCGTCTTCAGCAGATATCTCCGCGCCGCCGGCAACGGCCGGCATTGCCAGTGCCCCGCAAACAAAAGCAGCTCGAATTCCTTTTCGATTCCAAACCACGTTGAACCTCTCATGTCCGCGAGCATGGTAGCGGCGGTGTGGCGCTGGCGCCATACAAACTTATTTGCGACTGTTTAAAAAGCTGCTCATGACTCCCGGGCGTCCGCGACCTCTTCCGCGATCGACACTTCGCCTCATCAGCATCAAACGATTCACCATTGTTGACCGCAAAAATCCCGCTAGAATGCGTATTATGGCGGCGTGTCCCTAAGGATAGGGAAGCGTTGCACTTCGTTTCTGTCGAAAATCGTGGAGGAGTGTCGATGGCAACTGAAAGATGGAACAGCCCGGTCAAGGTTGGTTTCGAAGATGCCGATGCGCGAACGGTCAATGGGCCGTTCGATGCGCTGAAGTGCCTGGCGGATCTCTGGCCGAGTGTGCGCGGGCTTCACTACATCAAGGCCCGCAGTGCCTGCCGGGCGGCGCTCGACGGGCGCAAGAGCGTGGAAGAAGCAAGAGCCGAGTTCCTGGCGGCCGCCGAAGAAGCGAAGCTGAAGCTGCATTAGCAGTTCGGCAAGGAATTTTGGCGATCTTCGCCTTCTGGCGCGCAAGCGTGCCGGAACGGGACAATGCTTTAATTTTGGTTTAACCCTGCAACAAGTGCGTGCCGGGTTTTGGTGCAAAGGGCGTTGCGCCCTGTACAGGTTAGAAGATGCCCAGCCATCATGATGATGGTTAGAGGCTCGTCACCTCTGCGGAAACGCAGGCGAGCCTCGTCTGAGTAAAGCGGACGCCTCAGCAGTTCGCGCCGCCCTCACTCTCCACTTCGATATAACCGACACCGATGATCGTGCCATCCGATGCGCGGATGAAGGACGGCAAATACTGAGGCTCTGCCGGCGTGCAGGCGATGGCCCCGGTATATTCGTTGAGGGCGATCTGGTCCTTCGGCAAAGCGGAATAATTTGTGCCGTTTTCCAGCGAGGCGTAGGCGGAGCCGGCAAAGACACTGCCTGAAATCAAGGTGGTTGCCCAAAGGCGAAGAAGCAACGACATGAGGGTCTCCAGCGTTTAGATCCGGCATTTCAACACGCGGGAGAGCACTTGGTTCCCCTTATGCATCGCATGGACAGATGAGCAGAGGGCCGGGGCACCATCTTACGATTTCAGCGTCGCAGCAGGCGGCTGCGCACATAGCCTCGGCCGACGACGCTCTCGGCAATCTCGATCGCCCGCTCGACATCACCCCGCCGGCGTATGAAACCTTCCAGGATTACATATGAGCCCGATATGTCGACGATGATTTCCGCCACTTCGATATCGTCGACGGCATGAAGGGCGCTCTCCACCGAGGCGCGTGTCGCCGCGTCGCTGTGACCCTGACGGCCGGATTCCTCATGGTTCGTGAATGCTGCAAAGCCGAGCACAGTGGCCTCTCCTGATGTCAGTTGATATCCGTTAACGCCTCGGCAAAGCATTTCGTTGCGGTGCGCTGGGTTGTTTCCCGTGGACCCTGGCATGGACGATCCTTGGCGAAAGGCGCCGCGGCTTCCATATCTGGCTGCAGTCGAATGAGGGATGATGACAATGAAAGCGCTTCTGCCCGCCTTGTTTGCCGGGGCATTGCTTGCCGGCTGCTCCTCGGCCGATAGGCCGGCGCTGGAACCCATTCCGGGCAGCATCACCTATGGCGGCAAACCGCGAACGAAGCTCACCAAATCGCCGGTCGGCAGCGTCGTCTACAACCAGTTTTACAACGGAACGGGCCAGCGCGTTGAGGAAACCTATATCCTTCAGCCCGACCGCAGCCTGAAGCTGGTACGGCGCGAGATCGGCCCGGACTTTCCCGACTGAGGTGTTGCTCGCGCGCCAGATCGCTTGACAGGGACGGCAATCGCGAACATTCAAGGAACATCTAATCTTTCCCCAGTGATTCTGCGGGAGCCCGACCGGACGGCTGGATGTATCTCGAAAAGCTCAATTCGCAGCAGCGCATGGCCGTCGAGCACGGCACGCTCATCGACGGCAGCCATATTGCCGGGCCGCTGCTGGTCATTGCCGGCGCCGGCTCTGGCAAGACGAATACCTTGGCGCATCGGGTCGCCCACCTGATCGTCAAGGGCGCCGATCCCCGCCGCATCCTGCTGATGACCTTCTCGCGCCGAGCAGCCGCCGAGATGGCGCGGCGCGTCGAGCGCATCTGCCGCGATGTGCTTGGTGCAAACGCCGGCGTCATGGCGGACGCGCTTTCCTGGTCCGGCACCTTCCACGGCATCGGCGCGCGGCTGTTGCGCGATTATGCCGAGCAGATTGGCCTCGATCCGGATTTCACCATACACGACCGCGAAGACAGCGCCGATCTGATGAACCTGATCCGGCACGACCTCGGCTTCTCCAAGACGGAAAGCCGCTTTCCCACCAAGGGCACCTGCCTTGCCATCTATTCCAGGGCGGTGAATTCGGAAACCGCGCTCGACCTCGTGCTGCGCGACGTCTTTCCCTGGTGCGCGGCGTGGGAGAAACAGCTGCGCGAACTTTTCGCTTGTTATGTCGAGGCCAAGCAGAGCCAGAACGTGCTCGATTACGACGATCTGCTGCTCTACTGGGCGCAGATGGTCGGCGAGGCTGTCATTGCCGAGGATATCGGCAGCCGCTTCGACCATGTGCTGGTCGACGAGTATCAAGATACCAACCGGCTGCAGGCCTCGATCCTGCTGGCGCTGAAGCCCGAAGGCCAGGGGCTGACCGTGGTCGGCGACGATGCGCAGTCGATCTATTCATTCCGCGCGGCGACGGTGCGCAATATCCTCGATTTTCCCGCCGCCTTCAGCCCGGCGGCCAATATCGTCACGCTCGACCGCAATTACCGTTCGACGCAGCCAATCCTCGCCGCCGCCAACGCCGTCATCGATCTCGCCTCGGAGCGCTTTACCAAGAACCTCTGGACCGAGCGGCAATCCTCCGAGCGGCCGCGCCTGGTCACGGTGCGCGACGAGGCCGAGCAGGCGCGCTACATCACCGACATGGTGCTCGACAACCGAGAGGAAGGCCTCACGCTCAAGCAGCAAGCCGTGCTCTTCCGCGCCTCGCATCACAGCGGGCCGTTGGAGGTCGAGCTGACCCGGCGCAACATTCCGTTCGTCAAGTTCGGCGGGCTGAAGTTTCTCGACAGCGCGCATGTGAAGGACATGTTGGCCGCCCTTCGCTTCGCACAGAACCCGCGCGATCGGGTGGCGGGCTTCCGGCTGGTGCAGATCCTGCCGGGCGTCGGGCCGTCGACGGCGCAGAAGACGCTCGACCTGATGGCCGAGGATGCCAGTCCGATTTCTGCTCTTGCTGCCATGCCGGCGCCGCCCCGCTCGGGCGAGGACTGGACAATGTTCGTTTCGATGCTGCAGGAGCTGAAGACCGGCAAGGCCGGCTGGCCGGCGGAAATCGGCCTGGCGCGGCAATGGTACGCGCCGCATCTGGAACGGCTGCACGAGGACGCAGCGACGCGGCAGGCCGATCTGCTGCAGCTCGAACAGATCGCCGGCGGTTATGCCTCGCGCGAGCGTTTCCTGACCGAACTCACCCTCGATCCGCCGGATGCGACCAGCGACCAGGCAGGCGTGCCGCTTCTCGACGAGGACTACCTCATCCTTTCCACCATCCATTCCGCCAAGGGCCAGGAATGGACGAAGGTGTTCATGCTGAACGTCGTCGACGGATGCATACCGAGCGATCTCGCCGTCGGCACCACCGCCGAAATCGAGGAGGAACGCCGGCTGCTCTATGTGGCGATGACACGCGCCAGGGATGGTCTCGACCTCGTCGTGCCGCGGCGCTTCTTCACCTATGGGCAGAACTCGCAGGGCGACCGGCACGTCTATGCCTCCCGCAGCCGCTTCATTCCCGCGACCCTGCTGCAGTTCTTCGAGGCCTGCAGCTGGCCGCAGGGAAAATCGGAGGCCGCGCAAGCGCAGGCGCGGCAGGTGCGCATCGATGTCGGCGCCCGCATGCGCGGAATGTGGCGATAGGTCAGATAGAGTTCAGAGTGAAAGCGGCGGTTCGGCCGGTTTCAGGAAATGCTCGACCCTTGCGGCCCCCACAGCCTCGACAGTTGCCGGCGACCATTGCGGATTGCGGTCCTTGTCGATGATGGCGGCGCGGATGCCCTCGAAGAAATCGGGATTATCCAGCATCTGCAGACAGGCACCGAGTTCACGGCCGAGGCATTCGGCAAGCGAGGCGCTGCGGCGGCCGGCCCTCAGCAGCCGCAAAGCGAGCTTCAAGCTGGTCGGCGAACGCGTCAGCAGCACCCGGCGCGTCTCGGCGGCGAATTCGCCCTCCTCCGCGGCAAGCGCTGCCAGGATCTCCTCGACGCTGTCGAACCGAAATCCGCGATCGATCATCGCCGCGTTTTGCTTGAGCCGGCTTTCTCCCTGAGGCTCCGAAAACGCCTGCAGCGCGGCATCGACATCGCCGGATGAGCTGGCGCGCGGCAGGCCGGAGAGAGCGTCGACCACCTCGCCGAGCCGCGACGAGGCGATCTGAAGGTCAGCAAGGCGGGCGTGGATCGCATCGGCCGCACCAATATCGAGCCCTGTCAGGCCGAGCCATGTTCCGGCCTCGCCCGGCGCACGGGGCAGCAGCCAAGTGGCACCGACATCCGGGACATAGCCGATGCCGGTTTCGGGCATGGCCAGCCGCGTGCGCTCGGTGACGATGCGGTGGCGGCCGTGCGAGGACAGGCCGACGCCGCCGCCCATGGTGATGCCGTCCATCAGCGCGACATAGGGTTTGGGATAGGCGGCGATCAGATGGTTGAGGCGGAACTCCTCGCGCCAGAAGGTACCTGCAAGGCCATCGCCGGCGCGGGCGCTCTCATGCAGGGCGCGGATATCGCCGCCGGCACAGAAGCCGCGTTCGCCCTCTCCCGTCATCACGACGCATGCCACCTCGGGGTCACCGGCAAAATCATGAAGGGAAGCAGTGATCGCACCGATCATCGGCAGGGTCAGGCTGTTCAGCGCCCGCGGCCGGTTGAGGCGGATGACGCCCGCAGTCCCCCGCTGTTCAATGATGACTTCGCCTTGCATGGTTCACCTCATTGTTACGACCATGAATAGACGACGACGTAGCTTCGCTCCAGTCGATTCAAGTCCGGCCGGGAGATTGGTTCAGGCAGACAGCGAATTGCGGGCGGAGGCTTCGGCCTCGCACCGGACGGCGTAATCAATGGCAAGTTCCAGCGTCAGCGGCCGCGAGAAATGATAGCCCTGCGCCAGGCGAACGCCCATCGCCTTCAATCCCTCGGCGATCTCTTCGCTTTCGACGCCTTCGGCGACGGAGGCAATGCCAAGATTCTGGCAGAGATTGGCGACCGAGCGGGTGATGTTCATGCAACGGGCGTCGCGATCGAAATTCATCACGAAAGACTTGTCGATCTTCAGCTTGTCGAAGGCGAGACGATGAATATGGCTGAGGCTCGAATAGCCGGTGCCGAAATCGTCAAGCGCGATCGAGATGCCGGCAGCGCGCAGCATCGATATCACCTGGTCGGCGGCGTCGAAATCGGAGAGCAGCGCCGTCTCGGTAATCTCGAATTCGATGCGCCTGGGATCGATGCCGGAGCGGGTGATCATCGCAAGCAGCGCCATCGACGTTTCGTGGTCGCAGATATCGCGCGCCGAGAGATTGAAGGACAGCCTGAGATGCCGTGGAATGATCGCCAGCGCTTCGAGCGCCTTGGCGAAGAGGATGCGTGTCATGCGGCCGATGACCGCCGTGCGCTCGGCAGCGGGGATGAAGGCGTCCGGGCTGATACGGCCGAAGCGGGCGCTGTCCCAGCGGGCAAGAGCCTCGTAAGCGACGACGCGGCCGCTCTTCAATTCGACGATCGGCTGATAGTCGAGTTTCAATTCCTTGGCGAAATCGTTCGCCTGCAGTTCGAGTTCGATCAGGTGGCGCTGCGTCAGGATCTTCTCGTGCTCGGCCGAGAAGAATTCGACGCCGCTGCTGCGCTTGCTCTTGACCTGATAGAGGGCGAAATCCGCTTTCTCGTAGAGATCCTCGGCGGTATATGTGCCGATATCGGGATAGACGATGCCGCAGGAGCCGAAGACGCGGACCGAGCCATCGGGGATTTCGAAAGGGTCGCGGACGGCAGCACAGAGCGCCTGACCGAGATCGGCGATCGCCTGGCGTGTCATCGAGCAGGGGAAGATGATCCCGAACTCATCGCCGCCGAGACGGGAGACGATGCCCTCTTCGCCGACCAGCGCGACGAAGCGGCGGGCCGTCTCCTTGAGCACGAGGTCGCCAGCGGCATGGCCGAAGACGTCGTTGACGGGCTTGAAGCCATCGAGATCGAGAATGCCGAGGACTGGCGGCGAGGATGGATCTTTCTGCAGCCGTTTTTCCAGCGACAGAAAGAAGCTGCGGCGGTTGGCAAGGCCGGTCAGCTGGTCATGCAGGGCGTTGCGGCTATTGACGAGGTTCAGTTCCTCGGCCTCTGCCTGCTTCTGCTTCAGTTCCTCGGTCAATTGCACGAGACCGACGAAATTCTGGAAATAGCTGTTGATCACCCTGAGGAAGGGCAGGATCAGGAAGAGTCCGCTGACGGCGGTCGCCACGAAAACGGGATTGCCCGAGAACATGAAGGTCGCAATCATGGCCGAGAAGGTGATGACGGTGGTCAGCGCCGCCGCCATCGGCAGGTGCATCAGGCAAAAGATGCAGGAGATGCCCGTCACGACGAGGAAATAGGCGATCTGCCCCTGCTGGGAAGCATCGCCATATTGGTAAAGCGCGATCGCCCAGCCGCCGAAAGCAACGGCCAGGATGCCGGCCCCCGATATCGTCACCTTCATCAGCCTGTAGGCCCGCTCGGCTGTCACATCTTCCTTGCCCCGGATCTCCCACCAGCAGAGACGGAAGACGCAGACGACGCTCAAGACCACCGGAATGTAGAGCGAGAGCCAAAGGGGTGCGGATTTGAGGTGGGTGATCGCCACCGCAAGGGCGTTGATGATCAGCAGAACATAGAGAATGGGGATCTGCGACGACAAGGCCCGGAACTGCGCCGTCAGGAGCGTCGGATTGTCTTTTTGCAGCTGCAATGAGGCCAGAAAGTTCTTCATCTTCTCCTTTCCGTCGGCCAGAGCCAGCCAGAGAAAGCTTGATTTTTCCTTATTCACGTCACGGCATGTGGTCCCCGCAGGCGCGGGGATGGTAAACAGGCTTCTGCATCAGAACGAAGCGGCGGCCAGTGCCCGGTGGATACTGTGCAGGTCGTCGACGCTCTTGTTCGACAGGAACAGTTCCCAATCGAGCGAGCTCTGAACGATGGTTTCCAGCGAATCGTATCTGGGCTTCCAGTCGAGCACCTGCCGGGCGAGCGAAGCGTCTGCGACGACGCTTGCCGAATCGCCGGCGCGCCGCGGCGCCATGTGGATCTTGAAGGAATGCCCGTGCAGGCGGGTGACCATGTTCAGCACGTCGAGCACGGAATAGCCGCTGCCATAACCGCAATTGGCAACGAGCGAGCCCTTGTCCCTGCGCAGGTGCTGCAACGCTTTCAGATGCGCATCGGTGAGATCGCTGACATGGATGTAGTCGCGCACGCCGGTGCCGTCATGGGTGGGATAGTCGATGCCGTAGACATTGACGCTGTCACGCCTGCCGAGCGCTGCCTCGCAGGCGACCTTGATGAGGTGCGTGGCGCCTGAAGTCGACTGACCGGCGCGATGACGCGGGTCGGCGCCGGCGACGTTGAAGTAGCGCAGCGCGACATAGTTGAAATCATAGGCGGCGGCGGCATCGCGCAGCATGAACTCGGTCATCAGCTTCGACTGGCCGTAAGGATTTTCCGGATTGAGACGGGCCGTCTCCTTCACCGGCAGATCGGTCTTTTGCTGGCCGTAAACGGCCGCCGTCGAAGAGAAGACGAAGTTGCGGATACCGGCCTTGACCGAAGCGCTCAGCAGCGCCCGGGTCTTGCCGGAATTGTTGTCGTAGTAGGAGAGCGGATCGGCGACCGAGACCGGGACGACGGCGGAGCCGGCGAAATGGATGATCGCCTCGATGTCGTTTTCGATGAAGACTTTTTTCAATATGTCGGGATCGGCAATGTCGCCGAGATAGAAACGCGCCGCCGGCGCCACGGCCCAGCGAAAGCCCGTGGAGAGGCGGTCGAGCACGACCACGTCCTCGCCCGCATCGAGCAGCGCCCAAACCATGTGACTGCCGATATATCCGGCCCCGCCCGTCACCAAAACCGCCATGTCCCGCGTCCCTGCTTTCGTTTTTACAAGCAGGGGCATCAGGCGCCGGTTTTTCTTTCCAATTTTCTTATCGAACGGCCATTGGAAGGCCCTTGGACGGGTATGTTTGGAGTCGTGGTTAGAGGCCGATTTCGGGCTTTGCTAGAGTTTTATCGATCCGGCGATTCCGGCACAAAATCGCGGCATTCGCGGCTGATGGCTGCCCCTCACCCTAACCCTCTCCCCGTTCTGACGGGGAGAGGGGACGTGCCCTGCGCGACGTCAATGGGGACCGAGATGTCGCCGCATACCCCTTCGCCCCGCGAGCGGGGAGAAGGTGCCGGCAGGCGGATGAGGGGCAGACCTCGGCGATCTCCTACGGAAATAGCCATGACATCTTCTCCTTTTCGCTGCAGGCGGACACTTCTCAGAGCTTGAGGATATAATCGCAGAGACGCTCGGCCGCGGTCGCCACCTGCGCGGGGTCGCGCAGGAAACAGGCGCGCAGGAAGAGTTCGCCGCCTCGGCCGAAAGCGGTGCCGGGGGCAAGGCCGACGCCAGTCTTGTCGACGATATCGAGCGCTGCGCTGCGGCTATCGGCGACGCCGTCGATCTTCAGGAAGGCGTAGATCGCACCATCCGGCTTCAAAGTCTCGACCCGGTTGGTGGCGATTAGCGCATCGCAGAGAATATCGCGGGAGCGAGCCGCCTTGGCGATATTGGCAGCGACGAAATCGTCACCTTGATCAAGGGCGGCGACGGCGCCCTTCTGCATGAACTGTGCCACACCCGATGTCGAATACTGGATGAGGTTTTCGAGCACCTGGCCCATCTCAGGGGGTGCTGCGATCCAGCCGACGCGCCAGCCGGTCATCGACCAGTTCTTCGAGAAGGAATTGACGAAGATGACCTTGTCGCCCTCTTCCATCACATCGAGGAAAGAGGGGGCTCGGCCGCCGGCAAAATAGTAGCGGGCGTAGATTTCATCCGCCATGATCCAGAGGTCGTGTCTGCGGGCAAGCGCCAGGATATCGCCAAGATCCTGCTTCGTTGCCGTCCAGCCCGTCGGGTTCGACGGCGTGTTGATGAAGATACCCTTGGTCTTCGGGGTGATCGCGGTTTCGATGCGGTTCAGATCGACCGCCCATTTACCGGCTTCGAACTGCAGCTCGACACCGAGCGAGCGCGCACCGGATATTTCGAGAGCCGCGGCGATATTCGGCCAGGAAGGCGAGAGGTAAACCAATTCGTCGCCCGGCGAGGTCAGCGCCTGCACGGCGATCTGGATCGCCTGCATGCCGGAGCCGGTGACGTAGAAATGTTCGACCGGAAGCCGGATTCCGAAATGTCTGCTGTAATAATCGGAAAGCGCCTGGCGAAGCTCCGGAATACCGCGCTGCCAGGTGTAGAAGGTCTCGCCTGATGCAAGCGCCTCCATCGCCGCCCGGCTGATGAAATCGGGCGTCGGCAGATCGCCCTCGCCCACCCAGAGCGGCAGCAGACCCTCGCGGCCACGGGCATAATTGACGACTTCGACGATCCCGCTTTCGGGCGCCGCCAAGGCGCGCGGGCTGAGGCTGCTGACGATCGACATGCATATCTCCGGTTTCCGCCTTCATAGCGGATTTGCGCCGGCAAATCTCATGACATCCGGTGATGGCTTATCGATTTTCGTGATGATTGAGCCCGGGCGGAGCGGACGGGATCAAGCCGTCGGGCGCTTGGCGAGAAGATCGCGGATTTCCGTCAGCAGCTGAACGTCTGCCGGCGGTGGTGGCATCTCTTCCGGTGCGGCCTTTTCCTGGCGCTCGACCTGCGCACGCATGGTGTTCACGCCCTTGACCATCAGGAAGATGATCCAGGCGAGAATGAGGAAGTTGATGAGCACGGTGAGGAAACTGCCATAGGCAAAGACCGCTCCCTGAGCGCGGGCGGCGGCAAGCGTCGGTGCGTTGACGGCCGACGAGAGCGGGAGGAAGTAATTCGAAAAATCGAAGCCGCCGAAAATGGCGCCGACGATCGGCATGATGAGGTCATCCACCAGAGATTTGACGATGCCACCGAAGGCGCCGCCGATGATGACACCGACTGCAAGATCCATGACATTGCCGCGGGCGATAAAGGCCTTGAACTCATTGAGCATCGGATCCGACTCCCTCTGATACAATTGTTTTTATTAGCTACATCTTCATTGCAATTAATCAATCGGCAATCGTAATTATTTGGGCATACCCCCGTGCGGTCTTTGACTTAAGGCCTAGACCGGCGGGAATTCTCAAAGTGCTTGAAATAACTTAAGCTGAGCAACGTTGCGGGAGGTCCCGGCGGGTTTTCCGCCGGCGGAGGGTCAATGCTTCCAGGCTGGGTCATATTCGCGTCTGCCTTCGGCTATCTGCTCCTGCTTTTCGCCGTGGCAAGCTATGGCGACCGCAAGAACCGCGGCCAGGGCATGCTCGACCGCGGCCCGGGCACGCGGCAACGCGGCCCGGGCAGGCTGGAAGGCGGATGGCCGGTGGTCTATGCGCTGAGCCTTGCGATCTACTGCACTTCCTGGACTTATTTCGGCAGCGTCGGGCTTGCGGCGCAGCGGGGCCTGGAATTTGCCGGCATCTATATCGGCCCGATCCTGGTCTTCACGCTCGGCATGCCGCTGCTTCGCCGTATCATCGAGCTTGCCAAGGCGGAGAAGCTCACATCGGTTGCCGACTTCGTCGCCGCCCGCTACGGCAAGAACTCGACGGTCGCAACGATCGTCGCATTGATCTCGCTGATCGGCGCCATTCCTTATATTGCGCTGCAGCTCAAGGCGATCTCCAGCACCGTCAGCGCCATGGTCAATCCTTCCGATTACGGCATCGGCAGCGGCAATCTCTATTTCCTCGACCTGCCGCTCGTCGCAACGCTGGTGCTTGCCTGCTTCGCCATCATGTTCGGCACGCGGCATACCGATGCGACGGAGCATCAGGACGGCCTCATCCTCGCCGTTTCGATGGAATCGGTCGTCAAGCTCGTCGCCTTCCTGACGGGCGGCGTCTGCGTCATCTGGTTTCTCTTCGATGGCCCGACCGACCTCTGGCGCAAGACGGTCGACAATGAGCTGGTCATGTCGGCGCTCAGCTACCATACGCCGATCAGCCGCTGGATCACCCTGATCCTATTGTCGGCCTTTGCGATCATCCTGCTGCCGCGGCAATTCCACGTGACGGTTGTCGAAAACCGAACTCCGAAACAGCTGAAACTCGCGGGCTTCCTGTTTCCTACCTATCTCATATCAATCAATCTCTTTGTGCTGCCGGTGGCGATCGGCGGGCTGCTGACCTTCGGCGGCAGCGGCAATGCCGATTTCTACATGCTGTCGCTGCCGCTTGCCGGCCAGATGCCTCTGATTTCACTGATCATCTTCATCGGCGGTTTCTCCGCGGCAACGGCGATGGTCATCGTCGATTCCGTCGCGCTGTCGATCATGGTGTCGAACGACATTATCATGCCGATCTTCCTCAGGCGCAAACTCGCCGGCCGCGCCAGCCAGCGCGACAATTTCGCCAAGACACTGCTCAACATCCGCCGCAGCGCCATTTTCGCTGTGTTGCTGTTCGGCTACGCCTATTACCGTTCGACCGACAGTACTGCCGGCCTTGCCTCGATCGGCCTTCTTTCCTTTGCCGCGATCGCGCAAATCGCCCCAGCCCTGTTCGGAGGGCTGGTCTGGCGGCGGGCGAACGCGCGCGGCGCGATCCTCGGGCTGACCTCGGGTTTCGTCATCTGGATCTACCTGCTGTTCCTGCCCTCGCTGGGCGGCCCCGATTATTCCTATGTGGCGAGCGCCGTGCTCGGCTTCATCTTCCCCGGCACGACATTGTTCACCGCAGCCGACGCCGATCCGCTGGTCAATGCGACAGCGATGAGCCTGCTCGTCAACACCGCCTTCTTTATTGTCGGCTCGCTCACCCGCAACGCCAGGCCGCTGGAGCGCATCCAGGCCGGCATCTTCGTCAAGCGGCATTCGCGCTCGCAATTTGCCACGCGCGGCTGGAAGACCCGCATCAGCGTCGGCGATCTCAAGGCGGCGATCTCGCGCTATCTCGGCGAAGAGCGCATGCAGCGCTCATTGACGACCTACGAACAGAGCTCCGGCCGCAAGCTGGAGGACGAGCAACCGGCAGACATGGCGCTCATCCATTTCAGCGAACAGCTGCTCGGCAGCGCCATCGGCTCGTCCTCAGCCCGGCTGGTGCTGTCGTTGATCCTGCAGAAGATCGAGGATGCCTCTTCCGACACCGCCTGGCTGCTCGACCAGGCGAGCGAGGCACTGCAATATAATCAGGACATGCTGCAGACGGCACTTTCGCAGATGGACCAGGGCATTGCGGTCTTCGACAGTTCCAACCGGCTGACGATCTGGAACCGGCGCTTCCGGCAATTGCTGGATCTGCCGGAAAGTGCCGGCCAGGTCGGTTTTCCCCTGTCCGATATCGTCACTACGCTCAGCCAGCGCGGCGACATCGCGCCCGGCGATCTCAGCCAGACGGTGCGACATTTCCTGACGCTCGACAAACCCTTTTCGCTGGTGCTCGGCGGCGGCGAGCGGATCATCGAGGTGCGTTCCAATGCCATGCCCGACAAGGGCATCGTCGCCACCTTCACCGACATCACCCAGCGCGTGAGTGCCGACCAGGCACTGAAACAGGCGAATGAGACTCTGGAGCAGCGCGTTGCCGAACGTACGGCCGAGCTTACCCGCGTCAA
Organism: Rhizobium sp. WSM1274; assembly: GCF_025200775.1. Lineage (NCBI taxonomy): Bacteria > Pseudomonadati > Pseudomonadota > Alphaproteobacteria > Hyphomicrobiales > Rhizobiaceae > Rhizobium > Rhizobium sp. WSM1274. The sequence goes on along the minus strand of NZ_CP104138.1, from coordinate 247,278 downwards.
CCACGAACTCGGCGAGGCACGCGCCGCTGCCGACGAGGCGAATATCGGCAAGACACGCTTTTTTGCCGCCGCCGGCCACGATATCCTGCAGCCGCTCAATGCAGCCAGGCTCTATTCCTCGGCGCTGGTCGAGCGCATGGCGCAATCCGACAACAGCCTGATCGTGCGCAACATCGATTCCGCGCTGGAATCGGTCGAGACCATTCTCGGCGCGGTGCTCGATATCTCCAGGCTCGATACCGGCGCCATGCGACCGCGGCTTGCCTCCGTCGCGCTCTCCGACCTGCTGAAGCGTATCGAGACCGATTTCGCGCCGATCGCCCGCGAAAAGCAGCTGAAGCTGGTGGTAATGCCGACGTCGCTCAGGGTCCGCTCCGACCCCAACCTGCTGCGCCGGCTGGTGCAGAACCTCGTCTCCAACGCTATCAAATACACGATCAGCGGCAAGGTGCTGGTCGGCGCGCGGCGGCGCGGCAACCAGGTGATCATCCAGGTGATCGATTCAGGCATCGGCATTCCGCCATCGAAATTCCGCACCGTGTTCAAGGAATTCGCGCGGCTGGACGAGGGCGCGAAAACCGCCTCCGGCCTCGGGCTCGGCCTTTCGATCGTCGACCGCATCGCCCGCGTGCTCAACCATCCGGTCGAGCTGCACTCGACGCATGGCAGAGGCACGGAATTCCGAATCGCCATGCCGCTCGACGTCTCGCGCCCAGCCGAGACGCTAGCGGCAGTCACGCCCGCCGACCGTCCGGGGCAATCGCTGAGCGGGCTGAAAATCCTCTGCATCGACAACGAGCCGAAGATCCTCGAGGGCATGCGGCTGTTGATCAGCGGCTGGGGCTGCGAGGTGACGGCGCTGGATTGTCTCGCCGACGTGATATCAAGCGACGGTCGGGACGGACCGCCAGATATCGTCATCGCCGATTATCACCTCGGCGACGGCACCGGCATCGCCGCTATCCTGCATCTGCGCCGGCAATTCGGCGCCGATATTCCCGCTTTGCTGATCACGGCCGACCGCACGCCGGAGGTGCGCAGCGAGGCCGAGCGATACGGCATTGCCGTTCAGCACAAACCGGTGCGGCCGGCGGCACTGCGCGCCTATATCACTCAGATTTCCGGCCTCAAGCGCGCAGCAGCGGAGTAAGAGATCCGCTCAGTCCGTCCCGCCCATGACACGGGCGACCAGATCGCGCACGCGCGCTGCATCCGGCACGTCAGCGAACAGGATGCGGTACATGATCGGCGCCACGACCTGGTCCATGACGCGATCGACATCCGGAAAGACCTCGCCGCGGGCCTTTGCCCTCTCGGCGATGACGCCGATCTGCTGGCGGGTAAATTCAGCGCATTTGCAGGCATTTGCGCCCGCCTGCGCCGCCAGCACGTCGCGGATCATCTCGCGGCCCGGGCCGGAGGACATTTCCTCGGCATATTGCTCGGCCCAGGCTTCGAGATCGGCCTTGCCATTGCCGGCATCGACCGGCTGCATGTCCGGGCGCAGCCGATCGACGGCGACATCGGCGAAAAGCTCCTGCAGGTCGCCCCAGCGGCGATAGATGGTCGATGGCGTCACCCCCGCCTTGCCGGCGATCAGGGGGATCGTCACCTCGGCGCGGCTCATCTCGGTCATCAGCTCACGAACCGCCTTGTGCACCGATGCCTGAACCCGGGCGCTTCTGCCGCCCGGACGGAGATTCTCTTTCACTGTCATGCGGGCAACCCGACTTTCTCTCCTTGACGCCGATGGTTCAAAATCTTTGACAGACCTATTAATGCAAAGAATTTGCTTTTACGAGATGGCTGCTCTACATAGGCTAACGCAACGACTTAGCTTTAAGGAGCTTATATATGTTCGTCGCAGCCAAATCCACCGAGAATTCGCCGCGCCCTTCGATCGGCTTTCATGCGCTGACGCTTGCCACCTTCTTCGGCGCCTCCGCGGCGCCGACGCCGCTCTACCGGATCTATCAGGAAAACTTCTCCGTCTCGCCGGTGCTGATCACGGTGATTTTCGCGGTCTACGCCTTCGCGCTGCTGGCGGCGTTGCTGACCGCCGGTTCGATCTCCGACCATCTCGGCCGCAAGCCGGTGATCTTCTTCGCCCTTGTGCTCGAAATCGCCGCCATGGCGCTCTTCGTCGTCGCAAGCGGTCCCGGCTGGCTGATCGCAGCACGGATCGTGCAGGGGCTGGCAACGGGAATTGCTGGTGCCTCGCTCGGGGCGGCGCTCGTCGATGTCGACCGGGCAAAGGGACAGATCGTCAACTCGATCGCACCGCTTTCCGGCATGGCGGTGGGTGCGGTCGGCACCAGTGCCTTGATCCAATACGGCCCCTTCCCGATGCATCTGATCTATGCGCTGTTGCTTGTTGCCTTCACGCTGCAGGCAGCGGTCATCTGGCTGACGCACGAGACCGGCGGCACGCGGCCGGGCGCGCTCGGCTCGCTGATACCGCGGGTCACCATTCCCCAGCAGGTGAAGCGACCGCTCTCGCTGGTGACACCGATCAACATTGCCAACTGGACGCTTGCCGGCTTCTATCTCTCGCTGGTCCCGTCCCTGGTCGCCAGCACGACCGGTAGCCGCGCGCCGCTGACGGGCGGGGCCGTCGTCACCGCACTGATGGTGAGCGGAGCGATCGCCGTCTATCTCAGGCGCAGCAAGACGGCCTCGGCCAATCTCGGTTTCGGCGTGTCGGCCAAGACGCTCGGTATCCTGACGGTCGTTGCCGGCGTGCATCTCGCCAATGTGCCGCTGCTGCTGATCGGCACGATTTTCACCGGCGCCGGTTTCGGCACCAATTTCCTCGGTTCGATCGGCACCATCATGCCGCTCGCCAAACCGGACGAGCGGGCCGGGCTGCTGTCGGCCTTCTACGTCCAGAGCTACCTCGCCTTCAGCCTGCCGGCGATCCTGGCCGGGCTCCTGGCGAAATCGGCCGGTTACGCACTGACGACGGACATCTATGCGACGGCGATCCTGCTTTTGATGGGCGTCGGACTGATGAGCATTCGCGCCGACCGGCGGAAGATTGCGGGGAGTGCTGCCTGACAGTCTTCACGGCTTAAGGTCGAGCTGCGCCCGGCCGCTGCCATCCATGGCGAACGGCACCGAGGCGTGCTGATGGGCAACCAGCCAGCGGCCATCCTGCTTGACGAGGCCGAGGGTCTGGCGGAACCAGAGATCGACGGCAGTGCCGTCGGTTTTGGTCCCTGTCATGCGCATGAGGCCGCTCCAGAAAGCAACATCTTCGCCAACCGTCAGCCTGGCATCGCGTACATCGCCGCCGATCGGGCCTTCCCAGGTATCGAACCAGGCCTGCAGGCCCGCCTCGTCCTTGCCGTAGTAGACGAGCGGCGGCGCCAGCGAAAACTCGACCTCATCCTCGGTCTCATAGGAAAGCGCGTCCTTGGCGTTTTTTTCGCCCAGCGCCTTGGCGCGCATCATCAGCATGGCGATGATCGCCTCTTCTTCGATCCTGGCGTTCGCTTCGTCTTTCACGATCGTTCTCCTTCTCCATTATGGACAGAGGACGAAGGGGAGGACGACGTTCCGACATCAGCGATAGAACCGCTGCGCACTTTGGGATCTGCGTCAGAGATAACTCGTCACTGCCGGTTCGTTCCACCAGGCATCGTGCCTGCCGTCGGCATAACGGATAGGCAGTGCTGCCAGTTCCTCGGGGCTGATATCATCGAGGCAGGCGATGTTGATCGAGACATAGGCGCCGCCGATCGCTTCGACATAACCGTCGCCATAGGCCGGCACACCGCAGGTGCGGCAGAAGCGGTGATGACCGCTCCTCGTGTTGAACTGGTAGTCGGACGTTTCCGCCTGGTCGCACATCAGCCGGAAATCCTCCGGCTTGACGTTGGCGCCCCAGTAGCGGCGCTTGGCGCAGATCGAACAATTGCAGCGGCCGGTGCCCTCCTCGAGGTCCATGTCCACCTCGTAGTGCACATTGCCGCAATGGCAGCTTCCCTTGTAGGTTTTCTTCACGGCGCTCTCCTCCTTCGGCGTTGCCTTCAGTTTCCGCATATGACAATATGTTGTCATTATGGATGAGATACAGAATCGACAACATGTTGTCAAACAAAAACGACCGGAGCGAACGATGGAGGGGGACGCTTTTTCCGCTTTCGCGATCACCGCCCTTCGCCTCGCCGGCCATCTGACGGCCGCCGGCGACCGGCTGGCAAAGCCGGCAGGACAGACGAGCGCGCGCTGGCAGGTGCTGGCCGCGGCACGACGCGGCGACATGTCGGTAGCGCAGATCGCCCGCGCCCTCGGCCTCGCCCGCCAGGGCGTGCAGCGGCTCGCCGACGTGCTGGAGAGCGAAGGGCTGATCGCCTATGCCGACAACCCGCAGCACCAGCGCGCCAAGCTGGTGCGGCTGACCGCAGAAGGGGCGGCGCGGCTCGGCATCATCGAGATCGCGCAAGCCGGATGGGCCGACGAGTTCGGCACGGCGTTTACGTCAGCCGAGCTCGATGCGGCGCGAGCGGTGATGGCGCGGGTCATGGAGATGCTGGAGGGTGACGGGACGGCAGGCGGTTGACCGACTTGTTGTCGTTAGCGACGCACTCGGCTTGGCGATGCGAAAGATTCTCTAAGGTCATGCCGTGTGAGCCCCCTCTGCCCTGCCGGGCATCCCACAGGTGGGGAGATTGGCTGGGCGCACCGGCTTCCCCAAACAATCGTGTCCAGCACGACGAAACGATAGATGGATACGAAGTTCAAGCCACTTGTGATCTCCCCACCTGTGGGGGAGATGCCCGGCAGGGCAGAGGGGGCTTACACGGCACGACCTATATTCCAAGGCGATGCTAACAACTCCGCCAATCGGGCACAACATCAGCCAACCGGATACAAAAAAAGGCCGGGTGAACCCGACCTTCCCTGCTATCTCAACGAACCGTGCCAGTACATCCGGGGTCACGATCCGGAGATGATATTTAGAGCCTTGAAGGCTCATGCCGCCTGGAGGCGGTCTGCCGACATCTTGCCGGACTTGTTGTCGCGGACGAGCTCGTAAGACAGCTTCTGGCCATCCTTGAGATCGCGCATGCCAGCGCGTTCAACGGCGGAGATGTGGACGAAAACGTCGGCTGCGCCGTCATCCGGCTGAATGAAGCCGAAGCCCTTGGTTGCGTTGAACCACTTTACGGTACCTGTGCTCATGACGATATCCTTTTCGAATCGTTCATTAAAGATTGCAGCTCGGATAAATGCCAAGCGGCGATGAAAACCGATTTTGGAGGAAGTTCGCCAGGAACGACGCGAGGCCGTTTCAAAGTTCATCTAGCAAGATCGATGCGCGCACATGTAATCGGAAATTGTGTCGGTGACAAGGCCGCAGCGAGGGAAAGGCGAATTCAGCTGGCGAGGTGAAGTCGAATAATTCTTGAATGTCGTGCCGTGGCCGCCCCCCGGGCCCGGCAGGGCAGAGGGGGGCGTTGCGGCACGATACAGAGACCTAAGCCGCCTTCCCCACCTTCGCATAGGGGTCGAACCGGCCGTAGAACGTCTCGCCCTTGGCGGCCATGTCCTTCAGCAGCGGCGTCGGCTTGAAGTGACTTCCGTAAGCAGCAGCTAACTTTTCCGCCAATTCCACGAAAGCCTTTGCGCCCATCCCATCGATATAGCTCAGCGCTCCGCCGGTATAGGGTGCGAAGCCGAAGCCCAGGATCGAACCGACATCCGCTTCGCGCGGATCGGTGACGATGCCTTCCTCGACCGTGCGGGCGGCTTCGAGTGCGATGGTGACGAGGAAGCGTTGCTTCAGGACGTTGACGTCGACCTCATCCGCCTGCGGGTAGAAGGTCTTGAGGTCGGGCCAGAGGGACTTCTTCGCCGGTTTCGGCGGATAGTCGTAGAAGCCCTTGGAATTCTTGCGGCCGAAGCGGCCTTCCTTTTCCACCATGCGGGAGATGAGTTCCATATGCCTGGGGTCGATGGCCTTTTCGCCGAGATCGGCAACCGTCGCCTTGAGGATCTTCAGCGAGAGGTCGATGGCGACCTCGTCGTTGAGCGCCAAGGGACCGACCGGCATGCCGGCCATCTTGGCTGCATTCTCGATCATGGCAGGCGGCACACCCTCGATCAGCATGTCGTAGCTTTCCGACATGTAGCGCAGCACGCAACGATTGACGAAGAAGCCGCGGGTGTCGTTGACGACGATCGGCGTCTTCTTGATGGCTGCGACATAATCAAGAGCGATGGCCAGCGCCCTGTCGCCGGTGTCGCTTCCGAGGATGACCTCGGTCAGCATCATCTTCTCGACAGGCGAGAAGAAGTGGATGCCGATGAAATCGGCCGGGCGTTTCGAATTCTTGGCGAGACCTGATATCGGCAAGGTCGAGGTATTGGATGCGAAGATCGCGCCTTCCGGCAACACCGCTTCGACCGCCTCGATGACCGCTTTCTTCACCTCGCGATCCTCAAACACTGCCTCGATGACGAGATCGGCATTGGCGAGGTCGGCATAGTCTGCCGAGGGCGTGATGCGGGAGAGCAGTGCAGCCGCCTCGTCCTGGGTAAGGCGTCCCTTACCGATAGAATCCTTGACCAGGCCTTCCGAGACGCTCTTGCCCTTGGTCGCCGCTTCGATATCGCGGTCGATCAGCGTCACCGGAATGCCGGCGGCGGCGGTGACATAAGCGATCGAGGCGCCCATGAAGCCGGCGCCGACGACGCCGACATGTTTCAGCTCGGTCTTCGCGTGACCTACCGGGCGGCGGGCGCCCTTGCCGAGCTCCTGCATGGAGATGAACAGCGAACGGATCATCGAGAAGGCTTCGCGGGTCTGCAGCACCTCGGTGAAGTAACGCTGCTCGATCTTCAGGCCGGTGTCGAACGGCACCTGCAGGCCTTCGTAGACGCATTTCAGGATGGCAAGCGCTGCAGGATAATTGCCGGATGTTTCCCGGCGCAGGATCGCCGGAGCTGCCGGCCAGAGCTGGGCGGAAGCCGGCGTCCAGATGCCGCCGCCCGGCGCCTTAAAGCCCTTCTCGTCCCATGGAGCGATCGGCTTCAGGCCATCCTTGATCATCTGCTTGGCAGCAGGGATCAGCTGATCCGGCTCGACCACCTGATGCACGAGGTTCATCGCCTTGGCGCGGGAGCCGGTCAGCGACTGACCGGTGGTCATCATCTGCAGCGCATCCTGGGCGTTCGCCAGCCGCGGCACACGCTGCGTGCCGCCGGCGCCGGGGAAGATACCGACCTTCACTTCGGGCAGCGCGATCTTGACGCTCTTGGCATTGGAGGCGACGCGGCCGTGGCAGGCGAGCGACAATTCGAAAGCGCCGCCCATGCAGGTGCCGTTGATGGCGGAAACCCAGGGCTTGCCCGAGGTTTCGAGCTTGCGGAACAGGCCGCTCATACGACCGACCAGACCGAAAAGGGTCTGCACGGCCGTTTGCGGGCTCTTTTCCTTCTCCTCCTGATAGGAGCTGAACATCGACTTGATCATCGACAGATCGGCGCCGCCGGAGAAGGAGGATTTGCCCGAGGTGACGACGACACCCTTGATGGCGGCATCGGCGGTCGTGGCGTCGATGATGGCGTCGAGTTCGGCCATCACCTCGGCGGTGAAGACGTTCATCGATTTCCCGGGCATGTCCCAGGTGACGAGAGCGATGCCGTCGGCATCGGTTTCGAGCGTGAAATTCGTGTAAGTGCTCATCTTGGGAATTCCTCTCCCTGAATTCTCTGGCGGTGAAGCCCTCCCCCTTGTGGGGAGGGGGTTTCCTTGGCGAGAAGACCCCTCCCCTCGCTTTGCTCGACCCTCCCCACAAGTGGGAGGGTTTCGGTCCCGTCAGACCCTCTCGATAACCGTTGCGGTGCCCATGCCGGCGCCGATGCAGAGCGTCACCAGCGCGGTGTTGAGATCGCGGCGTTCAAGTTCGTCCAGCACCGTGCCGAGGATCATCGCGCCGGTGGCGCCGAGCGGATGGCCCATGGCGATAGCGCCGCCATTGACGTTGATCCTGTCGTGGTCGATGTCGAATGCCTGCATGTAGCGCAGCACCACGGCAGCAAAGGCCTCGTTGAGTTCGAAGAGGTCGATGTCGGCAAGGTTCATGCCCGATCGTTTCAACAGCTTCTCGGTTACATCTACGGGTCCGGTCAGCATCAGGGCCGGATCGGAGCCGATATTGGCGAAGGCCTTGATGCGAGCGCGCGGCTTTTTGCCCATGCTCTGACCGCCGGCCTTGGAGCCGAGCAGGACGGCACTGGCGCCATCGACGATGCCGGAGGAGTTGCCGGCATGGTGGACATAGTTGATGCGCTCGATCTCAGGATGGGCCTGGATGCCGACGGCCTCGAAGCCGCCCATCTCGCCGGGCATCTGGAAGGACGGATTGAGGGAGGCGAGCGCCTGCATGTCGGTGCCGGGACGCATATGCTCGTCCTTATCAAGGATCGTCAGGCCGTTCTGATCCTTGACCGGAATGACCGACTTGTCGAACCAGCCACGTTCCCAGGCATGGGCGGCACGCTGCTGGCTCTCGACCGCATAAGCGTCGACATCGGTTCTGCTGAAGCCGTATTTTGTGGCGATCAGATCGGCCGAGACACCCTGCGGCATGAAATAAGCCGGGAAATTTACCGACGGATCCATGAACCAGGCGCCGCCGGACATGCCGAGGCCGACGCGCGACATGCTTTCGACGCCGCCCGCAATGACGATGTCGTCGGCGCCTTGGGCGATCTTGCCGGCTCCGAAATTGACGGCATCGAGGCCGGAGGCGCAGAAGCGGGAGATCTGCATGCCGGGCGCCTTCGTGGAGTAACCGGCTTCGAAGGCGGCGGCCTTGGGGATGACGGCGCCGGCGTCCATGACCGGATCGACGCAGCCCATGATGATGTCGTCGACCGTGCTCGTGTCCAGCGCGTTGCGATCGCGGATCGCCTCCAGGGTCTTTGCCGCGAGGCGGACGGAGGGCACCTCATGCAGGGCGCCGTCCTTCTTGCCGCGGCCGCGCGGCGTACGCACGTGGTCGTAAATGAAAACCTCGGTCATCGTCTCATCTCCCTGACGGCAATCTATCTTGCCTCAAATCTTGGAAGGAGGAGATAAGACCCCTCCCCAGCCCTCCCCACAAGGGGGAGGGAGAACCGGCTCAAAACGCTTCGGCGGCCAGTTCCATCATCGTGTCGGCGCCGGCTTCGATGCGGGCCTTGCGAAGTGCGGTTTCCGGCATCAGGCGTTCCATGAAGAAGCGGGCGGTGACCAGCTTGTTCTTCAGGTAATCCTCGCGGGCGGCATCGCCGGATGCAAGCCCATCCTCGGCGGCTTTGGCCATCTTCGCCCACATATAGCCGAGAATGACGAGGCCGAAGAGGTGCATATAATCGGTCGAGCCGGCCCCGGCATTGTCGGGCTTGGCCATGGCGTTCTGCATGAACCACATGGTCGCGCCCTGGACGTCGTTCAAGCCCTTCTTCAGATGCTTTGTGAAGAAGGAGAGCTTTTCGTTTTCGCGGTTCTCCTCGCAGAAATCGCCGATCTCCTTGAAGAGGGCTATGGCGGCGCGGCCGCCGTTCAGCGCCAGCTTGCGGCCGACGAGATCGAGCGCCTGAATGCCGTTGGCGCCTTCATAGATCATGGCGATGCGGGCATCGCGCACATACTGGCTCATGCCGTGCTCTTCGATATAGCCGTGGCCGCCGAAGACCTGCTGGGCCATGACGGCATGGTCGAAGCCCTTGTCGGTCATCACACCCTTGAGGATCGGGGTGACGAGGCCGAGAATATCGTCGGCCGTCTGGCGCTCCTTCTCGTCGCTGGCGCGGTGGGCGATATCGGACTTGAGCGCGGTCCAGAGCAGGAAGGCGCGGCCGGCCTCGTTGAAGGCGCGGATGGTCATCAGCGTGCGGCGAATATCCGGATGGACGATGATCGGATCGGCCTTCTTGTCCGGTGCCTTGGGGCCGGACAGCGAGCGGCCCTGGATGCGGTCGCGCGCGTAGCTGGCGGCGTTCTGATAGGCGATCTCGGAAATGGCGATGCCCTGCAGGCCGACCATCAAACGGGCTTCGTTCATCATCACGAACATGGCGTTGAGGCCGCGGTTTTCGGCGCCGATCAGGAAGCCGGTCGCCTCGTCGTAATTCATCACGCAGGTGGCGTTGGCGTGGATACCCATCTTGTGCTCGATGGCACCGCAGGAGACAGCGTTGCGGGCGCCCGGCGCACCGTCCTTGCCGACGAGAAATTTCGGAACGATGAAGAGCGAGATGCCCTTGGTGCCCTCGGGCGCACCCTCAATGCGGGCCAGCACCAGATGGATGATGTTGTCGGTCAGGTCGTGCTCGCCGGCGGAGATGAAGATCTTCTGGCCTGATATTTTGTAGCTGCCGTCAGCCTGCGGCACCGCCTTGGTGCGCAGCATGCCGAGATCGGTGCCGCAATGCGGCTCGGTGAGGTTCATGGTGCCGGACCACGTGCCGTCCACCATCTTCGGCAGATAGGTGGCCTTCTGCTCGTCGGAGCCATGGACGAGGAGTGCGGCGATCGCGCCCTGCGTCAGGCCCGGATACATCATCAGCGACATGTTGGCGGCCGAGGTATATTCGCCGACGGCGGTATGCAGCGTATAGGGAAGCCCCTGGCCGCCGAATTCCTCCGGCACCGCAAGGCCGATCCAGCCGCCTTCGCGATAGGCTTTATAGGCTTCCTTGAAACCCTTCGGCGTCGAGACGCTGGCATCGTCGTGGCGCGTGCAACCTTCCTGATCGCCGGAATAATTCAGCGGAAAGAGAGCTTCCTCGGCAACCCTTCCGGCCTCGCCGAGGATCGCTTCGATCATATCGGGGGTCGCGTCGGCAAAGCCCGGCAGATTGTTGTAGCGTTCGAGGCCCAGCACGTCGTTGAGGACGAAGAGCGTATCGTTCACCGGGGCCTTATAGACTGGCATCTCTCAAATTCCTCCCATTCGACTGACCGGATTGCTCCAGCCTCGGGCACTGTCTTACAAAATGTTGACGTTTGCGTAAACGTCAAATTTTGTACCTTGGCCGTCTTTTCATGAAAAATTCGAACGCGCGAATCCGTCGGGCGATGAAAGTACGGCGCGTGACGCGTCACGCATGGCAGGCAAGAGACGCCATCTCATCTTCCTTGTCCATCGCAGAACGGCGTATAAACGGAAGCGTCGTTCAAGCCGCAATCGGGCAATGTTTGAGGAGGGCCGCATGATCAGTTTCGAAGCGATAAGACTGCGTGCGGAGGAACGAAAGGGCGGAGCGGCCGCGTTGCAGGCCTTGCTGGAGAATCACCGACCGGATCACGAGCGGCTGCGCGCCATGCCAGACGATCGCATCCTGGCGGACATGACCAGGCGCATCTTCTACAGCGGTTTCGTCCAGAAGGTGATAGACAGCAAATGGCCAGGTTTCGAGGCAGCGTTTTCCGGTTTCGATCCGGCGATGCTGAATATCGCGCCCGACGACTATTGGCACGCCCTCACCTCGGATGAGCGGATCATCCGCAACGGCGCCAAGATCATGTCGGTTCGGGCCAATGCCGCCTTCATCAGGGAATTGGCAAAGGAATATGGCAGCGCCGGCGTCTTCTTTGCCGACTGGCCTGGGGATAACCAGATCGGCCTTCTCGACCTGCTGAGCAAACGCGGCAACCGGCTCGGCGGCATGACCGGACAATATTTCCTGCGCGGCATCGGCCGCGACAGCTTCATCGCAACGATCGACGTGCTCGCCTGCCTCCGATCGGCCGGCGTGCCGCTCTCCTCCTCCGGCACGACGAAGAAGGACCAGCAGCTGATCCAGAAGGCCTTCAATGACTGGGCGGAGGAAACGGGCCTTTCCTTCATCCATCTCTCGCGCATCAGCGCCTATTCGATCGATTCAGCGCACTGAAATTCCGGTCGCGTGGTGGCGCCGGCCGTTCGGACTTCCTACGTCTTTGCCACGATCCATCGAGGAAGACATCATGACCGACTCTCCCTATGAGAGCGCACTGATCGTCGGCGCGGGCTCCGGCATCAGCGCATCGCTTGCCCGCCAATTGTCGGCGCAGGGCGTCAAGGTCGGGCTTGCCGCCCGCAATATCGAGAAACTGCAGGGGCTGATCGAGGAGACCGGCGCCAGCGCCTTTACAACGGATGTCTCGCAACCGGCGAGCGTCGCAGCACTCTTCGAAGCGGCTGCCGCTGCGATCGGCGGGCCTGACGTGGTGATCTTCAATGCCAGCGCCCGTCAGCGCGGCCCGCTTGCCGAACTCGATCCTGCCGATGTCGAGAAGGCGATTGCGACCACCGCTTTCGGCGGTTTCCTGGTGGTGCAGCAGGCGGCGCGGCGGATGATCCCGCGCGGCCGCGGCGCCATCCTGATCACCGGCGCGTCGGCCAGCGTGAAGGGCTTTGCGCAATCGGCACCCTTTGCGATGGGCAAGTTCGCGCTGCGTGGCCTTGCCCAGAGTGCCGCCCGCGAACTCGGGCCGATGGGCATCCATGTCGCCCATTTCGTCATCGACGGCGCGGTGCGGTCGCAGACCCGGCCGGACCGGGTGGAGAAGCCGGATGGCACGCTCTCGCCGGATGCGATCGCCCAGACCTATATCGACGTGCTTCGCCAGCACCGCAGCGCATGGTCGCTGGAGGTGGAAGTCCGGCCCTGGACGGAGAGCTTCTAGGTCTCACGCCCTGGCCGCGGCCTGCCGCCGCAGGGGAAGCAACTTTCGCGACACTCTCAGACGGGTTAGGCTTTGCCGTCAAGGCAAGCTGGGAGGATCCGATGCCGCGTCTGGACCATGTCACCATCGAGACCCGCGATGCGCCCGGGATGATCGGCTTCCTGGAGACCGTGCTCGGCGTCAGCGAGGGCTATCGGCCGCCCTTCGCCTCGCCCGGCCACTGGCTCTATCTGGACGAACGCCCGGTCATCCATCTCAGCCTGACATCGCGCAGCACCGATTTTCCGCCCGGCATCTTCAACCATGTCGCCTTCAGCCTCTATGAATTCGGGCCGGCGCTGGAACGCATCAAGGCGGGCGGCTATCGCCACGAATATTACGATATTCCCGACACAGAACTCGGCCAGATCTTCGTCTACGGCCCTGAAGGCGTGAAGATCGAGCTGCAATATCCGCGTCCGGCGTGATCGCGCGAGCGGCGATTTGATCTGACGAATTGAACGGCAGTTGCCGTCAGAAACGGCGTTTTGAACACAAACGTTAAAAAATTCCCATCGGCATTAACGGCTTGTTTACCACGTTTCGTGAAAGGTGCGGATTGAGCAGTAGCGATCCGCATTCCTTTTCCCAGTCTCGCGTTCCCTTAGGATGCCGCTACATCGTTCAGCTTGAGGAAAGTCTAATTGACTATCGTCTTATGAATGGTGCGCTCCGGTCCGCGTAAAGAGGCGGGCAGCAGACGGAAAAGCCAAAGATCGAGCTCTGACGAGAGGTCGAGCAGTCGAAGCGAGCAAGAACATGAACGGATCGCGATCAAATCCTTCCCGACAGTCCGACAGGACCTCGCTCGATGCGCTGAACCGCACGATCGAAGGGCTGGAGGCGCGCATCGAAGGGCTGATGGGCAGCGGGCGCGAGCAGCGGCCGCGCACGGCAACGGCCGAGCGCGATCCTTATGCCGGCTCCCATGCTCCCCGGCCCGCAAAGGTCCCGCCCGAGCCGCGGCCCGATCCGCTCGCCGAAATCCGTCAACGCCAGCGCGCGCTCGAAGCCAGCCGCGAACGGCCCTACGCACGCGAACAGGCCCCGCAGCTTCGCGAACCTGTGCCGCGCGCCGCCACTCCAGCGCCGGCGCCGGCCTTGCGCGCCGGCGACGATACGATGACGGAGATTGCCCAGGCCCTCGTCAACCTGCGGCAGGACCTGAAGCGCGACATTTCCGAGGGCGTCACCCGTGAGATGAACGCGCTGCGCGCCGAGCTGCGCGAGATCAAGACAAATGCTGGCGACGGCCGTTTCGCCGACGACATGCGCGCCGACATGGGCCGCCTTGCCCAGAGCATCACGCAGCTGACCGGCCGCTCCGCCGCGCCGGAGGCCACAGGCCTTCGCGAGGATTTCGAAGAGCTGCGCTCGCTGATGGACGGGCTGGCGCGCGAGGATTCGCTGCGCCATATGGAAAACCGCTGGGACGGTTTCGAAAACCGGCTTGCGGCGCTCGATACCGAAGGGCTGCAGGAAGAGCTCGTTTCGCTTGCCTATCGGCTCGACGACATCAAGCGCCATATCGGCGGCCTGGGCGAAAGCCCCGCGGTTCGGGCGCTGGAAGACAAGCTCATCTCGATCGCCACGGCGATGGAGCATTTCGGCAACATGATCCAGCCGCACGACCGGGTAATGTCCGAACAGTTTGCCGCCATGGACATGCGGCTCGACGAGATCAGCCGGGCGATCGCGGCAAGCGGGCGCACGGCCACTGCCAATGATCCGGGCCTGATGCAGCGGCTGGAAAACCGGCTGGAGGCACTGGCCGATCAGATCGACCTGATGAGCCATGATGCGGCCAGCCGCGTGAACCCGGCCGACGAGCTGGCGATGCGGCTGGAGGCACTGACGGGACGCGTCGAGGAGATGACGAAGGCGGAAGCGACGTCGCGGCTCGATGAACGGCTGGAACATCTTTCCTATCTGCTGGAGCGCACGCAGGAGACGGCGCCGCAGGCCGACCTCACCGGCACGCTTTCCGACATTTCCCGCAAGATCGACGCGCTTGAGAATGGCGCCGTCAACGACGTGCTGGCGCAGCGGCTCGACCATCTCGCCCGGCGCATCGACGAGATGGCCTATCAGCAGCAGGCGCCGGCCGCTGTGGCCGACGACAGCGCCTTCCTGCGTCTCGAAGGACGGCTGAGCGACATTGCCGCCCGGCTCGAAGAGAGCACATCGGCAGCGCCGACCGATCCGCACGCGCTGAAGAACCTCGAAGACCAGATTGCCAATCTGTCGGCGCTGATGAGCGCGCCGCGCGAAAGCGCCGTAATACCCCCCGAACTCGACCAGCGCATGGGCGCGATCGAAGACTATATGGCGACGAGCGACGAATATATCATCGAGGCGGCACGCCAGGCGGCAGAGGCCGTCGTCGAAGCCTATTCGCGCCATGGCGGTCCACAGGGTGTCATGCCCGCCGCCGACATGTCGGCGCTGACGGCGCTGGCCGAGGATCTGCGCCACCTCGAGGATCTCAGCCGCGACAGCGAGGAACGCACGCACAAGACTTTCCAGGCGCTGCACGAGACGCTGGTGCATATCGCCGACCGCCTCGACGGCATGGAGGATCGCGGCCGGCCGCTCGCCCAGATGCCGGTTGCCGACGTCGATTTCGATGTCGATCCCTATGCGCTGATGGTGGCCGAAGCCGAGATGAACAGGATGCCGGCCGCTGCCCCGACAGCGACGGCTTCCCCTGTTATCCGCACGGCCGAGGTCGCAGCCGAAGCTGCCGCCCCGGCACAAGCCGCCGCCATGAGCGGAACGAGCGCGATCGCCATCGAAGCCGCGACCCGGACCGCGGAGGTTGCGACAGCGACACGGACACAGACCCCGGCGAAGGCCAGCCTGCTCGCCGGCCTCGGCAAGCGGCTGCTGCCCGGCAAGAAAGCCGAGAGCCGGGCGACCGAACGTCCGATGATTGATCCCGCGCCGTCGATCGATCCCACCGACGTGGTGCCGACGGATGCGGCAAACGAACTCCTCGAGCCGGGCTCGGGCGCGCCTGACGTAAAGAAGATCCTTGAACGGGTTCGCGCCAGCCAGAGTGCGGCACGCGGCAAACCTGCCGGCGAAACCGATCGCGCCGATTATATCGCTGCTGCGCGCCGGGCGGCGCAGGCGGCCGCGATGGAGGTGGATGCCAATCCGAAACAGGCAGCCGGCAAGGCCGAGAAGAAGGGCGCGAATGCCGACAAGGCCGGCAAGGCTTCTGACAAGACCGGCAAGACCAGCGCCTTTTCGCGCTACCGGCGGCCGATCCTGCTGGCGGTCGGCGCCGTGCTGCTCGCCATCATGGCCTTTCCGCTTGCCCGAACGCTGACGAGCGGCGAGCGCGCACCGCAGCCGCCGGCGGAAATCTCGGCGCTCACGGGTGCTGCGGAAAACCCAGCGCCGGCCTTGCCCGAAGCGACACCTGCCCAGCCGGATGCCGCCGCTCTCGGAACGACCGCTCCGACAACGGAAGCTGTCCCGCCCGCTGCCGAACGGGGGCAGCCGGAAGCAACCCGGCCGGTCGCCGGCGACCATCTGACCGATATGACGCCGCTCGACGGCGAAGGGGCAGCGACGCTTGCCCCTCCCGCTCGGTCCGGCGCAGCGCAGGAGATATCGGGCTTTGTTCCGAACGCGCCAGCTGCAGCAGCACCCGCACCGCAGGCCGCCATCACCATTCCAGACACCGTCCAGCCGAAATCGCTTGCCGATGCGGCGAGCGGCGGCGATGCGCTGGCGCTGTTCGAAATCGGCGCGCGTTATTCCGACGGCCGCAACGGCATGACGGTCGATCAGAAGCAGGCAGCGAGCTGGTACCAGCTTGCGGCCGACAAAGGCTTTGCGCCGGCAGAATACCGGCTCGGCAGCATGTACGAGAAGGGCAACGGCGTCGAACGCGACATCGCCAAGGCGAAGGGCTTCTACGAGCAGGCGGCAAACCAGGGCAATGCCAGCGCCATGCACAATCTCGCCGTCCTCTACGCCTCCGGCGCGCTGGGCCAGCAGGACTATACCACGGCCGCCTCGTGGTTCACCAAGGCTGCGAACCTCGGCATCACCGACAGCCAGTTCAACCTGGCGATCCTCTGCGCTAGGGGCAACGGGGTTCCGGCTGATCTCGAAGAGTCCTACAAATGGTTTGCGATCGCCGCCAAGGCCGGCGACAAGGATGCGGCGCAGAAGCGCGACGAAGTCGCCAAAGCCATGAAGCCCGACCAGCTCGAACGGGCGCGCGCCAAGGCCGATCTCTGGAAGCCGGAGCCGGTCGACCACCGCACGAACGCCATCGACATTCCCGACGAATGGGCCGGCACCGGCGCGAAGACGGCGACCGTCGACATGAAGAAGGCCGTCCGCAACATCCAGGCGATCCTCAACAATAACGGCTTCGACGCCGGAGTGCCGGACGGCGAAATGGGTGCGAAGACCGTGACCGCGATCAAAAACTTCCAGAAGTCCGTCGGCCAGGAGCCGGACGGAAAGGTGACCGACGCGACCGTGAAGGCGCTGCTCGAACGCAACAAGCAGGGCAGCAAGGCGATCTGAGGCGCGTCGTCATCTTCGTCCGGGAGATCGCCGACAGCGGCCCCTCATCCGCCTGCCGGCACCTTCTCCCCGCTCGCGGGGCGAAGGGGGATCGCCGCAACCTCTCCGTTCCTCGCTCCTTCTCGTAGGGCACGTCCCCCCGCCCCGTTTACGCTAGGGCATATACATAAGTCGGTGCGACGGATTGACTCGGTTTGCGGGGGTCGGATTCCTTTACTGCGGGCCGTATGATTGTTTTGGCGACGTTTTGATTTGGGAGCGTCGCCGATGGATGTAGGGCATGATTTTTCGTTGGGCCGGTTTGGAGATCGTCGTCTCGATAAAGGGGGGCGGTGCTGCTCCGTCGCATTGTGCTGCGCGAGACGGTTTGCCTTCGCCAGTTGGCCGAGGGCAACCATTCGCAGGAGATCCGGTTCGGGCGTTTTCTCAACAACAGTGCGGTGAGCGTGGAAGAGATCATTGCCGGCTGGAGCCAGGAGACCCGGTCTGCGGTTGAGGGTCGCCACGTGCTGGCGCTGCAGGACACCAGCGAGATCAAGTTTGCGACGACGCCGGACAGCCGGCGGGAATTGGGCAAGATCAAAAAAGGCAATTGCTTTGGCCTTTTGCTGCATCCGATGCTGGCGCTCGATGCCGACACCGGCAGCTGCCTTGGCCTGGTGGGCGGCCGGGTCTGGACGCGGGGTAGCGAAGAGCTTACGCCGCATGCCGAGCGGCCGTTGAACGAAAAGGAATCGCGGCGCTGGGTGGAGACGGCAGAGGCGGCCAAACTGGTGCTTTCGCGTGCGGCCCGGGTCACGGCGATCGCCGACCGGGAGGGTGACTTCTTCATCATGTGGGCGCGCCTGCCCGATCGGCGCTTCGATCTTTTGTCGCGCGTCATGCATGACCATGCGCTCATCGACGGTTCCAAACTGCGCCGCGCGGTCGAAACGGTGGCGTTTTGCGATACTCAGACGATTGATCTGCGCGAGCGCGCCGACCGTCCGGCGCGGCAGGCGACGGTGTGCCTGCGCTTCGGCGAAGCGACGATCCGGCGGCCGCAAAACCTGCGCGAGGCCGGCCTGCCCGATGGCGTCAGGCTGAGCTGGGTCGAGATCGTTGAACCGGCCGCCCCCGACGGTGTCGAGCCCTTGCACTGGCTGCTCCTGACCACCCATTGGCTCAGCAGCCCGGCCGATGCCTGGCAGATCGTCGCCTGGTACAAGCAGCGCTGGATGATCGAGCAGTTCTTTCGGGTGATGAAGAACCAAGGCTTCAAGATCGAGGACAGCCAGTTGCATCTGGCGGCACGGCTGGAAAAGCTCGTCGCCATCGCCGCCAAGGCCGCAGCAATCGTCCTCCAGCTCGTCCAAGCCCGCAGCGGCGGCGATCACCAGCCGGCAAGCCTGACCTTCACGGCAGCCGAGATCGATACCCTCGCCGCCCTCGAAAGCCGTTTCAAGGGCACAACCAAGCTGCAGTCCAATCCCCACTCTAAGGCCTCGCTGGCTTGGGCCGCCTGGATCATCGCCAAGCTCGGCGGCTGGAACGGCTACGCCTCGGCCAAGCCGCCGGGCCCAATCACCTTCTTCAACGGCCTCAAATACTTTCGAGCCGTCGCCGATGGATGGGCTTTGCGAGATATGTATATGCCCTAGCCCGTTTACGGGGAGAGGGTTAGGGTGAGGGGCAGTCGTCGGCGCGAACTGAACGAGTCGGCCGATTTTGTCGGCAATCCGGCCTGGCGGCACTATGCCGCAAGGCTTTTTCCAATTTTGCCGCAGCCTGTCACAAAACCTGAAAAAAGCCGGATTATGCCCGGACATATCGATCCGCGCATCCGGCGAATCCTGTGCCACCGATCTCTCCGTCAATCTCTATGGCTAATCACGGGGCCGATCGAAAGCCTCTGGCAATGATTTCACAGTATGGTGCGCATTCGAACGGGGACGTGACAAGAAACCGCCCGGCAGGAGCGGTCATCATTCGGGGTCGGCTGTGACAATCTATCTGCCCATCGCAGAATTGTCGGTGAACATTTTCATCATTCTCGGCATGGGGGCGGCCGTCGGATTCCTGTCTGGAATGTTCGGCGTCGGCGGCGGCTTTCTGATCACGCCGCTATTGATCTTCTACAACATCCCGCCCGTCGTCGCGGTCGCGACCGGCGCCAACCAGGTTGTGGCGTCGTCGATATCGGGCGCGATCACGCATTTCCGGCGCGGCTCGCTCGACGTCAAGCTCGGCACGGTGCTGCTGGTCGGCGGTCTTACCGGTGCGACGGTCGGCATCTGGATCTTCTCGCTGCTGCGCGCCATCGGCCAGCTCGATCTCATCATCTCACTGATGTATGTCGTCTTCCTCGGCACCGTCGGCGGACTGATGCTGCTCGAAAGCATCAACGCCATGCGGCGGGCAGCGCGCAACGAGCCGCCCGCACCGCGCAAGCCCGGCCACCAGCACTGGGTGCACAAGCTGCCGCTGAAGGTGCGTTTCAAGAAATCGAAAATCTATCTCAGCGTCATTCCGATCGTCGCGCTCGGCTTTGCGATCGGCATCCTTACCTCGATCATGGGTGTCGGCGGCGGCTTCATCATGGTGCCGGCGATGATCTACCTGCTGCGCATCCCGACCAATGTCGTCGTCGGCACCTCGCTGTTCCAGATCATCTTCGTGACCGCCTATACGACGATCGTGCAGGCGGCGACGAACTTCTCCGTCGACATCGTGCTCGCCTTCATCCTGATGGTGGCGGGTGTCATCGGCGCGCAATATGGCGTGCGCGTCGGCCAGAAGCTGCGCGGCGAGCAGCTGCGCGCCCTGCTCGGCCTGCTGGTGCTCGCCGTCGGCCTGCGTCTGGCGATCGCGCTGGTGGTGGCGCCGGCCGACGTCTATTCGGTGGTGATGGGAGCGGGCAACTGATGCGCTTGGCTGTTTTCGTCATCGCGTTGCTTTGCCTGCTGCCGGCCTCTGCCGGAGCGCAATGGCTGCCAGGGCAGGCAACGGAGGCGGTGCGTGAAGGGTTGGAAATCGGCACGTCGACCAGTGAAATCGCCATCACCTCGGATTTCCACGGTGCGGATCTGACCATTTTCGGGGCGCTCTCGAACACCGACCAGTTGCTGCTCGCCGTCGGCCAA
Source organism: Rhizobium sp. WSM1274 (assembly GCF_025200775.1). Taxonomy (NCBI): domain Bacteria; kingdom Pseudomonadati; phylum Pseudomonadota; class Alphaproteobacteria; order Hyphomicrobiales; family Rhizobiaceae; genus Rhizobium; species Rhizobium sp. WSM1274. The sequence continues at coordinate 226,899 of NZ_CP104138.1, read as the reverse complement.
TATGACGTGGTCGTGGTGCTGGAGGGGCCGCGCGAGGATGCGACGGTTCGCAAGAAGGAACGCGTCTTCGGCATCTGGGTGAACACTCGCTCGATGACCTTCGAAGCGGTGCCGCATTCCTATTCGATGTCGAGTTCACGGATGATCGACGACATCGTGACGCCGCTCGACCTGACCGACCAGGAGATCGGCATCGATCACATTCCGCTGACTCCGGTCGGCTTCGTCGGCGACGGCAGCAATCTCGGCGAGTTCCGTGACGCCTTCCGGCGGCTGCAGCAGGGCGGCGGGCTCTACGACCGCAACCCAAGCGGCGTGCGGTTCGTTTCCTCCAACCTCTTCAAGGCGAGCCTGCGCCTGCCGGCAAACATTCCGAACGGCGTGCACAGCGTGCGCGCCTATCTGTTCAAGAGCGGTCTTTTCGTCGCCGAGAAGTCGCTGCCGCTGCGGGTCATCAAGACCGGCATCGAGCAGACGATCACCGATGCGGCGCATGATCAGCCGATCCTCTACGGCTGCGCGGCCGTGGCTCTAGCCGTGATCACTGGCTGGGGTGCCAGCCTGATCTTCCGCAAGGACTGATCTGCCGCCAAGGTGCGACGCTCCATTTCCTCTCGATTTCTTCTATCGATTTGGGCCTGGCGTCGAGCCCGCTGTACTGGAGCTGCTGCGCGGATGTTTTGGCGGCAGCTCATCCATGCCTCAAAAAACCGCTTGCAATATGCTATCAGTTTATCTAGCTTCTAACCAGTTGCTATACGCAATCGGTTTAACCTTGGTTGGCAATTCAGAAGGAGGAAGGAAATGAGAAAGCTTGTTGTCTGGAACCTGATGACGCTCGATGGTTATTTCGAAGGCACGAAGCCGTGGGATATCGACTTCCACAATCTCGCCTGGGGGCCTGAATTGCAGCGCTATGCCGAACAGTTCGGCAGGGAAGGCGACCTGCTGGTCTTCGGCCGCAAGACCTATGAGGGCATGGCCTCCTACTGGCCGACAGCCGAGGGCGAAGGTGAGATCAAAGCCTATATGAACGGCATCGCCAAGATCGCCGTGTCGCGGACGATCACCGAGCCCGCTTGGAACAATGCCCGCGTCGTCAGCGATCCGATCCCCGAATTGACGCGGCTGAAGCAGGAGGACGGCAAGACGATCTTCATCTTCGGCAGCGCCGAGCTTGCCGACAGCCTGCTGAAAGCGGGGCTTATCGACGAAATCAGGATCTGCCTGGTGCCGGTCATCCTCGGCGGCGGCAATCCGCTTTTCAAACGGGCAGAGGGCCAGGTGCCGCTGAAGCTCCTCGAATCCTCGACGACGGAAGGCGGCGCGGTGATCCTGCGCTACGAGCCCGTCAAGGCTTAGCTGGCTGGACTAGTGATGAACCGGCGGTCGTTTGTGATGGCTGCCCCTCACCCTAACCTGCCGGGGTCGAGCCACTCGTCTCGACCCGTCCTTCGGACCCCCGTAAAAAAACGGGGAGAGGGGACGTGCCCTGCGAGAGGCTAGCGGGGAACGGAGAGGGTGCGGCATATCCCCTTCGCCCCGTTTACGGGCTAGGGCATATACATATCTCGCAAAGCCCATCCATCGGCGACGGCTCGAAAGTATTTGAGGCCGTTGAAGAAGGTGATTGGGCCCGGCGGCTTGGCCGAGGCGTAGCCGTTCCAGCCGCCGAGCTTGGCGATGATCCAGGCGGCCCAAGCCAGCGAGGCCTTAGAGTGGGGATTGGACTGCAGCTTGGTTGTGCCCTTGAAACGGCTTTCGAGGGCGGCGAGGGTATCGATCTCGGCTGCCGTGAAGGTCAGGCTTGCCGGCTGGTGATCGCCGCCGCTGCGGGCTTGGACGAGCTGGAGGACGATTGCTGCGGCCTTGGCGGCGATGGCGACGAGCTTTTCCAGCCGTGCCGCCAGATGCAACTGGCTGTCCTCGATCTTGAAGCCTTGGTTCTTCATCACCCGAAAGAACTGCTCGATCATCCAGCGCTGCTTGTACCAGGCGACGATCTGCCAGGCATCGGCCGGGCTGCTGAGCCAATGGGTGGTCAGGAGCAGCCAGTGCAAGGGCTCGACACCGTCGGGGGCGGCCGGTTCAACGATCTCGACCCAGCTCAGCCTGACGCCATCGGGCAGGCCGGCCTCGCGCAGGTTTTGCGGCCGCCGGATCGTCGCTTCGCCGAAGCGCAGGCACACCGTCGCCTGCCGCGCCGGACGGTCGGCGCGCTCGCGCAGATCAATCGTCTGAGTATCGCAAAACGCCACCGTTTCGACCGCGCGGCGCAGTTTGGAACCGTCGATGAGCGCATGGTCATGCATGACGCGCGACAAAAGATCGAAGCGCCGATCGGGCAGGCGCGCCCACATGATGAAGAAGTCACCCTCCCGGTCGGCGATCGCCGTGACCCGGGCCGCACGCGAAAGCACCAGTTTGGCCGCCTCTGCCGTCTCCACCCAGCGCCGCGATTCCTTTTCGTTCAACGGCCGCTCGGCATGCGGCGTAAGCTCTTCGCTACCCCGCGTCCAGACCCGGCCGCCCACCAGGCCAAGGCAGCTGCCGGTGTCGGCATCGAGCGCCAGCATCGGATGCAGCAAAAGGCCAAAGCAATTGCCTTTTTTGATCTTGCCCAATTCCCGCCGGCTGTCCGGCGTCGTCGCAAACTTGATCTCGCTGGTGTCCTGCAGCGCCAGCACGTGGCGACCCTCAACCGCAGACCGGGTCTCCTGGCTCCAGCCGGCAATGATCTCTTCCACGCTCACCGCACTGTTGTTGAGAAAACGCCCGAACCGGATCTCCTGCGAATGGTTGCCCTCGGCCAACTGGCGAAGGCAAACCGTCTCGCGCAGCACAATGCGACGGAGCAGCACCGCCCCCCTTTATCGAGACGACGATCTCCAAACCGGCCCAACGAAAAATCATGCCCTACATCCATCGGCGACGCTCCCAAATCAAAACGTCGCCAAAACAATCATACGGCCCGCAGTAAAGGAATCCGACCCCCGCAAACCGAGTCAATCCGTCGCACCGACTTATGTATATGCCCTAGCGTTTACGGGGAGAAGGTGCCGGCAGGCGGATGAGGGGCTGGTGCCGGCTAGAAGGAAGTTCGCATTCGACTAAAAACCGGTTTTTAACATTTACGAGTTAGTAATCTCTCGGAAACGAGAGGTTTTGTCATGCGTACTCGTATCGTTCTGACGGCCGTGGGTCTCGCGCTGCTTGCCGGCTGCGCGACGGCGCCGAAGCAGACGAGGAACATCTGTGCCGTCTTCGACGAGCGCGACGGGCTCTTCTCCAGCTGGCAGAGCGCCGCCGAACGAACGGAGAAAAAGTACGGCGTGCCGGTGCCGATCCTGATGGCGACGATGTATACCGAATCCGGCTTCCAGCCCTATGCGCGGCCGCCGCGCACCAAGCTGTTCGGCTTCATTCCCTGGACCCGGCCGTCGACGGCCTACGGCTATTCGCAGGCGCTCGACGGGACCTGGGATCACTATCAGTCGCAGACCGGGAACTGGACGGCGCGGCGGGCGAACTTCGCCGACGCGATCGATTTCATCGGTTGGTATCATTACCAGAACAGCGTGGAGACCGGCATTCCGCTGAACGATGCCTATAATCTCTATCTCGCCTATTATTCCGGGCCGACGGGATACAAACGCGGCGACTGGCGCTCGAACGGGCAATTGCAGCAGACAGCGCAGAAGTTTGCGCGGATGGCCGGGACGTATCAGCGGCAACTGCAGGAGTGTGATTGAGTTTAGGTGGTGCCGTGCCAGCCCCCTCTGCCCTGCCGGGCATCTCCCCCACAGGTGGGGAGATTGGCTGGGCACACGGGCTTCCCCAAACAACGAACGTCCAGCACGGCGAAACGGTAGATGGGCAGGAAGTTCAAGCCACTAGTGATCTCCCCACCTGTGGGGGAGATGCCCGGCAGGGCAGAGGGGGCTGAAGCCCGCCGACCTGGAATATAAGGCGCTACCCCCTCAAATTCCCATACCGCACCGAATAAATCCGATCTCGCCCCAACAGATGCGCCACCAGCGAAGCCTTGTCGAACAGGCCCTTCATCGCCTGGTGCCCGAGATCCAGACCGCCGCTCATGACGCCGAAGGCCGGCATCAGCAGGCGGGCGCCGTCGGTGGCAAAGCAGGGGCGGCGGACGGATTTTTCGCGGCGGCGGACAGTCGCCGACGGGTGCAGGTGGCCGGCGATTTCGCCGCTCTGCAAGCCGTTCTTCGGCTCGTGCCGAAAGGTCAGGCCGGCATAATGCATCTCGTCGGCAGATGTGCCCGGCAGATCGACGATGCCATCCGGATCATGGTTGCCATTGATCCAGATCCATTCGCGACCGCGCGCCATCTCGACGATCAGGGCGCGAAAATTCTCCGGCAGGTGCTTGGAACCGATGCGGTCGTGGAAATTATCGCCGAGCGAGATGACGAGCTTCGGATCATAACGCGATATGACGGCGGCAAGGACGGTCAGCGTCGCCAGCGTATCGTAAGGCGGCAGCATCATGCCGCGGCGCGCAAAGGCTGCGCCCTTTTCCAGATGCAGGTCGGAGACGACGAGCAGGCCGGTATCCGGCAGATAGAGGGCGCCGAGCGGATCGCAGAAGGCGGCAATGCCATGGACCGATGTCTCGATGCCCGGCATCACGGTCAGTCCTGATATGTCGCGCGCCAGCGCCAGGCGGTTCATCACGGTCGTCATTCCCAAATCGTCGTCAGGCCTAAATCATCGGACCCTAATTCTCACCAGATCCAATTCTCGTTAAGCGAGTGCTTCGGCGATCAGATCGTCCGCCGCTTCGGCGAGCAACGTGTCATGGGCCTCGCCCGGCACCGCCTCGCGTCCGATTTCCAGCATCACCGGCACGGCGAGTGGGGAAATATGGTCGAGGGCGCGGTGGGTGATGTGGCCCCTGATTCGTCTCAGCATATCGCCAAGACGGCCAATGTCCAAAAGTCCCGTCGCCGCATCCTGTCGCGTCGCCTGCAGGAGGATGTGATCCGGCTCGTGGCTGCGCAGCACGTCGTAGATCAGATCGGCGGAGACGGTGATCTGGCGGCCGCTCTTTTCCTTGCCCGGATGGCGGCGCTCGATCAAGCCTGCAATCACGGCGCAATTGCGGAAGGTGCGCTTCAACAGGAAGGATTCGTCCAGCCAGGCTTCGAGATCGTCTCCGAGCATGTCCTCGTCGAAAAGGTCGGAGAGATTGAGCCGGCCATTGCCGATCATCAGCCCCATATCCTCGAGGCCCCAGATGGCTAGGGAATAGTCGGTGGCGACGAAACCGAGCGGCTTGGCGCCGATCCGCTCCAGCCTGCGGGTCAGCAGCATGCCGAGCGTCTGGTGGGCGAGACGGCCTTCGAAGGGATAGGCGACCATATAGCCGCGGCTGCCGCGCGGGAAGGTTTCGATCAGAAACTCGTCGCGCTTCGGCAGCATCGACTTGTCGTTCTGCAGCGACAACCAGTCGCGCACCTGATCCGGCAGGCGGCGCCAGCGATCGGGATCGGCGATCATCGCCCGCACCTGCTCGGCGAGATAAGTCGATAGCGGAAACTTGCCGCCATTATAGGAGGGGATCTTCGGATCGAGCGAGAAGGCCTGCGACGCCAAGCATTCGTTTCCGCGGATGCCTTCGAAGCGCAGCACCTTGCCGGAAAAGAGGAAAGTATCGCCGGGCGACAATTGCTCGAGGAAATATTCCTCGACCTTCCCCAACGTGGCGCCGCCGCGGCCGATCCTGCCGCCCTCACCGCGCTTGACCATGCGGATATTCAGCATCGGGCTTTCGACGATGGTGCCGAGGTTGAGGCGATATTGCTGGGCGACCGCCGGATTGGAGACGCGCCAGCGGCCCTCGGCGGTCTTGCGGATGCGGGCGTAACGCTCGTAGGTCCGGAGCGCATAACCGCCGGTCGCGACGAAATCGACGATGCGCTCGAAGGTCTCCCAGCTCAGATCGGCATAGGGAGAGGCGCTGATGATTTCATCGTAAAGTTCCAGCATGTCGAAGGGTTCGGCGCAGGCCATGCCGAGCACATGCTGGGCGAGCACGTCGAGCGCGCCGCGGCCGACCGGCGGGGTATCCTGCGCGCCGATATAATTGGCGTCGAGAGCGGCCTGGCACTCCATGACCTCGAAGCGGTTGGCCGGCACCAGGATCGCCTTCGACGGCTCGTCCATGCGGTGGTTGGCACGACCGATGCGCTGGGCAAGACGCGAGGCGCCCTTCGGCGCGCCGACATGGATGACGAGATCGACATCGCCCCAGTCGATGCCGAGATCGAGGGTGGAGGTGGCAACGACGGCGCGCAGCCGGTTTTCGGCCATCGCCGCCTCGACCTTGCGGCGCTGAGCGACATCGAGGGAGCCGTGATGAAGGGCGATCGGCAGGTTGTCGTCATTGATTGTCCAGAGTGCCTGGAAAAGCATTTCGGCCTGGCTGCGGGTGTTGACGAAGAGCAGCGTCGTGCGATGTTCGACGAGCTTGTTGTAGACATCCGGAATTGCATATCGGGCGGAATGGCCGGCCCAGGGAATGTGCTCTTCGGTCGACAGGATCGAGATATCGGGTTTGGCGCCGCCTTCGACGACGACGAGCCCGGCATGACGCTCGCCGCCCTCCTCCTGGCCGACCAGCCATTTCTGCAGATCCATGGGCTCGGCGACGGTCGCCGACAGGCCGATCGTCTGGAGACCGGGGGCAAGGCGGCGCAGGCGGGCAAGGCCGAGCGAAAGCATATGGCCTCGCTTGGAGGTGACCAGCGAATGCAGCTCGTCGAGGACAACATATTTAAGGTCTTTGAAGAAGCGCTCGGCCTCCCGGTTTGCCAGAAGCAGGGCGACCTGCTCCGGCGTGGTCAGCAGAATATCCGGCGGTTTGAGCTTCTGGCGCTGGCGCTTGGCATTCGGCGTGTCGCCGGTGCGGTTTTCTATCGTGACCGGCAGGCCCATCTCCGCAACCGGCTTCATCAGATTGCGCTCGATATCGATGGCAAGCGCCTTCAGCGGCGAGACATAGAGGGTGTGGATGCCGGTGAAGGCGGAGCCGGGCGGGATCTTGCCGCGGCGGGTGAGATCGGTGAGCGAGGGCAGGAAACCGGCAAGCGTCTTGCCGGCGCCTGTGGGCGCAATCAGCAGCGTGCTTTCGCCGGCCTCGGCGCGGGCGAGCAATTCCAGCTGATGGGCGCGCGGGCGCCAGCCCTTTTCCGCAAACCAGCAGGTAAAGGCGGCAGGCAGCAGGGCATGGGCTTCGGAATCGATCTGGTCCACGCCTGGAAGGTAGTGAAATGCGGGGGAAAAAGAAGAGCGATTGACAAAAGGAATAATCATGGATATTTTTTATCCATGAATTGAGGAGGCCACTTGATGAAGATGGGCGATGGGGTCGAGCAGGCCATTCACTGCGTTGCGATGCTTTCCGGCCTCTCCGAAGGCGGCGTGCTTTCGGCCGCCGCGCTGGCGGAATTCCACGGCGTTTCGACGAGCTACCTGCTGAAGCATCTGCAGGCGCTGTCGGGCGCCGGTATCCTCGATACCGTGCCGGGGCCGAAGGGCGGATATCGGCTGGCGAAGGCGGCGAAGGAAATTTCGCTGCTCGACATCGTGATCGCGGTCGAAGGGCCGGCGCCCGCCTTCCGCTGCGCCGAAATCCGCCAGCGCGGACCGAACCCGGTCTCCGATCGCTTCTTTGCCTCGCCCTGCAACATCAGCGCCGCGATGCTCAGAGCCGAACGGGTCTATCGGGCCGAACTTGCCAAGACGAGCATTGCCGATCTCGGCATCGAGCTGAATGCTCTCGACGACGGATCGATCGCAGCTAGAGGCTGCGCTTTCCTTGAAATCCACGAACGCAAGAAGGCTCGTTGAGCCACCAACAAAGGAGAAAGACTATGCAACCGCGTTTCAACTTCGCCAAAGCCGCTCCCGATGCCTACAAGGCTGTCGCCGCGCTCGAGCAATATGTCCAGTCCTCCGGGCTGGAGCGCCGCTTCATCCACCTGATCAAGCTGCGCGCTTCGCAGATCAATGGCTGCGCCTATTGCGTCGACATGCATGTGAAGGAAGCCCGCCATGATGGGCTGAGCGAACAATGGATCAACCTGATGTGCGTGTGGCGGGAATCGCCGGTCTATGACGCCCGCGAACGGGCGCTGCTCGGCTGGGTTGACGCAGTGACCAATATCGCCAAAACAGGCGCGCCTGATGCCGACTACGAGACGCTGAAGGCGCATTTTTCCGAAGAGGAAATGACAAAGATTACGGTGGCGATCGGCGCCATCAACATCTGGAACCGGCTTGCCGTCGGCTTCCGCTCACAGCATCCGATTGATGCGGTAACGAAGGCCGCCTGATCGATATCAGCTTACAGGGAATTCATCCTGGCAACCGACCCGAAAATCTCGGGTCGGTCGAATATCGGATCACTCGTGATCCCGAGTGACGCGTACGGCAACGGCGTCAAACCGATTGCCCGAGAGGTCCATGCTGTTGAATATGTCTCGGACGACTTTCGCAATTTCTTCTGCGGAAGCGCCCTTGGCGCGTTCTTTCTGCATACGGCGTCTCACAAGCTTTTCCAAATCTGACATAGTTCACCTCATCAAATCCGGCGCGAGCAGAGTTTGGCGCCGAGACCAATCACAGGCAAGTTACGTTTTGTTTAGAATGGCTTACCGATTTGTAACGTTAGAGCATGTCGCGCAAAAGTGTGCGGCGGTTTTGCGACAACGACATGCTAAAGCTAAAGCGCGATGTAACGGTCGGCGCGGTGGTTGATGGCGACGAAGAGGTTGAGGACGACGGTGCCGAGCACCGAATAGAAGACGACAGGCGGCGTGGTGACGAAGAAGGCGGCGGCGAGCACGCACATGTCGATCGCGAGCTGGACGAGGCCGGCGCGGATGCCGAAACGCTCCTGCAGGTAGATGCCGAGAATGCCGACACCGCCAAGGCTGGCGCGGTGGCGATAAAGCGCCAGCAGGCCGAAGCCCAGCAGCAGGCCGCCGAGAAGGGCCGCCCAGGCCGGATGAATGTTCGAAATGGACAGGAAGCGCGACTGCACACCGGCAAGCACCGAGGTCACGCCGATGGCGATGAAGGTCTTGATGGTGAAGGCCATGCCGAGGCGCTTCCAGGAGAGATAGAAGAATGGCAGGTTGAGCAGGAAGAAGGCGAGGCCGAAATTGACGCCGAAGGCATAATGCAGGAGGAAAGCCACGCCGGCCGTGCTGCCAGTGAGGAGGCCGGCGCTGGCGAGCACGTAGAGGCCGAGAGCGGCGACGAGACTGCCGGAGAATATGCCCTGCACGTCTTCGATCGGGGTGTGGCGCGTCGCAGTCGTATTCCAGAAGCCAAGGGCATTGATGAGCTGTGTCATGTCGCCAGTCTCCACGCCAGACGAGTTGAAGAACGCGCTTGGGAAGGCCCGAGCGCGACGGAATTTGGGATTATGAAAGGAGCCCGAGCGCCGCGGCGTTAATTGCCGGGCTCTCTGCCGATGCGGTGCAGTATCGGGTTTTTCGGTCGCTCGATCAAGCGAAATAGGTAAGCAATGCTGACCTATTAAAAAATCGCAAGAAGTGTTCGCTCACGCGGGCTTCTGCGCAAGGAACAGAATGCCGGAAACGGGTTTTCCGCCATCTTTGCGAATGACCGACTTGTCAATCTTGAGGATTTGGAAGCCGTGACGGGCAAGAAGCATCCTGACATAGCTTTCCGAATGGGCGTAGCGCAGCGACGGGGCGAGATGAAAGCCCTCGCCGTCCCCTGCATCCTCGACGGAAAAGGCGATATCGGCGCCTGGTGCAGCGAGCTCTCCAACGATGGCAAAGACGCTTTCGAGATTGCCGAGATACATCAGCACATCGGCTGCCGTCACCAGGTCGGCGCGATGGCGCGCGGCATCCACGAAGAGGCCGGAAAGATCGGACGCAAGCGAGAGATCGGCCTGGGCGAGACTGTCATAGACCCGTTTCTCGCCGGCCTTCGCCAGCATGTTCTGCGAAAGATCGAAGCCTTCGAGGCGACCGGCACGGCTACGGATCTCCGGACCGAGCAGGCCTGTGCCGCAGCCGAGATCGACGGCCAGTTCGTAGCGCCTGCCGGTGGAGGCGATGAGCGCGGCCAGTTGCTGCGGGACGTTGTAGTCGAGTTTATCGACAAGTGCTGATTCGAACCGGTCGGCATAGTCGTCGAAGAGGCGCTCGACATAGCGGCTCGGCGGCAGGTCGGGCGTGGCCGCATCGCCGAGAAGGGCGAGCTTGAGGGCGGCGCCGAAAATGTCTTCAGGATCGAGGGCAAGCGTCCTGCGATAGGCCTCGATCGCGGCTTCACCCCTGCCCGCCTTTTCCAGATAGGTGGCCAGGCGATACCAGCCAGCCGCCCAGGCGGGCACGAGTTCGATGGCCTGCTCCATCAGCTCGGCAGCCGCTTCCGGCTCGCTGCCTTCCTCGAGCATCCTGGCATAATCGGCGCGGCGGTCGGCAATGACATCGCCGGAGGAAAGCTGGTGGGGCTGCATCAATGGACCTTATTGGCTACAGCATCCTTTGCGCGTCTTTTCAGAGACGCAAAGAATGCTGTAGCTCTTTGTTTTATGCATGTCGTTTTCCCGGAACCGCTGCACACTTCCGGGCGACATGCACCGGCCCGCATTTGGCGGCGGCCACAAAAAAACTCAAGTCCTATTTCAGAGGCGGAGGCGGCCAATTCCGGAAAGGACTTGCGGGCAACGCGCCGCGACCTTATTCCAAGGGCAAACAGGAGATGGCTTATGTCCGATCAGGCGAACAGGTTCCTCGGCGATTCAATCGGCCGCACATTGATAAAGCTTATCGTGGTGTCGCTGATCGTCGGTTTCGTCATGACCGTCTTTGGCCTGACGCCATGGGGCATCATCTACGGTATACGCGATTTCATCCTGGAGATCTGGTATCGGGGCTTCTCGGCCCTCGGGCGCGTTGGCGACTATCTCATCCTCGGCGCAACGATTGTCATCCCGCTCTTCATCATCCTTCGTCTTTTCAACTACCGCCGGTAACATGACATCCATCGATCTTTCCAGACGCAGCCTGTTGCGCCTTTCCGGACTTGCGCTCGCCGCCGGCATCGCCGGCTGCACCACGACCCCGCGAATCGCTGGGACGCCTTCCGACGGCGAGGACGAGACGGCGAGCGTGCTGCCGCTCGTCAACCAGCTCAGGGCCAAAAACGGCCTGCCGCCGCTTACCGTCGATCCGGCGGCGAGCACTGCAGCCTTGTTCCAGGCGAAACGCATGGCGAGCGCCGGCAAGATGGCGCATCTGATGGGCATGACCGACAGCTTCGGTGCGCGCGTCAAGGCGAGCGGCGTGCGGCTGCCGGCGGCTGAGAATATCGCCGCCGGCCAGCAAAGCGTCGATGCCGTGTTGACGGCCTGGATCAACTCGCCACATCACCTGGAAAACATGCTCGGTCGTTATGACGGTCTTGGCGTTGCCGTCGCCCATAATACATCTTCCAGGAACCTGCCCTATTGGGCCATGGTGCTTTCCAGCTGAGGTGATTCCGCCTGCAGCAGTTCAAGTGATGCAGCGTCTGTTGCGCGTCTGAAACGACGCGTGGCGCTGCCGCGACGAGGCCGGCATGGATACACGCAGCAATCACAACGCGCTTGCGTTCGACGTGACGCACCGGCTGGTGCTGTCGATCGCCATTCCGATGACGCTGGGGTTCATGACGACGCCGCTGCTCGGGCTGACGAACACCGCCGTCGTCGGCCGCATGGGCAATGCGGAGGCGCTGGCAGGGCTGGCGATCGGCGCGATGCTCTTCGATCTGATCCTCGGCAGCTTCAACTTCCTGCGCGCGTCGACGACCGGGCTGACGGCGCAGGCCTATGGCCGGCGCGACCAGCACGGGCAGCAGGCAGTGTTCTCCCGGGCGATAATTTCGGCGCTCGGCTGTGGACTGGCGCTGCTCGGTCTTTCGCCGCTGCTGATGGCGGCGGGGTTGAGGCTGATGGGGGCGGAAGGCGCGATCGCCGAGGCGACCAGCACCTATTTTTCGATCCGCATGCTGGCAGCACCGGCGGCGCTGGCGAATTATGCCATCCTGGGGTTCGTGCTCGGGCGCGGACAGGGCAATATCGGACTGCTGCTGCAGGCTGTTATCAACGGCATCAACATCCTGCTTTCCATCTATCTTGGCCTGACGCTCGACTGGGGCGTGGCGGGGGTTGCCTGGGGCACGATGGCCGGCGAAACGGTCGGCGCGCTCGCCGGGCTAGCCATTGTGCTGCGAGGCTTCGGCAAGGCAGCGCGGCCGGCATGGGCGGAGATCTTTTCCCGGCACCGGCTGGCCGAGCTTTTCGCGCTCAACCGCGACATCCTGATCCGCACCTTCGTGCTGATCGGCGCCTTCACCATCATGACGCGGATCGGCACCAGCTTCGGCGCGGTGACGCTTGCCGCCAATGCCGTGGTGATGAATTTCTTTCTGCTGTCGGGCTATTATCTCGACGGGCTTGCCAATGCCGCCGAACAGATCATCGGCCGGGCGATCGGCGCGCATTACCGGCCGGCCTTCGACCGTGGGCTGAAGCTCACGATCTTGTGGTCCTTCGGGCTGGCGGCTGTTGGCTCCGCCTTCTTCTTCCTCGCCGGTCCCTGGCTGATCTCGGTGCTGACGACCTCACCGGAGGTGCGGCAGGCGGCTGAAATCTATCTGCCCTGGGCGGCGGTGACGGGACTGACCGGAGCGCTCGCCTTCCTGATGGACGGGGTCTTCATCGGCGCCACGTGGTCGGTCGACATGCGCAACCGGATGCTGATCTCTTTTGCCGGCTATCTCGTGATGCTCGCGGTCTTCGTGCCGCTCTTCGGCAACCACGGCCTGTGGCTGGCGATGAACGCCTTCCTGCTCTTCCGCGGGTTCTTCCTGGCGACGCTGGTGAAGCGGCGGGCCGATCAGACCTTTCGCGCCGCCCAATAATCCAGCCGGGTGTCGCGCAAGTCGCGGATCGAGGCGGCCTTCTCGCGGTCCAGGAGTTTCGAGAGGCCGCGGACGATATCGCCGGCCAAGCCGGGGCCTTCATACACCATGCAGGAGTAGAGCTGGACCAGATCGGCACCCGCCCTGATCTTCTCGAGCGCGGTTTCGGCCGAGGAGACGCCGCCGACGCCGATGATCGGCAGATCAGGGCCGACACGCTTGCGCATCCTGGCGAGCACCGCCGTCGACTTTTCGAACAGCGGTACGCCGGAAAGGCCGCCCGCCTCCTTCGCCTGGCGCTGATCCTTGAGGCCGTCGCGCGACAGCGTGGTGTTGGAAACGATCAGGCCATCCAGCGCATGCGAGAGCGCCTCGGCAGCGATATCGTCCATACCTTCCTCGGTCAGATCAGGGGCGATCTTCAGAAAGACCGGGATCTTCCGGCCGGAAGTCGCTGCCATCTCGTCGCGCGCCGCAAGCACTGATGATAACAGCACCGCCAAGCTTTCGCGCCCCTGCAGGTCGCGCAGGCCGGGCGTGTTCGGCGATGAGATGTTGGCGGTGAAATAGCGCGCGACGGAATAAAAACGGCGGATGCCGGCGACATAGTCGGCGATGCGGTCCTCGCTATCCTTGTTGGCGCCGATGTTGACGCCGATCATGCCACCGCCCCCTAGCGCGGCGAGGCGCCCGAAGGCGGCATCATGGCCTTCATTGTTGAAGCCGAGACGGTTGATGACGCCTTCATCCTCCACCAGGCGGAAGATGCGCGGCCGCGGATTGCCGGATTGCGGCTTCGGCGTCACCGTGCCGATCTCGGTAAAGCCGAAACCGAGCTTCAACAGCGCCTCCGGCACTTCGGCATTCTTGTCGTAGCCGGCGGCCATGCCGAGCGGATTTTCGAAGGTAAGGCCAGCAACGGTCTGGCGCAGGCGCGGATCGGGCGTCAGCTGGCAAGCGGGCACGAGGCCGGATTTCAAGGCGGCGATCGACATGCCGTGCGCCGTTTCCGGATCGAACAGGAAGAGACCCTTGCGGGCGAGACGCTTGAGGGGATCGATCATGACTGCAGCTCCGGAAAGACATGGGCCCCAGCTTCGTCGAGCGGCAGCGGCGCCTCCCAGAGCACGGCGGCCAGCGGCAGATCGGCGTAGAGATGCGGGAAGAGATCGCCGCCGCGCGAGGGTTCGAAGACCAGCTTGTCACCGAGGCCGCTGCCATCGACGGCAATCAGCAGCAGGCCGGACTGGCCGGCAAAATGCAAGGCGGCAGTTTGCTTCACCTGCTCCGCTGTCGAGAAATGGATGAAGCCATCCTTGAGATCAATGCCGGCGCCATGAAAAGTGCCGGTTTGTCTGGCTTGCTGCCAGAGCGTTTCCGTCACGATCTTGTAAAGGGTCGGTGTCAGGGTCATCATGGCCTCACGATAGGCTGTTCCTTGGTCACGAGGGCTTTGCAGGAAAGAGGCGGCGATGTCCACGCCCCGGCGCCGAAAAACGGGACCGCCACTGGCAAAATCCGGAGGATAAGAAGATGAAGGCATTCGTTATCACGCTTGGCGTTTTTCTGATGCCATTGGCGGCCGCGGCCGTCGAAACCGATGCGGGCCGCTTCCAGCTGGAGAAGAGCGGTGACCATTTCGTCCGGCTCGACCGGCAGACCGGGGCCATGTCGATCTGCCAGGACAAGGACGGCGCCCTCGTCTGCCGGATGGCCGCCGACGAGCGGGCGGCCTATGAGGACGAACTCGACCGGCTGTCAAAGCGGGTGACGGCACTCGAACAGGGCGGTGTGATCCAGCGTGCGCTGCCGAGCGATGCCGAGGTCGACCGTTCGATCAGCATCATGGAGCGGATGATGAAGAGTTTCATGGGGATGGTGAAGGAGTTCCAGGCCGAGGAAAACACCAATCCCCTTCCGCAGAAGACCTGATCTGATATAGTCGGTATGAGCAAGCCGGCATGCAACGCGGAGGGATGGCGTCGCATGCAAGGCATGATCGGGCTCTTGGGAGGGAGTTTTCGATGCAGGAACACACCATCATCATTGCGGACGATCACCCGCTTTTCCGTGACGCGCTGCGCCAGGCGGTGATCGGCATGGAAGGCCGGCAATCGATCGTCGAGGCCGGCGATTTCGCCGCCGCGCGCCGGGCCGCCGGCGCCCATGCGGATGCCGACCTGATGCTACTCGACCTCGCCATGCCCGGGGTCAGCGGCTTTTCCGGCCTGATGGCGCTGCGCTCCGAATTCGCCAGCCTGCCGATCGTCATCGTGTCGGCGACCGACGACGCGACGACCATCCGCCGGGCGCTGGAACTCGGTGCTTCTGGCTTCATTTCGAAATCCTCCGGCATCGACGACATCCGCCGCAGCATCCAGACGGTGCTTGCCGGCGACATTGCCACGCCCGAGAGCTATCGCGACGGCCAAGAGCAAGATCCCGATGTCGCCGACCTGATCCACCGCCTGCGTACGCTGACGCCGCAGCAGAGCCGGGTGCTGACCATGCTCGGCGAAGGGCTGCTGAACAAGCAGATCGCCTACGAACTCGGCGTCTCCGAGGCGACCATCAAGGCGCATGTCTCGGCGATCCTGTTGAAACTCGATGTCGACAGCCGGACGCAGGCGGTCATCCAGCTCGGCAAGATCAATATGGCGATGGTCGCCTGAGCGATACATTTCCCTTTGGAAACAGGATTTTATTCCTCTTTCATCTTTACTCAGGCGGCACGGTCGATTAATATTCCGCCGGGTTGAAGCGCGGCGTTGAATGAGCCGCGACGGAATCGCGCATGCTGTCACACAACCAGATCTGGGAAGCGCTCGACAGGCTTGCCGAACGGCACGAGCTGACGCCATCCGGACTTGCGCGGCGCGCGGGGCTCGACCCGACCTCCTTCAACAAATCGAAACGCCTTTCCGCCGATGGACGGCTGCGCTGGCCCTCGACGGAATCGATCGCCAAGGTGCTCGACGCCACAGGCGCGAGCATGGAGCAGTTTCTGGCCTTCATGCGGCCGGACGGTGCTTTCGGACGGCAGGAAGGCGCATTTCCCCAGCGAGGCAACTCCATTCCGCTGCTCGGCTTCGCTCAAGCCGGCGCCGGCGGCTTCTTCGACGATGGCGGCTTTCCAGCCGGCCAGGGCTGGGACGTGGTGGAATTTCCGGCAGCCCCGGCACGGAAGGCCGGTGTCTATGCGCTGGAGGTGCAGGGCGAAAGCATGATGCCGCTCTACCGCGACGGCGACGTGCTGATCGTCGAACCGGGGGCACAGGTGCGCCGCAACGACCGCGTCGTCGTGCGCACAAACGAGGGCGAGGTGATGGCCAAGGTGCTGCTGCGCCAGAGCCCGCGGTCGATCGAGTTGATGTCGCTCAATCCCGAACATCCCAACCGCACCTTCGAGCTTTCCGACGTCGACTGGATCGCCCGCATCATCTGGGCCAGTCAATAGGAAGATATTCCATGCGCCCTGCCGCCTTCATCACAGGTATCACCGGGATGCTAGTGGTGGTCGGCCTGCTGATGGCGGGCGAAGCAAGGCTTGGCGGCGGCACTGCCGGCGACGCAAGGGCGTCCGCAGAGGCGACCGCGACCGCACCGGCGGATGCGGCCCCCGAAGCCGGCGAACCCGCGGCGATGTCGGACGAGCGTGCCGAAATGATTGCTCGCTCAGCAGAACCGGCCGCCCCACCCGCTTCGAGACCAAGCGAAAGCGCGGCAGCCAAATCCGCCGATGTCACTCAGCAAGCGCAGACCGCCACCCAGCAAGCGGCAAGTCCTGCCGCGAAAAAGGCGATGGAGCTGGCGCGGCCGGCGGTCGACAATGCAGGCATGCTTTCCTTTGGCGAGCGCAGGCTTCAGCTTGCCGGCATCGTGCCGACGCCGGTCGATAGGATATGCGGACCGGTGGGCCGGCAGTGGCCCTGCGGCATGATGGCGAAAACGGCGCTGCGCCTGCTGTTGCGCAATCGCAGCATCACCTGCGATCTCGACACCGTGGAATGGAAGGAAACACTAACGGCTGCCTGCCGGCTCGGCGCAGAGGATCTCGGCGCATGGCTCGCCGAAAACGGCTGGGCGGAAGCCGCAGTGGGTTCGCCGCTTGCGGCTGCCGCCGAAAAGGCCAGGCAGGCAGGAAAAGGCCTTTACGGCGACGATCCACGCCGCAAATAAACCGGCAGCCTTGGCAAGCGTTCGGACAGCCCGGATCGGGCCGATCCCTTGTAATGGCTGTCGCCAGTTCCTAATCTGGGCTGATCGAAAAAGGAATCAGAGATGAACAAGCCGCTTTCTGCTCATGACGCGCTGATCTACGTGATGGTGATGGCATCCGCCGTCGACAGCACGATGAACGACAGGGAGTTGGAGAGGATCGGCCAACTGATCGGATTCCTGCCTGTTTTCCAGGATTTCGATGACCACAAGCTGATTGCGGTGGCGCGCGACTGCGCCGCGCTGCTCGCCGGGCCGGAAGGTCTCGACGTCGTGCTCGAAACCGTGCGCGACACGCTGCCCGCGAAACTCTACGACACGGCCTATGCGCTGGCCGTTGAGGTGGCATCCGCCGATCTCTCGGTCAAGGCGGAGGAGTTGCGTCTGCTCAGCCTGCTGCGCGACCGGCTCGGTCTCGACAAGCTCACCTGCGCGGCGATCGAGCGGAGCGCCATTGCCCGGTTCCGCAAGGGCTGAGCGTGAGCAATTTGGACTGCGGCTTCAATAGAGCCCGTAGGGAAAGTAGCGCAGATAGATTTCCTGGAGGCGGCCGTTGCGCGACAGAGTGGCGAGCGCGTGATCGATGGCGGATGTCAGCACGCTGTCCTTCTGCCGCAGCATGATCGTCATGCCCTCGCCGAGGAAATGCTCGGAGAGATAAGGGCCGTCGAACAGCGCGCAGCATTTGGCTGAGGCCGGCGAGGAGACCCAGAAGGAAAGCTGCAGCGCGTCGGCAAAGGCGGCATCGACCTTGCGGTCCTTGAGCGCCGCAAGCAGGGCGTCCTTCGTATCGAACGGCTCGGCCTTGAGCGTCGGGAAAAAGGCCGCCAGCATCGCCTCATGCACCGTCCCCCTGACGACGCCGACCGGATGGCTGGAAAGCGCGGCAGCGGTCTTTCCGTCGAGCGGCACGGCGAGATTGCGCACGAAGCGCGCCGGCAACATCAGATAAGGCCTGGAGAAGACGAATTGCCGCCGCAACTCCGGGGTCACGGCAAGACCGGCGATGATGGCATCGCCCTGTGAGGCGGCGAGCGCATCCTTGAGGTCGGCAAAGGGGAGCGCCTGGATCTGGCACTTGTCTGAAATCTCCAACTCGCTGCAGATTTCGCGGGCGAGGTCGACATTGAAGCCGGAGAGCTTGCCGTTCTGATCGGTGAAATTGAAGGGCGGGAAATCGACCGAGGTCAGGAAGCGCAATCGCACCAGCGAGGAGAGATCGGGCCTGGCAAGACGTTCGCGTGCATCGAAGAGCAGCGGCAGCGAGGGCGCCGCCTGCTGGGCCAATGCGGCAAAACTTGAAAAAAGCGGGCCGAGAAACAGCCCGAGCGCGAAAAAACCCTTCAGAGTCAGGGATGCCAGCTTTGATTGCATCATCGTGATTGTGGTCTCTGGGTTAAGCGCGAAGCATTGCGGCGTCGGCGAGATTATCAGAGTCATGCGTGGTGGGGAATATGCGTGGGAGGAGGGGGAGCGGATGGGGGTTGCCATGCATAGGAAGCCTTCATGCGCCATCCCCGCCCAGGAGTCGACGAGAGCAGCCCCTCATCCGGCTGCCGCCACCTTCTCCCCGCGGGCGCTAGGGCATATACATAAGTCGGTGCGACGGATTGACTCGGTTTGCGGGGGTCGGATTCCTTTACTGCGGGCCGTATGATTGTTTTGGCGACGTTTTGATTTGGGAGCGTCGCCGATGGATGTAGGGCATGATTTTTCGTTGGGCCGGTTTGGAGATCGTCGTCTCGATAAAGGGGGGCGGTGCTGCTCCGTCGCATTGTGCTGCGCGAGACGGTTTGCCTTCGCCAGTTGGCCGAGGGCAACCATTCGCAGGAGATCCGGTTCGGGCGTTTTCTCAACAACAGTGCGGTGAGCGTGGAAGAGATCATTGCCGGCTGGAGCCAGGAGACCCGGTCTGCGGTTGAGGGTCGCCACGTGCTGGCGCTGCAGGACACCAGCGAGATCAAGTTTGCGACGACGCCGGACAGCCGGCGGGAATTGGGCAAGATCAAAAAAGGCAATTGCTTTGGCCTTTTGCTGCATCCGATGCTGGCGCTCGATGCCGACACCGGCAGCTGCCTTGGCCTGGTGGGCGGCCGGGTCTGGACGCGGGGTAGCGAAGAGCTTACGCCGCATGCCGAGCGGCCGTTGAACGAAAAGGAATCGCGGCGCTGGGTGGAGACGGCAGAGGCGGCCAAACTGGTGCTTTCGCGTGCGGCCCGGGTCACGGCGATCGCCGACCGGGAGGGTGACTTCTTCATCATGTGGGCGCGCCTGCCCGATCGGCGCTTCGATCTTTTGTCGCGCGTCATGCATGACCATGCGCTCATCGACGGTTCCAAACTGCGCCGCGCGGTCGAAACGGTGGCGTTTTGCGATACTCAGACGATTGATCTGCGCGAGCGCGCCGACCGTCCGGCGCGGCAGGCGACGGTGTGCCTGCGCTTCGGCGAAGCGACGATCCGGCGGCCGCAAAACCTGCGCGAGGCCGGCCTGCCCGATGGCGTCAGGCTGAGCTGGGTCGAGATCGTTGAACCGGCCGCCCCCGACGGTGTCGAGCCCTTGCACTGGCTGCTCCTGACCACCCATTGGCTCAGCAGCCCGGCCGATGCCTGGCAGATCGTCGCCTGGTACAAGCAGCGCTGGATGATCGAGCAGTTCTTTCGGGTGATGAAGAACCAAGGCTTCAAGATCGAGGACAGCCAGTTGCATCTGGCGGCACGGCTGGAAAAGCTCGTCGCCATCGCCGCCAAGGCCGCAGCAATCGTCCTCCAGCTCGTCCAAGCCCGCAGCGGCGGCGATCACCAGCCGGCAAGCCTGACCTTCACGGCAGCCGAGATCGATACCCTCGCCGCCCTCGAAAGCCGTTTCAAGGGCACAACCAAGCTGCAGTCCAATCCCCACTCTAAGGCCTCGCTGGCTTGGGCCGCCTGGATCATCGCCAAGCTCGGCGGCTGGAACGGCTACGCCTCGGCCAAGCCGCCGGGCCCAATCACCTTCTTCAACGGCCTCAAATACTTTCGAGCCGTCGCCGATGGATGGGCTTTGCGAGATATGTATATGCCCTAGCCCGTAAACGGGGCGAAGGGGATATGCCGCACCCTCTCCGTTCCCCGCTAGCCTCTCGCAGGGCACGTCCCCTCTCCCCGTTAGAACGGGGAGAGGGTTAGGGTGAGGGGCAGCCATAGCGCGGACTGGACAGCCCTGGCGCAAGTCCCGAGACGACAATTCAGCCCCTAAAAATCACAGTCATCCGCCGCCCACTGTTAGCGCGGAATTAAAGAATATCGCCTCTTATTTGTTGCGACGACATCGGACCCCGCCAGCCGATCGCATGATGCAAGCGTCAGCCCAACCTAATCCCTAAACCGCGATATTGAAGCAGCGTTTTTTCTGCAACAATTGATTTCACATCACCGGGCGCGCGAGCACGCCCAGCCAATCGGGTGACATTTCCATGCTGAAGCATCTGAAAATCCGGACAAAAATCATATCGGTCGTGGCGCTCATGGGGCTGATCACGATGGCCGGGCTGGTCTACGTCATCGCCGAGTTCCGCCATGCGGACGCCGCCTACAGCGCCTTCATTGATCATGAGGCGCAGGCTTCGATGCTGAGCGCGCGCGCCAGCGCATCGGTGGTGGCCTCGGTGCTGCAGGTCACCCTGCTTGCCGACATAAAGCCCGATACGCCGGAATTCCAGACGGCGCTCGCCACACCGAGCAAGCTGCCGCAGGCGCGTGACCGCATGAAACAGGCGCTGGCGCTGGTGCCCAGCCGCAAGCCGGCGATCGATGAAATCCAGGCGGGCATCGATGAGATCGAAACGCTGGCGACCAAGATCATCGAACAGAGCAAAGCCAAGGACGGCGCCGGCGCCCAGGCGAATGTTGCCCTGATCAACGCCAAGCTCAATGCACTGACGCCGAAGATGATCGCCAACAATGATGCGATGATGGCGATGCTCACCGATGGCGGCGACGCGCTCTCGGCTTCCGTCAACGAACAGATCGTCTTCTGTCTCGTGCTGATCGGCATCGCCGTTCTCGCCGCCGTCGGCTTCAGCGTGGTCGTCGCCCAGACGGGCATCGCCGGCCCGATGACGCAGCTGCGTCAGCGCATGACGCGGCTCGCCGAGGGCGATACGACAAGCGATGTCAGCGGCCTCGACCGCGGCGACGAAGTCGGCCAGATGGCAAAGGCCGTTTCGGTCTTCCGCGACAATGCGATCGAGCGTGCCCGGATCGAAGCACGCGCCGAAACAGACCGCGACGTCAGCGACAGCGAGCGCCGCGACCGCGAGGCGCAGAAGGCCCGCGAAGCAGCCGAACTCGACCGCGCCGTCACCGCCCTCGGCGACGGCCTGCGCCGCCTTGCCGCCGGCGATCTCGCCTCGCATATCGCCGAACCCTTCGTCGCCCATCTCGATGCGCTGCGTGAGGATTTCAACAACTCGGTCGAGAAGCTCAACGAAACCCTGCATACGGTCGGCGCCAATGCCCGGGCGATCGGCGCCGGCGCCAATGAAATCCGTTCTTCCGCAGACCAGCTTTCCCAGCGGACCGAACAGCAATCGGCCTCCGTCGAAGAGACGGCAGCGGCGCTGGAGGAGATCACCACGACGGTGCGCGACGCCGCCAAGCGGGCCGAAGAGGCGAGCCAGCTCGTCGCCCGTACCCGCCTCGGCGCCGAAAAGTCAGGCGAGGTCGTCCGCAAGGCCGTCTCCGCCATGCAGCAGATCGAGAAGTCCTCTGGCGAAATCTCCAACATCATCGGCGTCATCGACGACATCGCCTTCCAGACCAACCTGCTCGCTCTGAACGCCGGCGTTGAAGCCGCCCGCGCCGGCGATGCCGGCAAGGGCTTTGCGGTCGTCGCCCAGGAAGTGCGCGAGCTCGCCCAGCGCTCGGCGAAGGCCGCCAAGGAGATCAAGGCGCTGATCAGCACCTCCGGCACGCATGTGCAGACCGGCGTCTCGCTGGTCGGCGAAACCGGCAAGGCGCTCGACGCGATCGTCCAGGAGGTGCAGGAGATCAACCAGCACGTCCATGCGATCGCCGAAGCCTCCCGCGAACAATCGATCGGCCTGCAGGAGATCAACACTGCCGTCAACACCATGGACCAGGGCACGCAGCAGAATGCGGCGATGGTCGAAGAATCCACCGCCGCCAGCCATAACCTGGCAACCGAAGCGGCAGCGCTCAACAACCTGCTCGGCCAATTCAGGCTGACCGGCACCGGCGGCTTCACCACGAGCGCGCCCATCGCCACAGCGGCACCACGCGCTGCCGCCCGCCCGGCAGCCAGGGCAGCCCCGATCCGCGTCGCCCGCGAAGGTGCTGCTCGCCCGGCCGCCTCACCGGCCCGCGCGCTCGGCCAGAAAATCGCCAACGCCTTCGGCGCCGGTGGCAGCAAGTCGCCGAGCCAGGATCCCGACTGGACGGAATTCTGAGCCGACCTCGGCACGAGGCACGGCTGTCCGGTTCGCGGCGATGGCTCACCCAGCCTGCGAGAGGTCGGCAAGGAATGGAGAGCTCGCGGCGTACCCTCTTCTCCCCTCGGGGAGAAGGTGCCGGCAGGCGGATGAGGGGGCCACACGGCACATCCTTCACGTAAAATCTATTCCGGTACTCCGGCGGCAACGCCAGTTCCCAGCGCCCTGAATACGGTCGAGACGAGGTCATCGCGGCCGAAACCTGCATGGGCTTTGTTGAATAGACCGGCTTCGCCGGCCCCCTCATCCGCCCTACGGGCACCTTCTCCCCGCTGGGGAGAAGAGGGAATCGAGACGTTGCGGCATACCCCTTCGCCCCGTATACGGGGAGAAGGTGGCGGCAGCCGGATGAGGGGCGGACGGCGGCGGCCGCCCTTTCCTTTTGGGGTGTCGTCTAACCCGGCCGCCAGCCGATTTCGACGAGGATGTTTCCGGGCGCCGTGCAATAAAACAGCCAGCCGCCGCGCATGGCGGCCGGCGGACCGGACAGGTCAGCACCGGCAGCCACGAGCCCGGCATGGACCGCATCGACATCCGCCCTTTCGGGCAGGATGAAGCCGATGTGATAGGTCTGGCGCCCCACCTCCACCTGATCGGCGGTGCCGAATTTTGCGATTGCGTGGCTGAGGACGATTTCGAGGCCGGCATCGTCTTCGAGGATCGCCAGGCCGTTCCGGCCGCGCATATCCTTCAGTCTCAGGCCGAAATGGCGGATGAAAAAATCCGCGGTGGCAGCGATATCGGGTACGTGGAAGTCGAGGTGGTTCAGGTGCATGACAGTCTCCATTCGAAAAATCCCGGGACTGCCTTCTGCCGTCTCCGCACGCCGCCGGGATCCCGCATCTTCATGCGGATCACGTCGCGGGTTCTCGTGCCATGGCACGGAGCAGAGCTTCGCCAGAGCGCTTAACGCTCCAATGGAAGGGATCGGGCTTACCTCAACCGATCCTGCCTTTTTCGACGATGCCGATCTAGCAGACGGCACCGGTTTCGGCAATGGATGGGTCGGCGCGACTGGTGGAACGGGATTTTCACCCTCATATCAGCAGGTGGATGTCGTCCCGCCAGCCGCTCGATCACGGCGTCCCCGGCGACGCCCGAAGGATTGAAGCATGGCATGGGCATTCGTGTCGTGAACTCTATCCGGCGAGGTGTAGAGTGATATTATCCACGGCATTGGGAGGGATGGACATGAAAGCTGCAACTATCGGCCTCGTCGGCACGCTCGTTCTCGCGGGCTGCAACACCGTCAGCTACGGCGGACCGGGCCTCGAACCTATCCCCGGCAGCATTACCTATAGCGGCCAACCGCGCACTAAACTCACCAAATCACCTGTTGGTTCCGCCTTCCCGCATGATTTCATTGACCAATACGGCCGGCAGGTGGAGGAGACCTACATCATCCAGCCCGACCGGAGCCTGATCATCGGCCATCGGCAATACAAGCCGATCCGGTTCTTCGGGGATTAGGCTTGGTCGGCGTGGTTTGCGGGAGATGGAGCGGTGAAGGGCAACCTTGCGCTATGAGCGATCATTGCTGGCATCGCAAAATTGACTATTCTGCGACGCTGCATATCGCCCGGTCATTGGCGCGGCCGGCCAGGTGACGTGGGGGGCAGCACGGGTGGTGTGCCCCAAGTGGAACAGCTTGCCATTACCGTGCCGGTGATCTTGAGGTTGTTGTCCTTTTGCATCTGGCTCAGCGCCGCGCGCGTGTCCGTCGACGACGCCAGTCAGGAAGCCAGCGTAATGACGTACGCAGTCAACCCCGACAGCACGTGGATGACGATCCGCCTGAGACCTGTTAGATCAACGCGACAGGGCCAGCCAATCACCGATCGTTTTTCCGTAACGCCGCGTGGAGCGGATGGCCGGAGCCGGCCGCTGTTGGGTTGCCGCCGTCCTTCGGATCTCACGCGGGCTCAGCCCGAATTCGTGGATGAAGGCGCGCGTAAAATTGGCGGCGACCTCGAAACCGGCGGCTTCTGCGATTTCCGCAATCGGCCTGTGGTCGGCCGAATTGTTGAGATCCGCATAGGCCTGCAGCAATCGCCGCTTGCGAATATAATTGAGCACGCCTCCGCTCGCCTCAAACAGCTGGTAAAGCCGCGTCCGCGAAATCCCCAACGCGCGGCACATCATGTCCGGTGTCAGGTTTTCCGAATGGAGATTGACGTGAATGTAGCGGTGCGCCCGCTCCATCAGTCCCATGTTGGTCTGGTTTTGACCGGTGTCAGTCGTTGTGGACGATGCGGCGCCCGCAACGACCATATCGCCGATGGTTTGGATGATCCGGGGCACTTCCTCTATCGTCAGATTGCCGAGGTTCGTTTCGAGGCCCGTGAGATAACCCGTGAGCAACTCGGCGTGGCTGCCGGAAAGAACGGTGTTGCCGGCGCTCTGGAGAAGGCTCGCATCGCGAGCCAGCAGCTCATACGGCAGGAACACTAGCAAGGCTTCGGTATCGGTCATCCGTCCGCGATACGGGCTGCCGACAGACATGAAAAGTATCTCGCCGGCACTGGTCTCGGTGACACGACGGTTGACCTCGGTCCAGGCTTGGCCGCTGCGCTGCAGGGCGACGTTCCAATGGTCGATGGGGCTCGATCGAAGCATGGCCTGATCGCGGACATATCTGTGGGCCTGCGCGCGTTGCTGGACGATGAGGATATCGCCGAGGTGCCAGCCGATCTGCTCCGCGAGGAACCCGTCTTCCGGTGATTTTCCCTCCGGCAGATGAACATCCACGAGCGGCGCCATATGTGCCCGCCAGGCCTGGAATTGTTCTGCCGGTGGCAGGTTCTGCGTCGAGAATCGCAGCGGCTCAAGTGCAGGGGAGGCATGGGGTGGGCGTTCCTTGCGCAAGGCCGGTTCACGCGGCCAGCGCCGCCGCTCCATATGCGCCGGCCGTTCCTGTTCCGCGGCAGCATCATCGTCGGAATCAGACCCTGTAGTCATCCAATTCCTCCAGCGCATAACCCGACCCGAGCCATGGAAATTGAGAAAAGCAATTGTTTTTGCGGCTGAAATCTCCGCAGAACTCCGTCTGAAAAAGCGGAAGTGCTCGACGAGTCACCTCCATGAGTTGCTTATCATATTCCTTTTCGCTCCGAAATGTACGGAGCGATAATTTCCAGGACGTGAGGATAACGACAATAGCCTTTCTTAGCTGTATCTAAATAAACATCGGTTCGTTCCAAAAGAAAAACCGGACGAACAAAATATTCGCATGATTGAACGACTTAATTTCGCTGTATAGCGAAGTACATACCGAATATCCCATAGCAAAACCTGAAACACGGGAGGTAGTCGTGAACTATCTTGGTAAGATTCGTGCGCGCTCTGTGCAAACTTCGGCTGGTGATGCAAATAATCCATCCGGAATATCTCGTGCTCCCAAGAGAGTTCTTGTCACCGGCGGCGCAGGCTTCCTCGGATCACATCTGTGCGAGACGCTTTTGGCCGCCGGACACCAGGTGATCTGCCTCGACAACTTTTCCACCGGCATGCGGCGCAATATCGTCCATCTGAAGCGAGTCGATCGCTTCAATGTCGTCGCCCACGATATCGTCCAGCCGCTCGATCTGGAAGTCGACGAGATCTATAATCTCGCCTGCCCGGCATCGCCCCCGCATTATCAGGCCGATCCGATCCATACGACAAAGACCTGCGTGCTGGGCTCCCTCAACCTTCTGGAGCTGGCCGCGCGCACCGGCGCACGCATCCTTCAGGCATCCACCTCCGAAGTCTACGGCGACCCGAACGTCCACCCTCAAGTCGAAAGCTACTGGGGCAACGTCAATTCGTTCGGGCCGCGCTCCTGCTACGACGAGGGCAAGCGGTGCGCAGAGACGCTGTTCTTCGACTTCCACAAGACGCACGGCGTCGAGGTCAAGATCATCCGCATCTTCAACACCTATGGCCCGCGGATGCGTCCGGACGACGGCCGCGTCGTCTCGAATTTCATCGTTCAGGCCCTGACGGGGCAGGACATCACGATATATGGCGACGGTTCGCAGACCCGCTCGTTCTGTTTCGTCGATGATCTCATCGGCGGCATGGTCCGCATGATGGCCTCACCGTCGTCGCTGACGGGGCCTGTCAATCTCGGCAATCCGGGCGAATTCACGATCCGGGAGCTGGCCGAGCAGGTGATCGGATTGACCGGCTCGCGGTCGCAAATCATCCACCGCGCTCTGCCGGTTGACGACCCCCGTCAGCGTCGCCCCGATATTTCGCTTGCCATGCAGGAACTCGACTGGCGGCCGAAGATCGACTTGTCGAGCGGCCTTCGTCAGACGATCGACTATTTCGATGGCCTTCTCACCCGTCCGGCACGCGAACTGGAGGCGGTCTGATGGATGCGCCCCGGGTCCTTGTCACGGGTGGTGCCGGCTATATCGGCAGCCACACCGCCAAGCTCCTCCGCTCGGAGGGGATTGAGCCTGTCGTCTACGACAATCTCACGACCGGAAACCGTTCGTCCGTGCGCTGGGGGCCCTTCGTCGAAGGTGACGTCCTCGACTCGTCATGCCTGATCGAGGTCATCGAGAAATATGCTCCCGATGCCGTTATCCACTTTGCCGCCTCGGCCTACGTGGGCGAGTCCGTGGAAAACCCAGCGAAATATTACAACAACAATGTCTGCGCTGCATTGTCGCTTATCGATGCCTGCCGGCAGACGGGGCTTCAGAACGTCATCTTCTCATCGAGCTGTGCCGTCTACGGCGTCCCCTCCGTGCTGCCGATCGATGAGACGTTGCCGAAGGCTCCGATCAATCCCTACGGCAAGACCAAGCTGATGTTCGAGCATATGCTCGCCGATTATGCGGCGGCCTACGGCCTGCGGTATGTTGCCCTGCGTTACTTCAATGCCTGTGGAGCCGATCCGGACGGCGAGCTTGGCGAATGGCACGTTCCGGAAACCCATCTCATTCCGCGGGCGCTGCTCGCCGCGGCCGGCCGGATTCCGCACCTGGAGATATTCGGCGATGATTACGATACCCCTGACGGCACCTGCATAAGGGACTATATCCACGTCGCCGATCTCGCGCGCGCCCATGTTCAGGCCTTCACTCATCTCGCCAAAGGCGGAGCAAACCTCACTGTCAACCTCGGCACCGGGCGGGGTTTTTCCATCAGGGACGTCCTGCGCGTGATCGAGGAAACGACCGGGTGCGAAGTCCCGGTCGTCATCCATCCACGCCGGCCGGGCGATCCGGCCAGCCTCTACGCCGACGCCAGCCTGGCCCGCGAGACGCTCTGCTTCCAGCCTCGATATTCCGACCTCGAAACCATCGTGCGGACGGCGGCTCCGTTCTTCGGACTGGAGGCGCGCGCGTGACCGAACTTGCGATTAGCCAAACAACGCATGCTCCGGAACCCTCGCACGAGCCGTTTCTTGTCCCGGTTCTCACAGGACATCGGCGGGCCGAATATCTGTTCTTGACGGCCGTATGGGCCTGCGCCTTCGCCTATTTCTGGATCTGGTGGCTCGAGCCGCGCCATCACGTCGATCTCTTCGGCACAATTACGGTGAGCCTGGTTCTTGCCTGGGTTACCGCTCTGCCGGCCTATTTCATCGTCGTCTTCTATCGGGCGGCAAGACCGAACGGTCCCTTGCGCCTGCCGGCGGGCAGTCGAGTGGCCATGGTCGTGACCAAGGCGCCGGCGGAACCCTTCGCGGTCGTCCGTGAAACCCTGCTGGCAATGCTTGCCCAGGAGGTGGAACACGACACCTGGCTTGCCGACGAAGACCCTTCCCCCGAGACTCTCGACTGGTGCTCCGGGCACGGGGTCTTCGTCTCGACCCGCAAGGGGCGATCCGATTATCATCGGACATCGTGGCCCCGGCGCACGCGGTGCAAGGAAGGCAATCTCGCCTTTTTCTACGACCACTACGGCTACAGCCGTTACGATTTCGTGGCGCAACTCGATGCGGATCATGTTCCCGCGCCCGACTATCTCTTCCACATGCTGCGTCCGTTCGCCGATCCAAAGGTCGGCTATGTCTCGGCCCCCAGCATTTGCGACAAGAACGCTTCCGAAAGCTGGTCGGCACGTGGAAGGCTTTATGCCGAAGCCAGCATGCATGGCTCGCTCCAAGCCGGTTACAATGGCGGCCTGGCGCCGCTGTGCATAGGGTCGCATTACGCGGTACGCACCGTCGCCCTCCAACAGATCGGCGGCCTCGGTCCGGAGTTGGCTGAAGACCATTCGACGACATTGATGATGAATGCCGGCGGCTGGCGGGGTGTGCATGCGCTGGATGCCATCGCCCATGGTGACGGCCCCAGAACCTTCAGCGATCTCGTGACGCAGGAATTCCAGTGGTCGCGCAGCCTGGTCATGGTGCTGTTGCGGTACACGCCGAGCCTCGTCGGCCGGCTGCCGCCCCGACTCAGGTTCCAGTTCCTCTTTTCGCAACTCTGGTATCCGCTTTTTGCGTTCTTCATGTTGCTCATGTTTGCGTTGCCGATCATCGCGCTCGTGCGCGGCCAGAACTTCGTGACGGTGACCTACCCCGATTTCCTGGCGCATTTCGCACCGCTTTCTATCGCTCTCGTGGTGATGGCTTATCGCTGGCGCGCCAGCAGCTCGTTCCGCCCCTACGACGCCAAGATCCTGAGCTGGGAATGCATGCTCTTTCTCTTTGCGCGCTGGCCCTGGGCGCTGGCCGGCACGCTGGCTGCGGTGCACGATTTCGTGACAGGCTCCTTCGTCGATTTCCGCGTCACGCCGAAAGGGCGGTCCGAAGTCGATCTGCTGCCGGTGCGTGTCCTGGCGCCCTACGCTTTACTGGCGCTCATCGCCGTATTGCCCGCCCTGGCAATCGGCCATGCCGGTGCCTCCAAGGGGGGTTACTTCTTCACCATCCTGAACGCGGCAATCTACTGCGCGCTGCTGTTGGTCATCGTCGGGCGCCATTCGAAGGAAAATACCGTTGCGGCGGCCCCGCGTTTCTACCGTCCCGCGATGGCGACCGCGCTGCTTGCGCTCGTCGCGCTGCCGGGGCTTGCAACCATCATGCGCGGAAAGGATGCGGCCGAGGCACTCGCCTGGGGCAGCGGCCGCCTTCAGCTGTTCGAAGAGCGCTATGCCGTCTCCGGTGCGGGCCTGGGCGGGACCGCCCTGCGCACGATCTTCTTCAAACCACGATGGATTTCCGATCCGGAGGAGATCCAACTGAGAACGGATGCCGCTCAACCGGAGTTGCGGCCGAGCGTGGAGGAATTACACAATGCATAGCCCATCCAAAATAGCCCTATTGTCGTTAACCGGCCTGCTGCTGTCGGGAGTCGCGGTCCTGCCGCCCGCCCTGGGCAGCTTTGCCGAAGGGCAGCCGCTTGCAATGACGACATCGTCCATTGCGCCGCCGACCAAAATGCCGGTTGTCACGAACGAGTCGATCACGTTCGGCGCCTATGACCCGCACGGAGATTTAGGCGCCTCGTCCGATTCGAAGATCGAACACCTCTTCCTGCCCTGGGAAGATGTCGACCTGCGCACCCTCGCCCTCGCCGACGATTATGCGCAAGCGCGTGGCCGCACCCTGCTGATCTCGGTCGAGCCCTGGACCTGGTCGACCGATTGGCGCCAAACCCCGCAGGAACTGCTGCACAGCATCCTCAACGGTTCGCGCGACGCGAACATGGCCGCCGTCTGCTCGACTGCTGCCAAGCTGAAAAGTCCGGTCATCATTCGCTGGGGACAGGAAATGGACGAAACCGACAGCCAGTTCTCCTGGTCGCATTGGCAGGGCGCCGATTATGCCAAGGCCTATCGCCGGATGGTGGAGGTCTGCAAGGTCCACCTGAAGACGGCCAAATATATGTGGTCCCCGAAGGGCAATGAGGGGCTTCAAGCCTTTTATCCCGGCAACGATGTCGTCGATCTCATCGGGCTCTCGGTCTTTGGCCTGGAGCGATACGACAGGGACAAGACTGGCCGTGACCAGACATTTGCCGAGCACCTTGCGCCCGGATACGCCCGTGTCGCCGGTTACGGCAAGCCCATCATGGTTGCCGAACTCGGCTACGAAGGCAGCGATTCCTACGTGCGAAACTGGGCCGAGAGCGTAACGAAACGCTATCCTCAGTTCCCGGCGCTCAGCGCCGTTATCTACTTCAACGACCGCGAAGTCTATCCGTGGCCGGACGGCTATGGCCGCCCCGACTGGCGGGTCGTCCGCGAAAGTATCAATTGAACAAGAAGGAACCTGACCATGTCCATGCTTCAAAAAATGCTCCTGGCCGTGGCTCTGACCAGCGGTATCGCCACGGCCGCGTCCGCTGCCGGAACCAATGAGCCTAAGGGCATAGAGACCGCAAAGCCGATGAGCAGCGCGGAAATCTATCGGCTCTACAACCAGAATTCCTGGATGTGGAAAGCCGGCGCCGGCTACTTCTCTACAAAGGCGCGTCGCTTTACCGCCTGGTCTCGGGAAAATGGCTCGCCGTCCTTCGGCACGGGCCGCTGGTTCATCACGGAACCGGGTAAACTCTGCTTCAACGCCGACTGGCACGCCAAGACCGGAACGGCGACGGCAATCACCTGCTTCAGCCACCGCAAGAAGGGCGGCCTGATCTATCAGAAACGCGAACCGGACGGTCAATGGTACGTTTTCAAGAGCGCACCGGCACAAGCCACCGACGAATTCGCAAAGCTTCGCCATGGCGACTACGTGAGTTCTCAATTTGGGGGAATTGAGATGAGCGTCAGTAAGACCAGATAAAGGCGAAGTTAGGGGTTGCGCGCGGC
Organism: Rhizobium sp. WSM1274; assembly: GCF_025200775.1. Classification (NCBI taxonomy): domain Bacteria; kingdom Pseudomonadati; phylum Pseudomonadota; class Alphaproteobacteria; order Hyphomicrobiales; family Rhizobiaceae; genus Rhizobium; species Rhizobium sp. WSM1274. The sequence continues at coordinate 195,449 of NZ_CP104138.1, read as the reverse complement.
CGAGGCGCCATCTGTTTCCTTGTAGGCGCCGATGCCTGCGCGCAACCCTTTTCATAAAAGATCGCGAAGTGCCTTGAAAAGGCGGCGAACGGGCTGAGGGTAAATGGAGCGGGTGAAGGGAATCGAACCCTCGTATTCAGCTTGGGAAGCTGCTGCTCTACCATTGAGCTACACCCGCGATGAAGCGAGATTTCCAACAGATAGGGGCCGCTGTCAAGTCGCGCCTGACGCAACGCTTCAGATGCGGAAGTGCTTCGAGAGTTTGAGGCCCTGGGCCTGGTAGTTGGAGCCGAGGCCGGAGCCGTAGAGGCTTGCGGGCTTTTCCTGCATGTGTTCGTAGACGAGGCGGCCGACGATCTGGCCGTCTTCGAGGATGAAGGGCACTTCGTGGCTGCGGACTTCGAGCACGGCGCGGCTGCCGCGTCCGCCGGCAGGCGCGTGGCCGAAGCCCGGATCGAAGAAGCCGGCATAATGGACGCGGAATTCGCCGACCAGCGGATCGAACGGAGTCATCTCGGCGGCATAATCCGGCGGCACGTGCACGGCCTCGCGCGAGACGAGGATATAGAACTCGTCGGGATCCAGGATCAGCTCGTTGCGGCCGCGGCTGTGGAGCGGTTCCCAGAAATCGAAGAGGTCGTGCTCGGCCTTCTTGTCGACATCGACGACGGCGGTGTGATGTTTGCCGCGATAGCCGATCAGGCCGTCCTTGTCCCCGGCGAGGTCGATCGACAGGGCGATGCCGCCGCCTGATACGTTGGGCAGCTTGCTGGCCACCAGCGTCTCGCTTTCATGCAGCTTCAACAGTTCGGGCTCGCCGAGCAGGGCCTGACCGACGCGGAAACGGATCTGCGACAGGCGCGAGCCGCGGCGCACGACGATCGGGAAGGTGCGCGGGCTGATTTCGAGATAGAGCGGGCCGGAATAGCCTGCCGGGATCTTGTCGAATTCCTGGGCGTAATCGGTGATGACGCGGGTGAAGATATCGAGGCGCCCGGTCGAGCTCTTCGGATTGGCCGAGGCCGACATGTCGGCCGGCAGGGCCAGGCTCTCCATCAGCGGCACGATATAGACGCAGCCGGTTTCGAGCACCGCCCCCTCGGAGAGGTCGATCACATGCAGGCTCAGCCGGTCGAGCTTGTCGGCAACCAGGTGCGAGGGGCCGGGCATGAAGCTGGCGCGCACGCGAAAAGCCTTGGCGCCCAAGCGCAGGTCGAGGCTTGCCGGCTGGATCTGGTCGCGGTCCAGCTCCCGTTCGGAGATCAGACGCCCCGTTTCGAACAGCGCGGAGATCGCGCGATCCGCCAGAATTCCCGTTTCGCGAGCCATCATGCCTCATCCATCATTTGCCGCCGACAAAACCAAACTCGGGGAATTGACGCAAGCAGCTAACAGCAGTATTGCAGAATTATCCCGTGGTGATTTGGCCGGTCGGCTTGCAGCCACGTTAAACAAGTGGCTAAAAAGACCGGGTTGAAACCGGTCTGCTTTTGCGACCGGTTTTTTTGTTATGTGAAGGTGATGGCATGAGCAAGACCTGGCGCCCGGCAACCCAACTCGTCCACGGTGGCACGCTGCGTTCGCAATATGGCGAGACGTCCGAGGCAATCTATCTCACCCAAGGCTTCGTTTACGAGACATCGGAGGCGGCCGAAGCCCGCTTCAAAGGCGAGACGGAGGGCTTCATCTACGCCCGCTACGGCAGCCCGACCAACGACATGTTCGAAAAGCGCATGTGCATGCTCGAAGGCGCCGAAGACGCCCGCGCCACCGCTTCCGGCATGGCCGCCGTCACCGCGGCAATCCTCTGCCAGCTGAAATCAGGCGATCATATCGTCGCCGCCCGCGCCCTCTTCGGTTCGTGCCGCTGGGTCGTCGAGACGTTGGCGCCGAAATACGGCATCGACTGCACGCTGATCGACGGCCGGGATCTGGCGAACTGGGAAAAGGCGATCACGCCAAAGACCAAGGTGTTCTTCCTGGAAAGCCCGACCAACCCGACGCTCGAAGTGATCGATATCGCAGGCGTCGCCAAGCTCGCCAACCAGATCGGCGCCAAGGTCGTCGTCGACAACGTCTTTGCGACGCCGCTCTTCCAGAAGCCGCTGGAACTCGGCGCCCATATCGTCGTCTATTCCGCCACCAAGCATATTGACGGCCAGGGCCGCTGCCTCGGCGGCGTCGTGCTTTCCGACAAGGAATGGATCGACGAGAACCTACACGACTATTTCCGCCATACCGGCCCGGCGATGTCGCCTTTCAATGCCTGGACGCTGTTGAAGGGCATCGAGACGCTGCCGCTGCGCGTGCGCCAGCAGACCGAGAATGCGGCGAAGATCGCCGATTTCCTGGCCGAGCAAGGCAAGGTCGCCAAGGTGATCTATCCCGGCCGCAAGGACCATCCGCAGGCCGATATCATCGCCAAGCAGATGACCGGCGGCTCGACGCTGGTCGCCTTCGAGCTGAAGGGCGGCAAGGATGCGGCCTTTGCGCTGCAGAATGCGCTCGAGATCGTCAAGATTTCCAACAATCTCGGCGACAGCAAGAGCCTGATCACCCATCCGGCGACGACGACGCACAAGAACCTGACGGAAGAGGCGCGCGCCGAACTCGGTATCTCGCCTGGAACGGTCCGCCTTTCGGCCGGTATCGAGGATACCGACGACTTGATCGAGGATTTCGCGCGGGCGCTTGCCAAGGTCTCGGCCTGATCGGCAGTCATAACGGCCGGATATCACGCGGGGTCCGGCCGGTCCTCACCAAGGTGAGGCCAGATCTCACCAAGGTGAGACCGGGGGGAACAAGTTCGTCCGCCGCGGCGTTCCGAAGCGGAATTAACACTGACGATTAGGCTTAACGATCGAAAACCTTTCGGATCACAGCCGTTTCAGCGATGATAACTGTTCCGTTTCTTGACGGACAAAGCCTCTTATAAGATACGGGTAACATATCTTGATTAAGGTGCAAGGCATGTATCGCGCCCTCACAAGAGAGATCGAAGTCGTCGTCGAGCCGTTCTATCTGGAGGAGCAATCCGATCCGGAAGACGATCGCTATGTCTGGGGTTACCGGATCGTCATCAGCAACAATTCCAACATAGCCGTTCGGCTGGTCAACCGTTACTGGAACATCACCGACCAGAACGGCCAGGTGGACGAGGTGACCGGTCCCGGCGTTGTCGGCGAACAGCCGCGGCTCGGCCCCGGCGACACCTACGAATATTCTTCCGGCTGCCCGCTCGATACGCCCTCAGGGCTGATGTTCGGCCATTACCAGATGGAAACGGACGAAGGAGAGATGTTCGATGTCAACATCCCCGCCTTCTCGCTGGATTCGCCTGGGCTGCTGCGCGTGCTTAACTGAGGCGCAACAATTGAGAGGTCATTTTCCGTCAGCGCCACGTTTCTGAGACGTCTTCGACGCCCGGCTTCTGGGAGATTGCTGAGACCTGCCCCTCATCCGCCTGCCGACACCTTCTCCCCGCTCTTGCGGGGCGAAGGGGACGTGTCGCGACCTCTCCGTTTCCCACCAACCTTTCGTATGGCACGTCCCCTCGCCCCGTTTTTACGGGGAGAGGGTTAGGGTGAGGGGCACCATTCGCGCGAACCAGCCTATTCGGCCGGCTGAAGCTCGGCCGGCTCGAAGCGGTAGGTGGTCGAGCAGAATTCGCAGGTTACGGCGATTTCGCCGTTTTCCTGGCTGGCTTCGATCTCCTCGGCCGAAAAGCCCTTCAGCACGCCCTTGATCTTGTCGCGCGAGCAGCTGCAGCGGTCGAAGACGGCGCGCGGTTCGTAGACGCGGACGCCACGCTCGTGGAACAGGCGAAACAGCAGCCGCTCGGTACCGACAAGCGGATCGGTGAGTTCATCGGCATCGATGGTCTCGACCAGCGAACGCGCTTCGAGCCAGGCGTCGTCCTCGCCGTGCGGGCGGCTGCCGGTGTCGCCGTCGCCGCCGTGGAGATCCGGCTGGCGCATCCGCTCCGGCGCTTCCGGCAGGAATTGGGCGACGAGGCCGCCTGCCCGCCAGCGATGGCGCGGCTTGCCGGCATCGTCACGATCGAAGAGCTCGGCCGCGGCAAGGCGGACGCGCGTCGGGATCTGCTCCGACTGGCGGAAATAGACGCCGGCAATTTCTTCAAGCGTCGTGCCGTCGAGCGGAACGATGCCCTGGTAGGGCTGGCTGAACTTGCCCTGGTCGATGGTAAAGGCGAGCACGCCCCTGCCGAGCAATTGCTCCGGCTCGGTTTCGCCTGACTCGATCGCCTTGTTGAGCAGCGCCCGATCGAAACGGGCATAGGCGCGGACATTTTCCGGCGTCGAGAAATCGGCGACGAGAAGATCGACCGGGCCGTCGCCCTTGGTCTGCACCGTGAACTTACCGTCGAACTTCAGCGAGGTGCCGAGCAGCACCGTCAGCACGACGACTTCGGCAAGCAGCCGAGCAACGGGTGCGGGATAATGATGGCGCTCGAGGATCGCATCGAGCATCGGGCCGAGCTGGACGGCGCGACCACGCACATCCAGCCCCTCCACCTGGAAGGGGACGACATGGTCATCGCCGGCGAAATCGAACTGGCCGAGGGCGGCTGCAGCTTCTGCCATGGCTTTTCACTCCTACTTTCCAGAGCGATGGGCCAGCGTGCCCGCCGCTCGCGCGGTCGCGAGTTTGTGACTCGCGACGTCCGATTATGGTTCAGATCGCGCCCAGGCACCAAGCAAGAATCGACTTCTGCGCATGAAGACGGTTTTCCGCCTCATCGAAGACCACGGATTGCGGACCGTCGATCACTTCGTCCGTCACTTCCTCACCGCGATGGGCGGGCAGGCAATGCATGAACAATGCATCATTGCCGGCTTTGGCCATCAAGGCCGCGTTGACCTGATAAGGCTGGAAAACATTGTGACCCCGGGCCCGATGTTCCTGATTCATGGAGACCCAGGTATCGGTCACCACGCAATCGACGCCGGCGACCGCACGGTCGGCATCATGGCAAAGCATGATTTCGGCGCCCTCATTGCGGGCCCAGTTCAGATAGTGATCCTTTGGCTCCGAGCCAAGGGGTACGGCCATGTTCATGCGGTAGCCGAAGCGCGCGGCACCCTCGACCAGCGAATGCAGCACATTGTTGCCGTCGCCGGTCCAGGCGATGGTCTTGCCCTTGATCGGGCCGCGGTGCTCTTCGAAGGTCATGATATCGGCCATGATCTGGCAGGGATGGGTGTCATCCGTCAGCGCATTGATCACAGGCACGGTCGCGTGCTCGGCGAGCTCGACCAGCCGCGAATGCTCGGTGGTGCGGATCATGATCGCATCGACATAGCGCGACAGCACCTTGGCGGTGTCGCCGATCGTCTCGGCGCGGCCAAGCTGCATCTCGGTGCCGGACAGAAAGAGTGTTTCGCCGCCGAGCTGGCGCATGCCGACGTCGAAGGAGACGCGGGTGCGCGTCGACGGCTTCTCGAAGATCATCGCCAGCATCTTGCCGGCGAGCGGCTTATCACCCTGGCCTGCCTTAAACGCCTGCTTGCGGGAAAGCGCATCGTTCATGATGGTTCTGAGATCGGCTGATGTGACCGCCGAAAGATCTAGGAAATGTTTAGGGCTCATGTCTTCTTACCTGTGCTGCGCCCGAAGGCGGCAATCTCTTCAAGCCGTCTTCTTGACCTTGGAGGCGCGAATGCTCTCGGCGGCGCGCTCGACGCGGGCCAGACCCTCGCGGGCTTCCTCGGCAGTGACCACGAGCGGCGGAAGAAGGCGGATGACGTTGTCGCCGGCAGGCACGCCGAGCAGATGGGCGGCGCGGATCGCCTGCAGCAGTTCGGCTGAGGGAACGGCGGCCTTGATGCCGAGCAAAAGGCCCTCGCCTCTGATATCCTCGATCACATTGGGATAACGATCCTTCAGCGAAGCGAGGCCCTGGCGGAAGACAAGCGCTACGTCGCGCACATGCTGGAGGAAGCCATCGGCAAGGATGATGTCGAGCACGGCGCTGCCGACGGCCATGGCAAGCGGATTGCCGCCATAGGTCGAGCCATGCGTGCCGGCCTTCATGCCGGAGGCGGCCTCCGACGTGGCAAGGCAGGCGCCGAGCGGGAACCCGCCGCCGATGCCCTTGGCGACAGCCATGATATCGGGCGTGATACCCGACCATTCATGGGCGAAGAGCTTGCCGGTGCGGCCGACGCCGGTCTGGACCTCGTCGAGGATCAACAGCAGGCCGTTCTCGTCGCAGAGCTGGCGAAGCGCCTTCATGAACTCGTTGGTGGCAGGGCGCACGCCGCCCTCGCCCTGCACCGGCTCGATGAGGATGGCGGCCGTAGCATCGGTGATCGCGGCGCGAACCGCTTCGATGTCGCCGAAAGCAACCTGATCGAAACCCGGCGCCTTCGGGCCGAAGCCTTCCAGATATTTTTCCTGGCCGCCGGCGGCGATCGTCGCCAGCGTCCGTCCGTGGAAGGCGCCTTCGAACGTGATGATATGGAAGCGCTCGGGATGACCCTTGGAAAACTGATAGCGGCGCGCCGTCTTGATCGCGCATTCGAGCGCCTCGGCGCCCGAATTGGTGAAGAACACCTTGTCGGCGAAGGTGGCGTCCGTCAGCCGTTTTGCCAGACGCTCCTGGCCGGGGATCTCATAGATGTTCGACAGGTGCCACACCTTGTCGGCCTGCTCCTTCAGTGCGCCCACAACATGCGGATTGCTGTGGCCGACGGAGGTGACGGCGACGCCGGCGCCGAAATCGAGATATCGCTCGCCGCTTTCGGTGATCAGCCATACGCCCTCGCCTCGCTCGAACCGCAGCGGGGCACGAGAATAGGTGTCATAAAGCGGCGCGGCTTCAGCCATGGCGCGATCTCCATCAAGTTGCCGGGCAATGACTCCGGCTAAGGAAACCAGGCCCGAAAAATCAAAAATGCCGCCTTGCGGCGGCGAGTGGCACTATTTCCTTTTCGCGCTGCAATGTCAACAAAACGGCGCCCTTAGCGTATGCAGCAAGAGTGTACAGCGGCATTTCCAGTCATCAACAGGCATTATTGCAGAAATGACACGCAGGGGCAGCAAGTTGGGGAAAACTACGAATTCGATTCATCCGGATTCATGCGACTCTTGTCACGGAGTCAGGCTCACACTAGGTTAAAGATCAATTACTAGACTGCATGCGGCGGAACTAGTCACCAAAATTGATCAAGCGTTTCTTGTTTCGGAGCTCCCGGGACAACGGTGAGGGATTCTGCCATCACCAACGCAGAAGGTGGAGACAGGGCATGAACTGGACAGACGAGCGGGTCGAGAAACTCAAGAAACTTTGGGCCGAAGGACTGAGCGCCAGCCAGATCGCTGCGCAGCTTGGCGGGGTCAGCAGAAACGCGGTCATCGGCAAAGTGCATCGGCTGTGCCTCCCCGGCCGTGCCAAGGCCGGCGGCACCAACACCGCGGCGCGAACGCCGAAGCGCAATACCTCGGCGCCGCGCGCGCCGAACTACGCCTCACGGGTCACGACCCGCACCGTTACCCGCCAGCAGGGCGCGACCATGCTGAAGGAAGAGATCGAGATCGAAACGATCGAGGAAATGGAATATGTGCCGAGAGGCAATGTGGTGGTGCCGATTTCCCGACGCCTCGGCCTGACGGAGCTGACCGAACGCACCTGCAAGTGGCCGGTCGGCGATCCGCTGAAGGACGACTTCCATTTCTGCGGCTGCGAGTCCCCCGACAATTCGCCTTATTGCGGCTATCACCAGAAGCTTGCCTACCAGCCGGTCAACGAACGCCGCCGGGCGGCAGCCCGGGCCAGCTGAACGGGTGATCATTGCTAGAATGACGAAACGGGCCGAGTGGCCCGTTTTTTATGCAATTTTGGTCCGTGCGGATGGCTGCCCCTCATCCGCCTGCCGGCACCTTCTCCCCGCTTGCGGGGCGAAGGGACATGCCGCACCCTCTCCATCCCCACCAACCTTTCGCGGGGCACGTCCCCTCGCCCCGCTTACGGGGAGAGGGTTAGGGTGAGGGGCAGACGTTAGCACGAGCCCTTGTCAGTAACCAGAACGGAAGCCCTCAGGCTTCCATCGAATAGCCGGCGCCGCGGACGGTGCGGATAACGTCCTGCATGTTGGAGAAATTCAGCGCCTTGCGCAGGCGGCCGACATGGACGTCGACGGTGCGCTCGTCGACATAGATATCGTGGCCCCAGACGCCATCCAACAGCTGCGAGCGGGAGAAGACCCGGCCCGGCGACGACATCAGGAATTCCAGCAGGCGGAATTCGGTGGGGCCGAGGCGGACTTCACGGGTCTTGCGATGGACGCGATGGGTCTCGCGGTCGAGCTCGATGTCACCGCATTTCAGCACCGTCGACAGCACCTCGGGACGGGCGCGGCGCAGCATCGCCTTGACGCGGGCAACGAGCTCGGGGGTCGAGAAGGGCTTGACGACGTAATCGTCGGCGCCCGTCGACAATCCGCGGACGCGCTCGCTCTCTTCGCCGCGCGCCGTCAGCATGATGATCGGCAGGCGCTCGGTTTCCGGCCGCATGCGCAGCCGCCGGCAGAGCTCGATGCCCGAGACGCCGGGCAGCATCCAATCGAGGATGAGAAGATCGGGAGTGCGCTCCTGAAGCCGCATTTCGGCTTCGTCGCCACGAAGAATGGTATCGACCTCGAAGCCTTCCGCTTCGAGATTGTAGCGAAGAAGCACGCTGAGGGCTTCCTCGTCTTCAACAACTGCAACTCTCGGGATCATGCGTATCGGTCTCCTCGCGCATGATCCTTAAACCGGGGGTGATTTAAGCAATGCATCCTGCGCAAACTCAGAAATTGGCTGCGACCTCTTTGCGCGCCCGGACGGGCGCGCACGCAATTGACTGGTCCGGGCGACTGGCCCGGACGGTTATTCCGTGACCGCGCCGACGGTGTTGGCGCTGTCGTCCTTCGGACGGTCGCCTTCCGGCTGCGCGCCTGTCGTCATGTAAAAGATCGTTTCGGCGATATTGGTGGCGTGGTCGCCGATGCGCTCGATGTTCTTGGCGCAGAAGAGAAGATGCGTGCAGCTGGTGATGTTGCGCGGATCTTCCATCATGTAGGTCAGGAGCTCGCGGAACAGCGACGTGTACATCGCGTCGATCTCGTTGTCGCGTTCGCGGATCGCATTCGCCTTGTCGGCGGAACGATTGGTGTAGACGTCGAGCACTTCCTTGAGCTGGACGAGCGCCAGCTCGGACAGATGCTCAAGGCCGCGGGCGAGCTTGCGGGGAACGCCGGTGCTTTGGACGGCGATGACGCGCTTGGCGGTGTTCTTGCCGAGGTCGCCGACGCGTTCGAGATCGGCGGCGATGCGGATCGAACCCATGATTTCGCGCAGGTCCGCAGCCATCGGCTGACGGCGGGCAATGGTGACGATCGCCTTGTCGCCGATTTCGCGTTCGGCATGATCGAGGATCACGTCGTCGGAGATGACCTTCTGCGCCAGCGCGGTATCGCCATTGACGAGCGCCCGGACGGATTCGGCGACCATCTGCTCGGCCAGACCGCCCATTTCGGAAATCCGCCTGGACAGGAACTTCAAATCATCATCATAGGCAGAATAAATATGTGTCGATGCCATGGGGCTTTATCCTCGAATAACGGGAAGGCTTGGTGTCGCCAAAATCAGCCGAAACGACCCATGATGTAGTCCTGGGTGCGCGGGTCGTCGGGATTGGTGAACATCTTGTCGGTGTCGTTTTCCTCGACAAGATTGCCAAGGTGGAACATGGCGGTGCGCTGCGAGACACGCGCGGCCTGCTGCATGGAGTGGGTGACGATGACGATCGTGTAGTTCTCGCGCAGCTCGTGGATCAGTTCCTCGACCTTGGCGGTGGCGATCGGGTCGAGCGCCGAGCAGGGCTCGTCCATGAGGATGACCTCAGGGCTGACGGCAACGGCACGGGCAATGCAGAGGCGCTGCTGCTGACCGCCGGACAGGCCGGTGCCGGATTCATGCACGCGGTCCTTGACTTCGTTCCAGAGACCGGCGCGCTGCAGGCTGGTCTCGACGATCTGGTCGAGGTCGGCCTTCGACTTGGCAAGGCCATGGATGCGCGGGCCGTAGGAGACGTTTTCGTAGATCGTCTTCGGGAACGGGTTCGGCTTCTGGAAGACCATGCCGACGCGGGCGCGAAGTTCGACGACGTCGATATCGGGATCATAGATATCGTCGGTATCAAGCGTGATCTTGCCGGTGACGCGGCAGCCGTCGATCGTGTCGTTCATGCGGTTGAGGCACCGCAGGAAGGTCGACTTGCCGCAGCCGGACGGGCCGATCAGGGCGGTTACGGTGTTTTCGCGGACGTTCAGGTTCACATCGAAAAGCGCGCGCTTCTCGCCATAGTAAACCGAGACTTCCTTTCCGATCATCTTATACGGGACGTTGCTCATCTTGCGATCCAGCGCCTTTTCAACTGCAGCTTCCGTCAACATGTTCATGATGTTTAACTCCGTTTACCAGCGGCGCTCGAAGCGACGACGCAAGAGGATGGCGCCCATGTTCATGACGATCAGGAACAGGAGCAGGACGATGATGGCACCCGAAGTACGCTCAACGAAGGCACGTTCGGCCTCGTTGGCCCACATATAGACCTGTACGGGCAGAGCCGTCGAGGGATCGAGCGGTGTCGTCGGCGCGTTGGCGACGAAGGCGACCATGCCAATCAGGAGCAGCGGCGCGGTTTCGCCGAGCGCGTGCGCCAGGCCGATGATCGTGCCGGTGAGGATGCCTGGCATGGCGAGCGGTAGAACATGGTGAAACACCATCTGCATCTTCGACGCGCCGAGGCCGAGCGCTGCGGCGCGGATCGACGGCGGCACGGCGCGCAGAGCCGCACGCGTGGCGATGATGATCGTCGGCAGGGTCATCAGCGTCAGCACCAGGCCGCCAACCAGCGAAGCCGAGCGCGGCAGGCCGATGAAGTTGATGAAGACGGAAAGACCGAGCAGGCCGTAGACGATGGAAGGAACCGCGGCGAGGTTGTTGATATTGACCTCGATCAGGTCCGTCAGCTTGTTCTTCGGCGCGAACTCCTCGAGATAGATCGAGGCGGCGACGCCGATCGGCAGAGCGAGCACGAGGACGATCAGCATCAGGTAGAGCGAGCCGATCAGGGCGACGCCCAGGCCTGCGGCCTCCGGACGGCTGGAATTGCCGTTGACGAAAAGGCCGGTGTTGAACTGCTTGTGGAGAGCGCCGCTCGCCTTCAGCTCGTTCATCCATGCAACCTGCTTGTCGTTGACCTTGCGGTTCTTCTCATCGACGGAGAGATCGATCTGGCCCTTGCTGGCGCTGTCGACATTGGCGTCGGCGAGCAGAGTGACGTCGACCGTCTTGCCGATGATCGACGGATCGGCGATCACCATATCGCGCAGCTGGATCGGCGCACTCTTCGACAGCATGGCGGATGCATCGCGCACGTCGGGACGGCTCGAGGCATTGATGTTCAGCTGCTTGACGATCGCGTCACGCAGGAGAACCGGATAGTTGGCGGCGATCAGCACCGAAGGGTCGGTCGCACGCTTGTTGTTCGGGTCGATCGTCTTCTCGGAAAACTCGATCGGCAGGGTGATCGCCGTCTGCTGGAAGGCGGTATAGCCTTTGCCGATCACCGTCCACAGCAGGATGAAGAGGAAGACGAGACCGAAGGTGATGGCGGCGATGCCATAGGCCTGGAACCGGCGCTCGGCGGCATAGCGGCGCTTGATGCCGATATCGCGGCGCGCGGGCGCCGTGGAAACGGTGACGCCTGATGTGGGAGAAACAATATCCGTCATTCGTACTGCTCCCGGTATTTGCGCACGATGTAGAGCGCATAGATATTGAGGCAAAGCGTGATGCAGAACAGCGTGATGCCAAGGGCAAAGGCAACCAGCGTCTGCGGCGAGGTGAACTCAAGGTCGCCGGTCAACTGATTGACGATCTTGACGGTCACCGTCGTCATCGGCTCGAAGGGATTGATCTGAATGCGGGCGGCGACACCAGCGGCCAGCACGACGATCATGGTTTCGCCGATGGCCCGCGAGGCCGTCATCAGCAGTGCGCCGACGATGCCGGGAAGGGCTGCCGGCAAGACCACTTTCTTGATGGTTTCGGAGCGTGTGGCACCAAGACCGAGCGAACCGTCACGCAGCGATCGGGGCACGGCGGTGATAATGTCGTCCGACAGCGAAGACACGTAGGGGATCAGCATGATGCCCATGACGATGCCGGCCGTCAGAACGCTCTGCGCCTGGATGAAATTGCTGTAATTGCCGGACAGAAGGCCGCTGATCTCAGCGGAGAAATCGCGCAGGAACGGGCCGACGGTGACGAGCGCGAAGAAGCCGTAGACGATCGTCGGAATGCCGGCGAGCACTTCAAGCAGCGGCTTGGCGACCCCGCGCAGCTTCGGCGAGGCGTATTCGGCCATGTAGATGGCGGCGAAGAGGCCGACCGGCACGGCGACCAGCATGGCGACCAGGCCGATATAGATCGTTCCGAGCAGCAGCGGGATTAGGCCGAACTGACCGAAGGACGAGCTGCCGGCGCCGGCAAAGCGCGGATCCCAGACGGTGCCGAAGAAGAAGTCCATGGCGGGGACGGCGGCAAAGAAGCGGGCGGCTTCCGATAGCATGGAGAACACGATGCCGATCGTCGTCAGAATGGCGATCGAGGAGGCGAGCAGCAGGCCCCAGAGCATGACGCGCTCGACCCGGTTGCGGGCGCGGAAGCGCGGAGCAATGGAGCGCAGCGCATAGAAGGCGCCAGCAATGGCGAGAGCGAAGACAACAGCCGTCATGGCGATGCGGCTCGTCATGCTCAGGGCATTGAGCTTTTTGGCGGCGTCGAGCATGTAAGGCAGCGGCTGGCTGGCAAGCGGCACACCCTTTTCGAGGAGCTTGGCCTGCAGGGCAGCCGGATCGTTGCCGACCGCAGCAGTTTCATCCGAGGTCAGCATCGTCAGGCCGCGGGCGACCGTCGCCACCGTCGAATAGCCAAGATCCTGCTCGACCGAGACTTGCGCCTTGATGTCGTCAGGGAAAGCACCGCGAACCGAGGACTGGATGATGCCGGGGCTGATGGAGAGCCAGAGGCAGAGGACGATGAGGGCGGGAAGAACCGCCCAGATCGCCGCATAGGCGCCGTAATAGGCTGGCCGTGAATGCAAAGCGGAGGATCGGCCTCCGGCAAGCGCCGTGGCCCGGCTGCGCGCGACCAGATAGGCGGCGGCGCCGATCACCCCAAGGCACAAAAGTATGATGGATGTGCTCATTCGATACGTCCCCAGGCCCATAGCCCCAAAAAGCCCGGCAGCTTCATCAGCCTGCCTTCGGCTTCAATCACGGAGAAGGAATTCCAACCCTGCAGCTCCAGAACCGCCGGCGCGCAGGGACATAGACAATGCCGGCGCGGGCTGAAAGGCGCTGCGCCGGCAAAGTGATTACATGGACTTGCCGGCTTCGACGTCCTTGCGGATGGCGTCGCGTTCAGCATCCGGAGCGGCAACGAGGCCGTATTCGGCGAGCGGACCGTCAGGGCCGATCATCTGGTCGGATACGAAGAAGTTGACGTATTCCTTCAGGCCAGGAACGGCGCCGAGATGTGCCTTCTTGACGTAGAAGAACAGCGGGCGGGAAACCGGGTAGGTGCCGTTCGCGATCGTTTCGGTGGACGGAACGATACCGCTCATGCTCGCAACCTTGAGCTTGTCGGCATTGTTTTCGTAGAAGGAAAGGCCGAATACGCCGACGCCGGTCTTGTTGGCGGCGATGCGTGCGAGGGTTTCCGGATAGTCGCCGTCGATGTCGACTGCAACGCCGTCCTTACGGACTGCGACGCAGGCCTTGCCCTGGGCAGCCTTGTCGGCGATTTCCTTGGCGATGACGTCGATTGCGCCAGAGGCCTTGCAGCCGGCGGCGAGCACGTTCTGTTCGAAGACTTCGCGGGTGCCGTGCTTTTCGCCCGGGATGTAGACGGCGATATCAACAGCCGGAAGCTTCGGGTTGACTTCCGACCACTTCTTGTACGGATTAGCGACAAGCTTGCCGTCAACGACGACCTGGGCTGCGAGGGCCTTGTAGATGTCGGCAGGAACATAAGCGACGTCAGGGTTGGAAGCGTCGGTTGCGAAGACGATGCCGTCGTAGCCGATCTTGACTTCCTGGATGTCGGTTACGCCGGCGGCCTTGCAGGCTTCGGCTTCGTTCTTGTTGATCGGACGCGAAGCGTTCGCAATATCGATAGTGTCTTCACCAACACCCTTGCAGAATTCCTTCAGACCAGCGCCCGTGCCGCCGGATTCAACGACCGGCGTCTTGAAGTTGGTGAAGGTTTCGCCGAAGGACTCGGCAACGATCTTTGCGTAAGGCAGGACGGTGGACGAACCAGCGATCTGAATCTGGTCGCGGGCGACGGCAGCGCCAGCGAAAGCAGCAGTTGCAGCGAGCGCGGCAACGGTGAGCTTGAAGGTGTTCATGTAAATCTCCCGGTATTTGGGCTTGTGTGAGTGCGGCCTTAGAGAGGCCCTCGCATGCCTTTTTTCATCGGCGAGACTCTCTTAGCGCTTTATGCACCGTCCTTTTATGTCAAAGCCGTGAAACATTTGTGACAGATTAAGCTCCTGATTTATAAAGTAATATTTTGAATCGGCCGATCGATCATGTCGAGCAACCAGCAAAGTTCGGCGGTCAATCCACCTCGCGTTGTACAAACTGGCTGCACATCAGAAACGGCAGTGAGGCGGCGGCTTTCCGCTTCCGCCGTTTCATTAACGTTGTTCCGCGGTGATTTGGGGCCCAGGTACATGGCGGGGGCATCTCGATTCCCTCTTCTCCCCAGCGGGGAGAAGGTGCCCGTAGGGCGGATGAGGGGGCCGGCGAAGCCGGTCTTTCCAATAACCCGTGAACCGCCTCGACCATCGTCAAGGCCCTTGGGCAGGCGTGGCGGGATAGGTGAATTGCGTGAGAGGTCAGCCGTGCGGCCCCCTCATCCGCCTGCCGGCACCTTCTCCCCGAGGGAAGAAGAGGACATGCCGCGACCTCTCCGTTCCCCGCCCGGTTCTCATAGAGCATTGCGTCAGAAACGCACCGTAAAATTGGTGCCCTTGCCGACTTCCGACTTGACGATCAGCCGTGCCCGGTGGCGGGTGAGGATGTGTTTGACGATGGCAAGGCCGAGGCCGGTGCCCTTTTTCGAGCGGCTGTCCTCGATGCTGACGCGATAGAAGCGCTCGGTCAGGCGCGGCACATGCTCGGCCGGAATGCCTGGGCCCTTGTCGACGATGCTGACCTCGACCGGCTGGCCGGTGCCGTTCTTCAGCCAGACGTCGACGACCTCGCCCTCTTGGCCGTATTTGCAGGCGTTTTCCATCAGGTTCTCGAAGACCTGGACAAGCTCGTCGCGGTCTCCGAGCACCTCGACCTTGCCGTCGGGCAGATGCAGGTTGATGGCGACGCCGACATCCGTTGCCAGCGGCACCAGCGCATCTCTGACATGGCCGAGCAGCGGCACCAGATCGACCTTCTCATCCGGGGCGATGTGCGATTTCAGCTCCAGGCGCGAGAGCGACAGCAGGTCGTCGACCAGCCGGCTCATGCGCGTCGTCTGATCCAGCATGATGTTGAGGAAACGCGCCTGCGCCTTCAGATCGTTCTTCGCCGGCCCCTGGATGGTTTCGATGAAGCCGCGCAGCGAGGCAAGCGGCGTGCGCAGCTCGTGGCTGGCATTGGCGACGAAATCCGACCGCATGCGATCGATGCGGCGGACCTCCGATATATCGCGGAAGGAGAGGATAAAATAGCGCTCATGCGGGCCGTCATCGGCTGCGAATTCTATGGGCGCGCTGCGGACCATATAGACGCGCTCGGACGGCAGCCGCTCGGCATGCTCTATCTGGTTCGGAGCGTTGGTGGCGATGGTTTCGCGCACCATGTCGAGCACGCCGGGCGAGCGCAGGCGGGCCGATATATGGGCGCCGAGCGCCACTTCGCCAAAAGCTTTCTCGGCAGCACGGTTCTGGAAGAGCACCGAGGCGTCGTCCGACAGCACCATGACCGGGATATCGAGGCCGGAAAGCGTGGCGGAAACCTCCGGCAAGCGGCTTGGCGGCGCCTCCGGCTCGATCTCCACCGGCGGGGCCGGTTCGGCCTCGATGATCGGCGCCTCATTGAAAAGCGCGGTGAGGATCATCACAAGCAGGAGGACAAGCACAACCCATTTGTTCATGCCGGCGGCAAGCGCGGCGAGCGCGCTGAGGATCGCCGCAAGCAGCACCGGCCGTTCGCGCCTTATGCGCGCCAACAGGCTTTTTCTCCACGGAGTTTCGTCTTGCAAGTGCCCTCGCGGCGTCGATTCGTTTTTCTCTATATTGAACTCTGCCTGATAGCGGCAATTCATGACAGAAGTTTTCGGGTGGCCGCACCTCAAGCGAAAGGCCGCAGCCGAAACCCACGAAAAATGATCGGCCGCCCGTGAAAGATTTGATTTTCAACGGTAACTATGTTCGCCTGCAGAAAGAGAACAATCAGGCTGAGGAGCACCATATGGACGAGAAGGTCGAAAACAGGGCCGTGGAGCTGGAGATCCGCGGAAAGAAACGCATCTTCGACGTCGACGATCCCGCCCTGCCGGCCTGGGTGGACGAACACGCGCTGGGCTCCGGCGACTTCCCCTACAAGAAGAAGCTCAAGGAAGAGGACTATCTGGAGGAACTGGAAAAGCTGCAGATCGAACTGGTGAAGGTGCAGTTCTGGCTGCAGGCGACCGGCAAGCGGGTGATGGCGCTGTTCGAAGGGCGCGACGCTGCCGGCAAGGGTGGAGCGATCTCGGCCTCTTCGGCGCATATGAACCCACGCCTTGCGCGCGTCGTGGCGCTGACAAAGCCGACCGAGCGCGAACAGGGGCAATGGTATTTCCAGCGTTATGTCGCGCAATTTCCGACATCAGGCGAATTCGTGCTGTTTGACCGCTCCTGGTACAACCGCGCCGGCGTCGAGCCGGTCATGGGTTTCTGCACGCCGCAGCAATATGAGGATTTCCTCAAACAGGCGCCGCAACTCGAAAAGATCATCGCCCATGAGGGCATCTTGTTCTTCAAATTCTATCTCGATATCGGCCGCGAGATGCAGTTGAAGCGTTTCCACGATCGCCGGCATGATCCGCTGAAGGTCTGGAAACTGTCGTCGATGGACATCGCAGCGCTGACGAAATGGGACGATTACAGCGACAAGCGCAACCGGATGCTCAAAGAAACCCATACGGATTTCGCGCCCTGGACGGTAATCCACGGCAATGACAAGCGGCGGGCGCGCCTCGAACTCATCCGCCACATGCTGAACAGGATGGATTATGACGGCAAGGACAAACAGGCGCTCGGCACGGTCGATGCAGAGATCATCGGCTCAGGGCCTGGATTTCTGAAATAGGGCTTCCTGAAATAGGCGTTGGCTAAACGGGGTCACCGGCTCCGCCGGGACCGAGGTCACTGCCCCGGCAGGATGCGGATGGCGAAGAGGTTGATGCCGCGCGCCTTGCCGTCGAGATCGCTGTTGATCGTCAGCGTGCCCGGCGAATTCGGCGCGAGCGAGCGGTCGAACTTTACCTGCAGCAGCGCATCCGACTTTTCCCGGGTGACGTTGAAGCGATGGCGGGCGCAATTGCCGAGCGTCTGGAAATTGCACTCGACGGTGACCTGGGTCGGCTCGTCGCTGGTCGACTGCAGCGTCAGCGCGATCGTCGAGGATTTGCCGGCCAACTGCTGCAGCACCGAAGGGGGAACGCTGATCGAGACATTGCCATCGGCTGCACCGCTTTCGGAAATCAGCCGGACGGCGGGGCCATCATTCTCGTCGATTTTTTCGATGCGGGCCCGCGGGCCGCTTTGAATCTTGTCGGCGTTCTCAGGCTTGAACAGCGGGATCCAATCGGCCGAGAAACTGTTCTGCGGATCGATGGTCACCGGCTCATCGGTGTGAGAGCCCGCATTCCCGGCGCTGTCGTCATTGCCGGTGAAATCCTCGGGCTGGGTGCTTGCCGGCGGATTGGCAACGCTGGTGTCGCGCTCGGCCGCCGTCATCAGCAGGCCCGATGTATGTGCCCACCAGGCGCCGATGCCGATGAAGGCGAGCAGGACGCACCAGACGAGCAGCCTCGAAAAAAACTTGCGCGGCTTGCGGCGGCCTGCCGCCCGCTCCGGGCGGAAATCCATATTGGTGGCGCGCTGACCCCGGGCAAGCCGCTCCTCGCCGACGGGGGCGGCAGCCAGGTGATCGGCATTGCCGGCATGCACGTCATGGAGGCTGGACTCGTCGCCGCGGCTGAAGGCCACCTCGGGGGTGCGGGTTTCGCCTGCGGGCACGGGACTATCGATAAGGCTGTCGATATCGGCCACGTCACCGCGCGGAACCGGCGGCGCCGGCATTTCCACGACCGGCGGCACGGGCACTTCAGGCGGCCTCTGGCGGGGGTGAAGGCGCTCGCGCTCCTCGCCTTCGATGGCGTGGATGGTGCTTTCCAGGCGATGGCGGTGATGGGCGACGACTTCGGTGTCGGTGATATCCTGCTTGCGCAGGCCGGCTTCCAGCGCCTGGCGGGCCGACTGATAGATCCTCGCTCGAACCTCCGGATTATCGCGATCGGAATTTTCGAGCGCAGTTCTGATGGCCGTTTCTAATCCGCTCACGTCAAGTCCTTCACCTTGAATTCGGCATCGGACTGCAATCCCCGCCGTTCTCCATCAAAATTCGGTAGCGGCAAGTGCGGCAAACCGCAAGCCTTGCGAGGGCGGGCCGCAGTTGATCGGCGGGGATAGTCGGCAGGTTTCACCGCTGCGGGCCTTATTATATGAGCTTTCTCGGACGTATATATTCCGGCTGAAATCGACGAAGGCATGGCAGCCGCTCTTTTATCGCATTTTCATCCCTGTTATGAGATTGACGTTTTCGTAAACGTCAGTGGAAGCGGTGAACCATGGCCCTGCCCCCGATCCTCAAGGACAGATTGAGACTGCCGGTCATCGGCTCGCCGCTGTTCATCATCTCGCATCCGGCGCTGACGCTGGCGCAATGCAAGGCAGGCATCGTCGGAGCGTTTCCGGCGCTGAACGCCCGGCCGGAAAGCCAGCTCGACGAATGGCTGGCCGAGATTACCGAGGAGCTTGCCCGCCACGACACCGCCCATCCCGAGCGGCCGGCCGCGCCCTTTGCCGTCAACCAGATCGTCCACATGTCGAACAAGCGGTTGGAGCATGACCTTACGCTCTGCGTCAAATACAAGGTGCCGATCGTCATCTCCTCGCTCGGCGCCGTGCCCGAGGTCAACGCCGCCGTGCACTCCTATGGCGGCATCGTGCTGCATGACATCATCAACAACCGCCATGCCCATTCGGCGATCCGCAAGGGAGCCGACGGGCTGATCGCAGTTGCCGCCGGGGCCGGCGGCCATGCCGGCACGCTGTCGCCCTTTGCCCTCGTCCAGGAAATCCGCGAATGGTTCGACGGGCCGCTGCTGCTGGCCGGCGCCATCGCCACCGGCGGCGCCATCCTCGCCGCAGAAGCGATGGGCGCCGACATGGCCTATATCGGCTCGCCCTTCATCGCAACGCAAGAGGCGCGCGCCGCGGACGCCTACAAGCAGGCGATCGTCGAAGGCGCCGCTGGCGATATCGTCTATTCCAACTATTTCACCGGCGTGCACGGCAACTATTTGAAGCCCTCGATCGTGGCTGCCGGCATGGACCCCGACAACCTGCCCTTAGCCGATGCCTCGAAGATGGATTTCGAGCAGGCTATCGGCGGCGCCAAGGCCTGGAAGGACATCTGGGGCAGCGGCCAGGGCATCAGCGCCATTAAGGCCGTCGAGCCGGTCAAAAAATTCGTCGACCGGCTGGAGGCCGAATACAGGGCGGCGCGCGCCCGGCTGGCGCTCTGAGGCGCGCCTTCTTGGCCCCTCCCCTCTTTTTTGCCAAAGCCATGACAGGGTGCTTGAATTCTTCGATCAATGCCTGTATCAGCGCCATGCAAATCGCAGGCCGCATGCTTCGGCCGCGAGGGGCCGCTTTAGCTCAGGTGGTAGAGCACATCATTCGTAATGATGGGGTCGCAGGTTCGAGTCCTGCAAGCGGCACCATTTCTTTCAAGCACTCCGGCCGGCTCCAATTTTCTCGCTCATCCTATTACATGATTTCCTAAATCGGAATCGATTTAAGGAATTATGCAGCAATTCAAAGTGTTACAGCGTCTTCGCGTCTGAAAAGACGCGTGGCGCCTCGGCTAGTGACGAAGCTCGTCTGCGTCAAATGACAACGGGAACGTTCGCTCCCATGGCCGAATAATACGACCTTCTGTTTCAGGGCCAAATCGGCCCAACAGCGATTGTGATGGACGATCTAGTCTATTTTAGCGTGTGCACACTCGCAGAACTGATTGCCTTTCAACGCTTTGTGGAGCACCATCATCGGCACAGCCGGGGGGATGGAACAATGGGACAGCTCACGAGCACGGAGCGGGGGTTTGCGGCAGCTATACTTATCGCTTTGATGGTTGTCGGCGTCGCGATGGCCGCTGCTGGCCGCTTTGATCCCTTCGGCATACACGGCGTTATCGTCTTCGTGTATTGCGGCGCGTTGTTCTGCTACATCCTGACTTTGGCTTTCAGCGAAGAACCGGATGCTTCGCGCTTTTTCAGCTACTATGACGATCCGATCAAGGTCGGCGTGGCCCTCACATTGGCGTGGGCGGTCTTTGGTATGTTCATCGGCGTCTGGGCAGCCGCACAGCTTGCCTGGCCGAGCCTGAATTTCGATACGGCGTGGTCGAGCTTCGGTCGTATACGGCCCGCCCATACCACAGGGGTGATCTTCGGCTTCGGCGGAAACGCCTTGATCGCGACATCATTCCATGTCGTACAGCGAACATCGCGCGCAAGGCTGGCCGATCAACTCTCGCCGTGGTTCGTGATCTTCGGCTTCAACCTTTTCTGT
Organism: Rhizobium sp. WSM1274; assembly: GCF_025200775.1. NCBI lineage: Bacteria > Pseudomonadati > Pseudomonadota > Alphaproteobacteria > Hyphomicrobiales > Rhizobiaceae > Rhizobium > Rhizobium sp. WSM1274. The sequence goes on along the minus strand of NZ_CP104138.1, from coordinate 174,466 downwards.
CTGATCGCGGTCAGCGGGTATTTCATGGGCGTTACCCAGTCCAAGGAATACGCGGAAGCGGAATGGTACGCCGACCTCTGGCTCGTGATCGTTTGGATCGCCTATTTCGCGCTCTTCGTACGCACCTTGGCGCGGCGCAAGGAACCCCACATCTACGTGGCCAACTGGTATTATCTCGCCTTCATCATCGTGGTGGCGATCCTCCATATCGTCAACAACCTGGCGGTGCCGGTATCGTTCGGACACGCCAAAAGCTACACGGTCTGGCCCGGTGTACAGGATGCGATGGTCCAGTGGTGGTACGGGCACAACGCCGTGGCGTTTTTTCTGACGTCGGGCTTCCTTGGGATGCTCTACTATTATCTGCCGATCCGCGCCGAGCGGCCGATTTTTTCCTATCGATTGTCCATTCTCAGCTTCTGGGGGATCACCTTCTTCTACATGTGGGCGGGATCCCACCATCTCCATTACACCGCGCTGCCTATCTGGGTGCAAAACCTTGGAATGACGTTTTCGGTCATGCTGCTGGTTCCGTCGTGGGCATCGGCCGGAAACGCCTTGCTGACATTGAACGGGGCCTGGCACCGCGTCCGTGACGACGCCACTCTTCGCTTCATCATGATGGCGGCGTTCTTCTACGGTCTGTCGACATTCGAAGGGTCTTTCATGGCAATCAGACCCGTCAACTCACTGTCTCATTATACCGATTGGACGGTCGGACACGTTCATGCCGGTGCGCTGGGCTGGGTTGCCATGATAACGTTCGGCGCGTTCTACACACTCGTTCCATCGATCTGGAAACGCGAAAGGATGTATTCTGCAGCCCTGGTCGAAGTCCACTTCTGGTTGGCGCTTGCAGGCACGCTCATCTACGTCTTCGCCATGTGGAATTCCGGCATCATCCAGGGCTTGATGTGGCGCACATATTCAGCCGACAACACCCTGGTCTATTCATTCGTCGACAGTCTGCTGGCGATGTATCCCTACTATATCGCACGCGCTTTCGGAGGGCTGCTTTTCCTCCTTGGGGCGATCGTGGCGAGCTTCAATATCTGGATGACTGTCCGAACGGCTCCCGCCGTGGGAGCAGTTCATGACGCGCCCCTGACTTCGGGCCTTCTCGAAAATGCGCCGGCGGAGTGAGAGATGAGCGAACCTCTGCATGGAAGACTGGAACGGACGGCCGTCGGGTTTATGCTGGCTATCGTTGTGGCGGGAAGCGTCGGCGGGCTTGTCGAAATCGCCCCGCTGTTCACGATCCACGAGACGGTCGAGGACGCCCCCGACATGAGAGTGTACACACCCCTCGAGGCGGCGGGCCGGAACATCTATGTGCGAGAAGGCTGTTACGCCTGCCACAGCCAGATGATCAGAACGCTGCGGGACGAGGTCGAGCGGTACGGTCCTTATTCTCTTGCGGTCGAATCCAAGTATGACCATCCCATGTTGTGGGGATCAAAGCGCACCGGTCCCGATCTGGCGCGCATCGGCGGTAAGTATTCCGATCTCTGGCACGTGGCCCATTTGATCAACCCTCGCGAGGTCGTCCCGGAATCCAACATGCCGTCCTATCAATGGTTGGCGACAACCCCGCTCGATCTGGCCGATCTGCGTGACCAACTGGCGGCCCTGAGAACCGTGGGAGTGCCCTATACGGACGAGATGGTCGCAAACGCGTCTGCCGATGCCTTCGGCCAGGCCAATCCAGACAGCGAACAGTCCTCAGGCGTCACGGAACGTTATGGGCAGGACACGCAGGTTTCCGCGTTTGACGGCGTAAAAACCAGCGTGACGGAAATGGACGCGATGGTCGCCTATCTGCAGGTGCTTGGTCGGCTCACGAAGGCTGCCTATCAGAACACTGCGGCACCGGAGCAGGTGCCGAACCCCAACAATTGATTCCTCAGGGGATTTGAAATGGATCTTAGCCACGAAACCATGTTGGAACTGTCCAAGGTTTGGGGCCTGTTCTATCTCATTCTGTTTTCGATCGGGGTGATCATCTACACCTTCTGGCCTTCCAACAAGGCGCGTTTCGATCGGGCGGAAACGGACATATTCGATAAGGACGACACCCCATGGCGATAGAGGAAGTCGATCCCGTAACAGGCCGGAAGACGACGGGACACATTTGGAACGGCATCAAGGAGCTCGATACTCCTGTACCGCGCGGGGTTCTGCTCTTCCTCATCATCACCCACCTGTTCGCCGCTCTCTGGTGGATACTGTATCCGACCTGGCCGCTTGGAAGCACGTATACGAGGGGCCTGATCGGCACGGGTCAAAAGCAGGCGGTAGAGCGAAAGATCATAGAAGCCGACGCTTCGCGCGCGCTCTGGATCGAGAAGATCGAGACCAGTTCCTTTGATGCAATCCGTGCAGACGCAAAGCTGATGGAGAAAGTGGCCTCCAGCGGCCACCAGTTGTTCGGAGACAACTGCGCCGCCTGTCATGGAAGGGACGGCAAGGGCGGACGAGACTTCCCCGACCTGACCGATAACGATTGGCTTTGGGGTGGAGGACCAGAAAAGATCGTCCAGACCATGACGGTGGGAGTCAATACGACGCACTCGCAAAGCCGCGTGTCGCAGATGCCTGCGTTCGGAACAGACGAAATGCTCAACCGAAAACAGGTGAGCGACGTCGCCGCCTATGTCTATTCGTTGAGCAATACGTCCACCGAAGCCGCAGACGCCAGCCAGATAGCTGCTGGCCGCGAGGTGTTCATGGCCAGCTGCGTCGCATGCCACGGCGAAGATGCCAAAGGCAAACAGGATGTCGGTGCGCCGAACCTGACCGATAGCCGCTGGATTTATGGCGGGGGCATCGAACGGATCGTCCAGTCGATCCATGGCGGACGGCAGGGACATATGCCGACCTGGGACGAACGCCTAAGTCCAGCTGAGATAAAGATACTCGCGCTTTATGTGAACAAGCTGGGTGGGGGTCAACAGTGATGGCCCAAGCGAAGAGACCTATACCACGCGCTTTCAAGTGGCTGCTGATCGGGCTGACCGGGGCGATCTTTGTCTGCGCTAACGCCCATTTTGTTTACATGGCGATCGCCACCCAGCCCGCCTGCATCGAGCATATCAAGGAAAAAGGCCAGCAGCCCAACCAATTCAGAGCCGCCGCTTCAGCTTGCTGAATGCGCGAGGAGGATCAGATGCCGCAGGACGACACTTCCGGCCGATATCGGAGCGAGGTATCGGGGATACAGGAGACGATGAATCCCAAGTGGCAGCGGCATCTGCCCCTCGGTGCTGCTTTCGGTTGGCTTGGCCAAGGCTGGCAGGACTTGATCCGGCAACCCTGGCCAAGTCTGGCCTACGGGTTCGTGGTGTTCTTACTGGCGTTGGCGGCCACCGTGATGCTGTTTCGGCTCGAGCGCGACTATCTTCTCTTTCCCGCATTGGCGGGCATATTGATCGTCGCGCCGATCTTTGCCGCAGGGCTCTATGTCAAGAGCAGGAGTTTGGCGAACGGGGAGCGCATCACGCTTCGGGAGATGTTATTCGTCCGGCCGAGAGCTGGAGGGCAGGTGTTTTTCACGGGAATGCTGCTGTGCATGGTGATGCTGCTCTGGATGAGGGCGGCGGTCATTATCTACGCGCTCTTTTTCGGCGTTAATCCGTTCCCCGGCCTTGATGGCGTAGCAAGGCTATTGGTCACCACCCCCTCGGGCTGGGGCATGCTGATCGTCGGCCTGTGCGTGGGCGCATTGTTTGCTGGATTCGCTTTTGCAATCGGGGTGTTCTCAATTCCGATGCTGCTGGATGAGCGCATCGACGCCTTCACAGCGATGGGCGTCAGCGTTGTCATGGTCTGGAACAACATGGGACCGTCAGTGGTCTGGGGCGCGATCGTGCTCGCCCTCTTCCTCGCCAGCCTGCTGACAGGACTTGTCGGACTGATAGTCGTTTTTCCTTTGCTCGGCCACGCCACATGGCATGCCTACAAGGCAATGAGGTAGCGAGGAACGGACAATGACCTGCTGCGCGTCAATTGCGTCGTCGCTCCACGAGCCCGGACCAAGAAGGCCAGGGGTGGACGAGGTTGCGTTGGCGAGCCGGGATTTGGGCAATGGTCTCAGGCAGATCACCTTGTCCGTTCCGGACATGCGATGCGGCGCATGCATGGCGCTTCTGGAATCGACCCTTGGCAAGCACCCCGAAGTTCACATGGCGCGCGCCAATCTGACGGCAAAGCGCGTAACCATCCATTGGCAAGCGGATAATGGTTCGCCGCCCGATTTTGCCGCCCTGATCGGAACGATCGGTTACACGGCGGTCTTGCCGGCGGAAGGCGGCGATCAACCGGACGATGAGATATCGGGCCTGCTGCGCGCGCTGGCAGTCGCCGGCTTTTGCTCGATGAACATCATGGTGCTGTCCGTATCGGTCTGGGCGGGCGCGGACCCGGCAACACGTCAGACGCTCCACCTGATGTCGGCCGCGCTCGCACTACCGGCCGTTATCTACTCCGGGGCGACTTTCTACCGGTCGGCGTGGCGGGCGCTCGTGCATGGTCGGGCAAACATGGATGTGCCGGTCAGCATCGGCGTCCTGCTCTCGTACGGTCTCAGCGTATACGACACGTTCGCGGAAGGACGGCAAGCCTATTTCGAGGCCAGTGCCTCGTTGATCTTCATTTTGCTCGTCGGACGCACGCTGGACCATCTGATGCGACGCAGGGCGCGATCGGCGGCAGCGTCTCTGGCCGACATGATGCCGAAAGGCGCGAATGTGATACGCGCGGACGGACGGATCGAGTATGTCCCACTGAGCGATATCGTTTCCGGAACCCGCACCCTGATTGCCGCCGGCGATAGAATTCCAGCCGACGGGACAATTCTCTCCGGCCTGTCGGAACTTGACCGTTCATTGCTGACGGGAGAGAGCCGTTGGGAGACGGTTGGACCAGGCAGACAGGTTTGCGCGGGAGATTTGAACGTCGGTCATCCCATGACTGTCGAAGCCACCGCCGCACCGGGAGATTCGACAGTCGCCGAGCTGCATAGGATGCTGGAAGCGGTCGAGGACGGCCGTTCTGAATACCGGATACTCGCAGACAGGGCCGCGCGTCTCTATGCTCCCGTTATCCACGGACTGTCGGTACTGACATTCCTTTCGTGGTTTGCGGTGACACAGGACATCCACCTCGCCCTGACGATTTCGATTTCGGTCCTGATCATCGCCTGCCCTTGTGCGCTGGGGCTGGCGGTCCCGATGGTTCAGGTCGTTGCAGCACGCAGATTGTTCACCCAGGGCATAGTGGCACGGGACGGATCGGCATTGGAACGTTTGGCGGAAATCGACACCGTCGTTTTCGACAAGACCGGTACGCTGACGCAGTACGAGCCGAGGCTGTTGACCGGGAACTGGACCGGACCACTGGAATTTTCACTGGCTGCGTCGCTGTCGCGGTTTTCGAGCCATCCGATGTCGAGAGCGATCGCGGATTACGCCTCACGGCGCGAGTGGGAGGCCCTCGCGCTCGAAGACGTCAGGGAGATACCAGGCAACGGTCTCGAGGCGTCTTTCCGAGGGGAAGTTTATCGACTTGGGCGAGCGGCATGGGCGGCGAGCAGCGATGCAGACGACCGGACTGCCGCCGCTTCTACTGTCGTCCTGACACGACAGGGAGAAATCCTTGCCTCTTTCGTTTTTGGAGAGAAGGTTCGAGCCGGGTCGGCGATGGCGGTGCAGTTCTTGAAAAGTCGCGGCATCGCCGTCGAAATGCTGACCGGCGATGTCCCCGAAGCGGCTCTTGCAGTGGCACGGGAAGTCGGAATCGACTCGGTAAAAGCCGCCGCCCTCCCCAAGGACAAGGCCGAGGCGATCGATGCGTTGCGCAGTCTCGGTCGCAAGGTAATGATGATTGGTGACGGAATAAACGACGCGGTCGCGCTGAAGGCCGCGCATGTTTCCATGGCTCCGGCATCAGGAAGCGACATCGGTCGCAGCGCCGCCGATTTCATCCTGCTCAATGGAGACATGGGCGGAATGAAGGTCGCGCTGACGACGGCGGGTCGTGCGGCCGTGCTGATCCGCCAAAATTTCGCTTTGGCTATCGTCTACAATGCGTGCAGCATTCCTCTCGCACTGTTGGGCTATGCCAACCCGCTCATCGCCGCGATAGCGATGTCGACGTCGTCCATATTCGTCGTCGCGAATGCGATGAGGCTTGAGATCGACGGCACGCCACCAGAGCGGGAAATGCGGCGGATAAATAAGCTGGCGGGAGTGGGATAAATGAGCGCATTGTCGTTTCTGATACCCATAGCTCTGTTCATGGGCATCGCCGGGCTTGGCGCCTTCGTTTGGTCCCTGCGCACCGGTCAGTACGAAGATCTGGATGGCGCAGCGGAAAGGATATTGTCCGAAAAGGACGACAAGCCTCTCGGCGGCTGATGGATCGACCGTAAATGCTTTGAAGGAGGGTCGAATGGAAGACACGGATCGCCAGTCTCCGCCGGTTGAACATGGTATCGCCCAAGCGCCACGCATCCGCGCCATTGATCCATCGGAGGCTGTGACGGGGGTTGCCATTGTCTTGGGCATCCTTGGCGGAGCAATCGGCGTCGGTTCCACCTTATTCCTGTCCGGTGCATCCAGCGTTGGTTCCTGGATCGCCTACTGCCTCATTGCGGCGTTGGCAGGCGGCTCTGCAGGGATCGTCGTCGGCGGAATGTTTGGAGCGATTTTCGCGGTAACGAGGGGAATAACGGTGCCCGCCCGCAGTGATCGTCAGGGCTGAAGAGGCTAGCCGGGGTGTCCGCCTCCGGCGCAATAGTGCCAACCAGCCCAACCCATCCCGGAACAATGCCACCCCCAAGCTGGTTTTCTCCCTGAGACAACAAGCATGGAGAAAATCATGTCCTGCAAGTTCATCGCGATATCACTGCTTTCGATCGGTCTAGCCGGTTCGGCCATGGCGCAGACGGCCGGGGGTGCGGATGCCAATGGACGGCTTTCGGTTGCGCCGATCATCGGCGGATCGGGGAGTTCGGGCGCCGGGTCGGCGGGCACTGGGTCCGTCGGTGGCGGTGCAACGGGCGCCGGGTCTATCGGCACCGGTTCTGTCGGCACCGATCCCGGCACCACCGGCAGCACGACCGGCAATGGCGGCGTCAATCTCAATAGCGGCCGCAGCACGATCAATCCCGGCGGGGTCAATCCCAACCTGCAGCAGACGCCGGGTTGCGCGGGGGCGGCCGGCACCGGGACGGATAACAGCTCGGTCGGCGATGCGTGCCCGCAATGAGGAGTGGGCGATTGTTCGCCTTCCCTCCCGACAGAATGAAGGCCCGGCGTCGCTCGGCCCGGGCCTTCGCTTTGACCGAAACTTCCCTGACATCGCGCGAAAGGATCGCTGCCGTCAGAAACCGGTCGCGGCCTGCTTTACCGTTCGGCCCTGAGGACGTAAAAGAGCCACATCACTCCGCAAGCGGCGCATCGCCCCACACCAAAGCCAGCCTGCCGATATTTCCGGCATCTGCGGAGCACCCGAAGAGGATCGTCATGTCGAATGCAGCGCAACGCTCGAACCGCGTGCTTATCGTCGCCACCATCATGCTCGCGACCTTCATGGTGGCGATCGAGGCGACGATCGTGGCGACCGCGATGCCGCGCATCGTCGGGCAGCTCGGCGGCTTTTCCTATTACAGCTGGGTGTTTTCGGCCTTCCTGCTGGCGCAATCGACGACCACGGTCATCTACGGCAAGCTTTCCGACATTTTCGGGCGCAAGCCGGTACTGATCGGCGGCATCCTGATCTTCCTCGTCGGCTCTTTGCTCTGCGGGCTTGCCTGGTCGATGATGTCGCTGGTGCTGTTCCGGCTGCTGCAGGGGCTCGGCGCCGGCGCCATCCAGCCGGTGACGACGACGATCATCGGCGATCTCTTCAAGCTCGAGGAACGCGGCCGCGTTCAGGGCTTCATGGCGACCGTCTGGGCGACATCGGCCGTCGTCGGGCCGCTTGCCGGCGGCATCATCGTCGACAACATCTCCTGGGCCTGGATCTTCTGGATCAACCTGCCGATCGGCATCATCTCGATCATCGCGTTCATGATCTTCCTGAAGGAGGACGTGGCGCACAAGCAGGCCAAGATCGATTACCTCGGAGCGGCGCTGTTTTCGATCTCGATCGTCGCACTTCTCATCATGCTGACGGAAACCGATGGCAGCGCCTGGGTCCTGATTTCGCTTTTCGCCGTCTTCGTGGTCACTGGCGTTCTCTTCCTCGCCCAGGAGAAGCGGGCGCCGGAGCCGATCATTTCGATCCCGCTCTGGAGCCGAAGGCTGATTGCGACCAGCAATGCGGCGACACTGCTGGCCGGCATGGCGCTGATCGGGCTTTCGACGATCCTGCCGATCTATGTGCAGGGCGTGCTCGGCCGTTCGCCGATCGTTGCCGGCTTTACGCTGACCATGCTCGTCGTCGGCTGGCCCTTGGCGGTGATGCTTTCCAGCCGCTTCTACAGGGCCTTCGGCATCCGCCGCACGCTGCGCGTCGGCAGCCTGATGTTTCCGTTCGGCGCCTGCTTCCTGTTGTTCCTGACGCCGGAAAGTTCGCCGGTCGTTGCCGGCGCCGGCTCCTTCTTCATGGGCTTCGGCATGGGTCTCATCAGCCTCACCAGCATCGTGCTGGTGCAGGACAGCGTCGAATGGTCGATGCGCGGCAGCGCCACCGCCTCGATCATCTTTGCCCGAAGCCTCGGCAATACGCTCGGCGCCACGGTCCTCGGCGCCATCCTCAATGCCGGCATCAACCATTATGCGAGCGGCGAAGCGGCGGCTGGCCTGCATGAGGCGCTGAACCAGCCGACCGGGCTTTCAGCACTCGCCGCCGATCCGGCGATCCGCGCCGTCTTCAATGCGGCCCTGCACTGGAGCTTCTGGGGCGTGGTCGTCGTTGCGGTGCTGACCTTCTTCACCACCTGGCTGATCCCCGTCGGTCCTAGCCAGCAGCGCGAGGCGGCGGCCGTCGCAAGCGAGGCGGCTTCACATTGACGCGGTTCAACCGTTCGGCGCGACTTAGGTAATAGGCTCTGATGGGTTACGATCTTCACATTACTCGCAAGGCAAATTGGTTCGATGCGTCTCCATCGATCGCTCTCGAGGAATGGCTCGAGTACGTTGCCAATGATCCCGAAATTCAGCATGACGGTTTTGCTGAAACCCCCGCCGCCGGTGGGGATGTTTTACGGGTGGAACAGGCGGGCATATGCGTGTGGAAAGGATACTCCCGCAGCGAAAATGGGGAAAGCGCCGCATGGCTTTGGTGGAGCGAAGACAACATCGTTGTCAAAAATCCCGATCAAGAAATCCGTCGGAAAATGTGGCTTATCGCCCAATCTCTCGAAGCCAAAGTCCAGGGAGAAGAGGGAGAATATTATGACCATGATGGCGAGATGATCGTGATGAAAGCCATACTCGCGCCCGAGCCTTCGATGCCTCCCGATCCAAAGCGTCCATGGTGGAAATTCTGGTAGATTCCAGACAATGTTCTGCGCTGCGTTGTTACCAGTGGATTGTGTGGGAGAGTTGCCGGACGATGTGTGTTTTCGTTTTGCTCTTGGGGTTTCCGGGCGTCGGGAAACTGACGATCGCTCGAGAACTCGGGTCGCTTATATCAGCAAAGATCGTTGATAATCACTGGTTCAACAATCCGATCTTGCGCCTTCTCGACGAGGACGCTCCGCTGCCGAAGGGCATCTGGGGGTATACTGCAAGGGTCCGGCAGGCCGTGCTGGATGCGATCACCGCCTATAGCGGCCCGTCGGCGAATTTCATCTTCACCCATGCCGGTGTCGAAGGCGACGAGCGGAGCACGCGGACGTACCAACAGTTCGTTGACGCCGCCACACAACGCGCCGCGGTCTTCGTTCCGGTGCGATTGCTTTGTGCCGAAGAAGAATTGGCGCGTCGCATTTCCTCCCCCGCGCGGCGCGACCATTTGAAAACCACCGACGTCGAGACGTCGAGGAGCCGAAGCCAACAGGCCGTGGTTCTTGATATCCCGCACCCACACGCGCTGACGTTGGATGTGACGTTCAGGTCGCCTTCGGAAAGTGCTGCGGCAATACGGGATCACGTTGTGGCTTGCCGCGCCTGAGGGGTGCAGCCCTTCGCGCAATCTTTCAGATTCGCTCCTTGCGCTTTAGGTCTTTGTTTTTAGGCATATCGTTATCACAAAATCGCTCCACAGTTTTGCGCGAGATTCTTTAGGCTCGGCGGCGCGCGACAAGGCGCTACGATTGCTGGCGCGTGCCTGTGATCACAGTTGCCGTTGAGCGAAGGTGAACCTTGCCGTCGCTGACGGATTGTAGCGCCAGTTCCAGGACCTCGCGGCGGATTTTCTCCCGTGTTGGCGCATCGGCCCTGGACAGTCCGGCGACCACAGGCGCGGCGATCTCGGTCATGAAGTCCCAGTAGCGCTCCGGGGTATCGTGCACCATCATCGCCGACACCTCTTCCTCGGCGACATCGCGAAAGCCCGCCCCTCTGAAGGTCTCGGCCATCATGCCTTCCGCCGCGCAGCGGAACAGGCCCGGAGAACCGGGCGGCGGCGGCGGCATTTCCGCGTGGCGGGCGATCGTGCCCATGACCGTGGTCGCCCATGGATTTTTGGCAGGAGCGCTCCAGACTGCGGCGCAGACGCGTGCACCGGGCTTTGCCACGCGCGCCATCTCCCTGGCGGCGGCAGCGACATCCGGGAAGAACATGAACCCAAACCGGCAGAGGACGGCGTCGAAACTGGCATCGGCAAAAGGCAACGCGCCCGCATCGCATAATTGAGTTTTGAAGTTTTTCAGGCCACGCCTGGCCGCATTTTCGGCGGCAGCAGCCAGCATATTTTCCGAGAGGTCGGTGACGACAACCTGACCGTCGGGGATTGCGGCGGCCGCGGTCAGCCCGGGTTCGCCAGTGCCGGCGGCTATGTCGAGCACGCTGAAGCCGCTGGAGAGATTGGCGCGCCGAAGCATGGCGTCGCCAAACGGCGCGAGCCAACCGAGAACCAGACTGTCCCATTTCTTCCAGCCGGCCGAAAACTTGTCCCAGGTCTCTCGCTGCTGGTTACGGATATCGTCGAGATTTGCTGACATGCCCCGCCTCCCCCATGCGCCCAACCGGCAAAGCTGGGAATGCGACACTATGGGCCACTCATGTCGGGATTCAATGGAAATAAGCGCCATTGCGCGACAAATGCCACGATTGCTGCAATCCGGCGGCAGCTTTGGGCCGAGAAGGTATGAACGCCGCTGCTGGCCGTGAGATCCGCACGCCCATCATCCGCCTCACCGCAGGTCTCGCCTACCCCTGCCCCGGCAGAAAGTATGGCGAAAGCGCTACCACTGTCCTCTTCTCCCCAACGGGGAGAAGTGCCGGAGCGATAGCGAGGCGATAAGGGGGTGAGCGGCAGAGCCGCGAATGCCCGGAGCGTAAGCGAAGGGCAATCAACGGCGTGCCGTGCCGCCCGCTTCGGGCCACCGACCGGGTCGAGCCACGTGTCTCGACCCGTCCTCCGGACCCCCGAGGGGAGAAGAGGGAGCCAAGCCGCTTCGCCAGTCATCAACCGGATAGCATCTCCGCGCTGTGCGCAAGCGGCGCGGGGAATCCGATATCCGCCACAAGCAAACATCTGCAGCAGCCATAGCCAGCGAACTCAGCAGCGCCGAGGCACTCCCATGGCTGCCTTGTGTAAATCCCCAAAAAGCAGTTAGCTGCCATCGTTGGGGACGCTCATTCCTGCACGGCTGCTGAAATGTGTCCGCATTTCGAGGGATATCTCGTGCTCTGGTCCAAACCCCTGAGACTGCACCTCGGCGTCCTCGTCGTCGCATCGCTGCTTTGCACGTCGACGCCGATCATCTGGTTGGCGTTCAGGCAGGGAAGCAGTGCTGCAGTCAGCGCCGGCGTGCAGCAGATGCGCGAGATGAGCCTGCGGCTGATCGAGGGATACCGCAATACGCTGCAGGGCGGCACCGAGGCGGTCGCACTGGCATCGACCCTGCCGCTGCTCGCCTCCCCGCCGCCGCAGGATATCGCGGCAAAACAGCAATTCTTCCTGGAGATCCTGCGCAACGTCCCCAATGCGACGAGCATCTACACCGGCTACCCCGACGGTTCGTACCTGCAGGTCATCAACACCGAAAGGCGGGATGTTCGCCAGACGCTGGCGGCACCCGACCGTACGGCTTTCGCGATCAGGACGATCGCCGGCAGACAAGGTGCTGATGTCACCTCGACGCTGCGGTTTCTCGACAGGGATGCAAAGCCGATCGGCGAGCGGGAAATCGACTATGCATTCTTCGACCCCAGGCAACGGCCGTGGTATCAATCCGCCGTTCAGCACGGCGTGCCGGTGTCTGTTGGGCCCTATGTCACCGGAACGCTCAAGGTTCCGACGCTGACGATCGCAGCCCCGATGCGGGACAATGGTCAGGTGGTCGTCGGCATCAACATTCACCTGCAGACCATCAGTCGCCTGCTGGACGCGCAGGAGATTTCGCCGCGGGCGCGCGGCTACATCATCGACGATGCCGATGATCTGATCGCTCATTCCGACCCGGCGACCATGGAAAGGCTTCTCGGCATATGGTCGAAAAATGCCGATGGCGCCGTTGCCGTCGATACGACGACAGACAGTTACGACACGAGCCTGGAAACGGTGGCGAGGCTCAGGCGCGATCCTGCCTTTGCCAATGGCGGCGTGGCGCGGATCGATCTCGATGGCGAACGCCAGATCCTGCAGATCGCCCCGGTCGGCGTGTCGGGTCTGTTCAAGGGAAGCGTCGCCGCAATCGTCGTGCCTCTGGAAGATCTGGTGGCTGAGGCCAATCGGCTGCTCCTGCACAATCTCCTGATTGCGGCTGCCTTCGTGTTCGCGGGTGTCGCGGCATCGGTGCTGCTGTCGCGCATGGTCAGCCGCTCCCTCTATCGGCTCGCCGACGAGGCACGCAGGATCGGCGACCTCGACGTCGGCGAGAAAGGTGTCTCCCACTCCTGGATATCGGAGATCAACACGCTGGCGAGCGCGCTGGCGGCAAGCCGCCATGCCATCAGCCAGTTTGCCCTCTATGTTCCGCGTGAAGTCGTGAGAAGGATCGTCAATCCTGAAGGGCGAGCGGTCGCCAAGGCGCAGCGGCAGGATGTGACCGTGCTCTTCACCGACATCAGGGACTTCACCACCATCTCCGAGCAGCATTCGCCCGAGGAGGTTGTGGATACGCTGTCGGCCTATTTCGAACTCTTGAACACCATCGCCGAGCGCCATGGCGGCACTGTCGTGCAATATCTCGGCGATTCCATTTTCGTCATGTGGAACGCCCCAGTTCCAGATGCCAACCATGCCGAAAACGGCTGCCGCTGTGCGCTTGCCATGAAAGCGGCGGTCGAAGAGTTGAATGTAGCCAACCGCCGGAATGGCCGTCCCGCGCTCGTCACGCGATTTGGATTGCACACCGGCGCGGCGGTCGTCGGCAGTTTCGGAGCGATTTCGCGCCAGCAGTACACGGCCATGGGAGATACGATCAATGTCGCCTCACGGCTGGAAGGATTGAACAAGGAATTTAACACATCGATCCTGGTGAGCGCCGCCATCCACGATGCTGTCGGCACCCGCTTCGAACTTCGCTCGCTGGGCCTGGCGCAGGTCAAGGGGCGCGCTGAGAAGGTCGATCTATGGGAGTTGGTTGGGGAAAGCCGGAGGACGCAGGAGAGAGGTTGAGGCGTTCGGGTTGCTACCAACGGCAGCTTCGCGCCAGCCGCCAACGGCCTTTGTGGCGTCGTAAACTTTTTCTATTTCTTCCGTCAATTTAATTATGGCCGTCAAAGGTATCGCCAATGGGATGGGAAGCACTCGGGCAATGGGGTGAAGACGCGGTTCGCATCGAACCGCTCACGGGTGGAGTTGCCAACGACGTGTGGAGCGTTCGCGTCCACGGGCAGATCGCGGTCGCTCGTCTCGGCTCCAGGAGCGACGCTGACCTCGCATGGGAAGCCGAGCTGCTCCAATACCTCGGCCGTGAAGGTATGACGGTTCCGGTACCGATCCCGACCACTGACGGCCGGCTGTTCGTGGACGGGCTGGTGGTGATGAAATACATGGAGGGCGGACCGCCCGAGACGGGGTCCGACTGGCGTCGCGTCGCCGACACACTGCGCGAGTTGCATCGGCTGACGCAGGGTTGGCCGCAGCGCCCGGGCTGGCGATCGTCGACCGACCTCCTGCGTACTGAGACCGGAACGAGGATCAACCTTGCGGCGATGCCGCCTGAGGCCGTTATTCGATGTCGAGCAGCGTGGGCGCGGCTCCTCGGGCTTCAGACATGCGTTGTCCACGGCAATCCCAACAGCCCTGCCAACGTCCGCATGACTGCAGATCGGGTCGCGTTGATCGACTGGGATGAGTCCCATGTCGACGTCCCCGACCTTGACCTGGTGCTGCCCGGCAACGCCGCCGATCTCGACGACGGCGCACATGACATCGCCGCGCAAGCCTCAGCCGCATGGGAAGCCGCCGTCTGCTGGCCAGACGATTACGCAGTCAAGCGGCTTGCCGAAGTTCGAGCGGTATAAGACGTTTCGAAGGCGCGCTGTCACGCGCTCGCACTGAGCGTGACGAGAAGTTCATCCAACTGCTCGAACTGCTCGGGCAGCGCGTCCTCCATGCCGACGAAAGACTGGTCGAGCGCTTCCTTCGAGGGATAGAGTTCCTGCAGGACCAGCAGCGTCCTGCCGTCCTGTTCCTCGAAGGTCACAGTGGTGACGGCGCCGTCCCCGCCTTCGTCATTGGTCCAGACGAGGCGCGATGGCGGCGACACGTCGAGATACTTGCCGAAGAAGGCCATGGCGTCCGACGCGTCGCGTCCGAACGCGATGCGATAGCTGCCCCCGGTGCGAACATCCATCTCGCAGGAAAGGATCGGCACGCCCATTGACTTCGGCGCCCACCACAGCTTGAACAATTCGGGCTTGGTCCACGCGTCGAATACGAGGCGAACCGGGCCGTCGAAGGTGCGCGTCACCACGAGTTCAAGCTCGGATCTCCGTTCGACCGCCGTGCGGCCGTTACTCACTCTGTCTCCCATCGATTTTCTCCCTCCGTTTCAGTGGCTCGACCATTTCATCCAGCGCATCGAAGCGTGCGTTCCAGATCTGGCGGCGCGCCTCGATCCAGGCCGCCTCCTCCTCGAGCCCGCGTGAGCCCAGCCTGCAGGTCCGCACACGCCCGACCTTCTCCGTCGTCACCAGTCCCGCCTGCTCCAGGAGACTGACGTGCTTCTTCATGCCCGTGAGGCTCATGTGGAACGTCTCTGCAAGCTCCGTGATCGAAGCATCCGCACTGCCGAGCTGCTCCAGAACGCCGCGTCGCGTGGCGTCCGAGAGCGCGGCAAAGGAAGCATCAAGGCGAGCTGTCGAAAACTGAACCATCTGGTTCAGTGTCTAGCACACGGATCAGCGTCATGCAAGGAGCGGAAATCGGCCTTAGCTTGGTGGCTGGCGTTGGAAAGTGAGGTGGATGGTGCCGTTCGGTGACGTTTCGGTCTTGACGGCGCAGCCGGCTTCCAAGCCGCGCAGATCGTCCCATAGGCGGATGCCGCGCCCGAGCAAAATCGGCGTGATGGCAACATGAAGGCGGTCGACAAGGCCAGCTTTGAGATAGTCGCGAACGACCGAGGGACCACCGCCTATCCTCACATCCCTACCGTTTGCGACCCCCACGGCCTGCTGGAGCGCATCATCGGCGGTGGCATTGAGGAAGTGGAACGTCGTCCCGCCGGCCATCTCGATGGAGGGCCGTGGCTTGCGGGTGAGGACGAAGACCGGACACCCGAACGGTGGCTCGTCGCCCCACCATCCGCGCCAGTTCGGATCGTCGGGAAAGTTGTGGAGACCGAACATGCCGGCGCCCATGATCTCGGCGCCCACATTCTCGAAATATTCCTTCGCATATTCGTCGTCGAGACCTGTGGTTCCCGCTCCCGTCGTATCCTTGAGCACCCGCTCGCGGAAGGTTCGCGTTGCCGCATAGGCGCCGGCGAGACGCGGCCAGTCCTCGCCGAACGGGCTTTCGGGCGTCTGGTCCGTCGTTGTCGCGAAACCATCGAGCGAGATCATGAGATCGACACGAACGACCATTGGAGTCCTCCTTGAAAGGTGTTGCGCCACAGCGGCTCCTGCATTCGGGGCTGAACACTAAGGCAACTACCTTTATATGTCGAGCCGGATACTAAGGCAAGTACCTTTTTATCCTTGACCGCCGCCCCCGACCAATTTACGGATTGATATGCCTTACCATTCGACCCCCCTCGATCTCGCCTTTCACGCTCTCAGCGACCCGACCCGCCGCGCCGTGGTGTCGCGGCTGGTCGAAGGCGAGCTGCCGGTCAGCGCGCTCGCCGAACCTTTCGACATGGCGCTGCCCTCCTTCGCCCAGCATCTCAGGGTGCTAGAAGATTGCGGGCTGATCGCCAGCGAGAAGCGTGGGCGCAGCCGCTGGTGCCGGCTGGTGCAGGCGCGTTTCGACGAGGCGGCGGACTGGATGATATCGGAGCGCCGGCGCTGGACCGAGCGGCTGGATCGGCTCGAAGTCTACCTGGACAAAACCGAAGAGGATGACGAAGGACATGGCAAACCTGTTTGAGACATGGTCGCTCGACCGCGAAATCGTGCTGGTGAAGCTGCTCAACCACCCACGCGAC
Organism: Rhizobium sp. WSM1274; assembly: GCF_025200775.1. Lineage (NCBI taxonomy): Bacteria > Pseudomonadati > Pseudomonadota > Alphaproteobacteria > Hyphomicrobiales > Rhizobiaceae > Rhizobium > Rhizobium sp. WSM1274. The sequence continues at coordinate 157,755 of NZ_CP104138.1, read as the reverse complement.
AAGGTCTTTGCCGCCTGGATGGACCCCAAGGCGCTTGGCGAATGGTACGGCCCGGCCGGCCTCAGCATCGAGACCCACGAAGCCGATATCCGCGAGGGCGGGGTCTGGCGGTTCGACATGGTGGGTGTGTTCGAGGGAAAGCAGCAACGCTTCCCGAACCTCATGCGCTTTCTGGAGATCGTGCCGAACGAGCGGATCGTGATGGACTATGGCACGCCCGACCCCGACGACCCCGACCGTTTCCGAGCCACGGTGACCTTCGACGAGCAGGCCGACGGCAAGACGGTGCTGACCATGCGCCAGCTCCACCCCAGTGCTAAGCGGCGTCAGGTGGTCATCGGCTTCGGCGCGGTGGAATACGGGCTGCAGACGCTTGATGGACTCGCCGCCTGGCTGGACGGCTGAGCCCTTGGTGGCTCGGTGCCGCTCACGCCACAGTTGGCGATGGCCGGGGCGGCGTGCAGATCGAGCTGCCAGCCGAAATATCAGACCGGGAACGGCCCGTGGCGGAGCATGATCTCATCGGCCTTGGCCCGGTTTACCGGGCACGTTCACCAGCTCGGCAAATTTCTCGAAATAACGCCGCCCGATCGTATCAGGCGTGATGGTCGCCAAGACTTTGGATGCGCCATCATGCAGGTTCTCGTGATGGTGCACCGTGCCTGCCCCCGGCATTGCAGCGTCTTTTCAGACGCGCAAAGGACCCTGCAACACTTTGAATCGCTGCATAATTCTATCCTTAGATCGATTCCGATTCCGGGAATTATGCAGTAATGCAAGTTTACGGTGCATCCCGGATATCGAAGCGGACGATCTTGTCGCCTTGCATGCGAAAGACATGCGTCACGGTCTTGTCCTTCAGGCCATGACTTTGATTTTCCAGTGGCCGGCCATCGAGGTCAAAGACCGACTGGATTACCTCGACAGCGACCGCGCCATCTGGCGTTTCTTCAAATGCGACCGGCTCGACGTGAGGACTAATGACAGCCCACTGGCGTGTCCAATAGTCGCGCACGGCCTCACGGCCATTGATATGGCCGCCCTCCATGCCGTTGGCCCAGGCGACATCATCGGAAAGAACGGCCAGGACAGCGTCAATGTCTCTGGCATTGAAGCTGGCATAGATGCGCTTGATCATTTCGACGTCATTTTTAGACATGTCGTTTCCTCAATGGAGATTGAACTATTCGCTGGGCGGCATCGAAATGACATTGTCTCACGCCGCACATCAAGATACATATGTACATATATATCTCGCGGTCAAGCGCAGGCAAGGGGGACGGAAATGAATGAAGACGTGCTTTCAACGCCGGGGCATCTCATCAGTCTTGCGGCACGGGGGTTTATCCGCCTCAGCGAGTCACGCCTTAAACCGCTCGGCTTCGGTGTCGGCCAGTTGCCCGTCCTGGTGGCGCTGCAAGATGGCAAGGCCAGCACCCAGCGCGACCTCGCCCGCTTTGCCAGGGTTGAGCAACCGCCGATGGCGCAGATGCTCGCACGCATGGAGAGGGATGGCTTGATCGAGCGCACACCCGACCCGGCTGACGGTCGCAGCAGCCGCATCGTGCTGACGAAAGCCGCGCAGGAACGCATGCCTGAGGCAATCACAGCCTTGTTCCGGGGCAATCGTGAGGCATTGACCGGCTTCACGGATGCGGAAGCGGGACAACTTGTCGATCTGCTCAAGCGGCTGATCGAAAATCTGGATCAGATTGCAATCGCGGAGTCTCCGCTGCGCGATTGATGATTTTGTGACCAAGCCGACTTCATTTTCCGTTCTGAGGCTGCGGCGCATTGCTCGCGGTCGTGCTGCCTTTCGGTGGGGAGCGGCGGTTCTCCAGAACGCGTGACAGCAGGTTCGGTTTTCTCGTGCGCTTGATAAGATCGATATCGCTGACCAGCTTTGCGCCGCCCTCGCGCCGCTCGAGCGTGATCTTGCGGCTATGAAAGGCTTCCAACTCGGCGCGATGCGCGACGCTGATGATGGTGACCTCGGGCAATTCATCGATCACCATCTGCATCATCTTGTCCTGGCTCTTCTCATCGAGTGCCGAGGTTGCTTCATCCAGCACGATAATATCGGGTTGATGCAGCAGGAGACGCGCAAAGGCGAGCCGCTGCTTTTCGCCGCCCGACAAGGTCTGGTCCCAGGGCGCCTCTTCCTCGATCCTGTCCTTCAGATAATCCAGTCCCACCTTGTCGAGGGCCGACTTGATCTCATCCAGCGGCCAGCTATCAGCGGCGCCTGGATAGGCGACGGCGCGGCCAAGCGTCCCGGAAGGAATATAGGGCCGTTGCGGCAACATGAACAATCGCCTGTCGGCGCGGAAATCGACGCTGCCGCCGCCCCACGGCCAGAGACCTGATATGGCCCGCACCAGCGTGCTCTTGCCCGACCCGGATTCACCGGCGACGAGCACTCGCTCTCCGGGTTCGATCTCGACCCGGGTTTCAGTGACCACAGCGGTGCCGTCGTCAAGCGACACCGAGAGATCGTTGAGGCTGAGCATCGCCTCGCCTTCGGTTTCGCCATGCTTTATGCGCCCGAGCGAGTCGCTCTGTTCGGCACGCTCCAGCCCGTCGAGCGACATCATCAGCGAAGCGACGCGCCGCGCGCAGGCATTCCAATCGGCAAGACGCGGGTAATTATCAACAAGCCATCCGAAGGCGGTCTGGACGATGGCGAAGGCTGAGGCCGCCTGCATGACCTCTCCCAGCGTCATGCTGCCTTCGAGAAATTTCGGCGCGCAAAGCAGGACCGGCACAACGGGCGCAATCAGCATCGACCCGTGCGACACAAATGTCGTGCGCATGTGCTGGCGGGCCAGCAGCGCCCATTGCTTCAGCACATTGCGAAAGGTCTTGTCGAGGTCGTTGCGTTCCTCCTCCTCGCCGCCGAGAAGCGCGATGCTCTCGCCGTTTTCCCGCACATGCGTCAGCGTGTAGCGAAATTCGGCCTCTACCTGGTTCTTGACCTCGGAGACCTGCACGAAATGACGGCCGATCACCGCGATCACGCTTGAGGTGATCACCGCGTACAGGACCGCGGTCACGACGAGAAAGCCAGGGATGGTGATGGTTGCCGCCCCGATCGGCAGCGTCAAAGCACCGCCAATCGTCCACAGCACCACGATGAAGGTCGAGGCCGAGAGAAATGCAGCGATGACACCGGCGATGAAATCGACGGGGGATTCGGTAGCAATCCTCAGATCCTCCGAGATGCGCGCCTCGGGGTTCTTGTGATCGCCGCCGATGAGGTTCAGCTGATAATATCGGCCGTTTGCAAGCCAGCGCGCGATGACTGCGGTCGCGAGCCAGGAACGCCAGCGGCGCTGGATCATCATGCGGACATAGACTTGTGCGGTGACCAGGATGACGCTTCCGAGCACGAGCGGCACGAAGACGCCGCTGAGGTAATAGACAGTGCCGGCATCATGTCGCTCTATGGCGTCGAATATCCCGCGGTTCCAGCGATTGATCCCATACTGGAAGCCGACATTCATGCAGATCATCGTCAACAGCCCGATCGAGCACGGCCAGGCAAACCTGTCACCGCCACGACCCCAGTAACGGCGCGCGCTAATCCAGAAGCGCTTGAGCAAATACCGCTTGCGCGCCTGCTCAGCCTCCTCAGGCGTCAACTCCGGATCGGGTTCAGTGACATTTGGCGGCGGCCCGACCTCGACAGCCGATGCCGTCTCCTGGCGTGTCTTATCGGCACCGTGCGGTTCGGTACCGTCGACCGATGTCGGATTGAGTTTAGCGTCGGCCATGCCAGCGATAACGGCTTACATACCGAAATGTTTCATGGTGGGCTCCCCTCACGCGCTCTCCGTCGCGATCTGCGGCAGGGATTGCAGCAGGGTCTGGCGGGCGGAATGCAGATGCGCGCGGCAGGCGGTTTCGATCGCCGCCTGATCGCCGGATTCCAGCGCTGCGATATAATCCAGATGTTCGTGGATGGCGCGCTCGTTGCGCTCGCGGGCGGCGGTCTTGTTCCACTGGTAGTGATAGTGGAAGACGATGGCGATGGCGTCGTAGAAATCGGCGATGAAGCGGTTCTTCGAGGCGCGGTGGATCAGCAAGTGGAAGCGCTCGTCGAGAACGGAAAAATCCTTGAAGCGGTGGTTGATGTCGGCAAGCATGGCGTGGTGTTCGTCGCGGATAGTGGCAAGATCGGCCCAGCTCTGATTATCCCTGGGAAGCCGGCCGAATTCGGCGGCGGAATGCAGCTCGAACATCTCGCGCACATCGGCAAGTTCGAGGGCGAATTCGCGGGTGAAGCCTTTGAGCGTCCAGTGGCTGTTCGGCCGTTTCTCGATAAGGCCGAAGCGGGAGAAGCGGATCAGGAATTCGCGCACGCTTGTTGTGCCGGTGCCAATTTCGCGGGCGAGTTCCAGCTCGTTGATCTGCATGCCGGGGGCGGCATCATCGGCAAGGATGCGCTGCATGAAGCTGCGCTCGATGATATCGTGCAAGGAGTCGGTTTCTTCAGAGGGAAAGAGGTCATGGTCGGTGGGTTGGCGCAGCACGATCTTCTGGCGCTTGTTCCAGCGGATGATGCCTTCTTCGCTGAGACGCGTCAGGATGGCGCGCGCCGTCGAGCGGCTGACGCCGAGCTGGGCGGCGATCTCCGGCTCCGAGGGCAGCGCGCTATCCCTGCGCAGCGCTGCGGCATACCTGTTGTAGGCTTCCTTGAAAACCGTATTCTGCCTTGCCACCAGACCCCGCTTTCCGCCCTCGTGACCGTCGCCCGCTTCAAAGCAGGGCAGAACAGACCGGGGCTTGTTCAAACGACCTTTAGCTTAGTTCCGGTCGCCTGCGGCTCATTGCCTCCCTCGTCCACAGGATCAATATTCCCGTTGACTTGAAAATGTTTATTGTAGATAAAAAACAAAATCAATGCGCATTCGCCGATGCAGCGAGCGTTTCGCTAGAACAGGATGATTTTAGGTGGGATGGCCTGAAAATCTGAATCCTGTTCTAAATTAAAGAGTTAGAGCATGATGTCGTCCGAAAACCGCTGACACTTTTCGGCATCATGCTCTAGGGAGATAGAGACTTGGACAAACTGCCTTGGATCATCCTTTCGGCTGGCGACAATGTCGCTGTCGCAACGGCGGCAATCGCGCCGGGTTCGACGGTTGCCGGCATTCAGACCCGTGAGAAGATCGACCCCGGCCATAAGGTGGCGATAGCGGATATTCCGCTCGGGTCACCCGTGGTGAAATACGGGCAGGCAATCGGCCGCACCACGGCCGAGGTCAAGGCCGGCGACCATGTGCACAGCCACAACCTGCATTTCGAAAACGACCGGCTGGCGGCGACCGCCAATTCGGCGCCGGAAGCGGCGACGGTCGACGACGTGAGGCGCACCTTCATGGGCTATCGTCGCGCCGACGGACGGGCGGCGACACGCAACTATATCGGCATCATCGCCAGCGTGAACTGTTCCACCACGGTCTGTCGGGCGATCGCCGACGAGGCCAATCGGACGATCCTGCCGCATTATGAAGGCATCGACGGTTTTGTGCCGATCGTGCACGACCAGGGCTGCGGCATGAGCTCGACCGGCGACGGCATGAACGTGCTGCACCGGACGCTCGCCGGCTACACAAGACATGTGAATTTCGGCGGCGTGCTGATGATCGGCCTCGGCTGCGAGGTCAACCAGTTGACGCTCTACGGTCAGAGTGGGGCGGGCGCCTCGAAGCGGCATTTCAACATCCAGGATGCCGGCGGTTCGCGCCGCGCGGTCGAGCGCGCCATGGGCATGCTGCGCGAAATCGCCGCCGATGTCGGCAAGGAAAAACGCGTGCCGATGTCGATCGGCGAGATCATCATCGGCCTGCAATGCGGCGGCTCTGACGGCTTTTCCGGCATCACCGCCAATCCGGCGCTGGGTGTCGCGGCCGACCTGCTGGCGGCGGCCGGCGGCACGGCGATCCTGTCGGAGACTTCGGAAATCTATGGTGCAGAACACCTGCTACGCAGCCGCGCCGTCAGCGACGAGGTGGCAAAGAAGCTCGACGAGAAAATCGCCTGGTGGGAGGACTATGTCGCCCTGCACGGCGCCTCGCTCGACAACAATCCGTCGCCGGGCAACAAGCGCGGCGGGCTGACGACCATCCTCGAAAAGTCGCTCGGCGCGGTCGCCAAGGGTGGGCGCTCGCCGCTGACCGCGGTCTATGGTTACGCCGAGCGGGTCACGGCCCCCGGCCTCGTCTTCATGGACACACCAGGCTACGACCCGGTTTCGGCGACCGGGCAGGTGGCGGGCGGGGCAAACATGATCGCCTTTACCACCGGCCGCGGCAGCTGCTTCGGTTGCCGGCCGGCGCCGTCGCTGAAGCTTTCCAGCAATTCGGCGCTCTATGCCTCGATGGAAGAGGATATGGACATCGATTGCGGCACGATCGCCACCGGTGACGCGACGATCAGCGGCAAGGGCCGCGAGATCTTCGACCTGATCGTCGATACGGCCTCGGGCAAGAAGACCAAGAGCGAGATCTTCGGCTACGGCGACAATGAATTCGTGCCGTGGCATCTTGGTGCGACGCTGTAATCTTTTTTTTACGCAATCCCGGACGGAAAATCGCTTCACACTTTTCCCGGGATTGATTTGAAGTACGCAATCCCGGACGGAAAACCGCTTCACACCTTTCCTGGGATTGATTTGAAGTACGCAATCCCGGACGGAAAACCGCTTCACACCTTTCCTGGGATTGCTCCAAATAATTCAGCTTCTTCGTGAGGAGGAATGATGAAGACGAGACGGATCGGCAAGACCAAGCTGGAGGTGACCGAAATCAGTTTCGGTGCAGCCGCTCTCGGCGGTCTCTACCGCGACTGCCCGCGCGAGCAGGCAATGGAGACGCTGCAGGCGGCCTGGGACAGCGGCATCCGCTATTTCGACGTGGCGCCCTGGTATGGGCTCGGTCTTGCCGAGCGGCGGGTCGGCGATTTCCTGCGCGACCAGCCGGATGGCAGTTACGTGCTTTCCACCAAGGTCGGCCGGCTGCTTCGGCCGGTGCCGACCGGCACCGTGCCCGACTACAGCTATGTCAATCCTCTCTCGTTCGATGCCGATTACGACTATTCCTATGACGGCATCATGCGCTCGGTCGAGTTCAGCTATGCGCGCCTCGGCCTCAACCGCGTCGATATTCTCTATGTGCACGATCTCGGCGTCTATACCCATGGCGCGGCGAAGAATGCAGTCCACCAGAAACAGTTTCTCGATTCCGGCGTGAAGGCGCTGGAGGAACTCAAGTCGTCTGGCGCGATCTCCGCCTTCGGCCTCGGCGTCAACGAAGTACCCGTCTGCCTCGACGTCATGCGCCATTCCGATCTCGACTGCATCCTGATGGCCGGCCGCTACACGCTGCTCGACCGCTCGGCCGTCGCCGAACTGCTGCCGCTCTGCCGAGAGAAGGGCACCTCGCTCGTCGTCGGCGGTGTCTTCAACTCCGGCATTCTCGCCACCGGCCCGGTGCCGGGTTCGCATTTCGACTATATGCCGGCTGATCACGACGTGCTTGCCAAGGTCGGCGCGATGGAGGCGATCGCCAAACGCCACGGGGTGCCGCTCGCTGCTCCCGCCCTGCAATTTCCGCTGCGTGAGGCGATCGTCGCATCGGTGCTGATCGGCACAGCCAAGCCGTCAAGCCTGACGCGCAACATGGAGATCGTCGAGCCGCCGCTTGCCGACGAGATCTATGCCGAATTCGAACCCTATACGCTGGTCGCGCCGCCGCTCGGCGCCGAAGCCGTCCGAGTCTGAGGAGAGATTATATGCTCAAGGGTATTCATCCGCTGCTTGGCCCCGACCTGCTCCATGCGCTGAAGACCATGGGACATGGCGACGACATCGTCATATCGGACGCCAATTTTCCCTCGGGCTCGATGGGCCCGCCGGTCATCCGCGCCGACGGCGTCAGCGCCACCGCGATGGCCGAGGCCATCCTGACCCACATGCCGCTCGACACTTTCGTGCCGGAAGCGGCATGGCGGATGGAGGTGGTCGGCGATCCCGATGCGATGCCCGAGGTCTGCGCCGAGTTCCAGGAGATCGTGACGCGTCGCGCCGGCGATTTCCGCATCGTGCCGGTCGAACGCTTTGCTTTCTACGCGATGGCCCGCAAGGCCGCCTATATCGTCGCGACGACGGAATTCCGGCTGTACGGCAACCTGATTTTGAAAAAGGGCGTCGTCCATCCGCACGAGGTCGATCAAGCCTGATCCCTATTTTAGGGTATCGCGGTATTGAAATAAAATCAGTTGCTTGGCGGGAGTTTACCAAAGAAAAAAAGCCGGTTTGGCGCTCTTGCAATTTGATTGCGCCTCGGCTAGCTTCAATCGGCAAATGTTTTTTATCGATAAAAATCGTCCGCCTGCGTTCAGCGGCCGATTTATTTGGAGGAGAACGCACCCTGAGAGGAGAACCCTTATGAGTATCGTGAAATCCCTTCTGTCCCGCCGCGCCTTTACCGCGCTCGCAGGTGCCGCCGTTATCGCCACGGCGATGCCGGCACCGTCGTTTGCCGCCGATGTGACGATCCCGATCATCGTCAAGGACACGACGTCGTTCTACTGGCAGATCGTTCTGGCGGGCGCCCGCAAGGCCGGCAAGGATCTCGGCGTCAAGGTGCCGGAACTCGGCGCACAGGCCGAATCCGACATCAACGGCCAGATCAGCATTCTGGAGAACGCTGTTGCCGGCAAGCCGGCCGCGATCGTCATTTCGCCGACCGAATTCAAGGCGCTCGGCAAGCCGATCGATGAAGCGGCGAAATCGGTTCCGATCATCGGCATCGACTCCGGCGCCGACTCCAAGGCGTTCAAGTCGTTCCTGACGACCGACAACGTTCAGGGCGGCCGCATCGCAGCCGATGGTCTGGCTGCCGCCATCAAGGGAATGACCGGCAAGGAAGAGGGCGAAGTCGTCATCCTTACCAATCTTCCGGGCGTCGGCTCGCTGGAACAGCGCCGCGAAGGCTTCCTGGATCAAGTGAAGACCAAACATCCGGGCCTGAAGGTCATTGCCGACAAGTATGGTGATGGCCAGGCAACGACCGGTCTCAACATGATGACCGACCTGATCACGGCAAACCCGAACCTCGTCGGTATCTTCGCCTCGAACCTGATCATGGCACAGGGCGTCGGTCAGGCGATCGCTGAAAACAAGCTCGGCGACAAGATCAAGGTCATCGGCTTCGACAGCGACGACAAGACCGTCGGCTTCCTCAAGGATGGTGCGATTGCCGGTCTCGTCGTTCAGGACCCCTATCGCATGGGTTATGACGGCATCAAGACCGCTCTTGCCGTCTCCAAGGGCGAGAAGGTCCCGGCAAATGTGGATACCGGCGCAAACCTCGTCACCAAGGCGAATATGGCCGATCCGAAGATCGACGCGCTGCTGAACCCGAAGATCAAGTAACGAAGACAGACAGGCCGCGCCGGATTCAAAAACCGGCGCGGCCTTTTCCATCTGTGCTATGTTTTGCGCTGGATGGAGAGCAGACGCGACATAAGGAGGAGAGGTCCCATGATCGGACTGGAAGAGGTCAGTCATCGCCATGATGACAGCGCCACGCTGAAAGAAGCCAATCGAATTCCCGCCGGATCGCCTATCCTTGAACTCAAGGGCTTGCAGAAGAATTACGGTCATGTGCAGGCGCTGAAGCCAGCGACGCTGACCTTTCTCGCCGGCGAAATCCACGCCATCGTCGGGGAAAACGGCGCCGGCAAATCCACCCTCATCAAATTGCTGACAGGCGTCATCACCCGCACGGCCGGCGAGGTGCTGTGGTGCGGCCAGCCGGTAGCGCTGTCGACGCCGAACGAGGCGATCGCGCGCGGCATCAACGCCGTCCACCAGGAAGTCGTGCTCTGCCGGCACCTGACCGTTGCCGCCAACCTCTTCCTCGGCGACGAGGTCAACCGCTACGGTCTGATGCGCAAGAAGCAGATGGTGAAGATGGCGCAGGCCGTGCTCGACGATCTCGGCTTCGGCCTTCCGGCAGGAGCGCTGTTGAGTTCGCTGACGATTGGCCAGCAGCAGCTGGTGGCGACGGCGCGCGCGGCCATGCGCGGCACGCAGTTTTTGATCTTCGACGAACCCACAGCCTATCTCACACGTCAGGAATCGGCGCAGCTTTTCAAGCTGATCCGCCGCCTGCAGGGCGAAGGCGTCACCATCGTCTATATCAGCCACCGCATGGAGGAAGTGTTCGAGCTTGCCGACCGTGTCTCGGTGCTGCGCGACGGCACGCATGTCGGCACGCGCCTGATCGGCGAGACCAACGACGCCGAACTGATCGCACTGATGATCAACCGCTCGATCGAACAGATCTACCACAAGGAAGAGATTGCGATCGGCGAGACGATCGTCCAGGTCAACGGCCTGAGTGGCCCGGGTTTCGAAGACGTATCGCTGAGCGTCAAGGCAGGACAGATCGTCGGGCTCTATGGCCTGATCGGCGCCGGGCGAAGCGAATTCGCGCTCGGGCTCTACGGCCGCCAGCCGACGACATCAGGCGATATCCAATGGATGGGCAAGCCTGTCGATATCCGCAACGAACGCACGGCGATGGAACTCGGCATTGCGCTGGCGCCGGAAAGCCGGCGCGACCAGGGACTTTGCCTCAACCTGTCGATCGGCCTCAACATCAACCTGCCAGTGTTCGGGCGGCTGAGCCACGGGCCGGTGATCAACCACACGCGCGAATCGGCCAATGCCGACAGGCAGATCCATAATCTCAGCATAAAGACGCCGAGCCGGCGCGTTCCGGCCTCCAGCATGTCGGGCGGCAACCAGCAGAAGATCGTCATCGGCAAGTGGCTGAGCCATGGCGCAAGGCTTTTCATCTTCGACGAGCCTACCGTCGGCGTCGATGTCGGCACCAAGGCGGAAATCTACCGGCTCTTCGCCAAGCTGCTGAAGGAGGGCGCCGGCATCATCCTGATCTCCTCCTATCTGCCCGAGGTCTACGAACTGGCCGACCGGCTGCACGTCTTCCGCGCCGGCAAAATCGTCGCCAGCCATGATTTCCACGCGGCGACGCATGAAGAAGTGCTCAGCGAAGCGATCGGCGTCTGAGCCAAAAGAATAAGAGGGAGAAAATTCATGACTGCTACCCCCACCGAAATCGTCGCGCCGCCGCCGCGCCGGAAAATGAACATCCTGTTCGGCCTGACGCTGATCGGCCTGCTGCTCTTCCTCTGGGTCTTGCTCGGCATCTTTACCGTCAGCTTCTGGACGCCGCTCAACATCTCCAACCTGCTGCGTCAGGGTGCGATGACGGCGATCCTCTCGCTTGGCCAGACCTTCGTCATCATCACCGCCGGCATCGACCTTTCGGTCGGCGCCATCGTCGGCTTTTGCACCGTCATCATCGCCTGGCTTCTGCAGGCGGGCGTGCCGCTCTGGGCGGCGATCGCGCTGACGCTGCTCATGGGCGTGGCGATCGGCGGCTTCCATGGCTTCGGCATCGTGCATATGGGCCTGCCGCCATTCATCATCACGCTGGCAACGCTGACATCGCTGCGCGGCATCGGCCTGCTGATCACCAACGGCTCGACGATCAGCATCACCAATGAGGGTTTCAGCAATTTCGCCCGCGCCGATCTGCTCAGTATTCCAAGCCTGTTCTGGATGGTCATCCTGGTGGCGGTTCCCTCCTTCGTCTTCCTGCATCTGAGCCGCTGGGGCCGCTATCTCTTTGCGGTCGGTTCGAACGCCGAGGCGGCGCGCCTTTCCGGCGTCAACGTCAAGGGTATGATCTACCTTGCCTATATCCTGTCTGCCTCCTTCGCCGCCTTCGTCGGCGTGCTGCTTGCCTCACGCATCGCGATCGGCAATGCGACGCAGGCCGACGGCTGGGAACTGCAGGCGATCGCCTCATCGGTCATCGGCGGCACCAGCCTGTTCGGCGCGGTCGGCTCGGTGCACGGCCCGCTGATCGGCGCCTTTATTCTCGCCACCATCAACAACGGCGCGAACCTTCTGAACGTCAACTCCTTCTGGCAGCGCATCATCACCGGTCTGCTGATCATCGTGATCGTGTTCTTCGACCAGTTGCGCCGCCGCCGGAGCAATTGAGCGGCGAGCGGGAGATCGGCGTCTGCCGGGGAGAGCGCCGCCTGCCCCTCATCCGCCTGCCGGCACCTTCTCCCCGTTCTGACGGGGAGAAGGGGATATGCCGCAAACCTCTCCGTCCCTCGCCAGCATCCCGTTTGGCACGTCCCCTCTCCCCGTTTTTACGGGGAGAGGGCTAGGGTGAGGGGCAGATGTTTTCGATACGGCGCCACATCGGCGCGAGCCGGCCAGACAAACCGGCTTCCTCCTTTCGAAGAATGCGAGACCCGTCATGAAAGCAGTCCTTTGCCGGGAGCCCGGCGTGCTCGATATCGTCGAGCGTCCTTCGCCAGCGGCTCCCGCCGCCGGCTGGGTGCGGCTTGCCGTCAGCCATGTCGGCATTTGCGGCACCGATTACCACATCTTCGAGGGCAAACATCCCTTCCTCGAATATCCCCGGGTGATGGGGCATGAGATCTCGGCAACGGTGCTGGAAGCGGGCGACGGGGTCACTATCGCAGTCGGCACGCCCGTCATCGTCAATCCCTATCTCTCCTGCGGGCAATGTATCGCCTGCCGCCAGGGCAAGCCGAATTGCTGCACGAATATCAAGGTGCTCGGCGTCCATACCGACGGCGCCTTCTGCGAGGAGATTTCGGTTCCGGCCGAGAACCTCTATGCCGCCAAGGGCTTAAGCCTCGAAGCGGCGGCGACGACCGAGTTTCTGGCAATCGGCGCCCATGCGGTGCGCCGTTCGATGACCGGCGCCGGGGCGCGGGCGCTCGTCATCGGCGCCGGGCCGATCGGGCTTGGGGCAGCGATCTTCTCGCGTATTGCAGGCCATGAGGTGACACTGCTCGATACAAGCGCGGAGCGGCTGCAGATGGCATCCAAGCGTTTCGGCTTCACCTCCGGCATCGTCGCCAACGAGGCGACAGCGGAGACCGTTCGGGAAAAGACCGATGGCGACGGTTTCGACGTTGTCTTCGACGCGACGGGTTATGGCCCTTCGATGGAGAAGGCCTTCTCCTTCGTCGCCCATGGCGGCGCGCTGGTGCTGGTCAGCGTCGTCAAGGACGATATCCGCTTTTCCGATCCCGAATTCCACAAGCGCGAGATGATGGTGATCGGCAGCCGCAACGCCACCCGCGTCGATTTCGAGCACGTGGCGGATTCGATCGCCAAAGGGCTGGTGCCGGTGGACAAGCTCATCACTCACCGCACGACGCTTGCCGATGCACCGCGCGATCTCGCGCGCTGGGCGCATGAGAAGAATGGGCTGATCAAGGCTGTGATCAGTGTTCGGGACATTCCCCGTAACGGGTAGGAGGGGAACGGAGAGGTCGCGGCATGTTCTCTTCTCCCCTCGGGGAGAAGGTGCCCGTAGGGCGGATGAGCGACTATCTGGGTTGTCAAGTTGCGCATTCGAATTCTCTTCGCGCATCCCGTGCTTTTGCATTGAGAATGACCAGCAGTTTTCGGGCGAGCGCAATGCGGATAACCATTTTTGGCTTGCCAGCGCTCTGCAACCTTTGCCTGAAGGCAGCCAAATGCGGATCGTACCTGGCCGCGGTGGCGGCGACCAGGAACAGGATGCCACGCGGTCCGGAGCGCCCGCCGCGCACCGGCCGGGGTCCGCTGCGTTTGCCGCTATCGTTGGCAATCGGCGCCAGGCCGGCCAGTTTGACGATCGCCTTGTTGGAGATTCGGCCGATTTCGGGCAGTTCGGCCATCAGCCGGGCAACGGTACGGTCCGCCACCCCCTTGATCGAGCGAAAGGCTTGGTTGAGGCAGGCCCAGAGCGGATCGTCGTCGATCATCGAGGCAATCTCGCCCTCAAGGGTGCGGCTCTGGCGCACCAGAAGCGCGATCACTTCGTCGAGGCTTGCCACACTCTGCTGATCGCGGGCAGCACTGCGGCGCTGCCTCTGGACGGTCAGATCGCTGGTGACCTGAGACAGCCGCGTCATCAGCGCCGACAGCCGCAGCTGCGCGGCTTTCGGCGGCGGCAGGGCAGACAGCCGCCTGGCCTCGGCATAATGGGCGATCATCGCCGCATCGATCCGGTCGGTCTTTTCCAGAAAGCCCATGGCCTCGGCAAAGCGGCGCACATGGCGCGGATTGGCAAGCGCGCAGGCGATCCCCAACTCCCACAACAGCAGGAAGGCCGAACGCTCGTAGCCGCCCGACGCCTCCATGACGACGAGCTCGACACCCTGCTCCCGGCAGAGCGCAGCCAGCGCGCCGATGCCGGCCGCATCGTTGCTGAAACGCTCAAAAACCCCGGACGGGCGGATAAACGCATCCAGCCAGTCCTTCGAAACATCCACTCCACATATAACTCTGTTCACGGTAACCTGCCTTGTGCGTGCGGTTGAAGCCAAGCGACTATTCGGTCGTACGTGACGATGACGAAGATCCCAGGCTCATCCACGGTTGTAACCGGAGGGGGAAACGGGCGACTTCGTCACGCCTCTGGCTGGGTGGCCACCCAGCCAGAGGCTCAATCGCTTCCATCGCACATAAAATCTAACATGCAGATACAAGGGGGCCACACGGCACATCCCTCCCCCTCATAACCTGTCCCGCGACGCCGACTGCAACGCCCTAAGACAACACGAACCGGTGAAACCCCGCATAGGCGTTGTAAAATACCGGCTTCGCCGGCCCCCTCATCCGCCCTACGGGCACCTTCTCCCCGCTGGGGAGAAGAGGGAGTCGAGAGGTCACGGCATGTCCGTCCGAAGGACGGGTCAAGACCTGTGGCTCGGCCCAGGCCACAAGTCTAACCAACCGCCTCAATCTCACGGCGCATCTGCCTGACGACGGCGACATCCGTCTTGTTCGTGCTCCTCGCCTCGAAGCCGAAGGCGACGGCGCGTGGATCGGCGCTTTCGACCGGCGAGCTGCAGGAACCGTGGATCTCGCGGGCGCCGGTCGCCTTCAATATCTGGCCGACATTGGCCGGGCGGATGCCGCTGCCGGGCATGATGACGATGCGGCCGGCAGCCTTTGCCGAAATGCGCTTCAGCGTGTCGAGGCCATCCGCCGCCTTCAGCGCGCAGCCGGAGGTCAAGATGCGTTCGCAGCCGAGCTCGACCGCCTGCTCCAGCGCCTGGTCGGCATCCGGCACCAGATCGAAAGCGCGATGCAGCGTCGAGCCGAGGCCGGCCGCATGTGCCTTCAAACGGTGGATCAGCGGCATGTCGAGCGTACCATCCGGCCGGTTGGCGCCGATGACAACGCCGGCAAGGCCCGATGTGCGCACGGCTTCGATATCGATCATCATCGCCTCCTCGTCTGCTCCGTCGAAAATGAAGGGGCCGGCGTGGGGGCGGATCATCGCGTAGACCGGAATGGAGGCCCTGGCGGCGATCCGCATCAGGCTCGGCAGCGGCGTCAAGCCGCCGAGTTCCAGCGCCGAGCAGAGTTCGATGCGCCCGGCGCCACCTTCGATCGCGGCGGCGAGGCCCTCGGCGCTGTCCACGCATACCTCAAGCAAGATCGTCACGCTGCAGTCTCCCTGGCTCCGGCATCCGCCGGCCTTATGGTTCGTACGACGGATTCCGACGTAATTCTCGCCGCCGACTCGATGATCATTGTGCAGGCATCGGCGGCGGCTTTGCGATGGTTGAAGGCGACGTGATAAGACATCGGCAGATACTCGTCGAGATCGACGATACGCACCTTGTCGGCAATCGGTATGGCGCTGACCCGGCCGAGGAATGATACGTAACCGTGATTGGCGACGAGGTCGACGATGACAGGCAGCGAATCCGCCGCGGTGATATCCTGGCCGCGCAGGCGCCGGTTTGGCGCGCGCTCATAGTTGAAGGCCATGGCCGCATGGCCGAGGCCGGTGCGCAGGCTCGGCATGCAGATCGGGTGGCCGGCGACGAGATCAGCGACGCTGGTCTCGTCGCTATCAGGCGGTGCGATCACCACCATGTCGGTCTGCAGCAATTCGCGATGGCGGAAGTTTTCCAGCCCGAAGACCGAATCCAGGATAGCGACATCGATGCGGCCGCTCTTCAGCGCCTCGCGCAGATCGTCGGCGGTCATCGCGACCAGCGAAATCGCGTTGTTGTTGCGGCGCAGATTCCATTCCGAAACCAGCGTGCCCAGGCAGCGGGCCACCCAGCTTTCCGATCCGGTCGGGATGATCGAACCGATGCGCAGCGACCGGGCGGTACGCCGATAACGTTCATCGGCCGACGATTTGAGATCGTTCCACGCCTGGCTGATCGCCATGAAGATCAGGTAGGCGCGCCTGCCCTCCTCCGTCAGCACCGACCCCTGCGCCTGCCGTTCGAACAGGCGATGGCTCATAAATTTCTCAAGATTGGCAAGCTGAAGCGAAAGCTGCGGCTGACCGAGGCGCAGGCGGCGGGCGGCCCGGTTGATGCTGCCTTGGTCGGCAACCTCCAGAAAACGCTCCATGGTGACGATCTTGACGGGAATGCGGGATGCCCACGCCTCGTCGATCTCGGCGCCGGCGCCGTCGTGACCGGCCCATTGACCGAGCTCACCGATCGCAGCCATGATCGGCTCCAAGCCTTCCAGCACCCTGCCGCTCGCAATCAGCGTCGCCAGCTCGCCGGAGGCACGTTCCGTCAGCTTCATCGCCAGTTCGGTCTCGAGATTATGGATTGCCGTCGAGACGGTGGAGGGCGACAGCTGGAAGCGCCGCGCGGTCTCGCGGACCGACCCGGAGGTCAGGACATGGCTTGCGATGAACAGGGCACCAAGATGCAAACGGTCAACTCCGGAAAGCGCTGGAAAAACCGGACGATATGATGTGTTCATGAAAAAAGATATCCCTGCCTCCGCAGAGCCGGGCTATCGTTCGATCACAGAAAAATCCGGGCGGCGGGAATCCGCAACAGAGCCCGGGAATATCGTGGAAACACGCAAGGGGACAAAAACAAATCGCGCCGGCCTTGGAAAAGGAATGCGTTTCCGCGCGCGGAGGTGCATTCGCCGCCATAATCATGCCGTGACCGCAAATACTGGAGGGGCCTTGCATCGATTTTTCGGGCATGCACGCTATTTCCATCACGCACGCAATTCCGGCATGATGGCGGCCTCACCGCCCTCGCCGGCGGGTTTTCCTGCGCGCAAGCCTCCGCCAAGGGCTTGGGCCTCACTCAATGGTGTTTAACAAGGGGATATTCCATGCTGAAGAAACTCGCACTTGCCGTTTCGCTCTCCGCCTTCGCGGTGGGCGCGGCCCATGCCGCCGACGTCGTCGTCTCGTCGAAGATCGACACGGAAGGCACGCTGCTCGGCAACGTCATTGCGCTCGCTCTCGAAGCGAACGGCATCAAGACGCAGGACCGCATCGCGCTTGGCGCGACACCTGTGGTGCGCAAGGCGATCACATCAGGCGAAATCGACATCTATCCCGAATATACCGGCAATGCCGGCTTTTTCTTCAACAAGGCCGATGACGCGGCGTGGAAGAACATCGACCAGGGCTATGAGCTAGCGAAGAAGCTCGATTACGATGCCAACAAGATCGTCTGGCTGACACCGTCGCCTGCCAACAACACCTGGGCGCTCGCCGTGCGCAGCGACGTCGCCGGCCCGAACAAGCTGAAGAGCCTCACCGACTTCGGCAAATGGGTTGCCGGCGGCGGTGCCGCCAAGCTTGCCGCCTCCGCCGAATTCGTCAATTCGGCCGGCGCGCTTCCCGCCTTCCAGACGACCTACGGCTTCCAGCTGAAGCCCGACCAGATGGTCGTTCTTTCCGGCGGCGACACGGCGGCAACGATCAAGGCGGCCGCCGACCAGACGAACGGCGTCAACACCGCCATGGTCTACGGCACCGACGGCGCGATCGAAGCGGCCCAACTGACCGTTCTCGAAGACGACAAGAACGTGCAGCAGGTCTATGCGCCGACGCCGATCATCCGCGAAGAGGTGTTGAAGGCCAATCCGAAGATCGAGGAAGTGCTCTCGCCGATCTTCAAGAGCCTGACCGCCGACGAATTGCGCAAGCTCAATGCCAAGATCCAGGTCGATGGCGAGCCGGCAAAGTCCGTCGCCGAAGCCTATCTCAAGGAAAAGGGCTTCCTGAAGTAATCATCGCTCGCTCCGCCCGATTGCGGGCGGAGCCTCCCTTTGCTGATAGGGTTGGGCTGATGTTGGCCAGACAGGGTTGATTTGATGGAAGAAACCTTAGCGGTCCGCAAGCTGGACCGGCTCGGCGTGGTTTTGGTGGCCGGCGGCATCGCGGCGACAGCACTGATGCCCTTCATCTATGTGAAGGCGAACCGCATCGCCGCCGGCAAGCCGATGCTGCTGATGCAGCTTCTTCCCCAGCCTTCCGTCATCATCCTGACCATGCTTCTCCTTCTCACCGCCTTTGCCACGCTGTTCCTACGCCATGCGATCGCGCGGCTTGTCATCGCCACACTCTGCCTTGTGGCGCTGATCGTTGCGATCGGCCTCGTCTCGACCGCGGCAACGCCGGCCGGCAGCACGGTGGCGCGCATGACGCCCGGCGGTGGCTTCTGGGTGCTATTTGCGGTGATCGGCCTCGTCATATCGGATGCGCTGGTGAAGATCCGCCTGGCGCCCTGGATGCGGATCGCAGCCCTTGCCGCCTATACGGCGCTGCTCTTCGTCTCGCTCTCCTCCGGCCTCCTCGACAGCCTTTCGATCATGAAGGAATTCTCGACGCGGGCTCCGCAGTTCGAGACGGAGGCGATCTCGCATCTGCTCTTGGCGTTCGGCTCGCTTGCCATCGCCATTGTTCTCGGCCTGCCGCTCGGCATCCTCAGCTTCTGGGTGCCGAAGCTACGGGCCATCGTGCTGCAGGGGCTCAGCCTCATCCAGACGATCCCAAGTCTGGCGCTCTTCGGCCTGTTGATGCTGCCGCTCGGCTATCTCGCCACCCATGTGCCGCTCGCCGCCGCGATCGGCATTCGCGGCATCGGCACGGCGCCTGCCTTGATCGCGCTCGTGCTCTATTCGCTGCTGCCGATCGTCGCCAACACCGTCGTCGGTCTTCAGGGCGTCGATCCATCGGTGCGGGACGCTGCGGCCGGCATGGGGCTGACGCGCTTGCAGATCCTGACCGGCATCGACATGCCGCTTGCCTTTCCCGTCATCCTCACCGGCATCCGCATCGTGCTGGTGCAGGCGATCGGCATGGTGACGATCGCCGCGCTGATCGGCGGCGGCGGCTTCGGCATCTTCATCTTCCAAGGGCTCGGCCAGACGGCCATGGACCTCGTCCTGCTCGGCGCCGTGCCGACTGTCTTCTTCGCCTTCTCATCGGCCGTCATCCTCGATGCGGTCATCGAAAGCATCCGGGGATCTGCCGCATGACCATGATCGAGATCAGGAACGTCACCAAGCGCTATGGCGCCGCCACCGTCGTCGACAACGTCTCGATGAGCGTCGAGAAGGGTGAGATCACCGTCATCGTCGGCACCTCGGGCTCCGGCAAATCGACGCTGATGCGGATGATCAACCGGCTGGTGCCGATCACCAAGGGTGAAATCTTCGTCGGCGGGCAGAATGTGATCGACGTTGAGGTGACGGAGCTTCGCCGCAAGATCGGCTATGCGATCCAGGGGCACGGCCTTTTTCCGCACCGCACCGTGGCGCAGAATATCGCCACGGTGCCGCAGCTTCTCGATTGGGATTCGACGCGTATCGCCAAACGGGTCGAGGAACTGCTCGGGCTCTTCAACCTCGATCCGGCAACATTTGCCGACAAATATCCGCACCAGCTCTCCGGCGGCCAGCAGCAGCGCGTCGGCGTCGCCCGGGCGCTGGCGGCCGAACCGGAATTGCTGTTGATGGACGAGCCCTTCGGCGCGCTCGATCCGGTCATCCGCGGCAAGGCGCAGGACGACCTTTTGGCGATCCAGAAGCAGTTCGGCACCACGGTCATTCTCGTCACCCACGACATGGACGAGGCCTTCCATCTCGGCAATCAGATCGCGGTAATGAGCGAGGGCAGGTTGCTGCAATGCTCGACGCCGGAAAAGATCCTCACCGAACCCGCCGATCCCTTCGTGCAACAATTGACCGGCACTTCCGACCGGGCGCTGAAGCTGATGTCGCTGCTGCCGCTGAAGGAAAGCATGGAGCCGGCCAAGACGGGTCTCGCCTATGCCCTGCCGCAGTCGCTCAGTCTCCGCGACGCATTGGCTGAGATGATCTGGCAGGGGGTCGACGAGGCGGCGGTGCAGGATGCACAAAAGGCGCCTGTGGGATCGATCTCGATGACGCGGCTGCTCGAACTGGGCCGCAAGGCATGAAACTCGTTGTCGCCAATCTCTTCCGCCTGGCGGCGCTGGCCCTGCTCTTGATCCTGCTGTTCAGGACGGAGTGGCTTTCCTTCATGCTCACGCCGCTGACCAGCAACAATGCGCCTGCCGTCTATACGCAGAACAGCCTTGCTTCGCTGGCCGCCGGCCATCTGCAGCTGGTGATCGGATCGATCGTCTGCAGCGCCGTGCTGGCCGTTATCGGCGGCATCTTCGTGACGCGGGAAAGCGGGGCTGACTTCCTGCCGCTGTCGCGCGCCATCGCTAATGCCGGGCAGACTTTTCCGCCGGTCGCAGTGCTGGCGCTCGCGGTTCCGGCGACCGGCTTCGGCGCCATGCCGACGCTGATTGCGCTCTTTCTCTACGGCCTGCTGCCGATCTTCGAAAACACCGTCGCCGGGCTGAAGCAGGTTTCGCCGCAGGTTCTCGATGCTGCCGACGGCATGGGCATGAACGGCACACAGCGACTGTTTCGCGTCGAGCTGCCGCTGGCCCTGCCGCTGATCCTCGAGGGGCTGAAGGTCGCGACCGTCATCAATATCGGCACGGCGACGATCGGCTCGACGGTTGCGGCAAAGGGCCTCGGCGAGGTCATCATCGCCGGGCTGATCTCCGACAATACCGCCTTCATCCTACAGGGCGGCCTGATCGTCGGCCTGATGGCGGTGCTGATCTATGACGCCATGGGTCTCGTCGAAGCGGCGATTACCCGAAGAATCGGCTTGCGCGCGGCGTAAAAGGACGGGTACCAAGACTGCCGCAGCAATTCAAAGTGCTACAGCGTCCTTTGCGCGTCTAAAAAGACGCGCGGCGCTGTGGTGGAATGGGAGGCAGACTTGGCGAAAATGATCCACTCCATGATCCGCGTTCTCGATGAGGCGCGCTCTGTTGAATTCTACGAGAGGGCATTCGGTCTTTCGGTCGCCGACCGCGTCGATTTCGAAACCTTCACGCTGATCTATATGAGCAATGCCGAGACGGGCTTCGAGCTTGAACTGACCGTCAACAAGGGCCGGACCGCGCCATACGATCCCGGCAATGCCTATGGCCATCTCGCCGTCTCCGTCGAAGAGGTGGCGGTCGAGCGCGAGCGGCTGTCAAAGCTCGGGCTGAAGCCCGGTGAACTGGTGGAGCTCAACCGCGACGGCAAGCTCTTTGGCCTGTTCTTTTTCATCAGCGATCCCGATGGCTACAAGGTCGAGGTGATGCAGCGCCACGGCCGGTTTCTCTGAGGCATCAGACGCCGAACGCCCGATACATTCCAATCCTAGATAATCCCACAGCTTCAAGCGGCATCATTCAGGAGCCCGCCATGATCGAAAAGACTGCGCTCAATTCGGGCTGGACGCTCTCCTGTAACGATACAGCAAGGCCCGGCCTGCCGGCTGCAATCCCCGCGGCGGTGCCGGGCTGCGTGCATCTCGACCTTCTCGCCAATCGGCTGATCCCCGATCCCTATATCGACGTCAACGAGATCACCAATGACTGGATCGGCAAGACCGACTGGACCTATCGGTGCAGCTTCGAGGCGATGCCTGACGATGCCAGGGTGCAGGAGCTCGTCTTCGAGGGGCTCGATACGGTTGCGGTGATATCGCTCAACGGCGAAGAGATCGGCCGTACCTTCAACATGCACCGCACCTATCGTTTCGATGTTTCGGGATTGCTGAAATCGGGTGCCAACGAACTCACGGTCATCTTCCGCTCCGCCTACGCCTATGGCGCGGAGATGGAAAAACATTATGGCTACCGTCCCAACAATTATCCGGGACCGGGCAATCTGATGCGCAAGATGGCCTGCAATTTCGGCTGGGACTGGGGGCCGACGCTGGTGACGGCGGGCCTCTGGAAGCCGGTCCGGCTGGAAAGCTGGGACCGGGCACGCCTTGCCGAAACCAGGGTGTCGGCAACGCTTGCCGGTGGTGACGGACTGGTCAAGGTGCATGCCCGGCTGGCGCGCTATAGCGACAAGACGGCGTTGAGGCTCGTCACAGCAATCGGCTGCGTGACGACAACAGTGGCGATCGGGCCTGGCGAAGACGAGGTCGCGTTCGAGCTTGTTCTCCCCTCGCCGCAGCTCTGGTGGCCGCACCATCTCGGTGCCCAGCCGCTCTATCCGATGGCGCTCAGGCTGATCGACGATGCCAGCGACGATGTGCTCGATGGCTTTGAAAGGGAGCTGGGTTTCCGCTCCCTGCGGCTCGATACTTCGGCCGACGAACATGGGTCAGCCTTTACCTTCGTCATCAATGACGTGCCGCTCTTCATCTGCGGGGCGAACTGGATTCCGGACGATTGTTTTCCCCCGCGGCTGACGCCCGAGCGTTATGCCGCGCGGATCGAGGAGGCAAAGTCCGCCAATATCCACATGCTGCGCGTCTGGGGCGGCGGCATCTTCGAGGCCGACGAATTCTATGAGGCCTGCGATCGGGCCGGCATGCTGGTCTGGCAGGATTTCCTCTTTGCCTGCGCCGCCTATCCGGAGGAAGAGCCGCTCAGAAGCGAGGTCGAGGCGGAGGTGCGCGACAATGTCGTGCGGCTGATGCCGCATGCTTCGCTCGTCCTCTGGAACGGCAATAACGAGAACATCTGGGGCTTCGACGAATGGGGCTGGCGGCCGATCATCAAGCCCGGTGAAAGCTGGGGGCTCGGCTATTATCTCGACCTGCTGCCAAAACTCTCAGCCGAACTCGATCCGGACCGGCCCTATTATCCCGGCAGTCCCTATTCCGGCTCGCTGGAGATCGAACCTAATGCCGACGCACATGGCTGCAAACATATCTGGGACGTGTGGAACGATGTCGGCTATGAGTTCTACCGAAATTATATCCCGCGCTTCTGCTCCGAATTCGGCTGGCAGGCGCCGGCCGCCTGGGCGACGATCGAAGAAAGCGTGCATGATGCGCCACTGACGCCGCAATCGAACGGCGTCTTCCACCATCAGAAGGCGACAGGTGGCAATGACAAGCTGATCGGCGGCCTGTCCGGCCATCTGCCGGAGCCCAAGACGATGGACGACTGGCACTTCGCCACCCAGCTCAACCAAGCACGCGCCATCCGTTTCGGCGTCGAGCACATGCGCTCGCATCGGAGTATCTGCAAGGGCGCGGTGGTCTGGCAGTTCAACGATTGCTGGCCGGTGACCTCATGGGCAGCGCTCGATTCGGCCGGACGCCGCAAGCCGCTCTGGTATGCGCTGAAGGCAGCCTATGATCCGCGCCTGCTGACGATCCAGCCGCGCGCCGGCGGACTTGCGGCGGTGGCGGTCAATGAACGGACGCTGTTCTGGCGGGCGAAGATCAGCGGCAAACGCATGACGCTCGACGGCACCGTGCTTGCCGAATTCGAATTCTGGCGCCTGCTCTGCGACCGCTTCGAGGCAAAGGAATTTCCGCTGCCCGAGGATATCGTCACTCCTGGCTTACCGAAGAACGAGGTCATCGTCGTTGAGATGCTGGACAGGCGGGCCTTCCACTATTTCGTCGAGGATATCGAGCTTGCCTTGCTAGCACCGCGGCTTGCGGTCGATGTCATCGGGATCGAGGGCGGCTATGAGGTCAAAGTGACGGCGCAAAACTTCCTCAAGGATCTTTGCCTGATGGCCGACCGACTGGATCCGAATGCCGTCGTCGACACGATGCTGGTGACGCTGCTGCCGGAAGAGAGCCATGTGTTTGCGGTCAAGACGGCAAAGGTTATTTCGGTCAATGACATTGTCATCGGTACAGTGCTACGGTCGGCCAACGATCTCACCGCCGGGCGCTAGGACAGCCCCTTGTATCTGCATGTTAGATTTTATGTGCGATGGAAGCGATTGAGCCTCTGGCTGGGTGGCCACCCAGCCAGAGGCGTGACGAAGTCGCCCGTTTCCCCCTCCGGTTACAACCGTGGATGAGCCTGGGATCTTCGTCATCGTCACGTACGACCGAATAGTCGCTTGGCTTCAACCGCACGCACAAGGCAGGTTACCGTGAACAGAGTTATATGTGGAGTGGATGTTTCGAAGGACTGGCTGGATGCGTTTATCCGCCCGTCCGGGGTTTTTGAGCGTTTCAGCAACGATGCGGCCGGCATCGGCGCGCTGGCTGCGCTCTGCCGGGAGCAGGGTGTCGAGCTCGTCGTCATGGAGGCGTCGGGCGGCTACGAGCGTTCGGCCTTCCTGCTGTTGTGGGAGTTGGGGATCGCCTGCGCGCTTGCCAATCCGCGCCATGTGCGCCGCTTTGCCGAGGCCATGGGCTTTCTGGAAAAGACCGACCGGATCGATGCGGCGATGATCGCCCATTATGCCGAGGCCAGGCGGCTGTCTGCCCTGCCGCCGCCGAAAGCCGCGCAGCTGCGGCTGTCGGCGCTGATGACGCGGCTGTCTCAGGTCACCAGCGATCTGACCGTCCAGAGGCAGCGCCGCAGTGCTGCCCGCGATCAGCAGAGTGTGGCAAGCCTCGACGAAGTGATCGCGCTTCTGGTGCGCCAGAGCCGCACCCTTGAGGGCGAGATTGCCTCGATGATCGACGACGATCCGCTCTGGGCCTGCCTCAACCAAGCCTTTCGCTCGATCAAGGGGGTGGCGGACCGTACCGTTGCCCGGCTGATGGCCGAACTGCCCGAAATCGGCCGAATCTCCAACAAGGCGATCGTCAAACTGGCCGGCCTGGCGCCGATTGCCAACGATAGCGGCAAACGCAGCGGACCCCGGCCGGTGCGCGGCGGGCGCTCCGGACCGCGTGGCATCCTGTTCCTGGTCGCCGCCACCGCGGCCAGGTACGATCCGCATTTGGCTGCCTTCAGGCAAAGGTTGCAGAGCGCTGGCAAGCCAAAAATGGTTATCCGCATTGCGCTCGCCCGAAAACTGCTGGTCATTCTCAATGCAAAAGCACGGGATGCGCGAAGAGAATTCGAATGCGCAACTTGACAACCCAGATAGTCGCTCATCCGACCCTTCGGGCCACCTTCTCCCCGCTGGGGAGAAGGGGTTATGCCGCGACGTCTCGGTTCCCCGCCAGCCTCTCGCAGGGCACGTCCCCTCTGCCCGTTTTTACGGGGGTCCGAAGGACGGGTCGAGACGAGTGGCTCGACCCTGGTAGGTTAGGGTGAGGGGCAGTCGTCGGCGCAGACGACAAGAGGTAACTATCGTCACCAAACACCAAAAAGGCCCCGCATCCGGGGCCCTTCCAGCTCGGCTTATCGGACGACGTTACCTCCAGTAGGGCGGCACGCCGTAGTAGTCATAGACCCGGCGGCCATTGTCGTTGTACCAGGTGTCGTCATCGTCCGAATAGCTCGGGGCGCCTTCGATCTGCTCCTTGGTCAGGTCGATGCGATAGCCATCCAACTGGGTGTCGTAGTTCAGCTTTTCCCAGGGAAGCGGGTAGTGATCGTGACCAATGCCCAGGAAGCCACCGAAGCTCAGCACGGCATAGGCGACACGGCCATCGCGCTTTCCGATAATCAGGCGTTCGATCGAGCCGATATGCTTACCATCGGCGCCATAAACGCGGGTGCCTTCGACGCGGTCGCTGGCAATCAGCGAATGCGTGTCCTTGACATTCGGGTCACGGCGGGTGGCGTCAGTATCCTGGTTCAACATTGTGCACCTCCTTTTGGTATTGCTCATGGTGAGTATGCAAGATCAACGTCATGGCGGATTCAAAGTTCCCCACCTGCCGACGATGGCGCGGCGCCCAAATGTTGACGTTTACGTCAAGGTTAGTATAGCTTCATTCGGCTTGAACCGTTCAGGCAATGGCATAAGCTGCCGGACTGGAAGATGGAGGACTCTTCCAGTCAATTGCGGGCCAGTCGATTGCCGGCTCGGCCACGGCGGCGGCGGCAAGGGAGAGAGACAGATGAACAGAATTTCCGTCCATCCGAACGGAGCCAAGCCCGGCAAGCCCTGGCTTGCCGCCTATCCCGATATCGTTCCGGCAGAGATTCCGCCGCTGGAATATGCCTCGCTTACAGAACTGCTCGAAAAATCCTGCGCCCGTTACGCCGACCGGACCGCCTTTTCCAGCATGGGCAAGGCGATGCGCTACCGCGAACTGGAGAGCCAGACCCGCAAACTCGCCGCCTGGCTGCAGAGCACCGGCCTTCAAAAGGGCGACCGCGTCGCCGTGATGATGCCGAACGTGCTGCAGAATCCGATCGCGACCTACGCCATCCTGCGCGCCGGCCTCGTGGTGGTGAATGTCAACCCGCTCTATACGCCGCGCGAGCTCGAACACCAGTTGCGGGATTCCGGCGCCAAGGCGATCTTCGTGCTGGAGAATTTCGCCCGCACGGTGGAGCAAGTCCTCAACAAGACCGATCTGCGCCATGTTGTCGTCACCTCGCTCGGGGAAATGCTGGGGCCGAAGGGGCTGATCGTCAATTTCGCCGTGCGCAAGGTGAAGAAGCTCGTTCCCTCCTGGTCGATCCCTCAGCACAAAAGCTTCGGCCAAGTGCTGCGCGAAGGGGCGGCAAAGGGGCTTCAGCCGGTTACACTTGTTGGCAGCGATATCGCCTTCCTGCAATATACCGGCGGCACGACGGGCGTTGCCAAGGGCGCGGTGCTGACGCATCAGAACCTGCTTGCCAACAAGGCGCAGCTGTCGCTCTGGCTGCGGTCGGCCTTCGAGCGCAAGAAGGAGCCGGAGGTGCTGAATTTCCTCTGCGCCCTGCCGCTCTACCACATCTTTGCGCTGACCGTGAATTCGCTGATGGGCATGTCGCTTGGCGCCCACAATATCCTGATCGCCAATCCGCGCGACATTCCCGGTCTCGTCAAGGAATTCGAAAAGTCGAAAGTGCATATCTTTCCCGGCCTCAACACGCTGTTCAATGCGCTGATGAACAATGCCGATTTCGCCAAGCTCGATTTTTCCTCGCTGATCATGTCGCTCGGCGGCGGCATGGCCGTCCAGCGTCCGGTCGCCGAGCGCTGGCTGAAGATGACGGGTACGGCGGTGACGGAGGGTTACGGCCTTTCCGAGACGTCGCCTGTTGCCACAGCCAACCGCTTCGATTCGCCCGAATTCACCGGCACGATCGGCCTGCCGCTTCCTTCCACCGAGCTCGATATCCGCGACGAGGAGGGCAATTCGCTGCCGCTCGGCCAGGTCGGCGAGATCTGCATCCGCGGGCCGCAGGTGATGGCCGGCTATTGGCAGAAGCCCGAAGAGACGGCGCGGGCGATGACCGAAGACGGCTACTTCCGCACGGGCGACATGGGTTTCATGGACGAACGCGGCTACACCAAGATCGTCGACCGTAAGAAAGACATGATCCTGGTCTCGGGCTTCAATGTCTATCCGAACGAGATCGAGGAAGTCGCCGCCATGCATGCCGGCATCCTCGAGGCCGCGGCCATCGGCGTACCGGACGGACATTCGGGCGAGGCGGTGAAGCTCTTCGTGGTCAGGAAGGATCCGAACCTGACGGAAGCCGAGGTGAAAGCCCATTGCATCGCCAACCTCACCAACTACAAACGCCCGCGCTTCATCGAATTCCGCACCGAGCTACCGAAGTCGCCGGTCGGCAAGATCCTGCGCAAGGACCTGCGCGGCTGAATTTGACAACCTGATGAAATTAAAGCCATCGGCTCCGCCGCGGCTGGCTTTTTTCCATTTCGGCAGGTGGCTGAACTTGATTTGCGGGTGAGAAAGCGAATAGTTTCCGCAACCTTTCCGCCTCCAAAGGAGCCTCCCATGAACGCCATCGTCGAACAGCTGAAAAGCACCGCTGATGCCACCAAGGCAACCGATATCCGTGCGGCCTTCGCCGCCGATTCCGAGCGCTTTTCGCGTTTTTCCGTCCGGCTTGACGACCTGCTGATGGATTTTTCCAAGACGGCGGTGAATGACGAGATCCTCAAGCTCTTGGTGAGGCTTGCCGAAGAAGGCGGCGTCGAAAAGAAGCGCGAGGAAATGTTCTCCGGCAAGGCGATCAATTTCACCGAGGATCGCGCCGTTTTGCACACCGCGCTGCGCAACCGCTCCAACACACCGGTGCTGGTCGACGGCAAGGACGTCATGCCCGACGTCAATGCGGTGCTTGCCGCCATGGGCAAGTTTGCCGACGACGTCCGCTCCGGCACGCTGAAGGGCGCCACCGGCAAGGCGATCACCGACGTCATCAATATCGGCATCGGCGGCTCGGATCTCGGCCCGGTAATGGCGACGCTGGCGCTTGCCCCCTTCCATGACGGTCCGCGCGCCCATTTCGTCTCCAACATCGACGGCGCCCATATCGCCGACATCCTGAAGCTGGTGCAGCCGGAAACGACGCTGTTCATCGTCGCCTCGAAGACCTTCACCACCGTGGAGACGATGACCAATGCGCAGACGGCGCGCAATTTCATCGCCAAGGCGCTCGGCGAAGCCGCCGTGCAGCACCACTTCGCCGCCGTCTCGACGGCGCTCGACAAGGTTGCCGCCTTCGGCATCGACAGCGCCCGCGTCTTCGGCTTCTGGGACTGGGTCGGCGGCCGCTACTCGATCTGGTCGGCGATCGGCCTGCCGCTGATGATCGCCGTCGGACCGGAGAATTTCGGCAAGTTCCTCGACGGCGCGCATGCCGTCGACAATCATTTCCGTCAGGCGCCGGTTACCGAAAACCTGCCGATGCTGCTTGGCCTGATCGGCTTCTACCATCGCAACGTGCTCGGCTACCCCACCCGCGCCATCCTGCCCTACGACCAGCGCCTGTCGCGCTTCCCGGCCTATCTGCAGCAGCTCGACATGGAATCGAACGGCAAGGGCGTCACCATCGACGGCACGCCGGTTGAAGGCAATTCCGGCCCGGTCGTCTGGGGCGAGCCCGGCACCAACGGCCAGCACGCCTTCTACCAGCTCATCCATCAGGGCACGAGCATCATCCCGGCCGAATTCATGATCGCCGCCAACGCCTTCGAGCCCGAGCTGCGCCATCAGCACCAGCTGCTGATCTCCAATGTTCTCGCCCAATCGGAAGCGCTGATGAAGGGACGCACCTTCGCAGAAGCCAAGAAGCAGCTGACCGACAAGGGCATGGACGACAAGAAAGCCGATTTCATCGCGCCGCACCGGGTCTTTACCGGCAACCGTCCGTCGATCACCTTCGTCTACGACAAGCTGACCCCTTATGCGCTCGGCCGGCTGATTGCGCTTTACGAACACCGCGTCTTCGTCGAAGGCGTGCTCTTCCGCATCAACTCCTTCGACCAGTGGGGCGTCGAGCTCGGCAAGGAACTGGCGACGGGCCTGCTGCCGGTCGTCGAGGGCAAGGAGAGCGCCGCATCGCACGACTCCTCGACGCAGGGCCTGGTTGCGGCGCTGGCGAAGCTGGCGAAGTAAGCATTCGAGATTGCCCCTCACCCTAACCCTCTCCCCGTTCTTACGGGGAGAGGGGACGTGCCCTGCGAGAGGCGGGTGAGGAACGGAGAGGTCACGGCATATTCCCTTCTCCCCTCGGGGAGAAGGTGCCGGCAGGCGGATGAGGGGCGGACGCTGGCTCCGGCTCAATGGCCGGTCCCACGCGCCCAGTGCCGACTGCCGCCAACATCGTCGTTGCGCCGCAAATGATGCACTAATACCAGCCGGCTCTGTGCATCCGCACAATGGGCTTCGTCGTGCGAAACCGGATTGAATGTTCTTCTAATCAAAAATTGTAGAATGAATTCTTTCAATTCGGGGGAATCGCCCTAGATTTAAGCAAAATCTGTGCGGAGTGCTCCGTTCCTTGTTCGCCTTGGGCCGCTCGCGTCCCGGTCGGCTCTGTCGATGTCGGCGCCTTCACTGCATGGCCGCGCCAAGTTCAGGAGACCCCGAGACGCTCGTCACACAGCGTTTTCATGTCCCATCTTCACCAAAGGAAGCTTATGAGCCGTCTTGTCGTCGTTTCCAATCGTGTTCCCATGCCGGCCAAAGATGGGAGCGCCGCTGCCGGCGGCCTGGCCGTCGCGCTGCAGGCAGCCCTGCAGGAGCGTGGCGGCATCTGGATGGGATGGTCGGGAGAATCAAGCGGGGACAGGGAACCTGGCCCGCTGTCGCAGATGCAGAAAGGCAACATCACCTATGCGCTGACCGATCTCACCGACACCGACGTCGAGGAGTATTATCGCGGCTTCGCAAACCGCGTTCTCTGGCCCATCTGCCATTATCGACTGGACCTCGCCGAATATGGCCGGAAGGAAATGGCCGGATATTTCCGCGTCAACCGCTTCTTCGCTCACAGGCTAGCGCCGATGATCGAGCCGGACGACATCATCTGGGTTCATGATTACCACCTCATTCCGCTGGCGGCGGAACTCCGCCAAATGGGGCTGAAGAACCGGATCGGCTTCTTCCTGCATATTCCCTGGCCGCCGGCCGACATTCTGGTCACGATGCCCGTCCACGAGGAAATCATGCGCGGGCTGTCGCATTACGATCTCGTCGGCTTCCAGACCGACTACGACCTCCAGAACTTTGCCGGTTATCTTAGAAGAGAGGGAATTGGCGACGACCTTGGAAATGGATTGTTCGATTCCCATGGGCGGATATTCAAGGCCGGCGCCTATCCGATCGGGATCGAAACCGCTGGTTTCGCCGAATTCGCCGAGAGAGCCGCAAGCAATATCATGGTGCAGAAGACCCGGCGCAGCATCGAAGGCCGGGCCATGATCATCGGGGTCGACCGCCTCGATTATTCGAAGGGCATCATTCAGCGGCTGGAAGCGTTCGAACGCTTCCTCACCAGCAATCCTGGCTACCAGAACAAGGTCACCTATCTGCAGGTCACGCCGAAATCGCGATCGGAGGTTCCCGAATACGAGCATATGCAGAAGATGGTCGCCGAACAGGCCGGCCGGGTGAACGGCGCCATCGGAACGGTCGACTGGGTGCCGATCCGCTATGTCAACCGATCGATCAGCCGCAACGTGCTCGCCGGCCTCTACCGGCTGGCAACGATCGGGCTGGTCACGCCGTTGCGCGACGGCATGAACCTCGTCGCCAAGGAATATGTCGCCGCCCAGGATCCCGATCGCCCGGGCGTATTGGTGCTATCGCGCTTCGCCGGTGCGGCACGCGAGTTGAAGGGCGCGCTGCTGGTCAATCCTTACGATGTCGAAGGCACCGCCAATGCCCTCGCCCGTGGCCTTGCCATGTCGCTGGAGGAGCGCCGCGACCGCTGGAGCATGATGATGGAGCATCTGCTAACCCACGACGTCTCACTCTGGTGCGAAAACTTCCTGCGGGACTTGGTACTTGCTCCCGAGCGTCAACCGGAGCGTGACTCCCGGATCGTCTCTTGATCGGTCGGCACCGACCCGTGCTCGCGCATCGACCCTTCGGGCCGACCCATCCTTCGGATCCCCTGGGGACAAGAGGGAATCGAGACGTTGTCGCATATCCCCTTCTCCCCTCGGGGAGAAGGTGCCGGCAGGCGGAAGGGGGCCGCACGGCAGAACCCTCACTTAAAACCTATCCCGAAATGCCTTGCCCAACGCGCTGAACAAGGTCGAGACGAATCCAGCGCGGCCGAACTCCGCACCGTGTCGGCATTTACGCTGTTAGCGAAGCCCATCCGTCTGAACTGACCCCCGAAGGTTGGATGTCCAACTTTCGGGGGTCAGTTCAGTCACGCGGGCGGGTTTTTTATTTGACCCTGTCGAATCGCAGGGCATGTCGTCGTCCATAGAAGGTCCGACAGAGGAGAAAGCGATGACCGCGACGGATAACGAACTGGTGAACTTTGAGGCAAACGGCGCGCTGCCATTGCCCCCCACAAATGAGCAGGGTTTCGTCGAAAACGAGGGTGCCCGTATCTGGTACGCGAGCTACGGTGCCGGCCCGGCTGTCATTCTGCTGCATGGCGGGCTCGGCAATAGCGGCAATTGGGGTTATCAGGTTCCCGCGCTCATCGACGCCGGACATCGGGTCTTGGTAATCGACAGCCGCGGGCATGGCCGCAGCACGCGCGATAAGCGCCCCTACACCTATCACCTGATGGCCTCAGACGTGCTGGCCATCATGGATCATATCGGAGTTGAGGAAGCGGCCCTCGTCGGCTGGAGTGACGGCGCTTGCACGGCGCTGATCCTCGCCGACCAGCAGCCGGAGCGCGTCTGCGGCGTATTCTTCTTCGCTTGCAACATGGATCCCAGCGGCACCAAGGAATTCAAGGCGACGCCTGTCATCGAGCACTGCTTCAGCCGCCACGGGAAGGATTATCAGGCGCTATCGGCAACTTCCGACCAGTTCGAAGCCTTTGTCGCCGATGTCTCGAAGATGATGTCGACGGAGCCGAATTATTCGACGGAGCAGCTCGCAGGCATCAAGGTGCCGGTTTCCATCGTGCTCGGCGAGCACGACGAATTCATCAAGCCTGAGCATGCCGATTATCTGGCAAGGACGATCCCAGATGCGGAGTTCGTGCTGCTGCCCGGCGTCAGCCATTTTGCGCCACTGCAGCAACCGGACCTCTTCAATCGCGAGGTCCGCGCCTTTCTCGACCGGATCGAATGAGCCTCAGAGGCCTATTTCGCGCGCCCAAGGGGGATTTGCGCCAGCGCGGGAGACGGTGACGGCGGCGGTCTTGGCGCCAAGCGCCAGGGCGTTACGCAGGGCCTGCTCATCGAGATTGGCGACCTGTGCCTTGGTCAACAGATTGTCCATCTTCAGCGACGCCAGGATGCCGGCATCGAATGTATCGCCGGCGCCGACCGTGTCGACGACGGTGACGCGCTCACTCGGCACCGTCACCTTGCGTTCCTTGGTATAACCGGAGGCGCCTTCCGCGCCCTTGGTGATGACGACGAGCTTGGCGCCGTGGTTCAGCCAATGGGCGGCGAGCGCATCATGCTCGCCCTGCAGGCCGAACCATTCGAGATCTTCGTCGGAAAACTTGACGATGTCGGATTTCGCGGCCATCCGCTTGATGCGGGCCATATGCGACGGCTTGTCCTTGATGAAACCGGGACGGATATTCGGATCGAGCGAGATGACGCGGCGTGCGGCTTCGCGGTCGAGCAGGGCTTCGTAGGTTTCGCCGCAGGGGCTGGGGATCAGGCTGATCGCGCCGAAATGCAAGGCCTCGCAATCGTCGCCGAGATCCGGCAGGTCGGCCGTGGTGATCATCCGGCCGGCGGTGCCTTCGTCATAGAAGGCATAGGTCGCCTGGCCATTCACCAGCTTGACGAAGGCGATGGTCGAGGGACGCGGCGTGATGGCGCATGGGCTGTAATCGACATTGCTCGCCTTCAGCGTCTCGAGCAGGATTTCGCCCATCATGTCATCGGCAACGCCGGTGAAGAAGGCGGTGGGGATGCCGAGGCGGCCGAGCGCGATGGCGGTATTGAAGATCGCGCCGCCGGCATAGGGCGCAAAGCCCTTTTCACCGAGGGTGGTGTCCCTCGGCAGCATGTCGATCAGGGCTTCGCCGCAGCACAAAATCATCGTATTCCTCCCAACAGCATCTATACGTTCATCAACCGGCTAGGCGAGCTTTTGTCAACCGGCTAGAGCGAAAGCTCACTCACGCCACCATTCTTTCCCGACCACGCCAGCGGCGCGTCGAGGAAGGCCTCGACTTCCGACAGCGTCTTGTCGTCGAAGAGCTTCTGTTCTTTGGCAACGGCCAGAACATTACGCCAGGTGGCGATGTGATGCAGCCTGACCTTGCCATCGGCAAAGCGCTGTTCGCCGAAGATGCCGTAGAAGAACAGCGCGATGCCATGATCGACGATGCCGCCGGCGGCACGGACGGCATCGATGAACTTGAACATGCTGCCGCCAGCCGTCGTCAGGTCTTCGATAACAAGCACCCGCGAGCCTTCCGGCATGTTGCCTTCGATCTGGGCATTGCGGCCATGGCCCTTCGGCTGCTTGCGCACATAAATCATCGGGAGGCCGAGGCGATCGGCCAGCAGAGCGGCGAAGGGGATGCCGGCGGTCTCGCCGCCGGCGATGCAATCGAACTGCTCGAAGCCGGCATCGCGCAGCAGGGTGCTGGCGGCGAAATCCATCACCGTCGAGCGGATGCGTGGGAAGGAGAGCAGCTTGCGGCAATCGATATAGACCGGGCTCGCCATGCCGGAGGCGAGTTTGTAAGGCTGGGTGGCGTTGAAATGCACCGCCCTGATCTCCCAGAGCATTTTGGCCAACAATTCGGCCATCACGGCGCGGTCGGGAAATGTGGTCTGGATCATGCGGCTCTCCTTCGGCTTGGATCCTTGCGGGAATAGCAGCAAGAGCCCGCCGTTTCCAGACGAAAAGGCGGGGCTATTACAGCAGAGGGCCGATATGCATCTTCTTGAACAAGGCAATCGCCTGAGCACCCTCTTCCGCATTCAGCGAAACAGCGTAACGCACGGCGGCGGCAAGCAGCTGCATCGTCAGCCGGGCGATCGCCAGCAGCTCCCTGCGGTCGCGATCCGGCCATAGGCGGATAAGCACGGCGAGAAATGCCTGGGCATGGAATTCCATGTCCTCGGCATCGACCTGTTGCAGCAGCTTGTCGGTATGGGTCGCATGCCAGATGTCGCGCATCACAGGCTCGCGGCGGAAGAAGTCGTAATATTCATCGGCGATAGTGGCGAGCGCGCCCTGCAGGGCCGCAGCGTCCGTCACCTTTGCCAGTTCCGCTTCGACGCACCGCCTGCCCTCTTGGTTGAAGCGCTCGGCCAATGTGCGGATGATCGAGGTCTTGTCGGGGAAATATTGGTAGAGGGCGCCGAAGGAGAGACCGGCCTTTTCGACGATCTCGCTCATCTTCAAGCCGTCGCTGCCATGGCTTTCGATCAGCTCGGCGGCCACGGTGAGGATCTTTTCGAAGCGCTCGCGGCCGCGCTGCTGGCTGGGAATGCGGCGCAGCTGGCCGGTCGACTCCTGCTGGCGCCTGCGCGTTGCGACCGGCTGTTCCGACATGCTCTCTCCTTTTCCACGTTGACAAACAATATAAGAGAGATTATCGCATTTTGCAAATGGGAGAGTTTCTCTTGTTTTTAAAGTTTGGGAGGAGTTTTGACATGCAGATCATCCTGATCCTATCCCTCGTGGCCGCGGCGATCGGCAGCGGCCTCGTCGCCGGCATCTTCTTTGCCTTCTCGACCTTCATCATGGCCGCCTTCTCGCGCATCCCGGCGGAGCAAGGCATCGCGGCGATGAACTCGATCAACGTGACGATCGTCCGCTCTCCCTTCATGGGCCTCTTCGTGCCGACGGCGATCCTCTGCCTCGTCATCGCCGTGCTCGCCCTGATCGACTGGCGCGGCGGGGCATCCTTTCTGATGCTGGCGGGTGCAGCCCTCTACATCTTCGCCTCCTTCCTCTCGACCATCATCTTCAACGTGCCGATGAACGATGCGCTGGCAAAAGTCGGCGGCAACGGGACGGAAGCGGTTCAGCTCTGGACCATCTATGTCAGGGACTGGACGTGGTGGAACCATGTGCGGACCATCGCCTCGCTACTCGCCTCGGTCGCCTTCGTCCGGGCGCTGATGATCGTCTGAACGATTGCTTCTCGGCGATCCGCCGCGCCTTTCAGGAATCGGGTGGTTGGCCCCGTGCGGGCATGCGATGTTGGGCAATCGCCGCGAAAGGACCGTCATGTTTACGCTTCACGACTATATGCCGTCGCAAAATGGCTGGAAGGTCCGGGTTTTGCTCGGCCTGCTCGACATACCGTACCGCAGCCGTATCGTCTCGATCTTCGAGGGCGAGAGCCGCACCGAGGCGTTTCTCAAACTCAATCCGGTGGGCGCCATCCCAGTTCTCGAACTCGACGATGGGCGTCCGATCGCCGAATCCAATGCGATCCTCACTTTTCTCGCCGAGGGCACACGCTTCCTGCCTTCAGACCACTATCTGCGCGCCAAGGTCATGCAATGGCTGTTCTTCGAACAGTATCATGTCGAGCCGGTCATCGGCTCGCTGCGATTCTGGACGTTGACCGGACGGCTGGAGCGTAACCAGAGCATGATTGCGGGCAAGCGCGAAGCCGCAGCCCGCGCGCTTGCCGCCATCGATCGCAGCCTGAGCGACAGCCTGTTTCTTGTCGACCAGCAGCTGACGATCGCCGATATCGCCGTTTACGCCTATAGCCACCGGGCCGAGGATTGCGGCTTTTCTCTCGCAGCCTATCCCGCCTTCGCCGCCTGGTCCTACCGCGTTCGAGGTGCCATCGGGGCAGATTATCCGGTCTATCCCTATAGTATGGACCCGCATTCGGCCGGCTAAGACAGAGTCCGCCTCGTGGCCGACCGGGAGTTTAGCGATAGCGCCGGCGCGAGCCGTTCCGGCTACCAGCATCCGGGTGCGGAACGCGCGCCAGGCGGAGCTCACAGCGAGCAACAAGAACAAGCCTGCGAAAATGACCCACAAAAACCGCCTTGCGTCAGGTTGTCACCCTCGGGAGTGAGGCAGATGGGTAGGGCCTGTGATATGCAATCTCGGAACTTCCAGTACCTTTCATAGAATAACCATCCGAAAATGTTCCTCTGGCAAGCATGTCCGCGACCCCATGGCTCCGGCATTGCGCCCTTTTAGACCGGACAGCTGGAGGAAGCAGCTAGCAACTTTTCCCCCGATATATCTTGCTCTGACTAAGAAGAAACCGTACGGCGCTGCTACACGTCTCTTCTCCCCAGCGGGGAGAAGGTGCCGGCAGGCGGTTGAGGGGGTGAGCGGCAAAGCCGCGAGTGTCCGGAGCGCAAGCGCAGGACAATGAATGGAATGCCGTGTGGCCCCCTCATCCGACCCTTCGGGCCACCTCCCGCTGGGGAGAAGAGGGAGCCAAGCCGTGACCATGTAGCGGTAGTCCTTGCCTGAGAGTTCGGATAGGCCCCCACATTGGCGACGCGGACGAAGGCCTTGGCGCCGGGGCTGGCGTCGCCGGAATGTTCGCTGAGGTTGTCTGGATGCATTCACCTTAACGCAAAAGCGTCGCGGGGCGGCTGGCCGCATCCGGGCGAGGGCGATGTTATGGGAGGTCAGCCGGGAATCAAGACGCGGTGCGCGTTGCTTCGACGGGAACCGCCTTGAGGTAGCTGGCAAGTTCGACCCGGTTGCGGCCGGCGCGCTTGGCGACGTAGAGCGCCTTGTCGGCGGCACTCAGCATGGCGTCGAAATCCAAGCTCTTCGAACGGCCGGGGGCGACGCCGACGCTGACCGTGCATGTCAGCACTTCGTCGTCGATATGGATCTCGCGCGCTTCGAACGCCCTGCGGATGCGCTCGGCCGTCAGTTCCGCCCGGCCGGGCATGATCTCCTTCAGCACCAGCACGAATTCCTCGCCGCCGAGACGAGCAGCGGTGTCGCAGGTTCGGCAATGGGCCGAAAGCTCGCCGGCGAAGACATTGAGCACGCGGTCGCCGGCGGCATGGCCGAAGCGATCGTTGACGGATTTGAAATGGTCGATATCGAAGACGATGACGGCCGTGGTCGTTCCCATCGGACGCGTGCCGTATTGGTCGAAGAGGGCACGACGGTTGAGCAGGCCGGTCAGCGGATCGGTGATCGCATCGAGACGATGGCGGGCAGCGAGCCGCCATTGATGCAGCGCCAGCGACAGCGCGCCGATACCGGTCATGCCGGCAATGCAGACGGCAAGGCTCAGATCTTCGGCCCAGTTGCTGGGGGCTTTGCCGAGCACCAGCTTGCCGTCGGAGATCAGCACGGCGGCGCAGAGAACGAAGGAGATCGCCGTCAGCGTATAGAGCGTGGTAATGCCGAGGAGCGGCGCGGGTGCTTCGGCGCGGGCGAGCCAATATTGCCGGGCGGTGGCAAAGAGCAAAAGGGCGATGGCGAGATTGTCGGCGATGAAAGCCAGGCCATCATAGCCCGATAGCATCGGCACGACGGAGAAGACCATCGCCGCAAGCGCGCGGATCGCGATGGCAAGGAGAGACATCCGGCCGGTGAGGAATTGTTTGCCTGCTCCCCAGATGGTGGCAAAACCGGCATGAAACAGCACGAAATTGGCAACGCCGAGCCATGTCTTGGGCGTATTGACATAGCCGCTATAGACGAAAATGCCGCTGACGACGAGGATAAGGCCGACGGTGGCGGTGAGCAGCACGGTTTCCGCGCGACGGACAAGCCAGCTGCCCATCAGCGTCACCGCAAGGCAGGCCGCGGAGACGCCGAGCGCCAACAACAGGGAGTTATAGTCAAGCATCATGCTTTTCAGTCTCCGCAGCTGTTGTCGCATCGAATGGCGGCTTACCGGTCTGCGAGGAGAAATGTCTTATGCATCCGTTAACAAATGATGCACTGCACAATGCAAATGTTACGCGTTTAACGTCGCGTCGAACTTTAAAATGAATATTCTATTTAAAATTGAAATCCGAAAGCTTACTCCTGGTGCATCACCTGCCAGCGCAGGGGAAACATCGGATCGAACACCGTCACCGGACCGGCGCCGGTTTCAATCCTCGCGGGAAAGACGACCGGCTCGGCCTGCCGTGACAGGGTGATGCGCTCCTCGTTCGGCTGCAGCCCGTACCAGGCCGGCCCGTTCAGCGACACGAAGGCTTCGAGCCGTTCCAGGGCGCCCTCCTGTTCGAAGACATGGGCGAGGCAGCTCATCGTATTGACCGAGGTATAGATGCCGGCGCAGCCGCAGGCGCATTCCTTTAGCGGATCGACATGCGGGGCGGAATCCGTGCCGAGGAAGAAGCGCGGATCGCCGCTGACGGCCGCCGCACGCAAGGCCAGCCGGTGGTTTTCGCGCTTGGCGACGGGCAGGCAGTAA
Source organism: Rhizobium sp. WSM1274 (assembly GCF_025200775.1). NCBI lineage: Bacteria > Pseudomonadati > Pseudomonadota > Alphaproteobacteria > Hyphomicrobiales > Rhizobiaceae > Rhizobium > Rhizobium sp. WSM1274. The sequence continues at coordinate 118,704 of NZ_CP104138.1, read as the reverse complement.
TAATGCGGGCGGATGCCGCCAACGAGGATGGCGTTGCGGTTGATGATCAGATGGTGGGTGGTGATCGAGCCGGCGAGATTGCCCTTGGCCGCCTTGATGTAATCGACGCCATCCCATGTCGTCACATGCTCCATCGTCACCTTCAGCTCCGGCAGGCGCTGGCGCAGCGGATCGAGCACGGTGTCGATGAAGACGGCCTCGCGGTCGAAGATATCGACCTCCGGCGTCGTCACCTCGCCATGGACGCAGAGCGGCAGGCCGATCTTTGCCATGCGCTCCAGCACCGGCATCGCCTTTTCCATGTCGCGCACGCCGCCATGCGAATTGGTCGTGGCGCCGGCGGGATAAAGCTTGACGGCGGTGATGAGGCCGCTGTTCTTCCCCTCCTCCACATCATCCGGGCTGGTATGTTCGGTGAGATAAAGTGTCATCAGCGGCTGGAAGCGATGGCCGTCCGGCAAGGCTTTGAGGATGCGCTCGCGATAGGCCTTGGCGTCAGCTGACGTGACGACCGGCGGCACGAGATTGGGCATGATGATGGCGCGGGCGAAGGTGCGGCTCGTATCAGCGATCACGCCCTCCAGCATGGCGCCGTCGCGCAGATGCAGGTGCCAGTCATCAGGACGGCGGATGGTGATCGATTGCATGGCAGGCCTCCGAAGCGATGCGTCTGCGGTCTCGATAACACTAAAGCGCATCGCATTGAAATTGATTCATGCGGCGGGCTTTCGCTCTTTTCATGCCCGCTGCTCTATCTCCGAACCGATCTTATCAGGCACAATGCCGCTCCGGGCAGACAGAGACCGGCGCAAAGCTCGAACAACGACCAGTAGCCAAAGGATTGCGCCCAAAGGCCGGTCCCGGGCCCCGAGAAAAGAAGGCCGGCGTTCGCGCTATTGCCAAAGAGGGCCGCTGCGATTCCAGCCCTGCCAGGCAACAGATCCTGCAAATGAGCCATGCCGACGATACTGATGATCGCGATGCCTGTCGCCCGCAGCAACTGCGCAAGGTAGAGCGTCGTCAGTGAGGGCCAGGGGATCGGCAACAGGTAATAGACGGCGAAGACCCCGAAGCCGGCCAGCAGGAGCAGCCTGTTCGCCCCGCGTGCCGGCCGAAACACGAACAGGCTCATCACAATCACCTCAAGAAGCGCGCAGAGGCTGAACAGCAGGCTGACGTCCGCCTCGGATCCCAACTGCTGGGCAACGACGATCGACACGGCATTGGCACCGGTGAACATGGCGGTGTGAAAGGCGGTAAGCGCCAACACGGCAGGCGCTGTGGACATCAAAACGTCCAGCGTCAGGCGCTGCCGGCTAGCTGTATCCGCCACGACCTTGATGCGGCTCACCAGCACGACCGCCAGCGCCAAGGCGGCGAGCAAAGCTGCGCCGACATAGATGCCATCGAGGTCCCAGTAGCGAACAAGAATGGCGCCCAGGGCTGGCCCGACGGCCCAACTCAGCGAATTGCACGTGCGCAGCGCCGCCATGCCCTTGGCGCTCGTCTGCTCGCCTGTGCGATCGAGATAGCCTTTCGCCGTCGCAAACAGCAGGGAGAACGAGGCAGAACTGATACCGAAGAGGACGGCCGCGTTGAGAAACAGCATCCACGATTCGCTCGCCACCGCGCAGAGACCGAACCCAGCCATCTTGGCCAGCAAGGATATCAGCAACGGCCACATCATCGGCTTGCGGTCATGAAAGTGGCCAAAGATCGTCGTGACGACGATGCCTGAGATCGCCGACAGGCTTAGAAAAGCTCCCAACTGCAGAGGCGACATGCCGATCTTATCAACGGCGAGCAGGGCGATGTAACTGAAGGCCATTGCCTCGGCGAGCATAGCGAAGAGGATTGCAGTCAGTGCGGCAGGGAAGAATGGAACGCGAAAAAGGGCGAAGATCGCGCGCGTGATGGGAAGGCTGAACGTCATGTGTCATCTCCAACGGGATGAGGAAGAGGCATGAACGCACAGACTTCATCGAAAATCCGGCGAGGGGAGCCCGACGCATCGCGTGACTTCTTACATGACGGACATGCCGGCACCCCGCCAAAGGAGGGCACCGACCAAACGGCAGGGTGTGTGGACGTTATCCTTCGCGACCATACTCAAGCGCAAGTCCCTTTTGCTCGAATTCGGCCGACTTGCTGCGAAACCTTGATTCACAAGAGGCGCTGCCAGCACCTTGTTATGCCTATCGGCATCCGGAACCGCTACGCAGGACCGGGCGGCATGGATTGTTCCCATGTGAGAACAATCCGCGGCATCACGCCAGCGCGATCTCCAGCGTCACATCCGCCGGGCGGCGGTTTTCGAGGATCAGCCGGCCGTTCGGCAAATCATTGCCGTAGACCTTGGCGCTGGCGGCCTCCTCGGTGAGGTTATAACCACGCCAGCGCGCCCAGAGCCGTTCCTCGAGCACCTCGATCGGCGGCGCCAGCATGATCGAAAAATCGAAGACGCCTTCGAGTTCGGCCCATTTGCCGAGCGAAAGGAGCAGATAATTGCCCTCGACGATGATGAAGCGGTGATCGGGGGAAACAGGTCGGGCGGACGCTATCGCGAGTTCACGCGAGCGATCGAAGACCGGCACCAGAACTTCCTGATCGGCCAGCCTGACGGCGCGGATGATATCGAGGAAACCGCGGACATCGAAGGTCTCCGGGATGCCCTTGCGCGCCAGCAGGCCGCGTTCGATCAGGATGGCGTTGTCCATGTGAAAACCATCCATCGGCAGGACTTCGGCACTTTCACCCCTGGCCTTCAGCGCTTCCGCCAAATTGTCGGCCATGGTCGATTTGCCGGCGCCCGGAGGTCCGGCGATGGCGACCAGGAAACGCTTGGAATGGCCGGCGCGGTCAAGAACTGCGCCGGCGATTTCATCGATGCGTGCGTTCATGCGGCGACCGGCTCCGTCGGCACCGCCTTGGCGCCGGTCATGAAGGCGACGGCGTCGGACATGGTGTATTCCTTCGGATCGATCACCGTCAGCCGGCGGCCGAGGCGGTGGATATGGATCCGGTCGGCCACTTCGAAGACATGCGGCATGTTGTGGGAGATCAGCACGATCGGCAGGCCACGGGCGCGCACGTCGAGGATCAGTTCCAGCACGCGGCGGCTTTCCTTGACGCCAAGCGCTGCGGTCGGTTCGTCCATGATGATGACCTTCGAGCCGAAAGCGGCGGCGCGGGCGACCGCGACACCCTGGCGCTGACCGCCTGAGAGCGTTTCCACCGCCTGGTTGATGTTCTGGATGGTCATCAAGCCGAGTTCGGACAGCTTGTTGCGCGCCAGCTTTTCCATGGCCGGCCGGTCGAGCATGCGGAACATCGAACCGAGCACGCCGGATTTGCGGATCTCGCGGCCGAGGAACATGTTGTCGGCGATCGACAGCGCCGGCGACAGCGCGAGGTTCTGGTAGACGGTCTCGATGCCGGCCTCGCGCGCTTCCATCGGCGAGCGGAACTGCACCTGCCGGCCTTCGAGGGTGATCACCCCCTCGTCGGGGGTGACGGCGCCGGATATCGCCTTGATCAGCGAGGACTTGCCGGCGCCGTTGTCGCCGATGACGGCGAGGATTTCACCCGGATAGAGATCGAAATCGGCATTGTCGAGCGCGGTCACGCGGCCATAGCGCTTGACGAGACCGCGGGCGGTGAGAAGGGGTTCGCGATCCATGATTACACCGAAACCTTTCTGATCCACTGATCGATAGCGACGGCGGCGATGATCAGCACGCCTGTCAAAAGGACTTTCCATTGCGGGTCGGCGCCGAGCATGTTGAGGCCCATCGAGACGACGCCGACGATCATCGCACCGAAGAGCGTGCCGAGGATGGAGCCGCGGCCGCCGAACAGCGAGATGCCGCCGATCACAGTCGCGGTGATCGCCTGGAGGTTAAAATCGGTGACGGCCGAGGACGGCGAGATCGAGCCGTTGCGGCCGATCGAGACCCAGGCGGCCAAGCCGGCAATGACGCCCGAGATGGCGTAAACGGTCAGCAGCACCTTCTTGGTCTGAATGCCGGAGAGCTTGGCTGCCTCCGGATCGTCGCCGACGGCATAGACATGCCGGCCCCAGGCGGTGTGATTGAGGACATACCAGAGGACCACGACGAGCAGCACCATGGCGATGACGCCGACGGTCAGCACGGCGCTGCCGAGCTTGAAGCTCACGGCGAAAAGATGCAGCAGCGGCGCCTTTTCGTCGACGTCGGTGTCGCGGATCGTCTCATTGGCGGAATAGATGAAATTCGTCGCCATGACGATGTTCCAGGTGCCGAGCGTGACGATGAAGGGCGGCAGCTTCATGTAGGCGACGAGGAAGCCGTTCAGCAATCCGCAAAGGCCGCCGACAAGCATGCCGGCTGCGACCGCGATCGGCGTCGGTATGCCATAGGTGATGGCGACATTGCCCATGATAACCGCCGAGATCACCATGATGACGCCGATCGAAAGATCGATGCCGGCCGTCAGGATGACCAGCGTCTGGGCGGCGCCGAGAATACCGACGATGGCGATCTGCTGCAGGATCAGGGTCAGCGTATAGGACGAGAAGAACCGTCCGCCGATGGTGATCCCGAAAATGATGATCGCCAGCACCAGCACGATCAGCGGCACGGCGGCCGGCGTCGAGTGGAGAAAATGCTGCGCGCGCTTGATCAGCGAGACATTCTCGTGCTCGAAGGAGGCAACGCTCTTGTCGCTGCCGTCGAGGACACGTTCGAATTCCTGTGTTCCGGTCATGGTTCCTCCTCCGCATCCGCGCGCCGAACTCGCGCGGGGGCCGTCACCGATATCCATCCGGTCTTTGATTAGCCGGTTCGCGAGGCGACGGCACATCGTCCGTCGAAAACGGCCGGGGATCAAGCCCCGGCCGGTCTGCTTTCAACAATCAGGGCTCAGCCCCAGCACTTGTCGGTGCCTTCCTTGGTGTCGATCGACTTGACGCCAGAAACCGGCTTGTCGGTGACGAGCGAGACGCCGGTGTCGTAGAAGGACTTGCCTTCGGTCGGCTTCGGCTTTTCACCACTGTCGGCGAACTTCTTGATCGCTTCGACGCCAAGGGCTGCCATCATCAGCGGATATTGCTGCGAGGTGGCGCCGATGACGCCTTCCTTGACCGACTTCACGCCCGGGCAACCACCGTCGACCGAGACGATCAGCACGTTCTTTTCCATGCCGACGGCCTTCAGCGCCTGATAGGCGCCGACAGCGGCCGGCTCGTTGATCGTGTGGATGACGTTGATGCTCGGATCCTTCTGCAGAAGGTTTTCCATGGCCTTGCGGCCGCCTTCTTCATTGCCGTTGGTCACGTCATGACCGACGATACGAGCATCGTCCTCGTCGCCGATCTTGTTCGGGTCCTTCGGATCGATGCCGAAGCCCATCATGAAGCCCTGGTCGCGCAGAACGTCGACCGTCGGCTGCGACGGGGTCAGGTCGAGGAAGCCGACCTTGGCGTCCTTCACCTTGTCGCCCAGCGTTTCCTTGGCCCACTGGCCGATCAGCTTGCCGGCGAGCAGGTTGTCGGTGGCGAAGGTGGCGTCGGCGGCATCGGCCGGCTCCAGCGGCGTGTCGAGAGCGATGACCAGCAGGCCGGCATCACGGGCCTTTTTGACCGAAGACACGATGCCCTTGGTGTCGGAAGCAGCAATCAGGATGCCCTTTGCGCCGTCGGCAATGCAGCTTTCGATCGCAGCCACCTGGCTTTCGCTGTCACCGTCGACCTTGCCGGCATAGGACTTCAGCGAGACGCCGAGTTCCTTGGCCTTGGCCGTCGCACCTTCCTTCATCTTGACGAAGAAGGGGTTGGTGTCGGTCTTGGTGATCAGGCAGGCAGCCACGTCAGCCGCCATGACAGGAGCGGAAAAGGTGACACCAAGCGCGAGCGCGCCGAAAGCGAGAACGGATTTCTTCATGGAACTCCTCCCAGAGTTTGCCGGCGCCGCCCCTGCGGGGCCGGAAGCTTAAGATATGACACTTCGCCGTGGATCGCTAATGCCTCCTAGCGGTCCCGTGCCCTTGACGACGGCAATTAAGAGCGAAAAGAAATTGGCTTGTCAATAAATAAATCCAATTGAATTATTAATTCGATGTGGCATGCTCGAACGAATTAGGGCAATAGGCCAACGATCGGGAGGAGCGGCCATGTCGTCCTTGGATGGACCGGAACACACGCCGGTCCCGCCACCAATTCTCAATCCGGCCGGAGGTGCGAACCAGGTCAGGGTGCGAGCCTATAACGAACGGCTCGTGCTGTCGCTGGTGCGTCTCTACGGCGCGCTGTCGAAGGCCGATATCGCGCGCCGCAGCGGGCTGTCGGCGCAGACCGTCTCCGTGATCATGCGGGTGCTGGAAAAGGAAGGGCTGCTGTCGCGCGGGGAACCGGTGCGCGGCCGTGTCGGCCAGCCGTCGATCCCGATGCATATCAATCCCGATGCCGTCTATTCCTTCGGCCTGAAGATGGGCCGGCGCAGCGCCGATCTGGTGCTGATGGATTTCGTCGGCCGCATCCGCATGCAGTTGCACCGGACCTATGCCTATCCGCTGCCGGATGAAATCCTCGCCTTCGTCACCTCGGGCATCCGCGAGCTCGAAGACCGGCTGGACGAAAAGCAGCGCGGCCGCATCGCCGGCCTCGGCATCGCCGCCCCCTTCGAGCTCTGGAACTGGGCCGAAGAGGTGGGTGCGCCGCCGGGCGCCATGGAGGTCTGGCGCGACGTCGACCTGCAGGCCGACATCGCCTCCCGCGTCTCCCATCCGGTCTTCATGCAGAACGATGCGACCAGCGCCTGCGGCGCCGAACTCGTCTTCGGCGTCGGGCCGTCCTACCCGGATTTCGTCTATTTCTTCATCGGCTCCTTCATCGGCGGCGGCATCGTCTTGAATTCGGCGATCTTTTCCGGCCGCACCGGCACGGCAGGCGCGATCGGGCCGCTGCCAGTGCGCGGCAAGAACGGCGAGACGAAGCAGCTGCTTGAAATCGCCTCGATCTTCGTGCTCGAGAACATGCTGCGCGAACGCGGCATCGATCCCGAGCCGCTGTGGTATTCCGCCGACGACTGGGTGGATTTCGGCGCGCCGATGGAAGCCTGGATCCGGGATAGCGCCAAGGCGCTGGCGCAGGCGATCGTCGCCGCCGCCTCGATCCTCGATTTCAGTGCGGCCGTCATCGATGGCGGCTTTCCCGATTGGGTGCGCAGCCGCATGGTGCAGGCCACCATCGACGAAGCTGCCAAACTCGACCTGCAGGGCGTCGTCATGCCTGAAATCATCGAGGGCGCGGTCGGCGCCCAGGCGCGCGCCATCGGCGGCGCCAGCCTGCCGATCTTCGCGCGTTACCTCACCGACCAGAACGTACTTTTCAAGGAGATAGACCATGCTGAAAGGACTTGATCCGCTGTTGAGCCCGGAGCTGCTTTTTACGCTTCGCGCCATGGGCCACGGTGACGAGATCGCCATCGTCGACGGCAATTATCCGGGCGTCGAACATGCCCGCCGGCTGATCCGGCTCGATGGCCACCACCTCATCCCGGTCCTCAACGCCGTGCTCAGCGTGCTGCCGATCGACGATTTCGTGACTGATGCGATCTTCCGCTCGACCGTCAAGGCCGAGCGCGACAAGCTCGACCCCGTGCACGAGGAGATGATCGACTGCTGCGCCCGCCACGAGCCGCATCGGCAGGTGGTGCCGCTGATCGGCCAGGATTTCTACGGTAGGGTGAAATCCGCCCATGCGGTGATCCAGACCGGCGAGCCCAGGCTCTACGCCAACATCATCCTGCGCAAGGGCGTGATCTATCCGAAGGAGGCGGACCCCCATGCTGAGGTTGATCCCTTCGTTTACTAGAGCATGATGCCGAAAGTGTGAGCGGTTATCGGACGACACCATGCTCTGACGATCTGGCGTGGAACAGGATTCAGATTTTAGGCCAAACTGGCCTAAAATCATCCTGTTCTGGCGGTCACCCGTCTATTTCGACTTCCGCTTCACAGTTTACGGGCGCATTCAAAGGGATGGCCATGCCGATTGACGAGCGGGCGTGGGCGCCAACGTTGGGGCCGTACAGCTCCAGTATCAGATCGGAATAGCCGTTTGTGACCAGCGGCGTCTCATTGAAACCCGGAGCAACATTCACCATGGCGAAGACGCGCAGCCAAGCCGTGACCCGATCAAGATCTCCGACAGCACGTTTGAGACTGGCGAGATGGGCCAGGGCAACGAGCCGGGCTGACGCGTAACCCTGCTCCGGCGAAACATCCGCTCCGACCTTGCCAAGCGGAGTTGCCAATGTCCCATCGCGGTTGCACGCGACGTGACCCGAAATGTAGGCGCGGGTGCCGCGCACCCGAACCCAGGCGAAGGGCATATGCAGCCCCTCGCGAACTTTCAAAGGTTCGGGCAATTCCAGACCGATTTCGGCCAGACGTTGTTCGATGATGGCCATGGTGCACCTCCGGGTGTGATTAAGGTACGATGTTGTCGAGCTCCGGCATCAGAACGACGCTCTCGTTAGCGGCAGGGTCGTTGCGGGCACCGAGGAATTCGGCGTTTTCGGTGCTGCGATTGACGGCCACGTGGGGAACGCCGGCCGGAATGAAGAGATAGTCGCCGGCGTGGACCAGTTCGCACTGTTCGAGCTCCGACCCCGACCAGATCTCGATCTCTTGGCCCGCAGTCATCAGAAGGGCCGTCTCGTGTCCCTCATGGCGATGGGCCTTGGTTCGTCTGCCTGCGGGCAGCGAAATCATCCCCAGCCACAGCATGCTTGACCCGACGCTTTGTGCCGAGACGCCCGAGCGATAGACCGACCCTTGCTCGGCGACATGGCTGCCGCTCCCGCGCACGACTTTCGCGGTTAATCCATGAGGATTTTTCGGTTGCGTTGCTTCGTTCTTCATCGCTCTCACCACTTCAACCGCTGCACTGGAGCAGACTCTGCGCGCTCAGCCGGCGCAAGTCCTGAAGCGGGGCCGAAAAATTCCGAAAAGCTGCGAAATCGCGTATCATCTCGGCCATGAACACCCAGCACCTTGCCTTCGGCAACTTCGAGTTCATTGCCGAGAACGGATGCCTGTTTCGCGACAATAGGCCTGTCGCTATTGGCGCCCGCGGTGCTTCCCTGCTTGCCGCTCTGCTTTCGGCACAGGGAGGTGTCGTCTCCAAGTCGGCCCTGATGGATGCGGTTTGGCCGGGATTGGCCGTCGAGGAAAGCAATCTTTCCGTTCAGATTGCCGCCCTTCGCAAGCTGCTCGGCCCTGCATCAGACGGCGGCGAATGGATCGTCACGGTCCCGCGGGTCGGGTACAGATTTGCCGGTCCGGTGGAGAGCCGGGCCGACGCAGCCGATAGCGGATGGCATGCGCAGACCAGTTCGATCCCGGCGATTGCCGTATTGCCGTTCGAAAATCTCGGCGGTGATGCTGAAAGACAGTATCTGGCCGACGGTATCGCCGATGATCTGATCATGGCGCTCGTTCGGTTCAGATGGTTCCGCGTCGCCTCACATGGGGCGAGTTTCACAAGGAGGGATGGCTCGAGGGATCCGCAATCTATCTCGCGCGAACTTGGCGTCGATTTTCTGGTGGATGGAGCTGTCCGGTATGCCGGCGATCGGATCCGAATATCGGTGCACCTCGCCGATGCAGCGAAAGGCGCCACAGTCTGGTCCGAACATTACGATCTTCAGGTGGCCGAGATATTTGCGGTGCAAGACGCCATCGCCGAGCGGATCGCGGCGGCGGTCGAGCCCGAGCTGCTGTTACGCCACGGGCTTCAGGTGGCTCCGCACACCGGCAACATCACTGCCTGGGACCTTGTACGGCAAGGCACATTCAAGTTCCACAAGGTCACGCAGTCCACCCACATAATCGCACGGCGATTGTTCCGCGAGGCTGCGGAGCTCGATCCCATGCTTCCGGAGGCGCAGATCTGGCGAGCGCGGGTCAATGCGGGCCTCATTGCCTACGGCTGGACTGATAACCCCGCCGCGGACGGGAGGGAAGGATTGGATGCGGCCCTGCGGGCGATCTATCTCGATGCGCGGAACCCATATTCGCACTATGCGCTGGCAATTGTGTCTGCCTATACAGGCAGGGCTGACCAGGCGATCCTCGCAGCGGAACGGTCCATTGAACTCGGTTCGAGTTTTGCCTTGGGCTATCTCGTCCTCGGCATGGCCCGTCTTTTTTCGGGGGATGCGGCCGGCGCGCGAAAGCCCCTGGCTCGCGGCCTCGAACTCAACCCCCATGATCAGCAGAATGGGGTTTGGTTCAGCCTCTTGATGCTTGCACTGTTCTTTTCGGGCAACGTCGAGAGCGCGCTCGAAACGGGACGTACGGCGCTAAAGGCGCGGCCTGACTGGCCGGCGCTTCTGCGCATTCAGGCGTGCTGCCATATGGCCGTGGGACATCGTGAGCAGGCTCGTCGCTTTGCTGCGGCTGCAAGCGATCTTTCCGAATCTGCCGGCGATGCGCTTGGTCCGTTCAGAGATGGCAACAAGGAATGGGCCACTCGCCTGAACGAACTGCTGCGAGAGGCAGAACTTTAAAACGGCCGGTTGGCAAAACCTGTTCAGGATAGGCGCCGAAGAAGGGGTGATCTATCCTAGAGGGCGGGGCCTGGGTGCCCGGCATGTACGATCCCCTTCGTCTGGAGGAACAACGGCAAAAGTGCGCAGCGGTTTGGTCATCGGTAAGCTTTGGCTTTCGGGCCGGCTAAGGTCAGTCTTTCGCCATTCGTTCGATAGATGTTATGGTGCGGCCGGTGCGTTGGTCCGCCGCGCCGGCAAATCGCTCGGCTGCGAACGGCGCCTCACCACCAGGAGCCGACGTCGCGCGGCTGTATGGAGACGTGCGGGATCAGGCCGGTGAAGCGATGAGGACACGGATCTCAGATGGCACCTGACATGAGCACGACTCCCCGTCGCAGCACCACCGGTCTGCGCAAGTTTCTGGATCCTGAGCAGCAGCGCGATTGGATAGAAGGCGAGGCGGAGTTGATCGACGCCGAAGAACGCGAGGAGTCCCTGGAACAGCGGTTCAGGTACGTCGCACGGTTCGAGAAGCTGCTTCGTCGCCCGCAGGCGCAAGATGTTCTGGAAATTCTCAGCGTATACGGACAAACCTGCATCCCCATCCCGCGCAAGACTGAGCGTCACTACTGGTCGGTTTCGTGCCTGCCCTCGACGTCCGACAAGCCGCTCATCCGCGTCAATGCGAGTTGGATGGAGCTTTTCACGCTCTACGCCGACGGCGAGGGCCTGCGTGCACGATTCCTGGTGCATCTTTCGCATTTCACCACCGACCATTCACCCGCGCAGGGCGATGTGGACGAGGCTTTTCTCGAGGACTGCGTCACGACGCTCGAAGACGTCGGTTATTTTTTCCCACGCGGCGAGGACATTTTCGGCATCACTGTGCGAGGCTCCGCCTCGATCCGCAAATTCCTGGCGGAGCGCCGCATCTTGCGCGCCATTCGGACTTTCAATGTGACGCACATGAACCGAGGTCGGAACGCCTATCAGGCAAGCCACTGCTACAGCCTGGGGGATAACATGCTGGCGGGTTGATCGGCCGTGGGATGCCCTACCCTGGCGAGACTGCGGAGCCGGCTCGCGGTCGCCGGCGACGCGCGGATGCTGACGGCGACCGGCAGACACCATCGAATCGAAGCCTCATCCGATTTACGGGAAAGATATCCAATTCACGCAGCGAAACGCTCGCACCTTCGTCAATACAAACGCGACATTAACCTTCGAAGGTGGACGATCTTACGGACTTGTCGGTGCTGCGCAGCTTGATCAACGACTGCAATGCCCGACGCGGCATTCGATGATACGAGCATCAGCCATGTCGGCTGTTGATTGAAAGCATCTTGGGGACGATGCGGTCCTTCGAGCTGGCCATGATGGCTCTTCACACAACAGGAGCCTGTTCATATGCCTCGCATCCAACCAACCAGACCGCAGGTGGAGATCGTTGCCTGGCTCGCGGTCTTCCTGCTTCTCTTCTGCCTGTCTTGTTTCCTCCAATGGCATGAAGGGCTGGATCGGTTCATCGAAAAGCATCATGACTATCCGCTGGACCATGCGCTCCTCGCCCTCAATATCTCCGGGTTTCTCGGGCTCATTTATTCCGCACTGAGAATCCGGGATCTTTCGAGGGAGGTCAATCGCCGGCTGCAGGCCGAAAAGAACGTAGACTGGATTGCCTGTCACGACACGCTGACCGAACTGCCTAACCGCAGGTTTCTGGATTCCGTATGCGCGCAGGCGATGACCGATCAAAGGGAAGAAGCCTACGCCGTGTTCAGCATCGATCTCGACGGCTTCAAGAAGGTCAACGACCTCCTGGGGCATGATCACGGTGATGCGGTGCTGAAGACTGTTGCTCAGCGGCTCTCTTCCCTCTTTCCCCGCGAACACGTTTTCCGCCTTGGTGGAGACGAATTCGTTGTCCTGGCGCGGCGAACCGGAAATCCCGATCTTGCCGTGTTGGCGAACCGCATAGTGACCGTGATCGGCAAGCCGTTCACATTCAATGGTGTCGGCGTTGACCTCGGCGCCAGCGTCGGCTTCGCGCTTTTTCCGGAGAACGGCGATGACCTCAGTCAAGTCATTCGACATTCCGACTGTGCGATGTATGTCGCCAAAAAGCAGGGGCGCAATCTGGTGAAGCCCTGCGTGCCTTCGATGCAGGACGAGTTGGCGAAGCGCATTCGGATGGAAGCCAATCTGAGAGCAGCCATCAGGAAGGCCGAGATCGTTCCCTACTATCAACCGCTCGTGGACCTGAAAACGAATAGGACTATCGGCTTCGAGGCGCTGGCACGCTGGAAGACGGCCTCCGGCGAATTCATCCGACCGAACGAATTCATTCCGGTGGCGGAGGAAGCCGGTCTGATCGTCGAATTGACCGACCAACTGCTTCGCCACGCCTGCACCGATGCGCTTTCCTGGCCAAGCGAGCTCGTCCTGTCATTCAACCTTTCTCCGATCCAACTGAGCGATCGGTTACTGGGGCTCAGAATTCTCAAGATATTGGGCGATGTCGGTCTGCCCGCGCACCGGGTCGAGCTGGAAGTGACGGAGAGCGCCATCATCCAGGACGCCGTTACGGCACGAATCCTCCTCGATGATCTGGTGAATGCCGGGGTCGGGATTGCTCTCGACGACTTTGGAACAGGTTATTCCAGCCTCTCGCAACTATCCAACTACCGGTTCGACAAGATCAAAATCGACAGGAGTTTCGTCTCTTCATTCGAAACCGACGATAAGCAAGACAAGGTGATCAGGGCGATCATCGCTCTCGGCGTGGGACTTGGCGTGACGATAACGGCCGAGGGTATCGAAGAGGAGAGCCAGCTTCAGCGGCTTCAGGACCTGGGTTGCGACATCGGCCAAGGTTATCTGCTTGGCAGGCCAGCGCCGGCCGAGAAGCTTGCCACAGGCCAGGCCAGCGCCAGAATTTTGCAACGCGGTTGATGGGCCGCGGTATGTCGGCTCTGAATCAGAGCCGACACGAGCTTACCGACTTCAAGTTACGCTTATCAATGCCTCACTTTTCGGTCAAAGCTGCTTGGCTTTGTCGGCATCGAACGCATAGGACCTGACGCCATCGGCAAACAAGCGCTGTCCATCTGGCCGACCAGCCGTTCCACACTCTCCAAAACGTTCATCCTAAACCTTAAGCGACGGATACTCACGCACTTGGGATGACCGAGGCAGCGAGGGTCACGTGGAACTCGGCGAACTCGTGCGCGCCGCCCGCGCCGTCACGCTCGACCGCCTGAAGGCGCGCCTGAACCAGGCGATATCAGCAGGCGAAATTCCAGCCTCGACCGACGTCCATGCGCTTGGCCACCGGTGGTGCTGAGCTCAGGCAGGGCTGATCGCGTTTCGAATATTGTTACGCGAGAGTGCGCCTGCGTCACCTTTGGTCAGTCGGTCGCGGAAGCTTGGTGGGGTCGCTGGCGCCGGCATTCAAGAGAGCCTCATCCTGAGGTGCCCCGAAGGGGCCTCGAAGGACGAGGCGGGCATTTCGGCGTCGGATCTATGCAAGGAGTGGCGTTTGCGACGTGTCCTTCGAGGCGATCCTGCGGATCGCACCTCAGGATGAGGAGCGTGGAGGATGCCGCGGCCGGCTCCCTCTACAACGGTTTTGAGCCGGGTCGGGCTAGAGCGGGATTGTTTTAGTCGGAATCGGAACAGGGATTCCCTTTCTGGTGCAAATCAGATTCACCATTCTGGCCGGTGCAGGAGGCCGGTCTGGATGGCGAAACCTTTTTCGGATGATCTTCGGGAACGCGTTGTTGGCGCAGTAACGCGCGAGGGCCTGTCGTGTCGAGCGGCGGCAAAGCGCTTCGGCATTGGCATCAGCACCGCGATCGACTGGGTCCGGCGCTTGCGTGAGACGGGCAGCGCGGCTCCCGGCCAGATGGGCGGGCACAAGCCACGGGCGATCTCAGGTAAACATCGGGTCTGGTTGATCGATCGCTGCCACATGCAGGCGTTCACCTTGCGCGGGTTGGTGGCGGAACTCGGAGAGCGCGGCCTGAAAGTGGATTACAGCGCCGTCCGGACCTTCGTGCATGAGGAAGGGCTGAGTTATAAAAAAAGACGTTGGTCGCCAGCGAGCGCGAGCGGCCCGATGTTGCCGCCCGGCGGGCGCGCTGGCTGAAGCATCGCCATCGCATCGATCCATCTCGCCTTGTCTTTATCGACGAAACCTGGACGAAGACGAATATGACGCCGCTCAGGGGCTGGGCGCCGCGCGGCGAACGGCTGTTGGGCCATGCGCCCTTCGGCCACTGGAATACCATGACTTTTGTCGCAGCCCTCAGGGCCGACCGCGTCAGCGCACCGTGGATCATCGACGGCCCGATCAATGGCGAACGCTTTCGCATCTATGTCGAGAGGGTGCTGGTACCGGAGCTCAAACCCGGCGACATCGTCGTCATGGATAATCTCGGCTCGCACAAGGCCGGCGCTATCCGTGCCGCCATCCGCAAGGCCGGCGCCAGATTGTTCTTCCTGCCGCAGTATTCCCCCGATCTCAATCCGATCGAAAAACTCTTCGCCAAGATCAAGCACGAGCTGCGCAAGGCGCAGGCTCGAACCCGACAGGCCATCGACGACGCGCTGGCAGCCACCCTTCAAACCGTCTCGCCGAAAGAGTGCCAAAACTACTTCAAGGAAGCCGGATATGAACGGACATAAAACAATCCCGCTCTAAGATCTCAGGCTGCTGACAAAGAGCGGACGCGCCATGCGAGAGGCGGGCGAGGAACGGAGAGGTCGCCGCATATCCTCTTCTCCCCTCGGGGAGAAGGTGCCGGCATGCAGATACAAGGGGGCCACACGGCACGCCCTTGCCGTAATTGCCACCCCGACGGCAAGCGCGCTGAACATGCAAAACGATACCGACATGGTCGAAGCCGCACGGGCGTTGTTGAAAAGACTGGCATCGGCGGCCCCCTTGTATCTGCATGTTAGATTTTATGTGCGATGGAAGCGATTGAGCCTCTGGCTGGGTGGCCACCCAGCCAGAGGCGTGACGAAGTCGCCCGTTTCCCCCTCCGGTTACAACCGTGGATGAGCCTGGGATCTTCGTCATCGTCACGTACGACCGAATAGTCGCTTGGCTTCAACCGCACGCACAAGGCAGGTTACCGTGAACAGAGTTATATGTGGAGTGGATGTTTCGAAGGACTGGCTGGATGCGTTTATCCGCCCGTCCGGGGTTTTTGAGCGTTTCAGCAACGATGCGGCCGGCATCGGCGCGCTGGCTGCGCTCTGCCGGGAGCAGGGTGTCGAGCTCGTCGTCATGGAGGCGTCGGGCGGCTACGAGCGTTCGGCCTTCCTGCTGTTGTGGGAGTTGGGGATCGCCTGCGCGCTTGCCAATCCGCGCCATGTGCGCCGCTTTGCCGAGGCCATGGGCTTTCTGGAAAAGACCGACCGGATCGATGCGGCGATGATCGCCCATTATGCCGAGGCCAGGCGGCTGTCTGCCCTGCCGCCGCCGAAAGCCGCGCAGCTGCGGCTGTCGGCGCTGATGACGCGGCTGTCTCAGGTCACCAGCGATCTGACCGTCCAGAGGCAGCGCCGCAGTGCTGCCCGCGATCAGCAGAGTGTGGCAAGCCTCGACGAAGTGATCGCGCTTCTGGTGCGCCAGAGCCGCACCCTTGAGGGCGAGATTGCCTCGATGATCGACGACGATCCGCTCTGGGCCTGCCTCAACCAAGCCTTTCGCTCGATCAAGGGGGTGGCGGACCGTACCGTTGCCCGGCTGATGGCCGAACTGCCCGAAATCGGCCGAATCTCCAACAAGGCGATCGTCAAACTGGCCGGCCTGGCGCCGATTGCCAACGATAGCGGCAAACGCAGCGGACCCCGGCCGGTGCGCGGCGGGCGCTCCGGACCGCGTGGCATCCTGTTCCTGGTCGCCGCCACCGCGGCCAGGTACGATCCGCATTTGGCTGCCTTCAGGCAAAGGTTGCAGAGCGCTGGCAAGCCAAAAATGGTTATCCGCATTGCGCTCGCCCGAAAACTGCTGGTCATTCTCAATGCAAAAGCACGGGATGCGCGAAGAGAATTCGAATGCGCAACTTGACAACCCAGATAGTCGCTCATCCGCCCTACGGGCACCTTCTCCCCGCTGGGGAGAAGAGGGAATCGAGACGTCGCGACATATCCCTTCGCCCCGTCTACGGTCGTCGGAAAGACGGGGCGAGACCGGTGGCTCGACCGAGGCAAGGTGGCGGCAGTCGGATGCGGCGTCCAACCGTTCATATCTCCCCGGCGGCCGGCCCCCAGACATCCGTCAGCGCAAAACCACCCGGATGCGGGTCAAAGGGATCTAACGCTACCTGGGTCAGGCCGAAGGTGAAGCCGCGGCCGGTGATGGTGGGGATGACAGCGGGGCGGCCGGCCACTTCGGTCACCGCCTGGAGGCCGACTTCGAATTCGGAGCCGATGATCGATTTCGAGGTGAAGGTGTCGCCGACCTTGGCCTTGCCGCGGGCATAGAGCGTCGCGAGATTGGCGGAGTTGCCGGTGCCGCAGGGCGAGCGGTCAGCTCGGCCCGGCCACATGGTGGTGCAGGTGCGCACCGTGCCATCGGCTTCGGTATCGCGGAACATGACATAGGCGACGCCGGAGATGGCCGGGATCTCGGGATGGACGACCTTGATGTCGCGGTTGATCAGTTCCTTGAGGATCATGCCGGCCTGGACGAGGCCGGCGGCATTGGCCTTCTCGATCGTCAGACCGATCTGGCCGACATCAACAAGCGCATAGAAGATACCGCCATAGCAGATATCGGCCTTGATCTTTCCCCAATGCGGCGTGTCGATTGCGACATCGAGCTCGTGCACGAAGGACGGCACCATGGTCAGCCGGACCTTCTCGCAGCGCCCGTCGCGGCAGGTCGCCGTCGCCTTGACGAGGCCGGCGGCGGTTTCGAGTGTCACGATCGTCTCCGGCTCCTTCATCTCGACGATGCCGGATTCGAGAAGCGCCGTCGTCACGCAGATCGAGTTCGAGCCGGAGCTCGCATGCGCCTGGTCGGGCTGCAGGATGATGAAGGCGGCGTCGGCCTCCGGGTGCCGCGCCGGCAGCAGCAGGTTGACCGAGCCGATCGGGGCGCCGCGCGGCTCCAGGCAAAGGAAGCGGCGGAGTTCGTCGCCCTTCGGATCGGTGTTCAGCCAGTGCAGCTGGGCGGCAATGGTATCGCCGGGAATCTTCGGCACACCGCCGATCGCGACGCGGCCGATCTCGCCTTCGGCGTGGACATCCAGCAGTTGGATCGTGCGCTTCCATCTCATATCGAAAACTCCAGATCAGACGTGACGGGTGACGCCGCCATCGACGCGGATATTCTGGCCGGTGATGTAACCCGCGCCTTCGGAGAGCAGGAAGGCCGCGGTCTTGGCGATCTCCTCCACATGGCCGATGCGCTTCATCGGGACCTTCTCGGCAGTCTCGGGCTTGTGGTTCAGGCTGTCGATATAGCCCGGCAGGATGCAGTTCATGCGGATATTGTCGGCCGCATAACGATCGGAATAAAGCTTGGTGAAGGCGCCGGCAGCGGCGCGGTAGGTGCAGGAAACCGGGAAGACCAGCGTCGGCTCGTAGGCGGCGAATGTGGTGATGTTGACGAAGGCGCCCTTGCCTTGTTTCAGCATGACCGGCGTCACCAGGCGGGCCATGCGCACCAGCGACAGGATCATCATGTCCGAGCCGAGCGTCCAGTTCTCGTCCGATATATCGAGCAGGTCGCCCTTCGGCGGATGGCCGCTCAGGTTGACGACGGCATCGATGCGGCCATAGGTCTTCATCGTCAGGTCGAAGATCGCCTTCAGATCCTCGGCCTTTTCGGCCACGCCGCGCGAAGCGACGCCGCCAAGTTCGGCCGCCAGCTTCTCGCAGCTTTCCGACGGCGACATCAGCGCCAGCCGATAGCCCTGCGCCGAGAGCTCGCGGGCGATTGCCTCGCCCATACCGCGGCCGCCACCGGTGATCAGCGCGACGGGTCTGGTGGTTTCGGACATCGGGGCCTCCTAATATCGGTCTATGCGGAACGGCGTCATGTCGAGGCATGGTTTAAGCCCGGTCACCATATCGGCGATCACCAGCGCTGTCGTTGCCGAAAAGGTCAGGCCGAGATGGCCGTGGCCGGTCGCATAAAAAACGCCCGGCATTTTCGACGAGGGCGAAATGATCGGGATCGTGTCGGGCAGCGCCGGGCGATGGCCCATCCATTCCGTCGTCTCCTCGACCTTGAGACCGGGCAGCGCACGCTGGGCGTGGCGCACCAGCACCCGCGGACGGCGGAAATCGGGCGCCGCATCGAGGCCAGCAAGTTCGACATTGCCGCCGACCCGGATGCCGCCCGCCGTCGGCGTCACCATGAAGGCGCGATGCGGCCAGATCACCGAATAGCGCATCGCGATGCCGGGCTTCATGATCTGCGTGTGATAGCCCCGCTCGGTTTCGAGCGGGATCGGCTCGCCGAGCTTTTCGGCAAGGAAACGGGTGTGGACGCCGGCGGCGAGCACCACCGAACCCGCCTCGATCCGCCTGCTATCCTCGAGGAGAACGACGGCGGTGTCATCGCCCCGGCGCTCGATATTCCGCACAGTACCGGAGACGAAGGTCGTGCCGGCAGCCTTTGCGGCGTCGGCGAGTTTGACCACGAGCTTGTAGGGGTCGCGGATCGACTTGTTGTTGGGGAGCAGCACGGCTTTGGCAATCGCCGGTGACAAAGCGGGTTCGTAATGTTGGATGGCGCCGTTGCTCAAGACCTCGAATTCGAGGCCGTAGCGCTGCATCATGGCGAGATGGCTGCGATCGGCGGCAAATTCCGCCTCGGTCTCGTAGATGGCGAGACAGCCCTCCTCGGTCATCAATTCGGGTGCGCCGATCGCCTCGAGCATCTCTTTGAAATCGCCAAGCGCCCGGTTCGACAGGCGCATGCCGGCGTCCTCGATCTCTCTGAGCCGCGAGGGCCGGCCGGCAGCGAGGAAGCGCAGGAACCAGGGCAGCATCCTTACGGCATAAGAGGGACGCAGCCAGACCGGGCCTTCAGGATCGAGCAGCCAGCCGGGGATCTTCTTCCAGGTCGAAGGGCCGGAACCGGCGGCAAAATCGAGCGCAATGCTTGCCATATTGCCGAAGGAGGTGCCGCGGCCCGGCTCGCCCTTGTCGATCAGCGTCACCTCAAACCTGCGCCGCTGCAGCTCGAAAGCGATCGAGGCGCCGATCACGCCTGCGCCGACGACGGCCACGTTTCTCTTCGTCTCATCCGCCATGCCATCAACCCATCGCACGGCAGACAGAAGTGCCGTCGTGCATCTGATATATCACAACAAGATGCGATGCCTAGAGAATTTCCGGTTTTTTCCGATTCACGGAATTGCTGGAATTTTTACTGGCTTTCCGGCAGGCCCGCACCGACGCTGTCGCCGACCGAACCGACGGTATTGTTCATCGACTGGCCGAGACGTTTCAGCTGGGCGTCGTAGTTGCGCCGGGTGCGCGGATCGAAGATCGCAATCGGCGTGCTGACGGCGACGCTGACAGCACTTCCGGCGGTCTGGGCAGCGCCCATCGCCACTGCGCCGACGGCCTCGCCGAGGCCGACATTGGAATCGGTGATCGTCTGGCCGGCAATCAGCCGGTCGCCGATCAGCTTCACCACTTCGGGGCTTTCGGCGAATTTGCCGTGGTTCAGCCGGTCGCCGCCCTTGAGCTTGGTGAGGTCGAGCACGGTGATGCCGGCCGCCTCGAGCTTGCTGCGATAGGGCTCGACTGAGGGATCGATCTGGCCGAGCCGGTCGACATTGCCGGAGATGCGCCGTGACAGCGCCAGAGCCCGATCATCCCTAGAGACGAAGATGGTGAAGTGCGGCCTGTCCTTGCCGAGGCTGGCGAACTGGCGGCCGAAGACATCGACATCGAGATCAGGCGAGGCAAGGATGACATTGTTGATCTTCGGAGCGACGTGGCCGTTGCGGATCGCCATCTGCCTGAGCGCTTCGACGGTGAGCCACGTGCCCATCGAATGCGCCATGATGGTGACGTCGCTGACGGCTGGATTGGCGGCGGTGCGGGTCAGCAAGTCCTCCAGCGCATCGCGGGAATAGTTGGTGCTTTCCTTGTCGTAATTATAATCGAAGATGCTGCCGCGCGACGGCCAGGTGAAGACGACGGGGGCAACGTCGGCATGCGAATCGTGGACGATCTGCGCGAAGCGGTAGACGGCATCCTCATAACGATTGTTGAAACCGTGGACGAAGACGAGCACCCGGCGGCTCTTCGGCATATGGGACTTCAGCCAGGTCTCGCCGGCCCGCTCGCCTTCCAGCGGATCGACGGAAACGGTGACGAAATCGCGCAGCGGATCGGCCGGCAGGCGGCTTGGCCATTGCACTTGGCCGACCTTGCGATTGGCTTCCGGCGGGATGGAGACATCGACGGCATTGACAGCGAGCCCGGTGCCGCGCTCACCGGAGAAAAGCACGGCGGGATTGTCGTCGGCAGCGCGTGTCGTGGCGACGAGCAGATCGACCTTCGACGTGCCGGGCGGCACGGTGCCGGTCGCCTGCATGACACCAACCGGCCTGCCGCCGCAGCCGGAAAGCGCCATCATTGCCACCAAAAGACCTGTCACGGCCGCGCGCGGGGCGCGTCTCTTGCCGATCATGACCAACTCCAATCGGTTCACGCAGCGGACAGGCGGCGCCCGTCCAAATAGTCCGACGACGCTTGCCGAGTCAAACCGCGGGCGGTCGAAGCCTTTTGGGCATGAGAGAAATGAGACTTGGGGGAAAAGAAAAAAGCCCGACGCGGGAGGAGGTGCGCCGGGCTCTTGATCCTGACTGACAACTGGGAGGAGGAGTGTTGTCAGTCCGATGTAAGAGCGCTGGGAGGAGGAGTGCGCTGCTTACGAAGATAGTAATAGCCAATTCTTTTGATTCGGAATAGCGAAAATACCGCAATGCAGCAATGCACTGCACGCAAGGCTTGCCCTCAAAACAACAGGTCGCCGCCTCATTTTGCAGCATGTTTGACCGGATGGTCAAAATTATGCCGAAAATTGCGGCCTCGGGGATCGCCGGCATTGCCCTCATCTGGAGGCCGCCACCTCTGCCGGGTCGAACCACAGCTCTCGACCCGTCCACGGTCACGTAAACGGAGCGAAGGGACATGCCGCGGCGTCTCGACTCCCTCTTCTCCCCAGCGGGGAGAAGGTGCCCGTAGGGCGGATGAGGGGGCCGGCGAAACCGGTCTTTCCTACAACGGGTGCGGGATAGGAATGGAAGGGCACGCCGTGTGGCCCCCTCATCCGCCTGCCGGCACCTTCTCCCCGAGGGGAGAAGGGAACACACCGCGACCTCTCCGTTTCCCGCCTCGTCAAGCAGCCTTGAAGACCTTCCTGCCTTCGCCGTCGAGGGCGGAGAATTCCTCGTTCGAGAGGGTGATGTCGACGGCTGCGACATTTTCCTCGAGATGCTTGACCTTGGAGGTGCCGGGGATCGGCAGCATGACCGGGCTGCGCTTCAGCACCCAGGCGAGCGCGATCTGGCTGGGTGCTGCATTGTGCTTCCTGGCGATCGTATCGAGCAGCGAGCCCGGCTTGGCGAGGTCGCCGGCGGCCAGCGGATACCACGGGATGAAGCCGATATTGTGCTTGGCGCAATAATCGAGCACGTCCTCGCTAGTGCGGTCGACGAGATTGTAGCGGTTCTGGACGGTCGCGACCTTGAAGTGCTTCGAAGCCGCCTCGATGTCGGCAACGGACACTTCGCTCAGACCCGCATGGCGGATGAGGCCGGTGTCGAGCAGCGATTTGATCGCATCGAACTGTTCCCTGACCGGCACCTTCGGATCGATCCGATGCAGCTGCCAGAGATCGATCTGCTCGACGCCGAGATTGCGCAGGCTCTTATGCACTTGCTGGATCAGATATTCCGGACGTCCGACGGGCAGCCAGATATCGGGCCCGTGGCGGGTCAGGCCGCCCTTGGTGGCGATGACAGACTTGCCGCCGTAGGGATGCAGCGCTTCCTTGATCAGCCATTCGGAGACATCGGGGCCGTAGGAATCGGCCGTATCGATGAAGTTGACGCCGAGTTCCGGCAGGCGCTTCAGCGTGCGGATGGATTCGGCATGATCGGAAGGCTCGCCCCAGATGCCCTTGCCGGTGACGCGCATGGCGCCGAAACCGAGACGATTGATCTCGATATCGCCGCCGATCCTGAAGGTGCCTGACTTTGCTGCGTTGTATTGGGCTGCGTTGTGACTGGACATGGTCTTTCCTCTCTTATCAATCAATCATTGAAATCTGTGGAACGCTCGGAGGCGGATTGCACAGCCGCGGCACGGATGCCGAGGCTTTCGGAGATGCCTTCGAGCGCGAATGTCTGCCCTGATCGAAAGCGATGCCCGGCATGGTGAAGATCCGCCTATCGCGGGGATCATCAGAATGTGGCCGCTGCGACGCTTGCAGATATAGGACAGGACAGACCCGATAACAGGGCTCGACAAACGGGGCCGACGAAAGAAATGGTGCTGGAACAGCGGCGCCGGATAGACTCGCAAGGAGCGTTCGAGCCTCGCATGGAATTGGATCGCATCTGCAGACAAGAAGCCAACTTGACCTATCCTCTCCAGGGGGATAGGTCTAAATCCAGTTTGGATAGAGATCTGCAATGTTGGTCAGCATCAGGGAATGGTTCGGTTTCGGTCAAGGCGGTCAATCCCATGGCCACAGTCACGGCTCGCACGGCCATTCGCATGGAGATGCCGGAGGCCAGGGGCATACGCACGGCGTCGTCGATCCGAACATCGCCTCGTCCGAGCGCGGCATCTGGGCGATCAAGTGGTCGTTCGTCATTCTGGCCATCACCGCAGCCCTGCAGCTCGTCGTCGTCTTCTCTTCGGGAAGCGTGGCGCTGCTGGCCGACACCATCCACAATATCGGCGATGCCGCCACCGCAATTCCTTTGTGGATCGCCTTCACACTGGTCCGACGGAAGCCGACGAAAACCTTCAACTATGGCCTCGGCCGGGTCGAGGACCTTGCCGGCATGCTGATCGTGCTGATCATTCTCTTCAGCGCCATCGTCGCCGGCTATGAGGCAATCGACCGCCTGCTGAACCCGCAGCCGATCACCCAGCTTCTGGCGGTCGCCGTCGCCGGCGTCGTCGGCTTCATCGGCAACGAGGCCGTGGCGGTGTTCCGCATCCGTGTCGGCAGGCAGATGAACAGCGCCGCGCTGATCGCCGACGGCTACCACGCCCGCACCGATGGTTTGACGAGCCTGGCCGTCGTGCTCGGTGCGGTCGGGGTCTGGCTCGGCTTTCCGCTCGCCGATCCGATCATCGGCCTGCTGATCACCATCGCGATCTTCGGCATCGTCTGGCAATCGGCGCGCGCCATCATCACCCGCAGCCTCGACGGCATCGAGCCGGGGATTACGGACGAGATCCACCATGCAGCAGAGCATGTCGCCGGCATCGAACGCCTGACGGACGTCAAGGCTCGCTGGATCGGTCACCGGCTCCATGCCGACGTTACGATCTCGGTCAGCGGCGACAAGCCCGTCGCGGATGCCAACATCATCGTGGCCACGCTTCGCAATGAGCTTCACGCCCATCTTCCGGCGCTGGGTACGGCGAGCATCCAGATCGCCGAGGCAGCCGCCGAAGCGCCCTCCAACCATCGCGGCCACGGGCATCACCACGCTCCCGCTGCGTTCACGGTGAGTTCCCGATTGGCGACCGGATTGCTGGAGATTGTCGACACGCCGGAGGGTGAACGCATGCGGCTTTCCATTTCGAAACACGCAAAGGGGCTCGAGGCCGTCGTGGAGATCGCCCGCGATGGTCTCGTCGTGCGGCTGCCGCTGCTCCCTTCGCCGGCCGATCATCACGCCTTGATCAGCAACGTCGCTCCGGCCGAGCCTCACGCGTTCGATGCGGTGCTGAAGCTGATGGCAGGCGTCGACGTCGACGACCTTCCGTTTCGAATGGAAGCGCCGGAAGGCCATCATCACTGACTTGTCCCGGAGGCGATCCCCGGCGTAAGGTCGAGCGCCCTTCTGCTCGGAAGGATCGAGAACATGGACACGATGACCGAACCTCACACCCACGCCACCCATCCGGAGATCGTCAAGCGCCTGAAGCGGGCCGAGGGTCATCTGAAGAGCGTCATCACGATGATCGAGGCAGGCAAGCCGTGTCTCGACATCGCGCAGCAGCTCTCTGCGGTGGAGAAGGCGATCATCAACGCCAAACGGACGCTGATCCAGGATCATCTCGACCACTGCCTCGAAGAGACGGTCGGCGCCCTGCCGCGCGACAAGCGGCAGTCGATCGACGAGTTCAAGACGATCACGAAATATCTTTGAGGAAATGACCGAGGTTACCTGGCGGCCTATTCTTCGTGGGTAATGGCGGCCGCTTCGATCCTGCCGGTCTGCCGGTGGCCATCGCCAAAGTGGGGCGCTATATCCTGCTTACAGTTTTGACGACGGGACTGGCCTGATGCCCTGGCAGCAGATCATCGAACTCCAGCGCGACATCTACCTGTCATTCGCAGAGCATATCAAGTCGTTCGCCGCTGGCGGCGGCTGGTTTGCTTTCCTTGCCTTTCTTCCAATGGGCGTCGCCTTCGGCGCAGCCCATGCCCTGACGCCGGGGCACAGCAAGTCCGTGCTCGCCACTTACCTCACGGGATCCTCGATAAAGGCCCACAAGGCGCTGTTGGTGTCGATGGCTCTGTCGTTCACCCATGTGAGCATGGCCGTGCTGATCGCACTGCTGGCGCTGCCTCTGGTCTCGCATTCCTTCGTCGATGCCGGGTCGGCACCCGTACTTCAGGCCGTAAGCAGTGGCCTGCTCGGCCTCATCGGCCTGTGGATGGTATCGAGCGCCCTCTTCCGACATGCACACACCCATTCAAGCGGCGAAGGCGTCGCCGTCGGTTTCATGGCCGGCTTGATCCCCTGCCCTCTGACCTTGTTCGTCATGACTTTCGCGATGATCCATCAGGTGGTCATCACCGGACTGCTCTTTGCCCTGTCGATGATGTTCGGGGTCTGCGTCACGCTTTCGGCGGTCGCAATCCTCGCCGTGATGTTCCGCGAGCAACTCGCCCGCCTGATGAGCACGCGGCCGAGGCTTCTGGCGGTGGTTTCGAAATCCATCGAGGCGGCGGCCGGCGCGATCCTCGTTGCCGTCGCTCTCCATGAAATCATTTTTGCCTGATCTTTTGCTTGCGGGCTTATGCACCGATCGAAAGCGGACGACTGAAATCGTCAGATCGACGGCGGTTGGAACCCGAAGCTGGGCTGCGCCGCCTCAGCCGGCCCCGCGTCAACGCCTGGTCTTTGCCTCGTCGCCGAATTCCGCCAGCATCTTCCAAAGGTCGGTGAAAATCTCCCGGGCGAAATCCTGCGGCGAAGCACTTGGCGGGCGCTGCTGCCAGAGCTCAGCCCCGACGCGCAGCGCACCGATGACGATGGCCGCAAGGACGCGCATGCGCGGCCGCTCGAGCGGATCACCTCCCTTGCGCAGCAGCAGCGCCTCGGCGAGCTTCTGTTCGAGCCTGGCGTATTTCAGCTGGTCGCGGGCCTTCAGCGCCGGCGTGCGATGGATGAGGTCGCCACTCGCCAAGCCAGGCTCGTCGACGGAGGCGATGACGGTTGCGGTGATCGCCGCCTCGACCGCGGCAACGGAGGATTCGTCCACTGGCCTTGCGGCGATTGCCGCCATCAGGCGATCGGCGAAGGCATCCTGCCAAGCGAAAACCACCTCTTCCTTGGAGGGGAAATAATCGAAGAAACTGCGTTTGGAGACATCGGCCGCCTCGGTGATGTCCTCGATCGTCGTGGCCTCGAAGCCGCGCTGCAGAAAGAGGTTCATGGCCGCCTGCTCGATGCGCGCGCGCGTCTGCCGCCGCTTGCGTTCCCGCCTGCCTTCGGTCGTCTCCGTCCGCTTGTTCTCAGCCATTCCGGCCCGGCATCATCGTTCAGCCGCCGGGTTCGTTGGAAAAGGCGGCGACGTCGTCGATATCAGTCTCGCTCTCGCGATAGCCGATGCGCTCGCGCGACAGTTCCAGCGGTTTGCTGCGCGAAATCCTGTAGACAGACGCCGGCGGCAGGTTGCGCACCGTGCCGCCGATGCGCACCGCCTTCAGGCCGAGACGCTCGAGGATCGGCCGCGGCACCGGGCAGCGCGGACCATAGGTAAACTGATAGACGGCCCCGCCCGGCCGCATATAGGCGAAGGCGCCGGCCATGATCGAGGCGATCTTGTCGGGCGACATGGAGAGCAGCGGCAGGCCGCTGACAACCGCGCCGACCGGTTCGCCTTCGAAAATATCGGCATGGGCGAGATGGGCGGCATCCATCTGCAATATGCGCGCCGTTGGGAACCGCGCCTGCAGCGAGGTGATGAACTCCGGGCCATACTCGATCAGGGTCAGATCCGCTTCGCTCACCCCGCGCGCCAGCAGCGCCCGGGTGAAGACGCCGGTTCCCGGGCCGAGCTCGATGATCGGACCGTCGGGTGCGGCAATTTCACCGGTCATGATCCTGGCAAGCGAATCCCCCGACGGCGCGATCGCCGCGACCCGAAGCGGATTGCTGATCCAGCAGCGGAAAAAATGCAGGAAATCGGCGCGCGCGGACTTTGCAGTCATGATTCTCCCACCCGTCTGAAATTCGATTGATTACGAAATGCGACCATCGCGGCGAGCATGGCAATTCCAAGGCAGACGCGTCAATCGCTCCTGGCTGCGGCTTTTCGCAACACCACCGTCAACTGTTTGCGCGATTCTGTACTTATTGCATTTTTGCATTTGGTGCAACATCGTAAGAACGACAGCTGGGAAGGACATGCCGTATCCGGCTGGCAAGGCCGAGGATGGTGCCGAGGGAAGAGCGATGTCTGCCAACAAACTGAGGGCGGCTCGGAGGCCGCCCTTCAGCTCAGACGGGGCCGCTCGATGGCGAACGGCCGAGCGCCTCGTCAGTAATTGCAGCTGGAGCTGCTCGTCGGGTTGAAGCCGAGCTTGCAATCCATGTTGAGCGGCTTCTTCGGGTTCATCATATAGTGTGTCGAGCCCGTGGTTTCCGAGGCGCGCTCGCCGATCGAACCGGTCGTGCGCCTGTCGTGTTCAACCTTGGTTTCTTGGCGCACGACCGGGCGCTTGGCTGCACCCTGCTCTGTCGCGCTGGACTGGAGGGGAGTTGCCGCGGCCGAGAAGGCCGAGAGGCCGAGGATTGCGCCGAAGGCAGCGGCCACCAGGCCGTTCTTGAAAGTCGTGGTCATCATCGTCTCCTTGGGAGGATCGTGGAATTTACGCCCCGGAGTTAGGAAGGCGATCTGTCACATACTACGGTGCCAAAGCAGAGGTCACGGACATGTGAGCGGCGGCCCGATCGAGAAAGAGGCGGCTCGTCGCCGCCTCCTTCATTTGCCGGCTCAATAGCCGTTATCACACGGCATGCTGCCAGGACCGATCGATCCGGAAAACTTGGGGTTGCACATTCCCGGGCGTGCGGGCCTCTTCACCGGCTGGCGGACGGAGCCCGTGGTGCCGGCCTCGGCGCCGAAGGCGGCAAGCGGATACCAGTAGCCATCGGAATGGCGGCGGGTGCCGGGACGCTCCGTGCGAAAGCCTTGATAGCCACGCCATGTACCGGCATGTTCTTTATTTTGCACCATTTTCACGTCCGAGACGATCGGTGTCGGAACGCTCTGCACGGTCGCCGCCCGCGCGGAAACGATCGGCGCAAGGCCAAGAATGAGACCAAGCGCGACGGTGGATGGGGCAAGACTGAGCATTTTCATGATAAACCCTCCTTACTGGATCTACGTCAGGAAAATGCTTTCTTGGCGCGCAGAGTTCCCTTGCCGCACGCGACTTCCAACAGTCGTGATTGCAGGCGATCCGGCGTGACTGAATCGGCCAAAATCGTGAAAAGCCGCGATCAGGAAGAGGGCTTAAACGGCGCTTCTGAGGAAACTTGAATTCTCTGTTCTCAATTCGCGTATAATGTCCGGTAACCCTGGCCGGAGAGGCAGGCGACATATTGGCGATGGGCGGCGGCGCGCGCTATCGTTTCGGCCTCCAGCTCATCGGCCCCGGCATATCCGGTCAGCTGGGCGCGCAGCTGATACTGCTTTCTCGCCTCGTCATACATGGCGTTGCCGTCGGTCATGCAAAGACCGTGCGCGACAGCGGGCGGATTGACCGGCACGCCGACCGCCAGGAGCACGGGATCATTGGCATGGTCGATGCAGCCGGCAAGGCCCGTCATCATCGCCAGGGCAGCCAGAGCCCGAAAAATTCGCACCGTCATGCATTCCTCCGGCTGAAGCCCCTCAAAGATCATCAGACCTGCGGATACATCAGGAAGGTTGCGCGAAACTAGGCAGACGGCTTGCCCGCCAATTTCGGCCGGGGGACGGGAGACGGAGTTCCTGATCGTGGCGAAATGTCTTGTTAGGGACACCCCACCAAAGATCTATATAGCACTTCGGAATCCCGAAATTGGTTGGGGCATTGAATTCATTCAACGTTTCTTCACCTGCACAGGTCACGAAACCCGGCGGATTTCGGAATCCCGAAGCGGAGGGATTTCGTGCCTGCATGGACTCGCGAGAAAGCCATAAGCGCCTATTTCGGAAACGATCCGCGGCTCCTAGCAAACCACGGACTTTGCAACGCCAAATTCCATAACGTCGTACTCTGCCAGCCGGGATGGGAAACGGGCAACCCGGATGAGTGCTCATATCTGGTTTGCAGCGGCTATTACTCAGCCCTGTTCGGGAAGGAAGAAAGGGAAGACTATTTGAGAGACTATCCGGACGCGCAATAACCCATCCTCTTCACCAGCAAATGACCTCGGACCTGCTCGGCACATCCACCAAGGGCTATTCGCTTGAACTTCCTGCAGTTCTGCAACCGGAACCTGGAATGGCCGGGCCTGGAAAGGTCTATCGTTGCTCGCCAGGGAGACGCCTTGCCCGGCGAAGCCTTGCTGGCATGGAGCGGCGGCGCATAAGCGCGCGAAACAGCGGCACGAAACTATTTTCGAAAAGCACATCTCAGCAGTTCGCTGATCGAGAAAGGCATCTCGTTCATGCTGCACCTCGCCACGCCGGATGAATCGCCCTATGTGTGCAGGCTGCAGCGGCAGAGAGCACGCAGCGGAGGTCCTGAGATCATGCAAACCATTTGGAAGAAGCCGGTAACGCTCGCCCTTGAAGGGCCGGATCAGTGGGTGGTTATCCAGACGACCCAGGCCGCGACATGGGCGCTGGTCGAGGACTGGCCGACCGAAGAGGGTCCTGCCTTGGATAAGGCTTGTGCGGTTTGCGCCGACGTCATGGCGGGAAAACGGAACCGGGAAGAGGCGCGACAGGCTTTCATCGACGCTGCGATCGAAGCCGGAATCCCGATTAAGGAATGAAGCTAGATGCGCTGAGGTGAGACAGGCCTAATATGCATGCGTGAGAGAGTGGAGTGCTCACGGAGGCTAGCAAAGTACTGAGAAAAGCGTCTCCAGTTGCTCCCGGCCACCTTCGGTATTCACTGGAGCTATTCCAAAGAACACAGGTGCCTCGTTTGACGCCCGGACTTGAACGCCGAAGCTAGTGGAGTAAGCAATTGCGCGCGCTTCGCCCTCCTCTAACTTAACGATGATGTTTACGTCGCCGCCATTGACGAAACGCAGCGCCCTTTCTGAGATGTCCGTGCTAAGTTCCCCGTCGTTCAATACAATTTCCACTAAAGAAAACTCGGTCAACTCCCTTTCCCGACCTTGAGCTTCAATCACAGCGTGGAATAAAAATCCGCTCCCTCTGGCGTACACAAGCATAACCTTATGATGGCCGTAGATTGAGTCTCGTTCGCCTCGCACGTAAATAGCGTCACCACGTGCCTGAACCGTCCAAGTGACATCAGTAACTCCGCCGGTAACAACCCTGAGATTCTTGAGTGTAGCCTGATCAACGAGCTTTATTTCCGTGCTCGGGGTGGAAGAGGATATTTCAAGAAATGCAGGCGAGGCGCCCATCTCAGCCACGTATGTTGCAATCTTTGCCGACAGCATCTGAGACTTGCCTAGATCTCCCGGGGACGGATTTTTATATGAGAATTGGTGAACCCCGAAGGCCGCAGAGTCATCGTGGTACCGAAGCCTACCTCCAAGAAAAATCAACGTGGCAGCACTCATGCATCGTCCAGGAAGTTTTTCACGCTTGATTATCGTATGATCGGCTCCATCGCACTTGAGCACAAAGAGACCGATATTAGTTGAGAACCAGTTCTGACGTATTTTTCGACCGATATTCATCGCCGTTTCAACGTCACCTCCCAAGGAATCAATGAACACTGGGGTCCGTGGTGGTGGGGTACTTTGAGTTAGGAATTTCTCGAACTTTGTGTCGTCGGCAGCCTTGATCGTCCCGAAGGCATTGACGCTATGGAAGCCGCCAAATGCTCTTTCCAGCTCGCTTTGCGGCTCAGTGTATTCGAAGTCCAAGCGACCTCCCACCTCGTTTCAACACTTACCATTCTCGCTCAAAGCTCGGTCAATGCTCATGGCGCGCCTCCTCGCCAATCATGGAATGTGTAACGCCAAGGTCCAGCGGCTCGCGCAGTGTGCGCCAGGTTGGTAGGAGAGCAACGGCAAGGGCGCTTGCTGATACGCGATTTGCGCCGGCTCGGTTCCTCAGCGCTAACTGTCATCGCCCCGTGCAACACACCTTGCGAACGAAAGCGTTGCCCCAGGTAGCAATGGCATCATCTGGTATTGATCCGCTGGCCTTTAGTTTGGTCAACAGCGCTTCGGCACCATCGGGATCAAAAGTTCGGTCCAACGTGATAGCAAACCAGCTGTTGCTTGCAAGGAAGGCCGTGAGCGGTAACGGCGAGCCGCGAACATATTGCTCGGTCTGCGCGTAGTTGTCGAAGCTCTTCACCTGTACGAACTGAGTGCCGTACGGGCCAGCGCCGTATTCCGCGACCCAAACCCAAGAGTGGAACATGTAGCCGACCCTATTGCCGATCTTGACGTGGAACCATTTACCTGTGTCGTCAAGAATGGTCAGTGGGCTGCCGTTCATGAAAGTCACAACGGTATGCGACGCCGAGGAGGGGCCGGCCTTGAGGGGAGCCTGTCCATTGTAATTCTGGACGCGACCGCCCTTAGCGGTGGGGATAGCGAACGACGGTGGCGGCTCTGCAGCGGGTGGCGGCAAGCTTGCTTGCGCGCCTGGATCCTGAGGTGCGCTTGGGGGCAGAACGGGTGGTGATGTGTTCGGAGGGGGCATGGAGGCCCTTTGGGGGTCGTGGTCCGCACTAGGCTGCGTACCAATAGTAGTCAAATGGTATTTCTCCATCTCGCTACCGGAAAGGTATCGAATGTCATCGCTGTTATACGTAAGAGCAAGCTGAAGTAGAGCTGGATCGACGCCCATCTCAGTCATGTAGGCTATCACATTAGCGGTCATTTGTTGGATGGCCGAAACTGCGTCGGCAACATTAAGTGTGGGGTCGTCTGAAAACGAGGACTTATGGACGCCGATGGAACCCGGCTGAGCGAAACGAGAGATGCCCCCCATAAAGGCCAGCGAACAGGCTGACGCGCATTCCATGTTGCGTATCTGTATGGTGTCGAGGCGCAAAGATCGAATGAGCCGACCAAGCTCCATGGCTTTCACCACGCTTCCACCGGGAGAGTTGAACGTTACGGCCTGCGTGTTGCTGATCTGGGCCGAGGCAACGAAGTTGGAAAGGTCATCTGTGGTCTCAAATTCACCGTTCACAACGAGGTATCGCAGACCGTTGTCGGTCACCTGCGGCGTGTAAGACAGCCCCGCCAACGCGGCATTAGCGCCCAACGTCAACAAGCCAAGCGCTGCGACCCACGCGGCGCCTTTGTATTTCACCCAACGCAAACTCGGCATAGCACGCAAGACCCCAACTGCCCGCAGTCATAGTGGGACATTGGCACGCATTCCACAAGGTGGGTGTGCTAACCAATTGGAATGATCGTTAAGCGCGAAGCAAGCAGGCAACTGCCGTATGCCCATCCCCCGCTCATGTCTTCAACACCGACCTGACTGACTTAGCGTTGGGCGTCACGATGATCGGTTTGCCACGGAGCCAACTCTCTGATCGGACCCGGCACGCCCACCTTTGGGGAAGCCGCTTACGAAACTCGTAGATGCCTGAAGTCCGTCTCTGCATATAGCTGAGCCCTGCCATCGAGTGTCCCACCCTTGTGCGATACCGATGTGTACTAGGCGGCTCTCGCTAAGGTTCTGAAACCCTAGATGTTTTAGGGCTTCAATGCATTAGGAAAAGAGTGGCGCACCCGAAGAGATTCGAACTCCTGACCCCCAGATTCGTAGTCTGGTGCTCTATCCAGCTGAGCTACGGGTGCGTGCAAAATGCGGCGGTGCCGCTTGCGTGGCGATCCTCTAAAACGTCCTTCGGGACAATGCAAGAGCATTTCTGAAAAAATCGCGTCTTTGTCTGCCAGCAGCGGCGCCTTCGGAAATCACGTCACTTCTCGATATGCGTCCGGCTGCGATAATCCTCCAGCGAAACCGGGCGATCGGGGATCTCGATGCGGAACTGCGTGCCGACCGTCGGTTTTTCCACCAGCGCGATGGTGCCGCCATGGGCAAGCACCAGCTCGCGGGCGATAGTGAGGCCGAGGCCGGTGCCGCCGGAACGGGCGGAGCCGCGGAAGGCGGCAAAGAGGTTTTGGCGCGCTTTCAGCGGCATGCCGGGACCGGTATCATCGACCGTGATGCTGACGACGCTGCCGACGCGCTGGGCGGCGACGGTGATGCGCTTCAAGGTGCCAGGCGCACCCTCGCTCGGCGCGGTCAGCGCCTGCAGCGCGTTGCGGCAGAGATTGTGGATGACGCGGAACAGCTGTTCGCCATCGGCATCGACCTTGAGATCGGCGCCGATCTGCTCGATGAATTCGATGCCGCTCTGCGGATCGATCGCCAGTATATCCTTGACCTCCTGGGTGAGCTCCAGAAGCAGGATATGACGGCGGCGCGGCGCGGATTCGCTCGCCTTGCCGTAGGACAGCACCTCGGTGGTATAACCGACGGCGCGGTCGATGGTGCGCAGCAGCTTCGGAGCGAAGCTTTTGACCATCGGATCATCGACATCGACCAGCCGGTCCGACATCAGCTGCGCGGAGGCCAGGATATTGCGCATGTCGTGATTGATCTTGGACACGGCAAGTCCGAGAGCGGCAAGGTTCTTCTGCTGCTTCAGCGTCTTCTGCAGCTCCATCTGCATCGAGGTGAGGTTGCGGCCGGCGACCGCCAGTTCGTCGCGGCCGCCGTCACCGATATAGATATGGGCCGGGTTGTCCGGATCGGAGGAGAATTGCTGCATGCTGCCGGTCAGCCGGCGGATCGGGCCGATGAGGATGCGGTTGATCGCAAAGAAGATCAGCGTTGCCGTGAACAGCGAGATCAGCACCGACAACAACAGGACATTGCGGGAATAGACGAACATCGCCCTGCGCAGCGGCCGGTCCTTCATCACCACCTCGACGCCGGTGTTGGTGTCGCCGACGGGGCCATAGACGCGGATCATCCTGTTGCCGCCGAAGACCAGCGTGTCGAGCGCATCGCGTATCGCCGTTAGCGCCGGCACGTCGGTCAGATCGTAGGCTTCGTCGACGGAGGTCGGCATATCGGTCGTCGCCAGCAGCCGCGAGGTGCCGTCCTTGCGCAGCACAATCGCCTTGGTGCCGGTCGCCTCCAGCGTCTCCTTCTGCAGCGCGCGCGGCAACTCGACCGGCTGCAGCCCATCGATGACGATGGCGGCGGCAGCGGCCGTGTTCAGCCTGTCCTGCAGCCAGCGCAACCGCATGCTGGCGACCGAGGGAAAGAAGATCAGGATTTCGGCGAGCATGATGAAGACGATGGTGAGCCAGAGCAGCTTGCCGGAGAGACCGCCGAACAGGCCGGCAGACGGGCACCGCGCCCTTGCGGCCTCGCCGGCCGCCGGGTTCTCCGCCGAAGGATTGTCGCCCTGGTCTCTTATCGGCATTCTCGTCTCGCCCGACCGGCAGCATTTCAGCCGCCCTTACCGCTGAGCTCTATATTAGACCAAGATGCTCCGCTTTCAAATGTTTGCGAGCAGCGTCACCTCGTCACAAGAAAATGCCGCCGGAGAGGAGGAAAGCCCCTCCCCAACCCCTCTCCACAAGGGGGAGGGACTAATCGCGGCGCCCGCGCAGCAAATGTCAGCCTTTCCGCGGATGAAACGACGAAGTGGGAAGCGCCAGCGCGACAGGTTAAGCCCCTCCCCCTTGTGGGGAGGGGTTTGGGGCGGGGTCTTTGCCGATCGGGCAGAAAAACTAACGCCGCCCGGAGGCGGCGTTAAAAGGCGCGTGATCAGTAAAGCTTAGAACTCTTCCCAGCTCTGCTCGGCTGCGGCCGCATTACCGCCGAAGGCGCGGGCGACCTTGGCGATTGCGCGGCGGGCGGGCGAGGCAACCGGTCTTTGCGGCTCGTTGCGGACTAGCGCCACCGGTGCCGGCGCATCATCCGACAGTTTGAAGCGGGCAATGAGGCGCACCAGTCCACCGGCTTCGGCCGACAACCTGTGGGTGGCGGCGGAGGTTTCTTCCACCATCGCCGCATTCTGCTGTGTCACCTGGTCCATCTGATTGACGGCGGTATTGACTTCCTTGAGGCCGGTCGACTGCTCGGTCGCGGCCGTCGCGATCGAATGGATATGGTCGTTGATGGCGATGACACGGGTGCCGATTTCGGCCAGTGCCTCGCCGGTCGCCTGCACCAGCTTGACGCCGACCTGCACCTCGTTGCCCGATTTGGTGATCAGCGCCTTGATGTCCTTGGCGGCCTTTGCCGAGCGTTGGGCGAGTTCGCGCACTTCCTGGGCGACCACCGCAAAACCCTTTCCGGCCTCGCCGGCGCGGGCCGCCTCGACGC
This sequence comes from Rhizobium sp. WSM1274, assembly GCF_025200775.1. NCBI lineage: Bacteria > Pseudomonadati > Pseudomonadota > Alphaproteobacteria > Hyphomicrobiales > Rhizobiaceae > Rhizobium > Rhizobium sp. WSM1274. Next base: position 83,185 of record NZ_CP104138.1, on the reverse strand, counting down.
CGGCATTCAGCGCCAAGAGGTTGGTCTGGAAGGCGATCTCATCGATGACGTTGATGATCTGGCTGATTTCACGCGAGGCCTGCTCGATGCGGCCCATCGCCTCGACTGCATTGCCCACAACGACGCCGGAGCGGCCGGCATTCTCCTTGGCTTCGGACACCATGATGGTGGCTTCATGCGCCCGCTCGGTGGAATTCTGGACGACGGCGGTGATTTCGTCGAGGGCTGCCGAGGTCTGTTCGAGGGCGGCTGCCTGCTGCTCGGTGCGCTTCGACAGGTCGTCGCTGGCGTTGCGCAGCTCGGCGGTGTTGCCGTTCATCGCCTCCGTCGTCTGGCGCACTTCGCGCATCGTCGCCTGCAGGGTGACGAAGGTATTGTTGACGTTCTGCTGCAGCTCGGCGAAGGCGCCCTGGAAGTTGCCGCTCATCGTCTGGGTGAGGTCGCCTTCGGCAAGGCTTGCGATGACGCGGCGGGTCTCGCCGATGCCGGCATCGACGCTCGACAGCAGCGTGTTGATGTTGCCGGCGAACTGATTGAGGTTGTCGTCCTCGTAGTCCTTGCTGATGCGGTGGCCGAAATCGCCGGCTGCAGCCGCGGCCACGACGACCGACATGCTCGACTGCAAGTCGTCGCTCTTGGCGCGCATCGCCGCCTCCTGGGCGTTGAGGCGCTTGACGGCGAGGCCGTTTGCCTTGAAAACCGCAACCGCTGCGGCCATCTCGCCGATTTCGTCCGGCCGGCCGGCGAAGGGAACCTCGGCGTCGAAGTTGCCGTCGGCGACTTCCTTGATCGCATGGGTAACGCGCTTGATCGGGCGGCTGAGATGGCTGGTGCCGATATAGAAGCCCATGCCGATGCCGACCGCGATGCCGATGCCGGTGATGGCGAGCACGAGCATCAGCACCCAGGAGCGGAAGCTCTCGATCTCGGCATTGACGGTTTCCAGTGCTGCCTTGTCGGTGGCGACGACGGCATCGATTTCCGCCTGGAACGCCTTGCGGTTGGCGCGGTTGGCATCATTGTTGCCTTGTTGGCCGGCGGCTTCCGGGCCGACTTCCGTGCCGAGGCGGGCCGTTTCCGTGCGGAAGGTGCGGAATTCCGCGGCGCGGGCGACAAGCTTGGCAAAATCGGCCTTCTCGCTCTCGGGAACGAGCGGCGCCCAGCCCGAAATGACCTTGTCGATCTCGTCGAGGTCGGCCATCAGGCCCTTGGCGAAGTTCGGCGTGTCCTTGATCGTTTTGGCGGCATAGATGCCGCGCGCCTCCATGACCACAGCCGTGACGAAACGGTTGAGCCGTTCGCCGGCATAGGCGCGGGCGGCGGCCTGCTCATAAGCCGTCAGGTTGCGACTGTATTCGTGCATGGCGGACAATGCCGTTGCGCCGATCAGAAGTGCGACCGCGCCCATCACGCAAACCAGCAGATTAATTTTGCCCCGGATCTTCAATGCAATGCTCCTAGCTACGCCACTGCCTGGAAAGCAAATTCCCAGTCGATGCATTGAATATCGGCGAAATTAATTAAAGTTAGATTTCTAATATTTACGATTGTGGCTTCGGAAATGATCCATGCCGAATGCGGCCGGAAGGCGTAAGCGCCTGAAAACAGGGGCAATCGCCCTGCCGCGGCGGAAAACTACAACCACTCGGAGCATGCCTAATTTCTTAACACCAAAGTGCGAACTTACTTTGGAGGCGGCAGTGCAGAGTGAAATGATCCGGCATAATTGACTTTTGCGGGCTTCGTCCTTATAAGCCCGCGCACGTCCGGTCACTCAAGCCTTTCATGGTCAGCCCGTTCGAAAAACAACGCTCCTTGCATTATGCAAATTCAAGAAGGGCCGCACTCCGCGGTGTTTAAAATAAATGAAGCGTACCTACCAACCATCCAAGCTTGTTCGCAAGCGTCGCCACGGTTTCCGTGCGCGCATGTCCACGAAGGGTGGCCGCAAGGTCATCGCAGCCCGCCGCGCGCAGGGCCGCAACCGTCTGTCGGCGTAAGGCCGGGTTGCCCGGTAAGAGATGGCGGGCGAATTGACGACCAGTGAGATGAAACACACTGTCGGGCGGCTGAAGAGCCGCCCGCAGTTTCTTGCCGCGCGCGAGGGCGAAAAACGCCGGGGCGGCCTCTTCCTTCTCGAAGTCCTCGACCGGAAGGAACCCGACAGCCAGGCACGCGTCGGTTTTACAGTCACCAAAAAACATGGCAACGCGGTCGAACGGAACCGCATGCGCCGCCGCCTGAAAGAGGCGGTGCGGCTTCATGCGGGGTTTGCAATGCAGCCCGGACACGACTATGTGGTTGTCGCGCGCAGGGACGTGCTTGACGCGTCCTTCCAGGAATTGGCCGCGGAATTGAAATCCCGCGTGGAAACCAGGCCGAAACACCGGCGCTCCGGAGACGGACGCCCCAGGAACGTATGATGGAAAACAACCGCAATTACTTCATTGCGATCGCTCTCTCGGTGCTGATCGTCCTCGGCTGGCAGTTTCTCTATATGAATCCGCGCATCGAGGCCCAGCGCAAGACGCAGGAAGCCCAGAAGGAGCAGCAACAGACCGAGCAGGTGCAGCAGCCGGCAGCAGGCGGCCAGACGCCGGCCCAGCCGAGCGGTGCGGCACCGTCCAACCAGGCGGCCGCAACAGCGACGCTCGAGCAGGCGCTGGCAAAGACCCCGCGCGTCGTCATCGACACTGCTGCCCTCTCCGGCTCGATCAACCTTGCCGGCGCCCGCCTCGACGACCTGAAGCTCAAGGGCTACCACGAGACCGTCGACGACTCGAGCCCGATCATCACGCTGTTCAGCCCGGCCGAAACCAAGGACGGCTATTTCACCGAACTCGGCTATATCGGCAGCGACGCGACGGGCAGCGTTCCCGGTCCCTCGACGCTCTGGACCGCGCCCGAGGGGGCCAAGCTCACCGAAAAGACGCCGGTGACGCTTTCCTACACCAATGACAAGGGCCTGACGTTCACCCGCACCATCTCCGTCGACGAACGCTACATGTTCACCGTCGCCGACAAGGTCGCGAATACCGGCCAGGCTCCTGCCTCGCTCAATTCCTACGGCCGGGTCACGCGTTACAACAAGCCGACGACGCCCTCCGTCTACGTGCTGCATGAAGGCTTCATCGGCGTCATCGGCGATGACGGCCTCGTCGAAACCAAATATACCGCCGCCGAAAAGGAAGCCGTCAAGCCGGCCAAATCCACCGGCGGCTGGCTCGGCATCACCGACAAATACTGGGCGGCGACGATCATTCCACCGCAGAGTGCTCCCTATGAGGCAAGCTTCTCGCATTTTGCCGACGGTCAGCCGCGCTATCAGGCCGACTACAAGGAAGATGCCTTCACCGTTGCGCCGGGCCAATCGATCGAGCTCAAGAACCTCGTTTTCGCCGGCGCCAAGGAAGTGCCCGTCATCGACGGTTATGAGGCCAGCTACTCGATTCCGAAGTTCGACCGGCTGATCGACTGGGGCTGGTTCTATTTCATCACCAAGCCGATGTTCAAGCTGATGGACTTCTTCTTCCGCTACTTCGGCAATTTCGGCGTGGCGATCCTGTGCACGACCATCGTCGTCAAGGCGCTGTTTTTCCCGCTCGCCAGCAAGCAATACGCTTCGATGGCGAACATGAAGCGCATGCAGCCGAAGATGGAGGAGTTGAAGGCAAAATTCGCCGACGACCGCATGGGGCTGCAGCAGGCGACGATGCAGCTCTACAAGGAAGAGAAGATCAATCCGATCGCCGGCTGCTGGCCGGTGGCGTTGCAGATCCCGATCTTCTTCTCGCTCTACAAGGTGATCTACATCACCATCGAAATGCGGCATGCGCCCTTCTTCGGCTGGATCAAGGACCTTTCGGCGCCCGATCCGACGACGATCGTCAACCTGTTCGGCCTGCTGCCCTTCGAAGCGCCGACCATTCTGCATCTCGGCGTCTGGCCGCTGATCATGGGCATCACGATGTTCCTGCAGATGCGCATGAACCCGACGCCGCCCGATCCGACGCAGGCAATGATCTTCACCTGGATGCCGCTGGTGTTCATGTTCATGCTGGCAAGTTTCCCGGCCGGTCTCGTCATCTACTGGGCCTGGAACAACACGCTCTCGGTGATCCAGCAGTCGGTGATCATGAAGCGCCACGGCGTCAAGGTCGAACTCTTCGACAATCTGAAGGGTCTGTTCCGACGAAAAACGGCGCAGTCGAAATGATGCTTGCAGAGCCCCGCTCCGGCGGGGCTTTTCATTTCCGGGCGGCGGACGAAGGAGACAAGGCATGCCGCGCAGGCGCCTGAAAAGCTTGACATCCGCCCGCAAAACCATGAAGCCCGGTAAAAGACCCAACCCAGAGATTGCCGAGCCTGCATGTCCGACATCGAAAAGCCGCTCTTCGGCCACCCATGGATCTTCATCCGCGGCGTACCGTCCCTGAATTTCCTGCCGCCGGAAGGGCCGCTGGAAGTGGCCTTCGCCGGTCGCTCGAATGTCGGAAAGTCGTCGCTGATCAATGCGCTGGTCGGCCAGAAGGGCCTAGCACGCACCTCGAACACGCCGGGGCGTACGCAGGAACTGAACTATTTCGTTCCGGACGGTTATTCCGGCGAAGGCCAAGACCTGCCGCCGACTGCGATCGTCGACATGCCGGGCTATGGTTATGCGCAAGCACCGAAGGAACAGGTCGACAAGTGGACCAAGCTCGTCTTCGATTACTTGCGTGGCCGCGCAACGCTGAAGCGCGTCTATGTGCTGATCGACAGCCGCCACGGTATCAAGAAGAACGACGATGACGTGCTTGATCTGCTCGACAAGGCAGCCGTCTCCTACCAGATCGTGCTGACCAAGACCGACAAGATCAAGGCGGCTGGTGTACCGAAGCTCATTGCCGAAACGGCGGAAAAGATCCGCAAGCGCCCGGCCGCTTATCCCGGCGTGCTGTCCACCTCGTCAGAAAAGGGCGATGGGCTGGACGAATTGCGCCAGGCGATCGCCGAAACCGTCGGCATCGCCCGCTGGAAATAGACGGCCTGAGCACCCGGACGCGAAGTCATTTGGTGTAAAGGTCGCCGCGGCATCCCGCAGTTGAACATAGCAGGGCCTAAAAACTAACGGTTGACGACCCAGCTTTGATGAGCTAGATAGCGGTCATCGAATTTTGCTTGCTGGCTTGGTTATCGCGCGATTGGCACCGCGCTCTGAACGAACTTCCTTTCAAAAATCGCTATCACCATCGGCATCGCCTCGGCGTTGCGGTTCTTCAATTTGCTATGAAAGGGTTCATCATCATGACCACCGGCACAGTTAAATGGTTCAATTCCACCAAAGGCTTCGGCTTCATTCAGCCTGACAACGGCGGCGCTGACGCCTTCGTTCACATCTCCGCCGTCGAGCGCGCCGGAATGCGCGAACTCGTCGAAGGCCAGAAGATCGGCTTCGACCTCGAGCGTGACAACAAGTCGGGCAAGATGTCCGCTTGCAATCTCCAGAACGCTTAACTCGGTATCTGCTTTCCTTTGACCACGGATGTACTGGCACTGCCGGAAGCACGTTATCAATCCAAGGCCAGGCGATTTGCCTGGCCTTTTTGTTTTCGCTCGCGCGTCGAGCCCACGAGTATCGGAGCCAACATGACAGAAACATACAGCAAATCTCGCCAGCGGGCGGAGATTGCCTTCGGCAGCGTCCAGACCCAGTTTTTCGCGAAGAACCAGGCGGCCGAGGAGCTCGAATCCGACGCCCAATCGCAGCAGGCAAAGACATTGCGGCTTCGGGAGGCCCGGCTTGCGAGGGAACAGAGTAACCGGGTGTCGGCCACCTCTGCCCTCATTGCAAAACGCGCCAGGGCCTGCTGAGATCACAAGCCGATTGACAAGGCTCGAAATTTAGACCGCGCCTGAAACGATGGGCTTGCAGATCGCGCGCTGAAGGACGACCCGAAGCGTGCTGACATTCACTCGCATCGCATCAAGGAATTCATCAATGGCAGAGACTCCGCAGGAACTTCAGTCGATCAATACGGCCTGGCAGATCGCCATTCAGGAAATTCTGCGCATGGTGATCAGAGACATGTATCACGGCGGCGGCGAGGCTTCGTTCAAGACGCATATCAAGCGTATCGAAGAAGCGGCCGTCGACAGTATTTACACGGATTTGCGGCTGCGCGGGACGGATGAATGGACGGAAGTGCTGGTCAAGGAAAGGGCGAGCAATTTCGTCACGACGCTGCTGACGTCATTTACCTACGACCGGACTTAAATCACCCTTTGGCCGGCAGTCGATGGACGCGCCGCCGATCAACGCTTGCGTCCCCGCAGTTTTTAAGCCAACGCTTAATTCTCCTGCCGTGTCGGGAGCAGCCGTGTCCACGAGTAATATTTGATGACCGATAGCAAAGACCAGCCCCTTTCGCCCGAAGGTGTGGACAGCCTGCCTCACCTTGCCGAAGCCCTTGATGATAGCCGGTTTCGGCACTTTCTCGATCATGTCCCATTCGCGGTGGCTGTCTCCGAACTCAGTGGCAATGAACCGCTGATTTACGTCAACCTCGAATTCGAACGGCTGACGGCGCTGGAGGCAACCGAGGTCCAGGGAAAACCCTGGCCGGAAATTGAATTGAGCTTCACCGCCGTCTCCGGAGAGGTGCCGCTCACCGCCGCCGTGACTTCTGCGGAGGAGTATATCGGTGCCTTCTCGCTGGTGGCCGAACCCGAGAGCACCGTCATTGTCGATGTCTGGTCGAATACCATCGTTGACGATGATGACACCCCACTTTTCCGTTTGGTGGCTTTTGCTGCCCGCAATGAGACGACGGCCGCTGAGAGCTTCGGCGAACTGCTGACGGAGAAAGATGTCCTTCTGCGGGAACTTCAGCATCGCGTGAAGAACAATCTGCAGATGATCACGGCGCTCATCCGAATGGAGGCGCGCAATGCTCAACAGAATGAGGAAAGCGAAAGGTTTGCGCGGCTTGCCGGGCGGATTGAAGCCTTGGCTCTGCTCTATCGCTCGCTGTCGGACGAAGAGAAGGGCGCCACGATCGATCTTGGCACCTATGTGAGCCAGATTGCCGCTTCTGTGATGGCGGCCCATGCGGTGGAAGGGATCAGGCTGGACATGAAGGTCGATACCTGGCCAGTCTCCGTCGATGTCGCCATGCCGGCCGGCCTCGTCATCAATGAACTCCTCACCAATACGCTGAAGCATGCTTTCGTGGGGCGCGATGGCGGCGAGATCACGCTTCGCTGTGTCGTCAGCGATACCGGCTGCAGGATTACCGTTGCTGATAACGGGGTCGGTCTTCCTCAGGATGTGACCTGGCCGCAGCCCGGGAAGCTCAGCGCGATGATCGTACAGTCGCTGAAACAGAATGCCCGCGCCGAGGTTGAAGTCACCTCGTCCCCTGACACCGGCATGAGTGTCAGCCTCGTCTTCCCGAGAGCTGATGCGGCCCAATAGAGCGGCGCGCGTCTTTTCAGATGCGCTAAGGACGCTCTATCTGCGCGGAATTTTTTCTTGGGGCGCCCTTAGAGCGGTTCAGCTTTCCATGGACGCACAGAACCGCTCTAACCTTTTGTTTTTGCGCAATTCCGGACGGAAAACCGCTCTGCACTTTTCCTGGAATTGCTCTAGAGCGTTTCAGGTTTTGACGGAAGCGTATCCGGCATTGTCGAAGTAGTTGCTGCATTCGCTGGGCTCGATGGTTGTGACGAGGTGTCCGATGTGGCGCCAGGTGTCATCGATGGTTCGCTTCTGAGCCAGGCGCATCCAGTGCTTGATTTTGGCGAAAGCCTGTTCGATCGGATTGAGGTCGGGGGAGTATGGCGGCAAGTACCAGAGCCGAGCACCAGCGTTGCGGATCATCTGACGGATGGCGACCGACTTGTGGGAGCCGAGATTATCCATCACGACGATGTCGCCGGGTTTGAGCACCGGTACGAGTTGCTGCTCGACATAGGCGCGAAAGCACTCACCGTTGATCGGTCCATCGAAGACACAGGGTGCGGTAAGCCGATCGCAGCGCAACGCGCCGAGGAAAGTCAGGGTGCGCCAATGTCCGTGCGGCGCGAAGCTGCGCAGGCGTTTGCCCTTCGGCCCCCACCCTCGAAGCGGCGCCATGTTGGTCTTGATCCAGGTTTCATCGATGAAGACCAGCCGTCTTGGATCGAGGCCAGCCTGCCAGGATCGCCAGCGCTGTCGCCGTCGCGCGACGTCAGCGCGCGCCTGCTCAAGGGCGAACAGTGTTTTTTTTGAACCGCAATCCCTCACGCCGCAGGAACTGCCATACCGTATCGTGGGATACCTTCACCCCTCGCGCGGCCAGCTCTTCCTTCAACCTGTGCAGTGACACATGCGGCGTCTGGTTGATCCGCTCCACGATAAACGCCCGATGCGGCTCCAGAACCCGCTTGCGGTGGCCGCCCATCTTCCCAGGCGCGACAGATCCGCTCGAACGATAACGCTGCGACCACTTTACCGCTGAAGACACGGCAATACCGAACCGCGCCGCAACCGACCGGCAGCTCTCACCGGCTTCGATTGCAGCAACAACACGCTCACGAAGATCATTGGAAAGAGGTCGCGTCATTCGATGCTGGCCTCCACTCCAGCCAGCATCTTGAATCACAAAACACACAAAAACGGAATCCCTTCCGATTCAACTAAATCCGGATACGCTCTAGGAGCGCCCCAATGCGTCTGCCGATTGGAGCGGGCTTACATCTTCGGCAGCAGCACCTTGTCGACGACGTGGATGACGCCGTTCGATTGTTTGACGTCGGCGATCGTCACATGGGAGACACCGCCGTTTTCGTCGGTCAACGTGATCTTACCCATGCTTTCCTTGGCTTTCAGCACACAGCCGCCGACGGTCTTGATGTCGTGCTCGCCGCCGTCATCCTTGATCAGCTTGGCAACGGTCTTGGCCATCGCATCGGCGGCAACGACGTGGCAGGTCAGGACCTTGGTCAGCGTCGCCTTGTTTTCCGGCTTCAGCAGCGTATCGACGGTGCCTTTCGGCAGCGCGGCGAAAGCTTCGTTGGTCGGGGCAAAAACGGTGAAAGGACCCTTGCCCTCGAGCGTGCCGACCAGGCCGGCGGCCTTGACGGCTGCGACCAAGGTCGTGTGATCCTTTGAATTCACGGCGTTCTCGATGATGTTCTTGCTATCGAACATGGCAGCACCGCCAACCACCGGGTTTTTCGCGGCGGCAAAGGCGACAGCGGACATGGCGGCGGCGAGCGCGACGCCGCGCAATACGGACTTGATCATGATTTTCTCCTCACCGGACCATCCGCGGGCTTTATGCCTGAGCGTCGTCCGGACATTTCGAACTACGGAGGGCCGTGCGGAAGAGTTTCAGGCAGGAGAATATGATTTATGGCCGGCGCAGATTATGGTCGGCGCAGGGGGCCGCTTGCGATCACCGGGCCGGTCGTCTGGCCGGTCGGCGAGCCGCCGAAGGGTTCGAGGCTGACGGCAAGTGTTGCGCCATCGGCGACCTGGCTGCGCAGATCGGCGGGAATGACGAGTTCGCCGCTTTCGCCCGGCTGGAAAACGCCGAGCGGTTTCGGCAGGCCGCTGCCCGGCACCAGCCAGAGTTCCAGCGACTTCTCCTTCGGCTTGCCGGCCGCGACTGGCACGATCTTCAGCCGGCCGCTCTGCAGCTCGTAGGAGGCGAGAAGATTGATGGTGCTGTTCTGGCCTGAAAGCGAGGCCACCAGCGGTGCCGGCCCCTGCGGCTGCGGCACCACGCCGGAGGCGAAGATGACGGCGCTGACGGCGACGACGGCGCAGGCGAAGCTCAGCGAGCGCCAGAAAACGGCGGAATTCCAAAGCCCTTGCGAAAAGGATGCGGGCTTTTGGCCATCGCCGAAAAGCCGCGCCTCGATCTGCTTGAAGGTTTCCCGGTTCGGAACGACACCTTCATACTCGTCGTTGAAGGCGGAGAGGTTGGTTTCCCAGCGGCTGACGATCGCAGCGAAAGGCCGGTCGTGGCGCATCCGCTCTTCGACCACCCGGCGATCCTGCAACGACAGGACGCCAAGCACATATTCGCCGGCGAGAACCTCGTCGCGGGAGCGGTCTCCCTTGCTTTTGTCGGGCGATGTCATCGTTCCATGCACTCTCTCAGTTTCAAGAGGCTGCGCCTGAGCCAGGTCCGCATCGTGTTCAGCGGGACACCAAACTGATCGGCCAGTTCCTGATAGCTCAGCCCTTCGACATAAGCCCGTTTCACCGCGACCGCACGATCAGCTTCCAACTCTTCCATGCAGGTGTCAATCCGCCTTCCTTCATCCTTTGTCATGGTCTGTCTTTCCGGATCTGGTCCGGCATCGGCGAGATCATAGACCGTATCCAATTCGTCGGCGACGGGCTTGCGCGCCCGCAGCGCATCGATCGACCGGTTGCGAGCAATCGCAGCCAGCCACGCCGAGGACGAACCCGAAGCGACGGAGAAGCTGCGAGCGCGCTGCCAGATGCCGATATAGACTTCCTGCAGGACCTCTTCGGCTTCCGTGCGATCCTTCACGATACGCAGGCAGATCGAGAAAAGTTTCGGTCCGGTCTGATTGTAGAGGGCTGCGAAAGCCCTGCGATCGCCGAGTGCGACGCGGCCGATCAGGTTTGCAATCTCATCGCCTTGCATGCCGTTCCCCATATCAAGCTTGCGTGCGCCGGACGGTAGCGGCTGCCGGCTTCGCGCCAGATACGAAAAACTATTGCCCTCTGGATTATTCCCTCTGTCAGAAAGTTGCGATAAAAGGCCGCGAACAATTCTGCGGGGTTCCCATGAACGAAACCGAAAGCGAAATGCAGGCACGGCTTCTGGCCAAGGCGCTGCCCTTCATGCAGCGCTACGAGAACAAGACGATTGTCGTGAAATATGGCGGCCACGCCATGGGTAATCCCGAGCTCGGCAAGGCCTTTGCCAGCGACATCGCCCTTTTGAAGCAGTCCGGAGTCAACCCGATCGTCGTTCATGGCGGCGGCCCGCAGATCGGCGCCATGCTGAGCAAGATGGGCATCGAATCGAAATTCGAGGGCGGGCTTCGCGTCACCGACCAAAAAACGGTCGAGATCGTCGAGATGGTGCTCGCCGGCTCGATCAACAAGGAAATCGTCGCCCTCATCAACCAGACCGGCGAATGGGCGATCGGCCTTTGCGGCAAGGACGGCAACATGGTCTTCGCCGAAAAGGCGCGCAAGACCGTGAAGGATCCGGATTCGAACATCGAGCGCGTGCTCGATCTCGGCTTCGTCGGCGAAGTGGTCGAGGTCGACCGCACGCTGCTCGATCTGCTCGCCCGTTCCGAGATGATCCCAGTCATCGCGCCCGTGGCGCCTGGCCGTGACGGCGCCACCTACAATATCAATGCCGATACCTTTGCCGGCGCCATTGCCGGCGCGCTGAACGCCACCCGGCTGCTGTTCCTGACCGATGTGCCGGGCGTGCTCGACAAGAACGGCCAGCTCCTCAAGGAGCTTTCCGTCGCCGAAGCCCATGCGCTGATCGCCGACGGCACGATTTCGGGCGGCATGATCCCCAAGGTCGAGACCTGCATCGATGCGATCAAGGCCGGCGTGCAGGGTGTCGTCATCCTGAACGGCAAGACTGCCCATTCCGTGCTGCTCGAGATCTTCACCGAGCACGGCGTCGGAACGCTGATCGTTCCCTGATCGAGGCTGCGCCCTTCACCACCAAGGGCGGATCTTTCTCACATGGGAACAGGATATCGAGGAAAGAAATGCGCCTGACAGATTGCTATAATTTTCACGATTTCCGGCGCATGGCCAAACGGCGTCTTCCCGGGCCGATATTCGACTATATCGACGGCGGCGCCGATGACGAGGTGACGTACCGGCGCAATACGGCGGCCTTCGAGGCTTGCGATCTGGTGCCTAACGTTTTGCGCGGCGTGGCCGAGGTCGACATGTCGGTGACCGTCATGGGGCAGAAGCTCGCAATGCCGGTCTATTGCTCGCCGACGGCGTTGCAGCGGCTTTTCCACCACCAGGGGGAGCGGGCGGTCGCAGCGGCGGCGGCAAAACACGGCACGATGTTCGGCGTCTCCTCGCTCGGCACGATCAGCCTGGAGGAAGCGAGACGGATCAGCAGCGGACCGCAGGTCTATCAGTTCTATTTCCACAAGGACCGCGGCCTCAACCGCGAGATGATGGCGCGAGCGAAAAATGCCGGCGTGCAGGCGATGATGCTGACGGTCGACAGCATCACCGGCGGCAACCGCGAGCGCGACAAGCGCACGGGCTTTGCCATTCCCTTCAAGCTCAATCTTGCCGGCATGACCCAGTTCGCGATCAAGCCTTCCTGGGCAATCGACTGGTTGACGCACGAGCGCTTCCGGCTGCCGCAGCTCGAAAACCACGTCAAGATGGATGGCGGCACGTTGTCGATCAGCCGATACTTCACCGAGATGCTGGACCCTTCGATGTCGTGGGACGACGTGGCGGAGATGGTGCGCGAGTGGGGTGGGCCATTCTGCCTTAAGGGCATCATGTCGGTCGAAGACGCCAAGCGCGCGGCCGAGATCGGCTGCAGCGGCATCGTGCTTTCCAACCATGGCGGGCGCCAGCTCGACGGCTCGCGCAGCGCATTCGACCAGCTGGCCGAGATCGTCGACGCCGTGGGCGACCGGATCGACGTGATGATGGATGGCGGTGTGCAGCGGGGAACGCATGTTCTTAAAGCGCTGTCGCTGGGGGCGAAGGCTGTCGGGCTCGGGCGCTACTATCTCTTCCCGCTTGCCGCTGCCGGACAGCCCGGCGTCGAACGGGCGCTGGAGACGATGCGCACCGAGATCGAGCGCGGCATGAAGCTGATGGGCTGCACCTCGATCAGCCAGCTCAGCCGGCGGAATCTGCGCTTCCGTTCCTGAGCGGAGCGGGATTTCATTCCGGAGCCGCAGCCTTTCTCACTAAAGCGCGTCGCGATCTTTCGGATTCGCTCGTCGCGCTTTAGCTCTTTGTTTTTCGCATGCCGTTGTCGCAAAACCGCTGCACACTTTTGCGCGACATGCTTTGGATCTGCGGTCCTCGGGCATTCGACGTCAGAGCGGGCTATAGATCGTCGCCGCCTCCTGTTTCAGCTTTTCCATCATCGACCGGTAAGGCCCCGGACCATAACTGACGCGGCCGACGCCGAGCTTGGCCAGCGCCTTCACATCGGGGGCGCCTGTTCGCATCATGATGTTGACCGGCAACGGCGAGGCGGCACAGATCTTCTCGATCAAGGCGGGATCGATCAAGCCAGGCACGAAGAAGCCGCTGCCGCCGGCGGCCGCATAGGCCTTGCCGCGCTCGATCGCCTCGTCGACCAGACCGGCATGTTTGGAAAGATCGCTCTCTGCCAGGAAGAGATCGGTGCGAGCGTTGATGAAAAAGGGAATGCCCTTCCCTTCGGCCATGGCGCGAATGGCGCGGATGCGGGCCGCCTGCCTCTCGGCCGGATAAAGCCCGCCACCGCCGATCACCTGATCCTCGAAATTGATGCCGACGGCACCGACATCCACCAGCTTGGCGACGTTGGCGGCCGCTCCCTCAGGCTCGGCCGAATAGGCGCCTTCGAAATCGACCGAAAGCGGCAGATCGACGACAGCGGTGATGGATTTCGCCGTCTCGACCAGCACCGACATCGGCAGCTTCTCGCCGTCGGCATAACCATGGGCAGCGGCGACCGACCAGCTTCCCGTGGCAAGCGCCCTGGCGCCGGCATCGGCGACGGCCTTTGCCGTGCCGACATCCCAGATATTGTAGAGAACAACCGGGTCGCCCTTGCGGTGCAATGCGTCGAATGCCTTGGCCTTTTCAATCTGATTCATGCCGTCTCCTCCATGTTAGGTGCGTGTGCTCTGATCTTCCCTTCATGCCGCAGCAACCATTGCTTGCGCCATAGTCCGCCACCATAGCCGGTCAACGAACCATCCGCGCCGAGGATGCGGTGGCAGGGCACGATGATGGCAAGCTGGTTGGCGCCGTTGGCGCGGCCGACAGCGCGCACGACCTCCGGCCTTTCCATCTCCCTCGCAAGATCGCCATAGGCGCGCGTCTGGCCGGCAGGAATCTCCATGAGCTTTGCCCAGACGTGCTTTTCAAAGGGCGTGCCACCAAGGGCCAATGGCGTTCTGAAAACCGTCAACCGCCCTTCGAAATAATCCCGGATTTCTGCTTCAACCTGGTCGATCGCCGGCGTGCGGCCGATCGCAACCGAGGAGCGGACACGCTTCTGCAGCGCCTCGAGTTCGGTCGGCAGTGCCTTACGGTCGTGGAATTCGAGAAGATGCAGATGCGTCTTGTCGGCGACGGCCACCATCGGCCCGAGCGGGGTGTCGAACCAGTCGGCAAAGAGTAGTTCGCGGTTCTGCGACAGCGCCGGCGCCTTGCCGACGAGTCGCTGAAAGGCCGTCCGGAAACCGCTTGGAGAGTCGTATCCCGCCTCAAGCTGAGCATCGATGACGCGCGCGCCATCGGCCAGTTGCCGGGCCGCTTCGCCCAGCCTGATATAGCGGACGATATCGTGGAAGGTCATGCCGAGCCTGCGTTTGAAGGCACGGCGCACGGTCGAGGGATCGTGGCCGCGGCGCACAAGCTCATCCTCGGTCCAGCGCAGCTGCGGCTCGCGGTCGAGTGCGGCAAGCAGCTCGTCGACGATCGGCTCCCTGCCCGGCTGCTCCAGCGGCCTGCAGCGCTGGCACGGGCGGAATCCCGAGTGCATGCAGGCGGCGATCGTGTCGAAGAAGAGCGTATTTTCCCGCTTCGGCTTGCGCGCCGGGCAGGTCAGACGGCAGAAGATGCCGGTCGTCTTGACGCAGACATAGGCCTGGCCCTCATAATCGGCACTGCGCGCGATCAGGGCATCATAGAGCGTATCATCGTCGGGGCGTTCGAAAAGCATGAGCGCTTTCTAGCATTCCGTGCCTGCGCCGTCCGCCGAAAATCGGGCGTCTATTCTTTCTTGCCGATTTCCTTGGCGGATAAGCCGTGCCATAAGACCGCCATGACCAAGATCGACCGCACGCCTAATAAAACCGATTTCCAGCACGTCACAGACTGGGTCTTCGACCTCGACAACACGCTCTATCCGCATCATGTCAATCTCTTCGCGCAGATCGACAAGAACATGACTGCCTATGTCGCTGCACTCTTGCAGATGGAGCGGAAAGAGGCGCGCAAGCTGCAGAAGCAATATTACCTCGAGCATGGTACGACCCTGCAAGGCCTGATGATCCATCATGGCATCGACCCGAACGACTTTCTCGAAAAGGCGCATGCGATCGACTACACGGCGCTGACGCCGCAGCCGGAACTCGGCGAGGCGATCAAGGCGCTGCCGGGGCGCAAGTTCATCTTCACCAATGGCAGCGTCAAACATGCCGAAATGACGGCGGAGGCGCTCGGCATCCTCGAGCATTTCGACGACATCTTCGATATCGTCGCTGCCGACTACGTGCCGAAGCCGGCGCAGGCGACCTACGACAAGTTCACGGCGCTGAAGCGGGTCGAAACCACCAAGGCGGCGATGTTCGAGGATCTGCCGCGCAACCTGACGGTGCCGAAGGCGCTCGGCATGCAGACCGTGCTGCTGGTGCCGCGCAATCTGGAAGAGACGGTCGTCGAATGGTGGGAGAAGACCAGCGGCGAGGAGGATCATATCGATTTCGTCACCGACGATCTCGCCGCTTTTCTCCGCGGGATTATCGGCTGAAGCATTACCAAGTTTTCATTCATCTTACCGATGTTTAACTGGGTCTTGCGAGCCTGCTGCCATATCTTCTTTCGTGAGGGGACACCTTACGAAAGGCAAACACGATGTACCGCAACAAGCTGATACTGGCAGCGCTTTCCTCCACCCTCATCTTCGGCGCCGCCGCCGGGGCAGGTTTTGCCGCACCGGGTGACGGACCGCGCCAGCATGCCGGCATGGGCCGGCCCGGTCCGGGAGCTGCCTTCCGCGAAATCACCTATGTCCGCATGCTGAAGCAGTTCGACACGAACAAGGACGGACAGATCTCCAAGAACGAGGCGACCGCCGGCATCGACAAGATCTTCGCTTCGATCGACACCAACAAGGACGGTTCGCTGACACCGGGCGAAATCCGTGAGTACCGGAAAACGCAGATGCAAGCGATGAGAGATCAGCGCAAACAGGAGGCCGGCGAAAACAAGGATGCGAACGCCGCACCCACGGCACCTGAAACCGCCGACAACAATGACCAGGGACGACCGCCGCGCGACGGCCACGACGGTCGTGACGGACATCGCTGGATGCGCCATGGCGGCAACTTCATGCGCGCCTCGCTGATGATGCAACGGATCGACACCGACCAGAACGGCCAGATCTCCAAACAGGAAGCCGAAGCCGCCTTCGACAAGCTGTTTGCGCGAATGGACCGCAACAAGGACGACGTCATCTCGATCGACGACATGCCGGACCGGCCGCTTCTGTAGGGCCGGACGAACCGTTCCTCCCGCTCCATTCCCGCTCCGGCAGAAAGGAGCGGGGGGAATTGTGAATGCGTGTCGTTCGGCCGAACCGCGCTTGAGCCTTACTCGCGGTGTTCGTAGAAATCCTGCACGATCTTCCATGCCGCTTCTGCCGTATCGACGAAGCTGATCAGCTTTACGTCGTCCGGCGCGATCGTGCCGAATTCGGCCAATGCCTCGAAATTGATGATGCTCCGCCAGAACGCCTCCCCGAACAGGATCAACGGCAGGCGCTCCATGCGGCCGGTCTGGATCAGCGTCAGGCATTCGAAGAATTCGTCAAGTGTGCCGAAGCCGCCGGGAAAGACGGCGATCGCCTTGGCGCGCACCATGAAGTGCATCTTGCGGATGGCGAAATAGTGGAAGTTGAAGCTGAGTTCCGGCGTCACATAGGCGTTCGGCGCCTGCTCGTGCGGCAGTACGATGTTGAGGCCGATCGAAGGTGCGCCCTCGTCGGCCGCGCCGCGATTGCCCGCCTCCATTACCCCGGGGCCGCCGCCGGTGACGATGACATATTCTTGGAAATTCAAGGTGGCCGAATATTTCGAGCAGAGCCGGGCGAATTTGCGCGCCTCGTCATAATAGACGGAGGCCGCCTCCAGGTTGACGCGCTGGATATCGTTGCGGGCTGCCCAGGCGCTCTGGCCGGGGGCGGGAATGCGGGCGCCGCCGAACATGACGACGGTCGACCTGATGCCGCGCTCGGTCAGCATCATCTCCGTCTTCAACAACTCCAGCTGCAGGCGGATCGGCCGCAATTCCTCGCGGCAGAGGAAATCCTCGTCGACATAGGCAAGGCGGTAGGCAGGCGACAGCGTCTGCGGCGTCTTCGGCACGGCTTCGGCGCGCTGCCTGTCGGTCGAACTGCTCTTCAGCGGGTCCCATACGCCATCCTTGCGCCGCGAACCGCCGTTTCGTCCCTTCGCCATGTCGAAATGCCTTTCAGTATTGCCGGCTTCGAAGCCGGATATGTCGCTATAACGTCTTGAATCCAGGTATCATCTTGTCGGAAAAATCTTTCCGTTCTACGGCTTCATGCTGTAGAGCAGGGTAAAACCCCGCCAACCACAATTTCGGAGACACCCCGTCTCCACGATAAAGATCGAAGTTTAAGGAATTCTCATGAGCGCCACCGACCTCGCATCCCTCGAAAAGATCATCGAAGCCGCCTTCGACAATCGCGACAATGTGAACACGTCGACGAAGGGCGAGGTTCGCGATGCGGTCGAATCAGCCCTCGATCTGCTCGATGCCGGCAAGGCCCGCGTCGCCGAACGCTCCGCCGACGGCGCCTGGACGGTCAATCAGTGGCTGAAGAAGGCCGTGCTGCTCTCCTTCCGCCTCAACGACATGGACGTGGTCAAGGGCGGCTCGGGCAATTCCACCTGGTGGGACAAGGTTCCTTCGAAATTCGAAAACTGGGGCGAGAACCACTTCCGCGCCGCCGGCTTCCGCGCCGTGCCGAACTGCATCGTGCGCCGCTCGGCCTATATCGCCCCGAACGCCATCCTGATGCCCTCCTTCGTCAATCTCGGCGCCTATGTCGGCGAAGGCACGATGGTCGATACTTGGGCGACGGTCGGCTCCTGCGCGCAGATCGGCAAGCATGTGCATCTCTCCGGCGGCGTCGGCATTGGCGGCGTGTTGGAACCGATGCAGGCCGGCCCGACGATCATCGAGGACAATTGCTTCATCGGTGCCCGTTCCGAGGTGGTCGAAGGCTGCATCATCCGCGAAGGCTCGGTGCTCGGCATGGGCGTCTTCATCGGCAAGTCGACCAAGATCGTCGACCGCGCCACCGGCGAGGTGAGCTACGGCGAAGTGCCGCCTTATTCCGTCGTCGTCGCCGGCTCGATGCCGTCGGGCAATGCAACGATGGGCAACGGCCAGCCGGCGCCGCATCTCTACTGCGCCGTCATCGTCAAGCGCGTCGATGAAAAAACCCGCTCGAAGACCGGCATCAACGAGCTGCTCAGAGATTGATGACTTCAGGACATTGATCCGGTAAACAGACGGCGTCTTTTTACGCGAGGCGGCCCCGCCTTGCCATGTCTTTGCCATTCCCGCCGGATAGTTCGACCGCTATGACCGCTACCGATCCCGTCGCCAATCTTCAGATGCTGATTCGTTGCCCCTCCGTGACGCCCGCCGAAGGCGGCGCGCTCACGGCGCTGGAGGCGATGCTTGCGCCGCTCGGCTTTGCGGTCGACAGGGTGAAGGCGAGCGAAGAGGGAACACCGGAGATCGAAAATCTCTATGCCCGTCTCGGCAAGGACGGCCCGCATCTGATGTTTGCCGGCCATACCGATGTCGTGCCAGTCGGCGACGAAGCCGCTTGGACGCATCCGCCGTTTGCCGCCGAGATTTCCAAGGGCGAGCTTTTCGGCCGCGGCGCCGTCGACATGAAGGGCGGCATCGCCTGTTTTGTCGCCGCCGTCGCCCGCCATGTCGAGAAAAACGGGCCGCCCAAGGGCTCGATTTCCTTCCTGATCACCGGCGACGAGGAAGGTCCAGCGATCAACGGTACGATCAAGCTGCTGCAATGGGCGGCCGAATGCGGCGAGCGCTGGGATGCCTGCCTGGTCGGCGAACCCACAAATCCGGACAGGCTCGGCGACATGATCAAGATCGGCCGGCGCGGCTCGCTGTCGGGCAGGATCACCGTTCACGGCGTGCAGGGCCATGCCGCCTATCCGCATCTCGCCGACAATCCGGTGCGCGGCATGCTGCAGCTGACGCACGCGCTGATGGACCCGCCGTTCGACGGCGGCACCGACGATTTCCAGCCGTCGAACCTGGAAGTGACCACGGTCGATGTCGGCAATCCGGCGACCAACGTCATTCCGGCCAAGGCGTCGGCGAGCTTCAACATCCGCTTCAACGACAGCTGGACCGTCGAAACGCTGCGGGCCGAAATCCTGCGCCGTCTTGACGCCGCCGCCCGCGATGGCGCCTTGCGGCCGGGCCGCGACCCGGTGAAATACGATATCGTCTGGGCCGACCGGCCGAGCCATGTCTTCCTGACGCGCAACAATGCGCTGATCGCCTCGCTGTCATCGGCCGTCGAAAGCATTTCCGGCCAATCGCCGCGGCTTTCGACCACCGGCGGCACATCGGATGCGCGCTTCATCAAGGATTACTGCCCGGTCGTCGAGTTCGGCCTCGTCGGCCAGACGATGCACATGGTCGACGAGCGCGTCGCTGTCGGCGATCTGGAGACGCTGACGGCGATCTACGAAACCTTCATCGCCCGCTGGTTCGCCAATGCCGGGCTTTAGAGAGGTTCAGTATTACCTGGCCGGCCTCTGGCTGCTGATCCGGCTGGATTCGCGCGGCTTCCGCTACCTCGACATGTCCGAGCGCGGCGTCAACCGCTCGTTCTGGGCGATGGCCTGGTGCCTGCCGCCGATGGGCATTTCCTGGCTCTGGTGGCGGCAGGCCTTCCTGCGCTCTATGCCGCCGGAAGCCGATGTCGATTTTGCCTTCTATTTCAGGCTCGGCCTCGTCGAGGTCGCCAACTGGTTCGTGCCGCTGGTCTTTGCCGGGCTGCTGCTGCTTGCTTTTCGCATGGGCGAGCGTTTCGCCCCGGTCGTCGTCAGCGTCAACTGGCTCGGCGTGCCGCTCTCCTATATCAACGGGCTGCTGCTGGCGCTGGTGTTCTTCCTGCCCGGCTCCGTCGGCCTCGTCTCGCTGCTGCTGCTCGCCTTCATGCTAGCGCAGGTCTTCGTGCTGGCGCGCATTCTCCGGATGATCTGTCACGGTCATGCGCTGATGGTCGGCGCGATGACACTGGTGCTGCTCGTGCCATCGATGATCCTTTCGGAATATCTGCAGCACTTCCTCGGCATCTATCCTGCCTGATCAAGCCTCCGATAGATCATCGCTTTCATCGGCACCGTCATCATTAACGGTGACCGGCCTCCGGCGGTCGGGAATCACGTCGGGATAATCCACCTGCATGAAATAGAGCCCGTCCGGCGGCGCCACCGGGCCGCAGGCCTTGCGGTCGCGCGCCTTAAGCGCTGCCTCGACATCATCAGGCGTCCACTTGCCTTCGCCGGCAAGCTTCAGCGTGCCGGCGAAGGAACGGATCTGATTGTGGAGGAAACTCTGCGCCGTGGCGCGGATCTCGATCAGCTCGCCGTTACGCGTCACATCCAGCCGGTCGAGCGTTCGCACCGGGCTGTTTGCCTGGCAATGGGCGGCGCGGAAGGTAGAAAAATCGTGCCGACCGACCAGCCGCTGGGCGGCGGCGTGCATGACCTCGTGATCGAGCACCTTCGGCACCCACCAGGCCTTGCCGGCTTCGAGCGCCAACGGCGCCCGGCGACTGACGATGCGATAGAGGTAATGGCGCCGTAGCGCCGAAAAGCGCGCATCAAAGAATTCGGGAGCCACCTCGACGTCGAGAATGGAGACACGCTCGCCGGCAATCCTCAGATGCGCGTTCAAGGCATTCTGCAGCTGGTAGGGCGACCAGTCCTTCGAAAGATCAGCATGAATCACCTGCCCAATGGCGTGGACGCCGGAATCGGTGCGTCCGGCGCCGCGCGCCGAGACCGTCTCGCCGGTCAGCGACAGCACCGCCGCCTCGATCGCGCCCTGCACCGAGGGGCCGTTCTCCTGCCGCTGCCAGCCGACATAGGGGCCGCCGTCATATTCGACGGTCATGCGGAAACGCGGCATCAGCTAAGCCTCGTGCCCGCCGCAAGCGGCGTGCCCCTGAGGAAGTCGGCCGCCGCCAGCGGCTTGCCGCCGGCCTTCTGCAGCCTGGTCAGCCGCACAGCACCCGAAGCGCAGGCAACCACGAGATCGTCCGTCAGCAGTTGCCCGGCCGCACACTGACCTTCAGCCAGTTCGGACCCCAGCACCTTTACCCGTTCCGACTTACCGCCGATCTCCAGCTCGAACCAGGCCCCCGGAAACGGCGCGAGGCCGCGGATGTGATTGTGCACATCCCGCGCATCGCGGGCGAAATCGATGCGGGTCTCGGCCTTGTCGATCTTGGCGGCGTAAAGCACGCCGTCTTCCGGCTGCGGCGTCAGCGGCAGGTCGTTCATCTCGAGTTTCACCATAGCCTCCGCCATCGCCTTGGCGCCGACCAGCATCAGCCGGTCGTGCAGCTCGCCAGCGGTCATGTTCGGACCGATCTCGACCTCGCGGGTGAGTGCGACGGCGCCGGTATCCAGACCCTTGTCCATCTTCATCACCATCATGCCGGTCTTTGCGTCGCCGGCCATGATCGCCCGCTGGATCGGTGCCGCACCGCGCCAGCGCGGCAGCAGCGAGGCATGACCGTTGTAACAGCCATCCCTTGTCCCGTTCAAAATCGCTTCCGGCAGCAGCAGCCCGTAGGCAACGACGACGCCGACATCGGCATTGAAAGCACGAAACCTCTCGCGCTCCTCGGGGTCCTTGAAATTGACCGGGGTGAAGACCGGCAGGCCGAGCAGTTCGGCCGCCTGGTGCACCGGCGATTTCTGCAGATCGAGCCCGCGCCGCCCGCCCGGCCGCGGCGGCTGCGTATAGACCGCAACGATCCTGTGGCCGGCATCGACGAGCAGGCGCAGGGTCGGAACCGAAAACTCCGGAGTTCCCATGAAGATGATGCGAAGAGACATTTTATCTCGCCAATTGAGGATCAACCGTCTTCAAACGGGTTTACGAGCTTGAGATCAAGCCCTTCGAAATCTCGGGTGTTGCGGGTCGCAAGCGTCGCGCCGTTTGCAAGGCAGATGGCGGCAATCACGGCATCCTGGACCGAAATCGGCCGTCCCATGTTCTCGCGTTTCGCCCGCAAGCGACCGG
Source organism: Rhizobium sp. WSM1274 (assembly GCF_025200775.1). Taxonomy (NCBI): domain Bacteria; kingdom Pseudomonadati; phylum Pseudomonadota; class Alphaproteobacteria; order Hyphomicrobiales; family Rhizobiaceae; genus Rhizobium; species Rhizobium sp. WSM1274. The sequence continues at coordinate 60,879 of NZ_CP104138.1, read as the reverse complement.
TTGCCATGGCCGTTTCCAAATCCCAGCCGGCGATACGATCGCGAAACTGGCCTTTCACCAAATTCTCGATCGCGCGAGAGAAGCGGTCCGATCCTGTCTTCAAGAAAACCCTTTCGGCTCCGTAAATCTGCTCCATCAAGCCAACCGTGCAAAGCCAGATTCTCGAACCATCCTGCCGCAGTATCCAGGCCTTCACGTTTTCATTCGGCAATGGCCTGGCGAACTCGGAAATCACATTCGTATCGAGAACGATCATTCGAAATCCTCGAACGGCCGGCCGAAATCGTTTTTCCGCGCCGCCTCGATTTCGTCCATGATTGCAGCGAATTCATCGTCTACCGCGTTTTCGCCGACGAAAGCGGCGCGTATCGCTTCATAGGCCGACGAAGTCTCTTGCTTTGCTTCGGTTTTTCTTTTCAGCGCTTCCCGCAAAAGCTCCTTGGCCTCGTCAGAAAGGCTGTTTCCGCTCCGCTGCGCCGATTCCGCAATGTCTCGCTTCATTGCCTCGGAAATATTTCTGATCAGAAAATCACCCATTCGGCACCTCCGTCATGATATCAGTGATATCATAGTGCCTCGCCGGCAAATTTTCAACGCAGCGTCAGAGCGCCTTGGACTTCGCTGCCTTGGTGAATTTCTTGATCACCATCTCCCGCTTCAGCCGCGATATGTGATCGATGAAGAGCACACCGTTCAGGTGGTCGATCTCGTGCTGCAGGCAGGTGGCGAGCAGGCCGTCGGCTTCCACGGTCTGTTCCTTGCCGTTGCGGTCGAGATACTTGACCGAGACGGTGGCCGGGCGTTCGACCTCGGCATAATAGTCTGGAATCGAAAGGCAGCCTTCCTCATAGACGGAGCGCTCGTCGGAGGATGTCAGGATCTCCGGATTGATGAAGACCTGCGGCTGCTTTTCCTCGCCCTCGCGCGAGATGTCGATGACGAGCATGCGGCGCGGCACGCCGATCTGGATGGCGGCAAGGCCGATGCCCGGCGCGTCGTACATCGTTTCCAGCATATCGTCGGCAAGACGCTGGAGGTCGGCATCCACCCGCTCGATCGGCTTGGACAGCTGGCGGAGAACGGGATCGGGAAGAATGATGAGTGGCTTGATGGTCATGGCGTTCCCATAACCCATCTTTTCCGACTATGGAATTATCCGGCAGGCGGGGAATACGCTTTTTTGCATCCCCGCCTGGAATTTTGCCATATTGGCCTCAAGCAGCCCGTCGAGCAGCACCGGCGGAACGTCCCTCCGGCCGGGCGCGGAAGCGCCGCAGCAGCTCAATCAGGCTCTCCACCTCATCCTTGAGCCGGCGGGTTTCCGCCGAGGAGTGCTCGACCATGTCCGAATTCTGCTGGGTGATCACACCCATGTTGCGGACGGCGAGGCTGACCTCGTTGACGCCGGTCGCCTGATCGCGGGCAGCCGCGGCGATATCGGCGACGAAACGGTTGATGATATCGATGCGGCTGATCATATCGCTCAGCGCCTCACCGGTGCTGGAGACGATGCCGACGCCCTCGTTGACTTGGGTCGAGCTCTGCGAGATCAGGTTCTTGATCTCCTTGGCCGCTTCCGCGGTCCGCTGGGCGAGCTGGCGGACCTCCTGGGCGACGACCGCAAAGCCCTTGCCGGCATCACCGGCGCGGGCCGCCTCAACACCGGCGTTCAGCGCCAGCAGGTTGGTCTGGAAGGCGATCTCATCGATAACGCCGATGATCTTGGAGATCCCGGTCGAGGATTTCTCGATGCCGGCCATCGCCGAAACGGCGCTGGTGACGAGTTCGCCGGAGTTCTTCGCCTTCTCTTGCGTCTCGCGCACCGCGGCCGAAGCCTTCTCGGCATTGGCGGCCGTCTGGCCGACGCTGACAGACAGCTGCTGCAGGGCGGCCGAGCTCTCCTCGACGCCTGCCGCCTGCTGGGCGGTTCGTAGCGCCAGATCGTTGGTCGCATTGGATATAACGTCGGCGCCGCTCATGATATGGCCCGAGGTCTCGCGTACGGAGGCGAAGGACTGGCTTAGCGCCCTGACGGCGCGGTTGTAATCCTCGGCCATCTGCCTGAAATTGCCCGGCAGGTCGGACGGCAGGGTGGCTTCAAGATCGCCTTTCGACAGCGCTTCCAGACCGCGGCGCAGTTGCTCCAGGGCGATCGCCTGGTCGGATTCGGCCTGGGCGCGCTCTTCTTCCAAGGCGCGACGCTTGGCTTCGAGCGTTTCCAGATAGACCGAGATGGAATAATCCATGTCGAGCATGCCTGATTTGATGACGGCTGACAGCTTCTCGGCCAATGCCTTGCCCTCTCGGCGCGCAAAGATCGACGGCCACTGCTTCTCCATGATGCCTTTGACGAGCTCGGACATGACGATGGCGTAACCGCCGATATACCAGCGCGGCTCCAGCCCGATGCGGGCGTGGGTGCTGCCGACTGCGGTCACGCCGTTGACATAGCTCTCATCGAACGCGCCGCCGGCAAGATTGGCCCAATGATCCTGCTGGCGCTTCTTGGCATGGCCGACGTGATTCTTATCGGCGAAGAAGCCGGCGACAGCAGGGGTCTTGGCGATCTTGGCGTAGAATTTGTCGAGGGCGCCGCCGATCAGCTCTGATATCACAGGGCGCAGATCCCGCATCGACTTGCGCGCCGCCTCATCCAGTTCGATGAAATCGAGGCGCTGCCTGAGGGCATTGTCGGTCTGCTGGGCGGTCATGGAGATCTCTGTACTTGGCGCGCGGCGCGGGACGGAATTTCTGCGCCGCAGGTTTTGGCCAATATGGTTGAGCAATCGTTAAATCGGACGGCGATTTCTTCTCGCCGAGCGAGAAGAGCGATAGCGTGCGAGGATATTGCACGCCGTCCATTCCGTTCACGTTTTGATCTATATATCGCCGTTTCTTCTGTTATGCTTGCCGCATGACCATCCATTCCGAATCGCTCGCCCTTTCCCTTGCCTCGATCAGTCCGGCCATGCTGGCGCTTGCCGGCGGCGTTCTCGCCGCCCTCGCCCTGCTAGTGATCGTGCTTCTGCTGCGCGGCGCCAGCCTTCGCCGCGAGCAGGCGGAGGAAGCGAGCTTTCGTGCCGAGGAAAACGAAGCGCGGATGGCCGAGCTTTTGAAGATCCAGGCCGAGATGCAGGGCCGCATCGCGGCGATGACCGAGGTCTTCGGCGCGCGGCAGAGCGAACTCAACCAGACGATCAGCCAGCGCCTCGACGGCATGTCGCAGCGCATGAGCTCGACGATCACCGAGCAGACGAAATCGACGCATGAGAACCTGCAAAGGCTGCAGGAGCGGCTGGCGGTCATCGATGCCGCGCAGAACAATATCCAGACGCTCGCCAAGGATGTCGTCGGACTGCAGGCCATTCTGTCCAACAAGCAGACGCGCGGCGCCTTCGGCCAGTCCAGGATGGAAACGATTGTTGCCGACGGTCTGCCGATGGGCGCCTACGCCTTCCAGCAGACGCTGTCCAACGGTTCACGGCCGGACTGCACGATCCGCATGCCGAACGGCGCGCCGCCGCTGGTGATCGACGCGAAATTTCCGCTCGAAGCCTGGAACGCGATCCGCGACGCCGGCAGCCCCGAGGCAGGCAAGATCGCCGGCCAGCAGTTCCGCCGCGATATGGAAATCCATATCCGAGACATTTCCGAGAAATATCTGATCCAGGGGGAAACGCAGGATACGGCCTTTCTCTTCGTGCCATCCGAATCGATCTTCGCCGAGATCCACGAGCACTTCGAGCCGGTGGTGCAGAAGGCGCACCGCGCGCGTATCGTCATCGTCTCGCCGTCGCTGCTGATGTTGTCGATCCAGGTCATCCAGGCCGTGCTCAAGGATCAGCGCATGCGGGCGCAGGCGCATCTGATCCAGGGCGAGGTGGCAATCCTGATGGACGATCTCAGCCGCCTCGACGAGCGGGTGCGCAAGCTGCAAGGCCATTTCGCCATGGCGCAGAAGGATATCGACATGGTGGTCACGTCGGCCGACAAGCTGACCAAACGCGGCGCCAAGATCGAAGCGCTGGAATTTGAGGCGGGCGGCGGCGATGCACCCCCCGCCCGCGACGGCGAGGCCGCGGTCAAATCGGTAGAAAGCCGCACCGGTCTTCTGAAGCTCCGGGTGGTTGACGAGGAGTGATCGCTTCGGGCAGTGTCTCGCCCGCATGAAACAGTAGGAGCATGATGTCGGCCGAAAACCGATCACACTTTTCGGCATCATGCTCTAGAAGACGGGACACATTCATGATCACAGTTTTCGGGTCCATCAACATGGATCTCATCGCCACGACCGAGCGCCTGCCGAAGCCCGGTGAGACGGTGGCCGGCAACGGCTTTGCGACGGCCGCCGGCGGCAAGGGCGCCAACCAGGCGCTGGCAGCGCGGCGCGCCGGCCGCTACGTGCATATGGCCGGCGCCGTCGGCAAGGATGCTTTCGCTGCGGAGGCGCTGGCCCTGCTCGATGATGCAGGCACCGACCTTTCCCTCATCAACCATGTCGACGGTCCGACAGGCACGGCGCTGATCCTTGTCGGCGGCGACGGCGAGAACATGATTGCCGTCGTTCCCGGCGCCAATGGCCAGGTCACGCCTGCCGATGCCGAGACGGCGATCGGCCGCATGAACGAAGGCGATATCCTGATGCTGCAGCTCGAAGTGCCAGCTGCTGCCGTCGAACGTGCGCTGTCGGCCGCCCGCGCCAAGGGCGTCACCAGCATCCTCAACCTCGCGCCGCTGATCCCCGATGCGCCGCGTCTCGGCCGACTTGCCGATATCGTCATTGCCAACGAAACCGAGTTCGAGCGGCTTGCCGGACAGGAGGGCATGGACGCCCAAGCACGCGAGGCAGCCCTTGCGCGCCTGCATGCGGAGACGGGCCAGACGCTGATCGTGACGCTCGGTGCCGACGGGGTCGTCGCCATCCGCGACGGGGCGATTTCACGAGCGCAGGGTCTCAAGATCGAACCTGTCGATACGGTCGGCGCCGGAGACACATTCTGCGGCTATTTCGCTGCCAGCCTCGACGAAGGCCTCGATTTTGTCTCGGCGCTGCGTCGTGCGGCGGTTGCCGGTTCGCTCGCATGCCTCAAGGCCGGGGCGCAACCTTCGATCCCCTTGAGCGAGGAAGTCGCAGACAGGATATAGGGGCGTCTCTTTGCGAAACCGCCGGCGAAACGCCCTGTAATTCAGGGCGTTCCGGCAGTTTTCCTTGTCTCGACCGATCGAGTTTCATTCAAATTTAAGAGATTTCCGGCGATGTTCCTCGTGGCCGCCGGTTCCCTGCGCTTTTGGAATCCAGCTGTCGACTGCATAATTCCTTAAATCGGAATCGATTTAAGGATGAAATTATGCAGCCATTCAAAGTGCTACAGCGTCCTTTGCGCGTCTCGAAAAGACGCACGGCGCTGTAGGCGGCTGCCCCATGATGGGGCGAGCCTTCGCTCCTGCGCCGGAGAATGCCCGTTCGGCGCATCCTTGCCCGAGGACCCCATGTTCATTTTTCGCATGAAATCGCTTGCCGCGAAACTCATCGTCATCACCGGCATCGCCATCGCGCTTGTTCTCATCGTTTCGAATTTTTTCCTCATCGGCCAGACCCGGGATCGCGTCCAGACGCTGACGATGGATCAGGCCAACCTCGAAGCGAAATCGATCGCCAATGAAATCGCCGCCAATGTCGGCGAACTCGCCAGCGCCGCTCGCACCATGTCGGGCGTCATCGGCCGCGGCCATGAAGGCAAGTCGCTCGACCGCAAGGGCATGATCAACGTACTGAAGGCCAATCTCGAGCAGAATGCCTTCGCCTTCGGTAGCTGGTTCTGCGAAAAGCTCGGCGCGCTTGACGGCAAGAGCACCGAGATCGCCAACAACAATGACGAAGGCACCAACAAGAACGGCGCCTTCACGCCCTACTGGTCGAAGACCAAGGACGGCGGCATCCAATATTCGACCTTCGACAATGATTATACCGCCGCATGGTGGAAGCTTGCCGCCGACAGCGGCAAGGGCGCGATCACCACGCCCTATATGGCCGAGGGAACGGACGTGCCGACGCTGCTGACCTCGATTGCCTATCCGGTCATGTCTGGCGGCAAGATGATCGGCGTCGGCGGTGTCGATATTTCGCTGAAGTCGCTGACCGACAAGCTGCAGGCGCTGCATCCGTTCGGCTCGGGCCGCGTCACGCTGCTGTCGCAGGCCGGCAACTGGATCGTCGCGCCGATCCCCGACCTTATGACCAAGGAATATGACGGCGAGGGCGCCGACATCGTCAAGACGGCGCTGTCAAGCAAGCAGCCCGGTCTGGTCAGGGACCTCACCTATGACGGCCTCGATCCCTTTGATCGCGTCGTCTATCCGTTCGCGGTTCCCGGCGTCAACGCCACCTGGGTCGTGCTCGTCGACGTGCCGCACACGGCGATCAACGCGCCGGTGCGAGACCAGACCTACGTGATGATCATCAACGGGCTGATCGTGCTTGGCGCCGTCATGCTGGCACTCTATTTCGCGGTCCGCTCTTTCGTGCAGCGGCCGCTCGGCGGGCTCGTTGCCAGCGTCAAGGCACTGAGCGACGGCCAATATGGCGAACCGATCGCCGCCCAGGACCGCAGCGACGAAGTCGGCTCGGTCGCCAAGGCGCTCGAAGGCTTCCGCTTCACGCTCGCCGACAGCCGCCGCCTCGAAGAGGAGGCCGCCGACCAGCGGCAGGCCGCCGAGACCGAGCGCAGCCGCTCGGAATCGGAACGCCAGCAATCGGTGTCGCTGCAGCGCCATATCGTCTCGATCGTTGGCGCCGGCCTTTCCGCGCTGTCGCAGGGCAATCTCAGTCATCGCATCACCGACGAATTTCCCGGCGAATACGGCAAGCTGAAACAGGATTTCAACGCCGCCCTTGCGAGCCTCGAAGAGACGATCAACACGATGAACCTCAGCGTCGCCAACATCGGCTCCGGCACCGGCGAAATCAGTAACAGCGCTTCCGACCTCGCCAAGCGCACCGAGCAGCAGGCCGCAAGCCTGGAAGAGACGGCGGCGGCGCTCAACGAGCTCACCGCGCAGGTCGATTCCAGCGCAGAAAATGCGCGCACGGCAGCCGACAACGTCAACCTCGCCTGCCAGGATGCGGAAAAGTCCGGCGAAGTGGTACAGAAGGCGATTGCCTCGATGCAAGGGATCGAACAATCTTCGACGGAGGTTTCGCGGATCATCGGCGTCATCGACGAGATCGCCTTCCAGACCAACCTGCTCGCCCTGAATGCGGGTGTCGAGGCGGCGCGTGCCGGGGAAGCCGGCAAGGGTTTTGCCGTCGTCGCCCAGGAGGTGCGTGAACTTGCGCAGCGTTCGGCCAATGCCGCCAAGGAAATCAAGACGCTGATCAACACCTCGGCCGTCCAGGTCAAGGAAGGCGTCGATCTCGTCGGGCGCGCCGGCGGCACGCTGCACAAGATCGCCGAACAGGTGATGGGCATCAATGACCTCATCCGGCAGATCTCGGCATCGGCCAGCGAACAGGCTGTCGGCTTGAAGGAAATCAACCAGGCCATGAACCAGATGGACCAGGTAACGCAGCAGAACGCGGCGATGGTGGAGGAAGCGACTGCTGCGAGCGTCGCACTCAACGACGAGGCACAGACGCTGAAGCAGCTCGCCACCCGCTTCAATGTCTCAGGTTCGAGGAACGCCGCAGCGCTTGCCTCGGTCGCACAAAAGATGCGGGCGCCGGCAGCCGCGGCCCCTTCGCCTCGCTCCCCGGCGGTCCGTCGCTCCGTTGTTCCGTCGCGCGGGTCCGCGGCCGTGGCGCAAGACAGCTGGGAAGAGTTCTGATCGTTCAACCCCTCATCATGTAAAAAGGCGCCTGAGAGATCAGGCGCCTTTTGCATTCGAGAATAGATGCGTTATCGCGCGGCGTGCGTCAGGCAGCGTTCGACGCCTGCTCTTCGTTGAGGAAGGCATAGATCGCCTGGGAGGAATCGGTGGCGCGCAGCTTGGCGACCAGATCGTGATCGCGCAGCACGCGGGCGATCCGCGACAGAGCCTTGAGATGATCGGCGCCCGCGCCCTCCGGCGCAAGCAGCAGGAACACGAGATCGACCGGCTGGTCATCCAGCGCCTCGAAATCGACCGGCTGCTCCAGCCGGGCGAAGATACCGACGATCGAATGGATGTTTCCCAGCTTGCCGTGGGGAATGGCGATGCCGTTGCCGACGCCGGTCGAGCCCAGGCGTTCGCGCTGCAGGATAACGTCGAAGATCTCCCGTTCGGAAAGCCCGGTGATCCTGGCGGCTCTTGCGGCCAGTTCCTGAAGCAACTGTTTCTTGGAATTTACTCTGAGGGCGGGAATGATCGCATCCTGATGGAGCAAATCTGCCAATGCCATTTCTTTTTCCTTCTGTCGCCGGGATCAAATGCAAGGAGCGGCGGCAACACCGCCGCTCACCACGCTGATCTCAGCCTTTGATACTGGCTGAATCGATCCAGCCAATATTTCCGTCGTGCCGACGGTAAACGATGTTCAGATGTTCCTTGCCGGGGCTGCGGAACAGGAGAAGCGGCTCGTCGGTCATGTCGAGCGCCATCACGGCGGTGGCGACCGACATGGTCTTCAGCTGCTTGGTGCTTTCAGCGACGATCGCCGGAGCGAAATCGTCGGCGATTTCATCATCGTGATCAGGAACGGAATCCATAACCGTGTAGGAGACCTCTGCAAAACCATTCAGATGGTTTCCGGCGTGATGGTCCTTGAGCTTGCGCTTGTAACGCCGCAGCCGTTTTTCGATCCGCTGGGAGGCGGCGTCGAAAGCCAACTGCGGGTCGGTCGCCTCGCCGGCCGCATGCAGTACCACCCCGCTGTCGAGATGCAGCTTGCAGTCCGCCGAGTAACGGGAACTCGCCTTTTCCACGGTCACCTGGCCGGAATATCCCCCGTCGAAGTATTTCGTGATGGCCATACCAATTTGGTCCTCGATCTTTTGACGGAAGGATTCACCAATTTCCATATGTTTCCCGGATACACGCACACTCATGGAGTTTCCCTTCTTATGGTCGTTTGCGGGTATCAGTTTACGCCAAGCCTCGGGTTCATCCAAGCACTTCGCACAATCTCAAGCAAGATCGGCTTAGGCCCGCGGGTCCTTGGTACCCTTCTGATGCTGGGGATAACTCCAGATGCCGTTCGCGGCATCGATTGCGGCGGGCTTCTAGCCAGAGGCTACCGAAAAGTCAATAGGGCGGAGAATCACCATCGCCCACGCCCGGGTAACGTGTAGTCGATACCTTGCTTGGCAAAGTTATGCCGCCGATTGCCACCCCATCCACTTTATGCGCCTCGCGCTTGCGTTGCGCTCGTCCTCGCGGGGATCGTCATGGCTGCGACACCTGATATGACGCAGACGAGTCCGATCCAGGCCGTCTGGCTCAGCCTTTCGCCGAGAAAGACGATGCCGATTGCAACACCGATCGGCACTCTGAGATAGGCTTGCGAGGTGGTTCCGACCGAACCCAGCGTCTGGACGAGACGGAAATAGATCGTGAAGGCAAGGGCCGTCGAAAAGGCGGAGAGGGCAAGCAGCGCCAGCATCGATGCCGCCGACGGATTGAGCTCCCATGGCCGATCGGCGACGAGGCTAACAGGCAGGAGAACGACCGCGCCTGAAATCAACGAGCCGGCCGCCGGCACTGCGGGATCGAGCCCCTTGAAGGTCTTGCTGAAAATCGCGGCACCTGCATAACAGATGGTCGCCAGGATGATGGCAAGCTGCGCCATCAGGCTATCGCCGAGACCGTCGAGCGCTTCGACGCCGATGACGAGGCAGATGCCGACAAGCCCGGCGATGACGCCGAAAAGCCTTCGCAGCGTCATCTGCTCATGGCCGGTGATCAGCACGGTCAGCAGGAAGGTGAAGATCGGCGTTGCCGAATTCAGGATCACCGCCAATCCGGCATCGACGGACTGTTCTGCCCAGGCAATCAGCGTGAAGGGGACGACGCTGTTCAGACAGGCCTGAACGAAAAACCGGCGCCAGGTCGCACCATCGCGCGGCAGGCGGACACGCCGGCGGCGCAGCACGGCAAGCAGAATGCCGCCGGCAATCAGCGTGCGGGCGGCGATCAGCGTTATCGGCGGGATCGTCTCGACGCCGATCTTGATGAAGCTATAGGAGGAACCCCAGAGGCTCGCCAGCACCAGCAGCAGGAAAAGCTCCCTGGCAAGGTTCGGATTTTGCGGCGTCATGGTCGGCATTTCGATTTCGTTGAAGACAATTCAAAGGGTTGCAGCGCCGTTGCGCGTCTGAAAAGACGCTGGGGCGCCGGAGAGGAATAGCGGGATTTGCGGGCCGGATGCTTCGATCGAGGTCGAAGCATTGCTGCGTCAGAAGCCTGCGACCTTGGCGAGCGCCCGCTTCTCGCGGCGGCGCTGGACCGAAGAGGCGATGTTCATTGCCTCCCTGTATTTCGCAACGGTGCGGCGGGCGAGATCGACGCCGCCCTTCTTCAGCATGTCGACGATATCGTCGTCGGAAAGCACCGCCTCCGGGCTCTCCTGCAGGATCAGCGCGCGGATCTTGTGACGCACGGCCTCGGCCGAATGGCTGTCGCCGCCGGCGACGGCGCTGATCGAGACGGTGAAGAAATATTTGAGTTCGAAGAGGCCGCGCGGCGTCAGCATATATTTGTTCGACGTGACGCGGCTGACGGTGGATTCATGCATCTTGATCGCTTCGGCGACCGTTTTCAGGTTGAGCGGGCGCAGGTGATCGACGCCGTGCAGCAGGAAGGCGTCCTGCTGGCGGACGATTTCGCTTGCCACCTTCATGATGGTTTTTGCCCGCTGGTCGAGGCTGCGGGTCAGCCAGTTGGCGCTCTGCAGGCAATCGGAGAGGAAGGCGTGGTCCTCGCCGTTCTTCGTCACACGGGAAAAATAGGACTGGTTGACCAGCACGCGCGGCAGCGTATCCGGATTGAGCTCGACCAGCCAGCCGCCGTCCGAGGCGGATCTGACGACTACATCCGGCGTGATCGCTTCGGAAACACCCGCTTCGAAGCCGCTGCCGGGCTTGGGATTGAGCTGACGGATCTCGCCGAGCATGTCGAGAAGATCCTCCTCGTCGACGCCGCAAAGCCGCTTCAGCGTGGCAAAATCACGCCGGGCGAGCAGTTCGAGGTTTTCGACCAGAGCCTGCATGGCCGGGTCGTATCGGTCCTTCTGCCTGAGCTGGATCGCCAGGCATTCGGCGAGGCTGCGGGCGAAAACACCTGGCGGATCAAGGCTCTGGAGGGTGGCGAGCACGCGCTCGGCCTGTGCGAGGCTCGTGCCCAGCCTCTCGCCCGCCTCGACGATATCGGCCTGCAGATAACCGCAGTCGTCGAGCTGATCGACGAAATTCTGCGCGATCAGACGGTCGGCCATGTCAGGCAGGACGAAGGGGATCTGCTGGGCGAGATGATCGCGCAGCGACACCTGGCCGGCGACGAAATCGTCGAGATCGTAGTCGGCGCCCTCGCCGCTGCCCGGCATCGACTTCCACTGGCTGACGAGCTCCGGCGCATCGAGGCGCTGCGGGGCACCGTCATCAGGAAAGACATTGGTGTAATTGGCGTCGAGTTCGTCGTTCAGCCGGCTCGTGCTGGCGCTGCCGCCATTGTCATACCAGTCGCTGGAAAGCGCCTCGGTCCGGTTGTCGTAACCGTCATCCGACCCGGCATCCTCCGGCTGATGAGCGTACTCTCCATCTTCGGATTCGCCGTGTTCGCCGGCCCCCTCGCCGTCATTCGACGGAAATTCGAGCAGCGGGTTCTTCTCGACTTCCTGGGCGATGAACTGGGTGAGTTCAAAATGCGTCATCTGCAGCAACTGGATGGATTGCATCAGTTGCGGTGTCATCACCAGGGACTGGGTCTGGCGCAGGAAAAGATTGGCGGACAGTGCCATGACGGACGCGAAACTCCCCTCAATTCCTCCGAGAATCCGCGTCCGATCAAGGCTTCAGGCCACGGAAATCCAAGTTGGCCCAAAAATTGCTTTTTTATTGGATTTGGTCAAGCGGAACTATGCCGACAAGGTGAATTTCTGCGGGCGGCCCGGTATCAGAGGCTGAAATTGTCACCGAGGTAGAGCCGGCGCACTTCCGGATTGTTGACGATGTCGTTCGCCCGGCCATGGGTCAGCACCTCACCGGCATGGATGATGTAGGCGCGGTCGATGAGACCCAGCGTCTCGCGCACATTGTGGTCGGTGATGAGAACGCCGATGCCGCGCGCCGTCAGGTGGTGAACGAGATTCTGGATGTCGGCGACCGAGATCGGGTCGACGCCGGCGAAGGGCTCGTCGAGCAGCATGAAAGTCGGGTCGGTCGCAAGCGCACGCGCGATTTCGAGGCGGCGGCGCTCACCGCCGGAAAGGGCGACGGCGGCACTCTTGCGCAGCTTCTGGATATGGAATTCCTCCAGCAGCTCGTTCAGCTTTTGCTCGCGCTCGGCCTTGTCCTTCACATGCACTTCGAGGACGGCGCGGATATTCTGTTCCACCGTCAGCCCGCGGAAGATCGAGGCTTCCTGCGGCAGGTAGCCGACGCCAAGGCGCGACCGGCGGTACATAGGCATGGTCGTGACGTCGTTGCCGTCGATCTCGATCGTGCCTTCATCCACCGGCACAAGGCCGGTGATCATATAAAAACAGGTGGTCTTGCCGGCGCCGTTCGGGCCGAGCAGGCCAACGGCCTCGCCACGGCGCACCACCAGCGAAACGCCGTTGACGACGCGCCGCGTCGCATAGGTCTTCGTCAGACCGCGTGCGATCAGCGTTCCCTGATAGCGGCTCTTGTCGGCGGCACCCGCAGCTTGTGGCCCGGGCTTGCCGAACATGGTGGATAGCGATGATAATTTCACGTGGGAGGCCGGCTTCTCAGTTCTGCTTCTGCTGCGGTGTATTCGGCTTCGATTTCGGATCGAGCTGAATCTGGACACGCCCGCCGCAGCTTTCAAGCTCCGCCTGGCCAGTCTGCATGTGAACCGTCAGTTTGCAGCCGGTGAAGACGTTCGGCCCGTCCGACAGAATAACCTTGTTCCCTTCACCTGCCGTGAGGATGAATGTTTGCGAGGCCATGTCGAAATTGCCGTCATCGGCGGTCGCCGTCTGCGTGCCAGAGGTCAAGAGGACCTTGTCCGTCACCGTGATCTTGTCGATATCAGCACTTCCCGATGCAAGCGAGGCCGACTGCTCCGGCTGGGCGGCGGGTTGCGCGCCATCAGCAGCCGGCTTTGCTGCCTTGTCCTTGTAATAGACGGTCATCTTGCCGGACTGCATCGTCGTCGTGCCCTGGACGACCTTGACCTTGCCGGTGAAAAGCGCGGTGTGTTCCTGGTCATGGATCTCAAGCTTGTCGCTTTCGATCTGGATCGGCTGGTCGTTGGAAAGCTTCATGCCCGACATCGTGGTCGACTGCGCACCCGCGCCCGAGGCCGTCAGAATAAGGGCAAATGCGCCGGCAACGAATGCCATGCCTGTCTTGCAAGTGGAAATGCGACAATCTTTTGTCATGGATGACCCGGCTGGTTAAGTGCCCTGTTTATGGATGGTGGATGGATCGACATTCATTCGAACATTCCCCTCGAATGTGATCACCCGCCCCTTATCGGATATCTGAAGCGTCTTCGCAACAATGGAGGCATTGTCCTTGGTGATGGTGACGGGGTCGTCGCTCCGCATGTTGCCGCCCTTGATGTCGAGCTGCGCGGACTGGAAATTCGCATTGAGGCCGCTGCTCAGCACCAGGGTGAAGGGGGCCGTCATATGCAGGTTGTCGGTGGTGCGGTTGTAATCAGCGGTCGAGGCGACGACGCGGGCGATCAGGCCGTCATTCATCGGCACGGCGGCCTTGATCGTCTCGAGCGTGATGAGATTGGGATTGCGGATATCCTGCAGGGCCCTTTCGGCCAGCATCGAATAGTTGATGCCGTCGGAATTGCGTCCTGATATCGCCGGCTTTTCCATCACGACCTTGCCGTTCTCGATCTTGGCGCCTTCCATCTTGACATTCTCGGGCAGATAGATGCTGACCAACGCCACCGCCGTGAGGCTCGCCGCGATGGTGAGGGCCGCCACCGGCAGCAATATCTTCAGCCGCCGCACGCGGGCGGAATGGAACAACGCGTCGCCATAGGCGCTCCTGCCGGACCCTGAATAGGCGGCATGTCCGTTGTTCTTCAGGGTATCGAGCATAGGCCTCGTCCATGTGCGGTGATCGCCGCGCCTCAATAACAAAGCGGGCCGCCAATCACAGTTCGTTTCGCATTATTACATTGGCTTGCCAATATGGAATTTTTTCTGCAACAAGCAACACAACGGAAAAACATTCAAAAGTGGCATTCGTACGGGCCGCTGCTACCTTATTCCACCGGATTGATCGGCGGCATGCCGAAGCCGGTGCCAGCGCTGGAGGTTTCCATGGACAGTTCGATCATCGCGGATCGCCGGCGGCTGCGCCGCAAGCTCGGCTTCTGGCGCCTCTTCGCGGTGGCCCTCATCGTGGCACTTGGTTTCGCCTTCTACCGCTTTGCCTTCGGCGATGCCGGGACGCAGCGCCCGCATATCGCCCATGTGACGATATCCGGGCTGATCGTCGATGACGACGAGCTTCTGGAGCGGCTGAAGAAGGTCGAGACCAACGACCAGGTGAAGGCGGCGGTGATTTCGATCTCCTCGCCCGGCGGCACGACCTATGGCGGCGAAAAAATCTTCAAGGCGATCCGTGCGATATCGGCCAAGAAGCCTGTCGTCTCCGACGTGCGCACGCTTGCCGCCTCCGCCGGATACATGATCGCCACCGCCGGCGATACGATCATTGCCGGCGACAGCTCGATCACCGGCTCGATCGGCGTCATCTTCCAGTATCCGCAGATCCAGCCGCTGCTCGACAAGATCGGCGTCTCGCTGCAGGAGATCAAGTCTTCGCCGCTGAAGGCAGAGCCCTCGCCCTTCCACGAGGCGAGCGAAGAGGCCAAGGCGATGATCCGCAGCATGGTGGTCGACAGCTATAACTGGTTCGTCGACCTGGTTGCCGACCGGCGCAAGCTGCCGCGCGACGAGGTGCTGAAACTGGCCGACGGAACGATCTATACCGGCCGCCAGGCGCTGAAGGTGAAACTCGTCGATGCAATTGGCGGCGAGGCTGAGATTCGCGCCTATCTGAAGTCGCGCGGCGTCGACGGCGAACTGCCGATGGTGGACTGGGACAAGAAGAGCAATACGCCCTTTCTGCTCGCTGGGGCTGTTTCGCGGTTGATTACGATCTTCGGTTATGATGATCTCATGAAAACCCAGGATATCAATGGAATCCTGCCCCCAAAGTTGCTTCTTGACGGGCTGCTTTCAGTTTGGCAGGTTGGCCACGATTGATAAGAAATCAATAATTTAAGGGGGCGAATGTGATCAAGTCCGAATTGGTGCAGATTGTTGCGGCACGCAACCCGCATCTCTATCATCGCGACGTCGAGAATATCGTCAACGCGGTTCTCGACGAGATCACGGATGCACTGGCTGCGGGCAACCGTGTCGAATTGCGCGGCTTTGGCGCCTTTTCGGTCAAGAACCGCCCTTCCCGCTCCGGCCGCAACCCGCGGACCGGCGATACCGTCTTCGTCGAGGAGAAGTGGGTTCCCTTCTTCAAGACCGGCAAGGAACTGCGCGAGCGGCTCAATCCCGGCCAGGCCGACGAAGAGGATTGAGCAGTTCCTCAAGCATGTCGCGCAAAAGTGTGCAGCGGATTTGCGATAACGACATGCATCGACATAAAGACCTAAAGCGTGCGGAGCAAATCTGAAAGATTGCGACGCGCTTTAGCCGCCTGCGGCAAAACCGCACTTGAACTCGAGGGCCGTTTTCCTATTCTGGCAACGCATCGTATTTTACGCCTCTCACAAAGATGCGTGGCGCAGTAAGGACGAAACGCGCCCTGCAAAAAGACCGGCGCAATCTGCCGCGTGGAGACCTCAAATGGCCAAGAAGATCGTCAACCTGCTGATTCTGCTGCCGCTCGGCGTCATCCTCATCGTCTTTTGCGTCGCCAACCGGCAGAGCGTCACGCTCGCCTTCAATCCGTTCCGGCCCGAAGACCAAGTGCTTGCAGTTTCCGCGCCCTTCTTCGTCTTCCTGTTCATCGCGCTGATCACAGGCATGCTGATCGGTGCGGCCGCCACCTGGTTCAGCCAGGGCAAACACCGCAAACGCGCCCGCACCGAGGCCAAGGAAGCCATTCGCTGGCAAGGCGAGGCCGACCGCCACAAAAACCGTGCCGAGGAAATCGCCGGGCAGCTGCCGGCGCGGTAAAGCCGGATTGGCATGTCGACGGCCAGTTTTGGCGGCGTCTCAAACCGGAAAAAAGCTCAATTCCTCATAGTCACCCTCCGGCGAGGCGCCGTTGCCGGTCACCTGGAACCCGTGGGAAAGGTAGAACGCCTTTGCCCGCCGGTTCTTCACCAGGCATTTCAGCCTGTACCGGTGTTGCGGCCATTCCGGTAGGGCGTGCAGCAGCGCCGTGCCAGCGCCCTGCCCCTGGAATTCAGGGCTGATATAGAGCATGTGGATGAAATCGTCCTCCGGCCAGAGCGACAGGAAGCCGGCGACGCTGCCGCTTTCATGCGCGCAGACGAAGACCGTCTCGCCGTTCGTATGGGCGGCGAAATCCTCGCGGTAGAACTTGCCGGGGTCGACCCAGACGAATGTTTCGCGGCGCACGGAAAGATAAATCTCCGCGAGCATTTCCTGGTCTTCCGCCCGCGGCGGCCTGATGGTCCACGTCATGACGTCGATTTAAACAAACCCTCAGCCCGCGCCAAGCCTAACCGGCCGCCATCTTCGCGACGACAGCGGCATTGAAATCCGAAAAGAACCCTTCGGCGAGCTTCTGCGAGGTCGAATCGAGCAGACGGGCACCGAGCTGGGCGAGCCTGCCACCGAGTTCGGCCTTCGACCGGTACTGCAGTATGGTCTCGGCACCCCTTTCCTCGAGCACGACATCGGCGCTGCCCCTAGCGAAGCCGGCAAGACCGCCCTTGCCTTCGGCCGACAACGTGTAGCTCTTCGGCGCATCCACATTGGAAAGCGTCAGCAGCCCATGAAAGGTGGCAGACAGCAGGCTGAACTTGACCTTGATCGTCGCCTCGAAAGCGCTCGGCGACAGCCGCTCGATGCTCTGACAACCTGGGATGCAACCGCGCATGATCTCGGGATCGTTGAGCGCTGCCCAGACGACGTCCCGCGGCGCGGCGATGCGTTCTTCGCCGGTGAAATCCATTCGATTGCCCCATCTCCGATCGGTTCATCTTATCCCAGCGGGAAAGCGCTTTGCCAAGGCGGGACGGAATGGTATCTGCCGGGCTCCGACCTGGCACATATTTGACACACATAGGGGATGGGCCGATGAACGACGAACTGAAGCCGTGGAGTGTGACGGCAAGCCGCATCACCTGTGAAGATCGCTGAATCCGGGTCCGGAGCGACGATTGCGTCACTGCCGATGGAACCGTCATCGCGCCATTCCATGTGCTCGATTATCCTGACTGGATCAACGTCATTCCGCTGATGCCCGACGGGCGCGTGCTGCTAACGCGGGAATACCGGCACGGCCGCGGCGAGATCGTGGCCGGTCTCGTCGCCGGCGGCGTCGAACCCGGCGATAGCAAGACCGGCGATGCGGCAATGGCGGCGGCACGGCGCGAATTGCGGGAAGAGACCGGCTATGAAGCCTCGAGCTTCGTCAAGCTGCTCACCTCCTATCCGAATGCCGCCAACCACAGCAATGTGGTGACGAGCTGGCTGGCGCTCGGCCTGAGCAAGGTCGGCAAACCGGCATTCGACCCCGGCGAGAAGGTCGACCTGCTGTTTGCCGATCTCGCTGCCATCCTGAGCGACCTGCAGTCCGGCACCGTCATCATGCAATCGATGCATGTCGCAGCTCTCTATGCGGCGGAAAGCTGGCTTCGCACACAGACCTTCGAGGGCTTGAAATAGGCGCCGCCCCGGGTGACCCTGTCGTTTGCCCGGGCCAGGTCGGCTGCGCAGTTGATCCGGCACGGTTTTCTGCGCTACTGCATAATTCAAGTGCTGCAGCGTCCTTTGCGCGTCTCAAAAGACGCACGGCGCCGTAGCGGACGCAAAGCCGATAAGCCACCCCGACAGAGATGCGGAAGAGCACGTTGAAACAAAGAGAAGGCCGGCCGGGCCAGAAAAAAACATCAGGTCCTTCCGGTGAAAGCCGCAGGGACGATCGGGCAGGCCGGCCGCCAAAGCCGGCCGCGCGGCCCGCGGCAACCCGCGAGGCGGCGCGCGAGGCTGCCTTGCCTGCCGCCGTCGTGCGTCCGCTGATGACACGCAGCGGCGAGCGTCCGACGGAGCGCGTGCCCGTCATCCTCGAATCGCTCGGGGCCGGCGACTTCCACCTGATCGACAGCGGCAACGGCGAAAAGCTCGAGCAATACGGCCCCTACCGCATCATCCGCCCCGAGGCCCAAGCGCTGTGGCGGCCTTCGCTGGCGCCCCAAGTCTGGGAAAAGGTCGATGCCGTCTTCACCGGCGACACCGACGAGGAAGGCACGGGCCGCTGGCGCTTCCCGAAAGAGGCGCTCGGCGAGACCTGGCCGCTCAATCTGCTCGGCGTCGATTTCCTCGGTCGCTTCACCTCCTTCCGTCATGTCGGCGTCTTTCCCGAGCAGATCGTCCACTGGAGCTGGATGAAGGAGCAGGCCGAAAAGGCCGGCCGGCCGCTGAAGGTGCTGAATCTCTTCGGTTATACCGGCGTCGCCTCGCTTGTCGCCGCCGCAGCCGGCGCCGAGGTCACCCATGTCGACGCCTCGAAGAAGGCGATCGGCTGGGCAAGGGAAAACCAGGCGCTCGGGCGCATGGAGAAACTGCCGATCCGCTGGATCTGCGAGGATGCGATGAAATTCATCCTGCGCGAAGAACGCCGCGGCAGCCAGTACGATATCATTCTCACCGACCCGCCGAAATTCGGCCGCGGCCCCAATGGCGAAGTCTGGCACCTCTTCGAGCATCTGCCATTGATGCTCGATGTCTGCCGCGAGATCCTGTCGCCAAAGGCAGTGGGCCTGGTGCTGACGGCCTATTCGATCCGCGCCAGCTTCTATTCGATCCACGAGTTGATGCGCGAGACGATGCGCGGCGCCGGCGGCGTGGTCGAATCCGGCGAGCTGGTGATTCGCGAAGCCGGCACCGACGGCAGGACGCAGGGCCGCGCGCTTTCCACCTCCCTCTTTTCCCGCTGGGTGCCGAAATGAGCAAGGACTTCCACGATCAGGGGCCGCGCAGGGTCGGGCAGGTGAAGGAAGTCACCTCACTTGCCAATCCGATCATCAAGGACATCAAGGCGCTGACGAACAAGAAGTCGCGCGAGGAAAGCGGCACTTTCCTCGCCGAAGGGCTGAAGCTCGTCATCGATGCGATCGAACTCGGCTGGGCGATCCGCACGCTGGTCTATGCCAAGGCCGCCAAAGGCAAGCCGCTGGTCGAGCAGATGGCGGCAAGGACCGTCGCCTCGGGCGGGCTGGTGCTCGAAGTCAGCGAAAAAGTGATCGCCTCGATCACCCGCCGCGACAATCCGCAAATGGTCGTCGGCATCTTCGAGCAGCGCTGGACACCGCTCAAGGGTATCCGGCCAAGGGAGGGCGAGACATGGGTGGCGCTCGACCGGGTGCGTGACCCCGGCAATCTCGGCACCATCATCCGCACGGCCGATGCGGCCGGCGCTTCCGGCATCATTCTTCTAGGAGAAACGACCGACCCTTTTTCGCTCGAAACCGTGCGGGCCACCATGGGCTCGGTCTTTGCCGTTCCGGTCGCGCGGGCGACACCGGAGGAATTCATCGCCTGGCGGAAATCGGCCGGCGTTTCCGTCGTCGCGACGCATCTTGCCGGCGCGGTCGATTACCGGACGATCGACTACCGGAAAAAGCCGGTCGTGCTGTTGATGGGCAACGAACAATCCGGCCTGCCCGAGCAGCTGGCCAGGGAGGCCGACGCGCTTGCCCGCATTCCGCAGCAGGGCCGCGCCGATTCGCTGAACCTCGCCGTCGCTACCGCCGTCATGCTTTTCGAGGCGCGCCGCCATCTCCTCTCACTTGCCGAGGGCAAATGACCGAACAGACGCATGCACACCCCGCGCTGTTTTCGCGGCCGGCACCGATCCTCTTCTTCATCGTCGTCGCCGTTCTCATCGACCAGGTCGTCAAGATCACCGTTGATCATTACCTGCCGCTGCAGGAGGCGGTGCCGGTTATTCCGATGCTGGCGCTCTACCGCACCTACAATCTCGGCGTCGCCTTTTCGATGCTGTCTGGCATGGACGGCTGGTTCATCGTCGGCATGCGGCTCGTCATCGTCGCCTTCGTCATCTGGCTGTGGCACCGCACGGCGAAGGACCGCTGGATCGCTCATCTCGGTTATGCGCTGATCATCGCAGGCGCGATCGGCAACCTCGTCGACCGCTTCGCCTATGGACATGTGATCGATTACATTCTTTTCTACACCGAGAGCTGGTCCTTCGCGGTCTTCAATCTCGCCGACAGTTTCATCACCATCGGCGCCGGTTGCGTCATTCTCGACGAGCTGCTGCTGCCAAAAAAGGCCGGCCGCTAAAATCTTATCGAAATCCTGAAGGCATTCGGAACGGGCCTCATGTTATCCAGATAGCATGCAGAACCTGGGACAGTTGCAGGAAAGATTGTCCGCCGCCTTCGGTGGACCCGCCGCCAAGCCGCATGAGAAGCGGATGGAGGCCCCTTCCTCACGACCCGGCGCATCGACACCTCAGGGACCCGATGATCGTCAGAGGGGAACCGCACCGACAAGGCGGCTGCTGTTCTACTGGCTGGGCGGCGCCGGCCTTCTTGCCGCAACGATCCTGATGCTGCTTGCCCATGCCGGCGATCCGTTGCTTCTTTCGGGCGGCCTTGTCGTTCTTGGCCTTGCCGTCATTGCCGGTTATGCCCTGCTGATGGTTCGGCCGCGCAAGGCCGGGCAGGGCCCCGGCAAATCCCTGCAGGATTGGAACGCTGGCGCAAAGCTGTTTGCCGACGTGCACGACGTGCTCGGCGACATCACGGTCAGCCGGACCATGGATCGGTGCATCATCTCCGCCAACGATACTTTTCGCCGCCTGAGCGGGCGGCTGCGTCCGGAAGGAAAAACCTGCGAGGAGATCGGGCTTGCCTTCCGCCCCGGCCCGATACCGCACTGCTACGATGTCGAGATCTCGACACCGGAGGGCCAGCGCATCTTCCTCTGGCGCGACGTCGTCACCCGCGACCCGGCAAATGGCCGCCTGCTGTTGCAGAGCGTTGCCCGCGACGTGACCGACGAGCGGCTCATCGCGCAGGGTCGCGAAGAGGCCCGGCAAAAAGCCGAATATAACAGCGCCGCCAAATCGAGGTTGCTTGCCACTGTCAGCCACGAGGTGCGCACGCCGCTTTCCGGCATCCTCGGCATGACGCATCTGATCGCCGAGACGCGGCTGACGCAGGAACAGCAGAACTATCTCGCGAACATCCGCCAGTCCGGCCATGCGCTGACGCAACTCGTCGAGGACCTGCTCGACTTCTCCACCATCGAGGTCGGCCGTTTCGCGCTGCACCCGCGCTCGGAATCGTTGCGCAAGCTTCTGGAAAGCGTCGTCGAGATGCTCGCCCACCGGGCGCATGAAAAGGGTATCGAGATCGGCGCCACAGTGTCGTCCGACGTGCCCGAAAATATGAACTTCGACCCGGCGCGGCTGCGTCAGGTCCTCTTCAACGTCATCGGCAATGCGGTGAAATTCACCCAAGTCGGCGGCGTCTTCATCCGCGTATCGCTCGACCCCGGCGATATTTTGATCACCGTCACCGATAGCGGTCCCGGCATGACGACGGAGGAGCAGGCGCGCGTCTTCGGCGAGTTCGAGCAAGGTGGGAGTGTTGCCGACAAGAGCAGCGGGACCGGGCTCGGCCTTGCCATCTCCGCCCGCATCATGCGCGAATTTAACGGCGCGCTGACGGTTGCCAGCGAAAAGGGTAAAGGCAGCGAATTCACCATCAGCTTCCCTGTCGATATCGGCAGTGAGCGCCCCGACCGGCGAAACACGCTGCTTGCCGGCAACAGTGTCGTGCTGCTGGCCCCAGCCGGTGCGGCGCGCACAGCCATTGCCGAGACGATCACCACGCTCGGCGGCCTCTGCCATCTCGTCGGCGACGGCGAGACGGCGCGGGCAACGCTGCTCGGCTTGGCAAAGGGCGGACGGCGGCCGACCGATATCATCATCGACCACCGGATGTCGGCGGAATTTTCCGCCCATCTTGCCGATCGCACCGAAATCGCCGCGCTTGGCCTGCGCAAGGTGCTGCTCGTCAATCCGGAAGAGCGTAGCGCCCATCCGCTCGACCTTTTCGACGCCTGGCTCATCCGCCCCCTGCGCGAGCAGTCGCTGATCGACGTGCTGCGCGGGCGCATGCGCGGCATGGAAAAACGCGACGCGCTGAACGACAACCAGCCGGGCTTCGGCCTTTCGGTGGCGGAGACATTTGTTGCCGCCAGCGGGCTCAGCATCCTGCTCGGCGAGGACGACCCGATTAATGCCATGCTGGTGCGCGTCGTCCTGGAAAAGGGCGGGCATAAGGTGCGCCATGTCGAAGATTTCGAGGCGCTGCTCGACTACGCGCTCTGCGAGGCGAATGCCCGGCCCGATATCATCATCAGCGACCTCTCGATGCCTGGTGGTAACGGCATCGAAATGCTGGGACGCCTGCGCGGCCATGAACGGCGGCTCGATCTTGCCTCGGTGCCGGTGATCGTGCTGACCGCCGACAAGAGCGACGAATCGCGCCGCCAGGTCTTGCTCAACGGCGCCAACCGCGTCATGGTAAAGCCGGTCGATCCGGTGCGGCTGCTGACCGAAGTTCAAGCGGTTGCCGCCCTTTCCGCCCGCCGGGCAGAGGCGCGGTGAGCGCCTCAAAAACCGGCACGCTTCTTGCGCCTGGAAATTCAAAATGTCACTTTCCTGTCGCAGAGAAGTGTTTTATGGCGTCGATAAGCCGGCAACGGGAGAATCGTCATGTCCGCCATCGACATCCTGAATCGTGACACCACCGCGGAGCCCGCACGGCCCTCGACGGCTGTACAGAAGGACGGCGATATCCTCGGCCGCATCGGCAATCTGGAGACCCGCCTTGCCCGCACGGCACGCGAGATCGATGCCGCCCAGGCCGTGCGCTACCGCGTCTTCGTTGACGAAATGAAGGCGCAGCTGCCGCTGGATGCCATGCGCCGCCAGCGCGACGTCGATGCCTATGACGCCGTCTGCGATCATCTTCTCGTTCTCGACCGCTCGATCGAGGGCGACCCGGAAGACCAGATCGTCGGCACCTACAGGCTGTTGCGTCAAGATGTCGCCATCGCCAATGGCGGTTTTTACTCGGCTTCCGAATTCGAAATCGACGGCCTCATCGCCAAACATCCGGACAAGCGCTTCATGGAGCTCGGCCGCTCCTGCGTGCTGCCGGAATACCGCACCAAGCGCACTGTCGAGCTGCTGTGGCAGGGGAACTGGGCCTATGCGCTGAAGCATGGCGTCAGCGCCATGTTCGGCTGCGCCTCTTTCCCCGGCGTCTATCTCGAAAGCCACGCGCTGGCGCTGTCCTTCCTCCATCACAATGTGCTGGCGAAGAACGAATGGGCCGTCGGCGCCCTGCCGCATCTGGCCCGCAACATGGACCTGATGCCGGTCGAGGCCATCAACCCGAAGCGGGCGCTGATGGCCCTGCCGCCGCTGATCAAGG
Source organism: Rhizobium sp. WSM1274 (assembly GCF_025200775.1). Lineage (NCBI taxonomy): Bacteria > Pseudomonadati > Pseudomonadota > Alphaproteobacteria > Hyphomicrobiales > Rhizobiaceae > Rhizobium > Rhizobium sp. WSM1274. The sequence continues at coordinate 37,062 of NZ_CP104138.1, read as the reverse complement.
GCTATCTACGCCTCGGTGCGATGGTCGGCTCCAGCGCGGTCGTCGATCATGCCTTCAACACGACGGACGTGCTGATCGTGCTGCCGATTACCAGCATTTCGGACCGTTACCTGAATTATTACGGCGCCGACGCCGGCCGCTTCGCGAGCTAGAGCCTTTCCTAAAGCCTTTCCGGGCGCCGGCAATGCTTCAGGGCATGATCTCTATCGGGGTATGAGCGGGGACGCGGGCCCAGATATCGCGGATCTCCGCGTTGGTTACGGCAACACACCCATCCGTCCAATCCCAAAGGTGATGGACGTTTCCGAACAGGCCCCAGCCATTGGGAAGCCCGTGGATCATGATATCGCCCCCGGCTGGAAAGCCTCCGGCTTCAGCGTTGCGCCGATCATCCGTGTTTGGATAGGAAATGTGCAGGCTCAGATAGTCCATCGACTTTGGATTTCGCCAGTCTATTTCATAACGCCCTTCAGGTGTTTTCTCGTCACCTTCTCGTTGCTTGGGCCCCGCATCGGCAGCCGTGCCGAGAGAAATCCGGTATGTAGAGATGGGAGCATCGCCTCTGAGAAGGACCATGCGACGTTCGGATTTATAAACGCGAATGAGGTCAGCCCGTTGTTCAAATGGCGCATCTGGAGGCGGCGAGCCTGAGCCGACCCTGGCCATCATTTTCGTATAAGCGAAACAGCTGGCGACCACGATGGCTAAAACGACAAGCTTGTTTCTCAACATGATCTCATCTTCAGGAGCTGCGCTCGAGGCTGGGCACGATCGGGTGGCAACGGCTAGAGCATGATGCCCTCACCCTTCGGCGCCATTTTAAGCCGGATAAGCGCCCAGCCGATGTGCTGTCGGCCGGGCACCAATAAGCGCCTCACATGCGCAAGCGAGTTTACGAACCCCCGTAGGCGGCGATCGCCGCCATGTTGACGATGTCGCTGTCCTTGGCGCCCATCGAGGTGATCTGCACCGGTTTGTCGAGGCCGACGAGGATCGGGCCGATGACCGTGGAGCCACCGAGCTCCTGCAGCATCTTGGTCGAGATCGAGGCCGAGTGGAAAGCCGGCATGACGAGGACGTTGGCCGGCCCGGAGAGGCGGCAGAAGGGATATTGCTCCATCACCTTGCGGTTCAGGGCGACGTCGGCCGCCATCTCGCCGTCATATTCGAAATCGACGCGGCGCTTGTCGAGGATCTTCACCGCCTCGCGCACCCGCTCGGAGCGTTCGCCTGAGGGATGGCCGAAGGTGGAATAGGCCAGCATGGCGACACGCGGCGGATAGCCCATGCGCCGCGCCAGACCTGCGGCCTCTTCGGCGATATCGGCAAGCTCTACGGCGGTCGGCATATCGTGCACCGCGGTATCGGCAACGAAGACCGTGCGGCCGCGGCAGAGCGCCAGCGACACGCCGATGACGCGATGACCTGGCTTCTCGTCAATGCAGCGGCGCACATCTTCGAGCGCCGTCGAATAGTTTCGGGTAATGCCCGTCACCATGCCGTCGGCATCGCCGAGTGCCACCATGGTGGCGGCGAAGTGGTTGCGGTCGTTATGGATCAGGCGCTGGGCGTCGCGGTGGAGATAACCCTGCCGCTGCAGCCGGGCATAGAGGTAGTCGATATAGGCCTCTACCCGGGTCGAAAGCCGGGCATTGACGATTTCGAGGCCCGGCCGGTTGAGATCGATGCCGGCGCGTTCCGCCGTCGCCCGAATCAAGTCCTCGCGGCCGAGCAGGATGGCGGTGCCGAGCTGCTGGTTGGCGTAGGACATCGCCGCACGCAGGACCTGTTCTTCCTCGGCCTCGGCAAAGACGATCCGCTTCGGGCGGCGGCGGACGCGCTCGTAAAGGCTGGCAAGTGTCGAGGCGATCGGATCGCGACGCGCCGAAAGCTCGCGGGCATAACCCTCCATGTCGGTGATGACCTTGCGGGCGACGCCGCTTTCGATCGCGGCTTGCGCGACCGCGACCGGGATCGCCGAGATCAGGCGCGGATCGAAGGGAACGGGGATGATGTATTGCGAGCCGAAACGCGGCCGGTTGCCCTGATAGGCGGCAACCACGTCATCGGGCACATCCTCGCGGGCAAGGTTTGCCAGCGCGTTGACGGCGGCGATCTTCATCGCATCGTTGATTGTCGAGGCGCGGACATCGAGAGCACCGCGGAAGATATAGGGAAAGCCGAGGACGTTGTTGACCTGGTTCGGATAGTCCGAACGGCCGGTCGCCATGATGGCGTCGTCGCGGATGCGAGCCACCTCTTCCGGCGTGATCTCGGGATCGGGATTGGCCATGGCGAAGATGATCGGCCGCTCCGCCATCGAGCGGATCATCTTGGCCGAAAATGCACCTTTCTGCGACAGGCCGAGAATGACATCCGCGCCTTTCATCGCCTCTTCCAGCGTGCGCGCGTCAGTCTTTGCCGCATGCGCCGATTTCCACTGGTTCATGCCCTCGGTGCGGCCCTGGTAGATGACGCCCTTGGTATCGCAGAGGATGACGTTCTCCGGCGCAAAACCCATTGCCTTGATGAGTTCGACGCAGGCGATCGCCGCAGCACCGGCACCGTTGCAGACGAGCTTCGTCGTCTTCAGGTCGCGGCCGGTCAGCTCCAGCGCGTTGATCAGGCCGGCAGCGGCAATGATCGCCGTTCCATGCTGGTCGTCATGGAAGACGGGAATGTCCATCAGCTCGCGCAGCCGGCTTTCGATGACGAAACAATCCGGCGCCTTGATATCCTCGAGGTTGATGCCGCCGAAGGAAGGACCGAGGAAGCGCACGCAGTTGATGAACTCGTCGACGTTTTCCGTATCGATCTCGAGGTCGATGGAATCGACGTCGGCGAAGCGCTTGAAGAGCACCGCCTTGCCTTCCATGACGGGCTTCGAAGCCAGCGCGCCGAGATTGCCAAGACCGAGGATTGCCGTGCCGTTGGAAATGACGGCAACCATGTTTCCGCGCGCCGTGTAATCGTAAGCCGTCTGCGGATCGGCGGCGATTGCCTTCACGGGCACGGCAACACCCGGCGAATAGGCAAGCGAAAGGTCGCGCTGCGTCGCCATCGGCTTGGTCGCGTTGATCTCCAGCTTGCCGGGGCGGCCCATTGCGTGAAAATCGAGCGCCTCCTGGTCGGTAACAGACGTTACCAGCCGGTCCTTCTTATCGATATCGGGCATAAATCCTCCAACGTCCTGTGGGCGACGCTTTGCTCTTCCTCAAATGCTGTTGTCATCTATAGCGGCGCGCGGATAGGGTTGGCACCTGTTTTTTTGGGAAAAACTCCACCTCCGTGAACGCACGAATAGACACAGGGAATGAAGCCTTTTCGGCTGCCGAGCTCGCCACGGCGGAAAGCCGTGCCTCGGCGACGCCGATGATGGAGCAATTTATCGAGATCAAGGCGAACAATCCCGGTTCCCTGCTGTTTTATCGGATGGGCGACTTCTACGAACTGTTCTTCGAGGATGCGCTGGAAGCCTCACGCGCGCTCGGTATCACGCTGACCAAGCGCGGCCAGCATATGGGCCAGGATATCCCGATGTGCGGCGTTCCGGTGCATGCGGCCGACGATTATCTGCAGAAGCTGATTTCGCTCGGTTTCCGCGTCGCCGTCTGCGAGCAGATCGAGGATCCCGCGGAAGCGAAGAAACGCGGCGCGAAATCCGTCGTCAGGCGCGACGTCGTCCGCCTCGTCACTCCCGGCACGATCACCGAGGAAAAGCTGCTTTCGCCCTCGGAATCCAACTATCTGATGGCGCTGACCCGCATTCGCGCCAGCGGCGAGGCCTTGCTGGCGCTTGCCTGGATCGATATTTCCACCGGCGTCTTCCGGCTTGCCGAGACCGAAGCCTCGCGGCTGCTTGCCGATATCCTGCGCATCGATCCGCGCGAACTTATCCTGCCCGACACCATCTTCCACGATCCCGAACTCAAGCCAGTCTTCGACGTGCTCGGCCGCACAGCCGTGCCGCAACCTTCCGTGCTCTTCGACAGCGCCAGCGCCGAAGGCCGGATCGCGGGATTTCGGCGTCGCGACGCTCGACGGCTTCGGCACCTTTTCGCGTGCCGAGCTGGCGGCCGCCGCTGCCGCAATCGCCTATGTCGAGAAGACGCAGATCGCCGAGCGGCCGCCGCTTGGAAAGCCCGAACGGGAAAGTGCGGCTTCGACGCTGTTCATCGATCCCGCCACCCGCGCCAATCTCGAGCTTGCCCGCACGCTGTCCGGCGATCGGAACGGTTCGCTCTTGAAGGCGATCGATCGCACCGTCACCGGCGGCGGCGCCAGGCTTCTCGCCGAGCGGCTGATGTCGCCGCTGACCGACCCCGCCCGCATCAATGCGCGGCTCGATTCGATCGGCTTCCTGATCGACGAACCCTTGCTCTGCGGCAATCTGCGCGACACGCTGAAACATGTTTCCGACATGCCGCGTGCGCTGTCTCGCCTGGCGCTCGACCGCGGCGGCCCGCGCGATCTCTGGGCGATCCGCCAGGGGCTCGACGCGGCGGGCGGAATTGCGGCGATGCTCGGCAAGGCGATGCTGCCCGAAGAGCTCGGCCAGGCGCTGTCGGGGCTGCAGGCCCTTCCCGCGGCCCTGGAAAAGCTGCTTGCCGAGACCCTGGCCGACGAATTGCCGCTGTTGAAACGCGATGGCGGTTTTCTTCGCGACGGCGCCAGTGCCGAGCTCGACGAGGTCCGGGCACTGCGCGACCAGTCGCGTCGCGTCATTGCCGGCCTGCAATTGCAATATGCCGAGGAGACCGGCATCCGGTCGCTGAAGATCAAGCACAACAACGTCCTCGGTTATTTCATCGAAGTCACCGCCGGCAATGCCTCGCCGATGACGGAGACGGCGGAGGCGAAGGCCCGCTTCATCCACCGCCAGACGATGGCGAACGCGATGCGCTTCACAACAACCGAACTTGCCGATCTCGAAAGCCGCATCGCCAATGCCGCCGACCGGGCGCTGACGATCGAGCTCGAAGCCTTCGACAGGATGACGGCGGCCGTCGTTGCGGAAGCCGAGGCGATCAAATCGGGCGCCCGGGCGCTTGCCGTCATCGACGTCGCCGCAGGCTTGGCGCTTCTCGCCGAGGAGCAGGCCTATTGCCGCCCGCAGGTCGACGGCTCGAAGATGTTTGCCATCGAGGGCGGGCGCCATCCGGTCGTCGAGCAGGCGCTACGGCGGCAGGCGGGCGGCCCCTTCGTCGCCAATCATTGCGATCTCTCGCCCAAGACCGGCGACCGCGACGGGGCGATCTGGCTGCTGACCGGCCCTAATATGGGCGGCAAGTCGACCTTCCTGCGCCAGAACGCGCTGATATCAATCCTGGCGCAGATGGGCTCCTTCGTGCCGGCGACATCGGCCCATATCGGCATCGTCGACCGGCTTTTCTCGCGCGTCGGCGCCTCCGACGATCTGGCGCGCGGGCGCTCGACCTTCATGGTCGAGATGGTGGAAACGGCGGCGATCCTCAACCAGGCGAGCGACCGTTCCCTCGTCATCCTCGACGAGATCGGCCGCGGCACCGCCACGTTCGACGGTCTGTCGATCGCCTGGGCCGCCGTTGAGCACCTGCATGAGGCCAACCGCTGCCGCGGCCTGTTCGCCACGCATTTCCATGAGCTGACCGTGCTTTCGGAAAAGCTTGGCCGGCTATCGAACGCGACGATGCGCGTCAAGGAATGGGACGGCGACGTCATCTTCCTGCACGAGGTCGGGCCGGGTGCGGCGGACCGCTCCTACGGCATCCAGGTCGCGCGCCTTGCCGGGCTTCCGGCCTCGGTGGTGGCGCGGGCCCGCGACGTGCTGACCCGTCTGGAAGATGCCGACCGCAAGAACCCGGCGAGCCAGCTGATCGACGACCTGCCGCTTTTCCAAGTGGCGGTGCGCCGCGAGGAAACGGCCCGCGGGGCCTCCAAGGTCGAGGAGGCGCTGAAGGCGATGAGCCTTGACGACATGACGCCGCGCGAGGCAATGGATGCGCTTTACGATCTCAAGAAGAAGCTGAAATAGGAGCGCGCCATGTTCATGGAAAAACTGGTTCGCGAAACCGAGCGCCTCTCGCTCATCTGCTCCATGCTCGACACGATGCGGCGCGCCGATAAGGACCGCAACGCGCGCGGCTGGACGTCGCCGATCGGCATGCTGAAAATCACCCGCTGCTGCGCTGTGATCTCAGAGCTCGGAACGTCGATCGCCAAGGCCGGCTATCGCGAATGCGACAGGCAGGCGCTTGAGGAGATCATGCGCGAGACACGGCAGGTGCTGCATTTGCTGAATGCGCGGGCCGCCGGCTGAGGAAAACCGGCGCCTTGCGTCAAAGCGCCCTCGCCTGTTGCAGCGAACCAACACCATTTCGCCAAATTTAAAGGTTCTTGCACTATCAAAGCCCGTGTCAATCGCCGGGCAAAGGGGCTATAGCGCATGCAGACGAAACAAGCGGCAGGCCGTGAACCGGCAGTCCGGCATGAACAGGAAACCGCCCCGGCGACAGCGATGCGCGACCTCGATTTCTCCAACATCCTCGACATCGAGCTCTTGCAGAAGCAGTGTGACGCCGTTGCCGAGGCCAACCGCAACCGGCCCGACATCCTGCGCGCCGATCTTCTGGCCGTGCTGAAGAAGGCGAGCACGGAGGGCCGGCAGAAGGCGCGCGAGGCACTGATGGCCGACGGCGGCGGGCTGAATTGCGCCTACCGGATTTCCTGGCTGCAGGACCAGATCACCACCGTCCTCTACAATTTCGCCACCGCCCATATCTTTCCGCATCAGAAAAACAAGTTCGCAGTGACCGCCGTCGGTGGCTATGGCCGCGACACCCTGGCGCCAGGCTCGGATATCGACCTGCTGTTCCTCTTCCTGCCGCGGCCGGCGGAGGAGACGCACAAGGCGGTCGAATTCATGCTCTACGTGCTCTGGGACATGGGCTTCAAGGTCGGCCATGCCACCCGCACGGTGGAGGAATGCATCGCGCTTTCCAAGTCCGACATGACGATCCGCACGGCTATCCTGGAGATGCGCTACATCTGCGGCTTGCAGCGGCTGGGAACCGAGCTCGAGACCCGCTTCGACAAGGAAATCGTCACCGGCACCGGTCCCGAATTCATCGCAGCCAAGCTTGCCGAGCGCGACGAACGCCACCGCAAGGCGGGCGACACGCGTTATCTCGTCGAACCGAACGTCAAGGAAGGCAAGGGCGGGCTTCGCGACCTGCACACGCTGTTCTGGATCTCGAAGTATTATTATCACGTGCGCGACCAGGCGGAGCTGGTCAAACTCGGCGTGCTGTCCAAACACGAATACCGTCTGCTTGAGAAAGCCGACGATTTTCTCTGGGCGGTGCGCTGCCATATGCACTTTCTGACCGGCAAGGCCGAGGAGCGCCTGTCCTTCGACATCCAGCGCGAGATCGCCGAAGCCTTCGGCTATCACACGCGCCCGGGCCTTTCGGCCGTCGAGCGCTTCATGAAGCACTATTTCCTTGTCGCCAAGGATGTCGGCGATCTCACGCGCATCCTCTGCGCTGCGCTTGAAGACCAGCAGGCGAAGTCGATCCCGGGCCTCACCGGCGTCATCAGCCGCTTCACCCATCGCAATCGCAAGATCGCCGGCAGCGTCGAATTCGTCGAAGACCGCGGCCGTATCGCGCTCGCCGACCCCGAGGTCTTCAAGCGCGATCCGGTCAACATCATCCGGCTCTTCCATGTCGCCGACATCAACGGGCTGGAATTCCATCCGGACGCGCTGAAAGGCGTCACCCGTTCACTCGCCTTGATCGACACCAGCCTGCGGGAAAATGATGAGGCGAACCGCCTGTTCATGTCGATCCTGACGTCGAAGCGTGATCCGGCGCTCATCCTGCGACGGATGAACGAGGCCGGCGTGCTCGGCCGTTTCATCCCGGAATTCGGCAAGATCGTCGCGATGATGCAGTTCAACATGTATCATCACTATACGGTCGACGAACATCTGATCCGCACCGTCGACATTCTCTCCGAGATCGACAAGGGACGCGCCGAGGATCTGCATCCGCTCGCCAACAAGCTGATGCCCGGCATCGAGGATCGCGAGGCGTTGTATGTCGCCGTTCTCCTCCACGACATCGCCAAGGGCCGGCAGGAGGATCATTCGATCGCCGGCGCCCGCGTCGCCCGCAAGCTCTGCGCCCGCTTCGGCCTGTCGCAGAAGCAGACCGAGATCGTCGTCTGGCTGATCGAGGAACATCTGACCATGTCGATGGTGGCACAGACCCGCGACCTCACCGACCGCAAGACGATCACCGATTTCGCCGACCGCGTGCAGTCGCTCGACCGGCTGAAGATGCTCCTGATCCTGACGATCTGCGATATCCGCGCCGTCGGTCCGGGTGTGTGGAACGGCTGGAAGGGCCAGCTGCTGCGCACGCTCTATTATGAAACCGAGCTGCTGCTCGCCGGCGGCTTTTCAGAGGTCTCCCGCAAGGAGCGGGCCAATGCCGCCGCCGAGGCGCTGCATTCAGCGCTGGCCGACTGGAGCCAGAAGGACCGCAATACCTATACCAAGCTGCACTACCAGCCCTATCTGCTCTCGGTGCCGCTGGAAGACCAGATTCGTCACGCCCATTTCATCCGTCAGGCCGATAAGGCGGGCCAGGCGCTCGCGACCACGGTGCGCACCGACAGTTTCCACGCGATCACCGAGATCACCGTGCTGTCGCCCGACCATCCGCGGCTGCTCGCCGTCATTGCCGGCGCTTGTGCCGCGGCCGGCGCCAACATCGTCGACGCCCAGATCTTCACCACATCGGACGGGCGGGCGCTCGATACCATCCATGTCAGCCGCGAATTTACCGACGATGCCGACGAGCTGCGGCGGGCGGCGACGATCGGACGGATGATCGAGGACGTGCTGTCCGGCCGCAAGCGGCTGCCCGAGGTCATCGCCACGCGCGCGCGCAACCGCAAGAAAAGCAAGGCTTTCGTCATTCCGCCGTCGGTCAACATCACCAACAGCCTGTCGAACAAGTTCACCGTCATCGAAGTCGAATGCCTCGACCGGCCGGGACTGCTGTCCGAAATCACCGCCGTGTTGTCCGATCTGTCGCTCGACATCCAGTCAGCCCGCATCACCACCTTCGGCGAGAAGGTGATCGACACCTTCTACGTCACCGATCTGGTCGGCCAGAAAATCTCCGGCGACAGCAAGCGCGCCAACATCACCGCCCGGATGAAGGCCGTCATGGCCGAGGAGGAGGACGAACTGCGCGAGCGCATGCCCTCCGGCATCATCGCGCCGGTCGCCACCGCCCGGACATCGCCCTCCACCGACAAGAAAGCCGGTTCCCCCGTATGAGCCCAAACGCATGAGCCTCGTCAAGAAATTCGCGACCGTCGGCGGCGCCACCCTCGGGAGCCGCATCTTCGGCTTCGCCCGCGAAACGCTGATGGCCGCCGCCCTCGGCACCGGGCCGATGGCCGACGTCTTCTACGCCGCCTTCCGCTTTCCGAACCTGTTCCGCCGGCTGTTTGCCGAGGGTGCCTTCAATGCCGCCTTCGTGCCGCTCTTTGCCAAGGAGATCGAGGCGAACGGTACGGACGGCGCCAAGCGCTTTTCGGAAGAAGTCTTCGGCGTGCTGTTTTCGGTGCTGCTCCTCATCACCATCGTGATGGAGCTTGCCATGCCGCTCTTGGTGCGCTTCGTCATCGCGCCGGGTTTTGCCGATGATCCCGAGAAGTTCTCGATCACCATCCGCATGGCGGCGGTGATGTTTCCCTATCTGATGTGCATGTCGCTGACGGCAATGATGAGCGGCATGCTGAATTCGCTGCATCATTTCTTTGCCGCCGCCATCGCGCCGGTCTTCCTCAATGTGGTGATGATCGGGGCGCTGTTTTATGCGCTTTATACCGGCGCCGATCCGCTGGCGACGGCCTGGTATCTCTCCTGGGGCGTTCTTGCCGCCGGCGTCCTGCAGCTCATCGTCGTCTATGTCGGCGTGCTTGCGGCCGGCATGAGCATCGGCCTCCGTTTCCCGAAGATGACGCCGAATGTCAAGCGGCTGCTGATCCTGGCGGTGCCGGCTGCGGTGACGGGCGGCATCACCCAGATCAACCAGCTGATCGGCCAGGCGATTGCGTCGTCCCGCGACGGCGCGATCGCAGCGCTGCAATATGCCGACCGCATCTATCAGCTGCCGCTCGGCGTCGTCGGTGTCGCCGTCGGCGTGGTGCTTCTGCCGGAACTGGCCCGGGCGCTGAAGGGCGGCAACCTGCGCGAGGCCGGAAACCTGCAGAACCGCTCGTTCGAATTCGTGCTGTTCCTGACGATCCCTGCCGCCTTCGCGCTCTGGATCCTGTCCGACGAGATCATCCGCGTGCTCTACGAGCGCGGCGCCTTCCATCAGGAAAATACCGCCGTCGTCGGCTCGATCCTGGCGATTTACGGCATCGGCTTGCCGGCCTTCGTGCTGATCAAGGCGTTGCAGCCAGGCTTCTACGCCCGCGAGGACACCAAGACGCCAATGCGCTTTTCGGCCATCGCGGTTGCGACCAACTGCGCCACGGCGCTGACCCTCTTTCCTTACATGGGCGCTCCCGGCATCGCGGTTGCCGAGGCCACCGCCGGCTGGATCAGCACCGTGCTGCTGTTCACTACGCTTTTGCGCCGCGGCCATCTGACATGGGAATGGGCGCTGGCAAAGCGCACAGCTCTGCTGATCGTCGCTGCGGCCGTGATGGGTGCTGCCATCGTCTTCCTCAAGCAGCACTGGGCGCCGTGGCTTGCTTCCGGCGCGCCGCTTATCACCAAGATCGGCACCCTCGGGCTGCTGATTGCGATCGCCATGCTGATCTATTTCGCCGCCGCCTTCCTGGTCGGCGGGGCAAATCTCGGCATGATCCGACGCAATCTCAACCGCAAGCCGGCGAAGACCGAAGGGTGAGCTTATTCGCCTCGATTTCGTAGTTGCGGCAGGATGGAAGCGCAGACGAAATCGAGGCTGTTTTCGACTTCATCGTTCCAAAAGCGAAGGATACGGAAGCCTTCGGCCTTGAAATGATCGTCGCGAACTGTGTCGGCTGCGCTCTCCGCATGCTGCGAGCCGTCGACTTCGATAATGATCTTAGCTTCGAAGCAAACAAAGTCGAGAATGTAGCGCCCCAGAGGCACCTGTCGTCTGAACTTGAAACCTTCGAGTTTCCGATCTCGAATGACCTGCCACAACATATTTTCCGCGCGAGTCGAATCCTTCCGCATCGCCTTGGCACGGCTTCGATTGATCGGCGGCGGTATGTGGCGCATCACGTCCCTCCCTGCATCGCGCTCGACGATAGGGTATGATCCCCTCACCTGCAATTTCTAACACTTAGCTGAAGCTAAGTTGTTGAAATTGCTTCCTCTCCCACAACGGGGAGAGGGGGAAACGCGGCGCTCGCCTGGAAATACCTCTCCCCCTGTGGGAGAGGATACAAAATCAAGATCTTAGCCGAAGGCTAAGTCTTAGATTTTGTTGGTGAGGGGGAGTTCGTTGTGTCGACGCCTCCCATTGCCTTGGCCCGCGCTGCGAGCCTCACCTGTTCAATTGGCCGATATCATGATGGCTGCAATGGATAGGATAAACCGGAACGGGAAGAGGCGGCCGGATGGATCCTCTAGCAATCCACCCATCGTCGCTGCGGTCCGACGTCGACATGGATGATGCCGTTGCAATAGCTGCCGATGCCGCCTATGCCCGGCGCGCTTCTTGCGACAGCAATGATCGTGCGCTCCGACAGGCCAGGCATCCTGAAATCGGCCGCCAGACATGTCCCGTGCAGGGACCCGTGGCGGCGGGGATGCGGCCTGTGGCCCGAGGTTATCACCGGGCGGCGGCCGGTCTTCGCAGCAATATACGACAGGACCGCTCGCAGGCGCTCGGGAAAGCAGCCGGCACGAACGCTGACGGTCTGGACCGTGTAGGCGAGGCGTGCCTGATGTTTTGGAAGATGAACACCATGCCTTTTCATGTCTTGACCGACGGCGCCGGTTGCTGATTGTAGGGCGAAAAGGCCTGCCATGGCGAGCAAAGTTGCGTTCTGCATGGTCCCTCCGATCGGCTATCGCAGCAACCCCATCGGCGCCGGTGCCACGCGGCGGATTTTCAGTTCAAAAAAAGCTTTTTTGTGAAATTTTATACTCCAATATAAGTAAGACGGTTGATCAATTCGGCTTAAAACCCGGGATATCGCCGCTCAAAACTGGAATAAACATCTCAAACGCGAGGCAACACATGATGATCCAGTCTCTTTTCCTCGTCACTCTCGTCGTCGACGACTACGACCGCGCCAAGGCCTTCTATTGCGACGGCCTCGGTTTCGACTGCCTTCAGGACGAGCCGCAGCCGGAGGGCAAGCGCTGGGTGGTGGTGAAGCCAAGGGGTGGGGACGGCGCCGCGTTTCTGCTGGCGCAGGCGGCAGACGAGACGCAGCGCGCGGCCATCGGCAATCAGACCGGCGGGCGTGTCGGCTTCTTTCTGAAGACCGACGATTTCGCCCGCGACCATGCCGCCATGCTGGCGGCCGGCGTGCGCTTTCTGGAAGAGCCGCGTCACGAGGTTTACGGCACGGTGGCCGTCTTTGCGGATCCCTACGGCAACACTTTCGATCTGATCCAGCACACTGCCGCCTGAACCCCTTGATTGCGACCGGTTGCCCGTGCATAAGCCGCGGCGTTAGCAAATGGGCGAAAAGCCCTGCTGCATTCTGCAGCAATTTAAACCATGACAGCGTGGGCCCTCCACCAGCCTATTGAGGACGACATGAACGAATTCAAGAAACTCGTATTCTCCGGCGTACAGCCGACCGGCAATCTGCATCTCGGCAATTATCTCGGCGCGATCCGCCGGTTCGTGGCGCTGCAGGAAGGCAACGACTGCATCTATTGCGTCGTCGACATGCATGCGCTCACCGCCCAGCTCGTGCACGAGGACATGCCGAGCCAGACGCGCTCGATCGCGGCTGCCTTCATCGCCGCCGGCATCGATCCGGAAAAGCATATCGTCTTCAATCAGTCGGCCGTGCCGCAGCATGCCGAACTCGCCTGGATCTTCAACTGCGTCGCCCGCATGGGCTGGATGAACCGGATGACGCAGTTCAAGGACAAGGCCGGCAAGGACCGTGAACAGGCCTCGCTCGGCCTTTACGCCTATCCAAGCCTGATGGCTGCCGACATTCTCGTCTATCGCGCCACCCATGTGCCTGTTGGTGAGGACCAGAAGCAGCATCTGGAGCTTGCCCGCGACATCGCGATGAAGTTCAACCTCGACTATGCCGAGCATATCAGCAGGACCGGATACGGCGTCGATATCACCGTCGGCAACGAGCCGGTGCATGCCTATTTTCCGATGGTCGAGCCGCTGATCGGCGGACCGGCACCGCGTGTCATGTCGCTGCGCGACGGCACCAAGAAAATGTCGAAGTCGGACCCCTCCGATCTCTCGCGCATCAACCTGATGGACGACGAGGACGCGATCTCGAAGAAGATCCGCAAAGCCAAGACCGATCCGGACGGCTTGCCGAGCGAGATCGACGGGCTGCAGGGCCGTCCGGAAGCCGACAATCTGGTGGCGATCTATGCCGCACTCGCCGACAAGTCGAAGGCTGACGTGCTTGCCGAATTCGGCGGCCAGCAATTCTCCGTCTTCAAGCCGGCGCTGGTCGATTTGGCGATCAACGTACTCGCGCCGATCACCGGCGAGATGCGCCGGCTGATGGACGATACCAGCCATATCGACGCGATCCTGCGCAAGGGTGGCGAGCGCGCAAGGGCGCGCGCCGAGGTGACGATGCGCCAAGTGCGCGACGTCATCGGCTTCCTCTATTGAGAGTGATCCCCCTTCTCCCTGTCGCGGGGGAAGGGGAAAAACTGGACTTGCAAATTTTCCGCTTCGGGTGTCAGAGTCCGCGCCATGGTATCGAAGCGACTCTCACGGCTCGAAGGTCACCGCCGCAAATTCATGGCGGTAATTGACGGCACACCGGAATGCCAACGCGCCGTTCATTATGCCGGCCGGCGCGCGAAGAATTCCAATGGCGGGCTGGTGCTGCTCTACGTGATCCCCGATGGGGATTTCCAGCAATGGCTCGGCGTCGAAGAGATCATGCGGGCCGAAGCGCGTGAAGAGGCCGAGGCTGTGGTTGCCAAGATCGCCCAGATCGTGCGCGAGACCATCGGCATCGAGCCTGAGGTCGTCATCCGCGAGGGCGGTGCTGCCGAACAGATCAACGCCGTGATCGAGGAAGACCGCGATGTGGCGATCCTGGTTCTGGCCGCCGGTTCGGCGAAGGAAGGTCCAGGGCCGCTGGTCTCCTCGGTCGCCGGTCGCGCGGCGGCGTTTCCGATCCCGGTCACCGTGCTGCCGGATACGCTGACCAACGAGGAAATCGACGCCCTCTGCTAGAGCATGATGCCGAAAAGTTTGAGCGGTTTTCGGACGACATCATGCTCTAACTCTTTAAGTTAGAACAGGATTCTAGTTTCAGGCCGACCGGGCCTGAAATCGTCCCGTCCCAGCATTTCTTGAGTACAAGTCTCTTGATTAGAGCCGTCAATCGGCTTATCTTCTTTTGAAGAATTCTAAAGACGGCCGAGACCATGGGCAGGCCGCATGGAGAACCAGATGTTCATTCAGACCGAAGCCACGCCGAATCCCGCCACGCAGAAGTTCCTGCCGGGCAAGGTGGTGATGGAAAACGGCACGGCCGAGTTCCGCAGCACTGAGGAGGCTCAAGCCTCGCCGCTCGCCGCCCGCCTGTTCGAAATATCAGGCGTCACCGGCGTCTATTTCGGCTATGATTTCATTTCCGTCTCCAAGGACAATGCCGACTGGCAGCATCTTAAGCCGGCTATCTTAGGCTCGATCATGGAGCACTTCATGTCCGGCAAGCCGGTCATGGGCGATGCCTCCATCCTTTCCGAAGACGCCGATGCCGGCGACGAATTCTTCGATGAAGGCGATGAATCGATCGTGCTGACCATCAAGGAGCTTCTGGAGACCCGCGTGCGCCCGGCCGTTGCCCAGGACGGCGGCGACATCACCTTCCGCGGCTTCAAGGACGGCAAGGTCTATCTGAACATGAAGGGTTCCTGCGCCGGTTGCCCGTCTTCGACGGCAACGCTGAAGCACGGCGTGCAGAACCTGCTGCGCCATTTCGTTCCGGAAGTGCAGGAAGTGATTGCCGCTTAAAAATCTTGAATTCGTCCGGCCGTTCATCTCAGGTTCGGCCGAACGGATTTATCGATAGGCGACACTGGTTTATTCGGAAATTGATGGCATGATCATTCTGGCGCTCGACACGGCGGGTGTGGACTGCGCTGCCGCTGTCTATGACAGCGACAGGAATACGGTGCTGGGGGAGGCATCGGACATGATCGGCAAGGGGCATGCTGAACATCTGATTGGTATCGTCGATCGCGCGCTGAATCAGGCGGGACTGGCGCTTTCTCATATCGACCGCCTTGCCGTCACCATCGGTCCCGGCTCCTTTACCGGCATCCGCGTCGGCGTTGCCGCAGCCCGTGGTTTTGCGCTCTCCCTCAATGTTCCCGCCGTCGGCATCACCACGCTCGAAGTCATGGCATCAGCCCAGCGCGACAAGACGCCTCATCGCGCCGTGCTGGCGGCGATGGATGCCAAGCGCGACGAAATCTACCTCCAGTCCTTCGCAGCCGACGGTTCGTCCCTCGACGCTCCAAGGGCGGTCAGCATTGCTGAAGCGCAGGCTTTTGCCGCCGGCTTCGACGGCGAGATCACCGGTTCGGCGACGCCCCTCCTGAAGGCGGACGCCCTCGGCGATCACACCAACAGGTTCTCGATCTCCGTGGTGGCGCGCCTGGGCGCTGCCGCCTCCCCCGATGCCGGAAAGCCGAAGCCCCTTTATCTGCGCGGACCCGATGCCAAGCCGCAGGCCGGGTATGCGATTGCGCGACGAGTATGACGATGCTGGAAAGCTATCTGACGCTGAAACCGGAATTCGAGATCATCGCCATGGAGCGCGAGGATTGCCGCGATGTCGCCGCCCTGCACGGCGAGCGGTTCGCCCGGCCCTGGGGCGACGGTGAATTTCACGGCCTGCTGATGCAGGATACCGTCTTCGGCTTCGTCGCGCGCCAGACCAATGCCATCCTGAAAAAGCCGCTTCCGGGGTTCATCCTAGCCCGCCATGTCGCCGGCGAGGCGGAGATCCTGACAATTGCCGTGCAGGCGAAGGTCGCCCGTGCCGGACTGGGCTGGCGGCTGATGCAGGCGGCGATGCGAGAAGCACGCGCGCGCGGCGGCGAGAGCATGTTTCTCGAGGTCGACAACGGCAATACGGCAGCGCTCGGCCTCTACCGCAAGCTCGGCTTCGAAAAGGTCGGCGAACGTCAGGGTTATTATAAACAAGAAAACGGCGCCCTCTCCACGGCGCTTGTCATGAAGCGCGTTCTTCGGTAGTTCCCTGGCAGCGAGATGACCTGCAGGCCGGCGCAAATGCCGTGCGGCGTTGTCGAAACACGAATATCTCTATAGGCCGGCGATGACTGATGTAGCCAAGACCCTTGAGGAGCTTTGCACCGAACGCGGCATGCGCATGACCGAGCAGCGCCGCGTGATCGCGCGTATCCTGGAAGAGTCGGAAGACCATCCCGACGTCGAAGAACTCTACCGCCGCTCGGTGAAGGTCGATGCGAAGATCTCGATCTCGACCGTCTATCGCACCGTGAAACTGTTCGAGGATGCCGGCATTATCGCCCGGCACGACTTCCGCGACGGGCGCTCGCGCTACGAAACGGTGCCGGAAGAGCATCACGACCACCTCATCGACCTGAAGACCGGCACGGTCATCGAATTCCGCTCGCCGGAGATCGAGGCGCTGCAGGAGCGCATCGCCCGCGAGCACGGCTTCCGGCTGGTCGACCACCGTCTGGAGCTCTACGGCGTTCCGTTGAAGAAAGAAGACCTCTGAAGCAATGGCAGCCCGGGAGACCAGCATTTGATCGCCTGGCTGCGCATCGCCTTCGCTGCGGTCGTCATCCTTGCCGTCAGCATCGTCCTCATGCCGCTGCAGATCCTGGCGCTGCGGTTCGACTGGCGGCTGCGGCGCCGGCTTCCGCGCGCCTGGCACCGGATCGCCTGCTATTGCCTCGGCATCCGCGTCCGCGTGAGCGGCAAGCTGGAAGACCGCCGGCCGCTGATGCTCTGTTCCAACCATTCCTCCTGGCTTGACATCATGGTGCTGTCGGCCGTTGCCGACGTCGTCTTCATCGCCAAGATCGAGGTGCGCGACTGGCCGATCTTCGGCACGCTTGCCAAGCTGCAGAAGAGCGTCTTCGTCGTGCGCGAGGAACGGCGCAAGACCGGCCATCAGGCAAACGAGATCGCCGGGCGCATGGCCGACGGTGAGATCGTCGTGCTCTTTCCCGAGGGCACGACCTCGGACGGCAACCGGCTGCTGGAGGTCAAGTCCTCGCTGTTCGGCGCCGCCGCGATGGCGGTGCCTTATTCGCCGACGGGGACGGTCGTGGTGCAGCCGGTCGCGGTTGTCTATACCAGGGTGCACGGCATCGCCATGGGGCGTTATCATCGGCCGCTCGCCGCCTGGCCGGGTGATATCGAGCTGCTGCCGCATCTCATCGACATCGTTCGCTGCGGCGCCATCGACGCCGAGGTTTCCTTCGGCGAGGCGGTGGATTACCGCGCCGATACCAGCCGCAAGGAGGTGAGTGCGACGATCGCCTTGCGCATCCGCAACCTCCTGAACAGCCGCCTGCGCGGGCGGGAAATCTCTTAGGGGCTTTCCTGGTCAGATTGAAGCATTCTGAGCAGGAAAGGCTCTAAAGCAAGATTTCGATTTTCTCCGGCGGCAAAAACCACTAAATAGCGCGCCATGACACAGGACAGCGCCCTTCTCCAGGCCCCGGAATCGACACCCCGCGATGGCAGCAACAACCGCAAGGTCTTCATCAAGACCTATGGTTGCCAGATGAACGTCTACGATTCCATGCGCATGAGCGACGCGCTCGCCCGCGACGGCTACGAGCCGACGGAAGATATGGAAGAGGCGGACCTCGTTCTGCTCAACACCTGCCATATCCGCGAAAAAGCGGCCGAGAAGGTCTATTCGGCGCTCGGACGGCTGCGCGAGATGAAAAAGAAGAAGGCGGCTGACGGACGGGAGATGATGATCGGCGTTGCCGGCTGTGTCGCCCAGGCCGAAGGCGAGGAAATCCTGCGCCGCGCACCCGCCGTCGACGTCGTCATCGGCCCGCAAACCTACCACCGCCTGCCGGAGGCGCTGCGCCTGGCCAAACAAGGCCAGCGCGTCGTCGATACGGAATATGCGATCGAGGATAAGTTCGAGCATCTGCCGATCGCCGAGAGCCGAAAGATCCGTGCCCGTGGCGTCACCGCCTTCCTGACGGTGCAGGAGGGCTGCGACAAGTTCTGCACCTTCTGCGTCGTGCCCTATACACGCGGCTCGGAAGTGTCGCGGCCGGTTTCCCAGATCGTCGAGGAAGCCGAAAGGCTCGCCGACAGCGGGGTGCGCGAGATCACCCTGCTCGGACAGAACGTCAATGCCTGGCACGGCGCCGGGAGCCAAGGCGAGGCATGGAGCCTCGGCGATCTGCTCTATCGCCTGGCGGATATCCCCGGCCTTGCGCGGCTGCGCTATACCACAAGCCACCCGCGCGACATGGACGACCGGTTGATCAACGCTCATGGCGACCTCCGGGCGCTGATGCCCTATCTGCATCTGCCGGTGCAATCGGGCTCGGACCGCATCCTGAAAGCAATGAACCGGCGTCACACCGCGGCCGAATATCTGGCGCTGATCGAGCGCATCCGCACGGTGCGGCCTGACATCGCCCTGTCGGGCGATTTCATCACCGGCTTTCCGGGGGAGACAGATAAGGATTTTGAGGATACACTGAGGCTTGTGGAGGAGGTCCGTTATGCACAGGCCTTCTCGTTCAAATACTCGACACGGCCGGGCACACCCGGCGCGGAACTGAAGGACCAGGTGCCGGAAAAAATCAAGGCAGAACGGCTGGAACGCCTGCAAATGCTTCTCCTGAAGCAGCAGCAGGAATTTGCCGAATCCTGCATCGGCAAGGAGATCGACCTGTTGCTCGAAAAGCCCGGTCGCATGCCGGAACAACTAATCGGACGTTCTCCCTGGCTTCAATCAGTGAATGTTGATGCAAAAGCATCGCAAATCGGTGACATTATTAAAGTGCGAATCACCGGAACCGGAACAAACAGCCTGTTTGCCGAACGCGCAGAGGCTGCGGTTTAACCTAAGGAGCCCGACCGCTTGAACGGACAAGAATTGGTTTCTTCTTCACCGCGCCACCCCCGCACGCCGAGCGACACCAATCACTTCGTCCTGACGTTCGAGAACAACCGGTTCGCCAGCGAGTTGTTCGGGCAATTCGACCAGAACCTCAAGCTGCTCGAGCAACGGCTCAATATCGATGCGCGGGCACGCGGCAATTCCGTCGTCATCACAGGCGATGTCGTGACCACCAATCAGGCGCGGCGCACGCTCGACTATCTCTATGAAAAACTTCAGAAAGGCGGCAGCGTGGAACGATCCGACGTCGAGGGAGCAATCCGCATGGCGGTCGCCGCCGACGACCAGCTCAGCCTTCCGACAATGGAACGCAAGGCCAAACTGACGATGGCGCAGGTTTCGACACGCAAGAAGACGATCATCGCCCGCACGCCGACGCAGGACGCCTATATCAGGGCGCTGGAGCGCGCCGAGCTCGTCTTCGGCGTTGGCCCGGCCGGCACCGGCAAGACCTATCTTGCCGTCGCGCATGCCGCCCAGTTGCTGGAGCGCGGCGCGGTCGAAAAGATCATCCTGTCGCGCCCGGCGGTCGAGGCCGGCGAGCGCCTCGGCTTCCTGCCCGGTGACATGAAGGAAAAGGTCGATCCCTATCTTCGCCCGCTCTATGACGCACTCTACGACATGATCCCCGCCGACAAGGTCGACCGGGCGATCACTGCCGGCGTCATCGAAATCGCGCCGCTCGCCTTCATGCGCGGCCGCACGCTCGCCAACGCCGCCATCATCCTCGACGAAGCGCAAAACACGACATCGATGCAGATGAAGATGTTCCTGACGCGTCTCGGCGAGAATGCGCGCATGATCGTTACCGGCGACCCGAGCCAGATCGACCTGCCACGCGGCGTCAAATCCGGCCTCGTCGAGGCCTTGCAGCTTCTGAACGGCGTCGAGGGCATCTCGATCGTGCGCTTCAAGGATACCGACGTCGTCCGCCATCCGCTGGTCGGGCGCATCGTCAGGGCCTATGATTCCACCTATGCCGTTGAAACCGAAGACGTCAGCCGGCAGGACTGATGGCCGAACTCGACATCCAGATCAGCGTCGAGGACATCGGCTGGCCCGGCGAGGAAACGCTGCAGTCGTTTTGCGAACGGGTGCTCGACGCCGCGGCAATCTATCTCCGCGACAGCGAGAAGCAGCCCTTCCCGACGATGCCGCCCGAGGTCTCGCTTGTCTTTACCGACGATGCCTCGATCCAGGACATCAACGCCGAATGGCGCGGCAAGGACAAGGCGACCAACGTGCTCTCCTTTCCCGCCTTTCCGGTTCGGCCCGGCAAGATGCCCGGTCCGATGCTCGGCGACATCATCATCGCCCGGGAGACGGTGGAGCGGGAAGCGACCGAGCTCGAAAAGAGCTTCGACGACCACCTGACCCATCTTCTGGTGCACGGTTTCTTGCATCTTCTCGGCTACGATCATATGAATAGTACCGAAGCCGAAATTATGGAGGGGCTGGAGACTCGCATTTTGGCGCAGCTCGGCCTATCTGATCCTTACGAGGGTCAAGACCTTAAAATGGAACCATGAGCGACTTTACGACGAAGCCGGCGGCAGACGCCAAGGACTCCGAGCCATCCTCCTCTTCGGACGAGGCAGGCAGTAGTAGTCGGCCATCCGGCCGATCCCAATCCTTCTGGTCGCGCGCCGCGCGCATCCTTCGCCCGCAGCAGGGCTCGCGACTGCGCGAGGATCTCGCCGACGCGCTGATGACCGATGCGGCCGGCGACGACGCCTTTTCGCCCGACGAACGGGCGATGCTCAACAACATCCTGCGCTTTCGCGAAGTGCGCGTCGCCGACGTGATGGTGCCGCGCGCCGATATCGAGGCGGTCGACCAGAACATCACCATCGGCGAGTTGATGATCCTCTTCGAGGAATCCGGCCGCTCGCGCATGCCTGTCTATGCCGATACGCTCGACGATCCGCGCGGCATGGTGCATATCCGCGATCTGCTCTCCTACATCGCCAAGCAGGCGCGCAACAAACGCCGCGGCCCGACGAAACCGGCCGCTGTCTTGCCGGCGATCGAGGTTGCGCCCGAAAACATCCAGAAGACCACGCGTTCGGCCAAGCAGAATTTCGATCTCGCCCGCGTCGACCTGCAAAAGACGCTGGCCGAGGCCGGCATCATCCGCAAGATCCTGTTCGTGCCGCCGTCGATGCTGGCGTCCGACCTGTTACGCCGGATGCAGGTGAACCGCACGCAGATGGCGCTCGTCATCGACGAATATGGCGGCACCGACGGGCTTGCCTCGCATGAAGACATCGTCGAGATGGTGGTCGGCGACATCGACGACGAACATGACGATGACGAAGTGATGTTCAAGCGCGTCGCCGAAGACGTCTTCATCGCCGACGCCCGCGTCGAACTGGAAGAGATCGCCGCAGCGATCGGGCCGGATTTCGACATCAGCGAGCAGGTCGACGAGGTCGATACGCTGGGCGGCCTGATCTTCTCGGCGCTCGGCCGCATTCCGGTGCGCGGCGAAGTCGTCCAGGCACTGCCGGGCTTCGAATTCCACATCCTCGACGCCGATCCGCGCCGCATCAAACGGCTGCGCATTACCCGCAAGCGCCACGCGGTTCGCCGCCGCGCCAAGACGGATGGCGACATCGCTCCCGGCTCCGAGGCCGGCGAAGACCGGCCGGCGGAATCGACCGCCAACTAACAGGACCTAACGGGACAAAGAGCCGCTTTTTTGAAAGACTGCGGATGGGTTGATTCGCGGTTTGATGGGAGTGCGCATGGAGCGGCTTGCGGACAGGGCTATCCTCGTCTGGGGTTTCAAACGGTCGCTGCTGGCCATCGCCGCCGGGGCATTCGCGGTTCTGGCGCTGCCGCCCTTCGGCTTTTTTGCGGCAATGTTCGTTTCCTTCACGCTGCTCGTCTGGCTGATCGACGGGGCGGCGGCTTCGCCTGAGAGCGGCCTGATCGGCAGGCTGTGGCCGGCGTTCACCACCGGCTGGCTGTTCGGCTTCGGCTATTTCGTCGCCGGCCTCTGGTGGCTCGGCCATGCGCTGCTGGTCGATCAGGAAGAATTCGCGTGGGCGCTGCCGTTGGCAATCCTCGGCCTGCCGGCCTGTCTTGCGATCTTCTACGGGCTGGCGGCCGCCCTTGCCCGCATCGTCTGGTCTGATGGCATGGGGCGGATCGCCGCGCTTGCGGCTGGCTTCGGGCTGATGGAGTGGCTTCGAAGCGTGATCCTCACCGGCTTTCCCTGGAACGCCATCGGCTACGGCATGATGCCGGTTCCGCTGATGATGCAGTCGGCGCATGTGATCGGGGCGACGGGGGTGACTGCCCTTGCCGTCTTCGTCTTTTCTGCGCCTGCCCTTGCCGGGACGCGGCAAGGCGCGCGGCCGGGAATCGCGCTCGCCGTCCTGCTCTTTGCCGCCCATCTCGGTTATGGCGCTTATGCTCTCTATCTCGCGCCCCGGCCGGACACATTGCCGGAGGACAAGCGGCCGGTGGTGCGGTTGGTGCAGCCGGCGATCGACCAGGCGGCGAAGATGGACAACGACGCCGACCGCGCCGCGATCTTCGAGACGCATCTGAAGCTTTCGGCTGAAGCACCGAAAAATGGCGGACGCAAACCCGATATCATCGTCTGGCCGGAAACCTCGATCCCCTTCATCCTGACCGACAACCAGGATGCGCTGACGCGGATCGCCGATACGCTCGATGACAACCAAGTGCTGATCGCCGGCGCCGTCCGCGCCGAGGAGATGGGACCGGGCATTCCGACGCGCTATTATAATTCCATCTACGTGATCGACGGCCGCGGCCAGATCATCGGCGCCTCCGACAAGGTGCATCTGGTGCCTTTCGGCGAATACCTGCCCTTCGAGGACGTGCTCACCGAATTCGGCATCCAGAACGTCGTCGAAATACCGGGAGGATTTTCGGCCGCGGCAAGCCGGCACCTGCTGACGCTGCCCGGCGGCCTCAATCTCTATCCGCTGATCTGCTACGAGATCATTTTCCCCGACGAAATGACCGGCGACATCAAAGACGCCAACGCGATCCTCAATATCACCAATGACGCCTGGTTCGGCGCGACGCCCGGCCCCTACCAGCATTTCCAGCAGGCGCGAGTACGGGCTGTTGAAACCGGCATGCCGCTGATTCGTGATGCCAATAGCGGCATTTCAGCGCTGGTGAACGCCCATGGGGAAATTATTGCAGGCCTCGATCTTGGGGAAACCGGCTTCATCGATGCAACGCTCGATAGCATCAGCGCGGGACTCGGAACCACATACCCCCAGCAAACATACTTCTGGTTGACCGAGGCGTTGCTGATTCTGATTGCGCTAATTTCTCGCAGAGGTTTTATTTCCGGGTTGAATTGACCAAAAACCCCTAAAATTGCATAGTGATGACAATCGGCGTTCTTAACGTATGTTCGAAGGTGGGTTCCTCACCTCTTGCAACGTGGCGTTTTGGGATGGATCTGGGGCATGCCGGTTAGAAACAGGTTGAAATTCTTAGCTAGGGCACGACCATGATTGAAAACAAAAAGAAGCCGAATCCGATCGACATCCATGTTGGCAGCCGTATTCGCCTCCGTCGTACGATGCTGGGCATGAGCCAGGAAAAGCTTGGCGAAAGCCTTGGCATCACCTTCCAGCAGATCCAGAAATACGAAAAGGGCACCAACCGCGTCGGCGCAAGCCGTCTGCAGAACATCTCGAACATCCTCAATGTTCCGGTGTCGTTTTTCTTCGAGGACGCGCCCGGCGAACATTCGCCCGGCGGCGGCGGCATGGAAGCCTCCAGCTCGAATTACGTCGTCGATTTCCTCTCCTCCTCGGAAGGACTGCAGCTCAACCGCGCCTTCGTCAAGATTTCCGATCCCAAGGTTCGCCGCAAGGTCGTGGAGCTGGTGAAAGCCTTGGCGGCTGAAGCCGACGCCGACTGAACCAAGACCGGTGCATAATTCGAAAGGCGGTCGAAAGGCCGCCTTTTTTGCGTTTTTGGGGCAAAATTTGTCATCTTGCCACAGATATAAAGATATATTTATGTCCTTCTGCGCTTGTCATCGGCCCTCGAACTGAGTACCTACTAGCTGGCTTTTATTCTTTGAGGGGAATCCCGAAATGCGCGCGAATTATCTCTTTACCAGCGAATCTGTTGCCGAAGGTCATCCGGACAAAGTCTGTGACCGCATCTCCGACGAGATCGTCGATCTGGTCTACCGCGAAGCGGCCAAGACCGGCGTCAATCCATGGGGCGTGCGCATTGCCTGCGAGACGCTGGCGACGACCAACCGCGTCGTCATCGCCGGCGAAGTTCGCCTGCCGCCGAGCCTGATGAAGAAGGACAAGGACGGCAAGGACGTCATCAACCCGTCGAAGTTCAAGGCCGCCGCCCGCCGCGCCATCAAGGATATCGGCTACGAGCAGGACGGCTTCCACTGGAAGAAGGCAAAGATCGACGTGCTCTTGCACTCGCAGTCGGCCGATATCGCGCAGGGCGTCGACAGCGCCGCCGACCAGCAGGGCGACGAAGGTGCCGGCGACCAGGGCATCATGTTCGGTTATGCCTGCCGCGAAACGCCGGACCTGATGCCGGCGCCGATCTATTATTCCCACAAGATCCTGCAGCTGCTCGCAGTTGCCCGCAAGAAGGGCGACGGAGAAGTTGCCAAGCTCGGCCCCGACGCCAAGAGCCAGGTGACCGTGCGTTACGTCGACGGCAAGCCGTCGGAAGCAACCTCGATCGTGCTTTCGACCCAGCATCTCGACGAGAGCTGGGATTCGAACAAGGTCCGCGCCGTCGTTGAGCCCTATATCCGCGAAGCGCTCGGCGAGCTGAAGATCGCCGACGATTGCAACTGGTACATCAACCCGACCGGCAAGTTCGTCATCGGCGGACCGGACGGCGATGCGGGCCTCACCGGCCGCAAGATCATCGTCGACACCTACGGCGGTGCCGCTCCGCATGGCGGCGGTGCATTCTCCGGCAAGGACACGACGAAGGTCGACCGATCGGCTGCCTATGCCGCCCGCTATCTTGCCAAGAACGTCGTTGCCGCCGGTCTTGCCGACCGCTGCACGATCCAACTCTCTTACGCGATCGGTGTTGCTCAGCCGCTGTCGATCTATGTCGACCTGCACGGTACCGGCAATGGCATCAGCGAGGATCAGGTCGAAGCCGCAATCCGCCAGAACATGGACCTGTCGCCGTCGGGCATCCGCCGCCATCTCGACCTCAACAAGCCGATCTATGCCAAGACCTCGGCTTACGGCCATTTCGGCCGCAAGGCCGGACGCGACGGCTCGTTCTCCTGGGAGCGCACGGACCTCGTGAAGGCGCTCAAGGAAGCCGTCAAGACCAAGGCTGCTGCATGACGGATATGGAGCGCCGGGGCCGGGCGACCGAAGCTTTCTTCGGTCGCCGTAAGGGAAAGGCCCTGCGTGAACAGCAAGCGGAGACGCTGAACAGTCTGCTTCCGGCGTTCCTTATCGATCTGACGGCGGCTCCCCCGGAGCCGCTGACATCATCCCTCTTCCCGATCCCGGTCGAGAGATTGCGGCTGGAAATCGGTTTCGGCGGCGGCGAGCACCTGATCCACCGCGCGCTGGAGATGCCTTCGACCGGCTTCATCGGCGTCGAACCCTTCGTCAATTCCATGCAGAAGCTGTTGTCGCGCATCGGCGAGACCAGCGCCTCCAATATCCGCGTCTATAATGACGACGCGACGCAACTGCTCGACTGGCTGCCGGACGGCTCACTCGATCAGATCGACCTGCTCTATCCGGACCCCTGGCCGAAGCGGAAACACTGGAAGCGGCGTTTCGTCTCGAAAACCAATCTCGGCCGCTTTCATCGCGTGCTGAAGCCTGGTGGCCTGTTCTGCTTCGCCTCCGACATCGACACCTATGTGAACTGGACGCTGATCAAATGCCGCGACCATGGCGGTTTCGAATGGATGGCCGACAATGCAGCCGATTGGCTGACCCCCTATGAGGGCTGGCCGAGCACACGCTACGAGGCCAAGGCGCGGCGCGAGGGCCGGTCTTCGGCCTATCTGACATTCAGGAAGATCTGAGGCTGCCCGCAAGTCGGCGAACGCGCCGTGATGTTCCTCGCGTGAGCAATCGCCTGGGACGCCGGTCTGATGCCGACAGCGACAAAAAAACCGAACTGGAGGAGCTGCGCCCTGCCTTGCGACGCGGAGAGACCCGCCGTTGGACCGGTTGCCATTAGCGCTCACGCGACTATTTTCTGTGCTGGTCACCCTCCTCTCAAATGGAAGAGAAAATGACCGGGAGCAAGTCATGTGCCGAAATATAAAACCCCTGTTCAATTTCGATCCGCCGGCGACTGACGAGGAGATCCACGATGCGGCGCTCCAGTTTGTACGGAAGGTGAGCGGAACGACCAAACCGTCGAAGCGCAATGAGGTCGCATTCGAGCGCGCGGTCAGTTCGATCGCGGCATGCGCCCGCGAGCTGCTCGATTCGATGGAAACGTCCCAACCTCCTCGTGATCGCGAGGAGGTAGCGGCAAAGGCGCGCGCGAGAACGGCGGTCCGGTTCGGGTGAGAGAGCCTGGCACGGATAGGAGATCTCAATCACGCCTCAACTGGTCTACTGACGGGTCTCGGCCCGGAGCGGACAACCCTTGGGCTTGTCAGGATTCAAATCAGGAAAATCTGCTCAAGCGGCACAAGAATGCCAAGCGTAGCTTGCCCATAATTTCTTGGCCAGAGTGCTTAGTTCCCGATGAGAGGTCGGCATCTTCAATGAGTTCGATTCATTCAGTTGCTACCGGATCCTGGAATTTTCAACGTCATCGCAGGTACGGCGCCGGAAGACGGCTACGCGCATATGTCGCGACATCCGTCCCGATCGCAGCGAAATCGAATAGAGCGACCGTGCGCCGCAAGCAGTGAAACGGAGCTGACGGTTTTGACGGTCAGTGCAGGCTGACCGTCTTCAATTCGTCCTCGGCAGCCTTGAAAAAAGTGCTGGAGCGGTTGTCCGTCAGCAGGATCGGCGTGCCGTCGGCGCCGAAGAGCGCCCAGAGATCGACGGTCGGATCGATATCCGGCGCCTCGGGAAAGCACTTGGCGACCTCATCGGTCCGCATTTTTCTGATATAGGCGACCTCGCCGTTGCCGATGTGGGCAAGCTCGGATTTGGTCAAGTGAGACGTGGCTTCTTTCATCAACATTCCTGTTCCTCCGGGAGAAGGGACCAACGGTTCGACAAACCATTGTGCTACTGTGAGACCGAAATGTTAATTTTCTTGACCATGCGCGCAGGTTCCGGGCGAATTAGATCGACGGAGAGCAGCCCGTTCTTCAGGGCCGCACCCAGCACCTGCATGCCGTCGGCAAGAACGAAGGTGCGCTGGAACTGGCGAGCGGCGATGCCGCGATAGAGATAGTCCCGCTCGCCCTGTTCCACCTGGCGGCCGCGGATGAGAAGCTGGTTCTCCTCAATGGAGACATCGAGTTCCTCCTCGCTGAAGCCAGCCACGGCAAGGGTGATACGCAGACGCTCCGGCGCGCCGCTGTCGGCGCCGATGCGTTCGATATTGTAAGGCGGATATCCGTCGCTCGTCTTGGAAATGCGCTCCAGCGTCTTTTCCATGGCATCGAAGCCCAGAAGCAGCGGGCTGGCGAAAGGGGTAATGCGGCTCATCTCTTTTCAAGTCCTTGGCGCAAGCGACCATCCCGGACCTTCAGTGCAGCATCCGGATGCCGCTAATATGGGGACAAGAGCCTGGCGCTGCAAGGCATGGGGCACGACGTGTCGGCGCCACCTGCTCAATTTTAAGCTGACGTCAGGCTCTTTCCTTGACAAAGCAGCTGCTGCCTCGCATCAAAACATGTCCGCGCGGATTGTGCTGATTTGTGACGGGACGTGAAGAAATCGGTGCATGCCCGGTAACACGCAGTGCGAGGATGGAACGATCGGAATGGCAAGCGCAAGAAAGATCATCATCGACACGGATCCTGGCCAGGACGACGCGGCCGCCATCATGCTGGCCTTCGGCAGTCCCGACGAGCTGGAAGTGCTGGGGATCACGACGGTCGCCGGCAACGTGCCGCTTCCGCTCACCAGCCGCAATGCGCGCATCGTCTGCGAACTCTGCGGCCGGACGGAGACCAAGGTTTTCGCCGGCGCCGACGCGCCGATCGCCCGCAAGTTGGTGACGGCCGAACATGTGCACGGCAAGACCGGCCTCGACGGTCCGGAACTCAGCGAGCCGACGATGGCGCTGCAGCCTAGCCATGCCGTCGACTTCATCATCGAGACGTTGCGCCGCGAGCCGGAAGGCACGGTGACGCTGTGCACGCTCGGGCCGCTCACCAATATCGGCATGGCCTTTCAGAAGGCACCCGACATCGTCCCCCGCATCCGCGAACTGGTGATGATGGGCGGGGGCTTCTTCGAGGGCGGCAACATCACGCCGGCGGCCGAATTCAACATCTATGTCGATCCGGAGGCGGCCGATATCGTCTTCCGCTCAGGCGTTCCGATCGTGATGATGCCGCTTGATGTGACGCATCAATTGCTGACCCGCAAGGACCGGGTGAAACGCATGGCCGAGATCGGCACGGCGCCGGCAAAGGCCATGGTCGAGATGCTGGAATTCTTCGAACGCTTCGACATCGAGAAATACGGTTCCGACGGCGGGCCGCTGCACGACCCGACCGTTGTCGCCTACCTGCTGGAGCCGGAACTTTTCCAGGGCCGCGACTGCAATGTCGAGATCGAGGTCCAGTCCGAACTCACCGTCGGCATGACGGTCGTCGACTGGTGGCATGTGACCGAGCGCAAGCGCAACGCCAAGGTCATGCGCCATGTCGATGCGGATGGCTTTTTCGATCTGCTGATCGAACGCTTCGCCCGCATCTAACGCTTCGGCTTTTCCTTCTGCACGAGGCAGAAGGAAGGGATATCAGGCGTCTTTCTCGTCGAAGACGGAGTTGGTTTCGGCTTCGGTCGGCTTCGGGCCGCCCTTGGCGACGCCGACCATGGCCGGGCGCAGCACGCGCTCGCCGATGGAGAAGCCTGCCTGCACGACCTGCACGACCGTATTGTTCGGCACGTCGGGGTTCGGCACCTCGAACATTGCCTGATGGAAATTCGGATCGAACTTCTGGCCAACCGGCTCAAGCTTGCGAACGCCGTGGCGCTCGAGAGCCGACAGCATGGCGCGCTCGGTCATCTCGACACCCTCGATCAGCGTGCTCAGGCCGGCATCGGCGGCAGCCTTGGTCTCCGGAGGGATGGCATCGAGCGCGCGGCGCAGATTGTCCGAGACGGCGAGCATGTCACGAGCAAAGCCGGCGACGGAATAGGACTTGGCATCCTTTACCTCGCGCTCGGTGCGCCGGCGCAGATTGTCCATCTCGGCAGCAAGGCGCAAATAGCGGTCGCGCAGCTCGCCGTTTTCGGCTTTCAGAAGCTCGATTGGGTCCGGCTGGGCGGGCTCTTGCTGCGCAGTTTCGTTCTCGACGTAGGCGGCAGCGTCGGCTGCGGCATCGGCCGCAGTTGCGTCAGGTCCGTTTTTCGTCGTGTCATCGGTCATGACGGTCTCCGGTTGGTGTCTTCAGATGCGCCCGATATCGAGGTTTGACCGAAAAAAATCAAGTCTGCGTGACAAAGAAGCGAAAATTCCGCGTGCTTGGCGGTTGCTGCGTCAAAGCTGATTGCGCGAAAGGCGGGAAACGAGCTGGGCTGTATAGTCCACCATCGGCACGATGCGGGAATAATTGAGCCGCGTCGGGCCGATGACGCCGACGGCACCAACGATGCGATCGTCGTCGTCACGATAGGGCGCGACGATGAGCGATGAGCCGGACAGCGAGAAGAGCTTGTTTTCCGAACCGATGAAAATGCGCACACCCGGGCCGCTTTCGGCGAGATTGAGGATCTCGATCAGGCTGTCCTTCTTCTCGAGATCATCAAACAGCAGCCGCAGCCGGTCGAGATCGTCGGCGCCGGCGAGGCCTTCGAGCAGGTTGGCGCGGCCGCGGATGATCAGCTGCGTCGGCTTCCCCTCATCCGGGCTCCCAGCCCAGACAGCAATGCCGCGCTCGACCAGATCGCGCGACAGGGCATCGAGCTCGTGACGGACGTCGTCCTTCAGGCGGCTCAATTGTTTGCGGAGCTCCGGCAGGGTCTGGCCGGACATATGGGCATTGAGAAAATTCGCCGCCTCCGTCAGCTGCGAGGACGTGACGCCCGCCGGCAGCTCGATAATGCGGTTTTCCACCTGATCATGATCGCCGACGAGCACGGCCAGCGCCTTTGTCGGTTCGAGCCGGATGAACTCGACATGTTTCAGCACCGGATCGCTTTTCGAGGTGATGACGAGGCCCGCGCCGCGCGAAATGCCCGACAACATGCGGCTTGCCTCGTTCATCATCGATTCAACGGGATTGCCGCCGCTTTCGGCCCGCAGCTGACGGTCGATGTTGGCGCGCTCCTCGGCGGAGAGGTCGCCGACCTGCATGAAGGCATCGACGAAGAAGCGCAGGCCGATCTGGGTCGGCAGCCGGCCGGCGCTGACATGCGGCGAATAGATCAGGCCGAGCTCTTCGAGATCGCTCATGACGTTGCGCACCGAGGCCGGCGACAGCGACATCGGCAGGATACGGGACAGGTTGCG
The DNA here is from genome assembly GCF_025200775.1 of Rhizobium sp. WSM1274. Classification (NCBI taxonomy): domain Bacteria; kingdom Pseudomonadati; phylum Pseudomonadota; class Alphaproteobacteria; order Hyphomicrobiales; family Rhizobiaceae; genus Rhizobium; species Rhizobium sp. WSM1274. The sequence continues at coordinate 6,081 of NZ_CP104138.1, read as the reverse complement.
CGAACCGAGCGGCTCGCCGCTTTCCAGGTAACCTTCGACGATGCGACGAAAAATTTCCCGGGAGCGCTCGTCCAGCGCAGCTACGGCATCCGAAACCGACGTCGACCTGATGCCCATGAAGCTTTCAAACCCATGCTGATGATACTTCCCGAAAAGTAAGTCAAACTCACACCCGTGGCAAAAGGGAATTTGCAAATGAGCGCCGCCAATCGTAGAAGCGGTCAAATAAACCCCAGGAGATAAGAATGCGGCCTTCAGGCAGAAAAATCGACCAGATGCGCAAGGTCTCGTTCGAGCGCAATTTTTCCAAGCATGCGGAAGGCTCCTGCCTGGTGAAATTCGGCGATACGCATGTACTCTGCACGGCGAGCCTCGAAGAAAAGACGCCGCCATGGCTGCGCAATTCCGGCAAGGGCTGGGTCACGGCCGAATACGGCATGCTGCCGCGGGCGACCGGCGAACGCATGAAGCGCGAAGCCGCCGCCGGCAAGCAGGGCGGTCGCACCCAGGAAATCCAGCGGCTGATCGGCCGGTCGCTGCGCGCCGTCGTCGACCTGCAGGCGCTCGGCGAACGGCAGATCACGCTCGATTGCGATGTCATCCAGGCCGATGGCGGCACACGGACAGCCTCGATCACCGGCGGCTGGATCGCGCTTTACGACTGCCTGAAATGGATGGAAAGCCGCAACATGATCAAGGTCGACCGGGTCCTGAAGGATCATGTCGCCGCCATTTCCTGCGGTATCTTTGCCAGCCAGCCGGTGATCGATCTCGATTACCTGGAAGACTCCTCGGCCGAGACCGATGCGAACTTCGTCATGACGGGCACCGGCGGGATCGTCGAGATCCAGGGCACCGCCGAAGGCACGCCGTTCAGTGAGGGCGAATTCACCTCGCTGATGCAGTTGGCCAGAAACGGCATCGGCGAACTCGTGGCACTGCAGAAGCAAGCCGTCGAAGGATGAACCCCATGCTGGAAGGCATGTTGGAAACGGCGCTCTATGCGCGGGATCTCGATAAGGCCGAGACGTTCTACGAAGACGTTCTCGGGCTTGAAAAGATCGCGCGGGCCGCCAACCGGCATGTCTTCTTCCGCTGTGGGCCCGGCGTTCTCCTGATCTTCAATCCCGAGGAAACGGTGAAGCCGCCGGCGCCCGAAGCACTGCAGGTGCCGCCGCACGGCACGAACGGCCAAGGCCACGCCTGTTTCCAGGTGTCCGGCCGCAATATCGATGCCATGGCTGAACGGCTGTCGGCGGCGAGCGTTGCGATCGAATCCGAGGTGCGCTGGCCGAACGGCGGCCGCTCGATCTATTTCCGCGATCCGGCCGGCAACAGCCTGGAATGCGCGGAGGCTAAAATCTGGGGCATCGAACAGGAAATCTGAATGCGCAAGCTTGAAACGAAGACCATCGTCGTCGCCAGCCACAATGCCGGCAAGATCCGCGAGATCCAGGAATTGATCGGGCCGCTCGGCTTCACCGCCAAATCGGCCGCCGAGCTGAACTTCGTCGAACCGGATGAGACGGGCACGAGCTTCGAGGAGAATGCGACGATCAAGGCGGTCGCATCGGCCAATGCATCAGGCATGCCGGCGCTTTCGGACGATTCCGGGCTGGTGGTCGACGCGCTTCGCGGCGATCCTGGTGTCTACACCGCCAATTGGGCGGAGACATCCAACGGCACGCGCGATTTCGACATGGCGATGGCAAAGGTGGAAAAGGCGCTGCAGGATGCGGGCGCGACAGAGCCGGAACAGCGCAGGGCGCGTTTCATCAGCGTGCTCTGCCTTGCCTGGCCGGATGGGCATACGGAGCTGTTCCGCGGCGAGGTGGAAGGCAGCGTCGTCTGGCCGCCGCGCGGCACCCAGGGCTTCGGTTATGATCCGGTCTTCCAGCCTGCGGGCTACGACATCACCTTCGGGGAAATGAGCGGCGAGGAAAAACACGGCTGGAACGTCGGCAAGCCGCAAGCGCTGTCGCACCGGGCCCGTGCCTTCAAACTCTTTGTCGAAACCTGCCTGGAGGCATAGAGTCGGTCCGTGGGCAATTTCGATACGCCAAGCACCTCGCGCGACGCGGCTCTGCTGCCTGATACCGGCGAGCCGGGCTTCGGCGTCTATGTGCATTGGCCCTTCTGCGCGGCGAAGTGCCCCTATTGCGACTTCAACAGCCATGTGCGCCACCAGCCGGTGGACCAGGAGCGCTTTACATCTGCCTTCCTGAAGGAGATGGCGGCGGTCCGGTCGCTCAGTGGGCCGAAGACGGTGACAAGCATCTTCCTGGGGGGCGGCACGCCGTCGCTGATGAAGCCGGAAACGGTTTCCGCCATTCTCGACGGCATTGCGCGGCACTGGCATGTGCCTGATGGCATCGAGATCACCATGGAGGCCAACCCTTCGAGCGTCGAGGCCGAACGTTTCCGCGGCTACCGGGCGGCGGGTGTCAATCGCGTCTCGCTTGGGGTGCAGGCGCTGAATGACCGGGATCTGAAATTCCTCGGCCGGCTGCATGATGTCGCCGACGCGCTGAAGGCGATAAGGCTGGCGCGCGACATCTTTCCGCGCATGTCCTTCGACCTGATCTATGCCCGGCCCGACCAGACAGTCGAGGAGTGGGAAAAGGAACTGAAGGAGGCGATCTCCTACGCGGTCGACCATCTTTCGCTCTATCAGCTGACCATCGAGGAAGGCACGCCCTTCTACGGCCTGCACAAGGCCGGCAAGCTGGTCGTGCCGGACGGCGAGCAATCGGCATTGCTCTACGAGGCGACGCAGGAGATCACCGCGCGCGAGGGCATGCCGGCCTATGAGGTTTCCAATCATGCCCGGCCGGGAGCTGAAAGCCGACATAACCTGACCTACTGGCGCTACGGCGATTATGCAGGCATCGGCCCGGGCGCTCACGGCCGGCTGACGCGTGGCCCCGAGAAGCTCGCGACCGCCACCGAGCGCAAGCCGGAAGCCTGGCTCGACATGGTCGAGCGTGATGGGCACGGCATTCTCGATGAGGAGCGGCTCGGCTTCGAGGAACAGTCCGACGAGCTGCTGCTGATGGGGCTGCGGCTCAGGGAAGGCGTCGATCTCGCTCGCTGGCAGCAGCTTTCCGGCCGCGACCTCGACCCGAAGCGCGAGGAATTCCTGCTCGAGCACAAATTTATCGAGCGGATCGGCAATTCACGCCTGCGCTGCACACCATCCGGCATGCTGATCCTCGATTCGGTCGTCGCCGATCTCGCCTGCTGACACCGATACGACGGATTGGTTTTCGGTGCGGCGGCATTGATATTGCCGCCGCACCGGAGACTATTTCTTAGCCGTGGCTGGTCGCGCCCGCCTTGAAGAGGCTGCCGGTCGGCGTCTTCAGGAACATCTCCAACGGAATATGCTCCTGGTGCAGGAAGCCGGTCGTCGGCAGCAGGCCGTCGCGGACCATCTCGATGACGGCGACGACGGAGGCTGACGTCGTCCAGGCGATTGCCGTGCGGCGCGCGCCGGCAATCTCGATCGGGTAATAGGCGCGCACGAATTCCTTGCGGCGCAGGCTGCCATTCTCGGTGCCCTCGGCGGCGACATGGACATAGACGACATCGTCTTCAACCGGCGGCTTGGCATTGGTCAGGATCTCGCCGGCGAGCTTGCGCTTGTCGCGCATCAACAGCTCGTGGAAGAAGAAATTCATCAGCTCCATATGGCCGGGATAACGCATGGTCTTGTAATCGAGATTGTCGATCTTGCCGAGCATGGTGTCGCACATGGTGCCAAGGCCGCCGGACGTCGTGAAGGCTTCGAGCTTGACGCCGCCGACATAGACGGTCTCGTGCCATTCCATCGGCGAGACGAGCTTGCGCACGCCGCCCTCGATGACCTCGCAGTCGTTCAGATATTCGTTGACGACGCCTTCGGGCGACCAATTGAAGGCGTAACCGAGCAGTCCGGTCGGATGCTGCGGCAAGGCGCCGACGCGCATGCGGATCGACCGGCAGCGATCGAAGCCGTCGGCCAGGCTTGCGCCGACGATGCCGACGAAACCCGGCGCCAGGCCGCATTGCGGCGCCATCAGGCCGCGTGATGTCTTCGACAGCTCGATGATGAAATTGGTTGTGGGAACGTCTTCGGTCAGATCGAAATAATGGATGCCGGCAAGATGGGCGGCGCGCGCCAGCTCGATGTTCAAATGATAGGGCAGGCAGGAGAGCACGGCCTCGACATTCGAGAGCAATTCGCCGATCACCTGGGGATCGGAGATATCGCCGGTGCGGCACTTGAAAGGGACGTCGCTCAGCGGCAATTGCGCATCGACGCCGATGACCTCGAAGCCGCCTTCATGCAAAAGCGTCGCCGCCAGCCGTCCGACCTTGCCCAGGCCGAGAACGGCGATCTTTTCAAAACTCATTCATTCCTCCCACGCGCCGTTTTGGCGCTTCAGTCTTTGATATGCACGTGATGCGCGGGAGGTATAGAATAAAAAACTTATAAAGGAAAACGGCCGGAATCGCTTCCGGCCGTCGATTTTTTGGAAAACCCGCCGATTATTCGTTGATCAGCCGCTTCAGAAGCTCGACTTCGTGCGAAAGCTTGGTGTCTCCAGAAATCAGCTCTTCGATCTTGCGCACGGCGTGCAGCACGGTCGTATGATCGCGCCCGCCGAAACGGCGGCCGATCTCCGGGAAGGAGCGCGGCGTCAGCGTCTTCGACAGATACATGGCGATCTGGCGCGGCTTGACGATGACGCGGGTGCGACGGTTCGAGACCAGTTCCTGGCGCGAGACATTGTAGTGCCTTGCGACGATGCGCTGGATATCCTCTATGCGTACACGGCGGGGCTCGCCGGAGCCGACCAGATGGGCGAGCAGTTCGTCGACGCGTTCGATCGACAGGTTCGGCTCGAAGGAGCGGCGGAAGACCAGCTGGTTGAAGGCGCCTTCGAGTTCGCGGCCGCTGGCCGTGACGTTGCGGGCGACATGCTGGAGCAGTTCGGCTGGAATTTCGAGCGACGGATCTTCGAGCCGGGCGACAGCAAGGCGACGCTTGAGGATTTCGAGACGCATCTCGTAATCCGGCGCGTCGAATTCGATCGCGACACCGCCCTGCAGGCGCGAGCGGACGCGGGGGTCGAGCGACTCCAGCTCCCAGGGCGCGCGGTCGGCGGCAACGACGACCTGTTTGGCGCTGTCGAGCAGCATGTTCAGGAGATGGCAGAATTCATGCTGGATCATCTTGCCCTGCAGGAACTGCATGTCGTCGATGATCAAGAGATCGATGTTGCGCAGCGAATCCTTCAGCGTCAGCGCATCATTGTCGCGGATCGCGGTGGCGAAGCGCCACATGAAATATTCAGCCGTCAGATAGACGACGCGCAGAGCCCTGGGGTTCTGCACCGCCGCATTGGCGACCGCCTGCAGCAGGTGGGTCTTGCCGAGGCCGACGGCCGAATGGATGAAGAGCGGGTTGAAGCGCACGGCGCCCTGGCCAGCTTCTGCGATCGTCTTCGCAGCCGCAAGCGCGACGCGGTTCGAGCTGCCTTCGACGAAAGTGTCGAAGGTAAAGCGGCTATCGAGCGGCGAACCGAAGAGCGGCGAGCCGAAGCTTGCAGGCCTTGCGGCGGCAACGGCCGAAACCGCCTGCTGGACGGCCTGACCGGCCGGCTGAGCGCTTGCCGGGCGGCGCATTTGCGTCGGGGCGGCGGGTTCCGGCGCGACCGCCTCATCGAGCGCCTTCGTGCCGTGGCGCGTCGCCGTACGCACCAGGACTTCGATTTTCAGAATTTCCGGATCTTCGGCCTGGAACAGACCGGTGATGAGGTCGAGATAACGATTGTTGATCCACGACTTCAGGAAGGTCGTGGGGACCGAAAGGCGAACGACGCTCTTCGATACCGAATGCAGCTTCAGTCTGGCGAACCAACTGGCGTAGACATCCTGACCGACCTGAGCCTTCAAGCGCGCACTGACGCGCTCAAACAATACGTTCTGCTTCGTATCCGCCTTTACTTCCGCCGCTTCCAGGCGAATGGAGCCGAACGCCTGCGGTGCCGCATCCCCATTGTCGGGCCCGCTCGTCGTCATCGTATTCATCTGCAT